>NZ_CP187567.1:0-3236044 GCF_049860775.1 Microbacterium sp. PA5
ATGACACACCACGAACCGCCCGACGTCCCGGTCTGGTCCGCGGTCCTCGATGTGCTGCGCGTCGACGAGCGCGTGACGCCGCAGCTGCAGGGGTTCCTCAACCTCGCCGTCGCGCAGGGCGTGATGGGCGGCACGCTGTACCTCGACGTGCCCAACGACCTGACGGCGGCGCAGCTCAACAAGCGGCTCCGCACACCGATCATGGAGGCGCTCTCCCACGTCGACGCCGAGCCCGGCGCATCGACCTTCCGCGTCGTCGTGAACCCCGAGCTCGCCGACGCGCACCTCACCGCGCCCGTCCCGGTGCAGGCCGCCACGAACTCGACGCCGGTGAGCCGGCCTCCGCTGGAGGACTACCCCGAGCCGGCGCTGCCGCCCTCGCGCAACGACACGCGGCTGAACCCCAAGTACACGTTCGACAACTTCGTCATCGGACAGTCCAACCGGTTCGCGCACGCGGCGGCGGTCGCCGTCGCCGAAGCGCCGGCCAAGGCCTACAACCCGCTCTTCATCTACGGCGATTCCGGACTCGGCAAGACGCACCTGCTCCACGCCATCGGCGACTACGCGCTCAGCCTCTACACCGGCATCCGCGTGCGCTACGTGTCGAGCGAGGAGTTCACGAACGACTTCATCAACTCCATCGCCAACAACCGCGGATCCGCGTTCCAGGCGCGCTACCGCGACGTCGACATCCTCCTCATCGACGACATCCAGTTCCTGCAGGGCCGCGCCGAGACGCAGGAGGCGTTCTTCCACACCTTCAACACCCTGCACGACCACGACAAGCAGGTCGTGATCACCAGCGACGTGCCGCCGCGCCACCTCACCGGCTTCGAGGACCGCATGCGCAGCCGGTTCGAATGGGGCCTCATCACCGACGTCCAGGCGCCCGACCTCGAGACCCGCATCGCGATCCTCCGCAAGAAGGCCCAGTCCGAGCGCCTGCTCGTGCCCGACGAGGTGCTCGAGTACATCGCGACCAAGGTCTCCTCGAACATCCGCGAGCTCGAGGGCGCCCTCATCCGGGTCTCGGCCTTCGCGAACCTCAACCGCTCCACCCTCGACATCTCGCTCGCGCAGACCGTGCTCCGCGACATCGTCGACCAGGACGACGCGAACGTCATCTCCCCGACCGACATCATCACCGCCACCGCGCAGTACTTCCGGCTGTCGGTCGACGATCTGTACGGCTCGAGCCGCTCGCAGTCGGTGGCCACCGCCCGCCAGATCGCCATGTACCTGTGCCGCGAGCGCACGAATCTGTCGCTGCCGAAGATCGGCCAGCTGTTCGGCAATCGCGACCACACCACCGTGATGTACGCGTACAAGAAGATCAGCGAGCTCATGAAGGAGCGCCGCTCGATCTACAACCAGGTCTCCGAGATCACGACGCAGCTCGGCCGCGTCGGCCGCTGACGCGCCCCGCCGCTCCCGCAGAGGCGCTCATGCCGCCGCCGGCACGCGTATTCCGTGATCGGCGCTTGACATCCGCGCTGCCGACGCTCCATCATTCGCGTTCTACACAGTGTGGACAGCCTGTGGATAACTTCGCGTCGAGGTCGGATGATTGTGAGCGGATCCGGCTGTCCTGTGGATGAGCGCCGTCGGTCCCGGGTCGGCGCGATCCCACTCCCCACGCGGATTCCGCAGCTCGCCCACAACTTACACGCGTGTGGTTCCCGCGTGCCGACAGGCATCGGCCGACTTATCCACAGTTTCCACAGCTGTTAACACCATGACAGAGAACTATCTCTATGAAGCCGATCCGATCACCTCGAGGGCGGCGGCCTGTGAGCGGGCGCCTCTTCCGAATCACACGGGTCGGGGCACTAGCATGGGAGAGCCCTACTCGACCCCAAGGGAGCCCCAGTGAAGTTCCACGTGAATCGCGATGTGTTCAGCGAGGCCGTGTCGTTCGTTGTGAAGCTCCTGCCGCAGCGCAATCCCCAGCCCATCCTGGCCGGTGTGCTGATCGAGGCATCCGAGTCCGGTCTGTCCCTCGCGGCGTTCGACTACGAGGCGTCGGCGCGCACGACGATCGAGGCCACCGTCGACGAGCCGGGCACGATCCTCGTCCACGGCCGTCTGCTCTCCGAGATCGCGAGCCGGCTCCCGAACGCACCGATCCAGATCGAGCAGGACGACGAGAACGGCATCGTGCTCACCTGCGGGTCGGCCCGCTTCACCCTCGCTTCCATGCCGGTGCAGGAGTACCCCGCCATCCCCGAGGTCTCCGGCGAGGCCGGCCTCGTCCCGGCCGAGGACTTCGCCACCGCGATCGCACAGGTCGCCTTCGCCGCGTCCCGCGACGACGTCACCCCGGTGCTCACCGGTGTGCAGCTCGAGGTGGCGGGCAACGAGCTCAGCCTCGTGGCGACCGACCGCTATCGCGTGGCCCTGCGGCAGATCCCCTGGGATGCCGGCACCACCACCACCTCCGGCGACGAGGCCACCGCCGCACTCGTCCCCGCGCGCACGCTGACCGAGGTCGGCAAGACCTTCGCGCACTCGGGCGACATCCAGGTCGCGTTCTCCGGCTCGGGCGACCGCGAGATCATCGCCTTCACGGCCGGCAACAAGACGGTGACCTCGCTGCTGATCAAGGGCAACTTCCCGCCGGTGCGGCGCCTGTTCCCCGAGCAGACCGATCACTACGCGGTCGTCAACACGGCCGACCTGATCGAGGCGGTCCGCCGCGTCTCCCTCGTGCTCGACCGCTCCGCTCCGCTGCGGTTCACATTCACCGACGAGGGCGTCTCGATGGACGCGTCCGGCACCGAGCAGGCCCGCGCGACCGAGTCGGTCGACGCGACGCTCACCGGCGAGGACGTCACCCTCGGCCTGAACCCGCAGTACCTGCTCGAGGCCCTCGGCGCCGTGAAGAGCGAGTTCGCCCGGGTGACCTTCACCTCCAGCGAGAACGCGAACAAGCTCAGCCCGGTGCTGATCACGCCGCAGACGTCCGGTACGCCCGAGAGCTTCAAGTACCTCCTGCAGCCGAACCTGCTGCTGCGCTGATCTTCGGCGTTTCGTCTCGCTGCGCTCGCTCAACGACCGGGCGGGTGCGCGGACTCGCGGCGACGTCGGTCACGAGAACTAGGCTGACGGGGTGATCGTGGAGCAGCTCAGTCTCGTCGACTTCCGCAACTATGCGGCCGCCGACGTGACCTTGCACCCGGGCACGAACGTCTTCGTCGGCCGCAACGGCCAAGGCAAGACGAACCTCGCCGAGGCGATCGGGTACTTCGCCACCCTCGGCTCCCACCGGGTGTCGCAGGACGCCCCGATGGTGAGGCACGGGGCTGATGCCGCGATCGTCCGCACGCGGCTCGCCCACGGGGAGCGCACGGTGATCCTCGAAGCGCAGCTGAACCGCACGGGGTCCAACAAGGCCCGGGTGAACGGATCTGCGGTGAAGTCGGCCGAGCTGCCGCGGTACGCCCAGGTCGTGCTGTTCGCCCCCGAGGACCTGCAGATCGTGCGCGGCGACCCGTCCGCGCGCCGGCGCTTCGCCGATCAGCTGCTCATCCAGCGCGCTCCGCGCATGTCGGCCGTGCTGTCGGACTACGACCGCGTGCTCAAGCAGCGCACGGCGCTGCTGAAATCGGCACGCGCCCGCGGCATCCGCGGCGAGGAGCTGACGACCCTCGATGTGTGGGACGACAAGCTCGTCCAGCTGGGCACGCAGGTCATCCGCGCGCGCCTCGCCCTGGCCGACGATCTGGCCGCTCCGCTCTCCCGCGCCTACACGACCATCGCCGGCGCCGATCATCAGCCCGAGCTCGAGTGGGCTCTTACCGTCGACGGCGCACGAGCCGACGACGACGACGAGAGCGAACGGGGCGGCGCCGCCCCGGCTCCGGCCGTGCGCGGTCGCTCCACCGAGGAGGTGGAGTCACGGTTCCGCGCGATGCTCGCCGCGAAGCGCCCCGCCGAGCTGGAGCGCGGGGTCACGCTCGTCGGCCCGCACCGCGACGACCTCGTCCTGCGCGTGCGGGGCCTTCCCGTCAAGGGATACGCGTCGCACGGCGAGTCGTGGTCGGTCGCCCTCTCGCTCCGCCTCGCCTCCGCCGAGCTCCTGCGCGAGCACTCGCTGCTGGGCGACCCGGTCCTGATCCTCGACGACGTGTTCGCCGAGCTCGACGCCGACCGTCGGTCGCGGCTGGCCGGGGTCGTCGCCGGTTTCGAGCAGGTGATCGTGACCGCGGCGGTCGAGGCCGATGTGCCCGAGGCGCTCCGCGCCCGCACCGTCTATGTCGAGGCGGGGACCATCCGGGAGAGCGCCGATGCCTGAGGACGAGGTCGAACCGGTTCCCGAGACGATCTCCACCTATCTGCGCCTGCGCGGGCTGGAGCCGTCGCCGCGCGGCAAGCGCCGCCGGCGCCGGCGGGACGATGACGACGAGAACCAGCCGTTCACCGCCGGTCGCGACCCCAAGGGCCTCGGCGATGCGCTCGCCGACCTCACCCGGCAGTCCGGATGGAACTCGCAGCTGGCGCGCGAGGACCTGGTGCTGCAGTGGGAGCAGGTCGCCGGCGAGGAGACCGCCCGTCACGCGGCTCCGGTCGCACTCTCGGACGGTCTGCTCACCGTGCAGTGCGACTCGACGGCATGGGCGAAGAACCTCCAGCTCATGCGCGGCGCCATCGTCACCGAGCTCATGAGCAGGTTCCCGGATGCGGGTGTCGAGAACGTGCGTTTCATCGGTCCGGACGTCCCCTCCTGGAAATGGGGCCCCAGAGCCGTTCCAGGGCGCGGTCCTCGCGATACCTACGGATAATCCAGGTCCCGCGGCATCCGGAGGGATTTCAGCGCGCCACAGCGCCGTTCAGGCGCCGAAAAGCACGCCCGGACGGCTAGACTGGAGGGAGTGTGGAATCCGATCTGGAGTGTTCGAAACCTATGACGTCCGATAACCCCGACACCGTTCCCGAGGTCGACCCCCAGCAGCCGACTGAGCGGGTGCAGAACGAGTACGGGGCCGATGCCATCCAGGTGCTCGAAGGCCTCGAGGCGGTGCGCAAGCGGCCCGGCATGTACATCGGCTCGACCGGTGAGCGCGGCCTGCACCACCTCGTCTACGAGATCGTCGACAACGCCGTCGACGAGGCGCTCGCCGGCTACTGCGACACCATCCATGTCACGATCCTCGAGGACGGCGGCCTCCGGGTCGTCGACAACGGCCGAGGGATCCCCGTCGACCCGCACTCGTCCGACCCGACCAAGTCGACCGTCGAGGTCGTCCTGACCGTCCTGCACGCCGGAGGAAAGTTCGGCGGTGGCGGTTACGCGGTCTCCGGCGGTCTCCACGGCGTCGGCTCCTCGGTGGTGAACGCGCTCTCGACGAGGTTCGAGGTCGAGATCCGCCGCCAGGGGCACGTGTGGCGGCAGTCCTTCTCCGGCGGCGGCAAGCCGGATGGACCGCTCGCGAAGGGCGAGGAGACCGACGAGACCGGCACCATCGTCACGTTCTGGCCCGACGACTCCATCTTCGAGACGGTCCACTTCGACTACGACACGCTCCGCACCCGCTTCCAGCAGACCGCTTTCCTCAACAAGGGGCTGCGGATCACGCTGAGCGACGAGCGCCCCGACTCCGCGTACATCGTCGACGGCCCCGACGGCACCGCCATCTCGACGCAGCCCCACGACGACTTCCTCTACGAGCGCGGTCTCGTCGACTACGTCGAGTACCTCAACAAGGTGCGCAAGGCCGAGGTCGTCAACGAGGAGATCATCGAGATCGAGTCGGAGGACACCGTCCGCCACATCTCGCTCGAGCTCGCGATGCAGTGGACGACCAGCTACACCGAGAACGTCTTCACCTTCGCCAACACGATCAACACCCACGAGGGCGGCACCCACGAAGAGGGCTTCCGCGCGGCGCTGACGACGAAGATCAACAGCTACGCGCGCGAGAAGGGCATCCTCAAGGAGAAGGACGACAACCTCACGGGCGACGACATCCGCGAGGGCCTGACCGCGGTCATCTCGGTGAAGCTGTCCGAACCGCAGTTCGAGGGGCAGACGAAGACCAAGCTCGGCAACACCGAGGCGAAGGCGTTCGTGCAGAAGATCGTCGGCGACCAGCTGACCGACTGGCTCGACCGCAACCCCGCCCAGGCAAAGCGCGTCATCACGAAGGCGCTCGACGCGGCGACCGCACGACTGGCGGCCCGCAAGGCCCGCGAGACCGCCCGGCGCAAGAGCGTGTTCGAGTCGGCGTCCATGCCCGACAAGCTCAAGGACTGCACGAGCAAGGACCCGTCGATCAGCGAGATCTTCCTCGTCGAGGGCGACTCGGCCGGCGGCTCGGCCGTGCGCGGTCGCGACCCCGAGACCCAGGCGATCCTGTCGCTGCGCGGCAAGGTCCTCAACGTCGAGAAGGCGCGGCTGGACCGCGCGCTCGGCAACAACGAGATCCAGGCCATCATCTCGGCCTTCGGCACCGGCATCGGCGAGGACTTCAACGTCGAGAAGGCGCGGTACCACAAGATCGTGCTCATGGCCGATGCCGACGTCGACGGTCAGCACATCACGACGCTGCTGCTGACGCTGCTGTTCCGCTACATGCGCGGGCTGATCGAGGCCGGCTTCGTGTACCTCGCGATGCCGCCCCTGTACCGGCTGAAGTGGTCGAACCACGAGCACGAGTACGTCTTCAGCGACCGGGAGCGCGATGCGCTGCTGGCCGACGGCCTGGCCAACGGCAAGCGCATGCCGAAGGACTCGGGCATCCAGCGCTACAAGGGTCTGGGCGAGATGAACCCGAAGGAGCTGTGGGAGACGACGATGGACCACAACACCCGGACGCTGCGCCAGGTGACCATCGACGACGCCGCGGCCGCCGACGAGATCTTCTCCGTCCTGATGGGCGAGGACGTCGAGTCGCGCCGCAGCTTCATCCAGCGCAACGCGAAAGACGTCCGCTTCCTGGACATCTGACCACCACTATCCACCTCCCGCTGCGCAGCGGCCGGGACGACGAAGACGAAGAGAAGGGCGGAGGGATGCGTGCTTCCGGACGATCGGGGTGCCGCGAAGCGGCGGGGCCCCCGCTCTTGTCCTGAAGCACGCATCCCGTAGCCCTGGCCCCCCTCCCGGAGCCCGCCCGAGCATGACGAAGACGAGAAGACATGACTGACGAAGTACGCCCCGACCCGACGGCCGCTCACAACCACGGCAACATCGACCAGGTCGACCTCCAGGTCGAGATGCAGCGCAGCTATCTCGACTACGCGATGAGCGTCATCGTCGGACGCGCCCTCCCCGATGTCCGCGACGGCCTGAAGCCGGTTCACCGCCGCGTGATCTACGGCATGTACGACGGGGGCTACCGTCCCGACAAGAGCTTCAACAAGTGCGCCCGCGTCGTCGGCGAGGTGATGGGTCAGTATCACCCGCACGGCGACGGCGCGATCTACGACGCGCTCGTCCGGCTGGTCCAGCCGTGGTCGCTGCGCTATCCGCTCGCCGACGGCCAGGGCAACTTCGGCTCGCCCGGCAATCAGGGTGCGGCCGCCCCGCGGTACACCGAGACCAAGATGGCCCAGCTCGCCATGGAGATGGTCCGCGACATCGACGAGGAGACCGTCGACTTCGAGGACAACTACGACGGCAAGACGCAGGAGCCGACGGTCCTCCCGGCCCGCTTCCCGAACCTGCTGGTCAACGGCTCGGTCGGCATCGCGGTCGGCATGGCGACCAACATCCCGCCGCACAACCTCCGCGAGGTCGCCGACGGCGCGCTGTGGGCGCTCGAGAACCCCGACGCCTCGCGCGAGGAGCTGCTCGAGGCGCTGATGTCGCGCATCCAGGGCCCGGACTTCCCGACCGGCGCCCAGATCCTCGGCACCAAGGGCATCCGCGAGGCCCAGCGCACCGGCCGCGGGTCCATCACGATGCGCGCGGTCGTCAACGTCGAGGAGATCCACGGTCGCACGTGCCTCGTGATCACCGAGCTGCCGTACCAGGTGAACCCCGACAACGTCGCGATCAAGATCCGCGACCTCGCCCGCGACGGCAAGATCACGGGCATCGCCGACATCCGCGACGAGACGAGCGACCGGACCGGCCAGCGCCTGGTCATCGTGCTCAAGCGCGATGCGGTCGCGAAGGTCGTGCTGAACAACCTGTACAAGCACACGCAGCTGCAGGAGAACTTCGGCGCGAACATGCTGGCGATCGTCGACGGCGTGCCCCGCACCCTCGCGCTCGACGGCTTCATCTCTTACTGGATCGAGCACCAGGTCGAGGTCATCGTCCGCCGCACGGCCTACCGGCTGCGCAAGGCCGAGGAGCGGATGCACATCCTCCGCGGCTACCTCAAGGCGCTCGACGCTCTCGACGACGTCATCGCGCTGATCCGCCGTTCACCCACCGTCGACGAGGCCCGCGAGGGTCTGAAGACGCTGCTGGAGATCGACGACGCGCAGGCCGACGCGATCCTCTCGATGCAGCTGCGCCGTCTGGCAGCCCTCGAGCGGCAGAAGATCATCGACGAGGCGGCCGAGCTCGAGCTCCAGATCGCCGACTACAACGACATCCTCGCCACCCCCGCCCGTCAGCGCGAGATCATCCGCGACGAGCTCACCGGCATCGTCGACAAGTTCGGCGACGAGCGCCGCACCCACATCCTGCACGGGTTCGACGGCGACATGTCGATGGAGGACCTCATCCCCGAGGAGGAGATGGTCCTCACCGTCACGCGCGACGGCTACATCAAGCGCACGCGCAGCGACAACTACCGCTCGCAGCACCGCGGCGGCAAGGGCGTGAAGGGCGCCCAGCTGCGCGCCGACGACATCGTCGAGCACTTCTTCGTCACGACCACGCACCACTGGCTCCTCTTCTTCACGACGAAGGGCCGCGTCTACCGCACGAAGGCTTACGAGGTTCCCGAGGCCGGGCGCGATGCGAAGGGTCAGCACGTCGCGAACCTCCTCGCGCTGCAGCCCGGCGAGGAGATCGCGCAGATCCTCGACATCCGCGACTACAGCGTTGCGACCTACCTGGTGCTCGCCACCCGCGACGGCAAGATCAAGAAGACGGCGCTCTCCGACTACGACACCAACCGCCAGGGCGGGATCATCGCGATCCGCCTGCGCGGGCAGGAGGAGGAGGACGGCGACGAGGTCGTCAGCGCGCTCCTCGTCGACGAGACCGACGACATCCTGCTGATCTCCCGTCAGGGCATGTCGCTCCGCTTCACCGCGACCGACGACTCGCTGCGTCCGATGGGACGATCGACCGAGGGCGTCAAGGCGATGACCTTCCGCGAGGGCGACAGCCTGCTCTCCGCGTCGGTCGCCGGCGACGACGGATTCGTCTTCGTGGTCACCCAGGGCGGCTACGCCAAGCGCACCTCCGTGGACCAGTACCGCGTGCAGGGCCGCGGCGGCCTCGGCATCAAGGTCGCCAAGCTGAACGAGGATCGCGGCGATCTCGCGGGCGGTCTGATCGTCGGCGAGGACGACGAGGTCTTGGTGGTTCTTGCCAGCGGCAAGGTGGTACGCTCTGCCGTGGCCGAGGTCCCTGCCAAGGGACGCGACACCATGGGCGTCGTGTTCGCCCGCCCCGATGACGACGATCGCATTCTCGCGATCGCGCGCAACGGGGAGCGTGGACTGACCGAGGCCGCTGCCGATCCCGCCGGAACCGAGCCGGTCGCGGAGTCCTCCGAAGGGCCCGCTGCGCCGGAGGACGCGGCCCCCCAGACCCCCGAAGAAAGTCCTGAAGCATGAGCACAGTAGCTGACAAGCTCGCGAAGAAGTCGTCGAGCAAGACCAGCGCCAAGCAGGTCCGCCTCCGCTTGGTCTACATCGACTTCTGGTCGGCCGTGAAGCTGTCGTTCCTGGCGGCCGTCGCCCTCGCGGTGGTGACCCTCATCTCCGTGCTGCTGGTGTTCCTCGTGCTGCAGACCACGAGTGTGCTCACCCAGCTCGAGGAGCTGCTCCTGGCCTTCACCGGCAACGAGTTCCGGCTCACCGATGTGGTGAACCTGCCGCAGGTGATGGCGTTCGCCGCGATCGTCGCGATCCTGAACCTCATCGTCGTCACCGTCCTCGGTGCGGTCGTCGCCGGGATCTACAATCTGATGGTCAAGGTGACCGGCGGTCTGCTCGTCGGCTTCACCTCGAACTGACGGCATCGTCCCGGATTTCGGATTACCTCGCGATTCGGGTAAAGTCTTGGAGGTTGACGGCGCTGGCGCCGGTCTCCAGACGGGGCTATAGCTCAGGCGGTTAGAGCGCTTCACTGATAATGAAGAGGTCCCAGGTTCAAGTCCTGGTAGCCCCACACAACATCTCCCTCTCGGGGCCTTAGCTCAGTTGGTAGAGCGCCTGCTTTGCAAGCAGGATGTCAGGAGTTCGAATCTCCTAGGCTCCACAACTCTCCTCCACCGGCCGTCGAGCGAGCGCAGCGCGACGCAGCGACGTGGACACCGCTACTTCTTCTTCTTCACGGTGCCCCACGAGAACACCTTCGTCTTCGGCTTGTAGCCCTTCGCCGTGTAGGTCACTTTCACGCGCAGCCCGTAGCCGCGATACGTGGCCGGGATCCGGAAGGAGCGCGTCGTGCGGCGCTTCTTGACCTTCCCGCTCTTGACCGTCTCCCACCGGTAGCTCGTCTTGACGCGGGCCTTCTTGCCGGCCGCGGTCAGCCGGGGAGCCGGTGCCGTGACCTTCGAGCCCACGCGGCCCGACCCGGCGCGCTTGCCGTACGAGGAGAAGAAGCTCGACGGCATCGTCTTGACGACGGGGGTGCTCGGGCCGGTGTCGCCGCCGGTGACGAGGGGGGCCATGAACCCGAGCCGCCGATGCTGGAACTGGGGGAAGATCGCCGCGAGGCTTCGCTCGGGGTACAGCGCCGCCACCACTTCGCTCAAGACGTCGCGATAGTCGGTCGTCACGGCCAGATCGGCGTTCTGCGTGTTCTCCAGTCCCGGCCACCGGCCGTAGTAGCCGCCCTTCACGCCGGCACCGAGCACGAACATGACGTTGCCGTGTCCGTGGTCGAGGCCGCCGTTGCCGTTCTCCTTCACGCGCCTACCGAACTCGGAGATCGTGACGAGGGTGACCTTCTTGTCCATCGCGCCGAGATCGGAGAAGAAGGCGGCCAGACCCTTCCCCAGTGGCTCGGCCATGTTCTTGAGGTTGCCGTTCGAGAGGTCGCCCACCCACTGGTGGTGATCCCAGGACCCCTGATCGATCGTGATGACCTCGGCCCCGACATCGGCTTTGATCACCTTCGCCGCACCCTGCAGCGCCTCGCCCAGGCTGCCCTTCGGATACTCGACGGTGCTCGTGACCGCGCCGCGCGCGGCCGCATAGGCCTGCGCGACGGCCAGGGCACGCCCGCCGCCGCTCGCCACGGCATCGGGCGCGTCCGCCCAGAGTCCCCGCAGTGCCGTCTCCCACCCGGCGGCATCGCTTCCCCCCGGTCCGACGACCTTGAGCTTGTCGAGCCCGGCCGTCGACACCGCCGGCGCGGGACCTGCCAGCTGCGTGGCCAGCACCGTCTCGCCCAGCTGCAGGGCTGTGGTGTCGCTCGCGCCGCCGGCTCGCACGGAGATGAGCCGGTTCAGCCACCCGACCCGCGCCTGCGAGCCGGGGTCGGCATCCTCGACCTCCTCCATCGCGGCGAAGTGCGACCGTGTCGTCACCGCCTGACCGGTGGCGTGGACCGCGGCGACACGTCCCGCCTTCCACAGCGGCATGATCGGGGCGAAGGCGGGATGCAGGCCGAACTGCGCGTCGCCGGCCAGCAGCTTGTCCTTCGGCACGGCGATGTTCGGGCGCGCCGCGTAGTAGACGGGGTCGGCATGCGGCACGACCAGGGACAGACCGTCGGCGGCGCCGCGCAGCGACAGCACGACGAGCACGCGGTCCGCCTTCCGTCCCCCCGATGCGTACGCGGTCTCGACGAAGGCGTCGCCGAACACCGAGGCGGCGACGAGGCCGAGTCCGATGCCGAGCGCGGATCGGATGGCCGTGCGTCGCGACACGCTGGACGCGAAGTCGTCGCAGCCGGCGGCGAGCGGATCGGCGACGGTGGGACCGGAGTGGGGGGATTCGATCACGGCGCCGTCCCTATCGGAGGTAGAAGAGCGGTTGGTTGAGCACGAGCGCGAGCACCCAGGGCATCTGCCACCGCACGATGGAGTGCTGCGCGTTCACGGGCGCCGACGGGCGGACCTTCGTGGCCGTGCACACGGCCTCGAGGAGACCGGAGGTGGACCCCTGGCCCGTCATCCGCCGGGCGAGATGATCGACGAACTCCGCCAGGGTGAGCTCGGGCTGGGGCAGCCGCTTCGCGGCCGGGACGTGCGTCGTGTCCTTCGTCGGCCACCATCCGCCCGACAGGGTCCAGTGCGCATCCCAGGAGGCGAGGAAGCGCGACGGAGAGTTCCACGCGTCGTTGTGCTGCGGCGGTCCGTCGGGCCGGGGGTGCGACCAGGCGCTCGCACCGATACCGCCCGCCATGTAGTGCGCCTGCACGGCTCCGGTGTCCTGCGCGGTCGGCTTCGCGAACGAGACGCCCAGCGCGCGGTTCACCGAGACGAGCTCGTCGGTCGGCGTCTTCACCTTCGCCCCGGACGACGCCCAGAACTCGGGGTGGTCGACGAGCGCACGGAGCACGGGCCGGATCTGCGTGCCGTTGTCGAGATAGACGGACGCGAGGTGCTCGATCAGCGCCGACGAGGGACTGTCGCTCACGAACCGTCGTGCGAGCTTGCGCGCGATCCGCTCGGCGGTCGCGGGATGCCGGGCGAGGTAGGAGAGGTAGGCCCTCACGGCGGCGCGTCCGTCGGGGTCGGAGTTGGGGTGGGAGAAGCCCAGCACCGTCACCGGAGCGGTGTCGTGCCAGGTGGGATCGTAGGACACCTGCCATGTGGACCACGTGTCGACGCGGTAGCCCGTGAGGAGACGGGCCGACGCCTTCACAGCGTCTTCGTCGTATCCCGCGCCCTTGCCGACGGTGTGCAGTTCGAGCAGCTCCCGACCCAGGTTCTCGTTGACCGAGCGCTTGGTCGAGCGGGCGTTGTCGAGCGAGCATCCCATCGCGGGATGCACCGTGGCCGCCTGGAGAAGCTCCTCGAAGCTCGTGAGCGCGAGCTCGCGCATGCGGTGCCCGAACGCGATGCGGAACGGGAAGACCCCGTCATCGTGGATCGGGATGTAGAAGTGGTCCTCCCAGAACTCCGTCATCAGCTCGAGCACCTGTCGAGTCGACTCCTGGCGCCTCACCATGGCGTACCCCGCGTAGGCGGCCATCGCCCGCCAGGCCGGCTCCTCCCCGCTGCGGTCGCGGGCGACGATGTCGAGGGGATCCGCGGTGATGCATCGCCACCAGGAGTCGAGGCCGGCGGCCGTGGCGGACTCGGCGACATCCTGCGGCGCCAGTTGCGTCTCGAACCACGCCCGCGGGCCTCCCGCCTCGCGCACCGCAGCCAGCGCGGCGGGCTGGAATCCGTACGTCCAGCGGCGGATCACGTGCAGTTCCTCGTCGGTCGCGACGGGCGTCGCGGGGTAGGCGACCGGCGCGTAGCTGTCGGCCGCGTGAGCGACGGGGGCATCGAGCAGGGGCACCGTGAGGGCGGCCGCCGACGCCGCAGCGACACCGCCGAGGAAGCTGCGGCGCGGAAACAGGGGCGTCGACGGTGGAGGAGCGATCGCCGATTCGCCCGCGGGGGGGACGCGGGGAGTCATGCGCCGCAGTATAGCGTCACGCCCCTCCGACGCAGGAGAGCCGAAGAATGTGGCGCAGATCGTCGCCATTTCGTGAGCGAAGCGGGCCTTTGCGCCACGTTCTCGGCGCCGCGGTCCCAGTAGGGTGACGGGCATGGACCTGCGCGTCGCGGCCTACGCCGTCATCACCGACGATGACGGCCGGGTGCTGCTCGCGCACTGGCACGAGGGCCGGCGCTCCTCGTGGACGCTTCCCGGCGGCGGACTCGAACCCGGCGAGGATCCCGAGGTGGCCGCGCGCCGCGAGGTGAGGGAGGAGACCGGCTACCGCGTCGAGCTCGACGGCCTGCTCGGCATCGATTCGCGCGTCATCCCCGCACGCCAGCGCGTGCGCAGCGGACACGATCAGCCGCTGCACGCGCTCCGCATCATCTACCGGGCGCACATCGTCGGCGGCCGGCTGCGCAACGAGGTCGACGGCTCGACCGATCGTGCCGAGTGGTTCCCCGTCGCCGCCGTCGGCGAGCTGCACCACGTCAAGCTCGTCGACGTCGCGCTCCGCCTGGCGGGACTCGCGGACTGAGCTGCCGCGTCAGTTCGATGCGACGGGCTGCGAGATGTCGGCGACGGTCGCGCCGTACGCGGCGATGAGCGCGTCGGCGTCCACGAAGAGGCTGTAGCCGTGAGCGCCGGCCCCCATCGCGACCCGCCTGCCGGTGATCGACTCGTCGGCGAAGATCGGCCAGTCGGTGGTGCTCCCGAGGGGGACGATCGTCCCGCGCTCGTAGCCGGTCGCCACGAGGGCGCGCTCGGGATCGGGGAGCTGGAGCTTGTTGACGCCGACGACCGCGCGCAGCTTCGGCCAGGAGATCGCCTTGTCACCGGGGATGAGTGCGAACAGGTAGGTGTCGTCGGCGCGCTTGACGACCAGCGTCTTCACGATGTCCGCGGGCTGCAGACCCAGGAGCGCCGCGGCCTCCTCGAGGCTGCGCGCAGCGGGGCGCTCGCGGATCTCGATGTCGAGTCCGTGCTCGGATGCCGCAGCGCGGACCCGATCCAGGCCCGCGCTGCCGTGTCCGTCGGTCACGCGTCGGGTGCGCGGAGCGGGTCGTCGGCGACCCAGAGCTCGTCGTCCGCGCGGAGGGTCTGCCACGCCGCATACAGCACGCCGGCGGCCGCAACCACGCCGAAGATGATCGCCAGCACGCCGCCGGCGCCGATGCCCTTCTTGGCGGGCGGGGCGACGACGAGCTTCTTCGCGGCGTTCTTGCCGTACTTCTGCGCGTTCTTCTGGAGCTTGGCGACGTCGATGGAGCCGAAGCCGCGGCCCGATGCGAGCGCCTCGCGCTTCTCGTTGGCGGCGTCCCAGACCGACAGGGCCGAGCCGATGACCGCGCCTGCGGCCGGAGCGACCCGCTCGTTGTAGAGCTTGGCGGAGGTCCTCAGTCCCTGGTCGACGTAGGGTGCGGCGTACTTCTCGTAGCCGTGCTGCACCGTCGGCACGACGTGCTCGCGGTTGTAGTGACCCAGCTGGCGGCCCGCCTCGCGCGCGACCTCACCGGCCTGACCGATCAGGACCTGCTGCGACTCCCACAGGGTGTTCGCGTGCTTCTGGAGCTTGCGGAGTTCCTTCTTGCGCTTGCGGCTGAGGCTCACGGGGTGCCCTCCCTTGTACGGCTCGCCCTCTGCGGGCGCGCCTGGCTCGTCTGAGTGACCTGGTCCCATCTTGCCAGACCCCGCAGAGCGCGCCAGGGGTTGACAGATGTGAGAATGGTGAGCATGCCGATCCACACCGCAGTCGCGACGATCCACACCAACCACGGCGACATCGTCGTCAACCTCTTCGGGGACCACGCGCCCCGCACCGTGCAGAACTTCATCGGCCTCGCCGACGGCTCGCAGGCCTGGACGAACCCGGCGACGGGCAAGCCCGGCGAGGGCCCCCTCTACACCGACGTCATCTTCCACCGCATCATCCCGAACTTCATGATCCAGGGCGGCGACCCGCTCGGCCAGGGCGTGGGCGGTCCCGGGTACACCTTCAACGACGAGATCCACCCCGAGCTGACGTTCGGCTCGCCGTACCTGCTGGCCATGGCCAACGCGGGCCTCCGCCGCAACGCGATCACGGGTCAGGCCGAGGGCACGAACGGCTCGCAGTTCTTCATCACGACCGACCCCACGCCGTGGCTCAACGGTAAGCACACCATCTTCGGCGAGGTCGCCGACGACGCCTCCCGGGCCGTCGTCGACGCGATCGGCGCGGTTCCCACGGGTGCGGGCGACCGTCCGGTCCAGCCCGTCGTGATCTCGTCGATCGACGTCGTCGCGGCCTGAGTCCGCGACGGGGCCTCGGCGCAGCACGTGACGACACCGGACTACCGGGCCGACCCGGAGAACTTCTGCTATCGGCATCCCGATCGGCAGAGCTTCGTGCTGTGCCAGCGGTGCACCCGCACGATCTGCCCGGAGTGCCAGACGCAGATGCCGGTGGGCGTCATCTGCCCGGAGTGCCTGCGTGACCAGCAGAAGGCGGCGCAGGCGACGCGGCCGCCGCGCTCGCAGCGGATGCTGCGGGCGGTCCGCTCCTCGGACGAGCGCCCGCTGGTCACCTACGGCCTGGTCGCCGTCACGCTGCTGTTCTACCTGATCGGGCTGATCCCCGGCGGGATCGGCGATCAGGTGCAGTCGTGGCTGGCGTTCAACAGCGGATTCCTCGTGCCGGGCCCGTTCTTCCAGCCGTGGCGGCTGCTGACGGTGACCCTCGTCCACGCGAGCATCTGGCACGTCGCGCTGAACATGCTCGCGCTGTGGGCCCTCGGTCGCAGCCTCGAGCCGCTGCTCGGACGATGGCGGTTCGCGGTGCTGTACCTGCTGAGCGCGCTCGGCGGCTCGGTGCTCGTGGCGCTGCTGGCCCCGGGCACCTGGGTGGTCGGAGCATCCGGCGCGGTATGGGGTCTGCTCGGCGCCATGTTCGTCATCGGCCGCCACCTCGGTGTGAACGTGACGGCGATCGCCGTGCTGCTGGGACTGAACCTGGTGATCACCTTCCTGCCGGGCTCGAACATCTCGTGGCAGGCGCACATCGGCGGCGGACTCGTGGGCCTGCTCGTGGGGTTCGTCTTCGCGCGGACGCGGGCGGTCCGTCAGCAGCGCACGCAGAAGCTCCTGCTCGCGGCGACCGCCGTGGGCCTGCTGGCTCTCCTGGTCGTGCCGCTGCTGGTGTACTACAGCTGACACCCGCCGATCACTGGTCGCGCGGCACTTCGCACAGGGTATCCACACCTGTGAATGACACCGGTGTAATTCATCCCCACCTGTGGACAGAGCTGTGGATAACTCCCGCCGACGACGCGCCGGGATACGACGAGACGCCGCCTCGGCGAACCGGGGCGGCGTCTCGTGTGCGCGGGTGCGGGCGGGTCAGCGCCAGCGCGTGGTCATGAGGAACCCGACGAAGGCGATGCCGAAACCGATGACGAGGTTCCATGCGCCGATGTCGGGGATCGGGAAGCGCGATCCGCTGAGGTAGAAGACGATCACCCAGATCAGTCCGATGATCATCAGACCGAGCATGATCGGCTTGAACCAGACCGGGTTCGGGGCGGGCTCGCCCTCGTGGTGCTCGACGATCGGGTCGCCGTCGTTGCCTGAACGTGCCATGCGAACGATCCTATCGTCCAGTGCCCGTTCACCAGCAGCCATCCATGCGTGGTGTGGGAGAATCGGCGGCATGGGGGAGAACGCGGCGGCGGCACCGCGCCCGCGGCGACGCGGTGCGACGATCGCAGGCGTGCTCGGCGAGCTGCTGATCACCGCCGGCGTGATCGCCCTGCTGTTCGTGGCGTGGCAGCTGTGGATCGGCGACTGGATCATCGGCTCGCAGAAGCAGGCCGAGGCGTCGCAGCTGACGCAGACGTGGGCGCAGGAGTTCGCGAGTGCGACCCCCGCCGCGCCGTCGCCCACGGAGGAGCCGGCGGATCCCGGCGAGCCGATCGTCCCCGTGCTCGACCAGCCCCGCCACGGCGCCGAGTTCGGCGTGATGCAGATCCCCCGGTTCGGCAAGGACTGGAAGTTCACGATCGCCGGCGGCGTCACGCGCCCCGACATCCTGGACGAGGGCGAGATCGGCCACTATCCCGACACGGCGATGCCGGGCGAGGTCGGCAACACCGTCTACGCCGCGCACCGGTGGACCTCGGGCGCGCCGTTCGACCCCATCGACAAGCTCGTGGTGGGCGATGCCATCGTCATCGAGACCAAGGACGGCTGGTACACCTATCGCTTCCGCACGCTCGAGTACGTGCAGGACACCCAGGTCGAGGTGCTGCTGCCCGTCCCGCAGCAGGTGGGCGTCGAGGCCGATGGTCGCTACCTCACGCTCACCAGCTGCGCGCCGAAGCTGAACATGCTCGAGCGCATCATCGCGTACGCGCTGTTCGAGAGCTTCACCCCCCGCGCCGACGGACCGCCCGCCTCTCTCACCGAGGGGGTGAGCGCCTGATGTACGCCGCGCTGTGGCGCATCCTGCCCGGTCCTGCCTGGGTGCGCGTGCTCATCCTGCTGGCTCTGCTCGCCGCCGTCCTGTACGGCCTCTTCTGGTACGTCTTCCCGTGGGCGGCGCAGTTCATCACCCCGCAGGAGTCGACGATCGGTGGCTAGCGTGCCGCGGGTGCTCGTGGTGGACAACCACGACAGCTTCGTCCACACCCTCGTCGGGTATCTGCGCGAGCTCGGCGCCGAGACCGATCTGGTCGAGGCGGATGCCGTGAGCGATCCGGCCGCCGCCCTCGATGCGTACGCGGGAGTGCTCGTCTCACCCGGCCCGGGTGCCCCGGCCGACGCGGGGGCCTCGATCGCCGTCGTGCGCGCCGCGGCGGACCGGCGACTGCCGCTGCTCGGAGTGTGCCTCGGCCATCAGGCGCTCGCCGAGGCGTACGGCGCGACCGTGTCGCATGCGCCCGAGCTGCTCCACGGCATCACCTCGCCGGTGCACCACGACGGCAGCGCGCTGTTCGCGGGTCTGCCCGATCCGTTCGCGGCCACCCGCTACCACTCGCTGGCCGTGGTCCGTGAGACGGTGCCGTCCGAACTGGAGATCACCGCGACCACCGACTCGGGTGTGGTGATGGGCCTCGCGCACCGCTCACTGCCGCTGTGGGGCGTTCAGTTCCACCCGGAGAGCGTGCTGTCCGAAGGCGGCTACCGGCTCCTCGGCAACTGGCTGGAGCGCGTCGGCGTCGGGGGCGCGGCCCTGCGGGGGGCGGAGCTCACTCCCCACCGCCGCGTCGGCTGAGCGGCGCCGCCGTCACTCGCCGGTGCAGACGACGAGTTCGATCGTCGAGTGGATCGGCACATCGCCGATCGCCGACTGCGACTTCACGATCTGGTTCTCGGGATCGCCCGTGCAGTTCGGGTCCTCGACGACGCTCGGCGTCAGAGCGAGGTCCTCGGCCTCGAGCGCACGCTGCGCGGCGTCGAGGCGGTAGCCGGCCATGTTGACGACGGTCACCTTGCCGCTGGCCACCACCAGGTTCACCGTCGTGCCGACGGCGACCTCCTGACCCTGATCGAGGCTCGCGTCGATCACCGTGTCGGCCGGGAGGTCGGGATCGTTGCGCGTGGTCACCGTGCCGAGCTTCAGACCGGCATCGGCCAGCGCCTTGGTCGCCTCGCTGCGGGAGAGCGACTCCAGGACGGGCACGCTCGCGAGCTCCTGCCCGGTCGAGACGTACACCTTGATCTCCTGGCCGGGCGTCACCGTCGTGCCGGCGACCGGGTCGGTGCGGATGACGTTGCCCGCCGCGATGGTCTCGCTGCTCTCGTCGAGCTGCTGCCCCTGCAGGTCGTTGCGCCCGAGCTCCTCGTTGGCGCGCTCCCAGGACATGTCGATCAGGTCGGGCACCTCGCGGGCGGTGCTCGGCACCTCGGCCGTCGGCCGGATCATCAGCACCCAGATGAAGACGGAGACCAGCAGCGCCGCCAGCACGACCACGCCGGTCCAGATCCACGCCACGGGCGGCCCGGCCTGGGTGCGGCGCATCGTGGTGTCGGTGCTCAGCTGTCGCAGCGAGCGTGCCGTCTCGGCGGCCTGACGCGGGTTCGCGCCGTACAGCTCGCTGTGCAGAGCGCCGACCTGGCGCTTGCTCGGCGTCTTGCCGTCGACCGTCGCATCGAGGGTCTCGCGGAAGGTCGCGGCGTCGGGGAACCGCTGGAAGGGGTCCTTCGCGAGCGCGCGCAGCACGATCGCGTCGAGGGAGCGGGGCACGGTGCCCACCAGCTCGGACGGCGGGACCGGTGCCTCGCTCACATGCTGGTAGGCGACGGCGACCGGCGTGTCGCCGCGGAAGGGCGTGCGGCCGGTCAGCAGCTCGTAGAGCACCACGCCGGCCGAGTACAGGTCGGCGCGGGCATCGACCGGCTCTCCCTTGGCCTGCTCGGGCGAGAAGTACGAGGCGGTGCCGATGATCGCGGTGGTCTCGGCGACCGTCGAGGACGAATCGGAGACCGCGCGTGCGATCCCGAAGTCCATGACCTTCACCTGGCCCTGCTCGGTGACCATCACATTGCCGGGCTTGATGTCCCTGTGGACGACCCCGGCGCGATGCGAGTACTCGAGGGCCTCGAGGATGCCGTCGACGTAGCGCACCGCGTCGGGAACGGTGACGGGCCCGGCGGAGATGATGTCCTTCAGCAGCCGGCCCTGCACGAGCTCCATGACGATGAACGGCAGCGGGTGCTGCGTTCCGTCGGGGTCGGTCTCCACGTCCTCGCCGGCGTCGTAGACACGGACGATCGCGGGGTGCGACATGCGCGAGGCGGCCTGGGCCTCCAGGCGGAAGCGCGTGCGGAAGGCGTTGTCGGCGGCCAGCTCGCGCTTGAGGATCTTGATCGCGACGGTGCGGCCGAGCGTCAGATCCTGTCCGCGATAGACGGTCGCCATACCGCCGCGACCGACCAGTTCGTCGATGCGGTAGCGGCCCGAAAGCACGCGCGCCTCTGCTGCCACTTCACTCCCTGTGCTGAACCACGCCAGCCTATCCGACCGTTCCTGGGACAACGGAGGGAGCGACGCGGCGCGACGGGCTCAGCCGTCGGCGCCGTCGCCCTCGCCGTCACCGGTGTCGGCGGCCGGGACGATCGTCGCGGTGGCAGGGTCGGAGGTGGGCGAATCGCGTTCCCGCTCGCCGTTGGTGCAGTTCACGGCGTAGGACACCGACAGGGTGCCCGAATCGCCCACGACGATGTTCTGGGTGCGCGGGTCGGCGCTCGTGAACGACGCCGTCGTGTCACCCGTCTCGAAGGAGCCGCCTTCGACGACGAAGTTGTAGAACTGGACCGTCTGGGTGCCCGCCGGGCAGGTGAACCCGGGCCACACGACCTGCACGGTCGACCCGGCCTCCACAGAGCTGGCGTTGAGACCGCCCTCGATGCTCGGCGTGGTCGGCGTCGCGATCGGCGTCTCCGCGTCGTACACGGTGAGTTTCAGCGCCGTCGTGAACGGCACGTCGCCCTCGGGCTGCACGCGGTACACGAGGCCCTCCTGGTCCGCGGACGGTGCGGGGTCGCCCGCCGTGCACTGGACGCCGGCCGTGAAGCCCGCTCCCTGCGCGATGGACCGGGCGCTCTCGCACGTCTCGCCCTCGAGGTTCAGCGTCGCCACATCGACGCTCGTCGGCTCGGGGTCCGGACTGGGCGTGTTCGGCGGAGTGCTGGGCGCCGAGGACGACGGCGAGCTGGGAGGAGGCGAGCTCGGTGCCGGCTCCTCGCCGCCGCCGCCGTTGAGGAGCGCGAAGATGGTGCCCCCGAGGATGAGCAGCAGCAGGACGATGAGCGCGACCAGCGGCCACGTCCACGGGCTCCGCTTGCGCTTCTGCTCGGCGGGCTCATCGGTCTGCTCCACGCGCTCGTCGATGACCGACGTCGCGGGAAGCAGGCGCGTGGCCTGGTCGGTCCCCAGCCCGCCCGTGAGCAGCTGTGTCACGTCGTCGACGGCCGCGGCCCCCGCGATGGCGGGCACGATGGCGGCGGCGCCCGCGACGTCGCCGCGGCGCAGCGCGGTGGCCGCACGTGCCACCGCCGACGCGGTCGCCGGACGCTCGTCGGGCTTCTTCGCGATCATGCTCATCACGAGGTTCTGCACCGGGGTCGCCACCGTGGGCGGCAGCGGCGGGGGCGTGTCGTTGATCTGCGCCATCGCGATCGCGACCTGCGACTCGCCCGTGAACGGACGCTTGCCCGCAAGGCACTCGTACGCCACGATCCCGAGCGAGTAGATGTCAGTGGCCGGCGACGCCGCGTGCCCGGAGGCCTGCTCGGGCGACAGGTACTGCACCGTGCCCATGACCTGACCGGTCGCCGTCAGCGGGACCTGATCGGCGATGCGCGCGATGCCGAAGTCGGTGATCTTCACGCGGCCGTCGGGGGTGATCAGCAGGTTGCCGGGCTTGATGTCGCGGTGCACGAGTCCGGCGGCGTGGGCCGCCTGCAGCGCGGAGGCCGTCTGGGCGACGATGTCGAGCGTCTTGTCGCTGGACAGCGAGCCCTCGCGCTCGAGGATCGTCGACAGGGCCTCGCCGGGGACGAGTTCCATCACCAGGAAGGCGGAGCCGTTCTCCTCGCCGTAGTCGAAGACGCTGGCGATGCCCTCGTGGTTGACGAGCGCGGCGTGGCGGGCCTCGGCGCGGAAGCGCTCCAGGAAGCCCGGGTCGCCCATGTACTCGTCTTTGAGGATCTTGATGGCGACGGTGCGCCCGATCACATGGTCGGTGGCCTCCCAGACCTCGCCCATCCCGCCGATCGCGATCCGCGACTCCAGCTCGTAGCGCCCGCCGAAGCTCACACCCTGCGTCGGTCTCATCTGCTCAGCACCGCCTCAATGACTTTCTTCGCGATGGGGGCCGCGATCCCGTTACTCGTGCCGTTCTGGCCGAGTCCTCCACCGTCCTGCACCATCACCGCGACGACGACCTCCGGGTCCTCCGCGGGCGCAAACCCGGTGAACCAGAGGGTGTACGGATCGCCGGGGCCGTGCTCCGCCGTGCCGGTCTTCCCGGCGACGTCCACGCCGTCTATTCTTGCACCGCTCGCCGCGCCCTCACGGACATTGGCGATCATCATCGTGGTCATGGTCTCGGCCTGCTCGGCGGTCAGAGCGCGGCCGAACTCGGTGCTCTCGAACCGCTCCTGCTCGGTGAGGTCGGCGGCCACGACGGAGTCCACCATGCGGGGGTTCATGACCACGCCGTCGTTGGCGATGCCGGCGGCCACCATCGCCATCTGCAGCGGCGTCGCGCGCACGTCGCTCTGCCCGAAGCCGCTGAGCGCCGTCTGCGGCTCGTTGAGCACGGCGGGGTAGACCGACGCGGTCGAGGTGAGCGGGAGCTCGAAGGAGCGGTTGAACCCGTACTTCTCCGCCTCGGCGCGGATCGCGTCGTCGCCGAGGGCCACGGCCAGCTGCGCCATCGGGATGTTGCAGCTCAGGCGCAGGGCGTCGGCGAGGGTGACCTTCTCGCCGGGGCCGCACGTGCCGCGGTCGAAGTTGTGGATGTCGGTGCTGGTGCCCGGGAGCGTCCACGTCGCCGGGTTGTCGAACGTCGACTCGGGCGTGTACTGCCCCGATGCCAGAGCCGCCGACGCGACGACGAGCTTGAAGGTCGACCCGGGCGGGTCGAGGTCGCCGCCGATCGCCCGGTTGTAGAGCGGCTTGGCGGGGTCGGCGACGAGCTCGTCGTTCGCCTCGTTGACCGCCGCCGAATCGTGGGAGGCGAGCTGGTTCGTGTCGAAGGACGGGCTCGTGGCCATGGCGAGGATGCGGCCGGTATCGGGCTCGATCGCGACGACCGCGCCCTGGTAGCCGTCGAGGGCGTCGAACGCGATCTTCTGCAGCTCGGGGTCGAGCGTCGTGAGGACGTTGGAGCCGCGCGGCGGCTGACCGCTGACGATCCGCTCGATGCGGGCGAGGAACTGCGAGCTCCCGGTCCCCGCCAGCTGCGCGTTCATCGCCTGCTCGAGTCCCGTCCGGGAGTTCAGCACCGGGTTCATGTACCCGGTCACCGGCGCCCACATCTCGGCGTCGGGGTACTGGCGCTGCCAGCTGTACACGTCGTCGCTGGCGACCGAGGAGGCGATCACCTCGCTGCCGGCGAAGATCGATCCCCGCTGCACCTCGTACGAGTCGTACACGGCGCGCTTGTTGTGCGGGTTGGCCTGCAGCTCGTTGGCGGCGACCACCTGGATCCAGCTCGTCGCCCCGAGCAGGCCGAGGAACATCACCAGCATGACGATGCTGAGACGGCGCAGTTCCTTCGTCATGCCGACACCCCCGTCTCGTCTCGTCGCCCGGCTTCTCGCGACATGTCGCGCACCCCGCTCATCCGATCACCACGCGGGGCCGGGAGCGGACGGCGTCCGAGATGCGCAGCAGGATCGCGACGATCATCCAGTTCGCGATCAGCGAGGAGCCGCCCGCCGCGAGGAAGGGCGTCGTGAGACCGGTCAGCGGGATCAGGCGCGTCACGCCGCCGACCATGATGAACACCTGCAGCGCGATCGTGAACGACAGCCCCGTCGCCAGCAGCTTGCCGAAATCGTCCTGCCCGGCGATGCCGACGCGGATGCCGCGGCTCACGAACACCATGTAGAGCGCGAGGATCGCGAACAGGCCGACGAGGCCGAGCTCCTCGCCGAGGCTCGGGATGATGTAGTCGCTCCACGCCAGCGGGGTGATCCCGGGCCGGCCGAGGCCGAGGCCGGTGCCGAACAGGCCCCCCTGGGCGAGCCCGAACACGCCGCTTGCCAGCTGCAGGCTCGACCCGTCGATCGTCTCGGGGTTGAAGGCGTCGAGCCAGTTCGTGAAGCGCGCGTGCACGTACGGGAGCACCTGGGCGGCAGCCAGCGCACCGGCGACGGCGAGGGTGACGCCGATGATCACCCAGCTCGTCTTGCCGGTCGCGACGTAGATCATCGCGATGAACATGCCGAAGATCAGCAGTCCGGTGCCGAGGTCGCGCTGGAGCACGATGATGCCGAGCGAGACGCCCCACACCACCAGCACCGGGCCCAGCTCGCGCGCCCGCGGCCAGGTGACCCCGAGGAAGCGGGTGCCCACCGAGGCGAGCGCCTCGCGGGTGCGCACGAGGTAGCCCGCGAAGAAGATCGCCAGGGCGATCTTGGCGAGCTCGCCCGGCTGGAACGAGAAGAGCCCCGCCACCGAGACCCAGACGTCGGCCCCGGCCTCGACGCCCAGTCCCGGCACGAACGGGAGCAGCAGCAGCGCGATGCCCGCGAAGCCGAAGACGTAGGTGTAGCGGAAGAGGACGCGGTAGTTGCGCAGCGCGATGACGATCGCGATGGCGGCGGCGATCGCGATCGCCGACCAGGCCAGCTGGCGCAGCGAGAAGCCCTCCCAGCCCTCCCATCCCTTGCCGAGGTCGATGCGGTAGATCATCGCGATGCCCAGCCCGGTCAGCAGCGTGGCGATCGGAACGACGAACGGGTCGGCCGCCGGCGCCCGAAGGCGCAGCACGACGTGCAGGATCAGCGCGAGCACCGTCAGCCCGCCGCACAGGTAGAGGAACGTCCACTCGATCTCGCCCAGGACGCCCAGCTGCACGAGGGCCGTCGCGCTGCCGTTGACGAGGAACGCGAACAGCAGCAGCCACAGCTCGCGGTTGCGGTGGGTCTGCGGCATGCGGATGCGGCGCAGCGCCTTCATCACCTGGGTGTCGGCCTGGATCTCGGCGGTCACGGGGTCACCTCCGGCGTGGGCTCCGGCGTCGCCTCGGGCTCGGGCGTCGGTTCTGGCTCTGGGCGCAGGTTGTCGATGCGGGCCTGCGCGTCGGCGAGCGAGCGCACCGCGATCGTCTGCTCCACGGAGATGCGCTGGTAGGCACGGAGGTCGGCCAGCAGGATGCCGGTGTCCTCGTAGACCGACGCGAGCGAGATCGGGCCGATGTCCTGCGGGATCCCGCGGTAGATCACGACCGAGTCGTCGTCGGGACCGATGAAGTAGCGGGTCTGGGTCCACTGGTAGGCGCCGAACAGCGCGCCCGCGAGGGCGGCGAGCACCACGAGGAGTCCGACCAGCCACCAGATGCGGCGGCGGCGGGCGCGGCGGCGATCCTCCTCGATGACCTCCTCGAGGAACTCGGCGGCGGGCTCGAAGTGCGTGGGCTCGTTGGCGGCCTGGCGGCCCGGGTGCAGCCAGCTCGTGCGGCCGGGCCGCGCGGCGGGGACCTCGATGCCCTGCGGCGTCGAGGCCGACCCGACGATCGTCGGGGTGCCGCTGACGACGGGATGCGCTCCGCCGACGTCGACGAGGACGATCGTCACGTTGTCGGGCGCGCCGCCGTCGAGCGCCTGCTTCAGCAGCAGGTCGGCCGTGCGCCCCGGGGCCAGGCCCTGGCCGAGCACCTTGCCCGTGTGCGCGTCGTCGACCACTCCCGACAGGCCGTCGGAGCAGATGAGCCAGCGGTCGCCCGGCTGGGTCTGCATGACGAACGCGTCGATCTCGGGGTCGGGGTCCATGTCGCCCAGCACGCGCATGAGCACGGAACGGCGCGGGTGGTAGCGCGCCTCCTCGGGGGTGATGCGTCCCGAGTCGACCAGCCGCTGCACGAAGGTGTGGTCGGTCGTGATCTGCGTGAGGGCGTCGTCGCGGTACAGGTAGACGCGGGAGTCGCCGATGTGCGCGATCACGGCGTGGTCGTCGACCATCACGATCGCGCTGACCGTCGTCCCCATGCCGGCCAGCTCCGGCCGCACCACCACGGTGTCGATGAGCTCGGTTGCGGTGTCGGCGATGGCGTCCCGCAGCGCCCGCTCGGCCGCGGCGGTCGACGGGAAGGCGTGGTCGAGGTCCTTCAGGCGGTGGATCGCGAGGCTCGACGCGACGTCACCGCCGGCGTGGCCACCCATGCCGTCGGCGACCGCGAACAGGTTCGAGCCGGAATAGCCCGAGTCCTGGTTGTTCGATCGCACCTTCCCCGTATGGGAGATGGCGACACTCGAGCCCTCGAAGACCATGGATCGGCGCCCGCTACTTCCGCAGCTCGAACGTCGTCGCGCCGACCTTGATCGTCGCGCCGACGATGACCGGCACCGGGGTGGTGACGCGCTCGCCGTTGTGCCAGGTGCCGTTGGTCGAGTCCAGGTCCTGGACCATCCACTGCTCGCCCCACAGCAGCAGGCGCGCGTGGTGCGATGACGTGTAGTCGTCGCGGATGACGAGACCCGACTCGCTGGATCGGCCGATCGTGACCGGCTCCGAGCCCAGCGGCACCTCGAGCCCCGCCTTCGGGCCGCTCGTGATCACGATGCGCGAGACCGTGTCCGTGGTGGCCTTGTCGACGCCGCTGCGGCCGGGCGCCGGCGACGAGACCGGGGCCGTCGCTGCGGCCGGAGACGGCGCGGCGACGTTCGACGCGGGCGCCGGCGCTGCCGCGGGCGGCTCGGGGAGCTTCCGCGCCTTCACGCCGAACAGGTCGGCGCGGAGCGAATACACGACGGCGAAGACGAAGAACCAGAGCAGGACCAGGAACCCGACCTGCAGCAGCAACAGGGTCAGTGAGCTCACGACGCTCCTCCGAAGTCGAAGGCACGCGTCGCATCGTCGGCCGACATCGAGGGCCGGGCCGGCGTCGTCTGCGGCACCACGGTGAAGACGATGTCGGTGCGGCCGATCGTCACGACCGAGCCGGGCGTCAGGCCCGCCTCGACGACCTTCGCGCCGTTGAGCTTGGTGCCGTTGGTGGAGTTCATGTCGCGCACCATCGCGCGCTCGCCGTCCCACAGGATCTCGACGTGGCGGCGGCTCGTTCCGGCATCCGCGATGGTGATGTCGGCGTCGCTGCCGCGGCCGATGACCGTGCGGCTCTTGACCAGCGGGTGCCGCTTGCCCTCGACCTCGACGACGGCCCGCCACGACACATCGCCCGCGGCGCTGCGCGAATCGACGCGGAGGGTGCCGGTGGACAGCTGCTCGTCGGTGTTCACGGAGATCGTCACCGGGCCGGCGAAGCTGTAGCCCTGCGCCTTCGCGTGGTCCTCGACCAGGCGGAGCAGTTCGGTGTCGAGCGTGGAGCCGAGCGTGCTCAGCCGCTCGGCGTCGGTCGGCGACAGCCGCACGGCGAATGTGTTGGGCGCGAGGATGCGATCGCGGCTCACGACGGCGGCCTTCTTGTCGAGCTCGCTCCGCAGCGCGGACGCGATCTCGACAGGCTGGACACCGCTGCGGAAGGTCTTCGCGAACGCGCCGTTCACGGCGCGCTCCAGCCCCTTCTCGAAGCTGTCAAGTAGTCCCACGGGGCTCCTCTGGCAGGCGGACCGGTGCTCACATGGTAGTTGCAGAGTCTGAACACACGCCTGTGCGCGCTCCGGACACGGCGATTCTGCGCACCGACGGGGCCGTGATATCCTCGGGAGGTTGAGTTCGCGGAGACGCGGATTTCGCGCGAGTGGCGGAATAGGCAGACGCGCTGGCTTCAGGTGCCAGTGCCCGAAAGGGCGTGGGGGTTCAACTCCCCCCTCGCGCACAGCGAAGAACAACCATGAAGCCGGTCGGAGTCAGAAGCTCCGACCGGCTTCGTCGTCTCCGGCTGGGCGCCGCAGGTCGCTGCGTGAGCGGCGCTCGCCGCCGGAAGTACGAGTACTGTCGCGGCAGGACTGACTGACAGAGTCCGGCGTGAAGCAACTTTTCGAGACCGACAGAGCGGGTTCACGATGATCAGATCTCGGAGCGTCCAAGCTCAAGGGGCTCGATCATCGTTGTGCGTCGCAGTCGTTGTCGCGGTGACGTCCGTTGCGCTCACTGGTTGTGCGACGTCGACCTCGCCGTACGACGATCTGGAGCGTGCCGCTCAATCCTCTGACCAGCTCCCCGGTTCGGTGGCTGACGATGCCGTCCTCACCCCCGAATCGGCAAGACTCGTCGGCGAGTACGAGGGGACGCGTGTCTGGATCGCACGAGGCGCGTCCGAAGACCACGCATGTCTCGTGATCGTGCCGACGGATGGCGATACCCAAGCGGCCTGCGACTTCTTCGGTCGAGAGATCACGGTGTCAGAGAGCACAGCCGTGAACTATCTGCTCGTACCCAACAGCGGTGAAGCTCCAGACGGCGACCACCTCCGACTCTCCACGAACGTGTACGTGATCGCGAAGTAGCGAGAGCCCGATGACGGGTACGAGATACTCCAGGCATGATTCCCCCATGGACGTAGCCGCCGCCACGACATCACCGCGGAGGGGGTCAGCCCCCCACCTGCTCGGGCTGCTCTACGTCGTTCTCCTCGGCGCGGCCGGCGCAGCCGGCATCGCGGCCAGCTTCGCCACCAGTTCGGGAATGGGCTGCCCCGACGCCACCACCACTGCCGCGGTCATCCTGTCGTGCGTCGCGATGGCCGTCGTTCCCGCAGTGAGCCTCCTCCCGAGGGTGCGCGCACGCATTCATCGCGCATACCGGATCGTCGCGCTGGTCCTGCCGATCACGGCCCTCGTGATCTACGGAACAATCATGATCGCCGCGGCGATGTTCTCCGCGTACGGGGAGCGACCAGGGAGCTGGAGCGGGTTGCTCATGCCGATCGTTCACCTCGCCCCACTCGCGACATTGGTGGGGGCAGGGGCGCTGGCGGCGCTCGCAACGAAGCGGCGAAAGACCCTCTACGTAGGGATGGGCGCGCTCGTTGTCGCCATAGCGGCGCTCGTGACGGTTGTCGCGGTCATCCGCTCGCTCACCCTGTGCGTGTAGCCGGCGGGGTGCCTCGCTCTTCAGCGGTCGCTTGCAGTTCAGTAGCAACGGCCACTCCGGCAGTACGTTGTAGCCATGCACAGGGGGGTGCTGGCCCGGGTGGCCCGCAGACTCGCGGCGGTCACGATGATCGTCGCGATGACCGTGGCGCTCGCGTCCGCGTGCAGTGTGCCTCTCGGACCCGGAATGGCGTCGATCAGCGGACGGGTGACCCTCCCGGACGGCGTCGAACTCAGCGAGGAGACGCTCATCCATCTGTACCTCTACCGCCCCGGCGAGGACGAGACGGACTCGACGGCGGGCAGTACGACCGCCGGTCCGGATGGCACGTACAGCTTCTTGTCCCTCGCGCCCGGGGATTACACGGTGTTCGTCTCGGTGTACGACGCGGGGCTG
Source organism: Microbacterium sp. PA5 (assembly GCF_049860775.1). Classification (NCBI taxonomy): domain Bacteria; kingdom Bacillati; phylum Actinomycetota; class Actinomycetes; order Micrococcales; family Microbacteriaceae; genus Microbacterium; species Microbacterium sp. PA5. The sequence continues at coordinate 29,843 of NZ_CP187567.1, forward strand.
GCCCCGCAATGGTGGGGAGGCGCGACCAGCGCACAGGACGCCGACGTCATCCACCTTCAGCCGGGGGAGCGGTGAGCGCGGGCGGATGTCGCGCTCGTGAAGGGCGCCACCCTCACGGGGACGATCTCCCTGCCGCCGACCTCCAAGCGCTCGCCGGAGCGTGTGTGGGTGACGGTGTGGGATGCTCGCGAACGCATCTCGAAGGGGCACTCCGCGGTGTCGTCAGAGGGCGAGTACGCGGTGGACGGACTGGCCGCGGGTGCGTACAAGATCGAGGTCACGCCTCCTCGCGGCAGGGCTGCACGCCAGTGGTGGGGCGGCGCCAGCGACTGGACCGGAGCGGACATCGTGACCGTCGGAGCATCGGCGGAGCGCGCCGGATTGGACGTGGCGCTGGCCGCGGGAGGAACGATCTCCGGCGTGGTGCGGGGTGAGGCCGCGAGAGAGTACGGCGCGTCGGTGTACAGCTGGCTGCTCGCCGCCGATGGCGAGTGGGAGCAGGGGAGCTGGGCGCAGAGCGACCAGGACGGCACCTACAGGATTCGCGGGGTGGCCCCCGGCACCTACGCCGTGAGCTTCTCCCGTCCCATCCGGGAGCGACCGTGGGATGACGCCGACACGGCGATGAGGCGCCAGTCCTCGGAGGCGGAGCCGTCGCACGAGAAGTACTGGGACGACAAGCCCGACCTGGACTCGGCCGACCTCGTAGTGGTGGGCGAGGGCGAGAGAGTCACCGGCATCGGCGCCGACCTCGACGTGCCGCCGCCGGCCGCGCGCGGCTGACTCGAGACGAGCCTCGCCTCAGCGAGTGACGGTGAACGTGCGGGTAGACGTGGACGAGGCGCCGTAGACGTCGCGGTTCGCGGGGACGAACACGACCTTGAGGGTGTGCTTTCGAACGCTGAGCGTGCGCGGCAGCGTCCACGTGATCTTCCCCGTCTTCGTCGACACGCTCGCAAGACGGTAGGACCCGGAGTAGATGCGGAACGTGCCCGCAATCGCGGGCGAGACCACCGCGGTCAGCTTCGCCGGCTGGGTCGTCCCATACTTCTGCGACGTCTTCGACAGGGCCATCTTCGTGGCGGTCGTCTGCTTGGCGACGCGGATCGTGATGCTCGCCCTGACGCGCACTCGCTCGTCCGTATTGATCAGGAGGTAGTCCGTGTACACCGTGTACGTCTGTGTGCTCTGTGCGCGCGTGGGCGTGCCGCTGATGACGCCGGTCGACGAGTTCAGTCGCAGGCCGGCGGGAAGCGCTGGCCACACCCGATAGTGCGCATCTTCGGTGTCGTACCGGTAGGTCGGTGTGGTCGACCGGAAGCTCTTTCCGGCGGTGGCGTTCAGCGAGCTGTCGGGGTAGACCAAGCTGCGAGTGACGCCGAGCGTGATGAGGTAACCCAGCGCCGACACATGGAGACGTCTGCCGTCGACCGACTCGGCGAGCGCCGAAGCCGAGCCACCCCACTCGGTGGGTGCGGCAGAGGTACCCAGCGTTTCCGTGTTGAAGACATTCAGAGAGGTCGAGGCGGACAAGTAGAGCCTCTTCCCATCGCGCGATAGCGCTGTGCTGAAGTGTTCGATCACCGGGGTTCGATCGATGTCGCCGGCTTCGTCGAGAGGCAGTGCGTTGTCGGCCAACGGCACGGTGTAGACCGCCCGGTCACTCACGGCGTGCAGCGTGTCGCCATCGGGTGAGACGTACAGCCTGTCGACCCGATCGGGGTCGGTGTCCACGGTAGGCAGACGGACGCTGGGCAGCATCATCCCCGCCGTGACGCTGATCGCGTGCACCCGGCCCCACTGTAGGTCGGCGACGTACAACGTCGAATCATCGGCGGACAGGGCGAGATCACCGGGGTATCCGGGGACATCGAAGGTGGCACGCACCGCACCCGTTGCGACGTCGACGAAGAGAACCTCGTCGTTGTCGGAGACGAACAGGGTCTTGCCGGTGCGCGACAGCAAGATCTCACGGCAGAAGGCGCCTACCTTGAGGTCGCGAATGATCCGAAGCGTCGAGGCGTCCACTTCGGAGATGAAGCACTCGTCGAGGAACACCGGTCCGCCATGCGTGAAGTACACGCGGCGTCCATCGGGCGACACCTCGACGTCGCCGACCCCATCCGCGAAGGTCTTCTGAGCTATCAGCGCACCGGAGGTGACGTCGAGGACGGTCAGCAAGCCGGGTTCACTGAGCTGATTGGAACCGCCGTACAGGCGTCTGCCGTCCGCTGACAGTGCGAGACGTTGGGGCTGGTCCTCCACGTCAGTGAAGTAGACCCGATTCAGGTCGTAATCCGGCTCGGCGCTGGCCGGGGATACGACCGCGAGTGCGCCCGCCATCACGATCGCCGCGACGATGGCGGTGGCGCGGAGCGTCCTAGAAGCAGAGACCTGCATCCGTATCCCTTCTTCGGGTGGTTGCGCTCATCCTATGAGCGCGACCCCGACGGTTCGGGCCCACCCGCAGATGCGCTCGCGGGGCGAATCACGCCTATCGCTCGCTGATCGCAGCCCGAAGGTCGTCGAGAGATCGGATGTCGAAGGCTGAGTCACTCGAGAGCGTTCTCACCGCGTCGTCAGCGGAAACGATGAACATGCCCTGCTGCGGGTTCAGAAGGTCGTAGGGGGCTTCTCTCCAGTCGCGCAAGAAGACGACGGCGGAGCCATCCTCCGGCAGCGTACTGAGCAGTGTCGTCTCGGCGCTGGAGTGATCCCGCGTTCCGAGCTGCGAGATCTGAATCCGATCGCCCCGTTGACCGTCGCCTTTGAATACCTCAGCGATCTCGACGGTGGCGACCGTGACTTCCACCGCTCCATCGCGACGTGCGGCTTCGAGTTCCTCGTCCGAAAGTCCTCCCTGAGGATTGTTTGTCGGGTTGACGTCCGCGATCAGATCTGGGTAGATGACGTCCTCGACGGAGTCGACGTAGGTGACGCGGACGACGAGATCTGCGCTGGACGCGATCTCCTCGATGGAGCCGCAACCCGGGTAATCCGCGTGCGAAGCGGGTGCCGCCGTGCACCCAACCAGGAGAGACGCGGCAGCCAGTAGCATCACACCGCCCACTCCTGTTGAAGCGCGTCGCCCGTTGCTGTGAAGATCCATCATCACCATCCGTGGATATCTATGACGTCTTGCCGGTCGTACAGTTGGGGTTGGCCCACGGTGGTCCGGTTTCGGTCGTGTTGAAGGTGTCCCCCTGCTCGACTGCGTCTCGATCGATCCAAAACTGCCGGTGGTGCTGCCCCTCTGCCGCCATACACCACCCCCCGCTTCAGCGATCGTTCAGGAATCGTTCCGCACGACCCCGTAGGATCGCTGTCGTTCCAAGGGGAGTACTCCGGCACGGTCGGCTCGTCATTACGGATGCATCGCATCCCGGGTCACCGGTCCTCGATCGTGAGGATGGAGAAGACTTTGGCGCTGATTCGCTCACGCCATCGTTAGGACACCTCTGTGAACATCACTCCGCTCGTGTGGATCATCACGATCGCGGTCACCATCGCGTTCTTCGTCTACGAGTTCTACGCGCACGTGCGCAAGCCCCACGAACCGACGATCGGGGAGTCCGCCCGCTGGTCGGCGTTCTACATCGGACTGGCCCTGCTGTTCGGCGTGGGCGTCGGCGTGGTGTCGGGGTGGACGTACGGCGGCGAGTACTTCGCCGGCTATCTCACCGAGAAGGCGCTGTCGATCGACAACCTCTTCGTCTTCCTCATCGTGATGACGGGCTTCGCGGTGCCGAAGATCTACCAGCAGAAGGTGCTGATGATCGGCATCGTCATCGCGCTGATCATGCGCGGGATCTTCATCGCCGTCGGCGCCACGCTCATCGAGAACTTCTCGTGGATCTTCTACGCGTTCGGCGCCCTGCTGCTGTTCCTCGCCTACCGTCAGGCCTTCACGCACGGCGACACCAACCCCGCCGACGGCCGCTTCATGCGGCTCGTGCGCCGGGTGCTGCCGGTCAGCGACGAGTACGACGGTGACCGGCTGACGGTCGTGCGCGACGGACGGCGCTTCGTCACGCCGATGCTGCTCGTGATCGTCGCGATCGGCTTCGTCGACCTCATCTTCGCCGTCGACTCGATCCCCGCGATCTACGGACTGACGGAGGAGGCCTACATCGTCTTCACCGCCAACGCGTTCGCGCTCATGGGACTCCGCCAGCTCTACTTCCTCATCGGCGGTCTGCTGGAGCGTCTCGTGTACCTCGCGCAGGGCCTCGCGGTGATCCTCGCGTTCATCGGCGTGAAGCTGCTGATCCACGCGTTGCACAAGAACGAGCTCCCCTTCATCAACGGCGGCGAGCCGTTCACCGTGATCCCCGAGATCCCGATCTGGCTGTCGCTGCTGTTCATCGCCGGCACGATCACGGTGGCGACCATCGCCAGCCTGATGAAGACGCGCGGCGACCGCCTGCGCGCCCCCGAAGCGACGGCCGATGAGGTCGCGCGCGGGCACGACCCCCGGTGAGCGCCGCGATGACCGGCGATCTGCTGTGGAACATCGGTCTGGTGATCGCGTTCGTGCTCATCGGCGGGGTGTTCGCCGCCACCGAGATGGCTCTCGTGACCCTGCGGGAGAGCCAGATCAACGCGATCGCCGCACGCGGTCGCCGTGGCGCGAAGGTGGCGGACCTCGCCCGCAACCCCAACACCTTCCTGTCGGCGGTGCAGATCGGCGTGACGGTCGCCGGCTTCGCCTCGGCCGCATACGGAGCGACCTCGATCGCGCCGTCCGTGGCGCCGCTGCTCGAAGCGGCCGGCGTGCCGCAGCCGCTCTCGCTCACTATCGCGACGGTGCTCCTCACCCTCGTGATCGCCTACCTCTCGCTCGTGCTGGGCGAGCTCGTGCCCAAGCGCCTCGCGATCCAGCGCAACGCGCAGTTCGCGTACGCCGTGGCGCCCGCGCTGAACGGTTTCGCCACCCTCATGCGGCCGGTCATCTGGCTCCTCTCGGTGTCGACCAACGCTCTCGTGCGACTTCTCGGCGGCGACCCGCACAAGACGGCTGACCAGATCAGCGACGAGGAGATCCGCGACATCGTCGCCAGCCACCAGGGGCTGCCCGACGACGAGCGGCGCATCCTCGACGACGTGCTCTCGCTGCGCGGCCGCCAGATCAGCGAGGTCATGCGGCCGCGGCCCGAGGTGGTCGCCCTCGATGAGGCCGCCCGACTTGTCGACGCGGTGGCGCAGGTCCGCGAGCTGCCCTTCTCCCGCTACCCCGTCGTCGACAAGTCCATCGACGACATCGTCGGCTTCGTCCACGTGCGCGACCTGTTCGAGGCGGCCGCCGACGACCCCGACCGGCCGCTCACCGGTCTCGTCCGCCCGATCTCCTACTTCCCGTCCACGGCACGGGTGCTGCCGACACTGACCCGCATGCGGGCCAGCAGCCATCAGATCGCCGTCGTGGTCGACGAGTACGGCGGCACCGACGGCATCGTCACTCTCGAGGACCTGGTCGAGGAGGTCGTCGGCGAGATCTTCGACGAGTACGACACCGCGATCGATCCGGTGGCCGCCGGCGGCGAGCTGGACGGCCGCCTCAACCTGCAGGACTTCGAGGAGGCGACCGGGCTCACCCTCGAGCGGGGGTCGTCTGACACGATCGCGGGATTCATCACCGAGCGGCTCGGCCGTCTTGCGGTGGTCGGCGACACCGTCGACGTGCCGGGCGGCACGCTCCAGGTGGCGGGGATGGACCGGCGCCGGATCTCGTCCGTGCGCGTCACGATCCGCTCGGACATGGAGAACGAGGGCTGATCCGGTCCCCGCGACGGCGGCGGGAACGTCGCTGCCGATAGGTTGGAGCCAGGTACGCCCCGCAGAGGTCTCGCACACCGGCCGCGACCGGCGGGCTCACACGAAAGACCCCTTCACGCATGGACTTCTTCGGGATCATCGTCGGCGGCATCGTCGCCGTGGCGGTGCTGTTCTTCGCCCTCATCGGCTTCTTCATCTTCCGTGCCTGGTACCAGGTGCCGCAGTCCGACGAGGCGATCGTCGTCGTCGGAAAGCGTCAGCGCGGCGAAGACGGCACGACCTCGGCCATGTCGGTGATCACCGGCGGCGGCGCCTTCGTCAACAAGCTGACGCAGCGCTCCGACAAGATCTCGCTGCGCTCGCGGCAGATCAAGATGGAGCCCGTCGCGCAGACCGCCAACGGCGTCACGCTGCACCTCGCCGGCGTCGCGCTCGTGAAGGTCGGCTCGCAGCCGAACCAGGTGCGGGCCGCGGCCGAGCGCTTCGCGTCGCAGGACCAGGCGATCGAGCAGTTCACCACGGAGCAGCTCGAGGGCGCCCTGCGCGGAGTGGTCGCGAAGCTGAGCGTCGAGGAGGTCATGCAGGACCGCCAGAAGCTCGGCGACCAGATCGCCGAGGGCATCTCGCCCGACCTGCTCGCCCAGGGCCTCGTGCTCGACTCGTTCGCCATCCAGGGGATCACCGACCCGAAGGGCTACATCGACTCGCTCGGCGCCAAGGAGGTCGAGCGCGTGCGACGCGAGGCCGAGGTCGCCCAGATCGACGCCGCCCGCGAGGTCAAGAAGCGCCAGCTCGCCACCGAGGAGGCCAACCTCATCGAGCAGACGGCGCTCGACAAGAACAAGGCCGTCGCCAAGAGCGAGATCGGCCGCGCCAACGCGGAGGCCGAGCAGGCCGAGCACCTGGCGCGCGCCGAGCGCGAGCAGGCGGTGCTGCAGCAGAAGGCGGAGAACAAGCAGGCCGAGCTCGACGCCGACGTCAAGAAGGTCGCCGACGCCGAGCGCTACCGCTCGCAGACCGCGGCCGACGCGCAGGCCTACACGCGGCAGAAGCAGGCCGAGGCCGATCGCGCCGTCGCCCAGCAGACCGCCGACGCCGAGGCGTACGCGGTGCAGCGCGAGGCGGAGGCCCGTCAGGCGTCCGCGGCCGCCGACGCCGCCGCGGTCCTCGCCCGCGCCGACGCCGAGGCGCAGGCGCTGCGGGAGAAGTCGGTCGCCGAGGCCGAGGCCATCCGTGCGATCGGTGAGGCCAAGGCCGCCGCCATCCAGGCCGAGGCAGAGGCGCTCCGCGAGAACCAGGATGCCGTCCTCGCCCGCGAGCTCGTCTCGCAGCTGCCGTCGCTCATGGCCGAGTTCGCCAAGGGCTACGCGAACGTCGGCGGCGTCACGCTCATCGGCGGCGACACGGCCGGCACGCACATCGCGCGCGAGCAGGCGGCGAGCCTCACCGCGACGTTCGAGTCGGTCAAGTCCGCGACGGGCGTCGACCTGAGCCAGATCCTCTCGGGGCATGCCCTCGGACGGGGGATCGCCGCAGGAGCCGCGCCGGATCAGACGACGCCGGAGGCCCCGAGCAGCGACCCGACGATATAGGTCGCGATCAGCGCGAGCGCGCCGCCGAGCACCACGCGGACGATCGCGCGGATCTTCGAGCTGCCGCCGATCCAAGCCGAGATCCCGCCGGTGAGGGCGAGCGCGACCAGGACGGCGACGAAGGTCACCGGCACGCGCAGGCCCGCCGGCGGAAGGAGGATCGCGAGCATCGGCAGCAGCGCGCCGAGGGTGAACGCCGCCGCTGAGGCGATCGCGGCGTGCCATGCGCTGACGACGTCGTTCTCGTCGATGTTGAGCTCCGCCGAGAGGTGCGCGGCGACCGCGTCGTGGGCGGTGAGCTCGATCGCGACCTGGCGCGCCGTCTCGGGGGTCAGGCCCTTCTCCTCGTAGAGCCCGGTGAGCTCGTCGAGCTCCTCGTCGGGCATCTCGCGCAGCTCGCGCTTCTCCTTCGCGATGAGCGCCCGCTCGCTGTCGCTCTGACTGCTCACCGACACGTACTCGCCGAGGGCCATCGAGATCGCGCCGCCGACGAGTGCCGCGACGCCGGCGGTGAGGATGGGCGCGATCTCGCTCGTCGCGCCCGCGACGCCGACGACCACGGCGGCCACGGAGACGATGCCGTCGTTGGCTCCGAGGACCCCAGCCCGCAGCCAGTTGAGTCGCTGGGCCAGGCCCTGCTGATGCGGTTCGTCGACATGTGCGGTCATGTGTCCACTCAACCACCGGAGGCGCGTCCGGCACAGAGCAAAGGCCGGGAGAAGGACGCCCTGCCGAATCCGCCGTGGGAAGCCGGGAGACCGGCAGGGGGCGCGGCAGCTTCGCGTCCCAGATCCTCACCGAGCCTGCGCGCCGAGGCATCTGTCGCGCTTACGCCGGTTGACGTGCCGGACTTGTGCCACGACGCTCCTGTCATGACACGCATCTACGAGCGCGTGTGAATGAGCAGGCGCATGCACACACCCGATCGACCAGGAAGACAGGGTACTGAGTGACGGCCCCGGTGCTCGATGTTCATGTCGCCCGGTTCTCGTATCGGCGCGGGGAGCCCCGCTTGATCGATGTCTCCGTCGCGCTCGACCGCGGCCGCACGGTGCTGCTGGGTCCGAACGGGGCGGGCAAGACCACGCTGCTGAAGGCCATCGCCGGCGTGGTCGGCTTCGAGGGCTCGCTCTCCCTCGACGGGCGGGCGCTGACGACGACCCGCCGACGCCCGCCGTTCTTCCGGCGACGGGTGGGGTGGTTGCCGCAGCACGTCACCGCGTTCCCCGGGCTGAGCGTCCATGAGCACGTGGCATACGTCGCCTGGCTGAAGGGGATCCCGATGCGGCGCGCGTGGCCCGAGGCGGAACGAGCGCTCGACGCCGTCGGGCTCGGTCCGCGACTCGACGAGAGCGCCGGGAGGCTCTCGGGCGGGCAGACGCGGCGCCTGGGAATCGCCGGCGTGCTCGTCCACGATCCGGCCTACCTGCTTCTCGATGAGCCGACGGCGGGACTCGATCCCCGCGAGCGCGAGCGACTCGTCGGCATCCTGCGGCGGATCGAAGAGGATCGTGCGGTCCTCGTATCGACGCATGACAGCGACGCGCTCATCGAAGACGGCGTGCAGGTGCACGTGCTCGCCGAGGGATCGACGCAGTTCGTCGGAGGGTTCGACGCCTTCCTCGCAGGCCACACCGGCGCGACGACGGCGGATCGGGTGCGCCGCGCGTACGCCACGCTGGTGCCGGAGGACTGAGCCCTGCGGTCGCCGATTCCCCTCCGCCGCCGGACCGTGTTCTGGCTCCTCCTTCCTGCTGCGCCCCTGCTGCTGATCACGGCGCAGTTCTCCCCGACCCTCGCTCCGCCGCCGCAATGGTGGACGTGGAGCATCGGACGATCCGTGCTGCTGATCCTTGTCCCGGCCGCGGTCGGCGCCACCGGAGCTGCCCTCGAGGCGTCGCGCCTGCGCGTGCGACGGACGGAGAGCGTCCTCGGCGTGCGCTCGCCGGTGTCCATCCTCGCGGTGGCGCTCTGGCCGAGCCTCGTCTGCGCGCTCGTCACGATGGTGATCGCCGTCGGCGTGATCGTTGTCGCCGGTGGTGGCGGCACGGAGGGCGCGATCCCCTGGGGCATCGTCGGCGCCGTTGCGGCGATCCTGGTCTTCCACACGTCTCTCGGGTTCGCCCTCGGGAGCATCGTCCGCCCCGTGTTCGGCATCCCGATGGCGCTCGTGGCCAGCTACAGCTGGCTCGGCTTCACCGGCACGGTCGACTGGTTCGAGCTGCGGCATCTCTCGGGGCTGGTCATCGAGACGTGCTGCGAGTACGAGCAGCAGCCCATCGCCGCATCGCTCCTGTCGGCGACGCTCTTCTCCGTGATCGGCGGGATCGGGCTGCTCCTCTTCTCGTGCGCCGTCCTGCGCATCACCGGTCGGCACGGCATCGTCGTCGGCGCCACAGGTGTCACCCTCGTCACGGGTGCGCTGGCGGTCGGGCTCGCCGTCGCGACGGGGCTGGGGCCGTCCTCGGCCGGGCCTCGTGACCCCGACGCGCTGGTGTGCAGCGCCGGCGAGGTGACGGTGTGCCTCTTCCCCGAGCAGATCGCGGCCGACGCGGCGAGGACCGATCGCAGCGTCGCGAGTCTCCCCACACGGGTGTCCGCTCTGATCAGCCGAGCGCGCGCCGCGGGGGTGGACCTGCCGACGCGGGTGTCCGCCTACCCCGGCAGAGAGGAGGACCGGAATGTCGTTCGATTGATCTATCTGGAGGGGATGACCGACGAGCAGCTGGCCGCGTCGCTGGCGAGCGACATCCCTGGAGACATCTGCCCTCCGCACGCCGGCGACGAAGCGGCGCATCGTGAGACCTCTCGTGCCGTTGCGGTCGCGCAGCTGCGGGCGATCATGCTGGGTCGCGACGCGACCCTGGACGATGTCGACGACCTCTACGGGCAGGCTGCGGAAACCCTCGAGGCGGTCGTCTCCCTGCCGCTCGACGCGCAGGCCGCGTGGGTGGACGGAGTGATCGCGGCGCTCGAGGACTGCGCTCTCCACCCTCCCGTCCCGTGAAGCTCGCGCTGAAGACGCATCGCGTCGCGCCGATCGGACTGCTCCAGGCAGGGTTGGCCGCCCTCGCCGCCCTCGTCGGCGGCCACCTCGTCACGCTGCCCGGGCCGGCCGGTGAGGCGCCGCTCGGAATGTTCCTCGCCCTGCTGGGCACCCTGCTCATCGCGCCTGCGCTCGTGCGCGCGTGGCCGTCGACGCGAACGGACGCCGTGCGCAGCGCCGGACTGCTGGCGGCGGTCATGGTGAGCCTGCAGATCGGTCCCGCCCTCGTCGCGTCAGCACTCGCCGCGCTGCTCGCCGGGCCTGAGGTGCTGGCATACGTCGGAATGCTCACCTGGCTGCTGGCGCTGCAGATCGTGGGCGGCGTGCTGGTGAGCGCGACCCATCAGGGGCTGGTGCCTGCGGTGTACGTGCTGATCTGCGCGCTGCTCGGGCGCATCGACGGCGTCGTGCAGCCGTGGGCGTGGCCGCTCGCGGACATCGGCCCGGCCGTCATGGCGCTTCTGGGCATGACCGCGCTGATGTCGTCGCTCGGGCTGCTCGTGTCGTGCGGACTGCGCGTGCGCCCTGTCTCGGCGTCGTAGCGTCGGCATGCGCCGCGTCGGCGCGGCCCGAGGTCAGCGCAGGCCGTGGATCATCCGGAGGGTCTGCTCCGCGCCGTCGCCGTCGCGACGGGCGATGCAGTCGCGCAACGCGACGTACGAGTCCGCACGGGCGATGGGGACGTCGAGGAAGGCGTCCCAGCCGCGCAGGTTCCGCTGGATCGCGAGCGCCGTCTCGCGCATGATGCCGATGAAGACCGAGTTGCCGGTGGCGCGGGTGACCCCCTCGAACATGGTGACCGAGAGGTCGAACAGGGCGAGGCGGTCGCCGGACCGCGCCGCGCTCACCACGGCGTCGGCCGCGGTGAGGATGTCGTCGAGCTGGGCATCGCCGCAGACGGCGAGCGACATCCGCAGCGCGTTTCCCATCAGATGGACCGTCACGTCGGCGGTCTCGGCCCGCAGCCGCTCGTCGGGCTCGGACACGCGGGTGTAGCGCCCGACCGCGACCTCCACCAGACCGAACCGCTCCAGGCGCTGCAGCGCCTCGCGCACCGGGGTGCGGGAGATCCCGAGCTGCGCGGCGAGCTCGACGTCGCGCAGCCGCTGGCCGGGACGCAGCCGGCCCTCGAGGATGGCCGCGCCGATGGTCGCGTAGACCTCGTCGCTGAGGATGCCGCCGTGGGAGAGATCGAGTGGTGGCAGGGTCTCAGTCATGACGGCATCAGTGTACGACCGGCGCCTATGCGTTCCTCGGACACGGGCCTCGTTCGCTCCCCGGCGTTTCTCGGCGGATTCTCATCGAGCACCATCTGCCCGACGTCGCCCGTTGACAGTAAAGTGAGCCCCGTCACGCTTTGCGTGGCCTATCCGGGGGGATCCGTCGACGCCCGGGCGAGCGCTCTGGCGTGACGCCCGGGCGTCGAATGGTTAACCGGACCGTCGTGCAACATTTGTGTCACCATCTTGAGCCCGGGTATGGCGCTGTCGGTGGCTTTCGTTACCGTGGGACTCGTCGGCGTGCATCCCTCTCCGACTTCAGCACAAGTAAGGCAGTTCATGAGCAGCAGCGGTACCGTCAAGTGGTTCAACTCGGAGAAGGGCTTCGGTTTCATCGCCCCCGACGAGGGTGGCGCTGACGTCTTCGCCCACTACACCGCGATCGAAGCGAGCGGCTACCGCTCGCTCGAGGAGAACCAGCGGGTCGAGTTCGAGATCGCCCAGGGCCCCAAGGGCCTGCAGGCGGAGAACATCCGCCCCATCTGATCGGACGCTAGCGTCCGTTGAGACGGTCGTAGTCCGCGAGGGCGACGGCGTCCTCGGCGTGCCGCAACGCGCGCCGAGCCGCGTCCAGCGCGGCGACCGGGTCCTGCGCCGACCGCGCGGCGGCCAGTTCGGCGTGAGCCGACGAGAGCCGCACGCGCGCGTCGGCGCTCGACGTCGATGCCGCAGCCTCCGCGCGCGCCACCGCCGCCCGCGCCGCTGCCAACGTCCCGGGCAGCGCCGTGCGTGCACCGCGCATGCGCTGCTGCGCGGTGCGGGCATCGCCCACGGCGGCGTCCAGGCGGTCCCGCATTCTCGCGACGCCGGCGATCGTGCTCGTCGGTCGTCCCGCCGCCCGAGCCTCCACCGCGTCGAGGTCGTCGGCGAGCCGGCGCAGCTCTCCGCCCAGCCGCTCCGCGTCCTCCGGCTCGAGGTCGGCGCGCAGCGCCTCCGCCTGCCGCAGGGCATCGCGCGCCGCGGCCAGCTCTCCCGGTGCCGCGCGGGCCGCCTCGGTCACCAGGCGATGCTGCTCTTCGAGGGCGCGCGCCGCGGTGCGAGCCCGGCGCAGCGCCCGCTCGGCGCGGGCCAGGGCGGGCAGCGCCGAACGCGTCGGGTCGCTCAGGAGCTCCGCCGCCTCCGAGAGGTCGGCCTCCGCATCGCCGAGCGCGGCCTTCGCCTGATCCGCGGCGGCGCGCGCCGCCTGCGCCTCGTCGTCCTCGACCTGCCGGGCGATGTCTGCGACGAGCGCCTCGGGGTCGCCGAGCTCGGCGCGCAGCGTCTCCAGCCGCGCTCGGGAATGGACGAGTTGCGCATCGGCGGTGCGGTGCGCGCTCATCCACGCGGCATGCTCCTGACGGGCCTGCGCGATCTGCCCGGCGGCGACGTCGACGCGCGTGCGGATGCCGCGGGCGAGGCGGCGGATCTCGTCGGGGTGCGCATCGCCGGCCAGGTCGCGGAGCTGCGCGAAGCCGTCGTCCCGCGCGTGCTGGGCGGTCATGCGCGCGCGCCGCAGGGCAGGCGGGGCCGTGCCGTCGTAGAGCGCGCCCGAGAGCGCGACCTCGAGATCGAGCTCTTCGACGGCATCATCGAGGGCGATGAGGGCTGAGCCGGCGGCCGCGCGATCGAGCTCGGCTGCGGCGCGGGCGCGCGGGCCTCGGCGCGCACGGCGCAGGGCCCAGAGTCCGGTGACGGCGAGCAGGGCGGCGACCCCGAAGACGACGGCGGCCGGGACACCCCAGCGCACCACCTCCTCCAGGGTCTCGTTCACTCGTCGTCCTCGATGAGCAGCAGGGCGCGCAGCTGGGCGGCGTCGTCGACGATCGCCTGCGCCCCCTCGGACTCGTGCGGCCAGCTGAATCCCCAGCGGACGAAGATCACCGGCACATCGTGCGCGGCGCCGCCCTCGATGTCGTGGTGACGGTCGCCGATGAGCACGGGACGGCTCGTGTCGACGCCCTTCTCGCGGAGCTGGCGGAGCGCCTCGGCGACGATGTCGGCCTTGGTGGCGAGCGTCTTCTCGTCGGGGGTGGCGCCGACAATCACGCGCAGGTGCGGGGCGAGCGCGAAGTGGTCCATGAGCACGCGGACCTGGTTCTCCGGCTTGGAGCTGGCCGTGGCCTGCGGGACGCCGGCGGCGTCCAGCTCGGCGATGAGCTCCCCGACGCCGGGGTAGAGGCGTGCGCCGGTGGCGTAGCCGTCCTTCTTGCCGATCTCGCGGTAGTAGGCCACGGCCTCCGAGGCGCGCGCGCCGGTCATGCCGACGTTCGCCTGGAACGAGTCGTACAGCGGCGGACCGATCCAGTGGACGAGCTCCTCACGGGTGGGTGCGGGGAGTCCGAAGTGGGTGAGCGCGATGGTGAGGCGGCGGAGGATGCCCTCGGACGCGTCGACCACGGTCCCGTCGACGTCCCACAGAATGCACGTCCACGGAGATCTGATCGTCATGCCTGCCAGCCTAGCCAGCGGGCCGACGGCACCGCCGCCCGCGAGGGCCGGGTCAGCGGGTCGGAACAGCCCCTGGCCGGAACAGATCCAGGTCAGAACAGACGGGGTGCGCCGGACTCGACGCCCTTCATGCCGTCGTAGTCGAGGGTCACGCAGCGGATGCCCCGGTCGGTGGCCAGCACCCGGGCCTGCGGCTTGATCTCCTGCGCCGCGAACACGCCGGTGACCGGTGCCAGATGCGGATCGCGCCCCAGCAGCTCGAGGTAGCGGGTGAGCTGCTCGACGCCGTCGATGTCGCCGCGACGCTTGACCTCGACGGCGATCGTGCCGCCCTCGGGATTGCGCAGCAGCAGATCGACGGGACCGATCGCGGTCGGGAACTCGCGCCGCACGAGGGTGAGGCCGTCGCCGATCACGTCGACCTGTTCGGCGAGCAGGCGCTGCAGGTCGGCCTCGACGCCGTCCTTCTGCAGGCCCGGATCGATCCCGAGCTCGTGGGAGGAGTCGTGGATCACCTCGTAGATGCGCACGAGCAGGGCGTCGCCGGTCTTGGCGTGGGTGACCCGCCAGTGCTCGATGACACCGGCCGACGCGGATTCGGCATCCGGCTCTTCGACGGTCAGCGTGCAGGGCGGACTCATCCAGTTGAGCGGCTTGTACGAGCCGCCGTCGGAGTGCACGAGAAGCGACCCGTCTCCCTTGTGGACGAGAAGCCTGGTCGCCAGGGGCAGATGGGCGTTGAGCCGACCGGTGTAGTCGACGGAGCAGCGGGCGATCACGAGACGCACCCGACGAGCCTACCCGCCGCCCGCGACGTGTCCCCGGCGTCGCGTCCCTGGTCAGCCCCGCGTCGGGGAGGACGTCGGATCAGTGGTGTCCGGCGCCCACCTTCGAGCCGGCGATCGGCTTGGCCGCGCCGGAGGCCAGCCCCGACAGAGCGATGAGGCCGACGATGATCCACAGGGTGGAGAGGATGCCGATCTGGTGGCTGATCCAGCCGAGCACCGGCGGACCGCACAGGAAGGCGAGGTAGCCGATCGTCGCGGCCGCCGACACCGAGGCGGCGGCCTTGGCGGGGTCGTCGGCCGCGGCGGACATGCCCAGCGGGAAGCCGAGCGAGGCCCCCGCGCCCCACAGCGCGACGCCGATGAAGGCGATCGGGGTCGACGGGGCGAGGATGAAGAGGATGAGCCCCACGCCGGCGGCGACGGAGAGGATGCGGAGCGTCCACACCCGGCCGATGCGGTCCACGAGCGGGCCGCCGAGCATGCGGAAGACGGTCATCGCCACCGAGAAGACGGTGAGCGCGATCGCGCCCGTCGCCTCGGTCTCGTCGTGGCCGTCGACGACCGCGATGGTCAGCCAGTCGTTGGCGCTGCCCTCGGCGAAGGCCATGCCCAGCATGATGACGCCGATCGCGTAGGTGCGCGGGTCGCGCCACACCACGAGCATGGCGCGGAAGCGCTCGCCGCGGGTGAGCTCGGGCGCATCCTCGGCGGGGGCGCCGTCGTGCGCCGGCACGTACGCCAGCGCGATGAGCCCCGCCGCGAGCACGACCAGTCCCGCGATCCACAGGTGCCAGGCGACTCCGACGCCCCACGCGGCCATCGCGACGCCGACCCCGGCGCCGGCGACGGTGCCGAGGCTGAAGAAGGCGTGGAACATCGGCATGAGGGTGCGCTCGAAGCTCTGCTCGACAGCCGCCGCCTCGACGTTCATCATCACGTCGGTGCTCGCCATGCCGAGCCCCATGAGCGACAGCCCGACGGCGGTGATCGCGTACGACTCGGCGAACTGCACCCCGAAGCCGGTGATCAGCACGCCGACACCGAAGGTCGAGATCGTGAACAGCATCCCGCGGCGCGAGCCCCACCGGGCGACGATGACGTTGGCCAGCGACAGGCCGACGATCGAGGCGACGCCCATCACGAAGAGCAGGATGCCGACCCCGAAGTCGTCGATCGACAGGGTGGCCTTGACGGAGGGCAGGCGCGAGGCCCACGACGCGAAGCCGAGGCCCGTGACGAAGAAGATCGCGAAGATGGCGGTGCGCCAGTGGACCAGTTGCGCGCGCGTCAGGGTGTTGCTCACCGCCACAGCCTACCGAATCGATTCGACGACCGAAATCCCACGGGTTACGATCGAGGCGATGAACAGCCGCCGCGCCACCATCGCCGACGTCGCCCGCGAGGCGGGCGTCTCGCCGTCGACCGCGTCCGTCGTGTTCTCGGGCAAGACCCCGGTCTCGGATGCCACGCGTGCCCGCGTGCTCGACGCCGCCGCCGCCCTCGGCTACACCGGACCCGACCCGCTCGCGGCTTCGCTGCGGCGAGGACGCAGCGGCATCGTGGGCGTGCTCCAGCGCGGCCCCCTCGGCATCGCGTTCACCGATCCGGTGCAGCGCACGACCATGGACGGCCTCGCCGACGCCGTCGCCTCGGTCGATGCCAGCCTCCTCCTGCTGCGGCCGGTGCCGGGCGGGCCGGCAGGCGACTCCGGCACCGCTCCCGGCCCCGCGACGGGCGCGGCGACGCTGGCGACCGTCCCGCTCGACGCCGCCGTGCTGATCGGCACCATCCCCGAGGCCGCCGCCGACGTGGCGGCCCTGCGTGCGCGAGGCGTGCCCGTCGTCGTGATCGAAGGCGACGCCGGCGAGGGGGTGCCGCGGATCGGGCTCGACAACCACGACGCCGAGCGCTGCCTCGCCGAGCACGTGCGCCGCCTCGGGCACACCGACGTGGCGATCGTGACCCTGCGGAGCGAGCTCAACGTCACGCACGACCGGCTCGGCGGCGCCCGCGACGTCTTCCCCGACGCGCCCGCCTTCGCCACCCTGGCCAGCTCGATCGACGAGGGCCTGCGCGTCGGACGCCAGGTGTTCGCCGCCGGGCGCCCCACCGCCGTGCTCGCGCAGAGCGACCTGCTGGCGGCCGGCGTCATCCGCGCCGCCGAGGAGGCGGGGCTGTCCGTGCCGGGTGACGTGAGCGTCGCGGGCTTCGACGGCGTGCCCGTCGACGGCCTCGCCCCGTACGAGCTCACCACGATGGTCCAGCCCGCCGTCGAGAAGGGCCGCGCGGCCGGCGCGGCGGTGGTCGCCATGCTCCTCGGCGAGCAGCCCGCGTCCGTGACCTTCACGAGCGTCTTCCGCGCGGGCAACACCACCGGTCCGGTGCCGGAGTCCCGCGGGGTCTCGCCCCGGTAGACTGGACGTCCGACCCCCGCGAACCCGTCTGGAGGCCAGATTGCTCCTGCTCCTGGCTGCGTTCGCGGTGATACCGCTGGCGCTGCCGTGGCTGGTGGGGCGGATCGGGTCGAGGGCGTTCTTCGTCGGCGCGGTCGTGCCGATCGCCGCGTTCGCCCACGCCGTCCTGCAGGCCCCGGCCGTCTTCGCGGGCGAGGCGCCGTTCGAGTCGTTCGCGTGGATCCCGTCGCTGGGCATCGATCTGTCCATGAAGATGGACACCCTCGGGTGGATCATGACGCTCATCGTCACCGGCGTCGGCGCGCTCGTGATGGTCTACTGCCGCTGGTACTTCGACGGCAAGAAGGACGGCGTCGGGCTCTTCTCGGCGGTCCTCCTCGCCTTCGCCGGGGCCATGTACGGCCTCGTGCTCACCGACGACCTCATCGTGCTCGTCATGCTGTGGGAGGTCACGAGCGTCCTGTCGTACCTGCTGATCGGCTTCTACCACGCGCGCGGCGCGAGCCGCCGTGCCGCTCTGCAGGCGCTGCTGGTGACGACGCTCGGCGGGCTCGTGATGTTCGTCGGCGCGGTGATGGTCGTCGTCCTCTACGGCACCACGAGTCTCACCGAGATCCTGTCGGCGGCGCCGCCCGTCGGCGTGGCCCACGGCGCCGACCAGGGCCTGCTCCTGAACATCGCGATCGTGTGCCTGCTGGTGGGCGCGCTCAGCAAGTCCGCGATCTTCCCCTTCCACTTCTGGCTGCCCGGCGCGATGGCGGCGCCCACGCCCGTGAGCGCCTACCTGCACGCGGCCGCGATGGTGAAGGCGGGCATCTACCTCATCGCCCGCCTGGCGCCGGCGTTCGCCGACAGTGAGCCGTGGCGGCCGATCATCCTCTCGCTCGGCCTGTTCACGATGCTCCTCGGAGGCATCCAGGCACTGCGCGAATCGGACCTCAAGCGCGTGCTCGCCTTCGGGACGGTGAGCCAGCTGGGCATGCTCACCGTGGTCCTCGGCTACGGCGAGCGCAACACGGCGCTGGCCGGCCTCGCCCTCCTCGTCGGCCATGCGCTGTTCAAGTCCGCGCTCTTCCTCGTCGTCGGCGTCATCGACCGTCAGCTCAACACCCGAGACGTCGGCGAGCTGTCGGGGGTCGGCCGCCAGGCCCCGACGCTCGCGGCGTTCTCGATCATCGCCGTGGCCTCGATGGTCGGCGTCGCCCCGACGGTCGGGTTCGTCGCGAAGGAGGCCACGCTCACCGCGCTCCTGGAAGGCGGCGCCGCCCCGCTGGCCCTGGCCCCGCTCATCGGCATCGTGCTCGGCTCCGTGCTGACCACCGCCTACGGCATCCGCTTCGTCTGGGGAGCCTTCTGGACGAAGAAGGACGCCGCCGGCGATCGGATGCCCGCCACGCCCTGGCCCGATCCGCCGCTCGGCTTCCTGGCGGCGCCGGTGCTGCTGAGCGGGCTCACGGTGGTCGCCGGCATCGCCTCGCCGTTGCTCGACGCCGCGCTGGCCGGCTACGCCGACACCATGCCCGAGGCGGGCGACGCGTATCCGTACCACCTCGCCCTCTGGCACGGGCTCGAGCCGGCCCTGTTCCTGTCGCTCGGCTCCATCGCCGCCGGCGCCGCCCTCTTCTGGCTCGTGCAGCGCACGCGGTGGCACTCGCGCGTGCTCCCCTTCACCGCCGCCGACGGCTACAACGCCGTGCTGCGCGGCATCGCGAAGGTCGCGGTGTGGACCACGACCTTCACGCAGCGCGGCTCGCTGCCGGTGTACGTCGGCACGATCTTCGTCGTCTTCGTGGCGGCCGAGGGCACGGCGCTGCTCGCGAGCCCCTCCTGGCAGATCAGCCTCGAGGCATGGCAGACGCCGATGCAGCTCGTCGTGGCGCCGATCATGATCCTCGCCGGCTTCGTCGCGGTGCGGGCGCGCAAGCGCTACACCGGCGTCGTGCTCGTGTCGGTCACGGGCCTCGGCATGGTCCTGCTGTTCGCCACCAGTGGTGCGCCCGACCTCGCTCTCACCCAGATCCTCGTCGAGACGGTGACCCTGGTCGCGTTCGCCCTGGTGCTGCGCCGCATTCCCGCGCGGCTGGGCGAGCACAACGCGTCGGTGCTGCCGGTCGCCCGCGCGGTCATCGCCGTCGCGGTCGGCGCGACCATGGCGCTCATCGCGATCGTCGCGACCGGCGCGCGCGTGGCCGAGCCGATCTCGCAGCGCTTCCCGGAGCTCGCCTACGAGCTCGGGCACGGCAAGAACGTCGTCAACGTCGCGCTCGTCGACCTGCGCGGCTGGGACACGATGGGCGAGCTGTCGGTGCTGATCCTCGCGGCGACCGGCGTGGCCTCCCTCGTCTTCGTCACCCACCGCTCCGATCTGCTCTCGCGCACCATCTCGTCGCTGCCGACGGGGGCCACCCGCACCCGCCGTCCCCTCATCGAGACGGTCGACGGACCGCGCCCGCGGGCCTCGGCGCCGGGGAGCACCCGTCAGGCCTGGCTCGTCGGCGGACAGCGCGTGCGTCCCGAGAACCGGGCGATCATGCTCGAGGTGATCGTCCGGATCCTCTTCCACACGATCATCGTCGTCTCGATCTACCTGCTGTTCGCCGGGCACAACCTGCCCGGCGGCGGCTTCGCCGGCGGTCTGGTGGCCGGGATGGCGCTCGTCATGCGCTACGTCGCGGGCGGTCGCTACGAGCTGGGCGCTGCCGCGCCGACGGATGCCGGGCGCCTGCTCGGGGCGGGGATGACGCTCGCCGTCGCGTGCGCCGTCGTGCCGCTGCTGTTCGGCGCGGCGCCCCTCACGAGCACGTTCTGGGAGGCGGACATCCCGGTCCTGGGGCACGTCGAGTTTGTCACCTCGACACTGTTCGACGTCGGCGTCTACCTGGTCGTCGTCGGGCTCGTCCTCGACGTGCTCCGCTCCCTCGGCGGCGAGGTCGACCGCCAGGCGCAGGAGCTGCGCGAGCGGGGGGTGGTCGTGTCGTGACCGCCTCCCTCATCCTCATCGTCATCATGGGCGCCCTCTTCGCCGCCGGCGTCTACGCGATGCTCGAGCGCAGCCTCACCCGCGTGCTCATCGGCTTCCTGCTGCTGGGGAACGCGGCCAACCTGTTCCTGCTCGTGGTCATGGGAGAGCCGGGCGTCGCCCCGTTCTTCGGCGCCGCCGACTCGCCGGACGAGATGAGCGACCCGCTGCCGCAGGCCCTCACCCTCACCGCGATCGTCATCACCTTCGCGGTGTCGGCGTTCCTCCTCGCGCTCATCTACCGCTCCTGGCAGCTGGGACAGGCCGACACGGTCGAGGACGACGAGGCCGACCTGGCGCTGCGCGAACGCGACGCCGAGGACCAGGACACGATGGGCGACGAGATCACCGACGAGGACGACGACGCGACCACCGACTTCATCGGCACCGACACGGCCCCGATCGTCGTGCTGCACCACCGCGACCTCGACGCCATCCGCGACGACGCCCCGACCGATTCGCCGCGGAACCCGACGAGCGGAGACGACCGATGAGCGCCCTCGTCCCGCTGCTGGTGGCGCTGCCCCTGCTGGGCGCGGCGATCGCGCTCATCTTCGGACGCCAGCGCAAGGTGCAGGTCGGCGTCTCGACGATCACCCTGACGCTGGTCCTCGCGATCGCCGCCGTGCTGCTGTACGCGGTGGACTCGTCGGGCAAGGCGATCGCCGTGTCGGTCGGCGGCTGGCCGATCCCGTTCGGCATCGTCCTCTACGTCGACCGGCTGTCGGCGCTGCTCGTCGTCGTCTCCAGCATCGTCCTGCTCGCCGTCCTGCTCTTCTCGGTCGGGCAGGGAGCGGCCGACGGCGACGACGAGACGCCCGTCACGATCTTCCACCCGTCGTACCTCATCCTCGCGGGTGGCATCTTCAACGCGTTCATCGCCGGAGACCTCTTCAACCTCTACGTCGGCTTCGAGATCCTGCTGGTCGCCTCGTACGTCCTCATCACACTGGGGTCGACGGAGTCCCGCATCCGCACCGGCGTGGTCTACATCGTCGTCTCGCTCGTGTCCTCGATCCTCTTCCTCGCGGCCATCGCCGCGATCTACGGCGCGCTCGGCACCGTCAACATGGCGCAGCTGGCCGAGCGGATGTCGGAGCTGCCGCAGGACGTGCAGCTCGTGCTCCACCTCATGCTGCTGCTGGCCTTCAGCATCAAGGCCGCGGTCTTCCCGCTGTCGTTCTGGCTGCCCGACTCGTACCCGACGGCGCCCGCGCCGGTCACGGCGGTCTTCGCGGGACTGCTGACCAAGGTCGGCGTCTACGCGATGATCCGCACCGAGACGCAGATCTTCCGCGACAACGACGTCAACACGCTGCTGCTGATCGTGGCGCTCGCGACCATGATCGTCGGCGTGCTCGGCGCCGTCGCGCAGGCGGAGCTCAAACGCATCCTGTCGTTCACCCTCGTCAGCCACATCGGCTACATGGTGTTCGGGCTCGCGGTGGCGACCCCGGCGGCCCTCGGCGCCACGATCTACTACATGATCCACCACATCGTGGTGCAGACGACCCTGTTCCTGGCCGTGGGACTGGTCGAGCGCCGCGCCGGATCGACGTCGATCCTCAAGGTCAAGGGACTCATGCGCGCCGCGCCCGTGATCGCGGTGCTCTACTTCATCCCCGCGATCAACCTCGGCGGCCTCCCGCCGTTCTCGGGCTTCATCGGCAAGTTCGCACTGTTCGACGCTGCCGCGCAGGTCGGCACGCCGCTCATGTACGCGCTGATCGTCGGGGGCATCGTCACCTCGCTTCTCACGCTCTACGCCCTCATGCGCGCGTGGAACCTGTCGTTCTGGCGCGAGGACGAGGAGCAGGGCGACGAGGGCGACGCCCCCGACCGCATCTCGTACCTCGGCGGAGCGCCCGCGGCGACGACCACGACCGAGCGGCGCGTCATCCCGCGCATCATGACCCTGGCCACCGCCGGCATGGTCGCCGTCACCGTCGCCCTGACCGTCTTCGCCGGGCCGCTCTACCAGCTGTGCGCGAGCATCGGGGAGGCGCTGCAGGATCCGGTGATCCTCGTCGAGATCGCGGAGGAGGCGCCATGACCCCGCAGTCGCTGACCCCGAAGGCCGTGGCCGTCACCGTCTGGCGGCAGCTGCCGTTCTTCATCTGGCTGATCGCGCTGTGGATGCTCCTGTGGGGGCAGTTCACGGTGCTGTCCTTCCTCACGGGCCTGGCGGTCGCGGTCGTCGTGACACGCGTGTTCCGCCTGCCGCCGGTGGAGCTGTCGGGCCGCGTGAACCTCTGGTGGGGACTCGTGTTCGGGCTCGAGTTCGTGCTCTCGCTCGTGCGCGGGTCGCTGACCGTCGCGTGGCAGGTGCTCGACCTGCGGCGTCAGCCGGGCACCGCGATCATCGCGGTGCCGCTGGTCACCGACGACGACCTGATCATGACGCACGTCGGCGTCACGGCATCCCTCATCCCGGGCTCCCTGATCGTCGACATCGATCGCGACCGCCGCATCCTCTACCTGCACGTGATCGGCGTGCGCGATGCCTCGCAGGTCGAGGCGCAGCGGCGGTCCGTGCAGCACTGGGAGGAGCGGATCGTCCGCGCCGTCGGCTCGCGCGCCCAGGTGGAGGCCATGCGGCAGGCGCTGGATTCCCGCGTGGGCGAGAGGAGGTTCGCCGGATGAGCGTG
Organism: Microbacterium sp. PA5; assembly: GCF_049860775.1. NCBI lineage: Bacteria > Bacillati > Actinomycetota > Actinomycetes > Micrococcales > Microbacteriaceae > Microbacterium > Microbacterium sp. PA5. The sequence goes on from NZ_CP187567.1 coordinate 52,832, forward strand.
CTGCTGGCCGTCGTCTACATCGTCTTCGCCGTCTCGGCTCTGCTGACGGTGTGGCGGATCATCGTCGGACCCTCGATCCTCGACCGCGCCGTCGCATCCGATGTGCTGCTGACGCTCATCATGTGCGTGCTCGGGGCCGAGATGGCGCTGAACCACCACACCCGCACCCTGCCGCTGCTGCTGATCGTCGCCGCGGTGGGCGTGTTCGGATCGATCTCGATCGCCCGCTTCGTGGCCCGGCGCGACGGGGTGACGCGATGAACGAGGTGCGCGAGATCGCCGTGCTGGTGCTGATCCTCATCGGCGCGCTGCTCTGCCTGACCGCGGCCATCGGCCTGCTGCGGTTCCGCGACGTGCCCACCCGCCTGCACGCGGCGACGAAGCCCCAGGTGCTGGGACTCCTCCTCATCTGCATCGCGATCGCGCTGGCGCTGGAGTCGTGGGCGGTGACGGCCTTCCTCGTGCCCATCATGCTCATCCAGCTGGCCACCGCGCCGCTGTCGGCGCACATGGTGGGTCGCCAGGCGTACCGCAACGGCACGATCGACGAGCGCTCACTGGTGGTCGACGAGCTTGCCGACGACAAGCGCACCCCTCCCGCCGCCGGCGGCTGACCCTCGCCCTCGCCCCCCGCCCCCCGCGCCCCTCGCTCGCGCTCGCGCTCATTCCGCCGAGCCGACACGTCGCGTGCGAGCCGACACGCTTCTGCGCGCTCGCAACGTGTCGGCTCGCGCGGAGCGTGTCGGCTCGGCGCCAGCCGGGGGGGTGGCGCCTCAGGGGGTGAGGGTCAGGATGTGGGTGGCGGCGGATTCCACGGCGTCGCGCGAGAACGGCCACGGCGTCTGCCGCTTCTGCTGCCACGCCTCGAACTGGTCGGCGTAGTTCGGGTGGAAGGCGTGGCCGCTGGCCCCGGTCAGGTGGTTCCACCGCGATGCGTCGAGGTCGGCGAGGTCGACCGTCATCCGCATCGAGGGCACCGTCGAGGTCGCGAACCCGTCGCCGAGCGCCCAGCCCGTGGCGTCCACCACCGACGTCCCGCCGCCCACCGGGAACGGGCCGCGGTTGAACAGCGCCTCGATCGGGGCGATGCCGCTCTCGCCGAAGGACTCGTTGGTGAGGGTGAGCGCGTGGAGCGAGCCCCAGTTCCAGCGCGCCGGGTTGTCGCCCTGCAGCTCGACGAGCCGGTCGTACGCATCCTCCGCGCTGCGGGCGAGCATCTCGCGCTGACCCGAGACGCCGATGTCGGCGTTGACCCACCACGAGGAGTCCGGGTCATCCAGCAGCCGGTCGACGACGAGGAACAGCCGGCCCTGACCGGCGAGGGATGCCGGAGCCTCCCGCCGCGAGAACAGGTTCTGCGCGAGCTCGTCCCACAGGACGTTGGCGTACGCGGCCGCGGCACTGTCGGCGGCGTTCTGCGCGTCCCACTGCTCCAGCAGCGCGACGGCCGCCTGCGCGCCCGCTCCGTCGACCTCGACGCCGGCCAGCGCGGCCGTGATCCGCTTGCCGATCCAGAACTCGTCGTCGGCCTGGATCGCGGTCATGTCGTCGGCGGTGAGCTTCGCGCTCGCCGCCGCCCGCTCGATCAGGTGGACGATGCGTGCGGCGCGCCAGCCGTAGTCCCAGTCGTTCGTGAGGAAGTAGGGGTAGTCCTCGTCGACGATGGCGTTGTTGGCCGTGACGATGTAGCCGCTCTCGGGGTTGTAGGACATCGGCAGCTCCTCGAACGGGATGAAGCCGCGCCAGTCGTACGCGGAGTCCCAGCCCGGCTGCGGCATCGAGCCGTCGCCGGCGCCGCGGATCGGCAGGCGGCCGGGCGTCTGGTAGCCGATGTTGCCGCGCACGTCCGCGTAGACGAGGTTCTGCGCCGGCACGTCGAAGAGCGACGCGGCGGTGCGGAAGTCCTCGATGTCGGCCGCGGTGTTGAGCGCGAAGATCGCCTGGGCGGTGGTGCCCGGCTCGAGCGCCGTCCACTGCAGCGACACGGCGTACTCGCCGGTGCCGGGGGCGTCCGACGGAGCGGTGACGGCATCCGTCTCGCCCGTGTAGGGGTCGTCCGCGATCGCGGTGAAGTCGCCGGTGAGTCCCGAGACGATCGGGCCGTGCACCGTCGAGCGGATCTCGAGCTCCTCCGACGCGCCCCCGGCGATCTCGATCGTCTCGGTGCGCACCTCCAGCGGCACGAGCTCCCCGTCGCGCCAGTACTGGTCGCCCTCGATCCTCTCGAGGTAGAGGTCGGTCACATCGGTGGTGAGGTTCGTGAAGCCCCACGCCACCTCGGCGTTGTGGCCGATGATGACGCCTGGCATCCCCGAGAAGCCGAATCCGGCCACGTCGAAGGCGCAGTCCTCGGTGACGACGCGGCAGCGCAGCCCGATCTGGTGCCAGACGCTCGGCATCGACGCGCCGAGGTGGGGATCGTTGGACAGCAGCGGCATGCCGCTCTCGGTCAGTGCTCCCGACACCACCCACGAGTTCGAGCCGATCCCCTCGCCGGTGCCGCCGAGCAGCGCGCTCGCCGCCTCGACGACGTCGCCGACCTCGGTCCAGTCGACGCGGAGCGAGGCCGTGTCGGCGCCGGGCTCCTCGTTGCCGCCGCCGGCGGGCGGTCCGGTGATGACGGGCACGATGACCGGGTTGGTGTCGTACGGGTAGCCGGGATACAGCTCGGCGATCTGCTCGGGCGTGTGGGTCTGGGCCAGGAGCGCGCGGGCGGTCTCGTCCTCGATGTTGCCGCGGAGGTCCCAGGCCATCGCCTTCAGCCAGGCGACCGAGTCGACCGCCGTCCACGGCTCGATCTCGTAGTCGGGGTTCTGCAGGCCCAGCACCGCGTACTCGAGTGAGGCGGCGCTGCCCTGGTGGTCGGCGAGATACGCGTTCACCCCGGCCGCGTACGCGTCGTAGTAGCCGCGCTCGCGATCGTCCAGCGCGTCGACCTCCTGCGCGGCGATCTCGTGCCAGCCGAGGGTGCGCAGGAAGCGGTCGGTGCCCAGCTGCGAAGCGCCGAACAGCTCCGAGAGCCGGCCCGCGGTCACGTGGCGGCGGAAGTCCATCTCCCAGAAGCGGTCCTGTGCGTGGACGAAGCCCTGCGCGAAGAACAGGTCCTCCGACGTGTCGGCGACGATCGTGGGGACGCCGAGGTCGTCGCGCAGCACCGTCACCTCGGCCTCCAGGCCGGGCAGCGCGATCTCGCCCTCCAGCTGCGGGAACGAGCGCTGCACGTGCCACAGCACGATGCCGGCCGCGATCAGGGCGAGGACGGTGATCCCCGCCACCACGCCGAAGGCCCATCGTCCGATGAGGCGGCCGATCCGCCGCCGCGGCGCGGGGGGCGCGGACGCCGTCGGATCGGTGGGTGCAAGCGCGTGTGAGGCGTCGGACATCGGCGTCGAGAGCTCCTCCGGGGCATCGGCTTCGTCGCTTCGGGTCGCGACCCGGCCGCACGCCCCAGCGGCGCGGCCGTCTCTGGCATCGTACCCGGAGGGTGAGACTCGGTGTCACGGGGCTTTCGCCTGCCGGATCAGACGTCGAACTCAGCCGATGAGGCTCGGCTGCAGGTCGCGGAGCGTGCGGCGGTGCGTCATGCGCGTGACGCCGATCGCAGCGACGGCGAGAGCCGCTCCCATCCAGAGGAGGAGCACGCCGACGTCGCCGGCGACCCGGTCGATCGCGCCGCCGTACATCAGCTGGCGCATGGCGTCCACGACGTAGCCCATCGGGAGCACGTGGTGCAGCGCGGCGAGCGGGGCCGGCAGGGTCTGCCACGGGAAGGTGCCGCCGGCGGTCACGAGCTGCAGGACCATCAGCACGAGCCCGACGAACTGGCCGACCGAGCCGAGCCAGACGTTCAGCGCCAGGATGATCGCCGCGTAGGTGAACGAGGCGAGGATGAGGATGCCGAGGGTCCCGAGCGGGTGCGCGAAGCCGAACCCCAGGGCGATCGACAGCACACCGAAGAGCACGACCATGCCCACGGCGCCGAGGAGCGCGGGGGTGAGCCAGCCGGCGATCGTGACCCGGATCGGCGACCGCAGTGCCGTGACGGCCCGGCGCGAGACGGGCTTCACGATGAGGAAGAGCGCGTAGATGCCGATCCATGCCGCGAGGGCCGCGAAGAAGGGCGCCAGGCCCGCGCCGTAGTCCGAGGCGTGCGCGGTGGTGCTCGTGTCGACCGCGACCGGATCGGCGATCGTCTCGGCCTGCGCCGCCCGCAGCGCGGCGGAGCTGTCGGGGATCGCCGCGACCCCGTCGGAGAGTCCCTCGCGGAGCTCTGCCGCGCCGTCTCGCAGGGTGGTGAGTCCCGCCCGGAGGGAGTCCGCCCCGTCGTCGACCCGCGTGGCGCCGGCGGCGAGGTCGGCCGAGCCCGACGCCAGCCGTCCTGCTCCGGCCGAGAGCGTCTTCGCGCCGTCGGAGGCGCGGGCGGCACCGGCGGCGACCTGGTCGGCGCCCTCCGACACCGTCGCGGCCCCCGCGGCGAGGCGGTCCACCTGTCCCACGGCGGCGGCGACACGGTCGCCGCCCGACGCGAGCGCCTCGCCGACCGGGTCGAGCTCGGCGAGCACGGCGGCGACCTCGTCATCCGACAGGCCGTGGTCCGCGAGCACGCGGGCGATGTCGGCCCGGGCGTCCGGGAGCAGCGCGGCCGCGTGCGCGACGGCGTCTCCCGCCCGGTCCGCGTACCCCGCGAGCGTGGCGGTGCCGTCGGCGACCTGCTGCGCTCCCGCGGCGACGCGAGCCGCGCCGCCGGCGACCTGCGCCGACCCGTCCGCGAGCGTGTCCGCGCCGTCCGAGAGGTCGGCCGCCCCGTCGGCGAGATGTCCGGCTCCCTCCGACAGCGAGGCGGTTCCCTCCGCGAGCCGCGTCGCGCCGGAGGCCGCGTCGGCCGCTCCCGCCGCCAGCCTGGTGGCGCCGTCGGTGGCGGTGACCAGCTGCGCGCGGATGTCGGCGACGCCGTCGAGCAGGCGGCCGGCCGCCTCCTCGGCCACCAGCTCGGCGACGGAGCGGCGGATCTTCTCGACGGCCTGCGTGCCGATCGACGACGCCAGGTAGTTGTTGGCGTCATTGGTCGCCAGCACCAGCGAGGCCTGATGGGGATGCTCGCCGGCCGCGCTCGTGAGCGCTTCGGAGAAGTCCGCGGGGAGGGTCACCGTGAAGTCCACCTCGCCGTTCCGGAGCGCCTGGGCTGCGGCGTCGGCGCCGAGGAGGCGCCAGTCGAACGCCTGGCCGTCGAGCAGCTGATCGGCCACGCGCGCACCGTAGTCGGCGGCGTCCTGATCGCCCGACGCCGGGACGCCCTCGTCGAGGTCGACGAGCGCCACCGGCACGTCGGCGAACTTCCCGTACGGGTCCTGGTTCGCCCACAGGTAGAGGCCGCCGTAGAGGACGGGGACGAGCATGAGCGCGATGAGCGCGATGACCGACATCCGGGTCGCGGTGAGGCGGCGGAGCTCGGCGGACAGGAGGGCGGGGATCTTCATCGGGCGCCTCCCGCGAGGTGACCCGCGACCTGCCCGCGGCGGCCGCGGATCCGGACGGCGCTCGCGCGCGGACGACGCCGCCGCTCGGTGCCGCCGACCGTCTCGGCGACCACGGCGGCCGCGGTGCGCCCGGCGATCACGAGGACGGCGAGGCCGCGGGCCGCGAACTCCTCCGCCAGCGGCCACCACTGAGACGGCTCGGCGCCATGGCGGTCGGGGGAGACGAGGACGAGCGCCTCGACGCCGGGTCGCCGTGCCGCGAGCTCGAGCAGCGCGCGGAGGCGGTCCACGGGCTCGACGTCGGCAATCGGCACGCGCGAGAGGTGGCGCAGGCCGTGCTCGTCGAGCCAGCGGCGGGCGGCGATCGGGTCGGCGGGCAGCCCGGCGAACATCAGCTCCTCGGCGACGACACCGGCGAGGGCGATGTTCGGGGCGGGCTCGCTGACATCGGGGGCGTCGACGAGGGCGGCGCGGCGGCGGAGGTCACGAGGGCGCGAGACGCCGTCGAGCGTGACTGTGCCGGTGTCGGGGCGCATCCGGCCGGTGGCGATGAGGCCCAGCACGGTGGGACGCTGCTCCGTCTCGGCGATGGCGAGCGTGGCGCGACCGGAGCGGTAGACGAGCGACGTCGAAGGCAGCGCGAGACCGCGCCGACCCTTCGAGACGTCGGCGAGAGCGACGAGCATCAGGGCTCCTGAGGGGAGGGCGGAAGGGAAGAGAGCACGGCATCCGCCTCACGCCATGAGAGCCCGGCGATCGAGAGGACGGCGCGCACGGCCAGAGTCCCGGCTTCGGGGGAGGAGGCGTCGAGGCGCGTGACGACGGTGCGTGCCGTCTCCTCCACGAGGCGGGCGACGGTGGCGGCGGTCAGATCGGTGCGGATCGTCCCGTCGTCCTGTCCGCGTCGCACGACCGCGGCGACCGTGCGGCGCAGCGGCGCCAGGGCGGCGGCGGTGCTCTCCAGGTGGGTCTCGTCGAGGGCGATCGCCGCCGCGACCTGCACGTGCGCGGCCTCGGTCCACAGCCGGGAGGTCAGGCGGGCCAGCGCGACCGGGGCCGGGTCGGACTCGTCGACGGTGGCGGCGATCGCGTTGAACCGCGGGGCGCCGGCCATGATGAGCTCGTGGAGCAGCGCATCGCGGTCGTCGAAGTGACCGTAGAGGGCGCGGCGGGAGAGCCCGGCGGCGCGCGCGATCGTGTCGATCGACGCGTGCGGGTCGTGGGCGATGGTGGTGGCCGCCGCCGAGAGGATGCCCGCCCGGTTGGCCGCGGCATCCCTCCTCGGGCGACGCGCCGGCGCGGTCGTGCTCATGCCTCCAGCGTACGAACGTGCACAGCGGTGTGCAAGTTATCTGGGCGAACTCCCAGCGGGCCGGAGGCGTTTCGTCTCGCTGCGCTCGCTCAACGACCGGGAGGCTGGCGGGGGCGTTTCGTCTCGCTGCGCTCGCTCGACGACCGGGGGTGACGGTCTCGGTCGTTGAGCGAGGGCGCGCAGCGCCCGAGACGGAAACGGCTGTGGAGGAACGGAGCGGATGCCTCACCGCATCCGTACGCTCATCCGATGCCTCACGTCTACATGCTGCTCTGCTCCGACGCAACGCTCTATGTGGGGAGCACGCGCGACCTCGCGCGGCGGCTGGCACAGCACCAGGCCGGCGAGGGTGCCGCGTACACGAGGCGACGACGACCGGTCGAGCTCTTCTGGTCGAGCGAGTGCGCCCGCGTCGAGGAGGCGTTCGCATGGGAGAAGCGGCTGCAGGGATGGAGTCACGCCAAGCGCGTCGCCTTCGCGGAGGGTGGAGTGGACGCCGTGCGCGGCTGGAGCGCCCGTCACCGCCGCACCTCCGGCGACTGACGGCGTTTCGTCTCGCTGCGCTCGCTCAACGACCGGGGAGGCGCTCGCTCAACGACCGGGAGGCGCGGAGCGAGACGAAACGAAACGGCGGTGGCGAACGGGGCGGCGGTCAGTCGGCGCCGAAGTCGAACGACGCCGACTCGGAGGCCTCGTCGACGGCCTCGGCGAGCTCCTCGCGCTTCGCGTCGTATGGGAGCGCGTGTCCGGTGATCTCGGCCGAGCCCCCGGTCGCGAGCTCGCCGACGAGTTCGGCGGTCGCGCCGCCGATGAGTCCGAGACCGGCGTACTGCTCGAGCCGGGCGCGCGAGTCGGCGATGTCGAGGTTGCGCATCGTCAGCTGTCCGATGCGATCCACCGGGCCGAAGGCCGCGTCGCCGACCCGCTCCATCGACAGCTTTTCGGGAGAGTACGACAGGTTGGGGCTCGTGGTGTCGAGGATCGTGTAGTCCTCGCCGCGCCGCAGCCGCAGGGTCACGGTGCCGGTCACGGCGGAGCCGACCCAGCGCTGGATCGACTCGCGCAGCATGAACGACTGCGGCTCGAGCCAGCGGCCCTCGTACATGAGGCGACCGAGGCGGCGACCCTGCTCGTGGTAGGTGGCGAGGGTGTCCTCGTTGAGGATGCCGTTGACCAGGCGCTCGTAGGCGATGAACAGCAGCGCCATGCCCGGCGCCTCGTAGATGCCGCGCGACTTCGCCTCGATGATGCGGTTCTCGATCTGGTCGCTCATCCCGAGGCCGTGACGGCCGCCGATCGCGTTCGCCTCCTGGACGAGCGCCACGGCATCCGCGAACTCGACGCCGTTGATGGCCACCGGCCGGCCCGCCTCGAAGGTCACGGACACGTCCTCGGTCTCGATCTCGACCGCCGGATCCCAGAAGCGCACGCCCATGATCGGGTCGACGATCTCGAGCGACACGTCGAGGTGCTCGAGCGTCTTCGCCTCGTGGGTCGCGCCCCAGATGTTCGCGTCGGTGGAGTAGGCCTTCTCGACCGAGTCGCGGTACGGGAAGTCGTGGGCGACGAGCCACTCGCTCATCTCCTTGCGTCCGCCGAGCTCGGTGACGAAATCGGCGTCCAGCCACGGCTTGTAGATGCGCAGGGCGGGGTTGGCGAGCAGGCCGTAGCGGTAGAACCGCTCGATGTCGTTGCCCTTGTAGGTGGAGCCGTCGCCCCAGATGTCGACGCCGTCCTCCTTCATCGCGCGCACGAGGAGGGTGCCCGTGACGGCGCGGCCGATCGGCGTCGTGTTGAAGTAGGTGCGGCCGCCGGAGCGGATGTGGAACGCCCCGCACGCGAGCGCGACGAGACCCTCTTCGACCAGCAGCGGCTTGCAGTCGATCAGGCGCGACGCCTCGGCGCCGTACTGGAGCGCACGACCGGGGATCGACGCGATGTCGTCCTCGTCGTACTGGCCGAGGTCGCCGGTGTAGGTGAAGGGCACCGCGCCCTTGTCGCGCATCCAGGCGACCGCGACGGACGTGTCGAGGCCTCCCGAGAAGGCGATGCCGACGCGCTCGCCGACGGGCAGGGACTGAAGGACCTTCGACATGCGCTCAAGTCTACTGAGGCCGCCGCGGCGCGATCGGCCGCGTGACGGCGGCACCGACGCGTTCGAGGGCACCGACGCGTTCGCCGGCACCGGACGCGCGGGCGTCGTCGGGACGCACCCTCGTTCCGGTGCCGGCGAGACGGCGGACGCGGGTCAGTCGGTCACGGGGACGACGAGGCCGCCCCAGGTCTCCTGCTCGTAGTCGGCGGTCTCCTGCGAGGTGAGCAGGTCGTACAGCGCGGTGATGCGGGGGTCGTCCGCGAGCTCGGGACGCGTCGCGAGCACGTTGTAGTAGTCGCTGTCCGAGCCCTCGATGAGGATCGCCTGCTCGGCGGTCAGCCCCGCGGGCAGCGCGAAGCTGATGGTGACGAACGCGGTGTCGACATCGGGCAGCGCCTGCGGCAGCGTGGCGTTCTCGATCTCCTGGAACTGGAAGCCGCGCGGATTCGCGATGATCCCGGAGAGGTCGACGACGTCGTCGGCGGCCTCGATGAGCCCCTCGGCGGCGAGCATCTTCAGGGCGCGTCCCTCGTTCGTCGGATCGTTGGGGATGGCGATCGACGCGCCGTCCTCGAGCTCGTCGAGGCTCGAGATCTTCGTCGAGTAGAAGGCGGCGGTCGGGAGGTACGCCTCGCCGACGCTGACCAGGTCAGCGCCCGCGTTGGTGTTGAAGTTCTCCAGGAACGTGGCGTTCTGGAACAGGTTGGCGTCGATCGATCCGTCGGCGAGCGCCGTGTTGGGCGTGTTGTAGTCGGTGAAGGGGACGAACTCGATCGTCAGGCCGAGCTCGGCCGCCCCGTTCTCGGCGACGTGCTTCAGGATGTCGCCGGCGGGCGTCTGGAGCGCCCCGACCTTGAGGGTGCCGAGGTCGTCGCCCTCCGCCTCGGGTGCGGTGCCGGTGGTGCCGCCGGCGCAGCCGGTCAGCAGGACGGCCACGGCGGCGGCCGCGGCGAGCAGGGGGAGTGTGCGGGTCATGTCGGGTCCTCTCAGAATGCCGCGGTCGCGGCGGGCGTGGTGGAACGGGGCGTGCGCCGGGCGAGGCGACGGGCGCCCCAGGTGGCGAGCGACTGCAGGATCATGACGATCGCGAAGATGATCACGATGACCGAGACGATGTGGATCCAGCTGTACTGCTGGTAGCCGTAGCGGATGGCGACGTCGCCGAGGCCCCCGCCGGCGACGGTGCCGACCATGGCCGAGAAGTTGATGATCGAGGTGACCGTGGTCGACAGGCCCAGCAGCATCGGCGGTGCGGCCTCGGGCAGCAGCACCTTCGTCACGAGCTGCCAGCGATTGGCGCCGAGAGAGGAGGCCACCTCGAGGAGGCCCGGGTCTACCTCCTTGATCGCGATCTCGACCATGCGCGCGAAGAACGGGATCGCCACCACCGAGAGCGGGACGATGGCCGCCGTCGGCCCGATGAAGGTGCCCACCACGACCCGCGTGAACGGGATCAGCGCGACCATGAGGATGATGAACGGCACAGACCGGCCGAGGTTCACGATGAAGTCGAGCAGCCTGTTGATCACGATCCCGAGCCGCCTCGACCCGAACGGCGCCTCGAGGAACCGGCCCTGCTCCGTGCCGACGAGGACGACCCCGAGCGGCAGGCCGACGATGACGGTCGCCAGCAGCGCGAACCCGACCATGTAGAGGGTCTGGCCCGTGGCGACCAGGAGCACGGAGAACAGCTGATCGTTCATGCCACCGCCCCCGTCCGCAGGACCTCGACGAGCAGGCCCTGACCGCGGAGGTCGGCGACGACGGCGGAGGCCGCCGCGCCCGGCACCTCCAGCCTCGTGCGTCCCGCCTGCGTGCCGCCGATGCGCTCGATCAGCGCACCGAGGATCGACACGTCCAGGCCGTGGTCCCGGGCGAGCTGCGCGATGACGGGGCGGTCGGCGGTCCCGCCGGCGAAGGTGATGTCGATGACCGTCGCCTCGGCGGGGACCGAGTCGGGGATGGGACCCAGCGGGAACAGCTGCGCGGTGAGCCGGGAGCCCGGGGTGCGGATGAGATCGACGAGACGTCCGCTCTCCACGACGCGGCCGGCCTCGACGAGCGCCGCCGAGTCGCACACCGCCTTGACGACGTCCATCTCGTGCGTGATCAGCAGCACGGTGAGGCCGAGCTCGGCGTTGATGCGGCGGTACAGCTCGAGGATGGATGCCGTCGTCTCGGGGTCGAGCGCGCTCGTCGCCTCGTCGGACAGGAGCACGCGCGGACGCGCCGCCAGCGCGCGGGCGATCCCGACGCGCTGCTGCTGACCGCCGGACAGCTCGTGGACCGAGGCGTCGGCGCGGTGGCTGAGGCCGACGAGGTCGAGCATCTCGAGCGCGCGCTCGCGGCGCTCGGCGCGCGGCGTGCCGTCGAGCTCCAGAGCGAGCTCGACGTTTCCGCGCACAGTGCGGCTCCCGAGCAGGTTGAAGCGCTGGAAGACCATGCCGATCCGGCGGCGGGCGGCGCGTAGCTCGCCCTCGCCCAGGGCGGTGAGCTCGGCGCCGTCGACGGTGACCGTGCCGGCATCCGGACGCTCGATGAGGTTCACGAGGCGCGCGAGGGTGCTCTTGCCCGCCCCGCTCTGGCCGACGATGCCGAAGATCTCTCCGGTCGGGATCGTCAGCGACACGTCGTCGACCGCGGCGACACCGCCGTATCGCTTGGACACGTGTTCGAGCGCAATCACGCGGGCAGGCCTCTCTGCTGGGGGGCGCGCCCGGTGGAGCGTCGACGCGTGCTCCGAGTCTTGCGGGGCACCGGCGCCATCGGCGAATCGCTGTTACGCCCTGTGTCGTTGCCGCTGGACGCGGGTGCGCCCGTGCGTCAGGAGGTGACTGTGACCGGCTCCGCCGCAGCGGCGCGCCGCCGGCCGATCCGCCACGGGTGTGTACCAGGGGCAGGTAAGCAGATGACCAACCCCAAGCGAGTGCGTAACGATGACCCACACGGAGGGGCTGTCGTTCGCGACCCACCTGCCGAGCTCATTCCTCGAGGCAGACCAGCTCACACGGTTTGTGTAATGCGTTGGCTGCCTCGGGCCTTCGACTACGACGCCGCGAAGAGGATTGCGTGGGGCTTCGGGAGCACTCACCGGGCTTCTCGAGCTCGGGCAGCTAAGTGGACGCGCTACGCGGCTAAACCATCGGCGCCTCGAGGACCTGGCGGGCCCGCCCCAGCGAGGGGTGATCGCTGCTAACGGCAGCTCTGCGTCGCGTCAGAAACGGTCGCTCGCAACTCCACCGACGACAGCGCCAGCTCCTTGGCGCTTCAGAGTCAGTCCGCGCCTCGGGTTGCGTCGTACGTCTCTCAGGACTTGGCGAAATAGAAGGCGAAGGCGACGGCGGTCAGGGCTTGCAGACCTGATGACGCCGCAATGATGCCGATGAGCTCATCCAGCTCGATGACGTCGCAGGCCAGCAAGGTGACGAGACCTACGTGGAAGAGGGCGAGCACGCCGAGAGCCGAGAGCGCCAGCATCTTGCGCGTCTTAGCTTTGTGCTCTTTCGGGTCGAACTTGCGAGTGTGTTGCGGAACGAGGCCGTCACCTGCGGGCAGCGAGTCATCTTCGAGATACCGCACCGAGAGTGCCGGCGCGCCATATGGATCGCCAGCCTCCGTGATGTCGCCCGACTCGAGTCCAGACTCAGCAGACACGAGTGATGTAGAACACGCCGTCGATGCCAAGGTCCGACGGCACGGAGTCGTCTGTGAGAGATGCCCGCTCCACCACAGTCGTTCGCTCCCTCCAAGCAAAGGCTTCGGGGAGATCCTCAAGGCGAACTTCGAGACGGTTGACGCTGTTTCGCGCCATGTAGGTGGCCAGTTCTGCGATCACGCCCGGGTCGGGTCCCTGGATCGAGTCCGGATGCGATGCGGGATCATCCGCGTTCATGTCTTACTCCTGTCAGCTCAGTCGATGGTCATGGTTCTCCCCTTTCCGTCCACTCTACAGTAGGGAGGTGCCTTGCACACGCTTCAAGTGCGTAAACTTTGCGCATGGCATACACGCTTTCGGCGCCAAATGTGCTGTACAGTGGTCATAAGTCAGGAGCTACTCCCTACCTGACCCGAGCTAGACGCCCCACAGTGAACTAGAAACGCCGCCACCCCGACGACCAATACCGGGAGACGTCGAGACCGCCTCGCCTCTCATTGCGTGGCAACTTCGTCGTACCTAGACGGCGGCGCCGACAATCAAATACAAACGCACACTGACTCTCAGGAGCGAGGGAAGGAAGTACCATCCATGGCTGCCAGCACACGGACCGACGTGAACACTGAGATTGTTCGCCTCAACGTGAACCTCAACGCAGCAACGGCCGATGCACTCAAGAAGCTCTCGGAGGAGCAGGGTGTATCGCTAACCGAGGTCGTCCGTCGAGCGATCTCGCTTTACAACTTCATCGACGACGAGCGTCGAAGTGGTCACCGCATCCAGACAGCCGACCCTGTCAAGGGAGAGGTGCGAGAGCTAGTCCTGATGTGACCCTTGCGTGAGGAACGGCCCCTCCTTCGGGAGAGGCCGTTCCTCCTTTTGGTGGCGCGCGCGTCGCGACCGTTGGTACTCCGCGGCGACGGGGTTAGGCGGTTGGGGCGGCCATAAACCTGCGGATCTCGGCGCGGTCAGCGAACCCTAGCGGAAGCGCGCTGAGTCAAAGGAACCGATCGGCAGCGCTGTAGCGAGTATCCATGTCCGTCATGGTGGCGATCGCGGCGAGGGCCACAAGAGCGGTTACTGGGTGTCGTGGCCATCCGGGGGCGGACATGCTGCACCCAGCGGGCGCCGACTGCGGGCTCGTCGTCGCTGGACGCGGGCGCGCCCGCTCGTCAGGAGGTGATGGTGACGGATTCCGCCGCAGCGGCGCGCCGCCGGCCGATCCAGACGGTGAACGCGCCGACCGCGACGAACGCGATCGAGATGCCCGCGATGTACACGAGCACGGACGGCCACCCGCCGGGGTTGTTGGGGTTGAGGAACGGATACGGGTACCACCACGGGTCGCCCGTCGCCGGGTTGGTCACGAGCGGCCCGCGCAGGAGCGTGTACGTCACCCATACGAGCGGGAAGGCCAGCACCACGAGCACCGACCGCCACGGCAGATCGCGCCGACGCGGGCCGAACAGCAGGTCGAGGAGCAGGAACAGCGGGCCGATCAGGTGCAGCACCTCGTTCGACCAGGGCACGGGCTCGCTCCCCTGCGGCAGGGTGATGCCGCGCAGGAGCAGGTTGTAGACGATCCCGGTGATGATCATCGCCGTGGTGGCGCACGCCAGAGCCGTCGCGAGGGCCGGGCTCTCGACGGCCGTCCGGTCGCGCCGTCGCGCGTCGATCCCCGCCCACAGCAGCACCGACGCCGCGAGCACGTTGGAGAGGATCGTGAAGAAGCTGAAGAAGTTGGCGATCACGGTGCCGAGATCGCGGCCCAGCTCGACCGTCGTGGCGACCGATGCCACCAGCTGGGTGACCACGGCGGCGACGATGACGAGGCCCATCACGAGCCGCAGGATCGACCACGTCGTCGTGAATGCCGGGGAGCGCATGAAGGGAGGCTACCGGGTGTCGGGGTGTATCGGGGAGCACTCGATAGAATGGGGACTCACCGTCCATCCACGGGGGAGCATCCATGCCAGGCATCGTCATCGTCGGAGTCCAGTGGGGGGACGAGGGCAAGGGCAAGGCCACCGACCTCCTCGGTGAGCGGACCGACTGGGTCGTCAAGTTCAATGGCGGCAACAACGCCGGGCACACCGTCGTCATCGGCGACGAGAAGTACGCCCTGCACCTGCTGCCCTCCGGCATCCTCTCCCCGGGGGTGAACGCGGTGATCGGCAACGGCGTGGTCATCGACCTCGAAGTGCTCTTCGCCGAGCTGTCCGCGCTCGCCGCCCGCGGGGTCGACATCTCGCGACTCAAGGTGAGCGCCAACGCGCACGTCATCACCCAGTACCACCGCACCCTCGACAAGGTGACCGAGCGCTTCCTCGGCAAGCGGATGATCGGCACCACCGGCCGCGGCATCGGCCCGAGCTACGCCGACAAGATCAACCGCGTCGGCATCCGCATCCAGGACCTCTTCGACGAGAACATCCTGCGCCAGAAGGTCGAGGGCGCCCTCGACCAGAAGAACCACCTGCTCGTGAAGGTCTTCAATCGCCGCGCGATCAGCGTCGACGAGATCGTCGAGGACCTCCTGTCGTACGCCGACCGGCTGCGTCCGATGGTGTGCGACACCGGCCTGCTGCTGCACGAGGCCCTCGACGCCGGCGACGTCGTCGTCTTCGAGGGCGGCCAGGCCACCATGCTCGACGTCGACCACGGCACCTACCCGTTCGTGACGTCGTCGTCGGCCACCGCCGGCGGCGCGGCGACCGGCTCGGGGGTGGGACCGAACCGCCTCGACCGGATCGTCGGGATCGTCAAGGCCTACACGACGCGCGTCGGCTCGGGTCCCTTCCCGACGGAGCTGTTCGACGACCAGGGCGAGTGGCTGCGCACGCGCGGGTTCGAGTTCGGCACGACGACCGGTCGCCCGCGCCGCGTCGGCTGGTACGACGCCCCGATCACCCGGTATGCGACGCGCGTGAACGGCATCACCGATCTCGTGCTGACCAAGCTCGACATCCTCACCGGGCTCGACGAGATCCCGGTGTGCGTCGCCTACGACGTCGACGGGCAGCGCTTCGACGAGGTGCCCGTCAACCAGAGCGACTTCCACCACGCGAAGCCGATCCTGGAGTACTTCCCCGGCTGGAAGGCCGACATCTCCGGTGCGCGCACCTTCGAGGACCTGCCGCTGGAGGCCCAGGACTACGTGCTCGCGCTCGAGGCGATGAGCGGCACTCGCATCTCGGTCATCGGCGTCGGCGCCGCGCGCGACGCCGTGATCGTGCGACACGACCTCATCGACTGACGCGTGCGCTTCTTTCTGGGCGCGTACACGGACGACGGCGACGGCGCGGCCGCGGGCATCGGGGTGCTCGACGCGGGCGACCCGGACGGACCGCTCGCCGGCGGGCAGCTGTCGGTGCGCGCCGACGCCGTCCGCATCGGGGGCTCGCCGTCGTGGCTGGCGTGGCATCCGACGCTGGACGTGATCTACGCCGCCCGCGAGGGCGACGGCACGGTGCAGGCGTTCCGCCGCACCGGACCCGCATCCTTCGCCCCGCTCGGGCGACCGGTCGAAGCGGGCCCGCTGGTCTGCCACGTCGCGGTGGACCCGTCGGGCGCGTGGCTGGTCGCCTCGTGCTGGGGAGACGGACGGGTGGTGCGGATGGCGTTGGACGCCGAGGGCGCCCCGGTGTCGGCGCGGGTCGTCGAGCCCCGCGAGGACCTGGATGCCGAGGACGGCATGTTCCGGCAGGGACCTTTCGACGGGCTCGAGGGCGTCGACGGGCTCGAGGGCTTCGGCGGGGTCGAGGGCTTCGGCGGGGTCGGGGATCGACATGGGGCCGGGGATCGACGCGGGGCCGGGGATCGACATGGGGCCGAGGAGCGGGTGTCGCGGGCGCACCAGGGGCGCTTCGTCGGCGCGCGGACCCTGGTCACCACCGACATGGGCCTCGACCAGGTGCGCTTCTGGCACGCCGCCGGCGACGGGCTCCGCGAGGTCGACCGGATCGTACTGCCGTTCGGCTCCGGGCCGCGTCACACCGTGTGGCACCCCAGCGGCCATCTGTACGTCGTCACCGAGCTGTCCCACGAGGTGTTCGTGCTCTCGCCGCCCCGCGACGGGCACGGCTGGCGCGTCGTCGGCGGCACGCCCCTGACCGCGGCGGCCGTCCCGGGCGCCGACTTCGCCGCCGAGATCGCCCTGTCGCGCGACGCCGGATTCGTCTACGTCGGGCTCCGGGGATCCGACACGATCGCCACCCTGCGGGTGCGCGGGGCCGGTGCCGAGCTGTCGCCGGTCGCGCTCGTGGAGGCGGGGGTCACCTGGCCGCGCCACCACGTCATCGCCCGCGACACCCTGCTCGTGGCCGGTCAGCGCTCCGACGAGGTGGCCTCGCTCGGACTCGACGAGCGGACCGGAGTGCCCGGCCGCGTCCGTCACCGGGTCGCCACCCCGTCGCCGAGCTGCCTACTGCCCGATCGCGCCTGAGCGGGCCCGACGCGTCGCCGACCCGTGGGAGCGGTGCGCCGCCGGCGGCTAGATCTTCGCGTCCTGGCGCGGGATCCACACCTTCTTGATGATGAGGAGGATGGACGCCGTGACCGGGATCGCGATGAGGGCGCCGAGCAGGCCCATGAGGGTGCCGCCGACGAGTGCGCCGATCACGACGAGCGAGCCCGGCACCGAGATCGTCTTGTTCATCACGCGCGGCGTGGCCACGTATGCCTCGAGCTGCATGTAGACGAGGTACACCCCCGCGAACACCAGGGCCGACAGCGGACTGGTGAACAGCGCCACCACCGAGCCGATGCCCCAGAACAGCACCGTTCCCACGAGGGGGATGATCGTGATGCAGAACGCGACCACCGCCAGCAGCAGCGGGAAGGGCAGCCCGAGCACCGAGTAGAGGATGAACGTCGTGATCGAGTTCAGCAGCGCCAGGATGACCATGCCGCCGAGGTAGCCGCCGACCGAGGCCGTGATCTCCTCGGTGAGCTCGGCGGTCAGCGCACGGTTGCGTGCCGGCACCAGGCGGTTCAGCGCGCGCTTCATCTCGGGCAGCGACGCCAGGAAGTACAGGCTCAGCACGATGATGATGATGATCCCCGAGATGGTGGTGCCGATCGAGATGCCGACCTGCAGGACACCCCCGCCGATCGCGGCGATGTGGGAAGGGTCGCTCAGGAAGCGCTGGATCTCGCTGAGCAGCGCCGGCACCTGGTCGCCGAACTGATCGCGTGCCCACAGATAGAACTCCGTGCGCTGGAACCCGGCGACCGTCGAGGGCAGGTCGCGGATGAACTGCGCGATCTGCCCGACCACGGTGGGGATGATGAGCCACAGCACGCCCACCATCACCAGGGCGAACACGAAGTAGACGATGACGATGCCCCACGTGCGACCGATGCCCCGCTGCTCCAGCCGCCGCACGATCGGATCGAGCCCGAGCGCGGCGAACAGCGCGAACGCGATGTAGATCCAGATGGTCGCCAGGTCGGCGAAGGCCGACGAGAGGCCGACGGCGAGCAGGCCCCCGAGCACCAGCAGGAAGCCGACCGCGAAGGGCCGCTGCAGGATCGCGCCCACGGAGCGGATCGGCTCGGCCGGCGAGAGGGACGGGTCGGCGGGAGTCACGGCCGAGGCGCGGGGGGCGGGAGCATCGGCCGCCTTCGCCCGGCGGCGCGCGGCGCGGCGCGGGACACGGCCCGGATCCCGGGGAGCTTCGGTCATGGTCACACTCTAGGGGCGGCTCCCCGCCGGGTGCATCGGCTCCTGCGCGGCGCGTGGCGGTAGGGTCGGGCGGGGAGGAACCATGACCGACGACACGACCCAGGCCGCCGCTCGCCTGCAGAGCCTGCGCGCCAGCATCGACAACGTCGACGCCGCGCTCATCTTCCTGCTCGCGGAGCGGTTCCGCTGCACGAAGCAGGTCGGCGTGCTCAAGGCCGAGCACGGGATGCCGGCCTCCGATCCCGCCCGCGAGGAGCAGCAGATCGCGCGCCTGCGACGCCTGGCCATCGACGCCGACCTCGATCCCGAGTTCGCCGAGAAGTGGTTCAACTTCGTCGTCGCCGAGGTCATCCGCCATCACACGGCGGCGGCCGGACGCGACTGACGCGCCCGGCCGCGGTCGGCGTCCCGGTCGGTCAGGGTGTCGCCCGGCGGAGCGGCGCGAACGACAGCGCACCGACGACGACGGCGACCACCAGCGTCCACGCGGCGATGCCCGCCGTCCCCTGGGTGGCGATCCATGCCCCGACCGCCGGCCAGCCGTCCGCGCGTCCGATCAGCCACCCCACTCCCACCAGCGACAGGCCGATGCCGACGAGCAGCACCGTGAGCCCGACGCTGCCGAAGCGCTTGTAGAAGGTCGCGGAGCCGAACCCGATCATGAAGAACAGCATCGGGACGGCGAAGTACAGCAGCCATGCCGCGGCCGGTCCCGCATCCCAGATCCAGCCGATCGAGAAGAAGTAGCCCTCCATGCCCCAGCCGCCGGTGGCGCGCTCGACGAAGGCGCCCCCCACATAGATCGACGCCAGCAGTGCCGAGGTGAGGATCGCGGTGAGCGTGGTGCCGAAGAAGTACTCCCGGCGCGTGACGCTCATCGCCTGCGAGAACGGGAAGGTCAGCGTCAGCGCCTGCACGCCCACGACGCCGAAGTACCAGTACACGGCCTGCGCGCCGCCGCTGTACTTCTGGCCCCCGAACGGCACCATCGACCAGATCAGCAGCGTGAGGACGAACGAACCCGCGAGCACGATCAGCGGCACCCACACGTAGGTCTGCTTGTTGATCAGCTGCAGACGTACGACGTTCCAGGTGCGGTTCATCACAGGACTCCTTCCGCTGCCGCGGGCTGCGCGGTGTCGGCGTGCTGGGTGGTGCGGACGATGAGCTGCTGCAGCGAGACGGGCGCGATGTCGAGCCCTTCGGCGGCGACGCGGGCGCGATCGGCGTCGGTCAGCTCGCCGAGGACGGTCACCGACGTCACCCGGCCGAGGCTCTCTCGATGGATCACCTCGCGACCGGCGACGAACGACTCCACCCGTGCGGTGTCGCCGACGATGTTGGCGGCGCGGCCGCGGACGGCGTCGGTCTCCTCGTCCATGAGGATCCGGCCCTTGTCGATGACGATCACGCGCTCGAGGAGGTTCGAGACCTCGTCGATCAGGTGACTCGACAGGATGATCGTGCGGGGATGCTCCGCATAGTCCTCGAGCAGGCGGTCGTAGAACAGCTGACGAGCCACCGCGTCGAGGCCCAGATACGGCTCGTCGAAGAAGGTGATCTCGGCCCGGGACGCCAGGCCGATGATGACGCCGACGGCGCTCAGCTGACCGCGCGAGAGCTTCTTGATCGTCTTCTTCATCGGGAGCTGGAACTCGGCCACCAGCCGATCGGCGAGCTCCTGGTTCCACCGGGGGAAGAAGAGACGCGCCATGCGCAGCGCGTGGGTCGCGGTGGCGTCATCGGGGTAGCGCTGGCTCTCGCGGACGAAGCACATCCGCGGGAGCACCCGGGCGTTCTCGTAGGGATGCTCTCCGAAGACGCGCACCTCGCCGCTCGTGGCGAAGTTCTGCGCCGTCAGGATCGACATCACGGTGGTCTTGCCGGCGCCGTTGCGGCCGAGGAGGCCGTAGATCGTGTCCTTCTCGATGGAGAAGCTCACGTCGTCGGCGGCGAGGGTGTCGCGGTAGCGCTTGGTGAGGTTCTTCACCTCGATCACGGTGGTCATCGTGCGGTTCCTTCCGTCGTGGTGCGTGACGCGCGCTCGGACAGGAGTCGCGCGACGTCGTCGGGGGTGAGGCCGAGGGTGCGGGCCTCGGCCAGGAGCGGGTCGAGGAAGCGGTCGGCGAAGGCGGCGCGGCGCTCGCCGAGCAGCAGCTCCCGCGCGCCGGGCGAGACGAACATGCCGATCCCGCGCCGCTTGTAGAGCACGCCTTTCTCCGTGAGCATCGCGACTCCCTTCGCCGCCGTGGCGGGATTGATGCGATGGAAGGCGGCGAGCTCGTTGGTCGAGGGGGCCTGCGCCTCCTCGGCCAGGCTGCCCTCGATGATCGAGTCCTCCACGCTCTCCGCGATCTGCAGGAAGAGCGCCCGACCTTCTTCGATCATCCGATCCCGCTTCCTTGGTTACTTACTTGACCAACTAACCATGCAACGGCAGTGACTCAGCTGTCAAGCCCTCCCCAGTCATGTCCCACAATCGGTTGATCCCGGCCCTCGAATCCGACCGGATGTGGGACACGGTGCGCGGAGAGTGGGACATCCTCGGTTTGCGGGTTGCTCTCGGGCTCGTTACGTTGGAAAGAGGGCCGAGAGGCCCCGACGACCAGTCCGCGGCTGCTCGAGCCGAGCGTCTCCGACGCCGCACGAGCGGGCGTACGGTCGGCGGTCTGGGCGACGGACCCGATGTGCGTCGCCGGAGCGCGACGTCCCCCGCGTCCGATGATGAGACGCGCGGCGGGTCGCGCCGGTGACCGTCACCCGGGCGTAACCGATGCTGTCGCGCGTGCGCGACCGCCGAGGTGAAGCACGTGATCGCACCCACCCCCGCATTGGAGGCGAAGGGCCTTTTCAAGGTCTTCGGCCGCAACCCCCGAGAAGGCGTCCGCCGGCTACGCGCCGGCCAGTCCCGCTCCGAGATCGCCGACGTCGGCACCGCCGCGGTGATCGACGCCGGCTTCACCGTGAACCCCGGTGAGATCTTCGTCATCATGGGCCTGTCGGGCTCCGGCAAGTCCACCATCATCCGCATGCTGAACGGACTGCTCGCGCCCACGGCGGGCGAGGTCCTCGTGGGCGGACGCAGCGTCACCGCCGCCTCGCCGTCCGAGCTGCGCGACATCCGCCGCTCGTCGGTGTCGATGGTCTTCCAGCACTTCGCGCTCCTTCCCCACCTCACGGTGCTCGACAACGCCGCGTATGCGCTGGAGATCCAGGGCGTCGGCCGCGCCGAGCGCCGCCGCCGTGCGCAGGAGATCCTCGATCGCGTCGGCCTCGGCGACCGTGCCGACGCCATGCCCGACGAGCTGTCGGGCGGCATGCGGCAGCGGGTCGGGATCGCCCGGGCCCTCACCGCCGGCACCGACATCCTGCTGATGGACGAGGCCTTCTCGGCGCTGGACCCGCTGATCCGCCGCGAGATGCAGGAGCAGCTCGTCGAGCTGCAGCGCGAGCTTGGCCGCACCATCGTCTTCATCACGCACGACCTCAACGAGGCGATGTTCCTCGGCGACCGGATCGCGGTCATGCGCGACGGCCGCATCGTGCAGAACGGCACGCCGGAGGAGATCCTCACCGACCCGGCCAACGACTACGTCGCGCAGTTCGTGCAGGACGTGGATCGCGCCCGCGTGCTGACCGCCGGCTCCGTGATGGAGCCGCCGCACCTCACCACGCCGCTCACCGCCGGGGTGCGCGGCGCGCTGCGGACGCTCCGCTCCCAGCAGGCCGGTGCCGTGTTCGCGACCGAGAACCGCCGGCTGGTCGGCGTCGTCACCGACCGCGCCGTCATCCGCGCCGTGAAGGCGGGGCAGACGGACCTCCGCGAGATCGTCGACGCGTCGGTGCCCACGGTCGGACCCGACGACCTGCTGACCGACATCGTCGAGACGGCGGTCGAAGCCACCGTGCCGCTGGCCGTCGTCGATGCCGAGCGCCGCCTGCTCGGCGTGATCCCGCGCGTCACGCTCCTCGCCGCGCTCGGCAACGTGCCGGCGATCACGCGGGAGATGCCGATCATCCAGACGCCGATCGACATGGTCGCCGAGTTCACCACGCTGGTCGATGCGGCCGCCGCCGCGCCGCCGGCGGAGCCCGCGATGGACAGGGGTGCCCGCTGATGGAGCAGTTCGAGCAGCTCATCCGCATCCCGCTCGGCCAGTGGGTGCGCAGTCTCATCGACTTCCTCAAGGAGTACCTCGGCGGTCTGTTCGACGCGATCGCGACGGTCTTCACGTCGATCTACGACGTCGCGGCCTGGGTGTTCACGACACCCCCGTTCTGGGCCGTCATCGTCGTCTTCGCCGCCGCCGCCTGGCTCGTGAAGGGCTGGCGGCTCGCCGTCGGCACCGTGCTCGGCTTCGTCGTGATCCTGGCCGTCGACCAGTGGGAGAACGCGATGCTGACGCTCGCGCTCACCATCGTCGCCGTGCTGATCGCGACGGCGATCGCGATCCCGCTCGGGATCTGGGCCGCTCGCTCGCAGACGGTCTCCCACGTGGTCCGGCCCGTGCTGGACTTCCTGCAGACGATGCCCGCCTTCGTCTACCTGCTGCCGGCGATCTTCCTCTTCAGCGTCGGCGTGGTGCCCGGCATCGTCGCGACGATCATGTTCGCGATCGCGCCCGGAGTGCGGCTGACCGAGCTCGGCATCCGCGGCGTCGACCCCGAGGTCGTCGAGGCCGGGCAGGCGTTCGGCGCGACGCCCGGCCGCGTGCTGCGCCAGATCCAGCTGCCGCTGGCACTGCCGTCGATCATGGCGGGGATCAACCAGATCATCATGCTCTCGCTGTCGATGTCGGTCATCGCCTCGATGGTCGGCGCGCCCGGCCTCGGGCGGCCCATCGTGCAGGCGCTCAGCTCCGTCAACGTCCCCCTCGGCTTCGAGGCGGGTCTGGCGGTCGTCATGATCGCGATGATCCTCGACCGCCTCACCGGCGCCCTCGGATCGCGGCGCCCCTCCCGGCGCCCCGTCGCCGCGGCGCGTGCGGCGAGCGACGCCCGCTCCGACGCGGTCGTCCCCGCCACCGCCTGAGTCCCCCCGGAACACCGGCGCGTCCGTCCGTCGCGCCGGCGGCCCGTGGCATCCCTGCGGGCCTCCCCACACCCGTGACACAGCACACGGGAGGAAAGGAAGAACATGAACAAGCGACACCTCCTGAGCACCCTTGCGCTCGGATCCGCCGCCGCCCTCGCCCTGACCGGCTGCGCCGGTTCGACCGGCGACGACGCAGCGGCCTCGAAGGAGATCACGATCGGCGTCTTCAACGGCTGGCCCGAGGGCGAGGCCGTCTCGTACCTGTGGAAGCTGATCCTGGAGGACGAGGGCTACGACGTCGACCTCGAGTACGCGGACGCCGGGCCGGTGTTCCAGGGCGTCGCGGGCGGCGACTACGACGTGGCGCTCGACGGCTGGCTGCCGATGACCCACGCCGCCTACTTCGAGCAGTTCGGCGACGACATCGTCGACCTCGGCTCGTGGAACGACGACGCCAAGCTCACGGTCGCCGTGAACGCGGACGCCCCCGTCGAGTCGCTGAGCGACCTCGCCGCCGCGGCCGACCAGTTCGACAACCGCCTCATCGGCATCGAGCCGGGCGCCGGCCTCACCGCCGCCACGCAGGACGAGGTCATCCCGACCTACGGCCTCGACGGCATGGACTTCGTCACCTCGTCGACGCCCGCCATGCTCGCCGAGCTCGACAGCAAGCTCGCCGCCGGCGAGAACGTCGCGGTGACGCTGTGGCGTCCGCACTGGGCCTACGACGCGTACGACATCAAGGACCTCGCCGACCCCGAGGGCACCCTCGGCGACGCGGAGTCGATCCACACCTTCACCCGCACCGGGTTCGAGACCGATCACCCCGAGGTGAACGAGTGGCTCGCGGAGTTCCGCATGGACTCCGAGGTGCTGTTCTCGCTCGAGAACGTCATGTACAACACCGGCGAGGACGTCACCGACTACACCGACATCGTGCGCCAGTGGATGACCGAGAACCAGGAGTGGGTGGACTCGCTCACCGCGTGAGCCGCGTCCCTCTTCGCCGAACCGACACGCTCCGCCCGAGCCGACACGTCCCGCACGTCGCGGAGCGTGTCGGTTCGGCGTTTACGTGTCGGCTCGCGGGGCCTCGGCAGCCGGGACCTCGGAGGCGGGGAGTTCGAGGGCGACCTTCTTCTCGAGCACGACGATGGCCTCGTCCGAGAGGGAGATGAGGCCGTCGAGCTCCCGGCGGGCGCGCTTGTACGCGCTCTGCCGCTCGGCGGGCGTCGCCGCTTCGTCGACGGCGACCGACAGCAGCTGCTTCGCCGTCGCGAGGCGCTTGCGCTCGGCCTCGCTGAGACCGCTCGTGCTCTGGCGGCGGGCGTCGCGCTCGGCGAGCTCGAACGCCACCTCGTAGTCGGTCACGGCGGCGCGGTACTCGGCGACCTGCTCGGGCGTCACCTTGGCGGACGCCGAGGCGGGACGCGCGCGGTCGGCGACCTTCTTCGCCTTCAGGAACGCGGCCGTGAGCGGCTGGCGACCATCGCTCATGGCGGGATAGTCGATGAGCTTGGCGACATCGAGTTCGTACTCGAGCCAGCGCGCGGTGACGTCGTCGTGGGTCTCGAACAGCTTCTGCAGCTGGTCCGGCAGCGGCGACGGGCGCGTGATCGGCTGCGGTTCCGAGGAGTGGGCGACCGCCTTGTGGCCGGCCTGCACGGCCTTCAGCTCGCCCTTGACCCGCAGCAGCTCCAGCCGCCGGTTGTGCCGGCGGGTGGCGAGGTAGTCCCAGCGCTTCACGGCGGCGCCGGCCACGCCCATCAGCGGGAAGGCCAGCCACCAGTAGTGGCCGAGGAAGGTGAGGATCTGATCCACTCGCCCGACCCTACCCTTCCGTCGTCGGGGGACGCGTCCGCGAGCGCGCCGGAACAGGCCAGACCGGCTCGGGGCCGGAGGTGGACCCCGGACGCTGCCGGGGTTCGCCCGCGGACTCGGGATCGCCCGCGGCCTCGGAATCGGTGGGGCCGCGGTCCTGGTCGTGCGCCGGCGGCCGGGGAGCTGCCTGCGGAAAGGGCGACGGCCGACGACCGTCCGCGGACGCCAGCCGCGCATCCAGGGCGGATGCCGCCGCCTCCGCGGCCCGGGTGAGCGCCTCGGTCGAACGGGCGACCGCCGTCTGGGCGAGCACCGACCAGGGTGCTGATCCCGGTTCGGCGGGCGCGTCGCCCGTCGTGCTGCGCGGCGGTGCCGATGCGCCGGCCGGGGCGGTGCCCGCCGCGCGCGCCTGGCGCCACGCCTCCTTCTCGGCGGCGTCGAACGCGCGCTCCAGCCGCTGCACCGCATCCCGGTACGCCGCGAACTGCGCTGCCGTCACCTGCGATCGGGCGACCTGCGCCGGCGTCGGTCGCAGACTCGAGGCCTCCGCGCGCACCGTCAGATACGCGGCGGTCAGCGGCTGCCGGCCGTCGCTCATCGCCGGGAAGGCGAGCACCCGTGCGGCATCGGTCTCGTACTCCATCCACCGTGCGGTCACCGCGTCGTGGGCGGCGGTGAGGCGGGCCAGCGGCAGCTCCTCGGTCGCCGACGCCCCGCGGGCCGCGTGGGAGAGTGCGGCGCGTGCGGCGGTCACCCGCGCGCGTCCCGCCCGCACGGCGGCCGTGGCTGCGTGGGCCTCGCGCTGGGCAGACTGCAGCTCGAGCCGCGCTGCGGCCACATCGGCGGCGGTTGCGTGCGACGCGGTCCGCTCGGCCTGCACCCGCGCGAGGTCGGCGCGGGCCACCCGGGCGGCGCCGCGGGCGGCGACGGAGCGCTGCCGGGCGATGCGCAGCTCGTGCTTGGCGGCCTCGTGCGCGAGGCGCCGGGCGCGCTCGGAACGCTGGTGCCGAAGCCCCAGCCATCCGAGCCAGCCGGCGGTGCCGGTTCCGATCACGGCCGGCCCCAACCACCAGAACTCGGCGATCGTCGTCCAGACGAGCGGGTCCATGTCCTCATGCTAACCAGCATGGCTGAATCCCCACCGGGCGTCTCGGGTCGTCTCCGCGGCGCCGTGTCCCATTTCCGGTCGGTCGCGTGGGCGAGGAACGACCGGAAATGGGACACGTGCCGCCGATGAGGGGACATGCGTCCGGTGCGTGCGAACCGGCGGGGACGGGGCGGGGGCTCAGCCGAAGAGCAGGGCCAGGACGGTGGCGCCGCCGCCGACGAGGATCAGCGACACGATCGCGATCCACGCGACGATGCGGGTGCGGCGCGTGCGCGCCTCGTTCATGCCGGCGTACTCGTCGGGTTCGGGAGACGACTTCGACAGGCTCATGCGCCCACCTCCTGGATGACATCGCCGAAGACCGCAGGCAGCGTGCCACGCGACGTCTCGCGCAGCTGCGACAGCGGGATCGTGAACACGTCCTGCACCTCGAGCGCGGGCTCGTCGCCGTCGGCGGCCGGGTCGGTCACGCCGATGCGGAGCACGGGGTAGCCGCGGCCCTCGCAGAGCCCGCGGAACTTGACGTCCTCCTCGCGGGGCACCGAGACGATGACGCGGCCCGTGGACTCGCTGAACAGCGCGGTCGCGGCATCCACGCCGTCGCGCTCCATGATCTCGCGCAGCCACACGCGGGCGCCGACGCCGAAGCGCAGGACGCCCTCGGCGAGCGCCTGGCCGAGACCGCCTGCCGACAGGTCGTGCGCGCTGGAGACGAGCTCCTGCTGCGATGCCGCGTGGATCAGCTCGGCGAGCTTCTTCTCCTGGGCGAGGTCGACCGCCGGCGGGCGTCCGCCGAGGTGGTCGTGGACCGTGCCGGCCCATGCGGAGCCGCTGAGCTCGGTGGCGGTCACGCCGAGGAGGTAGATGTTCTCGCCGGCGTCCTGCCAGCCCGACGGGATGCGGCGGGCGACATCGTCGATGATCCCCAGCACGCCGACCACCGGCGTGGGGAAGATCGGCTGGTCGCCGGTCTGGTTGTAGAAGCTCACGTTGCCGCCGGTGACCGGCACGCCGAGCTCGAAGCACGCGTCGGCGAGGCCGTCGACGGCCTGCCCGAACTGCCACATGACCTCGGGGTTCTCGGGGCTGCCGAAGTTGAGGCAGTCGGTGACGGCGGTGGGCACCGCGCCGGTGACGGCGACGTTGCGGTACGCCTCGGCGAGGGCGAGCTGCGCGCCCGCGTACGGGTCGAGCTGGCAGTAGCGGCCGTTGCAGTCGGTGGCGATCGCGAAGCCCAGGCCCGACTCCTCGTCGACGCGGATCATGCCGGCGTCGTCGGGGAAGCTCAGCGCCGTGTTCCCCATGACGTAGTAGTCGTACTGGTTCGTGATCCACGAGGTGTCGGCCAGGTTCGGGCTCGACAGCAGCTGCAGGAACTGCGTGCGCAGCGTCTCGGGGTCGTCGGTGCGGGGCAGGGCGGATGCCGAGTCGTCGCGCAGCGCGTCGATCCACGTCGGGTAGGCGACGGGGCGCTCGTAGACCGGACCGTCGACGGCGACGGTCGAGGGGTCGACGTCGACGATCTGCTCGCCGTGCCAGAAGATCTGCAGGCGTCCGTCGCCGGTGACCTCGCCGAGCACGCTCGTCTCGACCTGCCACTTGTCGACCACGGCGAGGAACGCGTCGAGCTTCTCGGGCGCGACGATCGCCATCATGCGCTCCTGGCTCTCGCTCATGAGGATCTCCTCGGGCGTGAGCGACGGGTCGCGCAGCAGCACGTTCTCGAGGTCGACGCGCATCCCGCTGCCGCCGTTGGCGGCCAGCTCGCTCGTCGCGCACGAGATGCCGGCGGCGCCCAGGTCCTGGATCGCCTCGACCAGCTCATCCCGGTACAGCTCCAGGCAGCACTCGATGAGCACCTTCTCGGCGAACGGGTCGCCGACCTGCACGGCCGGACGCTTGGTCGGGCCGCCGTCGGCGAACGTGTCGGAGGCGAGGATCGACGCGCCGCCGATGCCGTCGCCGCCGGTGCGCGCACCGAACAGCACGACCTTGTTGCCGGCGCCCGAGGCGTTCGCGAGCTTGAGGTCCTCGTGGCGCAGCACGCCCACCGCGAGCGCGTTGACGAGCGGGTTGCCCTGGTAGACCGAGTCGAACACGGTCTCGCCGCCGATGTTGGGCAGTCCGAGGCAGTTGCCGTAGAACGAGATGCCGCTGACGACGCCGTGCACGACGCGCGCCGTGTCGGGGTGGTCGATGGCGCCGAAGCGGAGCTGATCCATGACAGCCACGGGGCGGGCACCCATCGAGATGATGTCGCGGACGATGCCGCCGACACCGGTGGCGGCACCCTGGAAGGGCTCGATGTAGCTCGGGTGGTTGTGCGACTCGACCTTGAAGGTCACCGCCCATCCCTCGCCCACGTCGACGACGCCCGCGTTCTGCCCCATGCCGACCATCAGGCGCTCGCGCATCTGGTCGCTGACCTTCTGTCCGAAGCGGCGCAGGTAGATCTTGGACGACTTGTAGGAGCAGTGCTCGCTCCACATCACCGAGTACATCGCCAGCTCGCCGCTGGTGGGGCGGCGGCCGAGGATCTCGCGGATGCGGTCGTACTCGTCCGGCTTGAGGCCCAGTGCGGCGTACGGCTGCTCGCGCTCGGGAGTGGCGGCGGCGTTCTCGACGGTGTCGGCAACGGCAGAGGGGGCAGGGGTGCTCACGCGGCTGGGCTCCAAGACTCGGGATGCCGGCGGGGGATCGGCCTCCAGTCTAGTTCGCGGCACCGCGCCGCCGCCGCCCTGCCCATGCCCATGCTCATCTGCCGAGCCGACACGCTTCTGCCGAGCCGACACGCTGCGTGCGGTTCATACCGTGTCGGCTCGCACGGCGCGTGTCGGCTCGGCGGCTGCGGTGGGGGCCGGGGCTCAGGCCTCGTCGATGACGCCGATGCCGGTCGCCTGATGGCTGGGCTCGGAGTCGTCGTGCGCGGGTGCCTTCGGCTCCTCGCCCGGCGCCTTCTCGGTGCTGGGCTCCTCGAGCTCCGCGGTCGAGGGCACCTCGGCCTCCGTTACGCTGTCGGCGGCGGGAGCCTCGTCGATCGCGGCGTCGGCGGTGCCGTCCGTGTCGGGTGTGGACTCGGTCGTGTCGGGTGTCGATTCGGTCATGGGCGCATCCCTCTCTCGACGGCGCAGGACCCCGCGCCGATGTGGACTCGTGCCGTCAGTGTCACTCCCCGGCATCCGCCGCGGTACGGGGTTGACACCGCGCGCCGAGCCGACACGGTCCCGCCGAGCCGACACGATTCCACACGTCCGCATCGTGTCGGCTCGCGCGAAACGTGTCGGCTCGGCGGCGGGGAGAGGGGCCGCGGGGGCGGGGGCGGAGAAACGGCGGCGAAACGGGCGTAGCCTCGGCCCATGACCCGGGCGATCCTCGAGGCGCGGTTGCGCGAACTCGACACGGCGCTGGCGCGACTGGACGCCGACGACGCGTCGCTGCGTCACGACCGCGCCGACGCGACGGCCGACGACGAGCACGACCCCGAGGGGTCGACGCTGTCAGGCGAATGGCAGCGGGTCGACGCCCTCCGCCGCGCCCGGCTCGATGAGCGCGCCGAGGTGCTCGCCGCGCTCGACCGGGTGGAAGCCGGCACGTACGGCATCTGCGCCGTCTGCGGCCGGCCGATCCCGGCGGCTCGGCTCGAGGTCCGCCCGATGGCGACGACCTGCGTCACCTGCGCGGCAGCCGTCTGACGCCCACGAGACTGCCGCCCCTGCCGCCCCGCCCCAGCCCCAGCCCCGCCCCGCCGCGCACCAACCCCCCGCCTTGACTTCAAGCGCATGAAGTACCGCAGGCTGGGAGCATGACGTCGATGAGCACCGCCGTGGTGGCGGGCACCCTCTCCATCCAAGAGACCTCGCGCCGGACCGGCCTGAGCGAACCGACGCTGCGCTACTACGAGCAGGTCGGGATCATCCCGCCGGTCCCCCGCGACCGGGAGAGCGGCCATCGCCGCTTCCCCGCGGCCGTGCTGACCACCCTGCAGACCCTCGCCTGTCTCCGCGCGGGAGGGATGCGGATCAACGACATGCGCCGCTACGTGGAGCTGATGGGCCGGGGGGATGCGGCGGCGGCCGAGCAGCGCGAGCTCTTCACCGTGCAGGCGGGGCGGCTCGCGGCGGACATCGACCGCCTGCAGACGCAGCTGGCCTACCTGCGCGCCAAAGCGGCCCTGTGGGACGCGCGGGTGCGCGACGACACCGAGGCGGAGCGGCAGGCGACGGCGGAGGTCGTCGCCATCGCCGACCGACTGAATCCCGACGGTCGCGAACCGGTGGGCCCATCCGACGACAGGAGACGACCATGACGACCGACACCACGCCGACGACTGCCGGCCGCGAAGGTGGACCGGTGCCGCTCGTCCTCGTCACCGGCGGCTCCGGCTACGTGGGCGCCCACACCGTCGCAGCCCTCCTGCGGCAGGGCTATCGCGTCCGCACGACGGTCCGGTCCGCCGATCGCTCCGACGAGGTGGCG
This sequence comes from Microbacterium sp. PA5, assembly GCF_049860775.1. Classification (NCBI taxonomy): domain Bacteria; kingdom Bacillati; phylum Actinomycetota; class Actinomycetes; order Micrococcales; family Microbacteriaceae; genus Microbacterium; species Microbacterium sp. PA5. Next base: position 83,497 of record NZ_CP187567.1, read on the forward strand.
TCGCAGCTGGCCGCGGCGGGCGTCGACGCGAGCGGGCTCGAGTTCGCCGTGGCCGACCTCAGCGCGGATGCCGGATGGGGGGACGCGGTGGCAGGAGCGGATCACGTGCTGCACGTCGCGTCGCCCTTCCCTCCCGCCGGGACGGTGGACAACGACGACGAGATCATCGTTCCGGCTCGCGACGGCACGCTGCGCGTCCTGCACGCGGCGCACGACGCGGGCGTGCGACGAGTGGTGATGACCTCGTCCTTCGCCGCCGTGGGCTACGGAGCGGTTCCCCGAGACCTCTACACGGAGGCGGACTGGACCGAGCCCACCGATGACAACACCGCCTACATCCGCTCGAAGGCGATAGCGGAGCGTGCCGCGTGGGAGCTGGTGGCGGGATGGGACGGGTCCACGGAGCTCACCGTCGTCAACCCCGTCGGGATCTTCGGTCCGGCGCTCGGGCCGAAGCTGTCGGTGTCGCTCGGATTCGTGAAGGCCCTGCTCGAGGGGGCGATGCCGGTGGTGCCTCGCCAGATCTTCGGCGTCGTCGACGTGCGGGATGTCGCCGACCTGCACATCCGCGCCATGCTCCATCCGCGAGCCGGAGGCGAGCGCTTCCTCGCGGTCAGCGGCATGTCGAGCTTCTACGGGGTGGGGCAGATCCTTCGACGCCGACTCGGCGACCTCGCCGCGGCGGTGCCCGAGCGCGAGCTCACCGACGACGAAGTGCGCGAGCGCGCCGCCTCGGATCCCGCCCTCAGGGAGTCCGTCAGCCAGCTCGGGCGGACGCCGGTCATCAGCAGCGAGAAGGCCCGCCGCGTTCTCGGATGGTCGCCGCGCGACGTCGAGGACACGATCGAGGACTCCGCACGCAGCCTGATCCGGCTCGGCCTCGTGCAGGGATGACCGGTCGTCGCCGGGTTCGCATCGGCGCACCCGGGGGTGTTGACACGGAGCTCCGCGCGGTCTAACGTGCAACCAAATGGTTGTACATGACACCTCCCACGGACGCAGTGAGCTGACCGACGATGAGACCGACCGCCTGTTCCACGCACTCGCGGCGGCGACCCGCCGCGACATCCTGCGCCGCACGATCGAGGCGGAGCAGTCCGTCTCGGCGCTCGCCGCGGCGTACGACATGTCCTTCGCCGCCGTCCAGAAGCACGTGGCGGTGCTCGAAGCGGCGCACCTGGTCGTCAAGCGCGCCGAAGGGCGCGAGCGGCTCGTGCGGGCGGATCCGGGCATGATCGCCCGGGCCCGCGCGCTGCTGTCCCGCTACGAGGACCTCTGGAGGTCGCGCATCGACCGCCTCGACGCCCTGCTCGCCGACCCCGAACGCTGAACCCACCGGACCGACACAGAGAAGGAACCGCCATGCCCGTCACCGACATCACCACCGACGCCGAGGCGCTCACGATGAGCCTCACGGCCGACTTCGCCGCGCCCGCCGACCGGCTCTGGCGCGCGTTCACCGACCCCCGCCAGCTGGAGCGCTTCTGGGGCCCGCCGGGATGGCCGGCGACCTTCACCGCCTTCGACTTCACCGTCGGGGGACGCGCCGACTACCGGATGACCAGTCCCCGCGGCGAGGCGTCGCGCGGCGGCTGGGAGTTCCTGCGCATCGACGCCCCGTCGTCCTTCGAGGTGCTCGACTCCTTCCTCGGCGAGGACGGCGCGCCCATGGAGGGTTTCCCCTCGATGCGGATGGTCTTCACCTTCGAGCAGACGGATGCCGGCTCGCGCCTGCGCAACGTCACCTACTTCGACTCGCTCGAGGCGCTGGAGCAGACGGTCGCCATGGGCGCCGTCGAAGGATCGCGCATGGCGATGGACCAGCTCGACGCGGTGCTGCAGGACCTGCGCGACTACGCGGAGGGCAAGGGCACGCGCACCGAGATCCTCGACGACCAGCACGTCCGCATCACCCGCCTGATCGACGGGCCCCGCGACCTCGTCTGGCGTGCGCACCACGAGCCGGAGCTCCTCAAGAAGTGGCTGCTCGGCCCGGACGGCTGGCAGATGGTCGAGTGCGAGGTCGGCGACACCTACCGCTACGTCTGGCAGCAGGGCGACGACGAGTCCACGCGGTTCGGCTTCGAGGGCGAGACCGTGCTCAGCGAGCCCACCCGCCGCGCGGTGACGACAGAGCAGATGATCGGGATGCCGGGGCCGTCGACGCTCAACGACCTCCAGCTGTACGAAGAGGACGGCGCGACCCTGCTCACCCTCCTCATCGAGTACCCCGACAAGGAGACGCGCGACATGATCCTCGCCACCGGCATGACCGACGGCATGGAGGCCTCGTACGCCCGCCTCGAGGGTGCGCTGGTCTGACGGCCCCGGCCAGGCAGTTGTTGTCCCACTTTCGGCGGGGCTCGTCCCCAATTCGGCTGATTGACCCGGGCCGAATCAGCCGAAAGTGGGACATGCCCCGGCGGTGACCCGGTGGGCCACCGCTGGCAGCGGCTCAGGCGCGGGCGAGCGCGTCTTCGAGCGCGACCCAGGCGAGCATGGCGCACTTCACGCGCGCGGAGAACTTCGAGACGCCGGTGAGGGCGGCGGCGTCGCCGTACACGTCCTCGTCGAGCTCGATCTGGCCGCGCGAGCGCAGCGCCTCGCGGAAGCCCTCGATGAGGGTGGCGGCCTCGGTGCGGGTCTGACCCTCCACGAGCTCCGAGAGCATCGATGCCGACGCCTGCGAGATCGAGCAGCCCGAGCCCTCCCAGGTGACGTCGCGGATGGTCTCGCCGTCGGTGTCGACGCGGGCGCGCAGCGTGATCTCGTCGCCGCACACCGGGTTCTTCTGATGGGAGGTCGCGTGCGCCCCCTCCGCCTCGGCGAGACCGAAGTGCTGCGGGTGCTTGGAGTGATCGAGGATCAGCTCGCGGTACAGGGTGTCGAGCTCGCTCATGACTCCACTCCGAAGTAGGCACGGATGCCGCGGACGGCGTCGACGAGCTCGTCGACCTCGTCGGCGGTGTTGTACAGCGCGACCGAGGCGCGCACCGAGGCGGTGATGCCGTACTGGCGGTGCAGCGGGGCGGCGCAGTGGTGCCCGACGCGCACGGCGATGCCGCGGTCGTCGAGGAACTGACCGGCGTCGTGGGCGTGGACGCCGTCGACGTCGAAAGCCCACAGGCCGACGCGCTCGGCATCCGCGTCGCCGAGCAGGCGGATGCCGGGGATCTCGATCAGGCCGGCGCGCATCCGCGCCGCCAGCGCCTGCTCGTGCGCGTGGATCCGGTCGAGCCCGACCTCGTCGAGGTAGCGGACCGCCGCGGCGAGCCCGATCGCGGGGCCCACCGGCTGCGTGCCGGCCTCGAAGCGCTGCGGCGGCGGGAGGTACTCGGCGGAATCGAGGGTGACGGTGGTGATCATCGAGCCGCCGGTGAGGAACGGCGGCAGCGCCTCGAGGCGCTCGGCGCGTCCGTACAGGCCGCCGACCCCGTAGGGCCCGAGCATCTTGTGGCCGCTGAAGACGGCGAAGTCGACCCCGAGGCCGGGGAGGTCCAGCGGCAGATGCGGCGCCGACTGGCACGCGTCCATCACGGTGATCGCGCCCACCTCGGCGGCCAGGGCCACGAGCTCGGCCACGGGGTTCACGATGCCGAGCACGTTCGAGACGTGCGTGAAGGCGACGACCCGGGTGCGCGGACCGATGAGGTCGCCGGCGGCATCCAGGTCGAGGGTGCCGTCGGCGCGCGCGGGGATGTGGCGGAGCGTCGCGCCGGTGCGCGCGGCGAGCTCCTGCCACGGGATGAGGTTCGCGTGGTGCTCGATCGCCGTCGTGACGATCTCGTCGCCGGGCCGGAGCGCGAGGGAGGCGGAGTCCGCGCCGCCACGACCCGCCGTCGCGTTGCCGATCGCGTAGGCCAGGAGGTTCAGTCCCATCGTGGCGCCGCTGGTCCACACCAGCTGTTCGGCCGGTGCGCCGACGAACCCCGCGACGGTGGCGCGCGCGTCCTCGAACAGGTCGGTCGCCTCGGCCGCGAGGGTGTGCGCCCCGCGGTGGACGGCGGCGTTGGCGTGCGTGAGGAAGTCGTACTCGGCCTGCAGCACCTGGCGCGGCTTCTGGCTCGTCGCGGCGGAGTCGAGGTAGACGAGGGGGCTGCCGTTCACGGTCTCGCCGAGGATCGGGAAGTCGGCGCGGATGCGGGCGACATCGAGCATCGCGGGGGCCTCGGTCACGGGCGTTGTCTCGGTCGCGGAACTCACCCCTCTAGGCTACGCCCCGGCATCCTCCCCGGCTCCGGCGATGATCCTCCGATGCATCCTCGCTGCCGACTGGGTGATGTCCCACTTTCGGTCGCTTCACCCCTGCCCCAGCGACCGAATCTGGGACACGCCCCACCGGAAGTGGGACATCGCGGTCAGCGGTCAGACGGGATCGTCGGTGTGGGCGACCAGGCCGTAGCTGGTGATGCGGCCGGCGCGGTCGTCGCCGGGCAGCGGGCGCGAGCGGCGGCCGTAGACGAGCTCGGACGAGTCGAGCAGCCACGGCACCAGGGTGATCGAGACGCCGTGGACGAGCATGAGCTGCTGGGCGATCCGCTTGGCGCGACGGTTGTGGAGGAGCGACTCCCACCAGTGGCCCACGATGTACTGCGGCAGATAGACCGTCACCATCGTCGACCCGTGCTTCTCGCGGTAGGCCTTGATGAACTGCGCGACCGGCGCGGCGTACTGGCGGTAGGGCGACTCGATGATCACGAGCGGCACGCGCATGCGGTGCACCTCCCAGTCGGCCTGGAGGGCGGCGGTCTCCTCCGCGGTCACCGACACGTGCAGGGCGATCGTCTTCTCGTGGCGCGCGGCGAGGGCGTAGTCGATGGCCTTCGCGACGGGCTTCTGCAGCTTGCCCACGAGGATGAGGGCGACGTCGCCGCTCGCGCCGAAGCTGACGGTATCGTCCATGCTCGTCTCGTGCTCCACGTCGCGGTAGTAGCGGTGCACGCCGACCATGAGCACCGACAGCACCGGGATCGCGAGGAAGACGAGCCAGGCTCCGTGGGTGAACTTCGTGACCGTGACGACGACGAGGACGAAGACCGTGAACGCGGCGCCGACGGAGTTGATGAGCAGTCCGGTGACGATGCCGCGCCGCTCGGCGACGTGCTTGGGGTGGACGAGCCGCAGCTCGCGCCGCCAGTGCTTGACCATGCCGATCTGCCCGAGCGAGAACGAGACGAAGACGCCGATGATGTACAGCTGGATGAGCGTCGTCAGACGGGCCTGGAAGACGATGAGCACCACGATCGCGGCGGCGCCGAGGATGAGCATCCCGTTGGAGAAGACCAGGCGGTCGCCGCGCGTGTTCAGCGACTTGGGCGCGTAGCCGTCGCGCGCGAGCACGGCGCCCAGCAGCGGGAACCCGTTGAAGGCCGTGTTGGCGGCCAGCAGCAGCACGCAGGCGGTCGCGGCCTGGATCACGTAGAAGGGGATCGACCCCGCTCCGAACGTGGCGGAGGCCACCTGCGCCATGAGGGAGGGCTGCGGGGTCCCCGCGCAGTCGAAGCCGATCAGCTGGCACGGGTTCTCGGCGTAGTGGACGCCCGTGATGAGGGCCAGCGCCGTGAGGCCGGCGAACAGGAGCGTCGCGATCGAGCCCATCGTCACGAGGGTCAGCTGGGCGTTGCGGATCTTCGGCTTGCGGAAGGCGGGCACGCCGTTGGAGACCGCCTCGACGCCGGTGAGCGCCGAGCATCCGCTCGAGAAGGCCCGGAGGATCAGGAGGAGCACGGCGGCCTGGCTGAGGTCCTCGGCCTGGACGGCGTACTGCGCGCTCTCGGCCACGGGCGCGTCGCCGAGCAGCCAGCGGATGAGGCCGGTGACGATCATGATGCCGACCGATCCGATGAACACGTAGGTCGGTACAGCGAAGGCCGTCGACGCCTCCCGCACGCCGCGCAGGTTCACGACGATGATGAGGACCACGAAGCCCACCGCGAGCTCGATCCGCCAGGGGTCGAGCTCGGGCACGGCGGAGATGATGTTGTCGACGCCCGAGGCGACCGACACGGCGACGGTCAGGATGTAGTCGACGAGGAGGGCGGATGCCACGACCACGCCGGCCTTCTCGCCGAGGTTCGTGCGCGCCACCTCGTAGTCGCCGCCGCCCGACGGATACGCCTTGATGAGCTGCCGGTAGCTGAGCACGACGACGATCAGCAGCGCGACCACGGCCGCCGCCACCCACGGGGTGAAGGCGAGGAACGCGGTGCCGCCGATGAGGAGGATCATCACGAGCTCCTGCGGCGCGTACGCCACCGACGACAGCGCGTCGGAGGCGAAGATCGGCAAAGCCCTGCGCTTGGGCAGGGCTTGGTCGTCGAGCTGCTCGCTGGTGAGCGGATCCCCCAGCAGGATGCGTTTCGCGATCGGCGTCGTCTCGTCGGACGGATCGCGACTGTCGTCAGTCACGACGCGCGACATTACGCCTGCGCGCCCGCGCGCGCAACGTGGAAGCGCCGGGCAGTCGCAGGCGCCAAGAGAAGGTGGCGCAAATCGCGGCCTCCACACGCGGGAATCACCCGATCGCGCCACCTTCTCGGCGGGGTGGCGAACCTCAGAGCTCGGGCGCGTAGGTGTAGGTGATCCAGAACGACGAGTCGTCGATGGTGACGACGGCGCCGAACGTGCGCTTGCCGTCCGCGTAGAACGTGGCGCGGTCCTTCCCGAAGAGGTACGCGGCGGTGCCGCCGTCGGCGTGCGCCTCGTCGGGGTTCAGCGCATCGAGCTCGTCGGGCGTCATGCCGATCTCGATCCCGAGATCGTTGGTCACGTCGACGGGCACACCCGTCCCGTACGACACGTAGGTCGGCGCGGGCACCTCCGACCGCTGCCGGTCGCTGCCGTCGAGGAACACGTCGAAGAAGCGGAATCCCTCCCACTCGTACACGTCGTAGGCCCAGTTCTCGGCGTCGCCGTTCTGGAAGTCCTCGGTCGGCTCCGTGCCGAACAGCGCCGTGAGCGCGTCGATCGCCGGCTGCGGATCGTCCGCCCACTCGTGGGTGAGGCTCTCGCCGTCTTCGCCGGTGATGGTGAACCCCGTCGCCGTGACGTCGATGCCGGCGTCGCTCGACGAGGACTCGGTGGGGCCCGGCGCGGGGTCCGCCTGCGTCGAATCCGGTGCCTGAGGCGCCGGCGACGAACCCGTGGACGCGGGCGAGTTCGGGCGGAGGAAGTACACCGACAGCGCGATCACGACGGCGACGGCGAGAATGCCGGCGATGATGCCGAGGATGAGCGGCGTGCGGTCGCGCCGCGCGGGGACCTGGGGCGCGCTCATGCGTCCGCCTCTCCGTGGCTCTCCTCCGCGAGGAACTCGCGCGCCGCGACGACGAGCGTCTCGACGCCGCGTTCGATCGTGGGATGCAGGATCGGGGCGAAGTACGGGGAGTGGTTGGTCGGCACGTCGACGTTCACGGTGCCGCCGGCCACGGCGTCCGCGTAGGCCTGCGGGTCGTGGCCTCCCCAGAACCAGAACACCAGCGGGACGCCCGACTCGCGGGCGAACCAGGACACGTCCTCGCTGCCCGTGAACATCCCGGGGTCCACGACCGCGCCCTCGCCGAACGCGCGCTCGAACGCGGAGGTCAGTCGCGCGGTCGCCGCCGGGTCGTTGATGGTCGGCGGCAGGGAGTGGTCGACGGTGATCACGGGGGACTCCTCGGCGCCGGAGGCCGCGGCCTCGGCGCGGACGATCCGCTCGACGCGCGCCATGACGTCGGCGCGGGCGTCGTCGTCGGGGTAGCGCAGGCTCAGCTCCAGGGTCGCGTCGGCCGGGATGATGTTGTTCTTCAGGCCCGCGTGGATCGAGCCGACGGTGACGACCGCCATCTCGCGGGGATCGATCTCGCGGGAGACCACCGTCTGCAGGCGCATGACGGTCGCCGCCGCCATGACCACGGGGTCGATCGTCGCGTGCGGTCGCGATCCATGGCCGCCGCGGCCCAGGAGCTTCACGGTGAGGCCGTCGCTGGCGGCCATCTGGGTGCCCGGCCGCACGCCGATGATGCCCGCCGGGAGCGGGGTCAGGTGCTGGCCGAGCACGATGTCGGGCTTCGGGAAGCGGTCGAGGACGCCGTCGGCGATCATCGCCTGCGAGCCGGCGCCGTACTCCTCGGCGGGCTGGAAGACGGCGACGACTGTGCCCGACCACTCGTCCTTCGTGGCGACGAGCCGCTCGAGGGCGCCGAGGAGCGCGGTGACATGCATGTCGTGCCCGCACGCGTGCATCACGGGCACGTCGTTGCCGGCGGGATCGGTACCGCGCGCCGTCGAGGCGTACTCGAGTCCGGTGAGCTCGCCGACCGGCAGCCCGTCCATGTCGGCGCGCAGCCAGACGACCGGGCCCTCGCCGGCCCCTCCTGAGCCTGTCGAAGGGTTGACGATCGACGTCGCCACGCCGGTCTTGCCGAGGCCCTCGACGTACTCCAGCCCGAGGGCGGCGAGCTCGCGGGTGATGACCCCCGCGGTGCGCGTCTCCTGGAACGACAGCTCCGGATGCCGGTGAAGGTCGATGTAGAGGGCTTCGAGATCGATCGTCATGCCTTCGAGCCTACGCGCCGTCGCGAGAGCGACCGGGGCGTTTCGTCTCGCTGCCCTCGCTCGACGACCGGTGGGGCGGGTGTCGTGCCCCGGTCGTTGAGCGAGGAGCGCAGCGACGAGACGAAACGCCACCGGGGGGCTGACCGGCGGCTCAGCGCGGCGGGGCGGTCGAGGAGCGGATCACCAGTTCGAACGGCAGAGCCGGATCGGGGGGCGCCACATCCTCGCCGAGGGCGGCCAGCGCGGCGTCGGCGGCGCGCTCGCCCTGCGCGTGCGGGAACTGCTCGACGGTCGTCAGTCCGAAGAAGCCGCTCAGCTCGTGACCGTCGACGCCCACGATCGAGATGTCGCCCGGCACGGCCAGGCCGGCGTCGCGCGCGGCGAACATCGCCCCGAACGCGAGCTCGTCGGAGGCGGCGAACACCGCCGTGGGGGCCCGGCGGTCCACCGGCTCCCCGCCGGCGGTCGTGCGCAGGAGCTCGCCCATGGCGCGGTGGCCGTCCTCGATCGTGAAGTCGGTGGCCACGAAGCGCGCCGGCACCACGCCGGCACCGGCCATCGCCGCCTCGAAGCCGCGCCGGCGCATCGTGGGGATGTCGGGGTCGCCGCCGTCGCGGCTGCGCCCGATGTGCGCGATGTCGCGGTGGCCGAGCTCCAGCAGGTGCGCGGTCGCGAGCCGGGCGACCGCCTCGTCGTCCACCCGGAGCGACGACAGCCGCGGGTTGGGGGTGCCGAGGCCGACCAGCGGCAGCCCGAGCTGCTCGAGCACGCCCAGCTCACCGGCGTCGAACTCCAGCGACAGGGCGATGACGGCATCCACCCGCCCGCGGCGCAGCGACGTCTGGAACAGCTGGCGCCGCTGCGCCGCGTCGTCGGTGACGTTGTAGAGCGTGATGTCGTAGCCGTGAGGGGCCAGGCGCGACGCGATGCCGTCGAGCACGTTGGCGAAGAACCAGCGGTCCACCAGCGGGACCAGCACGCCGATCGACCGCGTGCGGCCCGTCGCCAGGCTCGACGCGGTGGCCGAGACCACGTACCCGAGCTCGGCGGCCGCCGCCCGCACGCGCGCACGCGTCGCGTCGGACAGCCGCCCGCGCCCGCTCAGGGCGCGCGAGACGGTCGCCGTCGAGACCTGTGCGCGACGGGCGACCTCCTCGAGGCTCGACATGTCAGTCGGTCGCCAGCCACACCGCCGTGTCGACGGGGAGCAGGCCGCCCTCGAACGGCTCGCTGGCCACCAGCACGGTCGCCGCCGGCAGTGCCACCGGCTCGGTCCCGACGTTCGCGATCACGGTCACCGCGCCGCCCTCGGCCTGCACGCGGAACGCGAGGACGTCCTCGCCATAGCCGTCGAGCCACTCCAGCGTTCCCGCCCCGAGCCCGGTCGACCGGCGGGTGGCGAGGAGGCTCCGGTACAGCCACAGCGTGGAATCGGCGTCGCCCTCCTGCGCCGAGCGCGCCAGCGGCGCCCAGTCCGCCGGCTGCGGCAGCCACGACGCGCCCGTCGGGCTGAAGCCGTAGGCGGGGGCATCGGCATCCCACGGGATGGGCACCCGGCAGCCGTCGCGACCGTAGCGCTCGTGGGCCGTGCGGAACCACGTCGGGTCCTGGCGGGCGTCGTCGGGCAGGTCGATGACCTCGGGGAGGCCGAGCTCCTCGCCCTGGTACACGTACGCCGAGCCGGGGAGCGCGAGCATCACCGTCGTCGCGGCGCGCGCTCGGCGCAGGCCGACGTCGGGGATCGGCTGGCCGGGGGAGTCGGGGCCGATGCCGTGGCCCTGCGGGTTCTCCGCGGTCAGCGCGAGCCGCGAGGCGTGCCGGACGACGTCGTGGTTGGAGAGCACCCACGTCGCCGGGGCGCCGACGGCGGGGAAGGCCCGCAGCGACTCCGAGATGACCTCGCGGATGGCCGCGGCGTCCCATGCCGTCATGAGGTACGGGAAGTTGAACGCCTGGTGCATCTCGTCGGGACGCACCCACAGGGCGGTCTTGTCGACGGTCGGCAGCCACGCCTCGGCGCACAGCGCGCGGTCGCCGTCGTACTCGGCCAGCACGCGGTTCCAGTCGCGGTAGATCTCGTGGACGCCCTCCTGGCCCCAGTACGGGACGTCCTCGTCGCCGCCGCCCATGCTGTCGGCGTCGACCGCCGGCAGGTGATCGGGCAGGCCGTCGGACTTCACGAGGCCGTGGGCGACGTCGACCCGGAAGCCGTCGACGCCGCGGTCGAGCCAGAAGCGGAGGATCCGGCGGAACTCCTCCTGGACGACGGGGTTCGACCAGTCGAAGTCGGGCTGGCTGGAGTCGAAGAGGTGCAGGTACCACTGCCCGGGCCGGCCGTCGGCCTCGGTCACGCGAGTCCAGGCCGGACCGCCGAAGACCGACTCCCAGTTGTTGGGGGGAAGCTCGCCGTCCTCGCCGCGGCCGTCGCGGAACATGTAGCGGGCGCGCTCGGCGCTGCCGGGACCGGCGGCCAGCGCCTCCTGGAACCAGACGTGACGGTCGGAGCTGTGGTTGGGCACCAGGTCCACGATCACGCGGATGCCGCGTCCGTGGGCCTCGGCGAGCATCTCGTCGACGTCGGCGAGCGTGCCGAACAGCGGGTCGACGTCGCAGTAGTCGGCGACGTCGTAGCCCGCGTCGTTCTGCGGCGACCGGTAGAACGGGCTCAGCCACACGGCGTCGACGCCGAGCGAGACGAGGTCGTCGAGGCGGGCGGTGATGCCCGGGATGTCGCCGATGCCGTCGCCCGAGGCGTCGGCGAAGGACCGGGGGTAGATCTGGTAGATCACCGCGGTGCGCCACCACTCGGAGCCGGGCCGGCGCTCGTCGGAGTTCTCCGCCGCGGAGGGCGCGAGGGCAGAAGTCGTCGTCGAAGTCATGGCATCCATCGTAGAGCAAGCGCTTGCGCACGTCGACCACGGCCACCGCACCTCGACCTCACGGCTCGGACGCGGCCTCAGCCCCGCGGGTGTCGGTGGTCCGCCGTTCGCAACTCCGGAAGCCCGACGCCGGACCGCTGCGGAACCAGGGCTGCGGGCCCGATTCCCACCAAACTTCCGGAGTTGCGCGCACCCCGCCTCCGCGCCCCGCGGCGACGGGCGGCTCCGGGCGCCGCCGTGATGCCCGCGTACGCTGGTGCGGTGACTCCCGACCTCGCGCGCGCCGAATCCCTCATCGCCCGGATCCCCGACTTCCCCGAGCCGGGCATCCTGTTCCGCGACATCTCGCCGCTGCTGGCCGACGCGTCCGCCATGCGCACCGTGATCGATGCGCTGGTGGCGCCGTTCGCCGGGGAGTTCGACGTCGTCGCGGGCGTCGAGGCGCGCGGGTTCCTGCTGGCCGGGGCGGCCGCGGTCGCGGCGGGGGTGGGCATGGTCCCGATCCGCAAGGCGGGGAAGCTCCCGCGCCCGGCCGCCGGGGTCACCTACGACCTCGAGTACGGGCGGGCCACCATCGAGATGGCCGCCGACCTTCCCGTCGGGACGCGGGTCCTGCTGGTGGACGACGTGCTCGCCACGGGCGGCACGCTGCGCGCGGGGCAGCGCCTGCTGGACGAGCTCGGCTACCGGCTCGCCGGAACCGCCGTGCTGATGGAGCTCGCCGACCTCGGCGGCCGCGAGGTGTGCGGCCCGGTCCACAGCGTCTTCACCGTCTGACGCCGCCGGTCGGGCCGCCCGCGGTCAGGTCAGGGTGCCGGTCATGCCCATTCGGGCGAGCACCGCGGTCTCCACGATCTGCACGAGGTTGTAGAGCACCAGGGTGACGAGCGTGATCACGGCCACCGACGCCCACAGCTCCTCGAAACGGGCCGAGGCGTTGAACTTCTGGATCATCCCGCCGATCCCCTGACCCGTCGAGAGCCACTCGGCCAGGAGCGCACCGGTCACCGCACCGGGCACCGACACCCGCGCGGCGGCGAACAGCGAGGGGAGCGCCCCCGGCACGTTCACCTTGCGCAGCGCGGTCAGCCGCGATCCGCCGTACACATGGACGAGGTCCAGGCTCTCGGGGTGGGCGCGGCTGAGCCCGAACAGCACGGACGCCAGCGCGGGGAAGAGCACGACGATGCTCCCGATCACGGCGACCGATGCGGCCGAGCCGCGCCCGGTGATGAGGATGATGACCGGCGCGAGGGCCACCAGCGGCACGCTGCGCAGCAGCAGGGCCAGCGGCATGACGCCCGCCTCCACGCCGCGCGAGAGCGAGAACAGGATCGCGAGGGCGATCGCCGCGAGGATGCCGACGACGAAGCCGAGCGCGGCGTCTTGCAGCGTCTGGGCCAGCAGCGGCGCGAGGGCGGCGCGATTCTCCGCGGCGCTTCCCGGCTCGTCGCCGTCGCTGAAGAGGAACGCCCACACCTCGGCGGGGCCCTTCGCGACGTAGGCGGAGATGCCTGTGAGGCTCACGACGCCCTGCCACAGCAGCAGGATGATCGCGAGGGTCACGACCGCGTTGAGCGCGGCCCGCCCGACCGCGCGCCACATCGCCCGGTTCATCGGCGCGCCCCCGCTCCGCTCGCGCGACCCGACACCCACGGGGTCACGAGCCGGGACAGGAGGCCCACCAGCGCGTAGCCGGCCAGGGCGATGAGGGCGCACAGCAGGAAGACGACCCACACGCGGGCGGAGTCGAGGTTCCCCTGCAGGCGGATGAGGGTGATCCCGACGCCGCGATCGATCGCGCCCATGTACTCGCCGAGCACCGCGCCGAGGAAGGCGCTGGGCACCGCGATCTGGAGGGCGTTGAGGATCGACGGGAGGGCGGCGATCAGCCGGACCTTCCGCAGCTGGGTCAGCCGGGAGCCGCCGTAGACGCGGACGACGTCGAGCGAGGCCCGGTCGGCGGCGGTGAAGCCGAGGACGGCGCCGACGACGGTCGTGAAGAAGACCGCCAGGGCGGCGAGGAAGACGGCGGTCGAGCTGGCGTCGCCGGGCTGCTTCGCTCCCCCGAGGGTCACGATCGCGATGCCGCCCACGGCGACCACCGGGAGGCAGTAGCTCACGACGGCGATCTGCATGACGATCGGCTCCAGTCGGGGCAGCAGCAGCACGGTCGCGGCGAGCAGGAGTGCGATCCCGTTGCCCCAGGCGTACCCGATCGCCGCCTCGCGCACGGTGACGCCGAACACCGACCAGTACGCGGCGGGACCGTCGGAGACGAGTGTCGTCACGACCACCCACGGCGAGGGCACCGGGGTGTAGTCGGTGCCGGGCGCGGGGGTGAACACGGTGGCGGAGAACACCCACCACACGGCGATGAGCACGGCGGTGCCGATCACGGCGGCGACCCATCCCGGCATCCGGGTGCGGGCGCGCACGTCAGGCCTCCGCGGCGGCGCGCCCGTCGGCGCCGAAGAGCAGCTCCGACGCGCGGTCGACCAGGGCGTGGAACTCGGGTGTCCGCTGCATCTCGGGCGTGCGGGGCCGCGGCAGGTCGACCTCGATGATCTCCTTCACGCGGCCCGGCCGCGGCGACATGACGGCCACGCGGTCCGACAGGAAGATCGCCTCGGAGATGCCGTGGGTCACCAGCAGTGTCGTGGCCGGCTTCTCGCTCCAGATCCGCAGCAGCTCGAGGTTGAGGTTCTGGCGGGTCATGTCGTCGAGCGCGCCGAACGGCTCGTCGAGCAGCAGCACCGAGGGCTTCAGGGCCAGCGCCCGCGCGATCGAGACGCGCTGCCGCATGCCGCCCGACAGCTGCGACGGCCGGGACTTCTCGAACCCCTGCAGGCCGACCAGCGCGATGAGCTCGTCGATGTAGGCGTCGTCGACCGGGCGCCCGGCGACCTCGAAGGGCAGGCGGATGTTGCTGCGCACGCTCCGCCACGGCAGGAGCGCGTGGTCCTGGAACGCGATGCCGAGCTCGCCCGAGGCGCGCAGCTCGTGCGGGGTCTTGCCGTCGACGCGCACCTCGCCGCCGGTGGGCGTCTCGAGGTCGGCGAGGATCCGCAGGATCGTGGACTTCCCGCACCCCGAGGGGCCGAGGAGGGCCAGGAACGAGCCCTGGTCGGTGTGCAGGTCGGTGTCCTGCAGGGCCGTGACGGTGCGGCCGCGACCGGTCGCGAACGTCTTGGTCAGGCCGTCGATCCGGATGCCGGTGCCCCCCTGCGCGGGGAGGGCACCGGCATCCGTCGTCGTGGAGCTCTGGTTCATGGATTCAGGTGCGGCTGATCAGGGCAGGTAGTTCTTGAGCTCGGCGTCCTCGGCGTAGATCTCGTCGATGATCGTCGTGTCGAAGAGGTCGTCGACCGAGACCTCCCAGCCGGCGGCGGCGAGCGAGTCGACCGTCTGCTGCTTGAGCTCGTCGGAGATGGTGAACAGGCCGTTCGCCTCGGTCTCGGGGGTCGAGATGAGGAGCTTCTCGGCCTCGAGGCCCATGCCGGTCTTGACCGGGTCGAGGGCGCCGAACACGGCCTCGAGACCGTCGGCGGACTCCTCGGCGGCCGCGTTGTAGTACTTCTCGATGAGCTCGACCGAGTCGTCGGTGGAGTTCTGGAAGACGTCCGTCCAGCCCTTGATCTCCGCGGTGAGGAACGCCTTCAGCAGATCCTTGTTCTCGGCCAGGTACTGGTCGGTCACCGAGAACGTCTCGGCCACGTAGGGCACGCCGTTGTCGGCGTACGACAGGTTCGTGATCTCGTAGCCGGCGAGCTCCACGGTCAGCGCCTCGTTGGTGAGGTAGGCCATGAAGCCGTCGACGTCGCCGTTCATGAGCGGTGTCGGGTCGAAGTCGACGGGGACGACGGTGACGTCGGCCGGGTCGATCCCGTTCGCGTTCAGGAGCGCCTGGAAGACCGACGCGTTGGAGTCCTGCACGCCGATCGTCTTGCCGACGAGGTCCTGCGGGGTGGTGATGTCGGCGCCGTCGGCCAGCGACAGGATCGTGAAGGGGTTCTTCTGGAACGTCGCGCCGATGATCTTCAGCGGGGCGTCCTGCTCGGCGATCGCCGCGCCGATCGAGGCGGCGTCGGAGAGGGCGACCTGCACGGTGCCCGACAGGAGCTTCGCGACACCGGTGTCGGGGCCGGAGATGCCGATGACGTTCGAGAAGCCGGCCTCGTCGTAGTAGCCGTTCTCGTAGGCGTAGAACTCCCCGGCGAACTCCTCGTTCTTGATCCACGAGTACTGGACGCTGATCTCGCCGAAGTCGGCCGCCGCGTCGCCGGAGCCCGACGGGGCCGGGTCGCCGCTTCCCGCGCAGGCGGAGAGTGCGAGAACGGATGCCACGGCAACGGCTGCCGTGGCGAGGACGCGGGCGCGCGGGCGCCGGGTGCTGTGGATCGCCATCGAAGTCCTTCGGAGGTGGTGTCGGGTGCGGTGTCGGTGGAACGGATTGCGGTGCAGGTGGCACCATGATCGCGCCGTCGTGTGTACGGCTACGGCCGCTCGTGTTTCCACCGTGTGACAAGTGCGGCAGCCGGGGGCCTCGGCGGCGGGGGGTCGCGGGTGGGATACTCGTTGTGCCCTTCAGGAAAGGACCGCTGTGGGAACCACCACCTACGAACCGACCGTGCACATCACCTCGAGCACGGGAGCCCAGATCCACGTCGGCGGCGAGATCGACGAGGTCTTCGCATCGACCGAGGAAGGTCTGCGCGCGCGGGTCGTCGAGGCGATCCGTCAGCTGGCGGCGTCGGCGGGCGAGCCCGTGACCGCCACCGTCGTCGACGGGGCCGCACGCTGGCCGATGATCGTGCACCCCGACGGCACCTTCCTGGAGGCGACGTCGCTGTCGTCGGCGGGCGAGGCGGCGCCGATCGGCGAGGGCGACGTCCCGACCCCGGTCGCTGCGGCCGCACCCGTGCCCGCCGACGTTCCCGCTCCCGCGCCGGTCGCCGAGGAGGCGCCCGAGCCGGTGGCGGCGGCTCCGGTGGCGGCGGCACCCGTGGCGGTGGCTCCTGTCGCGGCGGCACCGGCGGCCGAGGACGCACCCGCTCCTGTGGCGGCGGCACCCGTGGCGGCGGCCCCTGTCGCGGCGGCGCCCGTGGCGGCGGCGGCCCCGGCGGCCCCAGCCCCGGTGGCGTCCGCGCCGTCCGGCGCGCTGCGCGGCGACGGTCTCCGCCGCGAGCAGTCCGCACCGCGCACTGCGCCCACGGTCGACGACCTGCTGAGCTCGCGCAGCGACCGCTCCCGCCCGCGTGCCACCGAGGGGTGGCAGGGCTCGATCCGCCGGTTCACCGGCGGTGCGATCTCCCCGCGCCCCGGCCGGGCCGAGCGGTCCCGCCTGGAGCGGGAGCGCAAGGTGCAGCGCCGGCTCGACGCGCCCCGCACGATCGTCATCCTCAATCCCAAGGGCGGCGCGCACAAGACCACGAGCACGCTCCTGCTCGCCGCGACCTTCGGCACCCAGCGCGGCGGCGCGACCCTCGCCTGGGACAACAACGAGACGCGCGGCACGCTCGGCTGGCGCGCGCAGCACGCCCCCCATCACCGGACCGCCGTCGACCTGCTCGCCGACCTCGACCGGTTCACCGAGCCCACCCACGCGAGCCTCGCCGGACTCGACACGTACGTGCGCACCCAGGTCGACGCCCGCTTCGACGTGCTCGCCTCCGACGAGGACGCCGCGGCATCGTCGACGATCGACGCCGCCGCGTTCGACCGGCTCCACGGGGTGCTCTCGCGCTACTACCGTCTGCTGATCGTCGACACCGGAAACAACATGCGGGCGTCGAACTGGGTCGCGGCCGTGGCCGCCGCCGACCAGCTGGTCATCGTCTCGACCGTGCGCGAGGACACCGCGGCCAGTGCCGCGTGGCTGCTCGACGGCCTGCGCGAGAAGGGCTTCGACCACAAGATCGACCAGGCGGTGACGATCCTGGCCGCCCCGTCCGCGCGCCCCGACAAGCGCCTGTCGGAGCGTCTGGAGCGCCACTTCGAGCAGGTGACGTCGGCGGTCGTGCACGTGCCGTTCGATCCCGCGCTCGTCGACGGCGGACCGATCGACTTCGACGCGCTGTCGGCCGAGTCGCGCGACGCGTGGCTGACGGTCGCGGCGACGGTGGCCGACCGGCTCTGAGCCGAGGACGGCTCAGGCGGGGAGCACCACGTTCTCGTACTCCTCGCCGGCGCGCAGGTGCGCGATCTGACGGCGCAGCAGCGCCGCCAGCCGCGGCCGCATCGCGCTGGACGCCCCGCCCACGTGCGGTGCGATTAGCACGCCGGGCAGGGTCCACAGCGGATGGTCCTGCGGCAGCGGCTCGGGGTCGGTCACGTCCAGGGCGGCGCGGATGCGCCCGTCGGCGACGTGCCGCACGAGCGCGTCGGTGTCGATGAGGGGGCCGCGTCCGACGTTGACGACGAGCGCGCCGTCGGGGAGCGCGGCGAGCTCGGCGTCGCCGATGAGGTGGCGGGTGGCCTCGCCGCCCGGCAGCGACGCGACGACGATGTCGACGGTCGGCAGCAGCTCCGCGAGCTCGTCGATGCCGTGGACGTGGACGCCGTCCTCCTCGCGCGCCCGAGAGGCGACGGGGACCAGCTCGACCTCGAAGGGCGCGAGGCGGGCGGCGATCGCGGTGCCGACGCCGCCGTAGCCGAGCAGCAGCACCCGCCGGTCGGCGAGGCTGTCGGCGAAGACCGGCGCCCAGGTGCCCGCCTGCCCGTCGATCGCGAAGCGGTGCACGTGTCGCTGCACGGCGAGGGTCAGGGCCACCGCCAGCTCCGCGGTCGACGTCTCGTGGACGGTCGATGCGTTGGCGAACGGGATGCCCGGGGGCAGCACGTCCTCGACGCCCTCGTAGCCGATCGCCTGCCCCTGGACGAGGCCGATCTCCGCCTCGCCGAGGCGGGCGAGGAGCCCCCGCTGCGTCATGTACGGCGGCACCACGATGTCGAGCCGTTCGCGCGGCGCCGGTGACTGCAGGTCCCACACGATCACCTCGACGTCGTCGGGGACGGAGGCCAGGTCGGCAGCGAGCTCGGCGGTCGGGACAGTCACGGCGAAGGGCATCCTCCACACGCTACCGGCAGCCGCAGCGGCAGGACGCGACGGAGTAGCCTGCTCAGTACCCTGCGACAAGGAGATCGCCGATGATTCCCGAGATCAACTACTGGGCCGTGATCGTGGCCACCGTCGCCGCGATGGTGGTCGGCTCCGTCTGGTACGTCCCCAAGGTGTTCGGGGAGCGCTGGAAGCGGCTCGCCGAGGTGCGCGACCCCGAGACGTCGCTCCAGGCGATCCTCCCCCTCATCGTGTCGATCACCCTGTCGTTCCTGCTCGCGTGGGTGCTCGCCGGATCGGTCGCGATCGCGTGGCACTTCTACGGCGGCGGCTACCTGTCGTCGGCGCTCGTGACGGGACTGACCCTGTGGGCGGGCTTCACCGCCGGCCGCATGATCGTCCACGACGTCTTCGCCGGCCGCCCGTCGCAGCTGACGGTGCTCAACATCGCCCACGAGCTCGTGCTGATCGTGGTGATGTCGCTGATCATCGGCATCTGGCCGCCCGCCGGCACCGTCTAGCCCAGCCCGGCGCCGGGGGTTGTCCCACTTTCGGTGGTGGGTTGTCCCAGTTTCGGTGGTGGATGTCCCAGTTTCCGCTGAATCGGGCGGGGTGAACCAGCCGAATGTGGGACACGCCCGGCGGTGGGTGTGTGCGGTCACCGAAGGTGGCGCATCAGTGCCCTGACCCTGAGGGGATGTCCCAACTTCTGCAGTGGATGTCCCAGATTCGGCTGACTGGACAGGGGTGAACCAACCGAATGTGGGACATGGCCCCCGGCGCAGCCAGCCGAAAGTGGGACATCGCCGGCGGTGGGTGGGTGTGTGCGGTCACCGAAGGTGGCGCATCAGGGCCCTGACCATGAGGGGATGTCCCAACTTCTGCAGTGGATGTCCCAGATTCGGCTGACTCGACAGGGGTGAACCAGCCGAATGTGGGACATGGCCCCCGGCGCAACCGGCCGAATGTGGGACATGGCCCCGGCGCAACCAGCCGAATGTGGGACATGGCCCCCGGCGCAGCCAGCCGAAAGTGGGACATGCCCCGGCGCAACCGGCCGAAGGGGGGAGCGTCAGGCGGCGGCGGATGCCAGGGAGGCGATCGCCGACGTGAAGAAGCCGAGCCCGTCGACGCCCGATCGCATGGCGGCGGTCGTGTCGGGGCCGAAGCCCGCCTCGACGGCGTGCTCAGGGTGGGGCATGAGGCCCACGACGTTGCCGCGCTCGTTGGTGAGGCCGGCGATGTCGTCCAGCGATCCGTTGGGGTTCACGCCCACGTAGCGGAACGCGACGAGGCCCTCGCCCTCGATCCGCGCGAGGGTCTCGGCGGAGCAGATGTAGCCGCCGTCGCCGTTCTTCAGCGGGATCGTGATCTCCTGACCGGCCGAGAAGTGCGAGGTCCAGGCGGTCGACGCGTTCTCGACCCGCAGGCGCTGATCACGGCGGATGAACTGCTGGTGGGCGTTGCGGATGAGGCCGCCGGGCAGCAGGTGCGCCTCGACGAGCATCTGGAAGCCGTTGCAGATGCCGAGGATGGGCATGCCCTGGGCGGCGGCGTCCTTCACCTCGGCCATGATCGGCGACAGCGCGGCAATGGCGCCCGCCCGCAGGTAGTCGCCGTAGCTGAATCCGCCGGGAAGGACGAGCGCGTCGACCCCCTCGAGGTCGTGCGAGCCGTGCCAGAGGGCGACGGGCTCGGCGCCCGCGAGGCGGATGGCGCGCTGGGCATCGCCGTCGTCGAGCGAGCCGGGGAAGGTGATGACCCCGATGCGCGCGGTCACTCGACGACCTCGATGCCGACCACGTCCTCGATCACGGCGTTGGAGAGGATCTCGTCGGCGATCCGCTTGACCGTGGCCAGCGTCTGCTCGTCGGCGGTGTCGACGGTGAGCTCGAACCGCTTGCCGATGCGGACGCCGGAGATCCCGCCGACCTCCAGGCGCGAGAGCGCTCCGGCCACGGCCTTCCCCTGGGGGTCCAGCAGCTCGGCCTTGGGCATGACGTCGACGACGATGGTGGGCATCTGGTCCTCCAGGCGGCCGCGTTTCGCGGCCGCGGCTTCGGTCGTTGAGCGACGAGCGTCGCGAGGAGTCGGAACGCCGGGAAGTCGCGGAAAGGGGTGCGCGACCAGTCTACGGGGCGGCGGCTCGGCGGCGGAGCGATGGCTGTGACCGAACCGTGACCTCGTTCGTGGGAGCGCTCCCTTGACAGCCGTGGGAGCGCTCCCGTACCGTCGAGGGCGTTCGGTGAGAGCGCTCCCAAGACCCGCGGAGTCACCGTCGCCGACGACAGCGAACACGCAGCAAGACCCACACCACAAAGGAGTGACACGTGAATTCACGCGCACTGCGCCGCATCGGGATCATCGCCGGCGCCGCCACCACCACCGCGATCGTGCTCGCCGGCTGCGCCGGCGGGGCGACCCCCACCGAGAGCTCGCCGGCCGGCGAGGAGAACTTCGAGGGCGTCGAGCTGACGCTCGCGACGTTCAACGACTTCGGCTACACGGATGAGCTGCTCGCCGAGTTCACCGAGGAGACCGGCATCACGGTCGTCCACAACAAGGCGGCGACGTCCAACGACGCCCGCGCGAACTTCTTCCAGAAGCTCGGCAAGACCGGTCTGGCCGACGTCGAGGCCGTCGAGATCGACTGGTTCGCCGAGATGATGCAGTACGCCGACCTGCTCGCGCCGGTCTCCGACGACCTGAAGGGCCGCTGGCTCGACTGGAAGGAGGCGTCGGCCACCGACGGCGAGGGCAACCTCGTCGCGTACGGCACCGACATCGGCCCGCAGGGCATCTGCTACCGCGCGGACCTCTTCGAGAAGGCGGGCCTGCCGACCGACCGTGCCGAGGTCGCCGAGCTCTTCCCGACGTGGGACGCGTTCTTCGACGTGGCCGACGACTACAAGGAGAAGACCGGCCAGCCGTTCATCGACTCCGCCAACGCCGTGCTGCAGGGCATCCTCAACCAGGAGGAGATCACCTACGAGAACACGGACGGCTCCATCGTCGCCACCGAGAACCCGGTCGTGAAGGAGGCCTACGAGACGGTCGTCGACCGCGCCGTCCCGATCGCCGCCTACGCCGGCCAGTGGAGCGAGGACTGGTTCGCGTCGCTCGCCAGCGGCGAGTTCGCCACCATGCTCTGCCCCGGCTGGATGCTCGGCGTCATCTCGGGCAACGCGCCCGACACGACCGGCTGGGACATCGCCGACGGCTTCCCGGGCGGCGGCGGCAACTGGGGCGGCTCGTACCTCGTGGTCCCGGCCAACGGTGAGAACGTCGCGGCCGCGCAGAAGCTGGCCGACTGGCTGACCGCGCCCGAGACGCAGATCAAGGCCTTCACCAACGCGGGCACCTTCCCGAGCCAGAACGACGCGCTCGCCAGCCCCGAGCTCGCCTCGGCGACCAACGAGTACTTCAACGACGCCCCGTCGGGCGAGATCCTCACCAACCGCGCGAACGCGATCACCGTCGCGCCGTTCAAGGGACCGAAGTACTTCCAGTTCCACGACGCCCTGCAGAACGCGGTCACCCGCGTCTTCGACGGCCTCGAGGACAAGGACACCAGCTGGAACACCTGGGTGACCGAGGTCAGCGCGTTCTGACCCGGCCCCTGCTCGGCCCCTGATGCCGGGGCGCGGCGACCCGAACGCCGCGCCCCGTCATCCCCTCCCCGACCCGAAGGACGATCGTGACCACGACCACGCCGCGACCGGCGGCACGCACCCGGACCCCCGAACCCGGCCCCCGCCAGCCGCGAGTCATCTCGTTCTCGCAGAAGCTCAGCAAGTGGGACCTGAAGTTCTCGCCCTACCTCTACATCTCGCCGTTCTTCCTGATGTTCGCGGTGGTGGGCCTGTTCCCCATCGGCTACACGGCCGTGATCTCCTTCATGGACTGGGATCTCATCCGCAACTCCGGCGAGTTCATCGGCTTCGACCAGTACGTCTGGATCCTCACGCAGCCGCACTTCTGGACGGCCCTGCGCAACACGTTCAGCATCTTCGTGCTCTCGAGCGTCCCCCAGCTGATCCTGGCGATCTTCATCGCCGCGGTCCTCGACCGCAACATCCGCGCCAAGACGTTCTGGCGCATGAGCGTGCTGCTCCCCTTCGTCGTGGCGCCCGTCGCCGTCGGCCTCATCTTCACGGCGATCTTCGCCGACAACTTCGGCCTGGTGAACAACTGGCTCACCTCGCTCGGCCTCACGCCGATCCCGTGGCACAAGGACCCGTTCTGGAGCCACATCGCGATCGCGACCATGGTGAACTACCGCTGGACGGGCTACAACACGCTGATCCTGCTGGCCGCGATGCAGGCCGTCAACCGCGACTTCTACGAAGCGGCGACCGTCGACGGCGCCGGCCCGGTGCGCCAGTTCTTCTCCATCACGCTGCCGTCGCTGAAGCCGACCCTCATCTTCGTGATCATCACCTCGACGATCGGCGGCCTGCAGATCTTCGACGAGCCCCGCGTGTTCGACCAGTTCGGCCGGGGCGGCGCCGCCCAGCAGTGGCTGACGATCTCGCTCTACCTCTACGACATCGGCTGGGGCCAGTGGAACTTCGGCCGCGCCGCGGCCATGGCGTGGATCCTCTTCCTCATCATCCTGCTCATCGGGCTGCTGAACCTCCTCATCACCCGCACGCTCGTGCGCGACGAGGGGCTGCACCGCGAGCTCACGAAACGACAGCAGCGCGCTCTCGAGAAGACGGCGAAGCGCGACGCGAAGGAGGGCTCGCGATGAGCACGCTCGGCACCCCCACCCCGCTCGCGACGGTCGAGGAGACCATCCCCGACGCCGGTGCGCGTCGCAGGGCCGGACGCACCGTGAAGATCCGCGGCTCCCGTCCCGGCTGGGTGGTCTACGGCATCCTGTCCGTCGTCTTCCTCACCGGCGTCTTCCCGCTGTACTGGTCGTTCATCATCGGCTCCGGCGACGCGTCGTCGCTGCGTCGCCCGTTCAGCTGGGTCCCCGGCGGCAACTTCTGGGACAACGCGCTCGCCGTGATGAACAACCCCGCGGTGAACTTCTGGCCGGCGCTGTGGAACTCGATCTACAGCTCGTTCCTCATCGCCGCCGCCGTCGTGATCACCTCCACGCTCGCCGGCTGGGCCTTCGCGAAGCTCCGGTTCCACGGCGGGCCCGCGCTCCTCGTCTTCGTCGTCGCGACCATGGCCGTCCCGCAGCAGCTGGGCGTGGTGCCCCTCTACATCCTCTTCAGCGAGCTCGGCTGGACGGGACAGATCGGCGCGATCATCATCCCCGCGCTCACGAGCGCGTTCGGCGTGTTCTGGATGACGCAGTACCTGCGTCAGGCCGTGCCCGACGAGCTCATCGAGGCGGCGCGCGTCGACGGCGCGTCGATGATCCGCACCTTCTGGACCGTCGGCGTCACCGCCGCCCGGCCGGCCGCGGCCATGCTGTTCCTGTTCACCTTCGTCGGGGCATGGAACAACTTCTTCTGGCCGTTCATCGTGCTCGACCGTCAGAACCCGACCCTGCCCGTGGCCCTGTCGCTGCTGCAGTCGAACTACTTCGTCGACTACTCCATCGTCCTCGCCGGCGTCATCCTCGCCACGATCCCGCTGCTGCTGCTGTTCATCTTCGCCGGCAAGCAGCTCGTCAGCGGCATCATGGCGGGCGCGGTCAAGGGCTAGGCGGTACTCTCCATGAGCCACGTTCCTCGAGAGGACTCTGCCTCCATGTCCCGCACCTTCCCCCAGGGCTTCCTGTTCGGCGCCGCCACGGCGGCCTTCCAGATCGAGGGCGCCGCCTTCGAGGACGGCCGCACGGCCTCCATCTGGGACGCGTTCTGCCGCGTCCCCGGAGCGGTCATCAACGGCGACCACGGCGACGTCGCGTGCGACCACTACCACCGCTACCGCGACGACGTGGCCCTCATGAAGGACCTCGGCCTCGACACGTACCGCTTCTCGGTGTCGTGGTCGCGCGTGCGCCCCGACGCCGGGCCCCTCAACCCGAAGGGCCTCGACTTCTACAAGCGCCTGGTGGACGAGCTGCGCGATGCCGACATCCTGCCCTGGCTCACCCTCTATCACTGGGACATGCCGCAGGCGCAGCAGGAGCGCGGGGGATGGACGGCGCGCGAGACCGCCGACCGCTTCACGGAGTACGCCCTCGACGTGCACGACGCGCTCGGGGACCGTGTGCAGAACTGGACGACGCTCAACGAGCCGTGGTGCTCGTCGTTCCTGAGCTACACCGGCGGCATCCACGCGCCCGGTCACTACTCGGTCACCGAGGGCGTCCTGGCTGCCCACCACCTGCTGCTGGCCCACGGCCAGACGGTGCAGGCGCTGCGTGGGCGCGACGCATCCCTCGACCTCGGCATCACGCTGAACCTCACCGTCGCCGAGCCCGCCGACCCGACCGACCCGGCCGACCTCGACGCGGCGCGGCGGATCGACGGTCAGTTCAACCGCTGGTTCCTCGACCCGATCTTCCGCGGGAGCTATCCGGCCGACATCGTGGAGGACTTCCGGGCCGTCGACGCGGCGGCGGTGGACGCGCTCGAGGCGGCGACGCTCCCGGGCGACCTCGACGTCATCTCGACGCCGCTGGAGGCGCTGGGCGTCAACTACTACCACGGCGAGTACGTGGGCGGACGCCCCGACCCGAACCCGCCGACGCCCGGTGACGCGCCGACCAGCCGCCCCACCGCGTCGCCCTTCCCGTCGCACCAGGACATCCACTGGCACGAGCGGGGCCTGCCGCGCACCTCGATGCACTGGGAAGTGCAGCCCGAGGGGCTGACCACGCTCCTGCAGCGGGTGTCGGACGAGTACACGAAGGATGCCGGGACCGCGCTCTACGTCACCGAGAACGGCGCCGCCTACGACGACGTCGTGACGGGGACCGGCGGCGAGACCCGCGTGCACGACGTCGAGCGCACCGACTTCCTCCGGGGGCACCTGGGCGCAGTGCTCGACGCGGCCGAGGCCGGCGTCGACGTGCGCGGCTACTTCTACTGGTCGCTCCTGGACAACTTCGAGTGGGCCTGGGGATACGAGAAGCGGTTCGGCATCGTCCGCGTCGACTACGACACCCAGCAGCGCACGATGAAGGACAGCGCGCTGGAGTATCGTCGGGTCATCGCCGCCCGCGCGATCGACATCCCCGCCCGCCCCGCCCTTCGCCTGCAGAGGTAGCCCCGCCGTGACCATCGATTCGACGCGCTCCGCCGCGACCATCGAAGAGGTGGCTGCTGCGGCGGGCGTGTCCCGGTCGACGGTCTCGCGCGTGGTGAACGGCTCCACGGCCGTGAGCCCGGCCGCGCTGGAGGCGGTGCACCGCGCCATCGCCGAGCTGAACTACGTGCCCAACCGGGCGGCGCGCTCGCTCGCCAGCCGGGCGACCATGGCGCTCGCGCTCGTCGTCCCCGAGGACACCACGCGGTTCTTCGGCGACCCGTTCTTCGCGGCGATCGTCTCGGGGATCAACGCGCGGCTCAGCCGGTCGGACTACGTGCTCAACCTGATCATCGCCAGCGACGATCCGCAGGACAAGGCGACGGCCTACCTGCGCAGCGGCGCGGTCGACGGGGCGATCGTCGTCTCGCACCACACCAGCGACACGTTCATCGACCGCATCGCCGCCGCAGTGCCCGTCGTCTACGGCGGCCGTCCCGTGCGCGAGCGCGAGCGCGACCACTACGTCGACGTCGACAACGTCGCCGGCGGCCGCCGGGCGACCGAGTACCTGATCGGCAGGGGGCACCGCCGGATCGCGACCATCGCCGGGCCGCTCACGATGCCCGCGGGGGAGGACCGGCTGCTCGGCTATCAGCAGGCGCTCGCCGCGGCCGGGCTCGAGGAGGTCGCGGTCGAGGACGGCAACTTCACCGCCGACGGCGGCGCCGCGGCGATGCAGCGGATCCTCGACCGGGGGGCCGACTTCGACGCCCTCTTCGTCGCCAGCGACCTCATGGCCCGCGGCGCCCTGGCCACCCTCGGGCGCGCCGGCCTCCGTGTGCCCGACGACGTGGCCATCATCGGCTTCGACGACTCGCCGGTCGCGCAGACGGTGAGCCCGCAGCTCACGACCATGCGGCAGCCGTCGTTCCAGCAGGGCGAGCGGATGGCCGACATCCTGCTGTCGATCCTCGCCGGCGGCAACCCGCCGCACGTGACCATCCTCGAGACCGAGCTGATCGTCCGCGTCTCCGCCTGACGCGACGGGGGAGTGCCGGCGCTTCCGGCGCCGACCCCACCCCGACGCGACGACCCCACCCCGACGCGACGACCCCACCTCGTGCGCGCGGTGCGCAGCGGGTGGGGTCGGCACGAGCGGGTGGGCTCGGCGGAGGGTTACTGCGGGTCGCCGCCGAGCTGGCCGATGGGGACGATCGGGCCGCCGTCGTCGGCGCCGGTCTTGCGCCACCGGGCGATCGCGTTGCCGCCGTGGTAGATCACCAGGGCCGCGAGCGTGCCGAGGACGATGGCGCCGAAGCTCAGCGTGCCAAGGTTCATCGTGAATCCGGCGATCGCGATCACAAACGCGACCGCCACGGTGTACTGGTTGACGGGGCGCGAGAAGTCGACCTGGTTGTCGACCCAGATCTTGATGCCGATGACGCCGATGAGGCCGTAGAGCGCCGTCGTGACGCCGCCGAGCACGCCGGCGGGCATCGCGAAGATCACGGCGCCGACCTTGGGCGAGAAGGCGAGCAGCACAGCGACGGCGCCCGCCACCCAGTAGGCGGCGGTCGAGTACACGCGGGTGGCGGCCATGACGCCGATGTTCTCGCCGTAGGTCGTGGTGCCCGATCCGCCGAACGCGCCGGCGAGGGTCGTGGCCAGGCCGTCGGCGACGAGCGCGCGCCCGGTGTGGCGGTTGATGCCGGGGTCGCCGGTCATGGTCGCGACGCCGCGCACGTGTCCGACGTTCTCGGCGATGAGCACCAGCACGACCGGGAGGAACATCGGCAGCATGCTCCAGGCGACCGCGTCGCCGAAGGCCGGGAGGTGGAACTCGGGCAGCCCGATCCAGGCGGCGTCCGCCACCCCCGAGAAGTCCACCCGGCCGAGGATGATCGCCACGAGGTAGCCGACGACGACCCCGAGGAAGATCGAGATGCGGCCGAGGAAGCCGCGGAAGAGCACCGCGAACAGGATGCACGCCGCGAGGGTGATCGTGCCGAGGAGGGCGTCCTGGCTGAAGTTCTGCCAGGCGACCGGGGCGAGGTTCAGGCCGATGAGCGCGACGATCGCGCCCGAGACGACCGGCGGCATGAGCTTCTCGATCCAGCGGGTGCCGGTCGCCTGCACGAGGAAGCCGACACCGGCCAGCAGCAGACCGGCGACGAACACGCCGAGCAGGGCCTGGCTGATCTGCTCCGCCGTCTCGAGCGGCGCGCCGTCGCCGGGGCCCAGAGCCAGGATCGGCGCGATGAACGCGAACGACGAGCCGAGGTAGCTGGGGAGGCGGTTGCGGGTGAGCAGCAGGAAGAGGAAGGTGCCGACACCCGAGAACAGCAGGGTGGTGGAGACGGGGAAGCCGGTCAGCAGCGGGACCAGGAAGGTCGCGCCGAACATGGCGACGACATGCTGGGCGCCGATGGCGATCGTGCCCGGCCAGCTCAGGCGCTCGTCGGGCTTGACGACGGCGCCGCGCTCGACGTGGCGGCCGTCGCCGTGGAGTTTCCAGGTGGGCATGGCGATGCTCCTCAGAATCAGGGGGAGGTCGGGCGTGGTGCTCGACGTCAGGCTACCTGGGAGATCGCTGGGAGCGGGTGAGCGGCACGCAGCCGACGGGCGCGCGGGAAGGCCGGCTCAGGCGGAGAGGAGCTGCAGCAGCTCGCGGTACTTGCCCGCCGTGCGCGCGACGATGTCGGCGGGAAGCTCGGGCGGCGTGCCCGTCTTGTCCCAGTTCGCGGCGAGCCAGTCCCGGACGATCTGCTTGTCGAAGCTCGCCATCCGCTCGGCCGGGGTCGTTCCGGTCCGCCACGCCTCGGCGTCCCAGTACCGCGACGAGTCGCTGGTGAGCACCTCGTCGGCGAGGGTGAGGACGCCGTCGGCGTCGAGGCCGAACTCGAACTTGGTGTCGGCGAGGATCAGCCCCTTCGCCTCGGCGACGGCGGCGGCCCGGGCGTAGATCTCCAGCGAGGCGTCGCGCAGCTCGGCCGCACGGTCGGGTCCCACGATCTCGGCGGTGCGGGCGAAGCTGATGTTCTCGTCGTGCTCGCCGAGCGGCGCCTTGTACGCCGGCGTGAAGATCGGCTCGGGAAGGCGGTCGCCGTTGGCGAGACCGCCCGGGAGGCCGATGCCGCACACCGTCTGGGTCGCGCGGTACTCCGCCCATCCCGATCCGGTGAGGTAGCCGCGGACGACGCACTCGATCGGCTGCATCTCGAGCGCGCGGACGACCATCGCGCGGTCCGCGACCTCGGCGGGCGGCTCCGTCCCGGGGACGAGGTGGTTCGGGATCGCGCGTCCCCCGTCGGCTCCGGCGAGCTGGTCGAACCACCACAGGCTGAGGCGGGTGAGCAGCGCGCCCTTCTCGGGGATGCCGGGGCTCAGCACGTGGTCGAACGCGCTCACGCGATCGCTCGCGACGACGAGCATGATCCCCTCGGCGGCGTCCGCGTCCTCCGCGGGACGGTACAGGTCGCGCACCTTGCCCGAGTACACGTGGGTCCAGCCGGGGAGTTCGCGCGCGTCGGTCACCCGACCATTATCCGGGTCGGCGCGTCAGGTCGGTGCGTCTGGTCGTGGCGTCGACGAGCGCGGCGGTGCCCAGATACCGGCCGTTCATGCCGTCAGCTCGTAACGCGCGCGACCTCCGCGGCGCGGGGCGCGGGTGGGGTCGATCCAGGGTGGCGGGATGAGCCACACCGTGGCGGTCGTACCCGTCCCGTCGACCTCGACCTCCCAGCCGTCGTCGTGGATGCGGTGGTGGCACCCGGAGCACAGCAGCACTCCGTTGGCGAGGTCGGTCGGCCCGCGGTCTCGCTCCCACCATCGGATGTGGTGCACGTGGGTCCACGCGGCGGGCGCCCCGCAGGACGCGCAGCCGCCGTCGCGCTCCCCGAGGGCGAGCTTCTGCGAGCGGGTGAAGAGGCGCTTGGCTCTTCCCCAGTCGAGGATCTCGGACTCGCCGCCCAGCACGCACGGGATGAGCTCGGCGTCGGCGGCGATCCGGCGCGCGGTCCGGGCGCTGACGGGGGTGTCGATTCCGTCGATGGTCGCCACGCCCTCACCGGAGATCAGGGCGTCGAGCGCGACGCGCACGACCACGGTCGCCGACGGGGCAGCGGGCAGCGCATCGCAGCCGAGCGCGTGACGGCAGAGGTCGGCGAGCGCGTCTGCCTGCAGCTGCTTCACGCTGCGCTGGTCGCGCTCCGCCTCCTCGCGGTGCTCGTTGCGGCGCAGCGCGCCGGTGACGATCCCGTCGATCGCCGCCCGGACCGGCGCGGCAGTCTCGGGGTCGAGTCGGGCCGTGAGGAGTGTCATACCATCGCGCTCCTGGATCATCAGCGAGCGGTCGTCGCGTCGCTCGTGCTCGCGGGGTTCGACGCCGTCGGGGTCGAGGTGCGCCTCGGCGCGCGCGATCACCCGCGTGAGTTCATCGGGACGGAGCCCGGGGGCGAGATCGACCAACTGCCGCTCGGCGCCGTCGCGCCGGGCGGCGTCGACCCGGAACGCGAGGCGGTCGAGCAGCCCCACGATCTGCGACGCGGCCCAGGTGCCAACCGCGCCCGCGGCGAACGCCGCGGCCACGTGCGGGTGAGCGGCCGGCAGCAGCTCGCCGGTGAGCGACCGGCGCGGTGCCGTGGCCTCGCCGACCTGCAGGAGTCGCGCCGCCTCGCCGCCGGTAGAGGCGGTGGCGGTCGCGATCATCACCACCGGAGTCCGGAAGCCCTGTCGCCTCGCCAGCGAGTCGCGACCGAGTTCTGCGCGGGACTGCCGGGCGACCTCTGCCGCCACGGGCGCGAACGCCGCCTCTACGTGCCGCCGGAGCGCCCCGAAAGCGGCGGTCACCGCGATCAGCTCGCCGGGTGACAGCGCCTCGGGCGCGCGATCGCCGCCGGCGCTCGCGAGCGCGTCGAGAGCCTCGGTGATGCGATGGAGCGGGGTGGTCATGCGTCGAGAGTAGAACAAATGTTCGATGATCGAAGAGAGTTATCCACAGCCCGCGGTCGCAGTCAGGGGGTGATCTCGTCGACGAAGGCGAACGCCTCCGCGACGACTTCGGGCCACAGATCCGCGGCGGCGTCGGGCACGTGCACCCACTCCCGCATCGCGCGCTCCCGCATGATCATCCGCTCGGCACGGCCGCTCTCCTCCCAGTGGGTGACGCGATCCTCAGGGAGTTTGGCGATGATGCCGTCTTTCACGACGAACGCGAAGACCTTCCCCCGGATGCGCAGTCCTTCGCTTCCGAACATCGGGCCGATGTCCACGCCATCGCGCGTGAGGTAGGCGGCGGCGATGTCGTCGAACTGCTCGTGCGGGCGGCTCATGAGCACACACTAGGACCCGAGCCGCGTGCGCCGCACCGGGCGAGGCGCCCGCGAACGCGCCACGAGTGACAGGCTGGCGGCGGGGACCGCGCCGCGCGCCCCCGGATGGAGGCGACTGCGCCATGGTCATCGATCTCGCCTACCCCTTCGAGGGTCGATGGCGCGCCCTCAACAGCCCCGTCGACCGGGTGCCGAGCCATGGCACGACCCGCTTCGCGAGCTCCTACGCGATCGACTTCGTCTTCGTCGGCGAGGAGGGGAGGTCGGCGCCCTTCACGGCGGCCTCGCTCGTGCGCCCCGAGCCGCCGGAGCGGTTCGGGGGGTTCGGTCGCCCGCTGCGCGACGATCTCGACCTCGCGCGCGCCCGCGCCGTCCCCGTCACCTTCGACGGGACGCTCCCTCGGTCAGGCGCGATCGTCCACGCCTGACCGTGACCGCTGCGGATCTCGCCGCTCAGCCTTCGCGGCCGGCGAGCTCCACCACGGTGACGGCGGCATCGCCGTGGGAGGCGGTGACCTCCAGGGCCCGCCCGCGCAGCTCCCGCGGCACCTTCGCGAACCCGTCGGCATCCGTCTCGAGCAGCACCTCCTCGCCCTGCCCGTCGTCGACCGCACGCACGTGGACCAGCGCGCCCTCGACGGGGCCGGGGTCACCGGGGCGCCCGGGGACGGGCTCGGCCCGCTCCACCGTGACCCGCAGGCGGTCGTGCCCGGGGTCGGCCTCGACGACGAGCCGGGGGAAGGCGGCGCGATACACGCGCAGCTCCGGGTCGCCGAGGAGGTTGAGGCTGAAGATCTGCCAGCGGTCGTAGCCGCTCCAGTATCCGGTCGTGCCGAACACGCTCAGGCGGCTGTCGTTGAGGAGCCCGAGATGACGCGTCGATGCGAGGCGGTGGAAGAAGGCCCGCTGGAAGTCGTCGCCGACGCCGATCCACGAGAACCGCGTATTGCCGACGTATCCGACGGCGCCGCCCGCTCCGTTGAGCAGGAGCGCCTCGGACATCGCGTCGCTCGCGTCGAACCCGTTCGTGAGGCACGAGTCGGCGTAGCCGATGAAACCCGGCTCGCCGTTGCGGAGCGCCTGCGCCATCGAGGTGCTCAGGTGCGCGACCCCGGACTGGCTGCCGTGGCCGGAGAGCGACACGAGGTGCGGCGCCGCGTCGAGGCCGCCCCGGAGCCCGGACTCGGTCAGGTACTGCACGGGGGCGGCCCAGCGGTCGAACCAGGGGAGGTCCCGCTCGTCCTCGTAGTGCCGGGAGAACCGGTCGATGCCGGGCACCTCGGCGCGGATCTGCCGGCGCAGCCGCTCCTGATCGGCCATCGATCCCTCCGCGCTGCGGGGGTTGAACTCGTACGCCGCCGGCGCGCGCTCCGCCGCGACGCCGTGGACGACGATCCACGCGCTCGGCACCGGGAAGGTGAGAGTGATGAACCACAGCGGGATGCGGATCGCGCTCGGCCGGTCGTCGGTGGCCGACATCGCGTAGTACCAGCCGCGGACCGACGCCGACGGGTCGGTCTTGAACGGCAGCTCGCGACGGTCGGTCTCGCTGATGCGTGCGACGAGGTCCCACGTGAAGTCGGCGGGCGGGCCGGCGAGCTTCAGCAGGGCGCGGCTCTGCGACGCCTGCGTGACGAACTGATCGTCGCCGGGGACGGCGGAGGCCGTCGGCCACAGGAAGGTGCGCCCGCCCCAGTCCGACGACACGAGCACCATGCGGCGCGGCCAGTCGCGATCGGCGAGGAGCCCCCAGCCGCCGCCGGCGCGCTCGTAGGCGAGCGTCTTGTCGACGAAGACCTGTGCCTGCGCGGCGTCTTCGACCGGAGCCCGCCCGACGCTGAGGTCGGTGCGCAGCACCACGCCGTCGATGTCGGTGCCGTCGGCGTGGTTCTGCCCGTACACGCCGTTGCCCGCGGCATCCCACGCGTGCTCGGGCACGTACACCCACGGCACCGTGAAGGTGAAGGGTCCGACGTGGAGACGGGCGGTCGTGACGATGAAGCTCGAGAGGCTCGCGTAGTAGAAGTCGGTGGGGATCGTGTTCCACGCGTACAGGAACTGCAGCGGCGTCTCGACGAGCGCCCGCGGCCCCTCGACGCGGATCCACTCGGTGGGCGCCGCGCTGCGCGTGGCGTAGTCGTCGCCGGTCGTGAAGTACCAGCCGGGCGACGCGCTTCCCGAGGTGCCGGCTGCGTCGTACGGGATCAGCGTGCCGTCGCTGATCCGCGTCAGGCGGTTGTCGGCGCTGTTGCCCCACCAGTCGCCCAGTGCGTGCGCGTGGATGCGCAGGTGACCCCCCGTCCAGAAGCTCTGGCCGTTGTCGGGGGTCGCCTTCGTGCCCACCGAGACTCCGCCCAGCACGCCGCCGGCGGCCTGCCGGGCGGGGACGATCGAGACGTCGCCTCCGACGAGCAGCCACGAGATCCCCCAGTCCTCGCGCTTGTCCGCGAGGAACCTCCGGATCACCTCGGCGAGGTCGCGCGATCCGGAGCGGAAGTCGCCCCAGCGTCCGTCGACGATCTCGCTCACGGTGACCACGCGTGCGCTGATCCCGCGGGCCCGCTTGGCCTGCGCGAGGCGTTCGAACTGCGCGACGATGCCGGGCCGCGCGGCGCCGCGGGTGATGGTGGCGTTGTCCCAGGTCGCGTCGTCGGTGACGATCACGTACGCCGAGGGGAACTCGAAGCGCGGCCAGGACAGGTCGAGCTTCCCGATGGCCTCGGGGTTGAGCACCGACCCGCGGGCGATCTCGCGCGCTGTCGCGCTCTCCGCCTCGCTGACGGGCATCGCTTCGGGCCGCAGCCGCAGGCGCTCCTCGTCGAACGCGTCGCCGAAGCGCTCGCGGAACTCCTGCGCGGCCGCTTCCCGATCGTCGACGACCGGCTCGGCGCCGAACGCGACGGTCACGGTGAACGAGACGCAGAGCTCCAGGACGGCCTTGCGGGTCATCCGCACCGGGGCGATCTCCAGCACGGCGATGCGGACGCCTCCGATCGTCTCGATCCCGCCGCTGCGGACCACGGGCGGCGGCTCCTCCGCGGCGGCGAGGTACGCGTCGACGTCGGGCGGCACCACCGGCGGCGCCGGGAACCCGGTGTCGATGGGCGCGCGGTCGGTGCGGCGGCAGCTGCAGTCGGCGTCGCAGTGGACGTGCGTCGTGCGGGGCGCCGGACGGGCGTGCTGCGCGGGAGCCACGAAGGTGAGGCCCCGCGTCACCCGCGTCCACTTCTCGGACTCGACGGTCAGGCCGACGGGCCACATGCCGTCGGGCGCGGCGATGCGCACCCGGGCGGAGGGAAGGGCGGGATGACCGGGCGCGCCGCCGGTGGTGAAGTCCTCGAGCGCCACGATGACGCCCAGCGGTGTCTCGGTGAGGCGGAGGTCGCGGCGGTCGATGCCGAACGTGACGGTGACCGGGCGGCCGTCGCGGCCGTCGCGGCGGTCGCGGCGGCGGCGGTGGCCGCGGCGCGGGTCGGCGTGCTCCGGTTCGGTGTGCTCCGGGTCGGCGGGGTGCAGTTCGGTGCGCATGAGCAGCTCCGTTTCGCGAGGTGGAGGCGGACGTCGCCTCATCGAGAAGGAGGGAATCCGCCTCCGCCTGATACCGGTGTCGGCGAACGGGTATATAGTCCATCTGGACTATTCGACGCGCAGTCTTCGGCCGGGACAATTCCCGCGGACGGGCGCGGGACGCAGCAGAGGGGGACGACATGACCGACGCCGCGCGCGCCCTCACGCCCCTCGGTGTCGTCGTGCTGGGCCTCCTGCGCGAGAGCGACATGCACCCCTACCAGATGCTCCGGCTCCTGCGGCAGCGACGCTACGACCGGATCGTCGGCGGCTCGCGCGGCACGCTGTACCACACGGTGTCCCGCCTGGAGCGGTGCGGCCTCGTCGCGCAGGCCGGCGTGGACCGCGACGGCAACCGGCCGGAGCGCACGACCTACACGGTCACCGACGCCGGCCGCGCCGCGGCCGACGACTGGGTGCGCGACCGCCTGCCGCGCATCGACGGCATCCTCGAGTTCCGCGTCGCGCTCGGCGAGGCCCACGACCTGCCCCGCAGCGAGGTCGCCGACCTCCTCGGCCGGCGCCGCGCCGCGCTCGCGGCGGACCTCGACGGCCTCGACGCGAGCCTCGCCGGCGCCCAGGAGCGCGGCGTGCCGCTGCAGTTCATCGTGGAGCTCGACCGCGAGCGCCACATCGTGGGCGCCGACCTCGCCTGGCTCGACGGGCTCCTCGCCCGTCTCGCCGACCCCGACATCCCCTGGGGCGTGCACGAGGTGCCCGCCGCCACCCTGGCCCGCCTCGCGGCCTTCAGAGAGAGCGTGATCGCATGACCGATCCTTCGACCACTCCGGCGCACACCGCGGGCGCCGCCTCCGCATCCGTCCCGCCCCGCGCCTCCGACCGCACCCCGGATCGCACTCCCGAGCGGAGTCCGTGGCCGGCGCTGTGGGCGCTCGTCATCGGGTTCTTCATGATCCTCGTCGACACGACGATCGTCTCGGTCGCGAACCCCGCGATCAAGGCCGCGCTCGATGCCGACACCAACAACCTCGACAA
Source organism: Microbacterium sp. PA5 (assembly GCF_049860775.1). Lineage (NCBI taxonomy): Bacteria > Bacillati > Actinomycetota > Actinomycetes > Micrococcales > Microbacteriaceae > Microbacterium > Microbacterium sp. PA5. The sequence continues at coordinate 119,028 of NZ_CP187567.1, forward strand.
CGTCGTGTGGGTCACCTCGGCGTACCTGCTCGCGTACGCGGTGCCGCTGCTGATCACCGGCCGGCTCGGCGACCGCTTCGGGCCGAAGAACATCTACCTCATCGGGCTGGCGATCTTCACGCTCGCCTCGCTGTGGTGCGGCCTGTCCTCGACGCTGGAGATGCTGATCGTCGCCCGCGCCGTGCAGGGGCTCGGCGCGGCGCTCATGACGCCGCAGACGATGGCGGTCATCACCCGCACCTTCCCGGCCAACCGGCGCGGGGCGGCCATGGGACTGTGGGGCGCGACGGCGGGCATGGCGACGCTGATCGGCCCCCTCGCCGGCGGTCTGCTGGTCGACGGCCTCGGGTGGGAGTGGATCTTCTTCGTCAACCTGCCCGTCGGCGTCATCGGCTTCGTCCTGGCGTGGATGCTCGTGCCCTCGCTCGAGACCCACCCGCACCGGTTCGACCTCGTGGGCGTGGTGCTGAGCGCGGTCGCGCTGTTCCTCATCGTCTTCGGTCTCCAGGAGGGCGAGAAGTTCGCGTGGACGACGTGGATCTGGCTCATGATCGGCGCCGGCGTGGTGGTGCTCGCGGTGTTCATCTGGACGCAGTCGCGCACCCGCAGCGAGCCCCTGGTGCCGCTGGAGCTGTTCGCGAACCGCAACTTCTCGGTCGCGAACCTCACGATCGCCGCGGTCGGGTTCACCGTGACGAGCATGTCGCTGCCGCTCATGTTCTTCGTGCAGCTGGCGCGCGGTCTCACCCCGACGCAGGCGGCGCTCCTCCTCATCCCGATGGCCGTGCTGTCGGGTGTGCTGGCGCCGTTCGCGGGGCGCCTGCTGGACCGCACCGACCCGCGGCTCCTGCTGGTGCCCGGCCTGCTGATGGTCGCGGTCTCCCTGTTCTGGTACTCGACGCTCATGAACGTGGACACGCCGATCTGGATGTTCCTCCTGCCGTCCGCGCTCATGGGAGTCGGCAACGCCGGCATGTGGGGTCCGCTCGCGACCACCGCGACGCGCGACCTGCCGCCGCGCCAAGCCGGCGCCGGCGCGGGCATCTACAACACGACGCGCACCGTGGGGTCGGTCATCGGCTCGGCCGCGATCGCCGCCGTCATGCAGTCCCGGCTGAGTGCGAACCTGCCCGGCGCCGGCGATGCGACCGAGAGCTTCGGGGGCGGCACCCTTCCGCCGTTCGTCATCGACGGCTTCTCCACCGCGATGGCGGAGTCGATCCTGGTGCCCGCCGGCGTGCTCCTCATCGGTGTGGTCGCGGTGCTGTTCCTCCGCCGCCCCGAGTCCGTCGCGCACTGAGCCCCGCCCCGCCGGCGTCCCCTCGCCGTCGTCGTCGTCCCCTTCGCCGAGCCGACACGCTTTACCCGAGCCGACACGCTGTGAACCGCGCGGAGCGTGTCGGCTCGGCAGAAGCGTGTCGGCTCGGCGGGGCAGTCGGGCGGACCCGGCCGTGCGTCAGTCGGCGACGCGCGCGGCGATGTCGGTACGGTGGTGGGCACCCTCGAGCGAGATCTCGCCGAGCGCGCGGTAGGCGCGCTCCCGCGCTTCGGTGAAGGTGTTGCCGAGCGCCACCACGTTGAGCACGCGGCCGCCGGTCGCCACGAGACCGCCGTCGCGCTCCGCGGTCGCGGCGTGCGCCAGGTGGATGCCCTCGACGGATGCCGCGGCCTCCAGCCCGGTGATCGCACGCCCCGTGACCGGCGCCTCCGGGTAGCCCTCGCTCGCCAGCACGACCGTCACCGCGACGGCCTCCGCGAACGCCGGTGCCGGCTCGTCCTCGAGGGTGCCGGACGCCGCCGCCAGCAGCAGGCTCGACAGCGGCGTGACCAGCCGCGCGAGCACGACCTGGGTCTCGGGGTCGCCGAAGCGCGCGTTGAACTCGATGACCTTGATCCCCTGCTCGGTGAGGATGAGGCCCGCGTACAGGAGTCCGATGAAGGGCGTGCCCTCGGCATCCAGCCGCCGGATCACCGGCTCGGCGACGGTGCGGGTGACCTCCTCGACGAACGCGTCCTCGCCGCCGAAGGCGCCCGCGAGCCACGGCAGCGGCGAGTAGGCGCCCATGCCGCCGGTGTTGGGGCCCGCGTCGCCGTCGTAGGCGCGCTTGAAGTCCTGCGCCGGGCTGAGCGCCCGCACGGTGTCGCCGTCGGAGACGAAGAAGAGCGAGACCTCGGGGCCGCTCAGGAACTCCTCCACGAGGATCGGCCCGGTCGGCAGGTACGCGTCGGCGTGCGCGAGCGCGGCGTCGCGGTCGGAGGTCACGACGACGCCCTTGCCGGCGGCCAGCCCATCGGCCTTGACCACGTAGGGCGCGCCGTACTCGTCGAGGGCCGCGGCGACCTCGTCGCGCGAGTGCGCGCGGGTGGCGCGTCCGGTCGGCACGCCCGCGGCGTCCATCACCCGCTTGGCGAACGCCTTGGAGCCCTCCAGCTGCGCGGCCGCCTTGCCGGGGCCGAAGACGGGGATGCCGCGCTCCCGCAGCGCGTCGGCGACGCCGGCGACCAGGGGCGCCTCGGGACCGATCACGACGAGGTCGATCCGCTCCGCGTTGGCGTAGTCGGTCACGGCCGCTGGCGAGTTCGCGTCGAGGTCCGGCACGAGGACCGCGTCGGAGGCGATGCCGGCGTTGCCGGGTGCCGCGAACAGCTCGTGACCGGCAGCCTCCGCCTTCAGGGCGAGGAGGATGGCGTGCTCGCGGGCACCGGAACCGAGGACGAGGATGCGCACCCGCACAGCCTACCGAGGCCGGTCGCCGCGCCGTGCGGCCGCCGACGCGTGCGCAACTCCGGAAGATCGGGCCGCGGAGGCACGGGAGGCCCGCTCCCGGGCGTCCGGCACACGGATCTCCGGAGTTGCGAACGGCTACCGTGGAGCACATGGCTCGGAAGATCACCGCCGACGAGGGGCGCGCGGCGCTCGCGGCGGTCGCCGCCGCCGAGACGCCCGCCCGCGCGGAGCTCGCGACGGCCGTGCGCTACCTGCTGCAGCTGCTCGCCGAGAAGGCCCCGGGCAACTCGGTCGAGGTGCGCGTGCCCCCCTTCGGCGCCGTGCAGGCGATCGAGGGCCCGCGCCACACCCGCGGCACGCCGCCGAACGTGGTCGAGACCGACGCCCGCACCTGGATCGCACTGGCGACCGGGGCGGAGAGCTGGACGGATGCCACCGCCGCCGGCCGCATCCTCGCCTCGGGCACCCGCGCCGACCTCACGCCGGTGCTGCCGCTGCGCCCCTGATCGTCCGTCGAGCAGGACTCCGCGAGCCCGCGCCCGCGAGCCCGTCCGGGGCTGACTCCCAGGCTGCGGGCCCCCGCGGGCGGCCGCCCGGTGGGACAATGGATGCCATGTCGCACACCGAGCACCACCTCGAGTCGGCGCAGCTGCGCCGGAGCCCCCGCTACGGACGGCTGATGGTCGCCGGCGCGGTGCTCGGGCTGCTGGTCGCGATCGTGCTCACCCTCGCCTTCGACGGCACCCGGCAGATGAGCGAGTACACGCGCGTCGTCTACTCCACTCCGCAGGTGCTCGGCTTCGTGGCGCTGATCTGCATCCCCGTGGGGATCGCGCTCGGCGGCGCGGTCGCGCTCATCCTCGACCGGGTCGTCGGACGTCGCACCCGCGAGGTGCGGATCGACCGCGAGACCGTGGTCGAGCAGCTCCCCGAGGCCTGAGCCCGCCCGCCCGCGCCCGCCCGCCGCGAGCCCGCGCGACTGCCCCGCACCACTTCCCCGCGCGACGGCCCGCCGCCCCGGGCGGCCCCGTCAGGCCAGGTCGGCGATGACCGGCGCGATCGCGGAGTCGAACGCCGCCACGTCGCCGCGGAGCCCGTCGGTGACCGCGACGGTGAGCGAGCCGATCCACCACACGCCGCGCTGCGTGAGCGGCAGCACCTGCACGTTCAGCTCGAACGAGTGCGCGCGTCGCCCGACGTTGCGCTCGTGCTGCGCGATCGCGCTCGCATAGGCGCGGTAGGACGAGCCGGTGCCGAGCCCCGCCCGGTAGCGCTCGTGCGCGCGGCGGGCGACGGCGACGGCCTCGGGGCCGTGGCCCGCGATCGCCCCGCGCAGCTCGTCGAAGCCCTCCGTGGGCAGCGCGATCAGCATGTCGTAGCCGTCCACGAGGTCCAGGGGCACGGGCGACGGATGCGCCTGCGGCTCCACGGTCATCTCCCAGAACGCCCGCCACTGCCGCTCCAGGGCGGGGGACCTCTCGAACTCGCCCGCCTCGGCCGCCGGCACCCCGCGCAGCATCGGGAGCTCCTCGGGGAAGCGCAGGCCGAGCACCTGTCGCAGGTACAGCGCGACGAGCACCGGAAGCCCGGCGTCCTCGCGCACGACCCACTCCGGTCCGGCGGCGGCGTTCATGCCGCCATCCTAGGCAACGGCCGGGCCCGAGCGGCGGCCCGAGCCCGGCTCCCACCGCCCCGGTGGGCCGGTAGGCTGGTCGTGTGGCCTCGACCCCACCGAATCCCTATACCCAAGCCGGCGTCGACACCGCGGCAGGCGATCTCGCCGTCGAGTTGATGAAGTCGGCGGTCCGGCGCACCCACGGGGCGGAGGTGCTGGGCGGTGTCGGCGGCTTCGCCGGCCTCTTCGACGCCTCGGCCTTCCTGTCGTACGAGAAGCCGCTGCTGGCGACCTCCACCGACGGAGTCGGCACGAAGGTCGCCATCGCCCAGGCCATCGACAAGCACGACACGATCGGCCAGGACCTCGTCGGCATGGTCGTCGACGACATCGTCGTGGTGGGCGCGAAGCCGCTGTTCATGACCGACTACATCGCGTGCGGCAAGGTCTACCCCGAGCGCATCGCCGACATCGTCCGCGGCATCGCCGACGGCTGCTCGGCCACCGGCACCGCCCTGGTCGGCGGCGAGACCGCCGAGCACCCCGGCCTCCTCGGACTCGGCGACTACGACGTCGCCGGAGCGGCGACCGGCATCGTCGAGGCCTCGAAGGTGCTCGGCGCCGACCGGGTGCGCGGCGGCGACGTCGTGCTGGCCCTCGCCTCCAGCGGCCTCCACTCCAACGGGTACTCCCTCGTGCGCCACATCGTCGCCGGCGCGGGGATCGGCTACGGCGACAACGCCGCCGACTTCGGCACCACGTGGGGCGAGGCGCTCCTCGAGCCCACGCGCCTCTACACCTCGCCCCTCCTGCGGCTGATCGACGGTCTGCCGGACGCCGTGCACTCCCTCAGCCATGTGACCGGCGGCGGCATCGCCGCCAACCTCGCCCGCGTGCTCCCGCAGGGCACGTGGGTCGACGTCGACCGTGCGACCTGGTCGCCGGCTCCCGTCTTCCGGGTGCTCGCCGACCTCGGCGGGCTGGAGCTCACCGCCACCGAGGGCACCTGGAACCTCGGCATCGGCTTCCTCGCCGTCGTCGCCGCCGATCAGGCCGCCGCCGCCACCGCCGCCCTCACCGCCGAGGGCATCGCCACCTGGCAGGTCGGCGTGGTGCGCGACGACGCGCGGCCCGACGGAGAGTTCGAGCAGGGCGCCAAGGGCGTCGACGGCGGCGCCGTGCGCCTCATCGGCGCGTACCGCGATGCAGGGGCTGAGTGACACCGGGATGGTCGAGTAATACATGTGCGGAATCGTCGGGGTCGTCGGTCAGGGACCCGCGAACCAGGAGGTCTACGACTCGCTGCTCCTCCTGCAGCACCGCGGTCAGGACTCCACCGGCATCGCCACGGCGGAGCCCAACGGCGTCTTCCACATCTTCAAGGCCAAGGGACAGGTCCGCGAGGCGTTCCGCACGCGGGACATGCGCGCCCTCCTCGGCAACATCGGCCTCGGCCACGTCCGGTACGCGACGAAGGGGACGGCCTCCAGCGAGGAGGAGGCGCAGCCCTTCTACGTCAACGCGCCCTACGGCATCGTCCTCGTCCACAACGGCAACCTCACCAACACGCGCGAGCTCACCGAGGAGCTGTTCCGCAACGACCGTCGCCACCTGAACACGTCGTCCGACACCGAGCTGCTGGTCAACGTCCTCGCGAACGAGCTGCAGCAGTCGATCTCGGGGCTGGAGCTCGACCCCGAGCAGATCTTCCAGGCGGTCAGCCGCGTCCACGAGCGCGTCGAGGGCTCCTACGCCGCGATCGCCCTGATCGCGGGCTACGGGCTGCTCGCCTTCCGCGACCCGTTCGGCATCCGTCCGCTCATCCTCGGCACCCGCAAGGTCGACCCGGCGACGAGCCCGGCGGCCGACGCGGCCGGCTCGGCGACCGGCGCGCGGTACGAGTGGACCGTCGCCTCCGAGTCGCTCGTGCTCGAGAACGGCGGCTTCGAGGTCGTCCGCGACGTCGAGCCCGGCGAGGCCGTGTTCATCGACCTCGACGGCAACCTCCACACCCAGCAGTGCGCGACGAAGCCGCAGCTCGTGCCCTGCTCGTTCGAGTACGTGTACCTCGCCCGCCCCGACAGCATCATGAACGGCATCTCGGTCTACGAGGCGCGGCTGCGCATGGGCGAGCGTCTCGCCGACACGATCGCCAAGTACACGCCCGAGGGATCCATCGACGTCGTGATGCCGATCCCCGACTCGTCGCGGCCGGCCGCCATGCAGGTGGCCCGCAAGCTCGGGATCGAGTACCGCGAGGGCTTCTACAAGAACCGCTACGTGGGCCGGACCTTCATCATGCCCGGCCAGGCGGTGCGCAAGAAGAGCGTGCGCCAGAAGCTCAACGCGATGTCGAGCGAGTTCAAGGGCAAGAACGTGCTGCTGATCGACGATTCGATCGTCCGCGGCACGACCTCGCGCGAGATCATCCAGATGGCGCGGGATGCCGGTGCGCTCTCGGTGACGTTCGCCTCGGCCGCCCCGCCGGTGCGCTTCCCCCATGTGTACGGCATCAACATGCCGTCGCGGCAGGAGCTCGTCGCCCACGGCCGGACGATCCCCGAGATCGCGAAGGAGCTCGGCTGCGACTACCTCGTGTACCAGGAGGTCGCCGACCTGAAGGCCGCCATCCTCGAGGGCTCGCCCGACGTCGAGGACCTCGACATGAGCTGCTTCGACGGCCGCTACATCACCGGCACCGTGTCCGAGGAGTACCTCTCCTGGGTCGAGGGCACCCAGGAGAGCTGACGCGCCCGAGCGTGCGGCGACCGCCTAGGCTGGGGCGGTGACGTCCGCCTCCCCCCGCCCGCTGTGGCGGGGCCGCGTCCTGGCCCTCATCGGCATCGCGCTGTTCGCCTTCTCGCTGCGATCGGCGGTCGCCTCGCTCTCGCCGGTGCTCGACCACATCCGCGTCGACTTCGACGTGCCCGCCTGGATCGTCGGCGCCATCGGCACCGCGCCGCCCGTGTGCTTCGCGCTGTTCGGGCTCCTCACGCCACGGCTGGAGCGGCGACTGGGGCTCGAGCGGCTGACCGTGATGGCGCTCGTCGTGGTCTCGGCGGGGCTCGTCGCGCGCGGACTGTCGACCGACGCCGGCATGCTCGCCGTCACGACGGCGGTCATCTTCGCGGGGGTGGGTGTGGGCAACGTGCTGCTGCCGCCGCTCGTGAAGAAGTACTTCCCCGACCGCATCGGGCTGGTCACGACCCTCTACTCGACGACGATGGCGTTCTCGACCTTCCTGCCGCCGCTGTTCGCCGTGCCCGTGGCCGATGCCGTGGACTGGCGCACCTCGCTCGGGCTGTGGGCGGTCTTCAGCGCGCTGGCGATCCTGCCCTGGGTCGCGCTCCTGGTCCGCGAGCGCGCGGCCCTCGCCGTCGACATCGAGCAGGCGAACCCCCGCCTGTTCGGCCGCCTCTGGCGGCTCCCGCTCGCGTGGGCGGTGACGGTCACCTTCCTCGTCTCCAGCGCCGTCGCCTACACGAGCTTCGCGTGGCTGCCGTCGCTGCTGGTCGACACCGCGGGAGTGACGCCGGCGCAGGCCGGGGCGCTCCTGTCGCTGTTCGCGGTCATGGGGCTGCCCGCGGCGCTCGTGGTGCCCGTGCTGGCCTCACGCCGCAGGGTCATCCCGGTCCTGTTCGCGGTCGCCGTCGTGGCCGGGCTGGCCGCGGTCGCCGGTCTCCTCTGGGCGCCGAGCGCCGCACCCGTGCTGTGGGTGGTGCTCCTGGGCACGACGCCGCTCTTCTTCCCGCTGGCCCTGGCGCTCATCGGCATCCGGGCGCGCACCCATGAAACCGCGGTCGCGCTCAGCGGATTCGTGCAGAGCATCGGCTACGCGATCGTCGCGGCGCTGCCGCTCGGTGTCGGCATCGTGCACGATCTCACCGAGTCCTGGACGATCCCGCTGATCGCCCTGGCCCTCGTGATCGTGGCGTCGATCCCCGCGGGCGTGCGACTGGCGCGCCCCGGCACGGTCGAGGACGAATGGGAGCGTCGCCACGGACGGACCTGGTGACCAGGTCCGGGTCGACGTCGGTCGGGCTCAGGCCTTCTCGAGCTCGTCTTCGTCGTCGGCGTACTGATCGGCCCACTTGTCGACGTACGCGTCTTCTTCGTGGTGACCGAGCTCCTTCTCGAGAGCGGAGTAGTTCACGTTGTACGTGTCGTACTTGAGTTCGCGAGCGATCTTGGTGTGCTTCGCCTTCTGACGGCCACGCCCCATGCGAGACCCCCTCATTTCAGAGTCACGGGCCTGGTGATATGCCCGTCGCAGAATGGTCCGGCGCTCAGCCGGGAAGAGTAGCATTCAGGATAACACGGGGCATCCGACTGCTCGCCGTCGGATGCCGCGGTCCCCGGCGGACACCACGCTCGATCACGAGTCGACAACGGGTCCGCCACGAGTTCGGAGGCTGATCAATGACCGACCAGACCGATCCCTACGGCGTCGACGCCGGCTCGGGGGGAGCCGTGCCCCAGCGCGCGGTGATCGTCGGAGCGATCCCCGACCAGCCCAACCGGGTGCTGAAGGAGGCCGCGCGCTACGCGAAGCTCTTCGGCGCCCCACTGCTGGTCGCCCATGTCGACGTGACGCGCTTCGTGACCTACGAGGATCCCGACGGCTACGTCCACTCGGCGCCCATCGACATCGACCTCACCGGCGGCGAGAGCCAGCTCGCCGCGGTGACGGCCGCCGCGGCGGCGGTCCTCGACGGGAGCGGCGTGGAATGGAGCGTCCAGCAGCTCGTCGGCGATCCCGCGCTCGCCATCAAGCACCTGGCCGAGCGCGCCGATGCCCGCCTCATCGTCGTCGGCACGCGCCGGCGGGGTCTGGGCGAGTCGATCCGCGAGTTCTTCACCGGTTCGGTCGCCGCCCGCCTCGCGCACCGGCAGTCGCGCCCCATCCTCGTGGTGCCGCTCGAGCAGCCGGCCCGCGACGACGAGGAGCTCTGGCCCGACAGCTGACCGCCCCGCGCGGGGGCGGGGCGACCGGCTGTCGGGTGATCAGCCCCGCAGGGCGATCGTGAGCGCCCGCTGGGCGTCGGTGAGTGCGGCGGCGAGGTCGTCCACGGCCGAGGCCGGCAGGTTCCCGCCCCGGGCGACATGCGTCCGGAGGTCGGCGCGGACGGTGGCGCGGAACTCCGATACGGCGGCATCCGCTCGGCGCAGCTGCTCCCGCGACGCGGCACGCGCGTCGTCGGCGGGCCGAGGGGGTCCGGTGCGCTCGGGCGCCCCGCGTCCGGCCGCGCGGTCGGCCGCCGCGGCGGCGGCGAGGTCCGCACGCAGGCTCTTCATGGCCTCGCGCACGCTGCCGCGGACCTCGTCGGCGATCAGCCGCACGCTGTCGGCGAGTCCCGCCTCGATCCCCTCGAGGTCGTCGGCGCGCGCCGCGACCTCGGCACGGCCGGCCTCCGTGATCTCGTAGACGGTCTTGCGGCCGTCGACGGTCTTGGTGACCAGGCCCTCCTCCTCGAGCTTGGCGAGGCGGGGGTAGATGGTGCCGGCGCTCGGCGTGTACGTGCCGCCGGTGCGATCGGACAGCGCCTGCATGAGGTCGTACCCGTGCCGCGGCCCCTCGTCGAGCAGGCGCAGGAGGTACAGGCGCAGGTCGCCGTGCGAGAAGACGGGAGCCATGCTCACCACTCCTCGGGGGTCGGCGCGTCGTCGGCGCCGACGGGGTCGGTCGCCCGGCGCAGCACGGTGACGTCGCCGGAGACCGAGTTGACCCGCACGTCGACGAAGCTGCTGCTGAGCTCGCCCACCGAGTCGGTGTAGTTGGTCGGCGCGGAGGTGGAGCGCTTGACGCCGTCGACGGTGACCCGGCCGCTGACGCTGCGGAGCACGTAGTTGGCGGGGCGTCCCTCGTCCACGCGCACGCTCGCGTCGCCGCTGACCGTGTTGAGGTTCACGGCGAGGATCTCGCCGACGGTGTCGATGAGCATCCCGCCCGAGACGGTGTCGACCGAGGCCTTGCGCAGGCGGCCCGTCGCCGCGACGTCGCCGGAGACCGAGTTGGCGCTCAGGGCGCCCTCGAGTCCGCGGATCTGGACGTCGCCCGAGACGGCGTTGACCGACACGTCGCCGGTGTGTCCGTCGACGATGATGTCGCCCGAGACCGTGTTGAGGCGGGCGTCGGTGGTCAGGCCCGACACGAGCGCGCTCGCGCTCACGACGCCGAGGTTCAGCTCGGTGCCGCGGGGCACCGCGACGCTGATCTCGGCCTTGGGCCCGCCGCTGCCGAAGTTGCGGAACACCTCGAGGAAGTTGTCCCAGCGCAGCTGCGCGTGGTCGATCTCCACGGTGTCGCCGGTCGCCTCGATGCGCAGGTCCTTCGTGGTCACGCCGTGCACCTCGATGCGGATGCCGGGCTCGTCGTGGGCCACGACGTCGACCTGCCCGCCGACCAGTCCCACCTTGAGCTTGCGCACGCCCTCGATGTCGATCACGCGCGTCTCGCCCGGGTGGATGAGCCACTTCTCCAGGGTCATGATGTCTCCTCAGTCCTTCGCGATGATCCGGATGGATCGAGATATATCGCGTGTAGTCACTGTAACACGATATATCTCGACTTTGTCAACCCTTCCGCTGTTGTTGTCCCACTTTCGGTGCGTGATGTCCCACTTTCGGTGCGTGATGTCCCACTTTGGGTTGCTCAGCCGGTGGTACTCCGACCGAATGTGGGACATGCCGGCGTGCTGAGGGAGTCAGCCGGTGCGAGGGCGGCGGACAGCCGGCGCCTCGCCTGCGCGCTGACCCGTGGTGGGTATGTCCCAGAATCGGCGGGTTTCGCGGGGCGGAATCAACTGAGAATGGGACAAGCCCTGCGGAGACTGGGACGAGCCCTGCGGAAAGTGGGACATGCCCTGCGGAGAGTGGGACAAGCCCTGCGGAAAGTGGGACACACCGGAGTTGACCTTGACGCAGCGCTTGACCTTGACGCAGCGTCAACATCTACCGTGGGTGGCATGACGAAGGAATGGTCGATCCAGCAGATCGCGAAGCTCGCCGGTACGACGAGCCGCACCCTGCGGCACTACGGCGAGCTCGGGCTGCTGCCGCCGTCGAGTGTCGGGAGCAACGGCTACCGGCGGTACGACGGCGCGGCGCTCGTGCGGCTGCAGCGCATCCTGCTGCTGCGGGAGCTCGGACTGGGGCTGCCGCAGATCGCGGAGATCCTCGCCCGTCCCACGAGCGAGGAGGGCGCGCTGGAGGGCCATCTGGCCTGGCTCCGCGAGGAGCGCGAGCGGCTGGCGCGGCAGATCGCGTCGGTCGAGACGACCATCGCGGCGATGAGAGGAGGTGAGGAACTGATGGCAGAGGAGATGTTCGACGGCTTCGACCACACGCGGTATCGCGCGGAGGTCGAGGAGCGCTGGGGCGCCGACGCGTACGCGGCGGGCGACGCCTGGTGGCGCGGCATGAGCGCGGAGGAGAAGGCGCAGTGGCAGCGGCGGACGACCGAGCTCGGCGCCGCCTGGACGGACGCCGCCGCGCGCGGCATCCCGTCCGACGGCGACGAGGCGCAGGCGCTGGCGGAGCGTCACGTGGCGTGGCTCACCGGCATCCCCGGCACCCCCGCGGGCGATCCCGGCGGAGACGTCGCGGGCTACGTGCGCGGACTCGCCGACATGTACGTGGCGGATCCGCGGTTCGCGAAGAACTACGGCGGCCAGGCGGGCGCCGAGTTCGTGCGCGACGCGCTGAGGCACTACGCCGCGGCGCGCCTGTGATCCAGGTCCGGACGCGGATCCGGGGCACGGTGGCCGCGCGCATGCGAGCCCCCGTGCACAGCAGAACGCCCCCACGATCCACCGTGGGGGCGTTCTGCGTTCTCAGTCCGTCAGGTGCGGCTGCCACCGCGCACGACGCGCAGCAGGAAGGCGATCAGGGCGATGACGCCGACGATCAGCGCGACCCACAGCAGCCACTGCAGCGAGGCGTTCAGTCCGCTGACGATGGCCAGCACGATGGCGACCACGATGATGACGAGGAGTGCGATGTTCATGTCTGTTTGCTCCGTTCTGCGGGCCCGCAGCCGATCGGCGAGCGGGGTACCGTTCGATCCGAAGGTAGGCCCGGCGGCAGTTGCGCGACAGACCCTTGACGCTGCTGAACCGGCGGTGCTATCGCGTGCGAACGCGGGGTGATGGACGGGCGACGGCCTCGGCGCCGCACGCACCGACTCCGGCCTACTCCCGCCGCCGTCCCGTGGTCAAGCCCCTCGGGCCGCGCGGGCGGCGGGCCGTAGCCTCGCCCTGTCGAAGGAGGATGCCATGCCCGGCGGACGCGGATCGAACAGCCTGAAGGACCCGGAGCTCTACGAGGAGCTCCGCAAGGACGGCGCATCGAAGGAGAAGGCCGCGCGCATCTCGAACGCCGCGGCCCGCGACGGCCGTCGGGCCGTCGGACGGCGCGGCGGCACGTCCGGAGACTACGAGGACTGGACGGTGGCCGACCTGCGTGCCCGCGCGAAGGAGCTGGGCCTGCGCGGATACTCCGGCGCGCGCAAGGCGGAGCTCATCGAGATGCTCCGCTCCCACTGACGGGCCGCCGATCACGGAGGGGCCCCCGATCACGGAGGGGCCGCCGATGCCGACGGCCGCATACGACGCATGAGAGATTGAAGGAATGCCGAGACTGGTGCGCGTCCGCCCCGGGGTGGACCTGGGATACCGTCGCCTGCGCGCCGGCAACGGCTTCCGCTATGTGGACGCGGACGGCGCCGCGCTGCCCGCCGCCGAGCGCGAGCGCGTGGTGGCGCTGGTGCTCCCGCCCGCGTGGCGTGACGTGTGGATCTGCGCGTCGCCGAACGGCCACATCCAGGCCACGGGCATCGACGACGCCGGCCGGATGCAGTACGTCTACCACCCGCAGTGGACCGCGGGGCGGGACAAGGGCAAGTTCGCACGGGCGCTCCAGCTGGCCGAATCTCTGCCGCGCGCCCGCGGCCGCGTGACGACGTCGCTGCGGCGAGAGGATCTCGACCGCGAGCGCGTGCTGGCGGCCGCCTTCCGGCTGCTGGACCAGGCTGCCCCGCGCGTGGGATCGGAGCGCTACCTGGAGCGCCACGGCAGCCGGGGGCTCACCACCCTCAAGCGCCGCGACGCGGTGATCGAGGGCACGCTCACGAGCCTGCGCTTCCCCGGCAAGAGCGGCAAGCGGCAGCGCCTGGAGATCGACGACGAGGACCTCGCGATCGCGGTCGCCCTGATGGCGGCCGGCCGCCCGGGGTCCGCGCTGCTGGCGTATCAGCGCAGCCGACGACGCGTTCCCCTCACGCCGCGGGAGGTCAACGCGTATGTGCGCGCGATGACGGGCGGCACGTTCACCGCGAAGGACTTCCGCACGCTCCGCGGCACGATCCTCGCCGCCGATGCCCTCGCGCGGATCGGAACGGTGGACACGGCCGCCGACCGCAAGCGCGCCGAGGTGCTCGCCGTCCGCACCACCGCCGAGGCCCTGGGGAACACCCCCGCCGTCGCGCGCGGCTCCTACATCGACCCGCGGGTCTTCGGCGCGTACAAGAAGGGGCGGCTGCTGGACACGTCGGTATCGCCCGAATCGGCGATCCGTGCCCTGATCCTCGGCTGAGGTGGCCCTAGCGTGAGGGCGTGGCCCTCCCGCGCTGGTTCTCTCCCGCCGCGCTCGTCGTCGTGGTCCTCGGCGGCGCCGTCGGCGTCGCGGCGCGCGCGCTGCTGGTCGTGCCGCTGTCGGCGGGCACCCATCCGCTGGTGGTCCCGGCGGTCACCCTCGGGATCAACGTCGCCGGATCGCTGCTGCTGGGCGTGATCGTCGGCGCGCTCGACGGTCGCCGACCGCTGCTGCGGCTCTTCCTCGGCACCGGGATGATGGGCGGATTCACCACCTACAGCGCCTTCGCGGTGCACGTGGTCACTACCTCGAGCGCGGCGCCGATCGTGGGACTCGGCCTCGTCGTGCTGTCGGTCTTCGGCGGTGTGGTGGCGGCCACCGCGGGCCTCATGATCGGCCGCCGGATCTCCGGCCGCCCCGAGCAACCCGGTCGGCCCGGGGCGGCAGAGCCGCCGGAGGTCGCGGAATGAGCGCCCTGGAGCTCGTCGCCCTGGTGATCGGCGGCGGCCTGGGCGCGGGGGGCCGCTACGTGGTCGACGGCCTCGTGATGCGGGGCCGCACCGGGGTGTTCCCTCTCGGCATCCTCGTCGTCAACGTGACCGGGTCGTTCGCGCTCGGCCTCCTCACCGGGATGGCCGCCGTCATCGGCCCGCTGTGGATGACGATCCTGGGCGTGGGCGTGCTCGGCGGTTTCACGACGTTCAGCACGGTGTCGGTGGAGAGCGTGCTGCTCGCGCAGGCCGGGCGTCGCGATTGGGCATGGCTCAACCTGCTGGGCACGCTCGTGGCCGCCGTGATCGCCGCCGCGGTGGGGTTCATGCTCGGCGGGCTCCTCCCGCGCTGAGCCCGGGCGCATCCTCGCCTCCTCCCCAGCGGGGGTCCTCCCGCGGTCCCCCCACAGGATCCGTCCCGGGGAGGAGGTCCCGCCGGGGTGCGCGTGGGACAATCGGAGTCGATACAGGTCTGTATCGGCTGACCCTCGCATCGCAAAGGCCTCCCGTGTCGAATCTCGCCGTCCTGAGCCTCAAGAACCGCGCCCTCATCGCGCTCATCACGATCGTCGCGGCGATCTTCGGCGGCCTCGCGCTGACGAGCCTCAAGCAGGAGCTGATCCCCTCGATCGAGTTCCCGCAGCTGTCGGTGCTCACGACCTACCCCGGCGCCTCGCCCGACGTCGTCAACAACGACGTCTCGACACCGATCGAGACGGCCATCCAGGGCATCCCCGGGCTGGAGTCGACGACCGCCACGAGCACGACCAACGCGTCGATCATCCAGGCGTCGTTCACCTACGGCACCGATCTGGCCACCGCCGAGCAGAAGATCCTCCAGGCGATCAACCGCATCAAGAGCGACCTGCCGGAGGCCGTGGAGCCCAATGTCGTCTCGTTCTCGATCGACGACCTGCCCGTCATCGCCCTCGCCGTCACCGGCTACGACGACGCGCGCACCATCGAGGCGCAGCTCGAGGCGAGCGTCATCCCCGACCTCGAGGACGTCGACGGCGTCAGCGCGGTGGCGATCATCGGCGGCCAGGGCCAGCGCGTCACGATCGTCCCCGACCAGGCGGCGCTCGTCGCAGCGGGCTACACCCAGACGGCGATCACCGACGCGCTCGACCAGAACGGCGTGCTCTTCCCGGGCGGCTCGGTGACCGAGGGCGACCAGACGCTCACGGTCCAGACCGGCACGAAGCTGTCGTCGGTCGACGAGATCGCGGCGCTCCCGCTGGTGCCGGGCTCGGCGGAGCAGCTCGCCGGCGGCGCCGTGACGATCGCCGACGTCGCCGACGTGGCACTCGACGAGGATCCGGTCACATCGATCTCCCGCGTCAACGGCGAACCCGCCCTCACGCTGTCGATCACCAAGCTCCCGGCGGCCAACACCGTGGACGTCTCCCGCGGCGTGGCCGCCATCATCCCCGACCTGCAGGACGCCGTGGGCGCCGACGCCGAGTTCACCGTCGTGTTCGACCAGGCGCCCTACATCGAGCAGTCGATCGAGGCGCTCGCGCAGGAGGGGCTGCTCGGGCTCCTGTTCGCGGTGATCATCATCCTGGTGTTCCTGCTGTCGGTGCGCTCCACCCTCGTCACGGCGATCTCCATCCCGACGAGCGTGCTCATCACCTTCGTCGGCATCCAGGCCTTCGGCTACTCGCTGAACATCCTCACCCTCGGCGCCCTCACGATCGCGATCGGTCGCGTCGTCGACGACTCGATCGTCGTGATCGAGAACATCAAGCGCCACTACGTGGGCGACGCCGACAAACTCCGGGCGATCCTGCTCGCGGTGCGCGAGGTCGCGGCGGCCATCACCGCGTCGACCATCACCACCGTGGCGGTCTTCCTGCCGATCGCCTTCGTCGGCGACGTCACCGGCGAGCTGTTCCGCCCGTTCGCGCTCACCGTCACCATCGCGATGACGGCGTCCCTCTTCGTCGCGCTCACGATCGTTCCCGTGCTCGCGTACTGGTTCCTGCGCCCGGGCAAGCCGCTGCGCGACGCCGAGGGGCGCGTGGTCGACCCCGAGCACCCCGACGCCCCGCCGTCTCGACTGCAGAAGGCGTACCTCCCGGTGCTGCGCTGGACGCTGAAGCACTCGTGGGTGACGCTGCTGCTGGCCGTGCTCGTGCTGGCCGGCACCATCGCGGCGGCGCCGCTCATGAAGACCAACTTCCTGGGCGATTCGGGCCAGAACACGTTCACCGTCACGCAGGAGCTCGGCCAGGCGCCGAGCCTCGACGCCGAGGACGCCGCAGCTGCGAAGGTCGAGGACGCGATCCTCGGCGTCGACGGCATCGAGACGGTGCAGACCTCGATCGGCTCCAGCGGGTCGGCCGTGCGCGACGCGTTCGCCGGCGGCAGCGCCGGCATCACCTACTCGATCACCACCGACACCGACGCCGACCAGGTCGCCGTGCGCGAGGCCGTCCAGGAGGCGGTCGCCGACCTCGAGGACGTCGGCACCGTCACGGTCTCCGCGGGTCAGGGCGGATTCGGGTCGAGCGACATCGAGGTCGACGTCACCGCCCCCGACGCCGCGACGCTCGGCGAGGCGACCGACGCGGTCGTCGCCGCCCTCGACGGCGCCGAGGGCATCGGCCAGGTCACCTCGAACCTCGCCGCATCGCTCCCATTCGTCGCCGTCACCGTCGACCGCGAGGAGGCGGCCGCCCTCGGCCTCTCGGAGGTCGCCGTCGGCGCGCTGGTCTCCAACACGATGCAGCCGCGGGGAGTGGGCTCGGTCGAGATCGACGGCACCGCCCTGACGGTGTACCTGCAGGCCGACGACATCCCGCAGACGATCGCCGAGCTCAAGGACCTCGAGATCGCCACCGCCGCAGGCCTCGTCCCGCTCGACCAGGTCGCCACCGTCGAGGAGAGCCAGGGGCCCACCTCGATCACCACCCAGCGCGGGCAGCGCACGGCGACCGTCACGGTCACCCCCGCCACCGACGACCTCAACACGGCCTCGGCCACCGTCAGCACCGCGCTCCTCGACGTCGACCTGCCCGACGCCGCCGACGCCCAGGTGGGCGGCGTGCTCTCGCAGCAGCAGGACGCCTTCGGGCAGCTCGGCCTCGCGATGCTCGCGGCCATCCTGATCGTCTACATCGTCATGGTGGCGACCTTCAAGTCGCTGCGCCAGCCGCTCCTGCTGCTGATCTCGGTGCCGTTCGCCGCGACCGGCGCGATCCTGCTGCAGATCGCCACCGGCGTGCCGCTGGGGGTGGCGTCGCTCATCGGCGTCCTGATGCTCATCGGCATCGTGGTGACCAACGCGATCGTGCTCGTCGACCTCGTCAACCAGTACCGCGAGAAGGGGCTCACGACGCACGACGCGACCCTCGCCGGCGGCGCGCGACGCCTCCGGCCCATCCTGATGACGGCCCTCGCGACGATCTTCGCGCTCACCCCGATGGCGCTCGGCATCACCGGGCACGGCGGCTTCATCTCGCAGCCGCTGGCGATCGTCGTCATCGGCGGACTGATCTCCTCGACCGTGCTGACCCTGCTCGTGCTCCCGACGCTGTACAACCTCGTCGAGGGCGCGCGCGAGCGTCGCGCGATCCGCCGGGGAGAGCTCGTCCCCGCCGAGGCGTCCGCCGGTGCCCCGGCGACGCGCCGTGCGCGGCGCGAACGGGACGCCGCAGCCACCGGCGACGCCGCAGCCACCGGTGCCGCGCCCGCCGCCGTGCTCGTGGAGGCCGAGGCCGGGTCAGTCGCCGGCGACGCTCAGGAAGCGGATGAAGACGGCCAGCCAGCCGAAGATCAGCGCGAAGACGACGATCTCGAACGCGGTGAGGCCGAAGTAGCCGACGGCGAAGAGCACGATCGACGCGACGAGCGCGGCCAGGAAGCCCCATGACGCGTAGAAGTACGTGCGGGGCATGCCCCGCAGCAGGCGCGGTCCGCCCGCGAGCAGCAGCAGGTACATGAGGGCCATCCCCGACGCGGAGAGGTTGTGGAGGAGCAGGTTCACGTCGACGGGGAAGATCCCGACGCACGCGAGCATGATACCCATGACCATCAGCGCGCCGGTGACGACCCGGGTCTTCGGCCGCGCATCCCCGCGGCCGACGCGGCGCAGGTCCCGGCCGACGTACAGGGTGAAGGTCGTCACCAGCAGGCCGCCCGCGATGAGCGTGCCGTTGAACAGCAGGCTCGAGAGGTCGCCGAACGTCCCGAGCTGACTGAAGTGCAGCTCCCACCACGCCGGATCGGAGGTGGTCACCATCGCCGCGAGCGTGCCGATGCCGATGAACGACACGAGCAGCGAGGTGAGGCGCTGGGTCGTCATCCGCGACGAGGACAAGTACGACAGGTAGCCCGAGAGGCCGGCGGCGAGGGCCAGGAGGGTCACCGTCCAGAACCCGTTGACGGCGACGCCGATGAAGGCGCGCGCCAGCAGGGCGAACAGCGCGAGGACGGCGATCGCGGTGAGCGCGACGTGCGCGATCATGACCGACGCGGTCGACACGACGTAGCGCCAGTCCGAGATCTCGCGCCGCCACTCCTCGCCGTCGGTGGTGCGCGAGCGCCAGAAACCCAGCGCGGAGCTCACGGCCGCCGCGGCGGCGCCGCACAGCGCCGCCCACGACCCGAGCCCCCACGGCGCCCACAGCGACAGCGTGCGGGCGACGAGCGCCAGCACGAGTCCGACGAGGGCGCCGCCCGCGCCCGCGATGAACGCCGCCAGCAGCGCCTCGGACTCGGCGCGCAGAGTGGGGACGGAAGTGCGTGCGGCGTCCGCAGCAGGTGCCGCATCCGGGGTCGTCATGGGCCACAGTGTACGACCGGGGCGTGCCCCGCCAGGAGTGTCCTCCGCGGGGTCAGCGCTGGAGCCAGCGGCGCAGCAGCCGCGTGACCCAGGGCAGCACCGCGTAGGTCATCACCGGCGTCAGCAGCACCGTCGACAGGAGCACGCGCGCCCACAGCGGCCACTCGGTGAATCCGGGCGCGAAGCCCAGCAGCCACGAGGCGAGCAGATTGGTCGGGAAGAAGCCCAGCCAGATGGTCACCGCCTGCTTCCAGCGCGGCGGGGCCGGCGGGATCGGCAGTGCGACCGGACCCGTCGGCGTGGCATCCGCTCCCCGGCGGGACTCGACGCCGGTCGCGAAGGGCGCGTCGAACCAGCCCTCGATCCCGGTGCGGCGTTCGACGCGCTCCTCGCGCGCGAACGCCTTGCCCGACTCCAGCCACCAGCCGCGCTGAGCCGACTGCTCCCACGACTCGAGGGTCGCGATGTCGTGGAAGCGGTAGAGCATGTACCAGAGGTCGCTGTCCTCGCCGGCGCGCACCCATCCCGAGCCGAGGAATCCGGGGAAGGTCGTGGCGAGGTCCGTGCCGGCCTGCATCCACGCGGTCGCCTCCCGCGTGCGGTCGGGGTCGATGCGCCGCTCGATCGCGACGGTGATCGGATGCGTGTCGGCCATGGCATCCATTGTCCGTCGTCCGAGCGCAGTCTCGGACCGGTCCCGGAGGCGGCGGGCACTCTCCCAGGATCATCCGCTAGAGTTGCTCGGTCGGCTCTGGACACCGTGCGTGATGCGCGGATGGGTTTGTGAGTCCAAGGGGCCGATGGTGGGAGCGAATCCGCTCCGACGACCATCACTGTGAATGGCCCCCGGCCGACGGATGTCCGGGTTACTCCACGCCGCGTGCGCGGCCGCGTCCACTCCCTGTCGGAGTGCGTGATCTGAGGAGTGCTGTTCTCGCGCGAGACAACCCAGAAGGACACCACCATGCCCAAGAACAAGAAGCCGGCCGGCGGCCGAGCCCAGAACTTCGAGCCGCGCTACGGCAGCAAGACCTCCTACCAGGACGCCAAGCGCCGTCCCGGTCAGTCGTCCGCCGGCAAGCCCGGCAGCAAGAGCGCCGGTCACCGCGGGTACCGTCCCGCCGAGGCCGACGCGCCCGCCAAGAAGCAGCGCTGGACGGCGCAGGAGCGCGCCGGCCGCGACGAGGCCCGCGGGATCCGCACCCACGCCCGCAGCGACGCCGGGGACCGCCCCGCCCGCTCTTACGACGACCGCCCCGCGCGCAACTCCGGAGATTTCGACCGCAACCGGTCGGAGCGCCCCGATTCGGGCCGCGAGCGCACGGATCGCCGGAGTTACGTCCGTCCGGCCCGGTCGTTCGACGACCGTCCCCGCGGCGAGCGTCAGCCCCGCGACGACCGGCGCACGTTCGGCGACGCGCGCCCGTCGTTCCGCGACGACCGTCCCGCCCGGTCGTTCGACGACCGCCCGCGACGCGACTTCTCCGACCGTCCCGCGCGTAACTCCGGAGATTTCGACCGGAACCGGTCGGAGCGCCCCGATTCGGGCCGTGAGCGCACGGATCGCCGGAGTTATGACCGTCCGGCTCGGTCGTTCGACGACCGTCCCCGTCGCGACTTCTCCGACCGTCCCCGTCGCGACGACCGTCCCGCCCGGTCGTTCGACGACCGTCCGCGTCGTGACTTCTCCGACCGTCCCGTGCGTAACTCCGGAGATTTCGACCGGAACCGGTCGGATCGGGCCGATTCGGGCCGTGAGCGCACGGAGCGCCGGAGTTATGACCGTCCGGCTCGGTCGTTCGACGACCGTCCGCGCCGCGACTTCTCCGACCGCCCGCGCCGCGACGACCGTCGCGACGGCTTCGCCGCCAACCGCTCCGACTGGGACGCCGACAAGAAGGCGAAGGCCTTCGAGGCCCACGTCGACGTCGTGCACGAGAAGCTGCAGGCGGAGGCCGTCCAGGCCGAAGAGGTCGCGGACGTGAGCTTCGGCTCGCTGGGCCTCGGCGACAACATCGTCCGCGCGCTCGCCGACCTCGGCGCGGCCTCGCCGTTCCCGATCCAGGCCGCGACGATCACCCCGATCCTCGAGGGTCGCGACGTCCTGGCCCGCGGCCGCACCGGTTCGGGCAAGACCATCGCGTTCGGCGCCCCGCTCGTCGAGTCGATCCTGCGCGCCCAGGCCGGTCAGCGTCGCGAGTTCGGCCGCAAGCCGAAGGCGCTCGTGCTCGCCCCGACCCGTGAGCTCGCCCTGCAGATCGACCGCACCATCCAGCCGATCGCCCGCAGCGTCGGCCTGTTCACCACGCAGATCTACGGCGGCGTGCCCCAGGCGCGCCAGGTCGGTGCGCTCAAGAAGGGCGTCGACATCATCGTCGGCACCCCCGGCCGCATCGAGGACCTGCAGGAGCAGGGCAAGCTCGACCTCTCCGAGGTCCGGATCGTCGTCCTCGACGAGGCCGACCACATGAGCGAGCTCGGCTTCCTCGAGCCGATGCAGCGGATCCTCCGCCTCGTCCAGGAGGGCGCCCAGAAGCTCCTCTTCTCCGCGACGCTCGACCGCGAGGTCGCCGCGCTCGTCGACGAGTTCCTCGTGGAGCCCGCCGTCTACGAGGTCGCCGGTGAGGACCAGGACTCGGGGACGATCGACCACCGCGTGCTCGTGATCGACCACCGCGACAAGGCCGAGATCCTCACCTCGCTGGTCGACCGCGACGCCAAGACGCTCGTCTTCGCCCGCACCCGCGCCTACGCCGAGATGCTCGCCGAGCAGTTCGAGGACGTCGGCATCCGTGCCGTCGCCCTCCACGGCGACCTCAACCAGGCCAAGCGCACGCGCAACCTCGAGCGCCTCACCTCGGGCCGTGTCGAGGTGCTGGTCGCGACCGACGTCGCCGCCCGCGGCATCCACGTCGACGACATCGACCTGGTCGTCCAGGCCGACGCGCCCGATGAGTACAAGACGTACCTGCACCGTTCGGGCCGCACCGGCCGCGCCGGTCGCAGCGGCACCGTCGTGACGCTCATCACGCGTCAGCGTCGTCGCAAGATGACCGAGATGCTGGAGCGTGCCGAGATCGCGGCGCCGTTCGACGAGGTGCGCCCGGGCGACGACGTGCTCGAGGAGCTCGCCGGCCGCCAGCTGGCCGACGTCGACGCCTGATCCGACTGCTGCGAGAAGCCCCGAGGCCCTGGTCCTCGGGGCTTTTCGCGTGCACCGCCGGAGCTGATCGCCTAGGCTCGGGGCATGACCAGCCACGTGCGCATGGTGGTCGTGCTGGGGGCTGTCGTCGCACTTCTGGGAGGGTGCGCCGCGACGGATGTGCCGACGCCGACGCAGACGACGTCGACGACGGCGCGCTCGAGCGCCGGCCCGACGCCTTCCGCCACGCCGACGCCCACGCCGACGCCCACGCCGACGCCCACGCCCACCGCATCCGCCGCCGGCGTGCCCGAGACGTGCGAGGCGCTCCTTCCGCTCGCGACGATCAGCGGGGAACTCGGGGAGCCCTGGCACCCCATCGACCCCGACAACCCCTCGGCGCAGATCCCGGGGCCTCAGGCGCGCGCGGCGGCGGCCGCAGCGATCGAGACACTGCCCTGCCTCTGGGGCCCTGACGCGGTGACCGAGGGGTATCTGCTCGGCTACGCCTTCAGGCTGGATCCCGCGGCCCGGGTGGACCTCGTCGACGCGCTCGGCGAGGCGTCGTCGTACAGGACTCTCCAGATCGAGGGGGCGGACATCGCGTTCTCGACCTCCGAGCTGCGCGGCGACCTGCGCCACACGACGATCTACGCATTCGCGGGCGATGTGTGGATCGTGCTCATCGCACCGCTGTACGACATCGTGCTCACGGGGTTCGCCGAGGAGGCCCTCGACGCCGCGCTCGCCGCCGGCTGACTGCTCCGGGCGGCTTGCGAGCGCGGCCCTGGACGGAGCGCGGCCGGCCTCCTCCTGACCCGGCCGCTCGCGACGTAGGATCGCCCCATGACCCCCCGGTCCTTCGTGTCGCTCACCGTGCTCGCGGCCACCCTCGCGCTCGCGCTCACGGCCTGCGTGCCGGAGCC
This sequence comes from Microbacterium sp. PA5, assembly GCF_049860775.1. Taxonomy (NCBI): domain Bacteria; kingdom Bacillati; phylum Actinomycetota; class Actinomycetes; order Micrococcales; family Microbacteriaceae; genus Microbacterium; species Microbacterium sp. PA5. The sequence goes on from NZ_CP187567.1 coordinate 142,310, forward strand.
GCCGGCCGCTGGCCCGACGACATCGCCCGCTCCCACCGGCACGGCGACCGCACCGGCGACCCCGGGTCCGACCACTCCCACTCTGCCGGGTACGCCGACCGCGACCCCGTCGCCGACGGCCACGACGACCCCGAGTCCGACGCCGAGTCCCACCGCGACGGCGGGCGCATCGGATCGGGCCGTCCTGCCGTCGTGCGGCACGCTCTTGCCGCTGTCGACGGTGCACGCGCTGTTCGGCGACGCGGCCGAGCCGCTGGATGCCGGCGGCTCCGCGGCGGACCACATGCCGGGGCCGCTGGCCGCCGAGACCGCGGCCCGGGCTGTGCAGTCCGAGGTGTGCTCGTGGGGCATCCCGTTCTCCGACGGCGGGTTCAGCGTCGTGGCCGCCGAGCTGACGACGGCGGCGCGCGACCGTCTCGTGTCGTCGCTGCGCACGGCGGCGTCGTATCGCGCGACGACCATCGCCGGTGCGACCGCGTTCACGCACTCCGAGGAGAGCGAGTTCGGCACGATCGCCGTCGTCTACGTCTTCACGGGCCGGGTGTGGATCACCGTCACCGGCACCCTCACGGTCGAGACGGGGAGCGAGTTCGCCGGTTCCGCGCTCGACGCCGTCCGGGCCGCCAACGCCTGACGCGATTCTCTCTCCCTCTCGCCGAGCCGACACGTCCCGTGCGAGCCGACACGGTTTGCACGGGACATCGCGTGTCGGTTGGGCGGAAACGTGTCGGCTCGGCGGCAGGCGCGGCGGCGCGCGCGGGGCGGGGCGGGGCAGGAGCGAGGGCGTCAGAAGAGCATCGCGGGAGCCGACGCGGATGCCGTGGCGCGCACGGGCATGAGGCGTGACGCGCGCGGCGCGGGGGCGTCGTCCTCCGCCCCGCCGGTGAGGCCATGGCGGCGCAGCAGCGGCCGCACCCGCGCCGACAGCAGCTTGCGGTAGCCGACCGGCGCGCTCACCGACGCGCCCGGGTACAGCCCGCGGTAGAGCGGCAGCAGGTCGGGACGCTCGCGCTCGAGCCACTGCCAGAACCACTCCTTGGCGCCGGGGCGCAGGTGGAGCGCCCCGAACACGACGCGGCGGGCGCCCGCCTCCCTCAGCTGCCGCAGCGCGTCGTCGATGATCGCCGCGTCGTCGGTGAGGTGCGGGAGGATCGGCATGAGGAAGACCATCGGGCGGAAACCCGCTTCGCTCGCCGCGCGGATCGTCTCCACCCGCGCGCGGAACGTCGGCGCGCCGGGCTCGAGCGATTCGCGCAGGGCGTCGTGGCTGATGGCGATCGACATCGACACGTCGACGTCGACGACGGACGCCGCAGCCGCCAGCGCCGGCAGGTCGCGGCGCAGCAGGGTGCCCTTGGTCAGCACCGAGAACGGCGTGCCGCTGTCGGCGAGCGCCTCGATGATGCCGGGCATGAGCCGGTAGCGCCCCTCGGCGCGCTGGTACGGATCGGTGTTCGTGCCCAGCGCGACGTGCTCGCGCGCCCACGACGGCCGGGCGAGTTCGCGGCGGAGCACCTCGGCGACGTTCGTCTTCACGACGATCTCGCGATCGAAGTCGGCGCCGGAGTCGAAGTCGAGGTACTCGTGCGTGCGACGGGCGAAGCAGTAGACGCAGGCGTGACTGCAGCCCCGGTAGGGGTTCACGGTCCAGTCGAACGGCATGGCCGACGGACCGGGAACGTGGTTGAGCGCCGACTTCGCCAGCACCTCGTGGAAGGTCATGCCCGCGAATTCGGGCGTCGTCACGCTGCGGACGAGCCCGCCGAGGGACTCCAGGCCGGGCAGCGCGTCGGGGTCCGTCGCCCCCACCTGCTGACCCTGCCACCTCATCCTCCCAGGGGAACACAGATTCGACACTCCGTCAACCCATGAGCGACGACAGTCGAACATCGCGCAATCCCGGGCGCCGCGCGCCGTCGCGCGACAATGGAGTGTGCCCGCCGCGTCCCCCCACACGCGCCGCGCCCACCGCACGTCGCGCCGGGTGCGGCTCGTCCGCCGCCGCGTGCTGGCGGTGACGCTCGTGCTCGTCGTCGGCGCGTCCATCGCCACGTTCGCGCTGCCGCGTCCGAGCGACGGCGAGGCGGAGGCGCCCCCCTCGCCGTCCGCGACCTCCCCCGCGCCGACGCCCACCGCAGCTCCCACGCCGGCCTCGCCCGCTCCGACGAGCCCGGCCCCTGCTCCGACATCCCCTGCGGTCTGCGACGACCCCGCGGTCGTCGACGCGCTGGCCTCGGGGACGGACGCCGAGGTGGTCGCGGCTCTCGGCGGCGGAGAGGCCTTCCGTGCAGCCGTGGCATCCGGCGAGGCCCCCTGCATCGACGTGACCGAGGCGGGCAGAACGTGGGTCGTCGTGAACAAGCGCAACGCCCTCGATCCCCTCGACTACTGGCCGACGCCCCAGGCGCAGCCGCAGGGCATCCGGGTCGTCTCGGGCGGCGGATGGCTGCGGGCCGACGCCGCCGACGCCCTCGACGAGCTCGCCGCCGCGATCGTCGCCGACGGCGTCGGGACCCTCGGCGTCGATAGCGCCTTCCGCCCGTACGCCTACCAGGTCGACCTCTACAACGGCTACGTGGCCTCGCGGGGCCGGGCCGCCGCCGACCTGCGCAGCGCCCGCCCCGGGCACAGCGAGCACCAGACGGGGCTGGCGGTCGACGTCGTCGCGTGCGACGGCGGCTGCGGGTCGCACGACGGCTTCAAAGGCACCGCCGAGGCGGAGTGGCTCGTCGACAACGCCTGGCGGTTCGGCTTCATCATCCGCTACGAGGACGGCGCGACCGCGACGACCGGCTACTCGTGGGAGCCGTGGCACCTGCGCTACATCGGGGTCGAGCTGGCCGAGGCGTACGACGCCGGCGGCTACGGCACCCTCGAGGACTTCTTCGGACTCCCCGCCGCACCTGACTACGACGCCTGAAACCCAGTACCATGGATGCCGGGATGCAATCCCACGGCCGGCCCTGCCGCACACCCTGCGGCAGCGGCACTCGAGGATGAGAGGACGGGCGCACGATGGAGCGCGACATCTACGACGAGGACCACGAGGCGTTCCGCGACGTCGTCAAGGAGTTCTGCAAGCGGTACGTGACCAACGAGGCGCGCGAGAAGTGGGACGCCGACGGTGAGGTCGACCGCGCCACCATGCTCGCCGCCGGCGAGGCCGGGATCATCGGCCTGAGCGTGCCCGAGGAGTTCGGCGGCGCCGGGATGCTCCAGGACTACCGCTTCCGCGCGGTCGTCAACGAGGAGGTCATCCGCGCCGGAGCCGGATCGCTCGCCGGTGCCTTCGGCATCCAGGACGACCTCGCCGTCCCCTACCTCGTGCACATGGGCACGCAGGCGCAGAAGGAGAAGTGGCTGCCCGGCATGGCGACCGGCGAGATCCTCGGCGCCCTCGCGATGACCGAGCCGGGTGCGGGCTCGGACCTGCGCGGCATCAAGACCACCGCCAAGAAGGTCGACGGCGGCTACCTCGTCAACGGCGCCAAGACGTTCATCTCGTCCGGCAAGACCGCCGACATGATCGTCACCTTCGTGAAGACCGGGGAGGGGAACCGTCCCGACGCCTTCTCGCTGCTCATCATCGAGAACGGCATGGAGGGCTTCGACCATGGCAAGAAGCTGCACAAGATGGGCTTCCAGGGACACGACACGGCCGAGCTGTCGTTCAGCGACGTGTTCGTCCCCGAGGAGAACCTCATCAGCGGCACCGAGGGCCAGGGTTTCGTGCAGCTCATGATGAACCTTCCGCTGGAGCGCCTGTCGATCGGCGTCGCCGGTGCCGCCGCGGCGGCCGCCGCGCTGGAGTGGACCCTCGCCTACACGAAGGACCGCGAGGCGTTCGGCGAGCGCATCATCGACTTCCAGAACAGCCGCTTCCAGCTGGCCGACGTCGCGACGACGGTCGACGCCCTCTGGGCCTACATCGACCGTGCCCTCAAGGCCTACGCCGAGGGCAAGCTGTCGGCCGAAGAGGCGGCAAAGGTGAAGTTCTGGGCCACGGAGCGCGAGTGGGACGTGCTCGACACCTGCGTGCAGCTCCACGGCGGATACGGCTACATCACCGAGTACCCGATCGCGCGCGCCTTCCTCGACGCCCGCGTGCACCGCATCTACGGCGGCACGAACGAGATCATGCGGGAGATCGTCGGCCGCCAGCTCGCCGGCAAGCGCTGAGGCCCGCCCACCGCTGAACCGACGCCAGAACCGCCCCGGCCGCCCGGCCGGGGCGGTTCTGTCTGTCCGTCGGCGGGGGTCGGGCCGCCGGCGGGGGCGAAAGCAGGCTGGGCCGGGTGCGACCGCCGCGCCGGATGCCACCGCGCCCGGTTCAGCCTGCTTTTGCCACGCGGGACGCAGCCCACGACACCACGGGACGCAGCCCACGACACCACGGGACGCTGTCCGCGGCACGACGGGACGCAGCCCGCGGCCGCACATGACGCCGGATGACGGCGGATGAAGTCGCGTAACGGATGCCGTCGGGGCCCCGCAGGGCCCGCTCCTACCGTGGGGGATTCCACCCACCAAGGAGCAGCATCCATGAACCCTCACGCCCGCCGCGCCGGCGCCGGCCTCGTCGCCGTTGCCGCGGCGCTCGCGCTCGCCGCCTGCAGCACCCCGTCCGCGTCTTCGCAGAACTCCGCCGCGGCGGCGGGTGAGCCGGTCACCGGCGGCACCCTGACCTTCCTCGAGTCGCAGGCGCCGACCTGCTTCTACGCGGGCGGCGGCGGGTTCTACCCGGTCGCGACGATCCTCAATCAGGTCGCCGACAAGCTCACCTACCAGGACCCGGAGACCCGCGAGATCTCGCCGTGGCTCGCCACCGACTGGGAGGTCGACGACGACGCGACCGAGTACGTCTTCCACCTGCGCGACGACGTCACCTTCTCCGACGGCACGCCGCTGGACGCCGAGACCGTCGCCCTGAACTTCGACCACTTCGGCCTGGGCGACGAGTCGCTCGGCCTCGCGGCGCAGGAGTTCGTCGCGAACTACGAGGGGTCCGAGGTGATCGACGACCACACCGTCAAGTTCACCTTCTCGGCTCCGACCCCCGGGTTCCTGCAGGCGACGTCCGTCGTCGGCTCGGCGATCGTCGCGAAGTCGACGGCGGAGCTGCCGTACGAGGAGCAGTGCCAGCTGGAGAACCTCGTCGCCACGGGCCCGTTCACGGTCGGCGAGGTCGTGCCCGAGCAGAAGTACTCCCTCGCCGTGCGCGAGGACTACGACTGGGCGCCCGAGGTCTCCGAGCACCAGGGCCGCGCCTACCTCGACGCCGTCGAGATCATCGTCACCCCCGAGGACAACGTGCGCACCGGCGCGCTGACCGCCGGCCAGGCCGACGCGATCCGCGCGGTGCAGGTGTACGACGCGGATGCGCTGACCGCCGCGGGCAGCGGCGTCCACTACGCCCCGACCAACGGGGTGAACCCGCAATTCGCCCTCCGGTGGACCAATCCGCTCCTCGCCGACCTCCGCGTGCGCCAGGCGCTGCAGAAGGCGACCGACACCGCGGCGATCGTCGACACGATCTACCAGGGCAAGTTCGCCCAGGCGACGTCGGTGCTGAGCCGCGGCGCCACCGGCTACGTCGACCTCTCCGACAGGCTCGGCTACGACCCCGAGGCGGCTGCCGCGCTCCTCGACGAGGCCGGCTGGGTTCCCGGCGATGACGGCATCCGCGTGAAGGACGGTCAGCGCCTCGAGCTCGAGACCTGGGTCGGCGCGGTGTTCCCGCTCAACCAGCAGCTCGACGAGCTCGTGGCCGAGCAGTGGGAGAAGGTCGGCGTGAAGCTGAACATCGACACGCCGGATGCCGCGACCGCCACCGCCGGTCAGAAGGATCCGCTGCTGCTGCCGGTGGCGATCACCCACGTCGGTCGCGTCGACCCGGATGTGCTCAAGAGCAACTTCCACAGCGCCTCCAACCGCAACGCGCTCGTGTCGGACGACGAGGTGCTCGACGGGCTGCTCGACGAGATCTCGACCCTGTCCTCGACGGAGGAGCGCTACGCGAAGGCCGCCGAGGTGCAGGAGTACCTCATCGACAACGCGTACACGATCCCGCTCTACGAGCTGCCGCAGACGTACGCCACCTCGGCGGCGACGCACGGACTCACGTGGGAGCCGGTCGGGCGCGTCGTGCTCTACGACACCTGGCTGTCCGAGTGACGGCCGCCGGCCGGTAGCCACCGCATCACGCAGAGCAGGGAGAAGGGAACGGACATGCGCCACCTCATCGGACGCGTCGGACAGGCGGCACTCGTGCTGTGGGCGGCGTACACGGCGACCTTCTTCCTGCTCTCGGTGCTGCCGGGCGACGGCATCATGATCGCGTTCGAGAACCCCGAGATGGGGCTGTCGGCCGAGCAGATCGCCGCCATCCGGGAGTACTACCGGGTCGACGACCCCGTGCTGCTGCAGTACGCGCATGCGCTGCTCGGCACGGTGCAGGGCGATCTCGGCTACTCGATCACGAACGCGATGCCGGTCGCCGACCGCCTCGCGGCGGCGCTGCCGCAGACGGTGCAGCTGGCGGGGGCGGCGTTCGCGCTGGCGCTCCTCATCGCGGCGGCGATCGCGGGAGCATCGGTGTTCGCGCCGTTCGCGTGGGTGCGGCGGGCGCTGGACGCCGTGCCGTCGCTGTTCATCTCCCTCCCGGCGTTCTGGCTGGGCCTCGTGCTGATCCAGGTGTTCTCGTTCCAGCTGGGGTGGGTGCCGATGATCGGCGCGACGCCGACCGAGGCGCTGATCCTGCCGGTGATCACCCTGGCGATCCCGATCTCGGCGCCGCTCGCGCAGGTCTTCTGCCGCAGCCTCGACGAGGTGGCCACGCGCCCCTTCGTGCAGGTCGTGACCGCGAAGGGCGCGAGCCGGTCGTGGATCCTGCTGCGGCACACGGCGAAGAACGCCCTGCTGCCGACGCTCACGATCAGCGGGCTCATCGTGGGCGAGCTGATCGCCGGATCGGTGGTCACCGAGACCGTCTTCGGGCGGGCCGGCATCGGCCGCCTCGTCAACGACGCCGTCGCCGGGCAGGACCTCCCCGTCATCCAGGCCGTCGTCCTGCTGTCGGCCCTCGTCTTCGTGACGGTCAACCTGATCGTCGACCTCCTCTTCCCGGTGCTCGACCCGCGCCTGCGGACGCGCGCTCGCGTCCGCGCCGCGGCGACGGCGCCCGAGCCGATCGGAGCACTCGCATGACCGCTCTCGCCACCGCTCCCCTTCTCGGCGACCTCACCGCCGGCACCGCCGGCACCCCGCCCGGGACCGGTCCGTCGCCGGCTCCCGCGCCCGGACCGGCGGCCCGTCGCCGTCGCCGGATCCGCGTCTCGCCCACGCTGCTGCTGTCGGGAGCGGCGCTCCTCGTCGTCGTCGCGTGGGCCGTCGCCCCCGCGGTGTTCTCGCCGCACTCGCCGTACGCGCCGGTCGCCGGTGCTCTCCAGGCGCCGTCGCTCGCGCACCCCTTCGGCACCGACTCGATCGGTCGCGACCAGCTGGCGCGGGTCATCTTCGGCGCCCGCGAGTCGCTCGTCGGGGCGGCGATCGCCGTGTCGGTCGGTCTCGTGGTGGGCGTGCTGCTCGGTGCCGTCGCGGCCGGCGTCGGCGGGGTCGTCGACGCCGTCGTCATGCGCGTCGTCGACGTGCTGCTGGCGATCCCGGGGCTGCTCCTCGCGCTCACCGTGGTGGTCCTCCTCGGCACCGGCACGGCCAACGCGGCGCTCGCCGTCGGCGTCGGCTCGATCGCGGGGTTCGCCCGGCTGGCCCGCTCCGAGGTGGTGCAGGTGCGGGGCACCGAGTACGTCGAGGCCGCCTACGGGAGCGGCGGCACGTTCGTCTCGGTGCTGTTCGGCCACATCCTGCCGAACTCGCTGCGCCCTGTCCTCGCCCTCCTCGCGCTCCAGTTCGGCGGGGCGATCCTGGCCCTGTCGACGCTCGGCTTCCTCGGCTACGGCGTGACGCCGCCCGATCCCGAGTGGGGCATGATCATCGCGCAGGGACGGAACCTGCTGGGCGCCGCCTGGTGGGTGACCGCGTTCCCGGGCCTCGTGCTGCTGGTCGTCGTGCTCGCGACCAACCGCATCAGCCAGCTCATCGGGTCGCCGGCGGTCGGAGCACGGCGATGAGCGCGGTGCTCGACGTCCGCGACCTGGCCGTCGCCTACGAGACCCGGCGCGGACGCGTCGTGGCCGTCGACGGCATCGACATCCGCATCGAGCCCGGCGAGGCGGTCGCCCTGGTCGGCGAGACCGGATCGGGCAAGACGACCGCCGCGCTCGCGTCCATCGGGCTGCTGCCGCGGGGAGCCGTCCGGCTGCGCGGCACGGTGCGGCTCGGCGCGCTGGACATCACCGGCTGGTCGCCGCGCCGCCTCGAGCGGATCCTCGGGCGCGACGTCGGTCTCGTGCCGCAGGACCCGACCGCATCCCTCGACCCGCTGAAGACCGTCGGCTGGCAGATCGGCGAAGTGCTCCGCATCCACGGCGAACGCGATCGCGCGCGGATCGCGCAGGAGGTCGAGGGGCTGCTGGAGCGCGTGGGCCTCGCCGACACGGCGCGCATCGCCCGGTCGTACCCGCACGAGCTGTCGGGAGGACAGCGCCAGCGCGTGCTGATCGCCGGTGCCGTCGCGCTGCGGCCCGGGCTCATCGTCGCCGACGAGTCGACGAGCGCCCTCGACGTGACGGTCCAGCGCACCGTGCTCGACCTCCTCGACGACCTCCGCCGCGAGGACCGGTCGGGCCTGCTGTTCGTCACCCACGACCTCGCCGTGGCCGCCGAGCGCGCCGACCGGATCATCGTGCTCGAGGGAGGCGCCGTGCAGGACGCCGGCGACGTCCGCACCGTGCTCGGCGGCGCCGGGCATCGCGCCGCGCCCTACACCCGGCGCCTCATCGCCGACGCGCCCGCCCTCCAGCCCGCGCGGTTCCGCGAGGCGCCGCCGGCGACCGGCGAGCCGCCCGCGATCGAGGTCGCGGGGCTCGCGAAGGTGTTCACGGGGCACCGCGGCCGTCCCGACGTGGCCGCCCTGCGGGACGTGTCGTTCACCGTGGCACGGGGCACCACCCACGCGATCGTCGGCGAATCCGGATCGGGCAAGTCGACCGTCGCGCGCATCGCGCTCGGATTCGAGTCCCCGTCGGCGGGGACGGTGAAAGTCGCCGGCACCGACGTGTCCGGGGCGCAGGGCCACGGCCTGCGCGGCGCCGGCCTCCGGCGGTTCCGGGCGAGCGTGCAGCTGGTCTATCAGAGCCCGTACGCGTCGCTCGATCCCTCGCTCAGCATCCTCGACACGGTCTCGGAGCCGCTGCGGCGCATCGGCGGGCTCCCGCGCCGTGAGGCCCGCCGTTGCGCCGCAGAGCTCCTCGAGCGGGTCGCCCTCGCCCCGGCGCTCCACGATCGGCGCCCCCGGGAGCTGTCGGGCGGCCAGCGGCAACGCGTCGCCATCGCCCGCGCGATCGCCCCGCGGCCCGAAGTGCTCGTGCTCGACGAGCCGGTCTCGGCCCTCGACGTGACGGTGCAGGCCCAGATCCTCGCCCTGCTGGACGACCTGCAGCGCGAGTTCGGCCTCACCTACCTCTTCATCTCGCACGACCTCGCCGTGGTCCGGCAGATCGCCGACACGGTGACGGTGCTCGCGCACGGCCGCGTGGAGGAGACCGGGACCGCACGCGACGTGTTCGAGCGCCCGCGGAGCGACTACACGGTCGCTCTGCTCGAGGCGATCCCCGTGCCGTCCCTCGCTCCGGCCCCTCTCCCCACGATCATCGGAGGCCCCGCATGACCCAGCTCGCCCTGTTCACCCGTCTGCTCGACGATGCGTCCCCCGCCGAGCGCTACGCGCTCGCGCTCGCTCAGCTCCAGCAGGCCGAGCGCCTCGGCCTCGACCGCGCCTGGGTCGCGCAGCACCACTTCCGTGCCGCCGAGGGCGGGCTCCCGTCGCCGTTCGTGTTCCTCGCGCATGCGGCCGCCGCGACCAGCGCGATCCGCCTCGGCACCGGCGTCGTGACGCTGACGCTCGAGGACCCCGTGCGCGTCGCCGAGGACGCCGTGGTGCTCGACCTCCTCACCGGCGGCCGCCTCGACCTCGGGCTCGGCAGCGGCGGCACTCCGACCTCGTTCGCGCCCTTCGGCCTGCGCCTGGACGACAAGACCGCGGTGTACGAGGCGAAGCTCGAGACGCTGCTCACCGCCCTGCGCGGTGGAGACGTCGGCGGCGGGAACACCCTGTACCCGGACGCCGGGACCCTGGGCGACCGGGTGTGGCAGGCGACCTTCTCGGCGGGAGGGGGCGCCCGCGCGGGCCGTCACGGGCACGGGCTGCTCCTCTCCCGCACCCAGCCCCGCCCCGACGATCGTCCGGACGCCACCCTGGCCGAGCTCCAGCTGCCCATCGTCGACGCGTACCTCGAGGCACTGCCGGCCGGCTCCCGCGGATTCGTCACGGCATCCCGCACCGTCTTCGTGGCCGACGACCGCGACGAGGCGCGCGCCTTCGCCGAGACGGGGCTGCGGCGGGCCGCGCGCTCCTTCCGCGGCGGCCGGCTCGCGCCCGACGCCGACCTCGACGAGCTCATCGCCGCGAGCGACACCCACGTCGGCACCGCCGACGAGGTCGCCGCCTCCCTCGCCGCCGACCCGACCCTCGCCCGCGCCGACGAGATCGCGTTCCAGGTGCACTCCGTCGACGCCCCGCACGCGCACGTGCTGCGCTCGATCGAGCTCTTCGCGACCGAGGTCGCCCCCGCCCTGGGCTGGCGCAGCCCGGCATCCCCGCCCATCACCACAGGAGGACACTCATGACCACCACCGTTCCGGACGTCGTCGACGAGATCTCGGGCGCATCGCCCGCGGTCGCGGCGCGGCGCCGACCCGTGACCCGCGAGCAGTCGCAGGCGAGCTTCGAGGCGCTCTTCTCGCCCCTCGACGAACGTCACCTGGCGACGCGTGACCGCTGGCTGCTCGCCGCCTTCGCGACCCGCCTCACCGCCGACGACCGCACCGCCGGCTTCTACGCGGACCGTGCCCGGATCGCCGCACCCACCCTCGCCGAACGCGTGCTCGCCGAGGCCGGGGCCCAGTCCGTGGCTGGCCCGTACGGGGTCTACGCCGAGCCGGGGCTGCGGGGCGAGGACATCGTCGGCCCGCGCTACGCGCCGTCGGCCGACCTGCGCGCGGCCGTCGGCGAGAAGCTCGCCGCCGGCCTCGCCCACGTGCACCTGCTGACCTACCGGCTGCGCGAGACCGACGGCGCGTCGCACGACGCCCTCCTCGACGCGGGCTGGAACGTCGACGGCATCGTCACGCTGTCGCAGCTGATCGCCTTCCTCGCCTTCCAGCAGCGGGTGGCCGCCGGCCTGCGCGTCCTGTCGGCGAGCGAGGCGGGGGAGGCGGCATGAGCGGCACGATCTCCGACGCGACGGGCACCGCGCGCGCACTCCGGCACGACGCCCCCCATCCCGACGGCTTCACGCGGGAGAGCGTCGGCTGGCTGCCGTGGCTCGAGCCGCTGCCCGCCGAGGAGCTGACCGACCGCCATCATGCGGGCCTCGTCGACCGCGGCCGGGCCAACTCGGACTACTTCCGCCTCCTGGCGCGGGACCCCGAGATCCTGCGGGCGCGCACCCTCACCGACAAGGACATCTTCTACAACGTCGCCGAGGGCCTGCCGCGCGAGGATCGCGAGCTCGCGGCCGCGGCGGCGTCACGCGTCAACGGCTGCGTCTTCTGCGCCTCGGTGCACGCGCGGTTCGCGGCCCATTTCTCGGGCCGCGACGCCGACGTCGACCGCCTCCTCGCCGAGGGCGTCGGCGCCGACCTCGGCGAGCGGTGGAACGCGATCGTGGCCGCCGCCGTCGCGCTCACGCAGACGCCGATCGCCTTCGGGCCCGCGCACGTCGCGCGCCTGCGGGCGGCCGGGCTCGACGACCTGGAGATCTCCGACGTCGTGCACGGCGCCGCGTTCTTCAACTGGGCGAACCGCCTCATGCTCACCCTCGGCCGGGCGGTCGCGCCCGCCTAGCCGCCGCACGCGGGGGCGAAAGCAGGCTGGATCGCGTCGCTGGGCGCCGGCCCAGACGGCTGGGGGCCATCCAGCCTGCTTTCGCCCCCGCCCGCCGGCGTCACCCCGCCCGCCGGCGTCACCCCGGCCCGGCCCACCCCGGCCCGGGGTCAGGACAGTTCCGCCGACTGCCGCCCGGCCGCCGGGGCGCCGGCGCCGACGCGCCAGTACCCGACGAAGCTGACGGCGCCCTTGTCGAGGCCGCGCTCGCCGACGAGGTACCGGCGCGCGGCGGTCGGCAGCGCCTGCTCGCCGACGATGAAGGCGTGCGGATCGCCGGGGAGGTCCCGCTCCTGCAGTGCCGCCAGCGCGAGGCTCCCCGGCTTCACGCCGGCGCCGCGGACGATCCACTGCACATCGACCCCCGCCGGCGCATCGAAGGGGAGGATGTCGTCGGCCGACGGCGCCTCGATGATCGCGAACCCGGTGGCCGTCGCCGGCAGCGAGGCGCACACCCCCGCGACCGCCGGCGCGCCGGTCTCGTCGGCGACGAGGGCGACCCGCTCCACGCCGCGCTCGGGGCGGAACCCGAGGCCCTCGTCGATGATCACGACGGACTCGCCCGGGGTCGCGGCCTCCGCCCACCGCGAGGCGGGACCGGCGGCGTCGCCCGAGCCGTGCAGCACGAAGTCGACGTCGATCTCCGCTCCGCCGCCGTCGGGGCCGCCGGCGCGGTAGGCGCGGACGGTGTAGTTGCGCATCACGGGACGCATCCCGGCGGGGATCCGCAGGTACTTCAGGTAGCCGAGGATGCTGTTGGCCTTGGCCGGGATCCGCTCCAGCCCCTCGTCGCCGCCCACCGGCAGGAAGAGGCGGAACCACTGGTCGTAGCCGAGCGGGCGGAAGCGCGCGATGTCGCCGCCGCCGAGCGTGATCCGCATCCAGTGAGGGCTCAGCCGCTCGGTGCGCAGCACCGTCAGGTGTAGGAGCTCCTGCACGGCGGGCTTCACGAGGGTGCTGGATCGGGCCATGAGGACGTCCTTTCGGGGAAGGTGCCGGCGTGCGCGGGGCTCACGGCGGCGGGATCAGGCGGCCGCCCAGGGGAATCCCGCCCCGGGGAATCCCGCCCAGGGGAATCCCGCCCAGGGTGATGCCGCCCAGGGGAACAGCAGCCACAGGATGACGAGCGAGACGGCGGCGAACGCCACCGTGAACGCGGTGTCGCGCGCCCGCCACGGCACCAGGTGCCGCTCGGTGCGGTCGGGGTGGGCGCCGAACGCGCGGGCGTCCATGGCGAGCGCGACCCGCTCGGCGTGGCGGATCGCCCCCGCCAGCAGCGGCACGAGGTATCCCCACCAGCGGGCGATCGCCGCGAACGGGCCGCGTCCGCCGTGCGAGCCGCGCACGCGATGCGCCTGCCGGATGACGTCGAGCTCGTGGCCGAACCGGGGGACGAAGCGGAACGCGGCGAGCGCGGTGTAGCCCACCCGGTAGGGCACGCGCAGCTGCTGCACGCTGGCCCGTACGAGGTCGGGGCCGGTCGTGGTGAGACCGGCGATCAGCGCGAGGGCGATGATCGCGGCCAGCCGCAGGGCGGTCGCCAGCCCGATCACCAGGGCCCCGCCGTACAGGGTCCAGGGTCCGATGGTCAGGACCACCGCCGACTGGTCCACGCGGCTCGCGTCGGCCCACACGGCCATGCCGAACCCGAGCAGTGCGACGGCCGCGGGAAGGGCGACCAGCAGCAGGAGCACGACGCGCGGGGTGAGCCGCGCTCCGGCGACGAGCACCGCGTAGGCGAGGCCGATGAAGGCGAGCGGCGTGACGAGGTCGCGGACGAAGACGAGCGCGATCATCGCCGGCAGGGGGGCGGCGAGCTTGGCGAGCGGATTGAGGCCGAGGAGGAACCTCCCGCGGGCGGCGAGGTCGGCGTACGGATCGGCGGCGAGGACGGTCACGGCGCCGCCTCGGCGGGACGGACGGTCCGGGCGTCGTGCTGCGGAGCGGGCAGGTCGGCGAGCCGGGTGACTCCGGCGAGCGCGGGATGGCGCGACCCCTGCAGCGCCTGACGCAGCGGCGGGAGGCGGAGCCCGGCGCGCCGCAGCAGCGCGGCATCGGCGAACACGTCGCCCGTCGTCGTGTCCGCGACGACGCGGCCGCCGTCGAGCACGATGGTCCGGTCGGCGTAGTCGGTGACCAGCTGCATGTCGTGGGTGACGACGATGACGGTGGTCCCGGTGTCGTTGAGCTCCCGGAGCAGCCGCAGCAGCTCGTCGGCCCGGGCGCGGTCCTGGCCGAACGTCGGCTCGTCGAGCGCGAGGATCGGGGCGCCGGCGACGAGCGCCGTGCCCACCGAGAGGCGACGCTTCTGCCCTCCCGACAGGAGGAACGGGTGGGTGCCGGCGCGGTCCTCGAGCCCGAACCGGGCGAGCACCTCGAGGGCGCGTGCGCGGACCTCGTCCTCCGGCAGCCGTTGCAGCCGCAGGCCGTGGGCGAGCTCGTCGAAGACGGTGTGGGCGATGAACTGGTGCTCGGGGTTCTGGAACACGAAGCCGATCCGCCGGGAGAGGCTGCGCAGGCCGGTGCGCGCGGGATCGGCTCCGGCGACGCTCACGTGCCCGCGGGGGAGCGGGATGACCCCGGCGATCGCCTGCAGGAGCGTCGTCTTGCCGGCGCCGTTGGCGCCCACGATCGCGACGAACTCGCCGCCGCGCACCTCGAGGTCGATCCCGTGCAGCACGCGGGTGCGGCCCCGCGAGAGCGACAGGTCCCGCACCGTGACGACCGGCTCGATCGGCGCGGCGGTCGGGGTGGGCGGCGTCGCGGCCGGGGCGCCCTCCGCGGCGGCGGGCACGGTCGCCGGGGGTGGGGCGTCGGCGGCCTCGACGGCGGCGCGCAGCTCGTCGGGGGTGAGCGGCAGCGGGTCGATCCGCCATCGCGCCTCGCGCAGCGCGAGGGCGGCGAGGGTGGAGACCGGCAGCCACACTCCGAGCGCGTGCAGCTCCTCGGCGCGGCCGCGCAGCACGTCGTCGGTCGTGCCGTCGGCGACGGTCCGTCCGCGGGCGTCGAGCACGACCACGCGGTCGGTGAGGCCGACGGCCTGGTCGAGGTTGTGCTCGATGAGCACGATCGCGCGATCGCCGGCGGAGACGACGTCGGCGAGGGTGGCGTACACCTCCTCGATGCCGGCGGGATCGAGGTTGGCGGTCGGCTCGTCGAGCACGAGCACGGGCGATCCCATCGCCAGCGCGCACGCGATCGCGAGCCGCTGCCGGCCGCCGCCGGAGAGCCGGTCGGGGTTGTCGGCGCGGCGCTCCCACAGTCCGACGCGGCGGAGGGCGTCTTCGGTGCGCGCGAGCACGACCTCCACGGGGAGCCGGAGATTCTCGGGACCGAAGGCGACCTCGTCGAGCAGGGTGCCCGTCACCAGCTGCGCGTCGGGGTCCTGGAAGACCATCCCGACGGTCGTGCTGAGCGTCGCCACCGGTGTGGTCGCCGCATCCCTCCCGCCGATGCGCACGTCCCCGTCGATCCGCGCGGGGATCGCGTGGGGGATCAGCCCGTTGAGCGACAGTGCCAGCGTGGACTTGCCCGAGCCGCTCGGACCCAGGAGGAGGACGACCTCGCCGGGGTGCACCGCGAACGATGCGCCCGCGGGCGTCGCCGTCGTCTCGCCGTCGTGGGTGATCGCGACGCCTTCGACCTGCACCACCGGGGTGCCGGTCGCCGTGTCGTCCGCTCGGTTCCCCACACCCCTAACTTAGCCCACCCTAACCTCACCTCTCCTGGGCCGGTCGCCAAGACCGCGGGGCGCGCGCGGGAGCCTGGGCGGGGAGCCTGGGCAACGGGAGCCGGGGCCGCGGGGCGTGAGCGGAGCGGCGGGGATGCGGTCAGGCGTGGGCGCGGGCCACGCCGGCGCGGCGCAGGCCCCGGCCGACCGCGAGGCCGCCGGCGGTCCACACGACCGGCGACACCACCGACAGCGCCAGGTAGGCGATCTGCGCCCACGGCTCGAGCTTGCCGAGGTCGGCGGCGAAGAAGACGACGACGGCGATGATGACGCCGATGATCGCGGCCGAGATGAAGAAGCGCCACGGCCCCCAGGCGCGGTAGCGGGTGGCGGCGGCGACGGCCTCCTGGATCGCTCCGAACAGTAGCGCCGTGCCGAGGAACCGCCCGATCCACATCGGGGCGAAGGCGCTCGCGACGAGGGCGGCGAGCACGTGCGTGATGAGCGCGACGAGCGGCAGGCGCAGCACCTCCTGCGCGATGATCCCCGGCAGCACGTGGGCACCCAGCAGCATCCCGTAGAGGAAGGGTGCGGTGGCGAGCACGACGAGGCTCAGCGAGCCGGCGATGCCGCCGACGATGCCCGTCGCGACGCCGATCGCCGCGCAGACGAGCAGCACGCGCGTCGACAGGAGCGGGGTTCGGGCCACCTCTCCAGCGTAGTCGCGCGAGAGAAGGGGCCGACCCTCAGCGGCCGGGGGAATCCGGCCGGCGGCGCCGGGTGAGGCGCACGCCCGGCAGCGGCGGTGCGGGGATGCGCTCCTCGCCGTGTCCGACGACGTGCCCGAAGCGGTCGGTGCCCGCCTCCCACGCGTCGCGCGCCGCCACGATCTCCTCGTGCGTGCGGCCGACGAAGTTCCACCACATGACGATGTCGTCCTCGAACGGCTCGCCGCCGAGGAGGAACACGGTGGCGTCCTGCGTCGCGGTCACCTCGACGCCGTCGCGCTGCACGCCGAGGTAGAGCAGCCCCAGGTCGGGCACGGCGACGGGATCCGGGGCGTGCACGGTCGGAGCTCCCGAGATGCCGACGACGGCGTACTCCCACTCCGGGTTCAGCGGCAGCCGGGTGCGCACCCCCGCCGGGATGACCACCTCGGCCCCGACGATCGGCGTGTACATGCGGGCGGGCGAGGTCGCGCCGGCGAACTCCCCCACCACCACGTGCGCTGTGGCGCCGCCGTCGAGCGCGACGACCGGCAGGTCTCCGATGCGCTCGAAGTCGCGCTCGCCGTGGCGGCGCGACTCGGGCAGGGCGACCCACAGCTGCAGGGCGTCGAGGGGCACCGCGTCCTCGCCGACGGAGTACTCCGAGTGCGAGATGCCCGCGCCGCTGGTCATGATGTTCAGCACGCCGCGCTTCACGACCACGTCGCTGCCGATCGCGTCGCGGTGACGCACCTCGCCCACGAACGGCCACGTCACGGTCTGCAGGCCGATGTGCGGGTGCGGCTCGACGCGCATCCGCGCGGTCTGCGGACCGAACCGGTCCAGGAAGCACCACGCGCCGACCATCGGCAGCGCGCGCTGCGGCAGGCTCCGGTGCACCGACATGCCCCGGACGCCGCCCAGGGGCACCTCGCGCGCCTCCAGCAGGAGCGCACGCGGGCCGTCGCAGGCGACGGGTGCCTCCCGCGCGGGCTCGTGGGGCGCGTCGAGCCGGGTCATGCGTCCGCGGCGTCGATCTCGTCGCTGCCGGCCGCGTCGGCGGTGGGGCGCCACCGCACCTGCAGGCCGTCGACGTCGTGGGACTGCAGGTACTTCACGACGAACGGGCACACCGGCACGACGGTCTCCCCGCGCGCCGCCACGTCGGCGAGCGCCCGGCCGACCAGGACCGAGCCGAGGCCGCGACCGCTGAAGGCGGGGTCGATCTCGGTGTGAGGGAAGACGAGGCGGCCCTGGTCGTCCCCGCGGAACAGCGTGAACCCCGCGACGGTGTCGCCCTGACGGATCTCGTAGCGCCCCTTCGCGTCGTTGCGCTCGACCGTGATCCCGACGTCATCGCTCATGGCATCCCTCTCCTCGCTTCCCCCAACGTACGGCGTGGCCGGGGTGTTCCGCGAGCCTCCGCGGCCCGGCGCGGGGCGGGTGCCCGCCGTTCGTCGCGGCATCCGCGCCGCTCGTCGCACGTCGGCCCGCGGACGCGCCGCCCCCGGCGGGCCGGTTCCTACCCTGAAGCGCACGCAATGACGCGCCCACGAGGAGATCCGATGACTGCACCTTCCCCGACCCTGCCCCCGGTGGCCGTCTCCGACGACGACCACGCCTCACACGCCCGCTGGACCCCCCTGAAGATCGCGATCTGGGTCGCGATCGCCCTCCTGGGCGGTGTCGCCTGGGTCATGCTCGCGCTCGTGCGCGGCGAGACCGTGAACGCGATCTGGTTCGTGTTCGCCGCCGTCTGCACCTATCTGATCGGCTACCGCTTCTACTCGAAGGTCATCGAGCGCTACATCACGCGTCCCGACGACCGCCGCGCCACGCCCGCCGAGGTGCGCTCGGACGGCAAGGACTACGTCCCCACCGACCGCCGCGTGCTCTACGGGCACCACTTCGCCGCCATCGCCGGCGCCGGCCCGCTCGTCGGACCCGTGCTCGCCGCGCAGATGGGATACCTGCCCGGCACGATCTGGATCATCGTCGGCGTCGTGCTCGCCGGCGCCGTGCAGGACTACACCGTGCTGTTCTTCTCCATGCGCCGCGGCGGCCGCACGATCGGCCAGATGGCGCGGCAGGAGCTCGGCAGGATCGGCGGCACCGCCGCGATCATCGCGTCGCTGCTCATCATGCTGATCATCGTCGCGATCCTGGCCCTGGTCGTCGTCAACGCCCTCGGCGAGAGCCCGTGGGGCGTCTTCTCGGTCGCCATGACCATCCCCATCGCGCTGTTCATGGGCGTGTACCTGCGCTACCTGCGCCCCGGCAAGGTCACCGAGGTCTCGCTCATCGGCTTCGTCCTCCTGATGTTCGCCATCGTCGGCGGCGGATGGGTCGCCGGCACCGAGTGGGGACAGGCGATCTTCCACCTCGACCGCACCACGATCGCCGTCGGCATCATCATCTACGGCTTCGTCGCCGCGGTGCTCCCCGTCTGGCTGCTGCTGGCCCCCCGCGACTACCTGTCGACGTTCATGAAGATCGGCGTGATCGTCATGCTGGCCGGCGCGATCGTGCTGGTCCGTCCCGAGATCTCCGTCCCGGCGGTCACGATCTTCGGCGAGAACGGGCTCGGCCCCGTCTTCGCCGGTCCGCTCTTCCCGTTCCTGTTCGTCACCATCGCCTGCGGTGCGCTGTCGGGCTTCCACGCGCTGATCGCCTCGGGCACGACGCCCAAGCTCGTCGAGAAGGAGCGCCAGACGCGCTTCATCGGCTACGGCGGCATGCTCATGGAGTCCTTCGTCGCGATCATGGCGCTCGTTGCCGCGATCTCGATCGACCAGGGCATCTACTTCGCCATGAACGCACCGGCCGCCCTCACCGGCGGCACGGTGGAGGGCGCGGTCGCGTTCGTGAACTCGCTCGGGCTCACCGGGTCGCCGCTCACCGCCGACATGCTCACCGGCACCGCCGCCGCCGTGGGCGAGGAGTCGATCGTCTCCCGCACCGGCGGCGCGCCGACGCTGGCCCTCGGCCTCGCGCACATCATGCAGCAGGCCCTCGGCGGGCAGGCGCTCATGGCGTTCTGGTACCACTTCGCCATCATGTTCGAGGCGCTGTTCATCCTCACCGCCGTCGACGCCGGCACCCGTGTCGCCCGCTTCATGCTGCAGGACTCCATCGGCGCCTGGTTCCCCAGGTTCCGCGACGTCTCGTGGCGTCCCGGCGTGTGGATCTGCACCGCGATCATGGTCGCCGGCTGGGGGACGATCCTCATCCTCGGCGTCACCGACCCGCTGGGCGGCATCAACACGTTCTTCCCGCTGTTCGGCATCGCCAACCAGCTGCTGGCGGCCATCGCGCTCGCCGTGGTCATGGCGATCGTCGCCAAGCGCGGCCGGAGCTACGTGAAGTGGCTGTGGATCGTCGCCCTGCCGCTGGCCTTCACGGCGGTCGTCACCGTCACGGCGTCGCTCTACAAGATCTTCTCGCCGGTCCCGGCGATCGGGTACTGGGCGAACCACTTCAAGTACCGTGCGGCCCTCGACTCCGGCGACGACAGCCTCGGCACCCCCGAGGTGATCGGCGCGGTCATCCGCAACACCGCGGTGCAGGGAACGCTCTCGATCATCTTCGTGACGCTCGCCGTCGTGGTGATCGTGACGGCCGTCGTCGTGACGGTGCGGGCCATCCGCGCCGGCGGCGGTGAGGAGACCGAGGACGAGGCGGTGCCCTCGCGGCGCTTCGCACCGGCCGGGTTCCTCCCGACGGCCGCCGAGCGCGCCCTCGAGAAGGAGTGGGAGCCGATCCTCGCCGACGAGCGCCGCGAGACCGCTCGCCGAGGGCACTGACGATGCGCGCTGTGCACAACTCCGGAAGAGTCGACGTCGCAGAGGCGGAGACGACGGATTCCGGCCGTCCGGGGCCCGATCTTCCGGAGTTGTGCCGGCGCGCCGTCGGTGCCGTCGCCCACGCCGCGGCCCGCGCGGCCCGCGGCGTGCGCTGGTACATGTCCGGGCTCATGGGCGACGGGGCGTACGACGTGTACCTCGCTCACCAGCGGCGCACGCATCCGGAGGCCGAGCCCCTCACCGAACGCCAGTTCTGGCGACAGAAGATGGACGATCAGGACCGCAACCCCGGGGCCAGGTGCTGCTGACGTCCCCTGGTCGCCTACCCCGGTCGTCGAGCGAGCGCAGCGAGACGAGACGCCCGCCCCGTGCAGCCACCGCCGGTTCGTCTCGGGCGCTGCGCGCCCCCGCTCGACGACCGTCCCCCGCCGACGGGTCCCCCCTCCGTAGGCTGAGCGCATGACCGATGCCGCCGTCCTCGCCGCTGTGCTCGGCGTGGTCGGCGGCGTCGCGCTGACCGTCCTCCTGCTGCTCGCGCGCCGACTGGCCAAGGGCACCGCCGACCTCGGCAGCGATGCCGACCAGGCGGCGTTCCGGGCGCTCCACCAGGCCAGCCTGGCCGCACCTCACCTGCGCGGCGGTCTCGACGGGCCCGACGTCGCTCCTGCCGCCCGGCACCTCCGGGCGCTCCTGGGCAGCACGGCGGTCGCCCTCGTGGGGGCGGAGGGCGTCGTCGCGATCGACGGGCAGGCGGACGCGGCGGAGCTGACGGGGGCCGCCGCACGCGTCGCCGAGCGGGTGCGCGCCACGGGCCGCCGCCAGGTCGTCCCCCGGGGCGAGGGAGCGCACGCGCTCGAGGCGGTCGGCGCGCCGATCGTCGTCGACGGGATGGTCGCCGGCGTGGTCGTCGCCTTCGCCTCCCCGGTGCGCGCCGCGCTCGTCCGGGCCGCCGGAGAGGTGGCGCAGTGGTGCGCCGCGCAGCTGGAGGCGGGCGAGCTCGACGCCTCCCGCACGGCGCTCGCCGAGGCCGAGCTCCGATCGCTGCGCGCCCAGATCTCGCCCCACTTCATCTACAACGCGCTCACCGCGATCGCCTCGTTCATCCACACCGATCCGCCGCGCGCCCGCGAGCTGGTGCTCGAGTTCGCCGACTTCACCCGGTACTCCTTCCGGCGCCAGGGCGAGTTCACCACCCTCGCCGAGGAGCTGCGCAGCATCCACTCCTACCTCGAGCTGGAGCGCGCCCGCTTCGGCGACCGCCTGCAGGTGACGCTGCGGATCGCGCCCGAGACGCTGGCCACCGTCATCCCCTTCCTGTCGGTGCAGCCGATCGTCGAGAACGCGGTGCGCCACGGCCTCGAGCCCGGCGAGGGCGGGGGGACCATCCGCATCGAGGCGCGCGACGACGCGACGCACACCGAGATCACCGTCGACGACGACGGCGTGGGGATGGATCCCGAGGCGTTGCGCGACCTGCTGTCGACGGCGGCCGACGGCGCCCACGTCGGCATCCGCAACGTCGACACGCGGCTGCGGCAGCTGTACGGACCCGACGGAGGCCTGGTCGTGGAGACCGGCACCGGCGCCGGTACCCTGGTGAGGATGCGGGTCCCGAAGTCGCAGCCCCACCACGAGCTCGACGGCGGCTGACCCCACCGGCCGATTCACCCCGAAACGACCCCGGACGGCGGAAAGGTGATCCCGTGATCGACGTGCTCGTCGCCGACGACGAGCGTCCCGCGCTCGACGAGCTCGTGCACCTCCTGCGCGCCGACGGCCGGATCGGCGAGATCCTGACCGCCGGCTCGGGAGCCGACGCGCTGCGGCAGCTGTCGGAGCGGGCGGTCGCCGTCGCCTTCATCGACATCCACATGCCCGGACTCACCGGCCTCGAACTCGCCCCCGCGCTGGCGGCCCTGGCCGACCCTCCCGCGATCGTGTTCGTCACCGCCGACGACGCCCGCGCCGTCGACGCGTTCGACCTGCGCGCCGCCGACTACCTCCTGAAGCCGGTCCGCGGAGAGCGGCTGCGCCGGGCCGTCGACCGCGTGGTCGAGCTCGCGGCCGCGACGCCCGCCGAGACGGAGGCCGACGAGGTGCTGCCCGTGACCGTCGGCCAGTCCGTGCGCTTCGTGCGCCGCAGCGACGTGCGGTGGGTGCAGGCGCAGGGGGACTACTCGCGCCTGCACGGCGACGGGCGCGACGACGGAGCCGGACACCTCGTGCGCATCCCGATCTCGGAGCTGGAGCAGCGCTGGGCGTCCGCCGGGTTCGTGCGGGTGCACCGGTCCTACCTCGTGCTGGCAGCGGCGGTCACCGAGGCGCGGCTGAGCGGCGCCGAGCCGTCGGTCTCGGTGGGTCCGGTGGCGCTGCCGGTGAGCCGGCGGCTCCTCCCCGCCGTGCGCGACGCCCTCGTCGGAGACGCGCGCGCCCGCGACGGCGGTCCGCGGTGAGCGACGGCGCGCCGCGGCGGGTGCGGGTCACCGCCGACGCGCGGCGGCTGCCGGCGTCCCGCTCCCAGCCGGTCCGCTCGGCCGTCGCGGCGTCGGCCGACGGGACGGACGACGCCGATGCCGTGTACAGCCGCGCCTTGCGCCGCACGCAGCTGCGCCTCGCGCTCGGGACCGTCGCCGGCTTCGTCGTGGTCGCCGTCGCGCTGACGATCGCGATCGCCGGCATCCCCGAGCTCGATCGCCACGACCTGGGCGGCGTGCCGCTGTCGTGGCTGCTGCACGCGTTCGCCTTCTATCCCGTGATCTTCGTCTTCGCCGTGCTCTACGCCCGCGGCGCTGCGCGCAACGAGCAGCGCTACCGGATGCTGCGGGACCGCGGATGAACGCCGTCCTCGACCTCGTCGCGGTCGCGCTCGTGGTGCTCGCCACCGTCCTCATCGGCGCCTACGGGCTGCGCGCATCCCGCACGACGAGCGACTTCTTCGTCGCCTCGCGGACGGTGCGCCCGGTGTGGAACGCGTCGGCCATCAGCGGCGAGTACCTGTCGGCCGGGACGTTCCTCGGCCTGTCCGGACTCGTCCTCCTCGGCGGCGCGCGCGGCTTCTGGTTCCCCATCGGCTACGCCGCCGGGTACCTGCTCGTGCTGGTGTTCGTGGCCGCACCGCTGCGACGCAGCGGCGCGTACACGATCCCGGACTTCATCGAGGCGCGGCTGCAGTCGCGCACCGCCCGGCGGGTCACGAGCGTCGTCGTGCTCGTCATCGGATGGCTCTACATCGTGCCGCAGCTGCACGGGGCGGGGATCACCCTCGTGGTCGTGGCGGGCCTGCCGAGCTGGATCGGGGCGGTGCTCGTCGCCGTGCTGGTGGGCGGCGCGGTCGCGGCCGGCGGCATGCGCGCGATCACCTTCGTGCAGGCGTTCCAGTACTGGCTGAAGCTCACCGCGCTCCTCGTGCCCGTGGTCCTCATCGCCTTCGCGACCGCCGGCGGTCCGCACGAGATCGATCCGTCGGTGGTGTTCCCGCCCGCCGCGGGCCCGCGCGGCATCGACGCCTACGAGACGGCGTCGCTCCTGCTCGCGCTCCTGCTCGGGACCATGGGCCTGCCGCACGTGCTCGCCCGGTTCTACACCAGCCCCGACGGCGTCTCGGCGCGGCGCACGACGGTGCTCGTGGTCGCGATGGTCAGCGTCTTCTACGCCGTCTCGAGCGCGCTGGGGCTGCTGGCGCGGGTGCTCGCCCCCGACCTCGCGCAGCCGGGCGTCGCCGACACCGTCGCGCTGGTGCTCCCCTCCCGGGTGTTCCCCGGGCTCGTCGGAGAGCTCCTGACGGCACTCGTGGTGGCCGGCGCCTTCGCCGCGTTCCTCGCGACCTCGGCAGGGCTCGTCGTGTCACTGGCCGGGGTGATCAGCCAGGACGTCTTCTCCGGGTCCGTCCGCTCGTTCCGGCTGTCGGCGGCGCTGTGCGCCCTCGTGCCGCTGGCCGTCGCCCTGCTCACCGCACCGGGAGGGCTGGTGACGAGCGTCGGCGTCGTCTTCGTGTTCGCGGCGTCGAGCCTGTCGCCGATGCTGCTGCTGGGCGTGTGGTGGCGGGGGCTGACCGCGCGCGGCGCGGTCGCGGGCGTCGTCACCGGAGCGGTCTCGT
Organism: Microbacterium sp. PA5; assembly: GCF_049860775.1. NCBI lineage: Bacteria > Bacillati > Actinomycetota > Actinomycetes > Micrococcales > Microbacteriaceae > Microbacterium > Microbacterium sp. PA5. Next base: position 166,650 of record NZ_CP187567.1, read on the forward strand.
GCGCCCTCGCCCTGCTCGTCCACACCGCCGTGGGCGGAGTGGGCGCGGCGGCGCCGTTCCTGGCGCAGCCCGCCGCCTGGACGATCCCGCTGGCCACCGCGGTCACCGTCGTGGTCTCGCTCCTGGACCGCCACGGCCCGCCGACCCGCGCCGATCGCTTCCTGGCCCGGCTCCACAGCCCCGAGCGCGTCTGACGGCGGCGGTCGGCCGCGGGGCGCGTGCGAAAAGCAGGGGGAATCGGGTCGATCGGCGGCCAGCCCCGCCCGGGATGTCGATCCGCCCTGCTTTTCGCACGGGTCCGACCGGAGACGTCTGAGAGGATCGTGGGGAGGGAGATGATCCGATGAGACGTGCGGTCGGCGCCGTCGCCCTCGTGCTCGGCCTGCTGCTGAGCGCGTGCGCGGCAGTCCCGTCGGCGACCCCGGACGCGGTCGCCCCGGCCCGCCCCTCGGCCTCCGCTGCTCCGCAGCCGCTGTTCACCCGGACGCCCACCCCGTCGCCGACCCCGGCGGATCCGCTGGAGGACCTCAGCCTCGAGCAGCGCGTCGGCCAGCTCTTCATGGTCGGGACGCCCGTCGAGCGCGCCTCGAAGACCACGCTCCGCGCCGTGCGGGACCGCCACGTCGGCAATGTGTTCCTGCACGGCAGGTCGAAGGGCGGGGCGTCCGAGGTGGCCGCGGTCGTCCGGCGCTTCACCGACCTCGTCGGACCCGACACCACCGCGGGCCTCCCGCTGTGGGTCGCCACCGACCAGGAGGGCGGCCAGGTGCAGGTGCTGCGCGGGCGGGGGTTCTCCGACATGCCGTTCGCGATCCGGCAGGCGGATGCCGACGACCGCGCGCTCGAGAAGCAGGCGCACCGCTGGGGTGCGCAGCTGCGTCGCGCCGGCGTCACGATGAACCTCGCGCCGGTGGCCGACATCGTGACGAGCCGGAAGACGCGGTTCGACAACGCCCCGATCGGCGCGTACGGACGGCAGTACGGGTACGACGCTCGCACGGTCGACGAGAAGGCCGGCGCCTTCGCCCGGGGGATGCGCGCCGCAGGCGTCCTGCCGACGTTCAAGCACTTCCCGGGCCTCGGCCGGGTGACCGACAACACCGACACGACCCGGCACGTGACCGACACCGTCGTGCGCGCGGGCTCGCCGGACGTGCGGGTGTACCGCGAGCTCACCTCCGCCGGCCCGTCGGTCGTCATGGTCAGCAGCGCGGTCTACGAGCGCATCGACCCGTCGCGTCCGGCGATGTTCTCGAAGACGGTCATCGAGGACGTCCTCCGCGGCGACGTGGGCTTCGACGGGGTCGTGATGACCGACGACGTCTCCGCCGCGCAGGCGGTCGCGGGCATCCCGCCCGGTCGCCGCGCCGTCGCGGCGATCTCGGCGGGGGTGGATCTCGTGCTGGTCTCCGCCGATCCGGCCGTGCTCCCCGCGATGTACGACGCGGTCCTGAAGCGGGCGAAGACGGATCCGGCGTTCGCCGCCCGCGTGGACGAGTCCGCGCGCCGCATCGCGCAGGCCAAGTCCGGGGACTGACCCGCGGGAGGGCCCGAACCGGCCGGATCCACCCGCGCGGCCGCGCCTTCCGAGGAGTCGTGCAGCGGGCCCGCGTCCGCCGCCGGCCGGATGTCGGGCAGACTCGGGGGATGGGTGATGCGGCGCGGCTGATGGACGCCATCCCGGCGCAGGCGTCGCCGGATGCCGTCTACGACGCGTTCGTCGGCTGGACGACGGGGCGCGGGCTGTCGCTGTACCCGGCCCAGGACGAGGCGATCATCGAGCTCGTGTCGGGGGCGAACGTGATCCTCGCCACCCCGACGGGCACCGGCAAATCGCTCGTGGCGGTCGCCGCGCACGCCGCCTCCCTCGCCGCGGGCGGCCGCTCGTACTACACGGCGCCGATCAAGGCCCTGGTGAGCGAGAAGTTCTTCGCGCTCGTCGAGATCTTCGGAGCCGACAAGGTGGGCATGGTCACCGGCGACTCCGCCGTCAATCCCGACGCGCCGATCGTGTGCTGCACGGCGGAGATCCTCGCCAACATCGCGCTGCGCCTGGGCGCCGACGCCCCGGTCGACCAGGTCGTGATGGACGAGTTCCACTACTACGGCGACCCCGATCGCGGGTGGGCGTGGCAGGTGCCGCTGCTCATGCTCCCGCGCGCGCAGTTCCTCCTCATGTCGGCGACGCTCGGCGACGTGACCCCCATCGCCGACGACCTCCGCCGCCGCACCGGCCGGGAGACCGCGCTCGTCACCGGCGTCGAGCGCCCGGTGCCGCTGCACTTCTCGTACGAGCGGCGGCCCGTCCACGACGTGCTCGAGGGCCTCATGGAATCCGGCGAGGCGCCGGTCTACATCGTCCACTTCTCGCAGGCCGCCGCCCTGGAGCGGGCCCAGGCGCTGACGAGCGCGCAGATCACGACGCGCGCGCAGCGGGATGCGATCGCCGCCGAGATCGGGGCGTTCCGCTTCACGACGGGCTTCGGCAAGACGCTCTCCCGCCTCGTGCGGGCCGGCGTCGGCGTGCACCACGCGGGGATGCTGCCGCGGTACCGCCGGCTGGTCGAGACGCTCGCGCAGAAGGGCCTGCTGCGGGTGATCTGCGGCACCGACACGCTCGGGGTCGGCATCAACGTGCCGATCCGCACCGTGGTCATCACGGCGTTGTCGAAGTACGACGGCACGAGGATGCGGCAGCTCACCGCGCGCGAGTTCCACCAGGTCGCCGGACGCGCGGGGCGTGCCGGCTACGACCCGTACGGCAACGTCGTCGGGATGGCCCCCGACTGGGAGATCGAGAACGCCGTCGCCCTCGCCAAGGCGGGCGACGACGCCGCCAAGCGCAAGAAGATCGTCCGAAAGAAGGCGCCCACCGGTGTCGTCAACTGGGGCGAGGGCTCCTTCGAGCGACTCGTCGCCGCGCCGCCCGAGCCGCTCGAGCCGCACCTGCAGCTGTCGGCGGCCATGCTCATCAACGTCATCGGGCGCGGGGGAGACGTCTTCGGCAACGTCCGCGCCCTGGTCTTCGACAACCACCAGACCCGCGCCCGCCAGTACGAGCTCGCCCGCCGGGCGATCGCGATCTTCCGCACGCTCGTGGTCGCGGGCGTCGTGGTCGCGGATGCCGACGGGATCCGCCTGACCGTCGACCTGCAGCCCAACTTCGCGCTCAACCAGCCGCTGTCGCCGTTCGCGCTGGCCGCCATCGATCTGCTCGACCCTGCCGCCGGCTCGGGGACCGGGGACGCCGACGGCGGGATCGGCACCGGCCACTACGCCCTCGACGTCGTCAGCGTCATCGAGGCGACGCTCGACGACCCCCGCGCGATCCTCGGCCAGCAGGAGTTCCGCGCGCGGGGCGAGGCGGTCGCCGCCATGAAGCGGGAGGGCATCGAGTACGAGGAGCGCATGGCGCTGCTCGAGCAGATCACCTGGCCGAAGCCGCTCGCCGAGCTGCTCGACCAGGCGTTCGAGACCTTCGCCTCGAGCCAGCCCTGGGTCCGGGACTTCGCGCTGAGCCCCAAATCGGTGGTCCGCGACATGTTCGAGCGGGCCATGTCGTTCGCGGAATACGTCTCGTTCTACCAGCTCGGTCGCAGCGAGGGGCTCGTGCTGCGCTACCTCAGCGACGCCTACCGCGCCATCCGTCAGACCGTTCCCGCCGACGCGCGCACCGACGAGCTGCTCGACATCATCGAGTGGCTCGGCGAGCTCGTCCGGCAGGTCGACTCGAGCCTCGTCGACGAGTGGGCGAGCCTGGTGAACCCCGCTGCCCAGCCCGACGCACCGGTCGTGCCGCCCGCGCCGCCGTCGGTGCTCACCAATCGCCGCGCCTTCACCGTGCTCGTGCGCAACGAGCTGTTCCGGCGGGTGCAGCTCGCCGCCCTCCAGGACGACGACGCCCTCACCGAGCTCGATCCCGGCGTCGACTGGCCGGCTGCGCTGGACCGCTACTACGACGAGCACGACGCGATCCTCACCGGCGGCCCCGCGCGGTCGCCGCGGCTGCTGTCGATCGAGGAGGAGCCCGACCTCTGGCGCGTCGAGCAGACCATCGACGACCCCGAGGGCCACCACGACTGGCGCATCCGGGCCGAGGTGGATCTGGCGGCCTCGGTCGAGGAGGGCGCCGCCGTGGTGCGGGTCACCGAGGTCCTGCGGCTGGGCTGAGGCCGCGGGCACCCGTGCGCGAGCGGTGGCGGACGGGCATGATGGGGCGATGGCCACTTTCCTCGCGTTCCTGCGCGCCATCAACCTCGGCAGGACGCGAGTGTTCCCCAAGGGCGACATCCAGCGGGTCGTCGCCGAGGCCGGCTTCGAGAACGTCGAGACGCACATCAACACCGGCAACGTGCGGTTCGACTCGCGGATGCGGTCGCGCGCCAAGATCGAGGCGACGCTGGAGCAGGCGTTCGCCCGCGACCGCGGGTTCGAGGTGCCCACGATCGTCTTCTCCACGGCGGAGTTCACCGAGATCGGCCGGCACGCCGACGAGCTCGCGGCCGCCCATCCCGGGCTCGCCCGTCACTACGTCTACCTCCTGAAGGACGAGCTCGACGCCGCCGCGCACGAGGCGGTGACGGCGGCCGCCACCGAGAAGGGCGAGATGATCGTGCGGGGCCGCGGTGCGCACGCCCTGCTGCGCCCGGGCTACCAGAACGGGCAGGTCGATCCGCTGGGTGCGGCCAAACGGCTGGGTGTGGCGACGAACCGCAACGTCACGGTCATCCGCACCCTCGTCGACAAGTGGTGCTGACGGCATCCCCCGGGCGACGCCCCGAGGCCCGCACTGTCGGACGGCGCGGCTATCGTTGTCCGGGTGAGTGACGGCGGCTGGAGCGACGACCCCTACGCCGACCTGGTGTGGGATCCCGACGAGCAGGCACCCCCGCCCGACCCCGATGCGCCGCTGCCGCCCGATCCCGCGTACGACGGCTATGCCGGAGCCCTCGCCCGCGCCACCCGCGCCGGGTCGGGGCCGGCGACCGCCGGGCGGAGCGCGGCCCCGGTGGCGGTGCAGCAGGCAGCCGTCCTCTCGCTGGAGCGGCGCGACCACACCGGCGCCGATCCGCGCGCCGTGCTCAAGGAGGTCTTCGGCTACGACGACTTCCGCGGCGACCAGGCCGACATCGTGGCGCAGGTCGTCGGCGGCGGCGACGCCGTCGTGCTCATGCCCACCGGCGGCGGCAAGTCGATCACCTATCAGGTGCCCGCTCTCGTGCGGCCGGGCACGGGACTGGTCATCAGCCCGCTCATCGCCCTCATGCACGACCAGGTCGATGCGCTGATCGCCAACGGCGTGCGCGCCGCCTTCCTCAACTCCACCCAGTCCCCGGGCGAGCGCGCGGGCGTGGAGCGCGCGTTCCTCGACGGCGAGCTCGACCTGCTCTACGTCGCTCCGGAGCGCCTCAGCGTGCCCGCGACCACGGCGCTGCTCCAGCGCGGGCGGCTGAGCGTCATCGCGATCGACGAGGCGCACTGCGTGAGCCAATGGGGCCACGACTTCCGTCCCGACTACCTGGCGCTCGGCGACCTCGCGGACCGCTTCCCGGGCGTGCCCCGCATGGCCCTCACCGCCACCGCCACCCGCGCCACCCACGCCGAGCTCACCGAGCGGCTGTCGCTGTCGACCGCGAAGCACTTCGTCGCGAGCTTCGACCGCCCGAACATCCAGTACCGCATCGAGCCGAAGGTCGATCCCCGGCGGCAGCTGCTCCAGTTCATCCGGCGCTTCGACGGCGACGGTGCGGCCGGGGCGGGCATCGTCTACGCGCTCAGCCGCAAGTCTGTCGAGCAGACCGCCGACTACCTGCGCGGGCAGGGTGTCGACGCGCTGCCCTATCACGCGGGCCTTCCCGCCGAGGTGCGCGCCGCGAACCAGTCGCGCTTCCTGCGCGACGACGGCGTCGTCATGGTCGCCACGATCGCCTTCGGCATGGGGATCGACAAGCCCGACGTCCGCTTCGTCGCGCACATCGACCTGCCGAAGTCGGTCGAGGGCTACTACCAGGAGACCGGTCGTGCCGGCCGTGACGGCGAGCCGGCGATCGCCTGGATGGTCTACGGGCTCGGCGACGTGGTGCAGCAGCGCCGCCTGATCGATCAGTCTCCCGGCGACCGCACGTTCAAGATGCGCCTCGGGCAGCACCTCGACGCGATGCTCGCCCTCTGCGAGACGGTGGCGTGCCGCCGTCAGAACCTGCTCGGCTATTTCGGCCAGGAGTCGGGTCCGTGCGGCAACTGCGACACCTGCCTCGAGGCGCCCGACACGTGGGAGGGTCTCATCCCCGCGCAGAAGCTCCTCTCGACGATCGTCCGCCTGCAGCGCGAGCGCGGTCAGGCGTTCGGCGCCGGCCATCTCATCGACATCCTCCGGGGCGGATCGACCGAGCGGATCGCCCAGCAGGGACATGACAAGCTCGCGACCTACGGCATCGGCGCCGACCTGTCGGATCAGGACTGGCGCTCGGTGGTCCGTCAGCTGCTGGCTCGCGGCATCCTCGTCGCGCAGGGGGAGTACGGCACGCTCGCGCCGGGGCCGGATGCGGCCGCCGTGCTCCGCGGCGAGCAGTCCGTCCCGCTGCGACGCGACGTGCTCGGCCGTGCCACGACCACGCGCGTCCGCAAGGGGAGTGTGCCCGAAGCGGTGGCGGAGGGCGACCGCGACCTGTTCGAGGCGCTCCGCGCCTGGCGCGCGGAGCAGGCGCGGGAGCAGGGCGTGCCCGCGTACATCGTGTTCGGCGACGCGACCCTGCGTGCCCTGGCCGACAAGCGTCCTCGCACCGCCGACGACCTGAGCGGCATCACGGGGATCGGTGCGAAGAAGCGCGAGGCCTACGGCGACGCGGTCCTCGCCGTGATCGCCTCGGCCTGACGGCATCCGTCCTCGGTCCATTCACCGGCCGTGGAACTGAGTCCCACACAGCGCGGGTGTGGGTTTCACACAATCGGCATCGGCCGGGTCGGGGACCGGCGTTGTGCGAGTCGTCCAACGCAGTTGGCCGGGCCTTGTGGACCTCCTACCGTCGACAGTGACCTTTTCTGTCCGCCGACGCCGAGAGGTACGCGATGACCGACGCCGCCGTCCGTCCCACCAAGCCCGCCACCAACACGCGCACGCCCGCCGGGGGCGCGCCCACCGCCGCGCACTCGGCGGCCGAGGCGCACGAGCCGCGCATCGACGTGGCCGCGGTGGAGAACGCGCTCCTCGGCACGTGGGCCGAGACCCGCCGCAGCGCGCGCGAGCTGATCAAGGACCCGGTCTTCTGGCGGATCGACGGCCAGCCGATGGCCGACCACCGCGAGCGCGTGCTCAGTCAGCTGCACCTTCTGGTCGACAACGACGGATCCCGCCGCGCGTTCCCCGCCGAGTACGGCGGGCTCGACGACAACGGCGCCAACCTCGCGGGCTTCATGGAGCTCGTCCTCGCCGATCCGAGCCTGCAGATCAAGTCGGGTGTGCAGTGGGGGCTGTTCGGCTCGGCCATCTACCAGCTGGGCACGAAGGTCCACCACGACCGCTGGCTGCGGGACGTCATCAGCCTCGAGCTGCCCGGGGCGTTCGCCATGACCGAGACCGGCCACGGATCCGACGTCGCCGCCATCGGCACGACCGCCACCTACGATCCCGCCACCGAGGAGTTCGTCATCCACACGCCCTTCCGCGGCGCGTGGAAGGACTACCTGGGCAACGCCGCCCTGCACGGCAAGGCCGCGACGGTGTTCGCGCAGCTGATCACCGGCGGCGTGAACTACGGCGTCCACTGCTTCTTCGTCCCCCTGCGGGATGAGACCGGCGCATTCCTCCCGGGGATCGGCGGCGAGGACGACGGCGTGAAGGGCGGGCTGAACGGGATCGACAACGGTCGTCTCCACTTCGACCACGTGCGCGTCCCGCGCGAGAACCTCCTCAACCGCTACGGCGACGTCGCCCCGGACGGCACGTACTCGAGCGAGATCCCGACGCCCGGCCGCCGCTTCTTCACGATGCTCGGCGCGCTCGTGCAGGGCCGCGTGTCGCTCGACGGTGCCGCGACCACGGGCACCGCCCTCGCCCTCCACATCGCGGTCACCTACGCCAACCAGCGCCGCCAGTTCGACTCCGGGTCGGGATCCGACGAGGTCGTGCTGCTGGACTACGGCAAGCACCAGCGCCGCCTGCTGCCGCGGCTCGCCCAGGTGTACGCCCAGTTCTTCGCGAACGACGAGCTGCTGCGGAAGTTCGACGGCGTCTTCGGCGGCACCGCCGACACCCCCGAGGAGCGCGAGGACCTCGAGACCCTCGCCGCCGCGCTGAAGCCGCTGTCGACCTGGAACGCGCTCGACACGATCCAGGAGTGCCGCGAGGCCTGCGGCGGTGCCGGCTTCCTCGCCGAGAACCGTCTCGTCGGCCTCCACCAGGACCTCGACGTGTACGTCACGTTCGAGGGCGACAACAACGTCCTCCTCCAGCTGGTGGGCAAGCGCCTGCTGTCGGACTACGCCCGTCAGTTCAAGGGCGCGGATGCCGCGAAGCTCGCCGGGTTCGCCGCCCGCCAGACCGCCGGCAAGCTGTTCCACGGAGCAGGTCTCCGCCAGCTCGGCCAGACCGTGGCCGACTTCGGCTCGACCGCCCGCTCGGTGGAGCTCGGCCTGCGCGCCGACCAGCAGCACGACCTGCTCGCCGGACGCGTCGAGCAGATGGTGTCCGACATCGCCGCGCGCCTGCGTCCCGCCGCCAAGGCCTCGCCGGCCGAGGCCGCCGTCATCTTCAACGCCAACCAGTCGGAGCTCATCGAGGCGGCGCGCGCGCACGGGGAGCTCCTGCAGTGGGAGGCGCTGACCGACGGCGTGAACCGCATCGAGGACGAGGGCACGCGCCAGGTGCTGACCTGGCTGCGCGACCTGTTCGGCCTGAGCCTCATCGAGAAGCACCTCGCCTGGCACCTGATCAACGGCAGGCTGTCCACCCAGCGCGCCGCCGCGGTCACCCGCTACATCGACCGCCTGTGCCTCCGGCTGCGGCCCCACGCGCAGGATCTGGTCGATGCGTTCGGCTTCGCCCCCGAGCACGTGCGCGCGCCCATCGCCTCCGGCGCCGAGCAGGCGCGTCAGGACGAGGCGCGCGCCCACTACGCGGCGCTCGCGGCCTCGGGCGAGGCCCCGGTGTCGGAGAAGTCGCTGAAGAAGAAGTAGGACGCGCGCGGGCAGCGCCGGGACGCGACGTGCCGTTGGTCACGGAGCGGTAACGATCGCGGTGCGGATGTACGTCGGCGGCCGTCCGCGGACACTTCACGGTGAAGGCAGTGCGCTGCCGGGCGCCCGTTCGGCTTCGAGGCGCCGGTGGCGGCCTTCACGGGGGACCGTCTCGGGTGGGCGGTCCCCCATCTTCGTGCTGTCGTCGACCCTCGCTACCCTGACGGGGTGACGCACGACCTCCGCACCGGCCCCGACGGCATCGACCGCTGCGCGTGGGTCGGTGACGACCCCGAGTACCGCCGGTACCACGACGAGGAGTGGGGGCGGCCGCTGCACGGCGACCGTCCGCTGTTCGAGAAGATGAGCCTCGAGGGGTTCCAGGCCGGGCTCAGCTGGATCACGATCCTGCGCAAGCGGCCCCGGTTCCGCGAGGTGTTCGCCGGGTTCGAGCCGGCCGTGGTGGCCGCCTTCACGGCCGACGACGTCGAGCGCCTCATGCAGGACGTCGGCATCATCCGCAACCGCGCCAAGATCGAGGCGACGATCTCCAACGCGCGCCTGGCGCTGGCGATGGCGCCGGGAGAGCTCGATGCGCTGATGTGGTCGTTCGCGCCCGCGACGCACGAGCGGCCGCGGAGCTTCGCCGAGGTGCCGGCGACGACCGCGGAGTCCGACGCGATGTCGAAGGCGCTGCGCAAGGCCGGCTTCCGCTTCGTCGGTTCGACGACGATGTACGCGCTCATGCAGTCCGCGGGGATGGTCGACGACCACGTCGTGGGGTGTCACCGCGCGGGGTGAGCGCCGCCGGCGCCGCGAGCTTGCCCGCGGCGCCGCGAGCTTGCCCCCGGCGCCGCGAGCTTGCCGGCAAGCTCGGCGCGCACGGGGCAAGGTCGGCGCGGGCGGGGCAAGCTCGGGGTGTGTCCGGGGTCGGTGCCAGGCTGTAAGGTCACACCGACCCGACGACCAGGACGGATGCCATGCCCACCACCGCGCACCCCGCCGACAGCCACGACCGCATCCGGGTCGTCGGCGCCCGCGAGAACAACCTCCAGGGCATCGACGTCGAGATCCCCAAGCGGAGGCTCACGGTCTTCACCGGCGTCAGCGGATCGGGCAAGTCGTCGCTCGTGTTCGGCACGATCGCCAACGAGTCCCAGCGCCTCATCAACGAGACCTACCCCACCTTCGTCCAGCAGTTCATGGGTCAGCTCAGCCGACCCGAGGTCGATGCGCTCGAGAACGTGAGCCCGGCCATCATCGTCGACCAGGAGCGGATGGGGGCCAACGCGCGCTCGACCGTGGGGACCGCGACCGACGTGCACGCGATGCTGCGCCTGTTGTTCAGCCGTCTGGGCCAGCCGCACGTCGGATCGCCGCAGGCGTTCTCGTTCAACGTGCCGTCGGTCTCAGGGGCGGGCGCGGTGACCATCGCGGTCGGCAAGGACAAGGGCAAGAAGGAGCGGCGCTCGTTCGAGATCACCGGCGGCATGTGCCCGCGATGCGAGGGTCTCGGTGAGACGAGCGAGGTCGACGTGGACGAGGTCGTCGACCGCTCGCTCTCCCTCAACGGCGGCGCGATCCGGGTGCCCGGCTACAGCGCCGACGGCTGGATGGTGCGCATCTTCGCGGAGTCGGGCTTCGTCGACGGCGACAAGCCCATCGCCGAGTACACCGAGCAGGAGCTGCACGACTTCCTCTACCGGGACCAGACGAAGGTCCGCGTCGCGAACACCAACATGACCTACGAGGGGCTCATCCCCAAGATCACGAAGTCGATGCTGCAGAAGGACCGGGAGTCGCTGCAGCCGCACGTGCGCGCCTTCGTCGAGCGCGCGGTCAAGTTCCTGCCGTGCCCGGACTGCGGCGGCACCCGCCTGAACGAGGGGGCCCGCTCCTCGCGCATCGCGGGCAAGAACATCGCCGAGGTCGCCGCGATGCAGATCACCGACCTCGCCGACTGGCTCGCCACCGTCGACGCCCCCGAGGTCGCACCGCTGATGGCGGGGCTCCGGCAGACGGTCGCCTCCTTCATCGACATCGGCCTCGGCTACCTCTCCCTCGACCGCTCCAGCGGCACGCTCTCGGGCGGCGAGGCGCAGCGCACCAAGATGATCCGCCACCTCGGGTCGAGCCTCACCGACGTCACCTACGTCTTCGACGAGCCGACGGCGGGACTCCACCCCCACGACATCCAGCGGATGAACGCCCTGCTCGGGCACCTGCGCGACAAGGGCAACACGGTGCTGGTCGTCGAGCACAAGCCGGAGGTCATCGAGATCGCCGATCACGTGGTGGACCTCGGACCGGGGGCCGGACGCAACGGCGGACGCATCATGTTCGAGGGCGACGTCGCGGGCCTGCGCGCATCGGACACGCTGACCGGCCGCCACCTCGATCACCGGGCTTCGCTCAAGCCCGCGACGCGGACCGCGACCTCGCACCTGCAGATCCGCGGGGCCACCCAGCACAACCTCAAGAGCGTCGACGTCGACATCCCGCTCGGCATCCTCACCGTCGTCACCGGTGTCGCCGGGTCGGGCAAATCCTCGCTCATCCACGGCAACGTCCCCGCCTTCGACGACGTCGTGGTGGTCGACCAGGCGCCGATCAAGGGATCGCGCCGCAGCAGCCCGGCAACGTACACCGGCATCCTCGACGCCATCCGCTCCGCGTTCGCCAAGGCGAACGGCGTCAAGCCCGGTCTGTTCAGCGCGAACTCCGAGGGAGCGTGCCCGGCCTGCAAGGGTCTCGGCGTCATCATCACGAACCTCGGCTTCACGCAGAGCGTCGAGACGCGCTGCGAGCTGTGCGAGGGCAGCGGCTTCAGCGACGACGTGCTCGAGTACACCCTGGAGGGCAGGAACATCGCGGAGGTGCTGGCGATGTCGGCCTCGGAGGCGGCGGAGTTCCTGCCCAAGAGCCCGGCGCACGCCACACTCGCGCGCATGGTCGACGTCGGGCTCGGCTACATCACGCTCGGCCAGGCCCTCAGCACCCTGTCGGGCGGTGAGCGCCAGCGACTGAAGCTCGCGATCTCGATGGCGAAGAAGGGCGCGGTGTACGTGCTCGACGAGCCGACCACCGGCCTGCACCTGGCCGACGTCGACAACCTCCTGAGCCTGCTCGACCGTCTGGTCGAGGCGGGCAACTCGGTGATCGTCATCGAGCACCATCAGGCGGTCATGGCGCACGCGGACTGGATCATCGACATCGGCCCCGGTGCCGGCCACGACGGCGGCACCGTGGTCTTCGAGGGGACCCCGGCCGACCTGGTCGCGGCGGGCTCGACCCTGACCGCTCAGCACCTGGCCGCGTACGTCGGCTCCTGACGCGCGAACCGACACGTTGCCGCCGAGCCGACACGCCCCGACCGCACGCGAGGTGTCGGCTCGGCAAGAGCGTGTCGGCTCGGCAGAGGACGCCTCGCAGACGGGCCGTGAAAAATGGGGAGTTCTCCCCTGCCTCCGGGCTCGGTGCATCGCGATCGCTGACGTAGGCTGACTCTGTCCGCCAACAGTGAGCGACTGATTCAGCGATCAGTTCCCGACGCCACGCCGAAGAACAGCCCGGGGGGAGCCGAGCCCGATGAAGTCCTTCGCGTGGCTTCGCGCGCGTCCGCGCACGCTCGCATCCGTCGGTGTCGTGGGCGCCGTCGCGGTGACCCTCGGCACCCTCGCGTTCGTCTACGAGGGCAATCCCACCACCGAGGTCGACCTCCACGACGGCGGCGTGTGGGTGACCAAGCAGTCGAGCATGCTCGTCGGTCACTTCAACCACGAGTCGCGCGTGCTCGACGGCGGGCTGCGGACGGCCACGGCGACCTACGACGTGCTCCAGTCCGGATCGCGCGTGCTGGTCGTCGACGAGACGACGGTCACGGCCGTCGACCCGGCGCGGGTCACCCTCGGCGGCAGCACCGACCTGCCGGCGGGTGCGCGGGTCGCCCTCGGCTCGGGATCGGTCGCCATCCTCGGCCCGGGCGGCCAGCTCTGGTCCACCGACTTCTCCGCCGTCTCCTCGTTCGCCCCCGAGACCGTGGATCCGATCGCGGAGCTCGGCGACGGCGCCGTCACGGCCGTCGCCACGGACGGGACCGTGTATGCGGCCTCGGCCGAGAAGGCCTCGCTGCTCGCCTTCGGCGACGCCGGCGACGGCACGGTCACCGTGTCGGGAGAACGCGAGCTCGAGGGTGTCGAGAAGGATCACACCCTCCAGCTGACCGCCGTGGGCCACGTGGCGTTCGCGCTGGACGCCGACACCGGCACGCTCTACGGCAGCGACGGCACCCGGGTCGAGGTGCCCGCCGACGCGGTGCTCCAGCAGGCCTCCGACGCGACCGACGCCGTCACGCTCGCGACCCCGACGTCGCTCCTGCGGGTGCCGCTCGGCGGCGGTGAGCCCACGACGGTCGAAGTCGACGCCGCCGAGGGCACCGCGGCCCAGCCGGTGTTCGTCGCAGGCTGCGCCTACGGCGCATGGTCGGGCACGGGGCAGTTCGTGCGCGACTGCCCGGGCGAGGCCGACGACCTCACCGAGACGATCTCCGGCCTCGACGAGACGAGCGTCCTGCAGTTCCGCGTGAACCGCGACGTCGTCGTGCTCAACGACGTCTTCGGCGGTGCGGCGTGGATGGCCAGCGACAGCATGCAGCGCGTCGACAACTGGCAGGACATCACCCCGCCCGAGGGCGAGGGCGAGGAAGAGGAGGAGACCACCGAGGAATCGGTGCAGACCACCCTCCCCGAGCGCACCGAGGACAACACGGCGCCGATCGCCAACGACGACCAGTACGGCGTGCGGCCGGGCCGCACCACCGTGCTCCCGGTGCTCGAGAACGACACGGACGCCGACGGCGACGTGCTCGTCGCGTCGGTCGAGCGCGAGCCGTCGTTCGGGACGATCGAGCCGATTCACAACGGCGCGGCCCTCCAGATCACCGTTCCCGAGGACGCCTCGGGGTCGACGACGTTCACGTACGAGGTCGACGACGGACGGCAGGGCACCGACACGGCGTCGGTGACCGTCACGGTGCGGCCGCTGGATCAGAACTCCCCGCCCGTGCAGCGCCGCAAGACCTCGGTGCCGGTCGAGACGGGCGGCACCGCGTCGTACAACGTGCTGTCGGACTGGATCGATCCCGACGGCGACGACATCTTCCTGCTCGCCGTCACCCCCGACGGCGGCGACGAGGCCGACTTCACCTCGGACGGGCAGATCACCTACCGGGCGATCGGCGGGGTGCAGGGCCGCAAGGAGGTGCCCGTCTCCGTCTCGGACGGCACCGACACCGGAACGGGCGTCGCCGTCTACGACATCCGCCCCCTCGGGACGACGCAGCCGATCACCAACGCCGACCACGTCGTGGTGCGCGCGGGGCAGTCGATCACCGTCACGCCGCTGGCCAACGACACCAGCTCGGGCAGCGAGCCGCTGCGCCTGACGCGCGTCGACGAGGTCGAGGACGCCCGGATCGTCGCCGACTTCCCCGACAAGACCTTCACCTTCACCTCGACGAAGGTGGGGACGCACTACGTGCAGTACCTCGTCTCGGCGGGCCCGAACTCGGTGCCCGGTCTCGTGCGCGTGGACGTGCTCCCCGACGAGGAGAACGACCTCCCGCCGGTCGCCGTCCGCGACATCGCGCTCCTGCCCCAGGGCGGCGACGTGCTCGTCAACGTGCTGGGCAACGACTCCGACCCCGGCGGGGGCATCCTCGTCGTGCAGTCGGTGAGCGTGGAGCCCGGCAGCGGCGTGGCCGCGGCCGTCCTCGGCCATGAGACGGTGCGCATCACCGACCAGAGCGGTCTGGATGGTCAGGTGCGCGTCGCGTACACCATCTCCAACGGCGTGGCCTCCGCCACCGGGGAGATCGTCGTCATCCCCGTGCCGGCGCCATCTCGGCTGCGGCCGCCGGTCGCCGAGCCCGACCAGGCGGTCGTGCGCGTGGGCGATGTCGTCACGATCCCCGTGCTCGACAACGACTACCACCCCAACGGCGACACCATCCACGTCGCCGACGAGCTCGTCGAGACGGTCGACCCGGAGGACGGCGAGGCCTTCGTGGCCGAGGACACCGTCCGCTTCCGTGCGGGGACCGAGGCCAAGACCGTCAACCTGACCTACGACGCGGTGGACTCGACGGGGCAGCGCGACGCCGGCTTCGTCCGCATCCAGATCCTCCCGATGAACGAGGACGGCAACGCGGCGCCGCGCCCGCGGGATCTCACGGCGCGCGTGCTCGGCGGGTCCAAGGTGGAGATCCCGGTGCCGCTGGACGGCATCGACGAGGACGGCGACTCCGTCGAGCTCGTCGGTCTCGCCTCCGCGCCCGCCAAGGGACGCATCGTGGAGACGAAGGTCGCCTCGTTCGTCTACGAGGCCTTCGAGGAGTCGATCGGCGTCGACACCTTCACGTACCGGGTGCGCGACCGCCTCGGCAAGGAGGCCACCGCCACCGTGCAGCTGGGGATCGCACCGGTCGCTTCGGCCAACCAGGCCCCCTACGCGGTCCGCGACGCCGTCATCATGCGGCCCGGGCGCCAGGTCGCCCTGCCGGTGCTCGACAACGACTCCGACCCGGACGGCGACCAGTTCGGCTTCGCCGCGAACGCCGTCGAGCTGCCCGAGGGCGTCTCGGGGCTCGACGCGGAGGTCTCGGGCCGCTACCTGCTGATCACCGCGCCCGACGAGCCGATGCAGACGAGCGTGAACTACACGATCGCCGACGAGCGCGGCCTGGAGGCCACCACCTCGGTGCAGATCACCGTCGACCCCGACGTGCCGCTCCTCCCGCCGATCGCGCGCGACGACCGCGTCCTGGCCGAGGACGTCACCGAGCAGGGCACGGCCGACATCGCGGTGCTCGAGAACGACGACGACCCCGACGGCACCCGCAGTGCGCTCGAGGTGACTCTGGGCACCGGCGGCGGATCGGCGCAGGTGCGTGCCGACGGCATCGTGCGCGTGACGCTCACCGACGAGCCGCAGCTGATCACCTACACCGTGACCGACGTCGACGATCAGTCGGCATCCGCCTTCCTCCGCGTGCCGTCGCTGGATGCGCTGCCGCCGAGCCTCCTCTCGACCGAGGCCCTCGTGGTGGACAGCGGCGAGACCGTCGAGCTCCCTCTGGCCGAGTACGTCACCGCGGCGGGCGGCAAGAAGGTCGTCATCACCGAGGCCGGAAAGGCCAAGGCCGCCCATTCCAACGGCGCCTCGCTCGTGAAGGACCAGACGACGCTCGTCTACACGTCGAAGGACCGCTACTTCGGCGCGGACGCCCTCACCTTCGAGGTGACGGACGGCACGGGTCCCGACGATCCCGACGGCCGCAAGGCCACGCTGACGATCCCGATCACCGTCCTTCCTCCCGAGAACCAGCCGCCGACGTTCGTGGGCGCCTCGCTCTCGGTGGCGCCCGGCGAGGACGCGGCGCGGCTGAACCTGCGCGAGCTCGTCACCGACCCCGATCCCGGCGACGAGGAGAACATCACCTTCGACCTCGCGAACGGTGCGCCGGCGGGTGTGCGGGCGACGATCGACGGCGGCTCGCTGCTGGTGGCCGCCGACGCCGATGTGGCCAAGGGGACGACGTTCTCGCTCCAGCTCCGTGCGACGGACGGGCAGACGACGCCCGTCGAGGCCGCCGTCACCGTGACGGTGACCGCTTCCACGCGCGAGCTCGCGAACGCGAACGACGACATCGTCGCCCAGGCCGACCAGGGCGTGATGGTGTCGGTGCCGGTGCTGAACAACGACGTGAACCCGTTCCCCGACACCCCGCTGAAGGTGGTCGGCGTCGAGCAGGAGTCCGGGCAGTTCCAGTCCGTCCAGGTGAACGGCGACCGCATCGAGGTCACGAGCGCTTCCGACTTCGTCGGCACGCTGGTGGCGCGCTACACGGTCGAGGACAAGACGCAGGATGCGGACCGCCGCGTGGAGGGTCGCGTCCGCGTCACCGTCCAGGGCCGCCCCGACGCTCCCGGCAAGCCCACCGTCACCGCGGTGGAGAGCCGCACCGTCGTTCTCTCCTGGACGCCGCCCATCGACAACGGGCGCCCCATCACCGGCTACACGGTGACCTCGGTCGCGGGTGGGTACTCCAAGGCGTGCCCGTCCACGACCTGCACCCTCGACGGGCTGACGAACAACGTCGAGTACAACTTCGTCGTCACGGCCACCAATAGCGTGGGCACCTCCGACCCTTCGGTGCCGTCCGAGACCGCGCGCCCCGACCAGCGTCCCGACCAGCCCAACCCGCCCACGCTCGCCTTCGGCGACCGCAGCCTCGACGTCTCGTGGACGGTGCCGCGCACCGAGGGCTCGCCGGTGGAGAGCTACACGCTCGAGATCTCCCCCGCCCCGCCCTCCGGGGTCACCCAGAAGACCGGCGTGACGCAGACCCGCATCACGTGGGACGGACTGGAGAACGGCGTCGCCTACCAGGTGCGCGTCCGCGCGCACAACCGCGCCCCCGAGCCGTCGGACTTCAGCGGCTGGTCGGCGACGGAGATCCCCGCCCGCCAGCCCGACGCGCCCGCCGCGCCGACGACCGAGCGGATCGACTCGGTCGGCTCGCAGAGCCAGATGCGGGTGTCGTGGAACCAGCCGGCCAACAACGGCGACGCGATCGCCGGGTACCAGCTGCGGGTCCTGCAGGGGTCCTCGGTGGTGCGCACGATCGACGTGGCCGCCGGTCAGACGAGCCAGGCCGTGACGGTGGACAACTCGACCAGTTCCTACACGTTCAGCGTGCGCGCCTCCAACAAGGCGGGCTGGGGCGAATGGAGCCCCGCCTCGGCGCCGCGTCAGGCCGCGGGCACGCCGTCCGCGCCGACCGCGGTCGCCGCCACCGAGGGCGACAACCGCGTCGGCGTCACGTGGACCGCGGGATCGCTCAACGGCGCGAACGCGAGCCAGGTGGCCTACCAGTACTCGGTGAACAACGGCGGCTGGCGCGGCGACTGGGTCGCCGGCGGGAACGGCGGCTCGGGGACGATCGGCAACGGGCAGGTCGACAACAACGGCACCTACTCGATCCGCGTGCGCGCCGTGTCCACCGTCGAGGGGGTCACGAACGAGGGCGACCCGTCGGCGGCGTCGAACCAGGTCCGCCCCTACGGGCAGATCGGCAACCCGACGGCCCGGGCGACCGCGAACGGCACGACCATCACGATGACCTGGTCGTCGCCGGCGCGCAACGGCCGCGACGTCACGACGGAGATCCGCACGGGCGACGGCCGCGGGTGGCGGACCGTGTCGGCCAGCGGCACCGAGAGCTACAACGTCGGCTACAGCACCACGCGCACGATCGACGTCCGCACGAGTGCCGCGGGCAGCACGACCACCACGGCTTCCGACTCTGCCCGGACGCAGGATGCGCCGCCGCCGCCGTCTCCGCGGGTGTGGGTCACGAAGGGCAGCGGCGGGCCGCAGGCGTGCGCGAACGGCTGCTACTACTTCCGGGTCAACACGGAGAACTTCCCCGGCGGGAGCTACCGCGTGGACTGCTACACGTCGAGTTCGAACAAGTTCAACTCGTACGACGGGCCGTTCAACATCCCCTCGAACGGGTCGGTGCAGCTGCAGTGCTGGCACGGCTCCGATGACGTCGACGTGTGGGTCGACATCAAGGGCTGGGGCGGCGCGGTCGACACCGAGAAGCGATTCTGGGCTCGATAGTCCGCACGAGAACGACGAACCGACGACACCGACGACACCGACGAGAAGGACGCAGACAGATGAGCATGACCCCCGAGCAGGCGGCCTGGTTCCGCGACACGTTCGTGCGACTGGTGGACAACGTCGACCAGGCCCTCATGGGCAAGCGCGAGGTGGTGGGGCTGGTCCTGTCCGCGATGCTCGCCGAGGGTCACGTGCTGCTCGAGGACGCCCCCGGCACCGGCAAGACCAGCCTGGCGAAGGCGCTGGCCGCGAGCGTGCAGGGCACGTCCAACCGCATCCAGTTCACGCCCGACCTGCTGCCCTCCGACGTCACCGGCGTGACGATCTACGACCAGCAGAACCACAAGTTCGAGTTCCACCGCGGACCCGTCTTCGCCTCGATCGTGCTCGCCGATGAGATCAACCGCGCCTCGCCGAAGACGCAGTCGGCGCTGCTGGAGGTCATGGAGGAGTCGCGGGTCACCGTCGACGGCGTCGCGCACGAGGTGGGTCGTCCGTTCCTGGTCATCGCGACCCAGAACCCCATCGAGCAGGCGGGGACGTACAAGCTGCCCGAGGCCCAGCTGGACCGCTTCATGGTCAAGACCTCGATCGGCTACCCGTCCCTGGCCGTCGCCGAGCGGATCCTCGCGGGGGCGGTGGACCGCAACCCCTCGGCGAGCCTGCGCCCCGTCATCACGACCAAGGCCGTCGCCGACATGGCCGATCTCGCCGCCACCGTCCACATCGACCCGGCGGTCGCCCGCTTCTCGGCGCAGCTGGTGGAGGCCACCCGGGCCGACGAGGGCGCGCGGCTGGGCGTCTCGGTGCGCGGATCGATCTCGATGATGCGCATCGCGAAGGTCTACGCGGCCGCCCAGGGCCGCCACTACGTGGTCCCCGACGACATCAAGGCGCTCGCGGTGCCCGTGTGGGCGCACCGCCTGGTGCTCGACGCCGAGGCGGAGTTCTCGGGCGTGACGGCGGATCGGATCGTCCAGAACGCGCTGGGCGCGGTCGAGGCGCCGCTGGCGAGGGCCACCGCCTGATGACGGTCACCCGGGACTCCGCCCTGCCGACGCGCGCCGCGCCTCGGCGGATCGGCGTGCCCGGAACGCCGCAGCCCCCCGCCCCGGCCGATGCGCCGGCGGCCACGACCTCCGTCACCGCCGAGCAGTCGCGCGCCGCCCGCTGGCGGGAGGATGCGCTCGTCTGGCTCGCCGTGGCGGGGCGTCACGGCGCGCGGGTCGCGGCCGTCGTGCGTCCGCTGGGCTGGGTGGCGCTCGCGCTGGCCGTCGTGCTCTGGTTCGCGGCGATCACCTACGGCTGGATCGAGGCGATGGTGGCCGCAGCGGTGGTGACCGCCGTCCTCGTGCTCAGCATCCCGTTCCTCTTCGGCCGCACCGCCTACGCTGTCGACCTCGACCTGACCCGCACCCGCGTGGTCGTCGGCGAGCGCGCCGTCGGCGCCCTCACCCTCACCAACGGCACCGGCCGTGCGCTGCTGCCGTCGGAGGTCGTGCTCCCCGTCGGCTCGGGCCGCGGCGTGTTCGACGTGCCGCGCCTGGCGGCGGGGGAGTCCCACGAGGAGCTGTTCGCCATCCCGACCTCCGCCCGCGGCGTGCTCGCGGTCGGACCGGTGAGCGTGCTGCGCGGCGACCCGCTGGGGATGTTCGAGCGCACGCACGACCGCCGGCAGGCGGTGGAGCTGTTCGTCCACCCGCGGACCACGTCCCTGGACGGGCTCTCCCTCGGGCAGATGCGCGACCTCGAGGGGCTGCCCGTCCAGCAGCTCGAGCGCGACGACGTCTCGTTCCACGCGCTGCGCGAGTACCAGCCGGGCGATGACCTGCGCCACGTGCACTGGAAGTCCACGGCGCGCACCGGCGACGTGATGGTGCGTCAGTACGAGCAGACGCGTCGGTCGCACTTCGTGGTCGGGCTCTCCAGCCACCCCGACGAGTACCGCGACCCCGAGGAGTTCGAGCTCGCGATCTCGGTGGCCGGCTCGGTGGGGCTGCGGGCGCTGCGCGATTCGCGCGTGCTCGACGCCCGCACGCAGCACGGGGCGCTGCGCGCCGACACGGGCCGGCGCTTCCTCGACGGCCTCGCGGCGCTCGAGCCGTCGCGACCGCGCGACGGCGGCGTGGTCGCCCTTGCCGGTGCGATGGCCGTCGGCGCGCCCCAGGCCGCCGTCGCCGTGCTCGTCTGCGGATCGGCCGTGGACGCCGCCGACCTCCGGCTCGCCTGCTCCCGCCTGCCCTATGGCGTGCGGGTGCTCGCGGTGATCGCGGACGCGCGGGCCGACGCGCCGTCCCTGCGCCGCGTGGGCGACGCCGACGTCGTCACGCTCGGCGCGCTCGACCAGCTGGGCCGCGCCGTCCGGAAGGTGCTGTCGTGAACCGTCCGATCGTGCGCCTCGGGATCGACCTGGCCGCCGTGGCCGCGCTGCTGGCTGTCGCCGTGATCGGGTTCGGACCGACCTTCGACGGGCCGCAGTACCTCGTCGCCGGCTTCGGGGCGATCGTCGTGGGCCTCGCGATCGCCTGGCTGGGGCAGTGGCGCCGCTGGGGCGTGCTGCCGGTGGCCGGCGTCACCCTGGCCGTGTACTTCCTGCTCGGCGGCGCCCTCGCGCTGCCGCACACCGCGTTCCTCGGGGTGATCCCGACGATCGAGACGTGGCGGCAGCTCGCCCTGGGCACCGTCACCTCGTTCAAGACCCTGCTGACCACGGTGCCGCCGGTGGCCGCCTCGGACGGCCACCTCATCGTCCCGTTCCTGCTCACCCTCGTGGCCGCCGTCCTCGCCGGGTCGCTGGCGCTGCGCGTGCGTCCCGCCGCGTGGGCGCTGCTTCCCGCCCTCGCGCTGACCGCGCTCCAGATCCTCCTCGGGGCCTCCCAGCCGGCCGCGCCGCTCGTGCAGGGTCTCGTGTTCGCGGCGATCGCGGTGGTGTGGCTCGCGCTGCGGCAGACGTGGGACGCCGACTCGGCCGCCCAGCGCATCGACAACCCCGCGGCGACCCCGTCGCGCCCGCTCCGCGCGCGCCGGCTGATCGCCGGAGGCGCCGTGCTCGCGATCGCCGCGGGCGTCGGCATCGGCACCGCCGCCTTCGCGACCCCGCCTGCGCAGCGCTACATCCTCCGCGACTTCGTCGTGCCGCCGTTCGACATCCACCAGTACCCGAGCCCGCTGCAGTCCTGGCGCGGGATCATCCGCGACGACGCGGACTCGACGCTGTTCACGGTGGGCGGTCTTCCCGACGAGGCCCGTGTGCGGCTGGCGACGATGGACGCCTACAACGGCATCGTCTACAACGTCTCCGACGACGGGGCGGGCTCCTCGAGCGCGTTCACGCCGGTCCGCTCGAACATGTCGCCGACGGCGACGGGCACCGAGACCACGGTGCGCATCGACATCGCCGACTACCGCGGCGTCTGGCTGCCCGATGTCGGCGCGGTCACCGAGATCGCCTTCGACGGCGACCGCGCGGGCGAGCTGCGTCGCAGCGCCCACTTCAACGACGCGACCGGCACCGGCATCGTGACCGCGGGTCTCACCGGCGGCGACGCCTACACGCTCCAGACGCGGGTGTCGGAGGTGCCGAGCGACAGCGCGCTCGCCGATGCGCAGTTCGCGCCGCTCACGATGCCCAAGCAGGAGGGCGTGCCGGAGTCGCTCTCCAAGCTGGCGGCCGAGAACCTCGGCGACGCGGAGACGCCGATCGAGCGCGTGCGTGCGCTGCAGGACTGGCTGAGCACCGACGGCTACTTCAGCCACGGTCTCGCCGACGACGTCTACTCGCCGTCCGGTCACGGCGCGGCGCGGATCTCGATGCTCTTCGGCAACGAGCAGATGATCGGCGACGACGAGCAGTACGCGGTCGCGATGGCCCTTCTCGCCCGGCAGCTGGGCATCCCCGCCCGTGTCGTCATGGGCTGGTATCCCGACGAGGACGAGGCCGATGCCGGCGTGTTCACCGCGACCGGCGACAACCTCCACGCCTGGGTCGAGGTCGCCTTCGACGGATTCGGCTGGGTGCCGTTCGATCCGACCCCCGACGAGGACAACGAGCCCAACGACCAGAACACGAAGCCGCAGGCAAACCCCAAGCCGCAGGTGCTGCAGCCGCCGCCGCCCGCGCAGGAGCCCGCCGACCTGCCGCCGACCATCGCCGACGACCGCGAGCAGGACGACGACAAGGAGCCGGGTGTCGACTGGCTCGGCCCGATCCTCCTCTACGGCGGGATCGGCCTCGGCCTCGCTGCCCTGATGATGGCGCCGTTCATCGTGCTCGGCCTCATCAAGGGCGCCCGCCGCGCGCGACGCCGCGCAGCGGAGCGGACCGCGGACCGCATCTCGGGCGGGTGGGACGAGCTGGTCGACAACGCCGTGGACCTGCGGACGCCGGTCGTCCCGGGGGCCACGCGCGCCGAGAGCGCGCAGATCGTCGTCACCCGCTTCGACGAGCCGCGCGTCGCCACCCTCGCCACCTGGGCGGACGCCGACGTCTACGGCCCCGGCGACCCGTCGCCGGAGGAGGTCGACGCGTTCTGGGCGCAGGTCGACGAGCTCGTCGGGGGCATGCGCCAGCAGACGCCGTGGTGGCGGCGCCTCGGAGCGCGCCTCAGCCTGCGCTCGCTGCGACGGGGTCGGCGGTCGTGACCGCCGTGCTGCCCTCCGACACCCGCCCCCGGGACGCGGTGCTGCGGGAGCTGCGCGGCGGCGACACGGTCGCCGACGTCATCGGCGGCGTGCCCGCGTTCGGACCTCGCGCCCTGGCGACGCTGGTGTGGGACGACGGCGTCCGTCACGCGGTGCGCACCCCCACGATCTTCGGGCGCAACCCGGGCGCGGTGCCGGGGTGGCAGGTGGCCGCCGTCCGGGACGAGACGCTGTCGCTGTCGCGCACGCACTTCGCGATCGGCGGTACCCTCGGCACCGTATGGATCGCCGACACGGGCTCGTTGAACGGCACCGACATCGTGCGGGACGGCGAGCAGCACCGCGTCGCCCCGGGCGAGCGGTGGATGCTGCGTGCAGGTGACATCCTGGAGGTCGGCGATCGTCGGGTGAGCATCGAGGGGGTGTGATGGCGGAGTCTCCCATCACGGTGCTCGTCGGCGCCGCCACCCACGCGGGCCTGCGGCGCGCGGTCAACGAGGATTCCCACCTCGCCGAGGCGCCGCTGTTCCTCGTCGCCGACGGGATGGGCGGGCACGACGCCGGGGCGGCTGCCAGCGCGCTGGTCGTCGAGGAGTTCGGCCGGCTCGCCGGGGCGACGAGCCTCGGCATCCAGGACATGCGCGAGGCGCTGCGGCGGGCGCGCACCCGCGTGCACGCCCTCGAGGCGGGCCAGCGCGCGGCGGGCACGACGCTCAGCGGCGTCGTGATCGCCGACGTGGGCGGCGTGGGCTACTGGCTCACGGTCAACGTCGGCGACTCCCGCACCTACCGGTACTCCGGCGGGGTCCTGGAGCAGATCAGCGTCGATCACTCCGTCGTGCAGGAGCTCATCGACGCCGGCGAGCTCGCCGCGGCCGATGCCGTCCACGACCGCCGGCGCAACGAGATCACCCGGGCGATCGGGGCGGGAAGCGATGGCGAGCCCGACTTCTGGCTCGTCCCGGCCGAGCCCGGCGACCGTATGCTCGTCTGCTCGGACGGGCTTTCGGGCGAGCTCGACGGCGAGCGGCTGCGCCGGGTGCTCGCCGAGACCGCCGATCCGCAGGAGGCCGCGACGCGTCTGGTCCACGAGGCGATGGTGCGCGGCGGGCGCGACAACATCACGGTCGTGGTCGTGGACGCCGTGACCGTCCGCGGGCACGACGAGGTCCCGGTCGACACCGCGCAGGCCGCGGCGCGCGACGAGGAGATCGACAGCGACACCCGGCCCAGCGGCCGGTCGCAGGGTTCGGGGAGGACCGATCATGGCTGAGGTCAGGTACGTTCCGGCGGCGGGGAGCGAGGGATGGCGTGCCGCCGTGTCGGCGCAGGCCATCGCGGTGCTCTCGCCGGCGGTCACGCCGCAGACCGCCGAGGCCGTGTGGCGGCGTCTCGACGGCGGCGGCATCGGCGCACTGGTGGAGGCCCTCACGGGCGCCTTCGGCACGTCGCTGACGGCGATCCCGCCCTTCGCGCTCGTCGTGGTGGAGGACGACGGGGTGCGCGTGGCCGTGCGCGGTCCGCTCGCTGTGGTGATCGAGAGCGGGTCGGGTGCGACCGAGGTGTCGGGACGCGGGGTGGCCACCTGGGCCGAGCGTCTCGTCCCGCGTCCGCATCGTGTGACGGTCGCGCCGGGGGTTCCGGACGGCGCGGACGGTGCCGGCGACGTCGACGACGCGCTGTCCCTGCCGATCGCCTCCGGCGTCGTCCCCGTGGACGGCATCGTGCTGACGATCGGCGTCCCGCGCGCGGCGGCGTCCCCGTCGGCCGCCGCTGCGGATCCGGCCGTCGTCGACGAGCCCGCTGTCGCCGCCGAGCCCGCTCCGCTCCCGGAGCCGTCGGGGCCCTTCGCCCCGTTCGCCGCGCAGCCCTCCGACCCGGCTCCCGCGGAGCCGGTCGTGCCCGCCGAGGCCCCGCCGGCGGCGCCGGCCGAGACGGAGACCACGGCCGCGGGCGAGCCCTCGGGCGCCGACACGTGGATCCCGTCCCTCACACAGCTCCCTGCCGACGACGTGCCGGCCGACGACAGCACGATCGCCACGCCGCGCCGCGGCGGAGCGGATGTGGCGGCGACGGTCGTGCGCGACGCCGTCTCGGTCGATGCGGCCGGCACGCCCCCGGCCGGCGATCACGACGGCGCCACCATCTCGGTCGCCGAGGCGCGCCGGCTCCGCGCCGCGCAGTCCCCGTTCGAGCCGGCACCGGCGGGCGCGAACCCGTTCGAGCCGGTGGGCGACGTCCCGCCGCGGTCCCCTGCGCGCGGCCGGGTGCGGCTGTCCACGGGGCGCGTGGTCGAGCTCGAGCATCCGGTGGTCATCGGCCGCCGCCCCCGCTCCACGCGCGCCTCGAGCACGGAGCTGCCGACGCTCATCGCCGTGGAGAGTCCCGAGGGCGACATCTCCCGCAGCCACATCGAGATCCGTGCGGAGGGCGAGCACGTGCTGGTCACCGACCTCGCGACCACCAACGGCACGGTCCTGCTGCGCGGCGGTCAGGATCCGGTGCGGCTGCACCCGAACGAGCCGACCATGGTCGTCACCGGCGACGTGCTCGACCTGGGCGACGGCGTCACCGTGACCTTCGAGGATCTTCCGTGAGCTCCAAGCGCACGCCCGCCCCGCCGCCGCAGCTGCCCGGGTTCACCTTCCTCGAGGTGCTCGGATCCGGCGGCTTCGCCGACGTCTACCTCTTCGAGCAGCATCTGCCCCGGCGCAAGATCGCCGTCAAGGTGCTGCTCCCCGAGAAGATGGCCGGCGCCTCCACCGAGCAGTTCACTGCCGAGGCCAACGTCATGGCGCTGCTGTCGACGCATCCGGCGATCGTCACGATCTATCAGGCGGGGGTCTCCGACGACCACCGGCCCTACCTCGCCATGGAGTACTGCCCGAAGCCGAACCTGCAGGTCCGGTCGCGGGCGGCCGCCCTCTCGGTGGCCGAGGCGCTGCGCATCGGCATCCAGGTGGCGGCTGCCGTCGAGACCGCGCACCGGGCCGGGATCCTCCACCGCGACATCAAGCCCGCGAACATTCTCGTGACGGAATACAACCGTCCGGCTCTGACGGACTTCGGCATCGCGACCACCGCGGGCAGCGTCGACCCGTCCTCGGGCATGTCGATCCCGTGGTCGCCGCCCGAGTCCTTCGCCGACGTCCCCGAGTTCGGCGTGCGGTCGGACGTCTGGGCCCTCGGGGCGACGCTGTTCACCCTGCTCGCCGGGCGGTCGCCGTTCGAGGTGCCGGGCGGCCGCAACGGCGGCGCCGAGCTGATCCAGCGGATCGAGGGACAGTCGCTCGCCCGGCTGGAGCGCGCCGACGCGCCCGAGTCGCTGCAGCTCGTGCTCGAGCGCTCGATGTCCAAGCGACCCGCCGATCGCTACGAGAGCGCGGTCGCGTTCGCCCGTGCGCTGCAGAAGGTCCAGATCGAGCTCGCGCACTCGGTGACGCCGATCGACATCCTCGACGACTCCCCGGACGCCGACGACGAGGACGACGACGACGGCGAGCTCACCCGGGTCCGCGGGATCGTGAGCATCGACCCGCAGACCACTCCGGCCGCGGGCCGCACCCGCGAGCGCATGGTGGACTTCGCCCCGCCGGCCGCGGGGACCAGCGCGGGGACCACCGCCACATCCCCCGACGAGACCGTCGCCCGCGTGGCGGTGCCGCGGTACGTCGAGCCCGATGTGGCCGCCACCGTCGTGCGGTCCTCGCCGCCCGCGATCGGCGCACCGCCGGTCGGGCCGGCACCGGTGGCCCCGGCGCCTACCGGCTCTGCTCCTGGCGGGGCGGCAGCGACCGCGGCCTTCGCCCCTCTCACCGCAGGTCCCGCGACCCCGGCCGCGCCGTCACCGGCGGAAGCGGGCACTCCCCGCTCCCGCGCCGGGCTCTGGATCGGGCTGGCCGCCGGTGCCACCGCGCTGGCGGTCGCCGGCGTCGTCGCCGGGGCGAGCCTGCTCGCCCCGCAGGCCGCGCCGACCCCGACGACTCCCGCCGTGGTCGACCCGCAGGATCCCGTCGACGGGTACGTGCCCCCGGTGGCCGACCTCACCGGCACCGTCGAGGGCGACCGGGCGGTCTTCACGTGGACCAACCCCGAACCGGCGGAGGGCGACGGCTACGTCTGGTACCCGTACACGCTGGAGGGCGAGGGGGAGCAGGGTCTCGTGGACACCGAGACCGTGTCGCTTCCCGTCGACGCGTCGGGTCGCACCTGCATCGCCGTCTCGCTCCGGCGCGAGGACGGCACGACCGGCGACGAGCTGCGCGCCTGCACCCCCTGACGGCTCCGTCCGCCGCAGCCGAGCCGACAAGTTCCTCCCCAAACCACACGCTTCAGCCGGTTCGCCGCGTGTCGGTTCGCGCGGAGCGTGTCGGTTCGGCGGGCGTCGTCGCAGCGCCGAGGTCGACGGGTCGGGTCAGCTCCGGCCGTGGCCGAGCACCTTCACGATCACGCCGCGGCGGCGGAGCTCGGTGAAGGTCCGCGTCTCCTCGTCGACGTCGCGGCCCAGCGCGTGCTTGTCGGCCACCACCACGACGTCACCGGACTCCAGACGGCCGAACAGGCGTGTGAGACGCTCCGACCAGCTCTCCCCGGTCTCGGGCGCGGGATGGCGGAAGCCCTCGATGGGAACGCCGAACTGGGCGAGCGCGTCGCGCTGCGCGATGACGCTGGGAAGGTCGTCGCGGGCGACGACGAGGCCGACCAGGCGCGATCCGGCGGGGCGGGCGGCCCACCAGTCGGCTCCGGAGATGATCACCGGCACCGCCTCGGTGGTCGCCGGCAGCGACACGGACTCGGCGTAGTCGGCGGGGGCGCGGTCAGCGGTGGACATCGACGCTCCTTTCGGCGGTGGGCTCCATCCTCGCAGGTCTCGCGCACATCCTCGTGCCCGCGTTCTCGCCGGGTATCCCCGCCGCCGGCTCAGTCGCCGTCGCGCAGGCGCAGCTCCAGGCTCAGCTGGTCGGCATCGAGCTCGGCGAGCGTGTGACGCAGCGAGCGCGTGCTGAACGCGCCTCCCGAGCTGAGCGCGGTGAGGCGCACCCGCATCGCCTCGATGAGCGCCAGCCGCAATTCCAGCATGTCGGCCATCAGCGCGCTGGACTCCTCCGAGGGCGGCTGGGCGTAGCGCCTGCCGACCTTCTCGATGAGCGACGGATCGAACGCCGAGCCGTCGCGGCGGCGCAGGGCCGGATCCTGCAGGGCCGCGGCGGCGGCCTCCCGCAGCTCGGCGTCGATCCGGTCCTGCTCCGCCGCGTCCATCGGGCCGTCGCCGGGCTTCTCGAGCCGGACGAGACGCACGACCCACGGCAGGGTGAACCCCTGCAGCATGAGGCTGACGAGGGCGACGACGAAAGCGATGTAGACGAGCTCGGGCCGCGTGTCGACGCTCTGCGGGATGGTCTGGGCGGCGGCCAGGGTGACGACGCCGCGCATGCCCGCCCACACGATCACGGTGCCGTGCTTCCACCCGAGCGGCGACGCCTGGTAGTAGTCGAAGTCGGCCAGGGCGCGCGAGACGCGCTCGCGCATGGAGTCCAGGCGCCGCTGCCGCCGCTCCGGCGACGACGGACGTCCCCGGCGCTGCGCTCTGCCGTCCTGTCCACGGCGCTCCGGCCACCCGTTCGCCTCGATCTGGTCGAGACGGGCGTCCATCGCCTCGAACTGCGTGCGGCTCATGCGCCGCGCGCGGCCGCGGCCCGCCCACAGCAGGAACGACACGTAGGCGGCGCGCACGAGCAGCACGATGAGCAGTGCGGCGAGCGCGACGAGCGTGGGCAGCGCGATGCCCTCGTGGCGGCTGATGACGTCGGTCACGATCTGCTTGAGCTCGAGGCCCATGATCAGGAAGATGGCGCCCTCGAGCACGAGCTCGACGGTGCGCCAGTTGACCTCGTCCGACAGACGCTGCTCGGGGGTGAACCACCTCTGCGCCCCCTGTCCCGCCACGATGCCCGCGACGACCGAGGCGACGAGGCCGGAGCCGCCCAGATGCTCGGTGGGAAGATACGCCAGGAACGGCACGGTGAAGCCGATGGCGGTGCTGGCGGCGGAGTTGCCGACCCAGGACCGCAGCCGCATGGCGAGGAGGCCGATGAGACCCCCGACGACCGCGGCCACCACGACCCCCCACGCGAAGCTCCCGACGGCGGAGCCGACCGAGAACGAGCCGGCGGCGACGGCGAGCAGCGCGGTGCGCAGGAGCACGAGCGCGGTGGCGTCGTTGAGCAGGCTCTCGCCCTCGAGCATGGTCGTCACGCGGGGGGAGATCCCGAGGCGCTTGGCGATGCCGGTCGCCACGGCGTCGGTGGGGCTCAGGATCGCGCCGAGGGCGACGCCGAGGGCGAATCCCACCCCGGGCAGCACCATCGAGAAGAACCACCCCAGCACCAGGGCGGTGATGACGACCAGCACGATCGCGAGCCCCGCGATGGGGGTGAAGTCGCGCCGGAACTCGATCGCGGGGAGGCGCACCGCCGACGCGTACAGGAGCGGGGGCAGCACGCCGACCAGGATCAGCTCGGGATCGATCTCGGGGACGTCGACGAAGGGCAGCAGCCCGACGGCCAGCCCGAGCGCCACCAGCAGGAGCGCGCCGGCGACACCGAGCTTCTGCGCGAGGGCGGTGACCACCGAGACGGCGACCACGCCGATCAGGATGACGAGCAGCAACTCCACAGCGCGAGACTACCCGCGCGCGGCGGTCAGATCACGCCGAGGGCGCGCACCGCATCGCGCTCGGCGACGAGCTCCGCCACCGACGCGTCGAGTCGCCGCCGGCCCCGCTCGTCGAGCTCCAGGCCCTCGATCACCCGGTAGCCGTCGCCGTCACTGGTCACGGGGAAGGAGCACACGAGCCCTTCCGGCACGTCGTACTCGCCGTGCGAGACGAGCGCGGCGGAGGTCCACTCCGTGCCGTGCACGGCGTCGCGGACGTGGGAGATCGCGGCGTTCGCGGCCGACGCGGCCGAGGAGGACCCGCGCACCCGGATGATCTCCGCGCCGCGCTGGGCCACGCGCGGGATGAACACGTCGTCCAGCCACGCGCGCGCCGCGTCCGCGCCGCCGAGGCGCTCGGCGAGGGCGTCGGGCACGGGACGCCCCGCGACGGTCGCATGCGCGACGTCGGGGAACTGCGTGGCGGAGTGGTTGCCCCAGATCGTGACCCCGTGGATGTCGGCGACGGGAGCGTCGAGGGCGACGGCGAGCTGGGCGAGCGCCCGGTCGTGATCGAGCCGCGTGAGGGCCGCGAAGCGCTCGGCGGGGATGTCGGGGGCCGACGCCGCCGCGATCAGCGCGTTGGTGTTCGCCGGGTTGCCGACCACGAGCACCTGCACGTCGTCGGCGGCCACGGCGTTCAGCGCGGCCCCCTGCGGTCCGAAGATGCCGGCGTTGGCGGCGAGGAGGTCGCCCCGCTCCATGCCCGCCGTGCGCGGACGCGCACCCACCAGCAGGGCGATGCTCGCGCCCTCGAACGCCGTGCGCGGGTCGTCGGTGACGTCCACGCCGCGCAGCAGCGGGAAGGCGCCGTCCTGCAGCTCCAGCGCGGTCCCCTCGGCCGAGGCCAGGCCCTGCGGGATCTCGAGGAGGCGCAGGCGCACCGGCCTGTCGGGTCCGAGCATCGCCCCTGACGCGATGCGGAAGAGGAGGGCGTAGCCGATCTGACCGCCTGCGCCCGTGACGGTGACGGTGGTCGTCGAGCCGGTCGTGGCATCCATGATGCGAGCCTATGCCCGCGCCCGCGCGTGTGTCTCCTGCGCTGTGCGGACCCCCGGTCCCGCGACGGGGACCTGGGCGGTACGGTGAACGGCATGACGTTCAACAGCAACGCGCAGGTCGGTCAGACCACCGCGCGGCGACGGGGCGGCGGCGCGATGGTCGCCGGAGGCGCGGGCGTGGCGGGCCTCGGCGGCATCGCCCTGCTGCTGCTGAGCCTGTTCACCGGCAACGACCTCACCGGGCTCCTGGGCGGCGGGGGCTCCGCCGCACCGGGCACCGAGACCGTCATCGAGGACTGCGACACCGGCGCCGACGCCAACGAGAACGACGACTGCCGGCTGGTCTTCGGCCAGGCGGCGCTCGACACGTACTGGGAGGGGCAGGTCGACGGCTACCGCGCGCCGCAGCTGATCGTCGTCGACCAGCAGACCTCGACGGCGTGCGGCACCGCCTCGAACGCGACCGGCCCCTTCTACTGCCCGCCGGAAGAGACCATCTACGTCGATCCGACCTTCTTCGGCATCCTGCGCGAGCAGTTCGGGGCGCAGGCCGGCTCCCTCGCGCAGCTCTACGTGCTGGCCCACGAGTACGGCCACCACATCCAGCAGCTGATCGGCGTCTTCGACCAGTACCCGAGCAACGGCTCCGGCCCGACGAGCAACGGGGTCCGCACCGAGCTGCAGGCGGACTGCTTCGCCGGGGCGTGGGTCGCGGCGATGGAGGACCAGAAGGACGAGAACGGCGTGCCGTATCTGAAGCCGGCGACCGATGCCGAGCTCCGCGACGCGCTGAATGCCGCGGCGACCGTCGGCGACGACCACATCCAGGAGCAGTCGGGCGGTCAGGTGAACCCCGAGAGCTGGACCCACGGGTCCAGCGAGCAGCGGCAGCGCTGGTTCACGAACGGCTACCGGGGCGGGCTGGAGCAGTGCGACACGTTCTCGGGGGACGACCTGTGAGCGACCCCGCCGAGGCGGCTCACGCCGGTCCGCCGCACCTCGACGGCATCCTCTATCCGCCGCTGCGGCCCTACGAGACGGGTGAGCTGCTGGTCGGCGACGGCCAGCGCGTGTACTGGGAGCAGTCCGGCAACCCCGAGGGCAAGCCGGTCGTGTTCCTGCACGGGGGTCCCGGGGCGGGCACCTCGCCGTGGCACCGGCGCTTCTTCGACCCGGACCGCTACCGGATCATCCTGTTCGACCAGCGCGGCTGCGGCCGCAGCACCCCCCACGCGAGCGCGCCCGACGCCGACCTCCGCTTCAACACGACCTGGCATCTGGTCGCCGACATGGAGCTCCTCCGCCGCAACCTCGGCATCGAGCGGTGGCAGGTGTTCGGCGGATCGTGGGGGAGCGCGCTGGCCCTCGCCTACGCGCAGGCCCACCCGGAGGCCGTCAGCGAGCTCGTGCTCCGCGGGATCTTCACTCTGCGGCGCCACGAGCTGGAGTGGTTCTACGAGGGCGGCGCCTCGGCGCTCTTCCCCGATCTGTGGGAGGCGTTCATCGCGCCGATCCCGCCGCTCGAGCGCTCCCGGCTGATCGAGGCGTACCACCGGCGGCTGACCGATCCCGATCCGGCGGTGCACGAGCCGGCCGGAGTCGCCTGGACCACCTGGGAGGCGTCGACCCTGACGCTGTACCCCGATCCGGATCTCGTGGCGTCGATGGCGGAGCCCGCGGCCGCTGTGGCGTTCGCCCGCATCGAGAACCACTACTTCGTCCACGAGGGGTGGTTCCGCGAGGGACAGCTCATCGACGACGCCGGACGCATCCGCCACATCCCCGCCGTCATCGTGCAGGGCCGCTACGACGTCTGCACCCCGATGATGACGGCGTGGGACCTCCACCGCGCCTGGCCCGAGGCCGAGCTGGTCGTCGTGCCGGACGCGTCGCACTCGGCGACCGAGCCCGGCATCGCCGCGGCGCTGCGGGCCGCGACCGACCGCTTCGCCGCCGGCGACTGACGGACCCTGCGTCTCGTCTCGTCTGCGTTTCGTCTCGTCTGCGTTTCGTCTCGTCGCTACGCTCCTCGCTCAACGACCTCGGAGTGCCGGTCGTTGAGCGAGCGCAGCGAGACGAGACGCCCGTGCCCCGTCGTCCGCTAGACTGGAGGAACTTGCAGCGCCGATCGTGGCGCTTCTCGCGTCGTAGAACGCTTCCCTCGCCGCCGGTCCCGTACCGAAGCCGGCCGACATTCTTCGTACGGCGAACCCGTTCGTGCAGCCGCACGACGGGCCACCGACCGGGCGCCTCCCCCTGACCACAGGACCCGTGCGCTCAGAAACCACTCCATGACTGACACTTCCTTCCGCACGCTCGGCGTGCCCGCCCCCCTGCTCGAGGTCCTGAAGGCCGAGGGCAAGACCGAGGCCTTCCCGATTCAGGTCGACACGCTCCCCGACACGCTCGGTGGACGCGACGTCCTCGGACGCGGCAAGACCGGCTCGGGCAAGACGCTCGCCTTCTCGATCCCGATGGCCGCCCGGCTCGGCGGCGCGCTCGCCGGCGGCGCTCGCCGTCGCGGCCGGATCCTCGGCCTCGTGCTCGCTCCCACCCGTGAGCTCGCCACGCAGATCAACGCCACGCTCGCCCCGCTCGCGGCCGCGTACGGCCTGAAGACGACGACCATCTTCGGCGGCGTCAACCAGAGCCGTCAGGTCGCAGCGCTCCAGGCCGGCGTCGACATCGTCGTGGCCTGCCCGGGCCGCCTCGAGGACCTGCTCCAGCAGCGTCACCTCACCCTCGACTCGGTCGAGATCACCGTCATCGACGAGGCCGACCACATGGCCGACCTCGGCTTCCTGCCGGCGGTCACGCGCATCCTCGACAAGACGCCGCGCGACGGTCAGCGGATGCTGTTCAGCGCCACGCTGGACAACGGCGTCGACAAGCTCGTCAACCGCTTCCTGCAGAACGAGGTGCTGCACTCGGTCGACGAGGCCAACTCGCCCGTCGCCGCGATGACGCACCACGTGTTCCACGTGGAGGGCGCCGACGCCAAGAAGGAGCTCGTCCGCACGCTCGCCTCGGGCACCGGCCGCCGCATCCTCTTCATGCGCACCAAGCACCACGCCAAGAAGCTCGCGCAGCAGCTGACGGCGCAGGGCATCCCCTCCGTCGACCTCCACGGCAACCTCTCGCAGCCGCAGCGCGACCGCAACCTCGCGGCGTTCTCGTCGGGCGACGCGAAGGTTCTCGTCGCCACCGACGTCGCCGCCCGCGGCGTGCACGTGGACGACGTCGAGCTCGTCATCCACGTCGACCCGCCCATGGAGCACAAGGCGTACCTCCACCGCTCGGGCCGCACCGCGCGTGCCGGCGCCGAGGGCTCGGTGGTCACGCTCGTGCTGCCCGGCCAGGAGAAGGACGTGAAGGACCTCCTGCGCAAGGCGGCGATCACGGTCACGCCGATCCGGGTCACCGCCGAGTCGGCCGAGGTGGCCGAGCTCGTCGGCGAGGTCGCGCCCTACGTCACCCCCGCGCCGAAGGTCGCCCCGCAGCGCGGCGGCGGACGCAGCCAGGGAGCCAACGCCCAGCGCAAGCGCGCGGCGCGCGACGGCCAGGGCCAGTCGGGCCAGGGCCAGTCCGGCCAGGGTCAGTCCGGCCAGGGTCGTCCGCGGCGGGATCGCGGCGGACGCCCCGCCGGCGGCCAGGCGGCGGCGCACACCGACCGCGCTCCCCGTCAGTCCGATCGGTCGCACGCCTCGGCCCGTCCGGCGCAGCAGCCGGCCGCCTCGGGCAACGCCCGCACCGCGGGACGCCGCGCCAGCCAGCAGGGCGGCAAGCTGACGGTCGGCTCGGTCGTCCGTCAGAACGGCGGCAACCGCCGCGGCGGCCACTGACCCCGGCGGGTCACGCATCCCGTCTCCGCGTTTCGTCTCTGCGTTTCGTCTCTGCGTTTCGTCTCGCTCCGCTCGCTCAACGACCGGTGTCATCCTCCCGGTCGTTGAGCGAGGAGCGCAGCGACGAGTCGAAACGCAGAGGAGCGCAGCGACGAGTCGAAACGCAGAGGAGCGCAGCGACGAGTCGAAACGCCGTCGCCGGCGGGTCAGGCCCGGAACGCGCGCAGCAGGGTGACGGCCATCTTCGCCCAGTCGCCGTCGATCCGGAACCGCGTGAAGCCCTCGCTCACCGCCGCGCCCGTGCGCGACGTGACGAACCACGGCGGCTTCGGCAGCACCGACAGTCCGCCCCGCAGCCGCTGCGCCCGCGCGGTCGACAGCGAACGCGGGAAGGGACGGAACGGCCCCCGCACGACCGTGCGCTCCACGCGATCGAGCAGGAACGCGTTGTGGACCACGCCGATGCCGCTCGGCGCGTCATCGACCGTGCCACCGGGGAACGCGCCCCACGTGGCGGTCGGGGTGAGGAAACCGAACGCGGTCCACGCGTTGATCGCCACGGTCCCGTAGCGCAGATCCGCCATCGCCCGCTCGAAGCCGTCGCCCAGGGCACGCTGCGTGACGGGATCGACGAGCACGTTGGCGCCGAGCGTCCCCATGAGGCGCTCGTTGGCGTGCGCGACGGCGGCGTCGACGAAGTCCTGCCCGAGCCCCGCCACCGAGACCACCCCGAGCACCGGGGCGAAGTACTCGGTCTGCTCGACCGCGGCCGCCTCGGCGGCGTCCGCGACCACGAGCGCCCGGGTGCCGTCACCGCACCACGCGGCGTCCGGATACGCCGCGCGGGCAGCGTCCATCCTCGCCTCGCTGCCCGGGTACCAGACCGTCCGCTGCGGGGCCCGGTCGTACGCGGTGCGCAGCTCACGGAGGAACGCGTCCCGCTGCGACCAGTCGGAGCTCACGATCACGACCTGTCCGGCGATGCAGTTGTGGCCCGCGTTCTGCAGGCGCATCGTCACGACGTGCTCCGCCTGGAAGCGCAGGTCGGCGTCGGACCAGTCGCCGGGCACGACGATGATCGGCGACACCCCGCCGAGCTCGGCGGTGATCGGCACGGTCAGTCCCGGGACGATCGCGCGGAAGGTCGCCTCCGAGCCGGTGACGTGCACGTGATCGATCGACGGATGCCGGGTCAGGTAGGCGCCGACGTCGCCGCCGCCGCGGACGATCCGCAGGAAGCCCGGCTCGATGAGCGGGGCGAGAGCGCGCTCGAACACCGGCACGAGCGCGTCCTGCGTGGGGTTCACCTTCAGGATCGCCGTGCGGTTGGCCGAGAGCAGCTCGTAGAGCACGTCGAGGAAGGGGATCGAGCTGACGTTCCCGGCGCCGAGCACCACGCCCACCCCGCCAGGCTCCTCGGGATGCCGCTGCGCGAGGCCGGCCGACCCCCGGGCGTCGGCGACCGACGTCCCGGGCTCCAGCCACACCTCGGTGGAGTAGCCCGACAGCAGGAGCCGGTCGGTCGCCGTCAGCGGCGAGGTGCGGACGGCCACGCGGCCGCCCGGGGCGCGACGGATCGCGGCACGGGCGATCGGGCTCTCTCCCCGGGCCAGTGCCCCCACCGTGTCGGCGTAGGCGTCGAGGGCGACCAGGGCGGCGTAGGGCCCCGAGAGCCATTCCTCGCCGCGCAGGGGGTGGCCGGGCCCGAGTCCCTTGGAGGTCGCCGCGACATCGGCCCACTCGTCGGCGACGGTGGCGACCGACGCCCGGATGCGCTGCAGCAGCGTGCGCCGCTGCCCGAGCGTCAGCAGCGCCCAGGTGCGCCCGCCGGCCGCGACCGCGGCGATCGCGAGGTCGAGCCCGGCCCGCACATCCTCGGCGAGTCCGTGGTCCGACGGCGATGTGGGCGTGGGCGGCGTCGTCGCGGGCGTGGACTTCGCGGGCGTGGTCACGGCGCACTCCTTCGGGGCGGAGACCCCAGCATACGGCGACGGCGCGGCATCCGGTCTCAGGGGGTCCGCGACTCGATGTCGCCGCGTCGCAGCCGGTAGCCGCCGAGCGTCACCAGGCTTGCCGCGACGAGCACCGCGGGTACGACGCTGAAGCTCAGGACGATGCCGGCGATCGCGCTGTCGGGCTGAGTCGCGGCGGCGCCGGCCATCCGCTCGACGTAGCCGGTGGAGGCCAGCACGACGGCCAGCGCCGTCGCGCCCAGCGCGAAGCCCGTGGTCTCGCCGGCGGTCCAGACGCCGCCGAAGGCGCCGGCCCGCCCGGGTCCGTGACGGGCCGCGTCGTGCGCGATGACGTCGGGGAGCATCGCCATCGGAAGGGACTGCATGCCGGCGTAGGCGATCCCCGCGAGGGCGACCGAGCCGTACAGCCACGGTCCCGGTGCCCACAGCGCGCCGACCGTCGTGAGGGCGGCGACGGCGAAGACGACGCTCGCCCCGGCGAACGCCCGCTCCTTGCCGATGCGGCGCGCGAGCACACCCCAGGCCGGCGCGGCGAGGAGCGCGGGGGCGATGAGGGCGACGAAGAGGAGCGTCACGGCATCCTCCGACCTCAGCACCCAGGTGGCCAGGTACTGCGCCCCGGCGAGCATGAGGCCCGTGGCGAGCGCCTGCAGGACGAAGGTGGCCAGCAGCGCGCGGAACGGGCGGCTGCGGCGCAGCGCCTCGCCGGCGGCGCGGAAGTTGTCGCGCGCCCCGCCCCCGGGGGTCGAGGCATCGGCCCCGAGCCGGCGCGGCGCCTCTTCGCCGACGCTGGTCGCGATGAGCTCGGCGGCCTCGGCCGCGCTCGTGCCGGCGGCTGCCATCGCCGATCGCGTGCGCGAGGTGCGCGCCGCGACGCCCGTCGCGATGAGCATGCCGAGTCCGATCACGACGCCGGCGACGATGCCCATCAGGAGGTAGCCCGTCGTCGGATCCCCGGTCAGGCGCCGCAGGACGGGCCCACCGGCCCCGAAGAGCAGGATCGCGACGGTGAGCACCACGACGCGCCAGGTGAGGAGCCGGGTGCGCGCGTCGTAGCCGTCGGTGAGCTCGGCGGGCAGGGCGATGTAGGGAACCTGGAACAGGCTGAACGCCGTCGCCGTCGCCATGAACGACAGCAGGACCCACACGGCGCCGGCCGCCGGGGCCAGTCCGGGCGGCACGGCGAAGGTCAGGGCGAACAGGACGGGGAGGGCGAGCGCTCCCACGAGCATGAGGCGACGCCGCGTGCCGTGGCGCGCCAGGTCGGTGTCGCTCCAGGCGCCGACGACGGGGTCGATGATGACGTCCCACACCTTGGCGGCCGTCACGATCACACCCGCCAGCAGCGCCGTCACGCCCAGGCTGTCGGTCAGGTAGTACGTCAGCACGAGGCCCGGCAGTGTGGCGAACCCGCCGGTGCCGATCGAGCCGAGCGCGTAGCGGGCGATCGTCGCGCGTCCGAGATCGGGCGAAGTCGGGCGGGGGGAGGCCGGGGGAGCAGCGTCGCTCATGGCGTCAGCCTAGAGGGCGCGGCGGGCGGGACGGCGATCCTGGAGGGCGAGGCCGCCGCCTCGGCGGGCGTGCGCCGCCGGCTCCTCCCCAGGTGAGGTCGCCGGGGCGTCATCCACGCGAGGGCCGTCGACCGGGTCTTCGCCGGTGCCGGCCTCGTGTTCACGCCCGCCCGGTGACGGTGTCCCAGGCATCGGCGACGGCGCGCATGCCCGTGACGACTTCGGTGAAGGAGGTGCTCAGCGGCGACAGGCCGATGCGCAGGCCGCCGGGATCGCGGTAGTCGGGCACCACGTCCTGGCGCCACAGGAGCGCGGTGACCTCCCGCATCGCGGGATGCTGGAGCGTGAGGTGTCCACCCCGCTCCGCGGCCTCACGCGGCGAGGCGACCGTCACCCCGCGCCCGGCGAGCAGCTCGTCCGCAGCCCGCAGCGCGAAGCCGGTGAGCGCGATCGACTTCTCGCGGATCGCGTCGATGCCCGCCTCCGCGATCATCTCCAGGGTGTCGCGCATCGCCAGCATCCCGACGATCGGCGGCGTGCCGGAGAGGAACCGCCTCATGCCCTGCGCGGGGACGTACTCCGGTCCCATGGCGAAGACGTCGGCCGCGCCCATCCAGCCCTGGATCGGCTGCGCCAGCGCCTCCTGGTGGCGCTCCGCCACATACGCGAACGCGGGCGAGCCCGGCCCGCCGTTGAGGTACTTGTAGGTGCAGCCCACGGCCACGTCGGCGCCCCACTCGTCGAGATGCACCGGCACGGAGCCCGCGGAATGACACAGGTCCCAGAGGATGAGCGCGCCGGCGTCGCGGGCGATGCGCGTGAGCGTCGCCGCGTCGGCCAGATGACCCGACCGGTAGGCGACGTGCGAGAGCAGCACGACCGCGGTGCGAGGCCCGACGGCGCCGCGCAGCAGATCGGGCGTGACCCCGGCGGAGAGGTCGACGTCGACCCATCGGACCGTTCGGCCGCGCTCCGCGGCGATCCCCTCGACGAGGTAGCGGTCGGTCGGGAAGTTGTCGCGATCGACCACGATCTCCACGCGTGCGGGATCGATCGAATGCTGCGCATCGAACGCGGCCCGCAGGAGCTTGTAGAGCAGCACCGTCGTCGAGTCGCCGACCACGGTCTGACCCGCCGCGGCGCCGAGCGCGATCCGCCCGATCTCATCGCCGATCGCGAAGGGCAGCTCCATCCACCCCTCGTCCCAGCCGCGGATCAGCCGCCCGCCCCACTCGTCGTCGACGAAGCGCGCCAGCCGGTCGGCCGTGGCCCGGGGAGGGCGCCCCAGGGAGTTGCCGTCGAAGTACACCAGCGGCGCCGCGGACGCCACGAAGCGATCGCGGAACCCGCCGAGCGGGTCGGCGGCATCGAGGGCGGCGGCCTCGGCGGTCAGCGTCGCGGCGGTCTTCACGCCGTCAGCCTAGAGGCCGGTCCGGGCGGGATCAGATGAGGGCGAGCTCGCGGAGCTTCGCGGCCACGTCGTCGTTGGTCGGCTCGACGTGGTGGGTCGCGTCGGGGTAGACGACCACCGGGATGTTCATCCGTCCCGAGATCTCGCGCGCCACCTCGGCAGCGGCGGGCTCCGCCTCGAGGTCGACATAGGTGTACGAGACACCGAGATCATCCAGCTGCGCCTTCGTGCGGCGGCAGTCACGGCACCAGTCGGCGCCGAACATCGTGAGGGTCTTGTCGTGCGAAGTCATCCCTCCATTCTCCCCGCTGTGCACAGGGTCGGGCGCGTTCGCCCGTCGTTCAGGTCGACGTGCGACGATAGACGGCACTGCATGTCGGCGCGGCCGCGGCAGCTCGACCGTTCCAGCACGACCACGGGGGAAAGCCATCGACCTGTCGATCATCGTGCCGACCTACAACGAAGCTCCGAACGTCGCGGAGCTGGTCCGTCGCGTCGCCGTCGCCGTCGAGCGCCTGGACGCGGTGCGCGACGCCGAGATCATCTTCGTCGACGACAGCACCGACGACACCCCCGACGTGATCCGCGAAGTTGCCGCCACCTCCTCCCTCCCGGTCCGTCTCATCCACCGCACCGTCCACACGGGCGGACTCGGCGGCGCGGTCATCGAGGGGATGCGCGCGGCCGCCTCGGACTCGTGCCTCGTGATGGACGGCGACCTGCAGCATCCGCCCGAGGAGATCCCCGCGCTCGTCGAGCGCTTCGGCGCCGGCGACGTCGACGTCGTCGTCGCCTCGCGCTACGCCGGCGGCGGCACCGCCCACGGGCTCGCCGACCGCACCCGGGTGCTGGTGTCCAAGGTCTCCACCGCGATCACCAAGTCGATGTTCCCCGTGCGGCTGCGCGACATCACCGACCCGATGACGGGGTTCTTCCTCATCTCGCGCTCGGCGATCGACCTCGACGGGCTTCGCCCGCGCGGCTTCAAGATCCTGCTCGAGATCCTCGTCCGCCGCGCCTACCGCGTCGCGGAGATCCCGTTCCACTTCGCCGACCGGCACGCCGGCGAGTCGAAGGCGTCGGTGCGCCAGGGAGTGCATTTCCTCACCCAGCTGACGGCGCTGCGCTTCGGGAAGATGTCCCTGTTCGCCGTCATCGGCGGACTCGGGGCGGTCGCCAACATCCTCATCGTCTGGGCGCTCACCCAGTGGGGCGTCGACTACATCGTCGCGGCGATCATCGCGGCCGAGGCCACGATCATCGGCAACTTCCTGCTCATCGAGCGGTTCGTCTTCTCCGACATGCGCGGCCAGGCCTCGGGGGTGTGGTCCCGGTTCGCGAAGTCGTTCGCCTTCAACAACGCCGAGGCGGTCATCCGCATCCCGATCGTCGCGCTCATGGTCGAGTCGGGACACATCTCCGCCGTCGTCGCCACCGCCATCACGCTCGTCGTGGCGTTCGTCGTGCGCTTCGTGTTCCACTCGCTCGTGGTCTACGCACCGCGCAAGGCGGGGCCGACGACCCCCGTGCGCGCCACGATGGAGAAGCTCGACGAGCAGGCGATGCAGCCGGGCGAGCTCTGATCAGGACGCCGTCGCGTCGGTCGCGGCGACGGCGCGCTTGACCCGCAGGGCCCGCCCCGAGATCGAGACCACACGGAAGACCGCGGCCTCCAGGGGCGTGTCGATGTCGAGGGGGTGGATGGACACCTCGATCTCGTTGCCGTCGAGGAGGAAGATCCCGCGGTGGGGCGCGAACGTCACCACCGAGTAGGTGCGGGTGCGGGCGCGACCCCGAGGGTCGTCGTCGGCGCCGGCGAGCGCGGCACGCAGCGCATCGTCGTCTTCGACCACGTCGGCCGCGCGGCGCGTGACCGGGAGAAGGGCGATGACCTGCCCGATGAAGAGCTCTTCACCGGGCAGGTCTGTGGCCATCATGCAGGCCGCTCGTCGACTCGGCCGTCAGGCCGAGGCCGCACGTTCGTCGTAGTCGTGCAGCGTCTCGGCCGTGACGACCTCGAGAGCGCGCCGCAGCTGCGAGCTGGACGTGTGGGCCGTGTACGGGAAGTACACGACCTCGACCCCCACCTCTGCGAACTCGCGCTCCAGACGCAGCCCCTTCTCGGTGCCACGCCAGTCGTCGCCCTTGAAGAAGTGCGTGAAGCCGACCTGACGCCAGACGTCGAGCTTGTCGGGCACGTCTTCGACGTGGACGTGATCGACGTAGCGGACCGAACGGACGATCTCCGCCCGCTCGGACGTCGGGATGAACGGCTGGACGCCCTTCACCTCGCGCAGCATCTCGTCGCTCACGACACCGGCGATCAGCAGATCGCACTGCTCCTTCGCATGGCGAAGGATATTGAGGTGCCCGACGTGGAACAGATCGAACGCCCCAGCGGCATAACCAATGCGTGTAGCCATGACTTCCCCCAAAGTCTCAGCGGTATCAACGCGCAGACCCCCCAGCCTGCACTACCCCGCGCTCAGTGTATCCACAAATCCCACTCGCGTGGGAGAGCGGATTCCCGCGGCCCTCAGCCGCGGACGGTGGCGTGGTGCTCGCGGTACCACGCGACGGTGCGCTCGAGCCCCTCGCGGAGGTCGATCTGCGACCGCCATCCGGCATCCGACAGCCGCGACACGTCGAGCAGCTTCTGCGGCGTGCCGTCGGGCTTCGAGGTGTCCCACTCCGTCTCGCCCTCGTAGCCGACGACCTCGGCGATCGTCTCCGCGATCTCGCGGATCGTCACGTCGCTGCCGGTTCCCACGTTCACGTGCTCCGGGCCGTCGTAGTGCTCCAGGAGGTGCAGCAGCGCGGCGGCGAGGTCGTCGGAGTGCAGGAACTCGCGTCGCGGCGTCCCGGTTCCCCAGTTCGTCACCGACGGAGTCCCGGCCGCAGCGGCCTCGTCGTACCGGCGGATGAGCGCGGGGAGCACGTGAGAGCCCAGCGGCGAGAAGTTGTCGTTCGGCCCGTAGAGGTTCGTCGGCATCGCCGAGATCCACGGCAGGCCGTCCTGACGGCGCACCGACTGGACGTGCATGATCCCGGCGATCTTCGCGATCGCGTAGGCGTCGTTGGTCGGCTCGAGGTGCCCCGTGAGCAGGGCGTCCTCGCGGATGGGCTGCGGCGCGAACTTCGGATAGATGCACGAGGACCCGAGGAACAGCAGCCGCTCGACGCCCACCTCCCGGGCGGCGTCCATCACGTTCGTCTGGATGCGCAGGTTGTCGCTGAGGAAGTCGACCGGATAGGTGCTGTTGGCGAGGATGCCCCCCACCTTCGCGGCGGCCAGCACGACGTAGCGCGGGGCGTTCTCGCGGAAGAACGCGAACACCGCATCGCGGTCCTTCAGATCCAGCTCGGCGGAGCGGCGCCCGATCAGGTTGCCGAACCCGGCGCCCTCGAGCGCCCGCCACACGGCGCTTCCGGCGAGGCCGGAGTGCCCGGCCACGTAGAAGGGCGCATCGCGGTCGAGGGGCCCCGGCGTGAACTCGACCCCGTCGCTCATGACAGCGGCCAGCCGGCCAGCGGCACGCGGTCGATCCACGGCGACCCGGCGTGCTCCAGGGCCTTGATGTCGGCGTCGACCATGAGGCGGGCGAGATCCAGCGGACCGACCGTCGCCTTCCAGCCGAGCTTCTCCTCGG
The DNA here is from genome assembly GCF_049860775.1 of Microbacterium sp. PA5. Taxonomy (NCBI): domain Bacteria; kingdom Bacillati; phylum Actinomycetota; class Actinomycetes; order Micrococcales; family Microbacteriaceae; genus Microbacterium; species Microbacterium sp. PA5. Next base: position 210,254 of record NZ_CP187567.1, read on the forward strand.
CCTTCGACGGGTCGCCGATGAGGGCGTCCACCTCGGTCGGGCGCAGGTAGCGCTCGTCGAAGCGGACGTGGTCCTCCCAGTTGAGGCCCGCGTGCGAGAACGCCGTCTCGAGGAACTCCCGCACCGTGATGCCGACGCCGGTGGCCAGCACGAAGTCGTCGGGCTCGTCGACCTGCAGCATGCGCCACATGCCCTCGACGTACTCGGCGGCGTATCCCCAGTCGCGGATCGCGTCGAGGTTGCCCATGTAGACGTGGTCCTGGCGCCCGGCCTTGATCGCGGCGACCGCGCGGGTGATCTTGCGCGTCACGAACGTCTCGCCGCGGCGGGGCGACTCGTGGTTGAACAGGATGCCGTTGGTGGCGAACATCCCGTACGCCTCGCGGTAGTTCTTGGTGATCCAGAAGCTGTAGAGCTTCGCCGCCGCGTACGGCGAGCGCGGGTAGAACGGCGTGGTCTCGCTCTGCGGCGGCGGCGTCGCACCGTACAGCTCCGAGGACGACGCCTGGTAGAACCGCGTGTCGATGCCCGACATGCGCACCGCTTCGAGCACGCGGATCGAGCCGGTGCCCGTCGTGTCGGCGGTGTGCTCGGGCTCGTCGAACGAGACCCGCACGTGCGACTGGGCGGCGAGGTTGTAGACCTCGTCCGGGTTGATGCTGGCGAGCAGCGTCGTCAGCCGGGCGCCGTCGCTGAGGTCGCCGTAGTGCAGGAACAGCTTGGCCGACGGGTCGTGCGGGTCGACGTAGAGATGGTCGATGCGAGATGTGTTGAACGTCGAGGCGCGGCGGATGAGACCGTGCACCTCGTAGCCCTTGCCCAGCAGCAGCTCGGCCAGGTACGACCCGTCCTGCCCCGTGATGCCCGTGATGAATGCGCGTTTGGTCACGTGTGACCCTCCTGTGGATTCGATCGTGCAACGGTCGACCGGATGCGCGCCCCCTGCGCGGGCCGTCCCCGAAGCCCCCTGCAGGCGATACTAGCGGGCGTTCTTACCCGCTCGGAGCGGGAGCCCGCTCGCGCACCGAGATGAACAGCAGCGAACCGATGAGCATGACCAGGATGCCGGTGGCCTGCAGCCACGATCCGCGCAGCAGGATCAGCAGGTAGAACGGGAACACCGCGCCGGCGATCTCGACGATCGGCGAGGGGTTGCCCTCGCGGAAGCGCACATCCAGACGGCCGAGGAAGTACGCGAGAACGAGCGAGCCGACCACCACGCCGATAAACCCGAAGCTGAGCAGGAGCTCGGCCCAGATCGGTGCGGACAGGTTGGTGAAGCCGTACTCGCGGAACTCCGCCAGCAGCACCCCAGAGCCGGTGGGCTTGTCGCGCCAGATCGACCGCGGCACCCAGAAGAAGAGGATCCCCAGGAACTGCCGGGCGAAGCGGAAGGGCATGGTCGCGTCGTAGAGGATCGCGTTCGACAGCTGGCCGAACGCGTCGTAGTCGCCGTTGCCCTCGTACTCGGCGAGGAAGCCGGTGCGCTCGTTGTTGACGACGTTGAGGCGCCGGAACATGTCGGCGATCGGGAAGAGGAACAGCAGGCCGAAGACGATCCCGAGCATCATCACCGACGTCCGCACCCGGGTGCGGAACGCGCCCAGCGGGCCGAGGAAACTGCCCCACACGACGCCGAAATGGTAGCGGGCGCTGGAGATCGGGTTGGTGATGAACATCGCCACCAGCGTCGTGATCCACGCGATCCACCGGGGCCCCTTGCCGGTGGCCCCGCGTGCGAAGTGCCACCAGCCGTGGGCGGCGATGAGGATCGGGAAGCTCGACACCGCCCCGATCATGGCGTTGGTCGTGGGGTCGGGCCAGCGCGCGTTCTCGACGAGCGAGAACTCCGCGCGGCTCGAGAAGAGCACCCCCACCCCGAGGCTGGCCACGTAGTACGCGGATGCCGCGAGGGCGACGAGGGTGAGGATTCCCAGGCGCCCGCGGCTGATGCCCAGGCGCTCGGTCGAGGCCGCGAAGGCGACCTTCCGGCGATGCGCCAGGGCGAAGCCCACCGCGAACGACGCGATCCCGAGCACCCCCGTGGCCGCCGTGACCATGTCGAGCTGGGGATCGAGGCCCGCCGTGGTGGTCGCCATCGCGTCGGCGCGCAGCTGCACCGTCGGGGCGAGGCCGAAGAACACGTAGGCGAAGAGCCAGAAGATGAACTCGAACATGCGGCGCTCGCCGCGGGCGATCAGCACGGCCAGGCGGATGGCGGCGACGAACAGGACGCCGAAGGTGACCGTCCACGCCGAGCTGCGCCCCGAGTCCGGGCTCGTGAGCACGAAGATCGGGACGACGATCCCCAGCGCGATGAAGGCCAGGAATCCGAGCACGAGGACGAGCGTGCCCTCGCGGTGCTCCGCGGTGCGCGTCTCGGTGGTGGTCATCCGTGGTCCGTGTGGGGGGTGTCGTCCGGGCCCGGCGCGCCATCCGCATCGGGCCCGCGGCGCTGTTCGCGCCGTCGCGCCCGAGTCTCCCACACGAGGCCCACCACCACGCTCAGCGCGACGGCCGCGGCGAAGCCCCAGGCGGCGCCGGCGGCCGCCATCGCGAACGCGAGCGCCATCGGCAGCACCAGCGTCGCGCCGGCGAGGAACCCGCGCATCGCCGTCGAGGACGTGTGGCGGGCCGCGGCGCGGAAGTGCGCGAGGAGCGCCGTGTAGGCCACCATCGCCAGACCCTGCACGGCGTACGGCCAGCGGAGGTCGGCGGCGACGTCCCACGTCGCGCCGAGCACCAGGCGCCCGATCTCGTCGGGCAGCAGCAGCACGACGCCGCTCCAGACCACGCAGATCCCGGTGAGGATCAGCGCGGTCTCGCGCAGGCGCGACCGGTAGCGCCGGCTCCCGCGACTGCGCACGAGGTCGGGGACCACCGCGATGCGGACCGCGTTGAAGGCGGTGTTGAGCGGGGAGAACAGCAGCGACGCGCCGCGGAGGGCCGCGACCCCCGCGACTCCCAGGGGTCCCGCGAGGAGGAACCACACGACCGTGTTCGACAGGTTGAGGCTCGCGTACTCGCCCGAGAACCGCACCGCGATGTCCCGGTTGGCGACGATCCAGCGCGCCCCGGAGACCGGTCGCGGCAGGACCCGGGCGTAGGCGATCGCGACGATCATCGCCACCACGCCGCCGGCGGTCCAGGCGGCTGCGACGGTCCAGGCGGGGGCCGAGACGGCGACCAGCCACACCATGACCGGCAGGGCGACGACGGCCCAGACCGCATCGGAGACCAGCGCATGCCCGGACCGGGCCCGCGCGATGAGGATGTAGCGGACGATGTCCTGCACGAACACGAGCGGACCCGCGACGGCGAGCACCGTCCACATGAGGGGGTCGCCGCCCGCCAGCAGCCCGCACACCGCGAGCGCCACCGCCGAGACCACCCCGACGGCCACCGAGACCCCTGCCGCGGAGTCGTCGACGCCGGCGGGGCGCTCCCCGGCTTTCGAGAAGCGCACGAGCAGCACCTCGCCGACGAGCGCGCGCTGGAATCCGAGGAAGAACAGCAGCAGCACGTAGCCGAGGCTGAAGAGGCCGAACTCGGCGGTGGTCGCGACGCCGGCCACCAGCGCCACGAGGGCGAAGTTCGAGAGGCTCGAGACGATCTGGTCGAGGATCGTCACGTAGCGCGAGTGCGCGAAGCGCTTCACGGCTGCACGCGCCTCACGACGGGTTCGATCGGCGCTCGCGATCCTCCCGCCGCAGGGTGCGCCACCACTTGGCCAGCAGCATCGAGGTCGTGCCCACCTTGGCGAGCGCCGCCAGCGCGTAGATCACGACGAACACCGGGACGACGGCGGTCAGGAGGTACAGCCAGCACGTGACCCCGTAGTCGACCGGCAGCATGAGCGCCGAGCGCAGCCGCGAGCCGGAGGTCACCTGCGTGCGCGGGGCGCCCGTGGTGAGCTTCTCGAAGAGGCTTCCCGCGAAGAAGGTCGCCGAGGCGGCCACGACGAACACCGTGCACAGCGTGAAGGCCAGCCACGCCGGGACGGCCTCGGTCCGCAGCAGGAACGCGAGCGTCGCGATGTGCAGCAGGACGATCCGGATGCCGTCGATGACGTGGTCGAGCCACTCCCCGGCGGCCGACCCACCCCCGCGCAGCCGCGCGAGCTGGCCGTCGGCGGAGTCGAAGAAGAAGCCCACCACGAGCGCGACGCCCACCAGCGCGCTCGCCAGGCCGCCCTCCGCCCACACCAGGAGGTACAGGATGCCGGCGAAGGTGAACAGCGCGCCGATCGCGGTCAGGTGGTTCGGCGTGATGCCGTGCGGCGAGGCGGCGGCGATCACGCGCCCCACGGGGCGGTTGACGGCCAGCGTGTACAGCGGAACGCCGGTGCGGCGCTTCTGCGCGGCACGCAGCAGCTCGAATCGTTGGCGGAACGTGGACGCGGTCGTGTCGGTCATCTCGTGCTTCCCCTCAGCACTCGCTTCCCCCCGCTCGGCGGCGCTCGCTCACGCGGCGACCCCCTTCACGGAGAGGTGACGGGACGTCGCTCCCCGGCGGACGGCCCACCGGCATAGTATCCGTCGAGCAGGTCGCCGATGCGCGCGATCGAGAATCCCGTCTCGATCGCCCGTCGTCCGCGGGCGCCGAGGGCGCCCCGCGCGGACCCGTCGCGCACGAGCGCACCGATCGTCTCGGCGAGGGCCTCGGCCGTCTCGGGACCGGCCTCCGGCGACGGCGTCGCGGCCCCGGCGGCCGCCCCCCGCTCCGGGAAGGTGGCGACGGCGTCGCCCAGCCGGTCGGCGATGTGGCACGTCTCGGAGATCACCGTCGGCGTGCCCACCGACAGCGCCTCGAGCACCGACATGGGGAACGGCTCGCTGAAGCTCGGCAGGACGTAGACGTCGGCGCGCGCCATCCGGTCCCGCCCGGCGCCCGGGGGCACCGCGCCCTCGTAGCGGATGCGCTGTCCGTGCTCCCAGGCGGCGATGCGGCGCTGCAGCTCGGCGAGGTCTCCCTCGTCGGGCCCGACGACCACGAAGTCGGCGTCCACGCCCGCCGCCAGCAGCCGGTGCGCGGCCTCGGCGAACAGCAGCACGCGCTTGCGGGGCTGCAGGCGGGCAAGGAAGAGCACCTCCGGGCGGGCGGAGGCGTCGCGGGCGATCGGCGACGGCAGCGACACCCCGTTGGGCAGGTCGACGATCCTCACCCGGGGCTCGACGGCACGCAGGCGCCCGGCGTCGGTGTCGGTCAGGGCGAACGTGCCGGTCGCCCCGCGGAGCACGGGACGCACCCAGCGGTCGAAGATCCGCGCGCGCACGCGTCCGTCGGGCTTGACCATGCCGTGCGGCTGCAGGAACAGACGGGGGCCGCCGGCCGCGCCCCGCAGCGCGTGCGCGACGGGAAGCGTGATGAGGTCGCGCGCGAGGTGGACATGGACGACGTCGAACTCGCCGCGACGGCGCAGGAGCGCGCGGCGCAGTCCCGGGGCGACGAGGCCGCTGAAGCCCGCCCCGGGCACGACCTGGCGGGCGGGGAAGAGGTGGACGGTCACGCCCTCGGGGGCGAACCGCGCCTCGCCGTCCCATCCCGCGAAGACCTCCACGTGGTGGCCGCGCCGCGCGAGCTCGCGCGTCTGCTCGCTCATGACCGCCAGCGGACCGCCGAAGGCGCCGTCCGCGCTGATGTAGGTGAGGACGTGCGCGATCCTCATTCGGCGCCGGTCTCGACGTCGGACGCGGCGTCCGTCTCGAAGCGCTGACCGACGACCACGGCCGCGGGCGCCGAGACGATCGCGTTCTCGGGCACGTCGCCGCGCACCACGGTCAGGGGCGAGATCACGGCCGAGCGCCCGATGTGGGAGCCGCCCAGGACGACGCAGCGCGACGTGACCCACACGCCGTCCTCGATGACGATGGGCTTCGTGATGAGGCCCATGTCGGTGCGGAACGCGTGCGCTCCGGTCGTCATGTACGTCTCCTGCGAGATGGACACGTCGCTGCCGATGGTGATCCGGTCGCGGTTGTGGAACCACACCCCATCGCCGATCCAGCACCGGTCGCCGATCTCCAGGTTCCACGGCGACTTCACCCGCAGGCGGGGCCGCATGACGACGCCCGTGCCGATCTTCGCGCCGTAGCGGCGGAGTGCCCAGGCGCGCAGGGCGGAGCTGATCTGCAGCCGGTTGGAGACGAGCAGGAGCTCCACGAGCGACCAGCTGAACGTCACCCACTTCGGCTTTCGGAGGGGCTCGGGGGCGCCCGGCGCCAGCGAGAGGTCGATGACGCGTGTGGGTACCATCCCTCTTTTGTACCGACGCGTCGGCGTCGGCGCCAGCCGAGGGGCGGCTCCCGAGGCGGATCGGGAGCCGTGCGGCGAGGTCAGCCGCCCAGGCCGCGGAGCACGCGCACGGCGATCGCGCCCTGCCCGTCGGCGTCGATCCTGCCCTGGTCGTCGACCTCTTCGTCGGTGACGGCGGACGGGGAGAGCAGGCTCACGAAGCGGATGTCGGCGTCTGCGGCGGCGGCCTTCAGGATGCCCTCGATGGTCGTCACCTCCGGCGTCGCCGGGGAGGTGGCCGCCGGGCCCACGACGACGATCTGCGCCGACGGCAGTCCGACCTGGAGGGCGGTGAACACCGCGACGGCGCGGTCGCGCAGCTCGCTGCGGGAGACCGACGCGTCGGCGACGTCGGCCGAGATGATCACGAAGTCGGCGTCGGAGGCGACCGCGTCGGGCACGGCGTCGAGGATGCTCGGGCAGAAGTCGGTGTCGCAGGGGCTGACGTCGGCGCCGGTCGCGAAGCCCGCCCCGTCGACGGACAGGTCGACCAGCACCGCGTCGAGGTCCGAGGCGACGAGGTCCTGCCAGGTGCGGCTCACGCCCTCCTGCGCGCGGGCCGCGGGGTCGTCGCCGAGAAAGGCGACCGTGGTCACGGCGGGGTCGGGATTCACCGCGCTCGGCGGCGTGACGCCCGAGCCGTTGCCCTGCGCGGAGACCGAGTCCACGGCGTACACCGCGGCCGCGCCCGCGACCACGGCGAGGAGCAGCACCCCGCCATAGGCCCAGAGCCGGGACCGGCCCCGAGTTGAGAACGTCGCCATGGGCACTATCCTGACATAGCCCGCCACGGGTCTCAGGCGACGGGGATCGCTGAGACCGGGCCGGACACGAGGGAGGGGGTGCGGGGTGATCCGTACGGAGACACTCGCACTGTTGCGTTCACGCTGGCTGACGATCGTCGTCTTCGTGCTGGTCGCGATCATCGTGGCGGCCGCGTACGTCGCCTTCAGTCCCCGCGAGTACAGCGCGAGCACGCGCCTGGTCGTGAGCGCCTCCACCAGCAGCAACGGCTCCGACCTCGCGCAGGGCGGGACGTTCGCCCAGCAGCAGGCGCGCAACTACGCGAACATCGCGACGAGCGACGTGGTGCTGCAGCCGGTCGTCAACGCCCTGGACCTCGACATGACCGTCGCCGCGCTGGGGCGCAAGGTCTCGGCCACCATCCCGCTCCAGACCTCGATCATCACGATCGAGGTCACCGACTCCAGCCCGGAGCGCGCCGCGACGATCGCCAACTCGGTCACCACCAGCCTCGCCAACGCGGTGGGCAGCCTGGTGCCCGCCGACGCCGACGGCCGCGCCCCCGTGAAGACCGAGATCGTCCACCGGGCCACCGTGCCCTCGCGGCCCTCGTCGCCCAATGCGACGGTCGCCCTCGGCGCCGGGGCCCTCCTCGGGCTCGTCGCGGGGATCGCCTACGTGATCATCGCCCGCCGGGTCTCCTCGCGCGTGCGCACCGCCGGCGAGGTCCGCCGCCTCGCTCACGCACCGGTCATCGGCACCGTCCGCGAGGACGACCCCCGCGTGCGCGGCGTCATCACCGACTCGACGAGCCGTTCCGTGCGGGCGGAGGAGTTCCGGCAGATCCGCACCAACATCTCCTTCCTCCAGGCCGGCAACGCGCACAAGGCGTTCGTGGTCACCTCCTCGGTGCCCGGCGAGGGCAAGAGCACGGTCTCGTCCAACCTCGCCGCCAGCCTCGCGTCGATGGGTCGCTCGGTCTGCCTCGTCGAGGCCGATCTGCGCAAGCCGTCGCTGGCCGGGGTGCTCGACCTCGAGGGGAGCGTCGGCTTCACGACGGTGCTCGCCGGCGAGGCGACCCTCGACGACGCGCTGCAGCCGTGGGGGAGCTCGGGGCTGCAGGTGCTCCTGTCGGGGGAGCTGCCGCCCAACCCGAGCGAGCTGCTGAGCTCCGAGGCGGCGACGGAGATCATCGCCGAGCTGCACGAGCGCTTCGAGGTCGTCATCGTCGACTCGCCGCCCATCCTGCCGGTCACCGACGCGGCGATCCTGGGCAACCTCGTCGGCGGGGTCATCCTCGTCGTCGGGCTCGGCCGCGTGCGCGAGCGCGAGCTCGCCGGCACCGTCGAAGCGCTCGCCGTGGCTCACACGCCGCTGCTGGGCGTGGTCACCAACTTCGCGCCGGCCAGCGCCGGCGACGTCTACGGCTACGGCGCCCCGCCCGAGCCGCGTGCCGCGGTGACGGTGCCGGCCGCCGCGGCGGCGGAGACCGAGCGGTAGCCCGCCATGGCGGCCCGTGGCGGCATCCTCGTGGTGTGCACGGCGAACCGGGCCCGGTCGCCGATGGCGGAGCTGATGCTGGCGGCGACCTTCGCGCATGACCGCACCGACGTCGAGGTGCGCTCGGCGGGCACGCGCGCGGAGGAGGGCGAGCACGTCACGCGGCACACCCTGCAGCTGCTGGAGGGCCGCGGGATCGAAGCGGCCGCGTTCCGCTCGCAGCCGCTCACCGCGGAGCTGGTCGCCTGGGCCGACGTCGTGCTCTGCGCCGAGCGCGCCCACCGGGCCGACGTCGTCCGGCTCGTCCCCCGCGCCCACCGCAAGACGTTCACCCTGGCGCAGTCGGCGCGACTGCTGGCGGTCGCCGACGTCCCGCGCGGTGCGTCCGCGGCGGAGCTCGCCGACGCCCTCGCCTCGGCGCGAGGGGTCGTGCCGCAGAGCCCCGACGACGACATCGCCGATCCCGCCGGCGGCACGACGACCGACTACGGGCGTGCGGCCGACCGCATCGCGTCGGCCGTGCGGGCGCTGGGCGAGGCGCTGCGCGTCCGCGGCTGATCCCGCACCGACGAGGACCCCGGGACGACTTCCGCGCCCGCACGACGACGCCGCCCCGGGGATCCCCGAAGGGATCCGGGCCGGGGCGGCGTGCTCGTGCGGCGCGGCGCTCAGTCGCGGCTGGTCGCCGCCGCGTACAGCAGGTTGACGATCTCGGGCGACGAGACGACCGGCTCGTCGGTCGTGGCGGTGGCGAAGACCGAGCCGCCGCGCGCCGCCGAGGCGGACACCTTGCCCGTGCGCAGCGGCACGGTGTGGGCGCTCAGGCCGGCCGGCGCGTCGATGGTGTGCGTCGCCGAGCCGACACGCAGGGTGACGGTGGCCGGCTCAGTGAGCATCGTGACGACCTCGACGGTGTCGCGCGGTGCGGTGGTGTTGCCGCCGAGCGTCGCGTTCAGGGTCACCGGCGGAAGGAGCGCGGCCGCCTTGTACGACTGGGTGCGGTGGGTGACGATGATCTCGTCGCCGCGCAGGCCCGGAGCCTTGCCCGTCTTGAACCACGAGGCGTAGTACGCGCTCAGGTCGAGGAACGCGGAGCCGTGCATCTCGGACGCGGCGAAGCTCGTCGCCTCGCTGTAGTCGTTCCACGTGATCAGCTGCGCGAAGTCCGCGTCGTTCGAGATCGCGCGCTTCCAGGTCGCCCGCAGCGTCTCCGTGTTGGCGGCCTCGGCGTAGACGCCCGACTTGTGCCGCACGTCCTGCACGGCGATCGGCTCGATCCACTTCATGCCGAGCGCGTGCGCGAGGTCGGTGCGGTCCGTCGCCGTGGCGGCGGAGTCGGGGGAGCGCTTGCCCCAGTTGCTCGCCGCGTAGGTGAACGGCGCGAACGTGCGGAGGTTGGCCTCGGAGGAGTCGAGGAACACGGCCACGAACGCCGCGGAGACGCCGTGCGTGTTCTTCAGCGCCGCCATGATGTCCTTCCACCAGGACGCGGGCTTGCCCTCCGCCTTGAACGAGGACAGCAGCACGCGACCGTCGGACAGCTTGTACGCGGCCTTCGACTTCATGAGCGGGGCGATCGCGGCGGCGACCGTGGCCGGCGAGGCCTTCGCCACGCTCGAGGTCGCATCGATGTTCGGGATCACCGTGAAGCCGTCGGAGCGGCCGGCGGCGGCGTTGGTGAGTCCGACGGTGCGGTCCCAGTTGCCGCCGGACAGGCTCAGCACGTCGACCATGAAGCCGTCGACCCCGGCGGCCGCGGCGTCGTCGATCTCGGCGTTGAAGTCCTTGGTGCGCCAGTCGCCGCTCAGCGGCGCGCGGGTCTCGGGACGGTCGCGCAGCAGCCCGCTGTACGCCGCGTGCTTGCCGTTCTCGCCGCCGACGGTCAGGTAGTTGCGCGCGTAGTAGTCGCTGTCGGCCGACAGGTTGTCGAACGAGACCGGGTACGGCGGGAAGTAGTGCGCGAAGACCTTCTTGGCGCTGGCTCCGACCCCGGGCACCGAGAACGGCAGCTCGTCGCTGCCCGCGGAGGGCGGCGTCGTGGCGGTCGGCGTCGGCGTGGGCTTCGGCGTGGCCGTCGGGGTGGCGGTGGGCGTCGGCCGCGGCGAGGGCGTCGCCGTCGCGGTCGGCTTCGGCGTGGGCGTGGGCTTCGGCGTGGCCGTCGGGGTGGCCGTGGGCTTGGGCGTCGCCGTCGGCGTGGCGGTCGGGGTCGGCCCGGGGGTGGAGCTGCTCGTCGTGTAGGTGATCGTCAGCTTCGGCGGGGCGGAGCGCAGGTTGATGAGCGTGCCGACGGCCGGCTGCGAGTAGCGCAGCTCGAAGGAGGTCGCCCCCGTGGTCGACAGGGCGCCGGAGGTCGCGAGGGGGATCGAGATCGTGCGGCCCGCGACCGCCTTCACGGTGCTCGTGCTGACCGCCGCGCCCAGGCGCGCCGGACGGTTCGCGTTGGTGAGGGTCTTCGGCGACCAGGTCGTCGCCGCCGGGTAGACGAGCACCCCGCCCTTCGTGGCCTTGGTGGAGCGGATGTTCAGCGACAGCGTGGCGGCCGTGATCTTCGCTCCGTCGGGGAGGGAGGCGGTGGGGAACGTCAGGTAGCCGGCGTCGGCCGCGTACGTCGTGCTCAGCCAGTAGGCGTTGCTCTTGGCCGTCTTCGGCGCGCGCGTCGTCGTCCATCCGCCGGCGGTCGCGGTGAGCTCCACCGTCTGCGTCGTGGTGGCCGCCGAGGCCGGCGAGGTGATCTCGTTCACGACGGCGGGCGCGAGCAGCGCGGCGGCCGAGAGCACGGCCAGCACGCGCGCGGCGCGGCGACGGCGGCGGTCGCGGGCCGTGAGGCGTCGCGAGCGGTCGCGGAGGGTGTCGGTGGGTACGGTCGGGGTGGGGGTGTGGCTGGGGGCCATGGAGTCATCCGCTTCGAGCGTCTCGGCACCACGCGGTGTGGGATCGCGGTGCCGGAGGTGGGCAGGTTCGGGTTGCTGTAGCCATCGCTGCTGGGGGGCGGAGCATAGTGCATCGTGCGATGGTGTCCGATCAGTGTGGCTCGGCTCCGGAGCGCGGTCAAGTTCCTTTATGAGAGTCCTCTCACGAATTTCCTCCGCAACGACTTCTCGACGAGTGGTATACGGATGGCATCGAGGTGTGCTACGTTCTCCGGCGTACCGTTTGGTCACTCGACCACGCCGATCATGGGGAACGGCGGATACGGTGCACGTTCGCCGTACCGGTTAGGGGTAACCGAGGCGGACGGGGGGAATCTGGGGAATCGGGGAACCGATGCGTACACGCATCTTTGCCAGCGCTGTTGCTGTCTTCGCACTTGTCGTAGGGGTCGTCGTCGCCACGCCGGCGTCACCCGCACAGGCCATCACACCGGGTGTCACGTTCAGTGCGGACAATCTCGGCACATGGCAGACCAACGGCGTCGTGCGCGCCGTGGCCGCCTCCCAGGGGAAGGTGGTGGCGGTCGGCGAGTTCACGCAGATCCGCCCGGGCGCGGGGATGAGCGGAACCGCTCGGAACGTGGCCGGCGTCGCGATCTTCGAGGCCGACACGGGTGCACCGTCCACCTGCCAGCTGCCGGCGGCCCTCAGCGGCGGCACGGCACGCCTGTACACCGCCGAGGCGTCGCCCGACGGGTCGACCGTGTTCATCGGCGGCAACTTCAACAGCATCGGCGGCGTGTCCCGCACCCGCATCGCCGAGATCAACGTGCAGACCTGCGCGGTGACGAGCTTCAACGTCAGCGGTCTCTCCTCGTTCGTGTACTCGCTCGAGGTCACCGCCGACGCCGTGTACTTCGGCGGCCTCTTCCAGACCGTCGCCGGCCAGCCCCGTCGCAGCTTCGCCAAGGTGAACCGCGCCGGCGTGCTCGACCCGAACTGGGTCGCCGACGCCGTGGGCAACATGGAGACGCGTCCCGAGCCCGGCATCGAGTGCCGCACCACGGCCGACGCGAACTCGCGCGGCCTCGCCATCGCCGCCTCGCCGGACGGCTCGAAGATCGCGCTCGGCGGCTCCTTCTACACCGTCAACGGCACCAACACCCACAGCATCGCGATCGTCGACGCCGCCACCGGCGCCGTGACGCGGGCGTACCCGAGCAACCCGCTCAACTGGGGCGACGGCAGCAACTTCATCCACCCGTGCTCGATCACCAAGGCGATCGTCAGCGACGGCACCTCCTTCTACATCGGCAACGAGGGCAGCGGCGGCGGCGTCTTCGACGGCGCAGCCCGCCTGAGCTGGTCGACCGGCAACCAGGAGTGGCGCGACACCTGCCTCGGCGCGGTCCAGGCGCTCCAGCTCGACAACGGCAAGCTGTTCCAGGCGCACCACCACCACGACTGCTCCTCGATCGGCCTGTACCCGGACGGACGCCGCATCTACCTGAGCGTCACCGACACGCAGGATCCGCAGCAGAAGCAGCTGGGCTGGTTCCCGACGCTCAACGACGGCACCGGTGAGGGCATCGGCGGCCGCGGCCTCGCGGTGGCCACCAAGAACGGCCAGAAGTACCTGTGGGTCAGCGGCGAGTTCACGTCGGTCAACGGCGGCGCGCAGCAGGGCCTCACGCGCTTCGGCACGACCGACACCGGCAACCCGCCCACGCCGACCATCAACGTCCGCGCGGTCACACCCGGTGCGCTCCAGATCGTCGCGCGCTCGGTGTACGACCCGGACGACTCGCCGCTGCAGTACATCCTGTACCGCAACAACGTCCAGCTCGGCGACCCCGTCAGCGTGGAGACCAGCTGGTGGACGCGTCCCCAGGTGACCTTCGTCGACTCCACCGCGACTCCCGGTGTCAGCTACTCCTACCGCGTCCGCGCGGTGGACGCCGCCGGCAACCAGAGCGCCCTCTCGGCGGCGCAGAACGGCGTGGCATCCACGACGGCGTCGAGCTACGCGGCGACGGTGATCGAGGACCAGCCCGACCTGTACTGGCGCTACGACGACTCCGGAGCCTGGGTCATCGACCGCTCCGGCAAGGTGGGCTCCGCCAAGAACGGCATCGCGCAGAACGGCGTGACCTACGCCGCCGGCGCGATCCCCGGTGACGGCAGCAGCAGCGCGGTGTTCGACGGCGCGAGCCAGTACGTCTGGAACGACCAGATCGCGACCGGACCCTCGACGTACACGATCGAGACCTGGTTCAAGACGGCCTCCACCACCGGCGGCTCGATCGTCGGCTACGGCAACGGTCGTCCGCGCACCGACAACGGCAACGACACGATGAGCGGCAGCTACGACCGCATCGTGTACATGGAGAACGGCACGGGCCGCATCCGCTTCGGAATCTACAACGGCTCCGTGCGCACGCTGCGCTCCGACCTCGCCTACAACGACGACCAGTGGCACCACGTCGTGGCCACCCAGAGCAGCGCCGGCATGCGCCTCTACATCGACGGCGCCGAGGTCGGTCGCAACAACGTGACCAACGCGCAGGCGTACTACGGCACGTGGCGCGTCGGCGGCGACAACCTCAACTCGTGGCCCGACAACGGCGGCAGCAACAACACCGCGTCGCGCTTCTACGACGGTCAGCTCGACGAGACGGCGATCTACTCGACCGCGCTGAGCCAGAACCAGGCCATCGAGCACTTCCTCGCCGGCGGCGGGGAGATGGACCTCAACGAGGCACCCGCGGACGCCTACGGCGCCGCCGTGTTCGGCGACAACCCGACCTCGTACTGGCGCTTCGACGAGGCGAGCGGCTCGGTCGCGGAGGACTCCTCGTTCCTGGGCGCCCGCGACGGTGTCATCGGCTCCGGCGTGACCCGCTTCACCGAGGGGACGAAGATCCCCGGTGGCGCGGTCACGACGCCCGGCACCAACAACAGCGAGGGCAGCGGCCTCATCCGCACCGGGCTCGTCGCGGCACCGTCCGAGTACTCGGTCGAGTTCTGGGTGAACACCACCACGACCGTGGGCGGCAAGATCGTCGGCTTCGAGAACAGCCCGACGGTGAGCGGCAACTCGTACGACAAGCAGATCTACATGCTCAACGACGGGCGACTGCGGTTCGGCATCTACAACGGCGCCGTGCAGTCCGTGACGACCACCTCGGCCCTCAACAACGGGCAGTGGCACCACGTCGTGGCCACGCAGAGCTCCGCGGGTATGCGCATCTACGTCGACGGCGCCCTCCAGGGCTCCAACGGCGTGACAAACAGCGAGACCGGTGACGGCTACTGGCGCTTCGGCGGCGGCAACCTCGGCGGCTGGCCGGACGCCTCGAGCAGCCACTACTTCGCGGGCAAGCTCGACGAGGCGGCGATCTACCCGGCCGCGCTCACGTCGGACGCGGTGGTGAACCACTACGCGATCGCGCTGCAGGACTCGACGGCGCCGACGGTCCCGACCAACGTGACCCACACCGGCACCACGGCGGCCCAGCTCAGCTGGTCGGCATCGGCCGACGCCAACGGCGTCAGCGGCTACCGCATCTACCGCGGGTCGTCGGCGGGCTTCGAGATCGAGCCGAGCGCCCTCGTGGGCGACGTGACGACGACCTCGTGGACCGACCCGAACACCACGCCGGGGACGCGCTACTACAAGGTGACGGCCTACGACATCGCCGGCAACGAGAGCACCTCGGGCTCCGCCCTGCAGGTCGTCCTCGCCGACGTCACCGCGCCGTCCACGGTGTCGGGTCTCACGACCTCCGTCGCCGGCGTCGACGTCGCCCTCACCTGGAACGCGGCGACCGACGACGTCGCCGTCGACCACTACGAGGTGTACCGCTCCATCACGCCGGGCTTCGCCATCGCCGACGGCACCCTGATCGCCGAGCCCTCGACGGCGGGCTACACCGACGTCGCCGTGGGCGAGGGCCAGTGGTACTACCGCGTGGTCGCCCTCGATGCGGCAGGCAACGTCGGCGGCGCCAGTGCCGCGGTCGGCGCCCTCGTCGACGTCGACACCGACGCGCCGAGCGTGCCCACCGGCCTGGAGGGCACCGCGGCAGCCGACGGGACCGTCGCGCTCGAGTGGACCGCGTCGAGCGATGACGTGGGAGTCGTGGGCTACCGCGTCTACCGCGGCGCGACGGCCGGCTTCACGGCCGACGCCGACTCGCTCGTCGCCGACGGCGTCACCACGACCGAGTGGACCGACACGGCCACGACGATCGGCACGCGCCACTACAAGGTCGCCGCGTACGACCTCGCCGGCAACGTCAGCGCCGCCAGCGACTCGGTCTCGGTGACGGTGGCCGACACCGAGAACCCGACGACCCCGACGGGTCTGACGGTCACGGCGACCGGCTCCGACGCCACCCTGCAGTGGACCGCCGCCACCGACAACATCGCGGTGGACCACTACGCGGTGTACCGCGGCACCTCGGCCGGCTTCTCGATCTCGGGTCTCACCCCGATCGCCGAGCCGACCACGGCCACCTACACGGACGAGGACCTGGCCGACGGCCAGTACTTCTACCGCGTGGTCGCGGTCGACGGTGCGGGCAACCGCAGCGCCGCCACCGGTGCCCAGGGCGTCACGATCGACACCTCGGAGCCCGTGGAGCCGGTCACCCTGACGGCGAACGTCCTGGCCGACACGATGGTCGCCCAGAGCGCGGCCAACACGGTCTACGGCGCGAGCAACCAGATCTCGGCTCGCGGCGGGTCCACCGGTCAGATCGAGTCCTACCTGCGCTTCGCCATCCCGGCGGCTCCCGCGGGGACCACGCTCACCGGTGCGACGCTCCGCCTGACGACCTCGACGGACTCGACGGCCAACTCCACCGGCACGCACCAGCTCTCGATCCTGACCGGGTCGTGGGCCGAGGCGACGACGACCTGGAACAACCGTCCGACCTCCGGCTTCGGGGCGACGATCGGGCAGCTCAGCGGCGCCACCGCGCTCAACACGACCTACACGGTCACGCTGGACGCCGAGGCCCTGGCCTCACTCACCGGCTCGGAGGTCTCGCTGGCCCTGCGCACCACGTCGGCGGACAACGTGCGGCTCGTCTCGAAGGAGGGCACCGGCACCACCCGCCGTCCCGTCCTCGTCCTCGAGTACACCCCGGGCGAGGGCCCGGTGGAGCCGGAGCCCGACACCGCGGCTCCGAGCGTCCCGACGGGGCTCGAGGGGACCGCCACGTCGGCGGGCGCCGTGTCGCTGACCTGGTCGGCGTCGACGGACAACGTCGCAGTGACCGGCTACCGGGTCTACCGCGGAACGTCGGCCGGTTTCACCGCCGCCTCGGCGAACCAGGTGGGCACGCCCGGCGGCACCTCGTTCTCGCAGACCGGCGTCGCCGAGGGCACCTGGTACTACCGGGTGGCAGCGGTCGACGCGGCCGGGAACGTGAGCGCGGCCTCCGCTTCGGCGTCGGTCGTGGTCCCGCCGGCGCCCGAGGAGCCCCTCGAGCCGGTGACCACCTCGGTGGTGGCTCTGAAGGACGCACTGGTGGCGCAGTCGGCGACCGGCACCAACTACGGCGCCGCGACCTACCTGTCCACGCGCGGCGGAACCTCGGGGGCGCTGCAGAGCTACCTCGCGTTCGAGCTGCCCGCGGCCCCGGAGGGACGCGTGCTGACCTCGGCCGTGCTGCGACTGCGGACGACGTCGGACTCCACGTCGGGCTCGACGGACGCGCACGACGTGCGTCTCGTGGCCTCCGACTGGACCGAGGCGTCGCTCACCTGGGCGAACCGTCCCACCGAGGCCGGCGCGACCGTCGGAAGCCTCACCGGGCTCACGGCGATCAACACGACGTACGAGCGCGAGCTCACCGCGTCGACGCTGGCCCCGCTGAGCGGTACGACCGTCGGGTTCCTCGTGACCGACAACGGCACGGACAACCTGCGGTTCTGGTCCAAGGAAGCCGGCACCGCCGGCAACCGCCCCACTCTCGTGCTCACCTACACGGCCGCTCCGTGAGCTGAGCACACGACCCCCCATCGATGAGGGACGAGCCGCCCCGGGCTCCCCTCGTCGATGGGATCCGGACGGCCACGGCCGCCCGCGCGAGCACCCCCGGCTGCAGAAGGGGGTGCTCGCCCGTTTCTGCAGCAGAGTCCGGCGACCCTACGCGATCTCGACGGCGCGGCCCGTCACGGTGATGCCGCCGGCCACGGGGATGGCGACCTCGAGAACCCCGGGGCGGCCCACGTGGGCACCCTGGTGGATCGTGACCGATGCCGGAGGCGCCACGAGACCGCCGGCCCGCAGGTAGGCGCCCACGGACGCCGCTGCCGACCCCGTGGCGGGGTCCTCGGTGATGCGCCCGACGGGAAAGAGGTTCCGTGCCGTGATCTCCCGCAGCACGCCCGCACGCGGCGCATGCAGCACGGTGACGGTGCCCCGCCAGTCCTGCGCGTCCATGAGGGCGCGCACCCGCACGGGATCGAACGTGAAGGAGTCGAAGATCTCCGGATCCGCCAGCGCGATGACCGGATGCCGGTTGCCGGCGAACGCGAGCGCCGGCGGCATCCGAGGGTCGAGGTCGCCCCGGCCGATGCCGGGTTCGTCGAGGACCTCCGCCAGCACGTCGGCGGGGAGCTCTTCCACGTACGGGTCGACACTCGTGAACGACGCGGTCACGCCGTCGTCGACCCGGGCGGTGCGGATCGACACGGGGCCCACAGGGGTGCGGAAGGTGAGCTCGCCCGGCGCGGACAGCCCGCGCTCGACGAGGGCGACGGCCGTCGCCACCGTCGCGTGGCCGCAGAACGGCACCTCGGCGATCGGGGAGAAGTAGCGGATGGTGAGACCGTCGGCATCGCGGCCCGTCACGAACGCCGTCTCGGCGTAGTCGACCTCGGCCGCGATGCGCTGCATCGCGTCGTCGTCGAGCGCCTCCGCATCGAGCACCACCCCCGCCGGGTTCCCTCCCGAGGGGTCGGTGGAGAAGGCGGCGAGACGAAGAATCTGCGGCATGCGATCAGGATGCCCCATCCGCGCGCCCCCTGGACCGGACCGGAGGGGTCCGATCGTCTCCTGGTGGCCCTGGTGGCCCTGGTGGCCCTGGTGGCCCTGGTGGCCCTGGTGGCCTGCGGCGACCCGTGGCGACGGCGAGGACTACCGGCCGGTGGCGGTGACGGTGTCCAGCACCCGGGCGAAGCCGTCGATGGCGGCGTCCTCGGTGAGGACGCGCTGCCGATACGCCTGCCCGTTGCGACCGAAGCCCCGGGCGCGCTCCGGATCGGCGGCAAGGCTCTCGGCCGCGTCGACGAGGGCGCCGGGGTCGGCCGGCGGCACACAGGGACCCGCCTCGGCGGCGCGCATCTCGTCGTAGGTGGTGCTGCCCGTGTCGACGGCCGCGATCACCGGGAGTCCCGTCGCGAAGTACGTGGTCATCTTGCTCGGCACCGACATCTCGGTCAGCCCCGGCCGCTCGTTGACGAGCAGCGCGTCGGCCGACCCCAGCACGGCGAAGAAGTCGTCGTCGTCGAGCGGGTCGATGAACTGCAGGTGGGGATTGGGTCCCAGCGCCTCGAGGGCCGCCCGCTGGTTGCCGTCGCCCAGCAGGACGAACCGCACCGCCGATCCGCGGCGGTGCGCCTCCTGGGAGGCGAGCACGACGGCCTCGAGCCCCTGCTTGGCGCCCATGGCGCCCGCGTGCAGGACGACGATGTCGTCGTCGCTCCAGCCGTAGCCACGACGCACCTCGACGCTGCGGCGGTCGTGGAGATCGGGCACGTGCGACCAGTTGCGGACGACGTCGATCGGACGCTGCACGGCGAGGTCTTCGGCGAACATCCGGCGGAACCGGTCGTGGATGACGACGACGCGGTGCGAGGCATTGGCGAGCCCGCGCTCCCACCGCTCGATGAGGCCCGAGCCGAGCCCGCCGCCGGTCTCCTTGACCCCGAGCGTGTAGATGTCCTGCACCCACGTGACGACCGGCACGCGACGCGCCCGCGCGCGCACCGCGACGATGCGCGAGGCGAGCAGTGCCGGGCTCACGACGACGACGGCGTCGGGGTCGCCCCAGCGCGTGAACGCCGCCCGCAGGCCGAAGGTGACCTCGTGAAGCGCCCGGGTGAGCGCGTTGTGGCGGCGCGGCACGAAGTGGTGCACGCGGCGCAACCGCACCCCCTCGACGACGTCACGGCGCGGCAGCCCGCGGTGCTCCGCGGGAATGCGCCACCACGGGTAATGGGGGTGGCCGGTGACGGCCGAGACGTCCCAGCCGCGCGCCGCCAGCCCGGTCGCCATGCCGGCGGTGTAAGGACCGATCCCGGTCGGTTCCGGGGCGTAGTTCACCCCGACGAACAGGACGGAGCGTCGCGTCGAATCTGCCGGCATCGCCTCAGTATGCGCCATCGGGACGGATCATGACCTTGACGGTGCGCCACATGAGCACCAGGTCGGACATGACCGACCAGTTCTCGACGTAGCGCAGGTCGAGGCGCACGCTCTGCTCCCAGGACAGGTCGCTGCGACCGCCGACCTGCCAGGGGCCGGTGATGCCGGGCTTGATGTACAGGCGGCGGAACACGGTGCCGTCGTAGGCGGTGACCTCGGACGGCAGCGGCGGACGCGGTCCGACGACGCTCATGTCGCCGAACAGGACGTTGAGGAACTGCGGCACCTCGTCGAGCGAGTACTTGCGCAGGAAGGCGCCCACGCGGGTGACGCGCGGGTCGGAGCGCATCTTGAAGAGCGGTCCGGCGCCCTCGTTCTCCGAGACCAGCGCGGCCAGCTCCGCCTCGGCGGTGGTGCGCATCGAGCGGAACTTGACCATCTTGAACTCGCGCCCGTCGCGGCCTACGCGCGACTGGCGGAAGAACACCGGTCCCGGCGAGTCCAGCTTGATGGCGATCGCGATGACGAGGGCGAACGGTGCGAACAGCGCCAGCGCCGCGAACGAGCTGATGATGTCGAGCCCGCGCTTGATCACGTACGCGCCGCCCTGGAAGGTCGGGATGGTCACGTGCAGCATCGGCAGGCCCTCGACGGGGCTCAGCGACATGCGCGGCCCCGCGACGTCGGCGATCTGGCTCGTGAGCACCAGCTCTGCGGCGGTGCCCTCCAGCTCCCAGGCCAGGCGCTTCACGTACGTCGGATCGCCGGCCGGCTGGCTGGCGACGACGATCGTGTCGGCGTACAGCGCCGATGCGGCGCGCGTGACGGCGTCGGGCCCACGCGTGACGGAATACGACACGTCGCCCACGGTGAGGTGGTCGATGTCGTCGTCGAGCACGGCCGTCCCCACGACCTGGTACCCGAGCTTCCCGTCCGGGCCCAGCGCCCGGATCGTGTACTCGACGTCATCACGCGCGCCGACGATCAGCGTGCGCGACGCGTAGTGACCCTGTGCACGCTGGCGCATGAGCCACCGGCGCGCACGCCAGCGGCACAGGATCAGGGCGACGAGCCCCACGGGCAGCGCGAAGTACAGCTGCTCGCGGAGCCCGTCCCACTCGAACAGCACGAAGACGATCGCCAACGTGCCGAATGCGAGACCTGTGGCATGGGCGACGCGAGCGTACTCGGTCGCGCCTGTGCCCAGGATCGCGGACGCGCGGGTGTTGAAGAGGCTGAGAGTCAGCATCCAGAACACCGCGGTGCCTGCCGAGATCCGGGCGATGAGCCACGGATCGTCGGCGAGCGTGTTCGGTGCCGTGAACAGCAGCGGAGCCACCGTCGCGACGAAGCACGCCAGAGAGATGACGGTCGCGTCGATCACGCGGAGGCGCATGCGATAGCGACGCTCCCACTGCAACCGGCTGACGACCGCGGCGGACGCGCGTGGCGCCACCGATGCCTCCCGCCGCACCGACAGCGAACCGATGCTCGGCAGCTGAAAGAAGGGTGCGACGTCGTCGATCGCGCTCATCGCACGATCCCCATGGCGTTACCGAACTTGCGCATTGTGCCCCCCAGCAACATGCGACAACCACCGTCGACCCGAATCGACGAAGGTATCTTTCCCCCGGAACGCTGAAATCCCCCCGGATACGCGCGACGACCCCACTCGTTTCGCGCTGCGTTCGGTCTCACTCTAGCGCTATGACGGGGGCGATGCGAGGGACGAACGTAAACTCCGTGTAAACCCGTGTTCAGATTGGGGCCATCCGGTTCGCCCCGGTAGCCGCGCGCGGACGGGTCGTCAAGGCCCTCAACGGAGCGTGCCGGGCGACCTAGGTTCTCTAGAGCGCGGCCCACTCCGCGCGCGAGACGGGGGACGCCGATGACGGACACACTGCCGGGTCGGATTCCGCCGGTGCGCGGCCGCCGCACCCTCGCCCACCCGCCGGGCTCGTCGACGCCGGTGCCCGGAGTGATCTGGGAGCGCATCGACACCGAGGCGTATGCCGTGTCGGTCGACGGGTGCACCGTCGGGTTCATCGACGTGGTCGGGACCGTCTTCGTGTCCCTCGCCGGACATCGCTACGACCGCGCGGTCGAGGTCGCCCAGTCCCTCGTGTTCGAGAGGGCCGTCGCCTCGCTGGCCCCGCGGCGGGACTCGTCCTCCGCCCACCGCGCCGGCCGGGATTAGGCACCTGCGGAGTCGGAAGTCAATCCCCTCGCCCGCGCGCGAACCGTGTCGCATCCTTCTGGCTGGACGTCGATGACCGCCGTCCGGAAAGCACCGCCCATGAGACACCACCAGCTCGCCCTGGATCCGCTCACCGACACGACCTGGCGGCTCTGCGATCGCTCCTTCGCCGCGTGTGACGCCGACAACGTCGTCGCGTACATCGAGGCGCTCCCCGACGGCCGGTACGAGGCCGTCTGGGTCTCGCACGGCGCCGGCGTGGGGGTGTTCGCCACCCTCGACGACGTCGTCCAGCGCGCCGCCGAGATCGTCGCCCCGCGCCGGCCGCGCGGCCCGGTCAAGCCCGTCCCGATCGCCCATCGCCCGCCGCCGCTCGCGGCGACCTGAACGACTGTCCGTGAGTCACGCCCCGTCGACCTTCGGCATCGAGGAGGAGTTCGTCCTCGTCGACCCGCGCACGCTCGGCCCCGTCGACCTCGGCCTCGAGGCGGTCGCGCAGCTGCGCGGCTCGTGCCCCGGCGTCGTCGTGCGGGAGTTCTTCCCGTCGCAGATCGAGTACGCCACCCCGGTGTGCACCGATGTCGAGGGGGCCCTGCACGATCTCAGGGAGTTCCGCACGCGGCTCGCGGCGTGGGCGTCGGCGGCCGGCGCGCTGGTGGCCCCGTCGGGGACGCCTTTCACCACGGACCGCCGTGAGCCCGCGCACGAGGGGCGCTACGCCGCGATCGCCCGCGACATCGGGGGACTGACCGTCGAGCACCAGCTCAACGGGCTCCATGTGCACGTCGGCATCCCCGACCCCTCCGACGGAGTGCGGGCCTCGAACTTCCTGCGGCCCTGGTTCCCCGTCCTGCTCGCCCTCGCCGCCAACTCGCCGTTCTGGCTCGGGCAGGACACCGGATTCGGCAGCTGGCGCGCGATCCACAGCCGTCGGTGGACGACCCACGGCGTCCCCCCGTGGTTCGCCGACGCCGCCGACTACCACGCCGCCCTGGAGCGCCTGACGGGCGTCGGCGCCACGTCGGACCCGGGAACGATCAACTGGGTGGCGCGCCTGTCGGCTTCCCACCCCACCCTCGAGGTGCGGGTGTGCGACGTGCAGCTCGACCCGCGGGCCTCCGTCGCGCTGGCCGCCCTCATCCGCGCCCTCGTCGAGCTGGGGCGGCGGAGCGAGACGCCGCGGGCCGAGCACTACGAGGGCTGGGACGCCGCCCTCTGGCACGCGGCGCGTCACGGCACGTCGGGCACGCTCGTCGACCCGGCATCGGGTCGCCTCGTGCCGGCGGCGGCGGTGCTCGAGGCGCTGCAGGACATCGTGCGGCCGGTGCTCCCGGACGCGGATGCGCGCCTCGTGGAGTGCTTCCTCGCCGAGCACGGCCGGGTGGGCGGAGGGGCGCAGCAGCAGCGTCGTGCGCACTCCCGGGGACGGCTGGCGGCGCTCTACCGCGACCGGGTCGCCGGGTGACCGCCGCGTGACGACCCGGGGCTGACGGCGCTCAGCGCGGTTCGGGGTCGTCGTCGCGCGCCCAGGCGATCGCCACGAGGCGCCGGAGCACGCCCAGGTCGATGTCGTCGAGCTTCTTCACGTACACGCAGCCGGCTCCCTCCGTGTAGGCGCCGAGCTCCGGGAGGAGGCCGGCTCCCTCGGGCAGGTCCTTCAGTCCGTAGAGCGACAGCTGTGCCTTGCGCGGCGAGAAGGCCACCTTCGGCCAGCGGCCGCGCCGCCTCGGATCCGAGGGCGAGATGTAGCGGTAGCTGCCGTAGCCGACCATGGACGGGCCCCACAGCACGGGCTCGGTGCCGGTCACCTCGCGGAAGATCTCCGCGAGACGCAGTCCGTCCTCACGCCGGCGCGCGGGGGTGGCCGCATCGAGGAAGGCGTGCACGTCGGCATCGGTCGGTCCGGTCTTCGGTTCGCTCATACGCTCATCCTCGTCCAGCGCGGGCGCGCGGGGAACCCGTCAGCGCGGGGGCTGGAGCAGGGCGGCGAAGGTGCGCAGCGTCGACTCCAGGCCGAGCGAGGGTTCGAGCAGCCACTGGATCTGCAGACCGTCGGAGGCCGCGATCAGCAGTGCCGCCAGGTGCGCGGCCGGCACGTCGTCGCGGATGCGCCCGGCCTCCTGGTCGGCGGTGAACTCCGCGGTCAGTCGCGCCCGGATGCGCTCGAAGCGATCGGAGAAGAACCTCGTGCCCACGTGGTCGTCGCCGTCCAGGGCGGCGGCGACCAGGGTCGAGTACAGCTCGACCAGTCCCGGCACCTCCACGTTGGCCATGGCGGCGTGGACCATGCCGTCCACGCCCCGGTGCGGTTCGGGCTCCGCGGCGGAGCGCTGGGCCTCGGCGTGGGCGTAGACGGCCACCAGCAGCTGCTCCCGCGAGTCGAAGTAGTGCAGGAGGGCGGCGTGGGAGACCCCCAGCGCCTCGGCGATCCGGCGCAGCGACGTGCCGTAGGCGCCGCGTTCTCGGAACACGTCGATGGCGCGGTCGAGGATCTCCTGCCGGCGGGCGACGCCCTTGGGCTGAAGGCCCTGACGCCCGAGGGCCGGGTCGGGGACCGGCCGGTCGGGGTCGGGGGCGGACGCGCTCATGGACTCAATGTAACCCAGCCGCGGAGAAAAACCTCCAAGTGGAGGTTTTTCTGTTATCGTCGGACGCAACGCCGGCCCCGGCGCTCGACGACGACGTACGAAGGAACACCCATGGCCCTGCCCGCCGCTTCTGTGCAGCTCTATTCGCTGGCGAAGGAGTTCACCGCCGACCCGAACGGATCGCTCGACCGCCTGGCGGCGATCGGGTTCGCGTACGTCGAGGCCTTCGACTTCGTCCGCCGGCCGGCCGAGATCCGCGCCGCCCTCGACGCGAGCGGGCTCCGCGCGCCCACCGCTCACGCCCCGCTCCTCTCCGACGAGCTCTGGACGCCCGACGGGGCCATCCCGACGCCTTCGCCGGAGGTGGTGTTCGAGGCGGCCGCCACGATCGGCGTGCAGACCGTCATCGACCCCTTCGTCGCCCCCGAGCGCTGGCTCACCGAGGACGGCGTCGCCGACATCGCCGACCGCCTCAACCGGGTCGCGGAGACCGCCGCATCATTCGGACTCACCGTCGGCTACCACAACCACGCCCAGGAGTTCGTCGCGTCCTTCGGCGACCAGACCGCGTACGAGCGGTTCGTCGCCCTCACCGACGAGCGCGTGCAGCTCGAGCTCGACCTGTTCTGGGCCCTCACCGGCGGCCAGGACGTCCCGGCCCTCGTCGCGCGTCTGGGCGACCGGCTCACCGCGGTGCACGTGAAGGACGGCGTGGTGCCCGCCTCCAACCCGTGGGCGCCCGGCGCCCCCTCGTTCGGCTCCGACAGCCTCGACCAGCGCCACGCGGGCACCGGCGACGTCCCGCTCGCCGAGGCGCTGCGCGCCGGCACCGGCATCCGCTACGCCGTCGTGGAGTACGACCACGCGCCCGGCGACGTCTTCGCCGACATCGCCGCCAGCTACGCCTTCCTCCGCGACGGGGGGTTCGTCGCGTGAGCCGCCTCGGAGTCGGCGTCATCGGCGCCGGTGTCATCAGCCAGACGTACCTCGAGAACCTGACGTCGTTCCCCGACGTCGACGTCGTCGCGGTGGGGGACATCATCCCCGAGCGCGCGCAGGCCAAGGCCGAGGAGCACGGGGTTCCCGCGTGGGGCACCGCCGACGACGTGCTCGGCGACCCGCGCGTCGACCTCGTCGTGAACCTCACGATCCCGCAGGTGCACGTGGAGGTCTCCGCCGCCGCCGTCGCCGCCGGCAAGCACGTGTGGACCGAGAAGCCGCTGGGCCTCGACCGTGCCGGCACACAGGAGCTGCTGCGTGCCGCGGACGCCGCCGGCGTGCGGGTGGGGTCGGCCCCCGACACGATCCTCGGACCGGGGTTCCAGACCGCCAAGCGCGCGATCGCCGAGGGCGTCATCGGGACGCCGCTGTTCGTGCAGACGGCGTTCCAGACGCAGGGTCCCGACCTCTGGCACCCGGAGCCGGCGTTCCTGTTCGCCGAGGGCGCCGGTCCGCTGCTGGACATGGGCCCCTACTACTTCTCCGCGCTCGTCAGCCTGCTCGGGCCGATCGCCGGGGTCGCCGCCCGCGGGTCGCGCTGGCGCACCGAGCGGCACATCCACACCGGTCCCCGCGCGGGCGAGTCCTTCCCCGTCGAGGTGCCCTCGACCGTGCAGGTGCTCTCCTCGTTCGAGGGCGGCCAGCACGGCACCCACCTGCTGAGCTTCGACTCGGCGCTGGAGCGTCACGGGGTGATCGAGATCCACGGCAGCGAGGGCACGATGATCCTCCCCGACCCGAACCGCTTCGAGGGCCGGATCGCCTACGTGAAGCCGCTGGGCGTCTTCCGCGACGGCATGCGCACCGAGCAGGAGTGGATCGAGATCGAGCAGCAGGGGACCGTCGTCGGGCGGGGCCTCGGCGTGCTCGACATGGCTCGCGCCATCGCTGCCGGTCGCCCGCACGTCGCGACCGGGGAGCTCGGCTATCACGTCCTGGACGTGATGCTGTCGGCTCAGGAGTCCGCCTCGACCGGCCAGTACCTCGAGATCGCGAGCACCGTCGCCGACGTCCCGCTGCTGCCGGAGGGCTTCGACCCCTTCGCCGCCGAGCTGGGCTGACACCCGTGAGCGCGGCCGGGCGGGGGTGCGACCCGCCCGGCCGCGTCGGCCGGCGTTTGGGGACGGCGCTCGGGGATGCGCCGAAGCCGGCCGGAGAGGGGCCGGGCCGGAGCCCGGCGCCCACGACCGACGCTTACGGAATGGCTGTGTAGGTGAGCGTCAGCGTCGGACGGAACGACGCATTGGTGGCCTCGCGCGTCCAGAGACGCACGTTGTCGGTGCCGGCGCTGCTCGACAGCCGCAGCGACACCGAGGTGCCGGCGCGGTCGGCGAGCTGAGACGCCTGCAGGTCGACCGTGTACGCGGTGCTGACCGCCGTCGCGCCGGAGAGCTCGCCGAGAACGCTCGAGACCACCCCGGTGGTCGGACGGTTCGCCCACGTCAGCGTCGCCTCGTCCCACGTCGCGTCGATGATGCGCAGCTGGTGCGCGTCGGCCGACCCGGCGGTGGGATCGCTGGAGGTGCGCACCGACAGGGTCGCCCCCGTCAGCGCCATCCCCGCCGGCGCCGCAGGCAGCGGGAACCGGAGGAACGACTCGATCGCGGTGTCGAAGCGCGACGACAGCTGGGTGGAGGTCCCGTAGACGAACGCCGGGTTCACCGCCGCCGCCATCGTGTCGGCATCCGCGACGACCGTCCGCGTCGTCGTCGCCGGGGCGATGGTGGCGCTCACGGCGGCCGTCGGTGCGCTGACGTTGCCCGCCGCATCGATCGCGGTCACGCGGTAGTACCAGGTGCCCACCGCCAGCGAGGTGTCGGTGTATCCGGGCGTGCCGACCGTGGTGACTCGTGAGGACGCGTCGACGCTGAAGTCCGGCGTCGTGCCCCGATGCACGGCGTATCCGGAGACGCCCCCCGCGTCCGTCGACGCGCCCCACGAGAGCGCGATGTCGTCGCCGCCCTGCACCACGGCCGAGAGGCCGGTCGGCACGGTCGGCGCCGTGGTGTCGGGATCGATCGTCGCCGAGGCGGCGTCCGACGCCGGTGACCAGTTGCCCGCCGCGTCACGAGCACGGACGCGGTAGAACCACGTGCCCACGGCGACGTCGGACTGCGTGAACGACGTCGTCGTCACGTCCGAGGCGACGAGCGTCTCGGAGGACAGCGCGAAGTCGGCCGTCGTCCCACGGTGCACCTCGTAGCCGGTGACGCCGACGGCGTCGGTCGACGCCGACCACGAGACGGCCACGTCGTCGCCGTTCTGGACGGCGGCGGTCACGCCGGTGGGAGCGGTGGGCGCGGTCGTGTCGGGCGGGACCACCGAGGCGGTCGCGGCGACCGAGGGCGCCGAGACGTTGCCGGCCGCGTCCTTCGCGATCACGCGGTAGTACCAGGTGCCCACCGGCACCGACGAGTCCGCGTAGGTCGTCGCCGTCGCGGAACCGCGGAGCGTGGCCGCCGACGGGGTGAACGTCGCCGTCGTGCCGCGGTGCACCTCGTAGGACGTGACGCCCACGTTGTCCACCGCCGCGTTCCACGAGAGGTCGACCGTGCTCCCCGACACCGAGGCGGTCACGGACCCCGGGGCAGCCGGCGGCGTGGTGTCGCCCCCGGTGCCGGTGCCCGCCGCGTAGTGCGCGGAGATCCGGCTGGCGGGAAGGGCCGAGTGGTACACGGCCGTCTCGTCGAGCTGGCCGTGGAAGTAGCGACCGGCCTGCGTGCTGGCGGTGTTCTGGTAGCCGATGAGGTTGTCTCCGCCGGCGTGCCAGGTGCCGTAGTAGGTGCCGTTGGCGGTCGTCGTGTTCTGCCCCTGCAGCGCGCCGTCGATGTAGAGCCGCATGCCGGCCGCGGACTGCGTGGCCACGACATGGTGCCACTGTCCGTCGTTGAGCTGACGCGTGGACCGCAGCGTCGTCGTGCTGTTGTTCGGGTTGCGGACGCCGAAGCGGACGAAGCCCGAGCCGCTCTCCATGTAGAGCACGCGGTCCACGGTCGAGCTGACGCGGTCGGTGCCGTCGTCGCTGCGCGGGCGCCCGTTGGACGAGCCGTAGTTCACGAGCGCGCCGCCGGTGGTGGAGGTCGTCCGCAGCCAGGTCTCGACCGAGTACGTCGTCGGACCCTGCGCGATCACGTCGTTCCAGATGTACTGCGGAAGTCCCGCCGTCTCGCTGAAGGTGGCGCTGAGGCTCGGGTCGCCCGCGAGCGCTCCGGTCGCCGTGCGGTCCACGCCGTTCTGCGCGAGGCCGTTCAGCCCCGTCACCGTCTCGCCGGCGGAGTCGACGATCCACTGGGCGACGGCGGTGTCGTCGTAGCGCCAGTAGAGCCGCGGGGCGTCGGCGAGGACCGTCGACGCGTAGGCGGAGCCCGTCCCGGACGCCGTCACGCTCGCGCTCGCCGTGATGCCGCTGCGGTTGCCGGCGGCGTCGATCACCCGGGCGCGGTAGGAGTAGGTCTGCCCGGGCGTGACGTTGGTGTCCACGAACGTCACCTGGTTGCGGTACCAGTGCTGCGACTTCGCGACGCCGGTCCAGATGGGCGTCGTCGTGTTGGTGCCCTTGTAGACGGCGTAGGTGAGGTCGCTGTCGTCGGGGTCGACGACACCGCGGATGTTCACCTGCACGGTGCCGGGCGTCAGCGCCCGCACGGCGATGGTCGGCGTCGGCGGGTTGCCGGTGTCGGTGCTTCCGAACCGGGTGAGACCCTGCTGCGGCTCGCCGTTCACGCGCGTGAACTCGCCGGCGACCCAGAGGTACTCGTCGCCCGTGGCGGCGGTG
The DNA here is from genome assembly GCF_049860775.1 of Microbacterium sp. PA5. Taxonomy (NCBI): domain Bacteria; kingdom Bacillati; phylum Actinomycetota; class Actinomycetes; order Micrococcales; family Microbacteriaceae; genus Microbacterium; species Microbacterium sp. PA5. The sequence continues at coordinate 239,601 of NZ_CP187567.1, forward strand.
CCGATCGCGAACGCCCGCGGGCCGAGCGCCTCGCCGGTGCCGTCGTTCAGCTCGGGCAGCCACCCGAGGTGCAGCTGGCCCGGGTCGTCGGCGCGCGTCGCGCTCAGGTAGGTGCGGCGGCCGTCGGGGAACATCCCCTGCCCGCTGCAGTCGTGGTGGTGGTGCGCCTCGAACAGGATGCCCTCGTGCAGCAGCATCGCCTGCGTCGCGCCGGCGCAGCTGTCGCGCCAGTACTGCGAGTAGTCGCTCCAGTTGTAGGCGAGGCTGCCGTCGAAGCCGTTGAAGCCCTCGTTGCCCACGTAGAAGCGCGTGCCGTCGGAGACGAGCGCCTTCGTCCGCGAGGTGTTGCCGACGGTCGAGGCCGGCCAGGTGCGGAGGTTCGCCCCGGTGGCGGCCGAGACGACCGCGAAGCTGTGGCTCGTCTGCCCGTTGACGGTGAAGAAGTCGCCGCCGATGACGACCCGGTCGCCCGTGGGCGACAGCGTGATCGCGGTGCCGCGGGCGTTCTTGTTCGGCTCCACCGTCTGGCTGTACGACGAGGTGGTCGCGCCATAGGCGTTCGCGACGAACGCGGTGTCGAGCGCTCCCGTGCGGCTGAGCTTCGCGAAGCTCCGGCGCGGCTGGCCGCCGACCGTCTGGAAGGCCCCGCCGATGTACACCGCGTCGGCGGTGACGGCCAGCGAGAGCACCGTGCTGGAGATCGCCGCCGGGTTGAAGGAGGTCACGCGGCAGGTGCGCAGGTCGATCTCGGCGAGGCGCGAGCGCGCGACTCCGCCGATGCGCGAGAAGTTGCCGCCCACGAAGACCGTGTTGCCGTCGGGCGCCGCCGCCACGGCGTAGACGGTGGCCGTGCCGCTGGCGAGCGTCGCCGGCAGCTGGCACGCATCCGGCTGGCCGGTCGCGGCATCCAGGATCGCCACGCCGGTGAGGCTCTGCACCGCTCCGGACTGCCCCGCTCCCGGACGCAGCTCGGTGAAGGCGCCGCCTGCGACCACGCGTCCCTGGGAGCCGGCGACGCCGAACACCTGGGCGTTGGTCTGCCACGTGGGCAGGTCGTCGGCGCTGAACGACAGCCCCGGCGACAGGGCCGAGGCCGGGTCGGTCGGACCGACTGCTGTGAGGCCCCCGGCGATGACGGCGACGATCGCCGCACCGATGAAAAGACGTGAACGCATGATGTCCCCCGCTCCGTTGCGCTACAGAGCGGACGCCCGCGTCGGTGAAGCCCCGACGAGGATCCCCATCCCCATGTGCCGAAGCGGCGGCGCGCGGTACCCCCCAGTAACCACGTCGAATAGATCTGCACGGAGTGTAGTACCTGACGGTCCCGGAGGGAAGGATCCATGTGGACGAATTCGATCGGCGCCCGTCCGCACCCATAGGGAACTGTCAGCCTGCGCGCTTCGCGTCCGGTCCGGCGGAGGCTAAAGTTGCAGCCACTGCACTAAATCGAGCAGAGACTGCAAGCAGAGAGGTCGCCATGTCCACCGCATCGTCCGCCGAGCCCGCGCGCGCCGCCGCGCCGCCCGTCCCGCCGCCTCCGGTGCTGAGGGCGCACGCGCTCACCCGCACCTACGGAAAGGGCGACACCGCCTTCCGCGCTCTCCGCGGCGTCGATCTCACGGTCGCCCGTGGCGAGTCCCTCGCGATCGTCGGCCGATCCGGCTCCGGGAAGTCGACCCTCATGCATCTGCTGGCGCTGCTCGACCGGCCCACCACGGGCCGGGTCGAGGTGCACGGCACCGACGCGTCGACGCTGTCGGCCAGGGAGCTGAACCGCGTGCGCAACAGCGAGTTCGGCTTCGTCTTCCAGCAGTTCTTCCTCACCGCCGGACAGACCGTGTTCGAGAACGTGAGCCTGCCGCTGGTCATCGCCGGCGTGGCCCCGAAGGAGCGACGACGGCGCACGCTGGAGGCCCTGGACTCCCTCGGCCTCGCCGACAAGGCGGGCAATCGCGCCACCGACCTCTCGGGCGGGCAGAAGCAGCGCGTCGTCGTCGCCCGCGCCCTCGTGGGAGAGCCGTCGGTGATCTTCGCCGACGAGCCCACCGGCAACCTCGACACCGCGACCGGCGGGCAGGTGGAGGACATCCTCTTCGGCCTGCGCCGCGACCGCGGCATCACCCTCGTCGTCGTCACCCACGATCACGAGCTCGCCGCGCGCTGCGACCGGTCCGTCACGATCGCCGACGGCCTCGTGGTCGCCGACCGCCCCGCGGAGGTGGCGGCATGAGGGCCGTCGACGTCGCCCGGTCGGCGACGCGCAACGCGTTCCGGAGCAAGCTGCGGACCACCCTGACCGTCCTGAGCCTCTTCGTCGGCGCGTTCACCCTGACCCTCACCACGGCGCTCGGCGCCGGGGTCAACGACTACGTGGAGCGGCAGGTCGCGACCGTCAGCACCGGCGACATCCTCCTCGTGAGCCCCGCCGCGTCCGTCGACACCGGCGACGGCCCCGCCGAGTACGACCCCGACGGCCGCCAGCAGGGCGGATCGGCGGGCCCGCTCGGCGCCGGGAGGCTCCTCAACCAGGACGACATCGACGCCGTGGCCGCGATCGACGGGGTCTCGCGGGTCGAAGCGGTCAGCCAGCTCACCGTCGACTGGATCGCCGCCTCCGGCGACGCCGGCGACACCCGGTTCGAGCTCACGGTCAACCCGACCTCGTCGATCGGGCGCAGCGACCTCGTCGCCGGGGCGCAGCTCGACCAGGACACTGCGCGGTTCGAGGTCGTCCTGCCCGAGGACTACGTCGCGGCCCTCGGCTTCGACGGGGCCGACGAGGCGATCGGCCGCATCGTCACCCTCGGCTACGCCGACGCCGAGCGCGTCGACCAGCAGGTCGAGGCGACGATCGTGGGGATCGCGCGGGCGAGCCTGCTCGCCTCCGGCGCGGGCGCCAACGCCGCTCTCGTCGACGAGGTGTCGGCGGCGCAGGCCGTGCCGGGCCAGCCCCGCGCCTGGCCGCTCGCGGTCGCCACGCTCGAGGGCTCGGGCACCGGCGGCGCCGTGACCGCCGACGACATCGCCACGGTCAAGGACGCGCTCGCCGGCGCCGACCTGGCAGGTCAGACCGTCGAGGACCAGCTCGGCGTCGTCCAGACCGTCATCAACGGCATCATCGGGGTGCTGAGCGCCTTCGCCGCCATCGCGCTGCTCGCGGCATCCTTCGGCATCGTCAACACCCTGCTGATGAGCGTGCAGGAGCGCACCCGTGAGATCGGGCTCATGAAGGCGATGGGGATGTCGAACGGGCGCGTCTTCGGACTCTTCAGCCTCGAGGCGGTCGTCATCGGACTCCTCGGCGCGGCGCTCGGCGCGCTCGCCGCCATCGGCGCGGGCACGGCCATCGCCGCCGGGGCCAGCCAGACGCTCCTGGCCGACCTGCCGGGGCTGCAGATCCTTCTGTTCGAGCCGGTCACGGTGGTGACCGTGATCCTCGTCATCATGGGCATCGCGTTCCTCTCCGGCGTGCTCCCGGCGCGCCGGGCGGCACGTCAGGACCCGATCGAGTCGCTACGGTACGAATGACGGCAAGGAGTCCGCAGATCATGTCCACCCCGCCCCCCGCACGCCGCCGAGACGCGGTCCAGAAGCGCCGCGCCATCGAGCGCGCCGCCACCGACCTCGTGCTGGAGCACGGCTACGACACGGTGACGGTGGACATGATCTGCGAACTCGCCGGCGTCAGCCCCCGCACCTTCTTCAACCACTTCAAGACGAAGGACGCCGCCCTCCTCGGCCCCGAGCCGCCCGTCGTCGACGAGCAGGCCGCGCGGGAGTTCATCGTGTCGACCGGGCCGCTGCTGGCCGGCCTCGCCCGCGTCATCCGCATCGACCCCGGCGCGATGGCCGCCGACCCCGCGCTGCTCGCCCGCCGCATCCACGCGGTCGGGACGACGCCCGTGCTGATGTCGCGACAGATGGAGCGCCTCTCGGCGATCGAGGCGGAGCTGCGCGAGATCGTGCTGCTGCGGCTGCGCACGCAGTGGCCGGGCGACGATCCGGCGGAGCGCGCGGAGCAGGCGGAGCTCATCACCCACCTGCTGGCGGGACTCATGCGCCACATCGGGCTCACGTGGGCGCGGCAGGTCGAGGCGGGGGAGACGCCGACGATCGACCCCGGCGCGATCGAGGACAAGCTCCAGCGCGTGCTCGGAAAGCTCGGCTGACCGGCGCGGGCCGTCGCGCGCCCGGGCGTCAGGCGATCCAGAACGGGACGGTGGCCACGGCCGCTCCGGAGACCATCAGCGCGATGGCGATCGGCACCGACCTCGGCACGGTCCCGGTGCCGAATCTCCGCACCAGCGACTCCAGACGCTCCCGCACTCGTCGACGTGCGATCAGGCCCACCGTCAGCAGGACGAGGCAGGGCAGGCAGTAGACCACCGTGTATCCGGCGATCACCGCGAGTCCCGCCGCCGCATCGACCTGATTCGCGACGAGGCGCTCGATCGCGATGAAGTACGGGAAGGCATTGGGCAGGTCGGCGGCGGTCACCATAACGCCGAAGGGGAGCGCCGTCCACGGGCCGAACCACGGCGGCAGGGCGATGGGACGGCGCGCCCGTTCGCGCAGGCGCCGGACGCCCGCGAGCACGAGGGCCGCGCCGGCGGCCCCGAAGGCCACGAAGCGCAGCGCGATCACGATCCCCTCCACGGCGCCGGCGGCGGCTCCGGCGGTGAGGAACAGGGCCGCGCCCACGACGAACACCGTGAGCGCGGCGCCCAGCACCGCCGCGCACGCGACGAGGGCGGGCCTGCGCGGCGCCGCGATGAGGATCAGCATGACCGAGATGATCGTCGCGGGATTCAGCGAGTCCAGCAGGGCGAGACCCACGATCCCCAGCAGGAGCGCGACGCTCACGCGGGCAGGTCCGGCTCCGGCCGGCCGACGAGGAGGAAGGCGGCCAGCTCGTCGACGAGGTCGGGCGCCGACTCCACGCCGGCGACGGCGTTGGCGACCAGCGCGTCACCGACCAGCCGGATGACCCGGGCGCGCACGGGATCGCCGACCTCGGCCTCGATCAGCGCCTCCCACCGCTGGATCGCGACGCGCGCCTCGTCGAGCATGCCCTGCATGGCGGGGTCCGCGGGGCGGAAGGCGGCCGCGAGGGCTCGCAGCAGCTCGCGCTCCTCGACCCCGGGGAGCGACAGTCGCAGCCAGGTCTCCGCCGCGGAGTTCGTCCGGGCGGCGGCGTCCATCGCCGCGTCGACGTCGCCGATCACCTCGTGCGCCAGTGCCGCGAGCAGCGCCGCGCGCGAGGGGAAGTGATGGATCAGCCCGCCCTTGGACACCCCGGCGGCCTCGGCCACGGCGTTCAGCGACGGCACGACACCGCGCGACAGCACGAGGCGTCGCGCGGCGCTCAGGATGACTTCTCGCATGCATCGATGATAACCGACCAACCGGTCGGTCGGTCGATCCCCAAGACATTTAGTGTCCTGCGCGACAGTAATTGTGATACTGTCCGTGAGGACGGTATCTACCGCAGACAAGGAGACATCATGAGCAAGGACCTGAGCAATGCAGACCTGCCGGCAGCGGCGCGCGGCTTCGTCGACGGATGGCAGGGAGGTGACGCCGAGAAGGTCGCGAGCCTGTTCGCTGAGGACGCGGTGGCTCACGACCAGGGGGAGACCCACCGGGGCCTCGCGGAGATCCGCAGCTGGATCGACCGGGACATCAACCTCTTCTCGACCACGCTGACATTCCTTCGGGCGCGCGAGGTCGACGGGATGGTGGGGGCCTCCTACCGCCTCGAGGGCGACTTCCCGGGCGGCGTGGTGGATCTCGAGTACCGGTTCCGGCTCGACGACGAGGGGCGGATCGTCGAGCTCGACTTCGCTCCGGCCCCGGCGTAGCCCTCCCGGACGACAGCGAAGAGGCCGCCTCCCCGCGATGGGGAAGGCGGCCTCTTCAACGCTCCGCAACCCCCGGAGTCAGGTGGTGCGGACCGTTCCGCCGTCGATGACGACCTCGGTGCTGACGATGGCCGAGGCCCGGTCGGAGACCAGGAACCCGACGAGATCCGCGACCTCCTCGGTCTCGGCGAACCGTCCCAGTGGAACGCCCCCGAGCGAGTCCATGACACGCTGTGCGGCGGCTTCGCGGCTGATCCCGTTGGCCTCGGCCAGCCGGTCGTAGAAGACCGCGGTCGCCTCGGTGCTGATGCCGCCGGGGCTGATCGCGTTCACGCGCACGCCCTTGGGCGCAAGTTCGGTCGCGAGGCCCTTGCTGTACGTGCGCAGCGCTGCCTTCGCGGCCGCGTAGGGAAGCGTCGACTCCCACTGCGGCTGCACCCGCTGGATCGAGGTGAAGTGGAGGACCACACCGGATCCCTTCGCGATCATGCCGGGGATGAGGGCGCGATCGAGGCGCACGGCGCCGAGGAAGTTGAGCTGGAGCTCGGTGATCCACTGCTCCTCGGGGACGGCCTCGAAGCCGCCCGCCGGCGTGGAGCTTCCCCCCACGACGTGCACGATGATGTCGACGCCGCCCGCCTTCTGCAGCTCCGCGGCGACGAGGTCCGTGCCCTCTTTCGTGGAGGTGTCGGCCGCGATGAAGCGATCGGGTCGCTCGTACCCGGGCGGCATGGACCGGGCGCTCACGTAGACGTCGGCGCCGAGCTCACGGAGCCTGGCGACCACCGCGGCGCCCGCGCCCTTCGTCCCTCCGGTGACCAGCGTCCTGCGACCGTCCAGGCGATCGCGATCGGGGTGTGCCATGTGTGCTCTCCGTCGCTCGATGGATCTCGGGACGGTCGCCTTCGTGGCGGCGCCCAAGATTATGTCTCACAGGACAGTAACATATTGCCGTCCCACAGGACATAAATATGCGAGCAGCGGGGCGCGTCAGGACTCGGCGGGGAGGAGGCCTCGCTCCAGCATCCGATCCGCCGAGGCGATCGCGTCCTTCACGAATCTCTGGGTCAGCTCGGTGTAGCGGCGGACGTCGGCCGGGGACCACCCCGCGAGCACCTCGGCGATCATCCGATCGCCGAGCGCGTAGACGCCGCGTGCGGCCTCTTCGCCGGCGGGGGTGAGGCTGATCAGGGTCGCGCGGCGGTCGGTCGGATCCTTCTTGCGCTCCACGAGCCCGTCGCTCTCGAGCCGCCGCACGATCTTGCTGACGTACGAGGCGCCGGTCGCCAGCACTTCGGAGAGCGCGGTGGGACGCATCGGTCCCCACGCGAGAAGGTGCCTGAGCGTCTGATGGGACGGCTGGTCGATCGTCTCGCCGCTCTTGGCGAGGATGTCGCCCTGGAGGGCGGGAGAGTCCCACAGGAGGATCAAGGCACTGAGGTTGGCAAGCAGTTCCGATCGGTAGGGGAAATCGCTCGCGCTCAGTGATCGCGAGCCGTCGCCTGTTCTGCTGTTCTCCACATCGCGACTCTATCGACAATGCTCCCCGCGACAGTTTCTCCCGGTCCGGCCAGCCGATGACGGGGAATATTGATGTCCGCTAGGACATTAATACAGCAGGGGCGATGAGGCCTCACGAGAAGAGAGGGAGGCTCATGGGCACGATGGACGAACTCATCGACCCCCGCGCCGTCCGGGGCCTGCGGGAGTCGCTGCGGGCTGTGGCGCCCGGGTTGCCGCTGCGGGCGCTCGCCGACGCCGAGCACGCTGTGCCGGGGAGGCGGCTGCGGGAACGCGTCGACATCGTGCGCGATGCGCTGAGGGAGGACGTGCCCGCCGGATTCGCCGCCGCTCGCCGCGTGGCCGTCGATGTCCAGACCGTCCCGCGATTCGGCGGGTGGGTGATCTGGCCCCTGAGCGAGTTCGTCGCGGCCCGTGCCCTCGAGAGCGGATCGGCGCTCGATTTCGATGCGGCGATGGACGCGCTTGCTCAGCTCACGATCGGACTCAGCAGCGAGTTCGCGGTGCGCGACCTCCTGATCGCTCGGCCGGAGCGTGCTCTGGCCACGATGCGTGGCTGGACCGGCCACGAGAACGAACACGTGCGCCGGCTGGCCACCGAAGGGTCGCGTGCGTATCTCCCGTGGGCCCGGCGCGTGCCCTGGCTCATCGCGCACCCCGGCGCGACACGCGAGATCATCGACGCCACCTATCGCGACGCGGCGGAGTACGTGCGCCGCTCCGCCGCCAACCACCTGAACGACCTCAGCCGCGTCGACCCGGCGTTCGTGGTGTCCGTCGGTCGAGGCTGGCACGCGGCCCCCGATGCGAACACGCCGCGAGTGCTGCGACACGGCTTGCGCACCCTCGTGAAGAAGGGCGATCCCGGAGCGCTGTCCCTCCTGGGGTACACGGGCGACGGGCTTCGAGTGAGCCGCCCCCGGCTCTCCCGTTCCCCGGTGTCCGCGGGCGGCGCGGTCGAGTTCTCCGCGACGGTGACCAACGGCGGCGGCGTCGCGGCCACGGTGGCGATCGACTACTCCATCGGGTTCGTGCGTGCCAACGGCACTCTGAGTCCGAAGACCTTCAAGCTCGCCTCGCGCACGCTCGCCCCGGGGGAGAGCGTCGCGGTGGCGAAGACGCACTCCTTCCGTCCGATCACGACCCGCACCTACTATCCCGGGCGGCATCACGTGACCGTCCAGGCGAACGGCATCGCATCGCCGCCGGCGGAGTTCACTCTGCTGGGCGACGACGCCGCGACGCCGGCCGAGGGTCGGCGAGGAGTGGACGGATGACCGAGCTGACCGACCGGATCGTCCGAATCGTGGCATCCATCCCCGCAGGGCGGGTGATGACCTATGGGGCGATCGCAGGTGAGGCGGGCACGAGCGCCCGGGTCGTCGCGCGGGCGCTGCACGGTGCGGGGCACGAGATCCCCTGGTGGCGCGTCGTCAACGCCGAGGGGCGACCCTATCCGGGTGCCGCACGTGCCGCACACGATCGGTTGATCGAGGAGGCGACGCCGCTCAGCGACGACAGTGAAGACCTGCGGGTGGATCTCACGCGCGCGTCGTGGGTTCCGGACTGACCCTTGGCATTCGACCTTTGATGGGTAATACTGTCCGACAGGACACTAAATAGTGTCCGACAGGAAACTATCGAAGGGTGAGAACAATGGCTGAGATCAATAATGTCGTGCTCGTGCACGGCGCGTTCGCAGACGGCTCGGGGTGGCGGCGCGTCTACGAGATCCTCGTCGCGCGGGGCTATCGGGTCTCGATCGTGCAGAACCCGCTGACCTCGTTCGCGGACGACGTCGCAGCGACGGTGCGTGTGCTGGACCTGCAGGACGGACCGGCGATCCTCGTCGGCCACTCCTGGGGTGGCACCGTCATCACCGAGGCGGGGGCGCACCCGAACGTCGCGGGACTCGTCTACGTGTCCGCGCTCATTCCGGACGCGGGCGAGACGAGCGGTCAGCAGTACGAGGGATTCGCGCCCACGCCCGACTTCGTGATCGACGTGACCGAGGACGGCTTCGGCTACCTCCGGCGCGACGCCTTCCGGGCCGGGTTCGCCGCCGATGTCGACGAAGCCGCTGCGGCCTTCCTGGCCGACAGCCAGGTGCCCGTCAACATGTCCGTCTTCAGCGAGCCGGTCACGGTGGCCGCGTGGCGCGACAAGCCGAGCTGGGCGGTCATCGCGACGGAGGACAAGGCGTTCGATCAGGCGATGCTGGAGCACATGGCCACCCGCATCGGCGCCGACATCACGCGCGTCCCGGGCAGCCACGCGCTGTTCATCACCCAGGCCGAGACCGTCGCCGACGTCATCGACGCGGCTGCGACCGAAGCGGTGGAGACACCGGCGAGCGCCGTTGCCGGGTGAGGTCCGGCCGCCGGCACCGGGGTGGGATGCCGGCGCCTGTCCTCCGGGCGCCGGCGATTTCCCGTACCGGTCGAAGCTGCTCTCCAGCCTCAGCGCCCTCATCCTGCTGTGGAACTCGCCCGTGCTGCAGGGCGAGATCCTCGCGAAGTCGGGAGAGGCGCTCGATCAGCCCGCTCATCAAGCCCTGCGTCACCTGCTCGCGTGGGGAGCGACGCGGCCGAGCGTCCTCGCCGAGGTCATCGGGACGAGCGCGTCGAACGTCAGCAAGATCATCGGACGACTCGATCGCGATGGCCTGATCGAGCGTGACACGGACGGGCAGGACCGGCGCGCCGCAGTCATCAGACTGACCGTGCGCGGCGAGGCTGCAGCGCGCGGTGTCTACGTGCTCGGCGATCGGATGATCGCGGAGGTGCTCGAAGGGTGGTCCCCCGGCGACGTGCGGCGGTACACCGTCCTCACCGACCGGTTCGTGACCGACGCGATCACCTCGGCTGCGCGCATGCGCGAACGCGGACTTCGACCGTAGCGCGAAGCCGCGCGACACGGGGAGGGCCGGCCGTCGCCGCCCCTCCCCGGGTCGCGTCAGGTCAGGAGGTGCAGACCCGACCGTTCAGCCGGAACTGCCACGGCACCTCGGCCGAGCCGATGCCGGTCACGACCAGCGCCGTCTTCTTGCCGGGCGCGAGGCTCTGCCGCACCTTCGGGGCGGTGATCGTGACAGCCGGGCCCGACTGCGTGAACGAGCCCCCGACGACCTTCTTCACGCGCTGGTCGCCGCTGAACTCCCACGACAGCTTCCACGGCTTGAGCGTCGTCGTTCCGCGGTTCTCGACGCTCACCGCGGCGACGAACCCGCGTCCGACCTTCGTGCCCACGACCTTCACGTGGCAGGTCAGCGCCGGCAGCGCCGGCGAGGCCAGCGCGATGAGCTCTCGCGCCTGCGCCGGGAACCACTGTCCGGCGGGCGGATCCACCACGCCGCGCGCGGGGTCGAGCGGTCCGGCCGTGCCGCGCAGGCACGTGCCGTCGGACTCGCCGGGGCGCTTGATCCACAGGTAGGCGTCGACGAGCGCGACGCCGGTCGACGTGGTCGGCACCACGCCGGCGCCGCGGTCGGGCGGGTTGCACCAGTCCTCGTGCGCGGGGTACACCCCGGCCGGGTACTGCCACGGGCCCAGGGCGTTGCGGCTCGTGTCGATGACGAAGCGCGTGGTGGGCTCGACGCCGCCGAGGATCGCCTCGTACCGCGAGTCGAGGCCCGCCGTGTTGGCGGTCGGGTCGGTCGCCTCCGCAGACCAGCGTCCGTACTGCGACATCGCCACGCCCTGCCAGTCGGTGGCCGGACCGCCGTTCCAGTACTGGTTGCCGCAGTTGGCGAGGTCGCCCGGGGCGACGTCGGTCACGTAGGCGATGCACGACGAGACCCACGTGCCGTAGGCGATGTTGTTCTCCGTGAACTGGTAGTTCGAGGCGTTGAGGAAGAATCCGGTCGCCCTTTCGACACCCGCCTTGATGAGGCGGTCGGAAATCTCGTCGACCGTCAGCCACGCCGACGACGTGCCGTCGAGGTACACCGACGTCCGCTCCAGGGCGGAGAACGCGTCGACCGCGTGGTTGAGCTGCGCGAAGCGCTCGGAGGTCGCGATCGAGGCGTCGATCTCGGCGGGCTGACACCACTCCACCGAACCCTCGAGGTTCGTGTAGTGCGGGATGATCCCGAGTCCGTCGGGCTCCACGAGCACCGTGGCCGCCCGATCGCCGATGCCCTCGGCGAACGCGTCGATCCACGCGGCGTACTCGGCCGTGTCGGCCGCGCCGCCGGACGAGTACTGCGCGCAGTCGCGGAACGGCAGGTTGTACGCGACGAGGACGGGCATCTGGCCGGCCGCGTCCGCGGCGGTCACGACCTTGTCGACGGCGGCGCGGATCTCGTCGGGCGTGCCCTTGGTGAACCAGTCCGCGGCGGGGATGCTGCCCAGCAGCTGCGCGTCGGCGCGGGCCTGGCCCGTGAGGGACTGCGCGGCCTCCAGCGTCGTGCTGTGCGGGTTGAGGTAGAGCGTCGAGCCGACGAGGTCGTCGGGCTCGGCGGCGTGCGCGGGGATCGCGGCGACGAGCGATGCCGCGAGAGCGCCGACAGCGGCCAGAGCACCCCAGCGTGTTGGGCGGTGCGTGGAATTCATGCTTCTCCCGGGTGGTGACGAAACCCCGCGCGCGGCGTTGCGGGCGAGGGCGTCCGCGGCGCTTGCGCTCCGCGCGACCTCCTCAGCCTGTCGTGAGAGCGCTTTCACGTCAAGGGGTTCGGTACTCCTGCAGCGGCGGAACATCGGCGGATTCTTTGCCGCGCCCGACCTGAGAGCGCTTTCGCATCCGGGTGAGGGCGCGGCGCTGTTACGCTGAGGGCCCGTGCCAGCACAGACCCGAGTGGAGCGCGCCGCGCCCAGACATCAGCCCACTCTCGACGAGGTCGCCCGCCTCGCCGGGGTATCGCGCGCGACCGTGTCGCGCGTGGTCAACAACTCCCCGCGGGTGACCGCCGCCAACCGCGAGGCGACGGAGCGGGCGATCCGCGAACTGGGCTACGTGCCGAACCAGAGCGCCCGGGCCCTCGCCAGCAGCAGCACGGGCGCGGTCATCCTCGCCGCCGCCGACCCGAGCCTCGACCTGTTCGCCGACCCGTTCTTCAGCGAGGTGATCCTCGGCGTCAGCTCGGTGCTGGAGAAGACGGAGCTCGAGCTCTCCCTGGTGCTGGCGTCCTCTCCCGAGGGTCGCGCCCGGCTCCAGCGCACCCTGACCTCGCCCCGCGCCGACGGCATCATGCTGGTGGCCCTCCGGACCGGGGATCCCCTCTACGGCCTCGCGCAAGCCACGCACCTTCCCCTCGTGCTGCTGGGCAGTCCGCCGGGAGGTGACGACGGATGGTACGTCGACGCCGACAACTACACGGGTGCGCGCCTGGCCGCCGAGCATCTCATCGGCTCCGGCCGCCGGCGCATCGCGCTCATCGCGGGGCCCGCCGACGTCCCGGCGTCGGCCGTCCGCCAGAAGGGGTTCTCCGACGCCCTGACGCTGGCCGGGCTCACGCCCGACCTCGTCGCCCACGCGGACTTCTCGGTCTCGGGCGGGAGCGATGCGATGCGCGAGCTGCTCGCGCGGGATGCCGCCATCGACGGCGTCTTCGCGGCATCCGACAACATGGCCGCCGGTGCGCTCGCCGCCCTGAAAGCCGCCGGTCGGTCCGTGCCGGCCGACGTCGCCGTCGTCGGGTTCGACGACATGCCGATCGCGACCTACACGCACCCCGCCCTCACGACCGTCAGCCAGCCGGTGCGTGCGATGGGCCGCGAGCTCGCCCGCATGCTGCTGAGCGCGATGGGCAAGGGCGAGCCGCATCCGGTCATCCTCCCGACGCGACTCGTCGTGCGGGAGTCCGCTCCCTGAGAGTCCGCGCCCTGAGAGTCCGCTCCCTGAGCGGTGCGGCGGTGTGAGATCGTTGCGGGGTGCCGTCGCGCTCCATCCCGCTCCTCACGCCCGGCCGGGCCATCACGGCGGGGTTCGCTCTCGTGCTCGCGGTCGGGACCGCCCTGCTGAGTCTCCCCATCGCTGTGCAGGGGCGCTCGGCGACGTTCATGGAGGCGCTGTTCACAGCGACGAGCGCACTGTGCGTGACGGGGCACATCGTCGTCGACACACCCGTCTTCTGGTCTCCGTTCGGACACGGGGTGATCCTCGTACTGATCCAGATCGGCGGATTCGGTGTGATGTCGCTCGCGACCCTCCTCGGGTTGCTCGTCGCCCGAAGGTTGGGGCTGCGCACGCGCCTGACGGCGGTGAGCGAGACCCACACGGTGGCGGTGGGCGACGTCCGCCGGGTCCTCCTCGGGGTCGCGGTGATCACGATCACGACCGAGGCCGTCGTGGCCTTCGTCCTCTTCCTGAGGTTCTGGCTCGGGTATGCCGAGGAGCCGGGTCGTGCCGTGTGGCTCGGCGTCTTCCACGCCGTCTCCTCCTTCAACAACGCCGGTTTCGCGCTCTTCAGCGACAACCTCATGTCCTTCGTCGCCGACGCGTGGATCTGCCTGCCGATCTGCGCGGCGATCATCCTCGGCGGACTGGGGTTCCCCGTGATCATGGAGCTCCGCCGGCGGATCCTCTTCCCGCGGCGATGGACGCTCAACACGCGGACCGTCGTGGTCGGCTCCGTCGTCCTGCTGGTGGGTGGCGCGATCGCCCTCACGGCGTTGGAGTGGTCGAACCCGGGCACGCTGGGTCCACTCGATCCGGCCGGCCGGCTCCTCGCAGGATTCACGATGTCGGTGATGCCGCGGACGGCCGGGTTCAACTCGATCGACGTGTCGCAGATGCACAGCGAGAGCTGGTTCGTCACCGACATCCTGATGTTCATCGGCGGCGGGCCCGCGGGCACGGCCGGCGGGCTGAAGATCACGACTTTCGCCGTCCTGTTCTTCATCATCGTGGCCGAGCTGCGCGGCGACACCGCGGTCAACATGTTCGGCAAGCGCCTGCCCCGATCCACCCATCGGGAGGCCCTGACGGTGGCGCTGCTCGCGGTCGCGCTCGTGGTCGGATCGACCCTCGCGATCATGCTGATGAGCCCCTTCGACTTCGATCGCGTCCTGTTCGAGGTGATCTCGGCCTTCGCTACCGTGGGCCTGTCGACGGGGATCACCGCCGACCTGCCCGAGCTGGCGCAGCTCGTGCTCATCGCCCTGATGTTCATCGGACGACTCGGGCCGGTTCTGCTTGGATCCGCCCTCGCACTGACCACCCAGAAGCGCATGTACGAACTCCCGAAGGAGCGTCCGATCATTGGATAACAGCACCCCCTTCTTCAGCCGTCGCCGCGCGAAGGACTCGTCCGCCACGAGCGTCGCCGTCATCGGACTCGGGCGATTCGGCCGAGCGCTGGCCACCGAGCTGGCGCGCTCGGGCACCGAGGTTCTCGGCATCGACACCGATGAGGACATCGTCCAGTCGCTCAACGGCGTCCTGACGCATGTCGTCCGCGCCGATTCCACGAAACAGGTCGCGCTCGAGCAGCTCGGCGTCGCACAGTTCGACCGCGTCGTCGTGGGGATCGGCACGGACATCCAGGCGAGCATCCTCACGACGTCGCTGCTGAAGCGGATGGGGGCGCGGTCCATCTGGGCGAAAGCCATCAGCGAGCAGCACGGCCTGATCCTCGAGCAGCTCGGCATCGAGCACGTCATCTTCCCCGAGGCGGACATGGGCCGCCGAGTGGCGCACCTCGTGCGGGGAGCGATGCTCGACTACGTCGAGTTCGATCGCGACCTCGTGGTGGCCAAGACCGTCGCGCCGTCCGAGATCGTCGGGAAGACGCTCGAGGAGGCCGCGGTCCGTCGCAAGCACGGGGTCACCATCGTCAAGGTGAGGGGCGCGGACGGCGAGTGGCACGCGGCCGGCGCGTCGTCCGTCATCTCGGCCGGCGATCTCCTGATCGTCATCGGCCCCGTCGATCGCACCGAGAGGTTCGCGGCTCTGCAGTAACTGCGGCGGTCGGCGGTCGGACGCGTGATGAGGACGTCCGCGCTCAGCCGCCGCGCCCGAGCCGCTCGGCCTGACGCAACAGGTGCTGCTGCTCGAGGATGCTCGTCGCCCGGCGCGCCGCCTCCGCATACTCGGATGCCGCGGCATCCGTCTCTCCCGACCGCTCGTGCAGGTAGGCGAGGGCCGCGTGATACCTCGGCACATCCGCATCCACGGCGGCGAGCGCCGCAAGGCCGGCGCGCGGACCGTCCGCCTCGCCGACGGCGACCGCGCGACCGAGGCGGACGACCGGCGAGTCGGCGAGGCGGACGAGCTCGTCGTACCACTCGACGATCTGCACCCAGTCGGTCTCCTCAGCGCTCGTGGCGTCCGCGTGCAGCGCGGCGATCGCGGCCTGCGCCTGGTACTGGCCCAGGGCGTCGCGGGCCAGCGCAGCCTGCAGGATGTCGACGCCCTCGGCGATCGCCTCGGTGTCCCAGAGCCCGCGGTCCTGCTCGGCGAGCGGAACGAGACGGCCGTCGATCACTCGGGCCGGTCGCCGCGCGTGGTGGAGGAGCATCAGAGCGAGCAGGCCGCGCACCTCGGGCTCGTCGGTGAGTGCGGCGAGCAGCCGCGTCAGGCGGATCGCCTCGGCGGCGAGGTCGATCTCGCCCGAATACCCCTCGTTGAACAGCAGGTAGAGCACGCGCAGCACCCGCGACAGGTCGCCGTGCTGGTCCAGCGGGATGCCGGCGAGTCGCTGCTTGGCGCGACTGATCCGCTGCGCCATCGTGGCCTCCGGCACCAGGAAGGCGTCGGCGATCTGGCGGGTCGTCAGCCCGCCGACCGCACGCAGGGTCAGGGCGACGGAGGACGTCGCCGTCAGCACCGGGTTCGTGCACAGGAAGTACAGCGCGAGCGTGTCGTCACGCTGTGGCACGGGGCCGGGCTCCGGCTCGGTCGCGAGGCGCTCCTCTCGCGCGGCGCGGGCCGTGTCGCTGCGCACCTGGTCGAGGAACGCCCGCCACGCGACGGCGACCAGCCACGCTCGGAGGTCTCGAACGTCGTCGAAGCCGCCTCGCTCCAGGGCTCGGGTCAGAGCGGTCTGGACGGCATCCTCGGCCGACGCGAAATCAGCGCCGCGCCGGACGAGGATGCCGGTGACCTCCGGGATCGCCCGGCGCAGCGCCGTGGCATCCGGGATCGTCATCCCGCGTCGGCCGGGGGCGCGCTCATCACCTCGCGCAGCTCGAGCCACTCACCGAGCGGCGTGCCGCCGGCCCACGGCGCCGCGGACAGCTCCGAGGCGAGCTCGAGCGCCCGATCGTACGAGTCGACCTCGATCAGCATCCACCCCGCGATGAGGTCCTTGGTCTCGGCGAAGGGACCGTCGACGACCGGCGGGCGTCCCTCGCCGTCGAAGCGCACCCATGCGCCGCCCATCGCGAGTCCCTCCGAAGAGACGAGTTCGCCGGACGCGAGCAGGCGCCGCTCCATGTCCGCCATGTACTGGATGTGCGCGCCCCACTCCTCCGGCGTGAGCTGGTCCATCGGGACCGAGTTCACCGACGGCCGGCCGCCTCGGTAGTGCTTGAGCATCAGGTACTTCGGCATGTCAGCCTCCCATTCGTGCGGCCCATTCTGGCCGCTTCACAAGGGAGACGGAACCGAACGCGCGTTCTCTACATCCGTCGGCGAAGTTGTTCGCGGCGAGTGACGCACGAGCACCGCCCGCGCACTGTCCGGGAAAGGCAAAACCCCCGCCATGTAGAAGCTAGGCGAGGGTTTCTGGGCTGATTGTAACGATCAGCCGTGTGGCTCCGACGGGCGTCGATCCCGTGACCTCACGATTTTCAGGCGAACTGCCGGTGTGGGCCCGCTATGGCGGAACACACTCCAGAGGACAAAGCGGCTCGCGCCGCGATCCTCGAACGCGGGTGCTCGACGCCGATCAAGACGGCGACGGGCGTGTGGGTGCGGTGCGGGTCGCGGATCAAGTCGCGCTGCGAGTCGTGCGCGGAGCTCTACCGGGGCGATTGGGCGGCGATTGCCCGCTCGGGTGTGTTCGATGGGCCGGTTGATCAGTACCGCTTCTACCTGCTGACGCTCACCGCGCCGTCTTTCGGTCGGGTGCATCGGGTGCCGCGTGAGGGAGGGCAGCAAGGGCGCTGCGGATGCGGCGTGACGCATACGACGAAAGACGCTGCGCTGCGGGGCATGCCGCTCAACCGTGCCACGTATGACTACGCGGGCCAGGTGGCGTGGAACCGGGATGCCGGGGTGCTGTGGGACCGGACGCGGCGACGGTTGCGTGACAGGTGGGAGTCGGTGGAGTACTTCATCGTCCGGGAGTGGCAGGACCGGGGCGTGCTGCATGTGCACGCGATCGTTCGCATTGCCCGGGGCGAGGCCCCGGCGGCGATCGAGTTGCGCGACGCGGCACGCACAGCGGTGGCGGTGTCGAAGGTCGACGGTTCGGTGGTCGAGTGGGGCGCGCAGGCGCAGTGTGACGCGTTTCGTGCGAACGGCGACGGCGCGAAGACGATCTGGTACATCTCCAAGGCTCTGAACTACGTCCTCAAGGACGTGGCCACGGACGCGGACGATGTGCCGGTGGCGGTCTGGCGGCATCAGGTCGCGCTCGGGGACGCGGCCAGGCGGATGCGCTGCGGCGTGGACTGTGTGCCGCAGGACTGTTCGAGCCTGGTGCATCAGCGGTACGGCTCGCGTTCGCAGGTGGTGTCCGCGTCGCGGCGCACGAAGTACCGGTCGGGCTGGTCGTTCACGGGGCTGACGCGGACGGTGCAGCGGCGGTTGCGGCGGGAGTGGTGGGAGTCGCAGCAGGCGGAGGCCGGCGCGGACACGTCGGCTGTGTCGCCGGCTCCGTTGGAAGACCTTGCGGCGCGGTCGCGTCGTGAGTTGGTCGCGCGCGGGTGGGCCGCGCCGTGAGAGAGGCGAAGCAATGGTGAAGTTCTTTATCCGGTATGGCGAGGACGTAGAGCCGATGCCCGATTGGGATATCTACGCGTGTGATGCGTTCGGGCGTCCGACGCACCTGATCGGGGGCGTGATGGGCGCGGCGAAGACGGATGAAGATGCGCTGGCGATCTTCATGTCGATGAACCCGGACTGGCCAGGCGGGTTCGTGCACGTGCGTCCGTCGACGATCGTGCCGCCGTGGCCGACAGTCCGGGACGCGTGAGCGGAGCCGGGGCGGGGCGCAGCGGAGTCCCGCATGCGGGACGCGCGCGCCCGCCCCGGCCCGCCACGCAACCCGATTGACGGGACGGATCACGCCGCCGAGGGCAACCGCAGCGCGCAGCGCGCAGGGCGGCAGTGCCAGCAGGTCTGCCTCTTTACGCCCAGTCCCCGGTATGGTCGCCACATGTCGGCATCTGTAGTCGTGAGGACGCTAACCATAAATGACGGGACGACCGTCGACGTTCCCGAGCAGGGCATCGTCTTGTTCGTGGGGCCCAACAACGCGGGCAAGAGCCAGGTGCTGCGCGACGTTGCGAAGATGACCACGAGCAAGAGCGATCGGGGCGTGGTCATATCGAGTGCTGACGTGGACTATCGGGGAACAGTTGACGATCTGATCGCACAATTCGAGGCGGACGACACCATCGTCAGGTCGGCAACGGGCGGCGACCGCGTCAACCTTGGGGACGGCTCGCTCCAGCAGGTCTCGAACATCCGGACCTGGTGGCGTGGCAGCGGGAGCATCGTTGGCGGCTATTTCGTCCTCCTTGCGGATACCGAATCGCGGTTAGGCGCGAGCCGCCCAACGGGCGCCCTCAACCTGTACGAGCGTGAGCCGTCGCATCCGCTGCACCGACTGTACGTGCGCCGCGATCTCGAACAACGCCTGGATCTGATAAGCAGAGAGTCGTTCGGGGAGGGGCTCATCCTCGACGTATGGGCAGGGGGTTCCGAGTGGGCTCTTCGGGTCGGTGACATTGCGCCGCCCGACGCACCTCGACCAGATCAGGCCTACCTGGATGCACTGAAGCAGCTGCCACTCCTGCATACCCAGGGTGACGGCGTACGCTCGATGATCGGCCTCTTGCTCAATCTGTTGACCGGACATCAATCAGTTTCTTTGATCGACGAGCCTGAAGCGTTCCTCCACCCGCCCCAAGCGCGCTTCCTCGCGCGCCTTCTTTCCGAGGATTCGTCCGCTGCATCGAGGGTCGCTTTGATCAGTACTCACTCGTCTGACATCGTTCACGGGGTGCTCGACGGTCCAGCCCAGACGACCGTCGTCCGACTGAGTCGGGTTGGGGATACCAACACGGCAGCAGTGCTCGACAATGACGCGGTTAGACGACTGTGGAGTGACCCGCTTCTCCGTTACTCGAACTTGCTTGAGGGTCTATTTACTGATGCAGTCGTGGTGTGCGAGTCGGACGCCGACTGCAAGTTCTTCGCATCTATACGGGACACTGTGAGGCAAGACGATGGTGGAGCTAGGAGGCCTGACATCCTGTTCACGAGCTGCGGCGGCAAGCATCGCATGCACGTGGGCGTGGAGGCGCTACGGGCGGCGAGCGTCCCCGTCGCCGTCATCGGAGATTTCGACGTGCTGAATGAGTGGACAACCCTCGCGCGTCTTGTAGTGAAGGCCGGAGGAGACCCCAGCGCGTTGGAAGCGGATTGGCGCGTGCTGAACTCCGCACTCACGTCCTCAGCGCGAACGCCGTCCGTCGCGGGGATGAAAGAGGCTGTCGCTGCCGCCTTCGAGTCGGTGACCGAGATAACTCCCAAGTCATTAGCCCCCGTTCGCGAGGCCCTGAAGGTTGAGTCAGGGTGGGATCGCGTTAAGAACGCCGGTCTGTCTGGAGTGCCGAAGGGTGAGCCGTTCGGCGCCGCCGTACGACTACTAGAGCAACTGAAGGAACTACATATCCATCTGATTCCGGTCGGCGAGATGGAGGACTTCGTGCCAGAGGTGGGCAATCATGGCCCGACCTGGTTGGCCGAGGTTCTCGAGAATTCTCTCCACACAAGCGCTTCTGGCGACGCAGCCCGCGTGTTTTTCGAGGAAGTGTCGAACTCGATAGTGCCCGCCCGAGACCTCGGCGGTGAGCACGGAGAGAGTGAAGGCCAACAGGCTGACACTTGATCCTGTGTAGAAGATTTCGGGAGCTACTGCTTCAGTAGCCGATCAGGAGGACGCCCTCAAAGGGGAGTCGTAGTCGCTGAGACGCATAGATCGCGCTGAGAAGATCGCGCGTCGAGCCATACGCGTCCTTCTGAGTCGAGCCGTATCTGTAGGTTCCTGGCATCAGGAGGAGCATGTACCGCGCATCCAGCAGCAGCGAGGTACGCACGATGTCGCGGTAGTCGGCGTTACCCATCGCGCCCCGTCCCGCTTCGACTTCAACCGCGATGCCTAGCTCGTCGTGAAACGCATCGATTTCGTAGTTGACCGCTGCCGCGCCATTGTCTCCGAAGAGGACGGGGCGCCGAATCTTCTCGCTGGCCTTCTTTCCGGTCTCCACGGAGAAACCCAGCGACTCTAGCCCTGGGCGCAGATGTGCCAGGACGACGTCGCTCGTCAGGCGATCTGCAGCGGATGCTGGCAAAGGCTCAGTGTCGATCTGACCGCGCGCGGCACGGACCGCTTCGACCACCTGCTCGGCCCACTGTGGTGCGCGTTCATTTCGCGGGAAGTAGCTCCAGCGCGGGTAGAGGCTCAATCGTCGTCCTCGTTCGAGACGGGATTCTGAGCCCACCGGTTGATCGTGCTCAGCCCCACTCCGAGTAGCTGTGCCGTGCGCCGCTGGGTGAAGCCGATAGCCAGCGCGTGCTCTACGGTCACCCGCTCCCAGTAGTAGTAGCTCCGTCGAAATGTTCGCAGGGCGCTCAGCGTCTTGGCGACACGTTCCTGTTGTTGCGCGTGTTCCAGGTCGCTTTCGATTAGGTCGTCTTCGATGTCGCGTTGATCGGCGAAGTAGTGCCTCTCGATCTCGCTCTTCGTGACTGGCCTATGTGCGATCGCTCCGATCTCGCGGAGCTGGTCACCGAGCACACTCAGGCTCGTCGCAATGTCGTTGAGCGTCACTCCTGGCCCCGCGAGCATGTCGGGGTCGTCGGGGCCTTCGGGGCGTGGTCCGGGCTTCGCGTGCATGCGGCTCACTTTAGCGCGCTAAATCGACACGCAATCTTGTTCGCGAACGTGAACAAGCATGTATAGTGGTGCATGTTCGCGAACGTGAACAGTCGGTTGGCGGGAGGTGAAGATGGTTACGGTGGGCGAGGTCTTCGAGCGCTATCAGGCGCTGATCCTTAGTCGAGTGTCGCAGGGTACTGGTCGCGCTTATTTAGCGGCCTGGCGGACGCGCGTGCGGGGTACGTTCGCGGAGCGCGACATCGCAGGTATCACCCCTCTCGACGTGGAGGCGGCCTTCGCGGCATGGTCGGGGTCGCGGTCGACTCGTGTCGATGCACTCGCGTGTCTGTCTGCGATCTGCCGTGTTGCCCAGAAGGGTGGCCTGATAGCTGTCAACCCATGTGTCGGTGTCGAGATACCGCGGGCGCGAGAATACGACCCAGGCTCTCGGGCTCTGAATCTCGACGAGGTTCGCAGGTTCCTGGAAGTGGTTGAAACCTTCCCGGCGCCGTATAGGCGGTTCCTGCTCGCGAAGCTCTACACCGGCTGCCGGTTCGGAGAAGTGGCTGGGCTTCGCGTCGCAGATATCGATCTCGCAGGGCGAACGATCCGCGTGGCGCGTACGGCGTCGCCGGGCATTACGGGGCAACTGAATGTTGGGCCGACGAAGGGTCGGAGATCGCGTAAGGTCCCGATTCCTGCGCCGCTCTTGCCAGTGCTTGCGGAAGCTGTCGAGGGCAAAGGTCAGCATGACCTTCTATTTCCGGGCCCACGCGGGGGGTTCCTCAATTCGAAGAATCTCAGTCGCGCGTTGGACTGGGCTCGCGTGCGGAGCGACATCAAGGTGTTTCCTCCGGGGGAGGCCCCTTTGCACTTCCACGACCTGCGCCACACTGCGGCAGACGTGCTCTTCCAGGCCGGAGTCTCAGCGCCCGATGTGCAAGCGATTCTGGGGCACTCGAATCTCGCCGTTACCCAGCTATACGCAGACACGCGGGCCGAGGCGGCCCGTCGTGGTGCCGAAGCGTTGTCGAACTTCTATGGCGCTCAGTCGAAAGGTCAACTTGGGGGAGGTGAAGCGCCCGCCATGACCGGCAGTGATTCGCCTGAGTAAAGGTCTGCTGGGAGCCCGGCGCGACCCCCGCGATCCCTGTGTTTCAGGACAAGGCAAAACCCCCGCCATGTAGAAGCTAGGCGAGGGTTTCTGGGACCGTTGTAACGACGGTCCGTGTGGCTCCGACGGGCGTCGATCCCGTGACCTCACGATTTTCAGTCGTGCGCTCTACCAACTGAGCTACAGAGCCGCATGGCATCCGAAGAGCCATGTCCGAGACGAAAGGCCCTGTGATCAATATCTGAACAAAGGGCCCGTCGCTTGGAGCGACCCTGACGGGACTTGAACCCGCGACCTCCGCCGTGACAGGGCGGCACGCTAACCAACTGCGCTACAGGGCCATGCGTATGAAGTTGTGTTGTCGGGAAGTGTGACCCCAACGGGATTCGAACCCGTGCTACCGCCGTGAAAGGGCGGCGTCCTAGGCCGCTAAACGATGGGGCCGAGCGAACCCGGAGGCTCACGCTTACCGACGCTCAAGCATACGCAATTCCCTACGGAATCGGAAATCGAGGGCGTGGCCGCTGGTGGACGGGGCCGCGGAGGGCGATGATGGCGGAAGCATGCGTCGTGCCCCCCGTCGATGCATCCGAATCCTCGGCAAATGTTGCGCGTGTTGTTAGTGTGGCACTTGTTGCTGGTGTGACTGAGGAGTGAGACGTGTCTGAGCTGTCCGGATCTCCGGAGGACTGCGGCTGCGCGCCGACCCCTCGCGAGCTGGCTGCCTTCGGCCGGGGACGCTCCGTCACGCGGCGCGGTGCGATCGGACTCGGGGTGGTCGGGATCGCCGCCGCCGGCCTGCTCGCCAGCGCGCCGGCGTTCGCCGCGACCTACCCCTCGTGGGACGACGTCGAGAAGGCGAAGGCCAACCAGTCCGCCAAGGCGCGACAGGTCACGCGCATCGAGGGACTGATCGCCTCGCTCGCCAACGACGTCGCCGTCAAGCAGGCCGAGGCCGAGCGCCTGGGTGCGGAGTACATCGCCGCGCAGGAGGCCTTCGAGGAGGCCGCCGACCGTGCCGCGTCGCTGCAGGAGCAGGCAGACGCCGAGGCCGCACGCGCCGCCGCGGCCGCCGACAAACTGGGACGCCTGGCCGCGCAGCAGTACCGGATGGGCGGCGATGACACGTCGCTCGAACTGTTCTTCTCGGGCTCCGCCGCCAGCGCCGACGACCTGCTCGCGCGCCTGGGCACGATGGACAAGCTCCTCGACGCCAACCGCAGCGTGTACGCCGATGCCGTGAGCGCCCGCGACAACGCGCAGAACCTCTCGAACCAGGCCGAAGTCGCCCGCACCGAGCGCGACCGCCTGCAGCAGGAGGCCGAAGCCAAGATGATCCGCGCGCAGGAGGCCGCAACGGCCGCGCAGGCGGCGCTCGACGCGCAGTCCGAGCACCTCGAGGTGCTCGAGGCGCAGCTGGCGGCCCTCAAGGACACGACCGCCGCGACCGTCGCCGACTACCGCGCGGGCGTCGTGGCCCGCCGCAAGGCCCGCGAAGCGCGGCTGCGCCGGGAGCGCGAGGAGGCGGCCCGCCGCGCCCGCGAGGAGGAGGAGCGCCGCAAGCGCGAGGAAGCCGCCAACGGCGGTGGCGGCGGCGGAAGCAGCGGCGGTGGCGGCGGCGAGGTGCAGCCCTCGGGCTGGGTGCGTCCCGCGTACGGCTACATCAGCGCGTGGTTCGGCTCGCGCGGCACGATCTGCTCCAACGGGTACTGCACCTCCAGCGGCCACCGCGGCATCGACTTCGCCGGCGGCTGCAGCTCGCCGATCTTCGCCGCCGCATCGGGCCGGGTCATCTTCGCCGGCTTCAGCGGTGCGTGGGGCAACTACATCAAGGTCGACCACGGCGGCGGCATCGTCACCGGCTACGCGCACATCAAGCCCGGCGGCTACAACGTCGGCTGGGGCGACACGGTGCGCGCGGGCCAGACGATCGCGTACGTCGGCAACACCGGCGCCAGCACCGGCTGCCACCTCCACTTCGAGGTCTACAGCGGCGGAGTCCGCATCAATCCCGCGCCGTTCCTGCGCGCCCGAGGCATCTCCGTCTAGTCCTCCCGGCGCAGACGGAAACGGGTCGGATGCCGTGGCATCCGACCCGTTCCGCACAGCGCGTCAGAGGGTGTTGGGCGCTTCGCCCTCACCCTGCGTCTTGGTCTGTCCCTCGTGCTCCTCGAAGCGCGCGAACGCCTCGGTCACCAGGCGCTCGGCCTCGGCGGCGTCGGCCCACTCGTCGACCTTGACCCACTTGCCGGGCTCGAGGTCCTTGTAGTGCTCGAAGAAGTGGTTGATCTCGTTCTTGGTCCACTCGTCGACGTCCGAGACGTCCTGCACGTGGCCCCAGCGGGGGTCCTTGGCGAGCACGGCCACGACCTTGTCGTCGCCGCCGGCCTCGTCCGTCATCTTCAGCACGCCGACGGGGCGCACCTTCGCGAGGATGCCGGGGGCCAGGTCGTGGTCGAGGAGCACGAGCACGTCGAGCGGGTCGCCGTCCTCGCCGAGCGTGTTCTCGAAGAAGCCGTAGTTGGCGGGGTATCCCATCGGGGTGAACAGGATGCGGTCGAGGAACACGCGGCCGGTGCCGTGGTCGACCTCGTACTTGATCTTGCTGTTGCGCGGGATCTCGATGACGGCGTCGTACGCGCCCATGCTGTGCTCCTTCGGAAAGTGCTGTGGATGCCGCCGACCAGCCTAGTCGCGGCCGGCCCCGCGTTCGGAACTCCGGAAGAGCGATGGCGATCGGGCCGGAAACCCGAGATCGGGGCCGCCGACGCGGGATCTTCCGGAGTTGTGAACACCGAGCGCCCGTGCCCGCCCGCGCCGCGCCGGCGGGAGCGGATACCGTGGCGATATGGAACACCGTCCGGGCCTCGATCCCGCCGTCGCCGACGTGCGCCGTGCGGTGCGGTCGGCCCTGACGGGACTCGCGGGACCGATCGTCGTCGGCCTCTCCGGCGGCGCCGACTCGCTCGCCCTCGCCGCGGCCGTCGCGTTCGAGGCGCCGAAGGCCGGTCTCTCCGCGTCGGCGGTGGTCATCGATCACGGGCTGCAGGCCGGGTCCGCGCAGGTGGCCGCCCGCGCCGCCGAGGCGGCTGCGTCCCTGGGGATCCCCGCCCGCACGATCCGGGTCGAGGTCGGCCGGGAGGGCGGGCCCGAGGCGGCCGCACGCGACGCCCGCCGCGAGGCGCTGCGCGGCGCCGCCCGCGACGCGGGGGCGACGGCCGTGCTGCTGGCGCACACTCTCGACGATCAGGCCGAGACCGTGCTGATCGGCTTGGCGAGAGGCTCCGGCGCGATGAGCCTCGGCGGCATGGCGCCGGTGCGCGAGGAGGACGGCATCCGCTGGATCCGGCCGCTGCTCGGCCTCCGCCGCGCGACCACGCGCGCCGCGTGCGCGGCCCAGGGCCTGCCGCCGTGGGACGATCCGCACAACCTCGACCGGCGGTTCCTGCGCGTGCGGGTGCGTCAGGACGTGCTCCCCCTGCTCGAGACGTCGCTGGGTCCGGGCGTGGCCGAGGCGCTCGCGCGGACCGCCGACCAGCTGCGCGAAGACGCCGAGGCGTTCGACGCGATGATCGCGGAGACCATCGAGGACATCGTGGAGCACGCCGAGGCGGGGATCGCGGTGTCGGTCGCCGCGCTGGCCGCCAACCCGCCGGCGCTGCGCCACCGGATCATCCGCCACGTCGTGGCCAGCGAGTTCGGGGTGAGCCTCACGCGCGTCCAGACGCTGGAGGTCGCGCGACTGGTGACCGAATGGGCCGGTCAGGGCGCGATCGATCTGCCCGGCTGCCGGGCGCTCCGTCGCGGAGACAGGATCGAATTCCGCGCTTCCGCGTCATAGCCGGCCCCCTCGTCGGTCTCATTCCCTGGCGGGTTCCCCGCCATGCGCGCCGCCGAACGCGGGCGCTCGACCTTGGGGGAGGTACGACGTGGGCCTGCGGATGCGCGTGCAACGGACGGCGGCGGTGGTGGCGGCGATGGTCGCCGGCGGGACTCTGGCGGTGGGGATGGCCGCGGTCGCGGCCGCCGCGCCGCCCTACGCGACCGAGGCCGAGATCACCGCGGTGACGTTCGTCGACGAGACGGTGCAGTCGGGTCGCTCGACCGAGCTCACGGGCGAGTGGGCGTTGCCCGACGACCCGGCGGTGCCGGCGGGGTTCACGGTGGGCCTCCCCGAGGGGCTGCGCGGGCTCGCCGACGCGTTCGACCTGCGGGCCCCGGACGGCTCGGCGATGGGCAGCTGCGTGGTGACCGCGACGCAGATCGTCTGCGACATCGATGCCGACTACATCGCCACGCACCCGCGCGACCTGCACGGGACGTTCGGGTTCTGGGCGCAGGTGACCACCCAGGTCACCGAGGCGACCGAGACGACCTACGACTTCGGCGACGTCGAGGGCACGATCACGGTCACCCCGCCGGCATCCGGCTGCCCGGACTGCACGTTCACCGGGCGCCCGAACAACAAGCACGGCGTGTACGACCGCGACGACGACACGATCGAGTGGACCATCGCCATCAAGGCGCCCGCGAGCGGGATGACCGCGGGGCAGGACGTCACGGTCGTCGAGCGCCTGGGCGCCGGACAGGAGTGGGTCCGCACCGGCGCCGGGACGCCGGCGCTGCGGGTGCTGGGGGCGGTGGAGCGCACGGCGACCGGCGGGCCGACCGGCTGGAGGAATGTCGGGGCGCGTGTCGGGGCGACCGTCACCGAGACCGCCGACGGCGTCGTGGTCGCCTTCACGGCCGAGGAGGGCTGGTTCTACGCGATCGTGGGGGCGGCGCGGGTGACCGACCGGGCGCTCACCACCTACACCAACGACGCGGACATCACCGTGGCCACGGAGTCGCCGGTCGGCGTGTCCGCCACGGTCATCCGCCAGGGTGGTGGCGGCACGGGCAGCGGCACGCCTACGCCGACACCGACCGCGACGCCGACGCCGACCGCGACGCCCACGCCGACCGCGACGCCGACGCCGACGCCGACGCCGACCGCGACGCCGACTGCGACGCCGACGCCGACCGCAACCCCGACACCCACCGCGACCGCGACACCCACGCCGACCGCCGGGGTGGGTTCCGAGTTCACGGCGACGCCGACCGCGGAGGCGACGCCGCCCCGCGGCGGGCTCGCCGTGACCGGCGGCGACGTGCCGTGGGGCCTCCTGTGGGCGGCGCCGGTGATGATCGCGCTCGGGGTGGGACTGCTCTCCCGCCGCCGCCGCGTCGCACAGGACTGATCCCGCCCGGGATCCCGCCCGCCCGGCACCCCGAGCGCCCGGGACCTCGAGACGGGGTCCCGGGCGGGGGCTCCCGGTCGGCCGGGTGCTGCGGGAATGCCTACACTCGAAGCATGCGCGCGGCCGACATCGCAGACCAGCTCACCAGCGTCCTCGTCACCGAGGAGCAGATCCACGAGAAGCTCGAGGAGCTCGCCGCGCGCGTGGTCGCCGACTACGAGGGCAAGGACCTGCTGCTCGTCGGCGTCCTCAAGGGCGCGGTCATGGTCATGGCCGACCTGGCCCGGGCGCTGCCGCGCGCGATCGCGATGGACTGGATGGCGGTCTCCTCCTACGGCGCGGGCACGAAGTCCAGCGGCGTCGTCCAGATCCGCAAGGACCTCGACACCGACCTCACCGGGAAGCACGTGCTGATCGTGGAGGACATCATCGACTCCGGGCTCACGCTCAGCTGGCTGCTCGAGAACTTCGCCTCCCGCGGCGCCGCGTCGATCGAGGTGCTCGCGCTGCTGCGCAAGCCCGACGCCGCCAAGGTCGAGATCGACTGCCGCTACGTCGGCTTCGACATCCCCAACGACTTCGTCGTCGGCTACGGCCTCGACTACGCCGAGGGATACCGCAATCTGCGCGACGTCGCCGTCCTCGCCCCTCACGTCTACAGCTGAGCGGCACCCGGCCCCGACGTACGGTACGCCGTGGGCGAATGCACAGACGCCCCATAGACGGCGCGCGATAGCCTGAGCGGACCATGGATCTCAAGAAGCTGACCCGCAACCCGTTGGTGTACGTGTTGCTCATCGGCGTGCTCCTGCTCATCGGGATGTCGCTGATCTCCGGGCTCACCGGCGCGAAGCGCATCACCACGCAGGAGGGGCTGGAGCTGCTGGGCGGTGACACCGTCAGCAAGGTCGTCATGACAGACGGCGACCAGCGCGTCGACATGACGCTCGCCAAGGAGTTCGAGGGCTCGACGAACGTGCAGTTCTACTACACGTCCGCCCGCGCCGACGAGGTGGTGGCGGCGATCGACTCCGCCGCCCCGGCCGACGGATTCGACGACGTCGTCCCGCAGCCGAGCTTCTGGGGCGGCATCCTCTCGCTCGTGATCCCGCTCCTGCTCCTGGGTCTGCTCTTCTGGTTCCTGCTCTCCAGCGCCCAGGGCGGCGGCAGCAAGGTCATGCAGTTCGGCAAGTCCCGCGCCAAGCTCGTCACTAAGGAGACCCCGACGGTCACGTTCGGCGATGTCGCCGGCGCCGAAGAGGCCATCGAGGAGATGCAGGAGATCAAGGACTTCCTGAAGGACCCGGCCAAGTTCCAGGCCGTCGGCGCACGGATTCCGAAGGGCGTGCTGCTGTACGGCCCTCCCGGAACCGGAAAGACGCTGCTCGCCCGCGCCGTCGCCGGCGAGGCGGGGGTCCCCTTCTACTCGATCTCCGGATCGGACTTCGTCGAGATGTTCGTCGGCGTGGGTGCCAGCCGCGTGCGCGACCTGTTCAATCAGGCCAAGGAGAACTCGCCGGCGATCATCTTCATCGACGAGATCGACGCCGTCGGCCGTCACCGCGGCGCCGGCATGGGCGGCGGGCACGACGAGCGCGAGCAGACGCTGAACCAGATGCTCGTGGAGATGGACGGCTTCGACCCCAAGGTCTCGGTCCTCGTGATCGCCGCCACCAACCGTCCCGACATCCTCGACCCGGCGCTGCTGCGCCCGGGCCGCTTCGACCGTCAGATCGGCGTCGACGCGCCCGACCTCAAGGGACGTCAGAAGATCCTCGAGGTCCACGGACGCGGCAAGCCGCTGTCGCCGTCGGTCGATCTGTCGGTCATCGCCCGCAAGACGCCCGGCTTCACGGGCGCCGATCTCGCGAACGTCATCAACGAGGCGGCGCTGCTCACGGCGCGCTCCAACGCGCAGCTCATCGACATGCGCGCCCTCGACGAGGCGATCGACCGCGTCATCGCCGGTCCGCAGCGCCGCACCCGGGTCATGAAGGACAAGGAGCGGCTCATCACGGCCTACCACGAGGGCGGCCACGCGCTCGTGGCGGCGGCGATGAACCACTCGGACCCGGTCACCAAGATCACGATCCTCCCGCGCGGCAAGGCCCTCGGCTACACGATGGTCATGCCGCTCGAGGACAAGTACTCCATCACCCGCAACGAGCTGCAGGACCAGCTCGCGTGGGCCATGGGCGGACGCGTCGCCGAGGAGGTCATCTTCCACGACCCGACCACCGGCGCGAGCAACGACATCGAGAAGGCGACCAACATCGCCCGCAAGATGGTGACCGAGTACGGCATGACCACCGACGTGGGACCGGTCAAGCTGGGGCAGTCCTCGGGCGAGGTGTTCATGGGCCGCGACATGGGTCACGGCCGCGACTTCAGCGAGCGCATCGCCGAGCGCGTCGACCAGCAGGTGCGCGAGCTCATCGAGCAGGCGCACAACGAGGCGTACGAGGTGATCAACGCGAACCGCGACATCCTCGACCGGCTCGCGACCGCGCTGCTGGAGAAGGAGACGCTCGACCACATCGAGATCGCCGAGATCTTCACGGACGTCCGCAAGCTGCCGCCGCGTCCGCAGTGGCTCTCGAGCCAGGAGCGCCCGGTCTCGATGCTGCCGCCGGTCGAGGTGCCGCGCACCCAGGACGAGGCGGGCCTGGCCGCACAGGTCGCCTCCGACGGGGAGCCCGCCGCGCAGAAGGCGCCGGCGCGACGCGCGACCGGGCAGGCACGTCCCGCGACCGCATAGGCTCGGGTCGTGGCTGTCGACCGTGACCGCGTCGCCGCACTGGTGCGCGACCTCCTCGAGGCGATCGGGGAGGACCCCGACCGTCCGGGCCTGCGGCTGACCCCGCAGCGGGTCGCCGACGCTTACGCCGAGTTCTTCTCGGGCGTGGGGGAGGATCCCGCGGCCCCGCTCGCGCACACCATCTCGGTGACCCGCGGTCCCGCTCCCGACACGCTGCCCTCGGGGGCGGTGATGCTCCGCGACATCCGCTTCCGGTCGGTGTGCGAGCACCACCTCCTGCCGTTCGCGGGTCATGCGCACATCGCCTACCTGCCGGGTGAGCAGGTGGTCGGGCTCGGCGCGCTGCCGCGCGTGGTCGACGTGCTCTCCGCGCGCCCGCAGGTGCAGGAGCGGCTCGGCGAGCAGATCGCCGACGTCATCGCCGGCTCGCTCGACACCCGCGGGGTGCTCGTCGTCCTCGATGCGACCCACGAATGCGTCACCATGCGCGGCGGACGTCAGCCCGACGCGTCGACGGTGACCGTCGCCGCCCGCGGCGAGCTGGCCGATCCCGCCGCCCGCGCGGAGATCATGCTGCTGCTGACGGGCCGCGCCCCGTGACGGGCACGACGCCATGACCCTCCTGATGGGAATCGTCAACGCGACGCCGGACTCGTTCAGCGACGGCGGGCGCTACCTCGGCGTCGACGACGCGGTCGCCCACGGGCGCGCGCTCGTGGCCGCCGGTGCCGACATCCTCGACGTCGGAGGCGAGTCCACGCGGCCGGGGGCGGAGCGGGTGCGTCCCGACGTGGAGCGCTCGCGGGCGCTGCCGGTCATCGAGGCGCTCGCCGCCACGGGCGCCATGATCAGCGTCGACACGATGAACGCGTCCACCGCGCAGGCGGCCATCGACGCCGGGGCGCTGATCGTCAACGACGTGTCGGGCGGACTGGCAGACCCCGAGATCCTCGAGGTCGTCGCCGACACCGAGGCGCACATCGCGCTGGGTCACTGGCGGGGTCCGTCCACCCAGATGTACGCGCGGGCGCAGTACGACGACGTGGTCGACGAGGTCGTCGCCGAGCTCGCCGAGCGCCGGCACGAGGCGATGGCAGCCGGGATCCCGCCGGGGCGCATCATCCTCGACCCCGGATTCGGCTTCGGCAAGCGCGGAGCGCAGAACTGGGCCCTGCTGCGCGGGCTCGAGCGCATCGTCGCGATGGAGTCCCGGGTGCTCGTGGGAACGAGCCGCAAGGGCTTCCTCGCCGAACTGCTGACGGACGCGACGGACGGCACGGCGGGCGGGGGCGAGGCGACACAGGATCGCCGCGACCTAGCGACCGCGGTCACGAGCGTCCGTGCGGCCGAGGCGGGCGTCTGGGCCGTGCGGGTGCACGACATCGCGACGACGCGCGACGCGCTCGCCGTCTGGACCCGGGGGAGGCGGCCATGACCACCGACGAGATCGCGATCACCGGCATCCGTGCCGTGGGATACCACGGCGTCTACGACCACGAGCGGCGCGACGGTCAGGAGTTCGTCGCCGACGTGGTGCTCGCGCTGTCGCTGCGCCGCGCCGCCGCGACCGACGACGTCGCCGACACCGTCCACTACGGCGAGCTCGCCGAGCAGGTGGCCGGCATCCTGTCGGGCGAGCCGGTCGACCTCCTCGAGACGCTCGCCGAGCGGATCGCCGGCGCGGCCCTCTCGTATCCGATCGTCGACGGCGTGACCGTGACGGTCCACAAGCCCCAGGCGCCGATCGCGGTGCCGTTCGGCGACGTGTCGGTGACCGTGCGGCGGCGCCGGGACGCGGCGGTGGGCGCATGAGCCGCGATCTGGCGCAGGGCGTCGAGGCCGGCTCGCGCCGGCGCGGTGGCCGTCCCGCGGTGCCGGCCGTCATCGCGCTGGGGGCGAACCTCGGCGACCGCGCCGACACGATCGAGGCGGCCCTGGCCGACCTCGCGCGGCTGCCCCTCACCGAGGTGATCGACGCGGCCGAGCCGATCGAGTCCGTCGCGCTGACTCCGACGGGACGGGACGAGTCGGCGCCCGGCTACCTCAACTCGGTCGCGCGGATCCGCACGCGGCTGGCACCGTCGGTGCTCCTGGACTATCTGCATGCGATCGAGGAGCGGCACGGCCGGGAGCGTCGCGCGGCGGGTCAGCCGCGCTGGCAGGACCGCACGCTCGATCTCGACCTGATCGTGTACGGCGAGGTCGTCTCCGACGACCCCGCCCTCACGCTGCCCCATCCGCGGGCCGCCGAGCGCGACTTCGTGCTGGCGCCGTGGCTCCTGCTCGACGGCGATGCCGTCCTGCCCGGACGGGGCCGCGTCGCCGACCTCCTCCGCGCCCTCGGCGACGAGGAGTCGCGATGAAGCGCACCGGTCCCGTCCCCCTCCTGATCGCCGTCGCGATCGGCGTCGTCGCCGGGTTCCTGATCGATCAGGTGCTGACCGCCGGCTCCCAGCCGACGTTCACGCCCTCGCTCATGCTTCCCGTGCTCCTGGTCCTGCTGAGCGTCGCGCTGGTGGCGCTGGCGCTCCCGATCCGCCGCGCGACCGCGGGTGCCGAGGGCCGCCGCGTCGACCCGTTCCACGCCGTGCGGATCGCCATGCTGGCGCGCGCGTCGAGCATCGTCGGCGCGCTCGTGACGGGCGTCGGCGGCGGACTCCTGCTCTTCCTCCTCACGAGACCCGTCACTCCCTCGTTAGGCTCGACGGGTGCGGTGCTGGCATCGGCGGCCGGAGGACTCGTCCTCGTGATCGCCGGTCTCGTGGCCGAGCACCTGTGCACCCTTCGGAAGGACGACGATGACGATCAGCCCGGATCAGCCGACCCCGGCTTCGGACTCTCCCACAGCGACTGACCCGGTCGCCGCCGCCCCCGCGGGCGGTGACGAGACGCTCGACGCCGGCACGTACGACGTCGTCGTCGAGCCGCGCAGCGAGAACCGGCTGCCGCTGGGCGACGGCACGTGGCACCAGATCTCGCGGAAGTACATCGTCGTCCAGCTCATCTCCAACGCGCTCTTCCTCGCGCTCGTGGTCGCGGCAGCCGTCGTGCTCGGGCTGGTCCTGAACCAGGCGTGGGTGTGGATCCCCGCGGCGGCCGTCGTCGCGGTGACGCTCGTCACGCTCATCGTGCTGCCGCGGCAGGCGCGCTCGATCGGCTACCAGCTCCGCGACGACGACCTCGTCTTCCGCCGCGGCATCCTCTGGCAGCGCATGGTGGCCGTGCCGTACGGGCGCATGCAGCTCGTCGACATCACCCACGGCCCGCTCGACCGCGGGTTCGGGATCGCCCAGCTCAAGCTCGTCACGGCCGCGGCGGCCACCGGCGTCACCATCCCGGGGCTCACCCAGGCAGCGGCCGAACGACTGCGCGACACGCTCATCGACGTCGCCGAGACGCGCCGGACCGGACTGTGAGCACGCCCGAGACACCCGCCGTCCCCGCGCCGGCCGCCGTGGCGGACGTGCGCTCGCCGCTGAGCGACGGCGAGTGGCACCGCCTCCACCCGCTGACGCCGCTGATGAAGGGCGGGCTCTTCCTCGTCGTCGTCATCGGCATCGTGGTCACCAATCTGCGGGACCGGCTGATCGCGCTGTTCCTGCCGGGCATGGCCGACGAGTACGAGTACGCGGGCGACCCGATCGACTTCATCGTCGCCAACGACCTCCTCATCGTCGCGGCGCTCGTCGTGCTGGGCGTGCTGATCGTGCTGCTGGCGCTGTTCTGGCTGTCGTGGCGGTTCCACACCTTCCGCATCACCGGCGACGACGTGGAGGTCCGCAGCGGCGTGCTCTTCCGCACCCATCGCCGGGCGCCGCTGGACCGGGTGCAGGGTGTGAACCTCACCCGGCCGATGATCGCCCGGATCCTCGGCATGGCCAAGCTGGAGGTCGTCGGCGCCGGCCTCGATGCCAACGTGAAGCTCGAGTACCTGTCGACGCCCAACGCCGAGGCGGTCCGCGGCGACATCCTGCGCCTGGCGTCGGGTCGCCAGCTCGCCGAGGGCCGCCGGGAGACCGGCGGGTCGCCGCGCGGACGCGCGGCCGCGGTGGTCAGCGCGGGGATCACGGGACTCATCGAGGGCGAGGAGGGCGCGGACGACCATCCGGCCTCCGTGGTCCACCTTCCCCCGGGGCGGCTGATCGGCGCGCACCTGATGTCGGGATCGACCATCTGGCTGATCCTGCTGGTCATCGGCGTCGTGATCGGCTCGATCGTCGGGACGCCGTGGGTGCTGTTCTCGATCGTGCCGGCCCTCATCGGTTTCGGGGCCTACTGGTTCCGTCAGATCACACGGTCGCTGCGGTACTCGATCGCACCGACGCCGGCGGGCGTCCGCATCACCTTCGGCCTGTTCACGACCATCACCGAGACGCTGCCGCCGGGCCGCATCCACGCCGTCGAGGTCGCCCAGCCCCTGCTGTGGCGCCGCCTGGGGTGGTTCCGCATCCGGGTGAACCGGCTCTCGGGTCGCGCGGCGACCGATACCTCGTCGCAGCAGTTCTCCGACGTGCTCCCGGTGGGAACGCTCGCCGACGTCGACCGCGTGCTCCGGCTCATCCTGCCGGGACTCCCCGACGACGCGCTGTCCGCGGTGCTGGAGCGCGGGATCCTCGGCCCCGTCGCAGGCGACCCCTACTCGAACACGCCCCGCCGCGCGCGCTGGCTGCGCCCGCTGTCCTGGCGGCGCAACGGGTTCCTCCTCACCGCCGACGCCCTGCTGCTGCGCAGCGGCGTGCTGCGCCGGGCGCTGGTCGTGCTGCCGCTCGCGCGGCTCCAGTCGATCCGGCTGTCGCAGGGTCCCGTGGCGCGGGCCCTGGATGTCGCCGACATCACCGGGCACACGGTGCTCGGCCAGGTCTCGGGCTCGCTCGGGATCCTCGACCGCGCCGCAGCGGTGACCCTGTGGGCCGACGCCGCCGCCGCGGTGATCGACGCCTCGTCGCGCGACCACTCCCACCGCTGGGGGACGACGCCCGCCGAGCCGGTCGCGCCCGAGGCGGCCCCGGCGACGCCGGGCCCGATCGACGCGGCGTCGGCGGAGCTGTCGCCGTGATCCGCAGCGGGCGCCTCGGCGTGGGCATCATCGGCGCCGGCCGCGTGGGACCGGTGATCGGTGCGGCGCTGGGCGGCGCGGGCCACGCGGTGACCGGCATCACGGCCGGCTCCGACCCCGACCGCGTCGAGGCGGTGCTCCCGGGCGTGCCGGTGCTGCCCGCCGACGAGGTGGTGCGCCGCAGCGAGCTGGTGGTGCTGGCCGTGCCGCATGCGGAGCTTCCCGCGCTCGTCGAGGGTCTCGCCGAGCTCGGAGCGTGGCAGGTCGGTCAGCTCGTGCTGCACACCGACCCGTCCTACGGCGTCGACGTGCTCGCGCCGGCCTCGGCTCGCGGCGCGATCCCGCTGGCCGTGCATCCGGCGATCGCCTTCACCGGCACCTCGATCGATCTGCGGCAGCTGCGGGACTCCTACGCCGCCGTGACCGCCCCCGGCGCCGTGCTCCCGATCGCCCAGGCGCTCGCCGTCGAGCTGGGATGCGAGCCCGTCGTCGTCTCCGAGGAGGCCCGCTCCGCGTACGGCGAGGCGATCGCGACGGCGACCGAGTTCTCGGCCTCGCTCCTGCGCCAGTCCTCGGAGCTGCTCGCCGCAGCCGGCGTGGAGGAGCCCGGACGGTACCTGTCCACACTCGTCCATTCGACCGTCGATCGCGCCCTGCAGGGCCTCGACGCCTCCTGACGCGCGGCGGAAGTGCGCGGCGGCGCGCGTGAGAGAATCGAGGGTCTACTTCTGAGGAGCCTGCAATGACCGACGCGCCCGTGCCCGCCGCCGAGCCAGCCGAAGACGACGTCTTCGAGCAGAAGGCGGTCCGCCTGGCCAAGCGCGAGCGACTGATCGCCGACCGCGCGGACGCAGCCGGCGGCGCCTACCCGGTGGCCGTCCCCGTCACGGACACGATCCCTCAGCTGCGGGAGCGCTTCGCCGACCTCGAGGCCGGCGCCGAGACGGGCGTCGTCGCATCGGTCGCGGGCAGGGTCGTGTTCAGCCGGAACACCGGCAAGCTGTGCTTCGCCTCGCTGCAGTCCGGCGACGGCAGCCGGATCCAGGCCATGGTCTCCCTCGCCGAGGTCGGCGAGGAGTCGCTCCAGTCCTGGAAGGAGCTCGTCGACCTGGGCGACCACGTGTCGGTCACGGGTCAGGTGATCTCCAGCCGCCGCGGCGAGCTGTCGATCATGGTCACCGACTGGGCGATCGCCGCGAAGGCGCTGCTTCCGCTGCCGAACCTCTACACCGAGCTCAGCGAGGAGAGTCGTGTGCGCTCCCGCTTCCTCGATCTGATCGTGCGCGACCTCGCCCGTGACACCGTCGTCGCCCGCGCCAAGGTCAACGCGAGCCTGCGCAGCACCTTCGCCGCGCACGGCTTCCTCGAGGTCGAGACGCCGATGCTCCAGGTGCAGCACGGCGGCGCCGCCGCCCGTCCCTTCGTCACGCACTCGAACGCGTTCGACGCCGACCTGTTCCTGCGGATCGCCCCGGAGCTGTTCCTGAAGCGCGCCGTCGTCGGCGGCATCGACCGGGTGTTCGAGATCAACCGCAACTTCCGCAACGAGGGGGCCGACTCCACCCACAGCCCCGAGTTCGCGATGCTGGAGGCCTATCAGGCCTACAGCGACTACCACGGGATCGCCGACCTCACACAGGAGCTCGTCCAGAACGCGGCGGTCGCCGTGGCCGGTTCGACCACCGTGACCTGGGCCGACGGCACCGCGTTCGACCTGGGCGGGCAGTGGGACCGCATCTCGATGTACGACTCGCTCTCGGAGGCCGCGGGTCGCGCCATCACGCCGCAGACGCCGCTGACCGACCTGCAGGCATTGGCTGCCGAGGTGGGCGTCGAGGTGCCCGCGAAGATCGCCACCCACGGGAAGCTCGTCGAGGAGCTGTGGGAGCACTTCGTCAAGGGCGGTCTGGAGCGTCCGACCTTCGTGATGGACTTCCCGCTCGACACCAGCCCGCTCGTGCGCGAGCATCGCTCCATCGCGGGCGTCGTGGAGAAGTGGGACCTGTACGTGCGCGGCTTCGAGCTCGCCACCGGGTACTCCGAGCTCGTCGACCCCGTCATCCAGCGCGAGCGCTTCGTCGAGCAGGCTGCGCTCGCCGCACGCGGAGACGACGAGGCCATGCGCGTGGACGAGGAGTTCCTGCGCGCCCTCGAGCACGGCATGCCGCCCACCGGGGGCATGGGCATGGGCATCGACCGGCTGATGATGGCGATCACCGGCCTCGGGATCCGCGAGACGATCCTCTTCCCGCTGGTGAAGTAGGCCCCGTCCTCCGGGCGGACCGGTCGTCGTCCTCGCCCCGGCGGAACGCCCAGTCCGGAAGGTGGGCCGACGCCACGAACGAGCGGACGATGTCGGCCAGGCCGTGCTCGCGATCGCTGTCGAGCGCCGCGTCGGCGTAGTGCGCGGCGTGGGTCGAGCGACCGAGCGCCCACGACAGCCAGCCGCACACCGCCAGCGGACCGGCGCGCCTGCCCGCGGCCGTGAGCGCCGCGACCTGGCGGACGAGCGCGAGCGCGCTCTCGAGCCGGGCGGGATCCGGACTCGCGCCCTCCCCCCACATCACCGCGGCGAGATCGGCGGGATACTCCTCCCCGTCCTCCCAGCGGCGCTGCGCGTCCATCGCGCCGGCCCCGCCCGCGGCGTCGCTGGCCCATTGCACGAGCGCCACATCGCGCAGCGCCGGGCGCGACAGGCACCACCCGAGGAGGGCGGCCTGCAGGGGGGACAGGTTATCCGGGTCCCACTGGAGCGCCCGCTCGTACAGCTGCGGCAGGTCGTCGAGCTCGCACGCGGCGGCCAGGGCCGCCGGATCGACACGATCGGCGCGCGGGGACTCGGGTGGCAGCCCGCAGAGCACCGACAGCGCGGCGGAGAGCGAGCGGTGAGCCGCACCGACGCGGCGCCGGTCGGCGGCGGAGCGCTCGGGCAGCTGCGCACCGGTGGACTGGTCGCCATGGACCTCCGGGAGGCCGGCGCCCGCGTCGGGCCCAGCGGGCAGGGGATGGGCGACCAGCTCGGACAGCGCGCGCACGCGCGCGGGTCCGACGCGCTGCGACCCCCACCCGTCGGCGGCGACGACGAGGGCGTCGATGAGGTCGAGCCCGCTCGCATCGGCGGTGCGGCGCAGGCCGTCGACGAGGTCGCGGTGCGGCAGGCCCTCGCCGGTGGGAGCATCGCTGTAGACGACGACCACCAGGCCGTCGGCGACCTCGACACGGCAGACCATGCCGATGACGGTCGCGGCGAAGCCGTCGTCGACCATCGCCTCCTGCGGCGGCAGATCGAGCCGCATCGCGCCGAGACTGCGCCCCCGCCGCATGGGCACGACCACGAGGCTGCGGGTCGGCGTGTAGCCGAGCATCCGCGGGATCAGGGACAGGAACTGCGCCGCGTCGGCGGCCTTCACGGTGGTGGTCATCCCCCGAGCGTGCCGCGCCGGATGCGGCCCGACACCGTCGTCCACAGGCGCTCCGCACCCTCGTCGCGCACCCGCCCGATGGGGAGGAGGCGGCGGCGTACGATGGATGCCATGGACACCGACTACTGGGCAGCCGTCGTCTGGTCGCTCGCGCCCACCGTGGTCGTGCTGGGGCTGTTCATCTTCGTGCTGCGCTCGATCCTGCGGATGGACCGCAACGAGCGCCGGGTCTTCACGCGGATCGAGGCGGAGGAGCGGGCCAAGCGCGGTCTCCCGCCCGCCGCCGACGATCGGCCCTGACCCCGCGCGCGACACCCGCCCGATACGCTGAGCGCATCCGAAACCTGGGAGCGCGAACGTGCTGAGCATCACCATCGACTGGCACTGGACCTGGTGGGTCGTCGTGGTCCTCGTCTTCGACATCACCGTCCGCGTGCTCGCGATCATCGTGATCCCGCGCAACCGCCGCCCCACCGCGGCGATGGCCTGGCTGCTCGCGATCTACTTCATCCCGATCATCGGCATCCTGCTGTTCCTGCTCATCGGCAACCCGCGCCTGCCGCGCAAGCGTCGCAAGAAGCAGGAGCAGATCAACCAGTACATCCGCGACACCAGCCGCGGGCTGGACTTCGGGACCCTCCGCCCGAACGCCCCCGAGTGGTTCCGCTCGCTCGTGACGCTCAACCGCAACCTCGGCGCCCTCCCGATCGCGGGAGACAACGGCGCGACCATGATCGCGGGCTACCAGGACAGTCTCGACGCGATGGCCGAGGCGATCCGCGGTGCGCGCAGCTACGTCCACGTGGAGTTCTACATCCTCCAGGCAGACGCATCGACCGACAACTTCTTCCGCGCGCTCGAGGAGGTCGCCGAGCGCGGCGTCGTCGTCCGCGTGCTCATGGACCACTGGGCCAACCGCAGCAAGCCCTTCTACAAGGAGACGCTCCGCCGCCTCGACACGATGGGGGCGCACTGGCGCCTCATGCTCCCCGTCCAGCCCCTCAAGGGGAAGTATCAGCGTCCCGACCTCCGCAACCACCGCAAGCTCCTCGTGGTCGACGGCGCGGTCGCGTTCATGGGATCGCAGAACGTCACCGACTCCACCTACAACCTGAAGAAGAACATCAAGCGCGGGCTGCACTGGGTGGACATGATGGCCCGCATCGACGGTCCCGTCGTGGCCTCCGTCAACGCGGTGTTCCTCAGCGACTGGTACAGCGAGACCGACGAGATCGTCCAGGGCATCGAGCTGTTCGACGTGAGCGCCGGCACCGGCGATCTCGACTGCCAGGTCATCCCGTCGGGCCCCGGGTTCGAGTTCCAGAACAACCTGAAGCTGTTCATGGGGCTGCTGTTCGCCGCGCAGCGGAAGATCATCATCGTCAGCCCCTACTTCGTCCCCGACGAGGGACTGCTCCTCGCCATCCAGACGGCCTGCCAGCGCGGCATCCACGTCGAGCTCTTCGTCTCCGAGGAGGGCGACCAGGCGATGGTCTACCACGCGCAGCGCAGCTACTACGAAGCCCTCCTGCGCTCCGGGGTGAAGATCTGGATGTACAAGCGGCCCTACATCCTCCACTCCAAGTCGATGTCCATCGATGACGAGGTGGCCGTGGTCGGATCGAGCAACATGGACATGCGCTCGTTCGGTCTCAACCTCGAGATGTCGCTCCTCGTGCGCGGCGAGGAGTTCGTGCAGCAGCTGCGCGCCGTCGAGGACCGCTACCGCGAGGACTCCCGTGAGCTGACGCTGGAGGAATGGCGCCAGCAGCCGCTGCGCTCCACCGTGCTCGACAACCTGGCGCGCCTCACCTCGGCTCTGCAGTGAGACGGATCCCCACGGGCCGACACTCGGGGAGTGGATGCCGTCGCATCCGCGCGATCGAAAGGACCCTCATGCCTCGCCGTCCCGTCTCCGCCCTCGTGGGGCTTGCGCTCGCCGCCCTCGCCCTGTCCGGCTGCGCGACCGGCGGCGTGAACGGCGGCGCGGGCGGCCCCGGCGGCGACGAGCAGCCGGGCGCGGGCGGCCTCTCGGTCGGTGCCGCGTGGCTCGCGGGCGGATCGATGATCGCGGTCGTGACCGAGGGCAGCTCGACGTGCACGCCGTCCGTCGAGGACGCCGTGCTCGACGAGGGCGTCCTCGTCGTGACGCTCACCGAGGACACCGGCGAGGACCGGCCGTGCACCGACGACCTCGTGAAGCGCGGCACCGTCGTCGGCGTGCCCGAGGGCGTCGAGCCCGGTAGCGGCATCGACATCCAGGTGACGATGGACGGCGGCTTCGGCGAGACCTCGCTCGAGGGCTACTCCGGCGGCGCGGTCGACGAGTACACGCCCTCCGCCGGCTGGGTGGACGACCAGACGTTCGCCATGCTGACCTGGGGATCGTCCTCCTGCGCGCCGCAGGTCGAGTCGGCGACCGCCGCCAGCCCCGACGCGATCGAGCTGACCTTCGTCGATCCCCCCGCCGACCAGGTGTGCACCATGGATATGGCGCCGCGCGTGACGGTCGTCACCGTCGACGGCGAGGTCTCGCGGGATGCGGCGATCACCGTCTCCGGCGGCGGTGCCGATCGCCCGTCGCCGTCCATCCCCATCGACTGACGCGACGGGCGCCCGGGCCGGCCCGATGCCGCGGCGGGATCAGTCCACGCGGACGAGGAGGTCGCCGACCTCGCAGTCCAGGGCCCGGCAGATCGCCGACAGCGTCGAGTAGCGGATCGCTCGGGCGCGGTCGTTCTTCAGGATCG
This sequence comes from Microbacterium sp. PA5, assembly GCF_049860775.1. Taxonomy (NCBI): domain Bacteria; kingdom Bacillati; phylum Actinomycetota; class Actinomycetes; order Micrococcales; family Microbacteriaceae; genus Microbacterium; species Microbacterium sp. PA5. The sequence goes on from NZ_CP187567.1 coordinate 281,319, forward strand.
ACAGGTTCACCACCGACACCCCGACCAGCTCCGACAGGCGCGTGAGGGTCATCCCGCGCTCGGCGAGCAGCTCGTCGAGGCGGCAGTGGATGCCGGTGAGCTCGTCGTCGTCGGCGGGGGTCACACGAGTCCCTCGGTGTCGCGCTCGAGCTGCGCTCCGGCCCGGAACACGAACGCGAGCGCCATGATCCCGAACCCGACGACGATCGGCAGGGGCGCGAACTCGAACTGCACGAGCGCCACGCCCCCCAGGCCGTCGCCGAGGTCGGTCGCCGCCATCATCTGCCCGAGTCCGCCGAGACCCTGCGAGAGAAGGCTGCCGAGGGCGACCGCGCTGCCGGTCACGAGGATCGCGGTCTGCATGCTGCGGTGGAAGGGGCGCCGCTGGGCGACGCGCCAGAGCACGTACCCGAAGCTCGCCGTCACCACTCCGACCGTGAGGGCGGCGAGGGCGTCGCCGCCGGCGAGAGCCCAGACGGCGCCGCCGCCGAGCCCGTCCGCCGTGGCGAGGAGCCGGTCGCCGTGGGCCGTCACCACGCCCTCGCCCGCGGGCAGGGGGATGTCGGCGAACAGCTGCACCGGGTAGCGCTCGGGCGCGATCAGGCGGAACAGTGCGCCGATGAGGCCCGTGCCGGCGATGAACGCGCCCGCGAAGACACCGGCCGCGAGGATCAACACGATCGCGGTGCGATCCGCTCTTCCGGGAACGGCGGGTGTCTGCGTGCTCATACCTGTCTCCATATCGAGAATCGTTGTTATCGAAAAACGATATGGATGCCCGTCGTCGGTGTCAAGCGCCGTCACGCCCCCAGCGAACACGGGCATACCGGCATCCGACGGTGGTTATCGTCTTTCGTAAGCGCCAGAACACTCGGCGCGTGGAGGAGTGGACGATGTTCGAGAGATTCACGGACCGTGCCCGTCGCGTGGTTGTGCTCGCCCAAGAAGAGGCGAAGATGCTCAACCACAACTACATCGGCACCGAGCACATTCTGCTGGGCCTGATCCACGAGGGGGAGGGCGTCGCAGCCAAGGCCCTCGAGAGCCTCGGCATCTCGCTGGATGCCGTGCGCGAGCAGGTGCAGGACATCATCGGCCAGGGCCAGCAGCAGCCGACCGGCCACATCCCGTTCACGCCGCGCGCCAAGAAGGTGCTCGAGCTCTCGCTGCGCGAGGCGCTGCAGCTCGGCCACAACTACATCGGCACGGAGCACATCCTGCTCGGGCTCATCCGCGAGGGCGAGGGCGTCGCCGCCCAGGTGCTCGTCAAGCTCGGGGCCGACCTCAACAAGGTCCGCCAGCAGGTCATCCAGCTCCTGAGCGGCTACCAGGGCAAGGAGCCCGCGGGCGTCGCCGCCGGCGCCGGCGAGCAGAACCAGCCGGCCGCCCAGGGCGGATCGGCCGTGCTCGACCAGTTCGGCCGCAACCTCACGCAGGCCGCGCGCGACAACAAGCTCGACCCGGTGATCGGACGCGAGAAGGAGATCGAGCGCGTCATGCAGATCCTGTCGCGCCGCTCCAAGAACAACCCGGTCCTCATCGGCGAGCCCGGCGTCGGCAAGACGGCCGTCGTCGAGGGGCTGGCCCAGGCGATCGTCAAGGGCGATGTGCCCGAGACGCTCAAGGACAAGCAGGTCTACTCGCTCGACCTCGGCTCGCTCATCGCGGGCTCCCGCTACCGCGGCGACTTCGAGGAGCGCCTGAAGAAGGTCACCAAGGAGATCCGCACGCGCGGCGACATCATCGTCTTCATCGACGAGATCCACACGCTCGTGGGCGCCGGTGCCGCGGAAGGCGCGATCGACGCCGCGTCGATCCTCAAGCCGCTCCTGGCCCGCGGCGAGCTGCAGACGATCGGTGCGACCACGCTCGACGAGTACCGCAAGCACTTCGAGAAGGACGCCGCGCTCGAGCGCCGCTTCCAGCCGATCCAGGTGGCCGAGCCCTCGCTCCCGCACGCGATCAACATCCTGAAGGGGCTGCGCGACCGCTACGAGGCGCACCACAAGGTGCAGATCACCGACGGCGCCATCGTCGCGGCGGCCAACCTCGCCGACCGCTACATCTCCGACCGGTTCCTGCCCGACAAGGCGATCGACCTGATCGACGAGGCCGGCGCACGCCTGCGCCTCTCGATCCTCTCGAGCCCGCCCGAGCTGCGCGAGTTCGACGAGAAGATCGCCAAGGTCCGCGAGGACAAGGAGCGCGCGAGCGAGGACCAGGACTTCGAGAAGGCCGCCGCCCTGCGCGACGAGGAGAAGAGCCTGCTCGCCGAGCGTCTGCGCCTGGAGAAGCAGTGGCGCTCGGGCGACGTCGCCTCCCACGCGGTCGTCGACGAGGGTCTGATCGCCGAGGTGCTCGCGCAGGCCACCGGCATCCCGGTGTTCAAGCTCACCGAGGAGGAGACCAGCCGCCTCATGTTCATGGAGAAGGCGCTGCACCAGCGCGTCATCGGCCAGGAAGAGGCGATCGCGGCCCTGTCGAAGACCATCCGCCGCCAGCGCGCGGGGCTCAAGGACCCCAAGCGCCCGTCGGGCTCGTTCATCTTCGCCGGCCCCACCGGTGTCGGGAAGACGGAGCTCGCGAAGGCTCTCGCGGAGTTCCTCTTCGACGACGAGGGCGCGCTGATCTCGCTCGACATGAGCGAGTTCGGCGAGAAGCACACCGTCTCGCGGCTGTTCGGTGCCCCTCCGGGCTTCGTCGGCTTCGAAGAGGGCGGGCAGCTCACCGAGAAGGTGCGCCGCAAGCCGTTCTCGGTGGTGCTGTTCGACGAGATCGAGAAGGCCCACCCGGACATCTTCAACTCGCTGCTGCAGATCCTCGAAGAGGGTCGCCTGACCGACGGTCAGGGCCGCGTCGTCGACTTCAAGAACACGGTCATCATCATGACGACCAACCTGGGTTCCTCGGCGATCGCCGGCGGCCCGGTCGGGTTCCAGGTCGAGGGCAACGCGCAGACGAGCTACGAGCGGATGAAGGGCAAGGTGGACGAGGAGCTGAAGCGTCACTTCAAGCCGGAGTTCCTCAACCGTCTCGACGACATCATCGTCTTCCCGCAGCTGAGCAAGGACGAGCTCCGTCAGATCGTGGGGCTGTTCACCAAGCGGCTCAGCGAGCGTCTGCTCGACCGCGACATGACGGTGGAGCTGTCGGACGCCGCGAAGGACCGCCTGATCGAGATCGGCTTCGACCCGACGCTCGGCGCCCGGCCCCTGCGCCGTGCCATGCAGCGCGAGGTCGAGGACAAGCTCAGCGAGAAGATCCTGCACGGCGAGCTCAGCAGCGGCGACCACGTCAAGGTCGGCGCGGAGAACGGGCAGTTCACGTTCGAGCACGGGCCGCGGGGCGAGAAGGTCGCGATCGGAGTCGGCGCCGCCGGCGAGATCAGCGCCACGCCCGACATCGCCGCCACCTCCTGACCTGACGCGACACACGAAGAGCGGATGCCACCCGGCATCCGCTCTTCGTCGTCTGTGCCGGCCGTCCGATATGTTGCCTGCTTCGACAAAGTCCTTGCGTCCGCGCGTCGTGTCTGCGTACCATGCTCTCGAAGCGCTTCCGCGAAGCGCTTCGAGCACCGCAGACGAGACGACGGAGTCGACATGGCGAACATCACCGAGGTGGCCGAGGCCGCCGGTGTGTCGATCAGCACCGTCTCCTACGCCTTGAGCGGCAAGCGGCCGGTCGCGCCGGACACGCGTCGCCGGATCGAAGCGGCCGTCCGCGATCTCGGGTACAGCCCCAACGCCGGAGCGCGCATGCTCGCCGGCCGGCGCACCCAGATCTTCGCCCTCACCGAGCCGCTGCGGGCCGATTCCCACGCGCCGACGCACATGTCGTTCGTGCTGGCGACCACCGTGGCCGCGCGCCGTCACGACTACGACATCCTGCTGCTCACCGACGAGCAGGCCTCGGCCGGCATGAGCCGCGTGGCCTCCAGCGGTCTCGTCGACGCGATCCTCGTCCTCGACGTCGGCCCCGACGACGAGCGCGTGCCCCTGGCCCGGTCGATCGACACCCCGACCATCTTCATCGGCGTCCCCGACGACAGGGCGGGGCTCGTGTGCGTCGACCTCGACTTCGAAGCCGCCGCGGTGCTCGCCGTGGATCGCCTCGTCGATGCGGGGCACCGGAGCGTCGGCCTCATCGGTCAGCCGGACGTCGCGTACGAGAAGTCGAACTTCCCGCCGCGGCTGCGGCGTGCGTTCGAGGCGCGCGCCGCCGAGCGCGGTGCGCGTGCCGTCGCGCGCACGTCGGGCGACCGCAGCACGAGCGCCGCGGCCACCCGCCGCGCCGTGGCCGAGATGCTCGACGACGGGGTCACCGCCCTCGCGGTGCACGCCGCCGACGACGTGCACCAGGTGGTCTTCGCCGAGCTCGCCGAGCGCGGCCTCTCGGTGCCGGACGACGTGTCGGTGATCTCGGTCGCCGCCTCGTTCGACACCGCCGCGCTTCCCGTCGAGGTGGATGTGATCCCCCTCATCCCCGAGGCGTCCTGCGATCTCGCGGTGGAGCTCGCGCTGCAGAGCCTCACCGACGAGCCGCCCGAGGCGACGCTGCACCTGATCCCTCCCACCCTCATCGTCCGCGGGTCGATCGCGCCGCCACGGCGCTGACCCGTACCTCCGCCCAACTGAACATCGCGCTTCTTCATCCGCGTCATCGAAGCGCTTCGACAACGGCTTCCGCGCCCGCGCCGACGCGTCGACGCATCCCGACAGACCAATGACGGTCACTGCGAAAGGAGTGCCACCGATGGCACGCATCACCCACAGCACCACCCGGCCGGCCGCGCGGCGAGGAGCCGCGGCGCTGGCCGTCCTGACGGTCGGAGCCCTTGGCCTGGCCGCCTGCTCGGGCACCGCCGAGGAGACGCCCACCGAGGGCGGCACCCTCAAGCTCTGGCATTACGAAGGCGCCGACAGCGCCATGGGCAAGGCCTGGGCCGAGGCGATCGACGTGTTCGAGGAAGAGACGGGAGCCACCGTCGAGTTCGAGGAGAAGTCGTTCGAGCAGATCCAGTCCACCGCCAGCCAGGTCCTCGACACCGACGCGGCGCCCGACCTCATGGAGTTCAACAAGGGGAACGCGACCGCCGGGTTCCTCGCGAGCACCGGGCTGATCACCGACATCAGCGATGCGGTGGAGGAGTACGGGTGGGCCGACAAGCTCGCGCCGTCGCTCCAGACCACAGCGAAGTACAGCGACGACGGCGTCATGGGCGGGGACACCTGGTACGGCATCCCGAACTACGGCGAATTCGTCGGCGTGTACTACAACCTCGACGCGTTCGCCGAGGCGGGACTGGAGGTCCCCACCACCTACGCCGAGTTCGTCGACGTGCTCGACGCGTTCGTCGCGAAGGGCATCACTCCGCTGGCCGAGGCCGGTGCCGAGTACCCGCTCGGCCAGCTCTGGTACCAGCTCGCGCTGAGCCAGGCCGACCGCCAGTTCGTGAACGACTACCAGCTCTACGAGAACCCCGTGGACTGGCAGGGCTCCGAGATCACGTACGCGACCGAGACGCTCTCGGACTACGTCGACAAGGGCTACATCGCCTCGGACGTGTCGTCGGTCAAGGCCGAGGACGCGGGGGTGTCGTTCATCAACGGCTCCGCGCCGATCTTCGTGTCGGGCTCGTGGTGGTACGGCCGGTTCGTCGCGGAGGCGACGGGCTTCGACTGGACGATGACCGCCTTCCCCGAGGCGACGCTGTCGCTCGGCTCGTCGGGCAACCTCTGGGTCGTCCCCGAGAACGCGGCCAACAAGGAGCTCGCGTACGAGTTCATCGACATCACGATGCGGCCCGAGATCCAGGCGATCATCGGCAACAACGGCGGTGTGCCGGTCGCGGCCGACCCCGCCGACATCACCGACGAGAAGAGCCAGGAGCTCATCACCGTGTTCAACGGCATCCTCGACGCCGACGGGCTGTCCTTCTACCCCGACTGGCCCGCGCCCGGCTTCTACGACGTGATCGTCCAGCAGCTGCAGGGTCTCGTCACCGGATCGCAGGACGTCGCCACGACCAACGCGAACCTCGGCGCCCAGTACGACGAGGGCACGGCCGACTTCCGCTGATCACCCGGGGCGGCGGCCGGCACCGCGCGCGGCCGCCGCTCCCCCCACCCCGTCCCGGACCGAGGAGTCCCCATGACCACCGTCACGCGCCCCGCGCGGCGCCCGCGCACCGCGCTCCCCGCGGACGAGCCGTCCATCCCGCAGCGCTCCGGCGGCACCGGCGCCTACTGGCTGTACCTGCTGCCGGGCCTCGCCCTCCTGATCGTCGTCGTGCTCGTCCCGCTCGTCTGGAACGTGTACCTGACCTTCACGAAGTGGCGCGGGGTGCGCGAGCCGGAGTTCATCGGCCTCGAGAACTGGCAGAAGCTGCTCACCGACGACGACTTCTGGACCTCGTTCGGCAACTCCGTGTGGATGGTCCTCGCGATGGTCGTCGTCCCGACGATCGTGGGCCTCGCCGTCGCGGCACTCCTGTTCGACGTCGTCGGGCGGAAGTTCGGCGGCAGGGTCGGCAGCTTCCTGCGCGCCACGTACTACCTGCCGCAGATCCTCCCGGTCGCCGTCGCCGGCATCGTGATCGGCTGGATCGTGCGGCCCGGGGGCGAGGGCGCGCTCAACCAGATCCTCGCCGTCTTCGGCATCGGCCCGGTCGACTGGCTGGGTCAGATGCCCTCGGCGCTCCTGGTGCTCATGGTCGTGCTCGTCTGGGTGCAGATCGGCTACCCGGTCGTCGTCTTCATGGCTGCCCTGCAGCGGGTCGATCCCGAGCTGTACGAGGCGGCCGAGCTCGACGGCGCGAACTGGCGGCAGCGATTCACCGCGATCACGATGAGCATCATCCGTCCCGAGATCTTCGTGGTCACCCTCACGTGCACGATCGCGGCCCTGAAGGTGTTCGGCCCGGTCTACGTCATCACCGGCGGCGGTCCGGCCGGCGCGACGCTCGTGCCCGCCTACTACGCCTACCAGGAGTTCTTCACCAAGCGGAACGTCGGCTACGGCGCGACGATCGCGACAGTCCTCACGATCGTCGTCGTGATCGTCTCGATCGTCTTCATCCGGGTGCAGACCTCGCTCGAGCGCAAGGAAAGGGCGGGTCTGTGATGGCTGCCACCACCGTTCTGGTCACCGAGGCCGCCGCCCGCGGCTCCTCGCCCCGGCCGCAGCGCCGCCCCCGCGGGGGGATGACGCGCAAGCGCGGCGTGGACTGGCTCCTCCTCGCGCTCGTCTCGCTCGGAGCCCTCCTCGTGCTGGCGCCGTTCTACCTGGTGCTCGTCAACTCCTTCAAGTCGCCGATCGACTACGCGACGTCGGGACCGCTCGCCTTCCCCGAGGCGCTGGACTTCACCGGCATCCAGAAGTTCTGGGAGCGGGTGAACTTCCCGCAGAAGGTGTGGAACTCGATCCTGATCTCCGGCGTCGTCGCGGTCGCGGCGGTGCTGCTGTCGATGCTCAACGCGTTCGCGATCGGCATCGGGCGGGTGCGGGGGCGCGCCTGGATCGTGCTGCTGTTCCTGCTGGCGAACCTGCTCCCGCAGGAGGCGCTGCTCTACCCGCTGTACTACATGTTCAAAGAGGTCGGCCTCTACGACAGCGTGTGGGCGGTCATCATCATCTTCACCGTCGTGCAGGCCGCGTTCGGCACGTATCTGCTGTCGGCCGTGTACGGCACGTTCCCGAAGGAGATCCTCGAGGCGGCATCGCTCGACGGCGCCACGCGCTGGCAGATCCTCTGGCGGGTGGTCTTCCCGATCAGCCGACCCACGCTGTCGGTGCTGCTGATCTTCTTCTTCATCTGGACGTGGAACGAGTTCCTCATCCCGCTGACCTTCCTCGCGTCCAACGCCAACCAGACGGTGCCCGTCGCCATCAGCGTCCTCCAGGGCGACCGGCTCATGGACGTGACCACGACGAGCGCGTCCGCACTCCTGGGCATCATTCCGACGCTCATCTTCTTCCTCATCTTCCAGCGCACGCTCACACGCGGCATCACGGCAGGAGCAGTCAAGTAATGAAGTTCACCGACGGGTTCTGGCAGCTGCGCCCGGGCGTCACGGCGCTGTACGCGCAGGAGGCCTTCGACATCGAGGAGACCGACGCCACGGCCGACGGCCCCGGCCTGCGCATCACGGCCCCCACCGCGGTCATCACCGGACGGGGCGCGACGCTCAACCGCCCGGTGCTGACGGTCACCCTGTCGGCGCCCCGGGAAGGGGTGATCCGCGTTCGGGTCGCCCACCACGAGGGCGCGCCCTGGCACGGGGGCTTCGACCTGCCCGGAGCCGGCGACGGCGGTGCCGCGGCGGACGGAGCCGCCGAGGTGGGGGTGGACGACGCCGGGGGCACGGTGCGCTCCGGGGCGCTCACGGCGCGCGTGGCGGCGGGCGCGCCCTGGTCCCTCTCCTTCGAGGTGGACGGACGCCGGGTGACCGGCAGCGGCCACAAGTCGGCGGCGTATCTGCGGCTGAGCGCCGACGCGGCCGTCGACCACGGCATCGTCGGCAACGCGCGCGCCGAGACGGGGGTGCCCGACGAGCGCGTCTTCGTGCACGAGCAGCTCGACCTCGGGGTGGGGGAGACGATCTACGGCCTCGGGGAGCGGTTCGGCCCCCTCGTGAAGAACGGCCAGTCCGTCGACATCTGGAACGCCGACGGCGGCACCTCCAGCGAGCAGGCGTACAAGAACGTGCCGTTCTACGTGTCCTCCGCCGGCTACGGCGTGCTCGTCAACGACCCGGGTCACGTGTCCTTCGAGGTCGGCTCCGAGGCGGTGGAGCGCGTGCAGTTCGCCGTTCCCGGCGAGGTGCTCGAGTACTTCGTCATCGCCGGACCCACCCCCGCCGACGTGCTGACGCGCTACACGGCGCTGAGCGGGCGACCGCCGGTGGTCCCGGCGTGGTCGTACGGGCCGTGGCTGTCGACCTCGTTCACGACCGACTACGACGAGGCCACCGTCACCTCCTTCATCGAGGGCATGGCCGCGCGCGACATGCCGCTGTCGGTGTTCCACTTCGACTGCTTCTGGATGCGCGAGTTCAACTGGTGCGACTTCGAGTGGGATCCGCGCGTCTTCCCCGATCCGGAGGGGATGCTCGCCCGTCTCCACGACCGCGGGCTGCGGGTGTCCGCCTGGATCAACCCCTACATCGGCCAGCGCTCGCCGCTGTTCGCCGAGGCGGCCGCAGCCGGGTACCTCGTGCGCCGCCGCGACGGCTCCGTCTGGCAGTGGGACCTCTGGCAGGCGGGCATGGGACTCGTCGACTTCACGAACCCGGCAGCCACGGCCTGGTACCAGGGGCACCTGCGGCGGCTGCTCGGTCAGGGCGTCGACTGCTTCAAGACCGACTTCGGAGAGCGGATCCCGACCGATGTCGTCTGGCACGACGGCGCCGACCCGGCCCGCATGCACAACCTCTACACGCAGCTGTACAACCGCGCGGTGCACGACGTGCTCGTCGAGCAGCGCGGCGCGGGGGAGGCGGTGCTGTTCGCCCGGTCCGCGACCGCCGGCGGCCAGACGATGCCGGTGCACTGGGGCGGCGACAACACGTCGACCTTCGTCTCGATGGCCGAGAGCCTGCGCGGCGGACTGTCGCTGGCGATGAGCGGGTTCGCGCACTGGAGCCACGACATCGGCGGCTTCGAGGGCACCCCCGACCCCGCGGTGTTCAAGCGCTGGACGGCGTTCGGCCTGCTCTCGAGCCACAGCCGCTTCCACGGGTCCGACTCCTACCGGGTGCCGTGGGCGTTCGACGAGGAGGCGGTGGAGGTGACGCGCCGGTTCTCCCAGCTGAAGATGCAGCTCATGCCGTACCTGTACCAGCTCGGCCTGGATGCGGCCGAGTCCGGCCTGCCGCTCATGCGGCCGCTGTGGATGGAGTTCCCGGACGACCCCGCCGCCCGGTACGTCGATCGCCAGTACATGCTCGGGCCGAGCCTGCTGGTGGCGCCCGTGTTCACCGCCGACGGCGAGGTGGAGTTCTACCTGCCCGACGGGCGCTGGACGAGTCTGCTCACCGGTGAGACGGTCGACGGCGGGCGGTGGCGGCGGGAGCGGCACGGCTTCGACTCGCTGCCGCTGTACGTGCGCGCCGGTGCGGTGCTCCCGTGGGGGGCGCGGGTCGACCGTCCGGACTACGACTACCTCGAGGGCCTGCGGCTGCGGGTGTTCCCGGGCGGGGAGGGGCAGGCGGCCGTGGTCGTCACCTCCCCGGACGGCCGGCGCGAGGAGTTCGTCGTGGATCTGTCGGAGGTGACCGGCTAGAGCGGGGCGACGTCGACCGACACGCGCAGCGTGGAGGTCTTGGCCTTCGTGTAGATGATCCCCTTCACCGGGGAGACGTCGCCGTAGTCCCGTCCCCAGGCGACGGTGACGTAGCGGTCGTCGGCCCAGTGGTTGTTCGTCGGGTCGATCGCGAGCCACTGGTCGGTGCCGGGGAGCCAGACGGCCAGCCACGCGTGCGAGGCATCGGCGCCGAACACCCGCTCCTTGCCGGGCGGGGGCTGGGTGGCCAGATAGCCGGAGACGTAGCGCGCGGCCACGCCGTGGGCCCGCAGGCACGCGAGCGCGACGTGGGCGAAGTCCTGGCAGACGCCGGCGCGCTTGCGCATGGCGTCGGCGACGGTGCTCGTGACGGTCGTGGCGGTCGCGTCGTAGTCGAAGTCGCGGAAGATCCGCTCCATGAGGTCGGTCGCCGCCTCGCCGATCGGGCGGCCGGGCGTGAGCGACTGCGCGCCGTAGGCGGCGGCCTCGGGGTCGTGGCGTACGCGCGGCGACTCGATCGCGTACTCGGTCGCGCGCCACGCCTCGGCGATGTCGGGGTGCACGAGCGGGCGGGCCCGCTCCCACGGCTGCGCCAGCGCCGACGCGTCGTACACCGGCACGTCGACGGCCACCTCGCTGGCCGACTCGATCGTGAGCGCCGCATGCGGATCGGTCACATGGAAGTAGGTGGACGCGTTGCCGAAGTAGTCGACGTCGGCCGCGAGGTCGCCGGGCACGGGATCGACGGTGACGGCCGCCTGCGAGACGCGCTGCCACGGAAGCTCGCGCGGGACCAGGTGGAACTGGCCGACGCTGTCCTTCACCGGCTTGGCGTAGGTGTAGGCGGTGCGGTGCCACACGCGGTAGCGCTTCATGCGCGCGCCTCCATGAGCTCGACCAGCGACAGCTCCGACAGCGGCACCGGCGGCGGCCCGCTCTCGAAGTGCAGGCGCGTGATGGCGTCCGACAGCTGCTCCAGCTGCGACTCGACGTCGTCGAGGTAGGCGGCCAGCGCCGGCCGGCGGCCCGCGGTGACGGCGGACAGCTCGGCCACATCGATCTGACGCAGCTGCGTCTCCAGGTGGTCCAGCAGCCGCTCGGCGCGCGTGGACCCGGTCGAGGCGGGCATCGCGGCCAGGTGGCCGCGGAGCTCGACGAGCGTGAACAGCAGCGACCGGGGGTTGTCCGCGTCGAGCAGCAGCAGGTCGAGCACGTCGGCGGTGCGCGTCGATCCCCGGTAGCGGCGGCGGTAGGTCACCACGCTCTCGGATGCCAGGAGCAGTGCCTCGAGCACCTCGCGGTCTCCGCGCAGGTCGCGGCGCTCGGTGGCGCCGACGCTCAGCAGCTGGCAGATCTGCAGCCCGCGCTCCAGATGCCGGCCCGCCTCGATCATGTGCCACCCGGTGTCGCGGATCATGTTGGCCGTGACGCCGTAGAGCGACAGGATCGCGGCGAGCATGCGGCCGCCCGACTCCGCCGTGCGGTGCGCGTGCACCGAGCCCTGCAGGGCGCGGGTGGCCCGGTCGATGTTGGAGAACACGCGCCAGGTGTCGCCCGAGAGCTGGTCGCGGACGCTCTCCATGGCCTCGCGCAGCCGGGCGATGGAGTGCGCGGCCGAACCGGGGCGGTGGGTGTCGAGCAGCAGCGAGCGGAACTCCGCCTCGGGGTCGGTCCATCGCGTGCCGGCCAGCCGGTGCAGGGCCGCCAGGAGCACGCGTGCGCTGGGCTGACCGCCGGCCGGCGCACCCGGCTGGTCGAACTCCGCCTGCGTCGCCAGCAGCAGCCGCAGGAGGTCCTCCGTGCGCTCGGCGTAGCGGCCGGTCCAGTACATGTCCGACAGTGCGCGGGGAGCGAGGGTCGGGACGGTGCGCGCCGTCTGCAGGGGAGCGATCTCGGTCAGCCCCTGGTCGGCGTCGGTCTCGGCGCCCTTCAGCACCCAGACGTCCTTCGTGATGGGGGCCGACGTCGCGGTCGCCCGGATCGTCGCGAGGCCGCCGACGAGGGGGCGGTAGGCCGAGCCGTAGCGCAGGGTGAAGGCGCGGAAGCTCATCGCGCGGGCGGAGGCCCGGCCGGAGGATCCGGACCCGGCGTTCCACACGGGAGCCTGCGACAGCGGGAGGAGCTCCTGTCCGACGAAGCGGTGGGGCTCCGCGTCGATGAGGGCGAGGATCTCGTCGGCCGTGCGATCCGCGAGCGCCTTGCGCGGCTCGTCGATGCGCCGCACGAGCAGGGTCGGGTCGCCCGCGGCGAGGCGGGTGCGCACGAAGGCGCGGTCGTCGGGGTCGCCGCACCACCAGGTCGTGACCGACGGCAGCCGCAGCTGCTCGCCGAGGAGGTGCTCGCACGCGGCGGGGAGGAACGGCAGCAGACCCGGGTTCTCGAGGACCCCGGCGCCGAGCCCGTTGACCAGGCGCACCCGGCCGCGCCGCACCGCCTCGGCGAGGCCTGCCACCCCCAGGCGCGAGTCGGCGCGCAGCTCGAGCGGGTCGCACCACGCGGCATCCACTCGCCGGATGATCACATCGATGCGTTCGGTCGGCTTCTTGCCGGGCCATCCTGCCGGCTTCATCCACACCCAGCCCTCGTGCACGACGAGGTCGCTGCCCTGCACCAGCGGGAATCCGAGCGCACCGGCGAGGAACGCCTGGTCGAACGCGGTCTCGGACAGCGCTCCCGGAGACAGGATCACGATGCGCGGGTCGTCGACGTCGGCGGGGGCGTGCGACAGGAGCGCGGCCCGCAGCGCGGCGAAGTACGGCTCCATGCGGTGCAGGTCGCCCTCCTGGTGGAGGTCGGGCAGCACCTGGGAGATGACGCGCCGGTTCTCGGCCGCGAAGCCGAGTCCCGACGGAGCCTGGACGCGGTCGGCCAGGACGTGCCACTCCCCGTCTGCAGACCGGCCGAGGTCGGTCGCCGACAGCAGCAGCGGATGGGGGTCGAACGCGCTCTCGCGACCCATCGGACGGATGAACCCGGAGTGGCCCACGACGACGGCGGCGGGGACGATGCGCTCGCGCAGCAGGGTCTGCGGGCCGTACAGGTCGACGAGCAGGGCGTTGAGCAGCTCGGCGCGCTGGGCGAGGCCGACGTCCAGCGGTGCCCAGCCGGCGGCGTCGATGACGTGCGGCATCGGGTCGAGCTGCCACGGCTGGGTGCCCGTGTCGGGCCGGATGTACGAGACGCCGTCGTCGGCGAGGAACCGGGTGATCTCGCCCTCGACGCGCCGGAGCTCGTCGGCGGTCAGCGACAAGGCGTGGGTGGCCAGGCTCTTCCAGCCGGGACGGAGCCCGCCGTCGCTGTCGACGACCTCGTCGTAGCGCGTCGCCGCGACCGAGCCGTCCACCGAGGGCGCGTCGAAGGGCAGTGTCGGCTGCGACACTGCCGTGGCGTAGTCACGCAGCACACTCACGCCGGCCCCTCCTCCAGACACCCAGAGTACGGGTCCCGCGGGGGTGCGAGGCGCCACAGGCGACGACCGGGAGCGTGCAGCTCGCGGACGCCGGCCCGGGCGCCGGGCGCGGCGCAATACAGTGGTGCGGTGACCGAAGCACAGGCTCCCGCGCGCGCCGAGCGCCGCTACACGGTGCGCCCGGCGCGCACCGGCGACGTCCGCGGCATCCTCGACCTCCTCGATCCGTGGGTGCAGCGCCGCATCCTCCTCGGCAAGGAGCTCGTGACGCTGTTCGAGTCGGTGCAGGAGTTCGTCGTCGCCGAGATCGACGGCCGCCTCATCGGGTGCGGCGCGCTCCACGTGATGTGGGAGGACCTCGGCGAGATCCGCACACTCATCGTCGCGGAGGACTGGCTGCACCACGGCGTCGGCGGTGCGATCGTCGCGCGGCTGGAGGAGCAGGCCCGCGCGCTCGGCCTCACGCGGCTGTTCTGCCTCACCTTCGAGGTCGAGTTCTTCTCCCGCCGCGGCTTCACCGAGATCGGCGAGCAGGTCGTCGACCCCGATGTCTACTCGCAGCTGCTGCGCAGTCCCGACGAGGGTGTGGCGGAGTTCCTCGACCTCGCCCACGTCAAGCCCAACACGCTCGGCAACACGCGCATGCTCAAGACGCTCGAGGGCGCCTAGGCGCGTCCGCCGCGGGCGCTCGGCGCAGCCGCTTAGCCTGGGACGGTGAGCACTCGCCCCGTCCGTCGACACTCGCCCGCCGTGTACCGGCGGCGGCGGCTCGCGGTGCTGCTCCTCGTGGTGCTCGTGATCGGCGCGGCTGTCGCCCTCGCCCTCTGGCGGCCGTGGGAGGGCAGCGCGGCGGCGGCGCCGTCGCCGAGCTCGTCGGGGACCGCAGCCTCGCCGGACGCCTCGCCCAGCGCCTCGGCCGGTGCCTCGGCCGGTGCGCCGGCGACGCCGTCCGGGACGCCGTCCGCCGCGGCCTCGCCGAGCCCGTCGGCCAGCACGATGCCGGTCTGCAGCTCGGGCGATGTGACGGTGTCGGCCGTCACCGACCGCGACAGCTACAGCGCCGGCGCGGAGCCCCAGCTGTCCATCCGCATGGAGAACGGCGGCGACACGGCGTGCGCCATCAACGTCGGCACCGCCGCGCAGTCGTTCACGATCTCGAGCGGCACCGACGTGTGGTGGCGCTCGACGGACTGCCAGACCGAGCCGAGCGACCAGATCGTCCAGCTCGACCCCGGTCAGACCGTCTCGAGCGTCGAGCCCCTCGTATGGGACCGCACGCGGTCCTCGGTCAGCACATGCGACGACGACCGGCCGAGGGCACTCGCGGGGTACTACAACCTCGTCGTCTCCGTGGGGGGAATCGACTCCGAGCCGACGCAGTTCCGCCTGCGGTAGAGCGGCTGGGACCGGTCACAGGTACTGAGAACATTCTCATGAATTGTCCCCCTAACGGTGGACACACGCTCAGGAAGTCGTGCTTACACTGGATACAGCTCCCATTCGGCTAACCCCCGTTGTCCCCAGCAGCGGATATCGAGATCAACCCCAGTGATCTCGATCTCGGATCCCGGCCGTGGTGAGCGCAGGGCCCTCTCGAGTTTCCCAGTCCCCAATGGGGGGATCGAGAGGGCCCATCTCTTTGCCTCGAATCGTTGCCTCGAGTATCCGGGGATCTCTGCCCCGGATCTTCGCCCCGATCCCTCCGCTCCGAGCCCACAGCCCCGAGCCGGTGACCGTCTGCTCCGGGCGGCCGAGTGGGGAACGGCGCGAATAGGCTGGTGTCCATGGCCGGCAAGAAGCGTGCGAAGGACAAGCCCCCGCTCGATTTCCGCAATCCGCAGCTGGCGGACGCCCTGCAGACCCAGGACATGGCCGCCCTGGCGTTCGCTCTGCGCCACGGGCCGACCGTCGTGCCGCTGATGCGGCCGGGTCAGCGCGACAATCCGCTCGACACCGGCGAGGTGTGGACCTATCGCGACCCGAACACCGGTCAGGTCGCCCTGCTGCTCTTCAGCGATGCGGCGCACAAGCCGGCCACTCTTCCGCCCGCCGTCGGGCTGCAGTCGCCGGGCTGGCTGCGCGCGTTCCTCGGGGTGCACGGCGACGAGATCACCACCGTCATCTTCGACGTCGCGGGGCCTCATCCGATGCAGGCCTCTCCGGCCGACCTGATCGCGGCGCTCGATCTCTGACCGCTCCGGCGCTCAGAATCCGGGCTCGTCGTCGGTGTCGGGCCGGTGGCGGCGCGCGACGTCCTGGAGCGCGCCGGCGAGATCGCGGGAGGACGTGTCGACGATCGCGGTGTAGCCCAGGCGCTCGGCCTCGGTGCGTCGCTGCGCATGCTGGGTCACGGCGCGGATCTCGCCCGAGAGGCTGAGCTCGCCCACGGCGACCAGTCGCGCGGGGTTGGGTCGCTCGCGGACGGCGGAGGCCACGGCCAGCGCGATGGCGAGGTCGGCCGCGGGCTCGGTGAGCCGCACGCCGCCCACGGTGGAGACGTAGACGTCGTGGGTGGACACCGCGATCCGCGCACGCTTCTCGAGCACCGCGAGGATCATCGCCACCCGTGCGGAGTCGACGCCGCTGACGATGCGGCGCGGGTTGGGTGCCTGGGTCTGGATCGTGAGCGCCTGGACTTCGACCGGGAGCGCCCGGCGCCCCTCGAGGGCGACGGTGACGCAGGAGCCGGGCTGCCGGGAGCCGTGTCCGAGGAAGAGGCTGCTGGGGTCGGGGACCTCGGCGATGCCGTCGCCGGTCATGTCGAAGCATCCGACCTCGTCGGTGGCGCCGAACCGGTTCTTGAGCGCGCGCACGAAGCGAAGCGAGGTCTGCCGGTCGCCTTCGAAGTGGCACACGACGTCGACCAGGTGCTCGAGGATGCGGGGGCCGGCGATCGATCCGTCCTTCGTGACGTGACCGACGATGATGACGGGCAGGTCGCGCTCCTTGGCGATGCGGATGAGCGTGGAGGCGACCTCGCGTACCTGGCTCGGGTGACCGGCGACCCCGTCGCTCAGCGACGACGAGACGGTCTGCACCGAGTCGACGATGAGCAGCTCGGGCCGCACCTCGTCGATGTGACCCAGGATGGTCGCGAGGTCGGTCTCGCTGGCGAGGTACAGCTCATCGTGGAGCGCTCCGGTGCGCTCGGCGCGCAGGCGCACCTGGCCGAGAGACTCCTCGGCGCTTGCGTAGAGGACGCGTCGCCCCGCCCGGGCGCTCTGCGCGGCCACCTCGAGGAGCAGCGTCGACTTGCCGACGCCGGGTTCGCCCGACAGCAGGATGGCCGCGCCGGGGACGATGCCTCCGCCGAGCACGCGGTCGAACTCCCCGACGCCGCTCGTGCGCCGCGGTGTCTCGCTCGTGTCGATCGACGTGATGGGCTGTGCGGCACGGCTGGGGGCGAGGGCGGTGACGCTGTGCACGATGCCGGTCTGCGTCGCCGCCTCGACCACGGTTCCCCACTGCTGGCACTCGCCGCAGCGGCCCACCCACTTGGATGCGGTCCACCCGCACTCGGTGCAGCGGAATGCGGTCGCCGCAGCGGGTCGTCGGGATGCCATGTGCCCAGCGTACGGCGGGCCGCCGACACGGCTGCCGTCGGCGCGACAGTTGTGCGCAGTCGTCGTCGCCTGGGCCGCCGGGAGGGGACGACGACTGCCAACTTCATGGTGCGGACGTGGGGGAGCAGGCGGGATGGGCACGCGGGCGAGCGGTCAGAACGGCACGTCGGATGCGCCGGCGCCGGGGTCGCGTGCGCGGTCGGTGGAGAGGCCGGCATCGGTGGTGAGGCCGGGGTCCGGATCGGGGACGAAGGTGAGGGTCCGGGCCGGTCGGTCGGGATAGTGCCTGCCGGTGGGGCTGGTCCAGTGCAGCACCCCGTCGGGTGTCTGTCTGACCCGCCACGCGGAGTGGTGTTTCAGGGTGTGGTGCCGTCGGCAGAGGTGGGCGAGGTTGGTGAGCTCGGTGGGGCCGTCGTGTTCTCTGGCGGTGGTGTGGTCGATGTCGCACCGCCGGGTCGGGATCCGGCAGCCCGGGAACCGGCAGTGCTCATCCCGCACCCGCAGCGCCCGCTTCAGCTGATCCGACGGCCGGTACCGGTCCACTGCCAGCACGCTCCCCGTGACCGGATGGGTCAGCACCCGGTCCCATCCCGACGCGGTGCCCGCCAGCCGCAGCGCGGTCGCGGTGTCGATCGGGGCGTGGCCGGTGAGCTCTGCCGGTGTGGTGTCCGCGCCGAGGGCCGTGAGTGCCGGCACCGTGATCTGCACGTGCGCGATGATCGCCTCCGTTTCGGGGATCGACGCGTTCGAGACCTCGGGCGTCGCGTGCCCGGTCAGCAGCAGGTCCACAAACACGTCGGCACGGACCTCATCGATCCGACGCGTGTCCTGCAGCACGGGCTCATCGAGCAAAGCTCCTGCTGATTCGACATCACCGCGGGCGTCGATGACGCGTCGGGCGTACTGGTCGAGGCGGTCGCGGATGCCGTAGGCGAGATGCGCGGGCAATGTCGCGATCAGTTCGGCCATCCCGTCGTCCAGATCCCGCACCAACACGCACCGTCCCCGCGCCGCGACCGCGTGCCGCTCGGCGAGGGGGACGGGGTGCAGTCGCGCCGCGAGGACGCGCACCGCCGGCCGCAACCGTCCCGGCGTCTCCCGCCGGGCCACCTGCAGCGCGGCCTCCTCGAACACGGCGCGGGCCTCGTGGTCGTCGATCGGCAGTCCCGCCTCGACGATCACCCGCACATGCGCCCCCGAGACCTCACCCGCCGCCAAAGCCGCCCACGTTCCGGGGAACCGCTCCGTCAGCACCACCGCGTCGGACAGCTGCCGCTGCACCGTCCGATCCGACACTCGCAGCGCGGCCCCGAGCTGCGCCGCCATCGACCGCAGCGGCACATCCCGCACCCCCGACGGTCCCGGCACGTCCTCCTGCGCCCGCACCACTTCCACCGCTCGCGCCAGCACCGCCGCCTCACGTGCCTGCAGCGCCGCCATCCCACGCCGGATCTCGACGAGCTCGTCCACCACCGCATCCACGCCGAACGTCGCCGGGCGGAGCAGAGCGGTGTTCGTCATGCCCCCATCCTTCCCGGAGGCACCGACACCGACACCGACAAAGCCCCGGTCAGGGCCGCTTCCTGTGGATAACGGCGCAGCCACCCCACCTGGGGAGGAAATCCCGAAGCCCCAGCCGCGAAGCCGCGGCCTTCACCGACTGACCGGGCTCAGCGGAGCGAGGCGGCGACCTCGCGCAGCGCACCGGCGGAGTGCTGCAGCAGGTCGAGCTCGTTCGGCGCGAACGTCGTCTCGCGGATCGGCACCGCGCCGACGCTGCTGACCACCGACGGAACGGACAGTGCCACGCCGGACACACCGTGGAAGTCGTCGAGCACCGTCGAGACCGGCATCACGGCGTGCTCGTCCTGCAGGACCGCCTCGACGATGCGGGCGCTGGACAGGCCGATCGCGTAATTGGTGGCGCCCTTGCCCTGGATGACCTTGTACGCGGCGTCGCGCACGTCGACGGCGATCTGGTCGAGCTCCTCGGCGGTGAACTTCGGCTGACCGTTGAGCGGCACCCAGTCGAGGATCGGCACCGTGCCGATCGTCGCGTGCGACCACAGCGGGAACTCGGTGTCGCCGTGTTCGCCCACGATATAGGCGTGCACGCTCGCGATCGAGACACCCGCGCGCTGCGCGATCTTCCAGCGCAGCCGCGAGGTGTCGAGCACCGTGCCGGAGGCGAAGATCCGCTCGTACGGCAGCCCCGTGGACTCCTGCGCGAGCACCGTCAGCACGTCGCACGGGTTCGTGACGATGACGAAGACGGCATCGGGGGCGACATCGAGCAGCTGCGGCATCATCGTCTTGAGGATCCCGGCATTCACCCCGGCCAGCTCGATGCGCGTCTGACCCGGCTTCTGCTTCGCGCCCGCCGTGATGACCACGACGTGGGATCCCTTCGCGACCGAGATGTCGGCGCCGCCGATGATGTCGCTCGACCCGGTGAACTGCGCGCCGTGGGCGAGGTCGAGCACCTCGGCCTCGGTCTTCTCGGCGGCGATGTCGTACAGCGCGACGTGACGCGCGGACCCGCGGATGAGGGCGGCGTAGGCGACGCTGGAGCCCACCGCGCCGGCGCCGACGACGGTCAGTTTCGAGTTCTCGATCACGCTCATGGGCCCAGTTTGGCAGGCGGGGGATGCCGCGGCCAGCGGCGTGGCGGTGCTCCCTGCTTACGGGGTGACCCAGATGTCCGTTCCGTCGCCGACCGACAGCACCACGGCCGGACTCGTGCTGTGCTCGGTCTCGAACACCAGCGTGCCGCCCGACGCCTGGCCGGGCTCCAGCGTGCCCATCGGCGGCGACTGCTCCTCGAGGCGCAGGTCGGGGTCGGCGTCGACGATGTCGGTGGCGGAGCCCGCGTAGCGGATCCCGATCGTGGCCACATCGGCGGCCTCGCCGCCGGAGCGCGCGATCATGACCTTGACGACGGCGAACACCTTGCCCTCGGCGGGGACCGCGTCGGGCGAGGTCGACTGCACGTCTTGCGTGGCATCGGCGTCGAGTTCGGTGACGACGATCGTGAAGCAGTCGGCGGCGATCTCCTCGCCCACCCGGTACGGATCGGCGGCGGTGCCGGCGGGCGCGTCGGACGCCGCGGCCGGGCAGTCGCCCTCGGGTTCCGCGCCCGGGTCGTCGCCCGGCGTCGTCGGGGAGGGGGAATCGGTGGCGGGGGTCGTCGCCGGCGATGGTGAGGATGACTCCGTCGGCTGCGTCGCGGTCTCGGCCGCGCATCCCGTCGTGAGCAATGCCATCCCCAAGAGCATCGCCAGCGCCGACCGCCGAAGCGGCAGGCTCTTCATCCCGTCATCCTCGCATCCCCTCGTCGTCGCAGCCAGGGGTTGCGCCGTCGAGACGCCGATGCTCTGTCAGGACGCCGGCTGGTCGGCGCGCTCGCTGCGGTGCAGCGCATTGCGGATGCCGACGAACGACACGGCGGCCCCGGCTGCCAGCAGGACCGTCGTCACGATCGCCGCGCGGTGGAAGCCGGCGAGGTCCAGCGCGCCACCGGTGACCGCCGCCAGCGCTGCGATCGCCAGCAGCCCCGCGACCCGGGCGACGGCGTTGTTGACGGCCGATGCGATCCCGGACCGGTGGTGATCGGCCGAGCCCAGGATCGCCGAGGTGAGCGGCGCGACCGTGACCGCGAGACCCAGTCCCAGCAGGATCATGCCCGGCAGCACCTGCAGCCAGTAGTCGAAGTCCTCGGACACGGTCAGCAGCAGCGCGGTGCCGACCGCCATGATCAGGGGGCCGATCGTCATGAACAGCCGCGGTCCGACCCGTCCCGCCCACGAGCCGATCCTCGAGCTGAGTGCGATGACGATGAGTGTCGTCGGCAGGCTCGCGAGCCCCGCGAGCGTCGCGCTCAGGCCGGCGCCCTGCTGCAGGTAGACGGCCACGACGAAGCCGTTGAGGGAGAGCCCCGCGTAGACGAAGAACGTCGCCACGTTGCCGGCGGAGAAGTTGCGGCTGCGGAAGAGGTCGAGCGGCAGGATCGGCGCGTCGGTCAGGTGCTGGCGCCACACGAACGCGGCGAGCAGGAGAATGCCGGCCGCTAGTGGGATCCAGATCTGCGGGGCGGCCCAGCCCGAGTGCGGCTGCTCGATGAGCGCGAAGACCGCCGCGCCGAGACCGAACGTGCAGAGCGCCGCGCCGAGCCAGTCCACGTGCGCGCCGGGCTCCCGCTCGTCGGCGACCCCCATGCGACCCACCAGCCAGAGGCAGACGCCGATCGGCAGGACGTTCAGCAGGAAGACCCAGCGCCACGAGAAGAGGTCGACGATGACGCCGCCGATCAGTGGGCCGACGATCATCGCGCTGGTCGTGAGCGAGGTCCAGATGCCGATCGCGCGCGAGCGCAGCGGATCGTCCATCGTCGAGGTGATGAGGGCCAGCGAGCTCGGCACCAGGAACGCACCGGCCGCACCCTGAAGTGCGCGGAACGCGATGAGGAGCGTCGTGTCGGGCGCCACGGCGACGGCGACGGACGCGATCCCGAAGCCGATGAGCCCGATGCGCAGGACGAGAACCCGCCCGTACGCGTCGCTGACGGCACCGGCGACCAGGATCAGCGCGCCGAGGGTGACGAGGTAGGCGTCGACGGCCCACTGCTGCGTCGACAGGCCGCCACCGAGCTCGGCCGCGATCGCGGGCAGTGCGACGTTCACCACGGTGCCGTCGAGGAACGCCACGAACGAGCCGAGCACCGCGACGGTCAAAACGGTGCGCTGCGATGTCGTCATCCGCTCGGCCATGGGTTCACCGTACGCCCGTCCGCCGACGTCGGGGGTGAGGGCGACGATTCGCGGCATCCCCGCGGATGACGTAAACTCTTCGGCGGTGACGTGTCCGAGCGGCCGAAGGTGCAACTCTCGAAAAGTTGTGTAGGGTAACCCCCTACCGTGGGTTCAAATCCCACCGTCACCGCCACTGAAAACCCCTGCTGAGGCAGGGGTTTTCGCTTTCTGAGGCGGCGGCGTGGTGCAGATTTGGTGCAGATCTCGACGGTGGTTGTGTGGTGGGTTAGTCTCAGGCGCGGCATCGATGCTGTGCCAAGGCCCGAGGCGCCTGAGTTGATTGCTCCTGTCGTTGACACCTCGCGTGCGGGGTGCCCCTTGCGGATCCGTATACGGCAGTGCTTGCAAGCAGAGCGTCGGCGTTTCCGCACTCGGTGAGTCGGCGTGCACCAAGCTGCGGATGCCAATAGCCTCGTGGACAGCGCGATGGGCGCGTCGATCGACTGTCTGGGGCACATCAATGACGAAGCACATCTTTCTTTCATTCGTTGAGGAGGACCTGGCGCTGGTGCGTCTGTTTCGAGGTCAGGCCAAGAACAAGAAGAGCGCGTTGGAGTTCGACGACTACTCAGTGAAGGTGCCGTACAACAGCACAAATGCCGCGTACATCCGAGGCCAGATCAGCGCGAAGATTCGTGCCGCCTCGGTAACGATCGTGCTGATCGGCGACGAGACATACAGGAGCGATTGGGTCGCGTGGGAGATCGCAAGGAGCGTGGAGCTAGGCAATAAGGTGATCGGCGTTCGGTTGAAGGCGGGTGTGACCACCCCCGCGGCTTTAATCAGTTCACGCACCCAGGTGATTGGATGGGATATTGACGCAATCGTCCTCGCCATCGGGTAGTGCGCTTCGAAAGCCCGCCGAGACGGACTTTCCTGCCTTGTATCGCAGCGCTGACGAAGAATCGCTTGGGGGACAGCGCGCTTTCGTGCGCTGCATGCGCCTCCGCCTTGGCGGTCTCTTCGTCGCCGCAGCGGGCGGGGCTCTCAGCGGGTTCGAGGGCTTTGAGTGGTTGGGCGGATTGGTCGCGGTCGTTGCGTTGCTTGTGGCGTTGGCAGCGGAGCTGTACACGGTCGCAGCCCGGCCGGATCGAGTCTGGTACGAGGGTCGAGCTGCTGCGGAGTCGGCCAAGACGCTCTCGTGGCGCTACATGGTTCGCGGCGAGGGCTTCGACGACGAGGACTCCGCGATCGACACCCGCTTCACTATGGAACTCGAAGAGCTGCTCACGGACCTCGATCATGTACCGCCCGCGGATGGTAGCGGCGGGCAGATAACGCCGCTGATGCGAAAAGCAAGGGCAGGCACGTTTGATGAGCGACGTGCGTACTACCGTGAGTTCCGGGTCGTTGACCAATTGGGCTGGTACTCGAGGAAAGCGAAATTCAACACTCGACGACTTCGCCAATGGACCATTGCAACGATCGTGTTCGAGGTGCTGGGGATCTTTGCGGCCTGCCTGCTGTGGGCGCAGATGATCAACTTTGATGCACTCGGCGTAGTTTCGGCGCTCGCTGCAGCGATCACCGCGTGGGCACAGTCAAGGCAATATCAGACGCTGTCATCGGCGTATTCGGTTACCAGCCAAGAGGTGGCTTCGGTTTTGTCGCAGCTCGACTCCCTCCAGAACGAAAGCGCATGGGCACGTTTCGTTGGCGAGGCAGAGGAAGCGTTCTCTCGAGAGCACACCCTATGGCGAGCCTCTAGAGGAATTCGAGTTGGCGGCCGGTAGGCGCCGTGGCGCATGCATGAGTAGCGGTCCCGCTCGCTGTTTGGATTGAGCGCCCGCATCACATCGTACGAAGCGGTCCTCGCGAATATGAGCTTGCTGTACCTCTTTGGCGTCAGCTAAACCCTAAGGCAGGTCGTGGCGCACCTCCCGGGCGTCGTTCGCGCGGCACGGTGCTTGTCGGCCAGTACGCTGGCGGTGTCCGTTGGGGGAAACATGGCTTCGGCAACCGGGGAAACGCGCGTGCGCGTCGGCATATTCATCGTCGGGGACGAGTCAGACGAGCTCGAGCGGTTGATCGACGGGCTTCGGGGGGTGGGCATCGACCCGGTGCCCGGTGAGCCCGCGCCGACGCCGCTCATCGTTGCGATCACCGCCGCCGATGGTGCCCGACCGGACGAGGCATCTCTCGCCGAGCGCGAAGTCTTTCCCGTCACCCTTGTCGACCTCGTGCCCGACGTGTTGCCCGAACTTTCCCACGTGCGGCCGCGTGTCGTCGGGACCGAGGCAGCTATCCGACGGCTGGCGGCGGCGGTGCGCTACGGCGGCAGGAACCTCGTGCAATGGAGCAGGCTGGCGAGTGCTGCGGAGCGCTGGTCGGCTACGCGATCACCTGATCAGTTACTGCGCGAGGCGGAACAGTCGGCCGCGGTCACGATGCTCACCTCGCCCATGGCGAAGGAGGATTCGGAGGCCGCGAAGCAAGTTCGCGCCTTCGTCAATGCGAGCCGCGAGCGCAACCGCCGGCGCCGTCGAAGATGGCGCCTCGTCGGTGTGGCCACGGCAGTCGTGCTCGCCGCGGCCACGAGCATCAGCGTCGCGCAGGGGGTGGCGGCGCTCGCAGAGGGGCAGCGCTCGCTTGCTTCGGCCGACCTCGCCACCGCGTCGCGCCTCGTGACCGTGGCCGCTGCGTCGACCGGCCGCGACCCCGACCTTCCGCTCGTGCTCGCCGACTTGGCCGTCGACCTCACACCCGACCCCGGCATCCACGCCGCCGTCGCCGCGATCTCGGCGACCCAGGTGCCGCACCGTTCGTTCGCGCTCGCGGGGCCGGGCCAGCAGTTCGCCGCCTCCGGCACGGGGCTGTTCGCCTATACGACCTGGCAGGACGATGCCGTGCGAGTCGTGGACGCATCCGCGGAACCCGTCGCGACGTTCGATCTGGGGGTAGGCGCGATCGACGCCGTTTCGGACATATTCCTAACTGACACTGGCATGCTCGCGGTCACGTCCGACACCGGCATCCGACTCTTCGACACATCAGCCGGGAAGGAGATCCCGACCTCCGACGACGCATCGTCCAACGGCCTGCAGTTCTTCGGCTGGGAGAATGACGAGCGAATGCTGGCGGCGCAAGGCTCGAGCGTGCTGACCATCGACCCGCGCACTGGGAAACGCGAGGTCATCGCAGATTCCCGGGGCGACGCGGTCATCGGAGCCGTGGACGTGAGCGCCGACGGCAGGTGGGTCGCGACCTGGGACGGCTCGACCGTGCGGGTGCACGATGCCAACAGCGGGGCACTCCGCCACAGCGCGCCGCTCGACGGGGCCGGTCATCTCGCCGTCGCCGAGGGCGGGGACGCAGTCTTCGCATCGCGGGGCCAGCAGGTCGCGCGCATCGATTTCTCCGGCGGCCAGCCGACGGTCGACTACTCCGAGTCGATCAGCCCGGTCACTGCCCTGGCCGACGTCGGTCACGGGTACATCGCCGCCTCAGATCAGCGCGGAGAGGTCCGGCTCTATTCGTTCGACGCGGGGACGACCCCGGTGACGCGCTTCACCGCTCACCTCGGCGAGCACACGCGCCTAGCGACAGCCGGTGCCGACGTACTCGGTTCGATAGGCATCGACGGCTACCTGCGGGTGTGGGACATGGCAGGGCTCGCCCACATCGGCATGCCGACCACAGTCGGCGTCCTTCCCTCGTCCACCGCACTTGGTGACGCGCTGAGTCAGCGCATCACCGCGGCCGTATTTCCCAGGGCAACGTTCCGCAATCAGATCCGAGTGATCGACTCGGGCGACCTAGCGGTCGTCCTAGACAGTGGGCTGCAGGTCCTCGTCGTCGATGGCGATGACCCGTCTACCGTGCTGGCGGGCCAGCGCGCGGGCTTGATCGGGAGGCAGATCCTGGCGGCCGACGGACGCTCCGTCATCCGCACGTCGGTCAACCAGGGCGATGACCTCGCAACGCTCCAGGTCTGGCCCCTCGAACCGGATGAGCTTGCACCCGACCAGCCCCGGGTGAGCGCCCAGATCCCGCTGATGAACTCGCGTCTGGGCCTTGAGCCGTTCCTCGTGACCGCCGACGAGGGGGCAGGGCTGGCGATCGCCACGGCCACCCGACTGGTGAGCTTCACCGAGGCCGGCGCGGTGTCGACGGAGATCGAATATACCGCGGCCTCCGTCCCGCTCGCGCTCGTCGGCCACGAGCCCGGCCGCGCCGTCGTGGTCACCGACGACGGCGTGCTGCACTCCACCGACGGCTCAACGAGCGATCTCTCAGCGCTGCTGCCTGACGACGCCGGCACCGACATTGTGGCGGGTGAGTTCTCCGGTTCTCGCTTGCTCGTGCTGACTGAGCGCGGCGCCCTCTGTGCGTGGGACGGCGAGCGGATGGTGCCCCTCGCACCGGCCGGGACGCTTTCGGGTGCGGGCACCCTCCGCGTGGATGCCGACACCGGCCGCATAGCTCATGTCGGGGCCGACGCGACGACAGTGTTGGAGGCTGGAGGTCGGGTGCTCACCCGCATCGCTACCGTCCTCAACATCCCGGTGGCGGATGTCGATTTCGACGGCGAAACGCTCGTCGCCGTCACCCGCATTGGCACGATCGCGCGGTGGCGCCTGGACGACGACCCACCGCCGGCGGAGGACTCCGCGCCGCGCGCGCTCACTGCGAACGAGCGGCAGAGCTTCGGATTGGATGGCGACCGTGGCTGACGTCGCCATCTCGTACGCTCACAGCGACGCCGAGCTTGCCCGTACCCTCGCAGCGGCGCTCGGGCGCCGCGGGGCATCGGTGTGGATCGACGCGCCTGACGAGACCGACGAGGCGGTGGGCGAGGCCGGCATTCCCGTGGGGCAGAGCCACTGGAGCGTTATTGAAGCCGAGTTCGCGGTCGCCTCCGTCATCGCGGTGCTCGACACCCCGGAGTGGCACGCGAGCGAGTACTGCCAGCGTGAGTACGGCCTATGCACTGAACTCGGCAAAGCCGTGCGGTACGTCGCCGCGGACGGGATCGAGCGCGCGGCGGACGACATCCTCGCGACCCTCGCGGCCCACGGCGACGCGCTGTCGGCGCACGCACGGCTGGCGTCGCGCGTGCTCGGCGCGAAAGAGCAGCCGTCGGCGGTGCAGAAGGTCATATCTCACCTCACCGCCGGGGACGCCGACGTGGTGCTCGCCGCGCCCGACTCACCGGCGGCCGTCACCCCGGTCGTGCGCGGCGTCATCGAACGCGAACTCGCGTTCACGCGGGACGCGCGGCGCACGCTGCGGCGCTCCTCGCGCGGCGCGCTCGCCTTCCTCGGGGTCGCGGCGGTCATCGCCGTCGTGCTGTGGGGCCTGGCCGCCCGCTTCTCGGCCGAGGCGAACGCGTCCGAGGCCTCGGCTCGGGCGCAAGCCCTCGCAAACGACGCGCGGCTCGCCACCGACACCGTCGTGGCCGTGGCGATCGCTGCGGAGGCTGTGGAACTCGACCCAACGTCGGCGAACGAGGCGGCGCTCATGGCCGCCCTCACGCGAGACGCCCGTCTGCGGTCGATCGACCTGCCGACGGACACCTACCTCGGGGCAGCCTGGGCCGGTGAAGAGCCGATCGTGCTCGTCTACACGATGGACGCAATCACCACGGTCCACACGACGACCGGCGAGGTCGGCGCGCGGGTCGCGGTCGAGCTGCCGATCCGCCCCGGCACCTTGCAGTCGGGGCCCGACGGTACGAGCGCCGTCTACATCACCCACGACGGCGACCTCGCGTGGATCGACCTCGCCACCGGCCGCAACCCGATCGCGATGCAGGGTCCGGTCTCGGCTCTCGCCCTTACCGAGGCCGGCGAGGTGGTGTGGGCGTCATCGGGCGACCTCGCGATCCGCATCGCTGCGTACCCGGAAGGTGGGACCGTGCCCCCCGTGCACTCGGTCTCGGTGCTCCCGAGCATCGTTCGCGCCGTCGACGTCGACGGCGACGCCGTGGCGGCGCTCGGCGACGACGGGGTCGTCCGACTCTTGCGCGTCGGTGGCGGCACTCTCACCATCGAGAGCGAGGCGCGCGTCTCCGATCGCTCCGGCTCGTCTTCCGGCGGTTACCGCAACACGGTCACGATCTGCGGCGACCAGGTGGCCGGTGCCTACTCGCCGAACACGATCCGTGGGACGGCGTTCGAGTGGACCCCCGGCGCGGCCGGAGGGCCGCAGACCCAACCGGCGTCACGCATCTCGGGGCCCGTGTGCACACCCGTGGGGGCGCTCACCGCGGGGATCACGGCCGGCGCGCTCAGCACCTTCGACGGCGCACGCTCGATCTCCGACGCCCCGGACCTCTACTGGCGGATTGCCGCGCGCGATCCGCGGCACGCGCGCGTAGCGTACGTTTCGCCCACGCCCTCGCGTCTCATCGTGGGACACGCAGCGGCTTTGCCGATGGAGACCAAGATCGGCCCCGCCGCCACGGTCATTCCGCTCGACGAGCGCACTCTATACATTGACGACACCAACACCATGAGGGACGTTGACACGAAGGAGCCCCTCGGAGCGCTCGGCGACGTATACCCCGCCCTGCAGACAACATCGATTCTCGGGTGCGACGCTCTAGTCGGTGCGCTCGACGGCATCTTCCATGTCGGCTGCGAGGGCGGTGTCACCCGCGTCGTCGATGCCGAGGAACTGTCATCGGAAGCCGGGAAATTTCTCGGCCTTCGCGCCGGCGGCGACGGCGAGCACTTCGTGCTCACCCAGAATGCGTCGGTGACGTTGCTTGACCGCGACGGCTCCGTCGACAGCGTGACGGAAGTGCTGGGGCTGCGCGGAGACGCGCTCGCCGAGGCCGATATCTCCGCCGACGGATCGACGGTGTGGATCATCACGGTAATGGGCGACGTATATCGCGTCGATAGGTCGTCCGGCCAGCTCGCCCCCAACCAAGAACCGATGGTGACGGTCACCGCGGGGAACTCGAACATGGTCGCAGCGCTGGCAGACGGGGACGTCGTAGTCTCGTCGTCCGATGGGCGCGTTCTTCGCATCTCGCGCGACGGTGAGATCCGTGCGGCCGGACGACTCGGGTTCGCGCCCGACGCGATCTTCGTCTCGGACGACGAAGTCGTGCTGTCGTCGGTGGTCGAGGGGTCCGCGGTGTTGCACGCCACCGATCTCGCGGTCATCGATTCCGTCGAGCAGGGCTTTCTGCTCGGGACAGATGCGGCCGGCAACCGACTCGGCGTCACGCGCTTTAACGCCGGCGACGACGAGGGCACCGTGCAGCTAGGGCCAGCCAGTCTGCTGGTCCTGCCCGTACAGACGGAGGCGCAGTAATCGGGGCCGAAAGGGCGGGCCGCCCCTCCGCGACGGTTGCCACGCGGCAACAGGGCGCGGGATGCAGTGGGCTCTCGGACGCGCCCGGTGATTTGCGCGCCCTGGCTCGGATAGAAGTCTGGGTGGGGCGGCCTCAAACCCCGTCGCCGACGAACCAGTCACTATGCCATCCCTATAAGGGAAGTGCCCGTTAGCGGGACGTCAGCGCGCGTTGTCGATCCATGTGCGAGCGAACAGGCGCAGATATGGGTGATTAAGCGGCATCGTCAGCCGGAGGCCACTCAGGAGACTCGGTCAATTCGATGTCTACATCGAAGATGGCGAGCGTCTCGGCATCGTCGATGAGGCGTTCCGTCGTCCCGCGGTCGCCGGCCGTCTGTGGAGCTCGGTGCAAGTGCTCGTCAATCCGCGCACGGATCTGAGGGTCGTCACCGTCTCGCAGGCTAGAAACGATGGCATTTCTGTAAACGCCTTGTTTAGCAAGTTCGCGACGCTCGAACAGGTCGTCCCGTAGCTGTGCGTTCCGCATGGCCTGTTCTTCCGCCTTCAACCGTGCACTGACGCTTTCGTAGTACTCGCGCTCTGCCTGGCGCTTAGCGACTTCGACCTGCGCATCCAGCAAGTCCACTTCTTTTTCAGTTTTCCGCTCTAGAGCTTCGACCTCGCGGACGCGCACATCGGCCTCGACTTCGTTCAACTTGGTTCTCGAGACCACTTCGCCAATGGCGGCAGCCTGCTTGACCGCATTCGCGACTGCAGCGACAGTGCCAGCGGCGACTCCAACCGTGACGACCACGGTGAATGGACTGCCGTATCGCGCGCCCACGATGGTCATGTCGTTCGCTGCCACCAGCTTACGAGTCGGCATGAGCCACCCTGCCGCGTCACACAGACCGCTGATGGCGCTCACAAGTTCCGCGTACTCGGCGATTGATAAGTCGTCCGGAAGCTTCCTTGAGACCTTCAGGTACTGCGGCAGTGGAGCAACGCTCATTGTCGACACGCCCCGACGCTACAGCACACGCCACACTCGGCAAGCTCCCGCTCGCACGTTCTGGAGATGGATCCCTATGCGGGCACGGCACGTAGGCGGGTCGGTCGCGAGCCCCGGGATTGATCTGTGGGATCGCCTCTTGGGTAGGGTCACGAAGCAATGTCCGATAGGTGAGGGCAATGCTTGCAACGCAGGGTCCGTCCCGAACCCACGGATTGTGCGTCGAGACGAGAGGTGGTCTAGCGGCGTCGCGTGCCCTGAGTCTGATCTCGGCCACGTGCAGGCAGGCCGTGCCACAAAGTGAACTGGTTCTGTGACCCGCCTTTGATTGCGTCGGGGTGATCGCGTCGGAGCCCGTGCTCGAGCCCGTCACGCATGCGCTGCCTCTGGGCCGCCTCCCACGCTTCGATCTGTTCGATCTCGTGGGACAGGATTTCGAGGATCGTGCAGTTGCGCGATCCGCAACGGCACTTTGCCTCAGCGGTGCCGTAGTGATGATCAGCGATGGCTGAGAGGGCATTCATCGAGTAGTCGCGTTGGCGATACGCACTACGAGCGCGCTGCTCGCTTGTCGTGACGGCATCGGATTGGAGACGCTTTCGCAGCTCGGGGCCGAATGCATCGAAATGATCAGAGGTGTCTGCTTGCAGGAGGCGGATCGCATCAGCAAGCGATACACGCAACTCCTTCGCCTCGGCCTCCGCGGCCTCCGCGCGAGTTCGGGACTCGTAGTTCTTCTCCTTCATGATTCGCATCGAGTTGCGATGGTGAAGGGACCACGCGGTGATGTGATCCGCGTCGCGCCTATGCGGGTCGCGGTAATGCGCTTGGCACTCCTCACACACGTGCGGGCGCTTGTCAGTGTGGGAGACAGGGGTTTCGAACTTGAACAGATGACAGCACAGGCATTCATCCATTGTTGCCGCCCTTCTTTGCGCTGCCGACAGTACTCCGAGCCTCTGACACCCCCATCTGTGACACCCGTCTTCCAGCGACCGTCCAGGTGCAGAATCGCAGATCCGCAACCTGGCCGTGCGCGGTAGCGCCACCCCGGGTGTACGTGT
Organism: Microbacterium sp. PA5; assembly: GCF_049860775.1. NCBI lineage: Bacteria > Bacillati > Actinomycetota > Actinomycetes > Micrococcales > Microbacteriaceae > Microbacterium > Microbacterium sp. PA5. The sequence continues at coordinate 312,708 of NZ_CP187567.1, forward strand.
CGTGCCCGGTGGCGGCCGAAAGCGGTTCGATACGGCAGATACATCGTGACCTCGACCATGCCGTGGCGGGCACCCTCTACAACCCCTGACGTGCTTGCCACCGGTCTATGTAGGTCAGCGGCGCTTGTCCGACGAGACGGTCGATGGGTGATCCGCCACTCGACATGACGTTGTAGTCGAGCATTTGATGAACGGCCTGCTGCAGCGGGTCATCGAACATGCCGTCCGCCGCCATCCTCGCGACCTCTCTGCCGGTCCCGGCGAGGATGTCTGCGACTTGCACACGCGCATCAAGCTTGGATTCGACGACCCGGATGCCACGTAGATCCGCTTGGGGCAACTGAATTCCGCCGACCGAAAGCTGCGTTCGGGAGCCATCGACTATGGCGTCGCGCACGGACTGAGTCAGGAGGTAATGCTCGTCGTGCAGTATCTCGAAGGGAACACCGATCCGCATTTGCCACGTTCTGGCCACGGCGTCAAGGGATGGCGCGAGGGGGTCGAGTTCGCGGAACTCGATCGGGTCTGCGTTCACGTATGCCAACGTCATGTGCCGCGCTTCCCAGATCTCCGAGAGGATCGCTGCGACTCGGATGTCGCGGCAGTTCGCCCTCGCGTCAGAGAGGGCCATATAGAACGGCCAGACGGACGGGGCCTGCGATCCTGCGCGCGCGTAGGAACGGATGAGGCCGTTGAACGCGCCGAGTAGTGCGTTCCATCGTCCCGGCCCGACCGCGTGTGGACCGTCCTTGTGGAGGATGTGCGTAAGGAAGGGGCCCAGCCCGTCGGAGTGGACGTCTACGCCGATCCTCGCTGCGAGCGCGGCGTAGGTGAGCACGACGAGCTTCGCGGTGATGAAGAACGACTTGTCAACGAAGTAGATGTTCGCCTGGCCATCCAACGCGGGGAGCGCATCCACCAGCGCCTGTCGATTCCGCATGGTGAGGATCGACGCTGACTTCATTTCAGGAGCCTGCGCCCGTGTCGCGCTGCGCAGTCGCTCTATGAACTGTTCGGCATCCTCGAGCGACACGCTCGTGGATCCGTGAACGAACACGGGATGCTTACTCGCGATGAGGTTCTCGCCCTCGGCGGCGGACTCATCACAGGCGACTACTGCCAGCGGCATCAGCGTCCCTTTCGCTCTTGGTTAGCTTTGGTCCAGTCTCGCGGCCCGGGAGCAGGCGAGGGCACGGTCGGTGGTCATGGCGCGACTCCCCGGTTTGGCGGAGATCAGAGCCGCGCAACGATGACGGATGCAGCGCAAGTGCCTTCGCCCGCTACGGTTGCCCCATGGAGGAGGAAGCCTTTAAACCGGATGGGAGTGTCGTCCAGGCAGTCGGGCCGCGCGGGGGCGTGTGCGCGAGTAATGCTTACGCCGAGATGATCAATGCTCCGCACCGCGATGAAGGACACCGTCGATGAACGCACTCCCACCGCTTCCATTCACAGATGCTGACGTTTGCGCGAGCTTCCCTGATCTCACAATCTCGACGCCACACCTTGGGCAGGGGTCGTTCAAGGTCGCGTACAGCGCAGAGTCGGGCGCTGGCGATCTCGTCCTCAAGATCATCTATAGCTTTCCGATCACGGATGATCCGGACGAGTTCGATTTCGACCAAGTGCCGGACCGGATCGCCCGCGAGCTGTCGAGCATGAGCGCCGTCAACTCGCCGCACATCGTGAGTCTCGTGTCGGACCCTGCGGTGACTCGAATCGGCACGGCAAGTTTCCTCTGCTACGAGGAGCCGTTTTACAGCGGTGGCACTCTCGAAGATCGATTGAGAAGCGGCGCGCTCGACCGCATTGAGACCAAGGATCTTCTCGTGGCGCTCCTCCGCGCATCCAGCGCGCTGTGGGCGGCTGACAAGATCGTCCATCGTGATATCAAGCCGGGCAATGTCGCCTACGCCGACGACGGTACCCCCGTTTTACTGGACCTCGGCCTCGTGCTCTTCACCGAGATGTCCGCCCTCACTGATTCGGGCTTCATGTCACCGATGACACCCCGGTACGCTGCACCTGAACAGTTCGAGCAGCGCCGAAATGCTCAGATCGACTTCCGCACGGATCAATATCTGATCGGGCTCACCGTACTTGAGGCGGCTCGTGGACGGCATCCGTTCTTCCGGCCTGGCATCTCAACCGCGGAGTATATGCAGGCGCTACGAGACTTCAGTGCCTCGAACCTCGCTCAGGACGATCTTGATGACGATGTCCGTGAGGTTCTCGGGAGGCTCCTCTCCTACGCGATGTATGGCCGCTATCGCACCCCGGAGATTCCGCTAGAAAAGCTGGGGGTTTGACAGTGACGTTCTACGTGCAGCACGGGTATGGCAAAGGGCAGAAGATTCCGGCTGTACACGGCGACGGAAATCTTGGCGGCGTAGTCCTCAGCCCTGGGGATGAAGACCCCGCGAATCTCGGTGATACCGCTCGATACTGCCGCCAGGCTGATCTTGAGGTGCTCGTCGACCCGCAAACATACCTCTACTCGACTCAGCCCGCAGGTCGAGGGAGAAACCACCAAGCTCACGAGCTTGCCTTCGACGGGCTCTCTTGGGCGCAGGATGCTCAGTCCGTCGCGGCGCACATCGACCGCATCGGCCGACTAAACGACGCGGTGAATTCGGACGGTCTCTGGATTGCTCCGGGGCCCCTTCAGGATTCGTTCGCGGACCTCTGGACTCCGCTCTCAGTGCAGTTCGCGCGCACCGCGAGTCAGTCTTGGGGTCAGAACCGCACCATTGCGACGCTCGCCGTGGATGAGGCCGGGCTCTCAGATTGGCTGGCAATCGAGCGCTGGCTGGATGTAGCAACCGCGTTACCTGTGCGTGGCTTCTACGTGCTTGTGAGTCGTCCCTCAACCGCGTATCCCAACACACCATGGGCGCCGGCAAAGCTCGCGAACCTGCTGCGGCTCATCCACGCGTTGAGTGAGCTCAATGACTTCGATGTGACGTGGGGATACTCGGACTTCGAGGGTCTCCTGGGTTTGGCGGCTGGCGCAACCGCAATGGCGACTGGCTGGTCCTACACGCTGCGCCAGTTCAGCTCTTCGAAGTGGATGTCGCCTGCGTCGGGAGGACGCGCACCCGCCGTTCGCACAAACCTGGCTCGCCTGTGGTCGCTGCCAAGGGCCGAAACCGAAACCGCACCGCTCTTCGCCTCCAGTCTGCGTGACGCGATCTTTACGGCGGACGAGATCGCCCGATACAGCACAACCCCCTTTGACTCCCTTGGGCGCGTTGATGCTCAGATTGACCACATGAACGCGTTGGCTGCCCGTGCGTCCTGGCTGAGCTCGCAGACTGATCCCTCATCTCGTGTCGGCACCGTCGCGGGCAGTCTCGAGAGCGCCGTCGCACTCTGGGACTCGATCGCGAGCGCGGGCATGCTGCCCGATCCGAGCTATCGGAACCGCGTAGTTGCGCTCCGAGACGGCTTGCGGCTTTTCACAGATCAGGTCGCCCTGTGAGCAGTCCCAGCCTCAAGTCCTCGAATGAGGAGCTCAAGCATCCAAGCTCGATGGCTCACCCCAATCTCGACCCGTGGCGCAGGAACCGTCCACTGGATCCGACCACGGTCCTCCACCATGAGCCCAACGCCGTGACTCGTGAGGTTGCGCTCCTCGACGAGCGCGCCGACGCGCGCAGGGAGCAATACGGCCGATCGCCCAGCGCCAATTCGGTAGCCCGCGGCCTGTCTAATGGCACGCCTCCACTCTGCTAGCTTCGCCTCCACTGCGAGCGAATCTGTTATCAGTCCGCCAGCCTCTTTGAGGGCGCGTCCTGACCACCCGGCACGCTCAAGTTGGCGCGCCAAGGCGCGCGCGTGCTTGTCTGTGAGGCTGGTTCCTGCGCCGGCAAGGCTCTTGGCCGCATTCAGACTTGGCAGCCGCAAGCCACTGCGAATGAACGCGTTGAGTGATGCGACCGAAAGCGTAACCAGGACGGCGTCAGGTCTGCCAAATCCCAACTCGGGCTCACTGAGAAGGAACACGCTGCGCCCGGGGCCCGGCTTGAACATGCGCGAGAACTGACGATCGAGCGCGTCGTGCAGGGCCAGTTCGTGGGTCGGCACTCCGACTGGTGGCCGCGAGGTGGCGCCGATCGCGCCAACATCCCCAACCATCACCACTGAAGTGAGTTTAGTCGTCCCGGAAGTCGACTGCCTCGGTGTCGGTGTTGACGCCGCTGCCGATACGAGTTGCTTTCGCCGCGCGTAAGCCGGTCGTCTGCCGGCGACGCGAGTCGCCCATGCGCCGGAACGCCTCGCGAGCGCGAGATCGAGTTGCTTGACGGTGAGCGCTAATCCGCGAGTCGACCTGATTGGTCGAGAAGAATGTGCAGCACGGTCACGACTCGGCCGGCGAAGTAGTCGTACGCGTCCTCGGGCAGCTCGGCTATGTGAGTCTCGTGGTGGCGGACGCGGAACGTGTTGCCGAGATCGGTGACGGCGATCATGTCAGCGCGCACCACCTCACGTAGTGGGACCGACTCGATGTGGGCCAGTAGCGCTTCGGCACTGACCTTCTTCTGATTCCTACCAGGGATCTCGACTGTTTTGAGTCTCTCCAGCGCGCCCCATAGCGATTGAATGCCGGCGAGTCTTTCAGTTGATCGCCGAGACGCCACCAAGTGGCGTCCATCTTCGATCAGCTTGTCGAGTTCCGCGTCGCCTGTGTCAGGGTTCAGAGTTGACAGCGCTTCGCGCAGTTCCGCTGGTCCGAGGTGGCTGATCGTCAGGTTGCTCTGCATCTCGAAGGCGGCCCCGCCCCGCGCGAGAATCTCGTTCACATCATCGCGATACTTCTTCGCCCCGGCGAGCCTGTCGAAGCTCAGAGCATGGTGGCCGTAGAAGCCGTGATTGGCGCCATCCATGGGAAAGGCCACGAAACGTCCGACCAATTCCAGTAGGTCGAAGACTGTGTCGTCGGAGATATCGCCACGGTTGCGCCAGAGCGGCGTCTGAAGATTCGGAATGAGTGCCTGTGCGCGGCTTTCGAACGCGTCGACGTTCGTTGCGAAGATGTGACTCTTGTCGGGATCGGGGCAGCGCTCGGGGAATTCTGCGGCGAGCCAGTTGCCGTCCAGACGCGACGTCACCAGTGCGAGCAGACCATCTGCGGTCTCACGAGTGAGGTCCTGCAGAGCGCGCGGACTCTCCCCATTCACGCGGTCGGAGTAGAAGGCGTTGGTAGTCATGTGGCCATCATGGCGGAGATGAGTGCCGGCCTTGCTGCGGTTCCAGGCAAGACTGCGGCCAGCCGCAGCACCCCGCCGCAGAGCGCGGTTGGGAGAACTCGATGAGGAGGGACGGCAATGCAAGGTGGACCCATGGTGGCCCGGGTGATGACGGCAGCTGAGTCAGACCTTGAGCCTGCGCAGATACGCCGGCATGTCGAATGACTGAAGCGCCATGTCATAACTCGCACGCGATGGGTGCCGCGGATGGCCTCCGCCCTTCAGGGGCGCGCCGATCGATAGCCAATCGCACCCGAGGTCGTCAGTGACGTCAGCGATGCCGCGGAGCATGCCTGGGAGATAGTCCCGGGTCGTGATAAGGCCACCCCATGCTGCGACCAGAGAGACGCTCCCCAGCTCCTCTGTGATGTTCCGCAGAAGCCTCGAGATGTGCAGCTCGTTCTGAGTGCGCAGACTTGGAATCTCCACCTCGTGCATACCGGTCGGGTCCGTCGATCGCTGTGGATACAGGTTCAGCATGATCCAGCTGTCGTGTTGAGTCCTCGCCGCACGGCGCTTCACCCGTTCGACGGTGGGATCGAGCTTGTACGGGGTCGCTTTGCTGGGATTCACACCGACGCAGATCAGGGGGTTGTCGCCGCCCGTTCCCAATACGAACCGCGCCGAGTCATCGGGGTTGTGCTCGTAGTACCAGCCGTTCGCGAGGCTGAGAGCGTTGTGGTCCTTCGCCGACGTTGTCACGGTGCTGACTCTATGCGGATCCAAGAGGTGCGCTGGACTCAGGACGGCTTGCACGCTGTCCTTCGTGGACCGCAAGCCGGTCCGGGTGCGCAGCCCTGTGCCGTGCCTTCATCGCTACGCTGAATCCATGCCTGGGCCACAGCAGCTTCAATCCTTCGATGCCGATGGCGACGACATTCCGCTGATGCTCGCCCGCAGTTGGGCTGACTCGACTTTCGAGCTGCTGAGGCTGTCCAAGGAGCGACGACGACGGCATGCGAGTCTCGACTCGATGTACGAGCGCATGGATGGCGACGGGATCACGTGGGACGGGGTTCAAGAGTCCCTACGTCAGGTCTGGAGTACTGACTGCCTTCTGATCTTGAGTGCAGCCAATCTCGAGGCCTGGGTGCGCAAGCTCTACATCGCCCGGCGCCGACGAGTTCCGGAGCCGCTCGAGAACTTGAAGCGTCTACGGAACGCGATTGAGCATCTCGACGAGGCCGAGCTCGATGAAGAGTCTTGGACAGCAACCGCGCGTACCGCTGCTGCTCGCACTCGCGGCATCGGAGCTCTGCCGAATCAGTCGCTCGCCATCGGCCTGACCGGCGACGGCAAGTTGTTCGGCGTGATCACACACGACGAACTCGAACGGTTGGTGGCGGGACTTCTCGACGAACTCGCACAGGAGCTTGATGACTATGCAAGGGATTGGTTCGAGTTCGTCAATTCTGGTCGCTGAAGCTATCGCCGTGCGGGTACAGACCTGGTGGAGGAAACCAGGTCCTCATCGGTTACGGACCGCAGGATTCATGACGAATCGAGTCGCGAGCATCATCGAGCGCGCGCCGGCCGACGGCACCGCACGGATGCCGGTCCTCCAGCGAGCCGCGCTTCGACGGAGTGCGTGACTTGGCGCCTACCGGAGTGGGGCAGGTTGCAATCGTCGCCGCGGTCACACGTATCACGCTCGCTGACCGTTTACCCCGTCCGGTCTGGGGCTCGATCGAGGGGCGGCTTACGCGACAGGATGCGCCATCACATCACCGTGCGGACAACCGGGGCTCCCGCCGAATAGTTCTGATAACTGTGACTATCGCGGGTGAGAAACAAGACCCTTGAAGTGAGATGAGCCTGAGCATGAAGCGGCACCTGGCGACGGCTCGACCTGATGGTGACGCTGCTCAGGCATGCCGGTGGGCGTCGGTAGATTCGCAGGCATGAGGATCTTCGCCGCAGTCATCGCCCTTGCCGCCGCACTCGCACTGTCGGGCTGTGCGGCACCTCTGCCCGAGGACCCTGAGGAGGCCTTCATCGTGGAGCTCGGCGAGTTCGCGACCTTCGACGAGGTGTTCGACGAGCAATCCTGGGTGGAGCTGGGCTACATCGCCTGCCGTGAGTTCGATGAGATGAGCGCCGACGGCGTGGCCGCGTTCATGGAGGAGATGAAGCAGGATTCGCCGTCCGAGGACTGGGACAGCATCGAGAAGGGTTACAAGCTCGTCGTGAAGCACCTGTGCCCTGAGAACGCGTCGAAGATGCCTTGAGCGGGCAACGCGGCAGCACACACGAGAAAGCCCCGTCACTCGATCAGTGACAGGGCTACTCGCTCAGGATGCGGGTCGAACGCATGCCGCTCAGAGTCCGCGGACCGTCTTCCAGCGCTCGGCGACCTCGGGGGTCATCCAGTACCAGGTGCCGGGACGCGCCGGTGTGAAGGAGGCACCATCTTCACCGAGGAAGGGCCAGGTGTCGGTGCCGTAGTGCTTGCGGAAGTGGGGCGACAGCTTCGGGAAGATCGCCGTGACGGAGCCGGCGACGATGCCGGTGATCTCGGCGAGCTCGGCGCGGTTGTAGCGCTGCTGACCGCGCGGGTCCGTGGCGAGGACGTCCAGGATCTTCGCGAGGTGCTGGATCGTGAGGAAGTTGCTGGCGGCGAGCTTGCCGAGTTGCTCGTCGGTCCAGGCGTCGTTCTTCACTTCAACACGCTCGCTCACGTCCTTAGTGAGGACCGAGCCGCTGTTCCGGGCGCGGGCTCGGTCGGCGAGCAGCGCATAGACGGCGTCGAGATCCATGACGGGGACGGCGACATTTACGAGTTCAGGCGTGGTGGCCATTTCGATTTCCTTTGTTCGGGAAGTGCTTGTGAAACTTACAGTAACCCCACCGGATCTGGTTCGCAAGCGGTTCCCAAACATTTCTGAAACCTTCCGAGACTGGAGGGCGCTCCGTTTCGAGCTCGCGTCCGTGGGCGTCACGACGACCGTTGCGATAAGCCAGCAGTAGAGCACCCACACACGACAGAGGGGTCCCGCTGATCGCGAGAATCTCCGTCGTGTCGGCGGCGGGCTAGAACACAAAAATGGCGAGCGTCGTGGCCGAGCTGGTTCATTAGATTGATCTCATGAAGACGCCATCTAGCTTTGCGACTGTCGCAGCGGCCGCAGCGGTCCTGCTGCTCACCTCCTGCACCGCTGCCACCAGCCAGACCCCAGAAGAGACCAAGCCATCCGCGCAGGCCACCGACGCAGCGCCCCCCGTGGAGACCAGCGAGGCAGCGGCGCCCGTTGAGGCGCTTCCGTTCAATGCCGGCGGACTTCTCGGCGGCACCGCCACCCCGACCTTCGAGGCGGGCGAGCCGGGTGAGGTTTCCGTCGTGCAGGTCGGCACGATCGACGACACCGGCTTTGGCGGAACCCTGCCGTTCGCGTTCCGGAACAACACGGCAGAGGCGATCGCGCATGTCGACTGGAGCGCCACCGCCCGCGCGGATGGCTCCATCGTCGCCACCGGCAGCAGCCAGGGCACCGCGCCTTCCATCGTCCAGCCCGGTGAGGTCGGTCTGGCCTACATCTACTTCGAGGAGGCGTCCGCGATCGAGGAGGGTACCGAGTTCGAGTTCGAGGCGAGCACTTCTCCCGCCGACCCGACGCCGTACAACACTGCCCCGATGACCGTCACCGAGGCGACCCTCGTCAACGACAGCATCGTCGGCGGCGCCGACAACAAGACCGGTGAGTCGACCACCGGCCCGTACTCTGTGAGCGTCTACTGCTTCGACGGCGACACCCTCGTCGGCCACACCACCGGGTTCACCGAGCAGGACACGATCGCGGTCGACGCCACCGGCACCTTCACCGTCAGCCTCTACGACATGAAGTGCTCGACCTTCGCGGTGGGCGTCAGCGGCTACTTCGACTGATCTACTGCTGGCGCAACCGTGGCGGAGTCTCCGCCGGTGGGGAGCGCGTCGGGCTCGGTGGGTGTCTCTGAGGCAAGGAGCTGGCGGCGCTTGCCCTCCAGCCCCATGAACCGCAGTCGGGTTTCGTCGGGGCGCCCGCCGCCGACACGGTTGAGGAGGTAGTCCGGGTTGAGCCTGTCAACGAACCGCGATTCGACGAGGTCGGCGCGACGACTGCGAACAGCGAAGATCCTCGTGTTGTCGAGGGCGCGGAAGGAGTCGACCGAGAGGACCGACGAGTGCACAGGGCCGAACACCAGACGGTCGAATTGCTTGGTTCCGCTCCAATGGGAACGCACCCGTTTGCGGATGTTCCATGACTGCCCGACGTAGGCCTGCTTGTACTTGTCGAAGACCATCACGTACACGCCCTCTACACCGTCCCATTTGCGAAGGTCGTGGACCGGTTCTAGGCGCGCGGCAGTGACGGCCTCCTCGAGGTCGATGAGGAAGCGCAGCTCGTCAATCTGCGAGAAGAAGGCCATGTTGAGGTCGAAGTTGAGGAGCGCGTTTTCCCGAAGCATTTGGACGACCTCGTCTGTGTAGAAACGCTGGTCGGCGTCGATGAAATGGCGTGCTCGCTGATCCCACTGCTCTGCCGTGAAGTGCTCTGGCCGCGCGTAGATCGACGATCTCGGGTTGGGTGCCGCGTACTGATCACGCGTGAGATGCAGCCCGTACTTTCCGGCGGTGACGACCTCTCCGAAGTGAACCGGCATCTCGCATCCTCCCGCCCAGCACGCAGCGTCACTCGCTCAGCCCATCATGGCGGGGGACATCCACTTCACCCCTGAGGCAGCGGCAGTGCGGCGGTTCGTGGGGAAGCGCTCGTGCCCCGCCGGTCAGGGGCGTCGAGGCTCAGGGTCGTCGCTATGAGTGAAATTGTCCGCCTCGAGGGTGGCGTCGATGTCGACGTCGACGTCGACCTCGAAGACGTAGATCTACTTTTCACCCGGCGGGTAGCGGTCTGCCATGGGCACACGCCCGGTCGAAGAACGCAAGCGGAATCCGCGCCGCGCAACCACAGGCTCGCTCCGCGCACGGAACGCCGAAGGGTTGTCCCTAGGCTGGCGGCATGCACCGATACACAGCACCTGCAGCGCTCATCCTGTCCGTCTTCCTGCTCGCCGGCTGCAGCGCCGGCGCGACGACCGAAGGCACCAATCCCGGATCGCAGAACACGGCCCCGGGCACCACCGAAGAAGAAGTCGCGCCGGCCGAGCCGCTGGATCTGACCGGCGAGTGGAAGCAGACGAACTCGAACTCCGAGGACAGCTACCAGGCCGCCACGATCAGCGGCGATGTGATCGAGGTCAACTGGGTCAACGACGCGGAATCGAGCACGGCGATCTACTGGGTGGGGACGTACGACGCGCCCACCGAGGACGTCGCGGAGTACACGTGGGACTCCGCCAACGACACCAGCAAGACCGAGAACGCGCTCTTGGCATCCAGCGACCCGACGAAGACGTTCACCTTCAAAGACGGCGTGCTCAGCTACGAGCTCACCGCGATGGGCGTCACGATGACGGTCGAGATGAGCAAGCAGTAGAGCGCCCACAGCACGAAGAGGGCCTCCCGCTGATCGCGAGGGGCCCTCTGTCATGCCGGCGGCTGCATCAGTCCTTGACTGCGAGCTCCGCACCGGAGGTGTCTGCGACGATGACCTTCTTGAGATCCGGGAGCGGCGAGGCGGTGCCGTCGTCGAGCGGGCCGGTCACGAAGTTGTAGAAGCCCGACGCGATGCCGAGCGGCATGACCTCTTCGTGGGGCTCGGTGACGACCACGCGCAGCTCCGTCTCGGACAGCGCTTCGATGTCGTAGACGTTGCACGCCCAGCGGACCTGGTCCTCGCACGCAGCGTCGAGCGTCCGGTAGCCGAGCGACTTCGCGACGTGCTTGGCGATGACCTCTCCGACCGGGAGGTCCGAGTCGGGTTCATCTGCGGGTGCGGCGGGCTCCTCAGGTGCGACGGCCGCCGGCGTCTCGGCAGCCGGTGTCTCTGCGGGCGCCGGGTTCACGAGGTTCTGGATGCCGCCGATGATCAGCAGGACGACGACGGCCGCGGCCCATCCCCACCAGGGGATGCGCTTGTACCAGGGCTTGTTGGGCGTGGTCATAGAGGGGTCCTTCTCTTGGGGGGTGAAGGGATGAGCGGTAGGGGTCAGTGTCGGAGTGTCAGCTTTCGCAGCCGACACCGTCTCCGTCACGGTCCAGGTGGCTGCCGTAGCCGGGGTCGCCTCGACGGACGGGCGCGGCGCCCGCGGCCTTAGCGGCAGCGCAGTTCTGGTAGTACACGTACTCCTGCTCGGCCTCCTTCGTCGGCTTCGGCTTCGGCTTCTTGGCCGGCTTGGGCTCGGGAGTCGGCTCGGGCTCTTCCTCGATGGCCATGGCGGCCGCAGCGTACTCGGACTCGAGGACCGGCTCGTCGGGGCATGCGGTGAGGATGCGCGCGATGGCTTCGTACTCGGCCTTCGCGACCCACAGCGAGTAGGCGATCTTCACCGACACCTGACGGGCCACGTACGCGCAGCGGAAGTCCTTGTTCTTGGGGAGCCAGGTGGCCGCGTCGCCGTCGCCCTTCTGCGCGTTGGCGGCACCGTCCACGGCGAGCAGGTTCAGCGGGTCGTTCCCGAACGTCTCACGCTGGTGCGCGGTGAGCTGCTGAGCACCCTTCTGCCAGGCGTCCGACAGCGCCACGACGTGGTCGATCTGGACCAGCGTGGAAGTCTCCTCGCCCCGCTGGAACAGGATCAGCTCGCCGGTGAACGGGTCGTTGAGGATGCCGGCGGTCACCTTGCAGCGTCCGTCCTTGTGCACGTCGACGAGGTCACGCTCCAGGACGTCGTCACGCTGGCCGCAGCCGTTGCGGTCGATGTCCTTCCACCGCTGCCCGAACTGGTCGCGGTCGTAGCCGGTCTTCGGCGCGCGACCCTTCACCTCGAGGGTGGCCAGAGCTGCCAGCGCGGTACCCGCCTCGGCGGTCTCGGGCGTGACGGTCTCGGTCGGCTCAGGCGTGGGCGTCGTAGCGGCGGGTGTCTCTTCGTCGACGGCGGGCTCGTCGTCGGTCGCAGCCGGGTCGTCGGCGCTGGCTTCTGCGGTGGGCGCGAAGGCGACCGGTGCTTCCGCGACGGCCTGTCCTCACGCGGAAGGATGAGGTTCGCCATGCCTGCCGACAGCATCGCGACGACCACCGAGATGATCAGTGCGCGGGTGGCCGTGGCAGGGCTCTTGAAGCGCAGGAACGTCGGGGTCTTCTTGCCGAGCGAGATCCCCGCGGTGATCGCGACGCCCACCGCGAGGGTGCAGACGATCGGCGAGAGGATGAGGGTCGCAGCCAGCAGGACGAACACGAGCGCGATCCACCGCAGCGTCTTGTTGCGTTTGGTCTTGTCGGCGGTCGCTGCGGGGGCCGCAGGCGGCGGGGTCAACGATGACATGGTGATGCTCCTTGGGGGGGATGGAGAGCGCCCGCGCGGCGGCGCGCGAGAGTTCGGTGAATGACGTCGCGTGTTCGCGGCGTCGACAAGTCAGTGCGTCCTCGGGCCGGACGATCGAGACATTCTCGCCCAGACCTACGACAGCGGAGGCGCGGCGGGTCTAGGTGCGCACGGCATGACCGCTACGCGCAGCGAAGGGTGGTGCTGTAGCGCCCTCCCGTGCCGACCAGACTCCCGTTCGTTGACATCGGCGCGGCGCGTTGCCACGCTGAACCCACGTAGTGAGGACCGACCCCGGAGGACGGCATGCGGCGAACATCCAAGGACAAGTACATCGCCGGAGTCTGCGGGGGCCTGGCGCGGCAGCTGGGGCTGCCGCCGCTCGCAGTGCGCGTGGCGGCCGTGCTCATCGCCTCGGTCGCTTTACCCGTGTACATCGTCCTCTGGATCGCGGTCCCCGCGGACGACTGAGACCTTCTCATAGGTGCGCAGCAGAGCGCGCTCGAGCCACAGGTTCGGGCACAGAGACGGCCGCGAAGGATGGGTTACGCGACGACCATCCAGGTGGCCGTGCCGTCGGCGCCTACCGTCACCTCGACCTGCCACTGCGTGCCGGCGTTCCCGGTCGCGCTGCAGGTGAACGTGTCGCCCGCAGCGACGTTCGGCACTGGCGGGCAGGTGACGTCGAACGATTCGCCCGTCTCCTGAGCGGCCCACTCTGCGATCGCGTTCTCGACGAGCGCGTCGTCGATCGTGAACGTGTTGAAGGCGATCACGAGGCGGACGGCGAGGAAGACCAGCATGAGCGAGGAGACGACGAGCGCGAAGATCGACTCGCGCTTCTTCGTCGGGCGCCGGATCGCGATCCGCAGCGCGACGATCGCCAGCACGAAGGCGGCGATCACCATGGCGACGTTCACGAGGCTGACGAGGGTCATGACCATCGGGTCCAGGCCCGACAGCAGCACGGGGATCACCCCGAGCCCCAGCACCTGGATGAGGATCAGGATGAGCGACGCCTTGGCAGGCCCGTTCTTCGAGGTGAGGGGTGCCGGCGAGTACGCCGGAACGTAGGCGGGGCCGTATGCGTGGGCGGGCGGCGTCGCGTAACTGGCTGCCGGCGGCGCGTACGGCGGCTGCGGCTGAGCCGCGGGGCGTGCCGCGACAGGCTCCGGCTCAGGCGCAGGGCTCACGGTCGTCGCCCGTTCAACCTCAGCACGAGCTGCGCGCATCGCGGCGCGGGTCATGGGGGCAGGCGACTCGTCAGCTGCACTGGTGGGAGCAGCTGCGGCGGCGCGGTCAGTGCTCGTCGACGAGGGCGGCGCGGGCAGGTTCGTCCATTGCTCGCCGTCCCAGAATCGCTGGCTGCCGTCGGGGGTCGGGTACCAACCCGGTTGCACCGCCGGTGATCCGTCTGCGGACATGGGACCTCCCCGTCTCTGCCGCCTCAGATGAGAACACGCTCATCATAGGGGTGGTGCGCAGACGGGACGCGAGTTGCGCGGGAGGACTTAGAAGACGCGAATGCGGAAGCGATCCGCGGCTTTGCGGAGGTCGTCGTCGGTGACGAGGATCTGCTCGGGGGACAGGGCGATCAGGTCTCCCGCGAGCGGGTGATCCAGCCAGATGGCTCTGCACCAGGCGGCCCCGTGCTTGCTGCCGAAATGGATGCCCAGCGGCTGATTGCCGTCCTCGAGGGTGAGGGCTTTGACCGCCGCCGCAATGGCCGTCGTGACCGTTCGCTTCTCGCCCCGGAGCACGCCCGTGGTGAGGTGGGCCACGCCGAGTGACGCCAGCTCGGCACCCATCATGCCCTCGATCGCCGAGATCGAGTCAGGGTGCTCGATGTCCACGAGGCTCCCAGCGGCCGGCATGTGGATCCGGATCATCCCGCGGTCGAAGCGCCATCCGGCGGGAATCGCGCCAAGCCCCATGAAGTCCAGCTCCGACCACTCACGAGCGATGTCCTCGACGAACTCCGCCACGGTCACCCCGTGGAACGCGGCGTCCTTGGCGAGGGTGTCCGCTGCGCCGTTCGCGCGCTTGAACGGCGAGAGCACCTCGGCGTATGCGCACTCTGTCGTCTCAGCGATGTAGAAAGTCGCACCGGGGACGTCGTAACGATTCCACTGGTCGCGCGGCTCGCTCTCCTCCCGCGGTGCCGCCGACAGCGCCGGGTACTCGCGCTTGCCCACGTGGAATCCCACGACGGCGCCCGAATCGATGAGCCGCAGGCCAGTCGCACTGCAGGTGCGGGCAGCGCCGGTCACGCGCCGTGATGCCCGTCGACGAACGACTTGACGGCAGCGGCAACAGCCGTGTGCCGGTCCTCGCGGATCGCTGTCAGCGGAGTGTCCTCCTCAAGCTGAGGGTTGCCACCGATGAACCACTGCCGCGCGACATGCTCGCCGTCCGCGGCGGCAAGCAGGGTCCACTGACGATGGGCGAACGTCAGTCGACGGGAGGCGTCCGCGCGCGGCTCCGGCCCGTCTTCCTTGGCCCAGCGAATGGGAAGCTTGCGATCCTTGGAGCCGGCGAGCGTCGCCACGAGAGTCGGCCCGAGAGCGCCGTTGAGCTCACGAACGATGTCATGAATGTCCATGCGCATCGTGCGGCCGTGTGCTGCAGTGGGGGTGAGCGTCTCCATGAATCAAGGGTACCGCTCGGGTACCTGAAAAGCCACCCGAATTACACCGAGTATGGGCCTAACGCGTAGCCCGCACTTCGCAGTCCGACTCGTCCCCGGCGATGAACACCGTCTCGATCGAGGTGTCCCAGTCCCGGTAGCGACCGGACTCCTCGAGCTCGTGCTCGAGCTTCGCGATGAAGGACGTCGTCGCGCTGCCGACGTGAGGCAGGAACGGGCCGTAGTAGGTCGTCGCTGTTTCGCCGTCGTGGGAGTGCGTCGTCGCCTTCACGATCACCGCAGTCGAGGTGCGAACGGTCATGAGGCTCCCTGATCGGAATCGTCGTGGGCGAAGTGGGTGATCTTGTCTGCCGCTTCGAGGATCGCGTCCATGTCGTCGTCGTCGACGTCGGAGCCGTAGATCTGCTTGTCGCGCAGCGGATAGCGGTCGGTCATGGGCACACGATACAAGAGCGCCCCAGGTCCGAACGCCCTGGTCTATGAGCGCAGCGGGTGGCGAGGCTCCACGCCATCACGGATCAGCTCCCGGACGCTCTCTGCGTGGTCGCTCGCGCGGCGCGGGTGGTGCGATGTCGGGAGCATCTGGCCGACGGTGCTTCCGCACCTGGAGCAGGCGTGCGACTCTCGGGCATACCGGCTCGCGTAGCTGCGGGTGTGCCCGCACTGGGCGCAGCGCCACGTCCCGCACGCGGGGCAGGCGGGAGTCACGACAGTGGGCGCGGTGAGGGTGATCATGGTGCAGCTCCTTGAGTGCTCAGGTGGGGGCGGGATGAATGCTCAGCGGCAGTGCCGGCGCAAACTACGGATCGTCCGGGATGCGGCGTAGCGTGGCGACGTCGATCACAGCGGGGAGGTGCTCGGGGATGGTCGCGGAATGGCATCCGTTCCTCAGTGCAGAGGAACCAGAGCCGGGGGTCTGGACGCTCACTGCCCAGTACGACAGCGAGCCGTATGGCCGCGTCGAGATCCGGCGCACGGAGCAGGGGGTGCGCTACAAGGTGGAGCTGTACGGCCAGGTGATCGGGTGGGCGACGACGCTTCGAGTCGCGCTCGACCAGGTGCACGGGAGGTATCTGCGGACGCTCGGACCAGGGGGAGCAGCGAAAGCTGACTGGGGTGAGCCGCGGTGGAGGTGAATAAGGCGGTCGATGTGCGTGTTCACCGCTCGGAATTGGACGGGTCAGGGCTGATGTACCGTTTCTGCGCGAAATCGCCGGTACGCAGGTTTTGCCCGGTCAGCTCAGGAAAAGAGGCGCATGAGGGGGAGGTGCGTACCGTTTTTGATTTCACGAAACGGTACGCCTTCAGCCCGCTCGGTGCAGGGCTTTTGCCTGGTAAATGGTTGTTTCTCTATAGAGAGATTCAAGAATGTACCGTTTGTACCGTTTTCCTGCGCACTCCGCACACGCACGCATGCGCACACGTGCATGTGTAGAGGTTGTCGACGTCCGGCGGTACAAACGGTACGCACACCCCTTTGCCAAGGTCAGGCGGCAAATCCGCTGAACTATCGCCGGTACGCGAAGCGGTACGCACCTCTGGCCGAGCTCCGAAGATGCACCGCAAAATGCCCTTTGACCTGGCGGTTTGCTGCACCCGCGAGGTACTTCGGGCGTACCGAGAAAACCGGTACGCCCGATGCATCTATCGCTCGAGACCGGTGGAGGCGTGGCGTGACACCTCATCGGAGGCCAGCCGATCGAGCCTGGTGTCACGCAACTCAGGGAAGCGGCGATGCCTGTCGATGACAGACTCCGCGTGCTCGACACCAGCACGCCGCCGGCGCCCCTCAGGGGAGGGGTCAGGGCTCAGGACACCCCGGAGGACATCGGCGAGCTCACGCGAAGCCTCAGCGGCGTTGGCCCCATCTGCTGAGCGCTCACCCTGGTGGGCGAAGCGAGCCTCGACGAAGTCGTCGTAGACCGACCCGGGGTGCTGCGGTGCGAGACGCGCGACGTCGAGGTCCCAGCCGGCACTCTTGGCCAGCTGCAGAAAGAACACCGTCTGACCGCGGGTGTAAATGGCCCGCCGGCGCGCTCGAGCGCGGTTGCGTGTTCTGGCCTACCGTGATCTCTGTGACGCCTAGGGACTCTGCTTCCGACCGCGAGGAGCGAGAGCGGCTTGCTGTCGACACGATGGCGAGCTGGGCGTTGGACGGACTCAACCCGCCGCCGGGATTCGCCGACGAGATCCGCGAGTGGGTTGACGGTCGCGTGACGATCGACGAGTGGATCGAACGGACCCGTCGCATCGCGGCTGCTGACTAGGACTCCCGCGTCGCGCCTCGCTGGGAAGCATCGACTCCGATGGAGTGACGTACTTTCCGGGTCGCGGGCTCCCCGTCCCCATCGAAGTGACCGATCCTGGTCATGCTCTAATCGGCGAAGTCGGCCGATAAATGAGCTCTTTGCGAAAAATTACTCTGACCTGGATTTTTTAGCTCGTTGGATCGTGCGTAGCCTGAGTGTCGTCGAAGGGAAAACTATGACGACAGAGACACTCATGGGGCGCGCGGAAGGGCAACAGGCGCTCGATCCCAACGCGCTCGCGCGACTCGGGAGAGCCATCGAGCGACTAGGCGGTGATACCGCGTACGTCATGGAATCGATCACTGAGTTCATCGAAGCGCTCGACCCGGTCGAACGGGACGCTACGCCCCCGCACTTGAAGGACTGGCTGATCGAGTCGGGCTCTATGACCGAGGAGCGGTTTGAAGCAGCGGTCGCGGAAGTCGAGCGGGGCGCGCTGAAGGTTATGGAGCTGCGGTCGTTTCTGAAGTTCGTCTCTGACACTCTCACCCTCGACGAGGCGGCCGGCGTGCTCGACATCACCGAGGATGAAGCGCGCCAAGCGGTGGCGGATCGCACCCTCCACGCGTTCGAGATCAATGGTCGACTCCGCTTCCCACAATGGCAGTTCGACATCAGGGAGCCTGACCACCGGTTACGCGGACTCACCGACATCGTCCGCAGCATCCCGAAGGACCGGGACTGGCTAAGCGTCCAAGGAATCATGACCTTGCCGCATGAAGACCTGAACACGGAGGGTCGTCAGACCGCTGTCGAATGGCTCCGTAACGGAGGGGACGTTGCCCGCATTCGCAGGCTCGTTAGACGGGAGTACCGCGGATGACTCCAATTCCCGAAGACCCCGAGCCGCATGACCAACCAATCCCGATCCCATCCAGCCGCCACACCGAACCGTCAATTTTGCGTGTCACCAAGACGGGACTTCATGCAGTGCCAGTGAAGCCGCCACGTCTTGAGCGGGAGATCGAAGGCTGGCTGGAATCTCATCCCGACATACTTCGCGAGAAGCTCTTGATCATCGGGCGTCAATTGCGAACCGGATCTGGCGTCATCGACCTCTTGGCGATGGACGAGGCGGGCAACCTTCACGTCATCGAGGTGAAGCGCGAGTGTGCGGTGGAGGGCGCGGTAGCCCAGGTGGTGACATACGCGAGTTGGGTTGCGAACCTCACGTTGGACGACATCATTGCGTTCTACATGGCGTACTCGGGTCGCCAGCTCGCCGTCGCATTCTGGAAGCGCTTCGGACACAAGCTGCCCGCACGGATCAACGAACGTCAAATCCTCACCATAGTCGCCGGCTCGTTTGCCCCGAAAGCTGCGACGGCTGTCGAGTACTTTCGGCAGCACCGGCTGACCTTCCGGCTGATACAGCTCACCGAGTACGACACTCAGGGCGCCGCGTACATATCCACGAGCGAGTGGATAACCCGCTCGCCGTCTACGCCCAACGACGGCCTCGCGGACGGCGCTTTGGTATCCGATGCCATTGGTAGCGCCACTTCCACGATGCTCACAGAGCTTCATCTGCGCACGGCGGAGCTGCGTAGTGCGATCGATGCGCTACGCCGCCCCGCCCCGCTCCCGCTCCAGGAAATGGACAAGCCAGATTGGGTCCACGCGGACACGTACTGCTTCGCCGTTCTCTACCTCCCGCGGTTCATCTGGTCGTTCGTGCCATCCTCGCTGCTGTGGGCCCTCTACAGGCGGTGGATTCGGGAGGAAGCCGCGTTGGGTGTCCAGCGGTACCAGAGGGAGGATGCGCATAAGGCGCTTGCTGAAGCCGTGGCGGCGGTGGGGGGCTGGGAGAAGCGTCAACTAAGTATGAAGGCGGCCGATCCCTTGATGGCCGCGGACGAACCACTCGCGAAGCTCGTGGAATGGGAGAGCCCGCTCCGCAAAGTCAACGCGGTCGGATATCGAAGGATGGCCGCGAAGTGACGTAGGAACTCCATCCACGGACACGCCCTCGGCGCAGCAGCAGCTGCGACCGGGGGTTTCTTCTTTTTGGGTACCGGGCGCGCGGTCATCGACTACGACTCGACGCTGCCGAAGGCTTGGATGCAAGACAGGCGCAGCGGATGCGCGTCGTTCGGACCTGTGATCGTGATGGCGTCCTTGGGTGGCCGCCGTCGGCAGGCGAGGTTCTCCCCGATGAGTACGTGGGTGCGCTGAATGGAGATAGGCTTCGAGGTCTCGGTGCCGCCTGCAGCCGACGGAGCCATGACTGGGTCAAAGCCGTCCCCGGTGCTCCGCCCCGGCGGCATGGTCGCGCTGGCGCTCGAGTTCGATCTAGCGACCTCACTCGAGATCCCGGATCCGATGGTACGAGAGCGGCTGCCTACGACTTCCGAACTGCACGTCAAGGGGGCGAACGCTTCAGGCAGTTCCGAAGTCAATGAGGTGACAGGCCGAGCGGTGACTGGGGTGGAGTGGGACGAGCAGCGAAGGGACAGCGCCACCGGGACGGAGGCGGGACGAGGCTCTGCAGCTTGGCGCATGACAGGAGAGTGCTTCGCGCGCGCTTGGTTCTGAAGCGTCACCGAGACTGCGCTTCGATGCGACACGGAGGTCGATCTCCGCAGCTGTCACGGTGGTGTCCTGGTCGCTCCACAGTCGCGACCGATCGGGTGAAAGAAGTACCCCTCAGCGCCGCTTGCAGCGGCTGTCGCGGGACCGTCTGGTCACGGCGTCTCTGTGAGCCACCGCGCCCATCCGATGAGGTGTGAGCGCGTATCCCAGAGGTCGAAGCGATGCTCCGACCTGCGCTGCAGCTGAGGCGAAAGCGACCGTGTGCCCACGGCCGCGTCGGGGCTGTCGACAGAGGCCGCAAGCGCCCTCTGCATCGCTTCGCTCAAGGCTGTCGACTAGACGCCGGGGGCGTCTAAGTTCTGTCGACAGCCGAGACGGCAACAGCCCCGACTTTCCAACGATTTCTGTTGTCACTGTCGACAGCCCACTCCTCCGCAGGCTCCGAAATGGTCTGTCGACAGATGGTCTGTCGACAACAGAAACCGCTGATGCGGCAGCAGAATATGACCTCGATCCGGCGCTGAAGCTTCGGATGCGAGGGAGAGAGAGAAAGAGCATAAGGGGAGGTGACGCCGGGCTACGTTTCTCCACTCGCTGCGCTCGGTCGAAACTTGCCCGGCGGTCGGCATAGCCGACACCTCTTCGGAAGCCCTTGAGACTGTCGCTGCGCTCGGTCTCCGGTCTTCCTCACCCTCACCGCTGAGGCGGTTCGGGCCCTGACTTCGGAGCTGTCGCTCCTTGCCCTCTGACGCCCCACTGGGGCGTCCTCGGGTGCTCCCACCGTTGCCTCATCTGCGCGTTGCTCCGATGCGTCAGGCGGCGGCTGACCACGTCCTTCGCGGACGTGGAGGAAGGGCGCGGCGGTGCCGCAGGTCCGCCCACGCGTCGTGAGAAACTTCCGAGGGCGGGCGGAACCTGCAAGAAGTGTCGGTGCTTGTGCGTAGCGTGGTGGAACCAACTGAAGAACGTGAGTGTTGTCGCGAAGACGGCTAGCTCGGCGTGGAGACGCTCCCACGCCACGCCCCTTGTCGGGCGTAACGGGCACAACGATGGGCAGTAGACCCGCCGGAAGCACTCCTCAATCGAGGAGACCTCCATGTCCGTCGCTACCGCCACACGTCCGTCCCAGATGTCAGCATCGTTGGAGTCTGGCACCCCACTGCTTGACTCACTCGTTTCCCCCAGAGTCCTCGCCGAACGACTTGGTACAACAGAGCGGAACCTCAGCGAGTGGCGCATCACCGGCCGCGGACCGAAGTTCATCCGAGTGGGCAAGAGCGTCCTCTACCGGCCGGCAGCGATCGACGAGTGGCTGCTGGCGCAGGAGCACCGCTCCACGGCTGAAGAGGTGCGCTGATGGGCACCGTGACCGCATACACGACCAAGACCAAGGGGCGGCAGTACGAGGTCTGGTACCGGAAGCCCGACGGCAGTCGCGGCCACGAACGGGGTTTCAAGCGCAAGCGCGATGCCGAGGCGCGCCTGGCAGATGTCGAGGTAGCGAAGCTCAAGGGCGGTTACATCGACCGCGCGGATGCCAGCGCGACGATCGCAGAGCTCGGCGAGGATTGGCTCGCCCGACACGAGCTGAAGACAACCGCCAGCTCGCATCACTCCGTCGACAGCGCCTGGCGGGTTCATGTCAAGCCCCGGTGGGGGCACTACGCGGTCGGCGCGATCACGAAGCGCGAGGTGGAGGCATGGCTGCTCGAATTGGGGAAGCGGCGATCGCACACGACCGTGGCGAGAGCTCGCGATCTTCTAGCCGGCATCTTCGACGATGCGATCGAAGACAACCGTGTCTTGAAGAACCCGGCGCGCGGGCACACCATCAAGAAGAAACCCCTCCCCGACGAAGTGTTTCTGAGTCACGCCCAGGTTGACGCTCTGGCCCGTGCGTCGCGGTACGCGGACCTGATCTGCTTCCTCGCCTACACGGGCCTGAGGTGGGGCGAGGTAATCGCTCTCCGCGTGCGCAACGTGGACCTGGATCGGCGTCGCATCGTCATCCGCGAGAGCGTGACGGAGGTCAACGGCAAGCATGTCCTCGGCAGTGTGAAGTCGCACGAGCGTCGTGTGGTCGCTTACCCGGACTTCCTCGACTCCGCTGTCGCGCTGGCGTGCGCGCGAAAGAGGCCCGACGACAGGCTGTGGTGCGGTGACGATGGTGGCTACTTGCGTCCCGGCAACAGCCGAGATGGCTGGTTTGCCAGCGCCGTCAAGCGGGCGATGGCGGACGACCAGTCGTTCCGCCGAGTCACGCCGCATGACCTTCGCCACACGGCCGCGTCACTGGCGATCAGCGCCGGCGCGAACGTCAAAGTGATTCAGCGGATGCTGGGGCACAAGTCGGCGAAGGTCACGCTCGATACTTACGCGGCGCTGTTTCCGGACGACCTGGATAATGTGACGGCAGCGCTCGGGAGACAACGCGCCACGCACGTCGAACGCTGAGACGCAGCAGACGCCTACACGCAGTGCCCCGATTGATTCTGTTGATTCCTTATTTGTTGCTTCTGTTGTCTGCGGGAGCTCTAGCGGTCACTGCGGGAGCAGTGCGTTCGTTACAGCGTGCCGTCGGCTCGACGATCGCCGCGCTTTACTTCACTCGTCGAGGCCGCGGCCCGGCGAACCCGGCGACTGCTGAGGTCGTTTGTGCTTGCGATGTCCCGCGCAGACGATTGAGTGGACACGTGGTGCACCGTGGTGCAGGTCGACCTGATTGAACGCGTGAACAAACGTGAAGATGGTGGCGGGAACTGGCGGAAAGTCAAGGATTCTCCTCCACCGTCTTCCCCCGCATTGGCGTGCAAATGGGTTCAAATCCCACCGTCACCGCCACGAGAACCCCTGCTGAGGCAGGGGTTTTCGCTTTGTGGCCGTGTGCGGCGCGCGGGCGTGTGCCGTCGCATGGCCGACTACCCCGCCGCGACGCGCTCCAGCACGGCGATGGCTGCGAGGAGCGCAGCGCGATCGGCTCCGGGGGCGCCTCCCAGCCGTTCTGTGAGCCAGTGGTCGTCCCGCCGTCGAGATTCGTGAATCCGCTCCGCCCCGGCGGGGGTGAGCGCGACGCGCACGCGGCGGCCGTCGTCGTCGTCCCGGCGGCGCTCGATCAGCCCTGCACTCGCGAGGACGTTGAGGGTGCGGTTGAGCGACGGCGGCGCGACGCGCTCCTGAGCCGCCAGCTCGCTGGGGGAGGAGTCGCCCGCCTCGAGGCGCAGGAGGACGGAGAGCGCGCAGTTCGTCAGCCCGATGTCGGCAAGGCGGGCCCGGGCGAGGCCCTGCACGCGCAGTCGCAGCACATCCGTATCGGTGGACGCGGAGATCATGCCTGCCACCGTAACGGCGATGGCGCATGTATACAATCATCAGTCGCCCGAAACGGGATACAGTTGACTATCGTCGACGGGCAGGCGTGAGGCGATCGCGTTCATGGCTGACCGCGCCTGGCCTGCCTCTCGGCGACGGCATGCACCACACATCAATGAGGATGGAGAGGCAGGACCATGCACACAGGAAGATCAGGATCCCGGGCGCCCAGGATCGCGATGGCGGCGATGGCGGTCGCATTCGCGGTCGGACTCGCCGGATGCGGCGGCGAGGCAGCCGGAGATCCGGGCGACGACGAGCCGCGCATCCTCCGCATCGGATCGAGTGCGGCGCTGTCGTCGCTCGACCCCGCACGATCGGCGACGCCGGGCGTCCTCTATCTCACCCCGGTGTACGAGTCGCTAGTGCGGCGCGACGCCGAGGGCCTGCTGGAGCCCGGGCTCGCCACCGAGTGGGTGCTCAACGACGACGCCACGCAGCTCGAGCTCACGCTGCGCGAAGGGGTGGAGTTCCACGACGGCGAGCCGTTCGACGCCGAGGCGGTGAAGGCGAACATCGAGGCGGCGGCCGACAGGGGCGGGCAGATCGCGGCGCAGCTGTCGGTGGTGACGGATGTCGAGATCACCGGCGACCACACGCTGACACTCACGATGAGTCGCCCGGCAGCCGACATCCTCGGCGTCCTCGCCAGTGAGGCCGGGATGATGATCAGTCCGGCTGCCCTGGGCAACGACGACCTCGACACCAACCCCGTGGGCACCGGACCCTTCATCGTCGCCGAGCAGAACCAGACGGGCATCTTCTACGACGCCTGGGACGGCTACTGGAACACCGACCGGATCGGACTCGACCGCATCGAGATCCTCACCGGCATGGACGACGACCAGGTGCGGCTGAACGCGGTGCTCACGGGCGAGATCGACATGACGTCGGTGCGGTACACGCAGATCGAGGAGCAGGAGCAGCGGGCACCCGACACCGTGCGCAGCGTCACGGGGGAGCAGGCGTCGGTGGTCGGCATCATGCTGAACACGGCCGAGGGCGAGTGGGCGAACCCCGCGATGCGGCTCGCTGCGCAGCACGCGATCGACAGGCAGGGCATCAGCGATGCGCTCTACGGCGGTGGCTGCGAGCCGGTGGCTCAGCCCTATCCCACGTCCTACTGGGCGAACGACCCGGCGCTGGAGAGCACCGACGCCGCGGCGTACGACCCCGACCTGGCGCGGGAGCTCCTCGAGGAGGCCGACCTGATCGGCACGCCGGTGACCCTCTACGTCGGCGCGGCGACGCTGTACCAGAACATGGCCGCGGCGGTGCAGCAGCAGCTCAACGATGTGGGCCTGAAGGTCTCGGTGGAGTCGTTCGACACGGCCACGCTGAGCGACCTGCGCGCGAGCGGCAGCTTCGAGGCGTCGGTCGCTCTGGTGAATTCCGGTCGGCCCGATCCCGCGCAGTTCGCCCAGCAGTTCTACGCGCCCGACGGTGTGTTCAACTACGGGGGCTACGAGTTCGACGGCATCGACGAGCCGCTCGCCGCGATCAACACGACCGTGGATCAGGACGAGCGCGCCGGCTACATGCACGAGATCATGGCCGCGGTGCTCGAACAGGGCCCGACCATCATCCCCCTGTGCTCGCCGACCTCTGTCTGGATGTACAGCGCCGACATCACCGGCGTCGAGGTCGCCGTCAACTGGGACTACGACTGGACCTACGTGCAGTTCGTCGAGGACGAGTGACGGCGGGTCACCGTCGCACCCGCTGACGACGAGAGGGGGTGGGCCCGCACAGTGGCCCACCCCCTCTCGTCTTCTCTGCCGTGGAGAAGCGCGACATTGCGCTCCGTCACCAGAGGTCGACGCGCATCGGCGCCGCGGTGAGCTCCACGATCTCCTCGGCGGCGAAACCGGGAGCGGCCTTGCGGAGCACCAGTCCCGTCTCGTCGCGTTCGATGACGGCCAGATCGGTGACGATCAGGTCGACGATCGCTCGACCGGTGACGGGGTAGTCGAGCGAGGAGACGATCTTCGAGCGACCGTTGCGCTCGCAGTGCCGCATGGCGATGATGAGGCGTCCCGGGTCCACGACCAGATCCATCGCGCCTCCGATCGCCCCGCCGCCCATGGCGGGCGTCGTCCAGTTGGCGAACGACCCTTCGGGATCGACCTGGAAGGCGCCGAGAACGACGGCGTCCAGATGGCCGCCGCGCGCGATCTCGAAGGCGCGGACGCTGTCGAAGACCGACGATCCGGGGCCGAGGGTGATCGGTTCGCCGCCCGCGTTGTAGGCGTCGGGATCGGCGCTGTCGACATCGACCCGCTCCGAGTATCCGAGCACTCCGTTCTCCGCGTGCAGCACGATGTCGCGCCCTTCGACGAAGTCGGACACCTGCGTCGGCAGCCCGACGCCCAGGTTCACGTAGCTGCCGGAGGGGATGAGGTCCGCGATCCACGCCCCGACCTCCCGCGGCGTCAGGCCGGGCTTGCCGAGGTAGTTCCGGCGCTCACTCTCGTCTCGACGAGGACGCCACGCGGGAGTGCGCGTCTCGGAGGCGAGGACGACGCGGTCGACGAAGACTCCCGGCAGGTCGATCTCGTCGATGGGGAGCTGTCCGACCTCGACGATCTTGTCCACCTGGACGATGACCGTCTTGGCGGCCTTGGCCATGCTGGGGCCGAGGTTCTCGCTGCTGCCCCGGAAGGCGACGTTGCCGGCACGGTCGGCGGCCGATGCGTAGACGAACGCATAGTCCACCGGCAGGGGCTGCTCGAGCACGTAGTCGCGCCCCCCGAAGCTTCGCTGCTCTTTGCCCTGGGCGATCTCGGTATCCACGCCGACAGGACTGTAGAACGGCCCGAGGCCGGCGCCCGCCGCACGCAGGCGTTCCACGAGGATGCCCTGGGGGATGAGTTCCACATCGATGGGCACCGGGCTCTGATCCTGCGCGGAGCTGTTGGGCACGGCGGCGCGGGCGGAGAACGCCGCTTTGAGCGCGCTCACCCTGCCCGCGCGGACGAGCCGTGCGGGGTGCGCGTCGCTGACGCCGAGCGAGTTGCACACCAGGGTCAGGTCGCTGATGTCGCGCTCGGCGCAGGCCGTGATCAGGTCGACCGGGAAGTTGTGGCTCGCACCGAAGCCGGAGACCCCGAGGATCGCGCCGTCGGGGATGTCCTGCACCGCTGTCGCGGCGTCTGCAACGACCTTGTCCATCAGCCACGGACCTCGTCGACCAGGGCCTGCGCGGAACGACCGAGCATGCCGGTGTCGTTGCCGACCATGACGAAGTCGTAGCCGTGGTCGATGAGTCGCCGGGCGTCGGCCGCGCCGCGGGCGAGCGTGGCGACGGGAAGGCTCTTGGACTTCGCGACCTGGAACGTGCGCTCGACCGCGTCGACGACCTCGGGATCGGTGGGCTTCTTCCCCATCGTCATGGAGAGGTCGCCCGGGCCGATGAACACGCCGTCGATGCCCTCGACGGAGAGGATGCTGTCCGCCTGCTCCACGGCCCCGATCTCCTCGATCATCGGCACCCGCATGACGCGCTCTCGTCCGTCGCGGCGGTAGTCGATGTCCTCGTCGCGGGAGATCCCCCACCCTCCCGCACGCATGCCGCCGCCGGATCCGCGGGAGCCCGTCGGCGGGTGCCACGCATGGCCCACCACCGTGCGGGCTTCGTCCGCGTTCGAGATGTGCGGCCAGAGGATGCCCGTGGCGCCGGCGTCGAGGATCCGCTGCATGTCGCCGTAGCTGTGGTCCGCCACGCGCACGAGGGGAGGCAGCTCCAGAGAACGGGCGATGGCGATGAGCACGTTGAGGTCGGCGACGCTGAGCATCGCGTGCTCGGCGTCGAACACGACGAAATCGAACCCCGCCATCTTCATGATCTCGACCACCTCGATCGACGGGATCTTCAGGAAGGGCCCGATGGGGACGCGACCGTCCGACTGGGCGATGAGGTCCTTCAACCAGAGCATGGGCGTCTCCTCGGTTCGAGCGGCGTCGGTCGCCGCGGCAGGCGTTTGCGGGCTCCGATCAGCATGCACGCTTCCTCATCGATCGCGGCGCGGCCTTGCGGATCATGGATCCAACCCCACCCTAGAGGAATCTTCGTGGCTACGGTAGATGTTATATTGGATCCGATTTGAGGTGGTGACTGTGAGCATATGCCTGCTCAGGCGTCGATCGTGAGAGTCGATTCCCCCTCCGCTCCGGGCGGACGCTGGCAGTGGGCGATCGGGGTCCAGGCCGCCGGCAGCCAGGCGGCGTGGCAGGGCATCCGCCTCATGCTCGCGTACCAGGCTCTCGCCGAGACCGGCTCCGTCGTGTTCGTCGGGGTGGTCGCCGCCGTCATCGCTCTGGCGGGCCTCCTCGTGTCGATCCCCTCGGGTCGCCTCATCGATCGATTCGGCGGAGCCAGGGTCGCGTTCGCGGGCATGGCTGTCTCGCTCCTGTCGGTGGTCGTGGTCCTGGTCGCCCACAACGTGGTCGGACTCCTCATCTGCTCCGTCCTCGTCGGCGCCGGCTATCTGCATGTCGTGGTGGCGCAGCAGGGGATGGTCGCCCGGCTGTCGGCCGGCTCGAGCCCCGACGAGGCGTTCGGCACGCTCACCGCGGCCGCGTCGATCGGCCAGCTCATCGGTCCGCCGCTGGTCACGATGGCGGCCATCGTCTGGGCCGCCGACGCGGCCCACCCCAACACATGGGCGGGTTCGGCTGCGTGCGGACTCCTCTTCCTCGTCTCGCTTCCCCCCTCTTTCCGGCTCCGTCGTGCCGAGCGGCGCGTTCCTGCGCCGCGGCCGGCCCCCGGCGCGCCCGCCGCTTCGCTGCGCACGGTGATGCGGATGCCCGGGATCATGCGGTCGCTCGTGGTCGGCGCGGCGATGATCGTGACCGTCGACCTGCTCGGATCCTTCATCCCCGTCTGGGCGATCGCCAACGATGTGCCCGCCGACGCCGTCGGCTGGCTGCTGGCGCTGCGCGCCCTGTTCACCATCTCGAGCCGCTTCGGCATCGCCCGGCTGGTGGCGCGGTTCGGGAGGAAGGTGCTGCTGATCGGCACGCTGTCGCTCACGGTCGTGGCCCTCATCGCGTTCCCTTTCAGCAACGTGTGGTGGGCGATCCCGATCATGATGGCCATCGGCGTCGGCCTCGGTCTCCCCCAGCCGCTGACGCTCGCGTGGATGTCGTCCCTCGCCCCGGCGCACGCCCGCGGCGCCGTCTTCGGCGCCCGCATGACCGTCAACCGTCTCGCCCAGGTGACCCTGCCTCTGCTGGTGGCGTCGGTGGCGGGGCCGGCCGGTGTCGTCGCGGTCTTCTGGGTGACCGCCGGCATCCTCGCCAGCAGCGTGTTCGTGGTCGCCACCACGCACTCGGCGGCGCTGAACGAGCATGCATCGCCAGACGACGTCGACCGGGATGCCGGCAGCCCCGAGAGCGGCTGACGGCTCGGCGAAATCACGACGCACAGACCTCGACGAAGAGAGAGAGGAGACGCTCATGTCTCATGCCGATGTCCCCCGGTACGCGGAGCTGCGCACCCGCACCGATGGCCCTCCTGGATCGTCGTGGGGGGTGTTCGGCGAGAAGGACGAACTCGGGATGCTCAACTTCCTGACGCCGGAGATCACCCGCGACGCCGCGCGTCTGGTGCGCCGCGGCACGACCTTCAACCTCGACTATCCGATCAATGCGTTCGTCCCGAGCATCGCCGGTACGCGGCCGGCGACCGCGCACCACATGTTCGCGAACAACCCCAACCACCGCGACGACTGGCTCGACTCGTTCTATCTCCAGTCGACATCGCAGGTGGACGGCCTTCGCCACATCCGTGCCCCGCAGTACGGGTTCTACAACGGCGTCGCCGACGAGGAGGTCACGTTGGCGTGGCCCGACAAGCCCGCTCTCGGAGTGCAGCTGCTCGCCGAGACGGGGATCGCGTCCCGGGGCGTGCTGTTGGATGCGAAGCGGCACTTCGAGGTTGCGGGGGAGGAGTGGCGACTGGACCGTCCGCGGCACCTCTCGCCGGGCGACCTCGATGCCATCGCCGCCGCGCAGGGTGTGGAGATCCGGCCCGGCGACCTCCTGCTCCTCCATGTGGGGTGGGCGCAGTGGTGGCTCGGGGCCGGCGACGAGGAGCGCAAGGGCCGCACCGGCACCCCCGGCATCGCGCAATCCTTCGAGATGCTCGAGTGGATCTGGGATCACCGCATCGCGATGTTCGCCGCCGACAACTCCGGCCTCGAAGGGTCTCCGAAGCTTCCCGACAGCGGGCTCTTCCTCGAGGACGATCCGCTCCCGGAGAGGGGGCCCAACCACAACGGCGGCCTTCACCGCCACCTCATCCCGCTCCTCGGCCTCATCATCGGCGAACTGTGGGACTTGACCGCGCTCGCGGCGGACTGCGCCGACGACGGCGTGTACGAGTTCTTCCTGACCTGTTCTCCACTCAATGTGGTGGGAGGGGTGGGCGCGCCGCCGAACGCGATCGCGATCAAGTAGGCGATCGTCGTCCGCATCAGATGCTGTTCGCAATATTGGATACAGTTGACTGTTGATTACCGACGGGGCAACCAGTAGGTTGGTCCCCACAGCAACCCGACCCGCATGACGACGATCAGTCCCCGGGTGACATCAATGAGGATGGAGCAACACATGAGGCTTTCGCGCACGTTGACGCGCCTGACCGCGGTGGCGGCGGCCGTCGTGCTCGCCGCGGGGATGACCGCCTGCGGGCCCACCGACGGCACGGCGGCGCCGGGCGACGATGAACCGCGCGTCCTCCGCGTGGGGACCAGCGCCGCCTTGACCTCTCTCGACCCGGCCCGCTCGGCCGCTTTCGGCGTGGCCTTCCTCACGCCGGTGTACGAGACCCTGATCCTGCGCGACGCGGAGGGCCTCCTCGAGCCCGGTCTGGCGACCGAGTGGACGCTCAACGACGACGCGACGCAGCTCGAGCTCACGCTCCGCGAGGGCGTCGAGTTCCAGGACGGCGAGGTGTTCGACGCCGAGGCGGTGAAGGCCAACATCGAGGCGGCCGCCGACCGCGGCGGTCAGATCGCCACGCAGCTGTCGGTGGTCACGCAGGTGGACGTCGTCGACGACCACGCCCTGACGCTGACGATGAGTCGGCCCGCGGCCGACATCCTCGGCGTGCTCGCCAGTGAAGCCGGGATGATGATCAGCCCCGCAGCGCTCGGAGCCGACGACATCGAGACGAATCCCGTCGGCACCGGTCCCTTCACCGTCGTGGAGCAGAACCAGAGCGGGATCTCCTACGAGGCGTGGGACGGCTACTGGAACGCCGAGCGCATCAAGCTCGACCGCATCGAGATCCTCACCGGGCTCGACGACGACCAGGTGCGGCTGAACGCGGTGCTCACCGACGAGGTGCAGGTGGCGCAGACGCGCTACAGCGCGATCGAGGAGCAGGAGCAGCGCGCTCCCGACACCGTGGTCAGCCTCACCGGCAACCGGGCCACGGTCGTGGGCATCATGCTCAACACGGCCGAGGGCGAGTGGGCGAATCCTGCGATGCGGCTGGCCGCTCAGCACGCCATCGACCGGCAGGGCATCAGCGACGCGCTGTACGACGGTGGCTGCGAGCCCGTCGCCCAGCCGTATCCCACGTCGTACTGGGCGAGCGACCCCGCTCTGGAGAGCTCCGACGACGCGGCGTACGATCCCGACCTGGCCCGCGAGCTGCTCTCGGACGCCGGCCTGACCGGCACGCCCGTCACCCTCTACGTCGGCGCAGCCACGCTCTACCAGAACATGGCGGCGGCGGTGCAGCAGCAGCTGAACGACGTCGGCATGGACGTCACCGTCGAGTCCTTCGACACCGCGACGCTGGCCGACCTGCGCGCCAGCGGCAGCTTCGAGGCGAGCATCGCCCTGGTCAACTCGGCCCGACCCGACCCGGCGCAGTTCGTGCAGCAGTTCTACGCGTCCGACGGCGTGTTCAACTACGGCAAGTACGCGTACGAGGGGATCGACGAGCCGCTCGCGGCGATGAACTCCACCGCGGACCAGGAGCAGCGCGCCGCGAGCATGCACGAGATCATGGCGCGCGTGCTCGAGCAGGGCCCGCTCATCATCCCGATCTGCGCGCCCACGGACGTCGTCATGCACAGTGCGGCGATCTCCGGAGTGACGATCCCGGTCAACTACGACAACGACTGGACCTACGTCTACTACACCGAGGACGAATGACACGTGGCACGCGATGGGTTCCGCCGACGACGTGGGGGTGAATGAGCTGTGCGGTTGGCAGTGATCGGCCGGCGTGTGCTCTCAGGAGTGCTGGTCCTGTTCGGGGTGTCGATTCTGGCCTTCAGCCTCATCCAGCTGCTCCCGGGGGACACGGCCGCCGCGATCGCGGGCGAGTTCGCGACCCCGGAGCAGATCGAGGCGATCCGCGAGGAGCTGGGACTCAACCAGCCCGTCGTGGTGCAGTACTTCTCCTGGCTCCTCCAGGTGCTCCAGGGCGACTTCGGCACGTCGCTGGCCACCGGGCGCCCTGCGGTCTCGATGATCCTCGAGGCGGTGCCGCCGACCCTCTCGATCGCGGTGGTCTCGCTGACCATCTCCACCCTGGTGGGGCTCGGTCTCGGGCTGCTGGCCGCACTCAACCGGGGCCGGTGGGCCGACCACGTGCTCTCGTTCCTCGCGAGTCTCAGCATCGCGGCACCGGCCTTCTGGATCCTCCTGCTGCTGATCCTGGTCCTGGCGATCCTCAATCCGGTGTTCCCGGCGGTCGGGTACGTCCCGCTGTCGGCGGGATTCTGGCCGTGGCTCAGCTACATCCTGCTCCCCGCGATCGCGCTGTCCTTCACCCACGGCG
Source organism: Microbacterium sp. PA5 (assembly GCF_049860775.1). NCBI lineage: Bacteria > Bacillati > Actinomycetota > Actinomycetes > Micrococcales > Microbacteriaceae > Microbacterium > Microbacterium sp. PA5. The sequence goes on from NZ_CP187567.1 coordinate 344,973, forward strand.
CGGAGATCGCGCGCTACACCCGCGGGTCCGTGATCGACGTGCTGGCGTCGCCCTACATCCGGGCGGCGCGGGCGCGTGGGGCGAGCGGCGCATGGCTGTCGCGCCACCACCTGCTGCGCAACTCGGCGATCCCGATCGTGACGGTGCTGGGGCTCCAGCTCGGCAACATGCTCGGCGGGGTGATCGTGGTCGAGAGCGTGGCGGGCATCAACGGACTGGGCAGGTTCGCGGTGACCGCGGTGCTCCAGCGCGACTACATCGCGCTCCAGGCCTACGTCCTGTTCGCGGCGATCGTCATCGTGGTCGTGAACCTCATCGTCGACATCCTGTACACCGTCATCAACCCGAAGGTGCGCTCGTGACCACTGAACTCTCCGTCCGCGCGCCCAAGATCGCGCCGAAAAGGGTGCGTCGCGCGGCGGCCGGCACGATCAGGGGGCGCATGCGGCGGCCGGCGGTCTATCTGTCGGTGGGGTTCCTGCTGCTGCTCGTGGTCGTCGCCCTCCTCGCCGAGACGATCGCCCCGTACGACTACGCCGCCCAGGACCTGCAGAACCAGCTGCAGCCGTGGTCGTCCGAGCACTGGCTCGGCACAGACCACCTCGGTCGCGACGTGCTCAGCCGCCTGATGTACGCGACGCGGCTGACGCTCCTCGCGCCGCTGCTCTCCGTGGGGATCGCGCTGCTGATCGCCCTGCCGACAGGACTGTTCGCGGGATATGCGCGCGGGTGGGTCGATCAGGTGACCAGCCGGGTGGCGGAGGTCTTCCTCGCCCTCCCGGGCCTCGTGTTCGCGCTCGTGATCGTCGCCATCCTCGGGCGAGGGCTCTTCAATGCGATGCTCGCCCTCGGGATCGCTTTCGCCCCGGGGCTGTTCCGTGTCGTCCGGGCGGCCACACTCGGGGTGGCGGGGGAGACCTACATCGAATCGTCCCGCTCGATCGGGAGCTCGACGCTGCGCACGGTGTTCGTGCACGTCGTGCCCAACATCATGGCTCCGCTCGTGGTGCAGGTCACGATCCTGATGGGCATCGCGATCATCGCGGAGTCGGCGCTGAGCTTCATCGGCGTCGGCGCGCAGCCGCCTGCGGCGAGCCTCGGATCGATGCTGCGGGACGCGTACGACTTCCAGTTCCGTGCGCCCCTCGCCGTGCTGCCTCCGGGCATCCTGCTCATGGTCACCGTGCTCTGCTTCAACACGCTGGGCGACCGCTTCCGCGACGCGCTTCTGGGAGAACAGCGATGAACCACTCACAGACCCCGACCGACGTAAGGCGACCGGTGCTCGAGGTCGAAGACCTCTCGCTGCGGCGCGTCGGATCGGCCAACCCGGCTTCGCTGGTGCAGTCGGTCTCGTTCGACGTGCGACACGGCGAGTGCCTCGCCCTCATCGGCGAGTCGGGCTGCGGCAAGACGCTCACCTCGATGTCGGTGCTCGGGCTTCTTCCGAGCGCCATCAGCGTCGCCGGCGGTGCCGTGCGACTGAACGGCACGGACATCCTCGGCAGCAGCGAGGCGGAGTACGCGCGGATCCGCGGCAAGTCGATCGGCGCCATCTTCCAGGACCCGATGTCGAGCCTGGATCCGACGATGCGCATCGGCGACCAGATCGCCGAATCGCGCCGCATCCATCTCGGGGAGTCGCGCTCCGATGCGTCCCGCCGCGCCGTCGAGCTGCTCGATCGCGTCGGGATCACGAATGCGAAGAGCCGTCTCGGGTCGTACCCCTTCGAGCTCAGCGGCGGGATGCAGCAGCGAGTGATGATCGCCGCCGCGATCGCCTGCGAGCCGGACATCCTCATCGCCGACGAGCCGACCACGGCGCTCGATGTCACCGTGCAGGCCGGAGTGCTCGATCTGCTGCGCACGCTGCAGGCCGAGCTCGGTCTCGCCGTGCTGCTGGTCACCCATGACCTCGGCGTGGTGGCGGACTTCTCCGACCGCCTCGCGGTGATGTATGCGGGGCAGATCGTGGAGCGCGGCGCCACGAGAGAGGTGCTCGACGAGCTCCCCCTCCATCCCTACACGAAGGCGCTGTCGGCGAGCGTGATGCAGACCGCGCGGGCCCACTCGATCCTCCCGACCATCCCGGGCAGGGTGCCGTCGGCGGACGAGATGCCCCTCGGATGCCGCTTCCAGAAGCGGTGCGCGTTCGCCGACCCCGACCGGTGCTCGCAGCCGCAGGAAGAGGTGCCCGTCGGGCACGCGCGCACGTCGCGGTGCGTGCGCGTGCACGAGATCAACAACCTGGAGGTTCTGGCACGTGCGTGATCACACTCCCGCCGACGGCCGGAGCGCCGAGGTCGCCACGCGGTTCGCCGTCGAGGGCATCGGCCTTCGCAAGGTGTACCCGCTCCGGCGCTCCTTCTTCGGCCGCGTCACAGAGAGCGTCGTCGCCGTCGACGGCGTGAGCGTGGCCGTGGAGCCCGGCAGGACCCTCGGCATCGTCGGCGAATCGGCGTCGGGGAAGAGCACCGTCGCCCGGCTCCTCGCGAAGCTCGTGCCCGTCGACGACGGCGAGATCCGCTGGGACGGCGTGGACGTCACGGCTGCGCGCGGCCGGGCGCTGAGGCCCCTGCGCGGACGCACCCAGATGATCTTCCAGGACCCCTACGGCTCGCTGGATGCGTCCTACTCGATCGGCTATTCCGTGGCCGAGCCGCTGCTCGTGCACCGCAAGGCGAGCAGGGCGGAGGCCAAGGAGCGCGTGGCCGACCTGCTCGAGCGGGTGAACCTCGACCCGCGTCTGGCGGACCGCCGCCCGGGTGAGCTCTCGGGAGGCCAGCGTCAGCGAGTGTCGATCGCGCGTGCCCTGGCGCTGCAGCCCACCACGCTGATCGCGGACGAGCCGACCTCGGCGCTGGACGTGTCGACGCGTGCGGAGATCCTGAACCTCCTGCTGGAGCTCCAGGAGTCGATGGGCCTGGCGATCCTGCTGATCTCCCATGACTTCGCCACGATCCGTCACCTGTCGCACCGCGTCGCGGTGATGTACCGCGGGAAGGTCGTCGAGGAGGGACCGGCCGATCAGGTGGTCGACGATCCGCAGGATCCCTACACCCGGCGCCTGCTGGACTCGGTGCCGGTGCCGAACGTCGCCGAGCAGAGGAAGCGCCGCGAGAAGTTCCGCCTCGACGAGGCCGCGTGGCGCAAGACGAACCCGCCGGGAACCACCGGCACGCTCCGGCTGTGACTCAGGTCGCCGGCGCGGCAGCGGTGCTGTGCTGCGCGCGCACGACGCGGAGGGCCTGCTCGAGGCTCCGCTCGCGGCGTTCCGACACGATCGCCCGCACGCGCTCGACGTCGCGGGTCTCCACGGCGCTGATCACCGACTCGTACTGGCGCTGCAGGTGCTCGGGGTCGGGGGTCTCGTCGTAGTAGAGGGCGCGGTAGCGGTCGCAGGTGTCCCAGAGCTGGCTAAGGAGCGACGTGAGCAGGCGATTGCCGCTCGCGGAGAAGAGCAGGAAGTAGAAGGCGCGGTTGCGTTCGATCCGCTCGATGCGCGACTCGGTGGGCGAGATCTGCGTCAGGGTGGCGCGCATCGCCGCGATCGTCTCGTCGGTCAGCTGGGGGATCGCCTGCGCGATGGCCATCGACTCGAGCGTCTCGCGCAGCTCGTGCGTCTGGAGGAGATCCTGCTCGTCGAGGACCGCGACGACGTAGCCCTTGTGCTGGGTGTAGTCGACCAGCCGCTCGGACTGCAGCACGACCAGAGCCTCCCGGACGGGGAGTCGGCTCACGCCGAGCTCGGAGGCCAGCACCTCCTGGCGGATCGCCCTGCCCGGGGGGACCTCGCCTCGGATGATCCGCCGGCGCAGCTCGGTGAGCACCGCGGCCTGCGCGGTCACCGGCCTCTCGAACTTGCGGGTCACGGTAGGGCCTCCACATCCATCCGACTTCAACGGATCATGGATCCAACGTCGCCCCTCCAGGCTACCGCATCCACCCGCACGATCGCGATAACGGCGCTGACGGCGCCGACGCGCAGCAGGGGAAGGTCAGGCGTTCATTCCGGCGAAGCGATGGCCGCCAGCGCCCGCTCGTTGTGCGCGTGCACCACACGAAGGGCCTCGGCGAAGGCCCATTCCCGCCGCTCGGTCAGCAGCTCCTTCAGGCGCTCGCCGTCCCGCGCCTCGGCGGCCTCGATGATCGACCTGTGCCCGCTCACCTTGTCGACGGCCGACTTCTCCGGATAGTAGAGCGCGCGGTAGCGGTCGCACGTGTCCCACAGCTGGTTGAGGAGCGAGATCAGCCGGTTGTTGGCGCTCGCGGAGAACAGCGTGAAGTGGAAGGCGCGGTTGGCCTCGATGCGCTCCGACTTGCTGGCGGACGGATCGACGTGGAGCATCTCGTCGAGGATGGTCCGCATCTGCGCGATGTCCTCATCGGTGAGCCGGCCGATCGCCTGGTCGACGGCCACACCCTCGAGGATCTTGCGAAGCTCGTAGGTCTGCGCCAGGTCGTCCTCGTCGAGCACGGCGACGACGTAGCCCTTGTGCTGGGTGTAGTCGACGAGGCGCTCGGACTGCAGCACGACCAGGGCCTCCCTGACGGGGAGGCGGCTGACGCCGAGCTCGGAGGCGAGCACCTCCTGCCGGATCGCTTGCCCGGGGAGCACTTCACCGCGGGTGATGCGGCGTCGAAGCTCCTTCAGCACCGCAGCCTGCGCGGTGACGGGGCGTTCGAATTTCCTGCTCATTCCTACCTCTGATCCGCGCCATCTGCGCCGATGGGCCCTGTGGCCGCCAGCATATCCGACCGGTTCGGGGCGAGTCGGGACCGCCGCCGGCCGATGTCCCGCATCGTCATATCGAATCCTGGATCCAACTCTTGCGCCCAGCGCAGCTCGGGAATATTGTATCCAAGTAGTCAATGACGAAAGGTTGTCTCAATGCTGAGAAGCGACTTCTACAACGAGACCGATGAATCGCGGAAGACGCCCGATCCCCAGGTCGACGAGCTGCTGAAGGGCGCGGTGGATCTCCACCAGCACCCCGGGCCCAGCCCCCTCCCTCGTCGTCTCACCATCATGGAGGCGGTCGAAGACGCCTCGCTGGCAGGGTTCCGCGCGCTCGTCGTGAAGTCGCACCACGACAACACCGCCACGATGATCGACGTTCTCAAGACCGCCGGGCTGAACGACTTCGGAGTCCAGGTCTTCGGCGGCGTCGCGCTCAACTGGTACACGGGCAACGTCAGCCCTTACGTGGTGGAGAACGCGCTGTACGGGGGCGCGAAGCTCATCTGGCTTCCGACCATCTCGTCCCGCGCGCACATGGCGAAGGACCACCCCCCGGGGAGCACCTTCGCCAACCCGGTGCTGAAGGAGGGTGCGGCCAACCGCGTCACCGACGACGACGGCAACCCGACCGACGATGTGCGGACGATCTTCGAGCTGATCGCCTCGTACGACGCGATCCTCAACTTCGGCCACCTCTCCGCGGACGAGATCGACGCCGTTCTTCCCGCCGCCGTCGAAGCCGGCGTCACCCGCATGATCGTCAGCCACCCGCCGCTCCTGGAAGGAGGCAGCCCCGAGCGCGCCGCCAACTGGGCGGCCAAGGGCGCCAAGATCGAGCACGTGGCGGGCACTCTCCGCCGGATGGAGGTGGCCGACCTCGAGCGCTATGTCGACGCCACCGGCATCGAGAGCACCTATCTCGCATCGGACTACGGTCAGCGGGCCAATCCGCTCCCCGTGACCGGCTTCCGCATGACCGCCCGCCGACTCCTCGACGCGGGCTGGCCGGAAGACCGGGTGCGTCGCTTCATCGCCGGCACCGCCAGCGAGCTGATCGACGGATTCGAGTGACCCGGTCCGCAGCCGAGGCGGCCATCATCGGCGCGTACGAGCATCCCGCGCGGAAGATCCCCGACGGCACCGTCGCCGACGTCATCGCCGACGTCTCGTTCGGCGCCATGGCCGACGCCGGCGTGACGCCCGCCGACATCGACGGATTCTTCTTCGCAGGCGTGCACCAGGGGCTCTCGCTGGTGGCGATGGCAGATCATCTGGGACTCGACGGTCTCCGCCACCTGGACAGCACCGACATCGGCGGCGCCTCGACACTCTCGCAGATCGGCCACGCCGTCGAGGCGATCCGGTCGGGCACCTGCCGGATCGCCCTCGTGGCGATGGGCGGGAAGCCGCTGTCGGCGGCCCCGCGCCCTGCTCCCGTCGACGCGGGAGCGCGCTATCAGCAGGATGTCGATCTGTCGCAGATCGCCGCCTACGCCCTGGTCGCCCAGCGTCACATGTACGAGTACGGCACCACCCGCGAGCAGCTCGCCATGGTGAAGGTCACCGCATCCCGGCATGCCAGCCTCAACCCGAACGCCCGGCTTCCCTTCGAGGTCAGCGTCGAGGAGGTCATGGACTCGCCGCTCATCAGCGACCCGCTCCGGCGGCTCGACTGCTGCGTCACCACCGACGGCGGCGGCGCGATCGTCATCGCGGCGCGCGACGTGGCGGAGTCCGCCGGCCGTCCGGCGGCGTGGGTGCACGGCTGGTCGGAGACGGCCCGCACCACGAGCGGAGGGCGCGTGGATCTGATGCGCGGGGGCGCCGAGCGCACGAGCGCTCTCGCCTACGCGCAGGCGGGCGTGACGGCATCCGACATCGGCTACGCGTCGATCTACGACTCGTTCACCATCACGGTTCTCCTCGGCCTCGAGGGCCTGGGGTTCTGCGAGCCGGGCCGATCGGGTCGGTTCGTGCAGGACGGGGGGCTTCTCGCACCTCACGGCGGCCTTCCCACGAACACCGACGGCGGTGGGCTGAGCAACAACCACCCCGATCGCCGCGGCGGGATGGCGCGGACGATCGAGGCGGTCAGGCAGGTCCGCGGTCAGGCTCACCCCGACCTGCAGGTGCCGGACCTCCAGCACGCGATCGTCCACGGCACCGGCCACTCTCTCGGAACGATCGCCTCGGCGGCCACCGTCGTGCTCGGAAAGGAGTCGCGATGAGCAGCGTGCACGAGCGATTCCTCGAGGAGCGACGCGCGGGCAGGTTCGTCGTGCCCTCGTGCGAGACGTGCGGGCGCACGCACTGGCATCCTCGCTCGCACTGCCCCGCGTGCGGTTCCCCGAGCATCGCACTCGTCGAACCGGCCCTGCCCGCCCGCGTCTACACGTACACGGTCAACCGCCGGCCACGCCGGAGCGGCGACGCCGAAGGCGGCGACCACGGCGCGACCGCCATGATCGGCTACGTCGAGTTCGAGGACGGCATCCGCATCCTCGCGAACCTCGACCGCATCGACCCCCGTCACGCGATCGGATCCGCCGTGCGGCCGGAGGCCCGTCGCGTCGGCGAGGAGACCCTGTTCGTGTTCGTCCCGGCAAGCGACTGTTGAGTGGCCGGGTCGACGCGGACCGCGACGTCGCCGACGTCTCGGAGGTGGCAGTGGGCGCTCGGCGTGCAGGCGGCCCTGGGGCAGGCGGCATGGCAGGGGACGCGTCTCATGGTGGCCTACGCGGCGCTCGACGCCACCGGATCACCGGCGTTCGTCGGCCTCGTCGCCGCTGTCTTCGCCCTCTCCGGCTTCGTGGTCTCGATCCCGTCGGGACGCCTGATCGACCACTACGGAAGCGCCCGAGTGGCGCTGATCGCGACGCTCGTGTGCCTGGCGGGGATCGGTGTCGCGTTCGCCGTGCCGCCGGTCGTGGGGATGCTGCTCGTCGCGGTGGTGATCGGAGCGGCCCACATCTACGTCATCGTCGCCCAGCAGGGCTTCGTGGCGCGGGCGGCCTCGGGGAACCTGGATTCGGCGTTCGGCACCCAGACCGCGGCGGTGTCGATCGGTCAGCTCATCGGCCCTCCGGTCGTGACGATCGTCGCGGCGTCTGCGGGGACCAGTGCCACCCACCCCGACACCGGGGTCGGACTGATCGTCTGTGCAGCTCTCCTGCTGCTCGCTCTGCCCACCTACTTCGGCCTGCGACCGGTGGAGCGGAGGCTGCCCCCGCAGCGCGCCCCGGAGCAGAGGGCGGCCAAGCTCGGCGACATCCTCCGGGTGCCCGGGATGATGCGTGCGCTGCTGGTGGGTGCGGCCGTGCTCGTGACCGTCGACCTCCTCGCCGCGTTCACGCCGGTGTGGGCCGTCGCGCAGGACATCCCCGCCGCGGTCGTCGGGTGGCTGCTGGCGCTGCGTGCGCTGTTCACGATCTCGAGCCGCTTCGGGGTGAGCCGTCTGGTGCGGCGCTACGGGCGGAAGCCCCTGCTCCTGCTGGCGATCTCGCTCGCGGCGCTCGCCATCGCGCTGCTCCCGTTCGCCGATGCGTGGTGGGCGATCCCCGTGATGGCGATGATCGGCCTCGGGTTGGGGCTTCCGCAGCCCCTGACGCTCGCCTGGATGTCGGCGCTCGCTCCGGCGCATGCCCGCGGTGCCGTCTTCGGCGCGCGCATGACGGTCAACCGGCTCGCGCAGGTGGGGCTCCCGCTCATCGTCGCCTACGTCGCCGGACCGATCAGCGTGCTCGCCGTCTTCTGGACCACCGCCGCGATCCTCGTCAGCAGCGCGGTGGTCGTCGCGACCACCGGGGCGCAGGTGCTGAACGAGAACGCGTCGACGGACGACGTGGACCGTGACGCCGGCTCGCCGGACAGTCCCTCGTAGGACGCGCAGCCGATGGAAAACCGAAACCACCACCGAGAGAATCACCGTGACGAAGGAGTGACATGCCTCATACCGAAGGCCTCATAGGCACATACCGGCAGTTCTGGGAAGACGAGCCCGACGAGACGTCGGGCGACGCATCCATCTGGTACCACCGCACGCAGAACGGCGTGTCGGTGTACCTCAGCGGCCCGAAGGGCTCGACCTACACCCGCACGGGGAACCCCGACGAATCGTTCGTGTGGGCGCTGTTCACCGGGGTACGGGTGACGGCGGGGGGCGACGAGATCGTCGGCCAGGCCGGTTCGGTGTTCATCGTGCCGCCGGGCGACAGCACCGTCGAGCTCACCGAGGACGGATCGGTGTGGCTGGGATTCACCGCCCACGCCGACGACCTCGTGGCGAAGTGCCCGAACAAGTCGGAGTACGAGCCGCCCGTCGACAACATCGCCCCCATCACCCCTCTGGGCGAGCCCGTCGACGGATACGCGCTCAAGCACTGGGATCTCAACGCGTCCCCGGATGGTCCCCGCTGCTTCGTGCACCGCACCGCGATGTCGAAGTTCCGATGGCCGTTCCGCTCGCAGCCGCGCGACCCCGAGAAGATGAGCCCGCACGACCACGAGGACTTCGAGCAGGCGTCGCTCATCATCGCCGGCACGATGGTGCATCACATGCGCCGGCACTGGACGCGCAACTCGCGCGAATGGAAGGCCGACGAGCACTACGTCGTGGTGGCACCCGCGGTCGCCATCTCGAAGCCGCCGGACATCCACACCACCCAGGCCGTGACCAGCGGCGCGACGGTCGGGCTGATCGACTACTACGTGCCGCCGCGCTGGGACATCGTCACCACCCCCGGCATGGTCACGAACGAAGGCGAGTATCCGATCCCGGACGAGGCGCCGCGCAGCTACGGGCGATCGGACTTCGTCTATGCCGCCGACGATCCTCGCCGCGCCCTCGAGACCAAGTCCGCGGGATAGGAGGTCCTCCGGACGTGGGTGCCCGCGTGATCCGGCCCGGCATCGCTGCCGTCGCGCAGCCGATGCCGGGCCATCCGCTCGGGTCCTCGAACTGCTATCTGATCGCCACCGACGGCGGCGCCATCGTCGTCGACCCCGGCTACGAGCGGCCGGGCACCCTGCGCCGCATCGCCTCGGGGCTCGCATCGATCGATCGTCGGCTCGCGGATGTGCGCACCGTCGTGCTGACCCACCACCACCGCGATCATGCGGAGGCGGCACACGCCGTCCGGGTGCACACCGGCGCGGCTGTCGCGGTGCATCCGGCGGACGAAGGGATGCCTGCCGTCGGGGTGTGGGGGGCGACGCCGGGGTCGCCGGTGCCCGCTTCCTGGGGCGTCCCGGCGCCACTGCGGACGCGAATGCTCGCCCGGCCGCCCGCGCTCGTCGTGCACGCCGACCTCGATCTTGCACACGGAACCGCGCTGGCGACGACCCAGGGGGCGATGCGCGTCGTGCACACGCCGGGACACACCGGCGGGTCCATCTGCCTGGTCATCGACGACGCCCGTGTCGTTCTGATGGGGGACCACGTCCTGCCCGACATCCACCCCGGCGCCGGCCTGGGCGGCAGATTCGCGGCGAACCCTCTGCTCGCCTATCGAGAGTCGCTGCGCGCGATGGGCGAGTACGACGGATTCGTCGGCCTTCCCGGGCACGGCGCCCCGCTCCACGCGGTGCCGCGGCGAGCGGGGCAGATCGCGCGCCACCACGGACGGCGCACGCGGGAGGTGGCGGACGTCATCGCCGGACACCCGGACGCGACGGTGTGGGAACTCGCGAGGCGGGTCGGCTGGAGCGGAGGCTTCGAGGCCCTCGACGACGGCCGCATGCTCTCCGCCCTGCGCCAGACCTTCTGGCACGCGCAGCTCGCTCCGCGAGACGGCAGCTGAAACTGGTGCCGCCACCGCCGTGCCGAGGTGCCCGGCCGGCTAGCCGGCGGACGCGGAGGGGATCGCGGGGGAGACCGGATCGGCCGTGCTCGCCGACGTCGCGTCGAGGAACGGATACAGCCAGTCCTCGATGACCTCGAAGCGGTCGGGAGCGAGGCTGTGCAGCGCGGACAGGCCGACCCGATCCGCGGTCACCAGGCCGCACCGGCGGAGGATGGCCAGGTGCCTCGACGCCGAGAAGCGGGACAGCTCGGCCTCCTGCGCCAGTGCGTTGATCGGCATGCCGGATGAGTCCGCATCGCCGTGGTCCGCCCGATGAGCGCGCAGCACCTGAAGAAGCTGGAGTCGGTCGCGATTGGCGAGAGCGTGGAACAGCGAATCGAGGTCACCGTCCCTGTCGTCCGGCTCGGACATGATCCCTCCTTCAGCGCGCGTCGACGTGTCGAGAAATTGTATCTTGGATCCAACCGTGCCGATCGGCGGACTCGCCCCTCACGTCGTCGCCGAGGGGCTCCTACTGGCTGAGTTCCCGGCTGAGCCGATCGAGGAGGATCTCGAGCGATGCCTCGAACTCCTCGTCGCTGCGATCCTCACTCAGGAGGCCTCGGAGGCGCATGACCTCCGGCGCATCCTCCACGCTGCGGGCGGCGTCCCCCTCGGGGATGTCCGCGTCTCCCTCGTCGAGAGGCTCGTCCGCCGGGGAGACCGCCGCACCACGGACGGCGGATTCCAGGAGCAGCTGGCCCAGGAGGAAACTCGTGAACGACCGGTAGGCGCCCACCGCCTGCACATCGGTGAACCCGTAGCCGAGGAGGGCCGCCAGGAACGCGTCGACGACCTCGATGCTGCGCAGCGGCGGTCGCAGCCACGGCGCCGCGGGGTGCCGGGTCGCCACGAGCGGGAAGGCCTTCGGGTGGTCGACGGCGATCAGTCGCACCTCATGGGCCAGGCTCTGGAGGAAGCCCTGCCAGTGCTCGGTGAGCTCGGCGTTGAGTCGCGAGATCAACCCGCCCATCAGCGCGTCGACCACGCCCTCCAGGAGGTCCTCCCGGCCGTGCACGTACCGATACAGCGACATCGCCTCGACGCCGAGCTCCTTCGCGAGCGAGCGCATCGACAGGCCGTCGGTGCCGGCGCGATCGATCTGGGAGAGCGCCGTCCGCACGATCAGCTGCCGGCTCAGGCGGCCACTGTACGACGTCGTCTCGTCGCTCTGCGCCTGGCTCGACATCACCGCCCGAATCTCGCTGCGGTCTCGGTCAGCTCACTCCGCAGCGTCCGCCCACACTAGCTGCCTTACTTTGTAAGCAGCATCCTCCGTCCTCGGATAGAGTGCGACCGTGGGAACCATCTACTACGGCGGCTCGGCGACACCCGTCCATATCGAAGACCGGGCGCTGGCGCATCTGAAGGTCGTGGTCGCCACCAAGCTGCGCCGAGGCGAGAGCTTCACGCTCTCCTGGCAGCATCCCGACGGCCAGGAACGCGGGCGCAGCACGCTGTGGCTCCATCCGTCGATACCTCTGCGATTCGTGTTCGACGAGCCCGATCCCCCCGAACTCAGTCGGGCGTGGCTCGAGGAGCTCTCGCAGACGGCGAGCTCCTCCGGTGGGATCTCGCTCGTGGCGGAGCACATCGCATCCACGCCGCCCGAGGTGCCGGACCCGTCTCCGCAGCAGGTGGTGGTGGCCAAGGCCCCGACCGCGTGAGCGGTCCCCCGCACGAGCTCCGGGTCGGCACGCCGTCCTAGACGCGATCCGCCGGTCGCGCAAGGCCTTGTCCCGGGCTCGGCCGTGCCGTGAGACTCGGGCGATGGCGTTCATCGGATATCACGCATCGCACGAACAGCTGCCCCCGAGTGAGCTGCGGGAGACCGTGGTCCTCGCCGAGCGCGCCGGATTCGACGGCGCGATGTGCTCGGACCACCTCGCGCCCTGGGGCGTCGCACAGGGGCAGTCGGGGTACGCGTGGAGCTGGCTCGGGGCGGCGCTCGCCTCGACGTCCTTCTCGATCGGCGTCGTGACCGCACCGGGGCAGCGCTACCATCCCGCGATCTCGGCGCAGGCGATCGGCACCCTGGAGGAGATGTTCCCGGGCCGGTTCTGGGCGGCGCTGGGCAGCGGCGAGGCGATGAACGAGCACGTCACCGGCGACCCGTGGCCCCCCAAGCCGGAGCGCAACGCGCGGCTGCAGGCGTCGGTCGAGACGATCCGCGACCTCCTGGCCGGGCGCGAGGTGACCCGCGACGACGAGATCCGCGTGCACCGCGCGAGGGTGTGGAGCCGCCCCGAGACCCCGCCGCCGCTGTTGGGCGCCGCCGTCACCGCCGAGACCGCCGCATGGCTGGCGGGGTGGGCCGACGGGCTCGCGACCGTCAACCAGTCGCCCGACGCGCTCGCACGGGTGATCGCCGCCTACCGGGGCGCGGGCGGCCGCGGTCCCGCGGTGCTGCAGGTGCACATCTCCCTCGAGGACACGGAGGACGCGGCCCTGGCGGTGGTGCGGGACCAGTGGCGGCAGTCGGCGGTCCAGGGCGTCTCGCCGTGGGACGTCGAGCAGCCGGAGGACTTCGACGCCCTCGCGGGCAACCCGAGCGACGACGCTCTGCGCACCGGGGCACTCGTGTCCACCGATGCCGAGGAGCTCGCCGGGCGCATCGCGGGGCTCGTGAGGCTCGGATTCGACCGGGTCTACCTGCACGGGATCAGCACCGATCAGCGCGCGTTCCTCGACCGGGCGGAGCACCAGCTGCTCCCCGCGCTGAGGGGGCTGCTGTGAAGATCACCGACACGAGCGACCTCTGGTGGAAGTCGGCGGTGATCTACTGCCTCGACGTCGAGACGTATCTCGATTCCGACGGCGATGGGATCGGGGACTTCACCGGGCTCGCCCGGCGCATCGACTACCTGGCCGACCTGGGCGTGACCTGTCTGTGGCTCATGCCCTTCTACCCGACCCCGGATCGCGACGACGGCTACGACATCAGCGACTTCTACGGGGTCGATCCGCGACTCGGGAGCCACGGCGACGTGGTCGAGGTGATCCGGACCGCGCACGATCGCGGCATGCGGGTGATCGTGGACCTGGTGGTCAACCACACCTCCGACGCGCACCCGTGGTTCGTCTCCGCGCGTCGCAGCCGCAACTCCCCGTACCGGGACTTCTACGTCTGGCGGGACGAGCCGCCCCGCCATCAGCAGCCGACCGTGTTCCCGGGTGAGGAGGCGACCGTGTGGGAACTCGACGAGCGGTCCGGCCAGTACTTCCAGCACGTCTTCTACAAGCACCAGCCCGATCTGAACATCGCGAACCCCCGGGTGCGGGACGAGATCGCCAAGACGATCGGCTTCTGGCTGGCGCTCGGGGTCAACGGGTTCCGCATCGATGCCGTGCCGTTCCTCATCGAGCCTCCCGAGGGCGTCGACCTGGGCGATCCGCACGAGCTCCTGCGCGACATCAAGCGGTTCCTGCAGCGGCGCGTGGGAGACGCGGCACTCCTCGGCGAGGTCAACCTCCCCTTCGCGGAGCAGCTGGACTTCTTCGGCGGCCCGCGCGGCGGCGAACTCGACCTGCAGTTCGACTTCGTCTCGATGCAGGCGCTGTACCTCTCCCTCGCACGCAGCGATCCCGCACCCCTGGCCGACGCGCTCCGGTCCCGCCCCGTCATCCCGTCCGAGGCGACGTGGGCCAACTTCGTCCGCAACCACGACGAACTCACCCTCGACAAGCTGAGCGACGCGGAGCGCGAGGAGGTGTTCGAGGCGTTCGCCCCCGACGAGGCGCAGCGCGTCTACGGGCGGGGGATCACCCGCCGCCTCCCGCCGATGCTCGCCGGCGATCCTCGCCGGGTGCGGATGGTCTACAGCCTCATGTTCTCGCTGCCGGGAACCCCCGTCCTGTTCTACGGCGAGGAGATCGGGATGGGCGAGAACCCCGAGATCACCGGGCGCCAGGCGGTGCGGACGCCGATGCAGTGGAGCGACGAGCGCAACGGCGGGTTCTCGACGGCCCCGCCCTCGCGCCTGGTCGCGCCGCCGCCGAGCGACGGCTACGCGCCGGCCCACGTGAACGTGCGTCAGCAGCGCACCGACGACGACTCGTTGCTGCTGTTCATCCGCCGGCTCATCGGCCGTTACCGGGCCTCACCCGAGATCGGATGGGGAAGCCTGGAGATCCTCGACCACGATGCGGCCGGGGTGCTCGCGCACGCGGTGGACTCCGAGCTCGGGCGCATGATCCTGCTGCACAACTTCACGGACGCGCCGGTGGCGCTGCGTCTGGACATCGGAGCGCAGGAGGAGGGCACGCGACTCATCGACCTCGACCGCCCCGAGCGCGTCCCCGTCGGGGCCGAGCGGCGCATCGACGTGGAGCTCCCGGCCTACGGTCACCGGTGGCTCCGGGTCTCGCCTCCCGGCGACACGCGGATCGGCTGAGAAGGTGGAGCGATGATGATGCCGAAGGAATGGGTGCTCGTCCGCCACGGCGAGAGCGAGGGAAACGTCGCGGCGACGCGCGCGGAGAGGCTTGGCGCGGAGGTCATCGAGCTCGACGTCCGCGACGCCGACGTGCCCCTGTCGGGGACGGGCGAGGAACAGGCCCGCGCTCTGGGGGCGAGGCTGCGCGCGCTCGAGCCGGCGCCGCAGGTCGCCTGGGTGTCGCCCTATGTGCGCGCGCGGCAGACCTTCGCGCTGAGCACCGAGGACGGGCCGCTCATCCCGCGGGTGGTCTCCGACGAGCGGCTGCGCGACCGAGAGCTCGGGGTGCTGGACCTGCTGACGCGTCGCGGCGTCGCGGCCCGCCACCCCGAGGAGGCGGAGCGGCGGGCCCACCTCGGGAAGTACTACCACCGGCCGCCCGGCGGCGAATCGTGGGCGGACGTGGCGCTGCGCCTGCGCTCGTTCCTGCGCGACGCGGCCGACGCGGCGGACGGCTCCGGTGGACCGGGGACGACAGCGGGCACCAACCCGGGCACGATGCTCGTCGTCGCCCACGACGCGGTCGTCATGCTCCTGGTCGCGCTGCTGACCGGCATGGAGGAGTCGCAGCTGCTCGACTTCGCCGCCGCCCATACGGTGCTCAACGCGTCGATCACCCGCGTGGTGTGGGACGGCGCGCGCTGGGAGGTCGTGGAGTTCTCGGACGTCCGGCACCTCGAGCGCGCCGGTGCCGATGTCACGGTCCATCCGGGGAGTCCCGATGTCGAACCCGAGTGATCCCGTCGCCGTCACTCCCGGCCTGCTGCGGACGTGGGGCCTGCCCGAACCGGGCGAGTCGAAGAACTCCCGCGGCCGGGTGATGGTCGTGGGCGGGTCGCGGACCTCGCCGGGGGCGGTGGTGCTGGCCGGAGAGGCGGCGCTGCGCGTGGGGGCCGGGAAGGTCGGCGTCGTCACCTCGCCGGGCGCGGCCGATGCCGTCAGGGCCTCGTTCGCCGAAGCGGGGATCCACGAGCTGGCCGCCGGCGGCGGCGCGACCGCCCGGGAGGTCGTCGCGGACCTGGAGGCGGCCGATGTCGTCCTCGTCGGGCCCGGGATCGACGATCCGGATGTCGCGCGTGCGCGGCTGGGGCTGCTCGCCGAGGCGCACGTGCGATGCGCGGTGCTCGACGCCTTCGCCGTCGGGGTGCTCCCGCAGATCGATCGCCGCGCGCTGCCGGCGTCGCTCATCGTCAACATGAACCTCGACGAGGCGGCCCTCCTCCTGGGGCGCGAGGTGGACGACCCGATCCGCGACGCCGTGGACATCGCGGCGCGCCTCGATGCCGTCGTCCACTGCTACGAGGCGGTCGCCACGCCCGCGGGCGCCGTCTGGCGCGTGGCCCCCGGCGGCCCGGGACTGGGGACGGCCGGGTCGGGCGACGTGCTCGCCGGCGCGATCGCCGGCTTCGCCGCCCGCGGCATGGACCTCGAGCGCGCGGCGTCGTGGGGCGCGTGGTGTCACGGCCGGTCCGGTGATCGGCTCACCGAGCGGATGGGTCTCGGCTTCCTCGCCCGCGAGCTGGCGTCCGAGCTCCCGTACGCCGTGCGCGAGGCCGAGGGCAGCGCCTCCTAGGCGGGCGCGCCGCACGGACCGGCCTCGGCGCCGTACCCGGGATGGGGGCGCGGTGCAAGGCCCTGGAGGGATCGCGGCGGCCGACCTTGACTGGCGGGCATGGACTTCACACCTCGGCACGCCATCGTCACCGCCTCCGACTCGGGCATCGGCGCCCAGACCGCCATCGCCCTCGCCGACGCAGGGATGGACGTCGGCGTCACCTGGCACAGTGACCGCGAGGGCGCCGAGAGCACGGCGGCGGCCGTCCGGTCGCGCGGCTCGCGTGCGGTCGTGACGCGCCTGGACGTCACCCGGCTGGACGAGGTCGCGGCGGTCGTCGACGGGCTCGCCGACGAGCTCGGCGGGGTGGACGTGTTCGTCAACAACGCGGGCGGCGGGGGCGGGACGCCGTTCCTCTCCCAGTCGCTGGAGGAATGGCGCGACGTCGTCGGCCTCAACCTCGACGGGGCCTTCGTCGCCATGCAGGCCGCGGCCCGCCGCATGGTGGCGGCCGGGGGAGGCGGGCGGATCATCGCGGTCACGAGCGTGCACGAGCGCCAGCCGCGCGTGGGCTCGTCGGCGTACGTCGCGGCCAAGCACGGACTCGGCGGACTGGTGAAGACGATGGCGCAGGAGCTCGGCGCCGAGGGCATCACCGTCAACGCCGTCGCGCCGGGGGAGATCGCGACGCCGATGAACGACATGAGCTCGGAGGACGCCGAGAGGACCCACCGCCCGGGCATCCCCCTCGGGCGGCCGGGGCGGCCGGAGGAGATCGCGGCGGTCGTCGCGTTCCTGGCCTCGCCGGCGGCGGCGTACGTGACCGGCGCCAGCTGGACCGTGGACGGCGGGATGCTGCAGATGGGCCCGCAGGCCGGGTCGCACCTGCTCGACGACCGGTGGCGCGACGGATGACGCGCTGAGGTGGCGGGTGCGTCGGAGGCGCCCCGGCTGGGCGTGCTCGGCGTCGGCACCATGGGCGGACGCATCGCCCTCCGTGCTGCGGAGCGCGTCCCCGTCGCGGTGTTCGATCGCGACCCCGACCGTGCGCGGAGTCTCGGCGCCGCCGTCACGGCGGTCGCGTCGGCCGCCGCGCTCGCCGAGCGCTGCGACGTCGTCCTGGTGGTGCTTCCCGATGCCCGGGCGCAGCGCGAGGCACTGTGCGGAACCGGCGGATCCCGGGGGCTGGTCGAGGCGATGGTTCCCGGTGCCCTGCTCGTCGACCTGACCGGCGGCGATCCGGCCGTCTCGCGCGAGGTCGCCGAACGCGTCCGGAACCGCGGCTGCCGGTTCGTCGCGGCTCCGGTTCGCGGCGGGCCGCGCGACGCGGAACGCGGGACGCTGCGCGCCTGGACCTCCGGCGATCCCGACCACGTGGACGCCGCCGCCCGGGTGCTCGCCGCGGCGGGCTGCGTGGCGGAGACCACGTTCGCGGGCTCCGATCCCGGCGCCGCGCTCACGGTGAAGCTCCTCACGAACGCGCTCTGGTTCACCCAGGCCGTGGCGAGCGCCGAGGCCGTCGTGGCGGCGCAGGTGGCCGGCATCGAGCCGGCGAGGTTCGCCGCACTGCTCGCCGACGGCCCCGCTGAGAGCGCGTTCGTGCGCGACTATCTCGGCCGGCTGATCGACGGCGACACCGTGCCGGACTTCGCCCTGAGCGCGGTCGTCGGACAGCTCGACGTGGCGACGCGGCTGGTGGCCGATGCGGGCGGCGGCAGCGGTGCCGTGGCCGCCGTCCGAGACGTCCACCGCGCTGCGCTCGCGCGGTACGGGCCGGTCGCCGGCGAGCTGCTCGGGGCCCGGCACGTGCTCGACGCCGTCGACGGTCGCGTCCCGCAGGCCGAGGGAGGTCCCGCGACCACCCAGCGCTGAGCCTCACCCCTGCGGGCTCACCGCTCCTCGTCGACGGGGGCGGGGAGCGTGATGCGGACGACCGTCCCCTCGCCGAGGACCGACGTCACCGACACGTCGCCCCCGTGCACGCGCACGACCTCGCGCACGATCGCGAGCCCGAGGCCGGTCCCCTGCACCGCCTGATCCTGCGCATTGCTCGCGCGGAAGAAGCGGTCGAAGACCTGGGGCACCTCGTCGGTGGGGATGCCCATCCCGGTGTCGGTGACGCTGATGCTCGTGCGCGGGCTCCCGTCCGGCGCCGTGCCCGGCCGCACCTCGACGCGGACCTCGCCCCGCGCGGGGGTGAACTTGACGGCGTTCTCCACGACATGCGCGAGCGCCTGCTCGAGCGAGCCCTCGTCGCCGTCGACCGTCGTCCCGGCGTCGACGTCGAGCGAAAGGCGCACGTCACGGGAATCGGCGAGCGTGCGGAGGGAGGCGTCCACGCGGTGCAGCACCGGGTCGAGGTCGAACAGGGCCGCGTGCGCCTCGCCGTCGGCCGCCTCGAGGCGCTCGAGCAGCAGCATGTGCCCCGCGAGATCCTGGAGGCGGCGTGCGTGGCGCTCGATCACCCAGAGGCGGGTCCGCGTGTCGGCGGGCAACGACGCCTCGTCGTCGAGCACCAGGTCGAGGTAGCCCAGGATCGACGTCAGGGGCGTCCGCATCTCGTGGCTCATCGTCCGGATCATGTCGCTCTTGGCGCGGTCGAGTCCCTCCAGCTGCCGGAGCAGCCGCTCCCTGCTCGCCAGCATCCGGGCCAGTGCGGCGTGGCGGGACAGCACCGAGACGGCGGCGAGCACGACGGTGGCGGCGGCCAGCACGAGGGCGATGGCGGGGACGGCGGTCTGGGTGGCGACCAGGAGCACCCCGAGGCCCGCCAGGACCGCGAGCGCGGGAACGGGGAGGGTTCGCGGGTTCTCCGCTGCCGGAGGGGGGTCGGGCTCGAGCCGGGTCACGCCGTCCACCCAGATCGCGGCACAGGCGACACCCGCCGGCCACAGGGCGTCCAGCAGCGTCCCGGCGGCATAGGCGCCGTGGTGGACCAGGAGCGCGTAGGCGATGTCGGCGCCGGCGAACAGGAGGAAGCCCGCGACGAGGAACTGCCAGCGCGGGCCCAGTCGCAGGACCGGGGAGGCGGAGATCGCGACGACGGCCGTGATCAGGAGGAGGTCGAAGAGCGGATAGAGGGCGGCGATCGCGCCGTCGAGCACGGTGGTGCCGCGGGTGGCGTCGGAGAAGACGGGCGCGAGGATGACGGCGAGCACCGCGGCCGCGCCCAGCGAGGCCACCGCGCCGTCGAAGAGCGCCGACCTGATCGATCCCTGCGACTGGCGCACGACCAGCACCAGCAGCGCGGCCATGGTGAGGGGGTAGTAGAGGAGGTAGCCGAGATCGGCGAGCGAGGGGGACGGCAGCGTGCCGCTGGAGTCCATCGCGAGCGCGTAGAACGTGTCGCCCGCGGCGTTGAAGGTCACCGCGGCGGCCGCGAGCAGCACCTCCGGTCGCGTGAAGCGGGTGCGCACCGCCACCAGCCAGAAGACGCCGACGGGGACCCACTGGGCCACGAGCGAGAGGACGGCGACCGGTGTCGGAGCCGGGTTCCCGGGCACGAGCAGTGCGGCCACGAACAGGACGTTGACGAGCACGGTGAGGCCGATCAGCACGCGGATCGCCGTGTTCAGCGCCCCGCCGCGGGCACCGTCGAGGGAGGTCCCGCCGGGCTCGGAAGTGGCCCTCACGGTCGAACCTCCTCGCCCTGACCGTCGCTGCGCTTCGCCGCGCGCGACCGCATCCCGAGCATACGGTCTCCGGGCGCTCAGACCCGCGAGAGAAGTTCAGACCCGCGAGAAGTTCAGGCCCGAGAGAAGTTCAGACCCGCGAGAAGTTCAGACCCGCGTTCACGACGTGGCGTCGAGGTCCGCCTCCAGGTCGGCGAGCGCGCGGCGGGCCTGCGCGATGCGGCGCGCCACCGGCTCGTCCCACCACGCCGGGCCCCGCTCTCCCAGGCCGTGCTTCGCCAGCCCGACTCGGCGCCGGGCCGCGGCCACCGCGTCGGCGTCTCCCCGCCTGCGGGCGGCTCCGACCGCGGACCGAGCGCGGCCGAGGTGCGAGGTGAGCGCGTCGACGAGATCGGGCGGCAGCGCGGGATCGGTGCGGCGCCATCTCCGCCCGTCGACGACGAGCCATCGCTCCGACGTCTGCTCGCCATCGTGGGTCATGCGGCGATCCTCGCTGCAGCGCGACCCGGGCGGCAGCGCCTTGACATCCTTCTCGGGCGGTGCACGGCGTGCAGACGCCGGGGGTCAACCCCCTCCGCCGTGACCTCGACGATTCGTAGTGTCGCCGGAGGAGGTGCTGCATGAACAGCGATCAGCGCGGCGGAGACCGTCGCGACATCCAGTCCATCGAGCCCGGCGTCGACGAGGGCGCGGCGCGGTCGACGAAGGCTGCGAGCCCGGAATCGCTGAGCGACGCGGGGCTCGGCTCCCGCGCGTCGGCGCGCACGACCGATGCCGAGCACCGTGACGGCGCGGGCGGCATCCGCCGAGCAGTGTGGCTGGCGGTCGGGCTCGCCATCGCCGTCATCGCGATCGCCGTGCTCGCGTTCCTCGTGCCGACGGCACCGGCGCTCGCGTGGATCGGCATCGCGCTCCAGGTCGCGCTCGCCGCGCTGCTGGTGGTGAGCGCCCTCGCCCTGCCCGCGGGCGGCTACCGGGCCTCGCGCTTCGCGTGGATCACGGGCTTCCAGGCGGCGGCCGTCGTCGTCGTGCTCGTGCTGATCCTCGTCGTCGCGCTGGTCTGACCGGCGCGACGACGTTCTCGCGCTAGATCTTGCCGCGTAGCCGCATCGAGAGCGCCCCGGCGGAGATCTGCGCGGCGGCGCCGAGCTGCGGCCAGATGCCCGCGTCGACGGCGATCTTGCGGAACGTGATCCCCACGGCCGCCGCGGGATAGCCGTTGTGGTCGAGGGCGGCCACCGCGACGGAGGCGCAGTCCGGGGTCACCTCGCCCGTCTCGACGGCGTAGCCGCGCGTGCGCGTCTCGGCGAGGATGTCCTCGAACTCGCGGAGCGTCGCCGGCCCGCGGCCGTTGCGCGTCGTGAGGCTCGCCGGGTGCGGGTAGAGCGCGCGGACCTGCTCGCGGGGGAGCAGGGCGAGGATGGCGCGCCCGGTCGCGGTGAGGTGCGCCGGCAGGTGCACGCCGATGTCCGTGACCAGCGACGGCGCCCGCGGCGCGGCGTGCTTGACCACGTACTCCACGTCGTCGTTGTGCAGCACCCCGAGGTGTCCGACCACGGGCAGGCCCGTGCGCCTGACCAGCTTCTCGAGGAGGGGCTCGGCGAGCCTGCTCACCTTGCCGGCGCGCAGGTAGCCGCTGCCGAGCTCGGACATGAGCGGCGACAGCCCGTAGGCCCGGTCCTCCGGGAAGTGGACGAGGTAGCCCTCCTCCTGCATGACCTTGATGAGCTGGAAGGTCGTCGACCGGGGCAGGCCGACCTCGCGCATCACCGTGGCGGCGCGCACCGGTCCGCTCTGACTCGCGACGAAGCGCAGGACGCGGAGGGCGTGACGGGCAGCGGGGATGTCGCTCATGCGCACACGGTACCCCGCAGTCCGGTATCCCGGACTGCATCCCGGGATCCCTCTGGGCAACCCGGCACGGGCCCGGAACGGATGGGAAACACGGGCGAAACGACGACCGGGCAGGTCTGAGATCCCGGACTCGGGGATGCTCCCGGCCCCTGCAGACCGCGATTTCGGGTTCCTACCATGGCTCTCAACTCCTCGGCTCAGCCCGGGAGCGGGGGTCCCGAAACCCATGCCGAACGGCCGCGGCGCATCCTGCACCACCCGACATCGACGCACCACAGAGAGGTAAGACCATGCACACCGCACGTCTTCGCACCGCTGCCGCCGCCGGCATCGTCCTCGCCGCAGCCCTGGCCCTCGCGGCCTGCAGCTCGGCGGACCCGGCGCCCGCCGAGTCCGCCAGCCCCGCCGCCGAGGTGTCCACGCCGTTCGCCGGCGAGACGCTGACGCTGGCGACCGACGCCAACTACCCGCCCTGCCAGTTCTTCGAAGAGGGCTCCGACGTGATGATCGGCTACGAGGTCGACCTGTGGGACGCCATCGCCGCCAAGCTCGGCGTCACCCTCGAGGTCGAGAACACGCAGTTCGCCAGCCTCATCCCCGGCGTCCAGTCCGGTCGCTACGACATCGCCATGGAGTGCATCAGCGACAACGCCGAGCGCGAGCAGGAGGTGTCGTTCGTCAACTACATCTTCGACAAGACCGACGTCGTGACCATCGAGTCCTACGACGGCCCGATCACCGAGGGCGACGACCTCAGCCTCTGCGGCGAGACCATGGGCGCCCAGACCGGCTTCGACACGATCGACAAGGTCAACGACATCCTCAACCCGGCGTGCGCCGAGGCGGGGCTCGACCCGGTGGTCATCCAGGAGTACCCGAACGCCGCCGACACGTACAACGCGCTGAACTCCGGCCGTGTCGACTTCATGATCCTCGGCACCTCGGCCGCCGCCTACCTCAACCAGACGGCGCCCACTCCGATCAACTACGCCTCGATCCAGTCGTTCCCGCAGAAGTACCTCGGCATGGTGATCGCCAAGGACAACACCGAGCTCCAGGAGGCCATGCTCGCCGGCCTCGAGGCCGTGATCGCCGACGGCACGTACATGGAGATCCTCGAGAAGTGGGGCATGGAGTCGCTCGCCCTCGAGGAGCCCGGCATCAACCTCGCCACCACCCGCCCGCTCGACTGACCCGACGCCGCCAGGGGGCGGCGGCACCGTCCGCCCCCTGGCCGCACCCACCCGCTCCCGACCCGATGGAGGACACCATGACCCTCACGACACCCGAAGGCGCGCCCGCCCCGGCGGCGCACTTCGTCGCCCGACGCCACCCCTGGCGGGGCGTGGGCATCGTCGCGGTGCTCCTGGTCGCCCTCCTCGCCGCGGTCACGGTGATCACCAACGAGCGCTTCGCCTGGCCGACCGTCATCTCGTACCTGTTCGACCCGAAGATCCTCTCCGGACTGTGGATGACGATCTTCCTCACCTTCATCGCGATGGTGATCGGACTGCTGCTGGGCGTCGTCATCGCCGTCATGCGGGTCTCGGAGAGCCGCACGCTGCGCTGGTCGAGCGGTCTCTACGTCTGGTTCTTCCGGGGCACGCCCGTGCTGGTGCAGCTCGTGTTCTGGTACAACCTCGGCTACCTGTTCCCCGAGCTGACCCTCGGCATCCCGTTCCTCGAGCCGTGGGTGTCGGTCACCACCAACGACGTCGTCACCCCGCTGCTCGCCGCCATCCTCGGGCTCGGCCTCAACGAGGGCGCCTACCTCGCCGAGATCATCCGCGCCGGCATCCTGTCGGTGTCGGTGGGCCAGCGCGAAGCCGCCACCTCGATCGGCATGACCCGCGCGCAGTCGTTCCGCCGCATCATCCTCCCGCAGGCGATGCGGGTCATTATCCCGCCCACGGGCAACGAGACGATCGGGATGCTGAAGTCCACGTCGCTCGTCTCGGTCATCGCGCTGTCCGACCTGATGTACAGCGCGCAGAGCATCTACTCGCGCACCTTCGAGGTCATCCCGCTGCTGCTCACCGTGTCGATCTGGTACCTCGTGCTCACCTCGGTCCTGAGCCTCGGGCAGAGCAAGATCGAGGCCCACTACGGCCGCGGCGTCACCGCCGCCGAGATCGGCGGGCCGGCCCGCAACGACCTGTTCCCCCTGTTCCGCCGCACCGGAAAGGCAGCGTGAACGCCATGAGCATCACGGACCGCAGCACCGCCGTCGACGTCGTCGACGTGCACAAGAGCTACCACCACCACGAGGTCCTCAAGGGCGTCTCGCTGCACGCCCCCGCCAACACCGTCACCTCGATCCTCGGGCCGAGCGGGTCGGGCAAGTCGACCCTGCTGCGCTCGATCAACCGGCTCATCCCCATCGACTCCGGCATCATCCGCGTCGGCAACCAGATCATCGGCTACGAGGAGCGCGGCGGCAAGTACCACGCCCTGTCGGACCGCGAGATGTGCCGGCAGCGGCAGCGCATCGGCATGGTGTTCCAGAACTTCAACCTGTTCCCCCACAAGACCGTGCTGGCCAACCTCGTCGAGGGACCGCAGGTGGTGCAGCGCCGCCCGCGCCGCGAGACGGAGGCCGAGGCGCGCGAGCTGCTGGCCTCGGTGGGCCTCGCCGAGAAGGCGGACCAGTATCCGGGACAGCTCTCGGGCGGCCAGCAGCAGCGGGTCGCCATCGCGCGCGCCCTCGCCATGAAGCCGGAGCTCATCCTGTTCGACGAGCCCACGAGCGCGCTCGACCCGGAGCTGGTCGGCGAGGTGCTCGACGTGATGCGGCGCCTCGCGGACGGCGCGGAGACCACCATGATCGTCGTCACCCACGAGATCGGCTTCGCCCGCGAGGTCTCCGACCAGGTGGTGTTCATGGCGGACGGTGTCGTGGAGGCGGCGGGCACGCCGTCGGAGGTGCTCGACCCGGAGCGCTCGCCGCGGATCCGCGGCTTCCTCGCCCGGGGGCTCCATTGACCGGGCGGCGCGTGGTGCTGGCCGGAGCGACCGGCGCCCTCGGCCACGCCATCGCCCACGACCTGGCCGAGTCGGGCCATCGCGTCGCCGTGCACGCGCATCGCCGGGCCGACGCCGCCCGCGCCCTCGCCGGCGAGCTGCGCGGCACCGGGCACCTGGTGGTGCAGGCCGACTTCGCCGACGCCGCCCAGACGGATGCGGCGGTCGACGCGATCCTGCGGGCCTGGGGCGACGTCGACCACGTCGTGAACGCCGCCTGGCCCGCCGTCCCCGCCGCGACCGTCGCCGACACCGACGACGCGGCCCTCGAGGCGGGGATGCGCGGCTACCGCGCCCACGCCCACCTGTGCCGGGCGACGGTGCCGAGCCTGCGGCGCACGCGCGGATCGGTCGTCTTCCTCGGCGGCGCGCTCTCGACGCGCCTGCACCCGGGCCTTGGGCAGTTCGGCGCCGGCAAGGCCGCCGCCTCCGCCCTCACCCACGTGCTCGCCCTCGAGGAGGGTCCCGCGGGCGTGCGCGCCAACGTCCTGAGCCTCGGCCGCGTGGCGGTCGACCCCGGCGACGATCTCGCCGAGTCCGCCCCGGTCTTCGCCGCCCTCGACCGCATCGGCGAGCTCCGGCGGGTGCTGCCCCTGCCGACCGCCCGCGAGGTGGCCGCCACCGTGCGATGGCTCATCGCCGACGAGTCGTCCGCGCTGACCGGGCAGACGATCACGCTGGCGGGGGGTGAGCGCGTATGAGCGCCCCGACCCTCCTCATCACCGGCGCCGCCGAGCGCGCCGGGGCCGAGATCGCCCTGGCGTTCGCGGCGCAGGGCTACGACGTCCACCTCAACCACTGGGGCCAGTCCGGCCAGGCCGCCGCCGTGATCGAACGGGCCCGCGACGCCGGCCTCCCCGGCGCCGTGCGCGCCGTCGAAGCCGACGTGTCCGACCCGGCGGCGGCGCGCGCGATGGTCGCCGACGTGGTCGCGCACTCCGGGCGGCTGGACCTGCTGCTGCACAACGCGAGCACCTTCCGCCCGCGCCCCTTCGCCGAGCTCACCGAGGACGACGTGGACACGTCGCTGGGGGTCAACCTGCGCGGACCGCTCTTCCTGTCGCAGGCCGCCGCCGCGGTGATGGTGCCCCAGGGCGGCGGCCGCATCCTCGCGATCCTCGGCAACTCCCTCGAGGAGTCCTGGCCCGATCTCGTGCCCCACATCGTCGCCAAGAGCGCGCTGGCGCGGCTGATGGAGCAGCTCGCCGTCGCGCTCAGCCCCCTGGTGCCCTGCAACAGCGTCGCCCCGACGCAGTTCTACCGCTCCGACGACGGCGTGAACGACGAGCTGCGCCGCGCGCGCGGCGAGGACCCCGTCGCCTCGTCCCTGACCCGGATCAAGGGCGTGCCCGTCCGCGAGACCTCGCTCGCCGACGTGATCGACGTCCTCCTGTTCCTCGCCGCGGCGCCCGCCTCGGTGAACGGCGTGACCATCCGCGTCGACGGGGGCCGTGCGCTGATCTGATCCTCCCGTCCGAACTCCACCTCGACCACCACCTGAAAGGACCACCATGTCTGTAGTCGACGACGTCATCGCCGAACTCGACGCCGAACGCGAGCGCATCTGGCTGACGCTCCCCGAGGACGTCCGCGACCTCGGCAACGGCGTGCTCCCGCGCCTCACCGGGCCGAAGAAGCAGTACTTCACGTCGCTGCTGTACGCCGAGGGCGAGGCGCGGACCCTCGCCGACGAGATCCTCTGGGGATTCATCGAGGTCGCCCGCGACCCCGAGACCGACCTGGCCACCATGAAGAAGCTCGTCACCCAGATCATCGACTACAAGGCCGACTTCTTCGACTTCGTCGGCCTGCCGCTGACCTGCACGTGGATCCATCGCTACGCCGAGGGCGCGCGGGCGGCCGAGACGCTCGAGGAGTTCGCCGCCGTCACCGGCGCCGCCCTCTCGTACACCAACCGCGTCCACATGTGGATCCAGAGCGTCTTCCCGTGGGGCATCGCCAGCGCCTTCCCGCGTGCCGACGCCAAGCAGACCGCCTGAGACCGACCCGACACCCAGAAGGAAGAACCGAGCATGATCATCGATTTCATCGTCGACGGGAAGTACGTCTGCGGCATCCGCATCTTCGAGGACCTCGTCCCGAAGACCGCCGCCGAGTTCCGCCGCCAGCTGCCGCTGCGCACCAAGCTGCAGCACGCCACCCTCGTCGGCGACCAGCTGTTCGCCGTTCTCCCGCTGGTGATCCCCATGGAGAACTACATCCTCACGCAGGACCTCGGCGACATGCGCCGCAAGGAGAAGGGCACCGTCGCCGGCACCGTCGTCTTCTACAGCCCGCGCCAGGTGTTCGGCGTGACCTACAGCGACGACCTCGCCATCGAGCCGCTGGGCAACAGCTTCATCGGAGAGGTCATCGACGGCCTCACCGAGCTCGCCCTGGTCGGCGAGGAGACCTGGCGCAAGCAGGACAAGTTCGTCGAGCTGCGCATCAGGGACGAGGCGGCCGCCGCGGCCTGACCCGCCCCGCTTTCGACGGTCGGAGCGCGCATCCGTGCCCCGACCGCTGGTCGAGCGCGCCCTCGACCGGCCCGAGCAGACCCCCACACCGAAGGAAGGAAGGAACGACATGAGCATCGTCACCGACGTCATCGCGGAGCTCAACACCGAACGCGAGCGGATCTGGCTGGAGTGCCCCCAGGAGATCGTCGACATGGGCAAGGGGATCATCCCGCGCCGCACCGGCAGCCACGGGCAGTACCTGACCACGCTGATGTTCGCCGAGAGCGAGGCCCGCACGCTCTCCGACGAGTACCTGTGGGGCATCATCGAGGCCGCCGAGGAGAACCACCTCGACCTCGCCACCCTGCAGATCCTGACGAGCCAGATCGTCGGCTACAAGGCCGCGTTCTTCGACTTCGTCGGGATGCCGGAGGCCGGCGGCTTCGTCGCCCGCTACGTGGAGGCGGCCGCCGCCGCCACGACCCTCGAGGAGTTCCTCGAGCTCACGGGCGCGGCCATCAGCTACGTCAACAAGGTCCACATGTGGGTCGACGCCGTCTTCCCGTGGGGCGTCACCAACGGCTTCAAGCGCGTCGACGCCTGAACGACCCCGAGAACACGAAGGAGAACCCACTCATGAAGCTCATCATGTCCGTCGACGACACCAAGGTCTGCACGATCCAGGTCTTCGACGAGCTCGTGCCCGGCATCGTCGCGGCACTCAGGGAGAACCTGCCGCAGAAGAGCATCCTGCAGCACGGGAAGATCGTCGGGGAGATGGTCTTCTGGACCATGCCGATCGTGGCGCCCTGGGAGAACGTCTACCTGACCGAGGAGGTCGGGGCCATGCGCCGTGCCGAGAAGGGCTACGCCCGCGGCTCGGTCTGCTGGTACAACCCGCGTCAGCAGTTCTGCGTCGTGTACGGCGACGACCTCGCCGACGAGCCGCTGAAGATCAGCTACATCGGCGAGGTCGTCGAGGGCGAGCTCGAGCTCGCCCTGGCCGGCATGAAGAACTGGCTCCAGCAGGGCCAGGTCGTCTCGCTCGAGATCGCGAGCTGACATCCCCCGTCTCCGACGGCGCCGTGAGTCCGCCGGCGCCGTCGGAGATGCATCCATCCCCTCCCCCCGTTCAGTGAGGTAACCCGTGAACACCGCAGTCCTGCCCCGCACCGCGACAGTCGACGTCACCGTCGGCATCGGTGCGCTGACCTTCGAGGACGTCGTCGCCGTCGCGCGCCACGACGCACCCGTCCGACTCGCCGACGAGGCGCTCGCGGCCATGGCCGCCAGCGCGGACGTGATCGCCGCGCTCGCGTCGGACACCGAGCCGCACTACGGCGTGTCCACCGGCTTCGGCGCACTCGCCTCGAAGCAGATCCCGCTCGAGCGGCGCGCGCAGCTGCAGCGGTCCCTCGTGCGCAGCCACGCGGCGGGGTCGGGCCCGGAGGTCGAGCGCGAGGTCGTCCGCGCGCTGATGCTCCTGCGCCTGTCGACCCTCGCCACCGGCCGCACCGGGGTGCGACCCGTGGTCGCCGAGACCTACGCGGCGGTCATCAACGCGGGGATCACCCCGATCGTCTCCGAGTACGGCAGCCTCGGCTGCTCCGGGGACCTCGCACCGCTCGCCCACTGCGCGCTCGCCCTCCTCGGCGAGGGCGACGTGCGCGACGCTGCCGGCGAGGTGGTCCCGGCGGCCGACGCGCTCGCCGCCGCCGGGATCGCCCCCCTCGTGCTGCGGGAGAAGGAGGGGCTCTCCCTCATCAACGGCACCGACGGCATGCTCGGCATGCTCGTGCTGGCCCTCACCGATCTGCGCGACCTGCTCGCCCTCGCCGACCTCGCCGCCGCCATGAGCGTCGAGGGGCTGCTCGGCACCGACAGCGTGTTCGCCGCCGATCTGCAGGACCTGCGCCCGCATCCCGGGCAGCGCACGTCGGCCGCGAACATCCGCGCCGTGCTCGCCGGATCGGGGCTGCTCGCCCGTCCCGAGGGCTTCACCCGCGTGCAGGACGCCTATTCGCTGCGGTGCGCGCCGCAGGTGCACGGCGGGGCGCGCGACACGATCGCCCACGCGCGCGGCGTGGCCGAGCGCGAGCTGGCGTCCGCCGTCGACAACCCGGCGGTCACCCTCGACGGCCGCGTCGAGTCGAACGGCAACTTCCACGGCGCACCCGTCGCCTACGCGCTCGACTTCCTCGCCATCGTCGTCGCCGACCTCGCGAGCATGAGCGAGCGCCGCACCGACCGCTTCCTCGATCCCTCCCGCAGCCACGGCCTGCACGCGTTCCTCGCCGACGACCCCGGCGTCGACTCGGGGCACATGATCGCCCAGTACACGCAGGCGGGCATCGTGAGCGAGCTCAAGCGTCTCGCGGTGCCGGCGTCGGTCGACTCGATCCCCTCGAGCGCGATGCAGGAGGACCACGTGTCGATGGGGTGGGCCGCCGCCCGCAAGCTCCGCCGCGCGGTCGACGGGCTCGCCCGGGTCGTCGCGATCGAGCTGCTCACCGCGGCCCGCGCGATCGACATGCGCGCACCGCTGCGGCCCTCGCCCGTCACGGCCGCCGTGATCGCACGGCTGCGCACCCGCATCGACGGTCCCGGCACCGACCGTCATCTGGCTCCCGAGATCGCCTCTGCGCACGCGATGGTGGCCGACGGCTCGCTGCTCGAGGCGGCCCGCACGGCAGGAGGAGACCTCGCATGACCACCCTCGGACCCCGTCCCGTCCGCGCCCACCGCGGCACCGGGCTGCACACGCTCGGCTGGCCCCAGGAGGCCGCGCTGCGGATGCTGCAGAACAACCTCGACCCCGAGGTCGCCGAGCACCCGGACGAGCTCATCGTCTACGGCGGCACCGGCAAGGCCGCCCGGGACTGGGCGAGCTTCGACGCGATCTCCCGCACGCTCCAGACCCTGCGCGGCGACGAGACGCTCCTGGTCCAGTCGGGCAAGCCGGTCGGCGTGTTCCAGACGCACGAATGGGCACCGCGGGTGCTGCTGGCCAACTCCAACCTCGTCGGCGACTGGGCCACCTGGGACGAGTTCCGCCGGCTCGAGCACCTCGGGCTCACCATGTACGGCCAGATGACCGCCGGCTCCTGGATCTACATCGGCACCCAGGGCATTCTGCAGGGGACCTACGAGACGTTCGCAGCGGTGGCGGCCAAGCGGTTCGGCGGCACCCTCGCCGGGACGATCACCCTCACCGGCGGCCTCGGCGGAATGGGCGGCGCCCAGCCGCTGGCCGTCACGATGAACGACGGCGTGGCCGTCTGCGTCGACGTCGACGACTCGCGCATCCGGCGCCGCATGGAGCACCGGTACCTGGACGTGCGGGCCGATTCGGTCGCCCACGCGGTGGAGCTCGCCGTCGCGGCCCGCGACGCGCGCCGGCCCCTCAGCATCGGCCTGCTCGGGAACGCCGCCGACGTGTTCCCGCAGCTGCTGGCGATGGGGGCGCCCATCGACATCGTCACCGATCAGACCAGCGCCCACGACCCGCTGGCCTACCTCCCGCGCGAGTACGCGTTCGACGAGTGGGAGTCCGCCCGTCTGGCCGACCCCGCGGGGTTCGCCGACGCGGCGCGGCAGTCGATGGCCCGCCAGGTCGAGGCGATGGTGGGCTTCGCCCAGGCGGGGGCCGAGGTCTTCGACTACGGCAACAACCTCCGCACCGAGGCGCGCGCGGCGGGGTACGCCGACGCGTTCGCGTACCCCGGCTTCGTGCCCGCCTACATCCGCCCGCTCTTCGCGGAGGGGAAGGGGCCGTTCCGGTGGGCGGCGCTCAGCGGCGATCCCCGCGACATCGCCGTCACCGACCGGGCCATCCTCGAGCTCTTCCCCGAGAACGAGTCGCTGGCCAAGTGGATCCGCATCGCGGGGGAGCGGGTGCACTTCCAGGGCCTGCCGGCCCGGATCTGCTGGCTCGGCTACGGCGAGCGGGACCGGGCGGGCCTGCGCTTCAACGAGCTCGTCGCCTCGGGAGAGCTGGCCGCCCCGCTCGCGATCGGGCGGGACCACCTCGACTCCGGAAGCGTCGCGAGCCCCTACCGCGAGACCGAGGCGATGAAGGACGGCTCGGACGCCATCGCCGACTGGCCGCTGCTGAACGCGCTCCTGAACACCGCCTCCGGCGCCTCGTGGGTGTCGCTCCACCACGGCGGCGGCGTGGGCATCGGCCGTTCGCTCCACGCGGGCCAGGTCGCCGTCGCCGACGGCACCGCGCTGGCGGCGGAGAAGCTGGCGCGGGTGCTCACCAACGATCCCGGCATGGGGGTCATCCGTCACGTCGACGCCGGTTATCCGGAGGCGGAGGCGGTGGCCGCCGAGCGCGGCGTGC
The DNA here is from genome assembly GCF_049860775.1 of Microbacterium sp. PA5. Taxonomy (NCBI): domain Bacteria; kingdom Bacillati; phylum Actinomycetota; class Actinomycetes; order Micrococcales; family Microbacteriaceae; genus Microbacterium; species Microbacterium sp. PA5. The sequence continues at coordinate 376,856 of NZ_CP187567.1, forward strand.
GGATCCCGATGGGCGCGGCATGACCTCGGTGGTCGGCGGCCTACTGGCCGAGCTCGCCGACGTCGGTCGCACCCGCTCGGGCGGGTACGACCGCGCCGCGTGGACGGCTCCCGACCTGGAGAGCCGGCAGTGGTTCGTGCAGTGCGCGGACGCGCTCGACCTCGAGGTCGAGACCGACCGCAACGGCAACCTCTGGGCGTGGTGGCATCCCGAGCTCGAAGGGTCCGCGCTCGTGCTCGGATCGCACCTGGACAGCGTGCCCGACGGCGGTGCCTACGACGGGCCGCTGGGGATCGCCTCGGCCTTCGCGGCGGTGGCGTCGCTGCGCCGCGACGGCTTCGTGCCCACCCGGCCCCTCGCGGTGGCGGCCTTCGCCGACGAGGAGGGCGCGCGCTTCGGCACCGCGTGCGCCGGTTCCCGCCTGCTGACCGGCGCGCTGCCCGCCGACCGGGCCCTCGCCCTCCGCGACGCCGACGGCACGACCATGGCCGAGGCGATGGCGGCGGCGGGCGTGGACCCCGCGCACGCGGGCGTCGATGCGGCGCGCCTGGCGCGGATCGGCGAGTACATCGAGCTGCACATCGAGCAGGGGCACCTGGCCACCGACGCGGGCGCCGCGGGGCTGTCGGCGGCCGGCGCGCCGGTGGGGGTCGCGGACCGCATCTGGCCGCACGGACGCTGGCGGGTCGACCTGCCGGGTCAGCAGAACCACGCCGGGACCACCCCGATGGCCGCGCGCCGCGATCCGATGGTGCGGCTGGCCCACATCGTCCTCGCGGTGCGCGAGGGCGCGCTCGCGGCGGGTGCGCTCGCCACGGTCGGGAAGGTCACCGTGACCCCCGGGGCGGTGAACGCGGTCGCCGGGAGCGCGTCGCTGTGGATCGACGCGCGCGCAGAGGAGGAGGCGGCGGTGCGGCGGGTGCTCGCCCACGTGCGACGCGTGACGGGGACCGAAGCCGCCGAGGAGTCGTGGACGGCCGAGACCGCGTTCGACCGGGGCCTCACGGCGTCGGTCGCCGCGGCGCTGGGGGGCGTGCCCGTCCTGCCCTCGGGAGCCGGGCACGACGCGGGCGTGTTCGCCCTCGCGGGGATCCCCACCACGATGCTCCTCGTGCGCAATCCGTCGGGCGTCTCGCACGCACCCGAGGAGCGCGCCGACGACGCCGACTGCGAGCACGGGGTCGACGCGCTCATCACCGCCATCCGACACCGGGCCGGCTGATGGACGCGTTCTGGTGCGAGCGCGCGGTCCTGGGCGACGGCGTCGCCCGGGGCGTGCGCATCGAGGCGGGCGACGGCATCATCCGCGACGTCGAGGTCGACGCCGATCCGCGGCCGGGCGACCTCCGCCTGCACGGCGTCGCGCTGCCCGGACTGGCCAACGCGCATTCGCACGCCTTCCATCGTGCGCTGCGGGGGGTCACCCACGCCGACGGCGGCACGTTCTGGACGTGGCGCACCGAGATGTACCGGGTGAGCGCGCGGCTGGACCCCGACACGTATCGGCGGCTGGCGACCGCGGTCTTCGCGGAGATGGTGCTGGCCGGCTACACGGTCGTCGGCGAGTTCCACTACGTCCACGGCCGGCCCGACGGCACCCCGTATGCCGACGCCGACATGGAGCGCGCGCTGCTCGAGGCCGCGACGGCCGCGGGCATCCGCCTCACGCTGCTCGACACCCTGTACCTGCGGGGCGGACTGGACGCCGACGGCGCGCCGGTGCCGCTCGGGGAGGAGCAGCTGCGGTTCAGCGACGGATCGGTCGAGGCGTGGGCGTCCCGGCGCGCACGCCTCGCGCCGGGACCCACCGCGCGCATCGGCGCCGCCGTGCACTCCCTGCGCGCCGTGGGCGCCGAGGATCTCGCCGCCTTCCGGGCGGCCACCCGCCGCGCGCCGGTGCACGCGCACGTCTCCGAGCAGCCCGCCGAGAACGCACAGGTGCGCGCGGCGACCGGGACGACGCCCACCGGGCTGCTGGCGGCGGCCGGCCTCCTCGGTCCGGACTTCACCGCCGTGCACGCCACCCACCTCGACGACGCCGACGTCGCCGCCCTCGGAGGCACCGGCTCCGGGGTCTGCTTCTGCCCCACGACCGAGCGCGACCTGGCCGACGGCATCGGTCCCGCCCACGCCCTCCACGCGGCGGGTGCGCGGCTGTCGCTGGGCACCGACCAGCACGCGATGGTCGACCCCTTCGAGGAGCTACGGGGGCTGGAGATGGACGACCGGCTCGCCTCCGGGCGACGCGGCAGGTTCACCCCGGCCGCGCTCCTGCGCGCCGCGTCGGAGACGGGCTACCGCTCACTCGGCTGGGAGGGCGGTGTCCTCCGCCGCGGTGCGGCCTGCGACCTCGTCGTGCTCGACGACGCGAGCCCGCGGACCGCCGGGGCCCGCGCGGACCAGCTGTGGCTCGCGGCCACGGCGGCCGACGTCACCGACGTGATCGTCGGCGGACGGCGCGTCGTCGCCGGGGGCCGGCACGAGCTGGGCGACATCGGCCGCCTGCTGCGCGACGCCATCGCGGCGGTGCGGACGTGAGCACCCTCGTCGACCGGATCGGCCTCCTCGTCACCAACGACGAGGCGATCGGACCGGGCACGGCGGAGCTGCGCGATGCCGCCGTCGTCGTCGAGGCGGGACGGGTGGCGTGGGTCGGCCCCGCGGCGGGCGCGCCCGCGGCCGACGACCGGATCGATGCCGCCGGCCGCTGCGTCATCCCCGGCTTCGTCGACAGCCACGCGCACCTCGTCTTCGCGGGCGATCGGTCCGAGGAGTTCGTGCACCGGATGCGAGGGGAGGCCTATGGCGCCGGCGGCATCGCCCACACCGTCGCCGCCACCCGTGCGGCCTCCGACGAGCTCCTCCGGGACGGCGCCGCGGCACTGGTCGCGGAGATGCGCGCGCAGGGCACGACGACCGTCGAGATCAAGAGCGGCTACGGCCTGACCGTCGACGACGAGGCCCGGTCGTTGCGGATCGCGCGCGGGCTCACGCCGGAGACGACGTTCCTCGGAGCCCACGTGCCGCCGCCCGAGTACCGGCACGACGTCGCCGGCTACGTGGACCTCGTGACGGGTCCGATGCTCGCCGCCGCCGCACCGCACGCCCGCTGGATCGACGCGTTCTGCGAGCGCGGCGCCTTCGACGTCGACCAGGCGCGCACCGTGCTCGAAGCCGGACGCGCACAGGGGCTCGGTCTCCGCCTCCACGCGGGGCAGCTGGGACCGTCGGACGGCGTCCGGCTGGCCGTCGAGCTGGATGCCGCGGCGGTCGACCACTGCACCCATCTGACCGCGGACGACGTCGATGCGCTCGCCGCCGGGCGCACCGTCGCCACGCTCCTCCCGGGCGTCGAGTTCTCCACGCGGCAGCCCTACCCCGACGCGCGCGCCCTCGTCGATGCCGGCGTCGCCGTCGCCATCGCCACCGACTGCAACCCGGGGTCGAGCTTCACCTCGTCGATGGCGCTGTGCATCGCCCTCGCGGTGCGCGAGATGGGCCTGACCCCCGCGGAGGCGCTGCGTGCGGCGACGGCGGGAGGCGCCGCCGCCCTCCGCCGCGACGACGTCGGCGTGATCCGGCCCGGGGCCGCGGCCGATCTCGTCGTCCTGGGGGCGCCGTCGTACGTGCATCTGGCCTACCGGCCGGGGGTGCCGCTCGTGGACGACGTCATCGCGGGCGGCGTGCGGGCGCGGCCCTGACTCCCGTGTCAAGCCACTGGGGTCCCGGTGATCCCCCGCCTAGCGTGGGCGGGGCCGCCGTGAGACCACGGCGGGCGCGAGGGGAGCACGGGATGCCGACACGAGAACGTCTGTCCGCGGCCGGAGGGCTCGTCCTGCGTGCGCTGTTCGCCGCCCTCGCCGCGGTGCGCCGTCCCCGGCCGATCCACCCGCGCGGCGTCGCGCTGGTGGGGACGGCGACGTGGATCGGCGCCTCGCAGTCCGGCATCCGCTGGGTCGACGATCCGCCGCCTTCGCCGCAGCAGGTCACCGCCCGGGTCTCCCGCTCGGCCGGGTTCCCCGCGCCCCTTCCCGACGTCATCGGCCTGGCGCTCCGGTTCCGCACCGACGAGGTCCCGGCCGATCTCGAGCTGGCGTCGACGGGCGCGGGAGTGCCCGGCCGGTTCGCGCTGCTGCTCCACGGCTCGCCGTCGCGGGCGCACCTCGGCACGCTGCTGCCCTACACCGGCGACCGCGGGCCGGTTCTGCTGGCGGCGCGCACGGTGACGCCGACCGACCTGCCGACGGCGCTTCCGGCGCTCGGCGCCAGGCTGCGGCAGGAGCCGTGGCGCCTGCGGCTCTTCGTGGCCACGCCCCGCGGCGCCTGGCATCCCTTCGCCGACCTCGAGCTGCGCAGCGCCGGGCTGCCGTCGGACACGGCGGACCGGTTCGATGCGGGTCGCCGGCTCCTGCCCGGGGCGCGGATGCCGCCGTGGGTGCGCGCCCTGCGCCAGCCCTCGTACGACGCGGTCCAGCGCGACCGCTGAACCGCCGCGCCGCGCCGGAGCGCGTTCAGGAGCTGCGGGGCGTCCGGTTCTCCGCGCTGATCATCCACGCGTACTGCTCGAGCTTCTCGATGACCGCGTGCAGGATGTCGGCGCTCGTCGGGTCTTCCTCGTCGACGGCGTCGTGCACGTCGCGGCAGGTGGTGACGGTGTCCTCGAGCCGCACGGTCACGAGGTCGATGACCTCGGTGGTCGAGATCTCGCCCTGCGGGAACTCCGGGAGCGTGGTCGAGGCCGAGACCGTGTCGCTGCGCCCATCGGGAAGGGCGTGGAGTGCGCGCATGCGCTCGGCGATCGTGTCGCTGAACTCGCGTGCGGCCTCGATGATCTCGTCGAGCTGCAGGTGCGTGTCGCGGAAGTTCGTGCCGATGACGTTCCAGTGCGCCTGCTTGCCCTGCGAGGCGAGCTCGATGAGGTCGACGAGCACCTTCTGCAGGTTGTCGCCCAGCGCCTTGGAGGCGGTGAAGCCGCTCTCGGCGTTCTGCTCCTCGGTGAGACGGGCGCCCCGGGCGGGCTTGCGCTTGTTCTTCGTGGTCGTCGTGGTAGCCATGGGGCGAACCTACGTCCTCGGGCCCGGGAAGCGAACGGGGATTGCACGGTGCTCCGCGCGGTGCTAACGCCGGTGCGACGCCCGGTGACGCACCGGCGAAGAGGATCTCCGAGCCGATGCGAGGATGGGTCCGTGCCCGACCTCTCCGCGCTCGCCTGGGCGCTGCTCGCGCTCGGGGCGGTCGTGGTCGGCCTCTCCAAGACCGCGATCCCCGGGGCCGGCTCGCTCGCGGTCGCGGTGTTCGCGGCGGTGCTGCCGGCGCGAACCTCGACGGCGACGCTGCTGGTCCTGCTGATCGTCGGCGACGTGATCGCACTGGCCCTCTACCGCCGGCACGCGGACTGGGCGACCCTGCTGAGGCTGGCACCGGCGGTCGTCCTGGGGATCGTGGTGGGGGCGGTCTTCCTCGCCGTCGCCGACGACACCGGCGTCCGCCGCGTGATCGGGGTCATCCTCCTGGCGCTCGTGCTGACGACGCTGTGGCTCCGACGGCGGCAGGGCGAGAAGGCGCGCTCGGGCGTCGGGGCGCTCATCGGCTACGGCACCCTCGGCGGGTTCACGACCATGGTCGCCAACGCCGGCGGCCCCGTGATGTCCATGTACTTCCTGGCCGCCCGCTTCGACGTGCGCGCGTTCCTCGGGACCGCGGCGTGGTTCTTCGCCATCGTGAACGTCTCGAAGGTGCCGATCGCGGTCGGTCTCGGTCTCCTCACCCCGCAGAGCCTGCTCGTCGACCTCGTGCTCGTCCCCGCCGTCCTCGTGGGCGGCGCCATCGGCTGGCGGATCGCCGGACGCCTCACGCAGGCGGCGTTCGACCGCATCGTGCTGACCCTGACGACGCTGACGGCGCTGTACCTCATCGTGGCGCCCTGACCGCTCCCTGCTCCGGCGGCGGCGGGGATCAGTTCGGCTGGATCCGCGTCACGGCCACGGCGTCGGCGAACAGGCCCGACGTGGTGGCGACGGTCAGCCGCGCGGCGTCCCTGGCGAGCGGCAGCTGGATGCGGAGGGCCCGATCGAGCGTCAGGTCGTAGCTCGCCCCGAACCGGCGGCCGCCGATCACCCCCGAGACCTGCGCCTGCGCCGGTCCCGCGAGCGCGTCGCCGACCAGCTCCCACCGGCCGATGCCGGGGCGGACGTTGAGCGTCAGCGGTGCGGCCGACTCCGCCGGCAGGTCGACGAAGCGGGCCTGCACGACGTCGCCGCGCAGCCCGACCCGATTGGTGACGGCGACGGTGACCCGCCGGCCCGTCCCCGGGGCGACGGTCAGCGTGTTGGCCGCCGTGCGCAGGTTCTGCCCGGCGATCCGCAGCACCGAGCCGGGGCGGCCGTCGTGGTGCACGACGTACTCCCGCAGCGCGTGGGCGATGGCGATCCGCCCGCCGTCGCCGTGGACGGCGACCGTGTCGAGCACGAAGTCGTCGCTGTACAGCGCCTTCACGATGGCCCCGACCTCCGAGGCGAGCCCCTCGCCCAGGCGCCCCCGGAAGGACGACCGTGCGAGCAGGCCGAGCGGTGCCGCGTCGGATGCGAGCTCGACCACGGCGGCGCGCTCCTCGCCCTCCGGCAGGCGCGCGGCGAGCGCCAGCAGTCCGGAGCGCAGCGGCGGAAGCTCGGCGAGCGACTCCGCCGCCGGCACCGCCTGCCGGGCCGCAGCCTCGGCGTCGCGCGCAGCGACGACGAGCGGCGTGCGGTCGAAGGCGATCGCGTCCAGACGCAGTCGCCTGCCGCCGTGCAACCTCTCCGACCCTTCCAGCGCCCCGCGTCCGATGACGACGCCGAGGTCGATGCCGCCGAGCTCGTCCCGCAGCCGTCGGTGTCCTCCGCGCGGTCCGCGCCGGTGCAGCGCGGGCTCCCGCCGGGCGCGGGCGAGCAGGCCCGACGCCTTCGCGAGCCGTCGGACGACCTGCGGCGTGAGGCGGTCCTCGAAGCGCGCGTCGATGCGCAGGTCGTCGATGCGCAGGCCGTCCGTCACCCGCCGCCCCGGGTCGCCCGTGCGCGCGTAGTCGGGCACCGGGACGAACCCGTTCGGCGCCCCGGCGCTCCGGGCCGCCGGCGACGGCTCGCCCGTCAGGAGCAGGTTCTCGCCCTCGGGGGTCGTGATGCCGGTGGCCGCCTCGCCGTCGCCGAGGATCGCGATGGTGCCGCCGAGGATCAGACGGAGCGCATCCCAGATCGGGAGCCGTGCCGCGCCGGCGAACGTGTGGAACGGCAGGAAGTACAGGCGTCCGCCCGACCACTCCCCGCCGGCGTACGAGCTTCCGCCGGCGTACGAGAACGTGTTCGCGCCCGGGTCGACGAGGACCTTCCGCGGTCCGCCGGTGAAGTTGGGGTCGAGCACCTCGATCTCCCAGACCGGTGTCGTGTCGTTCCAGCGGATCGGCCGCACGACGTGTGGCGCCCCCGAGAAGTCGTAGTCCTGCGCGAGGCACAGCACCGGGTCCTGCCCTGCCGCGTGCGCGGCCCGCGTCATCCGGAAGACGTCGACCGGGTCGTGCGTGTTGCCCGAGAGGAACAGCGCGACGAACGCCCAGATCGCCTCGGAGCCGACCTGCGACTGGTGGCGGATGTTGATGAACTCCTCGAGGCCCGATGCCCAGGCCGCCGAGCCGAACCGGTCCAGCGGCAGCTGGTAGATGCCCGAGCCCTTCTCGGCGAGGATCCCCGCCGCGCTGAAGCCCATGCAGTTGCCGTTCGCGGACAGCCCCTTCGAGACGAGCTCGTAGAAGATGCTCTCGATGCCGTCGGTGATGTCCCACCACTCGGGCTCGCTGTCCACCTCGGGGAACGCCTTCGCGAACGTGTTCCGCGAGACGCGCTCGGTCGACGGGTTGCCCGTGCCCCAGTGCCGCTGCGCGTCGGTGAAGCCCCCCGGGGGCGGCAGGAGCGAGACCGACGCCGTGATGCTCTTGATCATCCGGAAGGCGCCGGAGTTCAGGATGCCCTGGTTCTCGCGCAGTCCCCAGCCGTTGCCGGCGTCGAGGCGCTTCTGCCAGAGCCCCAGCCGCGGCCGGTCCTCGGGGTCGCGCTCATGGACGTCGACCCGCAGCTCGTACGAGCGTCCGGGCCACGGCTCGATCCGCGCCGCGAGATCCCGGTCGATGTGGCGGATGTTCTGGCCGTCGCTGACGTCCTGGAAGCCCGCGACCTGCACGCCGTCGCGCAGCAGGGCGACGTCGATCGTCAGATCGTTCTGCCCTCGGCCGAAGCCCTCGTCCTCCTTCGTGTCGACGGTGCCGATGCGGACCATCAGGGGTGCGAGCTCCATGGCGCCCGCGTCGGGATACCAGGCGATCGCGCCGCGCTCGAAGGTGTTGTACCGGGCGCCGGGGGCGTCGGGAAGGTCGAGCTCGTCGGAGGTGGGGAAGCCGAGCCGTCCCTGGGGCCCGCCGACGCTGCGGTAGAAGTCGGCGATGGCGCCGTAGACGACGTGGGCGCCGGTGGCAGGACTCCAGAAGAAGGTGCCGTTCGCGAAGCGCGAGTAGCGGCCGAGGTCCGTGCCGCCGCCGGGGCGGACGATCGGGAGCTCGTGGGTCTTCGGGAAGCCCCAGGCCGCGACGCCGCCGGTCGCGTGGAAGGCCTGCAGGATCGCGCCGTGCACCTCGAAGGCGGTGGACGTGCCGTCCTCCAGGTAGATCTCCCCGCCGGTGAAGCGCTGGAACAGCCCGCCGGCGACGGCCTGCTCGGCGGCGACCGGGGTGCCCAGCAGCGCCGCCTCGCCGACCGACTCGTAGGCGACGTAGATCTCCTCGAACACGGGGAAGGCGCCGGTGGCGGCCGTCCAGTAGACCGCCCCGTGCGAGAACAGGTTCTTGCGCACCGTCGGCAGGGCGCCCGTGATCTCGTCGGAGACGGGGAACCCCAGGAGCGCCCGCTGCGTGAGCCGGCCGTACTCGTCGCGGATGGCGCCGTGGATCTCGAAGGCCGCGCCGACGTCGGCGGTGTAGCGGATGTCGGCCCCGGCGAAGCGGCGCACCGTGGACTGCGCCGCGGCGTCCGTCTCGGGCGGGCCCGCCGGCGCACCCGCGTCGAAGGGGAGGGTCCACCGCTTGGCGTCGATCATGCCCGCGGGGGAGAGGCGCCAGTCGTCGACCAGGGCGTCGAGGCCGGACGGGACGTCGTCGGCCCACGCGGCCGCCGCGAGGTCGCCGGCGAACGGGAACGTCGTCCCGTCCGGGAGCGTGCCGATGCTCAGCGAGGTGCCGGCTGCGGGGGCGATCGTCGCCTCCGGCAGCGCAGTCGCCGCCAGGAGCACCCCCGCCGTCTCGTCGAGGACCGCCACGACGTCGTCGTCCACCACGAGCGCGACCGATGACCACTGGTCGATCGGATGGGTGGCGTCGGCGACGGCGAGGCGCCACGATCCCGCCACGGTCTGCACCGCGCCGCACACGCGCACCGCGGTGGCGTCTCCCGCGACCGGCTCGATCCACAGGACGGCCGGCACCTGGGCGGACTCGATGAGGTTCTGGCGCTCGGTCACCGTTCCCCGCGCGGCGAACACGACGCGGAAGACGAACCGCTCCCGGTCGGCCGGCGCCGGCGCGGCGGCGAGCTGCGCCCGGGCGCCCGGGCCGAACCGGACCGCGTCGGCGAACGTGCCGAGGGGTGTCGTCCCGGGCCCGGTCACGGCGGTCAGACCGCTCTGATCGACGGGTGCCGCGGCGACCGAATCGGTCAGGATCCCTGCGGCGGCGCTGAGGTGGACGAGCTCTGTCATGACGACTCCTTCGATCACCGGTGAAGAGCCGCACCGCCCGCGACTGATACATCACGGGCCGCGCCGGACGCGCCCCGCGGTGAGGGGGGTTATGCACGGGGCGCGCGGGGCGTACTGTGCAGAGGAAGCCTCTCTGGCTCCGGGTCGAGTCGGGGGGCTCCCCGGAGTCAGCTTTCCCGCGTCGGACCGCTCGGACGCCGCACCTGCTAGGCTGGGTGTCGGTCTCGAGCCGGTTCGTCCCCAAATCGTCTGCCTCGCTGAAGAGCTGCAGATGGGTTGATGATGGTTTGCTCGACACCCCCGACATCTCTCCGGCGCTGTGCGCCCCTTCGAAGGCTTCCTGATTCTCCCTCCTTTCTCTCCTGCGTCGCTGCACTGGCGCCAGGCCGATGACGACGTGCACGTCGCCGTCGACGACTCCGGGTACGCCGGGTTCGTCGCCGCGCTCCCCGAGGGCTTCGAAGCCCACACCGGTCTCGGCAGGATGCTCGGCGTCTTCCCGACCTCCGATGCCGCGCGCCAGGCCGTCACGGCCGCGCAGGCCCTCCCCGCGCTTCGGCGCGCCCCCCATCGTCCGCGGCGGATTCATCGTCGCGGCAACCCGGGCCGCTCCGGCGGTCCAAGAAACAAGAAGAGGAACACGATGGCCACTGGCACCGTGAAATGGTTCAACTCCGAGAAGGGCTTCGGGTTCATCGCTCCCGATGACGGCTCGGCCGATCTCTTCGCGCACTTCAGCGCGATCGCTGGTGAGGGCTTCAAGGAGCTCCGCGAGGACCAGAAGGTGGAGTTCGACGCTGAGCGCGGACCCAAGGGCATGCAGGCTGCGAACATCCGCGCACTGTGATCGCCCGGTCGGCCGGCGCACGCTCCTGTGCGTCGGCTGACCATCCGCTCCGAGTCTCGGAGCATTCCGATCGGGACATGTCGACGCGCGTACAGTCAGTACCAGCGATCGGCTTCCGCCCTTGGCTTCCCGGCCTCCCCGGCCTCGGCCTTCGGGTCCCGATCACACCAGGGGCGAATCCATCTCCGCCACAGTCACTGAGGCCCGTCTCGGGCCCGTCCGTCAGACCTACGCAGGCACCGCCGAATTCCCGCCGCTGACGCGTGCGTACACCGAGGTGTCGCAAGTCGTCCGCGAGACCGGGCTCCTCAGACGCACCCCGTGGTTCTACACGATGGTCGCCACCCTCATCGCGCTCGGCTTCGCCGGCTGCGTGACCGGGTTCGTGCTGTTCGGCCACAGCTGGTTCCAGCTGCTGATCGCCGGTGCCCTCGGCATCCTGTTCACGCAGGTCGCCTTCCTCGGGCACGAGGCCGCCCACCGTCAGATCCTGACCTCCGGTCCCGGCAACGACCGGCTGGCCCGGGTGCTCGCCAACGGCGTCGTCGGCATGAGCTACTCGTGGTGGACCACCAAGCACACCCGCCACCACGCGAACCCGAACCGCGTCGGCAAGGATCCCGACATCGAGATCGACACGATCTCGTTCCTCGACACCGATGCCGCCTCGGCGCGGGGCCTGCGTCGCCTGATCACCAAGAAGCAGGGCTGGCTGTTCTTCCCGCTGCTGACGCTCGAGGGGCTGAACCTCCACGCCCTCGCGATCCGCCACCTCGGCAGCCGCGAGCCCGTCAAGGGCCGCTGGACCGAGATCGGACTGATCGCGCTGCGCTTCGGCATCTTCGTGGTGCCGGTCTTCATCTTCCTCCCCCTCGGCATGGCGTTCGCCTTCCTGGGAGTGCAGCTCGCGGTCTTCGGCGTCTACATGGGTGCCTCGTTCGCCCCGAACCACAAGGGGATGCCGGTCATCGCCCCCGACGCCAAGCTCGACTTCTTCAGCAAGCAGGTCCGCACCTCGCGCAACGTCGGCGGCGGCTGGTGGGCGACCTGGCTCATGGGCGGGCTGAACTATCAGGTCGAGCACCACCTGTTCCCCAACATGCCGCGCCCGCACCTGGCCCGCGCCCGCGAGATCGTGCGGGAGCAGTGCCGCACCCTGAACGTCCCGTACACGGAGACCACCCTGTGGCGCTCCTACGGGATCGTCATCGAGTACCTGAACCGCGTGGGCCTGGCCGCCCGCGACCCGTTCGACTGCCCGATGGTCGGCACCTACCGCCGCGTCTGAGCCGCGCTCGGGGCACAATGGGCCCATGCCGACCGACGACAGCGATGTGCTCGACGCGATCGTCGTCGAGCTGTACGCGCTCCCGCCGGCGGACTTCACCGCAGCGCGCGCCGCTCGGGGCGCGCAGGAGGACGGCGCTCTCGCCGCGCGCGTCGCGAAGATCCGCAAGCCCGTGGTGTCGGCGTGGGTGGTCGACCTGCTCGCCCGTGAGGGGCACCTGACCGAGGCGCTCGAGCTCGGTGCGGCGCTGCGCACCGCGCAGGACGACTTCGACGCCGCCGAGCTGGCCCGGCTGGGACGGCAGCGACGGCAGCTGGTCGCCGCTCTGGCCCGCACGGGGGCCGACCTGGCTGCGGAGCGCGGCGTGAGCGTCGGCGCCGGCGCGCAGCAGGACATCGAGGCGACGCTCAACGCCGCGCTCCTCGACCCGGTCGCCGCGTCGGCCGTGGCGTCGGGACGGCTGGCCAAGCCGCTCGACGCGGCCGGCGACGTCGATCCGGCGGACGCGCTCAGCGGCTCGACGCCGACCGCATCGGCACCTCCGCCTCCTGACGACGAGCTGGCCGAGCGCCGCGCGCGTCGCCAGGCGGAGAAGGCCGCGCGCGACGCCGAGCGCGACGCCGACCGTGCCGAGCGCGAGCAGACGCACGCCGAGGCCGCGCGCGAGCGTGCCGCCGACCGGGCGCAGCGCCTGCAGGAGCGCGTGGAGGAGCTCCGCCGGGAGCTCGAACGCGTCGCTCGCGAGGCGGACGCCGCAGCGGCCGCGCTCGAAGAGGCGGAGAGCGCCGCCCGCGACGCCGCCGCTGCCGCGCGGTCCGCCGCCCGGCGTGCGGAGGCGGCACGCGGCGCCCTGCCGGCCGACGGCTGAGCGGTGCCGGGATGCGTGCCCGGTCATGGGGATTGCGCGCGCCGGGCGAGGACGTGCGCGCGGGGCGGTCGCCGACTAACGTAGGCCGACGAGCGAGACGGCGACGGGGTTGTCGTCGTCGAGGATCATCGACGTGAGGAGCGCACATGCCCTTCCGGAGCAAGGAGACACTGGAGAAGTGGCTCGCCGAGTTCCACGCCGCCCGCGGCGCCGGTGACCTGATCCGCGTGATCGTCCAGGACGGTGCGGGTGGGGCCGACACGGGACTCGTGGTCGTGCCGCTGAACCAGGCCACCGTGTCGGTGTTCATGGAGCCGATCGAGATCGGTGACGCCCACTGGCGCATCACCCTCGAGCCGCAGCCCGACACGACCATCCTGAGCAGCCACCAGCTCCACGCGCTGGCGGTCGAGCTTCAGGTCGCGGCCGAGCTGTGCGCGTTCCTCGAGGCGAAGTCGAACGGATTCGAGGAGCCCGACACGGACGACTGAGGCCGCCGCCCACCGCCGTCCCGGGGACGCACGCGGAAGACGCACAGAAGGGGGTCGGCGACGCTCTGCAGCGCACCGGACCCCCTTCAATGGCCCCCCAGGGTACTTCTTCGTCTGACCCCCATCAGACGCTCTCAGCGTACCCCGCGCGATCGCCCCGATCGCCCGATTTCCGCGTCTTCACGCAACCCTGAGGGAGTGCTGAGGAAGTCTTCACACAACGCCCCCGGTCCCCTCTTCCCCGCCGCGAGCCGACAAGATTCGACCGAGCCGACACGCTCCGCGCGGCTCGAATCGTGTCGGCTCGCACACAGCGTGTCGGCTCGCGATCCGCCGCCGCGGGCGGCGTCAGCCGAGGACGTCGCGGCGCGCCAGGGCCACGGTGCCGAGGGCCACGAGCGCAGCGGAGCCGAGCCACAGGGCCGCCACCCCCGGCAGGTCCCAGCCCTGGGCGAGCGGCGCCCGCCCGAACGCCCACGCGTACGGGGAGAACGCCCGCAGGCCGTCGAGGCTCTCGCTGTTGTTGGCGACGGCCTGCAGCGCGTAGCCCGCGACGGCCACGCCGGCCCCCGCACCCACGGCCACGATCCGCCGTCCCGACAGCGCACCGCCGGCGAAGCCCGCCGTGGCCGAGAAGAGCCCGAGCCCGACCCACGACACCACGACCGCCAGGAGGTTCCCGGGATCGAGCTCCAGCTGGGCGGGGGAGTCGATCGCCCAGACGACCGCCCAGGCGAGCGCCCCGAGGAGGCAGAGCTTGCACAGCACCGCGAGGGCCGCCTCCATCGCGTACTGCGTGCGCCCCACCCCGTGGGCGAGGGTGAGCTCCAGGCGCCCGGACTCCTCCGCGCCGCCGGTCACGTCGCCCGCCCAGGCCACGCCCGCGATGGTGAGCAGCACGAAGCCCATCAGACCGAAGAACGTGGACTGGGTGTAGCCGCTGCCGCTCGTGATGTTCTCGTAGCCGAGCGTGCGGATCAGCTCGGGCGGGAGCGAGTCGAGCAGGCCCTGCAGCTCGGGGGTCTGCATCGACGGGAACAGCGGCAGGTACAGGAGCGCGACCGCGGTGAGCCCCAGCCCCCAGCCGATGAGGCCCCGCGCGCCGTCGCGCAGGAGCCGGCGCGTGATGGGCAGAGGCCGGCGCCGGATCGCGAGGGCGCTCATCGGTCCGTCTCCGACCGGGAGTACAGATCGAGGATCGACTCCTCGAGGTCGGGCTCCTCGACGGTGAGGTCCAGGAGGCGCCCGGCCATCAGGGCGCGCACGACGGCGTCGACCTCGCCCCGGACGGTGGCGGCGACGTGCACGGCGCCCGCCGAGGGCGAGGTGGTCACGGCGACGTCGGTGGCCGCCGGCACGCCCTCGAGGGCCGCCCGCAGCGTGTCGGCGGAGGCATCCACGATCACGGCCCGCAGGCGCCGGACGCTCGCCGACCGCAGCGACTCGACGGAGCCGCGCGCCACGATCCGCCCCTGCGCCAGGACGACCACCTCGTCGGCGGACTGCTGGATCTCGCTGAGCACGTGCGAGCTCAGCAGCACGGTCTGCCCGGCGTCGCGGGCCTCCCGCACCATCGTGAGGAACTCGCGCTGCACCAGCGGGTCCAGTCCGCTGGTGGGTTCGTCGAGCACGAGCAGCGGCGGTCGGTGCATGAAGGCCTGGACGAGCCCGATCTTCTGCTTGTTGCCCTTCGACAGCGTGCGCACGGGGCGGCCGAGGTCGAGGCCGAGGCGCTCGGCCAGCGCTTCGATCGTGCCGGGGGCGACGGGGCCGCTGATCTCCGCGAGGTGCGCGAGCAGCGCGCGGCCGCTGGTGCGGCCGTCGAGCCGCAGCTCGCCGGGCACGAACCCGATGCGGCGGCGCAGCGCGGCGCCGCCCGTGCGCGGGTCGGAGCCGAGCACCCGCACGGTGCCGGCCGAGGGGCGGATGATGTCCAGCAGCAGCCGGAGAGTGGTGGTCTTCCCGGCGCCGTTGGGGCCGACGAGGCCGAAGACGGTGCCGGGGTCGACGACGAGGTCGAGGTCGTGCAGGGCGGCGTGCGATCCGTAGCGCTTGCTGAGCGCGCGGGTCTCGATCACCGGGGTCATGGTGTTCCTTTCGAATCGGAGAGGGATCAGGGCGCGCGCGGCGCCGGCGGATCCGGATCCTGATTCGGGTCGCCCTCGCCCTTGTCGGACCGCGGCCCGACGCTGCGACCAGCGGGGCGCCCGTCCGTGAGGGCCTCCTCCGCCATCCGGAGGAAGCGATCGTCGGTGTAGAGGCCGTGGGTGTAGAGATCGATGATGGGCAGGGTGGCGCGCCGGGACAGCGCCGCCGACATCTCGGGCTCGCCGAAGGCGGCGGCCAGATGCTCCTGCAGGAGCAGCGGGGCCAGGCCGAGCACGGTCAGGTAGGCGCCGATCACCTCCCGGTCGGCGACGTCGCGCATGATGCCCGCGTCGATCTGCTCGTCGATCATGCGCCGGGTGCCGTCCAGGAACGCGGCGAACAGGTCGGCGCCCGCCTGCGATCCGTCGGTGAGCATGCGCGAGATGTAGCGCAGCAGCGGCCGGAAGGCCTCGACGTCGGCGAGCCACGACCGTATCGCGTCGGGGGCCGACGGGGAGGCGAGGGCGTCCTTGCGGGCGAACAGCTCGTCGGTGACGAGTGCGTCGCAGGCGTGCCGGAGACCCACCTTCGAACCGAAGTGGTGGAGGACGAGGCCCGGACTCACGCCGGCCCGCTCCGCGATGTCGCGCACGCGCGTGTGGGCGAAGCCGTGCCGGCCGAAGAGGTCGATCGCGGCGTCGCGGATCCGCGCACGGGCGGTCAGATCCGAGGCTGAACTCACGTTCAGTACGCTATACCGCCGTTCAGTTTCGGGCAAGGGTGGCGGCACCGCCGGCTCCATGTCCCCCGAAATACCGACTGACGGACGGCCGCGACCTTGTTACCGTCGCTCTATGACCCCCACCGAACAGACCGCGGTTTCGCGCGCGACGGGGCACGGACTCGGGATCACCGCTCTCGCCCTCGCGATCGCGACGCCGGTCGCCGCCGTGGCGGGGTGGATCTGGGCGGCCTCGACGCCCGGCATGGCAGCCCTCGGCGTCGGCATCCTCGCCCTCTACGCCGTCGCGGGGCTGGCGGTCATCGCGATCATCGTCGGGCTGGTGTCGCTGGCCGTCTCCAAGCCCAACAGTCTCGCCAAGGTCTCGCTGCTGCTCATCGCGGCGACGGCGATCGTGCTCGTGATGCTGATCTTCCCGCCGACGCTCTGGTTCGCCTGACCCGGCCGTTCGCCTGACCCGGCCGTTCGCCTGACCGGCCCCTCGCCTGACCCGGTCCCGGCCGCTAGAGCCGGTTGCCGGCCTCGGTGAGCACGGCGCGCAGGATCGCCTCGATCTCGTCGAACTGCGCCGGCCCGATCGTCAGGGGCGGAGCGAGCTGGATGACCGGGTCGCCGCGGTCGTCGGCGCGGCAGTAGAGGCCGGCGTCGTAGAGGGCGCCCGACAGGAACCCGCGCAGCAGCCGCTCGGACTCGTCGTCGTCGAACGTCTCCTTCGTCGCCTTGTCCTTGACGAGCTCGATGCCGAAGAAGTAGCCGTCGCCGCGCACGTCGCCCACGATCGGCAGGTCGGTGAGCCGCTCCAGCGTCGAACGGAAGACGGGGGAGTTGTCGCGCACGTTCTGGAGGAGTCCCTCGTCCTCGTAGATGTCGAGGTTCGCCAGCGCCACCGCGGCGGCGACCGGGTGACCCGCGAACGTGTACCCGTGAGGGAAGGACATGTCGCCGTGGGCGAACGGCTCGTAGATGCGGTCGCTGATGATCGTCCCGCCCATCGGCACGTAGCCGCTGGTGACCGCCTTGGCGAAGGTGATCATGTCGGGCTGGTAGTCGTAGGCGTCGCACGCGAAGTACTCGCCGATCCGCCCGAAGGCGCAGATCACCTCGTCGCTGACGAGCAGCACGTCGTAGCGGTCGCAGATCTCCCGCACCCGCTGGAAGTAGCCGGGCGGCGGCGGGAAGCATCCTCCGGAGTTCTGCACGGGCTCCAGGAACACCGCGGCCACCGTGTCGGGCCCCTCGAACTGGATCATCTCCTCGATGCGGTCCGCCGCCCACACCCCGAACTCCTCGGGGGTCGAGCCGGTGAAGCCCTGCTCGCCGGCGCGGTAGTAGTTGGTGTTCGGCACGCGGAAGCCGCCGGGGGTGACCGGCTCGAACATCGACTTCATGCCGGGCAGGCCGGTGATCGCCAGCGCTCCCTGCGGCGTGCCGTGGTAGGCGATGAAGCGCGAGATCACCTTGTGCTTGCCGGGCTTGCCCTGGATCTTCCAGAACTGCTTGGCGAGCTTGAACGCGGTCTCGACCGCCTCGCCGCCGCCGGTCGAGAAGAACACGTGGTTGAGGTCGCCGGGGGCGAGGTCGGCGAGGCGCGCGGCGAGCTCGATCGCCGACGGGTGCGCGTACGACCAGATCGGGAAGAAGGCGAGCTTCTCGGCCTGCGCCGCGGCCGTCTCGGCGAGCACCCTGCGGCCGTGGCCGGCGTTGACGACGAACAGGCCCGACAGGCCGTCGATGTACTGCTTGCCCGCGGCGTCCCAGATGTGGTGCCCCTCGCCGCGCACGATGACCGGGACGCCCCGCTCCATCGTGGACTGGCGTGAGAAGTGCATCCACAGATGGTCCTTCGCCATCCGCTGGAGCTCGGCCTCGGTCCGCTGCATAGCCACCATGACCCGAACCTACTCGCGCGGCCGCTCCCTTCGCGCCGGGGGCGCCGAAATCGCACGAACTGCGCGGGCCGGCCCGTCCGGCGCACACTTCGTGCGATCTGGGCCGCCGAGACGGGGGAGGATGGAGGGATGAGCCGCACATTCGTCGTCACCGGCGCGGGATCGGGCATCGGCGCCGTCCTCGCCCGCCGCCTCATCGGCCGAGGGGACCGTCTCGTCGTCGTCGCCCGCGATGCCGACCGCGCGCAGGACCTGCTCGCAGACCTCCCCGGCAGCACCGCGGTCATCGCCGACCTCGCCGACCCCGCGTCGCTCGAGGCGGCCGTCGCGACGGCCGATCTGCCGTCGCACATCGACGCGGTCGTCCACGCGGCCGGGATCGTCGAGCTGGGCGAGGTGGGCGCACTGCCCGTGTCGGCGTGGACGTCGCAGCTCGCGGTCAACCTCGTCGCTCCCGCCGAGCTCACCCGGCTGCTCCTCCCGCGGGTGCGCGCCGCACGCGGGCAGGTCCTGTTCGTGAACTCCGGCGCAGGGCTCACCGCCCACCCGCAGTGGAGCGCCTACGCCGCGAGCAAGCACGGTCTGCGGGCCCTCGCCGACGCCCTGCGCGGCGAGGAGGCCGCCCACGGCGTGCGGGTGACGAGCGTCTACCCCGGCCGCACCGCCACGCCGATGCAGGCGCAGGTGCACGCGCAGGAGGGCGCCGCCTACGACCCCTCCCGCTTCATCGACCCCGACTCGGTGGCCGCCGCGATCCTCGCCGCGCTCGACGCGACGCCCGACGCCGCCCTCACCGACATCACGGTGCGTCCCGGGCCGCGCTGAGCGTCCTCTGTCGGCGGGCGCGGCGCATGCACTAGGGTCCCCGTCAGGCCCTCGACACAGGCGAGCGGCCCGGGTCGCCGGCGCACGGGAGCGTCGCGCCCGCACGGGACGGCGCGCGTCCGACGCGCCGGAGAGGGGATGCCATGAGCGACTTCGGCTCGACGACGCCGATCCGCCTGGACCGCAGCGACGGGAAGGGCCTGGCCCGCGGCACCCTGGGCCTGTGGGGCTCGACCGTGATCGGCCTGGCCTCCACCGCGCCGGTCTACTCGCTCGTCGCCACGCTCGGCTACGTCGTGCTGGCGGTCGGCGGGCAGGCGCCCATCGCGTTCGTCATCGCCTTCGTGCCGATGCTCTTCATCGCCTTCGCCTACCGCGAGCTGAACAACGACGTGCCGGACTGCGGCACGACGTTCACCTGGGGGACGAAGGCGTTCGGCCCGTGGGTCGGGTGGATGGGCGGCTGGGGCGTGGCGGTCGCGGGCATGGTCGTGCTCGCGAACCTCGCCCAGATCGCGTCGGTCTACTTCTGGTCGCTGATCGGCTTCGACATCGAGAGCGACGACTGGCGGATCGTCGCGGTGGGCGTGTTCTTCATCGCCGCGATGACGTACATCAGCTGGCGCGGAGTGGAGATTGGCGAGCGGATCCAGAACATCCTGCTCGCCGTCCAGTACCTCGCCCTGTTCATCTTCGTGGTCGCCGCCCTCACGCAGTTCTTCTCCGGCGACGCGCCCGACCCGACGCCGTTCGACTGGCAGTGGCTGAACCCGTTCGCCTTCGCCGACTGGGCCGGATTCACCCAGGCCGTGCTGCTGGCGCTGTTCATCTACTGGGGCTGGGACACCTGCCTCGCGCTGAACGAGGAGACGAAGGACCCGAAGCGGATCCCCGGGCTCGCAGCGCTGCTCACCTGCATCCTCCTGCTCGTCACCTACGTCTCGGTCACGATCGCGGCGATGATGTACGCCGGACTCGGCGAGGACGGCGTGGGCCTCGGCAACGAGGCCAACGCCGACGACTTCTTCCTCGCGATCAAGGACGGTCTGCTCGGGCCGTGGGGATGGCTCCTGGTCGTGGCCGTCCTCATCTCGGCGGTCTCCTCGACGCAGACGACGATCCTGCCGACGGCGCGGGGAACGCTCGCGATGGGCGTGTACCGGGCCCTCCCCGCGCGGTTCAAGCAGGTCCACCCGACCTACAAGACGCCGTCGTTCTCGACCCTCGTCATGGGCGTCGTGGCGTCGCTGTACTACATCGGCATGACGCTCGTCAGCGACGACATCCTGCAGGACTCCATCCTGTCGCTCGGCCTCGCGATCGCGTTCTACTACGCGATCACCGGCTACGCGTGCGTCTGGTACTTCCGCAAGGACCTGTTCACATCGCCGCGCAACGTCGTCTACCGCCTGGTGCTGCCGCTGCTGGGCGCCCTCATGCTGACGTACGCGTTCGTGCAGTCCGCGATCGACATGTGGGACGTGGACTACGGCTACTCGGGGGAGCTCCTCGGCGTCGGCAGCACGTTCGTCATCGGCATCGGCGCGCTGCTGGTGGGCGTCGTGCTGATGTTCGTCTGGTTCCTGTTCCCCCGGTCCAAGCCGTTCTTCCAGGGCAGGAGCCTCAACCGCGACACCGAGGTCATGGTGCCCGAGGAGCCGGAGGTCTACACGCGCTCCATCGACGGCGGGGTGTGAGGGCGCTCAGCGACGCGCGGCGCGCGACGCGCGGCGGGTGCGCACGGCGAGCGGACGCACGCGCGAGCGCGATCCCCTGAGGCTGTCGGCCCGACGGTCTCCGTTGTCCGTCGCGCCGCGTCGTTCCGACAACACCCTGCTGCCCGACATGGCTCCGCGCCCCGGCCGGCGCACGGCCACGGTGCGGCCGCGAGGGGCCGACACGGCGACGAGGGGAGCACGGCGGCGCCCGCCGCGTGCGACCATGTCGCCGCGCGCGGACCGGGACTCGCGGACGGGCTCCGGCGCGAGGGCGTCGCGCGTGGACACGGCGGCGCCGGCGGGGGCGACCGCTCCGAGGCGCCGCACGGCGCGCTCGAGCAGGTGCACCCAGGACAGCACGCCGCCGAAGGCGAGCACCTCGAAGGCGGCCAGGTTCAGGATGCCGGTGAACATCAGCACGATGCCGACCACCAGCACCGCGACGGCGGTCATCGCGTAGCGCGACAGGAAGCGGGGCAGCTCGGGCAGGGTGCGGCGGCTGACGATGACCAGGCCGAGGAAGCTCAGCATGACGCCGTTGGCAGCGCGATCGTGCAGGAATTCGTTCAGCGTGAGCGGGATGACGCCGATGAGGGCCAGGCACACCCCGAGCGTCACCAGCAGCGGCGGCAGCAGGCGTGCGGCGCGGGCGTCGGCGATGCGCCCTTCGGACATCGCGTTCGCCAGATGGACGGCCAGCGGAATCCCCGCCGCGGCGATCACGAGGCCGCTGAGGATCACGCCCGTGTTGAAGGTGTACCCCGAGGTGTCGGCGAACATGCCCAGGCGGCTGAAGTGCAGGTGCCACCACACGGGGTCCACGGTGCCGGACGCGGCCAGCAGGATCGCTGCGCACAGAATCGCAGCGCCCCACATGGCAGAGGGGCGCTGTGCGCGGGCAAGGTTCGAGAATCGCCGCACGGTCGGGTGCGGTTCGGGTAGGGCGAAGCTCGAGGACATCGGGCGCCTCTTCATCGTGGTCCGGGTGGGGCTTCCCAGCGTGCTGCCTGCCCCCTCCGGATGTTTTCCGGACACGAACTCCCCCAGGAGTTCGAGTGAGTCATACTCGAATCTACGCAATTTCTCGATTCGAGTTTGTCCCCCGAATGGGGGACATGTATTGTGTCATCAGCGCCGGCCACCGGGGGGAGGTTCGGCGCCCCAGACGGATCTCGGGGGGACTGGGGCCACAACGTCACCGTTTGGGAAAAACGATGAGAAAGGTTCCCCTCAGGAGCGGACATCACAGCGATGGCTCCTGAGGGGAACCTGGATCGCGACGCCTAAAGCCGTTTGGGGGAACGGCCGCAGGTGGAGCTGGGGGGCATCCGTTGCGGGCGCGCATGCGTTCCGCCACAAGAGTACCGTGTCAACCTGGGAAATTCATCGTTTCAGCACTATGCGACCCGTCGTTGCCTTCTGAGCAGCCGGTCGCATCGTCCCAGGGCGCACAATGGGCCTGTGACGGATGCTCTCGGTCCCACCGCGGCCGCGGTGCTCGACGCGGCGCGCGCGCGTCTCGCGACGGCGCCGCGCGAGCCGCTCGGCGAGTGGGCGTCGAGCCGCCGGCTGCTCGGACTGGGCCGGTCCCCGCGCATCGTGCGGGTCGGCGAGGCATGGCATCTCGGGGTGCTGCTGGTGGCCGAGGACGCTCTGTACGCGACGGGCGAGATCCTGCGCGCCCGGGAGGACGTCGTCCGCGGCTTCACCGCGCAGTCCCAGCGCGAACGCGCCGAACGGGCCGCCGCCGCCTTCCGCGGCGGCTTCGCGGAGGGTGAGGCCCTCCACCTCGGCTGGTCGCCGATCGACGTCGACGCGGTCGACGCGGGCGGCTCGTCCGGGCCGCTCAGCAGCGCCGGCGGGGCCCCGATGATCCGCTGGAGCGCGAGCGGCGCGGTGCGCCCGCTCGCCGACTACGTCGCGGACCAGCTTGCGCTCACGGGCCGGTGACACGAGATGGACACGCGAGCGAAGTAGGGTGTGCATCAGGAGGTTTCGCATGCAGGTATGGCCGGGAGCTCCGTATCCCCTGGGGGCCACGTTCGATGGCAACGGCACCAACTTCGCGCTGTTCAGCGAGGGCGCCGAAAGGGTCGAGCTGTGTCTTTTCGACGATGACGGCGCCGAGACGAGGGTGGAGCTGCGCGACGTCGACGCGTACGTGTGGCACGCCTATCTTCCGACGATCCAGCCGGGGCAGCGGTACGGCTACCGCGTGCACGGACCGAACGATCCCGCGAACGGGCTCCGCTACAACCCGAGCAAGCTGCTCCTGGACCCCTACGCCAAGGCGGTCGACGGCGAGGTCGAGTGGGGACAGCCGGTCTTCGGCTACACGTTCGGCGATCCCGACTCGCACAACGACGAGGACTCCGCCGCCCACATGATGAAGGGCGTCGTCGTCAACCCGTTCTTCGACTGGGCCGGCGACCGCCTGCCCAAGACGCCGTACGCCGAGAGCGTGATCTACGAGGCGCACGTCAAGGGGCTCACCCAGCTGCACCCCGAGATCCCCGAGGAGATCCGCGGCACCTACAGCGCCATCGGGCACCCGGTCATCATCGAGCACCTGAAGAAGCTCGGCGTCACGGCCATCGAGCTCATGCCGGTGCACCAGTTCGTCAACGACTCCACGCTCCAGGAGAAGGGGCTGTCGAACTACTGGGGCTACAACACGATCGCCTTCCTCGCCCCGCAGAACACGTACTCCGCCCTCGGCCAGCGCGGCCAGCAGGTGCAGGAGTTCAAGGGGATGGTGCGCGCGCTCCACGCCGCCGGCATCGAGGTGATCCTCGACGTCGTCTACAACCACACCGCCGAGGGCAACCACCTGGGACCCACGCTGTCGATGAAGGGCATCGACAACGTCGCGTACTACCGGCTCGAGGACGACGACAAGCGCTACTACACGGACTACACCGGCACGGGCAACAGCCTGAACGTCGGCAACCCGCACACGCTGCAGCTGATCATGGACTCGCTGCGCTACTGGGTGCTCGAGATGCACGTCGACGGGTTCCGCTTCGACCTCGCCGCGACGCTGGCCCGGGAGTTCTACGAAGTCGACCGCCTGGCCGCCTTCTTCGAGCTCGTGCAGCAGGATCCGGTGGTCTCGCAGGTCAAGCTCATCGCCGAGCCGTGGGACATCGGTCCCGGCGGCTACCAGGTCGGGAACTTCCCGCCGCAGTGGACGGAGTGGAACGGCAAGTACCGCGACACCGTCCGCGACTTCTGGCGCGGCGAGCCGTCGACCCTGGGCGAATTCGCATCCCGTCTCACCGGCTCGGCCGATCTGTACGAGCACTCCGGCCGGCGGCCCGTGGCGTCGATCAACTTCGTGACCGCCCACGACGGGTTCACGCTGCGCGACCTCGTCTCGTACAACGAGAAGCACAACGACGCGAACGGGGAGGACGGCAACGACGGCGAGTCGCACAACCGCTCCTCCAACAACGGCGTCGAGGGCCCCACGGACGACCCCGCGGTCCTCACGCGCCGGGCGCGCCAGCAGCGCAACTTCCTGGCGACGCTGCTGCTCAGCCAGGGCGTGCCGATGATCAGCCACGGCGACGAGCTCGGCCGCACGCAGGGCGGCAACAACAACGGGTACGCGCAGGACAACGAGGTGACCTGGGTCGACTGGACCTCGATCGACCAGCCGCTCATCGAGTTCACCGCGGCGCTGGCGCGGCTGCGCCGGGAGCACCCGACGTTCCGCCGCAGCCGCTTCTTCAACGGCCGCCCCGTGCGCCGCGAGGAGGGGGCGCCCATCCCCGACATCGCCTGGGTGCGTCCGGACGGCACGCAGATGCAGCCCGAGGACTGGGACTCCGGCTTCGGTCGGGCGATCGGCGTGTTCCTCAACGGCGACGGCATCCGCGAGCGCGACCGCCGCGGCGAGGAGATCCACGACCGGCACTTC
This sequence comes from Microbacterium sp. PA5, assembly GCF_049860775.1. NCBI lineage: Bacteria > Bacillati > Actinomycetota > Actinomycetes > Micrococcales > Microbacteriaceae > Microbacterium > Microbacterium sp. PA5. The sequence continues at coordinate 401,308 of NZ_CP187567.1, forward strand.
TTCCTCCTCTTCAACGCGGGCGACGAGCCGGTGGACTTCACGATCCCGGACGTCGACGCTAGTCCGCGGTGGGAGGTCGTGATCGACACGTCCGGTGAGCGCGCGGACAGTGAGCCGCTCGCGGGCGGCGACGCATTCGCACTCCAGCCGAAGGCGCTGGTGGTGCTGCGCGACCACGAGGAGACCGAGCCCGACGTCGACCACTCCGTCGCCGCGTCGCTGGCGGCGCGCACCACTCCCATCGACACCATCCCGGCGCACGCGCCGCAGGCCGAGCTGCCCGGCTGAGCGGGCGGGAAGTCATGACCCGTCGCCCCGTCTCGACCTATCGGCTGCAGATCCGGCCCTCGTTCGGCCTCGACGACGCCGCGGCGCTCGTGCCGTACCTGCACGATCTCGGCGTGGACTGGGTCTACCTCTCGCCCATCCTGCAGGCGGCCGAGGGGTCCGAGCACGGCTACGACGTCGTCGACCCCACGCGCGTGGACGAGTCCCGCGGCGGGCCGGACGCGCTCGCCCGCTTCGCGGCGGCCGCGCGCGGGGAGGGCCTCGGCATCCTCGTCGACATCGTGCCCAACCACCAGGGCGTCGCCGATCCCCGGCACAACCCCTGGTGGGCGGACGTGCTCCGTCGGGGCCGGGACTCGACGCTCGCCGCAGCCTTCGACATCGACGGGGACCACGGCGACGGCCGGGTGCGCCTGCCGGTGCTGGGATCGACGCTGGACGAGGTGATCCGCGCCGGTGAGCTGACCGTCTCACCCGGGCTCCCGGCGGGCGTCGGCGACGCCGGGCCCGCGGGGTCCGGCACCGCTTCCGACGAGCGCGGGGCGGACGCGATCGGGTGGGCGGGGGCGACGGGTTTCGCACGCTACTTCGACACCGTGCTGCCGCTGGCGGACGGCACGGCCCCGGCGGCGGAGACCTCGGATGCCGAGGAGGTGGCGGCCGTGCTCGCTCGTCAGCACTGGGAGCTCGTCCACTGGCGCGACGAGGCCCACGCGCTCAACTACCGCCGGTTCTTCACGATCACGACCCTCGCGGGGGTGCGGGTCGAGCGCCCCGAGGTGTTCGAGGCCAGCCACCGCGAGGTGCTCCGCTGGTTCCGCGACGGACTCGCCGACGGGCTGCGCATCGATCATCCCGACGGCCTCGCCGATCCCGGCGGGTATCTCGACGACCTGGAGCGGGCCGTACGCGGCGTGCGGGACGACGACGAGGCACCCTACGTCGTCGTGGAGAAGATCCTCGAGCACGGCGAGACGCTCCCGGGCTGGTGGGCGACCGACGGCACCACCGGCTACGACGCGATGGCCGAGGTCGACCGCGTGCTCATCGATCCCCGGGGCGAGGCGGGGCTCACCGCCCTCGACGCACGCCTGCGCGCCGACACGGGCCTCCCGCCGTCGCCCGGCTGGGCAGACCTCACCCACGAGACCAAGCGCGGCGTGGCCGACGGAGCGCAGGCTGCGGAGGTCGGCCGGCTCGTGCGGTGCCTTCCCGCGCCGGTGCGGGACGCGCTGGGCGCCGATGTCGCCCGCGACGCGCTCGCCGAGCTGCTCGCCTGCTTCCCCGTCTACCGCTCCTACCTTCCGGACGGCCGCGAGCATCTGGACCGCGCGGCCGCCGAGGCTGCGTCCCGCCGTCCGGACCTCGCTCCGGCGGTGGCTGCGATCGCGCCGCTTCTGGCGGATCCAGGCCTCGAGCTGTCACGCCGGTTCATGCAGACGACCGGGCCGGTGATGGCCAAGGGCGTGGAGGATGCCGCGTTCTATCGCGACACCCGCCTGGGCACCCTCACCGAGGTCGGCGGCGACCCGTCGGTGTTCTCGCTCGACGTCGACGGATTCCACGCCGCGGCCGAGCGCCGCCAGTCCGCGTGGCCCCACGCGATGACCGCGCTGTCGACGCACGACACCAAGCGCAGCGAGGACGTGCGCGCCCGGCTGTCGGTGCTGGCCGAGGTGCCCGAGCGCTGGGCGACGGCGCTGGACCGGCTCCGGGAGGTCGCCTCGACCGGGCACGGCCCCTTCGACGCCCTGGTCTGGCAGGCGATCGTCGGCGCATGGCCCGCGGCGTCCGCACGGCTCCGGGACTATGCGATCAAGGCGGCGCGCGAGTCCGCCGAGCGCACCTCGTGGGCGGCGCCCCACGCCGGGTTCGAGGAGCGCATCGACGACCTCGTGGCCGCGGCGCACGGCCGCGCCGTGTCGATCGTCAACGACCTCGTCGCAGACATCGCGCCGGCCGGGTGGTCCAACGCCCTTTCGGCGAAGCTGCTGCAGCTGGCGGGCCCGGGTGTCCCCGACGTCTACCAGGGCACCGAGCTGTGGGATCTGTCGCTCGTCGACCCCGACAACCGCCGGCCGGTCGACTTCGCCGCGCGGCGACGCCTGCTCGCCGAGCTCGACGAGGGGCTGCTGCCCCCGGTGGACGATTCGGGCGCCGCGAAGCTGCTGCTGACCTCGCGCGCGCTGCGGCTGCGCCGGGACCGTCCCGAGCTGTTCACCCGGTACACGCCCATGACGGTCGCCGGGCCGGCGTCCGGGCATGCGATCGCGTTCGACCGCGGTGGCGCGCTCGCCGTCGCCACGCGGCTTCCCGTGGGCCTGGCCGCTGCCGGCGGATGGCGCGACACCGTCCTGCTCCGCCACAGCGGCCCGACCGTCGACGTGCTCACGGGTCGTCTCTTCGCGGGCGGCGAGCTGGCCCTCGCCGAGCTGCTCGACCTCTATCCGGTGGCGCTGCTGGCGCCGGTCGAGTGAGTGCGATGACCGCCTGCCGTTCCACGCGGATGACGACCCGCCGTTCGCGGCGATGACGAGAGAGAGGCCGGGGATGATCGAGGTGTGGGCGCCGCGGGCGGCGCGCGTGCGACTGCGCAGGCCGGGACTCGACGACGTCGAGCTGGCGGAGGACGCCGGCTGGTGGCGGTCGGAGATCGCCCTCGCGAGCGGTGACGAGTACGGCTTCGTCCTCGGCGACGGCGACGACCTCCGTCCCGACCCGCGGTCGCGTCGCCAGCCGCGCGGGGTGCACGAGGCCTCGGCCTGGTTCGATCCGACCGCCTTCGCCTGGACCGATGCCGCGTGGACCGGCCGGCAGCTGGCGGGCGGACTGATCTACGAGCTCCACGTCGGCACCTTCACGCCCGAGGGGACCCTCGATGCGGCGGCGGCCCGACTGTCCCACCTGGTGGGGCTCGGCGTCACCCACATCGAGCTGCTTCCCGTGAACGGATTCAACGGCACGCACAACTGGGGCTACGACGGCGTGCTCTGGTACGCGGTGCAGGAGGAGTACGGCGGCCCCGCGGCCTACCAGCGGTTCGTCGACGCGGCGCACGGCGCCGGACTGGCCGTCATCCAGGACGTCGTCTACAACCACCTGGGCCCGAGCGGCAACTACCTTCCGGAGTTCGCGCCCTACCTGCGTGACGCGGAGCACAACACCTGGGGCGCGAGCCTGGACCTGGACCGGCCGGAAGTGCGCGCCTTCATCGTCGACAACGCGCTGTCCTGGATGCGCGACCACCACGTCGACGGGCTGCGCCTGGACGCCGTGCACGCGCTGCGCGAGTCGCCCGACAGCCCGGTGCACATCCTCCGCGAGCTCGCCGAGCGCACCGATGCGCTGAGCGCCCACCTCGGCCGTCCGCTCACCCTCATCGCCGAGAGCGACCTGAACGATCCCGTCATGATCCTGCCCCGCGAGGCCGGCGGGCACGGCCTCACCGCGCAGTGGTCGGACGACTGGCATCACGCCGTGCACGTCGCGGTCACGGGAGAGGTCGAGGGCTACTACGCGGATTTCGACGCCCTCGAGGCGCTCCCGAAGGTGTGGGCGTCGGGCTTCTTCCACGACGGCACGCACTCGTCGTTCCGCGGACGCGACCACGGCGCGCCCCTGCCCGACGACGTGCCCTCGTGGCGTCTGGTGACCTTCGCCCAGGACCACGACCAGATCGGCAACCGCGCGGCCGGCGACCGCCTCTCCGCGACGCTGTCGCCGGAGCGGCTGGCCGTGACGGCGGTCCTGACCCTGACCGCGCCGGGCACGCCGATGCTCTTCATGGGTGAGGAATGGGGGGCCTCGACGCCCTGGCAGTTCTTCACCTCCCACCCCGAGCCCGAGCTGGCGGCGGCCACCGCCGCGGGACGCAAGGCGGAGTTCGCACGGATGGGCTGGGACGAGTCGCTCGTGCCGGATCCCAACGACCCCGAGACCTTCCGGCGATCGGTCCTCGACTGGAGCGAGCCGGAGGGCGGCGACCACGCCCGTCTCCTGGACCTCTACCGGCGGCTGGCGCGGCTGCGCCGTGAGCGGCCGGAGCTCACCGACCCGCGCTCGGCAGGTCACGGCGGGGCGGCGGCCGAGGCGATCGGCGGCCGCGTCTACGAACTCGCCCGCGGCGACGCGCGCGTGCTCGTGAACCTCTCCGCCGTGCCGTGGGAGGTGCCCGTCCGCCCCGGCGAGACGCTGTGGCTCACGACCCGCGGCGAGCCGGGCGACGGCGAGGGCGGCCGCACCGAGAAGTGGGTGCTCCCGCCCGAGACCGCGCTGGTCGTCGGACCGGCCTAGCCCCGGGCACTGTCAAGGCCCTGTCGCCGGCCGCCGGCAGCGCCTACGTTCGGATCATGGCCTCCCCCACGCCCCGCGCCGATATCGTCCGACAGGTCGCCGTGCTCTCCGCGGTGAGCTTCATGATCGTCGCGGCCATGGTCGGCACCGGGCTGTTCGGCGGCACCAACGTGCGTGATCTGCAGGGCGGAGCGCTGGACGCGGACTCGACGGTGCTGGCCCCCGACCGTCCCGCGTTCGCCATCTGGTCGGTCATCTACGTGCTCATGGCGGCCTACGCCGTCTGGCAGGCGCTCCCCGGGCAGCGCAGCCGTGCCCGGCAGCGCGCGGTCGGCGGCTGGATCGCCCTCACCGCGGTGCTCAACGGGGCCTGGCTGCTGGCCGCGCAGTTCCTGAACCTGATCGCCACCGTCATCGCGATCGTCGTGCTGCTCGTCGCCCTGGCGGCGACGCTGCGCGTGCTCGTCGCCCAGCCGCCGGAGGGACCCCTCGACGTGGGGCTCATGGACGTCACGGTGGGCCTCCACCTCGGCTGGGTGGCCCTGGCGACGGTGGCCAACGTGACCGCGTGGCTCACGGCGGAGGTCGCCCCCGCATCGTGGGCCGGTGCCGCCGAGCCGGTCGCGATCGGCGTGCTCGCCGTCGTGGCCGTCATCGGGTCGGCCCTCGCCCTCGGCACCGGAGGACGCCTCGCGCCGGCGGTCGCCATGGCGTGGGGCCTCGTGTGGATCGGCGTCGCGCGGGCCACGGGCGAGCCGGCGTCGACGCCCATCGCCATCGCCGCGATCGTCGCGGCGATGGTCGTCCTCTTCGCGGCCGTCCTCGTGCGCGTCGCGTGGCGTCCCGGGGCGGCGACGTCCGGTACGGCCGCCTGACCGCGCCGCACCGGGCGACGGCTCAGGCCGATCCGCGGCGGACGAGCCGCGTCGCGAAGTCCCGCGGGCCGGGGGAGCCGGGGCGTCCCTCGACGATGTCGGCCACGGCGGTCACCGCGGCGGCGGCCATGTCGCGGATGGGCTGTCGCACCGTGGTGAGAGGCGGGGAGAGCCACGCCGCGGCGGGGATGTCGTCGAAGCCGACCACGAGCACGTCGCGGCCGACCGCCAGCCCGAGGTCGTCGGCCGCGCGGTAGACGCCCACCGCCATCTCATCCGAGCAGGCGAACACGCCCACGGTCCCGCCGCCCGCCGTCGCCCGGCGCAGGGCCGGGCGGGCAGCTGCTCGCGCCTCCTCCGCACCCCACGACGCGTGCACCCGCTCGCACGGCACATCGTCTCCGAGCCCGGCGAGGAAGCCCGCCACGCGGTCACGGCCGAAGCGGTACGACGGCGCCCCCTCGACGACCACGACGGCGGAGACGCCGCGCGTGCGCAGCAGGCGGGCGGCGTCGCGCACACCCGTGCGGTCGGTCGAGCGCACCGACGGCAGGGGGTGGCGCTGGTCGGAGCGCGGATCGAGGAGCACGACGGGGATGCCGGTGGCCGACACGACGCGCAGCTGCGCGTCGGTGGGAAGGAGGAGCCCGAGCACGACCCCAGCCGGGCGGCGGGCCCGCAGGCGCTCCGGCCAGTCGTCGCCGGGGGCGTCGCGCTCGCCGGTGAGGACGAGGTCGTACCCGCGGTCGGAGGCCGCCGCCCGCGCACCGGCGATCACCTCGTCGGCCCACGGTCCCCCGAAGTGGGACAGCACGAGATCGATGAGGTCGTCAGCCTGCCGGCGGGGGCGGCCGCGGGCGGTGGCGCCGCGGTCGTAGCCGACACGGCGGGCCTCGGCGGCGATCCGGGCGCGCGTCGCGGGGGACAGGTCACCCGCCCCGCGCAGGGCCCGCGAGACGGTGCTCGCGCTCACGCCGCAGGCGGCGGCGATCGCGGCGAGGGTCGGCGAGGAGCGCATCCTCTATTTTTGCGCACACCGATGGCGCGCGCGCGGCGGGTTTGCGAGGGTCGTCCCAGGAAGGGAGCACCAATGTCCGCCGCTCACGCCGTCGTCGATCTGGATGTCACCGGAGACACCATCAGCCGCCACCTCTACGGGCACTTCGCCGAGCACCTGGGGCGGTGCATCTACGGCGGATTCTGGGTCGGGGAGGACTCCGACATCCCGAACGTCCGCGGCATCCGCTCCGATGTGGTCGACGCCCTCCGCGCCCTGCGCGTGCCGAACCTGCGCTGGCCGGGGGGATGCTTCGCCGACGAGTACCACTGGCGCGACGGGGTCGGCCCCCGCGCAGAGCGCCCGACCATGGTGAACACGCACTGGGGCGATGTGGTCGAGGACAACGCCTTCGGGACCCATGAGTTCATGGACCTCTGCGAGATGCTCGGCGCCGACGCGTACGTCAACGGGAATGTCGGCAGCGGCACCGTGCAGGAGATGAGCGAATGGGTCGAGTACCTGACCCGCTCCGGCGACAGCCCCATGGCGCGGCTGCGGCGGGCGAACGGGCGGGACGAGCCCTGGCAGGTCGCGTTCTGGGGCCTCGGCAACGAGGCATGGGGATGCGGCGGCCACATGACGCCCGACTACTACACGTCGCTGGCGCGGCGGTATGCGACGTTCTGCCGCGACCACGACGGCAACCGGCTCACGCGGATCGCCGCGGGCGCCGCCGACGCGGACCTGCGGTGGACCCACGCCCTGATGGCGTCGGCGGTCTCGTCGAACACCCCCGACCCGCAGGCGTCCCCGTACCAGGCGATCTCGTTCCACTACTACACGCATTCCGGAACGGGCATACAGCGGGAGTCGGCCACCGAGTTCGACGCCGAACAGTACTACCGGACGCTCGCGCACGCCGCCGGCGTCGAGCGGGTGATCTCCGCCCACGAGGCCGTGATGGACGCGTACGATCCCGAGCGCCGCATCGGACTGGTGTGCGACGAGTGGGGGACCTGGTGGCGGGTGGAGCCGGGCACCAACCCGGGCTTCCTCTTCCAGCAGAACACCGTGCGCGACGCGCTCGTGGCGGGACTGCACTTCGACGCCTTCCATCGGCACGCCGGGCGGCTGCGGATGGCCAACATCGCCCAGACCCTCAACGTGCTGCAGGCGATGATCCTGACCGACGACGAGGGAGGGCTGGTGCTCACGCCGACCTACCACGTGTACGAGATGAACGTCGGTCACCACGACGCCGCCTCGGCGCCCTCGCACGTCGTGCGCTCCCCGGCCGCCACCGTCGGCGACGAGGAGCTGCCCCTCCTCTCGCTGTCGGCGTCGACGCGCGGGGCCACCGCGCTGCTCTCACTCACCCACTCGGGGATCGAGGGTCCGCTGCCGGTGACCGTCGACCTCCGCGGCCGTCGGGCCGTCGTCGCGCGGGCGCGGGTGCTCACGGGGCCCGACGCGCAGGCGCACAACACTCCCGAGGCCCCCGACGCGGTCGCCCCCGCGCCGCTCGACGCCGAGGTCGGTGCCGACGGCGTCCTCCGCCTCACCCTCCCGGCGCACGCCTTCGCGACGGTCGAGCTGACGCTGGAGTGAGGGGCGCGGCGGCGAGCCGCGGAGCCGCCGGCGGGCGTCAGCGCCGGATCGACACGTCGACGATCCGGCGATCCGCCGCGGTGACCTCGTGCACCGCTCCGGTGAGCTCGAGCACGGCCGTCGTCTCGCGCTCCGCGCACGACGGGCCGACCCACAGGTCGATGGCGCCCGGCTCCACGATGCGGCGGCCGTCCCTGCCGGCGAAGGCCAGCCGCGTGGCCGGCACGTCGAAGTGCACGGTGACCTCCTCGCCCGGTTCGAGCTCGACGCGGGCGAACGCGACGAGCTGCGCCACCGGCCGGGTGACGCTCGCGAACCGGTCGCGGGCGTAGAGCTGGACGACGTCCGCCCCGCGCCGGGAGCCCGTGTTGCGCACCCGCACGCTGGCCGGGAATCCCGCCCCCGCGTCGGCCCCGGCCGGCACCTCGAGGGCGTCGTGGGCGAACGCGGTGTACGACAGTCCGTGGCCGAAGGGCAGCGCGGGGGTGTTGTCGGCGCTCGTGACCTCGTTCGGGCCGCCCAGGAGCGGGTGGAGGTAGGAGTAGGGCTGCACCCCGGCGGAGCGGGGGAGCGAGACCGGCAGGCGTCCGGAGGGCGAGACCCGCCCGGTCACGATGTCGGCCAGCGCCGTGCCGCCCTCCTCGCCCGGGAAGAAGGCCTGTACGGCCGCCGCGGCGGCGTGCTCGCCGCGCAGTGCCCAGTCGATCGCGTAGGGGCGGCCCGATACCACCACGAGCACGACCGGCGTGCCGGTGGCGAGGATCCGCTCCGCGAGCTCGCGCTGCACGCCGGGCAGCTCCAGCGACTCCGCATCGTTGCCCTCTCCGACGGTTCCCCGGCCGAACAGACCCGCGCGGTCGCCGACGACGACGAACGCGACGTCCGCGGAGCGGGCGGCGTCCTCGGCCGCGGTGAAGCCGGACCGGTCCTCGCCCTCGGCGTCGCAGCCGTGTGCGAGGGTGACCTCTGCGCCGTCCAGCGCGTCGGTCAGCGCGGCGGCGAACGAGGGGATCTCGAACCCGAGGGGGACCCCGGGATGGTGGGCGAGCACGTGATTGGCGAACGAATAGCAGCCCATGAGCGCCTCGGCGCTGTCGGCGTTGGGCCCGACGACCGCGACCCGGAGCGGCGCCTGCGCCGGCGCCTGCAGCGGCAGGGTGCCGTCGTTGGTGAGGAGGACGATCGAGGCGGTCGCCAGATCGCGGGCCGCCTGACGGTGAGCCGGGGAATCGAGGTCGACGGACGTCGGCGGCTCGTCGAAGACGGCGTCGAGCAGGCCCAGCTCGTCCTTCTGGGTGAGCACCCGCAGGACGGCGCGGTCGATGATCTCGGGGTCCAGCCCTCCGGAGCGCGCCAGCTCGATCAGCGGCCCCGTGAACGCGTCGCCGGTGGGCAGCTCGACGTCGATGCCGGCGGACAGCGCGAGCACGGCCGCCTCGCCGAGGTCCTGTGCGACCCCGTGCATGGTGTGCAGGAACGCGACGGAGAAGTAGTCCGACACGACCACGCCGTCGAAGCCCCACTCCCCGCGCAGGAGATCGGTGAGGTATGCCGGCGTGGCCGCCACCGGCACCCCGTCGATCTCGGCATAGGAGTTCATCACCGAGCGCACCCCGCCGTCGCGCACCGCCATCTCGAACGGCGGCAGGAAGACGTCGGCGAGCTCGCGCGGGCCGGCGTGGACCGGCGCGTGGTTGCGCCCGCCCTGCGATCCCGAGTACCCGACGAAGTGCTTGAGCGTGGCGTGCACGCCGGCGTCCTGGAGGCCGCGCACGTACGCGGTGCCCAGGACGCCCACCACGTACGGGTCCTCGGCGATGCACTCGTCGACGCGTCCCCAGCGCGGGTCGCGGATGACGTCGAGGACCGGGGCCAGCCCCTGGTGGATGCCCAGCGCGCTCATCGACTCTCCGATGAGGCGGCCCATGCGCTCGACGAGCTCGGGGTCGAACGATGCTCCCCACGCGAGCGGTGTGGGGAAGGTGGCCGCCTTCCAGGCGGCGAGCCCGGTGAGGCACTCCTCGTGGACGATGGCGGGGATGCCCAGCCGGGTCTCCTCCACCAGCCGGCGCTGCTCGCCCCACAGCCAGCCGGCGCGCTCGACCGGATCGACCGGCCGGGTGCCGTAGACGCGCGTCAGGTGCCCGATGCCGTGGCGGGCGGCGTCTTCGTAGCGCGTGGAGCTGGCCATCTCGCCGGCCATCGGCGCCACGAGCTCGTCGCCCTGGTCGACCCAGAACCCGACGAGCTGGGCGATCTTCTCCTCGAGGCTCATGCGGGCCAGGAGGCTCGCGACGCGGGTCGAGACGGCGGGGGAGGTGAGGGTCACGATCGGGATCTCCTTGGTGCGCGGTGGTGCGCGGTGGTGCGAGGGACGGGTGCGCGGGCCGGGGCCGGCTCAGCCCTTGACGGCCCCGGTGAGGCCGCCGACGATGCGGCGCTCGAAGAGGCTGAAGAACACGAGCGCGGGGATCATCGACAGCGAGGTGAAGGCGAGCACCTTGGCGGTGTCGACCGAGTACTGCGATGAGAAGGCCTGCACCCCGAGGGGCAGCGTGTAGCTGGCCTCGTTGTTGAGGATGAACAGCGGCAGGAGGTAGCTGTTCCAGCTGCCGATGAACGCGAGGATGCCGACGGTGATCACGCCCGGCACCGACAGCGGCAGCACCATGCGCCAGAAGAAGCCGAGCCGGCTGCAGCCGTCGATGAACGCGGCCTCCTGGATCTCGTCGGGGATCGCCCGCAGGAACGGCACCAGGATGATGATGGTCGTCGGGAGGGCGAAGGCGATCTGCGGGAGGATGATGCCGCCGAGCGAGTTCATGAGCCCGAGGTCGCGGATCACGATGTACAGCGGCGTGATCGCGACGGTGATGGGGAACATGAGGCCCGCGGCGAACAGCGCGTAGAGCGCGCCGCGCCCGCGGAAGCGGTAGCGGGCGATGACGTAGCTGGCCATGAGCCCGAGCGCCACGACGCCGGCGGTGGTCGCGGTGGCCGTGATCACCGAGTTCAGCACCTGGTTCCAGAACTGCGGTCCCGTGAGCACCGTCAGGTAGTTCTCGATGTTCCACGGGTCGGGCCAGCCCGCCGGGTCGACGGTGATCTGGGAGTTGCTGCGGAACCCGCCGATGATGATGTACAGCACCGGCGCGAGCATGAGCGCGATGACCACGAGGGCCACGAAGTAGACGACGGGGTTGCCCCAGGGGAGCTTCTCCCGGCGGCCGCGACGCCCTCGGGGGGTGACGACGGCGACGGTGGCGGGTGCGGCGACGGCGGTCATCGGCCCTTCTTCCCTTCCGTGAGGGCGCCTTCGGTGTCCCGGCGGAGCACGAAGCGCTGATAGATGAGCGCGACGATCAGCGAGATCACGAAGATCACCACGGCGACGGCGTTGCCGTAGCCGAAGTTGCCGGCGTTGCGTCCGTTGACGACCATGTAGGTCGCCATCGTCGAGGTGCCGGCGGTGGAGGCGACGTACTGTCCCCAGATGATGTAGACGAGGTCGAACAGCTGCAGCGCCCCGATGATCGAGAGGAACGCCCAGATCCGCAGGGTCGGTGCCAGCAGCGGCAGCGTGATGCGCCAGTGGGTCTGCCAGTAGCCGGCGCCGTCGAGGGCGGCGGCCTCGTAGAGCTCCTCCGGGATGCCCTGGAGTCCCGCGAGGAAGAGGATCACCGCGAACCCGACGTACTTCCACGTGAGGATCGCCATGAGGGTCCAGATCGCGATGGACGGATCGGAGATCCAGTCCTGGGCCAGGTTCCCCAGTCCGAGGTCCTGCAGGAGCCCGTTGAGCGCGCCCTGGGTCTGCAGCATGAGGCCGAAGCCGGTGCCGACGACGACCTCGGCGATGACGTAGGGCACGAAGATGAGCACCCGGATGAGGGACTGCCCGCGCATGCGCCGGTTGAGGAGGAGCGCGAGCAGCACCGCGACCGGTCCCTGGAGCACGATCGACGCGATGACGATGAAGCCGTTGTGGCCGAGCGCCTCGAGGAACGTGGGGTCGGTGATGATCGTCAGGTAGTTCTGGAGGCCGACGAAGTCGGTGGGCGGCCCGTAGCCCTGCCAGCGGAAGAAGCCGTAGTAGGCCGCCATCGCGACGGGGAAGATGACGAAGCCGAGGAAGATCAGCAGCGCCGGTCCGACGAGGAGGGCGATCTCCAGTCGGCCGGACCAGCCGATCCCTCGCGGACGGCGGCGCGGCGAGGGCGGGGGCGGCGTGTGGCCGCCCCCGCCGTGCTGCGCGAGATCCGTCTGCGGCGCGTGCGTCACAGATGTCTCGCTGAGGGTCATGATGCCCGTCAGCCCTTCTTGGCCGCGTCGGCGACCGACTGCATCATCTGCTCGGGCGTGCTCTTGCCGGCGAGCAGGTCGACGACGGCGACGTTGAGCGCGTTGCCGACGTTCTGGCCGAGCACCGTGTCGAGCCACTGCGAGACGAACGGCGCCTTGTTGTAGGCCTCGAGCACCTGCTGCAGGTACTCCTCCTGCACCGCGCTCTGGGCGACCGTGTTGACCGGCGGGGCGCTGAACGCCTCGTAGTAGGCCTTCTGCTGGTCGGCGGAGGCGACGAAGTTCAGGAAGTCGGCGCACTCCTTGGGCGCCTTGGCCGAGCACGAGTACCCGTCGACGCCGCCCATCATCGAGCCGGGCTCACCGGCGCCGCCGGACAGCTCCGGGAACGGGAACCAGGCGAGGTCGGGAAGGGGCTGCTCGTCGGGCGTCAGCGAGGCGATCACACCGGGATCCCACGCACCCATGAGCTCCATGGCGGCCTGGTGGTTGGCGACCAGGCCCGCGGAGCTTCCGGCGCCCTGCTGGGCGGAGGTGGTGAGGAAGCCCTCGTTGAACGGCTCGATGGCCGCGAAGTCGGCGAGGTCCTGCGCCGCCTTCAGCCAGCACGCGTCGCTGAAGTCCTTCGAGTCGCCGGTGGCCTCGATGGTCGCCGGGCTGCACTCGCGCAGCGCGAAGTTGTAGTACCAGTGCGCAGCGGGCCAGGCGTCCTTGGCGCCGAGGGCGATGGGGGCGATGCCGGCGTCCTTGAGGGAGCCGACGACGTCCTTGAGCTCGTCGACGGTGGTGGGCGTCGTGGTGATGCCGGCCTCCTCGAAGAGGTCGGACGCGTACCAGAAGCCCGACGGGAGCACGGCCAGGGGCATGGCCCAGACCTTGTCCTGGTAGGTCTCGGCCTTGAACGACCCCTCGGAGATCTCGCTGCGGGCGGTGTCGCTGATGAGGTCGGTGAGGTCCATGAGCTGTCCGGCCTGGACCATGGCGGTCATCTTGCCGCCGCCGCGCTGGAGGAAGATGTCGGGTGGGTCGCCGGCGTTGAGCGCGGTCTGCAGCTTGCCGTCCATGTCCTCGTTCTGCACGGACTGCATCGTGATCGTGACGTTGTCGTTCTCCGCCTCGAAGGCGGCGATCGCGTTCTTCCAGAACTCCTGTCCGGGACCGGTGGTGGAGTTCTGCCAGAGCGTCATCTCCACCGGACCGCCCTCGGCGGCCGGTTCACCCCCGCCGCCGCAGGCGCTGAGCGCGAGCGAGCCGGCGATCAGGAGCGAGGCCCCGGCCAGGATCTTGTGGGCTTTCATGTGATTCCTGTTCTCTTCGTCGAGTCGGCATCCCGGCGGTGCGGCCGGTTGCATAAGTTTCTAAACACAACAAAACGGTGTCAAACGTTTTCGAAACCGTTTTCCAGCCGGCTATCCTGGCGACATGACCCAGCGGCGACCGACGATCCACGATGTCGCCGCGCGCGCAGGCGTCTCGGTGGCCACGGTCTCCAAGGCCATGAACGGCCGCTACGGCGTGGCGACGGAGACCGCCGACAGGGTGCTTCGCGCCGTCGCCGAGCTCGGCTACGAGTCCAGCCTCATCGCCAGCAGCATGCGCTCGCGCCGCACCGGGGTCATCGGCGTGCTGGTCGCCGACTTCGAGCCCTTCAGTGCCGAGGTGCTCAAGGGCGTGGGCGAGGCGCTGCGCGACTCCCGCTACGACCTCCTCGCCTACACCGGCTCCCGCGGCGACGACGACGGCTGGGAGCGCCGCTCGCTGTCGCGCCTGAGTGGCACGCTCATCGACGGCGCCATCATGGTGACCCCCACGGTGGTCAACGTCAGCACCGAGGTGCCGCTCGTGGCCGTCGACCCCCACGCCGGGCCGGCCGACCTGCCCATCGTCGAGTGCGACAGCTTCGGCGGGGCCCGGGAGGCGACGCGCTACCTCATCGAGCTCGGGCACCGGCGCATCGGCTACATCGCAGGGCGGGCCGACCTGCGCTCCTCGATCGCGCGCGACGCGGGCTACCGCCGCGCGCTCGCCGACGCCGGGATCCCGTTCGATCCCGCGTACGTCGGCGCGGGCCGCTATCAGGAGTCGACCGCGCGGGAGGTCGCGATCGACATGCTCTCGACCGCCGATCGGCCCACCGCGATCTTCGCCGCGAACGACATCTCCGCGCTCGCGATCCTGCAGGTCGCGGCGGACCTGGGGCTCGAGGTGCCGCGGGATCTGTCGATCGTCGGGTTCGACGACATCCCCGAGGCCACCCGGCACGCGCCGGCGCTCACGACGGTCCGTCAGCCCATGGGACGGCTGGGCGCGGAGGCGGCAGGCATGCTGCTCGCGCTGCTGCGGGGGGAGGAGCCGGAGGTCACCCACCTGCGGCTTCCGACCAAGCTCATCCCTCGCGCGACGACGGCTCCGCCGGCGACGACGACCCGGCCGAGCTCGGTGATCCGCTCGAGCTCAGGGGGTCGCGCAGCAGCTCGCTGAAGGCGGCCTCCGCGGCGCCGATGAGCAGCCGATCCTCGCCCAGTGCGGCGGGCAGCAGCGCGACGTCGGCCGCGTTCGCGGGCATCGACTGGGCGCGCACGAGGTCGGTGAGCTCGGGCAGGTCCCAGGTCGCGAGGGTCGCGAGGAAGCCGCCGAGCACGACCACCTGCGGGTTGAGCACGTTCACGGCGTTGGCGAGCGCGGTGGAGAGGATGCGGCGCTGACGCGCCACCTCGTCGCCGACGATGGCCGAGGCGTCCGCCTGGGCGGCCTCGGCCAGCGCGGCGGCGAGCGTCGGCTCGTCGGCGCCGGCGAGACCGACGGCCTCCAGCAGCCGCGACCGGCTCACTTCGTCCTCCAGCACGCCTCCCGGGGCGCGGCGGTCGGCGGCGTCGGCGATGCCCGGCCGGTTCTGGCCGAACTCGCCCGCGTAGCCGCCGGCACCGGTCACCGGCATCCCGTTGACGATGAGTCCGCCGCCGATGCCGCTCGCGCCGCCGTTGAGGTAGACCGCGTCGTCGACTCCGACGGCGGCGCCGAACAGGTGCTCGGCGAGCGCCCCGAGGCTCGCGTCGTTGGCGACGAAGGCGGTGAGGCCGGTCGCCGCCTGGAAGAGGTCGCCGAGAGGGGCGTCGGTCCAGCCGAGGTGCGGAGCCTCGCGCACGAGGCCGTCGACGCGGCGCACGAGGCCGGGCACGGCCACGCCGATGGCGACGATCCGGGCGGCGGCGAGGTCGCCGTCACGCCACGCGGCGAGCTGGGCGGTGGTGAGCGCGACGGTGCTCTCGGGCGTCGGCGGCTCGGGCACCTCGATGCGCGCGCGGGCCGCGATCCGGCGATCCAGCCCCACCGCCGCGACGGTGACGGCGTCGACCTCCGGGTTCACGGCCAGGGCGAGCACCGTGGGGTCGGCGGCGACCATCGGCGACGGCCGTCCCACCCGCCGGCTCGGGTCGGGCGCGCGCTCAATGACGAGGCCCTCGCCGACGAGCTCGGCGACGAGGTCGGCGATCGTGGAGCGATTGAGCCCGGTCGCCTCCGTGAGTGCGGCGCGCGAGATCGGCCCGCTGTGGTGCACGAGGTGCAGCAGCCGGGCGAGGTTGGCCTGGCGAACGCCCACCGTCTCACGCACTCGTCCACTGTAGAGCCCGGGCGGCTTTTGTTGCGCTGATTCCGAAATGCGCTGCCCGCGGGCGAGGCGGGCGACGATCATCCGGCGTCTGCCACTGGACGGGCACGGGCCGCGGGTATAGGTTGTAGACCACAACAATTCCCCGCACGTCGCGCAAAGGAGCGTCATGCCCATCTCTCCCACCCCGGCCGACCGGTTCACCTTCGGGCTCTGGACCGTCGGATACAACGGCACCGACCCGTTCGGCGGCCCCACCCGTCCCGCCCTCGACGTCGTCCACGTCGTCGAGAAGCTGGCGGAGCTCGGCGCCTACGGCCTCACCTTCCACGACGACGACCTCGTCGCCTTCGGCTCGTCCGAAGCCGAGCGCCAGTCGCAGATCGACCGACTGAAGGGCGCGCTCGCCGACACCGGCCTCACCATCCCCATGGTGACCACGAACCTCTTCAGCGCGCCCGTGTTCAAGGACGGGGGCTTCACCTCCAACGACCGCGACGTCCGCCGGTTCGCCATCCGCAAGGTGCTGCGGCAGATCGACCTCGGCGCCGAGCTCGGTGCGCAGACCTTCGTCATGTGGGGCGGCCGCGAGGGCGCCGAGTACGACTCGGCGAAGGACGTCCAGGCGGCGCTGGAGCGCTACCGCGAGGCGGTCAACTTCCTCGGCGACTACGTGGTCAGCAAGGGGTACGACCTGCGCTTCGCCATCGAGCCCAAGCCGAACGAGCCGCGCGGCGACATCCTCCTGCCCACGGTCGGACACGCCCTGGCGTTCATCGACTCCCTCGAGCGCCCCGAGATGGTCGGCCTCAACCCCGAGGTCGGGCACGAGCAGATGGCGGGGCTGAACTTCGCCGCCGGTATCGCGCAGGCGCTCTACCACGGCAAGCTCTTCCACATCGACCTCAACGGCCAGCGCGGGATCAAGTACGACCAGGACCTCGTGTTCGGTCACGGCGACCTGCACAACGCCTTCGCGCTCGTCGACCTCCTCGAGCACGGCGGCCCGCAGGGCGGTCCGGCCTACACGGGTCCGCGGCACTTCGACTACAAGCCGAGCCGCACCGAGGACGAGACGGGCGTGTGGGAGTCCGCCGCCGCGAACATGCGCACCTACCTGCTCCTCAAGGAGCGCGCCGCGGCCTTCCGCGCCGACCCCGAGGTGCAGGAGGCGCTCGTCGCCGCGCGCGTCGCCGAGCTGTCGCAGCCGACCTTCGGCGAGGGCGAGACGTACGACGACTTCGTCGCCGACCGCTCCGCCTACGAGGACTTCGACGCCGACGCCTACCTCGGCGGCAAGGGGTTCGGCTTCGTCCGCCTGCAGCAGCTCGCGACCGAGCACCTGCTCGGCGCACGCTGATCGGCCGCCGCCGCACCGCCGCAGCGCCCTCGGCGCCGGGACGACCTCTCGGCGCCGAGACGCGCGCGCGGCAGTCAGAACACGGAAGGATGCCGCCATGGCACTCGTGATGGGCGTCGACAGCTCGACGCAGTCGTGCAAGGTCGTGATCGTCGATACGGACACGGGAGCGATCGTCCGCGAGGGGCGCGCGTCGCACCCCGACGGGACGAGCGTCGACCCCGAGGCGTGGTGGACGGCGCTGCAGACGGCGATCGCCGCTGCCGGCGGCATGGATGACGTCGCCGCGTGGTCGATCGGCGGGCAGCAGCACGGCATGGTCGCCCTCGACGCGCAGGGTCGCGTCGTGCGAGACGCGCTGCTGTGGAACGACACGCGTTCGGCCGGCGCCGCCGCCGACCTGATCGCCGAGTTCGGCGCCGACGCGCTCGCGCGTCGCACCGGGCTCGTGCCGGTGGCGTCGTTCACGATCACCAAGCTGCGCTGGCTGCGCGACCACGAGCCCGACAACGCCGCGCGCGTGGCGGCGGTGGCGCTGCCCCACGACTGGCTGACCTGGCGCCTGCGCGGCTTCGGTCCCGTCGCGGACGGATCGGGGGAGACGGCGGAGGCGGCGCTGGACGAGCTCGTCACCGACCGCTCCGACGCATCCGGCACGGGGTACTGGAACCCCGCCGACGACGCGTACGACCGCGAGCTGCTCGTCGCGGCCCTCGGTCACGATGCGGTGCTGCCGCGCGTGCTCGGCCCGCGCGAGTCGGTCGCCGATTCCGCCGGCCGCCGCGTCGGCCCGGGCGCCGGTGACAACGCGGGTGCCGCCCTGGGCGTCGGCGCCGGTCTCGGCGACGTCGTCGTTTCGATCGGCACGAGCGGCACCGTCTTCGCGATCAGCGCCGAACCGGTCCGCGACGTGTCCGGGACGGTGGCCGGCTTCGCCGACGCCGACGGGCACTTCCTCCCGATCGTCGTGACCCTCAACGCCGCGCGCGTGCTCGACGCCGTCGCTCGGCTCCTCGGCGTGGACCATGCCGAGCTGTCCCGTCTCGCGCTCGCCGCCGAGCCGGGCGCGGCGGGGCTGACGCTGGTGCCGTACTTCGAGGGCGAGCGCACTCCGAACCTGCCGGATGCCACGGCATCCCTCACCGGCATGACCCTCGCCTCGACGACGCGGGAGAACCTGGCGCGTGCGGCCGTGGAGGGCATGCTGCGGGGGCTCGGCGCCGGAGTGGACGCGCTGCGGGCGGCCGGCGTGCCGATCGAGCGGGCGCTGCTGATCGGCGGTGCCGCGCAGTCCGAGGCGGTCCGACGCGTCGCGCCCGACGTGCTCGGTGTGCCCGTCGAGCTGCCCGCGCCGGGCGAGTACGTCGCCCTGGGCGCCGCCCGGCAGGCCGCCTGGATGGTGTGACACCGGGGCGCCCCGGTCCCCGGGTCGAGGGTGGTCTCGTTTCGTCTCGCTGCGCTCGCTCAACGACCGAGCGTCCTTCCCCCGGTCGTTGAGCGAGGAGCGCAGCGACGAGACGAAACGTCGCCCAACGACCGAGCGTCCTTCCCCCGGTCGTTGAGCGAGGAGCGCAGCGACGAGACGAAACGTCGCCCAACGACCGAGATGCTTCTCCCGGTCGTTGAGCGGGGAGCGCAGCGACGAGACGAAACGCCCCGCCCCCGCGTCAGAACGTCTCGGCGAAGGCGCGGAGGATGCGCACCGGCTCGGTGAGCGAGGCGGCCAGCACGCGTGCGGCGATCGCGTCGTAATCCGACGCGGCGAAGTAGCCGTCGTCGCGGTACACCGCCATGCGCTCGGTGAAGGCCCGGCCGGTCGGCTCGGGATGGAACTGCGTCGCGTAGAGGCGGTCGCCCACGCGGTACGCCTGCACGGGGCACGCCTCGTTCGTGGCGAGCAGCACCGCGCCCTCGGGCACGCGCCCGGTGCCCTCCTTGTGGGCGGTCAGAGCCGCGAACGTGTCGGCGAGCCCGCCGAAGAGCGGATCGGCGGCGGCGTCGGCGGTGAGCGACACGGTCGTCGGACCGGTGTCCTCCGGGTAGGCGCGGGTGACGTCGCCGCCGAGGGCGCGGGTCGCGACGCCGATGCCGAAACAGGTGAACAGTGCGGCTACGGACCCGGCGGCGGCCTCCCGGGCGAGGCGGGCCAAGTCGGCTTCGAGCCGGCGCTGCACATCGGTCTTCGTCGATTCGGGATCCGTGACGTTGAACGGGCTCCCGCCGACGACGACCCCCCGCCAGCGCTCGACGGCGTCCGCGGGAAGCGGCGCCGTGACGAGGTCCCAGCGCTCCAGTGACTGCTCGTCCAGCCTCATGGCGCTGCGGAACGACTCGTACTCGGCGGCGGCCGCACCCTGCTGCGGACGGACGCAGAGGTAGACGAGCGGGCGCATGGCCCGAGTCTAGGCGGGGTCCGAGCACACGACCAGGAACGTGTCATCGCCGATGTATCAGGGGCGCTCTGGCCCGCTCTTCAAGATGTGGCCACAATGGGCGGTATGACTGCAACCGACCCGTCGCACGTGCGGGACGACCCCGACGACGACGGTCGGTCGGTCGGCGACGTCTCGATCTGGGACCGGGCAGCCGCGGCGTTCACCCGCTGGCGCGGCGGCGACACCCGCGCCATGGACGACCTCGTGCGCCTCATGACGCCCGTGCTGTGGCACGTCGTGCGCGCGTACGGGCTCGAGCGCTCGCTCGCCGAGGACGTCGTCCAGACCACCTGGCTGACGCTCGTGCGCCGCCACGAGACCATCGCCGAGGACCGTGCGGTAGCCGGCTGGCTGACCACATGCGCGCGCCGGGAGGCGTGGCGCACCGCGAAGGCGCACCAGCGCGTGCGCGCCACGGACGACACCGAGATCGAGCCGCATCTGCCGGTCGAGGTCTCCGCCGAGGAGCGCGCACAGGTCGCCGACAGCGACTCGCGGCTCTGGCGCGCCGTCGGCATCCTCGACGAGCGCTGCCGGCGTCTGCTGCGGATCGTCGCCTTCGAGGAGCGTCCCGACTACGCCCGCATCGCACAGGACCTCGCGATGCCCGTGGGATCGATCGGACCGACACGGCAGCGGTGCCTCGCGAAGCTGCGCACCGCCCTGACGGGTGACGGATGGACAGGAGACGCCTCATGAGCGCTGAGACCGACGCGGAGCTGTTCCGGGCCCTGCGCCGCACCTGGGAGGACGTCGACCCGGCCCCGGCCGACCTCGTCGACCGGATGGTGGCCGCCGTGGCGACCGCCGACCTGTCGCGGGAGTACGCGCTGCTGACGCTCGTGTCGCAGACCGACCTGGCGGCGGTCCGCGGCGACGCGGACGCGCTCACGCTGCAGTTCAGCGACGGCACGGCCAGCGTCCTCATGCACGTGGTGCCGGTCGAGTCCGGCCTGCGGCGCGTGGACGGCTGGGTCGACGCGCCCGCCGTCTCCATCGAACTCGAGCAGGACGGCCGCTCCTGGACGACGGCCCCCGAGCACGGCCGCTTCGCCTTCGACGGCATCCCGGTCGGCATGACGCGGCTGCGCGTGATCCTCGCCGCGGCGACGGATGCCGGAACACCGGCCGAGCTGCGCACGCCCCGCTTCGAGGTGTGAACGCCTGACTCACCGGCCGCCCCCGCGGCACACACGAGAGGATGACCCATGGTCGACGAGCGACGCGGTTCCGAACCCCCGCAGCCGAAGGGATGGTCGTGGCGCGACCGCGCCCGCGGCTCGGTGATCTCGGCGGTGGCGCTGGACCCCGGCACGGAGCCGCTCGACGGCATCGAGGCGTTCCAGACCGTCTATGTGCCTCACCGGCTGCTCGTGAGCTTCGCGCCCGACGACAAGGAGCTGGAGCGGGAGGACGGTCCGTACGGCCGGGTCCGCGAAGCCGCGCGCTCGTTCGGCTGGGGGGTCGTGCCGGAGCTGCTCGACGGCTCCGATCTCGAGCAGGGCGAGCTGCCCGCGCCCCGTCTGCCCGGCGCACCGCGGGTGATCCGGGTGCGGCTGACCACGCCCGACGAGAAGGTCCGCGGCATCTCGCCCGCCCTTCCCGATGCGTGGCGGGTGCTGCAGCAGGTGCGTCGCGACGCGCTCCAGGGCGACGCGGTCCGGGGCCGGGACGGCGAGGTCGACGTGGCGGCGACGCTGCGGGCCGCCGGCCTCGACCGGGTGGGGCTGGACCACGTGCTGACCGTCGACCCCATCGGGATCAATCCGTTCACCAAGACGAACCCGTTCACCAAGACGAACCCCTTCACGAAGACCAACCCGTTCACGAAGACGAATCCGTTCACCAAGACCAACCCGGTCGGCGAGTACGCCGACAACGGGTCCGGTGGCCGGCAGCCGGTCGCGTGGGTCGGGGCGGCGCCGCTGCGCACCCCGGTTCCCGACGGGCACCGTCGTGCGGTCGTGGCCGTGCTCGACACCGGCGCGGGCACCCACGACTGGCTGCCCGACGACATCGTCGATCGGCACGTGACCATCGACGGGCGCCCGGTCGGCCTCGACGACGAGGCGAACCCCGAGATCTATCCCGACCTCTACGGACCTCTCGACGGACAGCTCGACGAGGTGTCGGGGCACGGCACCTTCATCGCCGGCATCGTCCGCCAGGCCGCGCCGGATGCCGACATCCTCGCCGTGCGCGTCGCCGACGCCCAGGGGCTCGTCGAGGAGTCCAACCTCCTCGCCGTCATCGAGGACCTGGGGGTGCTCGTCTCCCGCTACCAGAACGGGGATGAGGGCGGACGCCCGATCGATGTGCTCAGCCTGTCTCTCGGCTACTACCACGAGACGCCGGAGGACGGTCTGTACACGCGCGACCTCTACGACCTGCTCACCGTGCTCCGCGACCTCGGCACGGCCGTGATCGTGTCGGCGGGCAACGACGCGATCGACCGCCCCACGTTCCCGGCGTCGCTGTGGGCGTGGCCCGGCGCCGACAACGGCATCGTCCCCGACGGCGGCGCCCCGCACATCTCGGTGGGGGCGCTGAACCCCGACCGGCGCACCACAGCGCTCTTCTCCAACGTCGGTCCGTGGGTGCGGACGTACGCGGTCGGGGCCGCGGTCGTGAGCACGCTTCCCGACTTCTACGGGGGACTGCAGGCGTCGGCGCGAGATGACGAGTACGAACGGCAGCGCCTGACGATCGGCCCCGAGGACTTCCGCGGCGGCTTCGCCGTCTGGAGCGGTACGTCGTTCGCCGCACCGCTCGTGGCGGGGCGCGTTGCGGCCGCCCTCTCGCCGAGCTCGGCACCGACGCCGCCGGAGAAGAGCATTCCTTCGGTGTGCGAGATCGTCGAGAAGGTGGTCGCCGCCGAGGCCTGACGCGTGCGCGTCGCGCGAAGGGCGGCAGGCACGGCATGCTGTGGGGGTGACCCCCACGGCAGAAGAGCTGTATGCGCGCGGCCGCGAGCTGTCCGCGCAGCGGCGCTACGCCGACGCCGCCGACATGCTCGCGCGGGCGGCCGCCGCGGCCGACGACCCCGACCTCGCCGCGCGGATCATCGGCACCCGCGCGTTCTCCCTGACGCAGACCGGTGACTCCGAGACGGGGGAGCGGACCTGCCGGGAGGCGCTTGCCGACCCGCGCATCAGTCCGCACACACGCGGTGTGCTCGCGGGACAGCTCGGGAGCGTGCTCGTCAACCAAGGCCGCCTCGACGAAGGGCTGGAGTGGCTCGGTCGGGCGATCGACACGATCCCCGACGATCCGATCGCGGTGGCCAACCTCCGGCTGAACCGCAGCCTCGTCCACATGCAGCGGCGGGACCTCGCCGCCAGCACCGCCGACCTCGAGAACGCTCTCGTCGTGTACCGCGAGCACGGCGGCCCCGCCGACATCGCCGAGACGCAGCACAACCTCGGCTACACGGCTCTCCTCGGCGGCGATCTGGTCCGCGCGATGCGCGAGATGAGCGCCGCCCGGCCCGTGTTGGCCGGCTTCTCGCCCGCGAACGCGGCCATCTGCGACAGCGATCGCGCCGAGGTCCTGCGCGACGCCGGGCTCGTCACCGAGGCCGAGCGTCTCCTCGAGTCGGCCGCGGCCGCATTCGGTGCAGACGGGATGCCGCAGGCGCGCGGCGAGGCCGAACTCCATCTGGCCTCCTCCCTGCTGCGCCACGAGCCGGCGCGCGCCGAGCAGGTCGCGCGGACGGCCGCCCGGCGGTTCCGCAGCGTCGGGTCGGCGTCGTGGGCGGCGCGGGCCGAGGGCATCCGACTGCGGTCGCGGATGTCGCGGGGTGCGATGGACCGGTCCGGGCGCATCCGCGGCAGCGCGCGTCGCGTCGACGACGCCGAGGTCGACGCGGTCGCGCGCGAGCTGGCGGGAGCCGGCTTCCGCAACGAGGCGGCCGCGCTCCGGCTGACACGCGAGCTGTGGCGCGCGCGCAGCGGACGGGAGCCCGGACGGATGCCGCGGCTGGCGCCCGGGGCGTCGCTGGATGTGCGGCTCATGGCGTACGAGGTGCGGGCGGTGCGCGCCGCCGCGGCAGGCCGCATCCCCACGGTGCAGCGCGAAGCGGCCGCCGGCCTGGACGAGCTGGCCCAGTGGCGCTCCGCCTACGGCAGCCTCGACCTGCAGACCTCCGTGGCGATGCACGGGCAGGGACTCCTCTTGGCAGGTATCGACTCGGCGGTGCGCTCACGGCGACCCGACCGGGTGTTCGAATGGTCGGAGCGGGCGCGGCAGCTGAGCCAGCAGGTCGTGCCGCTGCGTCCTCCCCCCGACCCCGAGGTGGCCGCCGACCTGGCGGAGCTGCGGATGCTCCGCGCCGACCTCCCCGGCGCGGACTGGCTGTCCGACCCGCGCGCGGTGACGCTCGGCGACCGGGTCCGCCAGCACCAGTGGTCGCGCACCGGCGCCGCCGACGTCGAGGCGCGCGTCGAACTGACGCAGCTGCAATCGCGCCTGGACGAGGACACCGCGGCGCTCGCCTACGTCTACGGGAGCGCCGGCCTGTCGTGCGTGGTCGTGACCGCGAGTGACGCGGCTCTCGTCGAGCTGGAGGGCTGGGCGGCCGCTCGCGAAGCCATCCCCGGGCTCCGCGCCGACCTCGACATGGTCGCCTCGGTGCGCACCGGCCCCATGGCCGACGTCATCCGTCGCTCGCTCGCCGCACGTCTGGCCGACCTGTCCCGCGCGCTCGTCGATGTTCCCCTGCGTCACGCCGGAGATCGGCGGCTCGTCATCACGACCCCCGGGGTGCTCGCCGGCGTCCCGTGGAGCATGCTCCCCGCTCTCGCGGGCCGGCCGTTCACGCTGGCGGCGTCGGCCTCGCGCTGGGCGCGCAGCGAGGTCGTGCCGGCCCGGCGTGCGGGATTCGCCGCGGGACCGCGAGTGCCGCGCGGCGAGGAGGAGATCGCCGTCGCCGCCGCGTCGTGGCAGGGTGCACGACAGCTGCGCGGCGAGGAGGTGACCGTCGCCGAGGTCACCGCGCTCGCTCGCGACGTGGATCTCCTCCACGTGGCGGCGCACGGGCGTCACGCCGCCGACAACCCCCTCTTCTCCGGTCTCGAGCTCGCCGACGGCGTGCTGTTCGGCTACGACGTCGACCAGGTGCGACCGGTGCCGCGGACCGTCATCCTGTCGGCCTGCGAGGTGGGTCGCTCGTCGGTGCGCTGGGGCGAGGAAGCGGTCGGCATGACGCGGGCGTGGCTGCACGCCGGCGTCGGCTGCGTGATCGCCGCTCCGGTGGTGGTCGCGGACGACGACGCCTGCGAACTGCTGGGAGCCCTGCACGTCGAACTCGCTGCGGGCGCTGCGCCCGCCGTCGCGCTGGCCACGGCCCAGACCCGCACCGGCGTCGTCGCCCCCTTCCAGTGCCACGGCGCCGGACTCTGATCGACACGTCCCCGAACTCCCGATCCGACGGGACTTCCGGGCCACCGGAAGAAATCTTCGCGGCGCGTGTATCAGGATGCCTGCAGGCCGCTCCTGATCAATGAACGACCTGGTGACGCCCGCATGGGGATGCGATCGTCGTCCCCGCGGGGGATCAGCAGGTCGTTCATGAAGGCCGGACGGGATCTTTGGGGGAATCGGTCTTCGGGCCGGCGGGGTCGGGGGGCACCGCCGGCCCCTCGTCGTGCGCGCTCGGCGTCGCGCGCTCGCTGGGGGTCAGCCGCGCGAGGAGTTCGCGGTGCGCCCGCGGACGATGCCGACGAAGACGTCGACGAGCTCGGACGGGTCGCCCGACGGCCACGCGAGGGCGACACCCGACAGCGGACCGCCTGTGAGCGGCCGGAAGTCGACGTCCTTGCGGTGGTGCAGCCGCGCCAGCGACATCGGGACGATGACCACCCCGACGCCGGCGGCGACGGTGGCGATCGCCTCCTCGGTGGTCTCGGGGGCGGCGAAGCGCGGCGCCACGACGCCCGGCAGCTCCAGCCCGAGCACGTCGTCGCGGGGGGTGATCGCCACCTCGCCGACCAGGTCCGCCGCGGTGAGCTCCTCGGCCGCGGTCAGATGCGAGTCCGCGGCGCACACCACGACGGGGATCTCCTCGTAGAGAGCGATCACGTGGAGCCCGTCGCGCTCGATCGGCAGGCGCACCAGCGCAGCGTCGACCGCGCCGTCGTCCAGGGCGCCACGTTGGTCGGCCACGGCGACGGGGATCAGCTCCAGCGGCGTGCGCGGCATCCGCTCCTGCCAGATGTCGATCCACTTGCCGGGCGTCGTCCCGGCGACCGCGCCGAGCCGGAAAGGTCCGGCGGGTTCGGTGGGGTCGGCGGCAGCCGACGGCGCAGCGGCGCGGGCGGCCGGTGCGGACTTCTTGCTGGGCGGGGTCTTCGCGCCGCGCTGCGTGCGGGGGGTCGTGCCCTTCGCGGCCTTCCGCGACGGAGACGACGGTCGCCGCGCGCCCTTCGATCCCCGTCCCGCAGCCATGCAGTCAGCGTAGTCGCGCTATCGTCAGGACATGGTGCCGATCATCGCGACGATCGCGGCCGCGCTGGCCGCTCTCCTCCACGTCTACATCTTCGTGATGGAGAGCATCCAGTGGAGCCAGCCGAAGGTGTGGCGCCGCTTCGGCGTCGCCGATCAGGCCGCCGCCGACACCACCAAGCCGATGGCCTACAACCAGGGCTTCTACAACCTGTTCCTGGCGATCGGCGTGATCATCGGGCTCGCGCTGTTCTGGGCGGGCGACCCCGCCACGGCCGCAGGGGTCGCCGGACGCACGCTCGTGCTGTTCAACCTCGGCTCGATGCTCGCCGCCGCGCTCGTGCTGGTGACCTCGGGCGCGAAGTACCTGCGGCCGGCGCTCATCCAGGGAACGCTGCCCCTGCTCGGCTTCGTCCTCTTCCTCTTCGCCTGACCCCCTGCCCTCTTCGCCGAGCCGACAAGCTTCTGCCGAACCGACACGATTTATCGCGTCGGGATCGTGTCGGCTCGCATGAATGTTGTCGGCTCGGCGATGAGCACACCCGGGGGCGCGTCAGCAGGAACCCCAGCGGCCGCGACCTGACGCGCGTGCTTGCTCCTCCGCGGCGGCGAACAGGTCGGCGTGACGCAGGTTCGGTCGCACCGGCATCGCCTCGGCGTGACCGGCGGCGACGAGGTCGAGGTTCGCGAAGATGCCGTCGTCGGTCCACAGGTAGAAGAGGCGGCGCTCGTACCGGTCCGATGAGTCCCGGTCCACCGAGGCCCAGACGCGCGCGCCCTCGGGGAGCAGCTCCCGCAGATGGGCGGTCGCCGCGTCGGCCCCGCACTCCACGGGCGGCGTGACTTCCGGGGTGTCGATGCCGATGAGGCGGATGCGGATCTGCTCCCGCGTCGTCACGACCTCGTTCGGCACGACCACCGTCGCGCGCAGGGTGTCGCCGTCGACGACATGGTCGACGGTGAGCGCGAAGGCGTCGCTCGGACGTTCCGGTACCTCCGAAGCGGGCGAGTACGACCTGCCCTCGCTCCCCGGCAAGGTCGGAACGACCCCCGCTCCGACCCAGACGGCGATCACCACCGCCGCCGCCACGATGAGCGCGGCGATCACCGCCACGACGAGACGCGCGCGACGTCGTCCGGTCGTCGCGCGTCTCACGCCCTCACCCTAGGCGAGGGCACGGACGTGGGGACGGTCTCAGGCCGCCAGGTGCAGCCCGCGCCGGTCGGTGGCCACGGCCTCGCCGTCGCCGATCGACTCGTCGTCGCCGATGAGCGACCCGCCGGCCACGCGGGCGTTCGCACCCACGAAGGCGCGGACGCCGATCTTGGCGCGCGGCCCGATCGCCGCTCCCGGTCCGATGTGCGCGTGCGGCGCGATCTCGACCTCCGGACCGATCACCGCATCCGGTTCGATCCAGGCGCCGCGTCCGATGTGCGCGCCTGCCGCGATCTGTGCTCCGGGTTCGACATACGCGCCGGCTTCGACGAGCGCGCTGGCGTGTACCTTGGCCCCGTTCGCGATGAGGCCCCGACCGTTGACGTGCTTGCGGTAGCGCAGCGTCTCGCCCCGGTCGTTCTCGATGTCGACGTAGTTCTTGCCCACTGGTCCTCCTGACAGTGAAGACAACGCATGCAGCGGCATGTTCATTCCCAGACGGGCATCGGAGCCGGCGATCGCTCCGCCGGGGATCGGGCCGGTGCGAACACCACCGCGCGCTGCACGGCGAAGCTCACGACGAACAGCGTCGCATCGGTCACGAGCTTGGCCGCCGGCAGGGGGAGACCGAGGTCCGACAGGGCGGTGAGCAGGCCGTAGCTGGCCGTCAGGAGCAGGCCCGCGAGCGAGAAGTACCGTGCGGCGGCCGTCCGCAGCGGCACCGTGCGAGCTGCCCCGAAGACGAGCGAGCGGTTGACCGCGAAGTTGAGGCTCGCGCTGATCACCCGCGCGGCGACGACCGAGAAGAGCAGCCAGCCGGTGAGCGTGTGGAGGAGGAGCAGCGCGAGCGTGTCGACGGCGAAGGCGAGCAGCGCCGACGCCGTGAACCGCAGCAGCGGCGCGGAGACGCGCACCGAGTCCGACAGGGGGCGGAAGTGGCTCGACGCGTTGCCGTCGAGGTACACCGTCGCGATCGGCACCTCGGCCAGGGCGATGCCCGTCTCGCGGGCCCGCAGCAGCATCGCGAACTCGTACTCGAACCGGTCGCCGCGCAGCCGCTGCAGCCACGGCAGCACCGGAGGGGGGTAGCCGCGCAGTCCCGTCTGGGTGTCGGTCAGGCGCTGCCCGGTCGCGAGACGGAACAGGCCGCGGGTGATGACGTTCCCGACACGGCTGCGCATCGGCACCGCACCGCCGCCCGCGCCGGTGAAGCTCCGCGCGCCGAGCACGATCGTCGGCGTCGCGCCGCTCGCGCGACGGAGGGCGACGGCGACCCGGCGGATGTCCTCGGGCGTGTGCTGGCCGTCCGCATCGGCCGTGACGACCGGCGCCGCCGGCCACCGGCGGGCGATCTCCGCGAACCCTGTGCGCAGCGCCGCACCTTTGCCGCGGTTGCGGGGGTGGGCCACCACGACCGCTCCGGCGGTCTCCGCCGCGGCGAAGACGTCCCTGTAGAAGGCGCCCGACCCGTCGTCGACGATCAGCACCGGCGTGCGCTCCGGCCCATCCCTCAGAACACGGACGAGCTCGACCAGGCGCCCGTCGGGCTCGAAGGCGGGGATCAGGATCACGTGCACGCCGGTCACCCCGCCAGGTAGAGGATGTCGCTCGTGGCGCGCTCGCCGCCGTTGGAGGGCTGGTTGACGACCTCTCCGTCGAACCACATCTCGCTGGAGCCGCCGCCGTCGAGGTTGTACGCCGTCGTCGCCCCCAGCGAGACCATGATCCGGGCGAGCTCGGTCATCGTGACGCCCCGGCTGTACCCGGTGTCGCGGCCGTCGACGACCACGATCACGAGGTGGTTCTCGTCGACGACCCCGATCGCGGTCCTCGGCTGCTCGCCCTGGATCGAGTGGTTGCCGAAGTTCGTGTCGATCTCGACCTCGTCGATGCCGTCGACCGCCACCCCGTCCTCCACCACGGCGGGACCGAAGCTGAGCGTGTTCCACGCGCCGTCGGCCAGAAGCTCCGCGGCCGTCGTCTCCGTCTCGTCGTACACGGCGACCGTGCCGTCCTCGTAGAAGACGAGCCCCTCGCGGGCCCCCTGGTCGCGGTACACCACGCCGTTGCGGATGACGATGCCGCTGTCGCGGAAGCCGTAGTAGTCGCCGTTGACGGCGAACACCGCGCCGTTGTCCTCGGCGATGGTCGACACGAGATCGGTGATGTTCTCGCCGAACTGGTTCTTCGCGAAGGCGCTCCGCAGCACGGTCGCGTCACTCAGCTCGATGTCGGCCACGTGATACGTCACGGTGTCGTCGCCGGCGCCCTCGGTGACGGTGGTGATCTCCACCGCGGCGTCGTCCGAGGTGAAGGTCGTGTCGGTGATCACCGGCTCCGCCCCGTCGTCTGCCGCCTCGTCGGTGGTCGTCGTCGCGCCGGACTGGGCGGCCTCGTAGGCGGCGACGTCCTCGACCACGACGTGCGGCACGACGAACCGGTCGAGCGCCCAGACGGCGCCGCCCGTCGCCGTCAGTGCTACGACGACGCCGCCGGCGATCAGTCCCTGCTTCAGTCGCGTCTTCATGTCGGTCAGTGTCGCGGCCCGCCTCATGCGGCCCGTGTGGCCGGTCTAGGCGAGGCCTATGAGAGCAGGGCGGCGCGGACCGTGGATGCCGGGCGCGACCCGGATGCGAGGATGGGTGCCGTGACCACCCCCGATCGCACCCCCGCGGAGGAGCCCGACCCGACGACGGGGCCCTCCCTGGTCTTCGACGACAAGGCCACCGAGCACAGCGTCCTCGAGGACGTCCTCGGCATCCTCACCGGGACGTTCGCCGCCTCGCTCGGCCTCCACCTGCTCCACGCGGCGCACGCGGTCACCGGCGGCACCGCGGGTCTCTCCCTGCTGCTCGGCTACGCCACGCCGTGGCCGTTCTGGCTGCTGTTCGCGGTCATCAACGTGCCGTTCGCCGTGCTCGCGGTGTGGAAGAAGGGCTGGGATTTCACGATCCGCACCATCGTGTCGATCGCCCTGGTGTCGGGTTTCGCGATCGTGCACCAGACGTACCTCCCCGTCGGCGACATCGACGCCGTCTACGGCACCCTCGCGGGGAACCTGCTGGCGGGCGTCGGGGTGCTGATCCTCTTCCGCCATCGATCCAGCGTCGGCGGCGTGCACATCATCGCCCTGCTGCTGCAGGAGCGCACCGGCATCCGCGCCGGGTGGACGCTCATGGTGTTCGACGTGCTCGTCATCGTCGCGGCCCTCCTGGTCGTGCCGTGGCCCAACGTGCTGATGAGCGCCGCCGGCGCCGTGCTGCTGAACCTCGTGCTCGCCCTGAACCATCGCCCCGGCCGCTACCTCGGGCATTGAGGGCCGCAGACGTCACACCTGGCAGCGCGGGCACCAGAAGACGATGCGCTCCTCGGTGGGGTCGGCTCCGAGCTCGGTCTTCCGGATGAGCGTGCCGCAGCGCCGGCACGGCTTGCCCTCGCGCCGGTAGACCCAGTCCTGCTGCCCGGGACGGGAGTCGCCGGTGAACGTGCGGCCGTGACGGTCCCGGTTGAGCCGGATCATCCGCGCACCGGTGTCGAGCAGGCCCGCGACGTCGACGTCGGTGGCGGGCCGGGTCGGCAGGATGCCGCGGACGAACAGCAGCTCGTTCGCGTATTCGTTGCCGAACCCCGCGACGTTGCGCTGATCGAGGAGCGCCACGTGCACGGCGCGGTCGTCGCCCGACAGGCGCCGCGCGGCCTCGGCGGCATCCCATGAGGGCGACAGCGGGTCGGGACCGAGATGCCCGACGACGCGGCCCTCGTCGGCTGTCGGGAGGACCTCCACCATCGCGAGGTCGAACCCGACCGCCTCTGCCGCTGCCGTCCCGACGATCGCGCGCGCCCGGAAGGCCGGGGCGCGCCAGCGCTGGCCCGGACGGTACACGTCCCACCGGCCCTCCATCTTCAGGTGCGAGTGCAGGGTGAACCCGCCGACGCGGAGCAGCAGGTGCTTGCCGCGCGGCACCACCTCGCGCACCCGCTCGCCGGTGAGGTCGGCCGTGGCACTGCCGGGCACCCGGATGTCGAAGCGGGTCGCGATCCCGCCCGCGAGCGCCTCGTGGAGCCGCCGCGCCGTGCGGAAGACGGTGTCACCCTCGGGCACTGGTCACCTCGGCCCTCACCGGGCCCGTCGCAGGGTGAGTCCGCGGGCCGACTCCACGAAGCCCGCGTCGAGCAGCGCGCGGCCGGCGGGGGTGCCGTAGACGAAGGCGCCGCCCACCTGCTCGATCGTGAGGGTGTCGAGCCGGCGCCCCCGTGCGGTGTCGACCAGGCTGCGTGCAGCCGCCGCGAGCACCTGGTCGTCGTCGCTGTACACGAGCGCCGATCGTCCGCCGCGTTCCAGGTAGATCACGAGCGCGCCGTCGACCAGTACCACCAGGGCACCCGCCTTGCGTCCCGGACGGTGCCCGCCGTCCTGGGCGGGCCAGCCGAGCGCCGCACCGTACGGATTGGCGGGATCGGTCGCGGCGAGGGCGATCGCGTGCAGTCGCGGGCTTCCGTCTCCGGGGTCGGGACCGGTGAACGTGCGCAGGCGGTCCACCGTGGCCGACGTCGCGAACTGCGCGGCGCCGAGCTTCTCGATGAAGTAGCCGCGGCGGCAGTGCCCGGCATCCTCGAAGCCTGCGAGGGTCCGATAGGCCTGCGCGAATCCGCCCGGCAGCTCCTCGGCCTGCACGGACCCGCGGGTGACCACGCCGTACCGTTCGAGAAGCAGGCTCGCGGAGGCGGCCGTCCGCAGCGCGGGATCCGCCTCGGGCGCCGGGAGCAGCGACCAGCGCCCTCCGACGAGGGGCGGGCGCTGCGGCGCCGTCTGCGGGCGCGCGATCGGCGTGCCCCGGAACAGGCGCGCCCGCGGCGTGCGCCGCACGGTGCGGTGCGCCTGCGAGCCGCCGCCGAGCAGCATCCGGATCGGCGCGAACGTGTCGTTCGTGATCCGCGAGGTCCACGCGAGGTTCCACAGCGCCTCGACCACGGACTGCTCGTTCTCCGCTCCGACGAGCGGGACGAGCTGCCCGGCGAAGAAGGCGCCGCCGCCGGCCAGGGCCGCCAGCAGCCGCTGCTCGAGGGGGCTTTCCTCCTGCGCGTCGGCGGGGCGCAGGGTGAGGGACGCGGTGTCGACCGGGTGGAGCGCGATCCAGCCGTCACGGCCGGGCAGTGATCCGTGGCCGGACCAGATCACCTCGCCGGTCGAGGTGAGCTCGTCGAGCATGCCGGGTGTGTAGTCCACGACGCGGCTCGGAAGGATCAACGACTCCCAGGCGCTCGCCGGGAGGGGGACGCCCGCGAGCTGCTCGATCACGGCCAGGACGCCGTCGACGCCCTCGAGCCCGCGCCCCTCGGCGGCCCCGGAGAGGTGCTGCCAGGCGGGGAGGAAGCGCGCGAAGGCCTCGGGGGCGACGGGCTCCACGGCGCCGCGGATCGCGGCGAGCGATCGCAGCCGCAGCCGGCGCAGCACCTCGGTGTCGCACCACTCGAGGTCGCCGCCGCCGGTGACGGGCTGATCCGCGGTGGCGGCTCCGCCCGCGCGGTCGGGCAGGAAGAACCCGCCCGACAGGCGCCCCTGGGATTCCAGCCGCTGGAGCGTCTGGCGTGCGACCGCCGCGCCGATCCCCAGGCGCACGGCGACGTCGGAGGTGCGGAACGGTCCGTGGGTGCGGGCGTGCCGGGCGACGAGGTCGGCGAGCGGGTCGACGACGGGCTCGAGGAAGGCTGTGGGGATGCCGACCGGCAGCGCGGCGCCGAGCGCGTCGCGGAGGCGTCCGGCATCCTCGATCGCCGCGACGCGGTCCACTCCGGCCAGGGTGACGCGGATCGCGCGTCGCGCGTCGATGAGCGCGTCGAGGTGGGAGGCGGCCTCCGCGACGGTGGCGTGCGCCGCCTCGTCGGCGTCCGGGGTCGCGGCCTCGGTCGTCGGCTCGGCGGGCTCCAGCCGCAGCGCCACCTCCTCGGCGTCGAGCGGACCGAGCAGGCGCAGCAGGTCGGCGACGCCCTCGAGGCCGCGGACGCGACGGGTCGGGTCGAGGCGCTGCACCTCCCGCTCGAACCGGGCGATGATCCCGGGGTCGAGGAGCTCCCGCATCTCGACCTTGCCGAGCAGCTCGCTCAGCAGCGCGGGGTCGACCGAGAGCGCCGCGGCCCGGCGTTCGGCCAGCGGTGAGTCGCCCTCGTACATGAAGGCGCCGACGTAGCCGAAGAGCAGATCGCGCGCGTAGGGAGAGGGCTGCGAGGTCGTGGTCTCGACGAGCCGGATGCGACGGTCGCCGATCGACCGAGCGATCCGAAGGAGGGCCGGCAGGTCGTAGACGTCCTGCAGCACCTCCCGCAGCGTCTCGAGGATGATGGGGAAGGTCGGATGGTTCTTCGCCACCTCGAGCAGCTGCGCGGACTTCTGGCGCTGCTGCCACAGCGGGGAGCGCCGGTTAGGGTTCAGTCGCGGGAGCAGCAGCGCCCGTGCCGCGCACTCCCGGAACCGCGAGGCGAACAGCGCCGATCCGCCGACCTCGTCGGTGACGATCTGCTCGAGCTCGTCGGCGTCGAACACGAACAGCTCCGCGTCGGGCGGCTCGGACTCGGTGTCGGGGACGCGCGCGATGATCCCGTCGTCGCTCGCGACGGCCGAGCCCTCCACGCCCAGCCGCTCCCGGATGCGCGCGTTCACGGCCAGGGCCCACGGCGCGTGCACGTGCATGCCGTACGGGGAATGCAGGATGATCCGCCAGTCGCCGACCTCGTCGCGAGATCGCTCGACGGTCAGCGTCTTGTCGGTCGGGAGGGTGCCGGTCGCCTCGCGCTGCTCCGTCAGATAGGCCAGGAGGTTGCCGATCGCGTTGTCGTCGAGTCCCGATTCCCGGAGGCGCTCGGTCGCCTTCTCGGGAGTTGCCGCAGCGACCTCGCGCGAGAACTTCCCGAGCGCCTCGCCGAGTTCCGCAGGGCGCCCGAGCCCGTCGCCGTGCCAGAAGGGCAGCTTTCCCGGCTGTCCGAAAGCGGGGAGCACGTTGACGCGATCATGAGTGATCTCGGCGATCCGCCAGCTCGTCGTGCCCAGGGTGAACACGTCGCCCACGCGCGACTCGTAGACCATCTCCTCGTCGAGCTCGCCGACGCGGGCGTTGCGCGTCTCGCCGGCGACGAAGACGCCGAACAGGCCGCGGTCGGGGATCGTCCCGCCGCTGGTGACGGCGATCCGCTGCGCGCCCGGACGCCCGGTCAGAAGCCCGTGATCGCGATCCCAGACGACGCGGGGACGCAGCTCGGCGAACTCGTCGGAGGGGAAGCGGCCGGAGAGGAGGTCGAGCGTCGCCTCGTAGGCGGAGCGTGGGAGCGTGCGGAACGGGGCGGAGCGCTTGACGGTCTCGTACCAGCCCTCGACGTCGACGGGACCCGTCGCGCATGCCGCCACGGTCTGCTGCGCGAGGATGTCGAGCGGGTTCTGCGGCACGGAGATCGCCTCGATCTGCCCGGCGAGCATGCGTTCGGTGACCACCGCGGTGTGCAGCACGTCGCCGCGGTGCTTCGGGAAGAGCGCGGCGCGGCTCACCTCGCCCACCTGGTGCCCGGCGCGACCCACCCGCTGCAGTCCGGAGGCGGCCGAGGGCGGGGCCTCGACCTGGATCACGAGGTCGACGGCGCCCATGTCGATGCCGAGCTCGAGGCTGCTGGTCGCGACGACGCAGCGCAGCCGGCCCGACTTCAGCTCGTCCTCGACCTGCGCACGCTGCTCCTTGGACACCGAGCCGTGGTGGGCCTTGGCGAGCACGGGGTCGGCGCCGGCGGAGATGCCGGCCTGCGCCATCATCGCCGCAGGCACGGCCGGGTCCGGGACGCTCAGCCCCTGGCGCTCGGCGTAGATCTCGTTGAGACGGCCGGTGAGGCGCTCCGCGAGACGCCGTGAGTTGGCGAAGACGATCGTCGATCGATGCTGGAGGATGCGATCCACGATCGCCTCCTCGACGTGCGGCCAGACGGAGCCGGTCACCTCGGGCGCACCACGGTCGGTCCCGCGGGCTCCACTCGGGCCGGGTGCCGTCTCGTACCAGGCGGGCGCGTCGTCCTCCGCGCCGCCGTCGTCCGCCCGGTCCGCACCCGTCGCCGGCTCGGAGGCGGCCGGCTCGTCGCTTCCGGGCGGGGGCGGGGGGTTGAGCATGTCGTCCATCGGCACGACGACCGACAGGTCGAACGCCTTGCTCGCCTTCGGCGCCACGATCTCGACGGGGGCCGAGCCGCCCAGGAAGCGGGCGACCTCGTCGATCGGCCGCACGGTCGCCGACAGGCCGATCCGCTGCGCCGGGGGCACCGTCTCGTCGTCCTCGCGCCGCAGCGCGTCGAGCCGCTCCAGGCTCACCGCCAGGTGGGCGCCGCGCTTGGTGGCGGCGACGGCGTGCACCTCGTCGATGATGACCGTGTGCACGCTCTTGAGCGTCTGGCCCGCCTGCGAGGTGAGCATGAGGTAGAGCGATTCGGGCGTCGTGATGAGGATGTCGGGCGGGTCCGACACGAGCTTGCGGCGGTCGGCCGACGTGGTGTCGCCGGAGCGCACGCCGACGGTGATCTCGGGCACGGCGATGCCCAGCCGCCGCGCCGACTGCCCGATCCCGACCAGGGGCGACCGGAGGTTCCGCTCGACGTCGACGCCCAGGGCCTTGAGCGGTGAGATGTAGAGCACGCGCGTCCGCGTCGAGCGATCCTCTTTCGCGCGCGCCTTCGGCTCGCGCGAGCCCTTCGACCGTGCGGCGACCTCCTGCTTGTCGTGGAAGAGGCGGTCGATCGACCACAGGAACGCCGACAGCGTCTTGCCCGATCCCGTCGGCGCCACCACGAGCGCGTGCTTTCCCGCAGAGGTCGTCTCCCAGGCGCCGATCTGGGCATCGGTCGGCCGCGCGAAGGCGCTCCGGAACCAGTCCTGCGTCGCAGGACCGAACCTCGCCAGCACCTCGGCCATCAGTACATCTTCGCGCGGACCGCCGACATCGGCGCCAGCCCTTGCGCGGACGGATGTCAGTGGTAGAGAGAGACCTCGAACGAGCCCCGATCGGCGTCCGAATCGCTGCCCAGCATGACTCCCGCCGCGAACCAGGTCTCCAGCGGATCGTCGAAGCGCCAGGCCTCGGCGCCGTCGAGGCCGCGAGCGGTCACCGCTCCTCTCTCACTGATCGAGAGAACCTGACCCGATGCGCTGAGCGCGTCGTCATGCGTCATCAGTCCCGCCTCCTCGCCGCCCTCGAATACCCGGTTGCGGGCCGCCTCGTCCGAATTCTCGACGAGGACGAGGCGCCCACCCGCGACCGT
The DNA here is from genome assembly GCF_049860775.1 of Microbacterium sp. PA5. NCBI lineage: Bacteria > Bacillati > Actinomycetota > Actinomycetes > Micrococcales > Microbacteriaceae > Microbacterium > Microbacterium sp. PA5. The sequence continues at coordinate 437,961 of NZ_CP187567.1, forward strand.
CAGCCACGCGTCGGCGGATGTCTCCTCGACGATGACATCCCGCGTCTTTCCCGTCAGAGGATCGATCTCCTCCACCGCGCGCTCCGCCGTGATGATCCAGACGGCGTCCTCCCAGGCGGCCACCGACCAGACGTCGCGTGACCAGCAGCTCTGCCCCGAGGTGGTGTCGAGTCCCGAGAGGGCGAGCAGGTCGGGGCCGTCCGAGAGCGGCAGCTGGAGGGTCGCACCGCTGCCGGGGAACACCCAGCCGCCCGCCGACTCCCACCCGAGTGGCTCGCCCGTCGCGGCATCGAGCGCGTGCGATCCGACGAACGCCACATCGCCGGCGACGAAGAAGGGGACACCCCCCTCGAAGTCGCCCACGTCGTACTCGTCGCCGGACGCCGTCCACACGTCCTCGAGCGTCGATGCGTCGATGAGGTGGAGGGTCTCGCGGTCCGTGGTGAAGAAGGACGTGGCACCCGGCCGAGCGATATCTGCCGAACCCTCCCGGTTCGGCAGCCCGCTGTGCGCCGCCGCGGTCGGGCGCTCGGTCCGCAGGGTGCCGTCGGACAGGTCCAGCGAGAGCAGGCGAGTCTCGCCGCCGTTCCAGACCGTGAAGACGAGGATGCCCTCGACCCCCGTGGACTGCGGTGTCGAGACGATGTCGGCAGCGCCGGCGACCTCGGTCGTCCACGCGACGGCTCCCGACTCCCGGTCGACCACGCTGATCGACGAGAGCGTGTCGCTGTCGCCGGTCTGCACGATCACGCCGAAGAGGTCCTCATCGATCGCGAACGCGCGGGACTCCGCTCCCGCGCCCACTCCGGTGAGCTCCACGATGGGCGTCGCCGTGATGTCGCCGTCGGCCGGCGCGGCGATGACGTCGTTGTCGACCCAGCGGAGATCTCCCGCCGCCGACGCGTCGCAGACCGGTGGGGTGGTCGGCGAGCCGGTCGGGGTCGGGCCTGCGAGCTCCGACGTCGGCGACGGTGCGGGCACGGCGGCCGGTGTGTTCACCATCGACAGGACGATCGCCGTTCCCGCGACGACGGCTGCCAGCGCGCCGATCCCGCCCCACAGCCACCCTCGGCCCGTCGCCGTCCGCTCCGACCGCTCTTCCGTCACCGTGCCCGTTCTCCGGTTCCGTGCAGCAGGTAGACGTCGATGATGCTGACGTCGCCGTCGCTGGTCTCGCGGTGCTGGAGGAGGCCGCCGGCCGCGGCGTCGGGATACGCATCCTCGAGCTTCGCCCGCCAGACCCGATCGGTCGAGGGAAGGTCGTACGCGGTGAGGGACGCGGGGGTCGTGCTCGTCCCCCTCTCGTAGACGACGAGCTGGTCGCCGGATCCGTAGAGCTCGGCGCCCGACGACAGCGTCAGTTCGCCGACCTGCGTCGAACCATCGAACACGGTGGCGGTCACCGGTGCCGAGTAGTCCTCCTCGTCGCCGTCGTACGCGACGAGGAAGCGTCCGGCCGTGTGGAGCGTGTCGGCCGACGTCTGGGCGAGAGTCTCCTCCGTGGCACCCGTGGCCGGGTCGATCCGCTCGACGGCTCCGTCCGTCGTGAGCACCCACAGTGTGTCGGCGGTTCCCGCCATGCTGATGATCTCCCGCGACCAGCACGTCTCTCCGGTCGCCGTGTCGAGGCCGGAGAGGTCGTACGGGCCGACGTGGTCGTACATCACCATCGTCTGCAGGGTCGCTCCGCCGGCGAGGAACACCGCGCCGGCCGACTCCCACCCCAGGGACTCACCGGTCTGCGCATCGAGGGCATGGCTGCCGACGAAGACGACGTCCTCCGTCACCCAGAACGGCACGCCGCCCTCGAACTCGTCGACCCCGAAATCGGAGCCGCTCGCGCTCCATTCCGTCTCCAGCGTGTCGGCGTTCACACGCGACAGCGTCTCGCGGTCGCTCACGTAGAACGCATCGGCGGATGCGGGGGCCACCGCGGCCGAACTCGCGCGCGAGGCCTTGGCGAAGACCGCGAAATGCTCGCCGAAGGGCCGCTCGGCGAGCGTCTCACCCGTGGCGAGATCGAGTGATCGCATGACCCAATCGGTGTCGACGGCAACGCTGACGACGATCCGGTCGGCGGCCCCCGTCAGCGCCGGCGACGAGACCGGCGCGAGGGAGCCCTCGATCTCGCGGGTCCAGAGCACTTCTCCGTCGCGCTCGGCGACCGTCAGGACGGAGACCGAGGAGGATTCGTGGAAGGTGATGATGCCGAAGCGGTCGTCATCGATGAGGAAGCCGGTCGAATCCAGGAAGTCGAACTCGTCCGCCCCCCGGATCCGCTGCACACGGTCTGCAGTGAACTCCCCGTCGGCGGGAAGCGCGAGCTCCCTCACGTCGAACCAGGCGACCGACGGCGTGGTGACCGTGCACGTGGCGGTGGGCGTCGGCGTGGGGGTCGACGTCGCGCTGGGCGACGGGCCGACGGCGTCGGTCTGCGTCGGGGTGGGTGACGGTGCGGAGGCCGGCGCGAGCAACGGGACGACGACGACCGCTGCCACCACCGCGACGGCGACCGCCCCACCTGCCACCGCCCACGGCACCCAAGGGCGGCGAGGGGAGGGCGCGGGGCTCGGCTGCGTCATCATCGATTCCTTCCGAGAACAGGTGGTTAGGCTCGATCATAGGGACGTCTCATGCCGTCATCGGTATGCGGTCTCGGTGAATATGCGCTCGGAGAGCATCCCGTCCCGCAGCTCGAGCACGAGATCCGGCCCGATCCGCTCCAGGAACGCGTCGTCATGGCTGACGACGAGCACCGCCCCGCGATAGCCCGCGAGGGCGTCGACCAGCTGATCGACCGTCTCGAGGTCGAGGTTGTTGGTCGGCTCGTCGAGCACGAGGAGCTGCGGCGGCGGGTCGGCGAGCATCAGTCGTGCCAGCGCTGCGCGGAAGCGCTCGCCGCCCGAGAGCGCCGACACCGGCCGGAGCACCGCGTCGCCGCGGAGGAGGAACCGCGCCAGCCGATTGCGCAGCTCGACGTCGCCGATCCCCGGGGTGCGGAGGTTCTCCATCACCGAGGCGTCGTCGTCGAGACCGTCCACGCGCTGAGACAGGTAGCCGATCCGGTCGGTGTAGGCCTCTGCGTGCAGGTCGGGCATCGCCGCCCCGCCAGCGCCGACGAGGCGCTCGACGAGCGTCGTCTTGCCCGCGCCGTTGGGGCCGACCAGCGCGACCCGCTCGGGACCTTGCACCACCCACGCCCGCTCGGCGTCGCCGACCATCGCGATCCGGCGACCCGCCGCGACGCCCGGATCGGGCAGGTCGATGTGGACCGACTCGTCGTCGCGCACGCGCCGCCCGGCCGCGTCGAGGTCGGCGCGGGCCGTGGCGACGCGATCGGCCGCCTCGGTCCGGAGCTTGCCGGCCGACACCTGCGCCGATCGCTTCCGCGCCGCGGCGATGATGCCCGGCACGCGCTTCTCCACCTGCGCCTTGCGGCCGACGGCCTGCCGATGCGCGATCTTCGTCTCGGCCTCGATACGGTCGCGCTTCTCACGACGCACGGCCTGGCGCGCCGCCGACTCCGCCTGGCGCGCCGCCGCCTGCTCGACCTCCAGGGCCTCGCGCCACGCGGTGAACGGGCCGCCGTAGACCGACAGGCCGCCGGCGTACAGCTCCGCGGTCTCGTCCATGAGGTCGAGCAGTCGGCTGTCGTGACTCACGACGATGAGCGTGCCGCGCCAGGCGCGCACGAGGTCGTGAACCCGGGCGCGCGCATCGCGGTCGAGATTGTTCGTCGGCTCGTCCAGCAGGGCGATCGGCGCGCCGCGCAGACGCACCCCGACGAGCGCGGCGAGCACCGCCTCGCCTCCCGAGAGCGCGCCGATGCGCCGGTCCAGGGCCCCGCCGGGCAGTCCCGCCTCGGCGAGGGCGGCCGTGGCGCGGGCCTCGACGTCCCAGTCGTCCCCGACCGCGTCGAAATGCGCGGGATCGACGTCGCCCTGTTCGATCGCGCGGACGGCGCGCAGCGCGTCGCCGACGCCGAGCAGGTCGGCGACCGGGCGCTCCACGTCGAGGGTCAGCTGCTGCGGCAGCCGGTCGACCGCGCCCGACACGGTGAGCTGGCCGGACGTCGGCGTGCGCTCCCCGGCGATGAGCGAGAGGAGCGTGGACTTGCCGGCGCCGTTGCGGCCGACGAGCCCGGTGCGTCCCGAGCCGAAGGCCCCGGACACCTCGCTCAGCGCGGTGGTGCCGTCGGGCCAGATGAAGGAGATGCGGTCGAGGGTGACCGCGGAGATGTTCGCAGGCATGGAGCCTCCCTGATGTCGGGTCGTCGTGGGTGCGCCGACGGCGGACACCACGAGCCCGGATCATCCGGTGGCCGGAGGACGGGAGGGAGTCGACGACGTCAGCGCGGGATGGAATCGCTGACGCGTCGCGGAACAGGCCCTGTCGGAGAGACGGAGGGTGCGACGGCTCAGCGCGGGATCACAGCGCGGCGTCGAAACCCTTCAACGGTCTTCCTCACACTCGGGACGGGGAACACGACGATCCTACCCGAGGGCGTCAAGCGGCCTCCAGACGCTTCTCGAGGAACACCCGCACGTCGTCGAGCTCCTCCTGCGACACGCTGTGGGTCAGCCCGGCGTAGACCCGCCCGCTGAGGTCGACGTGCTCCGGGAGCCACTGCACGGTGTGCGCGACCCGATCCGCGGGGATCACCTCGTCGCGCGCGCCGCGGCCCCAGAACACCGGCGGACGACGCTCGGCGAGCTCGGCGTCGGTCGGGAGCGGTGCGGCGTCGACGTAGCCGGCGAGGTTGACCGCGAAGGCGAAGCGCTGGGGACGGAGCCGCATCGCCTGGAGCGCGACGACCGCGCCCTGGGAGAACCCGAGCAGGCCGACGGACTCGGCCCCGCCGGCGGCGTCGTCGAGCCAGGCGAGGAACCCCTCGGCCGCCGCCGTCGTGCCCTCGGGATCGCGGCCGCGCAGGCCCTCGATCGGGAACCACGACCAGCCGGGGGTCGGGAACGGCGGGCTGAGGGGCGCGCGCACGGCGGCGACGACGTAGTCGGCCGGCAGGTGCGGCGCGAGGCCGAACAGGTCCCGCTCCTCCGAGCCGTAGCCGTGCAGCAGCACCAGCAGCGGACGGCCCGCCCGGTCGGCGGGCGGCGCGCTCCACAGCACGGCATCGGGGTCCAGCGCGGGGCTCATGCGCCCATTCTCGCAAAGCGCACCCGCACGCCGCCGTGTCCGCCGCGCGGCGGGTCCCCGGTTCGCCCGCGCGGCACGAGCGGGTATACATGGTGCATGGCCGTCCGCACCCCCGACCCCGACCCGAGCGACCGCGACGACGACGGGAACGCGCGCGATCCGCTGCGCGCCTACGACCGCCAGGGTCACCCGGTCGGCGACGGCTCGTTCGGCTCGCCTGCGCCGGGGAACGCCGCCAATCCCGGATGGCTCACCGAGATCGAGCTCGCCGAGGCGCGCCGCCGCCTTCCGATCCTCTACGTCGAGGCGGTGCCGGTGCGCACCGACGGCACCGGCACGGTCACCGAGGTCGGCATCCTGCTGCGGGCGACGCCGCTCGGCGAGATCACCCGCTCGACCGTGTCGGGCAGGGTCCGCTACGGCGAGACGGTGCGCGACGCGCTGTTCCGTCACCTCGAGAACGACCTCGGCCCCATGGCGTTCCCGCTGCTGCCGCCGCAGCCGGTGCCGTTCACGGTGGCGGAGTACTTCCCGATGCCCGGTCTCAGCGCCTATCACGACGACCGCCAGCACGCTGTCTCGCTCGCGTTCGTCGTGCCGGTCACCGGCACGTGCGAGCCTAGGCAGGATGCGCTCGAGGTCACGTGGCTCACGCCCGAGGAGGCGGCCTCCGATTCGCTCGCCGCCGAGATGGAGGGCGGGCGCGGCACCCTCGTGCGGCTCGCGCTGGCCTCCGTGGGCGCCCTGCGCTGACCGGCTCCCCCCGCCGCGCCGACGACGCGGGCTCCGGGCCTGCGCATAGGCTCGGATCCATGAGCGCTCCCGAGCCCTTCGTCTTCCCCACCACGCGCGACGGCTGGCTGGCCGCCGCCGCCGAGCACGCCGAGGCCGCCATCCGGCTCGTCCGCCACTTCGACGCCCAGCTCACGGCGGGTGCGTCGTCGGCCACCGAGGCTCTCGACCTGTGGAACGACGCCGATCTGGCGCTGCGCGGGACGATGAGCGAGGCGTACCTGCTGAGCGAGGCGCACCCCGACCCGGCCGTCCGCGCCGCCGCCGAGGAGGCCGTGCAGAAGCTGGAGGCGCTGTCGTCGTCGCGGCTGCTCGACCCCGCGCTGTTCGCTGCGCTCGCCGCCTTCGAGGGCGCCGAGATGGACGCGGAGCAGGAGCGGCTGCTCACCCACACCCTTCGCGACTTCCGCCGCGGCGGCGTGGCGCTCGGCGAGGAGGACCGGCAGCGCGTCCGCGAGCTCACCGACCGCGATACGGAGCTGAGCCTCACGTTCGCGCGCAACATCCGCGAGGGAAGGCGGGAGATCCGCGTGCGACCGGCCGACCTCGCCGGTCTCCCGCAGGACTTCCTCGACGCCCACCCCGCCGGCGACGACGGCCTGGTCGTCCTCACCACCGACTACACCGACCTCATGCCCGTGCGCGAGTACGCGACGGTCCGGGAGACGCGCACCGCCCTCGTGTCCGCGTACAACGACCTCGCCTGGCCCGACAACGACGCGGTCCTCACCGAGCTGCTGGATGTCCGCGCCGAGCGGGCGGCGCTCCTCGGTTACGCGGACTGGGCCGACTTCGAGACCGAGCCCCGGATGATCGGCTCGGGAGCGGCGGTGCGCGCCTTCCTCGACCAGCTCGACGACGCCTCGCGCGCGGCCGCCGATGCCGAGTACCCGCTGCTGCTCGAGCGACTGCGCCGCGACGAGCCGGATGCCGACGAGGTGACGATCGCGGACTTCTTCCACGTGCTCGGCCAGCTGCGGCAGGAGCGCCACGACGTGGATGCGCAGCTCGTGCGGTCCTACTTCACGTTCGAGCGCGTGCTCCCGGGCGTGCTGGAGACGGCCGGACGTCTGCTCGACCTGTCCTTCGTGCCGGTGGATGTCGCGACCTGGCATGCGGACGTGCGCTCGTACGACGTCGTCCGCGGCGAGGAGCGGCTGGGTCGCGTGCACCTGGACCTCCATCCCCGTGACGGCAAGTTCAGTCACGCGGCGTGCTTCCCGCTCGCCCCCGGTATCGCGGGCCGCATCCTCCCCGAGGCGGTCCTGCTGTGCAACTTCGCGCGGGGGCTCATGACCCACGACGAGGTCGTCACCTTCTTCCACGAGTTCGGACACCTCGTCCACGACATCCTCGGGGGCGCCCAGCGCTTCGCGCGATTCACGGGGGTGGCGACCGAGTGGGACTTCGTGGAGGCGCCGAGCCAGCTCCTCGAGGAGTGGGCGTGGGACCCCGGGGTGCTCGCGACGTTCACCGCGGGCCCCGACGGCCAGCCCATCCCCGCCGATCTGGTCGAGCGCATGCGGGTGGCCGACGGCTTCGGCCGGGCCCTGGAGGTACGGCGCCAGCTGGGGCACGCGAACGTCTCGTACCACCTCCACGTGGACCGTCCGGCGGATCTTCAGGCGGCGACCGAGCACTGGTACACGGTGACCTCGCCGGTCCAGCCGCTGCGCGGCCTGCACCCCTACGCCGGGTTCGGGCATCTCACCGGCTACGGATCCTGCTACTACACGTACCAGTGGAGCCTCGTGATCGCGCGCGACCTGCGCTCGGCGTTCGGCGACGATCTGATGGATCCCGAGGTCGCCGCGCGCTACCGCCGGGAGATCCTCGAACCCGGCGGCCGGCGCGACGCCGCCGACCTCGTGGAGTCGTTCCTGGGGCGCCCGTACGCGTTCGACGCGTACCGGGAGTGGCTGGGCGGGCACTGACGGGATCCGCCGCTCCGCGGCGGGGGCGGGAGCGGTAATCTTCGAAGTGCCGGTGTGGCCACCCGGCATCCCCCACACCCTCGCGGAGTCCTCATGCCCGACCTGCACACCTCATCCGGCGACGAGAACTCGCCGTTCGACGACCTCCTCCGCTCGCAGGAGGGAGGCTCCGACGGCGCCGCCGAGGCGACGTTCACGACCGCCTTCCGCGGCTACGACAAGGGCGAGGTGGAATCGGCGATCTCCGAGCTGACGACGCGGCTGCGCGTGCAGGGGGAGGAGCTGTCGCAGCTGAAGGACCGCTACCGCCGCACGGTCGCCTCGGCGAAGGCGCAGCGGTCCCAGCGGGTGGAGGAGCTGGAGGCCGAGCTCGCCGTCGCCAACGCCAAGGCCGCCAACGCCGAGGAGCAGGTGCAGACCCTCACCGAGGAGCTCCTGGGGTCGTCGGGCGAGTCGGGCAACCGCCGCCAGTTCGAAGAGGTGCTGCACGTGGCCGAGGAGCAGGCGAGCCTGCTCATCAAGAACGCGAGCATCCAGGCCGATCGGCTGCTGGAGTCCGCGAACGCCGAGATCCAGAACCGCCGCAAGGAGGCCCAGGCCGACGCCGACGCGATCATCGCGCGTGCCGAGCACGACGCCCAGCAGGTGCGGGTGCGGATCGACACCGAGCTGACGGCGCACCAGGCGCAGCTCGATCGTGAGCGCGCCCACGCCGCCGAGAAGGTGGCGCAGGCGGAGCAGGAGGCCGCCGTCGTCCGCACCGAGTCCGAGAAGGGCGCAGCCGCTCTGCGCGCCCTCGTGACCCGCGAGACCGAGCAGGCCCGCGCCGAGGCGGAGGAGGCGGTGCGCGCGCTCCGGATGCGGGCGCTCGAGTTCGAGGAGTCCCTCACCCGCCGCCAGGACGACGCGCAGCAGGAGTTCCTCGTCCTGCACAACCAGGCGGTCGCCCATGCCGAGCGCATCACCAAGGACGCCAACGACCAGGTCGCCGCGTCGCTGGAGCACGCGCAGCGCATCACCGCCAAGGCCGACGACTTCGACCGGCTGATGCGCGCACAGGCCTCGCAGATCGAGGCCGACGCGCACCTGAAGGCCCGCGATCAGCTCGACCGCGCGCGCGTGAAGGCTCAGCAGATCATCGACTCGGTGACCACGCACGCCGAGTCGGTGCTGCGCGACGCCGAGGATCGCACCCGCCAGCTGCGCTGGCAGCAGCATCAGCTCACGAGCTTCATGTCGGAGGTCCGCGAGCTCATGCGGACGGAGTCGGTCGCCGATGCGCAGCCCGCCGGTCGGGACGCCGACGACATCCCGACCGAGGATGCCGACGAGACGCCGGCGGAGGATGCCGAGGGCACGCCGGCGGAGGTCGAGCTGGAGCAGACGGTCGAGTCCGTCTCCGCCGTCGAGAAGTCCTGACCGCTCCCGAGCCCGCCTCGACCCGCCGAGCCCGCCTCAACCCGCCTCAACCGCCGAGTGAGATGGCAGTCGTCGTCGTCTCCCGGCCGCCGAAGCGACGACGACTGTCATCCGATCGGTCTACGGCGACAACGAGTGCCACTCCACCGGGCCCCGAGCGAGGCCGGTCCTCGTCGAGGGGTCAGCGCGTCGTGAGCCGGCCGAGCTCGGCGACGAAGGCGTCGACGTCGGTCTCGCTGGTGTCGAACGAGCACATCCAGCGCACTTCGTTGCGCGCGGCGTCCCAGTCGTAGAAGCGGAAGCTCTCGCGGAGGCGATCCGCGATGCCGTCGGGCAGCGTCGCGAAGACCCCGTTGGCCTGGGTCGGCTGCGTGAACGAGACGCCGGCGATCGAGCCGTCCGCCAGCCCGGCCTCCACGGCGGCGCGCAGGCGTGCGGCCATCGCGTTGGAGTGACGCGCGTTGCGCAGGTACAGGTCGCCCTCCAGCAGCGCGATCAGCTGCGCCGACACGAAGCGCATCTTGCTCGACAGCTGCATGTTGAGCTTCCGGAGGAACAGCAGCCCCTCGGAGGCCGCCGGATCGAGGACCACGATCGCCTCGCCCAGCATGGCGCCGTTCTTGGTGCCGCCGAAGCTCAGCACGTCGACGCCGACGTCGCGGGTGAAGGCGCGCAGCGGCAGGTCGAGGGCCGCGGCGGCGTTGGAGATGCGCGCGCCGTCCAGGTGCAGCCGCATGCCGCGCTCGTGCGCGTGGTCGGCGATGGCGCGGATCTCCTCCGGCGTGTACAGGGTGCCGAGCTCGGTGGACTGCGTGATCGAGACGACGAGCGGCTGCGCGCGGTGCTCGTCGCCCCAGCCCCAGGCCTCGCGGTCGATGAGCTCGGGGGTGAGCTTGCCGTCCTCGGTCGGGACGTTCAGGATCTTGATCCCCGCGACCCGCTCGGGGGCGCCGCCCTCGTCGACGTTGATGTGGGCCGTGGAGGCGGCGATGACCGCGCCCCAGCGGGGGAGCATCGACTGCAGTCCGGTGACGTTCGCGCCGGTGCCGTTGAACACCGGGAACGCCTCGACGCCCTCGCCGAAGTGCTGGGCGAACACCTCCTGCAGCCGAGCCGTGTACGCGTCCTCGCCGTAGGCGATCTGGTGCCCGTCGTTGGCGGCGGCGATGGCCGCGAGCACCTCGGGGTGGACGCCGGAGTAGTTGTCGCTGGCGAAGCCGCGGATGGTCGTGTCGTGGAGGGTGGTCACGGCATCCCAGCCTAGTTCGCGGCAGACCGCCTATCGCGTGTCGGCGGGGGTCGCTACCCTCGCGGTATGTCGCAACCCCCTCCTGATCCCGCCGCCGCGAGCGGGCTGCGCGCGGTGCCCGCGAACGGCATGCGCACCTTCCTCCACGTGCTGGTGAACACGGCCGCCGCGAACATCACGACGAGCTTCCTGTGGTTCGCGCTCACCTTCTGGGTCTACCTCGAGACGAAGTCGGTGCTCGCCACGGGCATCATCGGCGGCGCGTACATGCTGCTGCTGGCCGTCTTCGGCATGGTGTTCGGCACGTTCGTCGACCGCCACCGCAAGCACCGCGTCATGATCCTGTCGGGGTTCGTCACGCTCGTCGCGTTCCTGCTGGCCGGCGGCATCTACCTGTCGCAGCCCGAGGGCACGCTGCTCGATCTGGGACAGCCGTGGTTCTGGCTGTTCTCCGGGATCATCCTCGCCGGCGCCGTCGTCGAGAACCTCCGCAACATCGCGCTGTCGACGACGGTCACCCTCCTCGTGCCGACCGAGCGTCATGCCAACGCGAACGGCCTCGTCGGCACGGTGCAGGGGCTCGCCTTCCTCGTGACGAGCGTGTTCTCCGGCTTCGCCATCGGGTTCCTCGGCATGGGGTGGACACTGGTGATCGCGCTGGTGTTCACGCTGGCCGCCCTCATCCACCTGTTCACCCTCACCGTGCCCGAGGACGAGCCCGACCGCGACCCGGACGCGAAGTTCATCGACGTGCGCGGCGCGGCGGCGGCGATCCGCGCGGTCCCGGGCCTGTTCGCGCTGATCCTGTTCTCGACGTTCAACAACCTGGTCGGCGGCGTCTACATGGCGCTCATGGACCCGTACGGCCTCACGCTGTTCCCCGTCGAATGGTGGGGCGTGGTGCTGGCGGTGTCGTCGACGGGCTTCCTCATCGGCGGCGGCATCATCGCGGCACGCGGACTCGGGCGGAACCCGATCCGCACGATGCTGCTGCTGGTCATCGTGATGGGTCTCCTCGGCTCGCTGTTCACGATCCGCGAATGGTGGTGGCTGTACGCGCTCGGCATCTGGCTGTACATGATGCTCATCCCCGCGATCGAGGCGGCGGAGCAGACGGTCGTGCAGAAGGTGGTCCCGTTCGAGAAGCAGGGCCGGGTGTTCGGCGCGGCGACCGCGATCGAGGTGTCGGCCGCTCCGATCACGTCGTTCCTCATCGCGCCGATCGCCGAGTTCTGGATCATCCCCTACATGGACTCGGATGCCGGTCAGGACACGTGGGGCTGGCTCCTGGGCGAGGGCGAGGCCCGCGGCATCGCGCTCGTGTTCTTCTTCTCGGGCCTCATCATGGTCGTGTTCGCGATCCTGGCGTTCGCGACGAGGTCCTACCGCACCCTCTCGGCGGAGTACCGCGAGGCGCCGGAGACGCCCGTCGAGGGCGGTGGCGATGCCGGCGCGGACGCCCCGGACGGGGCCGCCGAGACCCCCGCGGAACGGCACGTGCCGCCGGCATCGTCTGCGCAGGCGCGTGGCGGCGTCGCCGACCAGGGGGTGGCCCGAGGCGACTGATCCGCCTCAGTCGGCGAGAGTGACGACGGTGTCGTTCACGGCATCGGGAGCCGCATCCCACAGGTGGACGAAGGCGCTCGCGAGGTCGGCTTCCCTCCCGGCCAGGGTCTTCACGCGGAAGACGACGGCGGCCGCGCGCAGCGGCTCGCCGGCATCCCGCGCCGTCTTCGTGAAGCCGTGCGCGAGGGCGCGCGTCCATGCTTCGGTGGCCGCTTTCACGGCGGCGTAGTTCGCGCCTCCGGCGAGGGGTCGAACCACCGCCGTCGAGGACACGACCGCGACCCGCGCTGACGCGGAGTCGACCAGATCGTCCCAGAAGGCGCGCGAGAGGTGCCGCCACGCCGTGAGCGACTTCTCGAGGAAGCGGTAGTCGTCGTCGGTCTGACCGGCGACGCCGCCGCCCCCGCGCCATCCGCCGACGAGGTGCAGGACGCCGTCGACCCGGTCGCCCGTCGCGGCGAGCTGCGCCGCCAGCGCCCGGACCGCGTGCTCGTCGGTGAGGTCGCACACCGCCGCCCGCGCGCCGAGCCGTGTCACGGACGCGAGTCGCTCCTCGTCGCGCCCGACCGCGACGACGCGTGCGCCGGCGTTCACCAGCGCACGCGTCGCCGCTTCCCCGCTCGCGCTCGTCGCCCCCGCCACGAGCACCAGGCGCCCCCCGACGCCTGCGGCCTGCCGAGGAGCGTCCTCAGCCATCGGCGCCGGTGATCCCCGACGTCGACGCGATGACGTCCCGCATCTTCTTCTCCAGCGCCTCGAAGAACATCGACAGGGGGAACTCGTCGTCGAGCACCGCGTCCGTGTAGCCCTTCGGCGGACCGGCGAGGATCTCGTCGGGCAGACCGCGTGCCCACGCCGACGCCGGGTGCGGCGTCACCGTCGCGCGGACGAGGTCGTACGCGGCGAGCCAGTGCGCGATCTTGGGACGGTCGATCGAGCGCCAGTAGAGCTCGTCGATCGCCTCGCCGAGCGCGACGACGGCGGCCGGGACCTCATCCCAGTCGAACGCGAGGGCGGTGTCGGTCCAGTGCAGCACGCCGCGCTGGTGAAGCCACGCGAACAGGAGCTGGCCGCCGAGCCCGTCGTAGTTGCGCACGCGGGTGCCGGTGATCGAGAAGCGGAAGATGCGATCGAAGATCACCGCGTACTGCACGAGCCTCGCGTGCTCGAGCATCTCGGCCTGGACCGCGGTCAGCGACTCGCGCTCCCGCAGATCGCGCTCGATCGCGACGCACTCGCGGAAGGCGGTGAGATCGCAGCGCAGCTCCTCCAGCGAGTAGAGGAAGTACGGCATCCGCTGCTTGATCATGAACGGGTCGAACGGAAGGTCGCCGCGCATGTGGGTGCGGTCGTGGATGATGTCCCACATCACGAACGCCTTCTCGGTGAGGGCCTGGTCATCGAGCATCCGCGCTGCGTCGTCCGGGAGATCGAGCTTCGTGATCTCGGATGCCGCACGCACCACCCGGCGGTACCGGGCGGCCTCGCGGTCCTGGAAGATCGCCCCCCACGTGAACGTGGGGATCTCGCGCATGGCGACCGTCTCGGGGAACAGCACCGCGGAGTTGGTGTCGTAGCCGGGAGTGAAATCGAGCAGGCGCAGCGAGACGAAGAGCTTGTTCGTGTAGGTCGTCTCCAGCTCGGCGATGAACTCCGGCCAGATGACCTCCACGAGCACCGCCTCGACGTAGCGGTTGCGCGAGCCGTTCTGGGTGTACATCGGGAACACCACGAGGTGGGTGAGGCCGTCGATGCGGTGCTGCTGAGGCTGGAACGCCGTCAGGGAGTCGAGGAAGTCGGGCACGCCGAACCCGCCGTCGGCCCAGCGCTCGAAGTCGTGGATGCTCGCGGCGAGGTACTCGGCGTCGTGGGGGAAGAGCGGGGCGAGGGTGCGGATGGCGCCGATGATCGTCTCGACGTAGGCGCGCGCTTCGGCGGCGTCGCCGCTGACGGAGCCGTCCTGCTCCTGGAGCTCCTGCAGTGCCGTGGCGGCGTCCTTCAGTGCGAGCCACGCCGGCTGCTGCGCGAGCGACAGGACGTCTTCGACAACCTCGGGCTCGCCGATGACGGACGTCGAGGAATGCGTGGTCAGGGACATGATGAACCTCCGATCGGGCTCGAGGACGGGTGCGCGTGCGGCGCAACGCCAAGTCTACGAGAGAAGTTCCGCCGTGATAAATGGTGTGCCGTAAATTTTCCTGTAACGTCGCTCGCATGGCACTCTCTGACGTCGACGGCGGCATCGTCCGGGCACTCTCGCGCGACGGGCGGGCGACGCTGTCGCAGCTGTCCGTCGCCGTCGGACTTTCGGTCTCGGCCGTCCAGGCCCGGCTGAAGCGGCTCGAGGCCGACGGGACCATCACCGGCTACCGCGCCACGATCGACCCCGAGGCCGTCGGAAAGCCGCTTGCGGCGTTCATCGAGATCACGCCGCTCGATCCGGCCCAGCCCGACAACGCGCCGGAGCTCCTCGCCCACCTCGATGAGATCGAGGCCTGCCACTCTGTGGCCGGGGTCGCCGCGTACATGCTGTTCGTGCGCGTCGCCACGCCGCGCGCCCTCGAGGAGCTCATCCGCGAGATCCGCGCCGCGGCCTCCGTCAGCACGCGCACCACGATCGTCCTGCAGACCTTCTTCGAGGGCCGTCCCCTCACGCCCGCGCGCGCATGAGCTCCCGCGGGATACATCGCGCGGCGGATGCCGCGGCGAGCGCGCTCGCGTAGCGTCGAGGGGTGCTCCGCCCGCTTCTGAGATACCAGCTGACCGTCGACGTCGTCGTCGCGGTGCTGTTCTTCCTGGGCTCGGTGCTGTTCATCGTGATCCCGTACGGCTTCTGGACGGGCGTCGACACGCGCGCGAGCCTCCTCGTCGCCGTGATCGTCACGGCGGGCTTCTCGATCGCGCTGGGCATCCGTCGCTGGTCGCCGCCGCTCGCGCTCGGGCTCGTGTGGCTCCTGGCGCTCGTCCAGATGGCCTTCGGCCTGCCGCCGCTGCCCTCGAACGTCGCGATCTTCGGCGTGCTGTACGTGACCGCCGCCTACGGCAGCCGGCTGCTGTTCTGGCTGGGCTTCGCCTCCGCGATGGTCGGCGCCCTCGCGATCACCCTCTATCTGATCGTCCCGCCGCTCATCGCGGGCGGGTGGAGCCTCATGGGGGCGATCGAGGCGAATCTCCTCGTCGGCGTCACGGTGTTCTTCAGCGCCGCCCTCGCGCTCCTGCTCTCGTGGACCGTCGGCGCGCTCGTCCGCACCGCCCTGCGGGCGCGCGCCAACCGCCAGGCGCAGGAGCGCGCCGAGGAGGAGACGGCGGTCGAGGCGGAGCGCAACCGCATCGCGCGCGACATGCACGACGTCGTCGCCCACTCCCTGGCGGTCGTCATCGCGCAGGCCGACGGGGCACGGTACGCGGCCGCCGCCGACCCGCAGGCGGCGAACGAGGCGCTCGGAGCCATCTCGACGACCGCGCGCTCGGCGCTCTCCGATGTGAGGATGCTCCTCACCCAGCTCCGCCACAGCCAGGCCGACGGCCCCCAGCCGACGATCGCCGACCTCGAGAAGCTCTACGCGCAGGTGCGCGGTGCGGGCGTCGACCTCCGTATCGACGTCGACCCCGCCCCGACCCAGGAGGCCCCCGCGTCCGTCCAGCTGGCGGTGTACCGGATCCTGCAGGAGGCACTCACCAACGCGCTCCGGCACGGCTCCGGCGGGGCGGTCGACGTGGCGCTGGCGTGGCATCCTGACCGGGTGCACCTGAACGTCCGCAACCCCGCGCCCGATCCGCCGACCGCTGTCGCCGGCGACGGCCGGGGGCACGGCCTCATCGGCATGCGCGAGCGCGCTCAGCTGGTCGGCGGGACCTTCGAGGCCGGGCCGCGCGAGGGCGAGTTCGTCGTCACGGCGACGCTCCCCTTCGCGGGTGTCGGGATGGGTGCGCGATGAGCACGCCCATCCGCGTGGTCCTCGTCGACGACCAGGCACTGTTCCGCGCCGGCATCCGCATGGTCATCGACTCCCAGCCCGACCTCGAAGTCGTCGGCGAGGCCGGCGACGGGGCCGAGGCGCTCGCCGTGGTGCGCGCACAGCGACCCGACGTCGTCCTCATGGACATCCGGATGCCGGTCATGGATGGGCTCGCCGCGACGGCTGAGCTCCTGCGCGACCCCGCCTTCGGCTCCGAGCCGCCGAAGGTGGTCATGCTCACCACCTTCGATCTCGACGAGGCCGCCGCGCGCGCCATCCGTCAGGGGGCGAGCGGCTTCCTCCTCAAGGACGCCGATCCGGAGTTCCTGCTGGCGGCGATCCGCACCGTCCACGCCGGTTCGTCGGTCATCGCCGCCGCCGCCACGCGTGAGCTGTTCGCCCACTTCGGCGCGTCCACGCAGGCCCCGCCGCCGAGCTTCGCCGCGCTCACCGACCGTGAGCGGGAGATCTTCGCGCTCGCCGCGCGCGGCCTCTCCAACGGGGAGATCGCCGCGCGGGAGTTCCTCTCCGAGGCGACCGTGAAGACGCACATCAGCAGGATCCTCACCAAGCTCGGCCTGCGCGACCGCGTGCAGCTGGTGGTGTTCGCCTTCGAGCACGGGCTGGCCTGAGCGGTCCGTCCAGCCCGTGCCGGATCATCCTTCCGATGTACGCGGTCGCGACTGCGGACCGACGACCGCGCGCCTCGCCGTCCGTAGCGTCGAAGGCATGGAGATCACAACCACAGACCTCGGCCTGGCTGCCCGGGTGCAGAACCTCACCAAGACCTTCGGCGCGGGGGAGAGCGGCGTGCGCGCCCTCGACACGGTCACCGTCGGCATCCGCCGCGGGGAGTTCACCGCGATCATGGGTCCGTCCGGCTCGGGCAAGTCGACCCTCATGCACATCATGGCGGGTCTGGACGCCCCCACCTCGGGACGGGCGTGGATCGGCGACACCGAGATCACCGGCCTCTCGGACCTCGAGCTCACCATCCTGCGCCGTCGTCGCGTCGGCTTCGTGTTCCAGGCGTTCAACCTCGTGCCCACCCTCGACGCGCTCGGCAACATCATGCTGCCGTTCGACCTCGACGGCCGGCGTCCCTCGGCGCTCGAGAAGGCGCGCATCGACGGGCTGATCGAGTCGCTCGGCCTGTCGGCGAGACTGCGCCACCGTCCGCA
Organism: Microbacterium sp. PA5; assembly: GCF_049860775.1. Taxonomy (NCBI): domain Bacteria; kingdom Bacillati; phylum Actinomycetota; class Actinomycetes; order Micrococcales; family Microbacteriaceae; genus Microbacterium; species Microbacterium sp. PA5. The sequence goes on from NZ_CP187567.1 coordinate 455,215, forward strand.
CCAGCTGTCGGGAGGCCAGCAGCAGCGCGTCGCGATCGCTCGCGCCCTGGCGACGGCCCCCGACCTGGTCTTCGCCGACGAGCCGACGGGGAACCTCGACTCCCGCTCGAGCCGCGAGGTGCTCGCGCTGCTGGCGGCGGCGAGCCGCGAGCACGGTCAGTCCATCGCGATGGTGACGCACGACCCGGTCGCCGCCGCGTACGCCGACCGCGTCGTGTTCCTCGGCGACGGCCGCATCGTCGCCGACAAGCCGAAGCAGACCGCCGAGCAGGTCTCGGCCCACATGCTCGCCGCGGAGGTGGCGGCGTGACCGCCGTCGCCGAGCCGATGCCGGCGACCGTCGCGGTCCCCCGCACCGCCGGACGCTGGTCGTGGCTGCGCGAGCGCGGCATGGGCGCGACGGTCCTCGTGGCGGCGATCTCGACCGCGTTCGGGGTCGCGCTCATCAGCGCCACCGGATACATCGGCGCCACGATGCTGGCGACGCCCTACTACGGCTCCTCCGAGACGCTCGCGTTCGTCGTCGGCATCCTGGGGATGCTCCTGCTCGCGGTCGCCGTGTACGTGGCGGCGATCGTGACCGCCAACACGTTCGCGACCATCGTCGCCGGACGGACGCGACGGATCGCCCTCATGCGGCTCATCGGTGCCTCGGCGCGCTCGCAGCGTTCCGAGATCGCGACCCAGGGCTTCGTCGTGGGCGCCATCGGGGCCCTCCTCGGCCTGGTCGCCGGGGTGGTGCTCGTCGCCGCGGCGCTGCCGATCCTCGACCGGGTCCTGGAGGGCGGCGCGGACTACGCGGTGCTCCAGCCCTCGCTGCTGCTGCCAGCGGCCGCCGTCACCCTCACCACCTGGGCGGCCGCGTGGGCGGGGTCGCGCCGCGTGCTGACCGTGACCCCGCTGCAGGCGCTCGGGGGCTCGGTCGAGCAGACGCACGAGGACGTCTCTGGCCGCCACGGGCGCAATGCCGCCACCATCGCGCTCGGTGCCGTGGGGGTCGCGCTGCTCGCCGGCGGCCTGCTCCTGGGCCTGCTCAGCCCCCTCGGGGTAATTGTCGCGTTCTTCGGCGGTCTCTTCTCGTTCACCGCGCTCACCCTGGCCGCGGCGGTCGTCATGCCTCCGCTGCTGCGGCTCACCGGACGCCTGTTCGGCCGGTCCGCGACCGCCCGGCTGGCGGCGGAGAACGCGCTCCGGTACCCGGAGCGCTCCAGCCGGATGGCCATCGGCGTCGTCATGGGTGTGGCGCTCGTCACGATGTTCGCGGTGGCCGCCGAGTCGGCCAAGGCGCTGGTCGCCGCCTCCAGCGGCGGGGAGGCGGACGTCTACTTCACGCAGATGGTCGACTCGTTCGCCGGCGTGATGATGGCGCTCGTCGCCGTGAGCGCGGTGATCGCCGCCGTCGGCCTCGTCAATCTGCTGACGATCGGGGTCGTCCAGCGCCGGCGCGAGCTGGGACTGCTGCGCGCGCTCGGGCTCACCGCCGGGCAGGTGCGCCGGATGGTGCTGCTGGAGGCGACGCACATCACCGTCACGGCTCTGGCCTTCGGACTCGTGCTCGGCACCGTCTACGGCTGGATCGCCGCGCAGTCGGTGCTCGGCTCGGTGCCGATGCCGCCGCTGTGGCAGGCGCCCACGTTCGTGCTGCCGGCGGTCCCGCTCGTGCCGACGCTGGTGGTGGTGGCGGCCACCGCCGTCCTCACCCTGATCGCCGCGGTGGTTCCCACCCGGCTGGCGACCCGCGCGACGCCCGTCGAGGTGCTGGCCGAATGATCGGCCGCGCACATCTCCTGCGATCCGGTGGGCTGGGGGAGGGGATCGGCCCTTCTCGGCCGGTTCGTCACCGGATTTCAGGAGTTACGCGCGTGGGGTAGTCGCTGCCTCCGGGGCAGCCGGGGCAGCCGGGGCAGCCGGGGCAGCCGGTGCCTCCGGTGCCTCCGCGGGCGCCGGGTCGTGCGCCCAGGACGGAGCGAGCTGCCGGAGGCGCATGCCGCGCCACTGCCAGGTGGTCCACAGCACCGGCCACAGGACCGCCGCCGCGGGTCCCCCGATCACGAGCCGCTCGCGCCACAGCGTCCGCGCCGGGTCTCCCGGTGCCGGAGAGACGGCCATCTGGTGGTCCCAGACGTCGAGCGAGGCGAGCGGTCCGGTGAGCGGGATGCCGCTGTCCCGCAGGATCCGCACCGGCCCGTCGGGCCCGTCGAGGCGCCGGTCCTCGACATGGATGAGCTGGGCGCCGAGCGGGACGGCGCCGGCCAGCGAGAGCTGCACCGGCACGTCCATCCCCTGCTCCAGCGACGTGGGGAGCCCCACGGAGGCCATCGGCTCCAGCTCCAGGAGCGGGCCGTACAGCTCCGCGACGACGCGCGGGGAGTGCAGCGCGCGCCAGGCGGCATCGGCGTCGCAGTCGAGGACGAGCTTCAGCAGGATGCGCATGCTCCAGTGTCGCACCGCACCCGGCACGCGAGCGGACGCCTAGCCTGGAGCGGTGACTTCCGCGTTCGATCAGTCCCGCTACCAGGTCCGTTTCGAGTGGGGCGCGACCGGCCTCGAGCGTCTCGCCCCCTCCGACGTCGTCGTCGTGGTCGATGTGCTCCGGTTCTCGTCGACGGTGGCCGACCGGGTCGCGGTGGGGGAGCCGGTGGCGCTGGACGCCGACGCCCACGCCGTCTCGCTCAACGGCGCGGCCGTGGCCGAGCGCGCGGCGGGGGCGGGGGCGACGGTGCTGCTCGGCTGCCTTCGCAACGCCTCGGCCACCGCGCGCGCGGCGCTCGAGGAGCAGGTGCGCCGCGGAGCCCGCACGAGCATCGCCGTGATCGCCGCCGGCGAGCTGACCTCCCGCGAGCCGCACGCCCCCCTGCGATTCGCCGTCGAGGATCAGCTCGGTGCCGGCGCGGTCATCGACGCACTCGGAGCCCTCGGCGTCGATCACACCTCGCCCGAGGCGGCCGCGGCGTGCGAGTCGTTCCGCGGCCTGCGGGGCGCCGTCCGCCATCTCCTCACCGCATCGGGTTCGGGTCAGGAGCTCCTCGAGCGCGGCGCACGCGACGAAGTGCTCCGTGCCGCAGAGGTGGATGCCGTGGCATCGGCGGCGGTGCTCCGTGACGGCACGTTCGTCGCCGCCTGACGGATCCGGTGCTGCGCGGCCCCGCTGATACGGCCGCCGCACGCGGGTCGGATGACACTCGTTGTCGCATCAGACCGCTCGGATGACAGTTGTCGTCGCTTCGGCGGACGGGAGACGACAACGACTGCCATCTGAGTCGGGTCCTGCTCCGGGACCGCCCCCTCGACGGGCTCGGGAAGTCGTCGGGTCTTGCTCCGGCTAGCGCGGTGTCATCGCGGCGAGCCGCGTGGCGGGCGTGATCTCACGTCGCGTCCACGCGAGCAGGAACCGCTCGTCGAAGCGCGGCGAGCACTTCGCGCACGACGTGGCCCGTGTGGCGCGACGGTGACGATAGGCCACGTGCCCCGCGGGACAGACCCCCACCCAGGGGGCGAGCTCGGTCGCGGTCTCGCCGCGGTGCGTGACGCCGCCGGTGTAGCCGAGCTCGCGGGCCGTGCGCTTCCAGGCGGCGCCGTGGCCGGCGCGCGCTCCGGCCAGCGCGTGGGCGATCTCGTGGAGCATCGTCTGGCGGTTGGTCTCGGCGTCGTAGCGGGCGGACAGGTAGCGAGATAGGGTGATGCGCTGACGGGTGTAGTCGCAGGCTCCGGCGCGGCGCTTCGCGTTGTCGAAGGCGAACGTCCACGACCCGTCCAGGTGCGCCGCCATGAGCGCCTCCGCCTCGCGGCGGACGTCCAGCAGATCGGTCATGCGAGAAGAGTAGGTCGGCGGTCCGACACTCAGCTGGCGACCGCGGTGCGGCGCCGGTCGGCCGCCTCGATGGCCAGCAGCGTCGACTCCAGCTGCTCCTCGGGGGCGCCGGACTCCTGACGCAGGAAGAGGGCGCGCTTGAAGTCGCTGCGCGCGGCGGCGTAGTCCTCGGCGTCGTAGCTGACCTTGCCGCGGTGCTGGTAGGCGAACGCCGCCAGCGCCGCCCAGCCCTGCCCCTCGGCCTCCTCGGCGCAGGTGGTCAGCTCCTGCAGCGCGGCGGCGTACGCGCCGCGGAACTGGAGGATCGTGGCGTGCAGGATGCGCGCGCGCAGCAGGTCCTTCCGCGTGCCGCCCATGCGCGCCACGCGCACCGACTGCTCCGAGACCACCAGGGCGTCCTCGAGGCGGTCGAGCACCTTGAGCAGCCACACCCGCTCCAGGAGAGCGGGGAGGCTGCGCTGGTCGCCCAGCTCGCTCAGGCGCTCCTTGCAGCGACGGGGATCGACCTGCTCGCGCAGAGTGTCGGGATCGTATCCGAGGATGTAGCTCACCGTGTCTCCCTCCGACGCCGCGCGGTTCGCCCATCCAGTGTCACCCGGGCGGCTCGGAACGCCCCGAGGACGCGCCGGGTCAGCGTTCGAACACGGACGCCGCCGGCTTGGGCGAGGCCTCGGCATCCGCATCGACGCTCACGCGCGCCCCGCGCGCGAACTCGTCGAGCTCCGCACCCTGCGCCACTTTGGCCGGATGGGGACCGGCCGCCATCAGCCGGGGCAGCCACCGCGTGGGAAGCGGCGACGCCGACGCGGCGATGACGAGGTTCCCGAAGCGCCGTCCCTTCAGGGTCTGCACCTCGGCCAGGACGATGACGTGATCGAGCACGGCGCGCACCGTGGCCACCTGACGCCGCGCGAACGAGAGCCCCGCGCCGTCGGCGACGTTCACGAGGAGCACGCCCTCGGGGGCCAGGAGCGCGGAGAGCGTGCGGAAGTACTCGACCGTCGTCAGGTGGGCGGGTGTCTGCGCGCCGGCGAACACGTCCGACACCACGAGGTCGGCCGCTCCGGCCAGGCCCGCAGGCAGGCGGCCGGCGACATCGCGGGCGTCGCCGATGCGCACCCGGATCTGCGCCCCCCGCGGCAGCGGCAGCTGCGCGCGCACCAGGTCGACGAGCGGCTGCTCGAGCTCGATCACCTGCTGGCGGGAGCCCGGACGCGTGTGCTCGACGTAGCGGGGGAGGGTGAGGGCGCCCGCCCCGAGATGCACGGCGGTGAGCGGTTGTCCCGGCAATCTGAGCAGATCGACGACGGCGGCCATGCGCGCGATGTACTCGAAGTGCAGGTGGGTCGGATCGTCGAGGTCCACGTGGGACTGCGGTGTGCCGTCCACGTCGAGCTCCCAGCCGCCGGCGAAGCGGCTCGGCACCACGCGCGCGATCGTGCCGTCGGACAGGCGCGCCGACGGCCCCGCCTCCTCGATCCGTGCGCGCGCCATGGTCCCACGGTAGTCGGCCGGTTCGAAACAGGATCGAGACAAAGGTGTAACCGTGGCACAGCGCGTTCACAGGTAGCGTCGATCGCATCCCCCGGCGGGCGCATGCCCGCGCCTGGACGCCGGGCCCGCATAACGGAAGGTGCACAATGCTCTCCACTTCGAGAAGGCGCGCGCTCGCCACGATCGCGGCGGTCGCCATCAGCGGCCTCGTGCTCACGGCGTGCAGCAGCCAGCGCGGTCAGGAGGAGTCCGAGGCTCCGAGCGATGTCGACACGACGTTCGTGTTCGGCGCGTCGGGCGACCCGTCGAGCCTCGACCCCGCATTCGCCAGCGACGGCGAATCGTTCCGCATCTCGCGGCAGATCTTCGAGGGCCTCGTCGGCGTCGCACCCGGGACGGCGGACCCCGCTCCGCTCCTCGCCGAGTCGTGGGAGCAGTCCGAGGACGGGCTCTCCTACACGTTCCAGCTGAAGGAGGGCGTGACCTTCCACGACGGCACGCCGTTCAACGGCGAGGCGGTCTGCTTCAACTTCGACCGGCAGAACAACTTCACCGGCGTCGCGCAGAGCGCGAGCATGTCCTACTACTGGGGCTCGCTCATGCGCGGCTACGCCGACACCGGCACGTCGATCTACGACGGCTGCGAAGTGGGCAGCGATACCGAGGTGACCATCTCGCTCACGCAGCCCTTCGCCGGGTTCATCCCCGCCCTCTCGCTCCCCGCGTTCGCGATCCAGAGCCCGACCGCCCTCGAGGAGTTCAACGCCGACGAGGTGGGCGGCACCGCCGAGGCGCCCACGCAGAGCGAGTACGCGACCGGCCACCCGACGGGCACCGGCCCGTTCAAGTTCGACTCGTGGGAGCCGGGCGCCGAGACCACCGTCTCGGTCTACGGCGACTACTGGGGCGAGCAGGGCCAGGTCGAGAAGGTCATCTTCAAGGTCATCGGAGACACCACCGCGCGTCGCCAGGCGCTCGAGTCCGGCTCGATCGACGGCTTCGACCTCGTGGCGCCCGCCGACCTCGGCGCGCTGGAGGATGCCGGGTTCAACCTGGTCAACCGCGCCCCGTTCAACGTCCTGTACCTCGCGTTCAACCAGGCCGCCGAGGGCCTCGACGACATCAAGGTGCGCCAGGCGCTCACGCAGGCGATCGACAAGGACGCGCTCATCTCGCAGGTGCTCCCGGAGGGCACCGTCGCGGCGACGCAGTTCATGCCCGACACGGTCGTGGGCTGGAACCCCGACGTGACGACGTACGAGTACGACCCCGAGGCGGCCAAGGCGCTGCTCGCGGAGGCCGGCTACGACGAGTCGAACCCGCTGGAGATCATGTTCAACTACCCCGTGAACATCTCGCGCCCCTACATGCCCAACCCCGAGCAGATCTTCGCGAACCTGCAGAGCCAGCTCGAGGCGGTCGGCGTGAAGATCACGGCGGAGTCCAACGAGTGGGGCGAGTACCTCGACCGGATGCAGGGCGGCAGCGACCACGGCATCCACCTGCTCGGCTGGACCGGCGACTACAACGACCCGGACAACTTCGTCGGCGTCTTCTTCGGCGCGGCCACGAACGAGTGGGGCTTCGACAACCCCGAGCTGTTCCAGGCGCTGACCGACGCGCGCGGACTGAAGACCGAGGAGGAGCAGGTCCCGGCCTACGAGTCCATCAACGAGCAGATCGCGCAGTTCATCCCGGGCGTCCCGCTGGCCCACCCCGTGCCGACGCTGGCCTTCGCGCCGCGCGTCACGGAGTACCCGGCCAGCCCCGTCCAGGACGAGGTGTACAACATGGTCGTGCTGTCCGAGTAGACGGCTGACCCGGCGGATGCCGCGACCGGAGCACCCGGTCGCGGCATCCGCGTCACCTCCCCTCCCACCCACCGGAGTCGCATCCCGTGCTACGCACCATCGGTCGGCGCATCCTGCTGCTGATCCCCACCCTTCTTGGGCTCACCATCCTGCTGTTCTTCTGGGTCCGCGCCCTGCCCGGCGGACCGGCCGTCGCCCTCCTGGGCGAGCGGGCGACACCCGAGGCCGTCGCGGAGATCAACCGCCTCTACGGCTTCGACCGCCCGCTGGTCGAGCAGTACATCACCTGGCTCGGTCGCCTGCTGCAGGGCGACTTCGGCAGCTCGATCCAGACCGGACGCCCGGTGATCGAGGAGTTCGCCCGGCGCTTCCCGGCGACCATCGAGCTGTCGATCGCGGCCATGATCATCGCCGTGGGCATCGGTGTGCCGCTGGGCTACTGGGCCGCGCGCCGCCACGGCAAGTGGAGCGACCACGGCGCGGTCGCCCTCAGCCTCGTGGGCATCACCATCCCGGTGTTCTTCCTGGCGTTCATCCTCAAGTACGTCTTCGCGGTCCAGCTCGGCTGGCTCCCCTCCGACGGGCGCCAGGACGCGCGGATGGATGCCACGCACTACACGAACTTCTACGTGCTCGACGGCCTGCTGACGGGCGAGTTCGACGCCGCGTGGGATGCCGTGCTGCACCTCATCCTGCCCGCCGTCGCGCTGGGGACCATCCCGCTGGCGATCATCGTCCGCATCACCCGGGCCTCGGTGCTCGAGGTGCAGAACGCGGACTACGTGCGCACCGGCATGGCCAAGGGCATCTCGCGCCAGACGCTCCGGAGCCGCTTCATCCTCCGCAACGCCATGCTGCCCGTGGTGACGACGATCGGCCTCCAGACGGGCCTGCTGATCTCGGGCGCCGTCCTCACCGAGACCGTGTTCGCCTTCCCGGGCATCGGCTCGTTCCTCGCGCGGGCGATCTTCACCCGTGACTTCCCCGTGCTCCAGGGGTTCATCCTCTTCATCGCCGTGCTGTACGCCCTGATCAACCTGCTGGTGGACGTGTCGTACAGCCTCATCGACCCGAGAGTGAGGGTCCAGTGACTTCCGCGATGCTCCCGCCCGCCCCGGGCGGCGGACCGGCCGACGACACGGCCGCGCAGCTGCTCGCCACCTCGACCGCCGGGCAGAAGGGCGGTTTCTGGCGCGATGTGTTCGCCCGCCTGCGTCACAACCCGTCGGCCTGGATCGGCGCGATCATCGTGCTGCTCTTCCTGCTCGTGGCCGCCCTGGCGCCGCTGCTGGCGCCGTACGGCCCGACCGAGCTGCCGGGCCAGCGGTACATCACCCCGACGCACATCCCGGGTCCCGGCGAGCTCGCCGAGTTCCCGCTGGGGCTCGACCGGTTCGGCGGCGACGTGCTGTCCAAGCTCATCTGGGGCGCCCAGGCGTCGCTGATGATCGGCGTCATCTCGACCGCGCTCGGACTCCTGGGCGGCATGCTGCTGGGCCTGTTGTCGGGCATGTTCGGCGGCTGGGTCGACAACGTCATCATGCGCTTCGTCGACATCCTGCTCTCGGTGCCGAACCTGCTGCTGGCGGTCTCCATCGCCGCGATCCTCGGCCAGTCCCAGACGGCGGTCATGATCGCCATCGGAGCCTCGCAGGTGCCCGTGTTCGCGCGGCTGCTGCGTGCGTCGATGCTGCAGCAGCGCTCGGCCGACTACGTCCTGTCCGCGCAGACGCTCGGCCTCGGCCGCGGCAAGATCACGATGAGCCACGTCCTGCCGAACTCCGTCGGGCCCGTCATCGTGCAGGGCACGCTGTCGCTGGCCACCGCGGTGATCGACGCGGCGGCGCTGTCGTTCTTGGGTCTCGGCGGCGGACTGCCGCAGACGGCGGAGTGGGGGCGCATGCTCACCTACGCGCAGGCGGAGCTGGCGATCGCGCCGTGGCTCGCGTTCCTCCCCGGCATCTGCATCTCGATCACCGCCCTCGGCTTCACCCTGCTGGGCGAGGCGCTGCGCGAGGCGATGGATCCCCGCACCCGCGCCCGCTGACGCCCCCGCGGCGTCGGCCCTGCTCTCCACGCCGAGCCGACAACATTCTCGCGAGCCGACACGTCGCGTACCGCACGCAGCGTGTCGGCTCGGCGAGAGCGTGTCGGCTCGGCGAAGCGGCGACGTCGCCGGGTCAGACGGCGATGTCGAGCTCGTTGCCGGGGATGGATGCCAGCAGGCGACGCGTGTACGGGTCGCGAGGGTTCGTGAAGATCTCCTCGCTGGAGGCCGCCTCCACGAGCCGGCCGTCCTTCATGACGCAGACGTAGTCGCTGATGAGGCGCACGACGGCGAGGTCGTGCGAGATGAAGAGGTAGCTGAGGCCGTACTCGGACTGCAGATCGCGCAGCAGCGTGAGGATCTGGTCCTGCACGAGCACGTCCAGCGCCGACACCGGCTCGTCGCACACGATCAGCTCGGGGTTCAGGGCCAGCGCCCGCGCGATCGCGACGCGCTGACGCTGCCCGCCCGACAGCTCCGACGGGTAGCGGCGGAGCATCGTCTGCGGCAGGGCCACGTCGTCGAGGAGCTTGCGGACGCGCGCGTCGCGGTCCTTCGCGGAGCCGCGCTTGTAGAAGTCGAGCGGCTCGGAGATGATCCGCTCGATCGTGAACATCGGGTTCAGCGACGAGTACGGGTCCTGGAAGATGGGCTGCACCTTCTGGCGGAAGTCCCGCAGCGCCCGGCCCTTCAGTCCCACGACGTCCTGGCCCTCGAAGCGGAGCGACCCGGACGTCGGCTCCACGACCTTCAGCAGCATGCGGGCCGTGGTGGTCTTGCCCGATCCGGACTCGCCGACGATCGCGACCGTCTCGCCGCGCGGGATGGCGAAGGACACGTTCGACACCGCCGCGAAGTCCTCCTTCTTCCCGCGGATCCGATACACCTTCGTGAGGTCCTCGACCTCCACGATGTTGTCGCGCGCTGCCGGCGAAGCTGCCGGTGCCGGTGCCTCCGCGGGCTCGGTGACGGCGACGGGGACAGCCGTGGGGGCGGTCGCGGGGCGGGTGAAGACCTCGGGACGCAGCCGGGCGACCGCGACCGAGGGCGCGGCCTGGACGAGGGCCTGGGTGTACGCGTGCTGCGGGTCCTCGAGGATCTGCCGCGCCGGGCCCTGCTCGACGATCCGGCCGCGGTGCATGACGATCACGCGCGCGGCGCGCTCGGCCGCGAGACCCAGGTCGTGCGTGATGAGGAGCACCGAGGTGCCGAGGTCGCTCGTCATGCGGTCGAGCTGATCGAGGATCGTCTTCTGCACGGTGACGTCGAGGGCGCTGGTGGGCTCGTCGGCGATCAGCAGACGCGGGTTGCAGGCGAGGCCGATCGCGATCAGGGCCCGCTGACGCATGCCGCCGGAGAATTCGTGGGGATACTGCTTCGCCCGCTCCTCCGCATCCGGCAGTCCCGCCGCCGCGAGGGTCTCGACGACCTTGCGGTCGACGTCCTTGGGCGTGGCCAGCCCGTGCGCCAGGAGGGTCTCGGCCACCTGCGTGCCGATCTTGGACACCGGGTTCAGATTGGACATCGGGTCCTGCGGGACGAGTCCGATCTGCGCGCCGCGCACCTTGCGCATCCGCGACTCGGACGCTCCGACGAGCTCCTGTCCGTCGAGGGTGATGCTGCCGCGCACGACCTTGCCGTTGCCGGGGAGCAGCCCGATGACGGCCATCGCGCTCGTGGACTTGCCGGAGCCGGACTCACCCACGATCGCCACGGTCTCGCCCGGGGCGATCTCGAGGTCGACGCCTTCGACGGCGTGGACGACTCCGCCGACGGTGCGGAAGTCGACCGCCATGTCTCGGACCTGGAGGAGCGGCGTCGCTGCCGCGTGGTGCGCCGGGCGCGTCTGGAGGGGCATGCGACCATCCTGCCCCGCCGCCGTCCGCGACGCACGGCGGTGGGCGCGGTCTTTACGCAGTCGTAACGCGCGGTGGCCATCAGCGACCGGGTCCGGGACTCCGCGTGTGCACAACTCCGGAGACCCGGCCACCCGAGGCCGTGCAGAGCCTTCCGGAGGCGCATACGGTGTCGGATTTCCGGAGTTGTGAACGCGGCGACGCCGGTACCGTGGCGGTATGACGGCCATCGACCTCAACGCGGACCTCGGCGAGACCGTCGACGGCGTGCCGACGGCCGACGACGCGGCGATGTTCGCGGTCATCTCCAGCGCATCGGTCGCGTGCGGCGGCCACGCGGGGGACGCGGCGTCGATGCGCGAGGCCGTCGCCCGCGCCGCGGTCCACGGCGTCGCGGTGGGCGCGCACCCGTCCTACGCCGATCCCGCCGGGTTCGGTCGCGTCGCGCTCGCCGTGGAGCCCGCGACGCTGCGCGCGCAGGTGCGCGGCCAGCTGGAGGCGCTCGTCCACGCCGGGGGAGCGCTCCGCTACGTCAAGCCCCACGGGGCGCTCTATCACGCCGTCTCCGCCGATGCCGCCGTCGCCGGCGCGGTCGTGTCGGCGATCGCCGACGTGTCCGCGGCCCTCGGTCGGGCGCTTCCGGTGCTCGGGCTCGACGGCGCCGTGGTGCGGGCGGCGGAGTCGGCCGGGCTGCCGTTCGTGCGGGAGGCGTTCCTCGACCGCGGCTACCTGCCGGACGGGCGGCTCGTCCCGCGCTCGGCGCCGGGCGCGCTCCTGCACGACCCCGATCTCGTCGCCGCCCGGGCGGTGCGTCTCGCGCGCGACGGCGAGGTGGAGGCCGTCGACGGCACGGTGGTGCACGCCGATGCGGTCTCGCTGTGCCTCCACGGCGATTCGCCCGGCGCCGTCGCGATGGCCCGTGCGGTGCGCGCGGCACTCGATGCCGCAGGCGTCGGGGTGGCCGCGCCGTGGTGAGGCTCCTTCCCTTCGGCGAGCGCGCGGTGCTCGCCGAGGCCGGCTCGCTGGCAGAGGTGCTCGGCCTCCGGGCCGCGCTGGCCGCATCCCGCCCCGACGGCGTCGTCGACCTGGTTCCCGCGGCCCGGACCGTGCTCGTGCGGGTGGATCCGCGCCTGCTGCCGGTCGCGGCCGCGCGGGCCTGGATCGAGCGCGCCGCGGCGGGCCCGACGGCCGGGGTCGCCGCGTCCGCCGATGCCGTCGTGGAGCTCCCGATCCGCTACGACGGCGACGACCTCGCCGCTGTCGCCGCGCACCTGGGAGTCACCCCCGACGAGGTGGCGACCCGCCACGCCACCGCCGAGTGGACGGTCGCCTTCACGGGCTTCGCGCCGGGCTTCGGCTACCTCGTGAGCGAGGACTGGCCGTTCGATGTGCCGCGGCGGTCCTCGCCGCGCACGCGCGTCCCCACCGGCGCGGTGGGACTGGCCGGCGAGTTCACCGGGGCGTATCCGCGGGAGACGCCCGGCGGGTGGCAGCTGATCGGGACGACGACGGCGCCGCTGTTCGATGCCGCCGCGGAGACCCCCGCGCTGCTGACCCCGGGCACGCGCGTGCGGTTCGCGCCGACCGCGCCCGCTCCGGAAGACGCGGCCGACGCGGAGGCGGGTCGCGACCGACCCGGCGACGAGCCCGCCGCCGCGCGGACCGCCGCGAGCGCCGCCGTGCGGGTCGTCGATCCGGGTCTCCGTGCCACCCTGCAGGACCAGGGTCGTGCCGGGCACGCGGCGGCGGGAGTGGCCGCCTCGGGTGCCGCCGACCGCGCCGCGCTGCGCACGGCCCAGCGCCTGGTCGGCACGGCGGAGGACGCCGCGGGCATCGAGATCGTCATGGGCGGATTCCGCGCGGTCGCCCTCGTCGACCTGTGGTTCGCGGTGACCGGCGCCTGGGGGCCGATCCGGATCGACGGCCGCCTCGTCGACCCGTACACCGCGCAGCGCTGGCCGGCGGGCGGGGAACTGCACGTGGACCGGTTCGACCACGGCGTGCACGGCTACCTCGCCGTGCGGGGCGGGTGGGATGTCCCCCGCGTCATCGGCTCGCGCTCGACCGACACGCTGGCGGGGATCGGGCCCGCACCGCTGGCCGCCGGCGACACGCTCGCGGTGGGCGCGGACGACATCGCCGCCGTCCCCGCCGACGACCTCCACCCGTGGGGAGCACCCGCCGACGACGCGATCGAGGTCGGCCTCGCGCCCGGACCCCGCGCCGACTGGTTCGCCGCCGATGCGGTGCCCCTGCTGTTCGAGTCGGTGTGGACCGTGTCGGGCGACGCCGATCGCGTCGGCGTCCGGCTGGACGGTCCCGTGCTGCAGCGCAGCCGCGAGGGGGAGCTGCCCAGCGAGGGGATGGTGCCGGGGGCGATCCAGGTGCCGCCGTCCGGGCAGCCGGTGATCCTCGGTCCCGACGGTCCGGTGACCGGGGGCTATCCGGTGATCGCCGTGGTCGTCGACGCGTCGCGGGACGCGCTCGCGCAGGCCCGGCCGGGCACCCGGATCCGGTTCCGGCACGCGCGCTGACGCATCCCGGTGCCCGCGTCAACGGGTTGCGCCGGATCCGCGCCGCCCTCCTAGAGTGGCTGCATGTCGCGCACACGGAGTTCCGCCCTCATCCTCGCCGCCGCCGTCCTGCTCGCGGGCTGCACCGCGACGACCGAACCGGGCTCCGACCCGCAGCCGGCGGCCTCCACGCCTGCGGCTCCGGCCGCCGAACCCGCCGCGGGCGACACGATCAGCGGCACCGGCTACACCTACGCGGTCCCCGAGGACTGGGGCGACCCGGGTCCCGTCGAGGGCTTCGACCCCGACAGCTTCGCGGCCGACCTGGACGACCAGGACGGCTTCGCCGACAACGTGAACGTGATCCTCTCGCCCGCCGGGCGGGTCGAGCTCGATCAGGTCGAGAGCGCCGGCCCGGGCGAGCTCGAGGGCGGCGGCGCCACCGACGTGGTCGTCGAGCCGCGGCTGACGGTCGCGGGCGCCGAGGCGGCGCACATCTCCGCGGGCCTGGCCTCGGAGGGCACCGAGTACCTGATCGAGCAGTTCTACCTCAACAGCGAGGACCAGACGTTCATCGTCACGTTCTCCTTCAGCCCGGACGTCGCCGACGCCGACCGGCAGGCCGTGACCGACGCCGTCCTGGCGTCCTGGACCTGGACCTGATCCCGAACCGACACCCTTTCACCGAGCCGACACGTCCCGACCGCACGGGGCGTGTCGGCTCGTCGTTTTCGTGTCGGCTCGGCGGCGCCAGCGGCGGCAGCGGCAGCGGCGGCGGCGGGGCGGCGGCGGGGCGTCACCAGTGGGCGAGCGCGTCGGCGGCGGCGGCGCCCTCGGTCTCGGGGAGGGCCCGCGAGACCGCCTCGGCGAGGGTGAGCATGCGGCCGCGCGCCTCTCCGGCGGCGACCTGCTCCGGATGCCGTGAGCGCACCTCGTCCAGCGACAGCGCGTGGACGGTGAACGCCTCGACGTCGAAGACGCCCACGCGGTGGCGGATGGCGGCGGCCGCAGCGGAGAGCTCCCCGGCGCGCTCGGCGTCGTCCCGGGCGGCGGCGACCGCGCACAGGCCCTCCAGGCCGTAGGCGACCCCTTCTTCGTGGTGGAGTCGGACCGACTGCATGAGAGTGGTGACGAACACGTCCTCGGCCTCGTCGACCGCGCCGCGGACGATGAGCAGGCGGCCCCGCTGGTTGCCCGCGATCGACAGGGTGAACCGGTCGCCGTTGGTCTCGGCGATCGCCGAGGCGCGCTCCAGGTGCGCGAGCGCGTCGTCGATCGATCCCCGCAGCCACGCGACGCGTCCGAGCGAGACGCGCGTAATCGCCTCGGCCCACGGGTTCCCGACCTTCTGCAGGCGCTCCACCGCGTCGCGCAGCTCGCGCTCCGCGAGATCGATGTCGGGATCCGGGAGCTGCACGCGGGCGGTGGCGCGCGCGGCGAACGCCATCGCGGAGGCGTCGTCGTCGCCGCTCTCGGCGAACAGCCGTGCGACCTCGCCCAGGCCGGCGACCACCTCCTGCGCCGGGCGCTGCCACAGCTCGCCCCACAGCGCGAAGAACCATGCGGTGGCGCGCGAGCGCTGGGTGATCGGCTCGTCCTTGGCGAGCAGCTCCAGCATCCAGACCCGGACGCCGCCGAAGAGCCCCATGATCCACCAGTAGATGAGCATCTCCCACGCGAAGTCGGCGGCGTCGTCGAGCCGGCCGGTGTAGACGAGGTGACGGATCGCGGCGCGCAGGTTCGCCAGCTGGAGCCCGAGCTCGGGCAGCACGGCCGCCTGCCCCGTGCCGCGCAGCTGAGGCGCCAGTCGCTGCACGAGCAGGTGGTAGTAGTCGGCGTGCGCGGCGCGCATGAGGTCGGCCTCGCCCCGCTCCTTCAGGCGTCCCATCGCGTACTCGCGCACGATCGCCAGCAGCGACAGCACGCCCCGCCCCGCGACGTCGGTCTGCTTCACGAGCGATGCGTCCACCAGGGCGCCGAGCGCGTCGAGCGCCTCGCCGCCCCAGGTGCGCCCGGCGCCGATCGCCTCGACCGCGTCGAAGGTGAAGCGCTCCGCGAACACGCCCAGATCCTCGAGCATCTCCCGCTGCGGCGGGGTGAGGAGGCTGACGCTCCACTGCAGCGTCGCCCGCATCGTCCGGTGACGCTCCGGCAGGTCGCGCACCGCGGCGGTCAGCAGCGGGAGCGCCTGGCCGAGCCGCTCGGCGATGGTCTGCGGCGACAGCATCCGCGCCTTGGCCGCCGCCAGCTCGATGGCGAGGGGAAGACCCTCCAGGCGGCGGCAGATGTCCATCACCGCGCCCGCGTTGTCGGCGGTGAGGACGAAGCCCGGCGCCGCGGCGACGGCCCGGTCGACGAACAGCGCGCACGCGCTGGACATGCCCGCGCGCTCCAGAGTGGCGGGTGCCCCGTCGGCGGGGGCCACCAGGGGCGGCACCTCGAAGACGCGCTCGCCGCGGATGCGCAGCACGATCCGGCTGGTGACGAGGAAGCGCGCCAGCGGGGCGACGGTGAACAGGCGCACGAGCACGGGGGCGGCATCGACGATCTGCTCGAAGTTGTCGAGGACGAGCAGCACGCGCCGTCCGGCCAGCGCCAGGGACAGGCGCTCCTCCAGTGCCGCCTCGCCGTTGTCGCGGATGCCGAGCGCGTACGCGATCGTCGGCAGGAGCAGCGCCGGCTCGAGGACGTTCTCGAGGGCGATGAAGTAGGTGCCGTCGGGGAAGAGGTCGTCGACGGCGAGAGCGGACTCGATCGCCAGCCGGCTCTTGCCGATCCCGCCGGGCCCGATGAGGCTGATCACCCGGTCCTCGGCCCGCGCGAGCAGGTCGCGGACGGCGGCGATGTCCCCCTCGCGGCCGATCGTGCGCGTGTACGGGACGGGGACCCGCGCGGCCAGCGAGGTCGCGGGGGCGCCGGGAGCGGACGCGGGGGCGCGCGACTGGTCGAAGCGCTCCGCGAGCAGGGTGGCGAGGTCCTCGGCGATGCGGGCCGCGAGGTCCTCGGGCGCGTCGAAGGAGAGGTAGGCGGCGGTGTCGTCCGTGCGGATGCGGTCGATCAGGGCCTCCAGCCGCTCCTCCCGCTCGCTGCCGCTCTTGAGATAGATGAGCTTGGGCATCCCGGGCGGCGCGAGGCGGTACTCGTCCTCCAGGCCGGAGATCTCCTCGCCGGGGGCCACCCAGCCGTAGCTGGCTCCGTAGATGCCGACGAAGACGTCGCTCTGGGCGAGGTAGGAGCGGTACAGCGCCCGCGGCGGATGCGGACGGGCGCCGAGCTCGAACATCACCGGGGCCAGTCGCAGGCCCTCGATGGCGGCACGAGCCGCGCGACGCTCGTCGGCGAGCTCGCGCAGGGTGGAACTGACGAAGACCCGGATCCGCTGGTCGGGTGTGCGGATGACGGGTTCGGCGACCCCGGTCATGACGACATCATGGCGTGCGATGCGGCGCGCCACCAGATTCCCGGCGCGATTTCGCGCGTTTATACCGCAGCATCCGACCCTCGTCAAGAATCCGACTGGACACGGCGTGCCGCGCGGCCTATAGTAGGTAGTTGCGCTCCCTTCCGCATGCCCTCATATGGTGGTCGGCTTGTGCCCGCATCCCCGTCGCCCCGCGACGGCGCGCGTGGCAGGTTTCGGATCGGGAAGCGTTTCACCTGACGACAAGGAAAACCCGCCCTGCCCGGGCTCACGGAGGTAATCCCCTTGGCTGCTGCGCGCAACGCAACCAATTCCACCACCACCCCGAAGAACGGTCGCGGAGCATCCCGCCTCTCGTTCGCCAAGATCTCCGACACGCTGACGGTCCCCGACCTTCTCGCGCTGCAGACGGAGTCGTTCGACTGGCTCGTCGGCAACGAGGCCTGGAAGGCCCGGGTCGCCGAGGCCCAGGCCGCCGGTCGCACCGACGTCCCTGCCACGAGCGGCCTCGAGGAGATCTTCGAGGAGATCTCGCCCATCGAGGACCTCGGCGAGACGATGCAGCTCTCGTTCACGAACCCGTACCTCGAGCCCGAGAAGTACTCGATCGAGGAGTGCAAGGAGCGCGGCAAGACCTACGCCGCCCCGCTGTACGTCGAGGCCGAGTTCATGAACCACCTCACCGGCGAGATCAAGACCCAGACGGTCTTCATGGGCGACTTCCCGCTCCAGACCGGCAAGGGCACGTTCATCATCAACGGCACCGAGCGTGTCGTCGTCTCGCAGCTGGTGCGCTCTCCGGGCGTCTACTTCGACAAGACGCCCGACAAGACCTCCGACAAGGACATCGTCTCGGCGCGCGTCATCCCGAGCCGCGGCGCCTGGCTCGAGTTCGAGATCGACAAGCGCGACCAGGTCGGCGTGCGCATCGACCGCAAGCGCAAGCAGTCCGTCACCGTCTTCCTCAAGGCCCTGGGCCTGTCGAGCGAGGACATCCTGAACGAGTTCGCCGGCTACGAGTCGATCGAGGACACGCTCAGCAAGGACACGATCCTCACCAAGGAGGACGCGCTCCGCGACATCTACCGCAAGCTCCGTCCGGGCGAGCAGGTGGCCGCCGAGGCCGCCCGCGCGCTGCTGGACAACTTCTACTTCAACCCGAAGCGGTACGACCTCGCCAAGGTGGGTCGCTACAAGATCAACCAGAAGCTCGGCCTCGACGCGGCCCCGAGCGACTCGGTGCTGACCGTCGCCGACATCGTCGCGACGATCAAGTACCTCGTCGCCCTCCACCGCGGCGACGCGACGCTGCCCGGCATCCGCGACGGCAAGCCCGCCGAGATCCGCCTCGACGTCGACGACATCGACAACTTCGGCAACCGCCGCATCCGCGCGGTCGGCGAGCTCATCCAGAACCAGGTCCGCACCGGACTGTCGCGCATGGAGCGCGTCGTCCGCGAGCGCATGACCACGCAGGACATCGAGGCGATCACGCCCCAGACCCTGATCAACGTCCGCCCCGTGGTGGCCGCGATCAAGGAGTTCTTCGGCACCTCGCAGCTGTCGCAGTTCATGGACCAGAACAACCCGCTGGCCGGCCTGACGCACAAGCGTCGCCTGTCGGCGCTGGGCCCCGGCGGTCTGTCGCGCGAGCGCGCCGGCGTCGAGGTCCGCGACGTCCACCCGTCGCACTACGGCCGCATGTGCCCGATCGAGACGCCCGAAGGCCCGAACATCGGTCTGATCGGCTCGCTCGCCTCGTTCGCCCGCATCAACGCGTTCGGCTTCATCGAGACGCCGTACCGTCGCGTGGTCGACGGCAAGGTCACCGACCAGATCGACTACCTGACCGCCTCGCAGGAGAGCGACTACATCGTCGCGCAGGCCGGTGTCGAGCTGAAGGCCGACGGCTCGTTCGCCAACGACCGCGTCCTCGCCCGCCGCGGCCAGGGCGGCGAGGTCGACCTGTTCCACGCCGAGGAGATCGGCTACATGGACGTCTCGCCGCGCCAGATGGTGTCGGTGGCGACCTCGCTCATCCCCTTCCTCGAGCACGACGACGCGAACCGCGCCCTCATGGGTGCGAACATGCAGCGTCAGGCCGTGCCGCTGCTGCGCAGCGACTCGCCCGTGGTCGGCACCGGTATGGAGGGCTACGCAGCCGTCGACGCCGGTGACGTCATCACCGCGCAGAAGGCCGGTGTGGTCGCCGAGGTCTCGGCCGACGTCGTCACCGTCCAGCTCGACGAGGGCGGCACGCAGGACTACTTCCTGCGCAAGTTCGACCGCTCCAACCAGGGCACGAGCTACAACCAGCGCGTCGTGGTCTCGGCCGGCGACCGCGTCGAGGTCGGCGAGGTCATCGCCGACGGACCGGCGACGGAGAACGGCGAGCTCGCGCTCGGCAAGAACCTCCTCGTCGCGTTCATGACGTGGGAGGGTCACAACTTCGAGGACGCGATCATCCTCAGCCAGGACCTCGTCAAGAACGACACCCTCTCCTCGATCCACATCGAGGAGTACGAGGTCGACGCGCGCGACACCAAGCTCGGCAAGGAGGAGATCACCCGTGACCTCCCCAACGTCAGCCCCGACCTGCTGAAGGACCTCGACGAGCGCGGCATCGTCCGCATCGGCGCCGAGGTCCGCCCCGGCGACATCCTCGTCGGCAAGGTCACGCCCAAGGGCGAGACCGAGCTGAGCGCCGAGGAGCGCCTGCTGCGCGCGATCTTCAACGAGAAGAGCCGCGAGGTCCGCGACACGTCGCTGAAGGTGCCCCACGGTGAGCAGGGCACGATCATCGCGGTCAAGGAGTTCAACGCCGAGGACGGCGACGACGAGCTGGGCTCGGGCGTCAACCGCCGCGTCGTGGTCTACATCGCCCAGAAGCGCAAGATCACCGAGGGCGACAAGCTCGCCGGTCGTCACGGCAACAAGGGCGTCATCGCCAAGATCCTCCCGGTCGAGGACATGCCGTTCCTCGCGGACGGCACGCCGGTCGACGTCGTGCTGAACCCGCTCGGCATCCCGGGCCGCATGAACTTCGGCCAGGTGCTCGAGCTGCACCTCGGCTGGATCGCCATGCAGGGCTGGAAGGTCGAGGGCAACCCGGAGTGGGCGGCGAACCTGCCGAAGGAGGCCTTCGAGGCCCCCGCGGGCACCAAGGTCGCCACCCCGGTGTTCGACGGCGCCTACGAGGCGGAGATCGCGGGTCTGCTCGACTCGACGAACCTCAACCGCGACGGCCAGCGCCTGATCGGCAGCTCGGGCAAGACCCAGCTGTTCGACGGTCGCTCGGGCGAGCCGTTCCCCGCCCCGATCTCGGTCGGCTACATGTACATCCTGAAGCTGCACCACCTCGTGGACGACAAGATCCACGCGCGCTCGACGGGCCCGTACTCGATGATCACCCAGCAGCCGCTCGGTGGTAAGGCGCAGTTCGGCGGTCAGCGCTTCGGTGAGATGGAGGTGTGGGCCCTCGAGGCCTACGGCGCCGCCTACGCGCTGCAGGAGCTCCTGACGATCAAGTCCGACGACATCGTCGGCCGCGTCAAGGTGTACGAGGCGATCGTCAAGGGCGAGAACATCCAGGAGCCCGGCATCCCCGAGTCCTTCAAGGTCCTCATGAAGGAGATGCAGTCGCTCTGCCTGAACGTCGAGGTCCTCTCGGCCGACGGCACGGAGGTCAACCTCCGCGACACCGACGACGAGGCCTTCCGCGCAGCGGAGGAGCTCGGCATCAACATCTCCAGCCGCTTCGAGTCCTCGTCGATCGACGAGATCTGACCCGGCCAGGCAACGAACAGAATTCCGACACAGGAGAATAAGTGCTCGAGTCACACACCTTCGATCAGCTTCGTATTGGCCTGGCCACCGCCGACGACATCCGTCGGTGGTCCTACGGCGAGGTCAAGAAGCCCGAAACCATCAACTACCGCACGCTGAAGCCGGAGAAGGACGGCCTCTTCGGCGAGCAGATCTTCGGGCCCTCCCGCGACTGGGAGTGCGCCTGCGGAAAGTACAAGCGCGTCCGCTTCAAGGGCATCGTCTGCGAGCGCTGCGGCGTGGAGGTCACCAAGTCCTCCGTCCGTCGTGAGCGCATGGGCCACATCGAGCTCGCCGCCCCCGTCACCCACATCTGGTACTTCAAGGGCGTGCCCTCGCGCCTGGGCTACCTGCTGGACATGGCGCCGAAGGACCTCGAGAAGGTCATCTACTTCGCCGCCTACATGGTGATCTCGGTCGACGAGGACGCCCGCCACCGCGACCTGCCGACCCACGAGGCCAACCTGCGCCTCGAGATCAAGAACCTCGGCGACCGCCGCGACGCCCGCGTGGCGGCGCGTCTGGCCAAGCTGGAGGAGGAGCTCGCCGCCCTCGAGGAGGAAGGCGCCAAGGCCGACCAGAAGAAGAAGGTCAAGGACGCCGCCGAGAAGGACATGGCCGGCATCCGCAAGAACTCGGACGAGCAGATCGCCAAGCTCGAGCGCATGTGGGAGGAGTTCCGCACGCTCGAGGTGGGTCAGCTCAAGCAGGAGGACGACGTCTTCCACGAGCTCCAGGACCGCTTCGGCCAGTACTTCGAGGCCTACATGGGTGCGGAGTCGATCCAGCGCCGCCTGCAGGCGTTCGACCTGGCCGCCGAGGCCGAGAGCCTGCACCTGCAGATCTCGGAGGGCAAGGGCCAGCGCAAGATCCGCGCGATCAAGCGCCTCAAGGTCGTCAACTCGTTCCTGTCGACGGGCATGAGCCCCGCCGCCATGGTCCTCGACGTCGTCCCGGTGATCCCGCCGGAGCTGCGCCCGATGGTCCAGCTCGACGGTGGCCGCTTCGCCACGAGCGACCTGAACGACCTGTACCGCCGCGTGATCAACCGCAACAACCGCCTCCGTCGCCTGATCGACCTCGGTGCCCCCGAGATCATCGTCAACAACGAGAAGCGGATGCTCCAGGAGGCCGTCGACGCGCTGTTCGACAACGGTCGCCGCGGTCGCCCCGTCACCGGTACGGGCAACCGTGCGCTCAAGTCGCTGTCCGACATGCTCAAGGGCAAGCAGGGACGCTTCCGTCAGAACCTGCTCGGCAAGCGCGTGGACTACTCGGGCCGTTCGGTCATCATCGTGGGCCCGCAGCTCAAGCTCCACCAGTGCGGTCTGCCCAAGCAGATGGCGCTCGAGCTGTTCAAGCCCTTCGTGATCAAGCGCCTGATCGACCTCGGTCACTCGCAGAACATCAAGGCGGCCAAGCGCGCCGTCGAGCGCACCCGTCCCGAGGTCTGGGACGTGCTCGAGGAGATCATCCGCGAGCGTCCCGTGCTGCTCAACCGTGCGCCCACGCTGCACCGTCTGGGCATCCAGGCGTTCGAGCCGCAGCTCGTCGAGGGCAAGGCCATCCAGCTCCACCCGCTCGTCTGCGCGGCGTTCAACGCCGACTTCGACGGTGACCAGATGGCCGTCCACCTGCCGCTGTCGGTCGAGGCCCAGGCCGAGGCCCGCGTGCTCATGCTCGCGTCGAACAACATCCTCAAGCCGTCCGACGGCCGCCCGGTCACCCTGCCCTCGCAGGACATGATCATCGGCCTGCACCACCTGACCACGGTCATCGAGGGTGCTGCCGGCGAGGGTCGCGTGTTCGGCTCGGTGGGCGAGGCGATCCTGGCCAAGGACGAGGGCACCCTCGACCTGCAGGCCAAGGTCCGCATCCGCATCCCGGGTCTCGCGTTCCTCGAGGGCGAAGCCCCCGAGGGCTACGAGCGCCACGGTCTCGTGGACGCCTCGCTCGGCCAGGCGATCTTCAACGACACGCTCCCGAAGGGCTACCCGTTCGTGCGGGGCCAGGCCGACAAGGGCAAGCTGTCGCAGATCGTCAACAAGCTGGCCGAGGAGTACCCCAAGGTCGAGGTCGCGGCATCGCTGGACCGGATCAAGGACGCCGGCTTCTACTGGGCCACCCGCTCGGGTGTCACGGTGGCGCTGTCCGACATCCTGACGCCCCCGAACAAGGGCGAGATCGTCGCGGGCTACGAGAAGCAGGCCGCGAAGGTCCAGGCGCAGTTCGAGAAGGGTCTCACGACCGACGCCGAGCGTCGCCAGGAGCTCATCAAGATCTGGACCGAGGCGACCGACGCCGTCCAGAAGGCGATGCGCGACAACTTCCCGGCCGAGAACACCATCAACCGCATGGTGAGCTCGGGTGCCCGTGGTAACTGGCTGCAGATCCGCAACATCGCGGGTATGCGAGGCCTGGTGAACAACCCCAAGGGTGAGATCATCCCCCGTCCGATCATCTCCTCGTACCGCGAGGGTCTGTCGGTGGCGGAGTACTTCATCGCGACGCACGGTGCCCGCAAGGGTCTGGCCGACACGGCCCTCCGTACCGCCGACTCGGGGTACCTGACGCGTCGACTCGTCGACGTCTCGCAGGACGTCATCATCCGCGAGGACGACTGCGGCACCTCGAAGGGCCTGGAGTTCACCATCGCCGCGCCCGGCGCCGACGGCACGCTCGTGCGTGACGCCAACGTCGAGAACTCGGTGTTCGCCCGCACGCTCGCGGCCGACGTGGTCGACCCCTCGGGCACGGTGCTGGCCGAGGCCGGCGACGACGTGGGCGACGTGCTCATCGACAAGCTGGTCGAGGGCGGTGTCGAGACCATCAAGGTGCGCTCGGTGCTGACCTGCGACTCGGCCGTCGGCGTCTGCGCGAAGTGCTACGGACGTTCGCTCGCCACCGGCAAGCTCGTCGACATCGGCGAGGCCGTCGGCATCATCGCGGCCCAGTCGATCGGTGAGCCCGGCACGCAGCTGACGATGCGTACCTTCCACACGGGTGGTTCGGCCTCCGCCGACGACATCACCCAGGGTCTGCCCCGCGTCCAGGAGCTGTTCGAGGCGCGCACCCCGAAGGGTGCCTCCCCGATCGCCGAGGCCGACGGTGTCGTCAAGATCGACGAGACCGACAAGGCCAAGAAGGTCATCCTGACGCCCGACAACGGCGACGAGCCGCACGTCTACCCGGTCCTGAAGCGCGCGACGCTCCTGGTCGAGGACGGTCAGCGCGTCACGGTCGGCCAGCCGATCCTCGTCGGAACGCTCGACCCCAAGGAGGTCATGCGCGTGCAGGGTGCCCGCGAGGTGCAGAAGTACCTCGTCGGCGGCGTGCAGGGCGTGTACCGCTCGCAGGGTGTGCCGATCCACGACAAGCACATCGAGGTCATCGTCCGGCAGATGCTGCGGAAGGTCACCGTGGTCGACCACGGCGACACCACGCTGCTGCCGGGTGAGCTCGTCGACTTCAAGAAGTACCAGAGCATCAACCGCGAGGCCGTGGCAGAGGGCAAGCGCCCCGCGTCCGGTCGCCCGGAGCTCATGGGTATCACGAAGGCGTCGCTCGCGACCGAGTCGTGGCTGTCCGCGGCCTCGTTCCAGGAGACGACCCGCGTGCTCACGCAGGCGGCCATGGAGGGCAAGAGCGACCCGCTCGTCGGCCTCAAGGAGAACGTCATCATCGGAAAGCTCATCCCCGCCGGAACGGGACTTGCGAAGTACCGCAACGTCGCCGTCGAGGCGACGGAGGAGGCCAAGAGCGAGCGGTACCCCAACCGCATCTTCGCCTCGGACGGCGCGTACAGCGACGCCGACCTGAGCTACGTCGACTTCGACAGCTTCTCGACGGACGACTTCACGCCCGGCACCTACAACTGACGCAGTCGTGAGCACCGCTCACTGACGGAGTCACGGAAGCCCCGCAGGACGCATGTCCTGCGGGGCTTCCGCCGTTTCCGCCGTACCGTGGGGGCATGGCACGAGTCGGCGGCAGGAGCACGTCCCTGGCGTGGGTGGTGGGTCTCGCCTGCGTCGCGGTCGTGGGCGCTCTGGCGTGGATCGCGGCGCCCCTGCTGCCGGGCACGGTCCAGTTCGTCGGCGACCAGCTGAACCCGCCGACGTCGGTCCCCGCCGCCGGCGACGGGTACGAGGCGTCCTCCGGCGAGATGGGCGAGTGCCGCGACCTCTACGCCGACGCGCTGTGGACCGCGCTCGTGTGGACCCCCGACGCCGTGCTCACTCCGTCGACGGACGCCCCGGAGTCCTCTGCATCGGGGCTTCTCGATGCGCTATCGCCGCAGGTCCGGTTCACCTGCTCCTGGACCTCGGCCGAGGGTGCCATCTCGACGACGCTCGCCGACGTCCCCGCCGATGCCGGCGCGATCGCCCGCACGGCGCTGCCGGCACTGGGCTTCGCGTGCGACGCCGTCGACGATCGCACCCGCTGCATCCGCGAGGGCGAGGACGGCGCGCGGGAGACGATCGAGGCCGGGCGCGGGGTCTGGCTCTCGAGCGTGCAGGACGGCTGGCAGCCCGCCGGCTACGCGGAGCGGATCGCCGACCGGGTCTGGACCGACTGAGCCGCGTCCGGGCGTCCCGGGTGCCGGGACGTCAGGGCGTGGGCGTGGGGCGGATGCCGTCGCTCGGCCACATGGCCGCGATGATCGCGTTCGTGTAGCCGGTCGGCGCGAGGTTCGAGTACTGCGTGTCGACGATGATGCCGTCGCGGTAGTAGAGCGTCCGTCCCTGCGTGACGGGGAGGGTCTCGTGCTCCCACGTGCGCTCGCAGCGCACGCCCTCGTCGGGCTCGTAGCAGGTGTATCCCTCGTTGCCGAGTGCGAACAGTGCGTCGGTCGCCTCGCGGTACGGGGCGAACCCGATCACGGTGACCAGCCACGTGCCCGCTGCGCCGGGCTCGCCCCACGCGCACACGCGGCTGCTGTCGGGACGGATGCCGCCACCCATGCCGGGAGCGTTCAGCGGCACCCCCTCGAGCTCGGCCAGCACGCTGTCGGTGAGGATCGCGCGGCAGTCGTCCGGCAGCGGCGTCGTCGACGTGGAGGGTCCGAACGGGAAGTCGGCGAGCACCGGTCCCGTCGGCGTCGGCGTCGCCGACGCGCTCGGCGTCGGGGCCGCGCTGGGCGGCGGCGTCGGGGCGGGGGAGCCGGTGCACGCGGCCAGGAGGATCGACGCCGCGGCGGCGGCCGCCGCGATCGCGCCCGCCCGCGCGCGTCGGCGGGTGGCGGGGCGGGAGGCTGCGGTGTGCGGGAGCATTCGCACACGATACGCACACGGGGACCGTCGAGGGTGCAGACACGTCGGCACGCCTTCGCGCCGTCGCGGATGCCGCGGGTTACGCTCACAGTCGAGCGGTGGCACGCGCCTCCGCGTGAGGAGCACACCGCACATGAGCGATCCCCGTACCGGCGAGCCCGCAGAGCAGCCGACGCCCGCTGATGAGGCCACGCACGTGGACGACGTCGTCGGCCGTGCCAACGAGGGCCTCGCGGAGGCGGAGGCCGCCTCCCGCGACGCCGTGGCTCCCGAGGAGCTCGCCGCGGCGCACCACGACCTCTCCTACATCGAGGCGGCCGGCCCCGAGCCGGAGCCCGAGACCACCGTCGCCGCCGCGCCCGCCGACACCTCCGCCGACCGCACCGCGGTGATCACCCCGAGCGAGCCGGTCACCGAGCGTGCCGAGCCCGCCGTGGTGGCCGCGCCCGCCCCCGCCGAGCCGGCTCCGCAGCCGATCTTCGTGCAGGCTCCCGAGGCCCCCCGCCCCCGCGGCAACCGCGGCGCCGCCGGCGCGATCGGCCTGCTGGCCGCCCTCGTGTTCGCCCTGCTGTACCTCGCCGCCTCGCTCGGTCTGGGCGCCGCCGCCGGAGACGTCACCGCGGGCAACCTCGCTCAGCAGCTGACCGACGCCGTCACCTCGTGGTGGTTCTGGGTGCCGGTCGCCGTCTTCTTCCTGGGCTTCTGGGTGCTCGGCGCGATCATCAACCGCGGACGCTGGGGCCAGTGGGTCGTGCTGGGCCTGCTCGTCGGCGCCGTCTCGTACGGCGGACACCTGCTGGGCCAGCTGTTCGAGGCGCCGTTCTGGACGCTCACGGCGAGCCAGGGCTCCGCTCTCGTCGAGGACCAGCTGCTCGCGCCGCTGGCCATCGTCGCCTTCATCCTCGGTCGCGAGATCACGATCTGGTTCGGCGCCTGGGTGGCCGCGCGCGGTGCCCGGGTGACCGAGCTGAACAACGAGGCACAGCGCGAGTACGAGCGCACGCTCGAGGCGGGCCCGCAGCTGCACCGGCTGTGAGCGCACCGGCATCCCGATGACCTCCTCGCCGGGTCCGGCCGCGCCGGGTCCGGTGCGTCCGCTCGCCGCGCTCGCCTACGGCACCGCGGGATTCGTGGCGCTGGTGATCGCGGGCTTCGGGCTCACGAGCCTGGTGACCGACACCGAGGTGATCGCGGTGCCGGGGCTCGGTGCGCTTCCGGGGGCGGCCGGCGTCGTCGCGGCTACCGCGGCGTTCGTCGCGGTGACGTGGCTGATCGTCCGATCGGCGCGTCCCGCGTACGGAGCCACGGCCGCCGTGATCCCGGCCGTGCTCCTGGCGCACCTGGCCGGAGTGTGGCTCGGAGCGATCGTGGTGGGCACCGATCCTGCCCGTGCCGCGGCGGCCGCGGGTGGCTTCGCGATCAGTCCCTTCGCGGCGGTGCTGCTGGCATCCGCCTTCGTCTGCGCCTGGGCCGCGGTCGCACTCGTCCGCACCCGCGCCTCCCGCCCGCGCTGGCCCTGGGAGGGCGAGGACGAGGACGCCTGACCTCCGCCGGAGCCCCCGCCGCGCGCAGGCGACCGCAAATCCCGCGCGAGACGCCCCGACAGGGGACAATGGTGCGCGTGGAGCGGTCGATCGAGACCCAGGTCAGCCAGGCGGTGGACGCCTGGCTGAAGTGGCTGCCCCGGTGGGAGCCGGCCACGCACCGCGGCCGCGTGGCTCCGTGCCGGCGCTGCTTCGGCTCCCCGGTGCTGTCGGCGGCCGGTCTGGGCGCCGACGTGCCGCACGGCGTGCAGCACGGCCTGTCGACCCGGATCAAGACCATCGTCGATCACGCCGTGGCGGAGTACACGTCGCGGAACCTGCCGATGCTCCAGGCGGAGCTCGATCAGCAGGCGGCGCGCAATCGCGCCCGCAGCTACCGTCCGGCCGAGGGCCTCGACCCCGAGTTCGAGGGGCTTCCGCTCGATCCGGAGCCCGTCCCCGGCGCCCCGTTCCTCTTCACGATCTCCGGCCTCGCCGACGAGGAGAACGCCGACATCCCGGCCCTCCCGCCGCTGTCCGACGACGCGAAGGCGGCGCTCCGGCAGGAGGTCGGCCTCGCCGACGACTACGCCAACATGGTCGGCCGCGAGGTGTGCACGATCCTGCTCCATCACCGCCTGCGCATCCAGGCGGCCGTCGGGGAGTACGTCGAGCCGCAGATCGCGGCCATGCTGGACGAGCTCACCAAGTCGCTCGACGCGCCCTTCGACCCCGGAGCGGAGCCAGGGCTTCCCGAGCTCTGACGGTGCGGCAGCCGACGCACCGCCCCGAAATCCAGGCGTGGATCGCGCGGAGCGCCCCATAAGGTGGAGGGCATGAGCGACACGATCGACACTTCGCTGGCGCCCCTGGTGGGTCTGCTGGCCTTCGTCATCGGTATCGCCCTCTACGTGTGGATGTCGCTCGCGCTCTCCGCGATGTTCCGCAAGATGGGCGAGGAGGCCTGGAAGGGCTGGGTGCCGCTGCTCAATCAGGCCACGGTCCTGAAGTGGGGCGGGTTCTCGCCGCTGCTGATCCTCCTGCTGCTCGTGCCCATCGCCGGACCGGTCATCGTGCTGGTGCTGCTGGTGATCTCCGCTCACCGCATCAACCCCGGGTTCGGGTACGGCACCGGCATGACCGTGCTGTCCGCGCTCCTGTTCGTAGTGTGGGCGAGCATCCTGGGATTCGGTCCGGCCCCGTGGCGCGGAGCGCGCCCGTCGGTCGCCCCCGCCTCGGCTCCGCCGTCGTCCGCGGGCATGCCGCCGGCCCCGCCGCGCCCGCCGCTTCCGCCGACCAGCGCCGCGTACGCCGCCGCGGTCCCGGGCGCCGCTGCCGGATTCCCTCCCGTGCCGCCGGTGCCGACCTCCTTCCCCGCCGCGCCGCCCGCGCCCCCGGCCGCGTTCGCCGCCGCCGACCCGCTCGCCGCGCAGCCGGTCGTCCCGCCGGCCCCCGTGCCCGCCGGCTGGGCCCCGCCGCAGCCCGGCGCCGCCTCGCGGGGATCGGCCGACGACGCCGAGCCCGACGTGGCCGCCTGGCCGTCCGAGATCGACGACGTGTCCGCCGTCTCGCCGTCGCCCTTCCCGCCCAGCGCGGCCGCCACGGCCGGCCCCCGCCGGGCCTCGGCCCCCGAGGGGGCGCAGGTCACGCCGCCCGCCCCGGCCGACGAGGTCCCCGGGCTCATCTCCTTCGTCCCGGGCCGCCGCTCCGACGATGCGGAGCCGGTCACCCGGATGCCGGTGACGGCGCCCATCGAGACGCCGCTGCCCTCGCGGGCGGCCGCCCGCGCCGAGGCGGATGACGCCTTCCCCGAGCTCTCGGGCGAGGTCTCCGCCGTGGTGGGGTCGCCGATCGCGGGCACCCCGCTGTCGGCGCGATCGTCGGTGGCGGCCCAGCAGCGCGCGCAGCAGCACTCCGACCTCCCCGATGCCGCTCCTGCCTCCGCCGTCTTCGACGACGGCCTCCCCGACGAGGACGAGACCGACCAGACGGTGATGGTGAGGCGCAAGAAGATCACGTGGCAGCTGGTCCCGGCCAGCTCGTCGCCGGTGCCGCTCACGGCCGACGTCGTCGTGCTCGGGCGCCGGCCGGCCGCCGATCCGTCGTTCCCGCAGGCGCAGCTGATCGCGGTGCAGGACGACGCGCGCACAGTGTCCAAGACCCACGCCCGCCTGGAGCTGCGCGGCGAGAAGTGGCTCGTGACCGACCTCGGCTCGACCAACGGGGTGCTGGTGCGCACCCTCATGGGCGAGGAGGTCGAGGTCGAGCCCGGCACCGAGCTCGAGGCGGGGGAGCGGTTCTTCCTCGGCGACGAAGAGTTCCACCTCCAGCACGACTGAGACCCCTGGCGACGGACCGTCGCCCGCCCCCCGAGGAGCATCGATGACCGACGACGTCCGCGCGGACGCCGCCCCGACGATCACCGACCCCGGAGATCTCGGCGAGCGGCTCGGCATGGTCCCCGCAGCGCCCGGCGTGCGCACCTGGGCGTTCGTGATCGACCTGCTCGTGCTGGCGGTGCTGGCATCGCCGGCGCTCATCGGGTACATGATCGACACCCCCGTCGTGACGACCGTGCTGGTGATCGTGGGTGCGGCACTGCCGGTGGTCTTCGGCATCGTGCAGCTCCTCCTCCACGGCCGGCGCGGAGTGACCGTCGGCAAGGCGTCCATGCGGCTGCGCTCGGTCAGGGTCGACGACTTCACCCGGCCCGGATTCTGGCGCATCGTGCTGCGCGCCCTCGTGCTCGGCGTGTCGGGCATCGTCCCCGTCATCGGTCCCCTGGTCCTGCTCACCTCGAACCTGTGGGACCGTCGCGGCCGCAGCGTCCTCGACAAGGTCGCCGGCTGCTGGCTGCTCGACGTGCGCGCCGGCATCGATCCGTTCGATGCCTCGCAGCTGCGGCGCGCGCGCCGCGCGCTGGAGGCGCCGGACCGCGACATCTCCGAGCACCTCCCGTCGCTGGCGACCGTGGCGACGGGCGAGCGGCCGCGGCTCGAGGAGCGCCGCTCCCGCGCGGGCATCGTGGGGGTGTCGCGGCAGACCTGGAGCGAGCGCCCCGACGTCGCGCCGCCGCCGGTGGCCGAGGTCGCCGACCCGGCGGCGCCGTTCCTCGTCTTCGAGGACGGCTCGACGGTGATCGTGCCCTCGTACGGACTGATCGGGCGGATGCCGGAGGCGCCGGCCGGCCGGGCCGCCGACGTCCTGCTGACCCTCGAGGACCCCCAGCTCCTCCTGTCGAAGACGCACCTGGCGTTCGGCGTCGAGGAGGGCACCGTGTGGCTGCTCGACCAGGGGTCGAGCAACGGCACCGCGGTCGTCGGCGCCGACGGGTCCGACTCGCCACTGCCGGCGGGCACCCGCGTGGCGGTCGCCCACGGCACCGTCGTCCGTGTCGGCGGCCGGATGTTCCAGGTGCGTTATGGAGGACTCGGCGCATGAAGATCAAGCTCGCCCTGCGTCGCGAGGCCGCCCCGCCGGTCGACGTCATCGTCACGGCCGACGCCACGGCCACCGTCGAGGACGTCGCCCGCTCGCTCGTGGACCCCGCGCGCCTGTCGCCGTCGGTCACCCCGACGCTGCTGGTCGCCCCGCCCGCCGGCGAGCCGGTGCAGCTCGATCCGACGGCTCTGCTCGGCGACGCGCCCGTCGGCTCGGGCTTCGACGCGTCGGTGGTGCCGGCAACGGTCGAGGCGTACGCCTCCGGCGGCGAGACCGCCGCGGTCCTGCAGATCCTCAACGGCCCCGAGGCCGGCCGGGTGGTGCCGCTGACGCGGGGGACCACGATCATCGGCCGCACCGAGCCGGCCCACGTCGTGCTGTCCGACCCGCAGGTCTCCAAGCGCCACGCGCGCATCGAGATCGACCAGGAGATCGAGGTCATCGACCTGAACTCCGCGAACGGCCTCCTCGTGGACGGCGGGCTCGTCCAGCGCGTGCGCGTGCTCCCGGGCCAGGTCATCACGATCGGCTCGACCGACGTCACGTTCGTCAAGACCGAGTCGGCGCCGGGTGTCGACGACGACCGGGTGCTCGAGCGGGGCGGCACGCTGCTGTTCAACCGCTCGCCGCGCGTCGAGAAGCGCTACCCCGGCAAGGAGCACCGGCACCCGGTGATCCCCGCCGAGGCCGATCCGCGCATCTTCCCGTGGCCGATGATCGCCGCGCCCGTGCTGCTCGGATTCGCGATGTTCGGCTTCACCGGGCGCTCCTCGTCGCTGCTCATCATCGTCATGGCGCCGCTGATGATGCTCGGCAACTTCATCGGTCAGCGCACGCAGCAGGGCAAGAAGCTGCGTCAGGAGATCGAGACCTTCGAGCGTCAGCTGGACGAGCTGGAAGACGCGATGGCGGCGGAGGAGATCGTCGAGCGCGAGCGCCGGCGCGAGGAGGCCCCGCCGACCGCGACGATCTACGAACAGGCGATGCGCCTCGGTCCGCTGATGTGGACGCGGCGCCCCGAGCACTGGAACTTCCTCTCGCTGAGACTGGGATCGGGCACGGCGGCCAGCCGCAACACGATCAAGGAGGTCAACGACCAGCGCGGCATCGCGCAGTACGCCGACCAGGTGACCGCCGTCGGCCAGCGCTTCGCGCGCATCGACGACGTGCCCCTGATCGAGCTGCTGCCCTCCGCCGGCGCGATCGGCCTCGCGGGCCCCCGGCAGCCGGTGGGCGATGTGCTGCGGGGCCTCAGCGTGCAGCTGTTCGGGCTCCACGCGCCCAACGAGGTCATCACGGCGGCGATCGTCGATCCCGCCTGGACGCCGGACGTCGAGTGGATGAAGTGGCTCCCGCACACGACGAGCCCGCAGTCGCCGTTCGCCGAGATCGCGCTGGCGGACAGCCAGTCCGCGGGCACGGTCCTGCTGAACGCGCTCGAGGAGGCCATCCTCGAGCGGCTGTCGGGATCGCCCTCGCATCGCGGTCCGCTGGCGACGGCGGACATGTCGATGGAGGCGGGCAAGCACGTCGGCGAGCGGCCCGGACAGGCCTCGAAGACGGCGGGTGACGTCGCGCTCGTCCTCATCGTCACCAATGACGCGCCCGTCGATCGTGCGCGCCTGACCCAGCTGATCGAGCGAGGCCCGGACGCCGGGGTGTACACGATCTTCGTCGCCCCCACCGTCGAGTCCCTCCCGGCCGCCTGCCGGACCTACCTCGACGTCACCGGCGGCCTCGACGACGCGTCGGTCGGCTGGGTGCGCGCGGGGGAGCGGATCGACGACGTCCGGGTCGAGGGCGTCTCGCGGGAGTACGCGGAGCACTTCGCCAAGCGCCTGGCCCCGGTGGTCGATTCCAGCTCCGTCGCGCCCGACTCGTCCGACCTGCCGCAGAGCGTCTCGCTGCTGCGCCTGGTGGGCACCGACCGCGCCGCCGAGACCTCGGCGGTCCTGGAGCGGTGGCGGCAGAACGCGTCGATCGTGGACCGCTCGCGCACCCCGCGGCCGCGGCTCAAGCGCGCCGGCACGCTGAAGGCCTACATCGGCCAGGGGAGTCCCGACGCGATGTCGCTCGACCTGCGCACCCAGGGCCCGCACGCCCTCGTGGGCGGGACCACCGGCTCGGGCAAGAGCGAGTTCCTCCAGGCGTGGGTGCTCGGCATGGCCGCCGAGTACAGCCCCGACCGGGTGACGTTCCTGTTCGTCGACTACAAGGGCGGGTCGGCCTTCGCCGACTGCGTCGAGCTGCCGCACTGCGTGGGCCTCGTGACCGACCTCAGCCCTCACCTCGTGCGCCGGGCGCTCACGAGCCTGCGCGCCGAGCTGCACCACCGGGAGCATCTCTTCAACCGCAAGAAGGCGAAGGACCTCCTCGAGCTCGAGAAGCGGCAGGACCCCGACACCCCGCCCGCCCTCGTCCTCGTGATCGACGAGTTCGCGGCGCTGGCCACGGAGGTGCCCGAGTTCGTGGACGGCGTCGTCGACATCGCCCAGCGCGGCCGGTCGCTCGGGATCCACCTGATCATGGCCACCCAGCGCCCCGCCGGCGTCATCAAGGACAACCTGCGCGCGAACACGAACCTGCGGGTCGCGCTGCGGATGGCCGACGCCGCGGACTCCAACGACGTCGTCGGCGATGTCGTCGCGTCCACGTTCGACCCCTCGATCCCCGGTCGCGGCATCGCCAAGACCGGTCCCGGCCGCCTCGTCCCGTTCCAGTCGGCCTATGCCGGCGGCTGGACCACCGACGAGCCCGACCGCGCGCAGGTGCGCGTGGCGGAGCTGCGGTTCGGCTCGGTCACCCTCTGGGAGCGCGAGGAGGACCGTCAGGAGTCCGACACCCACGACGAGGACCTCGGCCCGAACGATCAGAAGCGGCTCGTGGCGAACCTCGTGGCGGCCACGCGCGAGGCGGGTCTTCCTGCCCCTCGCCGCCCGTGGCTCGACGACCTCGCGACGACGATCGACCTCCGCGAGCTCCCCCTCGAGGGCGACGGCCGCATCCCGCTCGGCCTCGCCGACATCCCCCAGCGCCAGCTGCAGGAGGCGGTCTCCTTCCTGCCCGACACCGACGGGCACCTGCTGGTGTACGGCACGAGCGGCGCGGGCAAGTCCGTGGCCCTGCGCTCGATCGGCATCGCCGCCGGCGCACGCCCCGAGGCCGGTCGCGCGGCGGTGTACGGCATCGACTTCGGCACCGGCGCGCTGCGCTCGCTCGAGGTGATGCCCCACGTCGGCTCCGTCGTCTCCGGCGACGACGTCGAGCGGGTCCAGCGACTGCTCCGCACCCTCCGCAGCATGCTCGACGACCGTGCCAAGCGCTTCTCCGAGGCCGGCGCGGCCACCCTCAGCGAGTACCGCACGATCACGGGGGACCGCGACGAGCCGCGCATCCTCCTGCTGCTGGACGGCTTCGGCGTCTTCAAGCAGGACTGGGAGACGGTCTCGGCGCGGGCGCCCTTCTACGCGATCTTCATGCGGATCCTCGGCGAAGGCCGGCCCCTGGGCATCCACGTCGTCGCGACCGCCGACCGCTACGGCGCCGTGCCCACGGCCGTCAGCGCCAACGTGACGAAGCGCATCGTGCTGCGCATGTCGGACGAAGGCGCGTACGCGATCCTCGGGGTTCCCAAGGACGTGCTCAGCGAGCGGAGCGTGCCCGGCCGTGCCATCGTCGACGGGCTCGAGACCCAGATCGCCGTGATCGGGGGCACGACCAACGTCGCCGAGCAGAACGCCGCGAGCGCGGAGTTCGCCCGGGATCTGCGCGCCCGCGGCGCCGTCGAGGCGCGCAACATCGGGTCGCTTCCCACCGAGCTCGAGCCGTCGTCGCTGCCCGACCGCATCGACGACATGCCGGTGCTGGGTGTGGGCGACGACACGCTCGGGCCCAAGGGCTTCGAGCCGGTCGGCACATTCGTCGTCGCCGGCCCGCCGCAGTCCGGGAAGACCACGGCGCTGCGTGCGATCGTCGGCGCCGTGGAGAGGTTCGATCCCCAGGTCGAGCTGTTCCACATCGGCGGGCGCCGCGCGGCGCTGCGCGACCTGCGGCCGTGGCGCCGCGCGGCGACGGGCATCGAGGACGTCCGAGCACTGGCGAAGGAGCTCAAGGACGTCGTGGCCGACGAGTCCATTCCGACGCGGATCCTCATCGTCGTCGAGAACGTGACCGAGTTCGGCGACACCGATGCCGAGCGGCCGCTGAAGGAGCTGTTCCAGGCGATCAACCGCAGCGATCACTTCCTGATCGCCGACGGCGACGTCACGCAGCTCTCCAGCGGCTACGGCCTCATCGGCGAGCTCAAGGCGGGACGCCACGGCATCGCGCTGCGCCCCGAGAGCTACGACGGCGAGTCGCTCTTCAAGGTCCCCTTCCCGAAGGTGCAGCGCCACGAGTTCCCGCCGGGCCGCGGTCTGTTCGTCGAGAACGGCCGCTTCGTGACCGTGCAGCTGCCGCTGGCGGACTGAGCGGCGCGGACATCGGGGAGTTCTCCCCATCGTCCCGGCGGCCGTCGTTTCGTAGTCTGAGAGCGCCGGAGAGACCGGCGGAGATTTCCGAGGAGGAACCATGGCTGATTTCAAGGCTTCGTACGGTGAGATGGAAGCGATGTCGGGCAAGCTCGACTCGGGTCGTGAGGAGATCGGCGACGTCCTGCGTCGGCTGAAGAGCGATGTGGACCGTCTGCTGGGCGATGACTTCAAGACGCAGCACGCGTCGGGGAAGTTCGGTGAGGGCTACAACGAGCTGACGACCGGTCTGGAGAAGGCGATCGAGGGCATCAGCGACATGGGCGAGTCGCTCCGCAAGATGCAGCAGGCGATCAAGGACACCGACCAGGCGCTCGCCGGCAACTGACGGCGCGACGTGGAGGACGCTCGGCGGGGGACCGCCGGGCGTTCTTTCGCATCTGCGGCGCGCGGCGCGACGCGGCACGGGGATCGGGGAGTTCTCCCCATTGGCCGATGGGGGTGGCTTTCGTAGCCTGGTCAGTGCCGGGAGGTCCGGTGTTTCTGAGAGGGAGATGGATCGATGGCTGATTTCAAGGCTTCGTACGGTGAGATGGAAGCGATGTCGGGCAAGCTCGACTCGGGTCGTGAGGAGATCGGCGACATCCTGCGCCGGCTGAAGAGCGATGTGGACCGTCTGCTGGGCGATGACTTCAAGACGCAGCACGCGTCGGGGAAGTTCGGTGAGGGCTACAACGAGCTGACGACCGGTCTGGAGAAGGCGATCGAGGGCATCAGCGACATGGGCGAGTCGCTCCGCAAGATGCAGCAGGCCATCAAGGACACCGACCAGGCACTCGCCGGCAACTGATCGACCGATTCGCGTGCCCGGCGGCCGAGGTCGCCGGGCACGGACGAGCGCGTGAGGGGAGAGCGCCATGGCGGGTGACGGGATCGACGTCGACCTCGACGATCTGAAGCTGATGACCGAACGGCTCGGACGCTTCGTGAGGGAGTTCGAGGAGCTCGGCGGGGCGACCGACGACGTGGAGGACGCGGTGGGCCGTCCGACGGGCGACGGCCGCCTGCGGAGCCGGGTCGGCGACTTCGAGTCGGGCTGGAACGGCAATCGCGAGGTCGTCCAGGAGTCGCTCGACAACGTGCACACCCACCTGTCGGACTTCATCGCCGACATCGAAGAGCTCGACCGCAACCTGGCCAGCGACGAAGGCTGACGGAGGATCGCCATGACGTTCGGACACCTGACCTCCCCGACCCGGCACTTCGTGCTGCAGACCATCGAGGGCACGCCCGGGACGATCTCCGCGGCCGGCCACCGCTACACGCGCATCGGCACGCAGATGGAGTGGACGGCCGACGAGCTCGACAAGCTCGCCGCGAGCACCAAGTACACCGCCGAGGGACTCGACGCCATCCGCGAGTCGGCCGGCGAGCTCGCGGGCGAGCTGCACAAGGTGGCCTCGCGCTACAGCGGCACCGGTCCGGTGCTCGTCACCTACGCGACGGCCCTGCGAAAGGCTCAGCGCACGACCGTCGACCCGCTCGTGCAGCCGATCCGCGACGCGCACCAGGCCGCGCAGGAGGCCGCGGACGAGCTCCGCCGCGCGCAGAACGCCTCCGACGACCTCGACCACACCTGGCCGTGGGAGGACGAGCCGACCGAGGCGGACCGGCAGGCCGCGGCCTCGGGCGTCTCGACCGCCCGGACCGCCGCCCGCACCGCCGACGGGGCGCTGGAGGACCTCTGGGAGTCCTTCGAGACCGGCTACGACGAGTGGGAGAAGGCCTATGAGGCGGCTGTCACCGGCGTCGAGAACGCGTGCGAGGCCTCGGGCATCGACGACACCTGGTGGGAGGATCTGCTCGACGGCCTGGCCACGGTCGCGACCGTCATCGGCACGATCGCCGTCATCGCCGCGATCATCATCTCCGGCCCGATCGCCGGCGTCCTGCTGGCCATCGCGGCGATCGCCAGCTTCGTCGCCCTCGCGGCCCACCTGACGATGATGATCGCCGGCTCGAAGCGGGTCAGCATGACCGACATCGTCTTCGACCTCATCGGGGTCGTGCCCTTCCTCGGCGCCTTCGGCAAGGCGCTCAAGGGCGGCCAGGGCGTGCTGGGGTCGCTCCGGGCGGCCGCCGGCCTCGGGGGCGCGACCCGCGGAACGCTCAGCGCCGGACGCAACGCGGTCGCCTACGACCTGCGGAGCATCGCGGGCGCCGGCGGGCGCTACGGCGGTCGTGCCGCCCGGGAGGCGCGCGCCGCCGGCATCGCCGACGACTTCTTCCGCGGGATCCAGAACAGCTGGGGACGGAACGCGTGGAACGCCATCCGGCAGGGTGGCACCCAGCTCGACGGCCAGGCGGCCACGATGGCCGAGCGCCTGGCCTCGGCGTGGCCCGGGGGCCGCGCGGGCAACGCGACGCGCAACTGGCTGGCCGGCGTGGACGGTCCCGGCGCGCTGATGCAGGGGACCAATGTGTGGAACCTCGGCTACGGCGGGTACCAGTCCCTCCAGGGCGCCGGAGTGCCCCTCCCGGACCTGCCCGACGTCGTCCCGAACCCCTTCGCCGGTCGATAGGCTGACCGGCGATCCCCCAACTGCCCGACCGCCCACCGGCGTCGCCGTGCCGCGACAGGATGGAAGCATGCCCGGAACCCCGATGAGCGTCGCCTACGACGCCGACCGCTGGATCCACATCCCGCTCGACTACGCCGGCACGCCCTGGGCCGACGCCGGGGAGTGGTCGGGGTGGCTCGCCGATGAGGCGACGCGCGGACGTCCCGACGCGGAGGCGCTGCGCGAGGCCGTCGCCGCCGAGGCCCTGGCGATCGCGCTCTTCCCCGCGGCGCACGTCTCGCTCCGCTTCTGGCACTACCCGTCCGACGGTGCGCCCACCGGGTTCGTCGACCTGTTCGTGCAGGCCCGTGACGACGACGGAGCCGAGCCCGCCGACCTCCTGCCCGACCCCGGCTTCACGGTCGTGCCGCCCGTGGTCGAACCCGTCGCCGCGGCGGCGATGCCGACGGCCGTGCGGCGCCTGAGCATCCAGGCGACCCTGCCCGCGCCGGACGCGGAGCCGGTGCTCGTCCCGAAGGCGGAATGGATCGGCGCCGCCGGCGGCTGGGTCGTCTACGCCGTCTCGACCGACTTCGACGTGAACCAGCTCGAGAGCCGTCTCGCCGACGGCGATGCGCTCTTCGCCGCGGTCGATCCTGCCGAGCTGGCCATCCGATGAGCGCGCCGCCGGGGAGGGTGCTCGACCGCATCGACGCCCTCGTCGAGGACGCCGACTACCGCGACGCCGAGTCGGCCGTCGAGGACGCGTGGCGGGTGGCGGTGCTCGCATCGACGCCGGGTGCGGCGCGGGACCGGGAGGCAGCCCGGGCGGCAGCTGTGCGCGCCGCCAACGCGCGGCGGCAGCCCGATGCGCCGGTGGTGCGGTCCGCCACCACGGTACATCGGGTGCTCCTGGTCGTCGCCTTCCTGCTCGGCGCCGCGGCCGTGGCCGTCATCGCCATCTCGCCGCGCACGGGCGGCGCCGCCTTCACGCTCCAGGAGGGCGCGCTGCTGGCGGGGGTGCTGGCGGTGCTGTCGGCCGGCCTTTTCGTCTGGCTCGAGCCGGTGCGGGCGAACGGGTCGCTGTGGGGAGGTCACCTCCCGGCGCGCATCCACCTCTTCTTCGGTCTCCTCTGGCTGCTGTTCGCGGCATCCGTCGTCATCCTGCGCTGGGACGAGGTGGACCGCCATCAGCCCTTCCCGGTCATCGCGGGCCTCCTGCTGTTCGTCGTCGCCGGGGCCACCGCGCTCGTCCTCTGGCGGCGGGCGCGGCGCGCCGACCGCAGCGGCCCGCCGTCCGGCCCTGGCCGCCTCACGCGCGACCTCCTCGACGAGGCGGACGCCCCCGACGTGCTGGCGGCCCTCGACGCCTGGTGGGCGGCCGCCGGCCCGGCGGCCCTGACGGCCGACCGCGGGGGACTGGAGCAGGCCCGCGCGGCCGTCCTCGCCAAGCTCCGCACCACGCGCTACATCACCGAGCGCGAGGAGCGCGCCGCGCTTCGCAGGACCGCGCCCCCGGAGTGGAAGGAACGTCGACGATGAACTCGCTGCGCGAGGAGCTGGCTGGTGCTCCCGTCACGACCGCCACGCCGTACACGCTCCTATGCCCGCCCGGGTGGCGGCGCCTGCCCGCCGCCGCTCTCGCCGACGACGCCCTGACCGCGCCGGCGCTGGCGCAGCTGAAGGCCGCCGGGCGACCCGACCTCATCATCTCGTTCCGCGGCATGCTCGCCCGCTACCGCGCCGCCGTGCGCGAGTCGGGCGCGTTCCAGGCCTACCTCGCGCCGCTGGCCGACGGCATCCCGCTGCCCGCGGTCATGCTCGTCTCGCCCTTCGTGCTCCCCGGGACCACGACGTGGGAGATGTCCCTCCCGCGCATCGCGCGCGGCGCGGCCGTGGCCGACGCCGACTTCACCGAGACGCCCATGTGGGTGTGGCGCAGTGCGGAGCGCACCGGCGACGACGGCGCCGTCATGGTGGGGCGGTCCTCGCATTACCTCGTGCCGACCGCGGAGGAGGGATCGCGCCGCGCGCTCCACTTCCACTTCACAGCGCTCGCCGCCGACGACCCGCAGGCGCACGCTCTGGTGGAGACGCTCGTGGAGATCGGCGACCTCATCATGGGCACCATGCGGTGGGTCGAGACGCCGCCGCAGTGAGGTGAGCGCGTCCTCGCCCACCGCCGCGGATCGGGGAGTTCTCCCCATTGGCCGATGGGGGTGGCTTTCGTAGCCTGGTCAGTGCCGGGAGGTCCGGTGTTTCTGAGAGGGAGATGGATCGATGGCTGATTTCAAGGCTTCGTACGGTGAGATGGAAGCGATGTCGGGCAAGCTCGACTCGGGTCGTGAGGAGATCGGCGACATCCTGCGTCGGCTGAAGAGCGATGTGGACCGTCTGCTGGGCGATGACTTCAAGACGCAGCACGCGTCGGGGAAGTTCGGTGAGGGCTACAACGAGCTGACGACCGGTCTGGAGAAGGCGATCGAGGGCATCAGCGACATGGGCGAGTCGCTCCGCAAGATGCAGCAGGCCATCAAGGACACCGACCAGGCACTCGCCGGCAACTGACGGCTTCCGGTCGCGGCGGTCGTGCCCCTGCGCTCCGCGGGGCGCGGGCCGCCGCGACCGCCGTCCGCGCCGCACATCCCGCGGCGCTCTCTCGTTCCGACTCCCCTGCGAGGCATCCGATGACCGACATGGTGAAGCTCGACCTCGGCGAGATCGCCGGTACGGCCGGTCGCGCCCAGAGCATCCGGCGCACCTTCGAGTCGTCCGACGACTCGTCGCGGCAGGCCGCCGACGCCTGCGGTCACGCCGACCTCGCCGAGACCGTCCGGCGCTTCGCCAGCACCTGGGACGACCGCCGCCGCGGCATGGCCGAGGCGCTCGGCACCCTGGCCGGTGTGCTGAGCGACATCCACGACGCGTTCGAGCAGGTCGACCGCGACCTCGGATCCTCGATCGGGAGCCGCTGATGGATCCGCTCGACGGCGACCCGGTGGTCCTCCGCAGCACGGGGCAGCGCTATCGCGAGACCGCGACCGCCATCCGCGTCGCCGTCGCGACCCTCCAGGACATCGCCCGCCCGGGCGCCATGGTCAGCGTCGCCATCGATCGGGTGCGCACCGACGCCGCCCACCTGGCCGACGAGGTGCACGCCGCCGAGAGCCGCTACGGCGAGACCGGCGAAGCGCTCCTGGACTACGCCACCGCCCTGGCCGACGCCCAGGAGCGGGCCGTGCGGGCGATCGCCGATCACGACGCCGCGACCGCGGACCTGGGCGCCGCCCAGCGCCGCGAGCGCACGCTGCGCGCCGAGCGCACCACCCTCCTCGCCTCCGACGGGGAGGGGGCCGGCGACCTGACGAGCCTGGACCGCCTGCTGCGGTCGGCCGGAGGAGACGCGGCCGACGCCGACGCCGCCGCGGCAGCCGCGCGCCGGCGCTACGACGACGCCGTCGCCGATCGCGATCGCGCCGCCCGCGCCGCCATCGGCCGCATCCACGACGTCGTCGAGGGGAGCGACCTCAACGACTCGTTCTGGGACGACGTCGGCGGCGTGTTCCACGACCTCGTCGACTTCCTCGCCGATGCCCTCGAGGCGATCGTCGACGCGATCGTCGCCGTGCTGAACGCGATCGCGACCCTCATCGTCGCGGTGCTCGCGGTGATCGCGGCGATCGTGCTGCTGGGGCTCGCGATCCTCGCGGTGCTGGTGCTCGCACTCGTCGCGTTCGCCGTGCTCGTGCTCCTCGTGGCCGCCGCGCTCGTCGTCCTGATGGTCGCCGCCCTCGTCGTGCTCGGACTCGTCGTCGCCGCTCTCGTCCTGCTCGCGATCGTCGTCGCCCGCGTGCTCATCGGACTGTTCGTCTTCGTCACGGGCTTCGCCTGGCTGTTCGCGGTCAACCTGCTGCGGGGCATGGACCCCGTCCAGGCGCTGGTGCAGGCGGCGATCCCGGCGCTGCTGACGGCTTTCCCCGAGCTGTGGGCCGTCATCGCCCTCGCCTCGCTGCAGGAGACCGGAACGCCCGACTTCGTCGACGCCGAGAGTCACCGCCGCCGCCGCCACGAGTCGCTGGACACCCTCTTCAACGACCTCATCGCCATCGACGACGCCGGCCACCTCGACCCCGACGACGACGCGACCAACCACGAGTCCGTCGTCCGCATCATTCCCTTCGTGGGACCCGACGGCGAGATCATCTACCGGGTCCACATCCCGTCTACCCAGCAGTGGACCCCGGGCGGCACGAGCGGCAACGACGTGACGAGCGATGTCGTGGCGAAGATGAACCAGGCCCAGCAGACGCAGCTCGAGAAGATGGTCATCGACGCCATGCAGCGCGCCGGCATCCAGCCGGGCGACCACGTCATGCTCGCCGGCTGGAGCCTCGGGGGCATCACCGCCGGGAACCTCGCCGCCGACCCGGCGTTCAACAGCACCTATCAGGTGGATGCGATCGTCGTGGCCGGCTCCTCCGTCGACGATCTCGACATCCCGCACACGACCCGCGTGCTCGACGTCTCGCACACGACCGACCCCGTGCCGCGCACCGAGAACCCGTATCTGCCCGATCACTCCGACGATCCGAACCGCTACAAGATCGACGTGCCCGTCGATCCGTCGGACGACCTCGGTCACAACGCGAAGAAGTACCAGGAGACGGTCAACTCGCAGGTGACCGCCGGCGGCAGCCAGGCGGGCCGCGATTTCCTGGCCGACGACCCCGACGCGCCCGGCGGCGTCCAGGTGTCCGACTACTTCGGGACGCCCGCCAAGCACGACGAGGACGGCAACCCCATCGGCTCGACCGACTACGCCTACACGCGAGGCGACTGAGGATGCGCCCGGCAGTTGGCAGGATGGGAGCAGGCATCAGGAAGGCGGACGGCATGCGCAGGCGGATCATCGTGACGGCGCTCGCGCTCACGTGCGGGATGCTGCTGGCCGCCTGCACGGGGCCGACGGCCGCACCGTCGCCCGACGGCACGCCGAATGCGGGACCCGGAGAGGGAGCTGACATGGACAAGCAGGCTGTGGCCGCGGCGATCGAGGAGATCCCGGGGGTCGAGGAGGCCGCCGTCGGCGCGTTCAACACCGGCACCCCCGACTCCTATGGAGCGCTCGTGCAGATCACCGTGGACGAGGACGGCCTGGCCGCCGTCGGCGACGTGATCGATGCGAGCGTCCGGATCGTCGCGGCGGACCCGGGGGACTACCGGACGTACGACTTCGAGCTGTCGGCACCCGACGAGACGGGGGAGCTCATCATCGACACCCTCTCCCTGTACCGCGACCGCATCCCCTTCGCGGAAGGCTCGTATCTCGGGTCGAACCTGTCGCTCACGGCCGACGAGCTGGCCGCCGTCGCCGCACGATGAGCGCGGCGTCCCCCGCGCTCCGCCTCGTGCTGCCCGGCACCTGGCAGGAGCTTCCGCTCGGCGACGACGCGTCGATCACCGACGCCGTCGCGGCACTCGTGCGAGCGCACTACGGCCGCCGCGACGATCAGGCGACCTTCCGGGCGCGGCAGCGCGATCGCCTCGCCGAGGCGGCACGGCGCGCCCGCGACGCCGGCGCGACGCAGTACCACCTGTCGCTCGCGGCTCCCGGCGGGCTCGCGTTCGCCTCCTCCGTCGCCGAGTACCGCCCCGGCCTTCCGCTCGGCG
Organism: Microbacterium sp. PA5; assembly: GCF_049860775.1. Classification (NCBI taxonomy): domain Bacteria; kingdom Bacillati; phylum Actinomycetota; class Actinomycetes; order Micrococcales; family Microbacteriaceae; genus Microbacterium; species Microbacterium sp. PA5. The sequence goes on from NZ_CP187567.1 coordinate 498,930, forward strand.
CCGTCGACGATCCGGCGGCCGTCGCCGACGAGCTGGTGCGGGTGCTGTCACCGGGGGAGGCCGGCGCGCACTGGGACCGCTTCGCCGCGGCCGGCGGCGCGGCGTTCGAGAAGGGCGACGGCCTGGTGCTGCGCACCGAGCGCCGGCTCGATCCCCCCGCCGACGACCGCGATGCGCCGGTCGCGATCGCCGACTACTGGCTGACCGTGCCGGGCAGCGCCGCGGTCGTCCTCCTCAGCTTCACCACGGCACTGGCCGCACTCGCGCCGCTGCTGACCGAGCTGTTCGACGCGGTCGTCGGCGCCGCCGAGTGGTCGCCGGGCGGCGGTTCGCCCACCGGTTCGCTGAGGGCGGAGCTCATCGGCTGACGAGGGGCCTCTCGCGTTTGCCCGCCTTCGTCATACGGCGTATCATTGATCGGGTGTGCGCTCTTGCGCGCCCTGCGTCGTGCTTCGGTGCGGACGGGGCCGGGGTCGCACATTCCGGGATCGGCCTGCGAACAGGTCGCCCCCACGGCATATCCACCACGCAAACGCCCGGCGCTCTCGCGCTTGGCCGGTGGATCTGTGGTGAAACCACGAACGCTGTCACCGTGCAGCACCTGTGCGGTCCGAGAAGGCCGCACAGCCCAACAAGGAGAGAACGTGCCAACCATTCAGCAGTTGGTTCGCAAGGGTCGCTCGCCGAAGGTCACCAAGACCAAGGCGCCCGCCCTGAAGGCGAACCCGCAGCAGGCGGGTGTCTGCACCCGCGTGTACACGACCACGCCCAAGAAGCCGAACTCGGCCATGCGCAAGGTCGCCCGTGTCAAGCTCCGCAACGGCACCGAGGTCACCGCCTACATCCCCGGCGAGGGCCACAACCTGCAGGAGCACTCGCTGGTGCTCGTCCGCGGCGGTCGTGTGAAGGACCTCCCCGGCGTGCGCTACAAGATCGTCCGCGGCGCCCTGGACACCCAGGCCGTCAAGAACCGCAAGCAGGCCCGTAGTCGCTACGGCGCCAAGAAGGGCTGAGTCAGATGCCTCGCAAGGGACCCGCACCCCGCCGCGTCGTCGTCAACGACCCGGTCTACGGTGCTCCGATCGTCACCCAGCTGGTGAACAAGATCCTCGTCGACGGCAAGAAGTCGCTCGCCGAGTCGATCGTCTACAACGCCCTCAAGGGCGTCGAGGCCAAGAACGGCCAGGACGCCGTCGCGACGCTCAAGAAGGCGCTCGACAACGTCCGTCCCACCCTCGAGGTCAAGAGCCGCCGCGTCGGCGGCTCGACCTACCAGGTGCCCGTCGAGGTCAAGCCGCACCGCGCGAACACGCTCGCGCTGCGCTGGCTCGTCAGCTACGCGAAGGGCCGTCGTGAGAAGACGATGACCGAGCGCCTGCAGAACGAGATCCTCGACGCCTCGAACGGCCTGGGTGCCGCGGTCAAGCGCCGTGAGGACACCCACAAGATGGCCGAGTCGAACCGGGCCTTCGCGCACTACCGCTGGTAACCCGTCGACAGGCTCGGGGAGCGTCGCATCCGCCGCTCCCCGGGCCCGTCCTGGGCTGCTCGCCCGAATCCACTCCACCAAGTAAGGAAAACCCCGTGGCACAAGAAGTGCTCACCGACCTGAACAAGGTCCGCAACATCGGCATCATGGCGCACATCGATGCCGGCAAGACGACGACGACCGAGCGCATCCTGTTCTACACGGGCGTCAACCACAAGCTCGGCGAGACGCACGACGGCGCCTCGACCACCGACTGGATGGAGCAGGAGAAGGAGCGCGGCATCACGATCACGTCGGCCGCCGTGACCTGCTTCTGGAACAAGAACCAGATCAACATCATCGACACGCCCGGCCACGTCGACTTCACGGTCGAGGTCGAGCGCTCGCTCCGCGTGCTCGACGGCGCGGTCGCCGTCTTCGACGGCAAGGAGGGCGTCGAGCCCCAGTCCGAGACCGTCTGGCGTCAGGCCGACAAGTACGACGTCCCGCGCATCTGCTTCGTCAACAAGATGGACAAGCTCGGCGCCGACTTCTACTTCACCGTCGACACGATCGTCAGCCGCCTGGGCGCCAAGCCGCTCGTGCTCCAGCTGCCGATCGGCGCCGAGAACGACTTCGTCGGCGTCATCGACCTCGTCGAGATGCGCGCACTGGTGTGGCCCGGCGATGCCAAGGGTGACGTGACCATGGGCGCCAAGTACGAGATCCAGGAGATCCCGGCCGACCTCGCCGACCGCGCTGCCGAGTACCGCGAGAAGCTGCTCGAGACGGTCGCCGAGAGCGACGAGGCGCTGCTGGAGAAGTACTTCGGCGGCGAGGAGCTCACGATCGCCGAGATCAAGGGCGCCATCCGCAAGCTCACCGTCGCCGGCGAGCTCTACCCGGTGCTCTGCGGCTCCGCGTTCAAGAACCGCGGCGTCCAGCCGATGCTCGACGCGGTCGTGGACTTCCTCCCCTCGCCCCTGGACGTGCCCGCCATCGAGGCGCACGACCCCAAGGACGAGGAGAAGGTCATCGAGCGTCACCCCGACGCCAACGACCCGTTCGCCGCGCTGGCCTTCAAGGTCGCCGTGCACCCGTTCTTCGGTCGCCTGACCTACATCCGCGTCTACTCGGGTCACCTCGACTCGGGCGCGCAGGTCATCAACTCGACCAAGGGCAAGAAGGAGCGCATCGGGAAGATCTTCCAGATGCACGCCAACAAGGAGAACCCGGTCGACTCGGTCACCGCGGGCAACATCTACGCCGTGATCGGCCTCAAGGACACCACCACCGGTGACACCCTGGCCGACCCCGACCAGCCCGTCGTCCTCGAGTCGATGACGTTCCCCGAGCCCGTCATCGAGGTCGCCATCGAGCCGAAGACCAAGGCCGACCAGGAGAAGCTGGGTCTGGCGATCCAGAAGCTCGCCGAAGAGGACCCGACCTTCCGCACCGAGCTCAACCCCGAGACCGGTCAGACGGTCATCAAGGGCATGGGCGAGCTGCACCTCGACATCCTCGTGGACCGCATGAAGCGCGAGTTCCGCGTCGAGGCCAACGTCGGCAAGCCCCAGGTGGCCTACCGCGAGACCATCCGCAAGGCGGTCGAGCGTCACGACTACACCCACAAGAAGCAGACCGGTGGTTCGGGTCAGTTCGCGAAGATCCAGTTCGCGCTCGAGCCCCTCGAGGTCACGGCCGACAAGACGTACGAGTTCGAGAACAAGGTCACCGGTGGCCGCATCCCGCGCGAGTACATCGAGCCGACCAACCAGGGCTTCCAGGACGCGATGAACGTGGGCGTGCTCGCGGGCTACCCGATGGTGGGCGTCAAGGCGATCCTGCTCGACGGCGCGTCGCACGACGTCGACTCCTCGGAGATGGCGTTCAAGATCGCCGGCTCCATGGGCTTCAAGGAGGCTGTCCGCAAGGCCAACCCCGCGATCCTCGAGCCGCTCATGAGCGTCGAGGTCCGCACGCCCGAGGAGTACATGGGCGACGTCATCGGCGACCTCAACAGCCGCCGCGGTCAGATCCAGTCGATGGAGGACGCGGCCGGCGTGAAGGTCGTCCGTGCCCTCGTCCCGCTGTCCGAGATGTTCGGCTACATCGGCGACCTGCGCTCGAAGACCTCGGGCCGCGCCGTGTACTCGATGGAGTTCGACTCCTACGCCGAGGTCCCCAAGGCCGTGGCCGACGAGATCGTCCAGAAGACCAAGGGCGAGTAACCCTTTCCCTGCTCGGATGCCGGGGCCTCGGCTCTTCGGTGAGGCGAGAGCCCCGGCATCCACCCAGCCGGTCGTCGAGCGAGGGCCCGAGGCCCGAGACGAGACGGCACCCAAACTGAATACAGAACCGTCAACTACACTGACAACATCCCCGTAGAACGCCGGTCGCAATCCAGCGCCCGGAGATCTACAACGACCGTCCTGAGGAGGACCCAGTGGCTAAGGCCAAGTTCGAGCGGACCAAGCCGCACGTGAACATCGGAACGATCGGTCACGTCGACCACGGCAAGACGACGCTCACCGCGGCGATCTCGAAGGTGCTCGCCGACAAGTTCCCGTCCGCGACCAACGTCCAGCGCGACTTCGCGTCGATCGACTCGGCTCCCGAGGAGCGTCAGCGCGGCATCACGATCAACATCTCGCACGTCGAGTACGAGACCCCGAAGCGTCACTACGCGCACGTCGACGCGCCCGGTCACGCCGACTACATCAAGAACATGATCACCGGTGCCGCTCAGATGGACGGCGCGATCCTCGTGGTCGCCGCCACCGACGGCCCAATGGCTCAGACGCGTGAGCACGTGCTGCTCGCCAAGCAGGTCGGCGTCCCCTACCTGCTCGTCGCGCTGAACAAGTCGGACATGGTCGACGACGAGGAGATCCTGGAGCTCGTCGAGCTCGAGGTCCGCGAGCTGCTCTCGTCGCAGGACTTCGACGGCGACAACGCTCCCGTCGTGCGCGTCTCGGGCCTCAAGGCTCTCGAGGGCGACGAGAAGTGGACCCAGTCGATCCTCGACCTCATGGAGGCCGTCGACGAGTCCATCCCCGACCCGGTGCGTGACAAGGACAAGCCGTTCCTCATGCCCGTCGAGGACGTCTTCACCATCACCGGCCGTGGCACGGTCGTCACCGGTCGCGCCGAGCGCGGCACCCTGGCGATCAACTCGGAGATCGAGATCGTGGGTCTGCGCCCGACGCAGAAGACGATCGTCACCGGTATCGAGATGTTCCACAAGCAGCTCGACGAGGCCTGGGCCGGCGAGAACTGCGGTCTGCTCCTGCGCGGCACCAAGCGTGACGACGTCGAGCGCGGCCAGGTCATCGTGAAGCCGGGCTCGGTCACGCCGCACACCAACTTCGAGGGCACGGCGTACATCCTGTCCAAGGAGGAGGGTGGCCGTCACAACCCCTTCTACACGAACTACCGTCCGCAGTTCTACTTCCGCACCACCGACGTCACCGGTGTCATCTCGCTGCCCGAGGGCACCGAGATGGTCATGCCCGGCGACACCACCGACATGACGGTCGAGCTGATCCAGCCGATCGCCATGGAGGAGGGCCTCGGCTTCGCGATCCGTGAGGGTGGCCGCACCGTCGGCGCCGGCACGGTCACGAAGATCGTGAAGTAAGTCTCTTCAGACACCATCGAGAGGGTCGGATCCGAGAGGATCCGGCCCTTTCGGCATTCCCGGAGGCTCCCGCGGCCGGCGCACCGGCAGGATGCGAGGGCAACCCGGGCCCTGGGGCGGAACCCCCTGGACCCGGCGGCGACGAGCGGTCATGATGAGTGCGGGCGGCGGCAGTGGCCGCGGCTCACGTCGACCGGGAGGAGAACATATGGGCATCGAGGATCTCGTGAACCAGGGCAAGGATTTCCTGGAGAAGAACAAGGACAAGATCGAGGAGACGCTCAAGTCGGATCAGGCCGAGGATGTCAGCGACAACGTCCTGGACGCCGCCGCGGACTTCGTCAAGAAGGTCGCTCCCGACTCCATCGACGACAAGGTCGACGACGTGCGTAGCACCATCGACTCGAAGATCGGCAACGAGTAGTCGCCTCACCGACCGAGGGGCGGATGCCACGGCATCCGCCCCTCTTCCTTTTGCGCCGGTTGGGGGGTGGTCGGAGGTGGCTGAGTGCTCTGCGTCGCCCCGTTAGAATCGAATCATTGGAGTTGCCTGAGAGCGGATGCGAGGGCCGAGACGAGGGCGGGGATCGACGTGAGCGGCATTCTCGTCCACGAGTGGCTCTCGCCCACCGGCGGTTCCGAGAACGTCTTCGAGCAGCTCGTGCGCATCTTCCCCGGCGCCGAGCGATGGTGCCTGTGGAACGCCAGCGAAGGGCGATTCGCAGACGTGAACGAGACCTGGCTGGCCCGCACGCCGCTGCGTGGCCGCAAGGCCGCGGCCGTCCCGCTGATGCCACTGGTGTGGCGGACGATGCCCCGCAGAGAGGCCGAGTGGATCCTCACGAGTTCCCATGCGTTCGCCCACCAGGTGCGATTCGGAGGGGCGGCCTCGGACGCCCCCAAGCTCGTCTACGCACACACGCCGGCGCGCTACGTGTGGGCGCCCGAGGCGGACTCGCGTGGGCAGGGCGTCGTCGCCCGGACGGCCTCCGCGCTTCTCCGGCCGGTCGACCGTCGGCGCGCGGGCGAGGCCCATGCGATCGCTGCCAACAGCAAGTACGTGGCCGACCGGATCGCCCGCACCTGGGAGCGGGAGGCGACGGTGATCTATCCTCCCGTCGACACTGCGCGCTTCGGTCCGGAGCCGGCGCTGACGGAGGAGGAGTCCCAGCTGCTGGACGAGCTACCCGACTCCTTCGTCCTCGGCGCGTCACGGTTCGTCCCCTATAAGCGTCTGGAGGACGCCATCCGGGCTGGATCGGTCGTCGACGTTCCGGTCGTCATCGCGGGAGGCGGCCCCGACGAAGAACGGCTGCGCGCCGTCGCCGCTGAGGCGCGCGTGCCGGTGACCTTCATGATCGATCCGTCCCATGAGCTGCTCAGCGCGTTGTACCGCCGCGCCACGGTGCTCGTGTTCTCTCCCGTCGAGGACTTCGGGATCATGCCCGTCGAGGCGATGGCGGCGGGAACGCCCGTCATCGTGAATGTGCGCGGAGGCGCCGCGGAGTCCGTCGTGGACGGGCGCACCGGCGCGCACGTGGAGGGCTGGCAGGATGCCGAGCTCGCCGCGGCCGTCACACGGGCGGCAGCATCCTCGGCGGCGGCCTGTCGAGCGCGAGCGGACGAGTTCAGCACCCGGATCTTCCACCGTGAGGTGGACGCGTGGGTGAGATCCGCGGTGAAGGGATGAAGATGGCATGTCGTTCGAGCGCGAGGTCCCGATGACCATCCGAGCCCTGGTCCTGAACTGGCGGGACGCGCGCAGGACGCAGGAATGCGTCGAGGCTCTCCTCGCGGTGCCGACGATCGACCTCGTCGTCGTCGTCGACAACGAGGCGGATGGAACACTCCGAGCGCTGCTCGCGGAGCGCGATCGCGTCAGCCTGATCGAGCTCGAGGAGAACCGCGGCTTCTCCGGCGGCGTCAACGCGGGACTCGCGCTTGCCGCCGAGGCCGATTCGGTGCTGGTCATCAACAACGATGCCACGATCGATGCTGCATCCGTCGACGCGCTGGAGCGCGCGCTGGCGGCCGACCGCTCCGCGGGAGTCGTCTCGCCGAGGATCCTCAACCCCGACGGCTCGGTCCAATCGATGGGCGGTCGGGTGAGCCGGTTGTCGGGGGTCGCTCGTCAGAACACCACTCTCGGTGAGCGCATCGACTACCTCTCGTGGGCATGCGTCCTCGTGAGGTCGGAGGTTTTCTCGCGGGTGGGGATCCTCGACGAGCGGTTCTTCATGTACTGGGAGGACACGGAGTTCTCGCACCGGGTGCGGGCGGCTGGTTATGGGCTCTCGATCGTCGAGGACGCGCACGTGCACCACGAGCTGTCCGCGTCGGGATCGAGTGCGGGTCGACTGTTGGCCACGTACTACGCATGGAGCCTGCTCGCGTACGGCGACAAGCTGGGTGGACTCGCCAAGATCCGATCGCGCGTCGGATTCGCAGCACTCTTCCTCAAGCGCCTCGCCGCACGAGATCTGACCGGCGCCCGCGCGATCGCCCGCGCCCGTGGCCTGCAGGGTGCGGAGCCCGCGTGGCGGCGCAGGAGCGACGCACTGTCGCGACCCGCGGATCGAAGGGTCTACGTCAACGCCAAGTGGCTGTCGCAGTCCACGACGGGCACGCAGCGCTATGCGACGGAGGTGACGAAGCGCCTGGTGGCCGATCATGGGCGACGGATCGTCCTCGTGGTGCCGGCCGATGCGACGGTTCCCGAATGGGCCCGCGGTGCACGCATCCGCCGGTCGCGTCTGCGGGGCATGGCGTTCGAGCAGATCGCCTTGCCGCTCGCGACCGGGGGAAGGTATCTGTTGACGATGTCGGGCGCGGCTCCCCTTCTGAAATGGCGGCAGGGAATCGTCATCCACGACGCCAGCGTCTTCCGCTTCGGGGACACCTTCAGCCGCGCCTTCACGACCTGGTATCGCCTTTCGTACCGCACGGCGCCTCGGCGCGCCCGCCACATCTTCACCGTCTCGGAGTTCAGTCGGGGCGAACTCTCGCAGTTCCTCCACGTGCCCAGCGAGCGCATTATCGTCGCGCCCTGCGGAGCGGATCACTGGCTCGACGTGCGTCCGGGAGACCGCCAGGTCCCCGCAGAGCCATATGTCGTTGCCGTGGGGAGCCTCACAAAGCGCAAGAACCTCTCGCCGACTCTGCAAGCACTGGCCCGCCGAGGTGTGCCTACCGTGGTGGTCGGCGCGGGTGATCGATTGGTCTTCGGTGGCTCGGCCATGCCCGCGGATGACCGCGTGGTGACCGTCGGGCGGATCTCCGATGGCGACCTCCGTAGGCTTCTCGGCGGCGCCATCGCCATGATCTTCCCCTCCAGATACGAGGGGTTCGGGTTGCCGATCGTGGAAGCGCAGAGCGAAGGTTGCCCGGTCGTCTGCTCAACCGCGTCCTCGCTTCCGGAGGTTGCGGGGGACGGCGCCCTCTTCTTCGATGTGGATGATCCGGACGCCGCCGTGGCCCACGTCGAGTCCCTCCGGGACAACGCGGTGATCCGGGCCGACGTCGTCGAGCGCGGTCGGCGCAACGCGGATCGCTTCACGTGGTCGGCGACCAGCCGCATCATCGCGCACCACGTACTCGAGAGGCAGCAGCCGTGACAAACGCGCCACGTATCGCGCCCCTTCGCTTCAGGGACCGCCCGGTTCGCGAGCGTCTCGTTTATTGCCTCGTTGTCGCGGTCGTGGCGGCATGCGGGGCGGACCGCATCGATTTGGGGGCTGGCGCGCTCCCCGTCACCGTGACACCTTCGCTGATCCTTTACGTGCTCGCGGTCGCAGCCGCGGTAGCGGTCCTGTGGACCGCCGCGCCGCGACTCGAGAGGTTCGGGTGGTGGGGCATTTCGCTCGCCGGGACTCTGGTAATTGTGGCGGGGATCAGCGCTCTTGTCGCAGGCGCGCCGTCCCAAGGCCTCCGTCGTGTCGCGCTGCTCGCGCTCACGATCGCAGGGGTCTGGTCCGCGATCATTCTCGCCCGTCGTCTACAGCTGCTCACAGCGCTTCGAATCGGAGCGTGGGTCGCGCTGGGTGCCGGGCTTGCCCTTACCGTCGTGCAGGTGGCGAGTTGGTCGCCTGCGGTGGCCGGCGTGCCTCACTGGCTCGGTCCGCTGTATGTCACGGCTCCGACCTACGGACCGCTCGCCCCACGACCGTCAGGGCTCTCACTCGACCCCAACCGTGCGGCGTTCGGTGTCGCCGTGATGCTCTACATCCTCGTCGTGGATCCCGTCACCCGCTATCGAGGCCGGCCGCGGCTGACCTGGTTGGCGCTCGCCCTGGCGGCGCTGGTCGCTGTGCCGACGTTTTCTCGAACGGGGCTGTTCGCATGGGCGGCCGTCGTAGTCGTGGCACTCGTTCTCCTCGTACGAGAGGTGGGAGCGAAGCAGGTCGTCATCGTTGTGTCCGCCTGTGCGCTGATCGGTGTCGCGGCCGTCGCGGCGGTCCTTGTCGTCGGCCACATCGACCTCATGAGGCTGTTGCAGGAGCGGCTGTCGATCTCGCTCGATGATTCGGGCGGCCACCACTTCCTCCTGATTGGCATCGGCCTCGACACGCTGAATCAGGACATATCGCGTTGGATTACCGGAGTCGGCTTCGGGAACTCGCCCGCCTACCTCGGCGACTTTTTCGGAGGCCGCGACGACGGCAACTTTCACTCCTTCTATGTCACTTTCTTGGTGGAGATGGGAGTCATGGGACTCGCTCTCGCTCTCGCACTTACAGTTGCTCCACTGCTGAGGCGCGGTCGTCGTGTCCTGGCCATCTCAACAGTGCTGTTCTGCGTCCTCTACCAGGCTCATCTGGACGGCATCTTCTGGCTGGCGCTCGCGATCCTCTGGCTGATGCCTACGAGTGATCGGGGAGCGCACCGCGAAGGAGAAAGCGAATCGTCGCCCGAAGGTCACCGCGACGAGGAAAAAGTCGAGATATCGGAATCCGAGTAGCAGTCGTAGACGCGGCTGCGGTGACGAGGTAGCCAAGGGTTGACGCCACAGCAGCACCGACAGCGCCTAGCGATGGCCCCAAGAGCAAGAGCAGGGCCATGCCGACGGTCAGACCGCTCACTTGCGAGAGAGTCATCAACCAGCCCCGTCCCTGCGCAACCAGCACGGAGTTGAGCACGTAAGTGCTGGCCACTGCCGTAGAACCAATCAGCGCGAGGAGGGTCGGGATCACGGCTGGCGCAAACTGAGAGCCGAAGACGAAGGGCACCGCCCAGGGCGTCATGACTGCGAGCAGCAGCGACGCCAGTGTTGCTGCGACAAATCCGAAGCGGACAACCGTTGCTGAGAGATTCAGCTGGCGTTCCCTTCCGCCGGATTCGTCGGCGAGCCGTTGGAATGCCGCCGCCCCCACGGCCTGTCCGGCGGCGAAGGGAACCATAGCAACAGTGGCCGCAACGGCGTAGAACCCTGCCTCGGTGCTCCCGATGAGCGCAAGAGCGAGCGCTTGGTCCAACCGGTAGGACGCGGCCTCCGCCAGCTGGCTGCCAGCGAAGCTTGCTCCTTCCCGGAGGAGCGGGATCGGCCGGGCGCGACCACCGCGCATATCAATCCTGACCATGAGTGACGACACGATGAGCGTGACAACCGTCGACCCCACGTTGGCGGCGAGGACGAAGCCCACGGAGAGGGCGTCCACGGGCCACGCGATACCGACCGCGATCAGGAATGTCGCGCTGGGCAGCACGTTGAGCACCGAGTAGGCAACCAACCTGGACTGAGCGAGAAGAATGTTCGCGTCGCACATCCACAGGAGTGCCAGCGGTGCAGCCCCGCACCCGATGACGAATGCATGTGTTGCGTAGATGTCGACAGTGGGAAGGAGGATCGGGGCGATCAGGTAGCCCAGCGCAGCGGCGGGCAGCACCGCGGCGAGTGCGAGAATCCGAACCGTTCGCACAGCGTCACCCAGTGCGGCAGGCATCGAAGTTCGACGTCGAACGACGAGAGGAAGGCCGAAGCCGACGAGCACAGGCATCAGGGCGAGGATCGCGAGCGCAGCTGCAGAGGCGCCCCGACCATCCGGCCCTAGTGCACGCGCGACAACCGGCGCGCTGGCGAAGGCCAGCACGATCCCGACGAGACGGCTCGCGAGGACCAGGGTCGGTGAGTTGGGTAGCCGCACGATCGACTCGCTCAGCGTCCGGCGTAGGCCGCGTTAAGGACTCTCTCCGTGTTCGACCACGACAGTCGTTCCAACTCACCCGAGTGCGCTAGACGGGCGTCGTGGGGGACGCGCAGCGCCCGGGCCACGCCGTCCGCGAGGTCGGTAGCGGCGACGGGGGTGGCCGATACCTCTCCGCCCCACGACTCGAGGTACGCGCCCAGCTTGCCGATGCCTGAAAGGGGGACGAACGGGGTCCCGTAAGCCATGGAGGTTATGGCGCCGTGCAGGCTCGTTCCGACGAAGATTGACGCTCCCGCGATCGCGTCCGCAATCGTCCACACCGTGGTCGGTTCGACAACTGTGGCAGTGACTCCGTAAGCGGCGAGGTCTCCACGAACTGACTCCAGCGCTTCTCTGTCAGCGTGCGCGCCCGCTAGTCCGATCGGCAGGAGTTCAACTCTTCCGAATCGTGGGGCCACGGTGCGGAGCGCATCGGAGAAGGCCCGTCGATGCGTCCGCATCCATGCTCGGGAGGCCTGAACGACCATGACCTCGTCGTCTGCTCGGGGCGGGGCGGCGGGGTGGAGACGCGCCAGGATCGCGACACTGTCGGGCGCGAGCTCTGACTGAACGCCGATGCGTGCGAGCTGTGCGTGCCCGGCCGAGTCGCGAACGCTCGCATAGCTCGCGAGTCGAAGTGACTCGGCGACGCGTGAGCGCGTGCGCTCGTCGAGTACAGCGAGGGACGAGGCCCCGATCGCATTCAGTGCCAAGGGCATACCCCGGACCGAGTCCGCTGACGGAACATAGGGGGTCGGCCAGCTCCCGCTCAGCAGCAGCCTCCCGACAGCGTCGTAGGCCCGACTCGACAGCTTCCGCAGCGCCAAGAGGGGAATGTCGAAGGGAACCGGAGTAATGGTCGCCGCCGCCTGCCCCCATGTTGCACCGAGGATTTCGCCGCCCCCCAGGACCACGCCGGTCGGTCGCGAGGTTCTTCCGTCATACACGTCGGAGATCGACCTCGTCGGGACTGCGCCGACGGGGGAGAGGTCGGATCGCTGCGGCGCGATGTGTGTGAGATCGGGATAGCCCAATTCACGCGCAGCAAAGTCAAGCACGAGTGGAAAAAGCAGGTCGCCATAGTTGAAGCGGTCATACGCCCCGATGGAGACGACACCGAAACCGGAAGAATGAGTCATGGATGATGAAGGGGCTTCCTCGTTCGATGGTCCGGAGTGTCTGCTCAGCACGTCGTTTCAGCCTAGTCGCGCGAGATCGGGGCCCCTGGCGTTGAGCTCTTGTGGGCGCGAAGCACCACGGCTTGCTAGCCTGTCCCGGGGTCGTGATCAGTCGATGTTCTCTCGGACGGATGGCGCCGCGAGCACTCCTCCCACCACTGAACGAAGGATTCCGCGCTTCATGTCATCGACGCCTATCTCCGCCACCTCCTGGATCGGGCAACGCCTGGCACGCGCCGTGGCGACCGTTGCAGCCTCAGGCCTTCTCGTTGGCGGCCTCGTGCTCGACGCGTCGGCGACCGTGGCCTCCGCCGAGACAGCTCCGCTCGCCGCAAGTGTGCCCGCAGCCACGGTGTCGACCGTATCCCTGCCTCGCGCGGCCCGTGCCGAGGGTGCAATCGCCGACTGGACCCTGGCCGGCCCCGAGACCGTGGCCGAGGTCTGGCCCGAGGTGGGCGGCACGAAGTCCGGCAGTATCGCGCTGGGTATCGATGCACCCGTCGTTCCGTCGACGCGCACCGCGGCGTCAGTGCAGGTGCCGGTGCAGCCGGCCACCACCTACACGTTCGAAGCCTACGTCCGCGTCATGTCCAAGACCGCGAAGTCCGTCCCGGCATGGTTTGCGATCGGCGGTACGGCCATCGTCCTTCCGAAGCTCAACGCGTCGTGGAAGCTCGTGACGGGGACGTTCACCTCCGGGGCCGAGGCCAGCTCCGCCACCCTTGCGGTGCGGGTGTCGAAGGCCCTTCGCGGCCTGTCCATCGATGGGGTGAAGCTCTACGCCGCCGCTGACACGGCCAAGACGAATCTCGTCCCCAACGGTTCCTTCGAGACGGTCACGGCCAAGCGCGGAATCGTCAGCACCTCGCTCATCATGACGACGCCGACGGCCGCCGTCGCCGTCGCGCTCCCGGCCGGCCGCATCACGTGGGCCGTCACCCGCAGTGGCAAGACGATCAAGTCGGGCTCCCTGACCCGGGCGGGTGCAATCACCGCGATCTCGCTGAGCGGTGTGCCCCAGGGGTACTACACGTTCAAGGTGCGTGCCAGCGACGGCAGGCTCACCAGCACGCCGATCGCCATCGTCGACAGCCCGAATCCGTGGATCGCCCCCGACGCACGATTCGGCGTCGGGCTCCACGTCGAGAACGCCACGTACGCCGACGCGGCGCGGCACGCACGAGTCCTCGGAATCTCCGAGGTACGCAACGACATGTACTGGGGCATCATCGAGAAGACGAAGGGCGTCTACGACTTCAGTGTCTATGAGGCCCCCTTCACGCGAGCCCGCCTTCAGGGCCTCAAGATCCTCGGCATCGCCGGCTACGGGAACTCGATCTACGGTGCCTCCAACGCCTACGCCCCGCGCACCTCGGCGGCGGTCTCGGCGTATGGCAAGTACGCTGCGGCGATCGCGAAGCGGTTCAACCTCGTCGGCCTCGAGGTCTACAACGAGTTCAACCACGCCCCGAAGAACAAGTCGAACTGCACGTCGGCCGCGTGCTATCTGCCCATCCTGAAGTCGGTCAGCACCGCAGTCGGCAAGGTGAAGCCCTCGTTGCCGATCGTTGCCGGTGCGACGGCGCGCTACCCCGCCACCTGGTTCCGTGACCTCTGGAAGAAGGGCGGCCTCAGGTACGCCGATGCCATGAGCTTCCACCCGTACGAGATCACCGGCAAGCCCGAGGGGCTGGCGAGTATCGTCACCACCGCTCGCAAGAGCATGAAGACCTACGGTGGCACGACCAAGCCGGTATGGATCACCGAGCTTGGCACATCCTCCCGGACCGGCAACCGCACGACGACGGAACAGGCGTCGCTTCTCGTGCGTGCAGCGATCTCCGGCTTCTCGACGGGCGCGCGGAAGTACTACTGGTACGACCTCATCAACGACACTCCGAGGCTGACGGACCAGGAAGGCAACTTCGGCCTGTACTCGCACCCCACCGCGGCGCTCGCCGCTGTCGCGCCCAAGCCGGCCGCGTTCGCGCAGGCGCTGACGATCACCCAGCTCGGCGGTCGTGCCTTCCGGGCGAATGAGAAGCTCGGCACGGGCGTCGTCTCGACGGCTTTCGGCACCTCGACCAACCTGGTGCGCGTCGTGTGGGCGCCGACGGGAACGAAGACCGCCACGATCAGGACATCGAAGCCGGTGGTCGTGGTCGACTTCACGGGCGCGAAGCGCACGGTGAAGCCGAAGAACGGCGTCGTGAAGATCGCGGTCACCAAGAATCCCGTGTTCGTCCGCAGCGGATCGGCCACCGCCGGAGTCACGCGCTGACCCGCACCCCGCCTCGCCCGCGCCCCTCTCAGACAGCCGTCAGGGAGGGGCGCGGACGTTTGCTTAGGATGAGAGCATGACCTTGCCGACGCGCCGCGAGGCCCGAGAAGAACAGCGTCGGTCGGCAGAGCCGACCGAGCGCCCGCGCCGTCGACGGCTCCTTCTATGGATCGGCATCCCGGTGCTGATCCTCGTCGCGCTCGTCGGCTGGCTCGGCTTCAAGGCGCTCACGGTGAAGGGATCGCTGGAAGCCGCGCAGGCGTCGCTGCAGCAGGCCCAGGACGGTGGCGACATCGCCGCCGCGATCGACGTCGTCTCCCGCGAGGCGGGCACGGCCGCCTCGGCGGCCAACGACCCGATCTGGCGCGCCGCGGAGGTGTTCCCGTGGGTGGGCGACAACCTGCGAGGAGTGCGGGTCGCCTCGGAAGCGCTGGACGTGGTCGCCAATGACATCGGCAAGCCCGTCCTCGACATGCAGGGCGACGGTGAAGGCAAGCTGCTCGCGCGGGCGCTGCCGATCATCGAGTCGGGAGCGACGTCCCTCGCGCCGCTGACTGCCGAGCTCGCGTCGCTCGCCTCGAACGAGGCGCTCATCGGCCCTGTGAAGGGCGGCGTCGTACAGATCAGCGACGTGCTGTCGGGCGTGCAGCCGGTCCTCGATCTCCTCCCCGGACTTCTGGGGGCGGACGGCGCGAAGAATTACCTGCTCGTCTTCCAGAACAACGCAGAATCACTGCCGCTCGGCGGGTCCGCCGCATCGGAGACCATGATCCGCGCCGACGCGGGAGACCTTGAGATCACCGGGCAGGCGAGCAGCGGCACCTTCGACGCCGACCGGCGCGACATCGGCATCGAGATCTCCGAGCCGCTGCGGAACCTCTGGGGCAACAACTACGGCGTGCGCGTGAACATGTCGACGACGCGGCCGGACTGGCCGTCGGCGGCGCAGATGGTCGCCGCGTTCTGGAACCGCACGGTCGACGACACCCGCATCGACGGGGCGATCTCCATCGATCCCATCGCCCTATCGAGGATTCTCGTCGCCACCGGCCCGGTGACGGTGCCGGGTCCGGACGGCGAGTTCCAGCTCGACAGCGCGAATGCGCTCGAGGTGCTGCTGAGCAAGTCCTACGCCTGGTGGGATGCCTACACACCCGAGGGTGCTGTCGCGTCCGATGCCTTCTTCGCGGCTGTCGCCTCGAAGGTCTTCGAAGCGGTGTCGTCGGGGAGCATGAACCTGAAGGACATGGCCTGGGCCGTCAACGAGAGCATCTCGCAGGGCAGCATCATGGCGTGGATGTCCGATCCTGCACAGCAGTCCCTCATCGAGGAATCCGGCAAGCTGTCCGGCATCCTGCCGACGGACAACACGACCGAGACGGCGATGGGCGTGTACTTCCGTGACGCGTCCGCCTCGAAGATCGACTACTACCTGAACACCGCCATCGACGCCTCGATGACGTGCGCGGACGGCGTCACTAGGGTGACGGCGAAGGCGACGATGAAGCTGGACATCACGCAGGAGGCCGCTGAGGCTCTTCCCGCCTACGTGCAAAGCTTCCGCAACGGCAGCGAGTACTACTCCAAGCACGTCTTCGTCTACGCTCCTCCCGGCATGGAGGTCGAGAGCATGCGGGTAGAGGGCGACTGGGTCAAGCCGTTCCGCGAGGGGAACATGGATCTCGGTCGTGTCGTCGCGCCCTTCGAGAGCAGGATGCCCCCCGGGAGCACGGTGACCGTCGAGGTGACGTTCATCGGGTCCGGTGACTTCGGACCGCTGAGCGTGCGATCGAACCCCATGGTGAAGCCCACCCAGGTTGCCATCACCGACGAATGCAATTAATGACGGTCGAGGGTGGTTCTCTCATTCGGATGAAGTCGGGTTAGATTGTTGGGGAATCTGCTGAGAGTTCGGGGTGAACTCTCGGTGTACACATCCGACGTTGAGGCGAAGAGCGAGTGGCGATCACCGGGGCTCAGGCGAACTGGCGGGCACGCCTCATCCCCGCACGCCGGTCCTCTCGCGACTGGCCGCGCCGGTACGGCTCCTGGCTGATCGTCAGCGACGTGGCCGTGGTGGTCGCCACGCTGGCGGTCTATCGCCTCGTCGCCATCCCCCCGGGTCCGACCCGGATGGCGTGGTCCTCGGAGGGGCCGTTCCTCTCCTACACCTTCGGACTGATCATCACCGCCGCCCTGTGGCTGGCCGCGCTGGCCCTCTTCGAGACGCGTGAACGGCACATCGTCGGCAGCGGCCCGAACGAGTACCGACGGGTGGCCAACGCGTCGTTCGCCCTCTTCGCGCTCCTGGTGTCGATCTGCTTCTTCTTCCAGATCGACGCTGCTCGGACCCTCTTCCTCGTGGCCCTGCCGATCGGCACCCTCGTGCTGATCTTCTCGCGATGGGCGTGGCGGCAGTGGCTGCGCACGCAGCAGCGCGGCCGGAAGTACGTGTACCGCACGGTGGTGATGGCCGAGCCCGGGAAGGCCGCCCACGTCATCGAGTCCATCGACCGCTCGCCGGGCACGGGCTTCGACGTCGTGGGAGTCGTCACCAGCCGGCAGGGGGATGCGATCGGCAGGGTGCCGATCCTGGGCGGGTTCTCGGACGCTGTGCGCGCCATCGACCTCGTCGACGCCGACACCCTCATCATCGCGGGGGCCGACGAGCTCGATCCGCGCACCATGCGCCGGATCGGCTGGGAGGTCGCCGACCGCGACGTCGACCTCGTGGTGGCCCCGGCGCTCACCGACGTCGCCGGTCCCCGCATCCACGCGACCCCGGCCGCCGGGCTTCCGTTCATCCACGTCGAGTTCCCGCGGCTGGAAGGATTCCGCCGGTTCGCCAAGCGGGCGTTCGACCTCGTCGCGTCCTTCCTGCTGATCGCCATCCTCTCGCCCATCATGATCGCCACGGCGATCGCGGTGCGCGTGGACTCGCGCGGGCCCATCTTCTACCGCCAGGTGCGGATCGGCCGCGGCGGTCGCGAGTTCGGCATGATCAAGTTCCGCTCGATGAACGCGGACGCCGACGATCAGCTCGCAAGCCTCCTGGACCTGCAGGGCACGAGCGACCAGCCGCTCTTCAAGGTGACCGACGATCCGCGCATCACGCGGGTCGGCCGCTTCCTGCGCAAGCACTCGATCGACGAGCTGCCGCAGCTGTTCAACGTGCTGACGGGCGACATGAGCCTCGTCGGCCCGCGGCCGCAGCGGGAAGGGGAGGTGGCGCTCTACGATGACGCCGCCCATCGCCGGCTGCTGGTGAAGCCCGGTATGAGCGGGCTCTGGCAGGTCAGCGGCCGCTCTGCGCTCAGCTGGGACGACGCCGTGCGCCTCGACCTCTACTACGTCGAGAACTGGTCATTCGTGCAGGACATCCAGATCCTGTTCCGCACATTCAGGGCCGTGCTCGCTCCCGGGGAGAGCGCGCACTGAGAAACGGCCGTGCGCGACACGCCCGAGTTTGCGACACGCCCGGGCGGCACGTAGACTAGTCAGGTTCCACATTCTTGCGTGCGCGCGTCAGCGCCGCGCAGGATCACTGCCAGGGCAGTGCATAGGCGGCGCCTCCTCTCCGAGGGCATGGTGCAGGGTCCTAGGCCGCGGGCAGCAGAACAACACATCCGACTCCTCACCTGGAAACAGGTTCCGCATGCGTGCGGGGAGAAGGACTGACATCAGAACAGCGGTGCAGCATCCCTCGACACGATCGGGAACCGGCCGGAAGGCAGGTGCCCGGACTCCGAGGACGAAGTACCCGGCGTAACCGCGCCACGTGCGTCCAATGCCCTCGAGGTACGACGCGAGAAAAGAGAGTGAGCAGACAATGGCGGGACAGAAGATCCGCATTCGCCTGAAGTCGTATGACCACGAGGTCATCGACACGTCGGCGCGAAAGATCGTCGACACCGTGACCCGTGCGGGCGCGACTGTCGTGGGCCCCGTGCCCCTTCCGACCGAGAAGAACGTCGTGTGCGTCATCCGGTCGCCCCACAAGTACAAGGACAGCCGCGAGCACTTCGAGATGCGCACCCACAAGCGTCTGATCGACATCATCGACCCGACGCCCAAGGCCGTCGACTCCCTGATGCGCCTCGACCTGCCGGCCGACGTCAACATCGAGATCAAGCTCTGAGGACGACGACCATGGCACACATCAACGAGAAGATTTCGAAGGGTCTGCTGGGCACCAAGCTCGGCATGACCCAGGTTTGGGACGAGAACGGCAAGCTCGTTCCCGTCACCGTCATCGAGGTCGCGCCGAACGTGGTCACCCAGGTTCGCACGCCCGAGAAGGACGGCTACAACGCGGTCCAGATCGCCTACGGGCAGATCGACCCGCGCAAGGTGAACAAGCCGCTGACGGCCCACTTCGAGGCCGCCGGTGTCACCCCGCGCCGCCACCTCACCGAGGTGCGCACGGCGGATGCCGCTGACTACTCACTCGGTCAGGAGCTCACCGTCGACGCCACCTTCGAGGCCGGCCAGCTGATCGACGTCGTCGGCACCAGCAAGGGCAAGGGCACCGCGGGTGTCATGAAGCGCCACAACTTCAAGGGCGTCTCCGCCTCGCACGGTGCGCACCGCAACCACCGCAAGCCCGGCTCGATCGGCGCCTCGTCGACCCCCAGCCGCGTCTTCAAGGGCATGCGCATGGCCGGCCGTATGGGTGGCGAGCGCGTGACCGTCCTCAACCTCACGGTGCACGCCGTCGACGCCGAGAAGGGTCTGCTGCTCGTCAAGGGCGCCGTCCCCGGTGCGCGCGGCCGCATCGTCTACGTCCGCAACGCAGTGAAGGGTGCCTGATCATGGCTGACTCGACTCTCGCGCTCGACGTCCACAGCGCCAGCGGAAAGAAGGCCGGTTCGGTCGAGCTTCCCGCCTCGCTGTTCGACGTCAAGACGAACATCCCGCTCATCCACCAGGTCGTCGTCGCGCAGCTCGCGGCGGCTCGCCAGGGCACCCACTCGACCAAGCGTCGCGGTGAGGTCTCCGGCGCCGGCCGCAAGCCCTTCAAGCAGAAGGGCACGGGTAACGCCCGTCAGGGCTCGATCCGCGCGCCGCACATGACCGGTGGTGGCATCGTCCACGGCCCGAAGCCGCGCGACTACTCGCAGCGCACCCCCAAGAAGATGATCGCGGCGGCCCTGCTGGGCTCGCTCAGCGACCGTGCTCGCGGTGGCCGTCTGCACATCGTCGACTCCTTCGGCATCGAGGGCGCGCCCTCGACCAAGGCGGCCGCGGCGGTCCTGACCGGCCTGTCCGCCGTCAAGAACGTCCTGGTCGTCATCGACCGCGACGACGAGCTCACGATCAAGAGCGTGCGCAACCTCGCGTACGTCCACGTGCTGCCCGTCGGCCAGCTCAACGCCTACGACGTGCTCGTCTCGGACGACATCGTCTTCACCAAGGCCGCCTACGACGCGTTCGTCGCTGCGAAGGCCGGCGCCACCGAGGAGGTCTCGGCATGACCGCCGTCAACAAGGACCCGCGCGACATCATCCTGAAGCCGGTCGTCTCCGAGAAGAGCTACGGGCTCATCGACGAGGGCAAGTACACGTTCCTCGTGGACCCCCGCGCGACCAAGACCGAGATCAAGCTCGCCATCGAGAAGATCTTCGGCGTCAAGGTCGCCGCGGTGAACACCATCAACCGCGTGGGCAAGGCCCGTCGCACCCGCTTCGGCATGGGCAAGCGCAAGGACACCAAGCGCGCCATCGTCACGCTGAAGTCGGGCACCATCGACATCTTCACGGCAGTCGGCTGACGGTCGGGATAGAGGACAACCAACATGGCTATTCGCAAGTACAAGCCCACGACCCCGGGTCGTCGCGGTTCGTCGGTGGCTGACTTCGCCGAGATCACGCGATCGACGCCGGAGAAGTCGCTGCTGCGCCCCCTGTCCAAGACCGGTGGCCGCAACAACCAGGGTCGCATCACCACGCGTCACATCGGTGGCGGCCACAAGCGCCAGTACCGCGTCATCGACTTCCGTCGCAACGACAAGGACGGCGTCAACGCCAAGGTCGCTCACATCGAGTACGACCCCAACCGCACCGCGCGCATCGCGCTCCTGCACTACTTCGACGGCGAGAAGCGCTACATCCTCGCGCCGAACAAGCTGCAGCAGGGCGATGTCGTCGAGTCGGGTGCCGGCGCGGACATCAAGCCGGGCAACAACCTGCCGCTGCGCAACATCCCCACCGGTACGGTCATCCACGCGATCGAGCTCCGTCCCGGCGGCGGCGCCAAGCTCGCCCGCTCGGCCGGCACCTCGGTGCGCCTGGTCGCGAAGGACGGCCCCTACGCCCAGCTGCGTCTGCCCTCCGGCGAGATCCGCAACGTCGATGCGCGCTGCCGCGCGACGATCGGCGAGGTCGGCAACGCCGAGCAGTCGAACATCAACTGGGGCAAGGCCGGCCGCAAGCGCTGGAAGGGCGTCCGCCCGACCGTCCGCGGTGTCGCGATGAACCCGGTCGACCACCCGCACGGTGGTGGTGAGGGCAAGACGTCCGGTGGACGTCACCCCGTCTCTCCTTGGGGCCAGGCTGAGGGTCGCACCCGCCACGCCAACAAGGAAAGCGACAAGTACATCGTCCGTCGTCGCAACGCCGGCAAGAAGCGCAAGTAGGAGTAGAGGAAGATGCCTCGCAGCCTTAAGAAGGGCCCCTTCGTCGACGAGCACCTGCTTCGCAAGGTCGTCTCGCAGAACGAAGCCGGTACCAAGAACGTCATCAAGACCTGGTCGCGCCGTTCGATGATCATCCCCGCCATGCTGGGACACACCATCGCCGTGCACGACGGACGCAAGCACATCCCCGTGTTCGTGTCCGAGACCATGGTCGGCCACAAGCTGGGCGAGTTCGCGCCCACCCGCACCTTCCGCGGCCACGAGAAGGACGACAAGAAGGGTCGCCGCCGCTGACGCGGGGGCGCTCCAGAGAGGACTAGAGGAGGAGAGACATGGTGGAATCCATCGCACGCGTGAAGCACATCCGCGTGACCCCTCAGAAGGCTCGTCGTGTCGTCGCGCTCATCAAGGGCAAGCAAGCTCAGGAGGCTCTCGCCATCCTGAAGTTCGCGCCCCAGGGTGCCAGCGAGCCGATCTACAAGCTCGTCGCCGCAGCGGTCGCCAACGCCCGCGTGAAGGCGGACAAGGACGGCGAGTACCTGGACGAGCAGGACCTGTACGTGAAGAACGCGTACGTGGACGAGGGCACGACGCTCAAGCGTTTCCAGCCCCGCGCCCAGGGCCGCGCCTTCCAGATCAAGAAGCGCACGAGCCACATCACGATCGAGCTGGCGACTCCCGAGGTCGCCGAGGCTCCGGCCGCGACCACGACCAAGAAGGCGAGCAAGTAATGGGACAGAAGGTCAACCCGTACGGCTTCCGCCTCGGCATCACCACGGACCACGTGTCGCGCTGGTTCTCCGACTCGACGAAGCCGGGCCAGCGTTACGCCGACTACGTGGCCGAGGACATCAAGATCCGCAAGCTCCTGCAGACGCAGCTGGACCGCGCCGGCGTGAGCGGGATCGAGATCGAGCGCACGCGTGACCGCGTTCGCGTCGACATCCACACCGCCCGCCCGGGCATCGTCATCGGCCGCCGCGGCGCCGAGGCCGAGCGCATCCGCGCCGACCTCGAGAAGCTCACCGGCAAGCAGATCCAGCTGAACATCCTCGAGGTCAAGAACCCCGAGGCCGACGCTCAGCTCGTCGCGCAGGGCATCGCCGAGCAGCTGTCTGCTCGTGTCGCCTTCCGTCGCGCGATGCGCAAGGGTCTGCAGGGCGCCCAGCGCGCCGGTGCCAAGGGCATCCGCATCCAGGTCTCCGGCCGCCTCGGCGGCGCCGAGATGAGCCGCTCGGAGTTCTACCGCGAGGGCCGTGTGCCCCTGCACACGCTCCGCGCGAACATCGACTACGGCTTCTACGAGGCCAAGACCACCTTCGGCCGCATCGGCGTGAAGGTCTGGATCTACAAGGGCGACCTCACCAACAAGGAGCTCGCTCGCGAGCAGGCCAACGCCCCGAAGTCCCGCGGTCGCGACGACCGCGGTGGCGACCGTCGCCGTGGCCCGCGCAGCGAGGCCCCCGTCGCAGAAGGAGCGTCTGCCTGATGCTTATCCCCCGCAAGGTCAAGTACCGCAAGCAGCACCACCCGGGCCGCTCGGGCCAGGCCACCGGTGGCACCAAGGTGTCGTTCGGTGAGTTCGGCATCCAGGCGCTCACGCCGGCCTACGTGACCAACCGTCAGATCGAGTCCGCTCGTATCGCGATGACCCGTCACATCAAGCGTGGTGGAAAGGTGTGGATCAACATCTACCCCGACCGCCCGCTCACCAAGAAGCCCGCCGAGACCCGCATGGGTTCCGGTAAGGGCTCGCCCGAGTGGTGGGTCGCCAACGTCAAGCCGGGCCGCGTCCTCTTCGAGGTCGCGGGTGTCAACGAGGAACTCGCTCGTGAGGCACTGACCCGTGCAATCCACAAGCTGCCTCTCAAGGCACGCATCATCAAGCGCGAGGAGGGCGACGCGTAATGGCCGTCGGCACCAAGACGCTCGCCCCGAGCGAGCTCGACACGTTCGAAGACCAGCGCCTCGTCGAGGAGCTGCGCAAGGCCAAGGAAGAGCTGTTCAACCTGCGCTTCCAGTCGGCCACCGGCCAGCTCGAGAGCCACGGCCGCATCCGTGCGGTCAAGCGCGACATCGCGCGGCTCTACACCGTGATCCGTGAGCGCGAGCTCGGCATCCGTGCCACGCCCGCGCCGGTGGAGGTCGCGACGAAGGCGAAGAAGACCAAGGCCAAGAAGGCGGACGCCGCCGACGAGGCCGCGAAGGAAGAGGCCGAGTGATGGCTGAGACTGAGAAGAAGGCGCCCGCCAAGAAGGCGCCGGCCAAGAAGCCTGCCGCCGCCAAGGCCGACGCCCCCGTGGCCGACGTCGCGGTCGCCGAGGCGCCCGCCAAGGGTCACGAGTCCGCCGCGCACGACGTGCGCGACGCCGACGCCCGTGGCTACCGCAAGGCCCGTCGCGGCTACGTGGTCAGCGACAAGATGGACAAGACGATCGTCGTCGAGGTCGAGGACCGCGTGAAGCACCCGCTCTACGGCAAGGTCATCCGTCGCACGTCCAAGGTCAAGGCCCACGACGAGGCGAACACCGCCGGCATCGGCGACCTCGTCCTCATCAACGAGACCCGTCCGCTCAGCGCCACCAAGCGCTGGCGTCTGGTCGAGATCCTCGAGAAGGCCAAGTAAGGCCCCGGCCTTCTTGGAACCCAAGGAGTAAGAAGTGATTCAGACCGAATCCCGCCTCAAGGTCGCCGACAACACCGGCGCCAAGGAGCTGCTCACCATCCGCGTGCTCGGTGGCTCGAACCGCCGCTACGCGGGTCTGGGCGACATCATCGTGGCGACCGTCAAGGACGCGATCCCGGGCGGAAACGTCAAGAAGGGCGACGTGGTCAAGGCCGTCGTCGTCCGCACCGTCAAGCAGACCCGTCGTGCCGACGGGTCCTACATCAAGTTCGACGAGAACGCCGCCGTCATCCTGAAGAACGACGGGGAGCCCCGCGGCACCCGCATCTTCGGACCGGTCGGTCGTGAGCTTCGTGACAAGAAGTTCATGAAGATCGTCTCGCTCGCCCCGGAGGTCATCTGATCATGGCGAACATCAAAAAGGGCGACCTGGTCCAGGTCATCACCGGCAAGAAGCAGGACAAGGGCGGCGACCGCGGCAAGCAGGGCAAGGTCCTCGAGGTCCTGACCGAGCAGAACCGCGTGATCGTCGAGGGCGTCAACTACGTCACGAAGCACAACCGCGTGGGCCAGTCCCAGCGCGGCACCAAGACGGGCGGCATCGAGACGATGGAAGCCCCGATCCACATCTCCAACGTCGCCGTCGTCGACCCCTCGACCAAGAAGCCGACCCGTGTCGGCCACCGTGTCGAGGAGCAGACGAAGGACGGCGTGAAGCGCACGGTTCGCGTGCGCTACGCGAAGAAGAGCGGCAAGGACCTCTGAACATGAGCACCACCACTGCCGCGGCGGCTGGCAAGATCCAGCCCCGCCTGAAGCAGAAGTACCAGGGCGAGATCAAGAAGGCGCTGCAGGACGAGTTCGGCTACTCGAACGTCATGCAGATCCCCGGGATCGTCAAGGTCGTCGTGAACACCGGTGTCGGCGAGGCTGCTCGCGACAGCAAGGTGATCGAGGGCGCGGTTGACGACCTCGTCAAGATCACCGGCCAGAAGCCGATCGTCACGAAGGCCCGCAAATCCATCGCGCAGTTCAAGCTGCGCGAGGGCCAGGCCATCGGCGCGCACGTCACCCTCCGCGGCGACCGCGCGTGGGAGTTCCTGGACCGCCTGGTCAACCTGGCGCTGCCCCGCATCCGCGACTTCCGCGGCCTGTCGCCCAAGCAGTTCGACGGCCACGGCAACTACACGTTCGGTCTGCAGGAGCAGTCGGTCTTCCACGAGATCAACCAGGACAAGATCGACCGCGTCCGCGGCTTCGACATCACGATCGTCACCACGGCGAAGACGGATGACGAGGGTCGCTCGCTGCTGCGCCAGCTCGGGTTCCCGTTCAAGACGGACGACGCCCAGTAACACCCATCACGAAGGTCGGCTGTCGTGTAACGGCATCCGAAACCGCTGAACAAAGGAAACACACGAAATGACGATGACAGACCCGGTCGCAGACATGCTGACCCGTCTGCGCAACGCGAACTCGGCGCACCACGACACCGTGTCGCTGCCGAGCTCCAAGCTCAAGACCCACATCGCCGAGATCCTCCAGCAGGAGGGCTACATCGCCGGCTGGGAGGTCTCGGACGCCCGTGTCGGCCAGACCCTCACCATGACGCTGAAGTACGGCCCGAACCGCGAGCGGTCGATCGCCGGCATCAAGCGCGTCTCGAAGCCCGGTCTCCGCGTGTACGCGAAGTCCACCGAGCTCCCCACGGTGCTCGGCGGCCTGGGCGTCGCGATCCTGTCCACCTCCTCCGGTCTTCTCACCGACCGCCAGGCCGAGCAGAAGGGCGTGGGTGGGGAAGTCCTCGCCTACGTGTGGTGATCTGACATGTCGCGTATCGGACGTCTTCCCATCGACATCCCCGCCGGCGTGACCGTCACGGTCGCCGGCCAGGACGTCGCCGTCAAGGGCCCGAAGGGCGAGCTCTCGCTCACCGTCGCGAGCCCGATCGAGGTCACGGTCGAGGAGAACCAGGTTCTGGTCTCGCGCCCCGACGACGAGCGCGCCTCGCGCTCGCTGCACGGGCTCACCCGCACCCTGATCAACAACAACATCATCGGCGTGACCCAGGGCTACACCAAGGGCCTCGAGGTCGTCGGCACCGGTTACCGCGTCGCGCAGAAGGGCGCCGCGGTCGAGTTCGCCCTCGGCTTCTCGCACCCGGTGCTCGTCGAGCCCCCGACCGGCATCACGCTGACCGTCGAGGGCAACAACAAGCTCACCGTCAGCGGCATCGACAAGCAGGCCGTCGGCGAGGCAGCAGCGAACATCCGCAAGATCCGCAAGCCCGAGCCGTACAAGGGCAAGGGTGTGCGGTACGCCGGCGAGGTCGTTCGCCGCAAGGCCGGAAAGAGTGGTAAGTAATCATGGCTGTCAAGTCGAAGACCGACGCTCGTACGCGTCGTCACCTCCGCCTTCGCAAGAAGGTCGTGGGCACCGAGGTGCGTCCGCGCCTGGTGGTCACCCGTTCGGCCCGCCACGTCTTCGTCCAGGTCGTGGACGACAGCAAGGGCCACACCGTGGCCTCGGCCTCGACCCTCGAGACCGACCTGCGCGGGTTCGACGGTGACAAGACCGCCAAGGCCCGCAAGGTCGGCGAGCTCGTGGCCGAGCGCGCGAAGGCCGCCGGTGTGTCCGACGTCGTGTTCGACCGTGGCGGCAACCGCTACGCCGGACGTGTCGCCGCGATCGCCGAGGGCGCCCGCGAGGGAGGTCTGAACCTGTGAGCGATGCAGTGAACAACCAGAATGTGGAGAACGAAGTGACCGCCACTGAGCAAGCAGCCGGGCAGACGGCCACGGCTGCGGCCGAGGCGCCCGCCGAGCGCGAGCCGCGTCGCGGTGGTCGCGAGCGCAACCCCAACCGGGACCGCAACTCGCGCGACCGCAACGAGAGCCAGTTCCTCGAGCGCGTCGTGACGATCAACCGCGTGTCGAAGGTCGTCAAGGGCGGTCGCCGCTTCAGCTTCACGGCGCTCGTCGTCGTGGGCGACGGCAACGGCCTGGTCGGCGTCGGCTACGGCAAGGCCCGCGAGGTGCCCCTGGCCATCTCCAAGGGTGTCGAAGAGGCCAAGCGCAACTTCTTCCGCGTTCCCCGTGCCGGCTCCACCATCCCGCACCCGGTGCAGGGTGAGGCCGCCGCCGGCGTCGTGCTCCTTCGTCCGGCCGCCGCCGGTACCGGTGTCATCGCCGGTGGCCCGGTGCGTGCCGTGCTGGAGTGCGCCGGCATCCACGACGTGCTGTCCAAGTCGCTGGGTTCGTCGAACACGATCAACATCGTGCACGCGACGGTCGAGGCGCTCAAGCAGCTCGAAGAGCCCCGTGCGGTCGCCGCGCGCCGTGGTCTGGACTTCGACCAGGTCGCGCCGGCCCGTCTGATCCGTGCCGAGGCCGAGGCCATCAAGGCACAGAAGGTTGGTGCCTGATGGCTGCTCGTCTGAAGGTCACGCAGGTCAAGTCCAAGGTGAGCGAGAAGCAGAACCAGCGCGACACGCTGCGTTCGCTCGGTCTCAAGCGGATCGGCGACTCGGTCGTCCGTCCGGACGACTCGCAGACGCGCGGGTACGTCAAGACCGTCGCACACCTCGTGAAGGTTGAGGAGATCGACTGATGGCCGAGAAGGCTGAGAAGGCGACCGACGCGGTCGTCGAGAAGAAGGACGCTCCGGCCAAGAAGGCTTCCGCTTCGGCGGCCGCCAAGGCCGAGGCCGCCCCCAAGAAGGCTGCGCCCAAGAAGGACGACGCCAAGAAGGCGGCGCCCAAGAAGGACGCCGTCGAGTCGCGCCCCGGCGTGCTCAAGGTCCACCACCTGCGTCCGGTCCCGGGTGCCAACACCGCCAAGACCCGTGTCGGTCGCGGTGAGGGCTCCAAGGGCAAGACCGCCGGCCGTGGCACCAAGGGCACCAAGGCCCGCTACCAGGTGAAGGTCGGCTTCGAGGGTGGGCAGATGCCCCTCCACATGCGTACGCCGAAGCTGCGCGGGTTCAAGAACCCGTTCCGCGTCGAGTACCAGGTGGTCAACCTCGACAAGCTCGCCGAGCTGTACCCGACCGGTGGCGACGTCACCGTGAGCGACCTGGTCGCCAAGGGTGCGGTGCGCAAGAACGAGAAGGTCAAGGTGCTCGGCACCGGCGACATCTCGGTCAAGCTCACCGTCGCCGTCGACAAGGTCTCGGGTTCGGCCGAGCAGAAGATCGTCGCCGCGGGCGGTTCGGTCAAGTAGTCCTGTGACAGGGGCCGACCCGGCTCGACAGCCGGGTCGGCCCCTGTTGCCGTACTCTGGTTGACGGCGTGTCCCGACACGCCGCCGTCCATCTGGAGGAATCTCTTGTTCAGCGCCATTGCGCGGGTCTTCCGCACGCCGGATCTTCGGCGGAAGATCGCCTTCACCCTGGCGATCATCGCCATCTACCGCCTCGGTGCGCACGTGCCGACGCCGTTCGTCGACTTCCCCAACGTCCAGACGTGTCTGGACCAGACGGGATCGACCGACGGACTGCTGTCGCTCGTGAACCTGTTCTCCGGCGGCGCGCTGCTGCAGCTGTCGATCTTCGCGCTCGGCGTCATGCCGTACATCACCGCGACGATCATCGTGCAGCTGCTGCGCGTCGTGATCCCGCACTTCGAGACGCTGTACAAGGAGGGTCAGGCCGGCCAGAGCCGCCTCACCCAGTACACGCGGTACCTGACGATCGCGCTCGCGCTGCTGCAGTCGACCACCCTCGTGACGGTCGCCCGCTCGGGTCAGCTGTTCCCGACCGGCACCGGCGTGCCCGAGTGCGAGGCGCTGCTGACCGAAGAGGCGTGGTGGGCGCAGCTGCTCATGATCATCACGATGACCGCCGGAACGGGCCTCATCATGTGGTTCGCCGAACTCGTCACCGAGCGCGGCGTGGGCAACGGCATGTCCATCCTCATCTTCACCTCGATCGCCGCGACCTTCCCGGCGGCGCTGTGGGCCATCCAGGCCACCAACGGCTTCGAGGTCTTCCTGCTCGTCCTCGCCGTCGGCATCGCGGTCGTGGCCCTCGTCGTCTTCGTCGAGCAGTCGCAGCGGCGCATCCCGGTCCAGTACGCCAAGCGCATGGTCGGGCGTCGCACCCTGGGCGGCACGAACACCTACATCCCGATCAAGGTGAACATGGCCGGCGTCGTGCCCGTCATCTTCGCCTCGTCGCTGCTGTACATCCCCGCGCTGATCGCGCAGTTCAACCAGACCCCCGACGCCGACGGCAACGTCCCCGGTTGGGTCTCGTGGATCCAGGCGTACTTCACGACCGGCGACTCGCCGATCTACATGGCCGTCTACTTCCTGCTGATCATCGGCTTCACCTACTTCTACGTCGCGATCACGTTCAACCCGGTCGAGGTCGCCGACAACATGAAGAAGTACGGCGGGTTCATCCCCGGCATCCGCGCCGGCCGTCCCACCGCCGAGTACCTCGACTACGTGCTGACGCGCATCACGCTGCCGGGCTCCATCTACCTCGGTCTCATCGCCCTGCTGCCGCTCATCGCCCTGGCCACCGTCGGCGCGAACCAGAACTTCCCGTTCGGCGGCGCGTCGATCCTGATCATCGTCGGCGTCGGCCTCGAGACGGTGAAGCAGATCGACGCCCAGCTGCAGCAGCGGCACTATGAGGGACTGCTGCGATGACCGCGGCGCGGCTCCTGATCATCGGCCCGCAGGGCTCCGGCAAGGGTACGCAGGGCGTCCGCATCGCCGAGGCACTCGGTGTTCCGGCAGTCTCGACCGGCGATGTGTTCCGGGCCAACGTCAAGGACGGCACGGAGCTCGGCCAGCAGGTCAAGGCGCTCATCGATGCGGGCGACCTGGTTCCCGACGAGCTGACGAGCGCGATCGTGCGCGACCGGCTCTCGCAGGACGACGCGGCAGGGGGCTTCCTGCTCGACGGCTACCCCCGCAACCTCGGGCAGGTGGGCGACCTCGACGCGTTCCTGGAGTCGCGCGGCGAGCCGCTGACCGCGGTCATCGAGCTCTCGGTCCCGCGGGCGGAGTCGATCCAGCGTCTGTCGCTGCGCGCGGCGGAGCAGGGTCGCGCCGACGACAACGAGGAGTCGATCGCCAAGCGCCTCTCGATCTACGAGTCGGAGACCGCCCCGATCCTCGACGTCTATCGTGAGCGCGGCATCGTCGACGAGATCGACGGCGTCGGGTCGCTCGACGAGATCACCGACCGCATCATGGCGGCGCTGTCCGCCCGCGGCATCACCGCCTGACCGTGGGACTGCGCCGCTCGCTCTACAAGACGCCCGCACAGCTGCGGTCGATGGTCGAGCCCGGACTCATCACGGCTGCCGCCCTCGACGCGGTGCGCGCGCTCGTGGCGCCCGGCGTGACGACGGCGGAGCTCGATGCGGCGGCCGCCGAGGTGGTGGCCGCGCGCGGCGCCGAGTCCAACTTCCAGCTCGTCCGCGGCTACCGTCACACCACGTGCGTGTCGGTGAACGAGCAGGTCGTCCACGGCATCCCGGGCTCGCGCGTCCTCGAGCCGGGCGACATCGTGTCGATCGACGCCGGAGCGCAGTTCAAGGGCTGGAACGGCGACTCGGCGATCACGATCGTCGTCCCCGATCCGTCGCGTCCCGAGCTGGTCGCCGCACGCGAGCGACTGTCGGAGGTGACGCAGACCTCGCTGTGGGCCGGGATCGCCGCGCTGGCGTCGGCCGCGCGCGTGGGCGAGGTCGGCGACGCCGTGCAGACATCGATCGAATCCTCCGGCGAGGGATACGGCATCCTGCGCGACTACGTCGGGCACGGCATCGGCCGCCGCATGCACGAGGGGCCGACCGTCTTCAACTACCGGGTCGCCGACCTCGGACCCGCCGTCCGCCCGGGACTGTGCCTGGCGATCGAGCCGATGGTCGTCGCCGGCTCCGAGGCCACGCTGGTGGAGGACGACGACTGGACCGTCTCGACGGTCGACGGCTCCGACGGCTGCCACTGGGAGCACAGCGTCGCCGTCCACGAGAACGGCATCTGGGTGCTGACGGCCGCCGACGGTGGCGCGGCAGGACTCGCGCCCTTCGGCGTAACTCCGACGCCCATCGTCTGACCCGTCCCCTCCTTCTTCCGCCGAGCCGACACGCTTGTGCCGAGCCGACACGCTTTGCGCGGTTCGGGACGTGTCGGCTCGCACCTACCTTGTCGGCTCGGCTCGGTGCAGGGGCCCCTCCCCAGCCGCGCGAAACGGAGGAGGCACCACCGACCGCGGTGCGGAGGGATGACGCGGAGGCGACGGTGACGACCATGGGGCGATGCGACTCGACGATGCATCCCGCTGGCTCCGCTCCCGCTCGCAGATCGAGCAGACCGGCGTACCCGCGCGCACGCTCGCGGCGCACGTGCGTCACGGCCGGCTGCACCGCGTCGATCGGGGGTGGTACGTCGACGGCGCGAGCTGGCGGGAGTGGTCCACGGAGGATCGGCATCTGATCCGCGTGATCGCCGCACAGCGTCGGCGCGGCGGGGGCACGGCAGGCGGGGTGTTCTCACACGTGTCGGCCGCAGTGCTGTGGGGCCTGCCGCTCGCGCGCTGCGAGCCCCCGCGGGTGCACGTCAGCGGTGCGGCGACCAACGGGCACGTCCGGGCGGGGGAACCGGCCGTCGCACGGCATGAAGTCTCCGTCGAGGAGAACGACGTCGCCGTGATCGGCGGCATGCGCTGCACGTCCCTCCCGCGCACCGTCGCCGACGTGCTGCGCTCCTCATCGGAGGAGACGGGCATCTCCCTGCTCGACGCGGCGCTTCGCGCGGTCGCGGGCAGCGGGGACTTCGCCCACTACGACGAGACCGCCGACGAGGACCTGCGGGAGGAGGTGGCGCGTCGCCTCCCTCCCGGCGCGCGCGGAGTCCGCCGTGCCCGTGCACTCCTCGAGATGGGCGACGGCCGCGCGCAACTGCCCGGCGAGAGCATCAGCAGGCTGTATCTCCGGCACATCGGCTTCGCGCCGCCGCGGCTGCAGGTTCCGATCGACGGTCCGAGGGGGACGCGCTACTTCGCGGACTTCGGGCTCGACGACGCCGGCGTCTGGGGGGAGTTCGACGGTCGCGCCAAGTATCTCGACCCGGCCGTCCGGGGGACCGGCATCGACGTGGCGGCGACGATTCTCGCCGAGAAGGAGAGAGAGGACTGGATCCGCGGCACGACCGGGCGCCGCGTCGTCAGGTGGACCGGTCAGGACATCCGCGACGCCGGCACGCTGCGTGCCCGCCTGGCCGCGTTCCGTGTCTTCCCCCGCTCGCAGCGATGAGGCCCGGGTGCCGAACCGACACCCTGCGTGCGAGCCGACAAGGTGCGTGCGGTAGGAAGCGTGTCGGCTCGCACGAAGCATGTCGGCTCGGCAACTCCCGGCCACGGCGGGAGACGGAGGGGAGGGGAGGGGAGGGGGGATAGTCACGGGGCGGTGCACAGGGGGCGCATAGCGCCGGGTGCGAGAATGGATGGTCGGTCGGTGGCCGACCGGAGAGAGGCGTGGGCATGGCGAAGGCAGCAGCGGGCAGGACCAACTGGTTCGCGATCTGGACGAGCGTGGCGGTCGTGGCCGTCGTGGCGATCCTCGTCGTCCTGGTCATGTGGATGAACAACCGCGCCACCGACCCGGGTGTGGCCCCCGACGCCAGCGGGATCAACCAGGAGACGGGAGCGATCGTCTTCGGCGACGGCCCCGACACGGTGTCCACCTGGGTCGACTTCATGTGCCCGTTCTGCGCCCAGTTCGAAGCGTCCGAGGGGGAGACGATCACCCAGCTCGTCGAGGACGGCCGGATCACCCTCGAGGTCCACCCCGTCGCGATCCTCGACCGCCTCTCGCAGGGCACCGAGTTCTCCAGCCGCTCCGCGTCGGCGATGTACGCGGTGGCCGAGGCCGATCCCGACAACGCCTACGCGTTCCTGGTCGCGATGTACGACAACCAGCCCGCGGAGCAGTCGCCCGGTCTCACGGACGAGGAGATCGTGCAGATCGCGAAGGATGCCGGCGTCGACGTGACCGCCGATCTCGAAGCGGCCATCCTCGACCACAAGTTCCTCGACTTCGCGAAGAGCCAGTCGCTCCCCGAGGGCGCCACCGGCACGCCGACCCTCGCGGTCAATGGCGAGCTCGTGCAGGTGACGGGCGACCCGCAGACCGACATCGTGGCGCGCCTCACGCAGTAGGCGTCCTGCGGCGGCCACGGTTTGCCGGGTCGCCTCCTATCACGTACACTGGATCTTTGGTGCCTTGCGCCTTCATTGGCGTGTCGACAGCACTGAATCCCAACCACCCGCAGACCGGCCGGTCTGCACAAGCGTCAGCGAGGCTATGGCTAAGAAAGACGGTGTCATCGAGATCGAGGGCACGGTGTCCGAGGCGCTCCCCAACGCGATGTTCCGCGTGGAGCTCACCAACGGACACAAGGTGCTCGCCACGATCTCCGGAAAGATGCGGCAGAACTACATCCGCATCATCCCCGAGGACCGTGTCGTCGTGGAGCTCTCGCCCTACGACCTCACCCGCGGGCGCATCGTCTACCGCTACCGCTAGACCGGTCGAGAAGTAACACCCCAGGCACAGCGCCTGCCCGGTGAAGACAGCGAAACAGGAAATCATGAAGGTCAACCCCTCCGTCAAGCCCATCTGCGACCACTGCAAGGTCATCCGCCGCCACGGGCGCGTGATGGTCATCTGCAAGTCCAACCCGCGTCACAAGCAGCGCCAGGGCTGAACCGGCGGATGCCACGGCATCCGCCCCGCGCACTCCACAACTGAACACACACAGGCAGTCTCAGAACCCGCGTCCGGCGAACGGACGCGGGGGACACCCCGGGCAGGAGGCCCGGGCACCGATTCTGCTCCACACCTCCACCTACTCCCAGGAGAAACCGCATGGCACGTCTTGCCGGCGTTGACATCCCGCGCGACAAGCGCGTGGTGATCGCCCTCACGTACATCTACGGCATCGGCCGTACCCGCTCGGTCGAGATCCTCAAGACCACCGAGATCGACGAGTCGATCCGCGTCAAGGACCTCACCGACGACCAGCTCGTCGCCCTCCGCGACTACATCGAGGCCAACTACAAGGTCGAGGGCGACCTCCGCCGCGAGGTGGCCGCCGACATCCGTCGCAAGGTCGAGATCGGCTCGTACGAGGGCCTTCGCCACCGTCGCGGCCTTCCCGTGCGCGGTCAGCGCACCAAGACGAACGCGCGTACCCGCAAGGGCCCCAAGCGCACCGTCGCCGGCAAGAAGAAGGCCGGCCGCAAGTAAGCGGGCCCTGAAGGTTTAGGAGAGAATTCACATGGCACAGGCCAAGTCCGCCGCGCGCAAGCCGCGCCGCAAGGAGAAGAAGAACATCGCGCTGGGCCAGGCCCACATCAAGTCGACGTTCAACAACACGATCGTCTCGATCACCGACCCGTCGGGCGCCGTCATCAGCTGGGCGTCCTCCGGTGGCGTGGGCTTCAAGGGCTCGCGCAAGTCGACCCCGTACGCGGCCGGCATGGCCGCCGAGTCGGCCGCCCGTCAGGCCGCCGAGCACGGTGTCAAGAAGGTCGACGTCTTCGTGAAGGGTCCCGGCTCGGGCCGCGAGACCGCGATCCGCTCGCTGCAGGCCGCCGGCCTCGAGGTGGGGTCCATCCAGGACGTCACCCCGCAGGCCCACAACGGCTGCCGCCCGCCCAAGCGCCGCCGCGTCTGATTTCCGGCTGCCGGGACCGCCGTCCGCGGTGGGTCCCGGCATCCGCCTTGAACAACTCAACATCTCAGAACACCCACGTGTCATATAGCGGGCACGTGACTGAAAGGAACACATAGTGCTCATCGCACAGCGTCCCACTCTGACCGAGGAGAAGATCGGCGAGTTCCGCAGCCGCTTCGTCATCGAGCCGCTGGAGCCCGGCTTCGGCTACACGATCGGCAACGCGCTGCGTCGCAGCCTGCTCTCCTCGATCCCCGGTGCCGCCGTCACCAGCATCCGCATCGACGGCGTGCTGCACGAGTTCAGCACCATCCCGGGTGTGAAGGAGGATGTCACCGAGATCATCCTCAACATCAAGCAGCTCGTCGTGTCGAGCGAGCGCGACGAGCCGATCACGGCGTACCTGCGCAAGACCGGTGCCGGTGAGGTCACGGCCGCCGACATCTCCGCTCCCGCCGGCGTCGAGGTCCACAACCCCGAGCTGGTCATCGCGACCCTCAACGACAGCGCCCGCTTCGAGCTGGAGCTCACGATCGAGCGCGGTCGCGGCTACGTGTCGGCCACGCAGAACCGCAACGAGTACGCCGAGGCGGGCCAGATCCCGATCGACTCGATCTACTCGCCGGTGCTCAAGGTCAGCTACCGCGTCGACGCCACCCGTGCCGGTGAGCGCACCGACTTCGACAAGCTCGTGCTGGACGTCGAGAGCAAGCCGTCGATCGCCCCGCGCGACGCCGTCGCCTCGGCCGGTCGCACGCTCACCGAGCTGTTCGGTCTCGCCCGCGAGCTGAACGTCGAGGCCGAGGGCATCGAGATCGGCCCCGCGCCGGTCGAGCAGGTGCTCACCAACGAGCTGTCGATGCCGATCGAGGACCTGGACCTGTCGGTGCGGTCGTACAACTGCCTCAAGCGCGAGGGCATCAACACGGTGTCCGAGCTCGTCGCCCTGTCGGAGACGCAGCTCATGAACATCCGCAACTTCGGTCAGAAGTCGGTCGACGAGGTGCGCGACAAGCTCGTCTCGCTCGGCCTGTCGCTGAAGGACTCGGTCCCCGGGTTCGACGGCGCGCACTTCTACGGCGGCTACGACGACGAGACCCTCTGAGCGGATACCGGCTCCGCCCGGGTCTCTCGCTGACACTTTTCTACTGGAGTAACTGACATGCCCAAGCCCACCAAGGGTCCCCGCCTCGGAGGCGGCCCCGCCCACGAGCGCCTTCTGCTTGCGAACCTCGCCGCGGCGCTGTTCACGCACAAGTCGATCAAGACCACCGAGACCAAGGCCAAGCGCCTGCGTCCGCTCGCCGAGCGCCTCATCACCTTCGCCAAGCGCGGCGACCTGCACGCCCGCCGCCGGGTGCTGTCGGTCATCGGCGACAAGGAGGTCGTGCACGTCCTCTTCGCCGAGATCGCGCCGCTCGTCGCCGAGCGTGAGGGCGGCTACACCCGCATCACGAAGGTCGGCAACCGCAAGGGCGACAACGCCCCCATGGCCGTGATCGAGCTCGTCCTCGAGCCCGTCAACCCGAAGCCGAAGTCGGCGAAGAAGTCGGCCGCGCAGGCCGCTCCCGCCGCCGCCCCTGTCGAGGAGGCTCCGGTCGAGGAGGAGGCCCCCGCCGCCGAGTCCGCCGATGCCGGTGCGGAGTCGCAGGAGGAGGGCGCCGCTGCCGAGGCGACCGCGGAGGATGCCGTCGAGGCGCCCGCCGAGGAGAAGTCGGAGTAACACCCGCCGCATCGCGTCACGAAGCCCGCACCCTCCGAGGTGCGGGCTTCGTCGCGTTCCGGGCCGGGGCGGCGGCTTCCGGGCCGGGGTGCGGGCGGATCGCCGCCGGAGCCGCGCCGTCACAGCCCCCGGGTAGGCTGGCGCGGTGAACGCCGCGCAGAACCTGACCGAGCGGATCGGCCCCGCCCACGCCCCTGTGCTCCCCGAGCACGATGCGATCGCCCTCTGGCGTACCGCGACCGTGGATGACGTCGACGTCATCCACGGCATCCACGCGGCCGCCGACGCCGTCGACCACCCGACCTGGGTCACGCCGCGAGAGGACATCGCCGACACGTTCGAGCTGAGCCACATCGACCACACCCGCGACACGATCATCGGCTTCACCGCCGACGGCACCGCGATCGTCTTCTCCAGCGCGTTCCTCCACCCCTCGCGGGCCGGCACCCTGACAGTGCACATCGGCGGTGCCGTGCACCCGCAGTGGCGCCGGCGCGGCATCGGGTCGGCAGCCCTCGGGTGGAGCCACGCGCGGGCACGGGAGCAGCTGGCGGAGGTCGCCCCCACACTGGACCCGGGGGAGTGGGAGCTGGAGATCAAGGTGTACGCGGAGGAATCCACTCCCGACGTCATCGCGATCGCCGAGCCCCTGGGATTCGCCATCGAGCGCTGGTTCACGACCATGGTGCGCGACATGGCGGAGGCCCTGCCCACGCCGCCCGCGGTCGACGGCGCGACGATCGTGCCGTACAGCCCGGACCGCGCGCTCGACGTGCTCGCGGCGCGCAACGACGCCTTCCGCGACCACTGGGGGAGCCTGCCCACGAGCGAGGAGAGCTGGCGCAAGTTCGTGGACGGCGAGTTCCTGCGTCCCGATCTCTCGCGTCTGGCGCTCGACGCGGACGGTGCGGTCATCGCCCTGTGCCTGGCGTCGGTCAACGAGGCCGACTGGGAGGCACTGGGCGCCACCCACGCCTACATCGATCTCATCGGCGTCGTACGGGCGCACCGTCGCCGCGGTCTCGCGCCGGCGGTGATCGCCGCGTCTCTGGAGGCGATCGGGCAGGCCGGCCTGCAGAAGGCGGTCCTCGACGTGGACACCGCGAGCCCCACCGGCGCCAACACCCTGTACGAGGGCCTCGGGTTCTCGGCCACCGAGCGGTCGCTGGCCCTCGT
This sequence comes from Microbacterium sp. PA5, assembly GCF_049860775.1. NCBI lineage: Bacteria > Bacillati > Actinomycetota > Actinomycetes > Micrococcales > Microbacteriaceae > Microbacterium > Microbacterium sp. PA5. Next base: position 536,535 of record NZ_CP187567.1, read on the forward strand.
CCACCGTCTCTGACGGGCCGAGGCTCCGCCCTCTCGGGCCGCAGTGCGGTAAGACTGGATGCCATGGACACCCGCGCGCTCGTCATCGGTGAGGCCCTGATCGACATCGTCGAGGGAGCGGAGGTGCGGGAGCTCGTCGGCGGCAGCCCCGCCAACGTCGCGGTGGGCCTCGCGCGGCAGGGGCACGACGTGCAGCTGCTCACCCGCATCGGTCGCGACCCCCGCGGTGAGCGCATCGCCGAGCACGTCGCCTCGGCCGGTGTCGCCCTCACCGCCGCCTCGTGGGGCGCGGCCGCCACCTCCACGGCGCGGGCGCGGCTGCAGGCGGACGGCTCGGCGGAGTACGAGTTCGACATCGACTGGACGGTCCCCGAGCCCGGTCTCGACGGGATCGCGCTCGTCCATTCCGGTTCGATCGCCCTGTTCCTCGAGCCGGGCGGCGGGACCGTGATCGACACGCTGCAGCGCGCGTCCGGATCGGCGCTGGTCACCGTCGACCCCAACATCCGCCCCGCGCTCGTCGGTGAGCGGGGCGCGGCGCTCGACCGGTTCGTCCTGGCGGCGCGCGCGGCCGACCTCGTCAAGCTGAGCGATGAGGACGCCGCGTGGCTCTACCCGGGACTCCTCCCCGAGCAGGTGCTGTCCGAGATCGCCACGCAGGGTCCGCGGGTGGTCGTCATCACGCGCGGGGGCGAGGGGGCGATCGCGCTCGGTCCGGCCGGTGTCGTGGAGGTGCCCGCGATCTCCGTCGAGGTGGTCGACACCATCGGGGCGGGCGACGCGTACATGGCGAGCCTGATCTCGAGCATGCTCGACGACGCGGAGCTGCTCGCCTCGCCCGTCTCCCTCGAGCGCGCCCTGCGGCGCGCGGCCGTCACCGCCGGGATCACGGTCTCGCGCGCGGGGGCCAACCCGCCCCGGCGCGCGGAGGTCGACGCCGCGTTCTGACGGCGACGGCGCGAGCGGGCGAGCCGCCGTCGGTAGGCTGACGGGGTGCGGCTGCGTCTCGATATCGCCTACGACGGCACGGACTTCCGTGGCTGGGCGCGCCAGCCGGGGCTGCGGACCGTGCAGGGCACGCTCGAGGGCGCCGTGGCGCGGATCCTCGGCGGCGAGCCCCGCCTGGTCGTGGCGGGCCGCACGGATGCCGGCGTCCACGCGACCGGCCAGGTCGCCCACCTGGACCTGACCGAGGCGCAGCTCCGGCGGCTCGACGCCGCGCGCAACCCCGCGCCGGAGGCTCTCGCGGCGCGATTGACGGGCATCCTGGGGCAGTATCCGGACGTCGTCGTGCGGCGCACGTCGCCGGCGCCGGAGGGGTTCGACGCCCGCTTCTCGGCGGTCTGGCGTCGCTACGCTTACCGCGTGGCCGACCGCGTGAGCGGGTACGACCCGCTCGCGCGCGCCCGCACGACGAGCGTCGCGGCCGACCTGGACGTCGAGGCCATGGACGCCGCGGCCCGCTCGCTGATCGGGCTCCACGACTTCGCCGCGTACTGCAAGTGGCGCGAGGAGGCGACCACCATCCGCACGCTCCTGGAGTTCGACTGGCACCGCGACGCGGACGGCATCCTCCTCGCCAACGTGAAGGCGGACGCCTTCTGCCACAGCATGGTGCGCGCCCTCGTGGGGGCCTGCGTGGCGGTCGGGCAGGGCAGGCTCGGCATCGCCGACGTGGCCGAGATCCGCGACGCGCGCGAGCGCACCAGCGAGACCAAGGTGCTCGCCGCCCGCGGGCTCACCCTCACCGAGGTCGGCTACCCCGCCGACGAGCTGCTGGCAGACCGCGCCGAGCAGACGCGCAGACGGCGCTCGCTCGACGGGGACTGACACCGGCGGAACGCAGAGTCAACCCCGAGGGCGGTCACAGGTGGGCGGCATAGGCTGGTGGGCGGCATGAAGGTCATCTCGTACAACCTCAACAAGCACAAGGCCGCCCACGAGCTCGAGCAGCTGGTCGATGCGCACGCGGCCGACATCCTGTGCCTGCAGGAAGCCGTCAGCGACGACCTGCCCGCGCAGATCGCGGGACTGCGGCTGGCGGAGGCGACGGTGCGCAACCGCCTCGGGCTGGCCGTGTACCACCGCGAGAACACCTACACGGCGCTCGAGGTCCGCTCGATGGCCCTCAAGAAGTCGCTCCACGACCGCGTGCTCAAGCCCGCCGAGGAGCGGATGCTGGGGGTGCGGATGCGCGACATCGACCACGGGCAGGAGTTCCTCGTCGCGAGCTTCCACGCGGCGCCGCTGACGGCGCTGAACTCGCTCCGCCGCAAGCAGATCCATGCGGCGCTCGCCGAGTTGAGCACGCTGGGGGTGGGCCTGCCGATCCTCATGGTGGGCGACTACAACTACCCGGTGTTCAAGGAGAGCCTCAGCCAGCGGATCCGCGACGCGGGCTACGAGCTCACGCTCAGCGACGCGCGCACCTACACGCGGTACAAGTTCTTCCGCGGCCACTACGACTTCGCCACGAGCGTCGGGGTCTCGATCGCGTCGATCACGACGCTGCCGCAGGGCAGCAGCGATCACCTCCCGATCCTCATCGACGCCGAGCTCACCCCGCGCCGCTGATTCCCTCGGCCCGGGACCCTCGTCGGCCGGGTTTTCACGGTCGGCCCCGGGTGCCGCGCGGAGCCTGCGAGGCGTAGCGTGGAGGGGCAGCTGGATCCCAACGGAGGGACGGGCCATGAACGACACGATCATCGTCGCAGTGACGGCAGCACCGGTGACGGCGCGGGCCGTGGAGTGGGCCGTGGCCCGCGCGGTGGAGCGCAGACAGCGGATCGAGCTCGTCAGCGTCGTCGGGGGCGTGGTCGGCGCGGTCGGCGAGGCCGACGTCCTGTCCGAGGCGATGGAGCGGGCGCGTTCGACCCTGCAGGAGTACGAAGCCGTGGTCGCGGCCGCCGGGGTGCCGGTGACGATCCGCGTGGACAGCGGCAACCCCGTCGCACACCTGATCGCCGCGAGCGCGGGGGCGGCGCTGATGGTGATCGGGAGCGACTACCGCGGACCGGGCAACGGTCGCCCGCGGGGTGCGCACGGCGTGCGGATCGCGGCCGGAGCGCGGTGTCCCGTCGTCGTCGTGCCCGACATCGACCGCACCGGATGCCGCGGCGTCGTCGTCGGGGTGGACGGCTCCGAGGTGTCGGAGAAGGCGGTGCGGTTCGCCGCGGCGGAGGCCGACCGTCTTCGCGAGCCGCTGATCGCGGTGAGCGTGTGGACGCCCCTGCACGCGCCGCGCAACGACCTGGCGGTGTATCCCGAGCTCTACCTCACGAACATGGCCGCCGCGACCGAGGAGATCCTCGCCCTGGCGATGGCGGGCATCGCCGCCGACTACCCCGACCTGGAGGTCCAGCGGCGGGTGGAGCGCGGCTATCCGGCGCAGGTGCTCAACGAGATCGCGGCGACGGCGCGCCTCGCCGTCGTCGGCACCCACGGCCGGGGCGCGGTCGCCCGGTTCCTGCTGGGCTCGATCAGCCAGGAGGTGCTCACGCGCCTCGCCACGGTCACCGCCGTGGTGCGCTGAGGGTGTCGCCGGCCCGTCAGCGCGCGTAGCCCGTCTTGGCCGACGTGCGCGTCGCCGTGGCGTAGCCCGCCTTCTTCCCCGTCACCTTGACGGTCAGCGTGTGCCCGCGGTCCGCCTTGGTGAGCACGTAGGTCTTCCCCGTGGCTCCCGAGATCGCGACGCCGCCGCGGTACCAGCGGTAGGAGTAGGTCGTCCCCGTGGTCCACTGACCGCGGATCGCCTCGACCCGCTGTCCCACGGCGACGGTGCCCGCGATGCGGGGGGTGACCGTCGAGAGGGTGCTGAGCTTCGCGATCTCGCGGGTCGGGTTCGAGACGCGGGCGGTGGGGGCGTAGCCCGTCTTGCTCCCGGTGACCTTCACCTTGAGGACCTTGCCCGCGTCGGTGGACTTCGGCGTGTAGGTCTTCGAGGTGGCGCCCGAGACCGAGGTGCCGTCGGCGTACCACTGGTAGCGGAGGGTCGTGCCGGTGGTCCAGGTGCCCGTCTTGGCGGTCAGGGTGATGCCCGCCTTCGGCGTGCCGCTGATCGCGGGCGTGCTCGTGGCCAGGGTCTTGTAGCCGCCGAAGACCTGCGTGTAGTACGGGCGGCCGGCGTCGCTGCAGGCGACGCCGATGCCGATGTGCGTGAACGAGGTGCGCAGGATGTTGGCGCGGTGGCCGGGGCTGTCCAGCCACGCACGGGTCACGCTCGTCGGAGCGTAGCCGTAGGCGACGTTCTCGCCGGCGGCCGACCATCCGGCGGGGATCTGCGACGTGTAGTCCGGGTTGTGGCTCATCGTCTCGCGGGCCGCCTGCTTCTGCGACCACTTGATGGCCACGGAGTGCATGGCGGAGTTGGCCGTGAGCGGCTTGACCCCGACGCGCCCGCGGGCGGCGTTGACATCGGCGAGGATGCGCGCCTGGACCTGGGCGACGGTCAGAGACGACGTGCAGGACGTGGCACCGGTGGCGGCGGGGGCGGGGGCGACGGCGCCGATGAGCGCCAGCACCAGTGCCGCCGCCGCCCCGGCGGCGACGCCGAGGCGTCGCCGAGGGCGACTGGACATGTGATCCTCCGGGGGGAAAGGATGCTTCTTCTGCACAGTGGTATCACACGTCACATGCGACACGCCAATCACAATCACCCCAAAAGGGGCGTTCTGGGTGTATCTGCCCGCGGTTCAGCCCCTCGTGTGGCGTCTCCGACGGATCTGACGTAGACTTGATCCTTGGTGTCCGGCTCAGCTGACCCGGCATCACGAACGTGAGCCCTCCACTGGCGCCCTTCGACCGTCACCCGGCGAAGCGCCCCGGAGTGGGATTCACGAACCTCTCCGTTCGATCAAGAAAGCAGCACTACTGTGACGCGCACCTACACCCCCAAGGCTGGCGAGACCCAGCGTGAGTGGCTGGTCATCGACGCGAGCGATGTCGTCCTCGGACGCCTCGCCTCGCACGCGGCCGCCCTGCTCCGCGGCAAGCACAAGCCGACGTTCGCCAACCACATCGACACCGGCGACTTCGTCGTCATCGTCAACGCCGCCAAGGTGGCGCTGACCGGTCAGAAGCTCCTGCAGAAGAAGGCGTACCGCCACTCGGGCTACCCGGGCGGCCTCACGGCCACCACCTACGCGGAGCTCCTGGAGAAGAACCCGGTCCGCGCCGTCGAGAAGGCCGTCCGCGGCATGCTCCCCAAGAACAGCCTGGGCCGCCAGCAGCTGTCGAAGCTGAAGGTCTACGCCGGTGCCGAGCACCCGCACGCGGCCCAGCAGCCCACCCCGTACACCTTCGACCAGGTCGCCCAGTAAGCGCCGCCGAAACAGACTGAGGACATCCCATGGCGAAGATCGCTGACTCCCTCGAAGAGACCCCCGACAACTACACCACCGAGACCCCGGCCACCGAGGCTGCCGCTGCAGCCCCGCGTCCGGTCCTGTCGGTGCCCGGTGCCGCCGTCGGCCGCCGCAAGCAGGCCATCGCCCGCGTGCGCCTCGTGCCCGGCTCCGGCACCATCACGGTCAACGGCCGCACCCTCGAGGACTACTTCCCGAACAAGCTGCACCAGCAGCTCATCAACGACCCGTTCACGGTGCTCGACCTCGCCGGCGCCTACGACGTGATCGCCCGCATCTCCGGCGGCGGCCCCTCGGGCCAGGCCGGCGCGCTGCGTCTGGGCATCGCTCGTGCGCTCAACGAGATCGACGTCGAGAACAACCGCCCGACCCTGAAGAAGGCCGGCTTCCTCTCGCGCGACGCGCGCGTCAAGGAGCGCAAGAAGGCCGGTCTCAAGAAGGCGCGCAAGGCACCTCAGTACTCGAAGCGCTAAACCTTCATGGCGCTGTTCGGTACGGACGGTGTGCGGGGGCTGGCCAACGGCCCCCTCACCGCGGACCTCGCGCTCACCCTGGCCCAGGCGACAGCTGTCGTCCTGGGCCAGGGGCGTATCGCGGAGGCGCGGAAGGCCGCGGGCAAGCGGCTCACCGCCGTCGTCGCCCGCGATCCGCGCATCTCCGGGCAGTTTCTCAGCGCCGCCGTCGAGGCGGGGCTGGCCTCGTCCGGTGTCGACGTGCTGGAGGCGGGCACTCTGCCCACGCCGGCGGCGGCCTTCCTCATCAGCGACATCGACGCCGACTTCGGCGTGATGATCTCCGCCTCCCACAACCCCGCTCCCGACAACGGCATCAAGATCTTCGCCCGCGGCGGTGTGAAGCTCCCCGACGAGGTCGAGCGGCGCATCGAAGAGGCGATGACCGGCGAGAAGCTGCGGCCCACCGGGGGCGACGTCGGCCGCGTGTCGCGCTTCTCGGACGCCGAGGACCGGTACGTCCTCCACCTGCTCGCCTCGCTCCCGCACCGTCTCGACGGCATCCACGTCGTGGTGGACTGCGCGAACGGCGCCGCATCGGGTGTCTCGCCCGAGACGTTCCGCAACGCCGGCGCGCGGGTCACCGTGATCGGCAACGACCCCGACGGCCTGAACATCAACGACGGCTACGGGTCCACCCACCTGGACCGGCTCAGTGCCGAGGTCGTGCGCGTGGGCGCCGACGTGGGCATCGCGCACGACGGCGACGCGGACCGCTGCCTCGCCGTGGACGCCCAGGGCCGCGTCGTCGACGGAGACCAGATCATGGCGATCCTCGCCGTGGCGATGCGCGACCGGGGACGGCTGCGTCACGATACCCTCGTGGCGACGGTCATGAGCAACCTGGGACTTCATCGAGCGATGAGCGCGAACGGCATCCGTGTCGAGACCACCGGTGTCGGTGATCGCTATGTCCTCGAGCGGATGACCGAGGGCGGCTTCTCGCTCGGCGGCGAGCAGAGCGGGCACGTCATCATGAGCGCGTATGCGACGACCGGCGACGGTCTGCTCACCGGGCTGCACCTGTGCGCCGAGATGGCACGCCAGCGCAAGACGCTGGCTGAGCTCGCCTCGATCATGACGGTCTTCCCGCAGGTGCTGGTCAACGTCCGGGGCGTCGAGCGCACCCGGGCGGCAGACCCCGATGTGCTCGACGCGGTCGCCGCCGCCGAGGCGGAGCTCGGTGAGACCGGACGGGTGCTGCTGCGTCCGTCGGGCACCGAGTTGATGGTCCGCGTGATGGTCGAGGCGGCCGACGCCGAGACCGCGCAGCGCATCGCCGACCGCCTCGCCGACGTGGTGCGCGGCTGACGGGGATGTCCACACCCCCTGCGCGCGTTCGGTCACGGCTGACGGCCGTCGCGGGGCACTGGTGGGAGGCCGTCTCCAGCGGACGGTTCTTCACGAGGTGGACGCTCCTCGCGTCGGGCGTCGCCGCGGTGCTGATCCTCAGCCCCTACGGCGGGCTCGACGGCGTGACCGAGCACCTGGCCGCCATGGCCGCCTCGCTGCTGGCGTGGCTGGTCATCGTCGTGCTCGTGCTGCCGGTGGCCGTCGCCGAGCGTCGCCTCGACAGCGCCCTCGCGCGCGGGGTGCTGGTGATCGGCACCCTGATCGCCGTCTCGATCGCCCGCCCCTTCCTCAACGACCTGACCGCCGCGGCGCTGTTCGGGCACGAGGGCACGGGGGAGTGGCTGCAGCGCATCGCGACCAACGCCCTCAGCTGGTTCGCGGTGCTCCCGCTGGTCGCGGCCTCGGCCGCCTGGTACGCCGACGCGAAGGAGTCCGCCAACCGGCTCGCGGCCGCGCTCGCGGTGTTCGACGACCTGCGGGGCCGCGTCATCCGCTACGGGCAGCAGAACGCCGCGCTCCTGACCGATGCGGTCGCCGACGTCCGCCGGCGCCGCGACGCGCTCCTGGCGGGCACGATCGACTTCGACGCGGTGAGGGCGTTCGCCGATGAGGTGCGCGCGGCCAGCCACCGGCTGGACGATCGGCTGCGCTCGCGCCTGGACGGCGTCGTCGACGGCGGTGCCGCCGAGACGGCGCGCGGCCCGGCCGTGCCCTTCCTGGCGCGGCTCGCCCGGCCGAACCCGCTGCTGGTCGTCGTGCTGTACTACCTCGCGAGCACCCCCTACACCTTCGTCCTGGGCGGGATCCCGCTCATCCTGGTGGCCCTCGCCCTGCTGCTGCTGCTCGCCTACGCCGCCGACCTCGTCATCCGCGTGGCCGGCCGGGGCCACGGACCGGTGCTGCGCGGAGCGATCGTCCTCGCCAGCTGGGTCGGCGTCGGGGTCGGGATCGTCCTCATCGGCTTCCTCCTCACCTCCGCCGACGGCATCGTCCTGGCCATCCCCCTCGTGACGGTGCCGGCTCTGGCGGTCGTCGTGGGTCTCACCGCGGACGCCGTCGAGCGCTCGCGCGAGCAGAGCCGCACCCTCACCGAGCTGCTGGCCCACACCGCCGCCCTGGCGACCGCGCAGACCGCCCAGGCCCGTGAGCCGCTGTGGCGGGCCGTCGACCTCCTGCACGACCGCGTCCAGAGCCGCTGCGTGATCTTCGCCGCGCGCGTGGACGACCGCCCTCCCACCGCGGAGGAGATCCGGCGCTTCCGCATCGATACCGAGTCGGCGTTCGCGGAGATCCTGGTCGGAGCGCCCGAACGCTCCGACACCACCGACCTCGACGGTCTGCTGGCGATCTGGTCGGGCATCCTCGACGTGCGCGCCGACATCGACGCGGCCGCCGTCGTGGCCCTCCAGGACGCCGAGGTCGCCGCGGCGGTCGGCGCGGTCGTCAGCGAGGGCTTCGTCAACGCCGTCAAGCACTCGGCGGCGCGCGCTGCCCGCCTCTCGGTCTCGACGAGCGCGGACGAGTCGGAGCTGAGGGTCGCCGTGTCCTCGTCGGGGACGCTGCGGGGCACCGGCACCCCGGGCCTCGGACTCGCGTCGTTCGGCGAGCGGGCGCACCTGCGTCAGGTCGGCGACCAGGTGGTGCTCGAGGTCATCGTGCCGCTGAGTCATCACGAGGCCACGACGTTCGACACCTCGCACCGTCGGCGCCGGCCGCCCACCATGGCGGTCCGGGTCCCCTGATCCGCGCGGTCGCTCAGCGGCCGGGGTCGCTCCACGACAGCGACTCGATGTAGCGCAGCAGCACGCCCTCCCGCAGCGCCCAGGGCGAGACCTCGAGCTCGTCGACGTCGAGCACCGTCATCGCGGTGTGCAGGACGACGGCGCCCGCGACGATCTGGAACGTCCGGTCGGCGGTGATGCCGGGGAGCTCCTGCCGCGCGGAGGCGGGCAGCCGGGCCAGGCGGGGGATCCAGGAGCCGAGCGCGCCGCGGGGCAGGCGCATCGCGTCGGTGCCGCTCCAGCCGGGGACGGGGTAGCCGGCAAGCTTCGCGAGGGAGCGGATCGCCTTGGACGACCCCACCACGTGGTGCGGTGCCGGCTGGTCGCGCATCAGCTCGGCCACGGGGGCGAGCGTGGCCCGCGTGTGCTCGCGCAGCACTTCCACCGCTTCCTCCCCGGGCGGGTCGTCGGGGAGGAACTCGATCGTCATGCGTCCCGCGCCCAGGGGGACCGAGGCGGCGACGTCGGGGAGCTCGTCCGACCCGGCGGCCAGTTCGAGGGAGCCGCCGCCGATGTCGAAGAGCAGGATCTGCCCCGCCGACCAGCCGAACCAGCGGCGCACCGCGAGGAAGGTGAACCGCGCCTCGGACTCGCCGCCGAGCACCTGGAGCTCCTGCCCGAGCGCCGCCTCGATCCGCGCGATGACGTCGGCGCCGTTGCTGGCCTCCCGCACCGCGCTGGTCGCCGTCGCGAGCAGCTCCTCGACGTTCTCCGCGTCGGCGACGGTTCGCGCGGCGGCCACCGCCTCGACGAGCGCGGCGACCCCCTCCTCCGAGATGGAGCCGTCGGGCTGGACGTACCGCATGAGGCGCAGTACGGTCCGCTTGCTCGTGGTGGCCAGCGGCCGGCCACCGGGGCGCACGTCGGCGACGAGCAGGTGGACGGTGTTCGAGCCGATGTCGAGGACTCCGAGGCGCATCCCGTCAGGCTAGCGAAACCGATGCGGCTCGAGGGATAGAGTGGCGGCGATGGCCACCGAAGACACCGCCATGGGCGAATCGCTCTACCGTGAGATCGACCGCGCGGACTGGGCGCGACTGGCTCCGGGCATCTCCAACCCGCTCACCGAGACCGAGATCGTGCAGCTGCGCGGAATCGGCGACCGCCTGGACATGGCCGAGGTGCGCGAGGTGTACGTGCCGCTGAGCCGGCTGCTGAGCGCCTACGCCGAGAACACGAAGCGCCTCGGTGCCGAGACGGCGTCGTTCCTCGGCGAGCCGGACTCGACGACGCCGTTCGTCGTCGCCGTGGCCGGTTCGGTGGCGGTCGGCAAGTCGACGGTCGCACGGCTGCTCCGCGAGCTCATGAGCCGCTGGCCGGGCACGCCCCGCGTCGAACTTGTCACCACCGACGGGTTCCTGTATCCCAACGCGGAGCTCGAGCGCCGGGGCCTCATGGCGCGCAAGGGCTTCCCGGAGTCCTACGACCGCCGCGCGATGGTGAGCTTCCTGTCCGAGGTGAAGTCCGGGGCGGCGGAGGTGCGGGCGCCCTTCTACTCGCACATGCGCTACGACATCATCCCCGACGCGTACGTGACCGTGCGGCGGCCCGACGTCGTGATCGTCGAAGGCCTCAACGTGCTCGCGCCGCCGCCGACGCCGCACGACGTCGCCGTCAGCGACCTGTTCGACTTCTCGATCTACGTCGACGCCGACGTCGAGCACATCGAGTCGTGGTTCGTGAACCGGTTCCTGACACTCCGGGAGAGCGCGTTCAGCAACCCGAACTCGTTCTTCAAGGTCTTCGCCACCATCTCGGACGAGGAGGCCGTCGAGCAGGCCCTCGGCTTCTGGCGCGACATCAACCTGCCGAACCTGCGCGAGAACGTCGAGCCCACCCGGCACCGCGCGAAGCTCGTGCTCAACAAGGCCGCCGACCACACGGTGGCGTCGGTGCAGCTCCGCAAGCTCTGACGCGTCCGCGTCGCGGCGGTTCTCCCGGTCATTTGTCAGGGCTCCGACCAAACTCGCACGCCTACGATTGACGGCATGTGTGGAATCGTCGGATACGTCGGCCCGCGGCCGAGCCAGGACATCCTCCTGTCCGGGCTGGCGCGCCTCGAGTACCGGGGGTACGACTCCGCCGGCATCGCCGTGATCGACGGCGACGGACAGCTCGGACTGCGCAAGCGCGCGGGCAAGCTGAAGGTCCTCCGCGACGACCTGGTCGACCACCCGCTCGCGGACGGCACGACGGGCATCGGCCACACCCGCTGGGCCACCCACGGCGGCCCGACGGACGCCAACGCGCACCCGCACCTCGCCGACGAGGACCGTCTCGCCGTCATCCACAACGGCATCATCGAGAACTTCGCCGAGCTCAAGGCCGAGCTCGTCGCCGAGGGGTTCACCTTCCGCAGCGAGACCGACACCGAGGTCGCCGCCGTGCTGCTCGGACGCGAGTACCGCGCCACGGGCGATCTCGTCACCGCCTTCCGCGCGGTGGCGTCGCGGCTGGAGGGCGCCTTCACGCTCCTCGCGATGCACCGCGACGAGCCGGGGCTGGTCGTGGGCGCGCGCCGCAACTCCCCGTTGGTGATCGGTCTCGGCGAAGGGGAGAACTTCCTCGGGTCCGACGTCGCCGCCTTCGTCGAGCACACCCGCAGCGCGCTGGCCATCGGGCAGGACGAGATCGTCGCGATCACGCCCGCCGGCGTCACGGTCACCGACTTCCACGGCGAGCCGGTCGAGGTCGAGCCCTTCGAGGTCGTGTGGGACGCCGCCGCCGCCGAGAAGGGCGGCTGGTCCTCCTTCATGGCCAAGGAGGTCTCCGAGGAGCCCGAGGCCGTCGCCAACACCGTGCGCGGCCGCATCCGCGACGGCGAGGTCGTGATCCCCGAGCTCGACGGTCTCGACGACCTGTTCGCGGGGATCACGCGCGTGATCGTGATCGCCTGCGGCACCGCCGCCTATGCCGGCATGGTGGGCAAGTACGCGCTCGAGCAGTGGGCGCGCATCCCGGTCGACGTCGAGCTGGCGCACGAGTTCCGCTACCGCGACCCCGTCATCGGTCCCGACACTCTCGTGGTGTCGATCTCGCAGTCCGGCGAGACCATGGACACGCTCATGGCGGTCAAGTACGCCCGCGAGCAGGGGGCCAGGACGCTCTCGATCTGCAACACGCAGGGCGCGACGATCCCCCGCGAGTCCGACGCCATCGTCTACACCCACGCCGGGCCCGAGGTCGCCGTCGCGTCGACCAAGGCCTTCGTGGCGCAGATCACCGCGCTGTACCTGCTGGGGCTGCACATCGGACGGATCCGCGGCACGCTGTCGCCGGCGGACTCCGCGCGCTCGGTGGCCGAGCTGGAGGCGGTGCCCGGAAAGATCTCCTGGGTGCTCGAGAAGGAGCAGGCGCACATCGCGCAGTTCTCGCACTGGATGGCCGACACGCAGTCGGTGCTGTTCCTCGGCCGTCACGTCGGGTACCCGATCGCCCTCGAGGGCGCCCTCAAGCTCAAGGAGATCTCCTACATCCACGCCGAGGGATTCGCGGCCGGCGAGCTCAAGCACGGACCCATCGCCCTGATCGAGCCGGGGCAGCCCGTGTTCGTCATCGTGCCGTCGCCGCGCGAGTCCGCCGAGCTGCACAAGAAGGTCGTGTCGAACATCCAGGAGATCCGCGCCCGCGGCGCCCGCGTGATCGCCGTCGCCGAGGAGGGCGATGCCGCCGTGCTGCCCTTCGCCGACGAGGTGCTGCGCATCCCGCTGGCCGGTCCGCTGTTCGAGCCGCTGCTGGCCGTCGTCCCGCTGCACATCTTCGCCATGGGCCTGGCCACCGCCAAGGGCCTGGACGTCGATCAGCCTCGGAACCTGGCCAAGTCGGTCACCGTCGAGTGAGCGCGGCGGCCCCTCCGGGTGCGGCGGTAGGCTGACGGGATGATCGTCGGAATCGGCGTCGACCTCGTCGACATCCCCCGGTTCGAACGATCGCTCGAGCGCACGCCCCGGCTGATGGAGCGGCTCTTCGCGGTCGCCGAGCGCAGCCTGCGACCGCACTCCCTGGCGGCGCGCTACGCGGCCAAGGAGGCGCTGATCAAGGCGCTGGGCGGCTCCGACGGCGTCCACTGGACCGACATCGAGGTGGCCTCCGAGCCCTCGGGACGTCCGGTGTTCTCGTTGAGCGGCCGGACCGCCGAGACGGTTGCGCAGCGCGGCATCCGCTCTCTCCATCTCTCGCTCTCGCACGACGCAGGGGTCGCGATCGCCTACGTCGTCGCCGAGACGGGTGACCCCGCACGCGGCGGGAGCGACGCGTGACCGATCAGCGGATCCCTCCCGGCCCGATGCGCGAGGCGACGATCGACGTCGGAGCGATCGCGGCCAATGTCGCGAGACTACGCCGGCTCACCGGTGTCGAGGTCATCGCGGTCGTCAAGGCCGACGGCTACGGACACGGCGCCGTCCGCTCCGCGGTCGCGGCCCTCGAGGGCGGGGCGACCCGGCTCGGCGTCGCCGACGTCGGCGAGGCGCTGGCGCTGCGGCGCGCCGGGATCGAGGCCCCGATCATGGCCTGGCTCCACGCCCCCGGCGAAAAATTCGAGGAGGCCGTCGCCCTCGGCATCGAGCTCGGCATCTCGTCGTACGACCAGCTGCTCGCGGCGGCCGCCGCAGGGGGTGAGCGGGCCGCCGTCGTCCACCTGAAGGTCGAGACCGGCCTGGGGCGCAACGGGCTGCCGCCCGCCGAGCAGCATCGCGTGTTCGCCGAGGCGGCGAGGCTGGAGCGGATCGGCCGGCTGCGCGTCGTCGGCATCTTCAGCCACCTCTCCAACACGAGCGAGGCCGACGACCGGGCCGCTCTCGCGCGGTTCCACGAGGCCCTCGTCGCCGCCGCCGCGCGGGGGCTCGCCCCGCGGCTGCGTCACCTCGCCGCCTCGCATGCCGCCATCGCTCTGCCCGAGGCGCGGTTCGACGCCGTCCGCATCGGGATCGCGATGTACGGGCTGTCGCCGTTCGCCGACCGCACCTCGGCCGACCTGGGGCTGCGCCCCGCCATGACGCTGCGCGCGGCCGTCGCGGCGGTGCGCCGCGTGCCGGCCGGTCAGGGCGTCTCGTACGGGTATCAGCACCGCACCTCGGCCGAGACGACGCTGGCCCTGGTGCCCCTCGGGTACGCCGACGGCGTGCCGCGCGGCGCATCGGGAGGAGGCGCCGTGCGGATCGGCGGCCTCGTGTTCCCGGTGGCGGGCCGCATCGCCATGGACCAGTTCGTCGTCGACGTCGGGGACCACCCGGTCGCGGTCGGCGATCCCGTGACCCTCTTCGGCGATCCGGAGCGAGGCCTTCCCGCCGTCGAGGAGTGGGCGGACTCCGCGGGCACCATCAACTACGAGATCGTGACGCGGATCGGACCGCGCGTGCCCCGCCGGCAGGTGTCCACGTGAGCGGGCTCGCCGCCTTCGCGGGGGAGAGGATCGTCTCGTCCGTGGCGGCGATGGAGGACCTGGGCCGCCGGATCGGCGGCGCACTGCGCGCCGGAGACCTCGTGGTGCTCACCGGCGCGCTCGGTGCGGGGAAGACGACGCTCACCCGCGGCATCGCGGACGGGCTCGGGGTGCGCGGGCCCGTGCAGAGCCCCACGTTCGTGCTCGCCCGCACGCACCCCTCGCTCGTCGACGGTCCCCCGCTCGTGCACGTCGACGCCTACCGCCTGGGGTCGGCGGCCGAGCTCGACGACCTCGGCCTGGACCTGGACCGCTCCGTCACCATCGTCGAATGGGGGCGCGACATGGTCGACGGGCTGGTCGACCAGTGGTGGGAGATCGAGCTCGACCGCGAGTGGGCCGGCGCCGCAGCCGCCGACGCGGCTGATGACGCGGCCGCCGACATGGAGGACGTCGCACCCCGGCGGGTCACCGTCAGCCGCCGTCCCTGACGACGGCGCCGCCGCACCCGCGGCTACGCTGGAGGGATGATCCTGGGCATCGACACCTCGCTCGGCACGGCGGTCGCCGTCGTCGAGGCGGACGGCGTCGTGCGGTCCGAGGCCGCGAGCCCCGACCCCCTCGCCCACGCGGAGGTGATCGGGGTGCTCCTCGAGCGGGCACTCGCCGACGCGGCGCTCGGGCCGGTGGGCGCGACCGCCGCGCCGACGCCCGTCGAGCTCACCCACGTCGCCGCCGGCATGGGCCCCGGCCCCTTCACGGGCCTGCGGGTGGGCATCGCCGCTGCGAGGGCGTTCGCGCTCGCGCGCAGTATTCCCGTCGTCGCCGTCCCCAGCCACGACGCCGCAGCGCTCGCCGTGCTCCTGGCCGACCCGCACGCGCCGTCGGAGCCGTTCGCGGTCGTGACCGATGCCCGGCGCCGGGAGTTCGCCTACACCGTCTACGACGGCCTCGACGACGACGGGCTCCCGGTGCGGATCGCCGAGCCCGCGCTCTCGCCGCGCGACGCCCTCGACGAGCTCCTCGCCGCGCGCGGTGTGCGCCGCATCGACGTCTCCGCCGTCCCGGCCTCGATGGTGGCGCTGGCCGCCGCGCGCGCCGTCGCCGCCGGCCGCACGCTCACGGGCGGGGAGCCGCTCTACCTCCGCGCTCCGGACGTCACGCTGCCCGGTGCGCCCAAGAAGGTGGGCGCATGAGCCTGCGCACCGCGACGGCCGCGGACCTCCCCGACATCATGGCGCTCGAGCGCGACTCCTTCCCCAGCGACGCGTGGAGCGAGGCCATGATGGCAGCCGAGATCGCGTCCCCGCACGGCCGCTACGTCGTCGACGTCGAGGCGGGCACCCTCCGCGGCTACGGCGGGGTGCGCGCGGTGCAGGGCGCAGCGGATGCCGACATCCAGACGATCGCGATCGCCCCCGCCGCCCGGGGCCGCGGCCGCGGACGTGCGCTGCTGGCCGAGCTCATCGCCTCTGCCCGCAGCCGCGGCGCGCGCGAGGTCTTCCTGGAGGTCCGCGCGGACAATCCCGTCGCCACCGCCCTGTACGCGTCGGAGGGCTTCGTCGAGATCGGCCGCCGGCCGCGCTACTACCAGCCCGACGACGTCGACGCCGTCGTCATGAAGCTCGACCTGGCGGGATGGGCGCGCGCGCACGAGGCCCGACCCGAGGACGAGACGCCCGGGAAGGGGTGGTGCTGATGGGCGCGGAGCCCCTGGTGCTGGGCATCGAGACCAGCTGCGACGAGACCGGCATCGGGATCGTCCGCGGCCGCACCCTGCTGTCCAACACCATCGCCAGCTCCATGGCCGAGCACGCCCGGTACGGCGGCGTCGTGCCGGAGGTCGCTGCCCGCGCCCACCTCGAAGCCCTGCAGCCGGCGATCGAGGCCGCCGTCTCCGAGGCCGGGGTCTCCCTCGCCGACCTCGACGCGGTCGCCGTCACCAGCGGTCCCGGGCTCGCGGGCGCCCTCATGGTCGGCGTCGGAGCGGCCAAGGCGCTCGCCGTCTCGCTGGATCGACCGCTGTACGCCGTCAACCACCTCGTGGGGCACATCGCTGCCGACATCCTGACCGGCGAAGAGGTCGAGTACCCGACGGTCGCGCTGCTCGTCTCGGGAGGTCACACCTCCCTCCTCCTCGTGCGCGACCTCGTCTCGGACGTCGAGCTGCTCGGCGAGACCATGGACGACGCGGCCGGGGAGGCGTTCGACAAGATCGCCCGCATCCTGGGGCTGCCCTACCCGGGCGGGCCGGAGATCGACCGCGCCGCCGCAGAGGGCGACCACGACGCCATCCGCTTCCCGCGGGGCCTGTCACGCGCCTCGGACATGGCGGCCCATCGCTACGACTTCTCGTTCTCGGGACTCAAGACGGCGGTCGCCCGCTGGGTGGAGCGCGCCGAGGCGGCGGGGGAGCGGGTGTCGGTGCCCGACGTCGCCGCGTCGTTCCGCGAGGCGGTCGTCGACGTGCTCGTGACCAAGGCGCTCGACGCCTGCGAGCGGCACGACGTGCCGCGCCTGCTCCTGGGCGGCGGGGTCATCGCGAACCGGCGGCTGCGCGAGGTGGCGCTGGAGCGGGCTGCGGCGGCCGGCGTGGCGGTGCGGATCCCTCCGCTGTCGCTGTGCACCGACAACGGCGCGATGATCGCGGCGCTCGCCGCCGAGCTGATCCGCAGCGGCCGGCCGGCGTCCACGCTCGCGTTCGGCGCGGACTCGACCCTGCCGGTGACCGAGATCCAGGTGGCGGTCGGCGCATGAGCGGCGACCGTGAGCCCCAGAGTCCGCCGCCGGACGGCACCGCCCTGCCCGCGGACGTCCCGCAGGTGCCCGTGCCGATCGTCGAGACGCCGTCTCCCGATGTCACCGCCGCCGAGTCGTCGGGGCTGCCCGGTGAGCACCGCGGCGGCTTCCAGCGCGCCTTCACCGAGCCGGTCGCGGTGACCTCGCCGGTCCACACCGAGGTGCGGTGGGCGCCGGCCCCCGCAGCTCCGCTGCCGCGCAGCGGTCCGTGGGCGCTGACCTTCGGCATCCTCGCGCTGATCTTCTCGCTGCTGGTGGGCTGGGGCTTCCTCGTCGGCCTCGTGGGCGCAGGGCTCGCCGTGGTCGCCCTGCGCCGGCCGTGGGAGAGCCGGGGCGTCGCCGTGTGGGCGCTGTGCCTGAGCCTGCTCTCCCTGGTCTACAGCGCCGGCTGGCTCTGGTGGGCCTCCACGCAGGGACCGCTCTTCGGCTGAGCGTCAGACCCGGTCGGCGAGCAGTGCCACCCGGCTGCCGTCGACCCTCGTCAGCAGGAGGGTCGCGGAGTCATCGCCCGCGAGCTTCAGCTTCGGACGCAGCGCGGCCGGATCCACGTCGACGCCGCGCTTCTTGATCTCCAGCGTGCCGATGCCCCGCTCGCGCAGGGCGCGGCCGAGCCGCTTCACGTCGAAGGGCAGCTGTTCGCGGACGCGGAAGGACTGGACGAGCGGGCTCGTGAGCTCGGCGTCGGAGGTCAGGTAGGCGATGCCGTCGGCGAGCATCCCCGCGTCGAGCCGTCTGGCGACCTCGCCGATGAGCCGCGCCCGGATGACCGAGCCGGCCGGCTCGTGCACGTAGGCGCCGAGAGCGCGCACCGGCTCGTCGTCGGCGTCTGCGGGCGCGGTCAGCTCGTGCGCGGCGTCGCCCTGCACCACCAGGGCCGCACGGGAGACGCCCGGTCGGGCGAGGATCCCCGACCAGAGCACCAGCTCGATCGTGGACCCGTCGACGGTGATCCACTGCGCCTCGACGCCGGCGGGAATCGCCGCGCGGTCGAGCCCGGGTCCGAGCTTGATGCCCACCGGCATCCGCGCCGCGAGGTCCAGGGCCCACTCCAGCGACGGCGTCCAGTCCTCGGGACGGGTGCGCCGGGTCTCACCGTGGCCCGCGGACCGGCGCGCGGGGTCGAGCCAGACGGCGTCGATGCCGGAGAGGTCGGTCTCCTCGGCGCGGGCGTGGCGCACGACGGCCGCGCCGCCGAAGGGCGCGAGGTTGTAGGCGGCGATCGCGGCGGTGACCTCGTCGGCGTCGACGGCGAGCACATCGAGTCCGATGCCGGCCAGGCCCAGGGCGTCGCCGCCGATCCCGCAGCCGAGGTCCGCGACGCGGGCGACGCCGGCGTCGCGGAAGCGCCCCGCGTGGCGAGCG
Source organism: Microbacterium sp. PA5 (assembly GCF_049860775.1). Classification (NCBI taxonomy): domain Bacteria; kingdom Bacillati; phylum Actinomycetota; class Actinomycetes; order Micrococcales; family Microbacteriaceae; genus Microbacterium; species Microbacterium sp. PA5. Next base: position 555,088 of record NZ_CP187567.1, read on the forward strand.
GCCATCGAGAGCCGTGACGCCTGCTCGAGTCCGGCGCGGGTGAAGAGCATGCGGGCGGCGAACGGGCCGAACTTCGCGCCCGCGCGGGTGCGCAGACGCGCCTGCCCCACCACGGCGGACACCAGCTCCGGGGCGATGCCTGCGGCGCGCAGCCGCGAGACCGCGGCGGCCACGTCGGCCGTGGAGTCGACCGGACCGAGGTCGTCGAGGAGGCGCAGTGCCTGAGGAGTCAGGAGGGTCGCGAGCTCGGCGTGGTCCACCCGGCAAGCCTACGTGCGCGCCCGACCCCGCGCGGAGGCGGCTGGCACTCGCGTTGCACGAGTGCCAGCGGCGCTCTACACTTGGCGTTAGCACTCGAAGTGTGCGGGTGCTAACGAGTCTTGAAGCACAGACCCCTGAAGCAAGAAAGAGGTAGACCGTGTCGGTTTCCATCAAGCCGCTCGAGGACCGCATCGTCATCAAGCAGGTCGAGGCTGAGCAGGTCACGTCCAGTGGACTGGTCATCCCCGACACCGCGAAGGAGAAGCCCCAGGAGGGCGAGGTCGTCGCGGTGGGCCCGGGTCGCATCGACGACAACGGCAACCGCGTGCCGCTCGACGTCGCCGTCGGCGACCGGGTGATCTACAGCAAGTACGGCGGGACCGAGGTCAAGTTCGGCGGCGACGAGTTCCTCGTCCTGTCCGCGCGCGACGTCCTGGCGGTCGTCGTCCGCTGATCGCAGACGTCTCGAAGGGCCCCGATGCCGACGCATCGGGGCCCTTCGTCGTCGGCGGGGTCCGGGCGTCGTGGCAGGCGGACCGCGACGATCGGCAGGATCCCGTCGACCCTGCCGGGGCTCGGGTGGTCATGACCGTCCTAGGCTTGGACCCATGACACCCCGCTCCTCCGCCACCCGAGACGACGGAGAGCAGGTGCGCGGCGGCGTCCTCGCGTTCATCGCCTACTTCCTCTGGGGCTTCATGCCCCTCTACTTCCTGACGCTCGTCCCCACCGGGCCGTGGGAGGTCGTCGCGTGGCGGATCATCCTCTCGCTGGCGTTCTGCGCGATCCTGCTGACGGTGACGCGCACGTGGGCGAAGCTGTGGGCCATCCTGCGCACGCCGCGCCTGGTCGTCTGGACGATCGTGGCGGGACTGCTGATCTACGTGAACTGGCAGGTCTTCCTGATCAGCACGCTGACCGGTCACGTCATCGAGGGCTCGCTCGGATACTTCATCAACCCGATCGTCACCGTGCTCCTCGGCGTGCTGGTGCTCGGCGAGCGGCTGCGGATCGCCCAGTGGGTCGCCATCGGGATCTCCGTGCTGGCCGTCGTCGTGATCGTCGTCGGCTACGGCGCCTTTCCGTGGATCGCCCTCACCCTCGCCGCGAGCTTCGGCGCCTACGGTCTCGTCAAGAAGCAGATCGGCCCGAGCGTCGACGCCATCAGCGGACTCACCCTGGAGTCGCTGTGGCTCCTTCCGGTCGCCCTCGTCCAGCTCGTGGTGGTCGCCACCACCACCGGGCTGACCATGGGGCAGGCCGGTGCCGGGCACACGCTCCTGCTGCTCCTGGCCGGAGCGGTCACGGCCACGCCCCTGCTGTTCTTCGCGGCGGGCGCCCGCCGGGCGCCGCTGACGGTCATCGGACTGCTCCAGTTCGTCGCCCCGATCCTGCAGTTCATCACGGGTGCCTGGATCATGGGAGAGCCCATGCCCCTGGAGCGCTGGATCGGCTTCGGGCTCGTCTGGCTGGCGCTGGTCGTCCTCATGGCCGACTCGCTCCGGCACGCGCGCCGGCCGGTCGTCGCCGAGCCCTCCTGAGAGCGCTCCCCGCCCGGGAACAGGCGGGAGGAGCGGGTCCGGCGGTGCCGTTATCGCATCGTGACCATGCCGTATCACAGCGTTAACGGATCGCAACATTGGCGACGCGTCGTGGCGATTAGGTTATTCCCAACTGGGACGGCACCCGAGGTCGTCCCTTGTTCATCCATAGCAAGGAGCAACATGACCGTCTTCACACGTTCGCGTGCGGGCAAGGTCCTCGGCGCCATCGCCGTCGCCGGAGCCAGCGCCGTGGTCCTCGCAGGCTGCGCCGGGGGCACCACCCCGACCGAGACCTCGTCCGAGGCGCCCGTCGAGACGCGCGATCTGACCCTCAAGATCGGCACGATCCTCCCGCAGTCGGGCAGCCTGTCCTTCCTCGGCCCGCCCGAGGAGGCCGGTGTCGGTCTCGCCGCCGCGGACATCAACGAGGTCGCCGACACCACGGGTCTCACGATGGACGACATCGTCTGGGGCGACTCGGGCGATGCGACCAACAACGCGTGGCAGACCACCGCTCCCCGCCTCATCCAGGAGGGCGTGTCCGCCGCCATCGGCGCCGCCTCGTCGGGTGTGACGAAGCTCTTCCTCGACGACATGGTCTCGGCGGGCATCATCACCTTCTCGCCGGCCAACACGTCGGCCGACTTCACGACCTGGGACGACAACGGCCTCTACTGGCGCACCGCTCCCTCGGACGTCCTGCAGGGCGAGGTGCTCGGAAACCTGATCGCCGAGGACGGCCACGAGAACGTGGCGTCGATCTACCTGAACGACTCGTACGGCACGGGCCTGAACCAGTTCTTCAGCGAGGCGTTCGAGGGCGCCGGCGGCACGGTCGTCGAGTCGCAGGCGTTCAACGCCGGTGACACCTCGTTCGACGCGCAGATCTCGGCCGTGATGGCCTCGAACCCCGACGCGATCGCCCTGATCACGTTCGACGAGGTCTACACGATCGCTCCCGCGCTGATCGCGGCCGGCTACCCGGCCGAGGACCTGTACTTCGTCGACGGCAACCTGAAGCAGTTCGGTGCCGACGAGAAGTGGCCCTCCGACGTCAGCCTCGAGGGCGCCAAGGGCACCACGCCCGCCGGTCCGTCGACCCCGGAGGACTTCCAGGCGCGCCTGGTGGAGTTCTGGAAGACGGCTCCGACCAGCGACGGCAGCGACCTGACCGACTTCTCGTACGCCAACGAGTCGTACGACGCCGTCGTGCTCATCGCCCTGGCCGCGCTGAAGGCGAACTCGACCGACGCCGCCGACATCGCAGAGAACCTGCAGGCGGTCTCCGGCGGCGGCGACGCAGCCGGTGAGAAGTGCACCACGTACGCCGACTGCGCCGACATCATCCTCGGTGGCGGCGAGGCGGACTACGACGGCTTCTCCGGCCCGATCACCTTCGACGAGAACGGTGACCCGACCGAGGCGACCATCGGCATCTTCCAGTTCGACGACACCAACACCTTCACCCGCATCGACCTCTGATCGACGCAGTGAGGAAGGGCCCCGGAGCGATCCGGGGCCCTTTCGCGTGCCCGGTGCGCCCGCGTGCCCGGTGCGCCCCGTGCGCCGTCCTCGCGGGCGCCGGCGGCCGGACGCGGCCGGCACGGCAGGCGCGACGAAGGCCGGTGGCAGGCACGACGAAGGGGGCGGGATGCCGTGCATCCCGCCCCCTTCGTGGCGCGCTCAGTCGGTGCCGAGGGCGCTCAGTCGGTGCCGAGGGTGCCCAGGTACAGGCCGATGACCTTCGGGTCGTTCAGCAGCTCGCGGCCGGTGCCCTCGTACGCGTCGCGGCCCTGGTCCAGCACGTAGCCGCGGTCGCAGATCTGGAGGCAGCGCCGGGCGTTCTGCTCGACCATGATGGTCGTCACGCCCGCCTTGTTGATGTCGGAGACGCGGATGAAGGCGTCGTCCTGGCGGACCGGCGACAGTCCCGCGCTCGGCTCGTCGAGCAGCAGCACGGCGGGATCCATCATGAGCGCGCGGCTCATGGCGACCATCTGGCGCTCACCGCCCGACAGCGACCCGGCGCGCTGCTTGAGGCGCTTGCCGAGCTCCGCGAAGATGCCCGTGACGAACTCCAGCCGCTCGGCGTAGGCCTTGGGCCGCTGGAAGAGCCCCATCTGCAGGTTCTCCTCGATCGTGAGCGAGGGGAACACGTTGTTGGTCTGGGGCACGAATCCGACCCCGCGCTGCACGAGACGGTCGGACTTCAGCCCGACCACGCTCTCGCCGTTGACGGTGATGTCGCCCTCGCGGACCTTCACCATGCCGAAGATCGCCTTCAGCAGCGTGGACTTCCCCGCCCCGTTCGGGCCGATGATCCCCACCAGCTCGCCCTTGCGGGCCGTCAGGTTGGCGCCGTTGATGATGTTGATGCCCGGGAGGTAGCCCGCATACAGATCGGTCACGTTCACGACGAGCTCGTCGCTCTTGACCGGGGCATCGACGACCTGGGTGGTCGGCGTGGACGCGTCGCTCACTTGTTCTCCTCCTCGGCCTCGGCGATCGCCGACTGCTCGACTTCCTTGATCTCCTCGAGGAGCTCCTGCGCCGACGCGTCGAGTTCGCCCTCGATGCGGCCGGTGACGACGCCGAGGTCGACGTCCTGGTGGCTGCCGAGGTAGGCGTCGATGACCGCCTGGTCCTCCATGACGGTGTCCGGCGGCCCCTCGGCCACGACGCGCCCCTCCGCCATCACGACGACCCAGTCGGCGATGTGGCGGACCATGTGCATGTCGTGCTCGACGAACAGGACCGTCATGCCGAGGTCCTTGAGGTCGAGGATGTGGTCCAGCAGCGACTCGGTGAGCGCCGGGTTGACGCCGGCCATCGGCTCGTCGAGCATCACGAGGGTCGGGTCGCTCATGAGGGCGCGCGCCATCTCGAGGAGCTTGCGCTGACCGCCCGACAGCGACGCCGCGTAGTCGTCCTGCTTGGTGTCGAGCTTGAACCGGGCCAGCAGCTCCTTGGCCTTGGCTTCGATCTCGTCGTCCTGCGAGCGCCAGATGAAGGGGAGGATGCTGCGCCAGAGGCTCTCGCCCTTCTGGCCGGTCGCGCCGAGCTTCATGTTCTCGAGGACAGTCAGGAGCGACAGGGCCTTGGTGAGCTGGAAGGTGCGCACCTGGCCCATCCGCGCCACCTTGAACGACGGGATGCCCGACAGGTTGGTGCCGTCGAACGACCACTGTCCGCTGTTGGGCTTGTCGAACCCGCAGATCAGGTTGAACAGCGTCGTCTTGCCGGCGCCGTTGGGGCCGATGAGCGCGGTGATCGCGCCGCGGGGGATCTCGAGGTGCTCGACGTCGACCGCGGTGAGACCGCCGAAGCGGCGGGTCACGCCGTCGATGATGACGATCGGGTCGGTCTTGGCGACGCCCGGCACCGGAGCGCCGGTGGCCAGCCCGCCGGTCTTGGGGCGGCGGATGCTGCCGGTGGTCACGGGCACCGCGCCGGTGTCGCCGGGAGCGGGACTCGGCGTGCTGCTGCCTGCTTCGTTACTTGACAAAGGTCAGCTCCCTCTTGTTGCCGAAGATGCCCTGCGGGCGGAAGATCACGATCAGCATCAGGGCGACACCGACCAGGACGTAGCGGAGGTTGGCCGCCTGGATCGAGGAGATCGGCAGCACCCCCTGGGAGGCGAGCGCCGGCAGGACCGCGTCGAGGAAGGCCATCAGCACCCAGAAGATGACCGCGCCGACGACGGGACCGAACACGGTCGCCGCGCCGCCGAGCAGCAGGATCGTCCAGATGAAGAACGTGAGCGAGGTCTGGTAGACCGACGGCACCACGGCCGAGGGCAGCGAGAGCACGACGCCGCCGAGGGCGCCGAACACACCGCCGATGACGAGCGCCTGCATCTTGTAGGCGAAGACGTTCTTGCCGAGCGAGCGCACGGCGTCCTCGTCCTCGCGGATGCCCTTGAGGACGCGCCCCCACGGGCTGCGCATGAGCGCCCACACCAGGTACACCGCGATGGCCAGCAGGATGATGCCGAACACGCGCACCCACAGCTGGTCGGCGGTGTAGACCCACGGGCCGAACCCGTAGGTGCCCTCCGGGAACGGGTTGGCCCCGCGGAACCCGGCGTGGTAGCCGCCCAGGCCGTCGGCGGAGTTGGTCCACTCGTCGAACACCTGGGTGGTGAACAGGAGGCGCACGATCTCGGCCGCGGCGATCGTCACGATGGCGAGGTAGTCCGCGCGCAGTCGCAGCGTCGGGATGCCGAGGATCACCGCGAAGATCGCGGCGCCCACCATGCCGATGAGGATGCCCACCCACCAGGGGAGGCCGAAGCTCAGGATCGAGATGGCGTAGCCGTACGCGCCGATGGCCATGAAGCCGGCGACACCGAAGTTGAGGAGTCCCGCGTACCCGAAGTGCACGGCGAGTCCGACCGCCGCCAGGGCGTACGCGATCGTGACGGGGCTGAGGATATAGCCCAGGCTGAGGTTGATGATCTGCCCGAAGTCCACGGTTATCCGAGCCTTTCCTTGCGCCCCAGGATGCCCTGCGGTCTCACGAGCAGAATCACGATCAGGATCGCCAGCGCGCCCACGTACTTGAGGTCCGGCGGCAGCCACAGCGTCGAGATCTCGACGAGCAGGCCCACGATGATCGAGCCGATCAGGGCCCCGAAGGCGGTGCCGAGACCGCCGAGGGTGACCGCGGCGAAGATGAGCAGCAGGACGTGCATGCCCATGTCCCACTTCACACCGGGGCGGAAGTACGCCCACAGCACGCCGGCGACGCTCGCGAGCGCCGTGGCGAGCATCCAGACGATCCGGATGACGCGGTCGACGTTGATGCCCGACGCGGCGGCCAGGCCGGGGTTGTCGGAGATCGCGCGGGTGGCCTTGCCGATGCGGGTGCGCAGCAGCCAGAACGCGACGGCGACCAGGAGCACGACGCTGATGGCCATCGACCACATGTCGATGACCGACAGGGCGATGGGGCCGAAGAGCGGGATCTTGGGGGAGCCGGCACCGGGGAGCTGGTAGGTCGCGCCGCCGATGATGAGGTTGAAGAAGTAGCGCGCCGCCAGCGACAGGCCGATGCTGACGATCATGAGCTGCACGAGCCCGAGGCCCTTGCGTCGCAGCGGCTTCCACAGGCCCGCGTCCATCACCCACCCGAGCGCGACGCCGGCGATCACCACGATCGGGATCACCAGGTACATGGGCAGCGCGCTGGCACCTGTGCCCAGCGCCAGCGCCACGATCGCGCCGAAGGTGAGCATCTCGCCGTGGGCGAAGTTGGTGAGCCCCGTCGTGCCGAAGATGAGCGAGACGCCGACGGCGGCCAGGGCCAGCAGGAGGCCGAAGTTGAGGCCGTTGACGAAGCGCTCGAAGAACTGGTCGGCGAAGGAGGTGGTGATCCGCTCGCCCTCGCCCAGGAAGAGGTTGAGGATCTTCGACCCCGTGAGACCGAACTCCACCTCGAACGACGCCGTCGTGCCGCTGATGGGCTGCGTGCCCTCGGGCAGCTGCGCGGCGTCGACGATGACGCCCTCCGGCAGGGTGGTCTCATCGACGGTGAGGGTGAAGGTGTCCTTCTCGGGCACGTAGATGCGCCAGCGCCCCTCGGCGTCGGTGATGGTGGACGCCTCGAAGCCGTTGCCTTCGATCGACATCACGACGTCGCCGACCGGCTCGTCGTCGAACTTGATCACACCGGCGAAGTAGAACGGCGTCTTCTCCTGGTCGCCGCCGGGCGTGTCGGGGGCGGATGTCGCGGCGAACGCGGCCCCCGGACTGCTCAGCAACAGGAGTGCGGCCGCCAGCACGGCGCCCAGGGTCAAGACGAGCCATCTCACAGGATGGCCCGCTCTCACGGTCGTGGGACTCAACAGATCCTCCAGTCCGGGCGCACCTCGGGCGGTGCGGTCGCATCGGCATTGATCAACGACGGTACGAGCGTAATGTGTCGGTTCTGTTTCGCCTACCGCACGATCTGTTCCGCCACCCCGGAAAGGGGGTGACCGCGCGGGCTCCACCGGAATTAATCGCGGCTCCGGCGACTTAGAATCGGAGAGTCCCCGAAACGGCCATCGGGGCACGCGGCAACAGCGGAAGATCGGCACGCAGGAGAGCGCATGGAGCACAACGACCCGTTCGGTTTCGTCGGACTGACGTATGACGACGTCCTGCTCCTCCCGGGGCACACCGACGTCATCCCCTCCGAGGCCGACACCTCCTCGCGGGTCACCCGGCGCATCACCGTGGCCACGCCGCTGCTGTCGGCGGCCATGGACACCGTCACGGAGTCGCGCATGGCGATCGCGATCGCCCGCGAGGGCGGCATCGGCATCCTGCACCGCAACGCCTCCATCGAGGAGCAGGCTTCGATGGTCGACCGCGTGAAGCGCAGCGAGTCCGGCATGATCACCGATCCGATCACGACAACGCCCGACGCCACGATCGAAGAGGTCGACGGGCTGTGCGCGCAGTACCGCATCTCCGGGCTCCCCGTCGTCGACGAGGAGGGACGCCTCGTCGGCATCATCACCAACCGTGACATGCGCTTCGTGTCGGGCTTCGAGCGCCAGACCACCAAGGTCCGCGACGTCATGACCAGCGAGGGTCTCGTCACCGGCCGCGTCGGCATCGGCGCCAACGAGGTCATCGCCCTGTTCGCCCAGCACCGCGTCGAGAAGCTGCCGCTCATCGACGACGAGGGCAAGCTCGCCGGGCTCATCACGATCAAGGACTTCGACAAGAGCGAGAAGTACCCGCTGGCGACCAAGGACGAGCAGGGCCGCCTGCGCGTCGGCGCGGCGATCGGCTTCTTCGGCGACGCGTGGCAGCGCGCCGAGGCGCTGCGCGACGCCGGGGTCGACGTGCTGGTGGTCGACACCGCCAACGGCCAGTCGGCGGGCGTCATCGACATGATCCGCCGCATCAAGGCCGACTCGTCCTTCGATCACATCGACGTCATCGGCGGCAACGTCGCGACCCGCGAGGGCGCCCAGGCGCTCGTCGACGCGGGCGCGGACGCCGTCAAGGTCGGCGTGGGGCCCGGCTCGATCTGCACCACCCGCGTCGTCGCCGGCGTGGGCGTCCCGCAGGTCACCGCGATCTGGGAGGCCTTCCAGGCCACGCGCGACGCCGGCATCCCGGTGATCGCCGACGGCGGACTGCAGTACTCGGGCGACATCGCCAAGGCCCTCGTCGCCGGCGCCGACACCGTCATGCTCGGCTCGCTGCTGGCCGGCACGGACGAGTCGCCGGGCGAGGTCGTCTTCCAGGGCGGCAAGCAGTACAAGCTCTACCGCGGCATGGGGTCGCTCGGCGCGCTCCAGACACGCGGCAAGAAGACCTCGTACTCGAAGGACCGCTACTTCCAGGCAGACGTCCCCAACGACGACAAGCTGATCCCCGAGGGGATCGAGGGACAGGTCGCCTACCGCGGCCCGGTCTCGGCCGTCGCGTACCAGCTGGTCGGAGGCCTGCGTCAGTCGATGTTCTACGTGGGCGCGCGCACCATCGACGAGCTGAAGGCGCGCGGCAAGTTCGTGCGCATCACCGCCGCCGGGCTCAAGGAGTCGCACCCGCACGACGTCCAGATCGTCGTCGAGGCACCGAACTACAAGAAGTGAGGCGCGCGTTCGGCGCAGTCCCAGGCGCCGAGCCATATAATCGACACCCGTGACTGACGCCGCCCTCGCGACGCCCGGGACCACCGTCCCCGGAGGGCTCCGTCGACGCTCCGCGCGACGCGGGCCGCAGCGATTCCGTGCGGACATCCAGGCGCTGCGTGCGATCGCCGTGCTCCTCGTCGTCGTCTATCACCTCCGTCCGAACCGCCTTCCCGGCGGTTACATCGGCGTCGACGTCTTCTTCGTCATCTCCGGATTCCTCATCACGAGCCATCTGGTCCGCGACGCGGCGCGCACCGGCCGGGTGCGGCTGGGGGCCTTCTGGGCCGCCCGCGCGCGCCGCATCCTGCCGGCCAGCCTGGTCGCGATCGGCGCGACCGTCGCGGTGACCTCCTGGTTCGCGCCCGTCACCGCCTTCGCCGACCTCGCCAAGCAGGCTCTCGCCTCGATCTTCTACGTGGAGAACTGGGTGCTCGCCGGCGACGCCGTCGACTACTCCGCCGCGGAGAACGACGCGACCCCGTTCCAGCACTTCTGGTCGTTGTCGGTCGAGGAGCAGTTCTATCTCTTCTGGCCGCTCATCGTCTTCGCTGCGCTGTGGATCGTAGCCCGTCGGAAGGGCGCTGCGGACGGGCACGACGGGCGGCGTCTGCGGCTGGTGCTGCTCGTGATGTTCGGTGCGGTCGTCCTGGCCTCCTTCGCCTACTCGGTCTACGCCGTGTCGCAGGGGCAGGTCGACGCCTACTTCGTGACGACCACCCGGGTCTGGGAGCTGGGAGCGGGAGGCCTGCTGGCGGTCATCGGGGTGAGGCGGCTCCCACGCGGGGTGCGCGCGCTCCTCGTCTACGCCGGACTGGCGGCGATCGCCGTCTCCGCGTTCACGCTCACGAGCGAGTCCCCGTTCCCCGGCCTGGCCGCCCTCCCCGTCATCCTCGGGACGGTGGCGGTGATCGTCGGTGGCACCGCCGGGCAGGACGCCCCCGCGCCGGTCCCGCCGTCGTGGGATCGCTGGGATCCCTGGACCCGCGCGTCGCGACTGCGGGCCGTGCAGTGGATCGGTGACCGCTCCTACTCGCTGTACCTGTGGCACTTCCCCGTCATCATCATCTGGACGATGATGGCGGACCGCACCGTGGACTACCTCGACATCATCGCGATGTCGGTCGTCTCTGTGGTGCTCGCCCACTTCAGCTACGAGTTCATCGAGCAGCCGGTCCGCCGCGCCTCGTACTTCAGCTCCTCGACACCGCGGACCCTGATCGCGGGTCTGGTCGCGATGGTCCTCGTGGCCGGGACGACCTTCGCGTACCCCGTCATGACGGCGCGTGCGGCGGGCGGCGGCGACTGGGATGCGCTGGCGCAGCAGGCGAGCGCGCTGCCGCGGACGGGCGCTGCGGCGGTGCTGCGCGCGGGTGATGTTCCGACGTTCACGACCGCCGACGCCGCCGTGACCCCCAGCCCGCTCCTCGCCGGGAGCGACCGCAATGCGATCTTCAGCGACGCGGAGTGCGTCGCCGGGCAGCGCGACGCGGTCACCCCGGAATGCACCGCCGGGGATCCGTCCGCCGACCCGTCGGTCGTGCTCGTGGGCGACTCGCACGCACGCATGTACTCGACGGCGCTGGCCGAGCTGGCCGAGCGCGATGACTGGCATCTGCGCACCTATCTGCACAACGCCTGCCCCTTCAACCCGGTTCCGCGGGAGATCGAGGTGCAGAAGGAGTCGGTGTGCACCGCCCCGAACGAGGTGGTGATGAATGAGCTCCTCGCCTCGCGCCCCGACCTCGTCGTCACGACGTGGTCCTCGTCTGCGGCGATGGTCGACGACGGCGCTGAGGGGGCGCCCGGTGCTGCGGGCTTCGCGGAGTACTGGAACCGCCTCGAGGACGCCGGCATCCAGGTGCTCGTGATCCGCGACACCCCCCGCATGAGCGTGGACGTCCCGGACTGCGTGGCGCAGAACTACGACGACCCTGACGAGTGCGCCGTCCCGCGTGAGAAGGGCCTGCGAGGGGAAGCGGTGTTCGCCGATGCGACCCGCATGGCTCCGCGTGCCAGCGTCGCCGATTTCACCGATCGTCTGTGCACGGCGAAGGTCTGCAAGGCCGTGGTCGGCAACGTGGTCGCCTTCACCGACCGTCACCACCTGAGCGACACGTTCGTGCGGACCCTGAAGCCGGAACTCGCTGCGGCGCTGACGTCCGCCCTGGCCGCCGGGTGACGTCGCCCCCGGTCAGCGCAGCCGGAACGCCGGTGCCGCGCGGGCAGCGGGATCGATGACCAGGTCGGCCAGCACCGCTCCGATGCCCGGGGCGAACTTGAAACCCTGACCGGAGAAGCCCGCTCCGAAGACGATGCCCCCGCGCCGGTCCAGGACGAAGGACTCGTCGTCGGTCGACGTGTAGGTGCAGCTGATCGGCGCCGCCGAGTGCGGGTCGAGGCCGGGAAACCACGCGCGGACGTACTCGCGCAACTCTGCCTGGCGGGTGGCGGCGAACGGTCGGGCGTCGGGATCGACCTCGTCGCCGACGCCGTGGAAGCCGACTTTCACGCCCTCGCCCGGTGTGGGCATGCCGTAGACGTTCGCCGGCCACGATCCGGGAGCGACGAAGTGGTTGAACGACGGCCACGACGACGCCCGGTCGCGGGGTGCGAAGTGGGCGGGGCTCTCCTCGGTCACGCGCAGCCGGGGGAGCGCTTCGCCGAGGATGCCACCCAGCAGCGGAGTCGTCCAGGCGCCGACTGTCACCACGGCCGCGTCCGCGACGAGGTCGCCCGCGGGGGTGCGCACCGTCACTGTGCCGTCTGCATCGGACACCGCGGAGACGGGAGTGCTCCAGCGCACCTCGCCACCACCGGCGAGGATCCGGCGCTCCAGTTCTCGCATCGCCACGGCCGCGCGGGCGACGCCGGCGTCCGGCGAGTACAGTGCGTCGCCGTCGAACCGCATGCCGGGCCAGCGGCGATGCGCCTCGCGCGGGCTCAGCATCTGGGCGGGCAGCCCGCGTTCCCGCAGTCGGTCGGCGACGGCGGTGAGTCCCACGCCGGCAGCGCTCCCCAGCGCCGTTCCCGACCCGTGCGACACCAGCCCATGCAGCCGGAGGAGGGGCTCGCCCTCGACCTCGCCGAGCGCGTCCCAGCCGTCGCGGGCGCGGACCAGCAGGTCGAGGTAGTGCTCCTCGGCGTAGGCATTGTTGAAGTTGCGCGTCGCGCCGTGGGAGGCGCCGCGGGTGTGTCCGCGGGCGAAGCGCTCCAGCACGATCGGGCGCTCGCCGCGCCGGGTCAGCTCCCAGGCGGTCGCGAGCCCCATGATTCCGCCGCCCACCACGATGATCCGCATGCGCACATCCTCTCGCGTCGGAGCCAGGCTCTCGCGCCGGGGCGGCCCGGTAGGCTGGGGGTGTGAGCATGGAGATCGAGCTCGGCCGCGCCAAGCGCGCCCGCCGCGCGTATGCGTTCGACGACATCGCCGTGGTGCCCTCCCGCCGCACGCGCAACCCGGAGGACGTCTCGACCGCGTGGTCGATCGACGCGTTCGGATTCGAGATTCCGGTCCTCGGCGCGCCCATGGACTCGGTGATGAGCCCGCAGACGGCCATCATGCTCGGGCGCCTCGGCGGGCTCGGCGTGCTCGACCTCGAGGGCCTGTGGACGCGCTACGACGAGCCCGAGCCCCTGCTGGCGGAGATCGCGTCGCTTCCTGCCGACGTGGCGACGCGCCGCATGCAGGAGCTGTACGCCGCGCCCATCAAGCCCGAGCTCATCCGCGACCGGCTCGCCGAGATCCGCGAGGGCGGCGTGACGGTCGCCGGCGCCCTCACCCCCCAGCGCACCCAGGAGCTGTACGAGACGGTCGTGGCCGCCGGCGTCGACCTGTTCGTCATCCGGGGCACGACCGTCTCCGCCGAGCATGTCTCCAGCGACGCGGCTCCCCTGAACCTCAAGAAGTTCATCTACGACCTCGATGTGCCCGTGATCGTCGGCGGCGCGTCGACCTACACGGCGGCGCTCCACCTCATGCGCACGGGCGCGGCGGGCGTGCTCGTCGGCTTCGGCGGAGGGGCGGCCTCCACCACGCGTGCGACGCTCGGGGTCCACGCGCCCATGGCGACGGCGGTCGCCGACGTCGCCGGTGCGCGACGCGACTACCTCGACGAGTCGGGCGGGCGCTACGTGCATGTCATCGCCGACGGCGGCGTGGGCACGTCGGGCGACATCGTGAAGGCGCTCGCGATGGGAGCGGACGCCGTCATGCTGGGCGTTGCACTCGCTCGGGCCATCGACGCGCCCGGCCGCGGGTACCACTGGGGTCCCGAGGCGCACCACCCCAAGCTGCCGCGCGGTCGCCGCGTCGAGGTCGGCCAGGTCGCCCCGCTCGAGGAGATCCTGTACGGCCCGGCGCCGGTCGCCGACGGCACGGCCAACCTCATCGGCGCGCTCCGCAAGTCGATGGCCACGACGGGCTACTCGGACCTCAAGGAGTTCCAGCGCGTCGAGGTCGTCGTCGCGCCGTACTCCTCCCACTGATGACCGGCGAACCCTCCACGGGCCCGGCAACCGAGGTGTTCCCGCCGACGCTGCGCGAGGTCATGCTGCGTCCCTGGTGGATCGGGATGCTCGTCTTCGCGCTCGTCGTCGCGGGCGTCTTCGCCTGGCTGGGTCAGTGGCAGCTGGGTCGTGCGATCGACACCGACCCGCCGCCGCCCGGAGCCACCGAGGCGGTGCGTCCGATCGCCGACGTCGTCGCGCCGGGGGAGTACCTCTCCGAGCCGCTCGTCGGGCAGCGGGTGGAGGTGTCCGGGCGCTGGGTGCCCGAGGACTTCCTCGTCGTGTCGTCGCGCTACAACGGCGGTGTGCAGGGCTTCTGGGTGACGGGCCAGCTCCGCGTCGACGAGGCCTCGGCAGGGGTGGAGGGTCCGACCTCCCTCGCGGTCGCGATCGGGTGGACGGCCGACCGCGCGACCGCCGACGCAGCGGCGGCCGCCCTGAGCAGCGCCGTGGCGTCGGCGGGTGAGGTCGCCGCGACTCTCCGCGGGCGGCTGGTCTCGGACGAAGGCCCCCGCCTCCCCGCAGCCGGCGCGCCGATCACCGAGATGACCACGATGTCGCCCGCCGCCCTGCTGGGATGGTGGCACGACACCGACGGCCTGTCGGTCTACCGCCCCTACCTCGTCGCAGACGTCGACGGCCTGGGCCTGCCCGCGGCGGGCCCGGAGCTGACGGCGATCGATTCGCCCGCTCCGACCGAGCTGTCGAACGTCAACTGGCTCAACATCTTCTACGCCGTCGAGTGGGCGGTGTTCGCCGGCTTCGCCTTCTACATGTGGTACCGGCTGGCCCGCGACGCGTGGGAGAAGGAGGTCGAGGCGCTCGAGGAGGCGGCCGGGGCCGCCCCGCCCGGCGACTAGACTGGGAGCCATGCCTCAGCCCAAACTCGCCACCTTTCCGGCGATCCGCGGAGCGCTGAAGTTCTACCAGGTGGCGTCGATCATCACGGGCGTCGGGCTGCTGCTGCTGGTCGCCGAGATGATCCTCAAGTACACCCCGCTGCACGTCGAGCTCTTCGCGGGCGGCTCGGGCGGCCTGCTCTGGTTCGCCCCGGCGATCCCGGGCCCCGGCTGCGAGTGGTTCTCGCTGTTCATCCCGGGCGGCAACGGCTGCGAGATGGCCTCCGCCGGCGACGGCTTCAACATCTCGCTGTTCATCCTGGTCGCGCACGGCTGGTTCTACGTCGTGTATCTGTTCTCGTGCTTCCGCATCTGGAGCCTCATGCGCTGGCCCTTCGTGCGCTTCGTGCTCCTCGCCCTCGGCGGCATCGTGCCGCTCCTCTCGTTCATCATGGAGACGCGCGTGGCCCGCGAGGTGCGGACCTATCTCGCCGACCGCGAAGCCGCCGAATCCGTCCCGTCCGTCCCCGCCTCGGAAGGCTCCCGGTGACCACACAGACCGAAACGGCCCAGCGCCCCGTCCTCGTCGTGGACTTCGGCGCGCAGTACGCGCAGCTGATCGCGCGGCGCGTCCGCGAGGCCGGCGTCTACAGCGAGATCGTCCCGCACACGGCGACCGCCGAGGACATCGCCGCCAAGGACCCCGTCGGGATCATCCTGTCCGGCGGACCGTCGTCGGTGTACGAGCCGGGAGCGCCCACGCTCGACCCGGGCGTGCTCGAGCTCGGCATCCCGACCCTCGGCATCTGCTACGGCTTCCAGGTGATGGCCCAGCAGCTGGGCGGCGAGGTCGCCAACACGGGGCTCCGCGAATACGGCGCCACGGATGCCGTCGTGGCCAACGACGGAGGCGTGCTCCTGGGCGGCCAGCCCGCGCAGCAGAACGTGTGGATGAGCCACGGCGACCAGGTGTCCGCGGCCCCCGCAGGCTTCGAGGTGCTCGCCTCGACGGCGGCGACGCCGGTGGCCGCCTTCGGCAATGCCGAGAAGTGCTTCTACGGCGTGCAGTGGCACCCCGAGGTCAAGCACTCCGACTACGGCCAGGACGTCATCGTCAACTTCCTCCACAAGGCGGCCGGCCTTCCCGCCGACTGGAACAGCGGCAACGTCATCGCCGAGCAGGTCGAGAAGATCCGCGCCCAGGTCGGCTCCGGCCGCGTGCTGTCGGCGCTGTCGGGCGGCGTCGACTCGGCCGTCTCCACCGCCCTCGTGCACGAGGCCGTCGGCGATCAGCTCATCGCCGTGTTCATCGACCACGGCCTCCTCCGCAAGGGTGAGCGCGAGCAGGTCGAGAACGACTACGTGGCCTCCACGGGCGTCCGCCTCATCACCGTCGACGCGCGCGAGACGTTCCTGACGGCGCTCGCCGGGGTGAGCGACCCCGAGCAGAAGCGCAAGATCATCGGTCGCGAGTTCATCCGCGCGTTCGAGAAGGTGCAGTCCGACCTGATCGCGGAGGCCGCGGCCGAGGGCGACCCCATCCGCTTCCTCGTGCAGGGCACGCTCTACCCCGACGTCGTCGAGTCGGGCGGCGGAACGGGGACGGCCAACATCAAGAGCCACCACAACGTGGGCGGCCTGCCGGAAGACCTCCAGTTCGAGCTCGTCGAGCCGCTGCGGACGCTTTTCAAGGACGAGGTCCGCGCCATCGGGCGCGAGCTGGGCCTTCCCGAGGTCATCGTCGCGCGCCAGCCGTTTCCGGGCCCCGGCCTCGGCATCCGGATCGTGGGTGAGGTCACCGCTGACCGCCTCGAGATCCTGCGTGACGCCGACGCCATCGCCCGCGAGGAGCTGACCAAGGCCGGCCTCGACGGCGAGATCTGGCAGTGCCCCGTCGTGCTGCTCGCCGACGTCCGTTCGGTGGGCGTGCAGGGCGACGGCCGCACCTACGGGCATCCGATCGTGCTGCGTCCGGTCTCCAGCGAGGACGCGATGACCGCCGACTGGACGCGGATCCCCTACGACGTGCTGTCGAAGATCAGCAACCGCATCACCAACGAGGTGCGCGAGGTCAACCGGGTCGTGCTCGACGTCACGAGCAAGCCCCCGGGGACCATCGAGTGGGAGTGACGGCGGGTCAGCGCCGCGACGCCCACGGATCGTAGTCGGAGAGGAGCGGTTCCTGCGGGGGCCGCTCCTCTTCGTCGATGTGCTGCAGGTTGACGCGCACGCGGTACCAGAGCGAGCTCGACCCGCGCATGCCGTCGACGAGCACATCGGCCGGGTGGAGCTGCGCGGCGACGGCGGGATGCCGTGACCGCCACTCGTCCAGCGCCGCCTCGGCCTCGGGCTTCGTCTTGGTGCGGGCGATCTCGATGAGAGGCATGACGGACGCGCGCCGGCCGTCGCCGGAGCCCGTCGCGCTCGAGCCCCGCGGCGGCTTCTCCGCCGGCCCGAGCCGCTCGGCGAGGGCGAGGAGGCCGTCGAGGGCCCCCGGCGCCTCGTCGATCCCGGCGTGGGCATCGCCCTGGTCGGCGAACCGTCGCCGCACCGTCGGCACGGTGAACTCCTCGGGGCGGATCGACCGCACCTCTTCCCACGTGAGCGGCGTCGACACCCGCGCGTCGGGGAGGGAACGCACCGAATAGGCGGAGGCGACGGTGCGATCCTTGGCGTTCTGGTTGAAGTCGACGAAGACGCTCTCGCCGCGTTCCTCCTTCCACCAGCGCGCCGTCGCCAGCCCGGGAGCGCGCTCGGCGACCTCGCGGGCGAGCGACTCGGCCGCCAGCCGCAGCTCGGGGTACGTCCAGCGAGGCGCGATCCGCACGAGGATGTGGAGTCCCCGGGATCCGCTCGTCTTCGGCCAGCCGACGAGGCCGTGGTCTTCCAGGACATCCCGCGCGACGAAGGCGGTGTCGACGATCTGACTCCAGTCGACGCCGGGCATGGGGTCGAGGTCGATGCGCAGCTCGTCGGGATGGTCGAGGTCCTCGGCGCGGACCGGATGCGGGTTGAGGTCGAGGCAGCCGAGATTGACGATCCAGGCGAGGCCGGCGGCATCCCGGATCACCGCCTCCTCCGCCGAGGTTCCCGAGGCGTAGTGGAAGGTCGCGGTGTCGATGAAATCGGGGTGGCCTTCAGGTACGCGCTTCTGGAAGAAGGGCTCGGCGGCGATGCCTTTCACGAAGCGCTTGAGCACCATCGGCCGGCCGCCGGCGCCGCGGAGGGCCCCCTCGGCGACCGCGAGGTAGTACTCGACGAGGTCGAGCTTGGTCAGCCCGGCCTCGGGGAATACCACCTTGTCGGGGCTCGAGATGCGCACCTCGTGCCCCCCGATGTCGAGGAACGTCTCTTTCCCGGCTGCCACGGGTTCACGCTAACCCCAGGGCCGCCTGCTGTCACGGGGTCGACAGGAGGGCGGCCGCATGCATGCCTCCGTGTTCCTCCCTCCCTCGTTCCGATGGTTCAGCGCGCGAAGCGCAGCGTCACGATCTGGAAGGGGCGGAGGGCGAGTGTCGCCGCAGCCGTCTCTGCGCCCGTCTCCACCGACCGCACCGCGGCCGGCGCCGTCTCGCGTTCGAGCAGATCGGTCTCGACCACACCCTGCGCACCGAACGACGCCGTGATGGTCGCGGCCGCGCGCACGCCTCGTGCCTCGTAGAGGCGGACGACCACGTCGCCGCTGCCGTCCTCGGCGAGCTTGACCGCCTCGACCACGACGCCCGGGTCATCGACGGTCACGATCGGTGCGATCTCGTGCGCGGCGCCCTCGACCGTGCGGACCGGAAGGTTGATGCGGTATCCCTCCGTGACGGCGTCCACCACGCCGGCCCCGACGACGAGACCCACTTGCAGCGCGTGCTCCCCGATGTCCTGCGTCGGGTCGGGGAAGAGCGCCGAGCGGATGAGCGAGAGTCGCACCGTGCTGATGGTCCCGCCCCCGGCCGCCCGTGCACTGCGGGTCACGTCGTGCCCGTAGGTGGAGTCGTTCACGACCGCGACGCCGAAGTCGGGCTCGGCGACCCGGATCCAGCGGTGCGCGACCGTCTCGAACCGCGCCGCATCCCACGAGGTGTTCGTGTGCGTGGCGCGCTCGATGTGCCCGAACTGGATCTCGGAGGTCGCCGAGTCGGTGTGCACGTCGATCGGGAAGGCGAGCTTCAGAAGCTTCTGGGTCTCCTGCCAGTCGATGTCGAAGCCGAACGAGACCACGCGAGCGCCCGCGTCGAGCGAGATCCGCTGCACGATGCGCGAGCGGCCGAAGCGGCGTTCCACGACGATCGCGTCGCCGTCGGCGCGCACGTCGACCGCGTCGGTCAGGTCGGTCACCGTGTTGCGATAGTGCACGTCGACGTCCCACGCGTCCCACTGAGTCGGGGTGTCGCGGTGCAGCTGGAGGAGTCCCGCGGGGGTTCCCGGCGCGACCGCGTCACGTCCCGAGGCGAGGTCCACGGCGGACGTCACGAGCCCCCGGGCGTCGACGCGCACGCGCACCACGCCGTTGTCGAGGATCCATCCGTCGCCGTCGGGCTGCGGCGCCGTCCGCGCGGCGCCCGGAGCGGCCGCGGCGCCCAGGGCGGGCACTCCGCTGCGGTCGTGCGGGGCGGCGTTGACCTGCAGCGTTCGCTCGCCGGTGCCGGCGAGGGCGCGCAGGCTCGTCGCGATGATGTCCTCGAGCTCGCGCGCCACCGCCGCGTAGTTGCGCTCGGCGTCCTGGAAGACCCACGCGATCGAGGACCCGGGCAGGATGTCGTGGAACTGCTGCAGCAGCACCGTCTCCCACGCCCGGGCGATCCGCTCGGCGGGATACTCCGCGCCGGTCCGCACGGTCGCCGCCGTCGCCCACAGCTCGGCTTCGCGCAGCAGGTGCTCGCTGCGGCGGTTGCCCTGCTTGGTGGCGAGCTGGCTCGTGTAGGTGCCGCGGTGGAACTCGAGGTAGAGCTCCCCGACCCACACCTCAGGGTCCGGGTACTCCGCCTCGGCCGTCTCGAAGAAGGTGCGGGGCGTGCTGTGCGCGACGCGCGGCGATCCCTCGAGGGATGCCGTCCGCGCGATCGCCTGGGTCATCTCGCGCGTCGGTCCGCCGCCGCCGTCGCCGAAGCCGTAGGGGAGGAGCGACACGGTGCCGCGGCCCTTGTCGGCGTAGTTGCGCTCGGCGTGGGCGAGCTCGGCCGCCGAGATGACGGAGTTGTACGTGTCGACCGGCGGGAAGTGCGTGAACAGGCGCGTGCCGTCGATGCCCTCCCAGCGGAAGGTGTGGTGGGGCATGCGGTTCGTCTCGTTCCACGACGTCTTCTGCGTGAGGAACCAGCGTGCGCCGGCTGCCCGCGCGATCTGCGGCAGCGCTCCGCTGTAGCCGAACGAGTCCGGCAGCCACACCTCGGGGGTGTCGAGGTCGAACTCGCGCAGGAAGAATCCCTTGCCTGCGACGAACTGGCGGGCCATCGCCTCACTGCCGGGCATGTTCGTGTCGGACTCGACCCACATGCTGCCGACGGGCACGAAGCGTCCCTCGGCGACCCGCTGCCGGATCCTCTCGAAGAGGTCGGGGTAGTACTCCTTCATCCACTTGTACTGCTGCGCGGAGGACGCGGCGAAGACGAACTCCGGATCCTCGTCCATGAGCGACAGGACGTTCGAGAAGGTGCGCGCCACCTTCCGCACGGTCTCGCGCACCGGCCACAGCCACGCCGAGTCGATGTGCGCGTGACCCACGGCGTGCAGCGTGTGGGCGCTCGCCGCCGCGGGGCTGGCGAGCAGCGGCGCCAGCACGGCGCGCCCGGCGCGCGCGGTGCCGGCGACGTCGTGGGGGTCGACGGTGTCGATCATCCGCTCAAGGGCGAGCAGGATGTCGGCGCGGCGAGGCGAGCCCGCGTCGAGCTGTCCGGCCAGGCCCCGCAGCGCGCGGGTGTCGGCCAGCAGGGCTGCCACCTCGAGGTCGCGCAGGCGCACCTCCACGTGACGGAGCGTATAGATGGGGTCGGTGCCCGCGGTCGACGGGTCGCCCACGGGCGTGGGATCGAACGTGAAGAGGCTGCCGACGTCGGGGTTGGAGGCGCCCTCGATGTACACGTCGATCGATCCGTCGGCGGCGACGGCCTCGGCGACCGCGTTGTTCAGCGGTGCGATGCCGCGCACCGGGTGGCCGGCGGTGTCCCAGACCATCGCCTCGCACTGGAAGCCGGGCTGTCCGGTCGTGTACCCGAGGTCGACGACCACTTCCGCCCGCGTGCGGGCCGGGAGGTCCCCCGACTCCTCGCGCCACGCCTCGGGCACGGCCCCGCGCACACGGAACCAGGTGGTCCCCCACGGGCGGCCCCAGCGGTCACCCGCGGCGATCGGGCGGTACTCGCCCGCGGCCGCCTCGTCGAACGTCACCGGCTCGCCGGGGGCGTTCCAGTGCTCGAGGACGAGCGGCTCGGCGGCCCGGTGGATGCTGCTCTCGAGACGCTCGCGGACGAACCGGTCGATGCGGAGCGCGGCGAGGGCGGAGCGGTCGTGCATGGGTACTGCCTTTCAGGTGGCGGGATGTGGTGCGGCGCCGGGCGCTCAGCCCTTGACCGATCCGGCCAGCGCGAACGCGCCGCCGGAGAGTCGCTGCACCAGGACGTAGAGGAGGACCATCGGCGTCGCGTAGAGCACCGAGTACGCGGCCAGCTGGCCGTAGGCGATCGAGCCGTACTGTCCGAAGAAGTTGAAGATCGACACGGCGGCGGGGAACTTGTCGGCCGAGAAGAGCAGCACGAACGGGACGAAGAAGTTCCCCCACGCCATCGTGAACACGAAGATGAACACGACGCCGAGGCCCGGTCGCATGAGCGGCAGCACGACGCGGGCGAGGGCCTGCATCGAGCCGGCGCCGTCGACCCAGGCAGCCTCCTCGAGGGAGATCGGCACCGAGTCCATGAAGTTCTTCAGCATCCAGATCGCCATCGGCAGCGACGTCGCGGCCATGAACAGGATGACGCCCCAGACGGAGTCCAGGAGCTTCAGCGTCACGAACAGCGAATAGACCGGCACCATCATCGCGGTGATGGGCAGGCCGGTGCCGAAGAGGATCGCGTACATGAACGACCGCTGGAAGCGCATGCGGTACCGCGACAGCGGGTAGGCGGCGAGCACCCCGGCGATGACTGTGATGACGGCGGTGCCAAGCGAGATGGCGATGGAGTTCAGCAGCGGCTGCCACGTGAGCTCCCACGTCATGACCTGCGTGTAGTTGTCGAGCGTCCAGTTCTCGGGCAGCGACATCGACACCGTCGCGTTCTCGTTGACCGAGGCGAAGACGATCCACAGCAGGGGGACGAGGAACAGCACGCCGATCACCGCGAGGATCACCGAGGCGAGCAGGGTCTGCGTGCGCTTGCGGGGCGCGGCGACGCTGACGGGCGAGGAACGGCGGGCCATGTCAGTCCACCTCCGGCTTCAGGATCTTGATGTACACGATCGAGAACACGGCGCCGATCAGCAGGGTGACGGTGGCGATGGCGGTGCCGTAGCCGACCTGCGCGAACTTGAAGGCCTCCTGGAAGGCGAGCACCGGCAGGGTCGAGGACTGCGTGCCCGGACCGCCGCCGGTCATCACCCAGATGAGCGTGAAGACGCCCAGGGTCTGCAGTGTCGTCAGCAGCAGGTTGGTGGAGATGGAGCGCCGGATCACCGGCAGCGTCACCCGCGTGAAGCGCTGCCACGCGCCCGCGCCGTCGATGGTGGCCGCCTCGGTGAGCTCGGGCGGTACCTCTGCCAGGGCGGCGTTGTAGACCATCATCGAGAACGCGGTGCCGCGCCAGATGTTCGCGACGATCACCGACAGCATCGGCAGGTAGTAGAGCCAGCTGGTCCCTTCGAGACCGAACCAGCCGAGGATGAGGTTGAGCGTGCCGTCCTTCGAGAAGAACGCGTAGAGCGCGAAGGCGGCGACGATCTCGGGCAGCACCCACGCGAGGACGACGAGGCCGCCCACGAGAGAGCGCAGCGGCTTGACCGCGCTGCGCAGGAGCACCGCGAGCAGCATCCCGAGCACGTTCTGGCCGATGACGGCCGACGCGAGGATGAACACCACGGTCAGCCAGAGCGAGTTCCAGAAGTCGGGCGAGGCGAACAGCGCCGCGTAGTTGTCGAGTCCGATGAACTCGGGGTTGGCCGCGCGCGGGCCGGTCATGGCGCGGTCGGTGAGCGACCCGTACAGCGAGTAGACGATCGGGCCGAGCATGAACGCGGCCAGCAGCAGGATCGCGGGCAGGAGCGGAAGGGCGCGGGCGAGGGCGCGGATGAGCGCACGGTCGGTGGCGCGTGGCCGGGGGGAGGACCCCCGGCCACGGCCGACCGTGCCGCGCGAGGCGACGGCGGTCATGGGCGGATCAGCCGGCCTGCGTGTTCTCCTCGCCGACGATGCCGACGAGAGCGGAGTCGTACTGGGCCTGGGCGTCCTCGGGCGTGGCCTGCCCGGTGAAGACCGCCTCGGTCGCGACGGGGATGTTCGACGAGATCTGCGAGTAGTCGGGCGTGGCCGGACGGAAGTGCGTGTACGGCACGAGCGAGGAGAAGAACTCGAACGACGGGTTGAAGTCGAGGTACTCCTGGCTCGACGCGACGTCCGAGCGCACCGCGATCTGACCCGCCTCCTGGTGGTACATGAGCGCGTTTTCGGGCGTCAGCGCCTGGGCGATGAAGTCGAAGGCGGCCTGCGGGTCGGAGGCGTTCGCGCCCATCGCGAGCGTCCAGCCGCCCGACATCGAGGTGAATCCTCCGGCGTCCTTCGTCGGCATCGCCGCGAAGCCCATCGTCTCCTGCCACTCGGGCCACTCGTTGTCGCCCGAGATCCAGTTGCTCGGCAGCCACGACCCGTCGAGGGCGATCGCGAGCTTGCCCTGCGGGAGGAGCTCGGTGCTCACCTTCGAGCCCCAGCCGGCGTCGAGCGCCTCGGCAGGATCGGGGCCGAGGCCCTCCTCGGCGAGCGTCTGGTACAGGCCGAGCGCGTCGCGGAACCCCTGGGACCCCGTCACCCACTTGTTGGTGTCGGTGTCCATGAGCTCGTCGCCCGTGCCGTAGAGGAGCATCTCGAAGCCCTGCATCGACGTCGCCTCACCGAGCGACTTGGAGGCGTAGACGTTGAACGGGATGACGTCGGGGTTGCTCGCCTTGATGGTGCGGGCGGCCTCGAGGATGTCGTCCCAGCTGGTGGGTGCCCAGTCTGTCGGAAGGCCCGCCGCCTCGAAGATGTCCTTATTGAAGTACAGGCCGCGCGTGTCGGTGCCGAGCGAGATGCCGTAGGTCTTGCCGTCGTCGCCGAGGCCGGCCTGCTTTGCGCCGTCGTCGTAGAGGCTCCAGCCGTCCCAGTCGGCGATGAAGTCGTCGATCGGCTGCAGGTAGCCGGCGGCCGCGTCGGAGCGGATCTGGAACGTGTCCTCGTAGATCACGTCGGGGGCGGTGTCGGGGGAGCCGTTCATCAGCGCGAGCTTGGTGAAGTACTGGTCCTGCTCGGCCTCGATCGGAACGAGCTCGACGGTCTTGCCCTCGTTGGCAGCCTCGTACTCGTCCTTGGCCTTCTTCATGAGCTCGTCCATCGCGGTGAACGAGGCGGTCTTCTGGTAGGCGACGCGGATCGTGTCGTCGTCCGCAGCATCTCCGCCCCCGCCCGCGCAGCCGGCGAGGCCGACCGTGAGCGCGGCGACGCCGATGAGGCCCACGGCGCTGAGTGATCGGGACGTGAGTGATCTCTTCATTCGAAGCTCCTTTGCTGTTCGATGCGCGCGGTGCGCCGCGCCCTCCTTTTTCTAAACCAAATGGATTAAAAGATCAAGAGGACCGCGGGGAATCGCGCAGGCGATCAGCGCGGGGTGATCATGAGCCCCGCGGGACGGGCGGTGAAGGCGCCGTCCAGGACGAGGCAGGCGGCGCCCAGTGCCGCGATGTCGGTGCTCAGCTGCGTGCCGACGAGCGTGATGGCCCGCGTCGTGGTGATCTCGGTGCTCTCGGCGAGGGCGCGCCGGAGGTGCGGCTCGATGGCGGCGGCGATGCGGCTCCACATCGCCCCGCCGATGACGACCACATCGGCGTCCATGAGGTTGTTGATGATCACCATCGCCCGCGCGAGCGACTGCGCAGTGCGCTCGAACACGCGCGACACCGCCGCGTCGCCGTCCACCGCCCGCTGAGCGAGGTCGCCCAGCATCGACCGCAGCTGCGCCGGCGAGGCGACCACATCCGCACCGACGCCCTCCGCGATCAGGCGTTCGGGCGCCACGGCCACGCCCAGGCAGCCGCGCTGCCCGCAGTGGCAGAGCGGGCCGTCGGCCTCGACCACGATGTGCGCGACGTCGCCGGCGTTGCCGGTGCGGCCTCGCACGGGCGTCGCGTCCACGGCGAGCCCGACGCCCACGCCGGCGCCGTAGTAGAAGAACATCGCCTCGCTCAGCTGCTGGTCGGCATCCACCCACAGCTCGCCGACCATCGCCGCCACGACGTCCTTCTCGACCATGACCGGCAGGCCGGTGGCGTCACGCAGGTCGTCGCGCAGGGTGACGTTGTGCCAGGCCGGGAGCAGCGGGGGCTCGAGGAGCGCGCCGCGCGCGACGTCGATGGGGCCCGGGGCGGCCACGCCGATCCCCAGTACCCGGTCGCGATGGACCCCCGCGCCGTCGAGCAGCGAGTTGGCGTGGCGGGCGAGGGTGGCCAGGAGGTGCTGCGGCCCGTCGGTGTGGCGGGGTGCGTGCTCGGCATGGGCGAGGACCGTGCCCCGCATGTCGACGAGCACGAAGGTGTCCACGGCCGGGTCGAGATGGATGCCGACGGCGTAGCGCGCCTGCGGATTCAACTGCAGCGGCGTGCGCGGCTTGCCCTTGCCCGCGACGATCGGGGGACCCTCGACGACCATGCCCTCGTCGACGAGCTTGCGGGCGACGTTGCTCAGGGTCTGCGCGGACAGGCCGGTGCGCTCGGCGAGCTCGCTGCGGCTCACCCCCGCAGCGGATCGGCGGATGAGATCGAGCACGAGCGTCTGGTTGTACGTACCCACCGCAGGCAGGTTGGAACCGCGTCTCATGGTGATCCCGACCGTACGCCACATCGGCGTCGGGGGTGAACTCGCCGCCGCGCTCACGTACGACGACGGGCCGCCCGGAGTACCGGACGGCCCGTCGTCGACGGATCGATCGCGTCAGTTGCTGCCGCGGATGATCGCGATGATGCGCAGGATCTCGATGTAGAGCCAGACGACCGTGACCATGATGCCGAAGCCGCCGAGCCATCCGAACTCACGCGGGGCGCCGTTGCGGACGCCCTGCTGGATGAGGTCGAAGTCCTGCACCAGCGAGTACGACGCCAGCAGCACCACGAAGACGCCGATGATGACGCCCCACGGGATGCCGAACAGCGGGCTCGGCTCGCTGTAGAGGCCGAACATGCCCTGCGTGACGCCGGTCCACATCAGCACGAGGTTGAGGAGGCCGAAGACGGCGTAGCCGATGATCGCGACGAGGAAGATCTTGTTCGCCCGGGCCGAGGCGCGCACCTTGCCGCTGGCGAAGAGGGCGAGCACCACGCCGACGACCGCGAGGGTCGCCAGGGCGGCCTGGATGACGATTCCGGGCCACAGCAGCTCGAAGTACGCGGAGATGCCGCCGACGAAGAGGCCCTCGAAGGCCGCGTAGGCGAAGATCAGCGCGGGGCGGACCTTCTTGCGCGAGGTGAACGAGACGACCATGGCCAGCACGAAGCCGCCCAGCATGCCGATGATCCACGGCATGATCGTGACCTGCTCGGCGCTGACGATCTGGTCGGGGCTGAAGGCGCCGCCCAGGGTCCACACCCAGCCGACGACGGCGGTGACCAGCAGGACGGCGAACAGGCCGAGCGTCTTGGCGACGGTGTCCTCGACGGTCATGCGGCCGGTCTGGATGGAGCCCGCCGGGGGAGCGGCGAACGCGCCCTCGAGCTGGGCGTTGGCAGCGGCGTCGACGCCCTGGTGTGCGGCCGACGCGTACTGGGTCTGCGCGCCCGCCTGCGTGGCGGACGGAGGCGTGAGCCCCGGGCGCTGCTCTTGGAACGCCGGGTTGTTGAATGCGAAGTTGCCGGAGGCCATGGTCTCTCTCACTCCAGAGTCGGTACACAGCGCGGTGCTGTGCAATCCAGCGTATCGGACCTGATTTCCGGCGTCTCGGGAGTGGCGCTGTGAGTGCCCTATGAACGGCTCGCCCTGAGCGAACACGACGGCCTCTAGCCTGGACCGGTGACCCGTCCCTCCCGTCCGCTCGTCATCGGCCACCGCGGCGCGCCGGGCCTGCGCCCCGAGCACACCCGGTCGTCGTACGAGCTCGCCGTGGCGCTCGGCGTCGACGCCGTGGAACCCGACGTGGTGTTCACGAAGGACGGCGTGGCCGTCGTCCGTCACGAGAACGAGATCGGCGGCACGACGGATGTCGCCGCCCGCCCGCGCTTCGCCGACCGGCGCACGACGCGGATCGTCGACGGGGTGCCGCTCGAGGGCTGGTTCACCGAGGACTTCACCTGGGACGAGCTGTCGACCCTCCGCTGCCGCGAGCGCCTGCCGGAGCTGCGGCCGGAGAGCGCGGCCTTCGACGGACAGGAGCCGCCCCTGCGGCTGCGTGAGCTCCTCGACCTCGTGCGCGCGGCGTCGCGCGAGGTCGGCGTCGTGCTCGAGGTGAAGCACGCCACGCACTTCGGGGCGCTCGGCCACGACGTGGCGGGTCTGCTGCACGCCGAGCTCGAGGCCGCCGGCTGGGCGCACGGGGAGGGAACGCTCATCGTCGAGTCGTTCGAGCCGACGATCCTCTCGCAGCTGCGGGGCCGGGGCGTCCGGGCCCAGTACGTCTTCCTCTTCGAGGCGGACGGCCGTCCGTACGACCTCGTCGCCGCCGACGGCGAGGAGGCGCCGACGTACCGCGCGCTCTCGTCGCCGGTGGGGCTCGACGGGCTGGTCGGCGCGGTCGACGGGATCAGCGTCGACAAGCTGATGCTCGTCGGCCCGCAGGGCGCCGCGCTCCCGGGCCTGGTCGCCGACGCGCACGAGCGGGGCCTGCGGGTCTTCACCTGGACCTGCCGTCCCGAGAACCTCTTCCTCGAACCGCGGCACCGGCTCGGCACGGATCCCGCCGCTTTCGGCGACTACGCGGCCGAGTGGCGGGAGATCGCCGCGACCGGCGTCGACGGCGTCTTCGTCGACCACCCCGATCTCGCAGTCGCGGTCTTCGGCGGACGCGAAGACTGAGCGGATGCCGGGACTGCGTGCGCCGCGTTGGCGCCCGTCCGCAGCCAGCCCCTAGGGTGAGCGCATGACCACCCCCGGCATCGTCGCCCACGGCGTCCGGCGCTCCTTCGGGAACGTCCACGCCGTCCGCGACGTCTCGCTCGACGCACGTGAGGGGGCCGTCACCGGTCTCGTCGGACCGAACGGCTCGGGCAAGACCACGCTCCTCCTCATGCTCGCCTCGCTCCTGACCCCCGATGCCGGCGACATCCGGATCGCGGGTGTCGACCCGGTGTCCGACCCCGCGGCCGCGCGCGCCCTGCTGGGGTGGATGCCCGACTCCCTCGGTGCGTGGCCCTCGCTCACCGCGCGGGAGACCATCGTCACCACCGGGAGGCTGTACGACCTCGACCGGCGGGTCGCCGAGGAGCGCGCCACCACGCTGCTGGCCGAGGTCGGTCTGGTCGAGCTCGCCGACGCCCCCGCGAAGGTGCTCTCCCGCGGGCAGAAGCAGCGCCTGGGGCTGGCCCGTGCGCTCGTGCACGACCCGCGCGTGCTGCTGCTGGACGAGCCGGCGTCGGGCCTGGACCCGCAGGCGCGGATCGACCTCCGGCGCCTGCTGCGACGCCTCGCCGCCGACGGCAGGACGATCCTGATCTCGAGCCACATCCTCTCCGAGCTCGAAGAGGTCGTCGACGACGCGGTGTTCCTCGTGCAGGGCGCGACCGTCAGCTCCGAGCGGGTGGCGGAGGCCGCCACCCGCACCCGCACGTGGCGGATCAGGCTGGCCGACCGGGACGCCACGGCGGCCGTGCTGCCCGTCGCCCAGACGCTCGGAATCGACGCCGCGCTGGTCCCGGTCGACCGGCGCGACATCCTCATCGGGTTCGCCTCGGACGCCGACGCCGCCTCCGGGCTCGCCGCCCTCATCGGGGCGGGGCTCCCGGTGGCGGAGTTCTCCGCCGCCACCGGCATGCTCGAACACACCTTCCTCGACCTCGAAGGGGGTGCGCGATGAGCCTCGGCCGTCTCTGGACGATCGCCCGGCTGGAGCTGCTCCAGCGGGTGCGCACCGTGTCGTGGTACGTCCTGCTGGGCGTGTTCGCCCTTCTGCTCGTCGGGGCGACGTTCCTCGCGTTCCTCTCGTTCGGCGGCCAGGAGCAGACCGGTCCCGGCGTCTACTCGACGGTCGTGTACATCACGCTCCTGCTCGCGATCCTCGTGTCACCGACGCTCAGCGGGAACAGCATCAACGGCGACCGGGACGCCGCCACGCTGGCGCCGGTGCAGGTGACCCTGGCGACCACCGGCGAGATCCTGCTCGGCAAGTTCGTGGCCTCCTGGATCACCGGACTGGCCTTCGCCGTCGTCGCGGCGCCGTTCCTCGTGATCGCGACCCTCGCCGGCGGTGTGCACCCCGCCACCGTGGCGGTGTCGCTCGTCGTCCTCGTCGTCGAGATCGGCGTCATCGCCGCGATCGGCGTGGCGCTCAGCGGCATCCTCGCGCGGCCGCTGTTCTCCGTGGCCACGACCTATCTCGTCGTCGCGGCGCTGGCCATCGGCACCGTGATCGGCTTCGGGCTGGTCGGATCGAGCATGGTGACGGAGGTCACCGTCTCGGAGCGCTCGGCCGTCTACGACGAGAACGGGCCGGTCTGCAAGGACGGCTCCACGGAGTGCTGGGACGACCCCGAGAACATCGTCTGCGAGGACTGGACGACCTACACGCAGCCCGTGATGCGCTTCGATCGCGTGTGGTGGATGCTGGCGGCCAACCCGTTCGTCATCCTCGCCGACGCGACGCCGACGCAGCTCGACCGCGACGGCAACCCCGAGGACGTGTTCGGCTACCTGAAGATCGGCGTCCGGCAGACGCAGATCCCGCCGGACACCGAGTCGGTGGGATGGGACGAGTGCTCGCCGATGGAGGCGGGCGACTACCGCACCCCGCAGGAGATCCTCGATCAGACGGTGCCGAGCTGGTTCGTCGGCCTCGGCGTCCAGCTGCTGCTCGCCGTCGGCCTGCTCGGATGGGCGTTCGCGCGCACGCGGACGCCCGCCCGCGCACTCCCGCCGGGCACGCGCATCGCGTGAGGACGCTTCCGATCGGCTCTCCCGGATGAGAGTCCTCTCATACCGGTTCCGTCGGCGTACGGCGGATGCATAGCCTCCTTTCAGCCCCCGCTCAACAAGCGGCGGTCCTGACCCCTGCACGAAAGGCGGTTCCACCTTGCAACGACGCACTCTGGCAGCAGTCGGCGCGATCGCGCTGATGTTGCCCTCGACCGCGGCCCTGGCCGCAACCGACGACGATCCGTCGTCGCGCTTCACGCAGTCCGATTCCCGCGGCAGCGTCGACAGCACGCTCTCGGCCTCCGCGATCGGCTCCGACGGGCGCGTCACGGTCATCATCGAGATGACCGGCGATCCCGTCGCCGTGGTGCAGGCCGAGAAGGGGAGGGATCTCACCTCTGCAGAGCGCTCGTCCGTGAAGGGCAAGCTGAAGAAGGCGCAGGACTCGATCCGCGGCTCGATCACCGGCAAGGGCGGCAAGATCCAGGCCCAGATGCAGTCGGCCTACAACGGCATCCAGGCCTCCGTCCCCGCGGACGAGCTCGACGCCGTCGCCGAGCTGCCGGGCGTCGTCGCGATCCACCCCGTGCGCACCTACGAGCTCGACAACGCCGTGTCCGTGCCGTTCCTCGGCGTGCCGCAGGTGTGGGAGAACACCGGCTACACGGGCGAGAACGTCAAGGTGGCGATCCTCGACACCGGCATCGACTACACCCACGCCACCTTCGGGGGCCCGGGCACCGTCGCCTCCTTCGAGGCGGCCGCGGCCACCTCCGACCAGCCGGCCGACCCTGCGCTCTACGGGCCCGACGCCCCGCGCGTCAAGGGCGGCATCGACCTCGTCGGCGACGACTACAACGCCGACCCGGGCAGCGACTCGTACCAGCCGGTGCCCCACCCCGACTCCAACCCGCTCGACTGCAACGGCCACGGCTCGCACGTCGCCGGCACCTCGAGCGGTTCGGGCGTGCTCGCCGACGGGACGACCTACACCGGCGCGTACGACTCGACGACGTCGTCGAACGAGTTCCGCGTGGGCCCGGGCGTCGCGCCCGAGTCCGACCTCTACGCGGTCCGCGTCTTCGGCTGCGACGGCTCGACCGACGTCGTCGTGCCGGCCATCGACTGGGCCGTCGCGAACGGCATGGACGTCATCAACATGTCGCTGGGCTCGTCGTACGGGCGTGGGGACGACCCGGACGCCGTCGCCGCCGCCAACGCCGTGGGCGCGGGCGTGGTCGTGGTCGCCTCGGCCGGCAACTCGGGCCACAACCCGTACCTGACCGGTTCGCCGGGCACCGGTGACGGCGTGATCGCCGTCTCGGCGGTCGACAGCACCGAGAGCTTCCCGGGCGCGACGATCACCGTCGGCGGCAACACCGTCGAAGCGATCAACGCGAACGGCGCGTCGCTCGAGGGACTCGGCGACCTCACCGTCGTCCGCGTCGCCGACGACCCCGCGACCTCGGAGAACGAGGCGCTCGGATGCTCCGCGGAGGCCTTCACCAAGGCGGGCATCGTCGAGGGCGGCAACCAGCTCGCCGTCGTCACCCGCGGCACCTGCGCGCGTGTCGCCAAGGCGATCTACGGCCAGCAGGCCGGTGCCGCCGCGGTCGTCATGGTCAACTCGACCGACGACCTGCCGCCGTACGAGGGACAGATCACCTCGAACCCCGACACCGGCGAGGAGTACGTCGTGACGATCCCGTTCCTCGGGGTGCGCTCCTCCGACGGCGCCGACCTCACGGCGGGCGAGACGGCGACCATCGCCGCCGCGACGATCACGAACCCCGGCTTCCGCGGGTACGCGTCGTTCACGTCCTCGGGTCCGCGATCGGGCGACAGCGCGATCAGCCCCGACGTGGCGGCTCCGGGCGTCTCGATCTCGTCGGCGGCCGTCGGCTCCGGAAACGGCGCGGCGATCCTGTCGGGCACCTCGATGGCGGCCCCGCACGTGGCCGGCGTCGCCGCGCTGACGGTGCAGTCGCACCCGACGTGGTCGGCCCCGCAGGTCGCAGCGGCGATCGTCTCGACCGCCGACCCCGACAAGGTCGCCGGTCAGAGCCTGACCCTCGGCGGCCTGGGACTGGTCGACACGGCGCAGGCCGTGGCGACACAGGTCACCGCCACCGGTGACGCGTTCCGCACCGAGAGCGGCTGGGCGCGCGAGGCGGCGCTGAGCTTCGGCTTCCAGGAGTCGGCACTCGGGTTCGGCGGCGTCAAGACGGTGACGATCAAGAACCACGGCAAGAAGTCGGTGACCTTCTCGGTCTCGGCATCTCCCTCGGAGCAGTCGGCCAAGGCGAGCGTGAAGTTCAGCAAGAAGAAGATCACGGTCCGCGGCGGCGGCAGCGCCAAGCTCGTCGTCGCCGTCGGCGCGGCGGCTCGGGACATCCCGACCTCGGTGCTCAGCGACGACCAGTACGCGTTCTACGAGATCTCCGGCGACGTCGTGCTGACGTCGGCGAACTCCACGCTGCGGGTCCCGTACCTGCTGGTGCCGCGCTCGAACAGCAAGGTGAGCGCGAACGTCTCGACCCTGTTCTCCCACAAGGACAAGGTCAAGGACGGCACCAAGAAGATCACGCTGCGCAACACGCTCGGCGCGCTCGATGCCGGCGCGGACGTCTACACGTGGGGCCTGTCCGACAAGAAGGACGCCCCGAAGGCGATCGCCGACACCGGGTACGACCTGCGTGCCGCCGGTGTGCAGTCGTTCGCGGACGGTGACGACCACCTGCTGGTGTTCGCCGTCAACACGCACAAGCGGTGGTCCAACGCCGCATCGAACGAGTTCGACGTCGTCCTCGACGTCGACGGAGACGGCGAGCCGGACTGGATCGTGTTCTCCTACGACTCGGGCGCGGTGCGTGCGGGCAGCGTCGACGGTGTCGCGGAGGTGTTCGTGCAGGAGATCGCCACCGGCAACCTCTACGCGAGCGGCTTCCTCGCCCAGGCTCCGACCGACAGCAGCACGATCCTGCTGCCGGTGTGGGCCAGCGACGTCGACGTGGACGGTGAGTTCGACTACACCGTGCAGTCGTTCAGCCTCACCAACAGCGGGACGGACGCGATCTCCGGAACGGCGACGTACGACCCGACGGCCCCGGCCATCAGCAACGGCCAGTTCGCGACGGTCCCCAAGCGGGGCAGCGCGAGCGTGTCGGTGACGGTCGACGGCGATGCCTACAAGACGCAGAAGCCGCTCGGCTCGATGGTGGTCGTGTTCGACAACCAGTCGGGTGCCAACGAGGCGCTGCTGCTGAAGGTCAAGTAAGGCTCCCCAGCCCGGAGGGGCGGTGCGTGATGCACCGCCCCTCCGGTGTGTCCGCGCGGTGTCAGCGCGTGCAGAGCTTGAGGACGCCCTCGCCGAGGCGGTAGTCGTACGTCGTGCCCTCGACCGACACGATCACCCGCATGCCGTCGACCATCGCCTGCGTGTAGGACTGCCCCGGCTCGGCGCAGCCGAGCGACCCGTCGCTGAAGGTGACCTGCTCGGCGGAGACGAGCTCGGGCGTGCCGGTGACGCCGCGGGCGGCGAGGTCGTCCTCGATCGCCGTCCACCGATCGGCCGGGACATCGGCCGGCGTGCCGGTCGGGCCGATCGCGCCGGGCGTCGTGGTCTGGAACGGCGGGCGGGACGAGGACTGCTCGGGCATGGGTGCTCCTGTCGCGCAGGCCGTGAGGACGAGGCCGGCGATCGCGAGGGATGCCGCGGCGAGCTGTCTGCGCATGATGCCTCCTGACGATCACCGCCAGGCTACGACCGGCGGCTGAGGATCAGCGGGGAGTCGGCGGATCGGCGTCGAGGGTGAGCTGGAGGAAGGTCAGGTCGAGCCAGCGACCGAACTTCGTGCCCACCTGCGCCGCGGTGCCGACGTGCGTGAAGCCCAGCGCCTCGTGGAGCCGGATCGATCCGGCGTTGCCGGCCTCGATCCCGGCGATCATCACGTGGACGCCGGCGCTGCGCGCCCGCGCGATCACGGCCTCCATGAGCGCCGTGCCGAGGCCCCGGCCGCGCTGATCGCCGCGGACGTACACCGAGTGCTCCACCGTGTGCCGATAGCCGTCGTGCGGCCGCCACGGCCCGTAGGTGGCGTAGCCGATCGCCTCGTCGCCGGCGTCGACCGCGACGATCACGGGGTGACCGGCGTCCTGTCGGGCCGCCATCCAGGCCACCCGGTCGGCCGCGTCCACGGTCGTCTCGTTCCAGATCGCGGTGGTGCGGGCGACCGCGTCGTTGTAGATCGCCGCGATCGCCTCGCCGTCACGGGCCACGGCGTCGCGGAGGCGGGGCTGCGGGAGCGCGGTCACGTCAGTCCCAGTCGAGGTAGTCCTCGATGACGGCGGCCGTCTCGCCCGCGTGGGTCGCGGCGAACAGGTGGCCGGCGCCTTCGATCGTCACGAGGCTCACGAGCCCCGGCGCCGCATCGCGCAGCGCCTCGCCGTTGGCGGGCGGGGTGATGTCGTCGTCGGAGCCCTGCAGCACGAGCACCGGGATCCCCTCGGCGAGGGCGGCCTCGGCCGGCACGTCGGCCTCCACCGACAGGAGCAGCACGCCGTTGACGCGGTCGTGGTGGGCGCGTGCGACCGCCCGTGCGACGGTGCCGCCGAACGCGTGCCCGCCCACCCAGGCGTCGGCGATCCCGAGATGGTCCATGACGTCGACGACGTCCTGTGCGGCCTCGAGCAGGGTCGTTCCCTCGTCGGCCCCGGAGTGGCGCGACCCGATCCGCACGATCCGGAAGTCCTCCTCGAGGATCACGTGAGCGAGGGTTCCGAGGTGCACGGGGTCCAGTCCCTTGCCGGGGACGAGGACCAGCGCCGGACCGGCTCCCTCGTCGACGAACGGGATGGCCCGGCCGTCGGGCTCGAAGATGTGGCGCTCTGTGTCAGTCATGGATCCCTCTCGCGCAGACGCGTACGTCGTCCGGTCTATCAGCGTACGGTGAGGCGCGCCAATCGCACGACGTGCCAGGTGCCGGGAGCGACCGCAAGCCCCCTGGCGCCCGGGGTCGCCGTCGCTAGGGTGGAGACGGGCCTGCGAACGCAGGCGTCGGGTCGGTCGCCCCCCACCGTCCCCCCGCGCGACGTTGCGGACGGCGATCGCGGAGCGCGAGGTGTGACGCATGACGTTCGCGGATCAGACGGTCGACATCGAGACTCGGCGCCAGCGCGCCGTCGAGGCGCTCGGCATCCTCGACACGCCGCCCGATGAGCGGATCGACCGCGTGACGCGGCTGGCGCGGGACTTCTTCGACGTCCCGATGGTGAGCGTCACCCTGCTCGACCGGGATCGCCAGTGGCGGAAGTCGGAGCTCGGGCTGGGCGGCAACGAGGCGCCCCGCGAGGACTCCTTCTGCGACGCCACCGTCGCCCGCGGTCGCATGCTCGTCGTCGAGGACGCCGAGAAGGACGACGAGTTCGCCGACAACCCGTTCGTCGTCGGCGACCCGCGACTGCGCTTCTACGCCGGGCAGCCGCTCGAAGCGCCCGGTGGCGAGCACATCGGCACCCTGTGCATCCTGGACACCCGCCCGCGGCGGCTGACCGAGGCGGACCGCACCGTCCTCACCGAGCTGGCGGCGTGGGTGCAGGCCGAGCTGACCCGCGAGCACGAGTTCACCCAGGCCACGATCGTCCAGCGCGCGCTCCTGCCGCACGACACCCCGGCCATCGAGGGGTACACGCTCGCGGCGGTCGCCGTGCCGGCCGGCCAGGTGATGGGCGACTTCTACGACTGGTACCTGCACGACGGCCGGCTGAGGCTCTCGCTCGCCGACGTCATGGGCAAGGGGATCGGCGCCGGTCTCGTGGCGGCGGGCGTGCGCGCCGCGCTCCGCACCGCGCCCGACCGCTCCCTCGTGGCGGCGGTCTCCGAGGTGGACCAGCGCCTGGCCGACGACCTGGAGGACGTGCACATGTTCGTCACCGGCCTCCACGCCGAGCTGGACCCCGCCGACGGCGTGGTCACCTTCGTCGACGCCGGCCACGGGCTCGCCTACATCCTGCGCGCGGACGACACCTGGGAGCCGTTGCGCTCGACCGGTCTGCCGTTGGGGATGGGGATGTACGAGCCGCGCTCCGAGGGGACGGCCACCCTCGCCCCCGGCGACATCCTGATGTGCTGCTCGGACGGCCTGCTCGACATCCTCGACGAGGAGGACCCGTTCGGGCACGTCCAGCGCGAACTGCGCGCCGGCGGCCCCGCCGCCGCGGTCGCCGAGGCGGAGCGCCTGGCACGGTCATCGTCGGCGCCGGACGATCTGACGGTCCTCGTGGTGCGGAGGGACGCATGACCGCGCGGCACCTCGTCATCCGCGTCCTGGCGCTGCTGTCGGTGCTCCTCGGGGCCAACTACGTCGTCTGGCGCTGGCTCGCCTCGGTCAACTGGGAGGCGTGGTGGATCGCGGTGCCGCTGGTGATCGCCGAGACCTACAGCCTCATCGACACCTTCTTCTTCGCCCTCACGATGTGGCGCGCGCGCGAGCGTCCGGCGCCGCGTTCGGCCCCGCAGGGCACCGCCGACGTCTTCATCACCACCTACAACGAGCCCGTCGAGATGGTGATGGCGACCGCCCGGGCGGCGGTGCGGATCCGCTACCCGCACCGCACCTGGATCCTCGACGACGGCGCGCGGGCCGACATGGCCCGGGCGGCTCAGGCGGCGGGCGTCGGCTACATCACCCGCACCGAGGACTGGGTGGGAAAGCCCCGTCACGCCAAGGCCGGCAACCTCAACAACGCGCTCCTGCAGACGGACGGCGAGTTCCTGCTGATCCTCGACGCCGACCAGGTGCCCCACCCGGACATCCTGGACAAGACCCTCGGGTACTTCGCCGACGACCCGGAGGTGGCGCTCGTGCAGACGCCGCAGTGGTTCGTCAATGTGGACGACGCCGATCCGCTCGGAAGTCAGGCGCCGCTGTTCTACGGCCCGATCCAGCAGGGCAAGGACGGCTGGAACGCCGCCTTCTTCTGCGGGTCGAACGCCGTCCTGCGCCGCGACGCCCTCATGCAGCTGGGGATCGTCGGGTACGTGCGCAGCCTCGAGGACTCGCTGACGTCCGCCCTGCGCGCGGCGAGCCGCATGCTGCAGCGGGCGGCCGCGGATCGATCTGCGCCGCCCGAGCTCCAGCGCGAGCTGTCGGAGCTGCAGGGCGTGGTGACGGCCGCGCGGGGCGAGGTCGCCGCCGGTGCGCCGATCGGCGACGTCACCTACCGGGTGCAGGCGGCGATCCACGAGGCGTCGCGTCGTCTCGTCGACCGTGACCTCGCCGGGATGAACGCCGATCTCGCGGCGATCGGAGAGCTGCCCGTCCAGCGGGATGCCCAGCTCGACGCGGTCGTCGTCGACGAGGGCGGCCTCGACGCGCTGGCCGTGCGGGAGCTCTCCCCGCTGGGGGCGGTCGCGGCGGTCGACGGACTGCTCGCCGCGCTGCGGGTCGACCGCCCGGACGAGGCCCAGCCCCTGCAGCCTCTGGCCACCATCTCGGTCACCGAGGACATGGCCACCGCCATGCAGCTCCACGCGCTGGGATGGCGGAGCGTCTACCACCACGAGACGCTCGCCGAGGGCCTCGCCCCCGAGGACCTGCGCACCATGCTCACCCAGCGGCTGCGGTGGGCCCAAGGCACGCTGCAGGTGCTGCTGCGGGACAACCCGCTCACGAAGAAGGGACTGGATGCCGGGCAGCGCCTGATGTACTTCGCGACCATGTGGAGCTACCTCTCGGGGTTCACCGCGGTCGTCTACATCGCCGCCCCGGTCATCTACCTGCTGTTCGGCGTCCTGCCGGTGACGGCGTGGACCGTCGACTTCTTCGCGCGCTTCCTGCCGTACTTCCTCGTGAACCAGATCCTCTTCGTCGTCGTCGCGAAGGGACTTCGCACCTGGCGCGGTCAGCAGTACTCCCTGGCACTGTTCCCGGTCTGGATCGCTGCGTGCGTCTCCGCGTTCCGCGACGTCGTGCTGGGGAAGTCGCTCAACTTCGTCGTGACCAAGAAGGACGGCCGGGCATCCGGCGGGCCGCCGTGGCGCCAGATCTGGCCCCAGCTCACCGCGATGGCCCTGCTCGCCGTCGCCGCCGTCGTCGGCCTCGTCCGAGTGGCCCTCGGCACCGCCGACGGGACGGGCACCCTCGTCAACACGGTCTGGGTCGTGTACGACCTCGCCGTCCTCAGCGTCATCATCCAGGCCGCGCGATACCGCGGCTTCCGCCCCGAAACCGCAGCACTCGACGAGAGACAGGACGCATGAACATCACCCTCACCACCCACGACGACTACGCCGTCGTCGCCGTCGAAGGACGACTGACCGCCACCGGGGCGCCGCGCCTGCGCCAGTCCGTCGACGACGCGGTGGCGGCGGGCCGCCCGAGGGTGGTCGTCGACATGGCGGCGGTCGAGTTCATCGACTCCTCGGGCATCGGCGCCCTGATCGGCGGGCTCAAGTCGGCGCGCCTCGCCGAGGGCGACCTGCGGATCGCCGCGGTGCCCGAGACCGTGCGACGCGTGCTCAAGCTGACCAACCTCGACCGTGTCCTCCGGGAGTACCCGAGCGCGGAAGCCGCGTTCGATGTCCAGTGACGTGCTCGCCCACGCCCTGGTCGAGGGCCCGGCCGACCTGAACCTCGTCGACGCGGTGCACGCGGCGCTGGAATCGCTGTGGAACGCGGTCCCCGACGTCTCCGACGAGGACCGCATGCTCTTCGCGCTCGCCGTGAGCGAGGTCGCGACGAACGTCGTCGAGCACGCGGAGGGTCCCGATCATCCTGCGGTGTCGATCCGCCTCGAGGTCGATCCGGGCGCGCTGACCGCGGTCCTGACCGACGACGCCGATCCGGCACTGATCCGGCTCGATGAGGTGTCGATGCCGGGAGCGGAGGCCGAGTCCGGTCGCGGTCTCGCCCTGGCGCTCGCCGCGCTCGACGAGCTCGTGCACGAACCGGGCCAGGGCAACACCTGGCGGCTGCGACGGAGGCGACGGCCCGCCTGAGCCGTGGGCGACGGCGTCGCCGGGCTCCTCGCGAGACCGCGATCAGTCCTTGCCGGGCTTGCCCTTGCCGCCGGGCTTCTTCTCGTCCTTGCGCGCCGCGTCCTCCGCGGCCTTCTTCGCCTCGCGCTCGGCGGCTTCGGCGGCCTTGCGGTCCTCCCGCGTCTGCCCGGAGGTGTCGCCCGTGTCGTCGGAGGTCGTCGACGCGGTGTCGGTGTCGGTCGACGGCGACGGCGCCACCTCGGGGGTGATCGGTGCGGTCGGAGAGGGGGATCGTGACGTGCTCGGCGATCCCTGCCCCGGCCACCATGCGGCCCCCGCGCCGATCACGGCCACGAGGACGATCGCGGCGGCCGCGAGCAGCATGCCCCGACGGCGGCGCCGGCCGGAGGGGGCCGCCGCCGAGGACGGAAGCGGAGGAGGCGGCGGGACGGCCGCCGACGGGGTGAGGGATGTCGCCGCCGGGAGGGGAGGCGGCGGCGGCACCGCCGCGGGCGCGGCCAGCACGGCCGTCGGCCCCGTGGCGGGCATCACGGCCGTCTCCGAGGCGGCGGACGGAGCGGAGATGGACGAGGGCAGACCGCCTGCCGCCTCGTAGACCTCGTGGGCGGTCGGGCGGTCTGCGGGATCGGCGGCGGTCATGCGGGTCAGAAGTCCCTGCCACTGCGGTCCGACCCAGGCCGGCACGTCGGGCGAGTCCACGAGGCGCGCCATGGCGGCCCCGATCCCCTCGGCGTCGGGGTAGGCGCGCTCGCCGAGCAGTGCCTCGCGCAGCACCAGGCCGAGCGCGTAGATGTCGGCCGGCGGAGCGGGGGCAGCGCCGCGCAGCTGCTCGGGAGCCAGGTATGCGGCCGTGCCGACGACGAGGCCGGGAGAGGTGAGGCGCTCGCCCTCCATCATGTGGGCGATGCCGAAGTCGGCGAGCTTCGCGCGCCGGCGGCCGGGGGTCCCGGCGAGGAGGATGTTCGAGGGCTTGATGTCGCGGTGCACGACGCCTGCCGCGTGGACGGTGTCCAGGCCGTCCGCCAGCTCCGCGGCGAGGGTGGCCACGGCCGCCGCCGGCAGCGGTCCGCGGGCGAGCTCCGCGGCCAGGGTCGGGCCGTCGACGAGCTCCATCACGAGGAAGGAGACGCCGCCCGGCTCGACCGACCCGTCGTAGAGCGTGACGAGGGCGGGGTGGTTGAGCGAGGCGAGCAGGGCCATCTCGGTGCGGGCGCGCGGTGCGGGGTGCGATCCGTCCGCCGACACCCGCATGACCTTCAGCGCCACGTCGCGGCCGAGCAGCACGTCCTCCGCGCGGTAGACGTCCGCCATCGCTCCACGGCCGAGCAGCTCCTTACGGGCGTACCGGCCGGCGAGCAGCTCGCTGGTCTCGTCCTCGGTGGGGGGTGTCATCTCGCAGTCCTCCGCCCCCACTGTAGACGTGCGGTCCGCGTCGCGCCCGGGGTTGACAGCACCGTCAGGCGCGCCCCTGCAGGATCAGGTGCCAGTAGATCTGCGGGAACACGTAGCGGTCGATGATCCAGCTGAGCCGGCTCTCGCGGTACGAGCGCGTCCACGCGGGCAGGGTCGGCGTCAGCCGGCGGCGGTCGTCGAACTCGGCGAACACCGCCGTCGAGCGCGACACGGTGAACGGGCAGACACCGTAGCCGTCGTACGACGCCGACGGTTCCGCCCCCGCTCGCACCGCGACCAGGTTCTGGGCGAGCACTTTCGTCTGCGCGCGCAGGGCTCCGCCCGACTTCGAGTTCGTCGTCGCGGCGGCGTCGCCGAGCGCCCAGACGTTCGGGAACCGGCGGTGCCGCAGGGTGCGAGGATCGACGTCGGCGAAGCCCGCCGCCTCCGGTGCCGACAGGCCGCTGTCGGCGATGAAGGGCGGCGCCGACTGGGGCGGCTCGGCGAGGAGCGCGTCGTAGGTGATGCTGTGCGCGCGGGAGCCCGAGCCGGTGGTGAAGACGATCGTCCGGCGATCCGCGTCGACCTCGCGCACCGCTGCGCCCAGGTGGACCTCGATGCCGTACTCGGCGATCTTCCGGTCGAGCTCGGCGTCGATCTCCGGAATGCCGAAGATCGTGTCGTCCGCCACGAGGAGGACCACCCGGAGATCGGGCAGCACGCCGATGCGCCGCCAGTAGTCGCACGCCTGATACATCGGCTTCTGCGCCGCGCCCGCGCACGAGGCGGGCCCGGTGGGCTGGACGAACACGACGGTGCCGCGGCGGAGGTCGCGCAGCAGCGGCGAGGCCTTCGCGGCCAGGTCGAACACGTAGTTCGACGCTCCATGCG
The DNA here is from genome assembly GCF_049860775.1 of Microbacterium sp. PA5. Taxonomy (NCBI): domain Bacteria; kingdom Bacillati; phylum Actinomycetota; class Actinomycetes; order Micrococcales; family Microbacteriaceae; genus Microbacterium; species Microbacterium sp. PA5. Next base: position 596,435 of record NZ_CP187567.1, read on the forward strand.
GTGACAGCATCGCCGCCGTGAGACCCGGCACCGCATCCCAGTCCTGCCGGATCCCGGGAGCGAGGATCAAGTGCCGGTACGAGAGCGTCCCGCCGTGGCCGAGCACGACACGGTCGTCCGCGGGCTCCACGGCGGCGACGGCGTCCTGGATCCAGCGGACGCCGCGGGGCATGACCTCGGCCTGCGGACGCACCGCCTGCCGAGCCCGCGCCGTGCCGCCGGCCACATGGGAGAACAGCGGCTGGTAGTAGTGGTCCTCACGCGGCTCCACGACCACGATGTCGCGCACGCCCGCGCGACGCAGGCGTCCCGCGACGGAGAGGCCGCCGTTGCCGCCCCCCGCCACGACGATGTCGGCGGTGCGGGGCTCGCTGGGTGTCGGATCCATCTGGCGAGCGTACGGCGCGTCACCCAGCGGGGGGAGCGCCCTTGACACCGTCGCCCCGGGGTGCGATGCGCCGAGGACGGATGACCGGGGCCGCCCGTCAGGCACCGGCCTAGTCGCGGCCGGGCTTGCCCTTCTTCCGGGGGTCCTTGGCTGCCTCTCGCGCCTGCTTCTCCGCCTCGCGCGCCTGCTTGTCCGCCTCGCGCTGCTGCTCCTCCGCCTGCTTGCGGGCCTCGCGCTTCGCGGCGTCCGCGGCCTTGGAGGCGTCGTGCTCCGCCTTCCGCACGGCCTTGTCATCGACCCGTCCGTCGTCCGCTCCGTCGGAGGTGTCGACGGCGGTCCCGCCGCCGTCCGCGCCGTCGTCCGCGGTGTCGTCTGTGGTGTCGGTGGTCACGCTGGACACGGGAACGATGTCGCCGTCCGTGTCGGCCGGCGCGTCGACGACGGACTCGGCGTCCGCCGGAATCGTCTCGGACGGCGCGGGCTCGTCCTGGACGGTCGTCCATCCGCCGCTCACGCTGCCGACCCATGTCGCCGCGTTCACGCCGATGAAGGCGGCGACGGCCAGCGCCGACCCGACCAGGATGATCGTGCGGGCGCGCCGTCGGCGGCGACGTCCCGACCGGTCGCGCCGCGAGACGTGGTCCGAGACGGCGGCCGGAGACGGCATGAGCGCGGTCGCCGTCGGCTCGTCGCCCGCCGGCGGGGCGGGTGCGGTGCGGCGCGGCAGCGTGACCGCCGGGAGCGCCGCGGCCAGCTCCGCGACCTCGAGGGCGTCGGGACGCTCCTCGGGGTCGAACGCGATCATGCGGCTGAGCAGCGCGATCCACTCATCGCCGAGGTCGTCGGGCAGGGACGGGCTCTCGATGAGCCGGGCCGTGATCGCACCGATGCCCGAGGCGTCCGGGAAGGCCCGCTCACCCGTCAGGCACTCGCGCAGCACGAGTCCGAGCGCGTAGATGTCGGCGGCAGGCGCGGGCGGCGCACCGCGCACCTGCTCGGGCGCGAGGTAGGCGGCGGTGCCGACCACCATCCCCGGCGACGTGAAGCGCTCGCCGTCGGCGAGATAGGCGACGCCGAAGTCGGCCAGCTTCGCACGGGGGCGACGACCGGGCACCGGGTCCGTGGCGAGGAGGATGTTGGAGGGCTTCACGTCGCGGTGGACGATTCCGGCCGCATGCACGACGTGCAGCGCGGAGGCGAGCTCGACGGCGAGCTGCGCGACGTGCGCGGGGAGCATCGGCCCGTTCCGCAGCTCTGCGGCGAGGGTCGGACCCTCGACGAGCTCCATCACCAGGTACGGGGTCTGCCCGGGCTCCACCATCGCGTCGTACAGAGTCACCAGCGAGTGGTGGTTCAGGGAGGCCAGCAGCGACATCTCGGTGCGGGCGCGCGGCGCGAGCAGCGCGCCGTCGGGAGCGGTGCCCAGCAGCTTCACCGCCACGGCACGGCCGAGCACGACGTCGTCGGCGCGGAACACCTCGCCCATCGCTCCGCGACCGATGCTGTCGCGGAGCACGTACCTGCCGCCGAGGAGCGCGGCCGTGGGCTCCTCTTCCGTGGGTGGTGTCACCGGGACCTCCGTCGTCGACGCGGGGCTCATCCGCCGGGGGATCCGTACGGGTCACCGTGATCGCGCGTCGCGGGTGCCCGCGCGAAGGGCGTGGCACGACTCTAGAAGCCGGTGATTCCTCTGCGCGCGGGGTTGACATCCGCGCGGTTTCCTGCGTGTCGACTCAGCCGCGGAGGTCGCCGAGGAGCGAGAGCGCCTCGGTGACCGGCCCTCGCAGGAGCGGAAGCCGTGCCAGCGGAAGCACCGTGCCGAGGAGGTTCAGGCCGCGGTCGAGCAGGAACCGGGTGCGGCGCTGGCCGGGCGTGGCGTCGTAGACCCACGAGAGCGCCAGCAGCAGGTGGCCGAGCACGAGCGCGCGAGGGAGGAGTCGGCGGATCTCGTCGGGGAGGCGTACGCCCGTCGCCCCCGCCACGGCGCTGCGGAAGAGGTCCTCGACGATCGCGAGCGAGGCGGCCGACTCCTCCGACAGCGGGTTGATCGGCGAGCGGGGCGAGGCGGCGGCGGCGAGGAACTCGCCGGCGTGCGCATGGTACGGGCCGAGCTGATCGAGGCCGCTCGAGAAGACGATCCGCAGGCGCTCGATCAGGCGGGTCTCGGTGGCCAGCGCCGGTGCCGCGGCGTCGCGATGGGACTCCTGCACGTCGCGGTACAGCTCCTGGACGAGCTGATTCTTCGAGGCGAAGTGGTAGTTCGTCGCGCCCACTGACATCCCTAGCGTGTCGGCGATGCCGCGGATGGTCGTCGCCTCGTAGCCGTTCTCGCGGAAGGACGCGAGCGCGGCCGTGCGGATGCGCTCCCGCGTGCGCGCGCCCTTGGTGCCGCCCTCGTCATCGCGCATCGCGCAGCGCCTCCTCGAGGTCGGGGTGCCGGAACGCGTAGCCCGCGCCGGTCAGGCGTCCGGGCAGCACCCACCGGCTCTTCAGGATGAGCTCGGGCTCCGTGCGCAGCGCCCACATGGCCGGCTCGAGCATCCACCGCGCGGAGGGGAGACCGACCGGCATCCCCACGACCCGTCGGAGCGTGCGCATCAGCGTGCGGTTGTCGGAGGGATGCGGCGACGAGATGTTGACGGGACCTGCGATGGCGTCGTCGTCGCGGAGCAGGCGGATCGCGCCGACCACGTCGTCGATGTGCACCCAGCTGAACCGCTGCCGCCCGTGCGTGCGGTACCAGGGCGCCGTGTCGGGACCGGTGGGACGGTCGCCGATGCCGCGGTAGCGGCGGTGGGGAAGGCTCCACCCGTCGTGCTGCGCCCCGCCCAGGCCGAGGCGGGCGATGCGGAACAGCATCCGCGTCGCCGGGCCGTCGCCGATCACGATCGCCATGCGCAGTGCCACGCGGCGGGTGCGGGGGAGGTCGTCCGCGAACAGCTCGCGCTCCCACGCCCGCGCGACGTCGGGCGAGAAGCCGGTGCCGAGCTCGCCGGCCTCGGTGTGCGGCCGGTCCATCGCGTGCCGGTAGATCGTCGCCGTCGATGCGTTGAGCCACACGCGCGGCGGATGCTCCGCGCGCGCGACGGCCTCGCGCAGGGCGCGGGTCGTCTCGACGCGGGAGCGGAGGATCTCCTCCCTGTTCGCGTCGGTGTACCGGCAGTCGACCGACTTCCCGGCGAGGTTCACGACGACGTCTGCGCCGTCGACCGCGGCCGTCAGCGCCGGGGCGTCGCTCCACCGGACGGCCGCGCTCCGGCCCACGCGGCGGATCTCGTAGCCGTCGGCCGCGAAGGCCGCCTCGACCGCGGGCCCGATGAAGCCGCTCGCCCCGGCGAGGACGGCGATCGGACGGGACACGTTCTGCATGCCGCGAGCGTACTACATTTCTGAACATGTTCAGTTATGCCGGATCCGACCGGCGGCGGCCCGGTCGCGGCTAGCGTCGTCACGTGGACACCGTGGTGCGTTTCTGCCGCCACCGCGCCGGCGGGCGGCGTTGCACACGCCCGCTCGGCCATGCGGGGCTGCACCGTCATCGCACGATCATGTGGAGCGACCTCGGCTCCGATCCCGCCCGGTGCGACGGCTCGGGACGCCCGGCGGTGCCGGCTGCCCCGCGTGCCGACGGCTACCCGCACGGCCGGGCGCTGTGCGAGCGGTGCCAGCGCTTCGTCGTGCTCGACGAGGCGGGACGGCTCGAGCCCCACGACGCCTCCGATGCCGGCGAGCCGGACGACGAGATCGCGCGGCGACGCGAGTGGCTGAACGAGCACGGCTGGTGAGAGGGCATCACCCGATCGAGTGAAATCGGCGGTCGGGTCCTCGCCGCTGCGCACGATGGCCGACGCGGCGCCGTAGGTGTTCCCACCCGCGTCCGCACGGGGCGCCCGGGGGCCGGACCGGCCGCGCGCCGCCCCATCCGGCGCCCGGTCGCATGTCGCCCGTGACAGGGCGCCGTCCGCGCGGCCGGTAGGCATGAGGGCATGAGATCGACCGGACGGTGGGTGCCCGCGGCCGCGGTCGCCGCCGCGATCCTCGGGAGCACCGGCTGCGCCGCCGGCCCCCAGGTCGCCGTGCCGCCGGGGTCGGAGGGCCTGCCCTCGTGCGCGCGCACGACGGTGGAGGTCTCCGGCGTCGACCGCTGGCCCGCGCGCACGTGCGATCCGGCGGGATCGTCGGTGCGGTTCACCGACGGCCTGGTCCTGGAGATCCCCGGGATCGGCGGGGTGGTGAGCTCGGAGGCGGGGGCTCCGGGGGTCACCCACCAGGTCGTGAACTGGGGTGTCGCGGGAGTGGGCGCCGCCAGCGTCGGCGACGAGGGGGAGGTCGTCGGCGTCTGGGGATCGACGGACCGGGCCCGCACCCTGCAGGCGGAACAGGTGTCCGCCGGACGCGACTGAGCCGGACGGTCTCCGCCGGGCGACCGGCACAATGGGATCGGGCAAGCGCCCTGGGGAGGGACTTGCCCGATCCCCGCACGAAACAGGCGAGGATCGTGCCCGCCCCGCCGAGGAAGGTGACGCGATGCCCACGCCCGACCCGTCTCCGAGCTCGCCCGCGGGCCCGCCGGCCCGGTCGGTGGTGCGTGATCCCGCCGTCACGCGGATCCTCGGGAACACCCGGGCGTCCGTGCTGTTCGCGCTGACGGTGTTCGTGGCGACGGCCGTCCAGGTGCTGTCGACCCCGCTCGCCGCCTTCGCCGAGGGGATCGAGGAGTGGCCGTTCGCGCTGTCGAGGCCCGCGGTGATCGCGCTCCTGGTGCTCGGCTGCGCGGCGCAGGCGGCGGTGCTCGGCGTCGCCGACCGCTTCCCGCAGACGGCCGTCGCCGTCGTGGCCGCGATCCACCTCTCGCTGGCGCTGGGCCTCGCCGCGCCCACCTGGCTCACCGGCATGTACCTCGTCATCGCGCTGGCGCTGTTCCTGCTGGCCACGCGGCGGTCCGCGGCGCTGGCTGTGACCTGGCTCGCGATCACCTCGCTCACGATCCTCGGGGGCCTGCTGGCGCTCGTGATCTCGCTCGGCACGAGCCCCGGCGTCGCGGTCCTCTGGCTGTCTGCCGAGGCGGCGAGCCTGGTCGCCCCGTCGGCGGCGGCGACGACGCTGGGCATCTGGTGGGCGGGACGGGTGCGGCGGATGCGCGCGGCGCGCGAAGAGGCCGACCGGGCCCGGGACGAGCACGAGGCACGGGTCGCCGAGGCGCAGCGGCAGGAGCGCGCACGGATCGCACAGGAGCTGCACGATGTGGCGGGCCAGCACCTCGCCGGCCTCATCACGCTCGCCGACGCGGCGCTGGCGATCGCCCCGGGGCGTCCCGAGCAGGCGCTCCAGCTGGTCGAAGAGGTGCGCGACGAGGGGCGCTTCGCCGCCGCGAGCCTGGCGGGCGCCCTCGCCGACCTCCGCGCCACGTCGCCCGACTCCGCCGCGTCCGTCCCCGACCTGCGCGCCCTCGACGGGCTGGTCGCGTACTGGCGCGACCGGGGCATGCCGGTGGAGCTCCGCCAGCAGGGCGCGCTCCACGACCTCCCCGCGGTGGTATCGACGACGGCGTACCGCTGCGTGCAGGAGGCGCTGACCAACGCGGCCCGGCACGCGCCGGGGGCGCCGGTGGACGTCGAGGTCGCCGTCGCCGGCCACGCCCTCCGGGCCACGGTGGTCAACGGCCCGACCGCGGCCGGCGACCCCATCCCCGGCATCGGCCTGGGGTGGGGGCTGCCGGCGATCACCGAGCGGATCGAACTGCTCCAGGGGACCCTGTCGACCCGGGCCCTCGACTCCGGCGGATGGCATCTCCGCTTCGACATCCCGCTGTCCGCGGCGGGATGAGGGACGAACCGTGACGCCCCCTCCGATCCGCGTGCTCATCGCCGACGACAACCGTTCCGTCCGCCGCGGCCTCCGCCTGCAGCTGGACGCCGCCTCGGGCATCCGGGTCATCGGCGAGGTGTCCAACGGCGCCGACGCCGTGACGGTCGCCCGCCACGAGAGCGCGGACGTCGTGCTGATGGACATGCAGATGCCCGGCATGACCGGCGCCGAGGCCACGCGCGAGCTCACCGCAGCGACCGAGGGGCGGCCAGTGGCGGTCATCGTGATGACGAGCTTCGCCGTCGACGGCTATGTCACCGCCGCCCTGGACGCCGGTGCGGTGGGCTACCTCCTGAAGAGCCACGACTCCGACCAGCTGGTGGCGGCGATCCAGGCGGCCGCCCGCGGCGAGGCGGTGGTGTCCTCCCGTGTCGCCGGCACCGTGCTGCGGGAGTTCGTACGACGGGGCGCGGCTGCTCCGGAGCGGTCCGACCTCAGCGGGCTGACCGCTGCGGAGCGGAGGATCGTGGCGACCCTCGCCTCGGGCGTCACCAGCAACGACGCGCTCGCCGACGCCCTGCACGTGTCGGTGCACACCGTGAAGTCCCAGCTGCAGTCGGCGCTGCGCAAGACGGGGCTGAGCGATCGCACGCAGCTGGCGCTCTGGGGCGTCCGCAACCGCGTGGAGGCCGAGCCCGGCGAGCGGGCGGTTGACGCGACGGCGGGAGTCGAACCCGCAACGCGACCGGGTATGAACCGGTGCCCGGGCCCGCCCGGATCGCCGCGATGACCTCGTTCGGAGCGCCTGCCCTGTGAGCGAGCGCCCGTCCGAGGAACCGTCCCCACGCTAACCCGCGGCTGCGACAGCCGCCAGATGTGTGACCTGTGATTCCGTCATGAGTCCTCGTGTGACGCCGACGGCGGGGCGGACGACGCCTCGGCGACGCGCCGCACTGTCACGCGAAGGCGCCGTCCCGGGTGGAGACGATGTCCTTGCCGAGCGGCATGAGGGAGATCGGGATCATCTTGAAGTCGGCGATCGCCATCGGGATCCCGATGATCGTGAGGCACAGCGCGATGCCGCTGACGAGGTGGCCCAGGGCGAGCCACCAGCCGGCGAGGATCACCCAGATGACGTTGCCGAGGAACGATCCGACTCCGGCCGTGGGCTTGCTCACGATCGTGCGGCCGAACGGCCAGATGACGTAGCGGGCCGTCCGGAACGACGCGACCGCCCACGGGATGGTGACGATCGGGATGCACAGCAGCACGCCCGCCAGCACGTAGCCGAGGAACAGCCAGAAGCCGGCGAAGACGATCCAGATGATGTTCAGCAGTGTGCGCACGGCTCGATTATCGCCGGGATGCCGCGACCTGCGCGCGCCGCAGGAGCCCGACGAGTCCGCCGATCAGCAGCAGGCCCCCGACAGTCAGCAGCCCGTAGCCCACCGCGGCGCCGGGATCGAGGTCGAGAAGCCAGGCGGAGAGCCCGTCGAGCCGGTCGAGTCCCGAGCTCAGCCAGATTCCCCCCGCGGCGATCGCTCCCAACGCGAGCCCCCACACGATGCCCGCCCAGCGGGTGCGAGGACGCGGCGGCTGCGGGTCGCCGGTCTCGACCGGCGGTTCCGACGCGAGGGGAAGGGTGTCGTCGCTCATTGGTCTTCTCCGATGGGGGTGTCGATCAGGTACAGCTCGATGTAGCCCGAGTCCTGGTCGATGACGATGGTCTCGCGCGTGGTGATCGGCTCGGTCCCCGCCGCCACGACCGCTCGGTAGCGAAGGCGGCCGTCGGGGAGGGTCTCCGTCGTCGTGCCGGCTGCGCGAGTGAGGTCTTCGGACGTGTCGTCCGACCCGCCGTAGTAGAGGGCGGCGTTGCTCGTCGTCGCCTCCAGCGTCACCTCGACACCCGGCTCGATCGTGACGAACGTCGCACCCGAACGCTTGTCGATGTAGGTCGTGCTGTCGTCTCCCGTGGCGCCGAGGAAGACGCTGAGGTCGCCCCACGGCTGAGTGAACGGGGCGGAGGCGGGATAGCGCTGATCGCCCGTGTTGGAGATGCCGTAGTTCCCGAGGTGCAGCGCCTGTGCGGCCGGCACGGCCGTCGCGGCTGCCCCGCCGACGAGGGCCAGCAGCGTGACGAACGCGAGGAATCCGCTGCGTCGTCGCAGCGCCCCCGCGACGACCATCCCCGCGGCGAGCACCAGGGCCGCGACGAACAGTCCGTGTGCGGGCGCGAGCGGGCCGCCCTCGGTCAGCGCCGCAGCCGTTCCCACGACGACCGCCAGTCCCAGCGCGACCACGACGGCTGCGGCCGGGGTGCGCGGGTGGGTCGCCCGGCGCACGCGGCGCCGCTCGGCGGCCTCGGCCGCGAAGGCGGTCGCTCGGGCCTGACGCTCGCGGCGCGCCTCCTCGCGTGCGGCGCGGACGGCATCCTGCTGCTGCTGACGCCACTGCTGGTCCTGCTCCTTCCAGGCGGCGTGCTGTTCCTTCCAGGCGGCGAGGTCTGCGGCAGGCGGCCCCTCGGGAGCACCGCCACCGTCGTCGAGAGGTGCGGGGAGGGATGCCGTGTCGCCGGTGGCGAGGGCATCCACCCCCCGCGAGTCCGCGACGTCGTCCGGTTCCCGGCCGGACTCGTCGGCAGACGGACCGGGCGCGTCGGATGCTGCGGAAGCCGTTCGCAGATCGGGTTCGCCCGGGGTGCGGCGCGCGGCACGCACGATCAGGAAGAGGAGGCCGCCGGCGAGGAGGACGCCGACGAAGAGGACGAAGCCGAGCGCGGAGACCCAGGCGACGGAGACGAGGCCGAACGAGCCGCCCCACATGAGAACCGGGAACGGGACGAAACCGGCGAGCACGAACAGACCCGCTCCGATCTGCGACGCGGCGAATCTGCCGCGGACGGCCTCCTGCAGCGGAATGCGCCCGTCGAGGTCGGGCAGGAGCGCCCAGGCGACGCCGTAGAGCAAGAGGACGGGGAAGCCGAACAGGCCGATGACGAGGAGGATGCCGCGCACGATCAGCGGCTCGATGCGCAGGCGCGCCGCGACACCCGCGGCCACGCCGCCGATCCAGCCCTCACCGCGCACGAGGCCGAGCCCAGCGGTCCAGGAGAAGAACCCGTCAGACCGGTATGTCGTCGTCGGTGCGGCCGGCGGCGGGCCGGGATCGATCGGGGGCGCGGTGGTCATGTCTCGATCCTCCCCGGCGCGGTGGTGGCCGGCCATGGGGTGAACCCCTGAGCACCCCCTGATTGTGCGCGCCGGGCGTACCGCGGGTGCGGGTGCGGGTGATTGGATGACGGCATGTCCTCCTCCGCCCCCGTCGGGGCTCGGCCCGGCACGGGGTCGCCGTCGATCGGCGCGGCCCGCCCGCCGCGCCCTGCACGCCCGCCGCGTCCCGCGCGTCCGGTGGCCGCCGCGCCGCCGCGGCCGCCTCTCGTGCGGCCCCGCGAATGCCTGGTGGCCGGGGTCGCGGAGGGAGTGGCCGTCCACCTCGGCGCCCCGGTGTGGGCGGTGCGCGCCTTCTTCGTCGTGACCGCCGGCATGCTCGGTGCGGGGGTGCTGCTGTACCTCTGGTGCTGGGCGTTCATGCCGTGGGCGGCGGGCGAGGCTTCGCCGACGCGGCGCGCACCCGTCGCCTGGCTGCTGACCTCGGCGTCGACGGCGCTCGCGCTCACCTTCGTGCCCCTCTCCCTCGACCCGTGGGCATGGAGCGTCTGGGGAGGGTACGGCGGACCGGATGCCGTCGCGGCGATGCTCCTCCTGGTCACGGCCGTCGCTTTCGCGATGACCGCGGGGATGTGGGCGGCACTCGTGGATCGCGCCGACCCGGCGCGTGGCATCCGCCATGCCCTCGTCGTCCGGGCTGCGGTGATCGTGCTCCTCGCGGTGCTCCTCGCTCTGGAGCTGTCGCGGCTCGCGTCGGGCGGCGGAGTGACGCAGCTGGTGCGGACGGCGATCCCCCTGGTGGCGCTCGTGGCCGTGTCGTCGACGACGCTCATCGAGCGCTGGCGCGATCTCAGCGGTGAGCGCGTCAAGCGCATCCGTGAGGAGCAGCGTGCCGAGATGGCCGCGCATCTGCACGATTCGGTGCTGCAGACCCTCGCGCTCATCCAGAACCGTGCCGGCGCATCCAGTGAGGCGGCCCGGCTGGCCCGTGCGCAGGAACGCGAACTGCGTGCGTGGCTGTACGACGGCGACGCTCCCGCCGACAGCGACCTGCCCACCGACCTGCGCGACTACGCGGGCGCGCTGGAACTCGACTTCCCGGTGCGCATCGATGTCGTCTCCGCGGGGGCCTCCGACGAGCGCGCGAGCGGCGAGGTCGCGGCGGCGGCGCGGGAGGCGATCCTGAACGCGGCGCGGCACGCCGGCGGCGAGATCTCCGTGTACCTGGAGGGCACCGCGGCATCCGTCGACGTGTACGTGCGCGACCGCGGTCCCGGGTTCGATCCCGACGCCGTCCCGGCCGATCGGCTGGGAGTGCGCGAGTCGATCATCGGGCGGATGCGGCGCATCGGCGGCTCGGCCACCATCCGACCGGGCGGCGGCGGCACGGGGACCGAGGTGCACCTCCGATACGCGCCCGGTCCTGGACGAGCCTCCAGCGGGCAGGGGCGTCATGGGTGAGTCGCTGCGCGTCGTGATCGTCGACGATCACTCCATCTTCCGGTCGGGTCTGCGGGCCGACCTTGACCCGTCGGTCGACGTCGTGGGCGAGGCCGCCGATGTCGCCACGGCGATCGCGGTGATCGCGGCCACCGTCCCCGATGTCGTGCTGCTCGATGTCCACCTTCCGGGGGCCTCGGGCGTAGCGGAGGCCTCGGGCGGCGAAGCGGTCATCCGGGGCTCCGCACCGACCGCATCCCGCTTCCTCGCGCTCAGCGTGTCGGACGCCGCGGAGGATGTCGTGCGGGTCATCCGCGCCGGTGCCCGCGGCTACATCACGAAGGGCTCGTCCGGTGGGGAGGTGAGCCGCGCGGTGCACGCTGTCGCCGGGGGCGACGCCGTGTTCTCGCCCCGGCTGGCGGGCTTCGTGCTCGATGCGTTCGGCGCCGTCGCGGGCGAGACCGCCGTCGTCGACGACGAGCTCGACCGGCTGTCGGCGCGCGAGCAGGAGGTGATGCGGCTGATCGCCCGGGGCTACGCCTACAAGGAGGTCGCCACGGAGCTGTTCATCTCCATCAAGACGGTCGAGACGCACGTCTCGTCGGTGCTGCGCAAGCTGCAGCTGTCGTCGCGGCACGAGCTCACCGTGTGGGCGTCGGAGCGCCGCCTGCTCTGACCGTGACACCCCGGTCGTAGCCCAGGGAACGGCCAGGGGCAACCCGGATGCTGTCGTGCCCCGGGTGTCGGAAGACTCCTGTCCATGAGCTCACCGAGGGTCGCCCTGTCCGCATTCCTTCCGCTCGTGTGCTGGCTGGCGGCGGTCGCCCCGCTGACGGTGTGGGCGTGGTCGACGGGCACGATCGCGGCCGCCGCCTTCGCCGTCGCGACGTCGATCCTGTGGGCGACGGGGACGCGCGCCGCCGCGCTGTGGGTGAGGTCCGTGCGGCAGCGGCCCCGTCCCGCGGACGCTCCGCAGCACGATCCCGCGCCCCTGCGCGTCGCCCTGCTCTTCTGCGTCGCCGACGACTTCGACGCGGCGGCGGTGGCGGTGAGCATGCGGCAGGACGTCGACGTCGACACCGTGATCCTCGACGACTCGCGCGATCCCCGGCTCCGCGAACAGATCGACCGGTTCGCGGAGGAGTCGGGATGCCGCGTCGTGCGTCGCTCGGACCGCACCGGGTTCAAGGCCGGCAACCTCAATCACGCCCTCCGGGTGCTGCGGGGGAGCTACGACGCGTACGCCGTGTGCGACAGCGACGTCGTGCTCTTGCCCGGGTTCGTGCGCGCATGCGCGGCGGAGCTCGCCGATCCCGCGGTCGCCGTGGCCCAGGCCACGCCGGTCGCCGCCCCGGGCCGGAGCGAGTTCGCACGATACTTCGGTCCGCTGCTCGCCACGCATCTCACCGTTACGCGTCGCGGCCGCGCCGGCCACGGTGTGACGGCGTTCCTCGGGCGCGGTGCGCTGCTGCGCGCCGCCGCCCTCGACGATGTCGGAGGAGTTCCGGAGGTGGTCGCGGAAGACCTCGCCCTGACCGTCGCGCTGCGCCGCCGCGGTTGGCGTCTGGTCGACGCGGACATCGCCTTCACGGAGGACTTCCCGGTGGACTACCGCGCGTTCCGCACGCAACTGCGCAAGACGGCCGAGGGCGCCGTGGAGTTCCTGCGGCGACCCGCCGTGCGCGGCCTCCCCGTCCGCGAGGCGATCGACGTGATGGGGGAGACCGCCCTCGTCCCGGGCGCGGCACTCGCCGGGGCGGCCGCGATCGTGTCCGGAGCGGCACTCGCGGCGGGCGGGTCGGTCCCGCCGCTGTGGGCACTGATGCTGTCGGCGCTGAGCGGGCTCATGCCCCTCCTGCCCGAGGCGGTACGGCGTGCACGGTCGCACAGGCTCGCCGCGGGCATCGCTTTCGCGATCGTGGCGGGCGCCTTGTACGCCTCCACGATGTTCGTCGTCGTCGCGGCCGTCGTGGGCGGCCTCCTCGGCCGGCGCGCGGTGTTCCGGGTCACGCCCAAGCGTGCAGTGTCGCTCGGCGTGCGCCAGCGCATCGACCTCTTCCGCGCGGAGCTGCTCGTCGTGCCGCTCCTCGCGGGCGGGGCGGTCGTGGCATCCGGGAGCGTATGGGCCGCCGGCGGCGTCGCCTGGCCGCTGGCACTGGCGGTCGCCTTCGCGCTTCCGGTGGTGGCGCCGGCGGCGCCCGGGGCGCCCGCTCGGCGGCATCCGGCGTCTCGGGCGGGCATCGCCGCCCTTCCCGCCGCTGACGACCGGTCCGGTGTCGGGGCGCGAGCCTAGACTTGACAGGTCATGAGCAACCCGATCAAGCCCGTCATCGTCGGAGGTGGCGCCCCGCGCCCGGGCACCGGGGGCACGTCCGGCGTCCGCGCCGATCAGGACCTGCTCGAGGGCCTCAACCCGCCCCAGCTCGAGGCGGTCACCTACCGCGGGAACGCGCTGCTGATCGTCGCCGGCGCGGGCTCGGGCAAGACGCGCGTGCTCACGCATCGCATCGCCTCGCTCCTGCGCAACCGTGAGGCCTGGCCGAGCCAGATCCTCGCGATCACCTTCACCAACAAGGCCGCCGGGGAGATGCGCGAGCGCGTGCAGCACCTCGTCGGCGAGGCGGCGCAGGGCATGTGGATCTCCACGTTCCACTCGGCGTGCGTGCGGATCCTCCGCCGCGAGGCCCAGCAGTTCGGCTTCACCAAGAACTTCACGATCTACGACTCCGCCGACTCCCGCGCGCTCATCAAGCGTCTGGTCAAGGAGCACGAGGCCGACGCCTTCGGCCTCACCCCCGCCTCGGTGCAGGGGCGCATCTCCAAGCTGAAGAACGAGCTGGCCGACGCCGAGTCGTTCGCCCGCCAGGCAAATCTCAGCGACCCGGCCGAGCGGCTGTTCGCCGAGATCTTCAGCGACTACCAGCGCGCGCTGCAGAAGGCGAACGCCTTCGACTTCGACGATCTCATCGGGCAGACCGTCTACCTGTTCCGCGCGTTCCCCCACGTCGCCGACGTGTACCGTCGCCGCTTCCGGCACATCCTCGTCGACGAGTACCAGGACACCAACCACGCGCAGTACTCGCTGATCCACGAGCTCACCCGCCCCGTGGTCGGCAAGGCCGCCGACGCCTTCGAGTCCGGCGGGATGATGATCTTCGACCCCGTCGACGCCCCCGAGCTCGAGGGCGCCTCGCTCACCGTGGTCGGCGACTCCGACCAGTCGATCTACGCGTTCCGCGGCGCCGACATCCGCAACATCTCGGAGTTCGAGCGGGACTTCCCGGGCGCGCGGGTGGTGCTGCTGGAGCAGAACTACCGGTCGACGCAGAACATCCTCTCGGCGGCCAACGCGGTCATCAGCAACAACTTCGACCGCAAGGACAAGAAGCTGTGGACCGACGTGGGGGCCGGGGACCCCATCATCGGCTTCACGGGCTACTCGCAGCACGACGAGGCGCAGTTCGTCGCCGACGAGGTCGAGGCGCTGCACCGCGCCGGGCTCCCGTACGGCCAGATGGCGGTCTTCTACCGCACCAACTCGCAGTCCCGTGCGCTGGAGGAGATCCTCATCCGCTCGGCGGTGCCGTACAAGATCATGGGCGGCACGAAGTTCTACGACCGCGCCGAGATCAAGGACGCGCTGGCGTACCTCGTCGCGGTCGCCAACCCCGCCGACGAGCTCGCGGTGCGCCGCATCCTCAACAAGCCGCGCCGCGGCATCGGCGACGTGACCGAGACGTCGATCTCCCGGTACGCGGCAGAAGAGGGCATCACCTTCCGCGACGCTCTGGCGAACGCCTCGGCGCTCGGTGTCGGGCCGAAGATCCAGCAGGCGATCGCGCGGCTCGATGCCGTGCTGAGCGAGGCGGCCGAGGTCATGCTGCCGTCTTCGGGCGAGGTGGCGCCGTCGACCTCCGTCACCGAAGGGCTCTCGCTCCTGCTCAACAGGAGCGGCTACTACGACGCCCTGCGCATCTCGAAGGATCCGCAGGACGAGGCGCGGGTCGAGAACCTCGACGAGTTCCTCGCCGTCACGCGCGAGTTCGCCCGCAACAACCCCGAGGGCACGATCCTCGACTTCCTCACCGAGGTCGCGCTCGTGTCCGATGCCGACGACCTCGACGACGCGTCGGGCACCGTGTCGCTCATGACGATGCACACCGCCAAGGGCCTCGAGTACGACGCGGTGTTCGTGACCGGGGTCGAGGAGGACCTCATCCCGCACCGGATCTCGGCGGGGGAGCCCGGGGGCCCGCAGGAGGAGCGGCGGCTGTTCTACGTGGCACTCACCCGCGCCCGCAAGAAGCTGCACCTGTCGCTGGCGATGACGCGTGCGCAGTTCGGCGAGGTGTCGGTCGCGATGCCCAGCCGCTTCCTGCAGGAGATCCCGCACGAGCTCATCGACTGGCGCCAGTCGCCCGGAGACGTCAACTCCCGCGGCGGCATGCAGTCGCGCGCGCTCAACGCGCGCCGTCCCGGGGGCGGCAGTGCCAACCGCTACGGCGACGACCTCGTCCCGCTGCCTCGTCGCGACAAGCCGGCCGGCGACATCGCCAAGTTCGCCAACCGCATCCCCGCAAAGGTCCGAGACAACGGCGATCTGGAGCTCGCGCCGGGCGACCGCATCCGCCACGACGACTTCGGCGAGGGACGCGTCGACATGGTGACGGGCGAGGGAGCCAAGCGCGTCGCCCATGTGCGCTTCGATTCGGCAGGACCGAAGAAGCTCCTCATCAAGATCGCCCCGATCACGAAGCTGTAGCGGGTGGCGCGCCGCGCCGGGGGTGACGCGGGAGCTCATCCGCGCTAGAAAGAGGGTGTCGTGCGCGGCAGCGGAGCCGCGCACCCGCATGCCGGGGGTCCGTCGCGGTGCACGCATCGTTTCGCAGGGTGGTCGCCGTCGCTCTCGCTGTCATCGGGTCGGCCGCGGTGCTGACGCCCGCGGCGACGTCGGTCGCCTCCGCCGCGCCCGCCGGTGACGCCAGCCTCTCGGGGACGGTGACGCGTGCCGCCGACGGGACCCCGGTGGCCGGGGTGACGGTGTACGCGGACGGCGACGCTGGCGCCGCGACCGCGGAGACGGGCGCGGACGGCCGCTACACGATCGCGGGTCTGGCCGCCGGTGCGTACATCCTCGAGTTCTCACCGCCGATCGTCGACGACCGGCCGCCGGAGCTCGCCCACGAGTACTGGGACGGCGTGCGCGCGCCCGACCTCGCGACGCCCGTCGAGGTGCCGGCGGGTGGGGCGGTCTCCGGGATCGACGCCAGCCTTGAGGCCACCGGCTCGATCTCCGGCGTCGTGACCCGGGCCGGCAACGGGCACCCGGTCGCCGGCGCGACGGTGCACTTCCAGCCCGAGGATCACACGATGGGGTTCTCCACGACATCGGGCGCCGACGGCACCTACACGCTCGTGGGGGTCGTTCCCGGCCGTCACTTCGTGGAGTTCTGGACCGACGACGAGGGCCTGCTCGACGTGACGTGGCCCGACGCCCTCGACCGGGGTGCCGCCGAGCCCGTGACGGTGACGGCGGGCGCCGAGACCCCGGGGATCGACGCCGCACTTCCCGCTGCGGCGATCGTCTCCGGCGTCGTCCGCAGGGACGGTGCGACATGGACGGACGGCGGGACGGTGATGCTCGACGCGGTGGACGGCGGCGCCGACGCGAGCACGGTCGTCGGCCTCGACGGTGCCTTCCGGGTCGGCAAGGTCATGCCCGGCAGGTACGTCGCATCGGTGCGCCCGGCCGTCGGCGCGGCTCGGGGCGCCCTCCAGTTCTACGACCGCGCCGATGCGCCGAGCGCCGCGACGACGCTCACGCTCGCGGGCGGGACCACGCGGGCAGGCGTCGACTTCGATCTGCGCGTGGGGGTCGATCTGAGCGGCACGGTGACCGCGGAAGGCGAGCTCGCAGCCCCCGTCGAGGTCGTCGCCTACGTGCGGGTGGGGAGCCGGTGGGAGGAGGTGGCCCGCACCTCGACGTGGCGCGACTTCTCGTTCGCCGACCCGCCCGGCGATGTCGAGGGGGTGTACCTGCCGCCCGGGCGCTACGCGGTCGGGTTCTTCGCCGAGGGCCACTGCCCCGAGTACTTCGACGACGTCCCGTCGCTCGCAGACGCGCACGCCACGGATCTCGCGCCCGGTGCGGAGGCGTGGGACGTGAACGCCGACCTCAGCGCAGAGTGCACGCTGACGCCGGTGCGAGCGGGGACGCCGAAGGTGGTCGGTGAGCCCGTGGTGGGCGAGACCCTCGTCGCGCGACCCGGGACCTGGCATCCGCGCGGGGTGTCCTTCGCCTACCAGTGGCTGATGGACGGTGATCACATCGCGGGGGCGACCGCGTCCCGCCTGGAGCTCACCCCCACGATGAAGGGCCGGCGGATCGCGGTGGCGGTCACCGGCACGCGGGAGGGGTACGCCGGAACGACGGTGCGCAGCCGGTCGACCGCACCGGTGTCGGTCGCCGTCGCCGCGCTGCCGACGCTCGAACTCGCCGGCGGCGCGGTGGTCCGGGGCGGGCAGGTGCGGGTGTCGGGCGCGGGGTTCGGCCCGGGCGCGTCCATCGATCTCAGCCTGAGGTCCGCGCCGGTGCACCTCGCAACGGCGCGCGCGGATGCTGCGGGCGCGTTCGCGATCACCGTCCGGATCCCTTCGGACGCGGCGGTCGGGGTGCACGCCGTGGTCGCCGAGGTCGACGGCGCCGAGGTCGTGCGCATCGACCTCCGCGTGGTCGCCGGCACACTCCCGCAGGCCGGCGGCAGCCCGCCGTGGGGACTCGCCGCCGGCGGGTTGCTGGCGCTGGTGGTCGGCATCCTGATGCTCCGCCACCGCCCGCGGCACGGTGCTCCCTGACGGAGCGACCCTCAGCTTTCCCCGAAGAGCCTGTTGCGATCGATGAGAATGCTCTAATCTTTCGCCAGACCCACCGTCGAACGGGGCTTCGGCGGTTCTACGGGAAAACGGGGCAGAACCGGACGGGACCACGTGCCCGTCCGGTTCGCCTCGCCCGACCGAACTCTCGGGGGAGATGAGTCGATGTCGACGACGCGCGTGAAGACGCTGACGGCCGTGTTGCTGGCGGCGGCGATGGCGCTGTCCGGAGTGCTCGCCGCGCCGGCGTCGTTCGCGGCCGGGGGCGGATCGATCGCCGGCGTCGTCACCCAGGCGTCGGGCATCGCCGCGCCGGACGTCGACATCGAGGTGACACGCATCGGCGGATCGACGACGTACGCGGTCACGAGCGACGAGAACGGCGCGTACCGCATCGACGACCTCGCCGCCGGCACCTACCGCGTCTTCTTCAACGCGTCGGCTCAGCCCGAGCGCTTCCTCTCGGAGTGGTACCAGAACGCCCGCCTCGAGGATGAGGCCACGGGCGTCGCCGTCACCGCTAGCGGGACCGCGACCGCCGATGCGATCCTCGACGCGCCGGCATCGATCTCCGGCACCGTGATCGGCGACGACGACCTGCAGCCGATCGTCGACCTCGAGGTCGTCGCCTACCGGAAGACCGGAGAGGGGCTCTCGTGGTTCACGTCGGCGACGACGGATGCCGGCGGCGCCTACGCACTCACCGGTCTCTGGCCCGGGTCGTACCTCGTCTCGTTCGAACCGACCTCGACGTACGCGGCGGAGTACTGGAACGACGCTTCCACGCCCGCGTCGGCAGAGCCCGTCGTCGTCGCCGCCGGCGACGCGGTCGCGGGCCGGGACGCCGAGCTGGGAGAGGCCGGCGTCGTCTCGGGGCGTGTGACCGACCCCGAGGGCGATGGCGTGGGACAGGCGACGGTCCGCGTGTACGCAGCGGGCGTCCCGACGTCGTCCGACAGTGCGACGACAGACGAGAACGGCGACTACGCGGTCCGGGGCCTGGCGTCGGGCGAATACGTCGTCGAGTTCGAGGCTCCGTTCGACTCGGGACTGCGCGGCGAGTGGTGGGACGATGCGCCGAACCGAGGCGGTGCGACCGTGCTCGACCTGAACAGCCGCTCCGCGTCCGGGGTCGATGCGCAGCTGAGCCGTGGTGGGGCCATCGCCGGCACGGTCGAGGACGCGTTCGGCGGGCTCGCAGACGTCCCGGTCTACGCCTTCCCGGACACCTGCGCCGAGACCACCGTCGCGACGGTCACCGCGCGCACCGACGACGCCGGCGCCTACGTGCTCACCGGGCTGGCGCCGGGTGCGTACCGCATCCGCGTCGGAGACGAGGCCCTGACGTCGCACGCGTCGATCTGGCGGGGCGGGGCTGCCACGTGCCCGTCCAGCGCCGCCCTGACGGTGAGCGGTGCGACGACGATCGAAGCGGGCGTCACACTCCTCGGCGAGGCCGTGTCCGGCACGGTCTCGGGCACCGGCGGCACACCGCTCGCCGGCGTCTCGGTGGCCGTCTACCGAGTGACCTCCGACGGGCTGCGGGCCGCGGGCGGGATGACCACGGCGTCCGCCGGCACGTTCTCCGTGCGCGGGCTGCCGCGCGGCACCTACAAGGTCGCGTTCGGCGAGACGGCTCGGCCCGGACAGTACCTCGCGGAGTGGTGGAAGGACGCCGCGACGGCGGCGGCGGCCACAGCCGTCGCGGTCCAGCCGGGACTGGCTCCGGCGTCGCTCGCCGCCCTCCTCGCCCCGCCGGTCGTCGCTCCGTCTCCGACGCCCACTCCGACGCCCACGCCGTCTCCGACGCCGACGCCCACGCCGACGCCGACGCCGACGCCCACGCCGACGCCCACTCCTACTCCGACGCCGACTCCTACTCCTACTCCGGCGCCGACTCCGACGCCCGTGCCGCTGGCCGTGCCGACGATCACGGGCGTGGCGCAGGTCGGGCGAACGCTCACGGCGCCCGCCCCCGCCGCGCACGCCGGCGGCACGCCGACCCACGCGTACCAGTGGCTGGCGGGCGGCGCGGCCATCTCCGGTGCGACCACGCGGACGCTGACCCTGTCCGCCGCGCAGCTCGGGAAGGCGATCACCGTGCGGGTCACGGCATCCCAGGCCGGCTTCACCGCCACCACGAAGACCTCACCGGCGACGAAGGCCGTGATCGCGGGGGTGCTGACTGCCGCTGCCCCGACCATCGCGGGAACCGCCGCGGTCGGGTCGAAGCTGACCGCGAAGCCGGGCTCCTGGGCGAGCGGCACCTCCTTCAGGTATCGCTGGCTCGCCGACGGCAGGCCCATCTCCGGCGCGGACTCCGCCACCCTGACGCTCACGACCGTGCAGCGCGGTGCGGTCATCTCCGTCAGGGTGGCAGGCGCGAAGCCGGGATACACGACCGTCGTGAAGGTCTCGAGGGCGACCGCGAGGGTCATGACGGCGGGCACGCCGAAGATCTCGGGCACCGTGCAGATCGGCAAGAAGCTCTCTGTGAAGCCGGGAAGCTGGACCACCGGCGCGCGCCTGTCGTTCCAGTGGTACGCGAACGGCACGGCCATCCGGAAGGCCACGGGAACGACGTTCACGATCACCCGGGCGCAGCGGGGCGCGCGCATCACCGTCACCGTGACAGGCCGGAAGTCCGGGTACGCGACGGTGGCGAAGACCTCGAGGGCGACCGCGAAGGTGCTCGCCACGTCAGCTCCCACCGTGAGCGGCCGCGCCATCGCGACGGTGACCGTGTCGGCGAAGACGGGCTCCTGGACCCCCGGCACGTCGTTCACCTACCAGTGGTACGCGGACGGACGGGCGCTGTCGGGAGCCACCGGCCGCACTCTCACGCTGACCCGCGCGCACATCGGCAAGCGGGTCTCCGTGAAGGTGACCGGTCGGCTGGCGGGCTACGCCGGCGTCTCGCGGGTATCCGCGGCGTCGAGCGCCGTCAGATCGGGGAAGGCGCAGCCCGCGACGGAGACGACATGTCCGTCGGGGTATCCGATCAAGGGGAACCAGACCACCCGTCACACGACGGACTGGATCTATCACGTCCCGGGCGGGCAGTACTACGACGACACCCATCCCGAGGAGTGCTTCGCGACCGAGGAGGCCGCGAGGCAGGCCGGATATCGAGCGTCCCTGCGCTGAGGCGGATGGTCCCGGCCTGAGCCCGCCGGACCCGTCCGAACGCGGCGCCACCCGAGCGGATCCGGACCGACCGGGTGCGGCGTCGGCCGTTCGGCGGCTGACATAGGCTTTCCCCATGGCACTGTTCTCGCGTCGTGGCGCCTCCGACGAGCACGACCCGGTCGAGCAGGAGCAGGAGCAGGAGACGCAGCAGGAGCAGGAGCCGGCCGCCGTCACCCTGCCGGAGGAGATCGTCCCCGAGGTGGGCATCTCCTTCTCGACGTACGGCAGGGCGGCCGCCGTGCCGGCGACCACGCGACCCGCCGCTCAGCCGCCCGAGCGCACGCAGACGGTCCCGGGACTCCCCGACAACGCCGTGGTGAAGCAGGCGCTCGCCGCGCTGCCCGACAAGCCCCAGAACACCGACGTCATGAATGTCATGCGCCAGGCCCTGCAGGGGCATCTGTACGTGCGCGTGCAGGGCGATGCGAAGGCGCTCATCGCCGACGGTCAGGGGCTCACCCTGGCGGTGACGGTCATCGACGACAAGCGCTTCCTCCTGGCCTTCAGCGGCGGCTCCGCCCTGCAGGACTCGGTGCGCGCCGACGGCGACGCGGCGACCTCCGCGGTCGGGCAGCTCGCGTCGACGGTGTTCCAGAACGTCGTCGCCGGTCCGTACGCCGGACTGTTCCTCGACCACGCGACACCCGGTGCCCGCCTCATCCTCCCCGCCGAGCTGATCGCCAAGGCACTGGAGGAGGGTGATCCCGCCTTCACTCTCAAGACGCTGCTGGTCAGCGAGCGCACCGACAAGACGCCCATCGACGTGGCGGAGGCCCTCACGCGCGTGAAGATCTGGGTCGCGGGGAACTCCGACCCGTCCGGCCGGATCGGGCTCGCCGAGGCCCGGAGCTCCGACGGACGGCGGCGCCTCGAGGTGTTCTCCCACCCGCTCGAGGTGATCGCGCTCGGCCGCGGTGACCGTCCGCTCCCGCTGACCGGCGAGCAGCTCGCGAAGGCGCTGGCGTCCGACGAGGGCATCACGGGGGTCGTCGTCGACCCGGCCGGGCCCTGGATCGAGCTCGGCCGCACCGAGCTCGCCCCCGTCATCGCGCTCGCCGGCTGAGCCGGGCTGTCGCCGGCGCGGCCCACCATCTAGGGTCGTGCCATGGCCTCAGAGCGGATCACCCTGACCGTCGGCGACCGGGACGTGTCGCTGTCGAGCCCCAATCGGATCATCTGGCCAGAGGTCGGGATCACCAAGCACGAACTGGCGGAGTACGTCATCGCGGTCGCCGAGCCCTTCCTGCGTGCCAACGGTCATCGGCCGGTCTCGCTGGAGCGGTTCCCCGACACCGTGGACGGCGAGCGGTTCTTCTCGAAGAACCCGCCGAAGGGGGCGCCGGACTACGTGCACCAGGTCACGTGCACCTACAACAGCGGCCGGCGGCACCCGCAGGTGGTGCTCGACGAGGCGGCGGCGATCGTGTGGGCGGTGCAGATGAACACGGTCGTCTTCCACCCGTGGGCCTCGCTCGCATCGGACACCGACGATCCCGTGGAACTGCGGATCGACCTCGATCCGCAGCCGGGAACCGATTTCGCCGACGCGGCGGCGGTGGCTCCGGCTCTTCGCGAGGTGCTCCGCGACGCCGGGCTGGAGGCGTGGCTGAAGACGAGCGGCAACCGCGGTATCCACGTCTTCTGCCCCATCGAGCCCACGCACGAGTTCCTCGATGTCCGTCACGCCGTCATCGCC
Source organism: Microbacterium sp. PA5 (assembly GCF_049860775.1). NCBI lineage: Bacteria > Bacillati > Actinomycetota > Actinomycetes > Micrococcales > Microbacteriaceae > Microbacterium > Microbacterium sp. PA5. The sequence goes on from NZ_CP187567.1 coordinate 618,996, forward strand.
GCCGGGCGTGAGCTGGAGCGGCGGATGCCCGACAAGGTCACCACCAACTGGTGGAAGGAGGAGCGGGGCGAGCGCATCTTCATCGACTTCAACCAGGCGAACCGCGATCGCACCATGGCGGGCGCGTACAGCGCCCGGGCGCTGCCGCAGGCGACCGTGGCCACCCCCATCACGTGGGAGGAGCTGGCCGCGGGCGTCGACCCCGCCGCGTTCACGGTGAGGACCGTGCCGGCGCGCCTGGCCGAGATCGGCGACCCCTGGGAGGGGCTGCAGGATTCCCCGGGGCGCATCGACACCCTGCTGGAGTGGTGGGAGCGCGACCTCGCCGCCGGGCTCGGAGAGCTCCCGTTCCCGCCCGAGTTCCCCAAGATGCCCGGGGAGCCTCCGCGCGTACAGCCCAGTCGCGCGAAGTCTCCGGACGCCTGAGCCTCGTCAGCCGTTCTCGCGCTGCAGCTCCCGCTGCAGCTCCCGCTGCACCTCGCGTTCGACCTCGCGGTGCTTCGGCCGCGCCCATCGTGCGGGGAGGTCGGGGCCGTCCCACACCTGGACGATGCCCCAGGCGACCGCGGCGATCGGGACGGCGAGCACGGCGCCGATGATGCCGCTGAGGACGGTGCCGATGGTCAGCGCGATGAGGACGACGAAGGCGTGGAGCTTCATCGTGCGACCCATGAGGAACGGCTGGAGGAAGTTGCCCTCGAGCTGGTTGACGAGCACGACCACGCCGACGACGATCAGGGCGATCACCCAGCCGTTGGCGACGAGCGCCACGAGGGCCGCCAGGATGCCGGCGACAGTGGCGCCGACGATCGGGATGAACGCCAGCAGGAAGACGAGCACGGCGAGCGGGATGGCCAGCGGCACCTGCAGGATCAGCAGACCCACCAGGATGCCGAGGGCGTCGACGGCGGCGACCGTGGCCGTGCCGCGCACGTAGGAGCCGAGCGTCGACACCGTCTTGTCGCCGATGCGCACCGCGCGGTCGTACTGCTCGCCGCGGAACGGCCGCAGCACGAACGCCCACATCTGCGGTCCGTCCTTCAGGAAGAAGAACAGCATGACGACCATCAGCACGAGGCCGGTGACGAAGTTGGCGACCGCGCCGACGCCGGCGAGCGCGCCCGAGCCGAACTGGGCGCTCGTGACGAAGTCGGTGAGGGTCGCGACCCATTCGTCGATCTGTCCCTGGTCGATGTCGAAGGGGAGCGTCCCGACCCACGCCATGAGGTCGTCGAAACCCTGCTGGGCCCTGCTGTACAGCTCGTCCCACTGGTCGCGGACGGCCCAGACGATCAGCCACGACACGGCACCGAGGAGGAGGAGGATCGCGAAGAGCGCGAGCAGCGTGGCGACGATCGAGGGCACGCCGCGGGCGCGCAGCCAGGTCATGACCGGGGCGAAGGCGGACGCGAAGATGAGCGCGAGCACCAGCGGGATCGTGACCACGGTGATCTGCTGGATGCCGATGATGACGGCGGCCGTGATCGCGGCGACGATCATCACCTGCAGCGAGCGGATCGCGAACGTGCCGAGCCCGTCGGACCACAGGCTCCAGGGTTTGCCGGCGGCGGAGACCCGCAGCGGCGCGGCGCCGACGGGGGTGTCGACGCGGACGGTCTGCGGGGAGGAGCGGAAGAGGTCGAAGAGGCCCATGGGTTCGACCGTAGACGACGCGGCCCCGTCGCAGGGAGCTGACAGTCGTTGTCGGCTCCCCGCCATCGTTCCGACAACGAGTGTCACTCTTCCGGCACGGCTGGCGAGAGCATGGCGGTCGTTGCCGCCTCACGGCAGCCGTGGCGACGACGAGTGCCGCCCTTTCGGGAGCGGTGTGCGTCAGCGAGCGGGAAGCTGCCACTCCCGTTCGGTGAGCACGCGGGCCACGGTGAGGCCGATCGCCAGGGCGACCACGACGAAGACCGCCTGCATGCCGTTCTGGATGGCGGCGAGGGTGTCGCCGTCGATCACCCCGGCGATCGACCGGTACGCCGCGGCGCCGGGCACCATGATGAGCACCGCCGGCACGGTGAGGGTCACCCGCGGTGCGCGGAGGCGATCGCCCACGAGGTACGCGCCGAGTCCGACGGCCAGCGCGGCGGCGGCGGCCGCGACGGCGGGCATCACGCCGGCATCGACCAGGGCCAGCCGGCCGACGTTGGCGGCCGAGCCGAGCAGCGCCGCCGCCAGGGCGATCGCGGCGGGCGTGGAGAAGAGGACGGCGAAGCCGACGACGCCGACGATCCCCGCCATGAACCGCACGAGCGACAGCAGCGGCTCGGCGAAGGCCGGACTCGCCGTCTGGGTGACGGTCGCGTCGAAGACCGCCGCGACCCCCCACACCGCGGTGCCGGTCGCCAGCAGGATCAGCACCGCGTACGTCACGCGGGCGATGCCGGAGTTGAGGTCGAGGCGCGCGAGGTCGAGCGCGCCGGTGACCAGCGGGAACCCGGGCACGAGGAACAGCACCGCGCTCGTGAGGGCCGCATCGTGCTGCCCGCCGGGGAGACCGACCAGGGTGAACACCTGCGCGACGAGCAGGTAGACCAGGAGCGCCGTGGCGGCGGAGGCGAACACCACGAGGAACTCGTTCGTCCGCAGCCGGTGGATGGCCATCCGCACCGCCTGTCCGGTGCCGGCCGCGACGCCGACGGCCACGAACTCCTGCCACCCGCCGTTGTTGAGCAGGGCGAACGCCGCGCAGGCGAGCGCGGCGGCGAGGATCCGCAGCGGGTCGCCGTAGCGCCGGGGCATCCGCTCGACGGCGTCCAGCTCGGCCTGGAGCTCAACCGCGGTCATTCCCGGCCGGAGCCGGTTGGTCAGCCGCTTCAGCGCCGTCAGCCGGTCGGCGTCGACCGCCGGAGTGCGGATCTCGGCGACCCGCGTGCGGAACATCTGGCCGCGGCTGGCGGTCGAGACGATGTCCTTCATGCCGACCCGGGAATGCAGCTCCTCGATGCCGACCGCCTGAGCTGCCCTCGACATGCTGTCGCTGACCCGCGCCGACGACGCGCCGGCGCCGAGCATGAGGGCGCCGAGTCGCATGACGGCGTCGGTGCGCGCGATGAAGCCGATCGGCTCGAGACGCAGCTCCGCCGTGTGCGTGGGGTCGGGGTCCGCAGCGCCCGGGGCATCGGCCATGCCTCGATCCTGGCACCCCGGCGCCCGGCGTGCACCGTGACAAATCCGCCGCACGTCGCACGGATTTGTCACGGCCGGGCGGGCGTCGCGCCGGCGCGTGGCGCGCGTAACGTCGGTGACACGAAGCCGGAGCCCCCCCGATGGCTTCACAGATCTCGGGCCCGTGTGTCCGGCCGCCGGAGTCCGGCGCCGACACGGGCCCGTTTCTGTGCACGTCTCGCCCTCGGGTGCGCGCCGCGGGGGCTCAGTCGAGGACGTCGCCGAGATCGTACGAGGCGACCGCCTCCAGCTGCTCGTACGTGCACGAGCGGGCGTCGCGGTCGGGCCGCCAGCGCTCGAACTGCACGGTGTGGCGGAAGCGGTCGCCCTCCAGCTGGTCGTAGCGCACCTCGAGGACGCGCTCGGGTCGCAGCCGCACGAACGACACGTCCTTCGACGACGAGAAGCGCGACCGGTCGGTCTCGCCGACGACGGCGTCGCCCTCGTCGTCGCGTTCCACGAGCGGCGCGAGCTCCTCGACGAGCTCCAGCCGGCGCGCGTCGCTCCACGCGGCGACGCCGCCGACGTTGCGGATGACCCCGTCGGGTCCGTACAGGCCGACCAGCAGCGACCCGACGCCCCGACCGCTCTTGTGCACGCGGTAGCCGACGGCGACGACGTCGGCCGTACGCGCGTGCTTGATCTTGAACATCGTCCGTTTGCCGGGCGCGTAGGGGAGGGCGAGCGGCTTGGCGACGACGCCGTCGAGCCCGGCCCCCTCGAACTCCTCCAGCCAGCGCGCCGCGAGGTCGGCGTCGCCGGTCGTGCGGGTGAGGTGGACGGGGTGCGGCACGCCCGCCAGCAGGTCCTCGAGATGTGCACGACGGACCCGGAAGGGCTCGTCGTGGAGCAGGGCGTCGCCGCGCGCGAGGAGGTCGAACGCGATGAACATCGCCGGCGTGGTCTCGCTGAGCATCGTCACGCGCGACGCCGCGGGGTGGATGCGCTGCGAGAGCGCCGGCCAGTCCAGCCGCTGCGCCCCGGGCTCTCCGACCGCGACGACGATCTCGCCGTCCAGCAGGCACGGCTCGGGAAGCAGGCGCGAGAACGCGTCGACGAGCTCGGGGAAGTACCGGGTCAGGGGCTTCGAGCCGCGGGATCCGATCTCGACCTCCGTGCCGTCCCAGGCGACGAGGGCGCGGAATCCGTCCCACTTGGGCTCGTACGACAGCCCGCCCTCGACCCGGTCGGCGGCCGGCACAGTGGGGACGGACTTCGCGAGCATGGGGGCGGGGATGTCGTACATGGGTTCCATCCTGGCCGCTCCCTCCGACGCTGGCGAGGGGTCAGGCGAAGGCGCTCACCCCGGTGATGTCACGCCCGATCAGCAGCGCCTGCACGCTCTCGGTGCCCTCGTACGTGTGGATCGCCTCGATGTCGGCCATGTGCTGGATCACGCCGTTCTCGAGCAGGATGCCGTTGCCCCCCAGCAGGTCGCGGGCCGTGGCGGCGATCCGGCGCGCGGCGCGGGTGTTGTGGTACTTCGCCAGCGACGCCTGGGTGGGACGCAGGCCGCCCGACGCCTCGAGGTCGGCCAGGTGCCGGCAGTACAGCTGCATGGCCGTCAGCTCCTCGAGCATCTGGGCAAGCCGCTCCTGCACCATCTGGAAGCGGGCGAGCGGCTTGCCGAACTGCGTGCGCTGCTGCGCGTACTGCAGGGCGGCCTCGTAGCACGCGGTCGCGTGGCCGAGCGCCGACCACGCGACGCCCGAGCGGGTCGAGTAGAGCACCGTCGAGGCGTCGCGGAAGGTGCGGGCTCCGGGCAGCACCGCGTCGGCGGGCAGGGGGACGTCGTCGAGGGTGATGTGCGCCTGGTGGATGCCGCGCAGCGCGCCCTTGCCGGTGATGACGGTGCCGGTGTAGCCGGGAGCGGACTGCTCCACGAGGAAGCAGCGCACCGCCGCATGGTCGTCGGCGCCCTCGTCGTCCACGCGTGCCCACACGAACGTCACGCCGCCGGCGGCGCCGTTCCCGATCCACTTCTTGGCCCCCCGCAGCACCCATCCGCCGTCGTCGGCGCGTCGTGCCGTCGTCTCCAGCGACACGGAGTCCGAGCCGTGGTCGGGCTCGGTGAGGGCGAAGGCGGCGGGCACCTCGGCGCGCGCGATCGGGGCGAGCCAGGTCTCCTGCTGCGCAGGGCTGCCGAAGAGGGCGAGGGTGCGCAGAGCGAGGCCGCCCTGGACGGCGATGACCGTGCCGAGCGATCCGTCGCCGCGCGACACCTCCATGTTCACGAGCCCCGCCGCGAGGGGCGAGAAGCGCGTGAGGGCCGGGTGGTCGATGCCGTCGTTGAGGAGGTCGAGCGCACCGAGGCGACGGGCGATGTCCATCGGATAGTCCGCGGCGTTCCAGGCCGCGCGCATGGCCGGGCCCACCTCGTCGATGTAGGCCTGCGCGCGCTCCCAGACGGCGCGGTCCTCGGCCGGGATGTCGGCGAAGACGGCGTAGTAGTCGGTGCCGAGCCGGCCGGTGACGTCGTACGAGGAGACGGACTGGCCGGGGAACGCCGAGGGATCGGGGGAGGTGCCCATACGCGACAGGATAACCCGTTACGGCATCCAGTGTCATCATCCGCGGTACGCAGTATCACCGTGACATCCCGGGGAAACACGCCGGGCGTACGCTGAGCGGGTGCCACAGCTGAGCCCCCATGTCGCCGCGGTGCCCGGCAGCGGCATCCGTCGCCTGTTCGAGATCGCGCTCACCCTGGAGGGCGTCACCTTCCTCGCCGTCGGCGAGCCGGACCTCCCCGTCGCCCCGCACATCGCGGCCGCGGCGAAGGCCGCGTGGGACGCCGGCGACACCAACTACACGGCCAACGGCGGCATCCCGCCGCTGCGGCGCGCATTCGCCCAGCGATTCGCCCAGGACCGCGGCGTCGCGCTCGATCCGGAGCGGGTGTGGGCCACGATCGGCGGCACGCAGGCGCTGCATCAGGCGCTCGGTCTGATGCTCGACCCGGGCGACGAGGTGCTCGTGCCGGATCCCGGCTACACCACCTTCTCGATGAGCCCGCGGATGCTCTCGGCCGTGCCGGTCGCCTACTCGCTGCGCGAGGAGGCGGGCTTCCTGCCCGAACTGGACCGTCTGGAGCGACTGGTGACCCCGCGCACCCGCGCGATCATCGTGAACTCGCCCTCCAATCCGCTCGGCACGGTGCTGGACGAGCACCACGCGCGGGGGCTCCTCGACTTCGCGCGCCGTCACGATCTGTGGGTCCTCAGCGACGAGGTCTACGCCGAGCTCGCCTGGGATGCGCCGCACGTGAGCCTGACGGCGCTCGACACCCGCGAGAGCGGAGGCGAGCGCGTCGTGGGGGTCTTCTCCCTGTCCAAGACGTACGCGATGACCGGGGTGCGGGTGGGCTTCCTGGTCGCGCCGCGCGCCTGGGCGGCGCCGCTGCGCTCGGCGCAGGAGGCGATGATCTCCTGCGTGAACGCGCCGGCGCAGCACGCCGCGATCGCCGCCCTCACCGGTGACCAGTCCGCCGTCGCCGATGCGCGCGTCCACTACCGGGAGAACCTCCGCGCCGCCACGGCACTCCTCGACGAGCGGGGCATCGGCTACCTGGAGCCGTCCGGCGCGTTCTACCTGTGGATCGACGTGCGACACGTCAGCGGGGGCGATGTCGCCGCGTGGGCCGAGGACTTCCTGCGCCGGCAGCGCGTGGCCGTGGCGCCCGGCTCGGCGTTCGGTCCCTCCGGCGAGGGATGGATCCGCGTGTGCGTGGCCGCGTCGCGCAGCGACCTGCTCCACGGCCTGTCGCTCCTGCCCGCGCCGTGAGGGGCGCGGGTCGCCGCGTCAGCTCAGCTCGGACTTGAGCCGGCGCGCGACCTCCGCCGCCGGCATCCGGCGCGGGAAGGCCGCGATGACGAGGTCGTCGCGCGCGGGCGTCTCGCCGTCGGGGTGCACGCCGAAGCGGTGCATGAGGTCGTCGTACGCGGCCGACAGCACCGACGCCGGCACCTTCTTGGTGTCGCGCAGGAGGCGGCGCAGCACGTGGTTGTGCACCGCGGTCACGGCGGCCGAGAACGCGACCGACTCCACGGGGTCGATCCCGGGGAGCGCGCCGCGGAGGTAGTCGTCGAACACCCGCTCGTACTGGAACACCGTCACGATCTCGCGCTCGCGCAGCGCCGGCACCTGCCGCACGACGCTGTACCGGCGGCGCGCCAGCTCGGGGTCGGCGGCGAAATGGCGGAAGACCTGCACGGACGCCTCGCAGACGGCCGCCCACGGGTTCTCGTGGCGGCCGTCGCGACTGCCGAGGAAGGTGCGCAGCTGCGCGAGGAGCTCGTCGTGGTCGGTGAAGACCACGTCGTCCTTGCCCCCGAACTGGCGGAAGAAGGTCGATCTCGAGACGCCCGCCGCCTGTGCGATCTGCTCGACGGAGGTGGATTCGAACCCCTGCGTGGCGAACAGCTCGAGGGCGGCCGCGACGACGGTGTTGCGGGACGGCGGGGGAGCGGGCTCACTCATGAGGCAGAGCCTACCCAGGCGGGGGCCGCGGACAGGGCACTCAGCGGCACGTACTAGGCTGGGGGACTGGTCGATATCTCGACATCGAGACTTCTCCGTCCTCGAAAACCCACCGTCGCCCAGCGAAGGATTGCACGTGGATCTCTACGAGTACCAGGCACGAGACCTGTTCGAAAAGTACGAGGTGCCGGTGCTCGCCGGCATCGTCGCCGACACCCCTGAGGAGGCGAAGGCAGCAGCCGAGAAGCTCGGCGGCGTGGTCGTCGTCAAGGCCCAGGTCAAGACCGGAGGCCGCGGCAAGGCCGGCGGCGTCAAGGTCGCCAAGACCCCCGACGAGGCGTACGAGGCGGCCCAGGCCATCCTCGGCCTCGACATCAAGGGCCACGTCGTCAAGCGCGTCATGGTCGCCGCGGGAGCCCGCATCGCCAAGGAGTTCTACTTCTCGGTGCTGCTGGACCGCGCCAACCGCTCCTACCTGTCGCTCGCGAGCGTCGAGGGCGGCATGGAGATCGAGGAGCTCGCCGTCGAGCGTCCCGAGGCGCTGGCGCGGGTCGAGGTCGACCCCCTCACCGGCATCGACGCCGCCAAGGCGCTCGAGATCGCCAAGGCCGCGAACTTCGACGACGAGCTGGCCCCGAAGGTCGCCGACGTCTTCGTCAAGCTCTTCCAGGTGTACAAGGGCGAGGACGCCACCCTCGTCGAGGTCAACCCGCTGATCCTCTCGGAGGAGGGCGAGATCATCGCCCTCGACGGCAAGGTCTCCCTCGACGAGAACGCCGACTTCCGCCACGCCGGACACGCCCTCCTCGAGGACAAGGACGCCGCCGACCCGCTCGAGGCCAAGGCTAAGGCCAACGACCTCAACTACGTCAAGCTCGACGGCGAGGTCGGCGTGATCGGCAACGGCGCGGGCCTGGTCATGTCGACCCTCGACGTCGTCGCCTACGCCGGCGAGAAGCACGGCGGCGTCAAGCCGGCGAACTTCCTCGACATCGGCGGCGGCGCGTCGGCCGAGGTCATGGCCGCCGGCCTGGACGTCATCCTCGGCGACCCGCAGGTCAAGAGCGTCTTCGTCAACGTCTTCGGCGGCATCACCGCGTGCGACGCCGTGGCCAAGGGCATCGTCGGCGCGCTCGCCGAGCTGGGTGCGAGCGCCTCCAAGCCGCTCGTCGTCCGCCTCGACGGCAACAAGGTCGAAGAGGGCCGCGCGATCCTCCGCGACGCCGCCCACCCGCTCGTGACCCTGGCCGAATCGATGGACGAGGGCGCCGACAAGGCCGCCGAGCTCGCCAACGCCTGACCCGGATAAGGAACGCAGAACAATGTCGATCTTCCTCAACAAGGACTCCAAGGTCATCGTCCAGGGCATCACCGGCGGCGAGGGCACCAAGCACACGGCGCTCATGCTCAAGGCGGGCACCAACGTCGTCGGCGGCGTGAACGCCCGCAAGGCCGGCACGACGGTGCTCCACACCGACGCCGACGGCAACCCGGTCGAGCTCCCCGTGTTCGCCTCGGTCGCCGAGGCCATCGAGGCCACCGGCGCCGACGTGTCCATCGCCTTCGTGCCGCCGGCCTTCACCAAGGCCGCGATGGTCGAGGCCATCGACACCGACATCCCCCTCCTCGTGGTCATCACCGAGGGCGTCCCGGTCGGCGACACCGCCGAGGCGTGGGCCTACGCGCAGAGCCGCGGCAACAAGACGCGCATCATCGGCCCGAACTGCCCCGGCATCATCACGCCCGACGAGGCGCTCGTCGGCATCACGCCCGCCAACATCACCGGCAAGGGCCCGATCGGCCTCGTGTCGAAGTCGGGCACGCTCACCTACCAGATGATGTACGAGCTGCGCGAGATCGGCTTCTCGACGGCCATCGGCATCGGCGGCGACCCGATCATCGGCACCACGCACATCGACGCGCTCGCCGCGTTCGAGGCCGACCCCGAGACGAAGGCGATCGTCATGATCGGCGAGATCGGCGGCGACGCCGAGGAGCGGGCGGCCGACTACATCAAGGCGAACGTCACCAAGCCGGTCGTCGGCTATGTCGCCGGGTTCACCGCCCCGGAGGGCAAGACGATGGGCCACGCCGGCGCCATCGTGTCGGGCTCGGCGGGCACCGCACAGGCCAAGAAGGAGGCCCTCGAGGCCGCCGGCGTCAAGGTCGGGAAGACCCCGTCCGAGACCGCCGCTCTGATGCGGGAGATCATCGCGGGACTCTGATCGCACGCGAGAGGGGCCGGATGCCGAGCGGCATCCGGCCCCTTCGTCGTTCGGCGTCGAGGCGCGCGGGGAGTCGGCCCGGGCCCGCCGCGGGCGGCGCGCGATCAGCCGGCGAGCAGGGCCTCGATCGGGCCGCGCGCGAAGTAGATCACGAAGCCGGCGGCGACCACCCACAGGAGCGGGCTGATCTGCTTCGCCTTGCCCGACAGCGAGCGGATGACGACCCAGCTGACGAAGCCGGCGCCGATGCCGTTGGCGATCGAGTAGGTGAGCGGCATCACCGTGACGGTGAGGAACACCGGCACGAGCGCCGACAGGTCGGTGAGGTCGACGTGACGGATCTGGGCCATCATGAGCGCACCCACGATGACGAGCGCCGCGGCCGCGATCTCGGTCGGGACGATCGTGGTCAGCGGGGTGAAGAACATCGCAAGGAGGAACAGCCCGCCGGTGACGAGGTTCGCGAGCCCCGTCTTCGCGCCCTCGCCGATGCCGGCGCCGGACTCGATGAAGACGGTGTTCGACGACGACGAGGTGAGGCCTCCCGCGACCGCGCCGATGCCCTCGACGACGAGCGCCGAGCGCAGGCGCGGGAAGTTGCCCCTCTCGTCGGCCAGTCCCGCCTCGCGCGACAGGCCCGTGAAGGTGCCCATCGCGTCGAAGAAGTTGGTGAACAGCAGGGTGAAGACGAGCATCGTCGCCGCGAGGATGCCGATCCGGTCGAACGAGCCGAAGCTGATCTGCCCGACGAGGTTGAGGTCGGGCCAGGAGACGAGCGTCGACGGCAGCTCGGGCACCGACAGACCCCAGCCGCCGGGGTTGGCGACCTGGCCGTCGGCGCCGATCTTCGGACCGAGGTTCCAGATCGCCTCGACGACGACGGCGGCGACGGTGCCGCTCACGAGGGCGATGAGGATCGCGCCCTTGACCTTGCGGGCGATGAGGACGGCGGCCAGCAGCAGGGTGAGGACGAACAGGAGGGTGGGCACGGTCGCGATCGAGCCCGCGGCGCCGAGACCGACCGGCGGGGAGTTCGCTCCGGTGGCGGTGACGAAGCCGCTGTCGACGAAGCCGATGAAGGCGATGAAGAGGCCGATGCCGACGGTGATCGCGGTCTTCAGCGCCATCGGCACGGCGTCGAAGATGAGCCGCCGGAGACCGGTGACGGCGAGCAGCACGATGAGCAGGCCGTTGATGACGACGAGCCCCATCGCCTCGGCCCACGTGACCTGGCCGACGACGGCGACGGCCAGGAACGAGTTGATGCCGAGGCCGGCGGCGAAGGCGAACGGCAGGCGGGCGACGAGACCGAAGAGAACGGTCATCGCCCCCGCGGTGAGCGCCGTGGTCGCCGCGACCTGCGCGAAGTCCAGCTGCACCCCCGTCACGTCGGTGCCGCTCGAGAGGATGATCGGGTTCAGGATGACGATGTACGCCATCGCCACGAAGGTGACGAGGCCGCCGCGGACCTCCGCTCCGACCGTCGAGCCGCGCCGGGTGATCTCGAAGAAGCGGTCGAGGGCGGATTCGGGACGCTCGGTGCGGGCGGTGGGCGTGGTGCTGTCAGTGCTCAAGGGGGACCTCCAGGGACGAAGGTAGCGCGCCCGCGCGCCCTCGGTGAACGTCGGCGCGCTGTCGGTAGGGTCGAAGCCGCATGAACCGCCTCCTCGTCGCCCTCCTCGCCGCCTTCGACGCCGTGATCGTCGTCGCCGTCGGCATCGCCGCGGCCCTCGCCCCGATGACGCTGCTCTGGGTGTTCGGCGTCTCCGATCCCGACTGGGCCGCACTGTGGCCCGCGGCGGCGACCCTGTGGCAGGCGGGGCACCTCGTGCCGCTGAGCATCACGCTCGACGACCAGTACGCGGCGATCGCCGGGATCCCCGCGGAGGCCGCGAGCTTCACCTTCTCGCTCGCCCCGCTCGCCTTCACGCTGTTCACCGCCGTCTTCGCCGCCCGGTCCGGAATGCGCGCCGCGCGGGCCGGCGCCTGGCCGGCCGGGGTCGTCGCGGGGACGGCGACCGTCGCCGCCCTCGCCGCGCTCGTCGCCGCCACCTCGTCGCTGGCTGTCGTGGCGGTCCCGACGTGGCAGGCGATCCTCCTCCCCACGGCCGTCTTCTTCGCCGCCGCGGCCGCCGGGGCCCTCGTCCACGCCTGGCGGGAGGGCGACGACGGCCTCCTCGACCTCGTCCGGGACCGGATCGACATCGACGACACCGGCATCGTCGAAGCCGCTGCGCGCGGCATCGCCGCCGCGCTCGTCGGCCTCGTCGCGGTGGGCGCGGCGGTGACCGCGATCGCGGTGCTCGCCGGTGGCGGGCGCGTGGTCGCCCTCTTCGAAGCGGCTCACGTCGACCTCGTCGGCGCACTCGTGGTCGGCACCGGCCAGCTCCTCTACCTGCCGACCCTCATCGTGTGGGGCGCCGCGTACGCCGCCGGCCCCGGCTTCGCGCTCGGGAGCGGCACGACCGTGTCTCCGGGCGGCACCGACCTCGGGGTCGTCCCCGGGATCCCGGTGCTCGGGATCATCCCCGAGGAGCCGTCGGCCTGGCTGCTGCTGCTGGCGCTGCTCGTCGTCGCCGTCGGAGCCGGGGCCGGCTGGATCGCCCGCACGCGACTGCTCGCCGCCCACCGGGGCGACGAGCCGCTGGCGCCCCGTCTCATCGTCCTCGGCCTCGTCGTCGCGGGTGCGGCCGGCGGCGCCGCGCTCCTGGCACTGGCGTCCTCGGGAGCGCTCGGGCCCGAGCGGCTGCAGCAGACCGGCCCCGCCGCGGGGTCGTTCGCGCTCGCGGTCGCCGTGGAGATCGCCATCGGGGCGGCGGCCGTGCTGCTGGCCCCGCGCGGCGACGGGTCGTCCGCGGTGCCGCCGGCGGCCACGGGGCAGACGTCGCCGCCGGTAGACTGAGCCGGTGCTGACCCTCGCCGTGCTGATCTCGGGCGCGGGTTCGAATCTTCGGGCCCTGCTGGAGGCGGCGAGCGACCCCGATTTCCCCGCCCGGGTGGTCGTCGTCGGCGCCGATCGCCAAGCCGACGGCTTCGCCCACGCGGAGGCCTACGGCATCCCGACGATCATGGTGCCGTTCCGCGAGTTCGAGACCCGTGAGCACTGGGGCGCCGAGCTGCACGAGCAGCTGTCGGTGTGGCGCCCCGACCTCGTGGTGCTGAGCGGCCTCATGAGGCTGCTGCCGCCCGCCGTCGTGGACGCCTGGGCGCCGCGGCTCATCAACACCCACCCCGCCTACCTGCCCGAGTTCCCCGGAGCGCACGGCGTGCGCGACGCGCTGGCGGCGGGCGCGACCCAGACCGGTGCCAGCGTCATCGTCGTCGACAGCGGCGTGGACACCGGCCCGATCCTCGCCCAGGAGCGCGTCCCGGTGCTCCCCGGCGACACCGAGCACAGCCTGCACGAGCGGATCAAGCCCGTCGAGCGGCGGCTGCTCATCGACGTCGTCCGGCGGATCGCCACCGGCGAGCTCGACCTGACGACCTACGACACCCACTGAACGACGCCCATCATCGCGACAACAGGAGCCCCCATGGCCGGACCGACCATCGACCCTGCCCTCTACCGCCCGCGCGACATCGTCCCGATCCGCCGCGCCCTGATCTCGGTCAGCGACAAGACGGGGCTGCTGCCGCTCGCCGAGGCGCTCGCCGCGGCCGGGGTCCAGATCCTCTCCACCGGCGGCTCGGCGGCGCTGCTGCGGGAGGCCGGGATCGCCGTCACCGACGTGTCGGAGATCACCGGATTCCCCGAGTCCCTCGGCGGCCGCGTCAAGACGCTGCACCCGAGCGTCCACGCCGGCCTGCTGGCGGACCTGCGTCTCGAAGACCACGAGACCCAGCTCGCGGAGCTCGGCATCGAGCCGTTCGAGCTCGTCGTCGTGAACCTCTACCCCTTCGCCGAGACCGTGGCCTCGGGGGCCCAGGGCGACGCCGTCGTCGAGCAGATCGACATCGGCGGACCGGCGATGGTCCGCGCGTCGGCGAAGAACTTCGCCAACGTCGCGATCGTCGTCTCGCCCGAGTCCTACCCCGCGATCGTCGCGGCCGTCGCCGACGGCGGCACGAGCCTCGCGCAGCGCCGCGACCTGGCCGCGCGCGCGTTCGCCCACACCTGCGAGTACGACCGCGCCGTCGCCACCTGGTTCGCCGATGAGACCCTCGCCTCCGACGAGCTGCCGCAGCACCTGACGATCAAGGCCGAGCGCCTCGAGACGCTCCGCTACGGCGAGAACGCGCATCAGCGCGCCGCCATCTACACGCGCCTGGGCGGCCACGGCATCGCGCAGGCGACGCAGCTGCAGGGCAAGGAGATGTCCTACAACAACTACGTCGACGCCGACGCCGCCCTCCGGGCCGCCTTCGACCTGGTCAAGCCGGCCGTCGCCATCATCAAGCACGCCAACCCGTGCGGGATCGCCATCGGCGCCCCCAACGCCCTCGACCCGATCGCGTCCGCGCATCTGCGGGCGCACGAGTGCGACCCCGTGTCGGCGTTCGGCGGCGTCATCGCGGCCAACCGCACGGTGACGCTCAAGATGGCCGAGAACCTGCGGGACATCTTTACCGAGGTCATCGTCGCGCCCGACTTCGAGCCCGAGGCGCTCGAGGTGTTCAAGCTCAAGAAGAACCTCCGCGTCCTGCGCCTCCCCGCCGACTGGAAGCAGGAGCGCATGGACGTGCGCCTGGTCTCCGGCGGCCTGCTCCTGCAGGATGCCGACCGGTTCCCCGACGAGATCGAGTCCGTCGCGAAGGACTGGCAGCTCGTCTCCGGCGAGCGTCCCGCGCCCGGTGAGCTGGAGGGCATGATCTTCGCGTGGAAGGCGTGCCGCGCCGTGAAGTCCAACGCGATCGTCCTCGCGCAGGGCTCGGCGACGGTCGGCATCGGCATGGGCCAGGTCAACCGCGTCGACTCGTGCCGCCTCGCGGTCGAGCGCGCCGGCGACCGTGCGGCGGGATCCGTCGCCGCCTCCGATGCGTTCTTCCCCTTCGCCGACGGCCCGCAGGTGCTCATCGACGCCGGGATCAAGACGATCATCCAGCCGGGCGGCTCGGTGCGCGACCAGGAGGTCATCGACGCGGCGCGCGCGGCGAACGTCACGATGTTCTTCACCGGAGAGCGCCACTTCTTCCACTGACCGTCGGCGTCCGCACGGCGTTCTCGCCGTCCGCTGCGCCCCGGATTCGCAGATCGTCGCCGGATTCGGATGCCGGGCCTCCGCCCCTCCGAATCCAGTGGCATTCTCCGAATCCGCCGCGACGGCGGGGCGCACCGTGATGTCCGATTCCCGCGAGCCGGTGTCGCCGGCGCGTGCGAGAGTGTAGGCATGAACGGTCCGGGGATCACGATGACGAGCGCGACGTTCGACGAGCGCTATCGCGCCATCGACGCGCGCGACGCGCGTTTCGACGGGCAGTTCGTCACCGCGGTGCGCTCCACCGGCATCTACTGCCGTCCCTCGTGCCCGGCGCGCACCCCCAAGCCCTCCAACGTGACGTTCTACCCGACGTCGGCGGCCGCGCACGAGGCGGGCTACCGCGCGTGCAAGCGCTGCCTTCCCGAGGCCGCGCCCGGCTCCCCGGCGTGGAACCTGCGCGGCGACACCGCGGCGCGCGCCATGCGGCTCATCGCCGACGGCGTCGTCGAGCGCGAGGGGGTCCCCGGTCTCGCCGCGCGCCTGGGGTATTCGAGCCGTCACCTGACGCGGCTGCTCGCCGCGGAGCTCGGCGCCGGCCCGCTCGCCCTCGCCCGGGCCCAGCGGGCGCACACCGCGCGCATGCTCCTGGTGGGCACCGACCTTCCCGCCGCCGACGTCGCGTTCTCGGCCGGGTTCGCGAGCGTCCGCCAGTTCAACGACACCATCCGTGAGGTCTTCGGCCTCACGCCGATCGAGCTGCGGTCCCGCCGCGCCGCCGGGGGCGCGGGCCGTGGCGCCGCCGGGGCGATCGACCTCGTCCTGCCCCACCGCGGCCCGCTGGACGCCCCGGGGCTGTTCTCCTGGATGGCCGTGCGCGCCGTGAGCGGAGCGGAGGTCGGCGCCGCCGACCGGTTCGCCCGCACGCTGCGCCTGGAGGGCGGGCCGGCCTGGTTCGAGCTGCGCGTGGATCCGTCGGGCCGTGTGCGCCTGCGGGCCCGGCTGACGCAACTGCGCGACCTCGCGCCGCTCGTCGCGCGCGCCCGGCGGCTGTTCGACCTCGACGCCGATCCCGTCGCCGTCGACGCGGCCCTGTCCGTGCATCCGGAGATCGCCCCCCGTGTCGCCGCGCTCCCCGGCATCAGGGTCCCGGGGGCGGCCGACCCCCACGAGATGCTGATCCGCGCGATGGTGGGCCAGCAGATCACGGTCGTCGCCGCCCGGACCGCCCTGACCGCCCTCACCGAGGCACTCGGCGAGCGGGTCGAGGCCTTCGAGGGCACTGACCGCCTGTTCCCGACGATGACGGCGATCGCCGAACGGGGCGGCGAAGTGCTCCGGGGCCCGGGTGCGCGCATCCGGGCGATCACCTCGGCCGCAGCGGCACTGGCCGCCGGCGAGCTCTCGTTGACGACGGCCGACGACGGCGCCGAGCAGCGTGCGGCGCTGCTGGCGCGGCCGGGGATCGGGCCGTGGACGGCCGACTACGTGCGCATGCGCGTGCTGGGCGATCCCGACATCACCCTGCCGGGCGACGTCGCCGTGCGCGCGGGGGCCGCCGCCGTCGGCATCCCCTCCGACCCGCGCGGCTTCGACAGCTGGGCCGTCCGCGCCGCCCCCTGGCGCAGCTACCTCACCGCGCACCTGTGGCGCGCGGCCGATCAGAACAGGAAGAGCGCATGACCGCCCTCATCGAGACCATCGACACGCCCGACGGGGCCTTCACCCTCCTCGTCGACGAGCAGCAGCGCGTGCTCGCCTCGGGGTGGACGGCCGAGCCCGAGGCGGTGCTCGCACGACTGACGGCACGTCCCGAGGTGCGCGAGGGTCGGACGGAAGCGGCCGCCGCGGCGGCGGCGTACTACGCCGGCGACCTGCGGGCCATCGACGAAGTGGCGGTCGCGCAGTCCGGTACCCCCCTGCAGCTCGCCGGATGGGCGGCCCTGCGGCGCATCGCGCCGGGGGAGCCGCTGACCTACACCGGGTTCGCCGCGGCACTCGGCCGTCCCAGCGCCGTCCGTGCGGCCGCATCGATCTGCGCCCGCAACGCGCCGGCGCTCTTCGTCCCCTGTCACCGCGTGCTGCGCGGCGACGGCACCCTCGGTGGCTTCGCCTGGGGCGTGGACGTCAAGCGACGTCTGCTGGAGCGCGAGGCGCACTGATCCGGACGGATGCCGAAGAAGGTGTTGCGCTCAGCGAATTCTCAGGCATAGGCTGGAGGGCTGTCGCGTCGTTCGCCGACGTGACAGCGTCCCTGTCGCCGACTCGAGGAGGAATCATGTTCCGGACCATCTTCGCCACGAAGCCGTCTGCCATCCTCGCCGTCGCCGGACGCGACCGGTACTGAGACCCCGCTCCGCCACGTCGCGGAGCGCACCTCCCCGGGGAAGCCCCACGGGAAGGTGTCGCCTCCTCCCCGCGTTCTGACCGGCATGGCCACGCCTGCCGGAGTTCCGCGTGCCTCCGACCCCCTCTTCGCCGTCCTCGGCATCCGCTCCACCACCACTCCTCAAGGATCATGACCTCTTCCACCGAGAGACCCGCCACGTCGCCACGACTGTCCACCCCCCGGGCGCTCGCCCGGCTCTACCCCTTCGCCAAGCCCGTGCTCCCGCGACTCGTGCTCGGCGCCGTCAGCGCGCTCATCGCGAGCCTGCTGGCCCTGTCGATCCCTCTCGTGCTCGAGGTCGTGGTCGAGGGACCGATCTCGTCCGGCGACCTCACCCAGCTCACCTGGGGAGCCGTCGCCGTCCTCGTGCTCGGCCTCCTCGAGGCGCTGATGGTGTGGGCGCGGCGGTTCTTCGTCATGGCGCCCGCGACCAAGGTCGAGTACGACCTGCGCACCGGGTTCTACGAGCGCCTCCAGCGCCTGCCGGTGTCGTTCCACGACAAGTGGCAGTCCGGCCAGCTGCTGAGCCGCATGATGCAGGACATCAGCATGATGCGCCGCTGGATGGCGTTCGGCCTCGTGCTGCTCGTCGTCAACGTCCTGACGATCCTCGTGGGCGCGGTGCTCCTGTTCCGCTGGCACTGGCTGCTCGGCACGACGTTCCTCATCGTGTGCGCGCCGCTGTGGTACGCCGGGTACCGGTTCGAGAAGACGTACGGCACGCTGGCCCGGCAGAGCCAGGACCAGGCCGGCGACCTCGCCACCTCGGTCGAGGAGTCGGTCCACGGCATCCGCGTCCTGAAGGCCTTCGGCCGCGGCAAGCACGCGCTGCAGAAGTTCACGCGCCAGGCCGAGACGCTGCGCGAGACCGAGCTGAGCAAGGCGCGGGCGATCGGCTGGATCTGGTTCTGGCTCGTGCTCCTGCCCGACATCGCCTTCGCACTGTGCCTGGGCGTCGGGATCCTCCTCATCCAGACCGACCAGCTGCAGATCGCCGAGCTCGTCGCCTTCTTCGCGATGGCCACCGTGCTGCGCTGGCCGATGGAGTCGATCGGCTTCCTCTTCTCGTTCCTCCTCGACGCGCGGACGGCCACCGACCGCATCTTCGAGGTCTTCGACGAGGAGAACACGATCGTCGACCCCGAGCAGCCCGTCGCACTCGCCCGCACGCGGGGCGCGCTGCGGTTCGAGGGCGTGCACTTCCGCTACCAGGACGCCGCCGAGACCGAGCGCGACCTGCTCGACGGCATCGACCTCGAGCTGCTCCCCGGCGAGACCATGGCCCTGGTCGGCCTCACCGGTTCGGGCAAGACGACGCTCACGACGCTGCCGGCGCGCCTGTACGACGTGACCGCCGGTCGCGTGACCCTCGACGGGGTCGACGTGCGCGACCTCCCGCTGCACGAGCTGCGCACCCAGGTGGGCATGGCCTTCGAGGACGCGACGCTGTTCTCGCAGACCGTGCGCGACAACGTGCTGCTCGGCCGCGAGGACCTGGCCGCAGGCTCCGACGAGGCCGAGGCCGTCATGCGCGAGGCGCTCGGAGTGGCCCAGGCGGCCTTCGTCGACGACCTGCCCGACGGGGCCGACACCGTGATCGGCGAGGAGGGGCTGTCGCTGTCCGGCGGTCAGCGCCAGCGCCTCGCCCTCGCCCGCGCGGTCGCCGCCCGCCCCGCCGTGCTGGTGCTCGACGACCCGCTGTCCGCGCTCGACGTCGACACCGAGGCGCTCGTCGAGGACGCCCTGCGCGAGGTCCTCCACGAGACGACCGCGCTGGTGGTCGCCCATCGCCCCTCGACCGTGACGCTCGCCGACCGCGTGGCGCTCCTCGAGGACGGGCGCATCACCGCCGTCGGCACCCACTCCGAGCTGCTGCGCACGAGCGAGCACTACCGCCACGTGATCTCCAGCCTCGAAGACGAACAATCCCGCATCCGCGAAAGGGAGGTGAACCTGTGAGCACCACGGTCACCGGCACCAGCGGCGAGGACCGCTCCGACTACACGCGCGCCGAGTCGCGCTCCATCCGTCAGCGATCGCTGCGCCTCCTCGGCTCGCTCGTGCGCCCGCTGCGCCGGCAGCTCGTGCTCGCCGCCACCGTGCTCGTCGTCTCGACGGCGCTGCGCGTGGCGGGGCCCGCGCTCATCGCGTACGGCATCAACCAGGCACTGCCGAAGGTGCTGTCCGAGGGCGACTGGATGCCGACGGCCGTCGTCGTCCTCGTCTACCTGACGGCCGGCATCGGCGGGGCCGCCCTCATCGGGTGGTACGCGGTCGTGGCCGCGCGGCTGACCCAGGCGGTCATGCTGGACCTGCGCAAGCGGATCTTCCTCCACACGCAGCGCCTGAGCCTCGAGTTCCACGAGTCCTACACTTCGGGCCGCATCATCTCGCGCCAGACGAGCGACCTCGACTCGATCCGCGAGCTGCTCGACGGCGGCCTCAACGAGCTCGTCTCCGGTGTGCTCTACGGCGGGTTCACGCTCATCGCGCTGCTCCTGCTCGACTGGCACTCCGGCGTGATCCTGCTGGTCATGGGCATCCCGCTGTGGTTCGTCATGCGGTGGTTCTACCTGAACTCCCAGCGCGTCTACCGCGAGTCGCGGGTCGTCAGCGCGAAGGTCATCGTCAAGTTCGTCGAGACGATGACCGGCATCCGCGCGGTCAAGGCGTTCCGCAAGGAAGGGCGCAACGACGAGGAGTTCGGCGATCTGTCCAGCCAGTACCGCGACGTCAACCTGCGCTCCATCAAGCTGTTCGGCATCTTCGAGCCGGCGATGATGGCGGTCGCCTCGGTGTCCGTCGCGCTGGTGCTGCTGTGGGGCGGCATCCGCGTCGCCGACGGGGCCATGCTCGTGGGCACGCTCCTGGCGGCCGTGCTGTACGTGCGGAACTTCTTCTCGCCGCTTCAGGAGATCGCGTTCTTCCTGAACTCGTACCAGTCCGCGACCGCCGCGCTCGAGAAGGTCTCCGGCGTGCTGGAGGAGGAGCCCACCGTGCCCGACCCGCGCGAGCCGGTCGACCTGTGGACCGCCCGGGGACACGTCGAGTTCCGCGACGTCACGTTCGGCTACTCCGAGGACCGCACGATCCTGCCGCACTTCTCGCTGGACATCCCGGCGGGGCAGACGATCGCCCTCGTGGGCACCACCGGCGCCGGCAAGTCGACGCTCGCCAAGCTCGTGTCGCGCTTCTACGATCCCTCGAAGGGCGCGGTCACCCTGGACGGCGTCGATCTGCGGTCCTTGCACCCGAAGGACCTGCGCCGCGCGATCGTCATGGTCACGCAGGAGGCGTACCTGTTCAGCGGGACCGTGGCCGACAACATCGCGCTCGGCAAGCCCGACGCGACGCTCGATGAGATCCGCGCCGCCGCACGCGCGGTGGGCGCCGACGCGTTCATCGAGCGCCTGCCCGACGGCTACCACACCGACGTCAACAAGCGCGGCGGTCGCGTGTCGGCGGGACAGCGGCAGCTGATCTCGTTCGCGCGGGCGTTCCTCGCCGATCCGGCGGTGCTGATCCTCGACGAGGCGACGGCGTCGCTGGACATCCCGTCCGAGCGTCAGATCCAGCAGGCGCTGCAGACGCTGCTCGCCGACCGGACGGCGATCATCATCGCCCACCGCCTCTCGACGGTGGCGATCGCCGACCGCGTGCTGGTCATGGAGCACGGCCGCATCATCGAGGACGACCGTCCCGAGGTGCTCATCGCCGGCACGGGCAAGTTCGCGCAGCTGCACGCCGCGTGGCGGGAGTCGCTGGTCTGAGATCGTCGTAGCCTCCGCCGTCCGCCGCGTCAGCGGATTCGGATGATCGCGCCGGATTCGGAGCCCCCTCACCCTGGGCTCCGAATCCGGTGACGACCTCCGAATCCCGTCGGACGATCAGGCTCGGCGGCGCTGCGCGAGAGCGCGGGCGATCGCGTGCTCCACGCGGTCCCATCCGTAGACGACCTCGGAGTACGAGAAGCGCAGCACCGTGTAGCCGCGCGCCACGAGCTCCCGGTCGTGCGCGAGGTCGCGCGTGCGTTCCGCCGATGACGAGTGATAGCGGAAGCCGTCGAGCTGGACGACGAGCCAGCCGTCGATCACCGCGTCGACGTCGTGACCGGCGAGCCCGACCTGCACCCGCACGGTCACATCCCAGCGGCGGAGCCGGTCGACGAACACCGTCTCGAGCCCCGAGCCCATGAGGCCGGTGAGGACCGATGCCAGTTCCCGCGCGCGCGGCGAGCGCCACGCGACACGTCGGAGCACATCGGCCGGCAGGTTCTCGGAGCGGGCAGCATCCTCCCACAGCACGAGGGCGGTCTCCCGCGGCTGACAGTCCGCGAGGTGCTGGAGGGTGTCCTCGACGGATTCGACGAGGAGGCGGGAATGGAGCGCGCCGATCGGGACGGTCCAGTGGCGGACGACGCCGGCCTCCCGAGCGCCCTCGGCATGGGGACGCACGTGGAGGTGGAGCCGGTCGTCCACCTCGGGCGGCATCCACCAGCCACGGTGGCGCGCGGCCGAGACGCAGGCCAGACGCGCGGTCGCCTCAGCGGCCGCCACCAGCTGCGGCGGGGCGTCGGGCACGGCGACCCAGTACCGCCGCACCCGCAGGACGGCGCCGTCGGCGATCGCTCGGCGAAGGGCCGGTGCGCTCATTCCGCGGTCGAGGATGTCGCTGCGGTGCACGATCCCGCCACGGGCAGCGACCCACGCGTTCAGATCCATCCGACCAGGGTCGCGTCGCGGGCCCGGGGTTCGTCCCGGTCCGCCGCCGCTCGTGCACAGCGGCCACGCTCGCGTCGCTCGGGAGGAGGCGCCGCGGTCGCCCGGGCCGCCCACCTCGCGCGAGCGGATTCGGATGATCGCGCCGGATTCGGATGCCCGGCGCCCGAGGCCCCGAATCCGCTCGCATTCTCCGAATCCGGTGGCGGGGTCCGGCGGCGGCGTCCGGTGGCGGCGTCCGGATCCGCGGGCGCGGACGAGGGCGGCGAGACCCCGATGGGGGAGGGTATACGAGGTCTCGCCGCCGGTCGGACTCCCACGGCTGTGGGAAGGAGGCGGGAGGGGTGTTACAGGCGGATCTCGGCGACGACCTCGCCGTACTCCGTCTCATCCACCGGCGTGAACCCGACGCGGCGGAAGAACGCCTCGGGTCCTCCCTCGCCGGCTTCGTAGATGACGTCGATGTGGTCCATGCCGCGGCTGCGGGCCTCGTCGAGCAGGCGCTCGACGGCGAAGCGCCCGACACCGCGGCCCTGGTCGTCGGCGTCGACGTTGATGCGCCACAGCACGGAGCGGAAGTGCTCCTGCGGCGCCTCGGGGTCGAAGTTCGCGCTGACGAAGCCCACGACCTCGTTGTCGTCCAGGACGACGCGCTGCCAGGCCGTGGCCGGATTGATGACGGCGGCCGCGACGGCATAGCTCGTGGGGGCGAGGAACTGCTCCTGGCCGGGCTTCAGAGACATCGCGTTGACGGCCACGATGGTCGCGGCCGACAGTTCCACCAGGCGAAGCTCGGTCATGGGCCCAGGCTACCTGCCGCACGGGTGTGCCGCACTCCCGATTCTCCGACCGGGTCGAGATATCTCGACGTCGAGATACTTTCCGCGCGTGCGATAGGCTGGGCGGCGATGCCGTGACGCCCCTCCAGACGCCGCTCAGACGCCCTACAGACGCTCATCAGGAGATACACCCGTGCCCGACTCCACCATCATCTACACCCACACCGACGAGGCCCCGGCTCTGGCGACCGCGTCGTTCCTGCCGATCGTCCAGGCCTTCGCGGGGCAGGCGGGCGTCGAGCTCGACACCCGCGACATCTCCCTGGCGGGGCGCATCCTCGCCGCCTTCCCGCAGCGGCTCACGCCGGAGCAGCAGGTGGGCGACGCGCTCGCGGAGCTCGGCGGGCTGGCGACCCTGCCCGAGGCGAACATCATCAAGCTGCCGAACATCTCGGCCTCGCTCCCGCAGCTGAAGGCGGCCATCGCCGAACTCCAGTCGCAGGGCTACGACATCCCGGACTACCCCGACGACGCGGCCTCGGTCGAGGACAAGGACATCCGCGCCCGCTACGACCGCATCAAAGGCTCCGCGGTGAACCCCGTTCTCCGCGAGGGCAACAGCGACCGTCGCGCGCCGCTGTCGGTCAAGAACTACGCGCGCAAGCACCCGCACCGCAACAAGCCCTTCGCCGAGGGCTCCCGCACGCGGGTCGCCACGATGGGCCACGACGACTTCCGCAGCAACGAGAAGTCCTGGGTCGCGGCGCACGACGACGTGCTGACGGTGCGTCACGTCGCCGCCGACGGCACGGTGACCGTGCTGAAGGACAACCTCAAGGTGCTCCCGCGCGAGATCGTGGACGCCACGTTCCTCTCCGCCGCCGCCCTCGACGCCTTCCTGGCCGACACGCTCGAGACGGCGGTCGCCGACGACGTGCTCTACTCGGTGCACCTGAAGGCGACGATGATGAAGGTCAGCGACCCGATCATCTTCGGCCACGTCGTCAGGTCGTACTTCGGCGACGTCTTCGACCGCTTCGGCGACCGCATCGCCGCGGCCGGGCTCACGCCGAACAACGGCCTCGGCGCGATCCTCGCCGGGCTCGGCGAGGTCGAGGGGGGCGAGGAGATCGCGGCCGCGTTCGCGCAGCGCCTCGCCGACGGCCCCCGCCTCTCCTACGTCAACAGCGACAAGGGCATCACGAACCTGCACGTGCCGTCCGACGTCATCGTCGACGCCTCGATGCCCGCGCTCGTGCGCAACGGCGGCAAGCTGTGGGGCGTCGACGGCGGCGAGGCCGACACGATCGCCGTCATCCCCGACTCGTCGTACGCGGGCGTCTACCAGGCGGTCATCGACGACGTCATCGCCAACGGCCCGCTCGACCCGGCCACCATCGGCACGGTGCCCAACGTCGGTCTCATGGCCCAGGCGGCCGAGGAGTACGGCAGCCACGACAAGACCTTCGAGATCGCCGCCCCTGGCGTCGTGCAGATCGTCGACGGCTCGGGCGAGGTCGTCATCGAGCACGACGTCGAGACGGGCGACATCTGGCGCGCGACGCAGACCAAGTACCTGCCCGTCGTCGACTGGGTGCGCCTGGCCGTCGGGCGTGCCCGGGCCACCGGCTCGCCGGCCGTGTTCTGGCTCGACGTGAACCGCGCGCACGACGCGCAGATCATCGCGAAGGTCTACCAGGCGCTGGCGACGATGGACACGCACGGCGTGGAGATCTCGATCCTCTCGCCGGCCGAGGCCACCCGCTACACGCTCGCGCGCATGCGCCACGGCCTGGACACCATCTCGGTGACCGGCAACGTGCTCCGCGACTACCTCACCGACCTGTTCCCGATCCTCGAGGTCGGCACGAGCGCCAAGATGCTCTCGATCGTCCCGCTCCTGGCCGGCGGCGGCCTGTTCGAGACCGGCGCGGGCGGGTCCGCTCCCAAGCACGTGCAGCAGCTCGTCGAGGAGGACTACCTGCGCTGGGACTCGCTGGGCGAGTTCTTCGCACTCGCGGCGTCCTTCGAGCACCTCGGCGAGTACACCGGCAACGCCAAGGCGAAGGTCCTGGCCGACACGCTCGACGCGGCCACCGGCACCTTCCTCGAGAACGACAAGTCGCCCGGCCGGGCCCTGGGCACGATCGACAACCGCGGCAGCCACTTCTACCTCGCCCTGTACTGGGCGCAGGAGCTGGCCGGTCAGACCGCGGACGCCGAGCTCGCCGCCGCGTTCGCGCCGATCGCCGAGAAGCTCGCCGCCGCCGAGGAGACGATCGTCTCCGAGCTCCTCGCGGTCCAGGGGAACCCCGTCGACATCGGCGGCTACTACCACCCCGACACCGAAAAGGTCGCTGCGGTCATGCGGCCGTCGGCGACGCTCAACGGCATCATCGACGCGCTGTAGGACGCGCTACTCCCGCACCGTCCGCGACGCGAGGAACTCGGCCTGCGCGAGCATCTGGAACGCCAGGCCGCCCTCGTGCTCGTTGTGCGTGTAGACCTCGATGCGGCGGTCGCTCGCCGCGTAGTGGTTGAACGCGGCGAAGACGGTGGAGGGCGGGCAGATCGGGTCCAGGAGCGCGACGGAGAACAGCGCCGCGGCTGAGGCGCGGCGCGCGAAGTTCACGCCGTCGAAGTAGCTCAGCGTCGAGAACACCCGCTCCTGCGCATCCCGGTGCACGGCGAGGTAGCGCACGACCTCCTGATACGGGTCGGAGCCGGTCATCCCGACCGCGCGCTCGAAGTGGCACAGGAACGGCACGTCGGGCATGGCCGCGACGAGATCGTCGCGGAGCCCGGCGACGGCCAGGGCGATGCCGCCTCCCTGGCTTCCGCCGGTCACCGCCACGCGGGAAGCGTCGACCATGTCGAGGCCGCGGACCGCGTCGACGGCCAGCACGGCGTCGGTGAAGACCCGCCGGTAGTAGTACGCGGACGGGTCCTCGATGCCGCGGGTGAGGAAGCCGGGCACGGACGGGCCGGTGGCGTGGGGGTCGGCGGTGTGCCCGCCCGAGCCCCAGCCGGAGCCCTGGCCGCGGGTGTCCATCAGCAGGTGGGCGTATCCGGCGGCGGACCAGAACAGACGGTCTACCGGGAGGCCGCGACCGCCTCCGTAGCCGAGGTACTCCACGACGGCGGGGAGCGGCTCCGAGGCGCCGCGGGGGACCGTCAGCCAGGCCTTGACGGGATCGCCCGCGAAGCCCGAGAAGGTGACGTCGAACACATCGACGGTGCTCAGCGGCGTCGCATGCGGGGTGAGGGTCGCCGGGCTCGCCTGCGCACGCGACGAGGCGAGGGTCTCGCGCCAGAAGTCGTCGAAGTCCTCGGGTTCGCGGACGACGGGGGAGTAGTCCTCGAGTTCGGGCAGGCTCAGGTCGAAGCGGGGCACCCCGCCACACTATCGACGGTCAGGCGTGGATCCAGACGTCCACTCCGACGGGCGACCAGTCGTAGATCATCTTCGCCTTCGCGGGCGGCATGTTGACGCAGCCGGCGCTCATGACGTTGCCGAAGTTGTTGTGCCAGTACGCGCCGTGGAACGCTTGGTTGCCGTTGAAGTACATGACCCACGGGACGTCTTCCTGCGTGTACTTCTTGCCCGAGTCGCGGGCCGTGCCCTGCATGTCCTGGGACGCCGTCTTCCAGCCGATCGAGAAGTGGCCGGGGTAGGTGACCGCTCCCGGTCGCCCGCTGGAGATCAGCCAGGTGTCGACGACCTTCCCGTTCTCCTTCAGGTACAGGCGCTGCTTGCTGAGGTCGACCTCGAGCAGCCGTTCGAGCTCCGTCGTCTTCTGCGGGGTCACCATGACGGGGAGCTCGAAGGCTGCGGAGCCCTCTGCCAGCTGGGCGGCGAAGGCGGCCGCGACACCCGATGTGTCGCCGAGCACCCGGCCGTCCTGGCCCGCCACGATGTCGCGGAGCACGTCGCCGGCGGCGTTGACCACGACGGTGCCGTCCACGACCTCCTGGTCGATGTCCAGAGCGTCGACCGCCACCTGGATCTTGGCGGGGTCGGCGGCGATCGTGAAGGCCCCGGACTCGTCGGTGCCGATGCTCAGCCAGGATGCGGCCTCGGCGGGGCTCACCGGCACGGTGCGCTCCGCTCCGACGTAGAAGCCGATGTCGCCGAGCATGGCGTTGAGCCGGTCGACGGCCTCCTGGGCCTCCGCGGTCGTCGACACGGGCTCGACGGGCACGAGGACGGGATCGACGACGACGTCCGCGGTGCCCGACGAGAAGGCATCCTGCAGCGCCTCGGCGACCACGGCGACGTCGACCCCCTCGCCGTCGACGGCGGGGGTGAGCTCGTAGGCGCTGCCGGTGAAGGACACCTCGGCGGACACGGGAGCGGTGAACAGGTCGGGAGCGGCTGCCTGCAGGGCGGCCATCGCCGTCGTCGCGTCGACGGCGATCTCGGCGTCGGCGGTGTCGCCGAACCACTGGCTGACGTTCCAGAGGGGACGGTCGTGGTAGGCCTGGCCGGCGAGGGTGCCGGAGTCGACGATGGCGCCGAGCTGCGCGCCGGTGAGCGTCGGACCGCCCTCGCCGAGGGTCACCGTCGTGGTGGCGAGGCGCTGCGCGATGGCGTCGCTCGCGGCTCCGGCGGTGAGGAAGCCGACCGGGACCCCGGCGACGGCCGTGCCGGGGGCGATGAGGACGAGGGAGGCGGCCACGGCCACGACGCCGACGGCACCCGCGGGGACCCCGATCCTCAGTCCCCAGCGCGCGCGCTTCGGACGGGGCTCGGCGGGGGCCCACTGCACGGCCGGTGCGGCGGCATCCGGTGCGGACACGGTCGCGGTCGACGACGTATCGGTCACGGTCACCCCCACGAGAGAATTCGCGCTGCAGCGCCCCTCCATGGTACGCGACGGCGCGTGCGGGCCGGAGCGGGCGCGCGACGGCGCCGGCCGCGACGCCGTCGTCACCCCATGAGTCGCGAATGTAACAGTTTTGTAAATGGTCCTGCCGAATTCACCGAACTCCTTGCGGGGGAGGTGTTCGTAAGGTGTACTAACAAACATGACCGGAACTGAGACGCGCTCCTTCGGCGGTCGCGTGCTGCGTCAGGTGACCAAGGTGCTCCCCGAGCACGCGCGGGCCCACAACCGCTCGCTCGTGCTGCAGACGCTCTTCCACCAGGGCGCGATGAGCCGCGCCGACCTGTCCCGCGAGACCGGCCTCACGCGGGTCACGATCTCCGACCTCGTGGCGGAGCTGATCTCCGACGGCTACGTCGCCGAGCGCGGCACCCGCGAGGCGTCCGGCCCCGGCAAGCCCGCGATCCTGGTCGACCTCGATCGCGAGGGCCACCGCATCGTCGGCCTCGACCTCTCCAACACCGACCGGTTCCTCGGCGCGGTGCTCACCCTCGACGGCGAGATCGTGGCGCGCCACGACGTGGCCGTGCCCGCCGATCGCGAGGACATCCTCGGCGTCGTGACGCAGCTCGCCCGCGACCTCGTCGCCGATGCGCACGCGCCGGTGCTCGGCGTCGGCGTGGGCACCCCGGGCGTCGTGGACGACCGCGGCATCGTGCTGGCCGCGCCGAACTTCGGCTGGACGGGCGTCGATCTCGAGGGCGTCCTCTCCCGCGAGCTCGGTCTGCCCGTGCTGGTCGCCAACGATGCGAACGCCGCGGTCCTCGCCGAGTACACGTTCGGCGGCGCGCCCGACGACGTCCTGCTCGTGCGGGTGGGCCGAGGCGTCGGCTCGGGCCTGCTCGCGGGCGGACAGCCCATGCGCGGCAGCCGCTTCGCCGCGGGCGAGATCGGCCACGTCACGGTCGGCACCGACGGGGGACCGGAGTGCGTCTGCGGCAAGGTCGGCTGCCTCGAGGCGTGGCTGTCGGTCCCGTCGCTGGAGAGGAGGCTCGCCGTCGACGACGCCGGCCGCGACGCGACGCTGCGCGATGCCGGCGAACGCCTCGGCATCGCGTTGGCGCCCATCGTCGGCGCCCTCGATCTGTCGGAGATCGTCCTCTCCGGCCCCCTCGAACTTCTCGACGGCGCGCTGGCGCAGGCGACCGTCGAGACACTCCGCGCACGCACGCTCGCCCGGTTCCACGACGGCGTGCAGGTGCGGATGACGGCGCAAGGCGAGGACATCGTCCTCCGCGGCGCGGCCGTCATGGTCCTGTCGGGACAACTCGGGGTGTCCTGACACCCTGCACCACCCTCGGGTGGGGTCGCCGACCCCGCCTCCGGACGGGTCGCCCGATCCCTCCGGAACACCAAGAGATAACGAAGGAAGACACCATGAACAAGAAGCTCGGAGCCGTGGCGCTCCTCGGCGCTTCGGCTGTCGTTCTCGCAGGCTGCGCGGGCGGCGGAGCAACGACGCCCACGTCCGCGGGCACGCCGGAGCCGGGTGAGCTGCGCGTGTGGCTCGTCGGCACCGACACGCCCCAGGTGGCGCGCGACTACCTCATCGACACGTTCGCCGACGAGAACCCGGGCAGCACGCTGGTCATCGAGGAGCAGCAGTGGACCGGTCTGGTCGACAAGCTCACGACGAGCCTCTCCTCCAGCGACAGCCCCGACATCGTCGAGATGGGCAACACCCAGGCGGCGGCCTTCACCTCCGCCGGCGCGCTGCTCGACCTCACCGACATCCAGGAGCAGCTCGGCGGCTCGGACCTCCTCGACGGCTTCGTCGAGGCGGGCACGTGGGACGGCAAGCTGTACGCGGCGCCGTACTACTCGGGTGCGCGCGTCGTCTTCTACAACACCGCCCAGTACGAGGAGGCCGGTGTCGAGGTGCCGACCACCCTCGACGAGTACGTCTCCAACGGCGTGGCGCTGGCCGACGCCCTCGACGGCGTCTCGGGTGTCTACTTCCCGGGCAAGGACTGGTACAACGCGCTGCCCTTCGTGTGGGAGAACGGCGGCGAGGTCGCGGTGCAGAACGACGACGGCACGTGGGACGCGCAGCTGTCCTCCGAGGCGTCCGTCGCCGGCCTCACCCAGGTGCAGGAGCTCATGACCGAGGCGTCGCTGGCTGCGAAGGACGGCGACGAGACCGAGGCATGGGTGCCCTTCCGCACCGAGAAGGCCGCCACGCTGTCGGTCCCGAGCTGGGCCTACTGGTCGATCGTCGCCGACGAGGACCAGAAGGAGACGGCGCTGACCGACACGCTCGGCTACTTCGCCCTCCCGGGCAAGGACGGCGGCGCCGCGCAGGTGTTCGCCGGCGGCTCCAACGTGGGCATCGCCGCGAAGTCGGCGCACCCCGAGCTCGCCAAGAGCGCGCTGGAGATCATGCTCAGCGACGACTACCAGTCCCTACTGGCCGCCGGCGGTCTCGTCCCGGCCAAGAAGAGCCTCGGCAGCAAGGTCGCCGCGGCGACCCCCGAGCTGGCTGCGGTGATCGCCGAAGCGGCCGCCAACGCGAAGCTCACCCCGGCGTCCCCGAAGTGGGCCGACGTCGAGGCGAAGGGCCTCCTGCAGGACTTCTTCGTGAAGGTGGCAGGCGGCGGCGACGTCGCGTCGCTCGCGGCTGAGCTCGACACCCAGATCGAGTCGATCCTCAACGGCTGACGCCGTGCGCTTCCCCCGGGGTCTCCACGCCCCGGGGGAAGCGCCCCGCACCATCCGGGCACATCCGCCCGAGCCCCCTCACCGGGCCCGCCACGCGGCGCGCCCACCCAGACACAGACACTTCCCCCGGATCATCGAAGGAGAGGACCGTGTCGGCCCTGACCGCGCTTCCCGCTGAGCGGACGGCTTCCGCATCACCCCCGCCCCCGCGACCCCGCCGTCGCTTCGACGCCACCCCGCTCGCACTGCTGATCCCGTCGCTGATCATGCTCGTCGTGTTCATCGGCTGGCCGCTCGTCCAGCTCGTGATCATGTCGTTCCAGGAGTACGGCCGCGAGCAGATCTTCGGCGCACCCGCCGACTTCATCGGCATCGAGAACTACCTCCGCGTGCTCGGCGACGCCGAGTTCTGGACGGTCCTCGCCCGCAGCATCGGCCTGTGCGTCGTCAGTGTGGCGGCCACCATGGTCCTCGGCGTGTCGATCGCGCTCATGATGAAGGCGCTCGGGAAGGTCATGCGCACGGTCGTGTCGGTCGGGCTCCTGCTGGCCTGGGCCATGCCCGCCCTCACCGCGACGATCGTCTGGGGCTGGATCTTCGACACCGAGTACGGCCTGGTCAACTACTTCCTCACGCAGGTCACCGGTGAGAGCTGGCAGGGGCACAGCTGGCTGAGCGATCCGCTGAGCTTCTTCGCCGTCGCCGCGATCATCATCACGTGGGGCGCTGTCCCGTTCGTCGCCTTCTCGACGTACGCCGGTCTCACGCAGGTCCCCGACGAGGTCATGGAGGCCGCATCGCTGGACGGCGCCGGCGGGTGGCAGCGCTTCCGCCTGATCGTCGTCCCCTACGTGCGATCGATCCTGATCGTGCTGCTCATCCTGCAGATCATCTGGGACCTGCGGGTGTTCGCTCAGATCTACGCGCTCCAGACCATCGGCGGCGTCCGCGCCGACACCAACACGATCGGCGTCTACATCTACAGCGTCTCGATGGCCACCGGCGACCTCGGCTCCGGAGGGGCGATCGCGGTGATCCTCGTGCTGATCCTGCTGGCCATCTCCGCCTACTACATCCGCACGATGCTCAAGACGGAGGACGAACTGTGAACGCGCGCACGCGCCGCACCGGAGGTCGCGTCCTCCTCAACGCCGCCGCGATCGTCGTCTTCGTCTGCTCGGTCTTCCCGGTCTACTGGATGGTGAACACGGCGTTCCTGCCCGGCTCCGCGGTCAAGACCGACACCCCGCACCTGTGGCCGGACGAGTTCACGCTCCGCAGCTTCGAGGCGGCGTGGAACGACGGCGGCTTCCTGCCGGCGCTGGGAGTCTCGCTCGCCGTGACCGTGCTGACGGTGGTGACGGCGCTGCTGTTCGCCTTCCTCGCCTCGATCGCGGTCTCCCGCTACCGCTTCCGCTCGCGCAAGACCTTCATCATCGCGATCCTCGTGATCCAGATGATCCCCGCCGAGGCGATGATCATCTCCACCTTCCGCGTGCTCGACGGCTGGCAGCTGCTGAACACGATCGTCGGCCTCTCGGCCGTGTACATCGCGATGGTGCTGCCCTTCACGATCTGGACGCTGCGCGGCTTCGTGAACGGCGTGCCCGCCGACCTCGAGGAGGCGGCGATGATCGACGGCTGCAGCCGCAATCAGGCGTTCTGGCGCGTGACCTTCCCGCTGCTGGCCCCGGGCCTCGTCTCCACGGGCATCTTCGCGTTCATCCAGGCGTGGAACGAGTTCGTCTTCGCGCTGGTGATCATGACGCGGCCGGAGACCCAGACCCTCCCCATCTGGCTGCGCAGCTTCGTGCAGGCGACGAAGGCGACCGACTGGGCGGTGGTGATGGCCGGGTCGACGCTGATGGCGATCCCGGTGATCGTCTTCTTCCTCATCGTCCAGGGCCGGATGACCAGCGGACTCATGTCGGGAGCGGTGAAGGGCTGACATGCGCCTCGGATTCGACGTCGGCGGCACCAAGACCGACGCAGTGGTCGTCGCGTCCTCGGGCGAGATCGTCGCCCGGATGCGGCGCCCCACCGGATGGGGGCGGGACGCGGTCGTGGCGACCCTCGTCGACGCCGTGTCGGATCTCGCCGCGGAGGTCGGCTGCGCGCCCGTGGAGTTCGCCTCGATCGGCATCGGCATGCCGGGACAGGTGCTGCCGGGCACCGCGCGGGTGACGCACGCCGTGAACCTCGGCATCGACGAGCTCGACCTGCGCGATGCCATCGGGCCGGAGTTCGGGGTGCCGGTGCGCGCCGAGAACGACGTCAAGGCCGCGGCGGTGGGCGCCTTCGCGCTGCGCGGCGTCGAGCGCGGCGCCCAGGGGCACGCGTCGTCGATGGCCTACCTGAACCTCGGCACAGGCATCGCCGCCGGGCTCGTCACCGACGGCGCGCTGTGGCGCGGCGCGCGCGGCGCCGCCGGCGAGGTCGGGCACATCTCCGTCGACCCCGCCGGACCGCTCTGCCGGTGCGGGCAGCGCGGCTGCATCGAGGCGTTCGCCGGCGGGGGCGCCCTGGCCCAGCGCTGGGCGCGCCCCGGCGCGCTGCCCGTGCGCGACATCTTCGACGCCGCCGACGACGGCGACCCGGCCGCGCGCGAGCTGCGGCGCGGGCTGGCGTACGGGGTGGCGGCGGCGGTGCGGGTGCTCGTACTCGCCGCTGATGTCGAGCTCGTCGTGCTGGGGGGAGGCGTGAGCGCGCTCGGCGACCGTATGCTGAACCTCGTGGTGAGCGAGCTCGAAGCCAGCGCCGCGGCGTCGCCGTTCCTGCGGTCGCTGCACCTTCCCGATCGCATCGAACTGCTGCCGGCGGGGTCGCCGGCGGCAGCCCTCGGAGCCGCGCTGATCGGCGCGACCGCCCACGAACAGGAGGCCCTCGCCCATGGCTGAGATCGTCATCGTCCCCACCGCCGCCGACGCGGGAGCCCTCGTCGCCGACGAGATCGTCCGCCTCGTCTCGGCACGGCCCGACGCCGTGCTCGGGTTGGCCACCGGCTCCACGCCGCTGCCCGTCTACGAGGCGCTGCGGCCGCGCCTGGCCGGTGTCGACGTCTCACGCGTGCGCGGGTTCGCCCTCGACGAGTACGTCGGCATCGACCCGCAGCACCCCGAGAGCTACCGGTCCGTCATCACCCGCGAGGTGGTCGAGCCGCTGGGGCTGAATCCCGACCTGATCCAGACACCCAACGGCGCGCTCGCCACGATCGAGCACGCGGGGGAGGACTACGAGGCCGCGATCGCCGCCGCCGGCGGGGTGGACCTGCAGATCCTCGGCATCGGCACCTCGGGCCACATCGGGTTCAACGAGCCGGGCTCCTCCTTCGCGTCGCGCACACGCGTGAAGACGCTCATCGAGCAGACCCGCGCCGACAACGCGCGCTTCTTCGACTCCGTCGACGACGTGCCGATGCACTGCATCACCCAGGGTCTCGGGACGATCCTCGCCGCACGCCACCTCTTCCTGCTCGCCTTCGGCGAGGGCAAGGCGCGCGCCATCGCCGGTGCCGTCGAGGGGCCCGTGACCTCCTCGCTCCCCGGCTCGGCGATCCAGCTCCACGAGCACGTGACGGTCGTCGTCGACGAGGCCGCCGCATCGCAGCTGCGCAACGCCGACTACTACCGGTACGCCTACGCGAACAAGCCGGCCTGGCAGGGGCTCTGATCGTCGCGCCGGGTCGCTAGAGTCGACGGCATGACCGATGACCGTCGGTCGGCGACGACGCCGGCGTGGATCTGGGGCGGCGGACTGCTGCTGGCCAGCGCGGTGCTGCCTCTGATCACCGGCAGCGCCGGGTTCGTGACGGCGGGCGGCGCCGTCTTCGCCTGGATCGGCATGCTCGCCTTCGCGGCGTCGATGGTCGTCTTCGCCCTCGGGCCGGGCGGACGCGGCTCGGTCGTCGCGCGGCGCCCGGCCGGGATGACCGCCCTGATCGCGCTGGCCGCCGTCACGCCGATCATCTGGGTGCTGACGGCGGTCTTCCCGTACTCCGACGCCGACCCCGGAGCGTACGCGGTGTGGGGCTACGCGGACGCCGCCGTCCGGTTCGGCGCGGCGCTGGTCGCGGTGGTCGCGGTCGGCCGCGCGCGCGTGGTGCCGCCGCCGTGGAACTGGGCACCGGCCTGGGGACTCGCGGCGGTCGTGGGCACCGCAGTGCTGGCGCAGGTGTCGGCGGTCGCCATCGCCGGACGGCCGGGCGATCAGGAGACCCTGCTGACCCTCTTCGCCTTCTCGTCGCTGGTGGCCGTGGTCGTGCCCTCGCTGCTCGGGATCCTCGCGATCGTGCTCGGGTCGCGTGCCGAGCCGCGCGCGACGGTGCCGGTCTACCCTCCGCGCGCCTGAGTCAGTCGGCGAACACCTTGCCGGGGTTGAGGATGCCGGCGGGGTCGAACACGCGCGCGATCTGGCGCTGGAGCTCCCACTGATCGTCGCCGAGCTCGTCGGCCAGCCAGCGACGCTTGAGGATGCCGATGCCGTGCTCGCCGGTCAGGGTGCCGCCCAGCCGCAGCGCGGCGCGGAACAGATCGTCGGCGGCGGCCCAGATGTGCGCCGGCACGACGACCTCGTCGGCATCCGCGCCGGCGGGGGCGTCGAAGACGAAGTTCGGGTGCAGGTTGCCGTCGCCGGCGTGGCAGACGGTCGGGATGCGGATGCCGTAGGCGGACTCGATGCGGGCGATCTCGTCGAACATCTCCGGAAGCCTGCTGCGGGGCACCGACACGTCTTCGATGAGGGTGGTGCCCAGGGACTCCATGGCCGGGTGCATGGCGCGGCGGACCGCCCACAGGCGCTCGCCCTCGGCCTCGTCGGCTGCCAGGGCGACCTGCCCTCCCAGGGTGGAGAGGAGACCGGCGATCGCCTCCGCCTCGGCGTCGGCGGCGACGCCGTCGGCCTGGATGGTCAGCTGAGCGGCGTCGGGCGGCGGGGTCGGCAGGCCCAGCAGCCGGTGGACGGCCGCCAGCGACAGCGCGTCCATCAGTTCCATGATCGCCGGCTGGAGCCCCGACGCGGTGACCGCGGCGGCGGCCACGGCGGCGGAGCGGACGTCGGGGAAGACCGCGGTCAGGGTGCGGGTCGTGCCCGGCACGCGGGGGCGGAGCTTGAGGGTGGCGCCGACGATCACGCCGAGGATGCCCTCGGACCCGATGACGAGCGACGTGAGGTCCAGGCCCGTGACCCCCTTGACGCTCCGGTGCCCGAGCCGGAGCAGCCGCCCGTCGGCGAGCACCAGATCGACGCCGAGGACGGCGTCGCGCACCACCCCGTACTTGGCGCAGAGCAGCCCGCCGGCACCGGTGGCGATGTTGCCGCCGACCGTCGAGATGGCCCGGCTGGCCGGATCGGGTGCCCACCACACCCCGTGCTCGGCGAGCACCGCGTTCAGGACCGCGTTGAGGATCCCTGGCTCCACGACGGCCAGGAGGTCGTCGGGGCGGATCTCGAGGATGCGGTCCATCCTCGCCACGGAGAGCACGATCTCGCCAGGCCCGGCGTTGGCTCCGCCTGCGAGCCCCGTTCCCGCGCCGCGGGTGACGACCGGCGTACCCGTCCGATGCGCGATGCGCAGGGTCGCCTGCACGTCGGCGACGCTCTCGGCGTGGACGACGGCGAGCGGGGGACCGGCCGAGACATGGCCCGACTTGTCGGCGCGGGCTGCGCGCAGCGCCTCCGCCGCGGTGTCCACGCGGTCGCCGAGCTGCCTGCGCAGCTCTGCGACGACGTCGTGCTCGCTCATGCGAGCCGGCGGCGCCCGGCGAGGAGTCCCGCGGTGACCGCGACCACACCGAAGACGAGGCCGACCCAGGCGTGACCCATGCTCCACCAGGCGATGGTGGCCGCCGCGTAGACGAGCAGCTCCACCAGGGCGCGCACGAACGGGTGCACGCGGACGACGGCGCGCGGCGACACGAACAGCGCCCACACCAGGATCGCGAGGATCGGCGCCCCGACGCCGGCGACGATGTTCCACGGGAGCGGCCAGGCGGTGAACCCCCACAGCGCGAGCGTCGCCAGGGCGAACAGCTCGCACACGAAGGCGAGCACGTCGATCGCGTGCAGGGGCGCGCGGGTGCCGGCGGGAAGCGGCTCCGCCGGTGCTTCCGGGCGCACGTGGGGGAGTTCGGCCATGGCGGCCATTCTACCGTTCGGACCGTCGCTAGCCTCGCCGGACGACGAGGGTGAGGACCTCGCCGACGCGGTCGCCGGCGACGTAGGCCATCGAGACGCGCGCCCCGGCGGTGAGCTCTTCGTCGGTGAGCGAGAACGAGAGCGTGCCGGTGCCGTCGGCGCCGAGCGCTGACTGCGTCACCCGGTCGTCGTCGGGGAACCACACGCGGACCGTTGCGCCGGCGGGCCCTTCGACGAACAGGGAGACCATCGTCGTCCCGTCGTCGGCGATCGCGGAGTCGAAGCCGACGAGATCCGGGATGCCCGCGGGCAGCTGGGGTGTCGGTGTCGGGGTGGGTGTGGGCGTGGGTGTCGGGGTGGGTGTGGGCGTCGGCGTGGGTGTCGGGGTGGGTGTGGGCGTCGGCGTCGGGGTGGATGTGGGCGTCGGCGTCGGGGTGGGCGTGGGTGTCGGGGTCGGGGTCGGGGTGGGCGTGGGTGTCGGACTGGGTGTCGGCGTCGGAGTCGGACTGGGCGTCGCGGTGCGCGTCGGCGAGGGCGTCGGCGCCGGAGTGGGCGTCGCCGTGGGGCTCGGGGTCGCGCTCGGGGTCGGGTCGAACGTCGGCGTCGGCGCCGGTGCGGGCTCGGCGGTGGGGCTGGTGGTCGGGGTGGCTTCAGGCACCTGTGTGGGCGAAGGGCCGGGGGCCGGGAGGGTGATCGGATCGTCGTCCCCCGCGGGCGGCAGCGGCTTCCCCGGCACACCGTCGCCCGGCGCGGCCACGTGCGTCGACACGAGCTGCGGGATGGCGACGGCGGCGCCGACGGCGACGCCCGCGACGACGAGGGTGACGAGCGCCGCGAGGCTGCCGGCACCGGCCAGGACGCCGCTCGCGCCCGCGCCGGCGGCGGCGCCCGCGCTCCCGACCGAGGAGGCCCCGAGCCCGGACCCCGACGAACCGGCGGTGCTCCCGCCGCCGACCAGGACGGCACCCGGCGCCGCCGTCGAGGCGCCCGCGGCCATCGCGACCAGTGGCGCTCCGCCGCCCTGGACGGTCGCCAGGTACGCGGTCGCGGCACCGGTGCCGACCGTGAGCGGCAGGAGGATCATCGCCAGTCGATGCGAGACCTCCCGTGCCTCCGACGCCACGATCGTGCATCGTGCGCAGTCGGCGAGATGTGCCTCGACCTTCGCGCGGTCGCGTTTGCCGAGATTGCCGCGGGCGTAGGCGCCGAGCCGATCGATGGTCCAGTGGCACGCGGAGTCCTCGGCCACCGACCGCAGGTGCGCCTGGATCCACGCCTCGCGGAGCCCTTCGCGTGCGCGGAACGCCAGCTGCGCGACCGCGGTCGGCTTCATCCCCAGCAGGGGGGCGATCTCGGCCGGCTTCATCTGCTCGATCTCCGTGTACCAGAGCACCTCCTGCCAGCGCGTGGGCAGGCTGCGGAAGGCCTGGTGCGTGAGGCTGCGGTCGAGGGCCTCGTCGGTGGCGTGCGCGCTCGCGTCGGGATCCTCGACGGCCTCGAGCTCGTCGATGGTCGTCTCTCGGCGTGCGCGGCCCCACCCCGCGGCGGTGTTGCGGATGCTCGTGAACAGGTAGGCGCGGAACGACCCGGTGGGCCCGCCGCCGTTCTGGATCGAGCGGAAGATCCTCGTGTAGGCCTCCTGCACGAGGTCGTCGGGATCGATGCTCGACGTGATCGACTGCGCCACCGAGAGCCCGGAACGGTAGTGGCGGCGCCAGAGCTCGCCGAATGCCCCGGCGTCGCCCGACCGTGTGCGCAGCACGAGGTCGGCGTCGGCGAGGTCGGGCGCGTCGTCGCGCGTGTCGTCGGTCGTGGTCATCGCAGTCGTCGAGAGGC
This sequence comes from Microbacterium sp. PA5, assembly GCF_049860775.1. Classification (NCBI taxonomy): domain Bacteria; kingdom Bacillati; phylum Actinomycetota; class Actinomycetes; order Micrococcales; family Microbacteriaceae; genus Microbacterium; species Microbacterium sp. PA5. The sequence continues at coordinate 657,407 of NZ_CP187567.1, forward strand.
TTCCGTGGGTGAGGAGGGCGGCGTCGGGTTCGGGGCCCACCCAAGAGACGCGTCAGCGTGCATGCTATGACGCGATTCTCGGAAAATGCCGTCCGGGCATCCGAGCGGGGGTTTTCTGCGAAGTCGCGTAATAGACCGGGGCCACCCCGGTCTCACCATCTGAGGTCGTCTACCCGACGCCCGGCGGCTCTGCCGCGGAGCGGGACGACATCGCGTGCCGCGGTCCTGGGGCTCAGACCGCGGACGAGGTCGCGCGCCTGGGGGAAGGCGCGGCGCCCACGGGGACAGGCGGGGCGGAGTGCGCTGGGGGGCGTACCCGCCCCGCATCTCCGCCGGGTCGGATGCCGTCAGGCGCGGGCCGCGCGGACGCCGTCGACCCACACCGCGCGCACCGAGAGCGCGTCGTCGAGCAGCACCGCATCGGCCGCTGCGCCCGCGCGGAGGGAGCCGTAGCGCCCCTCCTCGCCGATGGCGCGCGCCGGCACGGAGGTGAGGGCGGACACCGCGGAGGCCAGGTCGACACCGGCGCCCACCGCGACTCTCAGCGCGGCGTCCTGCGTGAGGGTGGAGCCGGCGATCGCACCGCCGTCGTCGAGGCGAGCCGTGCCGCCGGCGACCGTGACCGCGAGTCCGCCGAGCTCGTAGTGACCGTCCCCCACGCCGGCGGCGGCCATCGCGTCCGTGATGAGCGCGACGCGCCCCGGCGCGCCGGTGAAGGCGAGGGCCACGACGGAGGGGTCGACGTGGATGCCGTCGGCGATCACCTCGAGCGTGACGCGGTCGTCGCCGAGCGCCGCCACGATCGGTCCGGGCGCGCGGTGGTGGATGCCCGGCATGGCGTTGAAGGCGTGTGTGAGCAGGGTGGCGCCGGCGTCGAACGCCGCCGATGCCTGCGCGGCGGTGGCGCCGGTGTGGCCGACGGCGACCCGGGCGCCGCCGGCCACGAACCGGCGGACGGCGTCCAGCGCGCCGGGAAGCTCCGGAGCGAGCGTCACCTGTCGCACGGTCCCCGCGCCCGCGGTGAGCAGGCGGTCGACCGTCGCCGCATCCGGCGGGCGCAGCAGGCCCTCGGTGTGCGCACCCTTGTGCGCCGGGTCGAGGAAGGGGCCTTCCAGGTGGCTTCCGAGGATCGTGGCGTCGTCGCCCGCGAGGCGCGCGATCGTGCGCACCCGCTCCGCGAGGTCGTCGACGGACGCGGTCACGAGGGAGAGCACGGCCCGCGTCGTCCCCCGCGCGAGGTGGACGGCGCGGGCGGTGCGGATCGCCTCCGGACCGTCGTCGAACGCGCATCCGCCGCCGCCGTGCCCGTGCAGGTCGATGAAGCCGGGGGTGAGGATCCCGCCGTCGCCGTCGAGCGCGTCGGAGGCGGGAAGCGCGCGCCAGCCGTCGCCGGTCCCGGTGGCGATCACCACGCCGTCGCCGAACGCCGCCCACGCGTCGTCGGTGATCCGGCCGTCGTCGACCAGACGCACGGAGTGCACGACGGTGGTCATCGCGACCCGCCTGCTTCTGCGACGGCCGCGGTGACGCCCTGGCTGCGCCACAGCGGGACCAGGGCGGCCGCGCGATCCCGGAACGAGTCCCACGTGCGGTCCGGATGCGAGCCGGTGCGCGGCGACCACGCGGCCTCGGCCGCGGCGGCGATGCGGGGGAACGCGAGGGCGTCGATGTCGGCGAGGTCCCGCACCGTCTCGGTCCACAGCGGGGCCTCGACGCCGAGGATGTTCTCTTCGCCGACGCCGCCCACGACCTCCGCCGGCTCCCACGAGTACGCGCGCTCCAGGGAGGTCGCCCCGCGCGCCCAGGTGAGCCCGATCGGGAAGTCTTCGCTCGGCTTCATGTCCAGGTAGATCGCGTCGGCCGGCGAGAGGACCACGCGGCCGCCACGGGCGACGAACGCCCGCGTCTTGTCGTCCATGCCGTCGGTCGGGGTCACGAAGCCCCAGTACTGGCCGATCGTGCCCGCTGCGAGCCCTGGCGCTGCGCCGGCCTCGTGCCAGGTCACCGGTGTCTTGCCGAGTCCGGTCACGATCTCGGTCGCCCGCGCCATGGCGTAGGAGAAGTCCTCCGCCGACGTGCCGAGGGCCTCGTCGCCGCCGACGTGCAGGTAGGGGCCGGGGGTGAGGGAGGCCACGTCGGAGAGCACGTCCTCGAGGAAGGCGTACGTCTCCTCCTCGCGGATGCGCAGCGACGAGAAGCCCACCGCCATCCCCTCGTAGGGCTCGCCGTGCTGCGGCAGGCCGCCGCCGAAGACGCGGACCGTGTCGCGGACGTGATCGCTGAGAACGGGCTGCTCGGCCAGCTCGGGATAGGCGAGCGAGACCGCGTGCGTGTGCCCCGGGAGGTCGATCTCGGGGACCACGGTCATGTGCCGTGCCGCGGCGTAGGCGACGATCCGCCGGTAGTCGTCCTGGGTGAAGAAGCCGCCGCCGTCACCGCCCACCGACGAGCCGGACGCGCGCTCGGTCAGCAGCGGGCGCGACGGGATCTCCAGCCGCCAGCCCTGGTCGTCGCTGAGGTGCAGGTGCAGCACGTTGAACTTCAGCGCGGCGGCGCGGTCGATGTAGGCCTCGACGGTCGCCACGGGATGGAAGTGGCGTGCCACGTCGAGCATGACGCCGCGGTAGGCGAAGCGCGGTGCGTCGTCCACGCGGACGGCGGGGATCCGCCACGCCCCGTCGTCGTCGCGGGTGAGAAGCTGCCCGAGCGTCTGGACGCCGTAGAAGAGCCCCGCCGCGTCGGCGCCCGCGATGCGCACCCCGTCCGCGTCGGCGACGAGCCGGTAGGACTCGGGTGCGCCGGCGCCGTCCACGACGAGGTCGATGTCGCCCGTCGTGCCGTCGGCGTCATGGCCGATCGGGGCTCCGACGGCCCGCAGGATCCTGCGCAGGGCGGCGGCGGCGCTCGGGTCGCCCGAGAGTGCGGCGGCGTCCGAGAGGCGGAAGGCCGCACCGGGGGAGCGCTCGGCCGACGAGGGGAGGGGGACGACCGGGGGTGGAGTCACCATGGCTCTCATTCTGCCCGCCGGCGACTCCGGCGGAGGCATGTAAAGGTTCCTAACAAAACCGTCCGGGCCAGCCTATCAGCGCCGCATCCGGTATGCTCGGGGGGTCGCGACTGGCGTTGAGGTGGGACACCACCGGGGAGCGACCGACACGGCATTCGACCGCACGCCTGGGCCGATGCGAGCACCTCGACACCCGTCGCCGGTGCTCAGCACACAGAATCCGAAAGCCGTCGTCAGGAGATCGTCATGACCGATTCCGTCTTCAACGCCCCGCTCGCCGAGGTCGACCCCGAGATCGCCGAGGTGCTCGACCGCGAGCTCCAGCGCCAGCGCGGCTACCTCGAGATGATCGCCTCCGAGAACTTCGTGCCGGTCTCGGTGCTCCAGTCGCAGGGATCGGTCCTGACGAACAAGTACGCCGAGGGCTACCCCGGGCGTCGCTACTACGGGGGCTGCGAAGAGGTCGACGTCGCCGAAGAGCTCGCCATCCAGCGCGCCAAGGACCTGTTCGGCGCCGAGTTCGCCAACGTGCAGCCGCACTCGGGCGCCACCGCCAACGCCGCCGTGCTCCACGCCATCGCGCGTCCGGGCGACACGCTGCTCGGTCTCTCGCTCGACCAGGGCGGCCACCTCACCCACGGCATGAAGATCAACTTCTCGGGCCGGCTCTACGACATCGTCGCGTACGGCGTCGACCCGGAGACCTCGATCATCGACATGGAGGAGGTCCGCCGGCTCGCGCTCGAGCACCGCCCGAAGGTGATCATCGCCGGCTGGTCGGCCTACCCGCGCCAGCTGGACTTCGCGAAGTTCCGCGAGATCGCCGACGAGGTCGGCGCGCTCCTGTGGGTCGACATGGCGCACTTCGCCGGTCTCGTCGCCGCGGGCCTGCACCCCTCGCCCGTGCCCCACGCCCACGTCGTCTCGTCGACCGTGCACAAGACCATCGGCGGCCCCCGCTCGGGCTTCATCCTCACCAACGACGCCGACCTCGCCAAGAAGATCAACACGGCCGTCTTCCCCGGCCAGCAGGGCGGGCCGCTCATGCACGTGATCGCCGCCAAGGCGACCGCCTTCAAGCTGGCCAAGACGCCGGAGTTCGTCGAGCGGCAGGAGCGCGTGCTGCGCGGCGCGCACATCATCGCCGAGCGCCTCTCGCAGCAGGACGTGAAGGACGCCGGCATCTCGGTGCGCTCCGGCGGCACCGACGTGCACCTCGTGCTCGTCGACCTGCGCGACGCGGAGATCGACGGCAAGCAGGCCGAGGACCTCCTCCACGACATCCACATCACGGTGAACCGCAACGCGGTGCCGAACGACCCGCGCCCGCCGATGGTGACGTCGGGGCTGCGCATCGGCACTCCCGCGCTCGCCACCCGCGGGTTCGGCGACGCCGAGTTCGCCGAGGTCGCCGACATCATCGCGCTCGCGCTGCTTCCCGGCGCCGACGTCGAGGCGCTGCGCGCCCGCGTCGCGGTGCTGACCGAGGCGTTCCCCCTCTACCCGGGCCTCCAGCAGTGACGGCGCAGAAGCTCGACGGGGTCGCCACCGCGGCCGCCATCAAGGCCGAGCTCGCCCAGACGGTCGCCGCGCTCGCCGAACGGGGCATCGTCCCGGGCCTGGGCACGCTGCTCGTCGGCGACGACCCGGGATCGCGCTCCTACGTCACCGGCAAGCACCGCGACTGCGCCGAGGTCGGTGTGGCCTCGATCTCGGTCGAGCTGCCCGCGACCGCGACGCAGGACGAGATCGCCGACGCCGTCCGCGCCCTCAACGAGGACCCCGCCGTCACCGGGTTCATCGTGCAGCTGCCGCTGCCGAAGGGGATCGACGAGAACGCCATCCTCGAGCTCATCGACCCGGCGAAGGACGCCGACGGGCTCCACCCGACCAACCTCGGACGGCTGGTCCTGGGCGTCGACCCCGCGAACGCGATCGCGGCGCCCCTGCCGTGCACCCCCGCCGGCATCGTCGAGCTCCTCGAGCGCCACGGGGTCGCCATCGCGGGCAGGCACGTGACGGTCATCGGCCGCGGCATCACCGTCGGACGGCCGCTGGGCCTGCTGCTGACCCGCAAGGGCACCGATGCCACGGTGACGCTGACGCATTCGCGCACCCCCGACCTGGCCGCCGAGGTCGCCCGCGCCGACATCGTCGTCGCGGCGGTCGGGCAGCCGCATCTGGTCAAGGCCGAGTGGATCAAGCCCGGCGCCGCCGTGCTCGATGTGGGCGTGACCCGCGTCGGCACGACCGAGTCGGGGAGGGCCAAGCTCGCGGGCGATGTCGACCCCGCCGTCGCCGAGGTCGCCGGCTGGCTCTCGCCCAACCCCGGAGGCGTGGGGCCGATGACTCGGGCGATGCTCGTCGCGAATGTCGTGGAGACCGCGGCGCGCCTCGCCGGCTGACGGCGCCCTGTCGGAGCGGCGTTTCGTCTCGCTGCGCTCGCTCAACGTCCGGAGCGCGCTTCCCGGTCGTTGAGCGAGGAGCGCAGCGACGAGACGGAACGGCGCTGCCCGGCCCTCGGTCGTTGAGCGAGGAGCGCAGCGACGAGACGAAACGGAGTTGCCCGGCCCCCGGTCGTTGAGCGAGGAGCGCAGCGACGAGACGAAACGGCGCTGCCCGGCCCTCGGTCGTTGAGCGAGGAGCGCAGCGACGAGACGGAACGGCGCTGCCCGGCCCTCGGTCGTTGAGCGAGGAGCGCAGCGACGAGACGGAACGGCGCTGCCCGGCCCTCGGTCGTTGAGCGAGGAGCGCAGCGACGAGACGGAACGGCGTCGTGTCGGAGCGGCGTGTCGTCTCGCCGCGCTCGCCCAACGACCGGAGCGCCGACCCGCGTCAGGCGGTGAAGCGCGCCAGGAACTCCCGGGTGCGCGCGTGCTGCGGCGCGGTGAACAGCTGCGCGGGCGGTCCCTGCTCGACGATGACACCGTCGTCCAGGAACACGACCCGGTCGGCCACGTCGCGCGCGAAGCCCATCTCGTGCGTGGCCATGAGGATGGTCGCGCCGTCGACGACGAGCTCGCGGACGAGCTCGAGCACCTCGCCGACCAGCTCCGGGTCGAGGGCCGAGGTGATCTCGTCGAGCAGGAGCACCTCGGGGTCGGTCGCGATGGCGCGGACGATCGCCGCGCGCTGCTGCTGGCCGCCCGACAGTCTGTCGGGGTGCTCCTTCGCCTTGTCCGCGAGGCCCACCCGCGCCAGCAGTGTCCGTGCGCGCTCCTCGGCGTCGCGCCGCGGCATCCGGTGCACCACGCGCGAGGCGAGGGTGACGTTGTCGAGCACCGACAGGTGCGGGAACAGGTTGTAGCTCTGGAAGACCGCGCCGAACCGTGCGCGGATGGCGTTGGCGTCGGCGCGGGGATCGGAGATGTCGACGTCGGCGAGGAAGATCTGCCCGTCGTCGATGGGCTCCAGCAGGTTCAGGCAGCGCAGGAGCGTCGACTTGCCCGAGCCGCTCGCACCGATGACGGCGACGACCTCGTGCCGGGCGAGCTCCAGGTCGATGCCGCGCAGCACCTCGCGCTCGCCGAACGCCTTCCACAGACCGCTCGCGCGCAGCAGGGGAGCCGGGGCCGGCACGGTCACAGGATCGCTCCCGCCTGCTCGCGTTCGCGCAGCCGCGCGGTGTACCAGTCGGCCAGGCGGATCGTGGGGATCGCGAGCAGCACGAAGAGGATGCCGGCCACCACGTAGGGCGTGAAGTTGTAGGTGAGCGAGGCGACCGAGCGCGCGCCGGCGATCGCATCCATCGCGCCGAGGATCGAGATCAGCCCCACGTCCTTCTGCATCGAGATGAAGTCGTTCATGAGCGGCGGCGTCATCTTGCGCAGCGCCTGGGGCAGCACGACGCGGCGGAGCGTCTGCACGTACCCGAGCCCGAGGGCGCGGGCGGCGAGCCGCTGCGAGGGGTGCACCGCCTCGATGCCCGCCCGGATCACCTCGGCGACGTACGCGGAGTAGGTGAGCGTCACTGCGATGACGCCGAGCAGCACCACCGGCATGCGCGTGTTGGTGATCGTCGGGAGGCCGAAGCCCACGAGGTACAGCACGATGATGAACGGGAAGCCGCGGAACAGGTCGGTGTAGCCGGCGGCGATCACCCGCACCGGGAAGAACACGGGCCCGCGGAGGGTGCGCAGCACCGCCACCAGCAGCGCGACGAGCGCGACGGTGATCACCGAAAGGCCGAGCACCTGCAGGTTGATGAGGAACCCGTCCCAGACCTTGGGAAGCGCCTGCAGGGCGACGTCGGGAGCGAAGAAGCTCTGCTGGACCGATGCCCAGCCGGGCGTGTTGATGACCGTCGCCCAGACGATCGCCGCGAAGACGAGGGTCGAGGCGATCGCGACGAGCACCGACCGGCGCTCACGCCCCCGTCGGAAGGCGCGCCGGTCGAGCTCGAGCGCGCTCGGCTGATGCGATGTCACAGAACGACGCTAGCGCGACGTCACTGCAGGAGCGTCACGCCCTGGCCGGAACCCAGCCACTCGTCGGTGATCTCGGCGAGCGTGCCGTCCTCGCGGAGCGCGTCGACCGCGGCGGTGACCCGCTCGGTCAGCGGCGAGTCCTTCGCCAGCAGAAGGCCCCACTCGTCGGGCACGCCCGCAGCAGGGAGCTCCCCGACGATGAAGGAGTTCTCGATGTAGACGCCGGTCGCGTAGTACGCGGTCGGCAGGTCGAGCACGATCGCGTCGATCTGGTTCGCCTTCAGCGCGGCGACGGCGTCCTCGTTCGACGCGTAGAGCTGCGGGGCGGTCGTCGGCTGCACGGCCTCCTCGAGCGTCGTGGCGCTCGTGGAGCCGGTCATGGCGCCGAGGGTGAGGTCCTTCAGGCCCGCGAGGTCGGTGACCCCGTCGGCGGCGCCGCCCTCGATGGCGACCACGGCCTGGCTCGCGGAGTAGTACGGCGACGAGAAGTCGACGGCCTGCTTGCGCTCGTCGGTGATCGTGTACTGCTGGATGTTGAAGTCGAAGCTCTTGGGGCCCGGCGCGATGGCCGACTCGAAGCTCGTCCGCACCCACTCGACGTCATCGTGCGCGAAGCCGAGCTCGTCGGCCACGGCATACGCGACAGCCGCCTCGAAGCCCTCGCCGCTGGCCGGATCGTCGTCGATGACGTACGGGAAGTAGGCGGTCTCGCCCGTCGCGATGGTGAGCTTGCCGGGGGTCACGTATCCCTCGTCGGCGGCAGGCGACTCCGAGGAGGAGGGCGTGGTGCCCGACGCGCACCCGGTGGCGAGCAGGACGGATGCCGCGAGCGAGGCGACGATGACGGTGCGCAGGGAAGGACGAGACATGTGAGTTCTCCGTGATCAGGTGCGATCGGGTGGATCGGGACGCGGCGCCGCCCGCGTGCTGTGCGGCAGCGCCGTGGCATCCATTCTCCCGCCTCGCCGCGCACGGAGGGCGCTCGGGCGTCGCTTTGTTACAGCAACTTCATGAGCCGAGCTCGTCGAGCATGCGGCGCTGCTCGGGGGTGAGGCCGTCGCGGGTCTCCGCTGCGTCCGCCGACGGCGTCGCAGCTGCGGAGGCGCCCGGCGCGACCCGGCGTCCGGTCGCGCGGTCGTAGATCGCGCCCGTACGCGATTCGACGCGGTCGTCGACGAGGTCGTACACGACCCACGCGAGCAGGAGCAGGATCGGGGGGATCACGTAGCCCCAGAACCAGCCGCGCACGTCGACGCCCGAGAAGACGACCACGAGGATCCACACGATCAGCTCGACCACGAAGACGATCCCGTACTGCACGAGCTTCTCGCCGACGAACGTGCGACGCGAGGCGGACTTCTTCGCGGCGCCCGTGAAGAGGCGGGTGACGAACGGCTTCAGCCAGATGGTGGCCGCCGTGAGGATGACGCCGGCCCACAGCGACGCCCATCCCACGCTCACGCTCGGGAGGAGCAGCCCGATCAGGAGCAGCACGACGACGTTGAACACGTACAGCGAGGCGAACCTCACGACCCAGGACTTCATGCTCCTACAGTGGCACGCTCCGCCGCAGGCGGGAAGGCGACCCGGCGCCTGCGGGCTGAGGCGCCGGCATCCTTCTCGCCCAGGTGGCGGACACGATCGAGCCACGCGCCGCGCGCGGCGTCGTCGCTGAAGCGGACCGGCGAGAATCGCGTGACGCCGATGGTCTTCACTCCGCAGTAGCCGAGGGTGGCGCGGGTGAGCGAGGTCTCCGCGGCGTTCCGATAGACGAGGCGGTTCCAGAAGCGCGGCGAGTCCATCGTCATGACGACGCGCGCCGTCCGTCCGGACAGGAGACGGTCCGACACCGCCGATCGCTCCCGGTAGCGGAACGTGCCGCCGGAGAGGAAGACGCGATCGATGAACGCCTTGAGCGCCGCCGGGACCGTGCCCCACCACTGCGGATGGAGGACGACGAGGTGGTCGGCCCACAGCACGTCGTCGAGGTAGCGCGCGACGTCGGGGTCGAGGGCGAGATCCGCGTCGGTGCGCGGGACGCGCAGCTGGTCGCGCACGCGCGGGTGGTCCGGGATGGGGTCGCGGGCCAGATCGATGACGCGCACCTCTGCCCCCGCCCCGCGCACCCCCTCGAGGTAGGCGCCCGCGAGCGCGTGGGTGAGCGTGTCGGGCAGCGGCGTTCCCACCACGACGAGGATGCGACGGTTCATGCGGGGTGTCCCTTCTCGATGACGATGGCGGTGAGGGTGGCCAGATGTCGGTTCAGGCGCTCGCGGTCGATCGCGGCGGGGGAGACGGCGGGATCGAGCCGCGGGTCGGCGAGCATGTCGGTGAACTCGGTCTCCAGCTCGCCGCCGGCGGACTCGACCAGGTCGGCACCCCTCGGCGTCAGCGACAGGACGATCCGTCGCCCGCCGCCGGACTCGGTGGTGATCCACCCGTCCGCCACGAGCGCCGGCACGCGCTTGCTGACGGCGGCCTTCGTGACGCGCAGGCATCGGGCGAGCCCGGTGATGTCGATGGGGCCGAGCTCGGCGAGGGTCGCGAGGAACTCGAACAGGTTGTACGAGACTCCGTGGCGTTCGCGCAGCACGGCATCCGCGTAGATGTCGAGCTCGGCCACGAGCTCGTGGAGGGTGACGGTGATACGCGCGGCCATGGCACGAGTCAACCAGTTGACATGAGAGATGTCAACAGGTTTACTCGCGGAGTGTCAGCCGATGGCCACCAGTTCGTCGAGGTCGTCGTCCGGGAGCACGTCGGCCACGGCGGAGACTTCGACGTCGACCAGGTCGGCTCGGCCGCTCATCACGTTGAGGAAGGCGGTGTCCGCGGCGTCGCGGCCGGTGGCGATCCGCACCAGGCTGGAACGCGGCGCCAGGGTCGTCGCGTCGACGACCCGCCACGCGCCCTCGATCCACGCCTCTGCCACGGCGTGGAAGTCCATGGGGTGCAGTCCGGGCGCGTACACCGCGACCAGGCGCGCCGGCACGCCGCGGGCGCGCAGCAGCGCCACGCACAGGTGGGCGTAGTCGCGGCACACGCCACGGCGGGCCAGGAGCGTCTGGGTCGCACCGTCGGTCGGGAGCGACGAGCCCGGCACGTAGGAGAGCTGCGTGCCCACCCACGACGACACGGCCGTCAGCAGGTCCCTGCCCTCGGGGATGCCGCCGAACTGCGCGGCGGCGGTCGCGGCGAGGGTGTCGGAGTCGGCGTAGCGGCTCGGACGGCCGTAGACGAGCAGGTCGGTCTCCGTCGTCTCGAGCGCGGTCGCGGGGTCGCTCACGCTCGCGCGGTACTCGACGACGAGCTCGCCGGGCTCCGCGGTGAGGCGGTGCAGACGTCCGCCGTGGACGTCGGAGAGCTCGCGCACCTCCACCGGCGCGCCGTCGAGACTCGCCGTCAGCGACTCCGTCGCGGAGTAGGCGGAGGCCACGGCGATCGCGAACACGAGGTCGGCGGTCTCGGTGACCTGCAGGACGATGCGGCTCGTGACATCCCTCTTCATGCGCCCAGCCTGTCACCCCAGGGGCGGATGTCCCACTTCCGGTTGCTTGCGGGTTACGGAATGCGCCGAAATGGGGACACGGTGCGAAGAGAGTGGGACATCGGGCGCAGCGCGCTCAGGCCCAGTCGGCCGCGAAGTCCTCGGAGGCGCGGGCGAGGATCGACACGTCCGCGCCGACGAGCACGAAAGAGGCGCCCGCATCGACGTAGTCGCGCGCGACCGCCGGGTCGAAGGCGTTGACGCCCACGGGGGTGCCGGTCGCACGGACCGCGTCGAACGTGCGGCGGACCGCGGCCACGACGTCGGGGTGGGTCTGCTGACCGAGCAGCCCCATCGAGGCGGCGAGGTCGGAAGGGCCCACGAAGACGCCGTCCACGCCGTCCACCGCGGCGATCTCGGCCGCGGCGGCGACGCCCTCGGCCGTCTCGATCTGCACGAACAGCGACGTGTGGCGGTCGGCGTCCTGCAGATACCCCTCGACGCGGTTCCAGCGGGCCGATCGGGACAGCGCCGAGCCGACCCCTCGCTGCCCGCGCGGCGGGTAGCGGACGGCCGCCACGGCGGCGCGCGCCTCGTCGGCCGACGACACCATGGGCACGAGGATGTTCTGCGCCCCCAGGTCGAGGACCTGCTTGATGGTCACGACATCCCCGATCGGCACGCGGACGACCGGCGTCGCCGGGTATGCGGCGACCGCCTGCAGCTGAGCGAGCGTCGACTCCAGGCCGTTGGGCGAGTGCTCCATGTCGATCAGCAGCCAGTCGATGCCCGATCCCGCCAGGATCTCCGTCACCAGCGGCGAGCCGGCGCAGGCCCAGAGGCCGGCGAGCGGCCGGGAGCCGGCGGCCGCGAGGCGGTCCCGGAAGGTGTCCGTCAGATGAAGCGGCATGAGATGGTCCCCATCGGTCCGTAGTCGCACAGCACCTCGTCGCCGCGCGCGACCCACACGGGTCGGGTGAACGATCCGGCGAGGATGATCTCGCCCGCCTCGAGTCTGTCACCGTGCGGATGGATCTTGTTCGCGAGCCACGCCACGCCGGTCGCCGGATGACCGAGGACGCCCGCAGCCACCCCGGTCTCCTCCACCTCGCCGTTCTTGCGGAGCACCGCCGGCACCCAAGGCAGGTCGACCTCGTCGGGGCGGCGACGGGTCTCGCCGAGCACCATCGCGCCGTAGGCGGCGTTGTCGCTGATCGTGTCGACGATCGTCCGGCCCTCGAGCTCGATGTGGGAGTTGAGGATCTCCAGCGCCGGCACGACGTAGTCCGTCGCGCGCAGCGCGTCGGCCAGTGTGGCGTCCGGCCCCGCAAGCGGCTCCTTCAGCACGAAGGCCAGCTCGACTTCGACGCGGACGTTGGAGAAGTGGTCGACGGGGACGCCGTCGCCGCTGCGGAACACGGTGTCGTCGAACATCACGCCGTAGTCGGGCTCGGCGATGCCGGTCGCCTGCTGCATGGCGCGCGAGGTGAGCCCGATCTTGCGGCCGACGAGCCGGCGGCCCGCCGCCGTCATGCGATCGCGCCACACCCGCTGGATCGCGTACGAGTCCTCGACGGTGGCCTCGGGGTGCCGTGCCGTGATCCGCGGGATGACGCCGTGCGTGCGGTCCGCCTCCGCGAGCTCGGCCGCCAGCGCCGCGATGGTGGCGTCATCGAGCATCGTCCGCCCCCGCTCCGCGGGCCTGTCGGTCGGGTCCCTGAGCCTGTCGACGGATCACAGCTGGTGACCCAGCTTGTACTCGCCCTGCTTGTACTCCGGCAGCTCGTCCTCGCCCGGGCGGGTGTAGGAGAAGCCGTCGGCGCCGATCGTCACGGCCATCTCCGACGAGTCGGTGCGGGCGACCACCGGCTGCGGGTTGCCGTCGAGGTCGAGCACGAGGGAGGCCTCGGTGTACCAGGAGGGGACCACGGGGTTCCCCCACCAGTCGCGGCGCTGGTTGTCGTGGACGTCCCAGGTGACGACCGGGTTGTCGGGGTCGCCGGTGTAGTAGTCCTGCGTGTAGATCTCCACGCGATGGCCGTCGGGATCGCGCAGGTACAGGTAGAACGCGTTGGAGACGCCGTGGCGGCCCGGTCCGCGCTCGATCGCGTCGGACCGCCGGAGCGCGCCCAGCTTGTCGCAGATCGCGAGGATGTTGTGCTTCTCGTGGGTCGCGAACGCCACGTGGTGCATGCGCGGGCCGTCGCCGCCCGTCATCGCGGTGTCGTGGACGGTGGGCTTGCGGCGCATCCACGCGGCGTACACGGTGCCCTCCTCGTCCTGGATGTCCTCGGTGACGCGGAAGCCGAGCGACTGCATGAAGTTCACCGCGCGCGGCACGTCGGGGGTCACCTGGTTGAAGTGATCGAGTCGCACGAGCTCGCCCGGCGTGTGGAGGTCGTATCGCCACGACAGGCGCTCGACGTGCTCGGTCTGGAAGAAGAACTCGTAGGGGAAGCCGAGCGGGTCGGTCACGCGGACCGCGTCGCCGATGCCGCGGACGAACCCCTCCGCGCGGCGCTCCACGCGGCAGCCGAGCTCCTCGTAGAAGGCCACCGCCTTGTCGAGGTCGTCGGCGGAGCGCACCCGGTACGAGAAGGCGGCCACGGCGGCGACCGGACCCTGCCGGAGCACGAGGTTGTGATGGATGAACTCCTCCGTCGAGCGGAGGTAGATCGCCTCGTCGTCCTCCTCCGTCACGTACAGGCCGAGGACGTCGACGTAGAACGCGCGCGACGCCGCGAGGTCGGTGACGACCAGCTCCATGTAGGCGCAGCGCAGGATGTCGGGCGCCGGAGCCGTCGGCGTCGGGATGGGGTCGTCGGAGCGGATCGGCGCCTCCTGGCTCACGAAGAAGCCCGAGGAGGTGAGCGTCATCTCATCGCGGTGGGTCATGTCAGCGTCCTTGCTTACTTGCCGAAAGTGGGGTTGTGGACCTCGCCGAGCGTGATGTGCACGGCCTGCTGGTCGGTGTAGAAGTCGATGGAGCGGTAGCCGCCCTCGTGTCCCAGTCCCGAGGCCTTCACCCCGCCGAACGGGGTGCGGAGGTCTCGCACGTTGTTCGAGTTCAGCCAGACCATTCCTGCCTCGACGGACTGCGCGAAGGTGTGGGCGCGCGTCAGATCGTTCGTCCACACGTAGGCGGCGAGGCCGTACTTCGTGTCGTTCGCGAGGGCCAGGGCCTCTTCGTCGGTGTCGAACGGGGTGATCGCCACGACCGGGCCGAAGATCTCCTCCTGGAAGATCCGGGCCTCCGGGGCCACGTCGACGAACACGGTCGGGGCCACGAAGTTGCCGAAGGCGAAGCCCTCCGGCTGCCCGCCGCCGGCGACGAGGCGCCCCTCGCCCTTGCCGATCTCGATGTAGCCCATCACCTTCTCGAAGTGCTCGGGGTGCACGAGCGCCCCCACCTCGGTCGCCGGGTCGTGCGGGTAGCCGACTTTCACGCGCTTCGCCTGCGCGGCATAGCGCTCGACGAACTCGTCGTAGACCTCCCGCTGCACGAGGATGCGGCTGCCGGCGGTGCAGCGCTCGCCGTTGAGCGAGAACACGCCGAAGATGGTCGCGTCGACGGCCGCGTCGAGGTCGGCGTCGGCGAAGACGATCGCGGGCGACTTGCCGCCGAGCTCCATCGACAGGCCTTTGAGGTGGGGCGCCGCGTTGGCGAAGATGAGCTGCCCCGTGCGGCTCTCGCCCGTGAACGAGATGAGCGGAACGTCGGGGTGCTTCACGAGGGCGTCGCCGGCCTCCTCGCCCAGTCCGTTGACGAGGTTGAAGACCCCGGGCGGCAGCCCCGCCTCCTCGAAGATCCCCGCCCACAGCGACGCCGACAGCGGCGTGAACTCCGCGGGCTTGAGCACGACCGTGTTGCCGGTGGCCAGCGCGGGGCCGAGCTTCCACGACTCGAGCATGAACGGCGTGTTCCAGGGCGTGATGAGCCCCGCGACCCCGATCGGCTTGCGGTTGACGTAGTTGAGCTGGCGTCCGGGCACCTTGAACGTGTCGTCGGACTGGGCGACGATCAGGTCGGCGAAGAAGCGGAAGTTCTCGGCTGCGCGGCGGGCCTGGCCGAGGGCCTGCGTGATCGGCAGTCCGGAGTCGAAGGACTCCAGCTCGGCGAGGCGGGCGTCGCGCGATTCGACGATGTCGGCGATCCGGTGGAGCACCCGCGAGCGCTCGCGGGGAAGCATGCGCGGCCACGGGCCGTCGGTGAACGCCCGGCGCGCGGCGGCGACGGCCCTGTCGATGTCGTCCTTCTTGCCGGCCGCGGCCTGCACGTAGGTCTCGTTGGAGACGGGCTCGAGCACGTCGAAGGTGTCGCCGTCGAGCGAGTCGACGAACTCCCCGTCGATGTAGTGCCGGATGCGGCTCGGCAGGTCGGCCGGCACGTGGCGGGTGTCGAGGGAGGGAGTGGTCATGGTGCTCCTTGTGGTGACGGGAGGCGGGTCGGAAGGCCGGGGCTCAGAAGGCGGGAAGACCCAGCGCTTCGTCGGGGTGCTCGTGGATCATGTAGGCGTCGAGGGTGGCCGACCGGTGGCGGCGGGCCGCCTTCTCGATCTCGCCCAACGGCGCGCCGTGCTCGATGAGGCGGACGATGTTCTCGTGCTCGTGCACCGACTCCTGCGCGCGGCCGGGGACGAAGCTGAACGTCGAGTCGCGGAGATTGCCCAGCCGGCCCCACTCGGCCTCGACGAGCTCGAGCAGCCGCGGATTGGGGCATTTGCCGAACAGCGCCGCGTGGAACTCCTGGTTCAGGCGCGTGAAGGCGTGCGGGTCGAAGTGCTCGAGCGTCTCGATCATCAGCTCGTTGATGCGCCGTGCGGCATGGAGATCGTCGACGGTCAGCCGCCGGGCCGCGAGCGCCGTCGCGGTGCCCTCGAGGATGCTGAGGGCCTGCATGCTGTGGCGGTACTGGGTGTCGTCGACCATCGAGACGCGGGCGCCGACGTTGCGCTCGAAGGTCACGAGGCCCTCGGCCTCCAGCTGGCGGATCGCCTCGCGCACGGGCACGACGCTCATGTCGAGCTCGTGCGCGATGGTGCCGAGCACCAGGCGATAGCCCGGGGTGAACACCTGACCGGCGATGCGCTCCTTGATCCAGTGGTAGGCCGTCTGGGACTTGCTCTGGCTCGCGATCTCGGTCACGGGGTGGTCCTCTCGGCCTCGTAGCGTTCACGCCAGGCGGCGTTCATCGGGAACAGGCCGTCGACGGGGTGCCCCTCGGCGACGCGGGCCGCGATCCACGCGTCCTCGTCCTCGCGGGCGAGCGCGGCGTCGACCACCTCTTCGGCCAGGCCCGGGGGGATGACGATCACGCCGTCGGCGTCGCCGACGATGACGTCGCCCGGCTGCACCGTGGTCCCGCCGCACGCGATGGTGAGGTCGTGGTCCCACGGCACGTGCTTGCGGCCGAGGACGGCGGGGTGGGCCCCGGCGGCGTAGACGGGGAGCCCCACGGCGGCGACGGCCTCGGCATCGCGCACGCCGCCGTCGGTGACGATCCCCGCGGCGCCCCGGGCGCGGGCGCGGATCGCCAGGATGTCGCCCAGCGTGCCCGAGCCCGCTTCGCCGCGGGCTTCGATGACCACGACCTCGCCCGCGCCCACGGCGTCGAACACGCGCTTCTGCGCGTTGTAGCCGCCGCCGTGGCTCTCGAAGAGGTCTTCGCGGTTCGGGACGAACCGCAGTGTGCGGGCCGTGCCCACGAGCTTCGCGCCCGGCTGCAGGGGGCGCACGCCGTCGATCGTGACGTTGTCCAGCCCGCGCTGGCGCAGCTGCTGCGAGAGCGCGGCCACCGTAACGCGTTCCAGCTTCTCGCGCAGGGATGGGTCGAGCGCCGGGCGCTCGGGCGCCGCTCCCCAGGCCTCGGCGCGCTGCGTGTCGTCGACGGCGGGGAGCGAACCGAGGGTGTCGTCGTAGCCGGGGCCGTCGCCCTCGACGACGGTCGTCACGAGCCGTCCCGAGGAGGCGCCGGTGGCGGGGGAGTCGACCTCCACCTCGACGACGTCACCCGGCGCGATGACGGACGAGCCCGCCGGCGTGCCGGTGAGGATCACGTCGCCCGGCTCGAGGGTGAGGTGCTGGCTGAGGTCGGCGACGAACTGCGCGAGCGGGAAGATCAGCCCGGCGGTCGTGTCGTCCTGCGCGAGGTCGCCGTTGACCCACGTGCGCACCCGCAGCTGCGCAGGATCGACCGTGCGGGCGTCGATCAGCCGCGGACCGATCG
Source organism: Microbacterium sp. PA5 (assembly GCF_049860775.1). Taxonomy (NCBI): domain Bacteria; kingdom Bacillati; phylum Actinomycetota; class Actinomycetes; order Micrococcales; family Microbacteriaceae; genus Microbacterium; species Microbacterium sp. PA5. Next base: position 674,554 of record NZ_CP187567.1, read on the forward strand.
GGGTGAACCCGTCGCCCCCCTTGGAGCGGGCGTTGGAGCCCTTGTCGGCCGCGCGCAGATCGTAGAGCCCGAGGTCGTTGGCTGCCGTTACCCATCCGACGTGATCCCAGGCCTCGGCGAGGTCCACCTGCCGGGCCTCCGCACCGATCACCAGGGCGATCTCGCCCTCGAACGCCAGCAGCTCGGTGCCGGCGGGGCGGGCGATCGTCGAGGGGGAGGAGGCCACCGAGCTCGACGGCTTGAGGAAGTACGACGGGGCGCTGGGCCGGCGGCCGCGCTGGGCGGCGCGCGAGGCGTAGCTGAGGTGCACCGCGATGATCTTCCCGGGACGGCCGGGAAGCCCCGCGAACCGCGGATCGGTGGTGTCGTCGATGGTCATGAGCTCCCTCGCTCTTGCGTCGTATCTGAAATCGTATATGATCCTGAGTCACCGGGCAAGCACAGCCCGCCCCGACAGCGACGTCACCGACACAGGAGTCACCATGAGCACAGCCTCGCCCGCTCCCCACCCGGGTTTCACCCCCACGGGCACGATATCCACCGCCGCCGACCGGCGCCGCGTCGTCTTCGCCACGGTGGTCGGCACCACCGTGGAGTGGTACGACTTCTTCATCTACGCGTCCGCCGCCGGACTCGTGTTCGGGCAGCTGTTCTTCGCCCCCGCCGGCGAGCAGTTCGCCCAGATCATCTCGTTCCTCACCGTGGGGATCAGCTTCCTCTTCCGGCCGTTCGGCGCCTTCCTCGCCGGACACCTCGGCGACAAGTACGGCCGACGCCTCGTGCTGATGCTGACCCTGGTGCTGATGGGCGTCGCGACCACCTTCGTCGGGCTGCTGCCGACGTATGCCCAGATCGGCATCATCGCCCCGATCCTCCTGGTCGTCCTGCGGATCCTGCAGGGGATCTCCGCCGGCGGCGAGTGGGGCGGCGCCGTGCTGATGGCCGTCGAGCACGCGCCGAAGGCCAAGCGCGGGCTCTTCGGCGCCTCGCCCCAGATCGGCGTGCCCCTCGGGCTCCTGCTGGCTTCCGCCGTGCTCGCGATCGTCGCCCTCCCGGGTGAGGAGTTCTTCCTCACGTGGGGCTGGCGCATCCCCTTCCTGCTGAGCGTCGTGCTCATCCTCATCGGCTACTACGTGCGTCGCCGTGTCGAGGAGAGCCCGGTCTTCCTGGAGCTCGCCGAGCGCAAGGAGGAGACGCGCATGCCGATCGTGCAGCTGTTCCGCACGCACGCGCTCCTGGTCGTGGTCGCCGCGCTGGTCTTCGCCGGCAACAACGCCGTCGGCTACATGACGACCGGCGGATACATCCAGCGGTACGCGACCGACCCGAAGGGTCCGCTCGGCCTGGCCACGTCGGACGTGCTGTGGGCGGTCACCCTCTCGGCCGTCTCGTGGCTCGTCTTCACGTGGATCGCGGGCTGGCTGTCGGACCGGCTCGGCCGACGCACCACCTACATCATCGGCTGGGTGCTGCAGCTCGTGGGCGTGCTCCTGCTGTTCCCGCTCGTCAACACCGGCGAGATCGCGCTTCTGACGGCTGGCCTGGTGATCCTCACCGTGGGCCTCGGATTCACCTACGGACCGCAAGCGGCGCTCTACGCGGAGCTGTTCCCGGCGTCGATCCGCTTCTCGGGCGTCTCGATCTCGTATGCGATCGGCGCGATCCTCGGTGGCGCCTTCGCGCCGTCGATCGCCACCTGGCTCGTCCAGCGCACCGGCTCGACCGACGCCGTCACGTGGTACCTCGCCGGCATGACCGTCCTGGGGCTGATCGCGACGCTGCTGCTGCGCGACCGCAGCGGCATCCCCCTCGGCCCCGACCACGAGGCCGAGCAGGCCGTGAGCCCCATCCGCGGGCTCGCACGGGCCTGAGCGGCCCGTCCCGCCGGCCTCGGACTCGGAGGGTCGCACCGGATTCGGAGCCTCATCGCTGACGGCTCCGAATCCGGGCGCCGGCTCCGAATCCGTTCCGGCCGAATCCGCGAGAAGATGGCAGCAGCCCGACCGAGACGTCGGGGAAGGATCGAAGACGATGCAGTTCCACCACCACGGGTACGTCTCGGGCGACCCTCGCGTCCAGCCCTCCGCCGGCACCGGCGTCGACCGCCCGGCCGATCTCCCCGACGAGATCGACGTACTCATCGTCGGCTCCGGTCCGGCGGGCATGCTGCTGGCCGCGCAGCTGTCGCAGTACCCGACGGTGGTGACCCGCCTGGTCGAACGGCGGGACGGGCGGCTCGTCCTCGGGCAGGCCGACGGCATCCAGCCGCGGAGCGTCGAGACGTTCCAGGCCTTCGGCTTCGCCGAGCGGATCACCGCCGAGGCGTACAACATCGGCTGGATGAACTTCTGGGGGCCCGACCCGGACGATCCGCGCCGGATCGTGCGTCGGTCGCGGACGGCGGACTACGCGTACCAGATCAGCGAGTTCCCCCACCTGATCGTGAACCAGGCGCGCGTGCTCGACTACTTCGCCGAGGCCGCCGCGCACGGTCCGGGCCGGATCGTGCCCGACTACGGCATCGAGTTCCTCGGGCTCACGGTGCAGGGTGCGGGCGAGTATCCCGTCGAGGTGCGGCTCCGCCACGTCGCGGGCGAGCGTGCCGGCGAGGAGCGCACGGTGCATGCCAAGTACGTCGCCGGATGCGACGGGGCCCGCAGTGGCGTGCGCGAGGCGATCGGCCGCCGGCACGTCGGCGACATCTCGCAGCACGCCTGGGGCGTCATGGACGTGCTCGTCGAGACCGATTTCCCCGACTGGCGGATCAAGTGCGCGATCAACGCCGAGGCGGGGAACATCCTCCACATCCCGCGCGAGGGGGGCTACCTCAGCCGCATGTACATCGACCTCGGCGCCGTCGCCGCCGACGACGACCACCGGGTGCGACAGACGCCGATCGAGGAGATCATCCGGCGGGCGAACGAGATCCTCCACCCCTACTCCATCGACGTGAAGCAGGTCGCCTGGCACAGCGTGTACGAGGTCGGGCACCGTGTCACCGACGGCTTCGACGACGCGCTGGACGATGACCGCGACCCGCGGGTCTTCCTCACGGGCGACGCGTGCCACACCCACAGCGCCAAGGCGGGGCAGGGCATGAACGTGTCCATGCAGGACGGCTTCAACCTCGGCTGGAAGCTCGGCTCGGTGCTCACCGGGCGCAGCCCCGCGTCGCTGCTCGCGACCTACGGCGCCGAGCGGCGACCCGTGGCGCAGCAGCTCATCGACTTCGACCGCGAGTGGTCCTCGCTCATGGCGCGCAAGCCCGAGGAGATCTCCGACCCCGAGGATCTCGCGACGTACTACCTCGCGACGGCGGAGTTCCCCTCCGGCTTCATGACGCAGTACGGGCCGTCGGCGATCGTCGGATCCGGCGAGCACCAGGCGCTCGCGGCGGGCTTCCCGATCGGCAAGCGGTTCCAGAGTGCGCCGGTCACCCTCGTCGCCGACGGCAACGTCGTCCATCTCGGCCACCATGCGAGAGCCGACGGCCGCTGGCGGCTGTACGCCTTCGCCGACCCCGCGGCGTCCGGAGCGCATCCCGCGCTCGATGCGTGGGCGGAGTGGCTGGGGTCCTCGGCGGAGTCGCCGCTGATCCGATTCCGACGGGGCGACGAGGAAGCCGATGCCCTGTTCGATGTGAAGGTCGTCTACCCGGAGGGCTTCGAGGCGGTCGACGTGGCGGCGGTGCCCGCCGTGTTCCGCCCGCAGAGCGGCCCCATCGGGCTCACCGATTGGGAGAAGGTGTTCGCGGCGGGTCCGTCGGCCTGGAACGACGTCGACATCTTCGCCGAGCGCGGGCTGTCGCGCGACGGGGTCGTGGTCGTCGTGAGGCCCGACCAGTACGTCGCGGCCGTCCTGCCGCTGACCGCGACCGCCGAGCTCGCCGCCTTCTTCGACGGGGTGCTGCTCCCTTGACGTAGAGCTGGCTGACCCCCGCGACGGGAAGCCGCGTTGCTGACCCGGGAGATTCCCGCTGCTGGATTTCGAACCGATCAGTCGCGACCGGACACTTACAAGTGTGAATGATGATGATGCCGCCGACTGGGCGCTCGTGCTCGCCGACGACACGCGCGGCCTCACTCGCCTCTTCGACCGGCACGAGCGACGCCTGCTCGCTCACGCCAGTCGCATCGTCGGGGTGAGGGACGACGCGAAGGATGCCGTCGCCATCGCCCTGTTCGAGCTCTGGCGGCGTCGGCGCGCCGTGAACCTCGTGGATGGGTCGCCGGTCGCGTGGCTGTTCACGACGGTCGCCAACTCCGCGCTGAATCTCGAGCGCTCACGACGTCGTTATCGCGATTTGCTCCACCGCGCGCCGGTCCACGCACCTCCGCAGCGGCACCGCCTCGACGAGTCGGGTGTGTTCGCCGCTCTCAAGCGCCTCCCTACGAAAGAACAGCACGTCATCGTTCTCGCCGTGCTCGAGGGGTACTCCGAGCGCGAGACCGCGCAAGCACTCGGCATCCCCGCCGGCACGGTGAAGTCCCGGCTCTCGAGTGCGAAATCGAGACTCCGCGGCGAACTGGAAGGACTGGTGGCACAATGAACGTCCCCGACCTCACCCCCGCCGAGCGGCACGAGTTCCACGAACTGCTCGAAACCGGTGCGGCGCGCATCACGCGCCGTCGCCGTCTCCGTGGCCAGCTGATTGCCGGAGCCAGCGCGGTCGCGCTCGTCGTCGCGATCGCCGCCGGCGCGATCGTCGCGGCGTCGGGACTGGCGTACCGCCCCCCGATCGCGGTGTCGCCGAGCGTGACGCCGACGCCGACGCCGGCGGCTTCGACGCCGACGCCGACGCCACCGGTCACTCCAACTCCGCCGGCCACGAGTGAGCCACCGGCCGCCACCGAGCCGCCGGCCACCGAGCCGCCGGAGTCGAGCACGGCGCTGTCCGAGGACGAGTTGATCTCGCTGTGCATCGAGTTCGCAGGACGAGCCGGCGAGCCGATTCGACGGCAGCTCGCCTCCGCAGACGTCCGGTCAGACGAAGCGCGAAGCGTGCTCCGGCCTGATGGCGTGTGGTTCATCTTGGTTCCCTTCAGCACGGCACAGGTCGAGGCTGCTGAACTGGGTTGCATGATCACTCAGGACCGACGCAGCGAGGCGGCGTGGGTGCGTATCCCGCCCGAGACAGATGACTTCGACCAATGGGCCACCGGAGTCCTCCCGAATCGCGAACCGTGAGGCGCACCGTCCGCGCGACCGTCCCGCACTGACGCCCGCGTCGGGGAGCTGGACCATCGCGCGGGGAGATACTTCCGACTTCCGACCACTCAGCGGTTCACGCGGATGATCTCCTGCTGGTACGGCGCGATGACGTCGCCGGAGATGCGGCAGTCGAGCAGGAGGAACGGCCGGTCGGATGCCGGACGGGCGGCCCATTCGTCGAGCACCTCCAGGTCGGCGAGCTCCCGCACCACGACGCCTTGGGCCCCGACCGAGCGGGCCAGGCCGGCGAAGTCGACCTCGGGGATCAGCATCGGCTCCCGGGCGAGGCCCTGGAGCCCGTACAGGTTCACCTCCGCGCCGTAGGCGGCGTCGTTCCAGACGACGGCGAGGCCGCGTCCGGCGGCGACGCGCACGGCGGACTCCAGGTCGGCGAGCGCCATGAGGCCGCCGCCGTCGCCGGTCGTGAGCACCACCGTGGCCTCCGGTTTCGCGAGTGCCGCGCCGGGCACCGAGGGGAAGCCCAGTCCGATCGACTGGTACGCGGTGCCCACCATGAGCATGCGGTCGGGCGACGCGACCGGCCAGTACATGTTCGCCCACCCGATGAAGTGGCCGCCGTCCGAGACGACGACGCGGTCGCGCGTGGACGGGTGCGCCTCGAGCAGCTCGCCGATGCGCGCGGCGACGGAGCGGGGGTCGAGGCGGCCGTCGGCGGCGAGGGCGTCGCCGGGCTCGCGGGCGCGCAGCGGTGCGAGGTCGACGGATTCCCGCCAGCCGGACGACGGCGCGCCCTCCAGCGCCTCGACGAGCGCGGAGGCCACGACCGCCGCGTCGCCGCGGAGGAACCCGCCGACGTGCGGATGCGTCGCCGCGGGCGCGACGTCGACCTGTACCACCCGCGTGCCGGGCGCGAACAGCTCGCCGAACCGCATCGTGAACTGGTTGAGCCCCGCGCCGAACACGACCGCCACGTCGGCGGTGCGGACGAGCTCCATCGCGCCGTCGGCGCCGAATCCTCCGGTCACGCCGAGGTCGAACTCGGGGCGGGGGAAGATGCCGCGGCCGAGCGCTGTCGTCGCGGTGAGGGCGCCGGTGGCGTCCGCGAGCCGACCGAGCGATTCCCCGGCGCCGGCGACCCAGGCTCCGCGTCCGGCGAGGAGGAGCGGCCGCTGCGCCCGGGCGAGCGCGCCGGCGAGGTCGGCGATCGCGGCGCGGGCGAAGGGCGACGGCGCGAGGGGCGCCGGAAGCGACGGCGAGGGTGCGTCGGGCACCGGCCCGGCGTCGAGCCGCGCGACGTCGTACGGGATCGCGAGCACCGTCGGCACGCGATACGACAGGGCGTGCTCGATCGCGATGACGGTGGTGGCGGCGGCATCCGCTCGCCCGACGGTATAGGTGCGCGCGCCGACGGCCGAGGCGAGGGCGATCTGGTCCACGTCCCACGGGCGGGGGCCCGACGTCGGCTCGTCGCCGACCACCAGGATCAGCGGCACGTGCGCCTGCACCGCCTCGGCGAGGGCGGTGAGAGTGTTCGTGAAGCCGGCGCCGTAGGTGGCGGTGGCCGCCGCCAGCCCGCCGCCGGCGCGGTGATACGCGTCGGCGGCCACGACGCCGCCCGCCTCGTGCCGGACGGCGGTGAAGGACACCGCCGTCGAGCGCTCCAGGGCGTCGAGGAAGTACGCGTTGCCGTTGCCCATCACCCCGAACACGTGGTCGATGTGGTGGGCGAGGGTGTGCGCGACGTGCGCGGAAACCGTGGGCATGGGAGCTCCAGCGAAGACGGGACGGATGCGAGGCCGTATGTGTCTCGCTCGCGGACATCGACGTCGCGCGGCTGCGTGCCCCTTTTCCGAGCACCGGCGGCCGTGGCCGCCGGACAGTGCGAGTGTATACGATCCGGTGAGGGCTGCCGCCGGGCCGCATGTCCCTGATTCGGCTGGATCGAGCGCCCGCGGGCGACCGAAAGCGGGACATGCGTGACCGAAAGTGGGACATCCACGGCAGGATGAGCGCATGGAACTCGACCGGCTGCGCAGCGAGCGGCTTCGCCACCACCGGCTGAGCGCTCCCGCCGCATCCGTCACCGAGGCGGCGACCCACATGACGGCGACCCAGGGGCAGGAGTTCTGGGGCGGACGGTGGGCGCTCGCCGCCCGTACCCGCGGCGCCCCGACGCTCAGCGACGTCGACGCCGCGTTCGCGGAACCGGATGGGCTCGTCCGCTCGTGGACCCAGCGGGGGACGCTGCACATCCTGCCGGCGCGGGACCTCTCCTGGATCCTCCGGGTCACCGCCGAGCGGCAGACCAAGCAGTACGCCGGGATCCACCGGAGCCTCGGCATCGATGCGGACATGCTGGCGCGCGCCGAGGCGGCGGTGCGCCCCGTGCTCGCGGACGGCAACCGGATCACCCGCCCCGAGTTCGCCGCCGTCCTGTCGGGCGTCGGCATCGACCCGTCCGGGATGCGCGGCAACCACATCTTCTCGGCGCTGGCGCTGCGGCTGGTGGTCGTGCTCGGACCCGTCGTGCCCCGCGAGAGCGGCCCGACGCGCGACCAGTACGTCGTCGCGCCCGAAGGGTGGATCACCGATTCCGCGGAGCCCGCCGATCCGCTCGCGGAGCTGTTCGTCCGGTACGTGCGCGGCCACGGGCCGGCGGGCACGGGTGACTTCGGATGGTGGGCGGGCCTGCCGAAGGGACTGTCGCAACAGGCGCGGGACGGTGCGGGCGACCGGGTCGTCGAGGTCGAGGAGGGGCTGTTCGTCGCCGCTGGACCGACGCCGCGCCGAGCCCGCGTCGACCAGGTGCAGGCGCTGCCGCCTTTCGAGGAGTACTACCTGTCGTACGTCGACCGCACGACGCCCTGCGCACCGGAGTTCACCCGGCGGATCGGGCCGAGCATGAACGGGATCGTCCAGCCCGTCCTCGTCGCGGACGGCGAGATCGTCGGCGTGTGGTCGCATTCGGTGGCCGTCGGAAAGCACCACCTCGCCCCCGTGCCGGAGCTGTTCGGCGATGCGGACGCCGTTGCCGTCGAGGCGGCGCTCGGTCGCTTCGCGCGATTCATCACCGGCTGAGGCCTGCCCGCGGTGCGGATGCGGAGCCGGCCGCCGTCAGGCGAACAGCTCGGCGCCGACGTACGACCCGGGCGCCGCGCCGCGCGGGATCGCCCAGATCCCGGAGCCGACGTGCCGCAGATACTCGTTCATGAGGTCTGTCGACAGCGAGCGCTGGAGCGCGACGAACTGCGCGGGGGAGCGCTGGTACGACAGGAAGAACAGGCCCGCATCGAGGCGGCCGAGCTCGGTGTTGCCGTCGACGAAGTTGTAGCCGCGCCGCAGGATCCGGATGCCCCCGTTGGTCTCGGGGTGGGCCAGGCGCACGTGCGAGGCGGCGTCGATCGCGGGAGCGCCGGTGGCGTCCGCCGCCGCGAAGTCGGGGGCGGAGCCCTCGCGGCCGCCCGAGAGGGGGGCGCCCTCGCCCTTGTCGCGCCCGATGATCCGCTGCTGCTCCGACAGGCGCACCCGGTCCCAGGTCTCGATGAGCATCGCGATCCGCCGTGCCACCAGGTACGAGCCTCCCGTCAGCCAGGCCGGTTCGTCGCCCTCGCCCACCCACACGTGCTCGGCCAGGGCCTCGTGGTCGTCGGCGAGGATGTTCGCGGTGCCGTCCTTGAAGCCGAAGAGGTTCCGGGGCGTGGCCTGCGCGGACGTCGTCCGCGACGTCTTGCCGAAGCCGAGCTGCGACCACCGCAGCCGCGCCCGGCCGAACGCGATGCGGCTGAGGTTGCGCACCGCATGGACGGCGACCTGCGGGTCGTCGGCGCACGCCTGGATGCACAGGTCGCCGTGGGATCTGGCGGGGTCGAGGTCGTCGCCGAGGAACGCCGGCAGCCTCTCCAGCAGCGCCGGCCGCCGCGCCGCCAGCCCGTACCGGTCGTCTCCCTCGGCGGTCTCGAACAGGGTGGGACCGAACCCGAAGGTGATCGTGAGACCCGATGCCGGCAGCCCCAGCGCCTCGCCGGTGTCATCCGGCGGGGCCTCCGGTGAGCCGCCGATCGCGCCGGTCGCACTGACGTCCAGACCCTGCGTCATCCGCGCGGCGGCGTAGCTCCAGTCCTGCAGGAGCGAGACGAGGTCGGCGCGATCGGTGCGGGCCATCATGTCGAAGGACGCGAAGTGCAGGTGGTCCTGCACGGGCGTCGTGATCCCGGCCTGGTGCGCGCCGAAGAAGTCGTGGACGGGCGACGCCCCGTCCCGCTCACGCGCCCGGCCGACGGCGACGCCGGCCGCCGATCCGGCGCCGGCTCCGAGGGCGAGCCCGGCCGCCCCGACACCGGCGGCGAGTCCGAACAGGCCGCGGCGGCTCAGGCCGGAGGGCGGTCCGGACCGCTCCGCGGCACCGCCGTCGGCGCCGGCCTCCACGTCCGCGCTCACGCCAGGACGGTCGACGTGAGCTGCGACAGCGGCTCGGCCAGGGCGTTCAGCAGGTCGGTGAGCTCGCGCTTGTCGTCGTCGGTCAGTTCGCCGTAGGCGACGAATCCCTCGGCGAGCGAGCCGTGCGCGGAGAGCGCCGCGTCGAGGGCCGCATAGCCCTCGTCGATCTGCTCGGCGAGCGCCGCGCCCTGGTCGCCCTTCGCGACGGCGAAGTCGCGGGCGAGCGAGAACGCCATCTTCGAGCCCTCGACGTTGGCGGCGAAGTCCCAGAGGTCGGTGCCCGACCACCAGTCCTCCTCGCCGGTGATCTTGCCGGTCGCGACTTCGTCCAGCAGCGAGATCGCGCCGTTGGAGATGCCGGCGACGCCCTGCGCGTCGAGCGCCGTCTGGAAGTCGGCGGAGTGCACGTAGTCGTTGAGCTCTGCCACATCCGCGATGAGCTGGTCGCCGAACGCGGCGCGCTCGGCGTCGGTCGACGGCGCCCAGTCCTGCCAGGCGGGCGTCTCGCCGTCGGCGTTCAGCGCGTCGCGGGCGGGCACCCAGAGGTCCTTCTCGATGCGGTGGAACCCGGTCCAGTCCAGGCCCTCGGCGACGGCGTCGACCTCGCGGTAGTCGATGCGCGGGTCGAGGTCGCCGAGCGACTCGGCCACCGGCTCGATGCGCTCGTAGAAGGCGCGCACCTGCGGGAACTGTGCGCGGGCCGCCTCGTCGTCGCCGGATTCGTATGCCGCGACGAAGTCGTCGACGGCGGGCACGAGCTGCTCGACCTGATCCTTCACGAACGCCGCGTAGAGGTCGACCGCCTGCTGCTTCTGCTCGGCATCGTCGCCGGTCGCGGCGACCGCGTCGCCGGAGACCGAGAACCCGGCGCGGCCGACGCCCTCGCCGACCATGCCGGGCTTGCACAGCGTGAAGTACTCGCCGGGCTGGGCCACGACGGTGAGGGTGCGGGAGGCGCCCGGTGCGATGTTCTCCACTTCGCCGACGATCCGCAGGCCGTCCTCCGCGAGCAGATAGAACTCCGTCACCTGCGAGCTGTCGTTGGCGACGTCGAAGGTCAGGGTGCCGCTGGTCGCGGCTCCGGTCGAGACCTCGCACGCGGTGTCGGTCGAGGTGACGGTCAGCGTGTCGGCGGCCGCCACGTCGGCCTTCGCGACGCAGCCGGCCAGGGCCAGGGCGGCGACTCCGACGACGGCGAGGGCGCCGAGGCTCCTCGCGGCGCCGGTCGTCTGCAGCGGAAGGGTGCGGGTCATGATGCTCCTTGAGGTGCGCGGGAAGGGGCGGAGGGGACGGAGGGGGTCGCCGGCGCCGCGGCGTCCGTGACGCGTGTCGGGCGAGGGCGCAGACCACGGACGAAGAACGAGCCGACGGCGGCGATGTAGACGGCCCAGGCGATCACCTGCAGCCAGGTCATCTGCGGCATGAAGCCGACCGTGGCCTGGAGGACGGCGGCCGCCCATCCGCCCGGGGCGATGGTGGCGCTGAGGTCGAAGGCCCAGCCGAACGGGAAGCCGACGAGCCCCACGGCGACCGCGCCGGTGACGGGGTCGAGCGGAGCGGACGCCGAGAAGGGGCCCGGCAGGACGCCTGCCTCCTGCAGATCGTGGATCGCGTAGGCGAGCACGCCGGCCGCGACGACGACGAGGAAGGCGCCCGTCCACGCGAAGAAGCGGCGGAGGTCCAGGCGCACCATGCCGCGGGCGAGCAGCCAGCCCAGGAGCACCGCGGCGGCGAGCCCGAGCACGGCGCCGAGGAGCGCCGTCGGCGCATCGCCGAACGACTGCACCATCGACCACAGCAGCAGGGTGGTCTCGATGCCCTCTCGCGCGACCGATACGAACCCGATGACGACGATGCCCCACAAGCCGCTGGTCGCGAGGGCGCGATCGATCCCGCCTTCGAGCGTGGCCTTCATGGTGCGGGCGGTGCGCTGCATCCAGAAGATCATCCACGTGACCATGCCGACCGCGAGCAGCGACAGGAGCCCGCCGATGAGCTCCTGCGCCTCGAAGGTGAGCGCGTAGGAGCCGAAGGTGAGCACGGCGCCGATGCCGAGGGCAAGCGCGATCGCCAGGGCGACCCCCGCCCAGAGCCGGGGGAGCACGTCGCGGCGGCCGATGCGCGTGAGGTAGGCGACGAGGATGCCGACGACGAGGGCGGCTTCGAGGCCTTCGCGGAGGCCGATCAGGAAGGTGGCGAGCACGGGGTCTGTTTCGGTGAGCGGAAGCGAGGCCGGTGCCGCTGCCCCGTTGCAGCCCTCGGTCGAGCGCCGTCCGGCGAGCGACGTTAGGTTAGGCGAACCTCACCTGCGAGAGAGTACACCCGCGCCGTCGCCGTTTCCAACCCTGGAAGGGGGGTGTCGGGTCCGGCGAGCACGCGAGCATGTCCCACTTTCGGTTGCAGCGGCAGCCCGGAACCGACCGAATGTGGGACACGCCCGGCCGAAAGTGGGACATGCCCCGCCGAAAGTGGGACATGCCAGCGGCACGGAGCGCGGGTCAGCCCTGCGCGTGACGGTCGAGGAACGCGTACACCTCACCGTCGTCGACGCCCGGGAAGGCGCCGCGGGGGAGCGGCGAGAACATCTGCATGTGCACGCGCGCGCTCGGCCAGGCCTTGCCTTCCCAGCGCCGCGTGAGCTCGGCGTCGGGGCGGCGGCAGCAGCTCTCGTCGGGGCAGGTGGAGACGGCTCGCTTCTGGGTCTCGCGGCCGCGGAACCACCGTGCATCGTCGAACGGCACGCCGACGGTGATCGAGAACTCCCCGTCGGAGGTCGTCCCGGTCTGGCTGGAGCACCAGAAGGTGCCCGCGGGGGTGTCGGTGTACTGGTACTGCTCGGTCGTGCGGTTCTGCTCGCCGAAGGACGACCGCGCCGCGAACTTCCGGCAGACGATCTGCCCCTCGACGGAGCCGGTGACGTCCATCGGCAGCGGGAGCTCGTCGTTCTCGTAGACGCGGCTGATGGCGCCCGAGCCGTCGACGCGCAGGAAGTGCAGGCGGATGCCGAAGTGCTGGGTGAGGAGGTTCGTCAGCCGCATGCCTGCCGCCTCGTGGGTCACGCCGAACGCGTCGCGGAAGTCCTCGACGGCGAGGTTGCGATCCTTCTTGGCCTGCGCGAGGAAGGCGACCGATGCCGTCTCGGGCATGAGGCAGCACGCCGCGAAGTAGTTGATCTCGAGCCGCTGCTGCAGGAAGTCGGCGTAGTCGGTGGGCGGCGCGTGCCCGAGCAGCCGGTGCGCCATCGCCTGCAGCGCCATCGAGCGCAGCCCGTGCCCGCCCGGGATCGACGCCGGGGGCAGGTAGATGCGGCCGTTCTCGAGGTCGGTGACCGAGCGCGCCGAGTGCGGCAGGTCGTTGGCGTAGATGAGCTCGAAACCGAGCTGCTCGGCCATGATGCTGACGGTGCGGTGGGTGAGCGCGCCGGAGGTGTGCCCCGCCGCCTTCAGCTGCTTCTCGGCGAGCCGCTCGATGTCGGCGAGGTAGTTGTCGCGCTCGCGGAGCTTCAGCCTCAGCTCGGTGTTGGCCCGCCGCGCCTCCTCGGGCGTCGCGATGGCCTCGCGCTCGCGACGGTGCAGCTCGCGGTGCAGCGCGAGCACGGACTCGATCGTCTCGTCGGTCATCGTGCGGGTGACCCGCAGCGGCGGGATGCCCAGGCGGCGGAACACGGGGCTCGTCTGCGCGCGCTCCAGTTCCAGCTCCAGGGCCGCCCGCCGGTTGGGCGGCTCGGTCGACAGCAGGTCGGTCACGTCGGTCCCGGTGGCGGTGGCGATCGCCTGCAGCAGCGAGAGCTTGGGCTCGCGCTTGCCGTTCTCGATGAGGCTCAGCTGGCTGCCGGCCACGCCGACGAGCGCGCCGAGCTCGTCGAGGGTGTAGCCGTGGGAGACCCGCTGGTGGCGGATGCGGTGGCCGAGGGTCGACAGTTCCAGCGCGGTGGGCATTCCTTGAGCATATCGAAAGAATCGACATTCTTGACACGAACAGGATCGGAAAATGCGCTCGAACCAGAGGGATAGTGGGGGCACGACCCAGCCGTAGGACGCTTCATCGAAGGAGATCGACATGGCCCTCGCGGACCTCTTCACCCGCCCCGTCGCACCCCGCACCGACGCGCGCATCGAGGGCGGCACGCGCTCCGCCGGCTACGACGCCTCCGCCTTCGGTCGCGCGCCGGCCGACAGCGACGGGCTGGCGGAGCTGCGCGCCTGGGTCGACGAGATCGCCGCGCTCACCCAGCCGGCGCGCATCCACTGGGTCGACGGCTCGCGCGCCGAGAACGACGCGCTGCTGCGCCAGCAGGTCGACGAGGGCAAGCTGATCCGGCTGAACCCGGAGTGGCGGCCGGGCTCCTACCTCGCCCGCTCGCACCCGAGCGACGTCGCACGCACCGAGGGTCGCACCTTCATCGCCTCCGAGCGCGAGGAGGACGCCGGTCCGACCAACAACTGGATCGCGCCCGACGAGATCCGCGCGACCCTGACGCCGCTGTTCGCGGGCTCCATGCGCGGACGCACGATGTACGTCGTGCCGTTCTCCATGGGCGCCGTCGGCGGCCCCCTGTCCCACATCGGCGTGCAGGTCACCGACTCCGCCTACGCCGTGACGTCGATCGGCATCATGACGCGGGTCGGCACGTCGGTCCTCGACCAGATCGCCGCCGGCAAGCCGTGGGTCAAGACGGTCCACTCGGTCGGCGCGCCGCTGGCCCCGGGGGAGCAGGACGCCGCCTGGCCCTGCAACGACGAGAAGTACATCGTGCACTTCCCCGAGACGCTGGAGGTCTGGTCGTTCGGATCCGGCTACGGCGGCAACGCGATCCTCGCGAAGAAGTGCTTCGCGCTGCGCATCGCGTCGGTGATCGGGCGCGACGAGGGCTGGCTCGCCGAGCACATGCTGCTCATCCGCGTCATCAGTCCCGAGGGCCGCGCCTACCACCTCGCCGCCGCGTTCCCGTCGGCGTGCGGCAAGACGAACCTCGCCATGCTGCGCCCCACCATCCCCGGCTGGCGCGTGGAGACGCTCGGCGACGACATCGCCTGGCTGCGCCCGGGCGAGGACGGACGGCTCTGGGCCATCAACCCCGAGGCGGGATTCTTCGGAGTCGCGCCGGGCACCGGGCAATCCACCAACGTGACGGCCGTCGAGACCCTGTGGGGCAACACGATCTTCACCAACGTCGCCCTCCGTCCCGACGGCGACGTGTGGTGGGAGGGGCTCACCGACGACGTCCCCGCCGAGCTCACCGACTGGGAGGGGAAGCCCTGGACGCCCGCGTCGGGCCGCCCGGCCGCTCATCCCAACTCCCGCTTCACGGTCAGCGCCGGCCAGTGCCCGCAGATCGCGCCGGACTGGGATGCCGCCGAGGGCGTGCCCCTGGACGCGATCCTCTTCGGCGGACGTCGGGCGACCAACGTGCCGCTCGTGCTCGAGGCGACCGACTGGACGCACGGGGTCTTCCTCGGGGCGAACATCTCCTCCGAGCGCACCGCCGCCGCCGAGGGCACCGTGGGGGAGCTCCGGCGCGACCCGTTCGCGATGCTGCCCTTCTGCGGCTACAACATGGCCGACTACTTCGGACACTGGCTGAAGGTGGGCCAGTCGCTGCGGTTCGACCGCGCGCCGCGCATCTTCCAGGTGAACTGGTTCCGCAAGGGCGCCGACGGACGCTTCCTCTGGCCCGGCTTCGGCGACAACGCCCGCGTGATCGAGTGGATCATCCGCCGCATCGACGGCTCGGTGGGCGCCGAGGACAGCCCGATCGGCCGGCTCCCGCACACCGACGACATCGACGTGGACGGGATCGACGTGCCGCAGGCCGACCTCGACGAGCTGTTCGAGGTCGACCCGGCGCTGTGGCTGCAGGAGGCCGACCTCACCGAGCAGTTCTTCTCGACGTTCGGCGGCCGGGTGCCGGCGGCGCTGTACGCCGAGCTGGCCGCGCTGCGCTACCGGCTCACTCTGGCCGCGCGGGACTGAGGCGGCTCACGCGCACCGTCACCGTCGCCTCCGGCTGACCGAGTGCGTCGCGCACCCGCGCGGCGACGGCCGAGGCGACGGTGTCGGCGCGCGCGTGCTCCACCCCGATGCTCGCGGTGACCTCGTAGGCGCCGTCGCGCTCCGTGACGACCGAGTAGGCCTCGGTCCGCTCCACGGCGACCCGCCACAGCCGGGCGGGCAGCGGCGCCGCGAAGTACAGCTCGGCGACGCCGGGGACCTCCCGGATGGCGGCGTCCACACGCAGGGCCAGTTCGCTCGTCCCGCTCATGACCGCTCCTCCCGCATCCGCAGCGAGTCGATCGTCACGTCGATCTCGCCGACGTCCCACGCAGCGCTTCCGGCGATGGCCGCATACACCTCCGCGCGCACCTGCGCGGCGACCTCCGCCAGGGCAAGCCCGTACAGCACGCTGACCGTCAGCGCGACATCGACCCGTCCGTCCTCGACGGTGACGTCGACACGCTCCACGAGCACGCCGTCCACGCCGTCCCCGGCGTCGCGGACGAGGCCGCGCACCGCGCCCTCGGTCACGACGAGGGTCACGTCGTCGCCCGTCTCGAGCGGGAGGTCGCGCCCCGCGCGGGACTCGCGGGCCACCTCCCCGATGATCTGCTCGAACCACGACTCCTCGAGGCCCTGCGCCGCATCGGTCTCGATGAGCTCGCGGGAGAGTGCTCCGAGCCTGTCCATCGAGTCCAGGACAGCTCGGCACTGCGGGTCGCCGTCGATCGCGGCGATCGCGGGGAGTCGTCCGCGGTCGTGGTACTCCGACAGCTCCTCGAGCGTGTAGCCCGACTCTCCGATCGTCTCCGTGGCCATGCCGTTCACCTCCACTCCTGCATGCGTTCGAACACGGTGGCACGTGCGCGGGCGAGACGCCCCCGCACGGCCGTGGCCGAGATCCCCAGTTCCCGGGCGATCTCGTCGTAGCTGTAGCCGCTCACCTCGCGCAGCAGCCACGCGGTGCGCTGCTCGGCGGGCAGCTCGTCGAGGACCGCGCGGAGCGCATCGAGCTGCGACGACGTCAGCGCCGACTCGTCGGGGCCGGGAAGGGTCGACAGCGGCTCCGCGTCCTCGATCGGGGTCGACGGTCGACGGGACCGCAGGCGGTCGGTGGCCTTCCGCGCGACGATCGTCGAGAACCACGCCCGCACCCGGTCGGGCTCGCGCAGCTCCGGCAGCCGGCGCCATGCGACGATCAGGGCCTCCTGCACGCAGTCGTCGGCGTCGGCCCGCGAGCGGAGGATCCTCGTCGCGAACGCCACGAGGAACGGACCGTGCCGGCGCACGAGCACCCCGAACGCGCGCTCGTCGCCGTCGGCGGCGCGCTGGGCGAGGATGCCGTCCTCGACGGAGACCAGTCGATCCACGTTCCCCCTGGCGTGATCCGTGCGGCCACCGCCGCGTCGGATTCGACCCTGCCACACCTGCCCGCGCGTGTCAGTGCCCGGATGGATGGTCCGCCGCGGCACTCAGGCAACTGCCAGGAAATACATCGTGACGAATACACCGCGGCACCCGTCACACCCGCAGAGGCCCCCGATCGGGGCCGGACGAAAGGAATCAGCATGGCCACCAACACCACCGGCAGCAGCACCGCGAACGTCGTCCCCACCCCGGGCGCCGGCAAGACCGTGATCGTCGACCCGGTGATCGCGAAGATCGCCGGCATCGCGGCGTCCTCGGTCCCGGGCGTCCACGCCCTCGGCGGCGGGGCCGCCCGCGTGATCGGCACCATCCGTGAGGCCGTCGGCGCGAAGGACCTCAGCCAGGGCGTGAGCGTGGAGGTCGGCGAGACCCAGGTGGCCGCCGACATCTCCATCGTCGCCGAGTACCCCGAGCAGCTGCAGCGCGTCGCCACCGACGTCCGCAACGCCGTCGCCGACGCCATCACGCAGCTCGCCGGCATGGAGGTCGCCGAGATCAACGTGACCGTCGTCGACGTCCACATCCCGGGCGACGACGCCCCGGTCGAGGAGCGTGTGCAGTGACGACGGTGCACGGGGCCTCGGTCCTCGGCGCGGCGGCGGGCGCCGTCCTGGCGTTCGCCGCCCTCGCCTTCGGCTTCTGGGGCATGGTGCTCGTCGCGGTGCTCGCCCTCGTGGGCTGGCTCGTCGGCGCCTCGCTCTCCGGGACGCTCGACCTCCGCGCCGCCGTCGCGGCGGCCCGCGGACGGCGGGCGGGCTGACCGTGGACCGCGCGCAGATCCCCGGCCGGGTGGTCGTGACCTCCCGTGCCTACGAGCGGATCGCGGCCGCGGTCTCGGCGGAGGCGCTGGGCGTCCCGCGGCGCGCGGCCTCCGCGCGCGTACGGGACGACGCCGGCCGCATCGCGGCGGAGGTCTCTGCGGGTGCACGGGTCGGCGGCGAGTCCATCCTCGCCCGCGCCGCGCGCACGCGCGAGGTCGTCGCCGCGCGACTGACCGATCTCACCGGCGCGTCCGTCTCGGACGTGCGGATCCATCTCACACATCACATCGACGACGACAGGAGGACATCGTGACCACCCCGCTCACCCAGCGGTCCGCGCGTCGTATGCTGCGGCGATCCCGCAGCGTCTGGGCGGCGGCAGCCGTGCTGGTCGCCGCCGTGGCCACCGGGTTCGTGGTCTTCGAGACCGTCCGGTTCGCGCTCGGACTCCCGGCATGGGTCGCCGGCCCGCGGACGATCATCGACACGGTCTCCGGCGGCACGCCCGTCGGCGTCGCGATCGGCGCCGTGGCCCTCGTGTTCGGCGTCGTCTGCCTGTGGGGCGCCGTCAGCCCCGGCCGGGCCGGACGACGCCTGTCGGGCGACGAGCGCGCGCCGCTCGTCGTCGACGACGCCGTGCTCGCCGGCTCGCTCTCGCGGAGCGCGGCGCGGACCGCCGGCGTCGCCCCCGACCAGGTGCGGACGCATGTCGCCCGCCGTCGGGCGGACATCGAGGTCACGCCCTCCTCCGGCTTCCCCGTCGCGGCGGACGAGGTCGCCCGCGCCGGCAGCGCCGGGATCGCGTCGCTGGAGCTCACGCCGCGGGTGCGCACCCGCGCGCGCGTCACCGGGCAGGGGGCGCTGTCGTGACCGGGGCAGGGCGCCGGACGGCGAACCGCCTGGTCCTGGCCGCGCTCGGGATCGTCGGCCTCGGGGTCGCCGCGATCGCGATCTGGCCGCTGATCGCACCGACCCTCGGCGGTGCGCCGCTCCCGGTCGACGACACCGTCGCCGACGCGGTGACGGCCACAGGTCTCGGCGTCGTCGCCGTCGCGTGGATCCTCGCCGCGGCGGCCTCCCTCGTCGTGCTGCTCGCCGTCCTCTGGGCGGTCGGGTCCCGCCGGGGTCGCACCCGGAGCGCCGTGGACGCCGACGGCATCGTCGTCGACACCGCGGTCGTGGAGGGCATCGTCCGCTCCTCGCTCGCCGCGGCCCCCGACGTCCTCGCGGTCCAGGCGACCACCTACGCCCGGCGCGGGCAGCGGTTGCTGCGTCTGAAGGTGCAGCTGCGGCCGCGTGCCGACCTCGCCGACGCGGCCGGGCGCGTGCGCGGCGCCCTGGCCGATCTCGACGCCGCGCTGGGGATCCCGCTCCCCGCCGTCGTCCACCTGACCACCGGCATCCGGACCGCGCTGGCGCGGGGCCGGCGCGTCGACTGAGACCTCCCGCCACCGCGCGGGATGTGGGAAACACAACGAAAGGAGAGCCTCATGGGCTTCGCAGACGACATCAAGAACACCGCTGAGAACCTCGCCGGCAAGGCGAAGGAGGCGGTCGGCAAGGCCACCGACAACGACAAGCTCGTCGCCGAGGGCAAGGCCGACCAGGTCAAGGCCCACGCGAAGGACGCGGCCTCCGACGTCAAGGACGCCGCGAAGGACGCGAAGGACGCGCTCGACGGCAAGTGACCGGCCCGGACGCGGCGCATCCCCCGGGTGCGCCGCGTCCGCGCGTCCCCCTCCACCTCCGCCGAGCCGACAAGGTTGTGACGAGCCGACACGCTGCGTGCGTGCAAGAGCGTGTCGGCTCGTCGGAATCGTGTCGGCTCGCGCACGGGGCGCGGGAGCGGCGGTCAGGTCAGCAGCTGGTGGGCGGCCAGGTCGCGGTACAGCGGCACGGTCGCCACGAGCTCCGCGTGGGTGCCCTGCCCGACCACCTCGCCGCCGTCGAGGACGACGATGAGGTCGCTGTCGACCACCGTCGACAGCCGGTGCGCGATCACGACGAGCGTCCGCCCGCTCGCGACCGCGTCGATCGCCTCGCGCATGCGCTGCTCGTTGAGTCCGTCCAGCGACGACGTGGACTCGTCGAGGAGAAGGATGGGAGGGGCGGCCAGCAGCGCCCGGGCGATCGCCAGGCGCTGACGCTCGCCGCCGGAGAGCATCACCCCGGCCTCGCCGACCGGGGCGTCCAGCCCGAGCGGATCGCGCTCCAGCACGCCGCCGAGGTTCACGGCGCGCAGCACCCGCTCGCAGTCCTCGTCGCTCGCGCCCGGCGAGGCCAGCCGCAGATTGTCGGCGATCGTCCCGGCGAGCGTGGGCGCGTCCTGCTCGACGTAGCCGAGCTGGGCGCGCAGGCGGTCGCGGTCGATCGCGCGGACGTCCACGCCGTCGAGCAGGATCGCGCCGGCGGTGGGGTCGTAGAACCGCTCGATGAGCGCGAGCGTCGTGGACTTCCCCGCGCCGGAGGGTCCGACGAGGGCGACGCGGGCCCCGCGCGGCACCGAGAAGGACACCCCGCGCAGCACCTCACCCTCGGCCACCGGCGCGACCTCCACCGTCGCCGGGTCGACGTGGGCATCCGTGAGGGCGCGTCGCGCGGCGTCCTCCGCCGTCCGGCGCGCGGCGACGACCGCGGCGGGATAGGCGAAGCGCACGTCCCGGAACTCGATCGCGGGCACCGCTCCCGCGTCCGTGTCGGCGCCGGCGCCGATCGCGCCGGTGTCGGCGGTGAGGGCGGCCGCGACGCGCTCGTCGTCGTCGGTCTCGCGCGGCAGGTCGAGCACCTCCTGGATGCGCCCCAAGGCTCCGAGCGCCTGGTTCACCGACGTGATCGCCCCGAACAGGGTGCCCAGGGGACCGATCAGCAGGAAGAGGAACATGACGAAGGTCACCAGCTGCGCGATCGTTATCGCCCCGTCGGCGACGCGGAAGCCCCCGAAGCCGAGCACGACCAGCAGCGACGCCTGCAGCGCCACCCCCGCCACGGGCACGACGAGCGCCGACACCTTCGCGATGCGCACGCCGATGCCGTACACCTCGGTGGCGCGGGCGGTCACGTCGGCGGACTCGCGGGCCGTCGCGCCCGCGGCGCGCACGGTGCGGATCGACCCGATCGCGCGCTCCACGCCCGAGGCGAGCTCGCCGACCTTCTCCTGCTGCTGGCGCGTGGCGGTGCGGATGCGTCCGCTCAGAAGAACCACGGCCGTCAGCGCCAGCCCGAGGACGACCGCGATCGCGATGAGCAGCACCGGGTCGATGAGCGCCATCGCCACGATGGCCCCGACGAAGATGAGCGCGTTCCCCACCGCATCCGCGAGTCCCTGCGTCAGCACGGCGTAGAGGAGCGTCGTGTCGGTGCCCACGCGCGAGACGAGGTCCCCGGTGCGACGGGCGTCGAACTCGCCGATCGGCAGGTGCAGGATGCGGGAGATGAGCTTGCGGCGGCTGGAGTACACGACCGCGGTGCCGGTGCGCTGCAGCAGGTAGTGCTGGTATCCGGCGACGACCGAGGCGACGACGACGAGGGCGACGATGACCCAGACCAGGATGCCGAGGGTCTCGCCGGCCTGCACGCGCTCGATGACCTGTCCCACCAGCAGCGGCTGGGCCAGGGTGACGACGGCGCCGACGATGCTCAGCACCGCGACGACGACGAGGACGCGCGTGTGCTCGAGGAGGAAGGGCAGGAGCTGGCGGAGGCTCGCCCGGGGGCCGTCGTCGGCGGAGGGGCGGCGGCGGCCACGCGTGGCAGATGACATGGAGGTGCGTCCTCAGAGGAGATGCGGGTGATCCGGGGCGACGCTGCCCGTGTGTTCTATCTTCCCTCCGTTCGGCGGGTGTCCGCGCCGCGCGGGTCAGCGTCGTCCGAAGCGGCGGTGCGCGGCCTGCTTGCTCACCCCGAGCGCGCCGGCGATCGCCTGCCAGGAGTAGCCGAGGTTGCGCGCCCGGCGCACCTGCGCCTCCTCGGAGCGGGCGACCTCGCGACGCACCTCGGCGAGGCGGTGCAGCTCGGCGATGGGCTCGCGGTCGGGCGCCGATCCGATCAGGGTGCGGATGTCGTCGCTGCTCATGCGGAAGCCTCTCGTCTGCGCGGGGTGTCAACGATAGTTGACGAACCGACCGCCGTCAACACACGCTGACGGACTGCGGCGGATCCTCGACGTCCGGCGGTGTCCGAGGCGACGGATAGTGTGGTGCGGTGCCCCAGCCCGTGATCTCCGCCCAGAACCTCGTCAAGGCCTACAAGGTCAAAGGCAAGCCCGACTTCCTCGCCGTCGACGGACTGAGCTTCGAGGTGGCGCCGGGGGAGTCGTTCGGCCTCCTCGGGCCCAACGGCGCCGGCAAGTCCACGACCATGAAGATGATCGGCGCCGTGTCGACCCGCACCTCCGGCGACCTCGAGATCCTGGGCCTGGACCCCGACCGCTACGGTCCCGAGATCCGCTCGCGGCTCGGTGTCGTCCCGCAGCAGGACAACCTCGACGGCGAGCTCAACGCGCGCGAGAACCTCTACATCTACGGTCGCTACTTCGGACTGCCCGGAAAGGTCTGCCATCAGAAGGCCGACGAGCTGCTGGCGTTCGCCCAGCTCGAGGACAAGGCCAAGAACAAGGTCGACCAGCTCTCCGGCGGCATGAAGCGCCGGCTCACGATCGCGCGCGGGCTCATCAACGACCCGCGCATCCTGCTCCTGGACGAGCCGACGACCGGTCTCGACCCGCAGGCGCGGCACGTCCTGTGGGACCGCCTCTTCCGCCTCAAGGAGCGCGGCACGACGCTCGTGCTGACCACGCACTACATGGACGAGGCCGAGCAGCTGTGCGATCGTCTCATCGTCGTCGACAAGGGCCGCATCATGGCGGAGGGAACCCCGTCCTCCCTCATCCGCGAGCACTCCAGCCGCGAGGTGCTCGAGGTGCGCTTCGGCTCCGACCGCAACGAGCAGGTCGCCGCGCAGCTGCAGGGGATCGGCGACCGGGTCGAGGTGCTGCCCGACCGGGTGCTGATCTACGCGGGCGACGGTGAGGCGGCGCTCGAGCGCGTGACCGCCGCCGGCCTCCACCCGATCACGAGCCTCGTGCGCCGCTCCAGCCTGGAGGACGTCTTCCTGCGCCTCACCGGACGGTCGCTGATCGAATGAGCACCACGACGCATCCCACCCTCGACGAGCTGCGCGCCGAGGCGATGGAGTGGGGCAGCAGGCCCCGGCGGTTCGGCAGCTGGTACGTCACCGAGCACATGGTCCGCGCGATGCGCGCGTACGGCTGGACGATCATCGTCGGCGCCCTCGGGCAGCCGATCATGTACCTCCTCGGCCTGGCCGTGGGGCTCGCGGCACTCATCCAGGTCCCGGTCATCGACCGCGGGCACGAGGTGGACTACCTCGTCTTCGTCGCCCCGGCGCTGCTGGTGACCGCGGCGATCGCCGTGGCGTCGGAGGAGATGACCTACCCGGTCATGGCGGGGTTCAAGTGGCGGCGGTACTTCTACGGCTTCAACGCCTCGCCGCTGGCGAGCCCGCAGATCGCGCACGGCGTGATCGCCGGCGCTGCGGCGCGCATGTTCGTCGCCGTGGGCGCCTACTACCTGTTCCTGTGGATCTTCGACCTCTTCGTGGAGACGGTGCCCTCCCCGGCCACGGGCTGGCTCGCCATCCCCGCGGGCGTCGCCGCGGGCCTCGCGTTCGGCGTGCCCCTCATGGCCTACGCGGGGTCGATCGAAGACGACAAGGGCCAGTTCGCGCTGGTGCAGCGCTTCCTCTTCATGCCGATGTTCCTGTTCTCGGGCACGTTCTACCCGCTCGACACGCTGCCGGTGTGGCTCCAGTGGATCGGCTGGATCTCGCCGCTGTGGCACGGCGCCGAGCTCGGCCGCATCGCGACCTACGGCGAGTCGGTCGGCGCGGGCGAGGTCGTGTTCCATGTCGGCTACCTGGTCGTGCTGACGGTCCTCGGGTACCTCTGGGGTCGCCGCATCTTCATCGAGAGGCTCGCGAAATGACGGCCGTCGTCGACACCTCCGTCCGCCGCGGCGGGGTCCGCGCCCTGTGGGCGGGCAACCCCGGCGCGGTGGTGCAGCGCGGGCTCATCGCCGCGCGGTCCTCGAGCTGGATCATCGTGCTGTCGGGCTTCTTCGAGCCGGTGTTCTACCTGCTGTCGATGGGCATCGGTCTCGGCGCTCTCATCGGCGACGTGCAGACCTCGCAGGGCGTCACGGTCGAGTACGCGGCCTTCATCGCCCCGGCGCTGCTGGCCGTGTCGGCGATGAACGGCGCGATCTACGACTCGACGTGGAACGTCTTCTTCAAGCTCAACTACGGCAAGCTCTACGAGGGCATGCTCTCGACCTCGCTCGGCCCGCTCGACGTCGCCCTCGGCGAGATCCTCTACGCGCTCCTGCGCGGCCTGCTCTACGCGACGGGGTTCATGATCGTCATGCAGGTGATGGGGCTGAACCTCGCCTGGACGGCGGTGCTGGCGCTGCCGGCGGTGCTGCTCATCGCCTTCGGCTTCGCCAGCGTCGGCATGGCGATCACGAGCTACATGAAGACCTTCCAGCACATGGACTGGATCAACTTCGTGCTGCTGCCGATGTTCCTCTTCTCGGCCACGTTCTACCCCATCTCGGTGTATCCGGGCTGGGTGCAGCAGATCGTGATGGCCCTGCCGCTGTGGCACGGCGTGGAGCTCATCCGCGGGCTCACGACCGGCATCCTGAGCGCGGGCATGCTGTGGCACGTGCTCTACTACGTCGTCATGATCGCGGTCGGCCTCGTCTTCACGACGAAGCGGCTGCGCGCCCTCTTCCTCGACTGAGGATCGCGAAGAGCCCCGGAACCGCGAGGTCCCGGGGCTCTTCGCGCAGCAGGCGCGTCGTCAGAGCGACGCGGTCTCGCCGAGGCCGATGTTGGTCTCGTACTCGACGTCCTTCGTCTCCTTCGACAGCCACAGGGCGACGAAGGTCAGCACGGCGGAGCCCGAGAGGTAGACGCCCACCAGCCAGGGCTGCCCGTCGGCCGCCGCCCACAGCGCCACCGCGACGATCGGCGCGAGCGCCGCGCCGAGGATCGACGAGACGTTGTACGAGATCGCCGAGCCGGTGTAGCGGACGTTCGTCGGGAACAGCTCGGGGAGGATGGCGCCCATCGGGCCGAAGGTCGCGCCCATGAGCATGAAGCCGAAGATGAGGAACGCCTGCACGAGCGCGCCGCTGAACTTCGGGTCGAGCTGCGGCAGCAGGAAGACGTTGAAGAGCAGGCCGAAGACGCCGATGCCGGCGGTGATCCACAGGAGGAGCTTCCGGCGGCCGATCGCGTCGGCGACCGGGCCCGACAGCAGCGTGAAGATGCCGAAGAACACGACGCCGATGATCTGCATGATCACGAAGTCGGTGTATCCGAACCCGAGGCCGGCGACGTACGTGGCGGCGTCGAACGGCGTGCCGGCCGCCTCGGCGGCGGCCTCGGCTCCCTCGAGGGTCGCCTTCGTGCCGTACGACAGCGTGAAGCTCGTCATGAGGTAGAAGAGCACGTAGGTGGCGAGCATGATGAACGTGCCGAGGATGAGCTGACGCCAGTGGCCCCGGATGACCTCGCCGAGCGGGAACTTGCGGATCGCGCCGCTCTGCTCGGCCCGCGCGAACGTCTCGGACTCGACGAGCTTCAGGCGCACCCACAGGCCGACGATCACCATGACCGCCGAGAACAGGAACGGCACGCGCCAGCCCCACTCCAGGAACGCCTCGGAGCGCTGCGCCGGACCGTCGGGGTGCGGCAGGGCGAAGTTGATGACGAGGAAGACCGTGTTGGCGATGATGAAGCCGATCGGTGCGCCGAGCTGCGGGAAGGTGCCGTACCAGGCCCGCTTGCCCTTCGGAGCGTTCTCGGTGGCCACGAGGGCGGCCCCGGACCATTCGCCGCCGAGCGCGAAGCCCTGGAAGAGACGCAGGATCAGCAGCAGCAGGGCCGCCCACCACCCGATGTTGTCGTAGGTGGGGAGGCACCCGATGAGGAAGGTGGCGATGCCCATGGTGAGAAGCGACGCCACGAGCGTCGCCTTGCGGCCGAAGCGGTCGCCGAAGTGGCCGAAGACCACCGCGCCGATCGGTCGGGCGACCATGGCCGCACCGAAGACGGCGAAGGAGGAGAGGAGGGCGGTCGTGTCGTCGCCGGTCGGGAAGAAGAGGATCGGGAAGACGAGGACGGCCGCGGTCGCGTAGACGTAGAAGTCGTAGAACTCGATCGTGGTGCCGACGAGGCTCGCGGTGATGACGCGCGAGCGGGGGTTGGCGGGAGCGGTCGGGGAGGCGGTGTGTGACATGAGGAACCTGAACTGACGCGGAACGAGATGCGCGGTCCTCGTGGGACGAGCCGGGGGCGGGTCGCGCGGCGCGCGGGGTGGTGCGCGGGGCGGCTCGGGATGTCGGTGACGGCCGGCGGATCGCCGACGGACAACGGGTCAGCCTAAGCGGGTGCCCGCCCCGCGGCGGCGCACACGACGAACCGCCCGCCGCTGATGCGACGGGCGGTGGTGTCTGTGCGACGGACGGTCAGCGCCAGAGCACGGCGATGCCGGCGTTGAGGAGCGTCAGCAGGCCGATGCCCCAGAAGATCGCCGGGGGCACGCTCCCCGCCTTGCGCTGACGCCCCGCGCCGATGCCCAGGAGCGCGCCGATCACGAGGAGCACGACGAGCTTGGTGCCGATCTTGATGTAGTTGAGGTCGTACTCGATGCCCCACGGCGCGGCCAGCGCGAGCCCGGCGACGGCGGCGATCGCGAGGCCGAGGTGCTGCAGGCGGGTGATGCGCCGCTGGCCGGCGGCCTCCACCACCCAGGCGCCGAAGAGCACGGCGAATCCGACGAGGTGGACGAGGACGACGGCGTGGCGCAGGATCTCCATGCTCTCAGTCTAACTGAAGGTTGAGGCGAACATGTCGGACGGGGCCGTCACACTGGGGTGATGCTCTCTCCCGGTGATCCGCTCCCGCCCCCGCCCGACCGCGCGGCGGACTTCGCCGACGACTTCGCGGGGCCGCTGTCGGAGGACCGGTGGGTCGCGCACTACCTGCCGCAGTGGACCACTCCGGAGCGCTCGGCGGCGCGCTGCCGAGCGGTGGCCCGGGGGATCGAGCTGCGCATCGAGGCGGATCAGCCGGACTGGCGGCCCGAGGATGCGCCGCTGCGGGTGTCGAACCTGCAGACGGGCATGTTCTCCGGCCCGCTCGGCTCGGACGTCGGCACGCACCGCCATCGCCCGGACGGCGTGACGGTGCGCACGCCGGTCCCGACGCGGCTCCTGTTCGCCCCGTCGGCCGGGCGGGTGGAGATCGAGGTCAGCGCGAGCCGCGACCTCGGGTGCATGACGGCGGCGTGGCTCATCGGCACCGAGCACCGCACGCCTGCCGAGGCGGGGGAGATCTGCGTCTTCGAGATCGACGCCGAGGCGATCGGCGCGGGCGACCGTGTCGGGAGCACGCGCGCCCGCGTCGGGATCAAAGCGCACGGCGACGGCGGGCTCACGACGGACATGGCCGCGGTCTCCGTGCCCGTCGACGCGGGCCGCCGGCACACCTGGACCGTCATCTGGGGCGACGGCGAGACGATCGTCGGCTGCGAGGGGGTCGTGGTGCGGGTCGTGCCGCAGGCGCCGGACTACCCGCTGTTCCTGATGCTCGACGTGTTCGAGGTCGCGCCGCCCGCGGGGCGGTATCCCAAGTCGGCGGTCTTCCACGCCGTGCGCGGCTGGGAGGAGCCTCCCGCGCGTCCCGCGAGCTGAGGCCGGAGCTTCGCACGCACGCGGGCGGGCGTCAGCCGCGCAGCTCCCGCAGCAGCAGCGCGGTGCGCAGGGCGGCGTCGGCCGCCTCGGCGCCCTTGTCCTCCTTCGAGCCCGCCAGGCCTGCACGATCCAGGCCCTGCTGCTCGTCGTCGAGGGTGAGCACCCCGAAGCCGACGGGCTTGCCCGTCTCGAGCGCGACCCGCGTCAGCCCGTCGGTCGCCGCCGACGAGACGTACTCGAAGTGGGGCGTACCGCCGCGGATGATCACACCGAGCGCGACGACCGCATCGGCGCCGGCGTCCAGCGCGACCTTGCTCGCGACCGGCAGCTCGAACGAGCCGGGCACCCGCACGAGGCGCCAGGATGCGCCGGCGGCGTCCAGCACGCGCTCGGCGCCGGCGATGAGGCCGTCGGTGATCGTGTCGTGCCAGGTGCCGGCGACGACCACGACCCGCAGGCCCGTGCCGTCGATGCGGTCGACCCGGGGTGCGCCGTGTCCGCTCATGCGTGCTCCTCCTGGGATCCTGCCAGGGCGTTGTCGAGGGCGGTGCCGTCGATGATGTGCCCCATGCGCTCGGCCTTCGTGGCCAGGTACTGGTGGTTGTTCGGGCCGACGCCGACCAGCAGCGGCACCTGCTCGACGATGTCGAGCCCGAGTCCGCGCAGCTGGTTGACCTTGTCGGTGTTGTTGGTCAGCAGGCGCACGCGCTCGATGCCGAGGTCGGCGAGGATGCCGGCGGCGGCCGCGTAGTCGCGCGCGTCGGCGGGCAGGCCGAGGGCCAGGTTGGCGTCGACGGTGTCGAGTCCGCGCTCCTGCAGGCTGTAGGCGCGCAGCTTGTTGATGAGTCCGATGCCCCGGCCCTCGTGGCCGCGCATGTAGATGACGACGCCGCCGTCCTGCTCGATCGCGTCGAGCGCGGCGTCCAGCTGCGGTCCGCACTCGCACTTCAGCGAGCCGAACGCCTCACCCGTCAGGCACTCGGAGTGCACGCGCACGAGCGCCGCGCCGTCGGACAGGTCGCCCGACACGACGGCGATGTGGTCGGTCCCCGTGACGCGGTCCTTGTAGGCGAGGAAGCGGAACGAGCCGTGCGAGGTGGGCACCTTCGCCTCGGCGCGCAGGCTCACGCGGCGACGGGGGCCCTTCTCCGCCGCGGCCCCCGCGGTGCTGGTGCCGTCGAGGTGGGCGATGAGCTGCTCGATCGTGATGACCGGGACGCCCTCGCGCTCGCCGAGCTCGAGAAGACCGGGAAGACGCATCATGCTGCCGTCCTCGGCGACGACCTCGCCGATCGCGCCGACCGGCTGCAGCCCGGCGAGCCTCATGAGCTCGACCGCGGCCTCGGTGTGTCCGGCGCGCTCGCGGACGCCGCCGTCGACGGCGCGCAGCGGCAGGATGTGCCCGGGGCGGATCACCGATGCCGGCGTCGATGCGGGATCGGCGAGCACGTTCAGGGTGTGCGAGCGGTCGGCGGCGCTGATGCCCGTCGAGACGCGGTCGGCCGCGTCCACGCTGACCGTGTAGGCGGTGCCGCGGCTGTCCTCGTTGACCGCGACCATCGGCGGGAGGTCGAGGCGGTCGGCCCAGTCGGCCGGCATGGGGGCGCAGAGGAAGCCGCTGGACCAGCGGATCGTCCACGCGAGCCACTCGGGCGTGGCCAGCTCGGCCGACAGGATGATGTCGCCCTCGTTCTCGCGGTTCTCATCGTCGGCGACGATGACGGGGCGTCCCGCGCGCAGGGCGTCCAGCGCGTCGGGGATGGTGGCAAGGCTCATCGGGAGCCTCCTTCTTCGATCTGGTCGGGGTGGAAGGCGAGGAGGCGCTGCACGTGGCGCGCCAGGATGTCGGTCTCGAGGTTCACGCGCGCGCCGGGGGCGAGGGCGCCGAGCGTGGTCTTGTCGAGCGTCTCGGGGATCAGCGACACCTCGAACCAGTGCCCGGTGTCCGCGCCATCGGCGGACGACACGGCCGACACGGTGAGCGAGACGCCCTCGAGGCTGATCGATCCCTTGTCGACGACGAGCGGCGCGAGGTCCGCGGGCAGCGAGACGCGGATGACCCGCCACTGGTCTCCCGGGCGCACCTCCTGCACCTCGCCCGTGCCGTCGACGTGGCCCTGGACGATGTGGCCGCCCAGACGGGCGTGAGCGGCCAGCGCGCGCTCGAGGTTGACCTCGGTGCCGACGGCGAAGCCGCCCAGCGAGGACATGTCGAGGGTCTGCTTCATCACGTCGGCGGTGAACCAGTCCGGGCCCTGCTCGGTCACCGTCAGGCACACGCCGCTGACCGAGATCGAGTCGCCGCGCTGCGCGTCGGAGACCGCCAGCGGAGCGTGGACCGTGAGTCGCACGCCGTCGCCCGACGGCTCGACGGCGGTGATCGTGCCGCGTTCTTCGATGATGCCGGTGAACATCAGGAGATCTCCTCGGAGGTGGTGAGAGGGCGCGCGATCATGAGGAGATCGCGGCCGAGCCGTTCGACGGATGAGAGGTCCAGTCGCCGCTGGGCGTCGATCGTGCCGACGCCGATGTCGCCGACGGCGAGCCTGCTGCCGCCGATCAGCGTCGGGGCGAGGTAGACGAGGACCTCGTCGACGAGGCCCTCGCGGAGGAAGGCGCTGGCCAGCGTCGGGCCTCCCTCGACGAACACGCGGTGCGCACCGAGCTCGCGGAGGCGGCTCAGGAGGTCGGGGAGATCGTCCCCCTCGTCCTGCATGAACGGGCGCGGGTGACGCCGCACCTGCGCGTCCTGCGGCACGGCGCGGGTGCCGACGACCACGGGACGCGGCTGCGCGTCGAAGAGCGACCCGTCGGGCCGGCGCGCCGTGAGGGCGGGGTCGTCGGCCAGCAGCGTGCCGGTGCCCACGAGGATGGCGTCCGCCTCGCTGCGGCGGCGGTGGACGTCGGCGCGCGCCTCGGGGCCCGTGATCCACTGGCTGGTGCCGTCGTCGGCGGCGGCGCGGCCGTCGAGGGACTGCGCCCACTTCAGCGTGACGAGCGGGCGTCCCAGACGCTGGACGGTGAGCCAGCTGTCGAGCAGGGCCCGCCCCTCTGCGGCGAGCACTCCCGCTTCGACGTCGACGCCGGCCTCGCGCAGACGCCGGCCGCCTCCCGAGGAGTGCGCGCCCGGGTCGTCGACCGCGTAGACGACCCGCGCGACGCCCGCCGCGATGAGGGCCTCGGAGCACGGCCCGGTGCGTCCGGTGTGGTTGCAGGGCTCGAGCGTCACGACAGCGGTCGCCCCG
The DNA here is from genome assembly GCF_049860775.1 of Microbacterium sp. PA5. Lineage (NCBI taxonomy): Bacteria > Bacillati > Actinomycetota > Actinomycetes > Micrococcales > Microbacteriaceae > Microbacterium > Microbacterium sp. PA5. The sequence continues at coordinate 705,367 of NZ_CP187567.1, forward strand.
CGGGCTCCGCCCGGAGCGAGCTTCGACAGGGCGTCGACCTCGGCGTGGGGGGTCCCGGCGCCGCGATGCCAGCCCTCGGCGATCACCTCGCCGTCGGGGGAGAGGAGGACGGCGCCCACCTGCGGGTTCAGCCCGCGGGGACCGTGGAGCGCGAGCGCCAGAGCGCGCCGCATCGCGGCGATCTCGCGGTCGGTGGCGGCCATCCTGCGTCCTTCGTCGGGTCCATCGTTCGGACTCCGGGGACGGGCGACGCCCGGGCGGATGCGCGCGTGCGCGACACCGCCTGTGCCTCCTCCCATCCGGACTAGCGCAGATGCTCTTCTCAGAACACCGTCGCATCACCGTCGGTCCCGGATTTCCACCGGATCAACCCCCGCCGAAACGCGGGCTCGCGGACTGTCACCGCCGGTTCGGATTCCCACCGACCCCGGAGCACTTCTGCTTCCGAGCTTACTCAACGCGCGACGGGACGTTTCATTCCCCGGGCCGCCAGGACGTCGACGGGCCCCGATCGTCAGGACGAGAAGGGGACGCTGCCGGCGCTGCAGTACGAGCCGGGGGAGTGCACGCCGTGCGCGATCCGCAGCTCCGCCTCGTCGTCGCCCGCCGCGCGCGGAGCGAGGTCGGCCGGGATGTTCCAGGCGAAGGCCTCCGCAGCGGGGTTGCGGCGGGCGTGCTCGCGGAGGGCGACCGGGATCAGGCGCAGCCGGCGATCGATCCACTCCGCATCCCACGGGCCCTCGGCGAGGATCTGCGCGGCCGAGCGGAACTCGTAGTAGATCGTGCGGCGCAGGCGGTTGCCCTGGACGGCTTCACTCCCGTGGACGATCATCACGTCGTGGACGAGGACGTCGCCCGGGTCGAGCTCGACCTGCACCACCCCCGGCGCGTCCCACCCGTACTCGTCCTGGAGCTGGCAGACGTCCACCGGCGCCCGGTGGGATCCGGGAGCGACCCGCAGGGCGCCCTCGCCGATGCGCGAGGCGTCGAGGTAGACGTCGACGTTGAAGATCCGCCGCGTGCGAGGGTGCACGGCGTCCTGGTGCCAGTCGATCGGCGCCCCGTCGCCGGCGTCCTTGAAGACGAGTGACTCATACGTGGGGACCGCGTCGGCGCCGGCGAGGCTCTCGGCGATGCCGAGCACCGCCGGGCTCCCGAGCAGTTCCAGCGACGCGGGCTGCCCCTTGCCGTGCAGGTAGTCGACCCGGAACAGGCGGGAGGCGCCGCCGCGGTGCGCGAACTGGTAGTCGGCGCGGGCGGGATCGTCGGCGGCGACCGCGCGTCCGTCGCGGATCCACGCGTCGGCGGCGTCCTGCAGGCGTGCGAGCAGCTCGGCGGGGATCCGGTTCTTGAGGACGAGGTATCCGTCGCGGTCGAACTGCTCGATCTGCGCGGCGGTGAGGTGGTAGTCGCGGGTCCGGGGTGCGGTGAGGGTCGAGGCGGCCATGATGCTCCAGAGGTCGGATGGCGGGTGTTCTCTCACGCTACGGACGCGTATCCCGTGATTCTTCCGCCCATACGTGCAAGAATTCCGGGATCATGAGTGCGCACGACGTCGACCGGCACACCTTCGGGATCGACTGCTGGCGCGGGCCCGTCCAGCCGATGGTGCGCGCGCACCGTCACGACGACATCGAGGTGAACGTCGCCGACGTGGACCTCACCTACGTCATCGACGGGCGGACGCACGTGCTCCCTGCCGGATCGGTGTCGCTGTTCTGGGCGGCGCGTCCGCACCGGCTGGACGCGTCGTCGGGGGCCGGCCGTCAGGCGTGGGTGACGATCCCGCTCGCCCGCGCCCTGGCGTGGGGGCTGCCGGGCGAGGTGGTCCGGCGCCTCGTGCACGGCGAGGTGCTCACGACGCGCACCCACCTCCCGCTCTCGGCCGGCGCCGCCGAGGAGTGGGCCGAGCGCGTGGGGCGCTGGCAGCGGGAACTGCACGACGCCGGTCCGCACGCCGAGGTCTCGCGGCGCGTCGCCCTCATGGAGATCGAGGCGGCGGCCTCGCGGTGGGCGTGGACGGTGGACGGCGAGGACGGCGACGCGGTCGGCGACGCGCCCCGACCGGCGACCGGTCACGCCGGCGCGATGATCGCCTACCTCTCGGAGCACGCCCGCCACGACGTCACCGTCGCCGATGTCGCGGCGCACGTCCACCTGCATCCGCAGTACGCGATGACCCTCTTCCGGCGCGCGGTGGGCATCACCGTGGGCGAGTACCTGGCCCAGTGCCGCGTCGCGCACGCGCAGCAGCTGCTGCTGTCGACCGAGCTCCCGGTGCCCGACGTCGGCTTCGCCGCGGGGTTCCGCTCGCTGAGCCAGTTCTACGACCGCTTCGGGCGGATGTGCGGCGAGTCGCCGGGGGCCTACCGCCGGCGACTGCGCGAGGCGGGGCCCGCCGGCCTCGGCGAGGCGCGCACGGGCGCCCTCACGCCGACTCGCGCCAGATGACCTCGCACTCGAGGAGCACCTCGCGGGGAGGGCTCTCCCCGCGCAGCTGACCGAGCACGAGCGCCGCGGCGTGACGCCCGAGGTCCTCGGCGGGCTGACGCACCGTCGACAGCGGGGGGAGGGTGCGTCCCGCCCAGGCGCTGTCGTCGAAGCCGACCACCCCGACATCCCCCGGCACGCTCCGGCCGGCCGCGCGCAGGGCTTCCATCGCCCCCGCGGCGACCGCGTCGGAGGCGGCGAAGACGCCGTCGATCTCGGGGTGGCGGCGGAGGAGGGCTTCCATCGCCGTGCGACCGGAGGAGTAGGAGTAGAGCGGCACGGGCTCGACCAGATCGGGATCGAAGCGCGCGCCGAGGGCGTCGGTGAACCCGGCCAGCCGCTCGGACCCGGAGTCGCGGTCGAGGGCGGCGGCGATCATGCCCACCCGCCGGCGCCCGGTGGCCAGCAGCCGCTCGGTGATCGTGCGGGCCGACCCGCGGTTGTCGATGACGACGAAGGCCGCCGAGGTCGCGCCGGGGGGATGCCCGACGAACGCCGCCGGCAGCTTCAGCCGCTCCACCACGCGTCCGACGGGGTCGTTGGCGCGTGCCGACACGATGATCGCGCCGTCGACCGCGCCGCCCGACAGGTAGCGCGCGACGCGGTCGGTGTCGCGCTCGGAGTCGACGATGAGCACCGCCATCTGGTGATCGGCGTCGGAGAGCGCGGCGTTGGCGCCCAGGAGGATGCCGCCGATGTTGGGGTCGTCGACGAACAGGGAGTGCGGTTCGTGGACGATGAAGGCGATCGACTCGGTGCGCTGCATCACGAGATGCCGGGCGGCGGTGTTCGGCACGTAGCCCACCTGGGCGATCGCCGCCTCGATCGCTTCGCGCGCACTCGCCGAGACGTACGGGTCGCCGTTCACGTAGCGGCTGATCGTGCCGCGCGAGACGCCCGCGACGACAGCCACGTCGTGGACTGTTGCTCGCCGCGGTCGCGGTCCGTTGGCCGACACGCCCCCACCTTAGCGCTCGCGGGGGTTGACACGGCCGTTCGTCGCTGTCATTCTGTGTACGTTCACAGAAGCTCAGAGCCGAACTTCGCTCTCCGAATCTGTGCACGTGCACATATCGCCGAAGACGCCGATGGGGGAATGTCGTGAACATCGCTGTGGTCGATCTCGAGCGCTCCTCGACGAAGCCGCGCTACGAGCACCGCGGGGTCGACTTCGGCTGCGACTACAACCCCGAGCAGTGGGACAGCGCCGTCTGGCGCGAGGACGTCGCCCTCATGCGGCAGACCGGGATCTCGCTGGTCGCGATCAACGTCTTCGGCTGGTCGGATCTGCAGGGGCCCGACGGCTCCTTCGACTTCTCGCGCCTGGACGAGATCATCGGGCTGCTCCACGAGAACGGCATCCGCGTGAACCTCGGGACGGGCACGGCCTCGCCGCCGCCGTGGCTCACGACGCGTCACCCCGAGATCCTGCCGATGGCCGACGACGGCACCCGGCGCTTCCCCGGCGGCAGGCAGGCCTGGTGCCCGAGCTCGCCGGTGTTCCGCGCGGCCGCGCTGGAGCTCACCCGCGCCGTCGCCGAGCGCTACGGCAGGCATCCGGCGCTCGCGCTCTGGCACGTGTCGAACGAACTGGGCTGCCACAACGCGCACTGCTACTGCGAGGAGAGCGCTGCGGCGTTCCGCGGCTGGCTGCGCCGTCGCTACGGCTCGATCGACGAGCTGAACCGGGCCTGGGGCACGAGCTTCTGGTCGCAGCGCTACACCGCCTGGGACGAGATCGGCACGCCCCGCCGCACCCTCTCCACCCGCAACCCCTCGCAGGTGCTCGACTTCTCGCGGTTCAGCTCCGACGAGCTGAGGTCCCACCTCGTCGCCGAGCGCGAGATCATCCGTCGGCACAGCGAGGTGCCGGTGACCACGAACTTCATGGTCACCGCGCACATCCGCGAGCTCGACTACTGGCAGTGGGCGCCCGAGGTCGACGTGATCGCCAACGACCACTACCTCGATCACCGCCTCGACGACCCGACCTCCGAGCTCGCCTTCGCCGCAGACCTCACGCGCGGTCTCGCCGGCGGCGACCCCTGGATGCTGATGGAGCACGCCACCGGCTCCGTCAACTGGCAGCCCCACAACCTGGCCAAGCTCCCCGGCCAGATGCTCCGCGACTCGCTGGCGCACGTGGCCCGCGGCGCCGACTCGGTGTGCTTCTTCCAGTGGCGCGCCTCGCTCCAAGGATCCGAGAAGTTCCACTCGGCGCTCGTCCCGCACGCCGGCACCGACTCCCGTCTCTGGCGCGAGGTGCAGGAGCTCGGCGACGCTCTGGGCCGGCTGGGCGAGGTCGCGGGAACGCGCGTGCGCGGCGACGTCGCGCTCCTGTTCAGCTGGGAGGCCTGGTGGGCCTTCGACGCCGAGAACCGCCCGAGCGAGTCGGTCGCCTACCTCGACCAGGTGTGGGCGACGCACCGGGCGCTCCGCGAGGCCGGCGCCACGGTCGACGTGCTCGCGCCGGGGACGCCGCTCGACGGATACCGGCTCGTCGTCGTGCCCGGCCTCCATCTGGTGCGCGACGCTCACGCGGCTCTCGTCGACGACGCGGTCCGCGCGGGCTCCCACGTCCTCGTCACCTTCTACAGCGGCATCGTCGACGAGCAGGACCGCGTCCGTCCGGGCGGGTACCCGGGCGTCTGGCGCGACCTGCTCGGTCTGCGCGTCGAGGAGTTCGCACCGGTCCTGCCCGGCGACGCGGTGCGCCTCGCGTCGGGAGCGCTCGCCTCGCTGTGGACGGAGCGCGTCGTCGCGGTCGACTGCGAGGTGCGCGACCGGTTCGACGGCGGCCCCGCCGACGGCGCGCCGGCCCTCACCCGGCGCCCCGGTGCCGCGGGCGCGGGCGATGCCTGGTACCTCGCGACCTTCCCCGATGCGTCCGGGCTGGCCCGCATCGTCGACGAGGTCCTCGCCGGCGCCGGCGCCGCGCGGCTGGACGGTGCCCGACCGGGCGTCGACGTCATCCGGCGGGTCGGCGGGGACCGCAGCTACCGCTTCATCATCAACCACACCGCCGCCGACGCGGTGGTCCCTGTCCGCGGCCGTGAACTCCTCACGGGCGCCGCGGCGACGGGGGAGCTGCGCGTTCCCGCCGGCGCCGTCCGAGTGATCCGAGAGGATGCTGTGCGATGACCGCCACCGAGGCACTGCTCACGACCGAGCGCACGCGACGGGCGTCGCGACGCGCGCGGGTGCACCACAAGTCCGCGATCGCGTTCTTCGTCGTCCCCTTCGCGGCGCTGTTCGTGATCTTCTACCTGATCCCGATCGGCTACGCGATCGGCAAGTCGCTGATGGTCGTCGAGCGCGAGGGCACCTTCGGCGAGGCGCGCGAGGTGTTCGGCGGACTCGCCCAGTACGCCCTCGTCTTCCAGAGCGAGCCCTTCTGGTCGTCCGTGGGCCGGGTCCTGCTCTTCGGCATCGTGCAGGTGCCGGTCATGCTGGGCCTCGCACTGGTGTTCGCCCTGCTGCTGGACTCCCCGCTCCTGCGCGGCAAGCGGTTCTTCCGGCTGGCGTTCTTCGTCCCCTACGCCGTTCCCGGCGTCATCGCGGCCATCATGTGGGGCTTCCTGTACTCGCCGAACCTCTCGCCGTTCGCGGTGCTCACCGGCTCGGTCGACTTCCTCTCCGCCGACCTCGTGCTGTGGGCGATCGCCAACGTCGTCACGTGGGTGTTCGTCGGCTACAACATGCTGATCATCTACTCGGCGCTGCTGGCGATCCCCACGGACATGTACGAGGCCGCGCGGCTCGACGGCGCCGGTCAGTTCAGGATCGCGTGGTCGATCAAGATCCCGATGGTGCGCTCCTCGCTCGTGCTCACCGCCATCCTCTCGATCATCGGAACCCTCCAGCTCCTCGCCGAGCCGCAGGTCTTCCGCTCCTTCAGCTCGGCCGTCACCAGCACGTACACGCCCAACATGACGATCTACGCGACCTCGGCGATCCCGAACGTCAGCCTCGCGGCGGCGTTCTCGGTCGTGCTCGCCCTGGCGACCTTCGCGCTGTCGTTCACGTTCCTGCGCATCACCCGACGGAAGGCAGACGCATGAGCCGCACAGCCGAACTCACCGTCCCCGCACGGCGTGCCCCGCGTGTCGCGCGCCCCCGCCGGCCGAAGGAGAACCCGTTCTCGCGCACGGCCGCGATGCTCATCATGGGGGTCTTCACCCTCTACTTCCTGGTGCCCGTCTGGTGGCTCCTGGTGGCCTCCACCAAGAGCCGGGGAGACCTGTTCTCGACCAATCCGCTGTGGTTCGCCGATCTCGCCTTCGGCGAGAACCTGACCGCGCTGCTCTCGTACGACGACGGCGTCTACCTGCGCTGGATCCTCAACAGCCTCGGCTACGCCGGCGGCGGGGCGCTGGTGGCCACCCTCCTGGCCGGCATGTGCGGCTACGCGCTGGCGAAGTACCGCTTCCCGGGCCGGGAGCTGATCTTCAACGTCGTGCTCGGCGGCGTGCTGGTGCCGGCGACCGCCCTGGCCCTCCCGCTGTTCCTGCTCTTCAGCCAGGTGCAGCTCACCAACACCTTCTGGGCGGTGTTCCTCCCGAGCGTCGTGAGTCCCTTCGGCGTCTACCTCGCCCGCGTGTTCGCCGAGGCCAGCGTGCCGGACGAGCTGCTCGAGGCGAGCCGGATCGACGGCTCGGGCGAGATCCGCACCTTCTTCACCGTCTCGATCCGCCTGATGGTCCCCGCCCTCATCACGGTGTTCCTCTTCCAGTTCGTCGGCATCTGGAACAACTTCTTCCTGCCGCTCATCATGCTGCGCAGCGACGAGCTGTTCCCGGTGACGTACGGGCTCTACGCGTGGAACTCGACCATCAACCAGTTCCCCGAGCTGCGCACCTTCGTGCTGATCGGCGCGCTGCTGTCGATCGTCCCGCTCATCATCACTTTCCTGCTTCTTCAGCGGTACTGGCGCTCGGGTCTGGGCGCCGGCGCGCTGAAGTCCTGACCCGGCCGGTACCAGCCGGAAACCCTGCACGTCCCACCAAGAAAGAGAGATCATGCGACACATGAAGAGAGCCGCCGGTGTGGCGGCTGCCGCCACCCTGGCCCTCACACTCGCGGCCTGCTCCTCGGGCGGCGAAGGCGACACCGGCGACGCCGCCGGCGCCTGCGAGCCGTCCGGGGGCGACGTCACGCTCACGTTCACGTCCTGGATCCCCGGCATCGAGGATGCCGTCGAGATCTGGAACGAGGCCAACCCCGACATCCAGGTCGAGGTCCAGACCGGGCCCTCGGGCAACGCCGGCACCTACCAGAACTTCTTCAACCAGCTCGAGGCCGGCAACGCGCCCGACCTCGGCCAGATCGAGTACGACGCCCTCCCGAACTTCCGGGTGCAGGACGGCCTCGAAGATCTGGGCGCGTGCGCCGACGTCGTCGCCGCGGAGGATCAGTTCGTCGACTGGACCTGGGGGCAGGTGACCCTCGGCACCGACGACGAGGTCTACGGCATCCCGCAGGACTCCGGACCCATGGCGCTGTTCTACCGCAGCGATCTGTTCGAGGAGAACGACATCCCCGTGCCGACCACGTGGGAGGAGTACAAGTCCGCGGCGGAGAAGATCCGCGAGCTCGGCGGGTACATCACGAACTTCTCGCAGACCGACATCAACCAGTTCGCCGGGTTCGTCTGGCAGGCCGGCGGTCAGTGGTTCGCCAACGACGGCGAGGCCTGGACGGTCGAGCTCACCGGAGCGGAGTCGACGACGGTCGCCGACTACTGGCAGGACCTCATCGAGAACGACCTGGTGTCGACCTACCCGGCGTGGACCGACGAGTGGAACAACGCGTACAACTCGGGTGAGGTCTGGACCTGGAACTCCGCAGTGTGGGGCGCCAACTCCATCGCCAGCGGCGCACCCGACACGGCGGGATCCTGGTCGGTCGCGCAGGCCCCGCAGTGGAACGCGGGCGAGTCGACCGCCGGAAACTGGGGCGGCTCGTCGATCGCCGTCTTCTCCGGTACCGACCACCTCTACGAGGCGGCGAAGTTCGCGCTGTGGCTCAACACGTCCGAGGAGGCGCTGACCTCGCTCAACACGACGGCCGCGATCTACCCGGCGACCACGGCGGGCCTGGAGCTGCCGGCCCTCCAGGAGGGTGTGGAGTTCTACGGCGGCCAGAAGATCTACGAGGTCTTCGCGGAGGCCGCGGGACAGGTGAGCCCCGACTTCGTCTGGGGTCCCACCATGACCCAGACCTACGCCGACGTCTCGGACGGGTTCAAGAACGCCGTCTCGGGCTCGGGTACGCTCGCTGATGCCCTGGCCGCCGGTCAGACCTCGACGATCGCGGCGCTGAAGGCCCAGTCGATCCCCGTGGCGGAGTAAGGACCAGCGTGATCCATCACCTCCGCGCCGCGGGCGTCGGGTTCATCCTCGACACCCGCGGCGCGGCGGCGCCCGCCGTCCTCCACTGGGGACGTGACCTGGGCCCGCTCACCGACGCCGATCTGATCGAACTGGCCGACGCCGCCGTGCCCGCCGTCGCGCCGAGCTCCGTGGATGCGCCGCTGCGCGTCTCCGTGCTGCCGGCCCTCGCCGACGGGTGGACGGGGCGTCCCGTGCTCTCCGCCGACGGCGTGCGCGGACCCGGCACCCTCACCGGCAGCCGGCGCGCCGAGCGGGAGCTGCGGACGACCACGTCCTGGGGCGACCTGCACGTGGACACCCGCTGGGAGCTCACCGACGAGGGGGTGCTGCTCGTCGCGCACACCGTGCGCAACGACGGCGACGCCCCGGTGCGCCTCGGTGCGGCCGACCTGGCCCTGCCGCTTCCCGGGCGGGCGCGCGAGCTCCTGGACTTCCACGGCCGCTGGGCGGCCGAGCGCCGGCCGCAGCGGCAGCAGCCGGGCGTCGGCGTGTGGCTGCGCGAGACGCGCCACGGCCGCGGGGGACACGACGATCCGTTCCTGCTGCTCGCCGGGGTGTCCGGCTTCGGCTTCCGCGACGGCGAGGTCTGGGCGCTCCATCTCGCATGGAGCGGCGACAAGCGACTGTGGCTCGAGCGCTCCGAGCTCGGGGCGACGGTGTGCGCGGCGGGCGAGGTCCTCGACGATCTGACGCTCGGCCCCGGCGAGCACTACACGTCGCCGACCCTCGTCGCGGCGTGGTCCGGCGCCGGCATCGACGGGCTGTCGGACCGCTTCCACCCCTGGATCCGGTCGTGGGCGGGCGGGCCGTCGCGGGCGGGCGGGCTGAGGCCCCGTCCGGTCACGCTCAACACGTGGGAGGCGCTGTACTTCGACCACTCCCTGGAGCGGGTCGCACCGCTGGTCGACCGCGCGGCGGAGGTCGGCGTGGAGCGATTCGTGCTCGACGACGGCTGGTTCCGGGGTCGCACCGACGACCGGCGCGCGCTCGGGGACTGGGAGGTCGACGAGACCAAGTGGCCCGAGGGCCTGGACCCGCTCATCGCCCGCGTCCACGAGGCGGGCATGGAGTTCGGGCTGTGGATCGAGCCCGAGATGGTGAGCGAGGACTCCGACCTGGCCCGCGCGCACCCCGAGTGGATGCTCACCGCACCGCCGGCCGTGACGTGGCGCTGGCAGCACGTGCTCGACCTGGACCATCCCGATGCCTGGACGTACGTGTACGACCGGGTGGACGCCCTCCTGCGGCGCTATCCCATCGCCGCCCTCAAATGGGACCACAACCGCGATCTCCTCGCACCCGGCACAGGACGTCAGGTGCGCGCGCTGTACCGGCTGCTCGACGCGCTGCGCGCCGCGCATCCGGCCGTCGAGATCGAGTCCTGCGCGTCGGGCGGCGGCCGCGTCGACCTCGAGATGCTGCGGCGCGTCGAGCGCTTCTGGCCGAGCGACACGAACGACCCGCTCGAGCGCCAGGGCATCCAGCGCTGGACGGGCATCCTGATCCCGCCCGAGCACCTCGGCTCGCACGTGGGCGACGCGCGCGCTCACACGACGGGTCGGGTGAGCGACCTGTCCTTCCGCCTCGCGACGGCGCTCTTCCTGCACGCCGGGATCGAGTCCGATCTCACCCGGCTGTCCGACGCCGAGCGCGACGGGCTGCGACGGGGCATCGCGGTGCATCGCGAGCTGCGCCCCCTGCTGCACTCCGGCCGGGTCGTCCGCGCCGATCTCGCCGACGGGGTCCTGGTCCACGGCGTCGTGAGCGCGGACGGCCACGAGGGCGTGTTCAGCTACGCCGTCCTCGACCGCCCCGGCGGGGCGATCGTGCCCCCACTGGCTGTCCCCGGCCTCGATCCGTCGCTGTTCTACCGGGTCGACGTCGTCGGGCTGGGGGAGACCACCGCGATCCAGGACGCAGCCCCGCCGTGGTTCGCGCACGGTGCCCGGCTGTCGGGCGCCGCCCTCGCGGAGGGCGTCCTGGCGATGCCGCTGCTGGCACCCGGCGGCGCCGTCGTGCTGCGGGTGCGGCACGCAGCCCTTCCACGGGAGAGCGACGTAGCCTGGACGCAGGGGAAGGACGCATCATGAGCACCACACAGGCACCGGGCGGAACCGCCGCGCTGCGGGCGCGCCCGTACGCGGATGTGCTGATCATCGGCGGCGGGATCAACGGCCTCGCGACGTTCCGCGACCTGGCGCTCCAGGGCGTCGACGTCGCCCTCGTCGAGCGCGGCGACTTCGTGTCCGGGGCGTCGGCGGCGTCCAGCCACATGATCCACGGCGGCATCCGCTACCTCGAGAACGGCGAGTTCCGGCTCGTCCACGAAGCCGTCACCGAGCGCAACGACCTCCTCCGCATCGCACCGCACTACGTGCGCCCCCTGCAGACGACGATCCCCATCTACTCGACGTTCTCCGGCATCCTCTCGGCGCCGCTGCGGTTCCTCCGCCATGGCGGGGGCGCCCACCGCGAGCGCGGCGCAGCGCTCATCAAGATCGGGCTCGTGATCTACGACTCCTTCTCGGGCGGCGGCGGGCTCTTCGGACGCAGCCGGGTGCCGCGGCACACCTTCCACGGCCGTCGCCGGTCGCTCGAGCAGCTGCCCCAGCTGAACCCCGGTGTGCGCTACACGGCCACGTACTGGGACGCGTCGCTGCACGACCCCGAGCGACTCGCCCTCGACGTGCTGCGCGACGGCGTGGCCGCCGGCGGCGACCGCGCGCGTGCCGCCAACTACACCGCCGCCGTCGGAGCCGACGACGGCAAGGTCGTCGTGCGCGGGGAGGACGGCGAGGACTTCGCCTTCACCGCGTCCGTCGTGGTGAACGCCTCCGGCCCCTGGACCGACCTCACGAACCTGGCACTCGGCGACCCCACGCACTACATGGGCGGGACGAAGGGCTCGCACGTCGTCCTGGACCACGATGAGCTCCTCGCCGCGACCGGCGGGCGGGAGCTGTTCTTCGAGCACTCCGACGGGCGCATCGTGCTGATCTACCCGCTCAAGGGACGGGTGCTGGTCGGCACGACCGACCTCGAGCACGACATGGCCGACCCGATCGTGTGCACCGAGGCCGAGGTCGACTACTTCTTCGACCTCATCGGCCACGTCTTCCCCGGCATCGCCGTGGACCGCTCGCAGATCGTCCACCGGTTCGCGGGCGTGCGCCCGCTTCCCGGGCACGGCGACCTCGCGCCCGGGTTCGTCTCGCGCGATTACCGCATCGAGGTCCAGCGCCTCGGCGGATCGACCGGCGCGGCCGTCCTCAGCCTCGTCGGCGGCAAGTGGACGACCTTCCGGGCATCGGCGGCCCACCTCGCCGATCGCGTGCTGGAGCTCCTCTCGGTGCCGCGACGGCGGACGACGAAGGGGCTGCCGATCGGCGGCGGAGCCGGCTACCCGCTGACCGAGCGGGCACGGCGCCAGTGGGTCGCCCCCTACGCCGCGACTGTCGGCACCGAGCGTGCCATCCGCCTGCTCGACCGCTACGGCACCGTCGCGGCCGATGTCGTGGCGGCGCTGGGCGAGGACGACCGGCCGCTGCGGACGGCCCCGGACTACAGCACGGGCGAGCTGCGCCACCTGGCGCGCACCGAGCAGGTGGTCCACCTCGACGACATCCTCCAGCGACGCACCAGTCTCGCCTTCGTCGGGCAGGCCTCGGCCGAGGTGGCCGCCGAGATCGCGGAGGCGGTCGCGCCGGTGCTGGGATGGGATCCCGAGCGCCAGGCCGCAGAGGTCGCGCGCGCTCTGGCGGCGGTGCGCGCCGCCGAGCCGTCGCCCTCCGACCGGGCCGACCGCGTCACGCGGTAGCGTGGCAGCATCCGTGCGCCGGCGCGTTCGCGCGCCCGATCCGATGAGGAGACGACGATGTCCAGCCACGTGATCGCCCTCGACCAGGGGACGACCTCCACCCGCGCGATCGTGTTCGACCACGCGGGTGCGATCGTCGCGACCGCCCAGCGCGAGCACGAGCAGATCTTCCCCCGCGCCGGGCGCGTCGAGCACGACGCCCGGGAGATCTGGACCAACACGGAGTGGGTGCTCGCGCAGGCTCTCGCGAACGCGTCGCTCACGGCCTCCGACATCGCGGCCGTCGGCGTCACCAACCAGCGCGAGACGGTCGTCGTCTGGGACCGCCGCACCGGCGAGCCCGTCCACAACGCCCTCGTGTGGCAGGACACCCGCACCCAGCCCGCGGTGGACCGCATGATCGCCGCCCGCGGCGTGGACGCCTTCGCCGAGCAGACCGGGCTCCCGCTCGCGACCTACTTCTCCGCATCCAAGCTCGCGTGGATCCTCGAGCACGTCGACGGCGCCCGCGCGGCCGCCGAGGCCGGCGACCTGCTGTTCGGAACGCCCGACAGCTGGGTGGTGTGGAACCTGACCGGCGGCGTCGACGGCGGCATCCACGTCACCGACGTCACCAACGCCAGCCGCACGCTCCTCATGGACCTCCGCACCCTGGACTGGTCCGACGAGCTGCTGGAGGTCTGGGGCGTGCCGCGCGCGATGCTGCCCGAGATCCGCTCGTCGTCCGAGGTGGTGGGCGAGGTGGCGCGTCCGGCGGAGCTGGCCGGTGTGCCCATCGCCGGCATCCTCGGCGACCAGCAGGCGGCCACGTTCGGGCAGACGGCCTTCGACGCCGCGGAGTCCAAGAACACCTACGGCACCGGCAACTTCCTTCTCGTGGGGACCGGCACCGAGATCGTGCGATCACGCGCCGGGCTCATCACCACGGTCGCGTACCGGTGCGCAGACGAGCCGGCGCATTACGCCCTCGAGGGGTCGATCGCGGTCACCGGCTCGCTCGTCCAGTGGCTGCGCGACAACCTCGGCATCATCCGCAGCTCCGAGGAGGTCGAGACGCTCGCCGCGACCGTCGACGACAACGGCGGCGCCTACTTCGTGCCCGCCTTCTCGGGACTGTTCGCCCCGTACTGGCGACCCGATGCGCGCGGAGCCCTCGTCGGTCTCACGCGGTACGTCACCAAGGCCCACATCGCCCGCGCGGCCCTGGAGGCCACCGCCTTCCAGACCCGCGACGTGATCGAGGCGGTGCAGGCCGACTCGGGGCACACCCTCGACGAGCTGCGCGTGGACGGCGGCATGACCCGCAACGACGTGCTCATGCAGTTCCAGGCCGATATCCTCGGCATCCCGGTGGTGCGCCCGGAGGTGATCGAGACGACCGCGCTCGGCGCCGCCTACGCGGCGGGGCTGGCAGTGGGGGTCTGGCGCGATCGCGACGAGCTGCGCACGCACTGGCGGGAGGGCGCCCGCTTCGAGCCGCAGATGGATGCCGACGAGCGCGCCCGCCGTTACCGGCAGTGGAAGAAGGCCGTCACGAAGTCGATCGACTGGGTCGACGACGACGCGCGCATCCTCATGGGGACCACCGGCTGAGCCGTCGCTCGGCGCCGTGTGCCGCCGGGCGACGAACAGGTGACAGTCGTCGTCGCCATCCGGGGTCCGCCGCGACGACGAGTGCCCACCGAACGCGCTCGGTCCGCGCGCCGCATGAGCCGGACGTCACTTCAGCAGGCGGGACAGGCGCCGGTCGGCGAGGATCTTGCCGCCGGTCTGGCACGTCGCGCAGTACTCCAGGCTGTTGTCCGCGAAGAAGACGCTCCGCACGACGTCGCCGCACACCGGGCAGACCTCGCCGCGACGCCCGTGCACGGACATGCCGCGTCGCTTGGCGTCCTTGAGTTCCGCCGGCGGCTTGCCGGTCGCGGCGGCGACGGCCTCGGTCAGCGTGTCCCGCGTGGCCGCGAAGAGCCGGTCGACCTCGGCGTCGTCCAGCGTCGCAGCCAGCGCGTAGGGCGACATCTTCGCGGCGTGCAGGATCTCGTCGGAGTACGCGTTGCCGATCCCGGCGACGACGGACTGGTCGCGCAGCACACCCTTGATCTGCGTGCGCCGCCCCGCCAGCAGTCCCGCGAGGGTGTCGCGGGTGAACGCGGGATCGAGCGGATCGGGCCCCAGGCGGGCGATCCCCGGGACGTCCTCCGGACGGCGGGCGGCGTAGACCGCGAGCGACTTCTTCGTCCCGGCCTCGGTGAGGTCGAAGCCCGACCCGTCGTCGAACCCCACGCGCAGGGCGATCGGCGTCTTGCCCGGCCGGATCACGGTGCCCGGCAGCTCGTCGTACCACCGGAGCCAGCCGGCCTTCGCGAGGTGGAACACCAGATGGGGCACGCCCGTCTCGTCCGAGGCATCCGTCGCGAGGTCCACGAACTTGCCGTGCCGCTGGGCACCCGTGACCGTCGCGCCCTTCAGGCGGTCGATCGGCGGGTCGTACGTCTTCAGCGCGGCGATGTTGGCCACCGTGACCTTCGTCACGGCGAGCCCCCTCAGTCTCGCGTCGAGGAAGTCGACCAGACCCTGCACTTCCGGCATCTCGGGCATGACGCCATCCTGCCACTGCCGGACGACCCGCCGTCAGCCGGCAAGCACCGGCCACTCCTGGGGCGTGCGGTCATCGCCGGGGAGGAGCCCGGCGATCCACGCGTCGTCGCGTCGTCCGGAGCTGTGCAGCAGCGCCTGCCGCAGCAGTCCCTCGTAGCGGAAGCCGAGCGCGCGCGCCGCGCGTGCCGAAGCGATGTTGCCGGCCACTGCGCGCCACTCGATGCGGGCCAGGCCAAGACCCCGCTCGCCCTCGGCGGGGGAGAAGCCCCAGTCCACGACGGCCCGCGCCGCCTCCGTCAGGAAGCCGCGGCCACGCGCGTCGGGCGCCATCCAGTAGCCCAGCTCGCCGTCGCCGCGCCCGAGGCGGTGAAGCCCCACCATCCCCGACAGCATCCCGTCCCGGCGGACGGCCCACGTCGTCTCGGTGCCGGCGTCCCACCACGCGGCGGCCTTCTCCACGAAGCCCTCCGCGTGCGCGCGCCGGTACGGCGTGGGCACGGTGGTGTAGCGCTGCACCTCGGGGTCCTGGCAGGCCGCGAAGATCGCGTCGACGTCTCCGGCCGTCGGGACGGAGAGCTCGAGACGGTCGGTATGCAGGGTCACCGGTCGCATGCCCCGACCCTAGCGCCGTGGCTCGGACGGCGTCGGATCACCGGGCCGTGCCTACGGGCGAGCCCGGCGCGAGGATCACACGCGGCGGAGGAGCCCCACCTTGTCGTACACGTCGGCGAGCGTCGCGCCGGCCACCTCGTCGGCGCGGGCGGCGTTGGCGGCCAGCACGCGGTCGAGCTCGGCGGGGTCGGCGAGAAGCTCGAGGGCGCGCTCGCGCACCGGACCGAACTCGTTCACGACGACCTCGGCGAGCCCCTTCTTGAAGTCGCCGTAGCCGCGGCCCGCATACTCGTCCTCGATCGAGCCGATCTGGCGTCCGGTGAGGGCCGCGTAGATCACCAGCAGGTTGGACACGCCCGGCTTGGCCTCGCGGTCGTAGCGCACCGAGCCCTCGGAGTCCGTGACCGCGCGCATGATCTTCTTCGCCGAGACGGCCGGGTCATCCAGCAGCCACAGCACGCCCGCGTCGGACTCCGCCGACTTCGACATCTTCGCGGTCGGCGTCTGCAGGTCGTAGATGCGCGCGGTGTCCTTCTGGATCACGGGCATCGGCACGGTGAACGCCGTGCCGTAGCGCGAGTTGAAACGCTCGGCGAGATCGCGGGTCAGCTCGACGTGCTGCTTCTGGTCGTCGCCGACGGGCACGATGTCGGTCTGGTAGAGCAGGATGTCGGCGGCCATGAGCACCGGGTAGGTGAACAGGCCGACGTTGGTGGCATCCGTGCCGTAGCGCTGCGACTTGTCCTTGAACTGCGTCATCCGCCCGGCCTCGCCGAAGCCCGTCAGCGTCGACAGGATCCACTGCAGCTCGGCGTGGGCGGACACGTGGGACTGCACGTACAGCGTGGACTTCGAGGGCTCGATGCCGGCGGCGATGTACTGCGCCGCCGTGCGACGGGTCTTCTCCCGCAGCTCGGACGGATCGTTGGGCTGCGTGAGCGCGTGCAGGTCGACGACCGAGAAGAACGCGTCGTAGGCCTGCTGCAGGTCGCGCCACTGCATGAGCGCCCCGATGTAGTTGCCGATCTGGAGGGAGTCGGCCGAGGGCTGCATTCCGGAGTACAGGCGGGGTTTGCTCACCTCCCAATCCTACGGGCGCCGGCACCGCGCGGATATTCACGGCCCGGGGGCCCGCCGCGCCGGCGACGGGCGTCCTAGCGTGGGATCTGGTGGACCAGAGATGTCCGCCGGGCCCGCAGGCACGATCATGGACGATCGACAGACGACGTTGACGGGGGCGCTCGGCGACGAGAGCCCCGGACGGAGTGCGCCGCGACAGCGGAGGGCCGCCTTCTTCGTGTCCGACTCCACCGGCATCACGGCCGAGACCCTGGGCAGCGCGCTGCTGGCCAACTTCCCCGGCATCGACGTGGAGCACCACACCCTCCCGTTCGTGGACGGCGACGTCCGGGTGGAGGAGGTGCTCGCCGAGGTGGGGAGAGCCGCCGCGGCCGGGCTGGCGCCGGTGGTCTTCACCACCGTCAAGCAGGCGTCGCTGCGCATCGGACTGTCTGCCGCCCCCGCGCTGGTGATCGACCTGCTGGGCGGGCCGCTCGCCCGGCTGGAGGAAGCCTTCGGCGTGCGTTCCTCGGAGCTCCCGGGCGCCTACCACGGCCTCGGCGACCTGGAGAAGTACCACCGGCGCATGCGGGCGGTCGAGTATGCGATCGAGCACGACGACGGTCAGAGCCTGCGCGCGCTCGACCTGGCCGACGTGATCATCGTCGCGCCGAGCAGATGCGGCAAGACGCCGACGACGATGTATCTCGCATTGCAGTACGGCCTGCTCGTCGCGAACTATCCGCTGACCGACGACGACTTCCCGACCGAGATGCTGCCGGGTCCGCTCGTCCGCTTCGCCGCGCGCTGCTTCGGGCTGACCACGACGCCGGTCCGGCTGACCGAGGTGCGCACCCAGCGCCGCCCCCGGTCGCGCTACGCGAGCCTCGAGCAGTGCACGCTCGAGCTGCGCCGCGCGGAGGAGCTCTACCGGCGCGCGGGCGTCCCCTTCGTGAACTCCTCGACGAAGAGCGTCGAGGAGATGTCGGCCGTCATCCTGCAGACCATGAAGCTGCGGACGTGACGGCCCCGATCCGAGGTGAAAGAGAAGTACGAGGTGAATGAGATGGACAACATCCTGTGGTTCCACGACATCGGCATGGCGGACCTGCCGCAGGTGGGCGGCAAGAACGCGTCTCTGGGGGAGATGGTCTCGGCCCTGACCGGTGCCGGCGTCCGGGTGCCCGGCGGATTCGCGACGACGGCCGACGCCTACCGCGCGTTCCTCGCCCAGCAGGGCCTGGCGGAGCGCATCCAGGCCGCCGTCGGCGCCCTGGACATCTCCGACGTGGCGGAACTGGCTCGCGTGGGGGCCGAGGTCCGGGGCTGGATCGAGGCGCAGCCGTTCCCCGCGGATCTCGAACGGGACATCCGCGACGCGTTCGGCGAGATGCTCGCGGGCGACCCCGAGCCCGCCCGCGTCACCTGGGCCGTGCGCTCCAGCGCCACCGCCGAAGACCTCCCCGACGCGTCCTTCGCGGGGCAGCAGGAGACCTTCCTGAACATCGGCGGCATCGAGAACGTCCTCGCCGCCGTGCATGAGGTGTTCGCGTCGCTCTACAACGACCGCGCCATCGCCTACCGGGTGCACAACGGATTCCCGCACGAGGAGGTGGCCCTGTCGGCGGGCATCCAGCGGATGGTCCGCTCCGACATCGGCGCGTCCGGCGTCCTGTTCACCGTCGACACGGAGTCCGGGTTCGATCAGGCGGTCTTCGTCACCAGTGCCTACGGACTGGGCGAGGCCGTCGTGCAGGGTGCGGTGAACCCCGACGAGTTCTACGTGTACAAGCCCGCGGTGCGCGCCGGTCGCCCGGCGATCCTGAAGCGCCAGCTGGGGGAGAAGGCGGTCGCCATGCGCTACGCCGATGACGTGCAGGTGGGCGCGTCGACGCGGTTCGTCGACGTCGAGGCGGACGACCGGGCCCGCTTCAGCATCACCGACGCCGAGGTGGAGGAGCTCGCCCGTCACGCGCTGGTGATCGAGGACCACTACGGTCGCGCGATGGACATCGAGTGGGCGCGCGACGGCGTCGACGGCCTGCTCTACATCCTCCAGGCGCGGCCCGAGACGGTCGTCTCGCGCAGCGGCGGTGCCGTGCTCACCCGCTACGTGCTCGCCGAGCGGGGCGAGCCGCTCATCACCGGGCGCGCGATCGGGCAGCGCATCGGCGCCGGGCCGGTGCGCGTGCTGGCGAGCATCGCCCACATGGACCGGTTCCAGCCCGGCGACGTGCTCGTCGCCGACATGACCGACCCGGATTGGGAGCCCATCATGGCGAAGGCGTCGGCCATCGTCACCGACCGGGGCGGACGCACCTGCCACGCCGCGATCATCGCGCGCGAACTGGGCATCCCCGCGGTGGTCGGCACGGGCTACGCGACGCGCGCGCTGCACGACGGCGCGGAGGTCACCGTCTCGTGCGCGGAGGGCGACGACGGGATCGTGTACGCGGGCAGGCTCGCGTTCTCCGAGGAGGAGACGAGGCTGGACGACATGCCCCCGCTGCCGGTGCGGATCATGATGAACGTCGGCACGCCCGACCAGGCCTTCGGGTTCTCGCGGCTGCCGCACCGCGGCGTGGGCCTGGCCCGGCTGGAGTTCATCATCAACCGCCAGATCGGCATCCACCCGCGGGCGCTCCTGGAGCGGGACCTGTTGCCCGAGCCCCTGCGCACCGAGATCGATCGCCGCACCGCCGCCTACGCGAGCCCGCGCGAGTACTTCGTCCGGCGCGTCGCCGAGGGTGTCTCGATGATCGCGGCGGCGTTCGCGCCCGAGCCGGTGATCGTGCGGCTGAGCGACTTCAAGTCGAACGAATACGCCGGCCTGCTGGGCGGTGAGCGCTACGAGCCCGTGGAGGAGAACCCGATGATCGGCTGGCGCGGCGCCTCACGCTACGTGTCGCCCGACTTCGCGGCGTGCTTCCGCATGGAATGCGACGCGCTGCGCTTCGTGCGCGAGGAGATGGGGCTCACCAACGTGAAGGTCATGGTGCCGTTCGTCCGCACCCTCACCGAGGCCCGCGACGTGGTGGCACTGCTGGCCGAGAACGGTCTGCGCCGCGGTGAGAACGGCCTCGAGGTCGTCATGATGTGCGAGATCCCGTCCAACGCGCTGCTGGCCGACGAGTTCCTCGACGTGTTCGACGGGTTCTCCATCGGCTCCAACGACATGACCCAGCTCATGCTCGGCCTCGACCGGGATTCGGCTCTGGTCGCCGCCGGGTTCGACGAACGCGATCCGGCGGTGCTGCGGGTGCTCGGACTCGCGATCGACGCGTGCGTGCGACGCGGGCAGTACATCGGCATCTGCGGACAGGGCCCCTCCGACCATGCGGACTTCGCCCAGTGGCTGGTCGAGCGCGGCATCGGATCGATCTCGCTCAACCCCGACACGGTCGTCGAGACGTGGCTGGCGCTCGCGCGCCGGCATCAGCAGCTGCTGCCGGTCGGGTGAGGCAGCGCACGAGCGAGACGCGCCGTGCGGCAGCGGTCGCGCGCCCTCAGCCCTCGCCGAACGCGTAGTCGGCGACGACGGGCGCGTGATCGCTCCACCGGGTGTCCCACGACGGCGCCCGGACGACGCGGTAGTCGGTCACCCGCTCGGCCAGGCGCGGCGTCGCGAGGTGGTAGTCGATGCGCCAGCCGGTGTCGGTGTCGAACGCCTTCCCGCGGCTCGACCACCAGGTGTACGGACCGTCGACCTCGCCCGCCCAGCGCCGGCCCACGTCGACCCAGCCGAGCCCCGGACCCGACGAGCCGTCGGCGCCCACCACGTCCTCGCCCTCGGCGCCGGTGAAGCGGTCGAAGTACGCCCTCTCGCGGGGGAGGAACCCGGCCTTCTTCACGTTCCCGCGCCAGTTGCGGATGTCGAGCTCGCGATGACCGACGTTCAGGTCGCCGGTGATCACAGCGAGGTCGCCCAACCGCGGCATGCGGCGCTCCATGGCGTCGAGGAACGCGTACTTGGCCACCTGCTTCTCGGTGTCGGCCTCGCCGGTGAACACGTACGCGCTCACGACCGTGACCGTCTCGCCGCCCACCGCGATGTCGGCCTCGACCCAGCGCCCCCGGGTGTCGAGCTCGCCCGCTCCCTCGCTGCCGACGAGGTCGATCCGCCAGATGTCCAGCGGCTCGCGCGCGGCGATGGCGACCCCGGCGCGCCCTTTCGCGAGCGCCTCGTCGCCGACGATGTGCCAGCCCGGCAGCGCCGCGGCCAGGTCCGAGGCCTGCGCCCGCACCTCCTGCAGCGTGAGGATGTCGACGCCGGCCTGCTCCAGCCACGGGTGCATCCCCTTGCGTGCGGCGGCACGGATGCCGTTGACATTGACGGAGGCGATGCGGAGCGTGCGGGTCACCCGACGAGCCTAGCGAGCGGCCCCGACAGCGCCGCTCAGGCGGGCCCCCGCCCCGGCGTCCGCCGGCCCGCGTCGCCGTCGGCCTCCGCCTGCAGACGGGCCAGCTCGTCCTCCGCCCGGCGCAGCTCATGACCGGCGCGCCAGCGGCCCCACCACGGGGCGGCCCCGCGGGCCAGGTGGGCGTCGCGCACCCGGACGCGCGCGGCGAGGAGGACGGCCTGCCGCTCCGCCTTCCGGCGCTCCTCCTCGCTCTCCTCGACGAGCGGGACGTCGCGGTCGTGCGCGGAGACGGCCACCCACGACGCGGCGACGAGGATCACGATCCCCGCCAGCCGGAACCACAGCAGGAACCCGATGAACACCGAGAACGTCGCCAGCAGCGGGTTGGCGGGGGTGTAGTAGAGCAGCAGGCCGGCGGCGAGCTGCAGCACGACGAGGGCGCCCGCCCCGAGCGCGGCGCCGGGCCAGATGCGCGCCCACGGCAGCGAGGTGCCGGTGAGCAGGCGGATGAGGGCGGCCAGGGCCGCGGAGTTGATCACGAACGCGATGCCGACCGACGCGACGCGGCTGAACACACTTCCCCACGTCGAGAGGATGTCGCCGCCGAGCCACCGGAAGAGCACGTCGACCGCCCCGCCGGCGGCGTAGCCGAGCCCGGCGCCGAGCACCAGCGCGGCGCCGAACAGCACGCCGGCGACGAAGTCGCGGGCCTTGAGGATCAGGTAGTTGCGGCCGTCGAAGGGCAGTCCGAAGATGTCGCGCACCGCGCGGCGGGTGAACGTGACGAACCCGATCGCGGTCCAGATCGCCACGAGCACCGCGACGGCGCCGGTGACCGCGAGCAGGCTCGACGACCCCCGCGCGATCTCCGTCACTGCCTCGTCCGAGACGAGGCCCTGGCCTTCGGGGCCGATCAGTCCCGGGATGTAGGAGTTGATGAGGGCGACCAGGCCGTCGATGGCCGACTGGCTCCCGCCGAGCCACAGCCCCACCACCGCGAAGGCCACATAGAGCACGGCGAAGATCGCGAAGATCGACTGGTAGCTGATGGCGGCCGCCAGCAGGAAGCCGTTGTGACGGAGGAAGTGCCGCCAGACCCGGATCGGGAACCAGGCGAGCGTGCGGCGGGTGATCTGCGTCGCTCGCTCGATGGGCTCGTCGAGACGCTCACGCAGGGGCGACTGCTCCCAGCGTTCGCGCCAGGGCTCGGACGGTTCGCCGGTGCGGTCCTCGCTCACGCGTCCAGCGTAGCGACGCGCGTGCTCAGCGTCCGCGGAGGACGGCCTGCTTCACCTCGGCGATCGCCTTGGTCACCTCGATGCCGCGGGGGCACGCCTCGGTGCAGTTGAAGGTGGTGCGGCAGCGCCACACGCCCTCCTTGTCGTTGAGGATGTCGAGGCGCACATCGCCCGCGTCGTCGCGCGAGTCGAAGATGAAGCGGTGGGCGTTGACGATCGCCGCGGGTCCGAAGTACTGGCCGTCGGTCCAGAACACCGGGCACGACGACGTGCACGCGGCGCAGAGGATGCACTTGGTCGTGTCGTCGAACACCTCGCGGTCGACGATCGACTGGATGCGCTCCTTGCCTGGCTCCGGGGTGGAGTTCGCGATGAGGAACGGCTGCACCTCGCGGTACGACGCGAAGAACGGCTCCATGTCGACGACGAGGTCCTTCTCCAGCGGCAGGCCCTTGATGGCCTCGACGTAGATCGGCTGCGAGATGTCGAGGTCCTTGATCAGCGTCTTGCAGGCCAGGCGGTTGCGGCCGTTGATGCGCATGGCGTCCGATCCGCAGATGCCGTGCGCGCACGAGCGGCGGAAGGTCAGCGAGCCGTCGACCTCCCACTTGATCTTGTGCAGCGCGTCGAGCACGCGGTCCGTCGAGTAGAGCTCGACGTCGTAGTCCACCCAGCGCGGCTCGCTGTCGACCTCGGGGTCGAAGCGTCGGATGATGAAGGTGACGAGGAACGACTGGATGCCGGTGTCGTTCGCAGCCGGTTCGTTCACGGTCCCCGGAGCATCGGCGACGAGCGTCATCTCAGTACTTCCTCTCCAGCGGCGGGTACCGCAGTTCGCCGGCCTCGTTCTTGGTGAACACGACTGGCTTCCAGTCCAGGCGGATGTGGTCCTCGGCGTGCGACGAGTGGGGATCGCCCGACAGATAGGCCATCGTGTGCTGCATGTAGTTCTCGTCGTCGCGCGTCGGGAAGTCGTCGCGCATGTGGCCGCCGCGGCTCTCCTTGCGGTTGCGGGCGGTGACCACGACGACCTCGGCGATGTCGAGGAGGAAGCCGAGCTCGACGGCCTCCAGCAGGTCGGTGTTGAACCGCTTGCCCTTGTCGTCGACGTGCACGTTCTTGTAGCGCTCGCGCAGGTCGGCGATGACGGTGAGCACCTCGCCGAGCGACTCGTCGGTGCGGAACACCTGGGCCTTCCGGTCCATCTCGTCCTGCAGGGTCTTGCGGAGCACGGCGATCCGCTCGTTGCCGGGGTTGTTGCGCAGGCCCTCGAGCAGGTCGCGCACCTCGGCGGCGGGGTCCTCGGGGAGGGGCACGAAGTCGGCGGTCTGGACGTACTGGACGGCCCGGCGGCCGGCGCGCTTGCCGAACACGTTGATGTCGAGGAGCGAGTTGGTGCCCAGGCGGTTGGAGCCGTGCACCGAGACGCACGCGCACTCGCCGGCGGCGTAGAGCCCCGGCACGACGGTCGTGTTGTCGCTCAGGACCTCGGCGTCGGTGTTGGTGGGGATGCCGCCCATCGCGTAGTGGGCGGTCGGCATCACCGGCACCGGCTCGACGACCGGGTCGACGCCCAGGTAGGTGCGGGCGAACTCGGTGATGTCGGGGAGCTTGGTCTCGAGGACTTCGGCGCCGAGGTGGGTGCAGTCCAGCAGGACGTAGTCGCGGTGCGGGCCGGCTCCGCGGCCCTCGGCGACCTCCTGCACCATGCAGCGGCTGACGATGTCGCGCGGGGCGAGGTCCTTGATGGTGGGGGCGTAGCGCTCCATGAAGCGCTCGCCCGAGGCGTTGCGCAGGATCGCACCCTCGCCGCGGGCGCCCTCGGTCAGGAGGATGCCGAGGCCGGCCAGGCCGGTGGGGTGGAACTGGAAGAACTCCATGTCCTCCAGCGGCAGCTTCTTGCGCCAGATCACGCCGACGCCGTCGCCCGTGAGGGTGTGGGCGTTGGAGGTGGTCTTGAAGATCTTGCCGAAGCCGCCGGTCGCGAAGATGACGGCCTTGGACTGGAAGACGTGCAGGTCGCCGGTGGCGAGCTCGTACGCGACGACCCCCGCGACCTGGGTGTCCTTACCCTCGCCGACGGTGATGAGGTCGAGGACGTAGAACTCGTTGAAGAAGTTGATGCCGAGCTTGACGCAGTTCTGGAACAGCGTCTGCAGGATCATGTGGCCGGTGCGGTCGGCGGCGTAGCACGCGCGGCGCACCGGGGTCTTGCCGTGGTCGGCGGTGTGGCCGCCGAAGCGGCGCTGGTCGATCTTGCCCTCAGGGGTGCGGTTGAAGGGCAGCCCCATGTTCTCGAGGTCGATGACGGCGTCGATCGCCTCCTTGGCGAGGATCTCGGCCGCGTCCTGGTCGACGAGGTAGTCGCCGCCCTTGACCGTGTCGAACGTGTGCCACTCCCACGAGTCCTCTTCGACGTTGGCCAGCGCCGCCGCCATGCCGCCCTGCGCCGCGCCGGTGTGCGAGCGCGTGGGGTAGAGCTTGGTGATGACGGCGGTCTTCGCGCCGGGGCCGGCCTCGATCGCCGCCCGCATGCCGGCGCCGCCGGCGCCCACGATGACGATGTCGAACTGGTGGTAGTGGACGCCGTCCTTCACGACGGCGTCCGGGTACGCGGTAGTCACAGTCAGGATGCCTTGCAGATCTCGGACAGCATGCTGTCGGGGCTGAGGTTGGGGATGCACGGGTCGAAGGTGAACACGACGAGCGTGCCGAGCAGGATGAGGAAGCCGGCGGTGATCCACAGGGCCCACACGAGCGTGGTGCGCACCTTGGGGCCGGTGACGTAGTCGTTGACGATCGTGCGCATGCCGTTGGCGCCGTGGATGAGGGCGAGCCACAGCATCAGCACGTCCCACCACTGCCAGAACGGCGTGGCGAACTTGCCGGCGACGAACGCGAAGTCGATGCCGTGGATGCCCTCGCCGAGCATCAGGTTGACGAACAGGTGGCCGAAGATGAGGACGACCAGCAGCACGCCGGAGACGCGCATGTAGATCCAGCCCCACTTCTCGAGGTTGGCGCCCTTCTTGCGGGGAGCGGCGCTGCGCGGAGCGGCGAGGTCGGCGCTCGGAGCCTGGACGGACATCAGTGCCCCCCTCCCATGGTCGAGAAGACGATCGGCAGGTGGCGCGCGGCGAAGCCGCCCACGGTCACCACCCACAGGACGAGCACGGCCCACCACAGCTGGCGCTGGTGACGGGTCGCCCACGGCCAGAGGTCCACGGCGATGATGCGCAGGCCGTTGTAGGCGTGGTAGACGATCGCCGCCACCAGGACGGTCTCGCCGAGGCCCATCACCGGGTTCTTGTAGGAGCTCATGACCGCGTCGTACGCGTCGGGCGCGACGCGGATGAGCGCCGTGTCGAGCACGTGCACGAGCAGGAAGAAGAAGATGGCGACGCCGGTGATGCGGTGCAGGACCCAGGACCACATGCCCTCGTTGCCGCGGTACAGGGTGCCGCGCGGCGTCCGGGACGTGGTCTGGGCCACCGACGGTGTGACGCGTGCTGGTGCGGACACGGTCGTCCTCCCTTGGTGTGAACGGCACCTCGTCTCGGCGGGGACGACTACATCCCTGGGGCTTCCGACCCCGACGTCGCACACGGGTGCTCTCTCATCCTAGATCGGCTCCCGCGGGGCGGGCGAGGAAGGCGGGCCTAAGTTCTCTCGATATCGAGACACCGGCAGGAAATCACGTTCTTTCGGAGGGGGTGGCGGCGCACTCGGGGGCGCGGCGGCGGCGCCCGCTACGCTCGACGCATGGTCGAACCGATCGAGGACTTCTACGCCGTCATCCCCGCCGGCGGGGTGGGCAGCAGGCTGTGGCCGCTCTCCCGCGCCGACGCGCCCAAGTTCCTGCACGACCTCACCGGATCCGGCCACTCGCTGCTGCGGGACACCTGGGACCGGCTCGAGCCGCTGACGGGGCACGATCGCATCGCCGTGGTGACGGGGCGCGCGCACCGCGCCGCCGTCGAGGCACAGCTGCCCGGCATCCCGGACGAGAACGTCTTCCTGGAGTCCGAGCCGCGCGACTCCGCGGCGGCCATCGGCCTGGCCGCCGCCATCCTCCACCGCCGCGATCCCGACGTGATCATCGGCTCCTTCGCGGCCGACCACGTGATCCGGGTGCTCCCGGTCTTCCACTGGGCGGTGCAGCAGGCCGTCGCGGTGGCGCGCGAGGGCTACATCTGCACGATCGGCATCACGCCCAGCGAGCCCTCCGTCGGCTTCGGCTACATCAAGAAGGCCGACATGCTCGCCGTGGCGGGGGCTCCCGAGGCGGCCCTCGTCGAGCGGTTCGTCGAGAAGCCCGACCTCGAGACGGCCAAGGAGTACGTGCAGTCGCGCGATCACCTGTGGAACGCCGGGATGTTCATCTCCCGTGCGGACGTGCTGCTGGCCGAGCTGGCGGCCAACGAGCCCGAGCTGCACGCCGGGCTGCTGGAGCTCGCCGAGGCGTGGGACGACCGGGAGCGGCGCGGGCCGGTCGTGGACCGCGTGTGGCCGGAGCTCCCCAAGATCGCGATCGACTACGCCGTGGCCGAGCCGGCCGCCGAGCGCGGGCGCCTCGCGGTGGTGCCGGGTCACTTCGACTGGGACGACGTGGGGGACTTCGCGAGCCTCGCCAAGCTCAACTCCGGCGGGCGCAAGAACGACCTGGCCATCCTGGGCGAGAACGCGCGCATCCTCTCCGACGCCGCCAGCGGCATCGTCGTCAGCCACACCACGCGCGTGATCAGCCTGATCGGCGTGAAGGACATCGTCGTCGTCGACACCCCCGACGCTCTCCTGGTGACCACCAGCGAGCACGCCCAGCGGGTCAAGGGCGTCGTCGACGCGCTCAAGCTGACCGGTCGCGGCGACGTGCTCTGAGGCCCCGTCGAGGGCGTCCGATTGAGCAGGATGCCGCGAGCGTGACGGATTCATTGCGTCTTTGTAACCATTCGCCTGAACCCGCCTGCTCAGCGTGCAAATCCGTCGACACAATAGGTAATTTCATCCTGCACACCCGCGAAGTCCGCGGGTTCTCTTCCGTGGAGGCACACTTGACCATCTCGACCACCAAGAAGCTCGCGGGTATCGCGGGCGCCGCGCTGCTCGTCGCGGCCCTCGCCGGCTGCGGCACGGCACCCGAGGCCAGCCCCTCGACCCCCGGCGCCGAGGCGCCCGAGGTCGTCGAGGGCTTCCTGCCCTGCCTGATCTCCGACGCCGGCGGCTGGAACGACAAGTCGTTCAACGAGTCCGCGAAGAACGGCATGGACATGGCCGCCGAGGAGCTGGGCGTCGAGCCGCTCGAGTTCGAGTCGACCAACGACAACGACTACGCCCCGAACATGGAGACGGCCGTCTCCGAGGGCTGCACGCTCATCATCGCCGTGGGCTTCAAGCTGGCCGCCGCGACCGTCGAGGCCGCCACCGCCAACCCCGACCTCCAGTTCGCGATCATTGACGACTACGCCGACGGCACCACCGTCGACGACGAGGGCAACCCGGTCTACGACGGAGCCCCCGACGCGCCGAACATCAAGCCGCTCGTCTTCAACACGGCCGAGGCCGCCTACCTCGGCGGCTACGCCGCGGCCGCATGGTCGGCCCAGTCGGGCGTGAACAAGGTCGGCACCTTCGGCGGCATGCAGATCCCGTCGGTCGCCGTGTTCATGGACGGCTACCAGCTCGGTGTCGAGAAGTACAACGAGGACAAGGGCACCGACGTCCAGGTCTTCGGCTGGGACACCGCCACGCAGGAGGGCGCCTTCACCGGCGGCTTCGACGCCAACGACACCGCCAAGCAGACCGCGCAGTCGGTCCTCGACCAGGGCGTGGACGTCATCCTCCCCGTCGGCGGCCCGATCTACCAGAGCGCTGCGGCGGCCATCGCCGACGGCGGCACCGACACCGTGATGCTCGGTGTGGACAGCGACCTCGCCGTCGCCGACACGAGCGTCACCGACGTCACGCTGGTCTCGATCATGAAGGCGATCGACGTCGCCGTCCACGACGCGACCATCGCCGCGGCCGCGGGCGACTTCGACCCGGCGCCCTACGTGGGCACGCTGGAGAACGAGGGCGTGAAGCTGTCGAGCTTCCACGACTTCGAGTCGCAGCTGCCGGACGGACTGCTCGACGAGATCGCCGCCCTGCAGGCGTCGATCATCGCCGGCGACATCACGGTGGAGTCGCCGAACTCCCCGTGATCTGACCGATCACCACTCGGGGCGGGCCTGCGTCAGCGGCCCGCCCCGAGTGCCGTTCGCAGAACGTCGATGGTGCCCTCCCGCGGGGGAGCGAGTGCCGGATAGGGTGCTGATATGAAGCTCGAGCTCCGCGGAATCACGAAGAGATTCGGCAGCCTCGTCGCCAACGACCACATCGATCTCGTGGTCCAGCCGGGGGAGATCCACGCCCTCCTCGGCGAGAACGGCGCGGGCAAATCCACGCTGATGAACGTGCTGTACGGCCTGTACCGCGCCGACGAGGGCGAGATCCTGCTGGACGACGTCGTCCAGCACTTCCGCGGCCCGGGCGACGCCATGAACGCCGGGATCGGCATGGTCCACCAGCACTTCATGCTGATCCCCGTCTTCACCGTCGCCGAGAACGTGATGCTCGGTCACGAGGAGACCAAGGGCCTCGGCCGCCTCGACCTGCCCCGGGCGCGTCAGCACGTGCGCGAGGTCGCCGACCGCTTCGGCTTCCAGATCGACCCGGATGCGCTCGTGGGCGACCTCCCGGTCGGCGTGCAGCAGCGCGTCGAGATCATCAAGGCGCTGTCGCGCGATGCGAAGGTGCTCGTCTTCGACGAGCCGACCGCCGTGCTCACCCCGCAGGAGACCGATGAGCTCATGGCGATCATGCGCCAGCTCCGCGACGAGGGCACCTCGATCGTCTTCATCACCCACAAGCTCCGCGAGGTCCGCGAGGTCGCCGACCGCATCACCGTCATCCGCCTCGGCAAGGTCGTCGGCGAGGCCTCTCCGACCGCGACCAACGCCGAGCTCGCCTCGCTCATGGTCGGCCGGGCGGTCGAGCTCACCGTCCACAAGGACCCGCCGCAGACCCGCGAGGGCGGGCTGGAGGTGCGCGATCTCCGCGTGCTCACGCCGTCGGGCGCGATCGTCGTCGACGGCGTCAGCTTCGACGTCCGCCCGGGCGAGGTGCTGGCCGTGGCCGGGGTCCAGGGCAACGGCCAGACCGAGCTCGTCGAGGCCATCGTCGGCCTCGCCGCCCGCACGGAGGGGTCGATCCGCCTCGACGGCGAGGAGCTCGTCGGCAAGAGCGTGCGCGGCATCCTCGAGTCCGGTGTCGGGTTCGTCCCGGAGGACCGCACGGAGGACGGGCTGGTCGGCGGGTTCTCCGTCGCCGAGAACCTCATCCTGGACCGCTCCACCGACGCGGACTTCTCGCGCTTCGGCACGATCCTCCGCGGCCCGCTCGAGGAGTTCGCCCGGGCCCGCATCACGGAGTACGACATCCGCACGCAGGGTCCCGCGACCCCCGCCGGCACGCTGTCGGGCGGCAACCAGCAGAAGGTCGTGATCGCGCGCGAGATGAGCCGCGATCTGAAGCTCCTCGTGGCGGCCCAGCCGACCCGCGGCGTCGACGTCGGGTCGATCGAGTTCATCCACAAGCGCATCATCGAGACGCGCGACGCCGGCATCCCCGTCGTCGTCGTCTCCACCGAGCTCGACGAGGTCACCGCCCTCGCCGACCGCATCGCCGTCATGTACCGCGGCACCGTCGTGGGCATCGTGCCCGGCGACACCCCCCGAGACACCCTCGGCCTGATGATGGCCGGCGCAACCGACCCGGAGGTGGCCGCATGAGCGGCTCGACGCCCGGCGCCGCGGACGCGGCGCGTCCCGTGGACCCGCAGCTGCCCCCGGCGAGCGGGCCCCTCACCGGCGAGCAGGTGCCCGGGCCGCCCCGGTCCAACGTCTTCATCAAGGAGCTGCTGCGCGGCAGCGCGTTCACGACGTTCCTCGCGATCGTCCTGGCGATGGTCGTCGGCGGCGTGCTGATCGCGATCACCAACGAGGACGTGCAGGCGGCGGCGGGCTACTTCTTCTCGCGGCCCACCGACACGCTCACCGCCATCTGGAACGCCGTGTACAACGGCTACGAGGCCCTCTTCCGCGGCGCCGTCTTCAACACGCGCGCCCCGTCGTTCGAGGCGCAGATCCGGCCGATCACCAACTCGCTCGGCTTCGCCGCTCCGCTCATCGCGGCCGGCCTCGGCGTGGCGCTCGCCTTCCGGGTGGGCCTGTTCAACATCGGCGCGCGCGGCCAGATGCTCATCGGCGCGCTGTTCGCCGGGCTGTTCGCGTTCAACCTCAGCCTGCCGATGTGGATCCACCTCCCGCTCACCCTCATCGCCGGCATCGTCGGCGGAGCGCTCTGGGGCGGGCTGGTCGGCCTCCTGAAGGCCAAGACGGGTGCCCACGAGGTGATCCTCACGATCATGCTCAACTACGTCGCCTTCTACCTGCTGCTGTGGATGCTCCGCAGCCCGGGCCTGCTGCAGATGGCGGGGAGCAACCAGCCGCAGACCAAGCCCACGCCGACCACGGCGCAGTTCCCCGACCTCATCGGGCCGCTCTTCCCGGCGCTGGACTGGGGCTTCGTGATCGTCCTCCTCGCCACCGTCTTCGTCTGGTGGCTGATCGAGCGCTCCAGCCTCGGCCTGCGCCTGCGCGCCGTCGGCGAGAACCCGCACGCCGCCCGGGCGGCGGGCATCAACGTCGAGCGCCTCTACGTCTACGCGATGCTGTTCGCGGGCGGCCTGGCGGGCCTGGCGGCGATGAACCAGATCCAGGGCAACGTGACCACCGGCTTCGGCGCGACGATCGACGCCGGCATCGGCTTCGACGCGATCACCGTGGCCCTCCTCGGACGCAGCCGCGCGTGGGGCACGTTCGCCGCCGGCATCCTGTTCGGCGCGCTCAAGGCCGGATCGTTCTCGATGCAGGCGCAGGGCATCCCCGTCGACATCGTGCTCGTGGTCCAGTCGCTCATCGTGCTGTTCATCGCGGCGCCCCCGCTGCTGCGCGCGGTGTTCTTCCTTCCCAAGACCGATCTCGAGAAGGCGGCCAAGGCGCGAGCCAAGGCCGCGAAGAAGGCGGTGGCGGCATGAGCGCGCTCACTCCCGCACTCGAAGCAGACGACGGGACGATCCAGCTCGCGGTCGTCAAGGAGCGTCGCTTCAAGGTGCCGATCGTCTTCGGCATCGTGGTCGTCCTGCTCGGCGCGCTGTTCGCGCTCGCGCCGCGGGGCGGCATCTCGACCTTCCGCCTGGGCGACCCCTCGTCGGCGATCGCCCTGCCCGACGTCGAGCTGCCCACCGGGGCGACCAGCTGGATCCTCGTGGTCGTGCTGGCGCTGCTCGCGCTGTGGGCGGCGTGGGAGGCGTGGTCGTACCGCAGCGTGCCGCTGTGGCTGACCGCCGCGTTCGCGGTGATCGGGGTGTTCGCCTTCCTCGTGTGGGCTGCCGCCGGCGGCCTCGTGCCCGTCTCGAGCCTGCTGTTCGGCGCCGTCTCGCTGTCGGTGCCGCTCGTCTTCGGCGCCCTGGGCGGCGTGATCGGCGAGCGCGCCGGTGTCGTCAACGTCGCGATCGAGGGGCAGCTGCTGCTGGGGGCGTTCTCGGCGGCGCTGCTGTCGAGCATCACCGGCAACCCGTTCGTGGGCCTCATCGGCGCCATGATCGGCGGCGTGCTGGTGTCGTTCGTGCTCGCG
The DNA here is from genome assembly GCF_049860775.1 of Microbacterium sp. PA5. Taxonomy (NCBI): domain Bacteria; kingdom Bacillati; phylum Actinomycetota; class Actinomycetes; order Micrococcales; family Microbacteriaceae; genus Microbacterium; species Microbacterium sp. PA5. The sequence continues at coordinate 737,669 of NZ_CP187567.1, forward strand.
GCGTTCGCGATCAAGTACCTCGTCGATCAGGTGATCGTCGGTGTCGTCCTCAACGTCCTCGTGACGGGCCTCACCGGGTTCCTCTACGGCGCCCTGCTCGTGCCCAACGAGACCGAGCTGAACCGTCCGGAGCGCTTCGGGCGCATCGAGATCCCGCTGCTGAGCGACATCCCGATCATCGGACCGGTGCTGTTCAACCAGACCTTCATCGTCTACCTGATGTTCGTGACGGTCGCCATCGTGGCGTGGGGCCTGTACCGCACGCGCTGGGGCCTGCGTCTGCGCGCGGTCGGCGAGCACCCGCAGGCCGCCGACACCGTCGGCATCAAGGTGAACATGACCCGCTTCTGGAACGTGTCGCTGGCCGGTGCGATCGCCGGCATCGGCGGCGCGTACTTCACCCTCGTCTCGGTGCCGCAGTTCGGCAAGGAGATGACCGCCGGCCTCGGCTTCATCGCGCTGGCCGCCGTCATCTTCGGCCGCTGGGATCCGATCCGCGCGACGCTCGCGGCGCTGCTGTTCGGCTTCGCGACCAACCTCCAGAACCTGCTGACGATCCTCAAGACGCCGATCCCCAGCGAGTTCATGCTCATGCTCCCGTACGTCGTGACGATCCTCGCGGTCGCCGGCTTCGCGGGACAGATCCGGGGCCCTGCGGCATCCGGCAAGCCGTACATCAAGGGATGACACCGTGACAGACATCGACTGGGACCACCTGCGGGCGGTCGCCACCGACGCCATGCAGCGCGCCTACGCGCCCTACTCCCGCTACCGCGTGGGCGCCGCGGCTCTCGTGAGCGACGGGCGGATCGTGTCGGGCTGCAACGTCGAGAACGCCTCGTACGGCGTGGGACTGTGCGCCGAGTGCGCCCTCGTGGGCGACCTCCACATGAGCGGGGGCGGCCAGCTCGTCGCGTTCGTGTGCGTCAACAACGACGGCGAGACGATCATGCCGTGCGGGCGCTGCCGTCAGCTGCTGTACGAGTTCTCGCTGCCGGGCATGCTGCTGGAGACCGTCTCGGGGATCCGCACGATCGACGAGGTGCTGCCCGACGCCTTCGGGCCGCGCGACCTGGAGGCCACGCGATGACGACCGCCGCGGGCGTCGAGCCCTTCGACGCCGTCGACGTCATCCGCACCAAGCGCGACGGCGGCGCCGTCCCGGACGACGCGCTGCGCTGGATGGTCGACGCCTACACGCGCGAGTACGTCGCCGACTCGCAGATGGCGGCGTTCGCGATGGCCGTGCTGCTCAACGGCATGACGCGCGACGAGATCCGCGTGATGACCGACGCGATGATCGCCTCGGGGGAGCGGATGAGCTTCGCCGGGCTCGGCAAGCCCACCGTCGACAAGCACTCCACCGGCGGGGTCGGCGACAAGATCACCCTTCCGCTCGCGCCGCTGGTCGCCGCCTTCGGCGTCGCGGTGCCGCAGCTGTCCGGTCGCGGGCTCGGCCACACGGGCGGCACGCTCGACAAGCTCGAGTCGATCCCCGGCTGGCGCGCCGCGCTGTCCAACGACGAGATGTTCGCGCAGCTGCGCGAGGTCGGGGCGGTCATCTGCGCCGCCGGCTCGGGTCTGGCGCCCGCCGACAAGCGGCTCTACGCGCTGCGCGACGTCACCGGCACGGTCGAGGCGATCCCGCTCATCGCCTCGAGCATCATGTCCAAGAAGATCGCCGAGGGCACCGACTCGCTCGTGCTCGACGTGAAGTTCGGCTCCGGCGCCTTCATGCGCGACGTCGACAAGGCGCGGGAGCTGGCGCGCACGATGGTCGCCCTCGGCACCGACTCGGGGGTGGCGACCACCGCCCTCCTCACCGACATGAACACCCCCCTGGGGCTCGCCATCGGCAACGCGAACGAGGTGCGGGAGTCCGTCGAGGTGCTGGCCGGCGGAGGCCCCGCCGACATCGTCGAGCTGACGGTGGCGCTGGCGCGGGAGATGCTGACCCTCGCGGGACAGCCCGACGCCGACGTCGAGGCGGCGCTGCAGGACGGCCGGGCGATGGACGCGTGGCGCCGCATGATCCGCGCCCAGGACGGCGACCCCGACGCGCCGCTTCCGGCGCCGCGAGAGACCCACACCGTCCTCGCCGAGGCCGACGGCGTGGTCACACGGATGGAGGCGCTGCCCTTCGGCGTGGCCGCCTGGCGCCTGGGAGCCGGACGCGCCCGCGCGCAGGACCCGGTGGTCCACGCCGCCGGGATCGACCTGCACGTCAAGCCCGGAGACCGCGTCACCGCGGGGCAGCCGGTCTTCACGCTGCTCGCCGATGACGCGGGCCGCTTCGCCCGCGCCCTCGACGCCCTCGAGGGGGCGTGGGAGCTCGGCGACCAGGCCCCCGACTCCGGTCCGCTCGTCCTCGAGCGCATCACCGCCTGACACCCGCACGACACCCCCGACGAACCCAGGAGAATCATGGCCATCGACCAGCACGGCGACGCGAAGCTGCAGGGCGTCTCGATCCGCTCGCTGCCCAAGGTGTCGCTGCACGACCACCTCGACGGCGCGCTGCGCCCGCAGACGATCCTCGAGCTCGCCGATGAGATCGGCCACGAGGTCCCCGCCGCCGCCGCCGACGAGCTCGCCGACTGGTTCGAGCAGCAGAGCGACTCGGGCTCGCTCGTCGAGTACCTGAAGACCTTCGATCTGACCATCGCCGTCATGCAGACCCGCGAGGGCCTTCGCCGCGTCGCGAAGGAGTTCGTCGAGGACCTCGCCGCCGACGGCGTGATCTACGGCGAGGTGCGCTGGGCCCCCGAGCAGCACCTGGCGGGAGGGCTGTCGCTCGAAGAAGCCGTCGAGGCCGTCCAGGCGGGCATCGAGGAGGGCGAGGACGCGGTCGAGAGCCGCGGCGACGACATCCGCGTCGGGCAGCTCGTCACCGCCATGCGCCACACCGACCGCTCGCGCGAGATCGCCGAGCTGGCCGTCGCCTACCGCGGCCGCGGCGCCGTCGGATTCGACATCGCCGGGCCCGAGGACGGCTTCCCGCCGTCCAACCACCGCGCCGCGTTCGACTACCTGGCGTCCGAGTTCTTCCCGGTCACCGTCCACGCCGGGGAGGCGGCCGGCCTCGACTCGATCCGCTCCGCCCTGATCGACGGGCGCGCGCTGCGCCTCGGCCACGGCGTGCGGATCGCGGAGGACCTCGACGTCGTGTCGCAGAAGGGCGAGGAGACCTTCGTCACCTTCGGCGACCTGGCCCACTGGGTGCGCGACCGCGAGATCCCGCTGGAGCTCTCCCCGTCGTCGAACCTGCAGACCGGAGCGATCGCGCGCTGGGGGACGACGCTCGAGGACCACCCGTTCGACCTGCTCTACCAGCTGGGATTCTCGGTCACCGTCAACGTGGACAACCGCACCATGAGCCGCACGTCGCTGACGCGCGAGCTGGCGCTGCTGGCCGAGACCTTCGACTACTCCCTCGACGACCTCGAGGCGTTCCAGCTGAACGCCGCGGCGGGCGCCTTCCTGTCGGTCGAGGAGCGCGAGGAGCTCATCGAGCTGATCGGCGAGGGCTTCGACCGCTGAGGCGACGCCGGAGGCGCAGCTCGTGCGCTCTTGCCGTGCCGAGGCGTTCATGACTCCGGAACGACGGTGCGCGGCGACGCCCTCAGCCGGCTGCGGCGACCTCCGGCCCCGGATCTTCCGGAGTCGTGAACCGCCGGGCGCTGTGCCACCACGCGACGAAGCTGCTCCCGCACCCAGTCGGGGCGACGGAAGACGTCGTCCGCGAGCAGTCTCACCGTCGTGTAGCCCAGCGCCGCGGCGGCGAGGTCGCGACGTCGGTCCTCCACCTGCGCGCTCCAGTCGCTGTGATGGCGGACGCTGTCGCACTCGAGGATCAGCCAGCCGTCGACCAGGAGGTCCACGCGTCCGACGCCGTCGATCCGCACCTGCAGCTCGATCCGACATCCGAAGCCGCGCAGGATCAGGCGCACGAGCGACTCGGTGCCGGACTCGCTCCGCCGGTCCAGGACGCCGCGCAGCACCCCGTACCGTCGAGGGAGAAGGCCGAACACTTCACGGATCCCGGCCTCATCGACGAGGCCGAGATGCCATGCACTGTCGAGCGTGGCGACGGCTGCGCGGGCGCCCTGGCACCGGACGGCCTGCGCAAGGGCTTCGGGTACGGGAACGACCGCGGCATGCGGGTGCGCGACCGTGGCGCGCCAATGGCGGATGACGCCGCGCGCGGGCGCCGGCAGACGAGTGGCGTCGCGCTCGAGCTGCACGTGGGGCTGCGGCGTCTCGAGCACGAACACCCCGAGCAGTGCCAGGAGCGCCACGCAGTCGAGCCTACCCCCGCAACGCACCGCCTCGACCTGGTGCGGATGCGCGTCCGGCGGAAGGTAGTGGTCCCGGCGCGGGCGGAGCAGCCGTCCCCCGCGGACGGCGGCCGTCAGTCCGCGGGCGGTCATGCCCGCCGTGATCAGGTCGGCGCGGCCTGCAACGGAGGCCACCAGGCGGGACGGAGCGGGACGATCGGTCGGCGACGGCTGCATGGGAGCACCCTCGCGCATGGAGCGGTGCCGCGGACGACGCAGGGTGCGGCCCGGGAACCGTCGCCGCCGGCGGCCGGTTCGGGAGGAGCCGACGGTCGGTCGCTCACAACTCCGGAATCTCTGCCTCGACACCGCGGGGGGCCGCCCCGCGGACTGGCCGCACGGCGGATCTTCCGGAGTTGTGGACGCAGGGTCGATGGTGCCGGCCGGAGGCAGCGGCCAGGCGCCGGATCGATCCGCCGTTCGCCACTCCGGAATTCAGGGCGTGTAAGGGCACGCGCGGCGGTCGTAGGGGTCTTGCGAGCCAGAACATCCGGAGTTGCGAACACACCCGGGCCGGACCCTGCCGCTCCGGCTAGACCCGGGCGACGCCGGGGTGGGTGGCGAGATAGGCCTCGAAGGCCTCGCGCGTGGACAGTGCCGGCGTGAAGCCGAACACCTCCGAGAGGGCGTCGGCGGCGAGCACCGGGCGGTGGCGGAGGAAGTTCACCTGCTCGGGACCGTGGTCGGTCAGCCGCAGCGCGCGTCCGACGCCCAGCAGCGACGCCAGCACGCCGGCGGGGACGGTGAGCGTCGGCTTGCCGAGCCGCCGGGCGATCTCGTGGACCGTCATCGTCCCGGCCCCGGCGACGTTGTAGATCCCGGGCGGGCCGTCGGTGGCGGCACGGGCCATCGCGCCGGCGACGTCGTCCACCCAGACGAAGACGAACGGGGAGTCCGACCCGCGGACCGCGAGGATCCGCGGCCCGTCCCACAGCGCGGTGATCTGGTTGCGCACCGTCGGGCCGAGGATCGTCCCGATGCGGAAGATCACCTGCTCGAGCTCCGGGTGCGTCCCACGATGGGCGGCGAGCATATCCTCGACGAGGCGCTTGTGACGCGCGTAGGGGAACTCGTCGTTGCCCCGCAGCGGATCGCTCTCGCGCAGCGGCACGGGGTTGTCGGGGTGATAGCCGTAGGCGGCGCCCGAAGACGACACGACGATCCGGCGGACCCCGGCGGCCGTGCACGCCGACAGCACGTTCCGCGTGCCCTCGACGTCGACCCGGTACTCCTGGGCGTGGTCGCGGCCGGGGGTGACGACGGCGGCCAGATGCACGACGACGTCGATCGCGTGACGGCGCAGCATCGGCGCGAGCGCACCGGGATCGGTGACGTCGACCGACTCCGACACCACGTCGCCGCGCGTCGCTGCCGGGCGCACATCGGCTGCGACGACCGCCTCGACGTCGCCGCGCGCGGTGAGCGCGGTCACGACGTGCGAGCCGAGGAAGCCCGCCCCGCCGGTGACGGCGACCCGGGTCACGTCCGCTCCTCCGCCGCCGGGGATCCCGCGCCATCGCGGGGCGCGCGTGCGGTCGCGTCGCCCTTCGCCGATCCCGTGCGGCGACGCGTGTGCCGCGCCCACAGCGAGGCGACGACGAGGCCGGCCACGATGTCCCAGATGCCCCACCAGCCGGCGACGATCGCCATGCCGCCGAGCCCGCCGAAGAAGGTGAAGACGAGACCGAGCCCCAGGCCGGCGTTGCGGATGCCGACCTCGAACGTCATCGCCTTCCGCTCGCGCGTGCCGAGTCCGCCGACCGCGGCGGTCGTCCAGCCGATGCCGAGGGCGACGGCGTCGTGGATCGTGACGGCGAGCACGATGATGCCGAGGAAGGCGATGAAGTACTGCCAGTTCCCCGCGAGCGCCGCGGCGATGAAGGCCAGCAGCGCGAGCAGCGAGAACCACTTCACGAACGGCTGCACCCGCGCCGCGAGGGCGGGCACGCGGTGGCGCACCGTCAGGCCTACGGCGAAGGGCACCCCGATGATGAGGACGATCTCGAGGAGCATCTGCCAGCCGTTGAGCGAGACCGCCGAGAGGAGCTCCCGGGTGTCGGCGCGCAGCGATCCCCAGAAGGCGATCGACAGCGGCAGCGCGAAGATGTAGAGCAGGTTGGAGACCGCCGTCATCGACACGGAGAGGGCGACGTTGCCGCCGGCGCGATGGGTGAGCACCTGCGAGATGTTCCCGGGAGGGCAGCACGCGACGAGGATCATCCCGAGGGCCATCGACGGCGTCACCGGCAGCAGGAAGGTGAGGCCGAAGGTGACGGCGGGAAGCACCAGCAGCTGCGCCACGATCGCGATGATCATGGGCCGTGGCCGTCGGGCGACGACGCGGAAGTCGTCGAGGGTGACGTCGAGGGCGACGCCCAGCATGATCAGGGCGAGCACGACGTTGAGGATCGTGAGCGTGCCGGGGGTGAAGTTCAGCAGGACGTCGTCGGGGTTCATGCCGCCTGCCTTCCCGAGGCGCCGCGCGTGGCGGTGAGGGAGCGGGTGAGGGCGCGGACCGTGCCGCGGTAGGCGTCCTTGTTGACGTAGTACGCCATGCGCTCGAGCCCGAGGTAGCGGTATCCGCCGGTGAGGTCGGGCCAGGGGTCGTCCACCCGGCGGCGGAACAGCGCCGCGCGCTCGGGGTCGCCGGCGTCGGCGCGCAGGTAGGCGGCGATGAGCTCGGCCTGCTCGTAGCGGCCCTGCCATCCCAGGCCCGAGGCCTCGACCATGCCCATCACGAACAGCCCGTTGAACGAGGGCGGGAAGATGTTGACGAACAGCCGCGGCGCCATGCCGGTCCAGTTCAGCGCGGCGCGGTCGACGAACGGGTAGTCGAGGCGGTAGCCGGTGGCCAGCAGGACCGTGTCGTAGGTGCCCGAGGTCCCGTCGCGGAAGCGGACGGTGTCGCCGTCGAAGCGCGCGACGTCGGCGCGGATGCGCAGGTCGCCCTGACCGAGGTGGCCGAGGATCAGCGTGTTGACGATGGGGTGCGACTCGTAGATCCGGTAGGTCGGGCGTGGGAACCCGAAGCGCACGGGGTCGCCGGTGAACGCGCGGAGCACGCGCGTGTCGACGAACTGCTTGAGCCGCGCCGGGAGCGGGCGCCCCTGGTTGAGGGTGTCCGCGGGGCGGCCGAAGAGGTAGCGCGGCACGAAGTAGTAGCCGCGGCGGACGCTCATGTCCACCGATGCTGCGCGGTGCACGGCGTCGACGGCGATGTCGCAGCCGGAGTTGCCCGCTCCGACGATGAGCACCCGGCGACCGTCGAGCTGGGCGGCGCTCTTGTAGGCGCTCGTGTGCAGCAGCTCGCCGGAGAACTCTCCCGGGAACGTCGGGATCTGCGGCTCGGCCAGCGTGCCGTTGGCCAGGATGACGCCCGTGTAGGCGGTCGTCACCGGGCCGTCGGGGCCTGCAGCGGTGAGGTCCCAGTCGCCGTCCGCGCGCCGGGCGAGCGCGGTCACGCGCGTCTCGAAGCGGTAGTGCGGGGCGAGCGCGAACTCCGCTGCGTAGGCGCGGAAGTAGCGGACGAGCTCGCGGTGGCCGGGGTAGTCGGCGGTCGTGTCCATCGGGAACTCGGCGAACTCGGTCGTCGTGCGCGACGAGATGAGGTGGGCGGACTCGTAGACGGTGGAGCGCGGGTTGTCGATGTCCCAGAGCCCGCCGACGCCGGAGGCCGCCTCGTATCCGTCGAAGGCGATGCCGGCGCGCTGCAGCGCACGTGCCGCGGCCAGGCCCGACGGGCCCGCGCCGATGATCGCGTAGCGGCGCTCGCGCATTCCCCAGACTCCTTCGTCCAGACCGTTCGGTGCGGCGCCGCGACGTCGCGGCCCGGCCAGGTCCCTGCCGCTCGATGCTATCGGCAGGGGGGCGGGACGCTATCGCCGGCGCGGGCGCGTCACTCCAGCTCGGACGCGAGCGCGCCGACGGCGTCGGTGATCTCCGCGACCATGTCCTCGAGCGAGACGGAGGGCGTGCCGTCGCCGTCCTGCGGACCGTAGGCGCCGAAGGACGCGTGGGCCGCGCCGGGGATCTCCACGAATCGGGCGTCGGCGGGCAGCAGGTGGCGCGCGTCGTCGATCTTCGCCGGGGTCGAGAGGCCGTCCTCGCTGCCGGAGAGGCTGAGCACGGGCAGGCCGGAGCCGGACAGGTCGGTCGCGCAGTACGAGGCGAACAGGGCGAGCGCGTCGGCGTCGGCGGCGAGGGTGCAGGCCCGCACGCCCCCGAGGGAGTGCCCGCCGACGATCCAGGTGCCGACGTCGGGGGCGAGGTCCGTGAAGGCGGTCAGGGGGCGCACGTCGAAGAACGCGAGGTTCAGCCAGGGCTTGGTGATGACGACGGTCAGATCCGCATCGCGCACGAGTCCCGACAGCGTCGCCGCGTAGGCCCAGGGGTCGACCTTCGCGCCGGGGATGAAGACGAGCCCCGCATCTCCCGTCGCCGCACCGCTCGACTCCGCGTCGGCGGGGGAGAGGACGATCCCCGCGGGGCCGTCGACGAGCGAGATCCCGGGATCGGCGCGCACGGCCGCCAGGGGAGCAGGCTCGGCCTGGTACACGCCGACCTGGCTCCACACCACCACGCCGATCACCGCGGCGAGCAGGAGCCCGCCGACGCCGCCGAGCGTCCACCAGAGGACGCGGCGGCGACGGCGGTTCGGGGTCATGCCAGTTCGGCCTGACGGGCGGCGACGAGCTCCTCGACACGGGCCGCGAGCGGGTGGCCGGGCTCGAGCCCGGTCACGGCTGCCGTGAAGTCCGCCGCGGTCTCGGTGCGCAGACGCTGCTGGAGCTCGACGGACTGCTCGTCGTCGGGGTCGTCGAAGCGCAGAGCGGCGCCCATCGCCGCCAGCAGGGCGTCGACCGGCAGCCCGCGCTCGGCCGCTTCGGCCGCGGGGCCGACGAAGCGCTCGTGGCGGGACAGCTTGCGCAGCGGCTGCCGTCCGACGCGTCCGACGGTGTCGGGCAGGGCCGGGTTGGCGAAGCGGCGCAGGATGGTGGCGCGATACTCGGCGAGCTCCGCCGGGTCGAGGCCGTGCTTGGCGGCCAGGAGCGCGGAGGTCTCCTCGAGCGCGGCTCCGACCTTGCCGGCGATGACCGGATCGGCCAGGGCGTCGGAGATCTTCTCGACCCCGGCCTCGGCGCCGAAGTAGGCGGTGGTCGCGTGACCGGTGTTGACCGTGAAGAGCTTCCGCTCGATGTAGGGCGCCAGGTCGTCCACGAAATGGGCGCCGGGGATCACCGGCGGCTCGTCGCCGAACGGCGGGCGCTCGATCGCCCACTCGAAGAACGGCTCGACGGTCACGTCGACGCCGGCGCCGGCGGGCTGGGCCGGCACGATGCGGTCGACGGCGGTGTTGGCGAACACGGCGCGGGCCTCGAGGGCGTCCCAGGCCTCGCCGGCCTGCGCCTTGATCTCCTCGCGGAGGAGGTCCGTCGCATTGATCGCGTTCTCGCACGCCATGATCTGCAGCGGGGGAGAGGACGAGTCGCGCAGGGCGAGCCCCGCGACGATCGGGGGAGCGACGAAGCGGAGGATCGTCGGTCCGACGGCCGTCGTGACCACGTTCGCGCCGGCGATCTCCTCGATGAGCTCATCGGGCTGCGTCGCGCTGTTGATCGCTCGGAAGCCCGTCACGACCTTGTCGGCTCCGCCCTCGCCCACCTCGTGGACGGTGTAGGAGTCGACGGCGTTGATCGCGTCGACGAGGGGGGCCGCGACGTCCGAGAAGACGAGCTCGTATCCGCCCTCGTGGAGGAGCAGGCCGACGAAGCCCCGGCCGATGTTGCCGGCGCCGAAGTGGACGGCCTTCATCAGGAGTTGACCGACGCCAGCAGGCCGAAGAGCTCTTCGGGCGTCTGCGCCGCCTTGAGACGGGCGACCTCGTCGTCGTCGGAGAAGAGCAGGGCGATCTGCGACAGGATCTCCAGATGCTCGTCGCCCTTGCCGGCGATGCCGACGACGAAGGTCACCGGGTTGCCGTCCCAGTCGACGCCGCCGTCGTAGCGGACGAACGAGAGCGCCGACTCGAGGATCGCGTCCTTCGTCTCGTTGGTGCCGTGGGGGATGGCGAGCTCGTTGCCCATGTAGGTGGACACCGTCTCCTCGCGCTGCTTCATGGCGTCGAAGTAGGCGCCGGTGACCGCACCGGCGGCCTGGAGGATGTCCGCCGCCTCCTTCATCGCTTCTTCGCGGGTCGCGGATCCGGTGTGGATGCGGACCTGCCCGACATTCAGGACTTCACGTGTCATGACAAACCTCTGTTCGATGGATCTCAGGCTTCGGTGGGGCGCGGGCCTCGGGCTGCGAGGCCGGGCGCATCGCGCAACCCGGCCCCGCAGCGGTCTTCCGAGGCTACGCGTCGTGCTGGTCGACGACCAGCTTCACGACCTCGTCGTACTTCGGCGAGTTCATGAAGTTGTCGACCGACACGTGCAGCGCGTCCGGCGTGCGCGACTTGGCGCGCTCCGTGAGCTGCTGCTGCGTGATGACGAGGTCCTCACTGCCGTCGAGGTTCGCGATCGCCTTGTTGGTGACCGTGACGTCCTCGACGCCCGCCTTCTTGATCTTGTTGCGCAGGACGCTCGCGCCCATCGCCGAGGAGCCCATTCCCGCGTCGCACGCGAACACGATCGTGGAGACCTTCTTGTCGGTGGCGACGCCGCCGGCGGCGGCTCCCGACGAACGCAGCGCGTCCATCGCGGCGGACGACTTGCCCTTATTCGCCTCGGTCTGCGCGATCGCCGCGCCGAAGCTGTCGGCCTCGGCGGCCAGGTCGCGCTTGCGCGAGGCCCGCAGGATGACCGCCGTGATGAGGAAGGTCACCGTGGCGGACAGGATCACCGAGAGGTAGACGACGAGCAGGTTCGGCACGCCGGCACCGATCGCCGCGGCGGTGACCGCGATGATGCTGCCCGGGGCGGCGGGGAACTGCAGGCCGCCGTTGAAGAGCATGTTCGTCGTGACACCGGTGGCACCACCCGCGATGAGCGCGAGGATCGTGGCCGGCTTGCTCAGGGCGTACGGGAAGTAGATCTCGTGGATGCCACCGAGGAACTGGATGATCGCCGCGCCCGGGGCGGAGGCCTTGGCCTGGCCGACGCCGAAGAACGTGAAGGCGAGCAGCAGGCCCACGCCGGGGCCGGGGTTGGCCTCGATGAGGAACAGGATCGACTTGCCGGTCTCCTCGACCTGCTGGAGGGCCAGCGGGGTGAACACGCCGTGGTTGATGGCGTTGTTGAGGAACAGGACCTTTGCAGGCTCGACGATGATCGACAGCAGCGGCAGCAGGCTCAGCGAGACGAGCCAGTCGACGACGCCGCCGAGGAACGCGCTGATGCCGAGCATGATCGGGCCGAAGGCGAAGAAGCCGACGATGGCGAGGATCATGCCGAGGATGCCGGCGGAGAAGTTGTTCACCAGCATCTCGAAGCCCGGCTTGATCTTGCCGTCCCAGATCTTATCCATCCACTTCGTGATCAGTGCGGCCAGCGGGCCCATGATCATCGCGCCGAGGAACATCGGGATGTTGGTGCCGACGATGACACCCATCGTGGCGATCGTCGCGACCACGCCACCGCGCTCGCCGTAGACCATGCGGCCCGCGGTGTTGGCGATGAGCAGCGGCAGCAGGTAGGTGACCATCGGGCCGACGAGGCCGACGTACGCGGCGAAGTTGCCCGCGTCGCCCTCTGCCAGGGACGTCATCGCACCCTGCCAGCCGATCGCGGCGGAGTCGCCGCCGCCGCCGATGATCTCCGCGACGGGGAACCAGTGCCAGCCGAAGGGGCTGCGGGCACCGAAGAACCCGTCGGGGATGAAGAGCATGGTGATGAATCCCCATGCGATGAAGGCCGCGATGTTCGGCATGATCATGCCGGACAGGAACGTGCCGAAGCGCTGGACTCCGACCCGTGCGCGGTTGACCCCCGTGGTGGGGGTGGACGCCGTTGTCATGTGCTGGTTTCTCCTTCTTCGGGTGACCGCGCTCAGGCGGGGGATCCGGCCGCGGCCTGTGCCGCGGTTCGGGCGGTTGCCGCATCGGATGCGGCGAGGGCTGCCGTGGCGATGCGCTCGGCATCCTCACGGCTGTACTGCAGGAGCGTGGCGCGCACGTCGGCGAGCGCCGTGGGTGCCATCGACAGGGTGGTGGCCCCGAGGCCGACCAGGACGACCGCCAGCAGCGGGTCTGCGGCGGCTTCGCCGCAGATGCCGACGGGCTTGCCGTTGGCCTTCCCGCCGTCGCCGGTCGTCTTGATCAGCTGCAGCACCGCAGGGTGCCACGGGTCCTGGAAGCTCGACACCGACCCGAGCAGGCGGTCGGCGGCGAGGGTGTACTGCGTCAGATCGTTCGTGCCGATCGACGCGAAGTCCGCGATCTCGAGCACCTTCCCGGCCAGGAGCGCCGAGGAGGGGACCTCCACCATGACGCCGGCGGTCCTGATGCCGTACTCCTTGGCCAGCGAGACGAAGTAGTCGGTCTCCTCGACGGTGGACACCATCGGCGCCATGACCCACAGGTCGGCCTCGGTGGCGGCGTCCGCGTTGGCGAGCGCGGTGAGCTGCTCGCGGAGGATGTCCTCGCTGGCGCGGAGGGCGCGCAGGCCCCGCAGGCCCAGCGCCGGGTTCTCCTCGTGGGCGTCGTTGAGGAAGGCGAGGGGCTTGTCGGCGCCGGCGTCGAGCGCGCGGACGACCACCTTCTTTCCCGGGAACGCCTGGAGGAGCTCGGTGTACGCCTTCGTCTGCTCCTCGACCGTCGGGGCCTGGGTGGCCGACAGGAACAGGAACTCCGTGCGGAACAGTCCCACTCCCTCGGCGCCGAGCTCGACGGCCTCGGCCGCGCCGCCGGGCTTGCCGAGGTTCGCCAGGAGCGGCACCGCGGTGCCGTCGGCGAGGGCCCCCGGGGTGATCGGCGCCGACGCCGCCGACGCCCGCGCATCGGCGCGGTTCTGCGCCTGGCTGAGCTCGTCGGCGGTGGGCTGGGTGGTGACGATGCCCTTGGCGGCGTCGACGATGACCGTCTCGCCGTCGGTGAGTCCCTTGGCCTCGGCGGCGCCCACGATCGCGACGATCGACTTCTCGCGCGCCAGGATCGCTGTGTGCGAGGTCGGCCCGCCGTCGGTGGTCACGAGCGCGAGGACCTGGTCGAGGTCGAGCAGTGCGGTGTCGGCGGGGGCGAGGTCCTTGGCCACCAGGACGAACGGGTGGCCCGGGTCGGGGATGCCGGGGGCGGGGAGCCCGCGCAGCCGCGCGATCACGCGCTGGGCGACGTCGTCGAGGTCGGCGGCGCGCTCGCCGAGGTAGCCGCCCATCGCCGAGAGCATGTCGCGGAAGGTCGCGAAGGCGTCGTGCACGGCGAACTCGCCGGTCTTGCCGGCGGCGACGCGGGTGGAGACCTCCTGGTCGAGCGTGGGGTCCTCGGCCATCATCGCCTGCGCCTCGAGCACCTCGCGGGCCAGGCCCCCGGCCTGCGTGCCGCGCTGCTCGAGCTCGCGGGCGACGGCGGCGACCGCCTCGCGCACCCGGGCGAGCTCTTCGTCGGGCGTGCGGGTGGAGGGCTCGTCGACGGGAGCCGGCAGCGGCTCGGCCATCCGTGCGACGGGTCCCTGGGCGACGCCCAGTCCGATGCCGACTCCGCGCAGTTCGCTCATGGTGTGGATCTCCTTGTGGTTCTTTACTCGTCGTGGTCGGTCGTCAGCAGTTCGGCGAGGGCGTCGAGGACGTTCTCGGCACCCTCCCCGTCGGCGGTGAGGGTGAGGTAGTCGCCCTTCTCGGCGCCCAGGGCGATGATCCCGAGGATGCTCGCGGCGTTGACGGGCGCTCCGGAGCCCTTCGAGACGGTGACCGGGATCCCGGCCTCCTTCACGGCCTGGGCGAACAGCTTCGCGGGGCGGGCGTGCAGACCGTGGGACGAGCCGATGCGGACGGTGCGGGACGCGACGGTCATGCGTGTTCCTCTCGGTGGGCGCGGTGGAGGTCCGCCGCGGCGGTCATGGCCTCGTCGACGAGCGCGAGCGTGCGCGAGCCGTCGAAGTCGGTGAAGATGTCCGGCGGCAGGAGCACGACTCGGGTGCCGCGCGGGGCGGCGTCGCGCTGGATGCGCTCGATGGCGTGCTGCAGGTGAGGACCGACGAGCACCACATCCGCGGCGTCCAGGTCGATCGGCAGCGACTGCTCGGTGCCGGCGACCGCGCTGATGTCGCGACCGCGGTCATGTGCCGCATGCCGGACGCGCTGTGCCACGAACGTGCTCGACGCTCCCGCGCCGCACACCACGAGGATCCTCATCGATCCGCCTCCTTCGGCCCCATTCTTGTGAAAGCGCTGAGAGCGGACAACCACGCCTGTTTCCGCGGGGGCGGAAACCCCCGGCGGTGGCCCGTGGTTGACTGGTCCGGTGAGCAGAGCCCGCCAGGATCGCGTCCTCGGACTGCTGGCGCGCACTCCGGAGTGGACCACCGCCGCCGAATTGGCGGACGCCGTCGGGGTGACGCCCCGCAGCATCCGCTCCTACGTGACCGCGATCAACGCGCGCGTGCCCGACGGCGTGGCGATCGAGTCCGGGCCCCAGGGCTACCGAGCGGGGGCGGATGTCGCGGCCGCGCAGCGGGCGGGCGGAGTGGAGGCGGGCACGCCCCGCGACCGGCTGCACCGCCTCGTGCGGGCCGTGCTGGCCGCTCCCGACGGCATCGACGTCTTCGAGACGGCCGACCTCTTCCACGTCAGTCCCGCCACCCTCGATGCGGACCTCGCGCGGGTGCGCGCGCTGCTGGGCGGCACCGAGCTCGTGCTGGAGCGCACGGCGGCGCGGGCCCGGCTGCGCGGCACGGAGATGGCGCAGCGGCGTCTGCTCAGCCGCCTCGCCCACGACGAGACCGAGGACGGCGCCTTCGACCTCGACGCGCTGCGCCGGGCGCTCGGCGAGGACTCCATCGGAGCGGCGGCGTTCGGCCCCTTCAAGGCGGACCTCGTCGCCGGGCTCACCGAGCTGGGCTACTTCGTCAACGAGTTCGGCATCGGCGACGTCATGATGCACGTGGCCATCGCCGCCGACCGGGTCGCGCGGGACCACGGCCTCGACGAGGCGGGCATGGCGGAGGGAGGCGAGGCCGCCGTCCGCATCGAGGCCCTCATCGACCGGCTCAGCATCGCCCACCTGGGCGTCTCCTTCGGCACGGGCGACCTGCGTCACCTCGCCGCGCTCGTCCAGAGCCGCGTGGTGGCCCCCGGCGCCGCCGAGCCGGCCGCGGTCATCCGGGAAAGGCTCGATCCGGAGGTCGAGGACGCCGTGCGCGACGTCGTGGCGAGGGCGGCGGCGGAGTTCCAGGTCGACATCGACCACGAGGACTTCGTGCTGCGCCTGGCCCTCCACGTGCAGAACCTCCGCCTCCGCGCGCAGGAGCAGGCCTGGTCGCGCAATCCGCTCACGCGCTCGCTGAAGACGACCTACCCGATGATCTTCGAGGTCGCCGTGTTCATCTCCGACGGGCTCCGCGGACTCCTGGGGATCTCCCTCATGGACGATGAGATCGCCTACATCGCGATGCACGTGGGCGGCCGGCTCGAGCGCAGCCGCCGCGCGGGCACCGTCCTGTCGGCGACCATCGTGTGCCCGGGGTACTACGAGCTGCACGAGCTGCTGCGCTCGAGCATCGCGCAGTCGCTCGGGCAGGCCGTGACGGTCGTCGGCGTCGAGACGCGCGTCGATCCCGACTGGGCCTCGATCGACACCGATCTGGTGCTGACGACGATCGATCCGCCGGTGCCCGGGGACCGCTTCGTGCGGATCCAGCCCTTCCTCACCGAGGCCGACGTCGAGCGCGTCCAGGCCGCCGCGGGCCGCGTGCGGCGGGGACGCCGGCTGGCGCGCCTGCGCGCCGAGCTCGAGCGCTACTTCGCCGCCGACGCGTTCGTGCACGGGCTGACGGCCGCCGAGGGCGAGGAGGGCGTCATCACGCGTCTGGGCGCACTGCTGGTGCGCCAGGGCGTCATCGACGACGACTACGTGCAGCGCACCCTCGAACGGGAGCGGCTGTCGTCGACGGCCTTCTCGGATGCCCTCGCCGTGCCGCACGCGCTCGGCATGACCGCCACCCGCACCGCGATCGCCGTGGGGATCGCCGACCCGTCGATCCCGTGGGGGGACGGACGGGTGCAGGTGGTCGCGATGGTCGCGTTCAGCGAGTCCGACCGCGCGGCGTTCCAGACCGTGTTCGAGCAGCTCGTCGAGGTGTTCAGCGAGCGGGACAGCGTGCAGCGGATCGTCCGGAAGGGCACCACGTTCGGCGCGTTCCTCGACGAGCTCGTCGCCGTCGTCGACGGCTGAGCGGGCCGCTCAGCGCTCGAGCCGGCGCTGGAGGCCGAGCCGGACGGCGGGCCACTCGTGGGGCAGGATCGAGTAGACCACCGTGTCGCGGAGGCTGCCGTCGGGCCCGAGCCGGTGGTTGCGCAGCACACCGTCCTGCCGTGCCCCCAGCCGCTCGATCGCGGCGCGGGACGGGCGGTTGTGCCAGTGGGTGCGGAACTCCACCGCGATCGCGTCGCACGTCTCGAAGGCGTGCGTCAGCAGCAGGAGCTTGGCGGCGGTGTTGACCGCGGTGCGCTGCACCGAACGGGCGATCCACGTGTAGCCGATCTCGACGTGGCGGTTGGCCTGGTCGATCTCGCAGAACGTCGTCATCCCCACCGCGCGACCGCTCGACACGACCGCCCAGGGGTTCATCCGGCCCGCGTCACGCTCGGCGAGCCGCCGGTCGATCTCCTCCGGCACCGAGACCGGGACCGACGTGTACCACGCGTAGTCGAGCCCTTCGCGCGCGGCGGTCAGGTCGTTCGCGTGGCGGGGCTCCAGCGGCTCCAGCCGCACGTGGGCGTTCTCGAGGGCGATCGGTTCGGTCAGCAGCACGTCCCGAGCCTAGCGGCGGGGCTGCGTGTCCCACTTCCGGTCGCATTCGGGTAGCGAGGACGACCGGAAGTGGGACACGGAGCACCGGAAGTGGGACACGGAGCGCCGGAAGTGGGACGCGGAGTCAGGCCTGCGCCGCGGCGAGGAGGGCCCGGGCGCCCGCCTCGATCGCCGCCAGGCGCTCGGCGGCGTCGGCGGTCGAGGTGCCCCGCACGTCGAGGTAGACCTTCAGCTTGGGCTCGGTCCCGCTCGGGCGCACGATCACGCGCGAGCCGTCGGCGAGCCACAGGCGCAGCACGTCGCTCGGCGGGAGTCCGTCGACCCCGGTCAGCAGGTCGTCGATCCGCTCGACCGCGACGCCTCCGACGTGCGCCGGCGGCGCGGCCCGCAGCGCGGACATGATGCGCCCGATGAGCGACAGGTCCACGACCCGCACCGACACCTGACCCGAGGCGAAGACGCCGAAGGTCTCGTCGAACTGCCGCATGAGGTCGGCGAGGGTGCGTCCCTGCTCCCGCGCCTCGGCGATGAGCCCGAGCATCGCCACCGCCGCCGAGATGCCGTCCTTGTCGCGCACGGTCTCGGGGTTGACGAGGTAGCCGAGCGCCTCCTCGAAGCCGAAGACGATCCCGGGCGCGCGCGAGATCCACTTGAATCCCGTCAGGGTCGCGTGGAAGTCGAGCCCGTAGTGCTCGGCGACCGCCTGGAGGCCCGGCGAGGAGACGAGCGAGCAGGCCAGCGCCCCGCCGCCGCCGGCCGAGGCGGCCCGTGCGGCGCGCCAGCCGAGCAGCAGTCCCACCTCGTTGCCGGTGAGGCGCCGCCAGCCCTCCGGTGCGCCCGGATCGGGCACGGCGACGGCGAGGCGGTCGGCGTCGGGGTCGTTGGCGATGATGAACTCCGCATCCGCGGCGCGCGCCGTCGCGTACGACAGGTCCATCGCGCCCGGCTCCTCGGGGTTGGGGAACGACACCGTCGGGAACGCGCCGTCGGGCTCGATCTGCTCGGCGACGACCGTCGGCAGCGGATACCCCGCGGCGAGGAGGATCCGCTCGAGGGTCTCGTGGCCCACGCCGTGCATGGCCGTGTAGACCCAGTTCATTCCGGCGGCTCCCGCAGGGGCGGGCGCGACGGTCGCGGTTGCGGCGACGTAGGCGTCGACGACCGACTCGTCGGCGATCTCGTACGCGCCGCGGGGGAGCGCGCCGATGTCGCCGGCCGCGGCCACCTCGAGGATGCGGGCTGCGATGGCGGCATCGGCGGGCGAGACGATCTGCGACCCGCCGTCGCGTCCGCCCAGGTACACCTTGTAGCCGTTGTCGTCGGGCGGGTTGTGGGATGCGGTCACCATGACGCCGGCCGCGGCGTCCAGATGCCGGACGGCGAAGGCGAGCACCGGCGTGGGCAGCAGGCGCGGCAGGAGCACGGCCCGCAGACCCGCCCCGGCGAACAGCTCCGCGCTGTCGCGGGCGAAGACGTCCGAGTTGCGGCGTCCGTCGTAGCCGACGACCACCGTCGGGCGGGCATCCTCCGACGTCTCCCGCAGATATCGGGCCAGACCGGCGGCCGCCTGCGCGACGAGGACCCGGTTCATGCGGTTGGAGCCGGCCCCCAGGCGCCCGCGGAGACCGGCGGTGCCGAACTCGAGCCGTGCGCCGAAGCGGTCGGCGAGCTCGGCGCGCGCGGCGTCCTCGCCGGCGTCGGCCGCGGCGATGAGCGCGGACAGCTCGGCGCGCGTGGCCTCGTCGGGATCCTGCGCGAGCCAGGCGCGCGCCGCCTCGATCGTCGACGGCGCGGGGGAGGCGCCCATCACAGCTCGCCGATCACACGGGCCAGGAGCGCCGAGATCACCGGCTCCGCCTGCTGGCCGGCCTCGATCACCTCCTGGTGGCTGAGCGGCGTCGTCTGGATGCCCGCGGCCATGTTGGTGATGAGCGAGAAGCCGAGCACCTCCATGCCCGCCTGGCGAGCGGCGATCGCCTCGAGGGCCGTCGACATGCCGACGATGTGGCCGCCGATCGTCTTGGCCATGCGCACCTCGGCCGGCGTCTCGTACTGCGGGCCGCGGAACTGGCAGTAGACGCCCTCGTCCAGGGACGGGTCGATCCGCCGGGCGAGGTCGCGCAGCCGCGTCGAGTAGAGGTCGGTCAGGTCGATGAAGGTCGCCCCCTCCAGGGGCGAGTCGCCGGTGAGGTTGATGTGGTCGCTGATGAGCACCGGGGTGCCCGGCTTCCAGGTGGGCTTGATGCCGCCGGCGCCGTTGGTGAGCACCATCGTGCGGGCGCCCGCGGCGGCGGCGGTCCGCACGCTGTGCACGACGCGGCGCACGCCGTGGCCCTCGTAGTAGTGGGTCCGCGCGCCGATCACGAGCACCCGCCTGCCCGACGGGGTCACCACGCTGCGCAGCGAGCCGACGTGGCCGGCGAGTGCAGGCTTGCTGAAACCGGTGACGTCCGTCGCGGCGAGGGTGGCGGTCGTCTCGCCGATGAGGTCGGCGGCCTTGCCCCAGCCGCTGCCGAGGGTGAGGGCGATGTCGTGCCGGTCGACGCCGGTGAGCCGGGCGATGTCGTCGGCTGCGCGTGCCGCGACCTCGAACGGGTCGGTGGCGGGATCGTCGAGCGGGTGGTGGATCGTGTCGGACATGAGCCCACTCTAGGAACACCGAAGCCGGGGTGCCAGGAGCGCCCGCCGTGAGCGTGGCTGAAGGTGCCCCGGAGCCCTGAGACAATGGTTGTCATGTCCTCACCGAGCCTCCCGTCCGTGAGCTTCGAGCGCACCCAGTCCGTCGCCGTCCTCGGCGGTGGCCCCGGAGGGTACGAGGCGGCGCTGGCCGCGGCGCAGCTGGGCGCGGAGGTCACCCTCGTCGAACGCGCGGGCGTGGGAGGGTCGGCCGTCATCACCGACGTCGTCCCCTCCAAGAGCCTCATCGCGACCGCCGACGCCGCCGTCGCGATCTCGGAGGCGTCCGACCTGGGCGTGCAGCTGTTCGCGAAGACCGACAGCGGCAAGCCGCTCAAGCCCGAGGTGGCCATCAACCTCGCCGCGGTCAACAAGCGGCTGCTGTCGCTGGCCCGCCAGCAGTCGGACGACATGCGCGCGCACCTCGTCGAAGCCGGCGTGCGCATCCTCTCGGGCCACGGGCGCATCGACGGCACGCACGCCGTGGTCGTCTCGACCGGGCCGGGAGGGACCGACTTCGACCGGATCGAGGCGGACACCCTCGTGGTGTCGGTGGGGGCCTCGCCGCGCGAGCTCGACAGCGCCAAGCCCGACGGCGAGCGGATCCTCACGTGGACGCAGCTCTACGACATGAAGGCGCTGCCGGCGCACCTGATCGTGGTCGGATCCGGCGTGACCGGTGCGGAGTTCGCATCGGCGTACATGAACCTCGGCGCGAAGGTCACCCTGATCTCCAGCCGCGATCAGGTCCTCCCGGGCGAGGACCGCGACGCCGCGACGGTGCTCGAGAAGGTCTTCACGCGCGGCGGCATGACCGTGCTCTCCAAGTCCCGCGCCGAGCGGGTCGAACGGGTCGGCGACGGGGTCGTCGTGACGCTCTCCGACGGGCGCACCGTCGAGGGCAGCCACTGCCTCATGGCCGTCGGATCGGTCCCCAACACCGCCGGCATCGGCCTCGAGGAGGCCGGCGTGCAGCTGACCGACTCGGGACACATCCGGGTGAACCGCGTCGCGCGCACCTCGGTGCCGAACATCTACGCGGCGGGGGACTGCACCACCTTCGTCCCGCTGGCCTCCGTCGCCTCGATGCAGGGGCGCACCGCGATCTTCCACGCGCTGGGCGACACCGTGATCCCGCTGGAGCGCCGCCGCATCACGGCGAACATCTTCACGGCGCCGGAGATCGCGACGGTCGGCCGGCAGGAGAAGGACGTCGAGTCCGGCGCCATCAACGGCTACGTCTACAAGCTGCCGCTGGCCGCCAACGCGCGCGCCAAGATGATGGGCATCAAGGACGGCTTCGTCAAGCTGATCGCCCGCGAGGGATCGGGCACCGTGATCGGCGGTGTCATCGTCGGGCCCCGCGCTTCGGAGCTCATCTACCCGATCGCGATCGCGGTCGAGCGGCGCATGACCGTCGACCAGGTGTCGCGCGTGTTCGCGGTGTACCCGTCGCTGTCGGGCTCGATCACCGACGCCACCCGCGCGATGCACCTCGTGAACCGCGACGACGACTTCTTCGGCTGAGTCGCCGCTGCGCGGTCACTCGTTGCTGATCGTGAGCTCCTGCATCAGGCGGACGTAGGCGTAGGTCGCGGTCTCGCTGCGCGCCTCGATGAGCGCGGAGGAGCCGACCCGTCCGTCCAGATCGATCTCGTGGACGTCCTCGTCGCAGGCGATCTCGGCCCCGAACGAGTCGGACTCGATCGCGTCGCCGGTCGTCGTGAAGACGGTGACGGCGACCTCCACCGTGCCGCCGCCGTAGCAGGAGGCGTCCGCGCGGGTGAGGGTGGCGTCGGCGGGGAACTCCAGACGGACGCTGCCGGCGGGATCGTCCTCGCCGTCGTCGTCGACCACGGTCGGGTCCACGAGGAGGGTCGCCGTGCCGGCGGCGCCGGGGCCGTCGGACTCGTCGGCCTGCACGCCCTCGACCCATTCGCGGGCCGCGTCGAGGTCGACCGCGGGCGTCGCCGCGCCGCACGAGGCGAGCAGAAGTCCCCCCGTGGCGGCCACGGCCAGGGCGGTCAGGCGTGTGGTCAGGCGTCTCATCTGCCCACGCTAACCCGCGAGGGCGGTGTTGTCAGCAGGCCCCGGCGCGTCGGCGCGGGTCAGGAGATCGTGAGCAGCTGGTGCCCGGCGGGCACGGTCGTGCCCGGCTGCGCGTTGATCGCGCCGATGACGCCGTCCTTGTGCGCCTGCAGCGGCTGCTCCATCTTCATCGCCTCGAGGACGACGACGAGGTCGCCCTTGACCACCTGCTGGCCCTCCTCGACGGCGACCTTCACGATCGTCGCCTGCATGGGGGACTTCACGGCGTCGCCGGAGGCACCCGCGTTCACGGTCGGCGCATGGGAGCGCCGGGACGGCGGCACCGCTGCGGGGCGGCCGACCTTGGTGGGGGCCTGGGCGATGCGGTCGGGCAGGCTCACCTCGAGGCGCTTGCCGCCGACCTCGACGACCACCGTGTGGCGCGCCTCGCCGGACTCGGGCGACTCGAGCTCGCCGTCCCACGGCGCGATGTCGTTGTCGAACTCCGTCTCGATCCAGCGGGTGAACACGCCGAACCGGCCGTCCTCCGCGGTGAAGGCGGGATCGCGGACGACCTTGCGGTGGAAGGGGAGCACCGTCGGCATGCCCGAGACCTCGAACTCGTCGAGCGCGCGCCGCGAGCGCTCGAGCGCCTCGGCGCGGTCGCGGCCGGAGACGATGATCTTGCCGAGCAGGGAGTCGAAGGCGCCCGAGACGCTGTCTCCGGCCGTCACGCCGGAGTCGAGCCGGATGCCGGGACCGCCGAACGTCTTGAACTGGTGGATGCGGCCGGGCTGGGGGAGGAATCCGCGCCCCGGGTCCTCGCCGTTGATGCGGAACTCGAGGGAGTGACCCTGCGGCTCGGGGTCGGGGTAGTCCAGCACGCCGCCCTCGGCGAGACGGAACTGCTCGCGCACGAGATCGATGCCGGTGACCTCCTCCGACACGGGGTGCTCGACCTGGAGTCGCGTGTTCACCTCGAGGAACGAGATCGTGCCGTCGGCGCCGATCAGGAACTCGCACGTGCCGGCGCCGACGTAGCCGACCTCCTTGAGGATCGCCTTGGACGATTCGTAGAGGATGCGGTTCTGCTCCTCGGTGAGGAACGGGGCGGGCGCCTCCTCGACGAGCTTCTGGTGACGGCGCTGCAGCGAGCAGTCGCGCGTGGAGACCACCACCACGTTGCCCTCCGCGTCGGCGAGGCATTGGGTCTCGACGTGGCGGGGCTTGTCGAGGTACTTCTCGACGAAGCACTCGCCGCGCCCGAAGGCGGCGATGGCCTCGCGGGTGGCCGACTCGAACAGCTCGGCGACCTCGTCGAGCTCGCGGGCGACCTTCAGGCCTCGTCCGCCGCCGCCGTAGGCGGCCTTGATCGCGATCGGGAGGCCGTGCTCCCGGGCGAAGGCGATGACCTCGTCGGCGCCGTCGACCGGACCGGGCGTCCCCGGAGCCAGCGGAGCGCCGACCTTCTCGGCGACGTGCCGCGCGGTGACCTTGTCGCCGAGCGCCTCGATCGCCTCGGGCGACGGGCCGATCCAGGTGAGGCCGGCGCCGATCACCGCGCGGGCGAAGTCGGCGTTCTCGGCGAGGAATCCGTAGCCGGGGTGGACCGCGTCCGCGCCGGAGCGGCGGGCGACCGAGAGGATCTTCTCGATCGACAGATAGGTCTCCGCGCTGGTGGCGCCCTCGAGGGCGTACGCCTCGTCGGCGAGGCGGGTGTGCATGGCGTCGCGGTCCTGGTCGGCGTAGACCGCCACCGACGCCTTGCCGGAGTCGCGGGCGGCGCGGATGACGCGGACGGCGATCTCGCCGCGGTTCGCGATGAGGACCTTGGCGATGTGAGGCATGGGTGCCAGCCTACCCACGACGCGGCGACCACCTTTGGATCACTCGCACAAGATCGCCGCGGGATCGTGTGCGGGACCCTACGAGGCCGGGGCGGTGTCGCCGCGGTTCCAGAGCCGTGTCCACGGCACGCCGAGCTCCGCGGCCAGGCGTCGCACCGTCGAGAGCGACATGCCGACGACGGTGGAGGGGTCGCCGACCACGCGCGTGATGAAGGCGCCGCCGAGGCTGTCCACGGTGAAGGCGCCGGCCACCAGCAGCGGTTCGCCCGTGGCGACGTAGGCGTCGATCTCGGCGTCGGTGACGTCGGCGGCGAAGGTGACCTCGGCGTCGGCGACGGCGTGGGCCTCGACAGGGGCGGCCCCCGGCACCACGAGGAAGACGCTGTGGCCGGAGTGGAGGGTGCCCGTCCTTCCCCGCATCGCGTGCCAGCGGGCGGTGGCGGCCTCGGGCGTGTACGGCTTGCCGAGCACCTCGCCGTCGAGCTCGAACATCGAGTCGCCGCCCACCACGAGGCCCTCGAAGCCGGGCTCGTCCTCGGCGAGGGCCGCGACCACGTCGGCGGCCTTGCGCCGCGCGAGCAGGAGCACGTGCTCGCCGGGAGGCAGGGTGCGGCCCTCGCGCGCCTCGACCTCGGCGATCACCGCCTCCTCGTCCACACGCGGGGCGCGCGCCGACGGCTCGATGCCGGCCTGACGCATGAGCATGAGACGGGCCGGGGAGGTCGAGGCGAGGCAGACGTGCATGCCCCCACGCTATCGAGCGGCGGTGTGGGAGAGTCGGAGGATGGCCACGAGCGAAGACAGCCCGGAGATCGAGCTGGACATCACCGACGTCGCGCACGGGGGCGTCTTCGTCGCGCGCCTCGACGACGGGAGCGCCGACCGCGGCGGGCGTGTGGTCTTCGTCCCCGACGCCATCCCGGGCGAGCGGGTGCGCGTGCGGTTGACGGACCGGTCGAAGCCGTCCTTCTGGCGCGGCGAGGTGCTCGACGTGGTGACCGCGTCCCCCCACCGGCGCCCCCACGTGTGGGCCCAGGCGGACGTGGGAGTGCCGCCCGAGGGGCGGCCCGGCGGCGCGGACTTCGGCCATATCGCGCTCGCCCATCAGCGCGAGCTGAAGACGCGGGTCGTTCGCGACGCGCTCCAGCGGATCGGGGGCCTCGACCTTCCGGTGTCCGTGTCGGAGGCGCTGCCGAGCGGGACGGGCGGGGCCGAGAGCGCGGACGGGACCGGCTGGCGCACGCGGGTCAGCATGCACGTCGACGCCGACGGGCGCGTCGGGCCCTTCGCCGCGCGCAGCCATCGCGTGATCGAGGTGGACGAGCTGCCGCTGGCGACCCCGGGGATCGCGGCCGCCGCGCTGCAGGGGCGGCAGGCGGCACCGGGCCGGCTGGACTTCGTGCAGCCCGCCGACGGAGGGGTGCGCGTGATCGCCCGCCCCGACGCGGCGGACCGTCCGCGGCGGGGACCTCGCCGCGGCGGGGGGCCCGCGCGCGCTGCGACGGATCCCGCCGCGGCGGAGACCGTCGTGGAGATGGTCGGCGGCAGGCCGTTCCGGGTGGACGCCGGAGGATTCTGGCAGGTGCACCGGCTCGCCGCGCACACGCTCAGCGCGGCCCTGACCGCGCTGCTCGGCGAGGCGGGGACGGGCGCGGACGGGGTCGTCGACCCGGACGCGTGGCACCTGGACCTCTACGGCGGCGTGGGCCTGCTCGCCGCCGCCGTCGCCGGCGTCGGCGGCCCCGCGACGCGCATCACCACGGTCGAGTCCGATGCGCGCGCCACCGAGCACGCGGGGGCGAACCTCGCCGACTGGGTCGGGGCGCGGGCGGAGACGGGCCGTGTCGACCGGTGGCTCGCCCACCTCGCGTCGTCGGCCTCGGCCGCCGAGCGGACGCGGCTGCGCGGCGGCGTGGTCGTCCTCGACCCGCCGCGCGCCGGCGCCGGCCGCGAGGTCGTGGAGCGCGTCGCGTCGCTCCAGCCCGCCCACGTCGCCTACGTCGCGTGCGATCCGGTCGCCCTGGCCCGCGACCTGGCGACCTTCGCCGCGCTCGGATACCGGGCCGGCGCCGTGCACGGCTACGACCTCTTCCCGAACTCTCATCACATCGAAGCGCTCGTCCTCCTCACTCGTGACCACTCGCGTCGTTAGGCTGGGGCCATGACTCGTGTGGCGTTCATCGACGACCACGAATCCGTGCGCCTCGGACTCGAGGCGGCATGCGCCCGTGAGGCCGAGAAGGACGTCGTGTTCTCGGGCGACACGGTCACGGACTACATGAAGTGGCGTGTCCTCGATCCGAGCGGACCGGCTGACGTCGTGGTCCTCGACCTCACCCTCGGCGACGGCACGACGGTGACGGAGAACGTCGTGCGGCTCACCGCCGACGGCTCCGAGGTCATCATCCACAGCGTCGCCGACCGGCCCGCAGCCGTGCGCGAGGCGCTCGCCGCCGGTGCCGCCGGTGTCGTCAGCAAGTCGTCCCGCATCGACGACGTCATCCGCGCCATCCGCATCGTGGCGGCCGGCGAGCCGCTGGACAACGTCGAGTGGGCCAGCGCCGTCGACGGCGACCGCGCCTTCGCCGACGCCCAGCTGTCCTCGCGCGAGCGCGACGTGCTGCGGCTGTACGCGACCGGCCTGCCGCTCAAGGCCGTGGCGGACCGCCTGGGCATCGCGTACTCCACGGCCAAGGAGAACATCACGCGGGTGCGGGTGAAGTACATCGACGTGGGACGCCCCGCGCCGACCAAGGTCGATCTCCTCCGCCGCGCGATGGAGGACGGACTCGTGACCGAGGCCGAGGGTGACGTCTGAGCTCCCGTCCGGGGCCGTGTCGCTCCGGCCGATCCTTCCGCCCGGCGAGGCCGCGGCGGCGGGCAGCGAGCGGTTCTCCCAGGCTCGGGTGGAGCGGATCCTCGGCGTCGTCGTCGGATTCGGCTGCTCGGTCCTGGGCGCGCAGGCGTTCTTCAACGCGCTGACCTCGGTGCAGGAGGGTCCGCTCTGGCGGATGGCCTTCGTCGTCGCCGTCTTCGTGCCGCTCATCGTCATGGTGGTCGCGAGCTCGACGGGGCTGGCCACCCGCGCCTGCGCCGGCGTGTTCGCGATCGTCTTCCCGCTCGTGCTCATCGCGTGGCCGGCCGCCACGGCGGGCCGCGACAACGCCGGCAGTTCCGAGCCGTGGATCTGGTTCCTGCTGAACGTCGGGACCGTCGCCGCCGTCCTGGCCTTCTCCATGCCGCTGCAGATCGTCTGGGCGGTGCTGATCCCGGTGCTCTACGGCATCGTCCGCACCATCCAGGTGGGACCGGCCGGACTCCAGGCGACCCTGCTCGACGTCGTGTTCGCCATCATCCTGGCGCTCGTGTTCCTCGTCCTCGGATGGATGCTCCGCAGTGTGGCCGTGCAGATGGACACCGCCCGGCGCGACGCCGTCGGCTCCTACGCCGCCGCGGCCGCCGCCGACGCCTCGGAGCGGGAGCGGGTGGCGGTGGCCGCCCTCATGCACGACAGCGTGCTGGCCGCCCTCATCGCCGCCGAGCGCGCCCGCACCCCGCGGGAGCGCTCGCTCGCCGTCTCGATGGCGCGCGAGGCGCTCACCCGGCTCGCCAACGTCGACCAGGACGCGGGCGAGGGGTCCGACGCGCCCGTTCCGCTGGCCTCCTTCGTCGCCGATCTGGACCGCGCCTCGGCGGAGTGCGGGGGTCCGCCCGTGTCGGGCCGCCTCCCCGCGCAGACGTGGTCGCTGCCGGGCCGCGTCGCGCGCGCCCTCGTGCTCGCGACCACGCAGGCGATCGCCAACTCCGTCGAGCACGCCGACGCCGCCGGCCTCGTCGTCGTCGTCACGGCCGGGGATCGGGACGTCGAGATCCTCATCGGAGACGAAGGGCCCGGCTTCGATCCCGACGCGGTGCCCGACGACCGCCTGGGCATCCGCGGATCGATCTCCGCGCGCGTGGCGGCCGTCGCCGGCAGCTCGCGCATCGAGAGCGGTCCCGGCGGCACCCGCGTGACGCTCTACTGGGAGAGGCAGGCATGAGGGTCTCGATGCGCTCGGCGCTCTCGTCGCTCGGTGTGGTCTTCACGGCCTACCTGGCCGTCGGCGGCATGATCTGGACCGTCACGCCCGATCATCCGCTGCTCATGGTCGGGGCGATCGGCCTCTACCTCGTGACGGTGTGGCTGTGCATCTTCTGGAATCCCGTCACCGCACCGCTGCCGGTGTGGCTCGTGGTCCTCTCCCTGGTCACCGCGGTGATCGTCCCCAACGTCACCTGGTTCGCCGCGGGCACCGACGCACGACTGCAGGCCTACGCCACTTGGGGCCTCGGCGGCATCAGTGCGCTGATGGCGATCCTGGTGGTCCGCCGGCGCGTGTGGGCGGCCTGGTTCGGCGTCGCGATCATCGTGGTCACCGGGAGCTTCTGGATCGGCATCGTCAACGCGCTGTCCCTGGGTGCGGTGGGCGCCGTGGTGTGGGTGGGGATCGCCCAGCTGGTGACCGGTCTCATGGCGCGCGCCGCCCGCGACACCGCGGAGCTGACCGAGCTCCAGCGCTCCTCGTCCGAGTGGCTCGCGTCGCAGTCGGGACGCCGTCGCGAGCGGCGCGTCACCGTCCAGCGCGCCATCGCGCTCGCCGGTCCCGTGCTGACCCGGGTCATCGAGACCGGGGGAGTCCTCGACGACGAGGAGCGGGCCCAGGCGCGCCTGACGGAGGGACGGCTGCGGGACGAGCTGCGCGGTCGCCGCCTGCTCGACGACGACGTGCGCGTGCAGCTGGAAGCGGTGCGCCGCCGCGGCACCGAGGTCACGATGCTCGACGAGGGCGGTCTCGACGGGGTCGACGAGGATCAGCTCACCGTCATCCGCGGGGAGCTCGCCAAGGCGCTGTCGGATGCGCGCTCCGAGCGCGTGTTCATCCGCACGTCGCAGCACGAGAGCATCGCGGTGACCGTGGTGGGCCGCTCGCGCAGCGAGGACGATCCCGACGGCGAGGACGTCGTGGACCTCTGGCACGAGATCCGCTGGCCGGCCGTCCGGGAGCCCGAGGCCGTCGAGGGCGCGGCGGAGGCCCAGGATCGCGTGGGCGTCGAGGACTGAGACGCCGAGATCCGCCTGCGGACGGCCTGCGGAGCGTGTCCTGACGCGCATCCTGACGCGGTGTCCTGCGCTGCGCACGACGTTCGCGCGTGCGCGCCGACGACGGTGGTCGAAGGAGGGGGAGGGAGGCGAGGGGCGGCGAAGCCGCCCGCCCCTCGCCTGCGCGAGCGGTTACCCGAAAACCGACTCGCTGGCCGATCCGTACTCAGAGAGGAGATCGACCGAACGCAGAAGCGTTCCAGCAGTTCAAGTGTGCGACGGGGCCCCGGGAATGTCTGTAGGTATTTTGGGGGACATCTCCGCGGAGGCCTGCCGGACCCCGTGGCAGGGCGCTCTCAGCCGCCGAAACGGCCCCATCCGAGCTCGCGCCGCAGGGGCTGGCGCATGGCCCGCGCGCTGAGCTGCCAGGCGGTGCGGGCGCGTGCCTCCTCGGCCACTGCGGCGGCGGCCTCGGAGCGGTACGACTCGCTCACGACTGCGACCGCCGCCGCCAGTTCCTCGGCGTCGGGATTGCCGCGCAGCACCTCGATGCGCAGACCCGGATCGGCGGGGGCGGCCCCGCCGTCGTCGCCGCCCACGCCGGTCACAGCGGGATGTTCCCGTGCTTCTTGGCGGGGAGGCTCGCGCGCTTGCCGCGCAGCGCCCGCAGGGCCTTGGCCACCGCGACGCGGGTGGCGGCCGGCTCGATGATGCCGTCCAGTTCGCCGCGCTCGGCCGCAAGGAACGGAGAGGCCACGTTGTAGGTGTACTCGTTGGCCAGGCGCGTGCGGACGGCGGCGACATCCTCGCCCGCCTCCTCGGCCCGCTTGATCTCGCCCCGGTAGAGGATGTTCACGGCGCCCTGGCCGCCCATCACCGCGATCTCGGCCGTGGGCCACGCGAGGTTGATGTCGGCGCCGAGCTGCTTGGATCCCATGACGATGTACGCCCCGCCGTACGCCTTGCGGAGGATCACGGTCACCAGGGGCACGGTGGCCTCGGCGTAGGCGTAGAGCAGCTTCGCGCCGCGCCGGATGACGCCCGTCCACTCCTGATCGGTGCCCGGGAGGTAGCCGGGGACGTCGACGAGGGTC
Organism: Microbacterium sp. PA5; assembly: GCF_049860775.1. Classification (NCBI taxonomy): domain Bacteria; kingdom Bacillati; phylum Actinomycetota; class Actinomycetes; order Micrococcales; family Microbacteriaceae; genus Microbacterium; species Microbacterium sp. PA5. The sequence continues at coordinate 767,632 of NZ_CP187567.1, forward strand.
ACGATGGGGATGGAGAACGCGTCGCAGAACCGGACGAAGCGGCTCGCCTTCTCGCCGGCTTCGATGTTGAGCGTTCCCGCCATCTGCGACGGCTGGTTGGCGATGATCCCGACCGAGCGGCCCTCGATGCGCCCGAAGCCGATCACGATGTTCGGGGCGAACAGCGGCTGCACCTCGAGGAACTCGGCGCCGTCGACGATGCCGCGGATCACCTCGTGGATGTCGTAGGGCTGGTTGGGGGAGTCGGGGATGATCGTGTTCAGCAGTCGGTCGGCGTCGGTGGTCTCGAACTCGAACGAGTGCTCGTAGTCGGGGAGCTCGGCCATGTTGTTGTCGGGGAGGAAGCCGAGCATCGTGCGGACGTAGTCGATCGCGTCGTCCTCGTCCTCGGCGAGGTAGTGCGCGACCCCCGATCGGGTGTTGTGCGTGTACGCGCCGCCCAGCTCCTCCATGCCGACGTCCTCGCCGGTCACGGTCTTGATCACGTCGGGCCCGGTGACGAACATCTGGCTGGTCTTGTCGACCATCACCACGAAGTCGGTCAGCGCGGGAGAGTAGACGGCGCCGCCGGCGGCCGGCCCCATGATGATCGAGATCTGGGGGATGACGCCGGAGGCCGCGGTGTTCAGGCGGAAGATCTCGCCGTACTTGCCGAGGGCCACGACGCCCTCCTGGATGCGGGCGCCGCCCGAGTCGAGGATCCCGACGATCGGCATGCCGCCGCGCAGGGCGAACTCCATGACCTTGATGATCTTGTCGCCGGCGACCTCGCCCAGCGACCCGCCGAACGTGGAGAAGTCCTGCGAGTAGACCGCGACCGTGCGGCCGTGGATCGTCCCGACGCCGGTGACGACCGAGTCGCCGTAGGGACGGGAGCGATCCATGCCGAAGGCGCTGGTGCGGTGGCGCACGTACTCGTCGAGCTCGACGAAGCTGCCGGGGTCGACGAGCTGCTCGATCCGCTCGCGCGCCGTCCCCTTCCCCTTCGCGTGCTGCTTCTGCTGGGCGACCGTCTCGGCGTCGAGGACGGCCTCCTGGAAGCGTGCACGCAGATCGGCGATCTTGCCGGCGGTCGTGGACAGGTCGGGCTGGTCGGTCACGCGTTCCACCCTAGCGAGCGCATCCCGCCGCCGGTTGGCAGGCGGCCACAACGCGCGGGGGCAGGCGTTGTCGGTCCCGGCCAGACGGGTTGCCGCCGCGGACGGGCGTATCGTGGCGGCCATGTCTCACGCCGATCCCGGATATCCGCTCGCCGCCGCCGTCTCGCCTCGCCTCCAGGTCGCCGACACGGTCGATTCGACCAACGCCGCGCTCCTCGCCGACGCCGCAGCCGATCCGCTCGGCCACCCGCACCTGTCCGTGCTGCTGACCCGCGATCAGCGGGCCGGTCGCGGACGGCTCGGACGCTCGTGGACGGCCCCGCCCGGAACCGCCCTCGCGGTCTCCGTGCTCCTGGAGGTCGGTGCCGTCGCCCACGCCGACCGCGGCTGGATCCCCCTCGTCGCCGGGGCCGCGATGCGGCGGGCGATCGCCGCGCAGCTGGTGGGGCTGGAGGTCGCGCTGAAGTGGCCCAACGACGTGCTGGTCAGCGATCTGAAGATCAGCGGCATCCTCACCGAGGTGCTGGCGTCGGACCCGCACCGCGTCGTGGTGGGGGCCGGAGTGAACACGACGATGACCGAGGCGGATCTGCCGCTGCCGACGGCGACCTCCTTCGCCGCGCTCGGACGGGAGGTCGACGAGGACCGCCTGGTGGCCGACTACCTCACGGCGCTGCGCGACGGCATCGCCGCGCTGTCGGTGTCGGGGAGCGGCGGCGTTGCGGAGGAGATCGCCGCGGTGTGCACGACGCTCGGGTCCGATGTCGCGGTGTCGCTGCCGGACGGCACCACGCTGGACGGTCGCGCGGAGCGGCTGGACGCCGAGGGCCGCCTGGTGGTGGCGACCGCGGGCACCGAGGCGGTGGTCTCGGCCGGAGACGTCGTGCACGTGCGCGCCACCTCGGGTCCCGCGCCCTCGTGATCGGAGCTCGCGGCGCGGGTGACCGGAGCTCGCGGCGCGGGTGAGCGGACGTCACCGGCCCGGCGGCGCGCCGACCCCGCCGTGTCGCAGGCCTCGGTGACAATGGACGCGTGACCCAGCCGACCGCGTACTCCGGACGGCCGCTGACGCCGGCTCCCGGCGCGGCCGCGCCCGAGCTCCGGCTCGTGCGTCTGCGCCGTCATGCCCGACGGCTGTTCTGGAGCGCCCTCGTGCTCGTCGTCGTCGCCGGGGCGGTGGGGTACTTCTCGGGCAACCTCCCCGCGCCGTTCGAGGACTGGATGCTGTGGTCCGCCGCGGCGCTCGTCGTGCTCCTGCTCGTCGTGGTGCCCTACCTCCGGTGGCTCGCGCACACCTACACGATCACGACGCGACGGGTCGTCGAGCAGTCCGGGCTGGTCAGCCGCACCCGCCGCGAGGTCACCCATGCGCGGGGCTACACGATCTCCGAGAAGCGCGGCCCGCTGCAGCGCCTGTGGGGAGCGGGGACCCTCTCGCTGTCCAACGGCGTGGACGCCCCGCTGCGCCTCGCCGACATCCCGGCGGTGCGGCTCGTGCACGAGACGCTCGCCGATCAGGTGGAGATCAGCCAGATCCTCGCGCACCGCGACTCGCACGCGACCCCGACGATCGCCGACGCGCGCTGACGAGCGGTCGCGGCGCGCGACCTGGGAAGATGGAACCCGCCGGACGACGCAATCCCGTCGGCCAGGCGCTCGCGCAGCGGAAGGGCATCATGTCGGTAAAGGTCGGAGTCGTCGGCGGAGGGCAGCTGGCCCGCATGATGATCGCGCCCGCGGTCGAGCTCGGGATCGAGATCCGCGTGCTCGCCGAGGAGGAGGGCATGGCGGCCGGGCTGGCCGCGACCGCGGTCGGCGACTACCGGGACCTGGAGACGGTGCGGGCGTTCGCGCGCGGCGTCGACGCCGTCACCTTCGATCACGAGCACGTCCCGCAGGAGGTGCTCCGCGCCCTCGTCGCCGACGGCGTCGCCGTCCACCCCGGGCCCGACGCACTCCTCTACGCGCAGGACAAGCTGCTCATGCGCGCCCGACTCGAGGAGCTCGGCCTTCCGCAGCCGGAGTGGGCGGCCGTCTCGGACGCCGCGGGTCTCCAGACGTTCCTCGACGGCCACGACGGCCGGGGCGTCGTGAAGACCCCCCGCGGCGGGTACGACGGCAAGGGCGTGCGGGTCGTGCGGGATGCGGACGAGGCCGCGGACTGGCTCGCCGCGCTCGCGCCGGGGGAAGAGCTGCTCGTCGAGGAGCTCGTCGCGTTCTCCCGCGAGCTCGCCCAGCAGATCGCCCGCCGCCCGTCGGGTCAGACCCGCGTCTACCCGGTCGTGGAGACCGTCCAGCGCGACGGCGTCTGCGCGGAGGTCATCGCACCCGCACCCCACGAGGGAGGGCGGGTCGCCGCCGTCGCGGCCGAGATCGGCTCGCGGATCGCCGAGGGACTCGGCGTGACGGGCATGCTGGCCGTCGAGCTGTTCGAGACCACCGACGAGCGGCTGCTCGTGAACGAGCTGGCCATGCGCCCGCACAACAGCGGCCACTGGAGCCAGGACGGCGCCGTCACGAGTCAGTTCGAGCAGCACCTGCGCGCCGTCCTCGATCTGCCGCTCGGCGATCCGTCGCCGCGGGCGCCGTGGGCGGTCATGGTCAACATCCTCGGCGGACCCGTCGACGATGCGCTCGAGGACCGCCTGCCGGCGGCGCTGGCCGCCCACTCGTCGGCCAAGGTGCACACCTATGGCAAGGCGCCGCGCCCGGGACGCAAGGTGGGGCACGTCAACGTCGTGGGCGACGAGCTCGACGCGGTCGTCTACGAGGCGCGAGCGGCGGCGGCGTACTTCGCCGACTGATCCGCCCCGACTCTGCCCCGTGAGCGCGCGCCGTTCCGGGGACTTTCCAGACTCGACGCCTAGCCTGGTCGGGTGACTCGACCCTTGCACTCCTCCGCATCGCCGCTGGTCGGCGTGGTCATGGGCTCCGACTCGGATTGGCGGGTCATGAGCGACGCCTCGCAGGCGCTGAGCGACTTCGGCATCGCCCACGAGGTGGAGGTGGTCTCGGCCCACCGCACGCCCGACAAGCTCCTGAGCTACGGTCGCGGCGCGCGCGCCCGCGGACTGCGCGTCATCATCGCCGGCGCCGGCGGCGCCGCGCACCTGCCCGGCATGCTCGCCTCGGTCACGGCGCTGCCGGTGATCGGCGTTCCCGTGCGGCTGGCGACCCTCGACGGCATGGACTCCCTGCTGAGCATCGTGCAGATGCCCGCCGGCATCCCGGTGGCGACGGTGTCGATCAACGGCGCGAAGAACGCCGGCCTGCTCGCCGCCCGCATCCTGGGCGCCGCCGATGACGCGGTCGCCGACGACGTCGAGCGCTACGCCCGCGACCTGGAGCGCCAGGTCGAGGAGAAGAACCGTCGCCTGAAGGAGTCGCTGTGACGCGGGCGGCCACGCCGGGGACGACCCGGTGAGCGTCGCGAGCCCGCCCCGCCGCGCGGGGACGGCACCCGCCGCGCCGAGGTCGTCCGCGCAGTGGAACCCGTACTCCCTGCGCACCCCGGACACCTCGTCGGACGCCGTCATGACCCGCCGCGGCTGGTGGCTCGTCGTGCTGAACTTCCTCCTTCCCGGCGCCCCGCAGTCGCTGGCCGGTCACCGCCGCCTCGGGCGGATCGGCATCGCCTCCACCCTCGTCCTCTGGACCCTCCTGGTCCTCGTCCTCGGTGCCGCGCTGATCTCGTGGCAGGCGACCGTCGGCATCCTCGCGAACTGGTTCGTGCTCCTTGTGGCGCAGTTCGTGCTCCTGGCCTATGCGGTGCTCTGGGTGGTGCTGACGATCGACACGCTCCGGCTCGTGCGCCTGGTGAAGGTGCGCGGGCGGGCGCGGGTGGGTATCGCCGCGCTCGCCGTCGGGCTGCTGGTGGTCTCGTCGGGCAGTGCCGTCTACGCCTCGCAGGTCGCGGGCTCGGCCCGCGACACGATCGCGTCCGTCTTCGGCGGCGGCCCCAGCGTGCCGCCCTCCGACGGCTACTACAACTTCCTCCTCCTGGGTGCCGACAGCGGGTCGGGACGCACCCACATGCTCTTCGACAGCATCTCGGTGGTCTCGGTCAACGCCGACTCCGGCGCCGTGACGATCACCGGCATCCCGCGCGACATGCGCAACGTGCCGTTCTCGGACGGGCCGATGAAGGACCGCTACCCGAACGGCCACGAGGGCCACGCGGACGCGAGCTGCGGGTGGGACAACAAGATCAACCAGCTCAACACCGAGGTCGGGCTCTGCCTCGACGGCGAGGCGATGTATCCCGAGGCGGCCGCGCTCGGCTCGACTCCGGGCATCGAGGCGACCCGCGACGCGGCGGAGGGTGTGCTCGGCGTCGAGATCCCGTACTTCGTCTTCGTCGACATGGACGGCTTCGCCGCGCTCATCGACGCGCTCGGCGGCGTGGACATCACCGTGAAGGAGCGACTGCCCAAGGGCGCCCTGCACAAGAACGCGGACGGGTCGCTGTCGGGCATCACGGGCTGGATCGAGGCCGGCCGGCAGCACATGGACGGCGACACCGCCCAGTGGTACGCCCGGTCGCGGTACACGACGAGCGACTACGACCGGATGAAGCGCCAGCGCCAGCTGCAGGCGGCGATCCTCGACCAGTTCACCCCGGCGACGGTCCTCACCCGCTTCCAGGACATCTCCAAGGCGGGCTCGGAGATCGTGCACACCGACATCCCGGCCTCGATGCTGTCCTACCTCGCCGATCTCGCGGTGAAGGCCAAGGAGCAGGAGATGTCGACGATCGAGCTCACGCAGGAGAACGGGATCGATCCCGACGATCCCGACTTCACCGTCGTCCACGAGCTCGTGGACGCGACGCTTCACCCGGCGACCCCCTCGCCGTCTCCGGGCGACGGCGATCAGTAGGCTCGACGCATGACCGCGACCCTGCGTATCGTGCTCGACCGGCCGATCGCGCCGGGGCGACTCGCCGCCTCCGAGCCGGCCGTTCCGGCGGCCGACGCCGACCTCGCGACCGCCGCCGTCGAGCTCGCGCGCGGGCTCGTGGCGACGGCGCCGGAGGGGTGCGAGGTCGAGGCGATCGCGCCGGCCAGGGCCGCGTCGTCGGCGAGCGGCGAGGGCGGCCCCGATGTGGCCGACCTGGTCCCGGGGATCGCCGGGGTCACCCGGCTGGCCCTCGGGCGTCGCGAGCTCATCGCCGCATGGCAGCTCGGGATGCCGACCGGCGTGGGCGGCGGGCTCATCCACGCACCCTCGCTCATCGCGCCGCTCGTCCGGCACGACCGTGTCCACGACCACGATCAGACCGTCGTCACGCTCTGGGACCTGGATGCGTGGGAGCGGCCGGAGGAGCTGACGCGGGGGCAGCTGGCCATGCAGCGCGCGCTGCTCAAGCGCGCCGTGCGCCACGCGGACGCCGTCGTCGTCCCCACGCACGCCGCCGCCCAGCGCCTCGCCGGCATCGCGAAGCTCGGCGACCGGCTGCGGGTGATCTCCGGCGCTCCGCCCGCGGGGTTCCGCGTGCCCGCCGACGAGATCGGGCGGCGGCGCTCCCTCGGGCTGCCCGAGGGATTCGTCCTGCTGAGCGGGTCCGCGCAGGCCTCCGACGGGCTCGCACACGGCTTCCAGGCGGTGACGCACGCCGCGGTCGACCTCCCGGTGGTCGTCATCGACGCCCCCGAGGGAGCCGAGCCGGCGATCGCCGAGCTCGCCGCCGCCGCCGGCATCGCGGAGTCCCGGGTGCACGTGCGTCCTGCCCTCGAGGTCCACGACCGCGCCGCGGTCTTCGGCGGCGCCGTGGCCCACGTCGCCGCGGCCACCGCGTCGGCGTTCCCCTGGCGGCTCATCGAGTCCCTGCGACTGGGTGTGCCGGTCGTCGCCGCCGCATCCGACGTGCATCGCGAGGTGCTCGCCGAGGGCGGTCTGCTCGTGGATGCCGACGGTGGGGACATCGGCGCTGCGCTGGGGGAGGCGCTGGCGTCGGCGCTGGGCTCGACGACCACCGCCGAGCGGCTCGCCGTACTGGCAGGCGACAGAGGACGTGCGTTCTCGTGGGACGGCGCCGCCGAGCGCGTCTGGCAGCTGCACGCCGACCTCTGAGCGTTCTGGAAACGGCGTGTCGGACCACGGGTTCCGAATTCGGGGTGGTAACGGAAGTTGACTTCCGTAACAATGGTCACATGTCCCCCCGACTGGAACCCCGTCGCGCCCTTTCCCCCCTGGCGCTCGTCGTCGCTGTCCTGTCGCTTGTCGCGGGGATGCTGACCTTCTCCCCGCCCGCCCCCGCTCAGGCTGCGACCGCGCTCCCGTCGACGATCCAGGACGGCGGCTTCATCATCAGCGACGCCGAGTTCTTCGACAGCGACTCGATGACGACCTCGCAGATCCAGTCCTTCCTCAACAGCAAGGTCCCCACGTGCCGGGCGACCTCCGGCCCCGAGTGCCTGAAGAACTTCCGGACGGACGTGCCCGCCAAGGCCGCCGACAAGTACTGCACCTCGGTGACGGCCCGCAAGGCGGCCTCGGCCGCCACGGTCATCGCCGCCGCCGCGGCGGCGTGCGGGATCAACCCGAAGGTGATCCTCGTGATGCTCCAGAAGGAGCAGGGCCTGGTGACTTCGAGCGCCCCCTCCGAGTGGTCGTACCGCGCGGCCATGGGCCAGGCGTGCCCGGACACGGCGCCCTGCGACGAAGCGGCCGCGGGATTCGTGAACCAGGTGCTCAAGGGCGCGCGGCAGATGCAGGTGTACACGAAGAACCCGACGTCGTACAACTACCGGGCCGGGCAGGTCAACACGATCAAGTGGCACCCGACGAGCTCCTGCGGCTCGTCGAAGGTGTTCATCAAGAACCAGGCGACGGCGAACCTGTACATCTACACGCCGTACCGGCCGAACATCGCCGCTCTCGCCGCCGGATCCGGAACCGGCGACAGCTGCTCGACCTACGGCAACCGCAACTTCTACAACTACTACGTGAGCTGGTTCGCCCCGGACGCCTCGAGTGCCACGGGCGCTCCGGGACAGGTCGCCGCGTGCACCGTGCCGGCCTCCGCCGACGTCACCGCCGGCTCGGGGACCGCGTCGGTCACGACCGCGACGACCGGCCGCAAGGCACCGACCACCAAATGCGCGTCGGGGACGGTCGCCCTCGCCAAGGGCGCCACCGTCACCGTGACCGGGACGTACGGCGCCTGGCTGCGCGTGAAGAGCGGCTCTGCGAGCATCTGGGTGGCGAAGTCGGCGCTCAAGGTGACCACCGGGACCCCGGCGGGCGACGCCTGCGCCGTGCCCGCCAGCTCCAGCATCACGAAGGCCTCCGGCAAGGCCGTGGTCGCCACCGCCAGCCTCAACGCGCGCAAGGCGCCCTCGACCGCGTGCGACACCGGCCGCATCACCGTGAAGCTCGGCGCCGTGTACACCCGCACCGCGACCTACGGCGTGTGGTGGCGCATCACCGTCGGCAGCTCGTCGTACTGGGTCCACAGCGCCTACGTCTCGCTGCAGCCCGCCTCCGACCCTGCGCCGATCCCCACGCCGAAGCCCACGCCCACCCCGTCGGCGACGCCGAAGCCGACTCCGACGCCCACCCCGACTCCGACTCCGACGCCGACCCCGACTCCGACGCCGACCCCCGCCCCGAGCTCGACGATGTTCGCGAGCTCGCCGACGCACCTGCGGCCGGCCGCGGGATCGTCGACGCTCGTCACCACCGTCCGGACCGGCGCGAAGGTCACCGTGACCTCCGCGCAGGGGGAGTGGAGCGCGGTCACCCTCGGTGCGCAGAGGGGCTGGATCGCGACGTCCAAGCTCGTCGCCGCCGCGCCGCAGGCCGAGGCCCCGCGCACGCGCCAGACGAAGGTCACCGCCTCCGTCCGCGTCACCGCATCGGCGTCCGGGAAGGTCGTCACGAAGGTGGCGCCGGGGACGAAGGTCACCGTCCTGGACACGTTCGGGACGTGGCGCGCCGTGAAGGTCGGCACGAAGACCGGATGGATGCCGGGCAGTCAGCTGGGCGTCGTGCCCAAGCCGGTCGCGATGCAGACGACCACGTCGCTGAACCTCCGCGCCAGCGCGTCCACGTCCGCGAAGGTGCTCGTCGTCCTGAAGAAGGGGACCAAGGTCTCGGTGACCGCCACCAGCGGCGCCTGGCGCAAGGTCACCGTCGGCAGCCGCACGGGCTGGGTCGCCGGGAAGTATCTGAAGGCCGTCACCGCGACCTCGACGACGATCAGGACGACGACCACGGGGGTGAATCTCCGCAGCTCCGCGTCGACGAGCGCGAAGGTGATCACCGTGCTCGCCAAGGGGACGAAGGTCAGGGTGACCGCGACGAGCGGCGTGTGGCGGAAGGTCGTCGTGGGAACGCGGACCGGATGGGTGCACGGCTCGTACCTGAAGTGAGGCCCGCGTCCAGGGTCGGCTCAGCGGCGTTCCGTTAGGATGGCCGTTGGCCTGCCTGGCCGTACCCTCCGCCAGGAGCCCTCATCTGCTAGGAAACCCGTGACACAGATCGACTACAGCGCCTTCGACACGCCTGGGCGCGGCCGCGGCATCCTCGACGTCATCCGCTACCGCTACCTGCTGCGGCTGCTGATCGGCAAGAGCACGTCGCTGCGCTACCGCAACTCCGTGCTCGGCTGGTTCTGGTCGTACGTGCGACCCACGGTGCAGTTCCTCGTGTACTACCTCGTCGTCGGACAGATCCTCGGCATGCACCGGAACCTGCCGTCGTTCCCGCTCTACCTCTTCAGCGGTCTCGTGCTCGTCAACCTGTTCAACGAGACGCTGTCGGCGGCCACCTCCTCGATCGTCAGCAACAAGGCGCTTGTCCGCAAGATCTACCTGCCGCGCGAGCTGTTCCCGCTCGCGGCGATCGTCGGCGCCTTCACGCACTTCCTGCCGCAGCTCGCCGTTCTGGTCTTCGTGAGCCTGCTGTTCGGCTGGGTCCCCACGATCGGGTCGATCGCCATGATCCTCACGGGCATCGCCGTCGTGATCGCCTTCGTCGTCGGGCTCGGCCTGTTCTTCTCGGCCGTCAACGTGCGCTTCCGCGACGCGGGCAACGTGGTCGAGATCATCCGCACGATCGCGACGTGGTCGGTGCCGATCCTCTACAGCTGGGCGATGGTCGCCGAGGCCGCCAAGGACATCCCCTGGCTCTTCCACCTCTACATGTCCAACCCCCTCGCGGTGGCCGTCGAGCTCTTCCACCACGCCTTCTGGGCGACCCTCCCCGGCGTGCAGGCACACCGGCCCGCCCCGGCGAACCTCATGTGGGCCCCCGGATTCGAGTGGCACCTGCTCGCCGCGGGCGGTGTCATCGTCTTCTCCCTCGTCGTCGGCCAGTACGTCTTCCGCCGGTGCGAGCGCACCTTCGCCCAGGATCTGTGATGACCACCACCACCGCTCAGCAGCAGCCCCGCATCGTCGTCGAGCACGTCTCGAAATGGTTCAACCGCCGCAGCACCCGTTCGATGAAGGACGCCTTCATCAACGTGATCAAGCGCCGGCCCGTCCGCGCGACCCAGTTCCAGGCGCTCAACGACGTGTCCTTCGTCATCGGCGAGGGCGAGTCGGTGGCCATCATGGGGCTCAACGGCTCGGGCAAGTCGACCACCCTCAAGCTCGTCTCGGGCGTCCTGAAGCCCGATGAGGGCCGCGTGTTCACTCGCGGCCGCGTCGCGGGCCTCATCGAGGTCGGCGCGGGGTTCCACCCCGACCTCACCGGTCGCGAGAACGTCTTCCTGAACGCGGCGATCCTGGGGATGACCGAGAAGGAGACCCGCGAGCGGTTCGACGAGATCGTCGCCTTCAGCGAGATCGGCGACTTCATCGACCAGGAGGTCAAGCACTACTCGTCCGGCATGTTCATGCGGCTGGCCTTCAGCGTGGCGATCCACGTCGAACTCGACGTGCTGCTCGTGGACGAGGTGCTGTCGGTGGGCGACGCCCCCTTCCGAGCGAAGTGCAACAAGAAGCTCAAGGAGCTCGCCGAGCGCGGCGTGACCATGATGGTGGTCAGCCACAGCAAGAACACCGTCCGTTCGCTGTGCACGCGCGGTGTCGTCATCCGCAAGGGGAACGTCATCTTCGACGGACCGATCGACGAAGCCTTGACGCACATCGAGACCAAGTGACGACCACCTCCCGACCCGAAAGACGACACATGACCGACGACACCGCGCGCCGTCCGCGCATCCTCTGCGTGGGCGCCTACGAGCGCGACAACTTCGGCGATCTGCTGTTCCAGATCATCACAGCGCAGTACCTCGGCGACGCCGACGTCGTCTACGCGGCCCCGTTCGCCGCCGATATGACGGATCTCATCGGGCTCGAGATCCCCACCTACGGACCGCTGCTGGAGTCGGAGGCCTTCGACGCGATCTGGACCGTCGGCGGAGAGGTCGGCGGCACGAGCGTCGACTACGCGTTCCGCACCCGCCATGACAAGGAGGCGACGCGCGTCTACGACGCGGCGACTCCCGAGGAGCGGCGCGAGATGATCGCCGCCGAGTTCGGCGCGGTGCCGATGGAATCGCCCTACATCCCGCGTCCGTCGGCTTACCCCAAGAACGTCCGCGCGGCGCTGGTGCTCAACTCCGTCGGTCTCGCCGGCATCCGCGGGCTCGGCTCGATCCGCCGCGCCGGAATGCTGGGCCTCCTCCACGAGGCCACCCGCATCACGGTGCGCGACTCCGCCGCCAGCCGTTTCCTCGCCGCCGAGGGCATCGAGCATCGCCTCGAGCCCGATCTCGTGCACTCCATCGCGATCACCCGCCCGCGTCCGGCCGACGCGGTCCCCGGAGACTACGTCCTGCTGCAGGCGTCGACGACCCACGTCAAGCGATACGGCATCAAGGCCTTCGCGCAGGCGATCATCGACAGCGACGTGCTGCGCGACCACCCGGTGCGGCTCTTCACCGCCGGCACCGCTCCCGGGCACGACTCGTTCGAGCAGTACGAGCAGATCCGCGACCTGGTCCTGCGGGCAGACCCGTCTCGCCGTCTGGAGATCAGCCGCACCATCGACCCGTGGGAGCGCGTGGACGAGATCGCGGGGGCCAAGCTGTGGATCGGCAGCTCGCTGCACGGGCGCATCATCTCCGCCGCCTACGGTGTGCCGCGCGTGAGCTTCGCCAAGCGCAAGGTCGACGACTACGTGCGCACCTGGGATGCCGACATGCCCTGGCGGATCGATCACACGCAGATGAACGAGGCCGCCGCGCAGGCGCTCGCGATGCCGGCGGACGACCGCGGCCAGGAGCTCGGCCGCCGCGCTCACGAGAACATCCTCTCGGTCGTGGAGCACGTGAAGGAGTGGGCGGCCACGGGCGGCCCTGCCGACCGTGTCGAGGAGGTGCTGGCGATCCGCAACGCGCAGTGGAGCCGCATGACCCTCGAGATCGCCCGCGCCGAAGCCGCGCGTGCCGCCGCCGAGGCCGCGCCGGCGACGCCCTCCGCCCCCGCCGCACCGGTCGGGTTCGCGCGCCGCGTCCGCCGGCGTCTCGGCCGGGTCGTGCGGCGCGTGCGCGGCCGCTGAGGTCAGCGCAGGTAGTCCTCGAGCGTCGCGGCCGGGCGGAAGCCCGTCGCCGCGAGCTTCGACAGGTCGAGCACGCTGTTGCGCGGCCGCGGCGCGATCGGTGAGGTCGCCGAGGCGAAGTACTCCTCGGTCGTGACCTCGGTGACCCGCGCCGGGTCGTGGCCGGTGAGCGCGAACACGTCGCGGGCGATCTGCGCCCACGAGGTCGGCGCCCCGTCGCCGGTCAGGTTGTAGACGCCGTAGGCCGGCGCGTCGTCGAGCAGATGGCGGACGCCGCGGGCGATGTCGCTCGTGAAGGTCAGGCGGCCGGTCTGGTCGCCGACGACGCGCGGGTCGATCCCGCGCTCGGCGAGGCCCGCCATCGTGCGGACGAAGTTCCCGCCCTCGCCGATCACCCACGACGTGCGCAAAATGTAGTGGCGGGGGGTCGTGGCCGCCGCGAGGTCACCGGCGGCCTTGGACTGCCCGTACACGCCCAGGGGGGACAGCGGGTCGTCCTCGGTGTAGGGGCGGTCGGCGGTGCCGTCGAAGACGTAGTCGCTGGAGACGTGCACGAGGGTGATGCCGTGGGACGCGGTGATCGCGGCGAGGGTCGCGACGGCCCGGGCGTTGGCGGCCCAGGCCTGCGGTCGCCCTTCCGTGGTCTCCGCCCCGTCGACGGCGGTGAACGCCGCCGCGTTGACGATCGCGTCGTAGTCGCGCCAGCGGCGGGCCGTCGCGATGCCGGGGGCGGTGAGGTCGAGGTCGGCGCGTCCCGCGAACTCGACGTGCGACTCGCCCGCGAACTCGGCCCGCAGCGCGCGTCCCAGCTGTCCGTCGGCCCCCAGGACGAGGATCTTCCGCCGCGGGACGGGCACGACGTCGGCGAGCCGGGGATGGGCGAGGTCCTTGGCGGACACCTCCACCTCGGCGAGCGGGATCGGCCAGGGGATCGCGACCGTCTCGTCGGCCAGGTTCAGGAAGGAGTACTCGGCATCGGGGGACCAGTGGTCGTTGACGAGGTACACGTACGCCGTGTCGGGCTCGAGGGTCTGATACGAGTTGCCGACGCCCCGGGGGACGAAGATCGCCGTGGACGGGTCGAGCTCGGCCGTGAACACCGTGCCGAAGCTCGGACCCTCGCGCAGGTCGACCCAGGCGCCGAAGATCCGGCCGGTCGCCACCGAGACCCACTTGTCCCAGGGCTCGGCGTGGATGCCGCGCGTCGTGCCGACCGCGTCGTTGAAGGAGATGTTGTTCTGCACCGGCCCGAAGTCGGGGAGTCCGGCGGCGACCATCTTCTCGCGCTGCCAGTTCTCCTTGAACCAGCCCCGGGAGTCACCGTGGACCGGGAGGTCGAACACGACCAGGCCGGGGATCGGCGTCTCCCGTCGGCCGAGCTCCTTGCCGAACTCCGTCACCGCTACTGGCCCTTCGCCGCGTAGAACGCCTCGACGCCGTCCTTGGCCGGAGCCCACCAGTCCTCGTGGGCCCGGTACCAGTCGATCGTCGCCGCCAGTCCGGACTCGAAGTCGGCGTACTGCGGCTTCCACCCGAGCTCCGTGCGGAGCTTCGAGGAGTCGATCGCGTAGCGCAGGTCATGGCCCGGCCGGTCGGCGACGAGGTCGTAGGCGTCGGCATCCTGCCCCATGAGAGTGAGGATGAGCTCGACGACCTGGCGGTTGTCCTTCTCGCCGTCGGCGCCGATCAGGTAGGTCTCGCCGATGACCCCGGTGTCGAGGATCGTGAGCACCGCCGACGAGTGGTCGTCGGCGTGGATCCAGTCGCGCACGTTTTCGCCCGTGCCGTAGAGCTTGGGCCGGATGCCGCGGATCACGTTCGTGATCTGTCGCGGGATGAACTTCTCGACGTGCTGGTAGGGCCCGTAGTTGTTCGAGCAGTTGCTGATCGTGGCCTGCACGCCGAAGGAGCGCACCCAGGCGCGCACCAGGAGGTCCGATCCCGCTTTGGTCGAGGAGTACGGAGAGGACGGGTTGTAGGGAGTCGACTCGGTGAAGCGTGCCGGGTCGTCGAGCTCCAGGTCGCCGTAGACCTCGTCGGTGGAGATGTGGTGCAAGCGCGTGCCGTGGCGGCGCGCGGCCTCCAGCAGCGTGTAGGTGCCGATGATGTTGGTGTCGACGAAGGGACGCGGATCGTGCAGCGAGTTGTCGTTGTGCGACTCGGCGGCGTAATGGACCACGGCGTCCGCCTTGCCGAACAGCTCGTCGACGAGCGGCGCATCGGCGATGTCCCCCTGCACGAGCTCGACGCGGTCGTCGGGCAGGCCCGCGAGGGAGGCGCGGTTTCCCGCGTAGGTGAGCTTGTCGAGCACCGTCACGTGGTGGTCGGTGTGCGCCACGACGTGGTGCACGAAGTTCGATCCGATGAAGCCGGCTCCGCCGGTGACGAGCAGTCGCGACATCAGCGACCCCTTTCCAGACATTCGAGGAGGTATGCGCCGTAGCCGCTCTTCACGAGCGGCGTGGCCCGCTCCCGCAGCTCGGCGTCGCTGAGGAAGCCCTGCCGCCAGGCGACCTCCTCGGGGACGCCGATCGACATCCCGGTGCGGCGCTGCATGGTCCGGACGTACTCGGCCGCGTCGGTCATCTGATCGAACGTGCCGGTGTCGAGCCAGGCCGTGCCGCGGGGGAGGATCTCGACCTGCAGCGCGCCGCGGTCGAGGTAGGCCTTGTTCACATCGGTGATCTCGTACTCGCCGCGCGGTGACGGCGTCAGTCCTCGCGCGATCTCCACGACGTCGTTGTCGTAGAAGTACAGGCCGGGGACCGCGTAGTTGCTCTTGGGGACGGCGGGCTTCTCCTCGAGCGAGACGGCCCGTCCCTCGGCGTCGAACTCCACGACCCCGTAGGCAGAGGGCTCCGCCACCCAGTACGCGAACACGGCGCCGCCGTCGAGGTCCGCGTAGCGCTTGAGCTGGCGGCCGAGGCTCGGACCGTAGAGGAGGTTGTCGCCGAGGACGAGGGCCACCTTGTCGTCGCCGATGAAGTCGGCGCCGATCGTGAAGGCCTGCGCGAGGCCGTCGGGCGAGGGCTGCTGCGCGAAGGTCAGCGAGATGCCGAACTGCGAGCCGTCGCCCAGGAGCTTCTCGAAGAACGCGGCGTCGTGCGGGGTCGTGATCACCAGGATGTCGCGGATCCCGGCGAGCATGAGGGTCGAGAGCGGGTAGTAGACCATCGGCTTGTCGTACACCGGAATGAGCTGCTTGGAGACGCCCAGGGTGATCGGGTGCAATCGCGTGCCCGAACCACCGGCGAGGATGATCCCTTTCATCGGTTCATCCTCCCACATGGACGCTCCGGCCTAGAGTTGATGGGTGCTCAAGGTCTCCGTCGTCGTCCCGACCTACCAGACGCCCCCCGAGGGACTGAAGCGGCTCGTGGCCTCGCTCGATCGCCAGACGATGCCGGCCGAGGAGTTCGAGGTCGTCTTCGTCGACGACGGCTCGCCCGACGACACTCCGGCGCGGCTGCGGGAGATCCAGGAGACCCGGCCCAACGTGCGCGTCGAGCGCATCGAGAACTCCGGCTGGCCGTCCAAGCCCCGCAACGTCGGCGTCGACCTCGCCCGCGGCGAGTACATCGCGTTCATGGATCACGACGACGAGCTCTACCCCGACGCGCTCCGCGCCGCCCACGCGTTCGCCGTGGCCCACCGCTCCGACGTCGTCAACGGCAAGGAGGCGCGCACGAGCGTGCCCGGCTGGGCGATCGCCGTGTACACGGCCGACGAGCCGCAGTCGATCGGCAATCCCGATCGGCATCCGCTGCTGCCGATGAACCCCCACAAGCTGTACCGTCGCGACTTCCTCCTGGCACACGGCATCCGCTTCCCCGAGGGCCGCAAGGTGATGTGGGAGGACATCTTCTTCAACGTGCAGGTGGCGCGGCACGCCCAGGTGATCTCGACCCTCTCAACGGTGCCGTACTACCACTGGGTCACCACGGAGGGGAGCGGATCGACGACGTTCGTGAAGACCCGCGACGACTACTGGTACTGGCTCGAGCAGGTCTACGAGTACATCGAGGAGCAGCTCGCCGGCGACGAGAACCGGCTCCAGCGGGAGCAGCTGCTGATGCATCAGTACTCCTACCGCGTGCTCGGGGCGTTCGACCTCAAGTACGTCTCGCGCTCCGAGCGCAACCGCGAGTTCATCTTCGAGCACTGCCGGCGGCTGCAGGCCGCGCACGGCATGACGCAGTTCGACGATCGCGTGGGACCCTCCCGCCGCCTGCGGTCGGAGCTGCTGCAGGCCGGCGACCGGACACTCCTCGAGGAGGTGTGCCGCACCGACGCGTCGGTGCCCGGGTGGGGACGCGCACGCGAGCTGCGGTGGGAGGACGGGCGACTCCGCGTCGCCGTCGACATCGAGTGGTCGGACTCGCAGGGGCGTCGTCCGGCGCTCGAGCGCCGCGACGGCCGCATCCACAAGGTCGTGTCCGACGAGGTGCGCGCCGCGGTCACCGAGGCCGCGCTGGACGTCACCGACGACCTCGCGAAGGCGACGGCGAGCCTGGCCGTCCACTCGCGCCGCTCGCGCATCGCGTGGCCCGTCCCGTCCGAGACCCGCGTCGAGATCGTCGACGGACCGGGCGATGCGGTGGGGCTGTCCGCACGACTCGTGGCCGAGCTCGATCCCGCCGTCGCCGCGCTGGGCGCCGCCTTGACCCCCGCCACGCACTGGGACCTCAACCTGCGGGCCAAGCTCGGCAACGGCACGACGCAGCGCGGGGTCCGCACCGAGATCCCGGCTTCGGTGACCGTGACCGGCGGCGCCGCGCACCTCATCTACCCCAACGACGGCGGCAGCGCGACGCTGATCCCCGGCGGGCAGGTCGAGGCGGTCCGTCGTCTCACACCCGTCTCGGCCGAGGCGGGCGCCGACGGCGAGGTGCGGATCCGGCTGTCCGGAGTGCACGACGGCGACGGCGATGTCGCGACCTCCGTGGGGGTGTACGGTCCGCGGCGCGCGGTGACGACCGTGCCGGCGGTGCTCGCGGTGAGCGCCGGGGTCGCCACCCTCCGTGTGCCGCAGGGGTCGAAGCGCCTGCGGCTGCGGGTCGGCGACCGCACGCCGGGCGCGCCGCTGTGGTGGAACGTCGTGCGCACCCGCGAGGGCGTCGCCCTGACTCCGGGAGCCGAGCCCCCTCGGCCCAAGCCGCCGAAGCGCGTGAAGCGTCCGGCGCCGACGGTGGGCGCCCTGGTGCGACGCCTGCGCGCCAGGGCCGGCGGGCTGCTGCGCCGGCTGGGACTGCGCCGATGACGGCGTCCCGCATCCTGGTGCGCGCCGGCAAGGATCCGCTGACCCCGCTGTCCGCGGAGCGCTCCCTCTCGATCCGTCGCAACGGCGTGTTCGGCACCAACGCGGGCAACATGCTCTTCTATACCGCCGCGTGGCGGACGCTGCTCACGCGGGACGTGGTGCTCGAGGCGGACGCCTACGCCATGGAGCGCGAGGACCCCGCCCGTGTCGCGGCGCGCCTGAACGCGGAGTACGACCGCGTCGTCATCCCCCTCGCCAACGCCTTCCGCCGCAGCTTCCTTCCGAACCTCGACCGCCTGACCGAGGTCGTCAGGCGGCTGGAGATCCCCGTGACCGTGCTCGGCGTCGGTGCCCAGTTCGGCCTGAACGCCGCCGTCGAGGAGGCGCCGTCGGAGCTGCGCGACTCCGTGCGCGCGTTCGTCGCCGCCGTCCTCGACCGGTCGCCGTCGATCGGCGTGCGCGGCGAGACGACCCACGCGTTCCTGCGCGACCTCGGATTCGCCGACGACTCGGTCGAGGTGATCGGCTGCCCGTCGCTGTACGGCTTCGGTCCGGCGCCGGCCCTCGGTGCGGTCGGTCCGCTGACCTCCCGATCCCGGCTCGCCGTCACCTACTCGCCCTACCTCCGCGACGCGGGCACCTTCGTGCAGGCGGTCACCACGGCGTTCCCCGACAGCTATGTCGTCCCGCAGACGGTGGAGGCGCTCGCGCTGATGCTGTGGCGAGAGCCGACCGCGCACGCGGCCGACCGCAGGCTCCCCGAGAGCGCCGACCACGAGCTGTACCGCACCGACCGGATGCGCTTCTTCGTGGACGCGACGACCTGGATCGACACCCTCCGCAGCCGCGACCTCGTGGTCGGCACGCGCATCCACGGGACGATCGCGGGCGTGCTCGCCGGCGTTCCCGCCATCCTGATCGCCCACGACTCGCGGACGCGCGAGCTCGCGGAGTTCCACGCGATCCCGGTGGTGCGCAAGGCCGGCCTCCGCCGTGTCGACGTGGAGCGCTGGTACGACGCGGTCGACTTCGGGGCCTTCGCGGCGCGCCATCCCGCCAACGCGGAGCTGTTCCGCCGCTTCCTCGAGCGGCACGGACTCGCCCACACCCTCGCCGACCCGGCACCGCGGTTCGATCGCGAGCTGGCCGGGGTCGCCTTGGCGCCGCCGGTGCACACGGCCGACGCGAAGGGCGCGGCGGGACGCCGGTCGACGGCCGCACGCCTGCGGCGGGCTCTGCAGCGGCGCGTCCGGCGGTGACCCTCGGCGGCGCCGCCGCCGCCGCCTAGAGTTGAGGCGTGCCGAGCGTCTCCGTGATCGTCCCCACCTACAACACGTCCAAGGACGGTCTTGCGCGGCTCGTCGACTCGATCGACGCGCAGACCCTGCCGCCGTCGCGATACGAGGTGGTGTTCGTCGACGACGGCTCGACCGACGACACCTTCGACACGCTCCAGGAGATCGCCCGCGCCCGCCCCAACGTGCGCGCCCTGCGGATCGAGAACTCCGGGTGGCCCTCGCGGCCCCGCAACGTCGGCATCGAGACCGCCTCGGGCGAGTACGTCCTGTTCATGGATCACGACGACGAGCTCTCGCCGGACGCGCTGCGGGCCGGATACGAGCTGGCCGCCGCGAGCGGGGCCGACGTGCTCAACGGCAAGGAGGCCTACACGCAGACGGCGCACTGGGCCCTGGACACCTATCCCGCCGATTCACCCCAGGTGCTCGGGCACACCGACCTGCACCCCCTGGTGCCCCTGAACCCCCACAAGCTGTACCGGCGGGAGTTCCTGCTCGCGCACGGCATCCGATTCCCGGAGGGCCGGGTCGTGCTGTGGGAGGACCAGTTCTTCAACGTCGAGGTGGCGCGCCATGCACGGGTGATCGCGACGCTGGCCAGCGTGCCGTTCTACCACTGGGTGCGCACCGAGGGCAGCGGCTCCACCCTCTTCGTCCGCGCCTCGGAGCACTACTGGACGTGCTTCCGCCGCCTCCTCGACTGGACCGTCGAGCAGCTGTCCGAGCCGGCGCTGCGCGAGCAGCTCGACCAGCTGATGCTCCATCAGTACACGATCCGCATCCTGGGCGTCTTCGACCACCTGTACGCCGGCCGTCCCGAAGCGGACCGCGCCTTCCTGTTCGACCAGGTGCGCGCGATCCAGGAGGACTACGGCCTCCGACGCCTCGACGGCCAGCTGAGCGTGTCACGGCGGCTGCGCGCCGAGCTCCTCGCCGCGGGGGACCGGGCGGCGCTCGAGCAGCTCACCGTGACCGACCGCGACATCATCGGCGAGGGCCAGGCGACCTCCATCGCGTGGCGCGACGGCGTGCTGCACATCGAGGCGACCATGGAATGGACCGCGCCGGACGGCGGTCCGCTGGCGCTCGAGCAGGTCGGGGACCGCGTCCTCAAGCGCGTGCCGGACGGGGTGGCGCGGGCGCTGGACGGGCTCCCGGGCGGATCCCGCGACGTCACCGCCGAGATCGCGGCCGCGGAGCTCGACCTGTCGGTGCGGTCGCGCCCGTCGCGGATGGTGTGGCTGACGCCCACCGATCACACGGTGTCGGCAGAGGCGGCCGCCGACGGCGGCGTGCGCGTCACGGCGACCCTCACCGGCCGCATCGATCCCGAGACGGCCGCGCTGGGGAACGGACTGGACCCCGTGTACCAGGACGTGCTGCTGCGCTGCCGGCTGGGCGGCTCCCTCAACCATCGCGCCCTGCGCAGCACCCTTCCCGCCACGGTCACCGTCCGTCGCGGGCGGCTGCATCTCGTGTACCCCAACGACGGGGGCGCCGCCACGCTCATCCCCGACGGCCAGGTGGAGGCGCTGCGGCGGCTCCGGCCGGAGTCCGCGCGCCGGGTGGCACCGGGGCGCTACGAGATCGCGCTCGCGGGCGAGCACGACGGCTCCGGGCAGGTGGCGACGACGCTCGGCGTGAGCGCGATGACGACCCGTGGGCCGGCGTACGCCGATGTCCCCGCGACCCTGCGGGTCGAGGACGGGCGCGCGAGCGTGCGGTTCGCCTGGCCGGAGCCCCGCATGATCGTGCGCATCGGCGATCGTGCGCCGGGACGGCCGTCCGGGTGGGCCGTGGAGACCGCCGCCGACGGGGCCGCGTCGGTGACGCCGCTCGGCGGCGACGGTGAACGCCCGCGCACCCGAGTCCTCCTCATCACCAATCGCGACTCCGACAACGTCGGCGATCAGCTCATCGAGGAGTCCGCGCTCTCGCTGCTGCGCAAGGTGCTGGCGGACCTCGGGGTCGCGGCCGGCGACTACACGATCACGAGTCGCGCGGCCGGCATGATCCCCAAGCGGTATGCGGAGACGGGCGACCCCACGCTGCTCGCCGAGGCGCGAAGGGCGATCGGGGCGGCGGACGTCGTCGTCTTCGGGGGAGCGCCGCTGTTCAACTACGCCTACCAGGAGTTCTCCGCGCGGACCGCGGGAGCGCTGGCGGTCGCCCGCGAGCTCGACGTGCCGGTGATCTTCTCGAGCATCGGCATCGAGGGCTTCGACCCCGCCCACCCGCGGGCGCGCGCGCTGCAGGAGGCGGTCGCCGCGGCCGACGTGCGTCAGATCACCACACGCGACGACCTCGACTCCCTCCGCCGGCTGGTCGCGGGGACGCACATCCCCATCGCGCGGGTCGCGGACCCCGTCGTCCTCGCCGACGCGGTGTTCGCCGGGCTTCCCGCGCCGCGCCGCGCCGAGGGCGCACCGCGGAGGATCGGTCTCGTGGTCACCCGGACCGGTCTGTTCGCCGACAACGGGGTGCGCTTCTCCGAGGCGGAGCAGCGCCGATTCTGGATGGACGTCATCGCCGAGGTCGAGGCGCGCGGCGAGGACTACCGGCTGTTCACGACGGGGCACTTCTCCGACGAGGCGTTCCTCGACGGGCTCGTCCGCGCCGAGGGGATCCCCACCGGGAAGGTGGCGTTCGCGGTGAACTCGCCGGAAGAGCTCCTCGCCGAGATCCGCGCCTGCGACGGCGTGATCGCCTTCCGCCTCCACGCCAGCATCGCCGCGTACGCGTTCGGCATCCCCTCCGTCGGCCTCTCCTGGAACCCCAAGGTGCGGGCGTTCTACTCGTCGATCGGCCTCCCCGACCGCTCGCTGGAGCCCGCGCACTGGTCGGCCGCCCGCGCCGTGGCCGCGCTCGAGAAGGCGATGTCGGAGGGCGTCACGAAGGACGAGGACTATGTCCGGAGCGTCTACGACAGCCTCTTCTCGGCCATGAAGTCGGTCGTCGCTCCGGACAGCGAACGGGTGCCCGTCTCGTCGGCGGCGCTGCGCGACGAGCTTCCGCGCTTCGCGGGCACGACGCCGGGACAGTACCGGGACAAACTGCGCAGCAAGTTCCGTCGCACGTACGAGAGCTACCGGAAGTACTACCGGCACCCGGCGGCCATCGCGGGCGCGGCACCGCCCGGACCGACCCTCCTCCGGCGGATCGCGCGGCGACTGCGCCGGATGCTGGGAGCCCGCCCATGAACGCCCCGGACGGGTCGCGTAGAATCGCTGGAATGCCCGCACAGACCCACGGCGATGCCGGACACCAGCCCGAAGAAGCCGCTCCGACCGTCGCGGTCACCGGTAGCGCGGTCGTCGACCGGGACCTGGGCGAGATCCTCGGGGCCGCGCTGCCCTGGGACCAGCTCGCCGGCAAGACGGTGCTCGTCTCGGGCGCCGCGGGCATGATCCCCGCCTACGCGGTCTACACGCTGCTCGCACTCAACGAGGCGCACGGCGCGGGGATCACCGTCCTCGGACTCGTGCGCAACCTCGCCAAGGCCGAGACGGTCTTCGCGGCGCTGCGGGGCCGGGACGACTTCCGTCTCGTGGAAGGCGACGTCCAGGAGGAGATCCCGGTCTCCGAGCCCGTCGACCTCGTGATCCACGGAGCGTCTCCGGCGCGGCCGGCGCTGCACGCGGGGAGCCCCGTCGACACGATCCGCGCCAACGTCCAGGGCGCTTTCGGACTGCTCGACCTCTGCGTGCGCACGGGAGCGCGGTTCGTCCTCATGTCGTCCGCCGAGGTGTACGGACAGCGCGCGGACGACGGGTCGCTGGTGTCCGAGAGCGACTACGGCGCGGTCGACATCCTCAACCCCCGCGCGTGCTACACCGAAGGAAAGCGCGCCGCGGAGACGATCGCCGTCAGCTATCACGCCCAGTACGGCGTGCCGATCACGATCGCCCGCTTCGGGCACATCTACGGACCCGGCATGGCGCTCGACGACGGCCGCGTGCAGGCCGACTTCACGGCGGATGTCATCGCCGGTCGCGACATCACGCTGAACAGCGACGGCAGTGCACGGCGCACGTACACCTACCTCGGCGATGCGATCGCCGGCATGTTCACGGCGCTCCTGGTCGGGGAGAACACCGCCTACAACATCTCGGACCGCGACGGCTTCATCAGCATCCGCGACCTCGCCGAGGCCTTCACGGCGGCGCGACCGCAGAGCGGGCTCCGGGTGCGCTTCCGCGACGACGTCGACGTCTCGCAGTACAACCCGGTCAAGGGCCAGGGGCTCGACGACGCGCGGCTGCGCGCCCTCGGCTGGGCTCCTCACGTGGGGCTCCGCTCCGGCATCGATCGCACGATCGCGTGGCACGAGGAGCGCCGCGCGTGAGCACGCCGACCGACCCGCAGCTCCTGCACGACGGCGATCTCGGAGAGGCCGAGGTCCTGCCTCCCCTCCCGGTCGACCTGACCGTCCTGAGCGTCACCTGGGAGCGCGTCTTCGTGACCCTCCACCTCCAGGCCTCGCCCGGACCGGGCTCCCTCCTTCCCGCCGACCTGTCCTTCTCGTTCGTCGACGGCAGACGAGAGTTCGAGGTGCCGGCCACGCGCCGCTCCGACGGCGGCTTCGACATCCGCGTCAACATCACGACCTTCGAGGACCGCCGCGGCATCCCCAACGGCACGTGGCGGGTCCGCGCGCGGTCGGGCGAGCAGCTGTCGGCCCCGGCGGAGTTCGACGGCGAGCGACTGGGCGACCTCGACGACGCCTCGCGGGTGTTCCTCTACGACAGCAACCGGCAGGTGCTGACGGTGTCGTTCGGGATCGCCGAGAACGTCGACGACCTGGACCGACTCGACTTCCTCATGCGCACCTATCAGCTGGCGCGCGAGAAGCCGGCGCCGAAACGGCGGAAGCTGCGGTTCCGCCCGATCAAGCGCCTGCGCAAGGCCCTGTTCAGCGATACCCGCAAGCAGGCGTACGCCGGGATCATCTACCAGCTCGTGAACCGCTGGGTCGGTGTGAAGCCGGGGCGGATCCTGTTCGCGTCCGATCAGCGGCTGAAGCTCGACGGCAACCTGCTCCGCGTCCACGAGCGCCTCCTGGAGCGGGGCTACGGCGACCGGCTCGAGATGAAGTTCTCCTTCCGCCTTCCCCGCACCGGCGGCTGGCGCACGACGATCCGGATCATCTATCTGCTCGCCACGAGCGAGGTCGTCCTCCTCGACGACTACTTCGGCATCCTGAAGAGCGTGAAGATGGACCCGCGCACGAAGGTCATCCAGCTCTGGCATGCCGGCAGCGGGTTCAAGTCGGTCGGCTACAGCCGTTTCGGCAACCCCGGCTCGCCGAAGCTCTGGCACCCGCACCGCCAGTACACGTACGCGATCACCGGGTCGGAGCACCTGCGCCACGTGTACGCCGAGGCGTTCGGGATCGAGGAGAGCGCCGTCATCCCCACGGGTCTGCCGCGGGTGGACTGGTTCCTCGACGAGAAGCGCACCGCCGAGTTCACGGCGCGCTTCTACGCCGAGCACCCCGAGCTCGCCGGCAAGCGCATCATCCTCTTCGCACCGACCTTCCGCGGTCGCTCGATCTACACCGCGTTCTACGACTACGACCAGATCGACTTCGCGCGGCTCTACGAGGCGTGCGGTGAGGACACGGTGGTCCTGTTCCGCATGCACCACTTCGTCCATACGCCGATCGACATCCCCGAGCAGTATCGCGACCGGTTCTTCGACTTCACGACGTTCGCGGACGGACTGAACCTGCTGCACGTCACCGACGTGCTCATCACCGACTACTCGTCGATCATCTACGAGTTCTCCCTGCTCGACCGGCCGATGCTCTTCTTCGCCCCGGATCGGGTCAACTACGCGGCGACGCGCGGATTCCACCGCGACTACGACGAGACCGCTCCCGGGCGCGTGGCGACGACGTTCGACGAGGTCATCGACGCGATCACGACGGGGGAGTTCGAGCAGGAGAAGGTCGCGCGGTTCCGGGCCGAGAACTTCGACCGGATCGACACCGGCGCGGCGGACCGCGTCATCGACTGGCTGATCCTGGCCACTCCCGCCGAGGACAGCGGCCGTCGCGTCGCCGCCGAAGCGCACGGCGAGGTCAGGGACGAGGCGGAGGACTCCGCCGAGGCCGAGATCTCTGAGGAGGAGATTGCATGAACATCGCCGTTATCTTCGCGGGCGGGATCGGGTCGCGGATGACCTCGGCCACGCTGCCGAAGCAGTTCCTGGAGATCCACGGGACGCCGCTGATCGTGCACACGATCCAGCACTTCCAGGACCACCCGGAGATCGACCGCATCGCCGTGTCGATCCTGCCCGAGTGGCGCGAGAGGTTCGCCCGGCTCGTGGCCCGGTACGAGCTCACGAAGGTCAACCTGATCGTCGACGGGGGAGCGACCGGCCAGGAGTCGCGGCACAAGGCGCTGCGCGCCGTCGCGAACGACGCTCCCGGCGACGCGGTCGTCCTGCTCCACGACGGCGTGCGCCCCCTGATCAATGCCGACGTCATCTCCGAGAACATCGCCACGGTGCGCGCGAAGGGTCCGGCGATCACCAGCACCAAGTTCAACGAGACGATCATCTCCTCCGCTGACGGCGTGGTCGACGAGGTCATCCCGCGCGATCTGCTGTTCGTCGCGCAGGCGCCCCAGAGCGCGCGCCTCGACGTCGCGCTCGACGTGTACGACCGGGCGGTCGCCGACGGCGAGAACGACTCCATCGACACCTGCAGCCTGCTGCGCCGCTACGGGCACACGCTCTACCGCGTCGACGGCCCCCGTTCGAACATCAAGATCACCACGGCGGAGGACTACTACATCTGCCGCGCGTTCTTCGACGTGCTCGAGCGCAACCAGATCGGCGGCTGAGCGGGCTCAGGCCCGGTTCCCGGCCCCGCGCATCGCGGCGACCTGCACGGTCACGATCTGGCCGGTCAGCTCCGACGCCGCGACGTTGAGGGTGACGCGCGCGACGTCGGCGGGGTCGAGGAGCGAGTCCAGCGGCTCCTCGCCGAAGGCCTGGGTGCGCATGGGGGTGTTCGTGCGCTGCGGGTTGATGCAGTTGATACGCACCCGCGACGGCTCCCACTCCTCGGCGAGGGCCTGCGTGAGGTTCACGATGCCGGCCTTCGTCGCCGAGTAGGCGCTGTAGCCGGCGCGCCCGCGCGTGTAGGAGCTCGAGGTGAACAGCAGAACCTGCCCGGCCGTCTCGGCGAGGTAGGGGTGGGCCTCGCGCGCGACGAGCGCCGGCGCGATGAGGTTCACCTCGATCGTGTCCTTCAGGTCCCGCTTGGGGCTCTCGACCAACGGGGCGATCCGCAGCACCCCGGCGGTGACGATGACGACGTCGATCCGCCCGACGTTCTCGTGCACGTCCGCCAGCGCGCGGCGGACCGCCTTGGCGGATTTGATGTCCGTGCCGGTCGTGGACCGGCTGAACTCCGAGACGATCGCCCCGGCCTGGCGCGCCTGGTCGACGATGCTCTCGCCGATGCCGTAGCTGCCGCCGAAGACGACGACGCTCTTGCCGGACAGGTCGGGGACGGCTGTGGTGCTCTCCAGCGACAGGCTCGCCGACTGCAGCTGGAACAGCTTGTCGGCGATGTGCACGTCGATCGGCTCGGTCACCTTCATGTTCTCGGCCGTACCGTCGACGACGTAGATCGGGACCTCGGGGAGGTAGGTGAAGACGACGCCGCAGTCGTCGGTGGCCTTGAAGCCCGGATCGTCCGCCGCGATCTCGTAGGCGCGGCGGATGGTCGCCAGCCGGAAGGCCTGCGGCGTCTGACCGCGGCGCAGCATCGAGCGGTCGGGGATCCCCGTGATGAGCCGGTTCCCGTCGACCTGGATGATCGTGTCGGCCGAGGGGATCGCCGTGTCCACCGCGTCGTACTCGTCGAGCGCGCGCACGCAGTCCTCGATGATCCGGTCGTCGATGAACGGACGCACCGCATCGTGGAAGAGGACCTTCGTGTCGTCTCCGTCGATCGCCGCGATGGCCAGCTGCGTGGTGTCGTTGCGGGTCTCGCCGCCGGGGAGGATGCGGGTGAGCTTGGCGAAGCGGTCGTTGTCGAGCAGGTGGTCGAGCTCTCCGATCGCCGCGGCGTTCATCATGATGATGATCTCGTCGATGTGAGGGCTCGCGTCGAGGGCCTCGAGCGTGTGCTCCACGATCGCCTTGCCGGCGATCTTGATGAGCTGCTTCGGGATGCCCAGGCCGACGCGGACGCCGATGCCTCCGGCCAGCACGACGGCGACGGTGCGGGGAGTGCTCACGACCCAATCCTACGGTGCGCCCCGCTCGGGCTAGAGCTCCGGAGGTTCGTACGCGGACAGCGTGCCGTCCTCGATCGCCTGCCGGACGACCTCCATCTCGTCCGGGTCTGGCAGCACCACGGACTGCCCGCCGCGCCAGCCGGTGCCCAGCGTCGGCGAGGTGAAGAAGTGGACATCGCCCGAGCGGATGTCCCGCGCGCCCCAGATGGTGGACAGCAGGTACCAGGGATCGACACCGGCATCGACGGTCAGGTGCGGCGAGACCGCCGACACGAGCTCGCTCACCCGGAAGGGGTTCACGAGCGTGTCCGGGCTCAGGATGCCCGACAGCATCCCCTTCAGGAAGCGCTGCTGGTTGGCTGCCCGGCGGTAGTCGCCGGTCGCGAACGCCTTGCGCTCGCGCACGAAGGCGAGGGCGTCGCCGCCGGCGAGCGTGATCTCCCCTTCGTCGAAGTGCTCGCCCGAGACGGCGGTGAAGGCGGACGGGTTCTGCACCGTGACGCCGCCCAGGGCGTCCGAGATCGCCGAGAAGCTCTCGAAGTCGACGATGGCGACATGATCGATCCGCGTGTCGATGAACTGCTCCACCGTCTGCACGACCAGGGGCACGCCGCCGAGAGCCATCGCCGCGTTGATCTTCCCCTCGCCGTGGCCGGGGATGTCCACCCAGTTGTCGCGCATGATCGACATGACCGTGACGGTCGCCTGATCGGCGGGGATGTGGACGACCATGATCGTGTCGGACCGCCCCGTGAGGTCGGCGCCCTCGTCGGTGCCGCGCGAGTCCGATCCCAGCAGCAGCACCGTCTGCGCGCCCTCGACGGCGGCGGGCCGATCGCCGTCGGGGAAGGCGTCCTCCAGCCTGTCGGCCTGGTCGAAGGACGACCACAGGTTCCAGGCGAAGACGCCCACCACGAGGAGGGCGACGACGAAGACCGTGAGGACCGTGAAGAAGGCGATCTTGACCCGGTCGCGCGTGCGGCGCGGCTGCGTCGGGGCGGCTGCGGGGCCGCTGTCGGCGACGGGGAGGACGGCGGTGGGCATGCCGTTCTTCGGGATCCGGGGGTCGTCGGTCATCCCGCCATCCTGGCAGGCGGGCCTGAGTCCCTCCCCGGAGCCGTGCCGGGTGAACACCTCGACAACGCGCGGTGAACGCGGCCGCCGACGGCGGGTCGGGCCCGCACCGCTTCCGTAGGATCCCTACGTAGCGTCATCAGCGTCCGGCGGTCGGTCGCGCGCGGAAAAGGGCACCTCGGTATGGATCTCCTCGTCGTCGGCTCCGGCTTCTTCGGCCTCACGATCGCGGAGCGGGCGGCCGCAGCCGGGCGCCGCGTGACGGTCATCGACCGTCGCTCGCACCTCGGCGGGAACGCCTATAGCGAGGTCGAGCCGCAGACCGGGATCGAGGTCCACCGCTACGGCGCGCACCTGTTCCACACCTCGAACCCGACCGTGTGGGAGTACGTGAACCGCTTCACGGCGTTCACCGACTACGTGCACCGCGTCTACACGACCCACCGCGGCGTCGTGTACCCGCTGCCGATCAACCTCGGCACGATCAATCAGTTCTTCCACGCGGCGCACTCGCCCTCCGAGGCCCGCGCGCTCATCCAGGAGCTCGCCGGCGAGTTCGACCCCCAGGCCGCCCGCAACCTCGAGGAGCGCGCGATCGGTCTCATCGGCCGGCCGCTCTACGAGGCCTTCATCCGCGACTACACCGCGAAGCAGTGGCAGACCGATCCCACCGAGCTCCCCGCCGAGATCATCAGCCGCCTCCCCGTGCGCTACACGTACGACAACCGCTACTTCAGCGACACCTGGGAAGGACTCCCGGTCGACGGCTACACCGCGTGGCTGGAGCGCATGGCCGACCACCCGAACATCGAGGTGCGACTGGACACCGACTTCTTCGACGAGGCGCAGCCGCTGCACAAGCGCGCCGTCGTCGGGCAGCTTCCCGTCGTCTACACCGGCCCCGTAGATCGCTACTTCGATCACGCCGAGGGCACCCTCTCGTGGCGGACGCTCGACTTCGCGCAGGAGGTGCTCCCGGTCGGCGACTTCCAGGGCACGAGCGTCATGAACTACGCCGATGCCGAGGTGCCGTACACCCGCATCCATGAGTTCCGCCACTTCCACCCGGAGCGGGCGGACCGCCACGCCCCCGACCGCACCGTGATCATGCGGGAGTTCTCGCGCTTCGCGGACGGCGACGACGAGCCCTACTACCCCGTGAACACCCCCGCCGACCGCGAGCGGCTGCTGGCGTACCGTGAGCTCGCGAAGGGCGAGGCGGACGTCCACTTCGGCGGGCGTCTGGGGACCTACCAGTACCTCGACATGCACATGGCGATCGGCGCCGCACTGTCGATGTGGCGCAACGTCCTGGCGACCGACGCGGAGCTCGCTCAGGGCTGAGCGTCACGGCCGGGGTCAGCGAGGATCCCGTCGACGCGCGCCGCCAGATACGGGGCGAGCGTCCGAGCGAAGGTGCGCGTGAGGTGCAGGCGGTCCGCGTAGACGACGGTGCCTCCGATGACCGCGTGGCAGCGCTCGCCGCCGCGGCACAGGATCTCGTCGAAGGTGATGATCGGAAGCCGCAGGGCGCGCGCCGCGGCGTTGACGGGGTCGGAGCGGTCGGGCTTGTCGCTCGCGCACGGGTCGACGCGGGCGCCGGACGCCTCCACGCAGGCCGGACCGCGTGTCCCCGGCGGCATGCCCGGGGTGTCGTCGACGACGGCGAGGCGGGGCAGCCGGTCCTGCAGCGGGCCGAGCACGCCGAGGACGTCCGCCACACGGATGTTGCGCCCGGCGGCGCGGCTGCTGAACAGGACGAGGTCGGGCCGGGTGCGCTCGAGCTCGGCCCAGACGCCCGCGGCCCAGTCCGGGCACGTGCTCATGACGCGCTTCGCGTCGACGGATCTCGTGCGCGCGGAGGTCGCGGCGTTCTCGAACCCCGAGCAGCTGGACTGCACGTACATGGTGACGTCCCACCCCTCGCGCCTCGCGCTCTCGACGAACGCGTCCCAGAGGTGGAAGGCGTGCGAGTCGCCCACCAGCGCGATGCGGGGACCGGGTGCCTCGATGCGGCAGCGGATCCCGACCCGCGGCGGCGTCGCGAGGTACTGCTCCTCGGTGCAGTCGTACCCGGCCGGCGCGGCGGCGTAGTCCCACTGATCGCCCGCGGCGACGACCGGGTCGACGGTGTCGGTGACCGCATACGGATCGGCGCAGTCCCGGATGACCGCGGCGGCGCCGAAGCAGCTGTCGGCGTCGTCCACCAGCGCGTCGATCCGCGCCGACAGCGCGGCCGTCTGCGTCTGCTGCACCGCCGCCTGGGCCGGGGCGACGGCGACGAAGACCGCGATCCCCGCCGCCATGAACGCGTATGCCGGGGTGCGGCGGCGCAGGAGGCCCGAGGCCCGGCGCACCGGATCCTCCACGAGCGCCTTGGTCGCGGCAGCCAGCGCGATCGTGAGCCCCAGCAGCGCCGCGCCGCTCAGCGGACCGACGCCGTGGCCGAGCACGAACGGCGCGGCCACGATGAGCGGCCAGTGCCACAGGTAGATCGCGTAGCTCGTGTCGCCGACGTACTGGACCGGACCGAGGCGGGCGGCGGCCTGCGGCGCCCACGGATGGTCGTCGTCCCCGAGCGCGAGGAGCAGGGCCGCGCCGGCCACCGGGACGGCCGCCGCCCACCCGGGGAAGGGCGTGGCGGCATCGAAGAGGACGGCCGATCCGGCGATCGCGCCGACGGCGGCCCACGCGGCGAGCCGGCGCACCGTCGGGGTCCCCGCCCGGGCGGCCGCGGGCGGGAGCAGCGCCACGAGGCCGCCGACGGCGAACTCCCACGCGCGCGTCGGAGTGACGAAGTAGGCGAGCGCCGGGCTTGCAGCCGTCATCGCCACGGAGGTCGCGAGGGAGGCGACCGCCACCGCGGTCATCAGCAGCGTCACCGCCCGGGTGCGGGACGTGCGCGCCGAGCGCGCGGCCAGCCACGCTGCGGCGAGGACGAGCAGCGGCCACACGAGATAGAACTGCTCCTCCACCGACAGCGACCAGTAGTGCTGCACCAGCGAGGCCGAGTTCTCGGCCGCGAGGTAGTCGACTGCGTCGGCGGCCAGCCTCCAGTTGAGCACGTACGCCGCCGCGGCGCCGATCTCCCCGAGGTTCTGGGGGAGGAGGGTGCGGGGGAGCACCGCGAACGCGAGCACCGCACTGGCGGCCAGGACGAGGAAGGCCGCAGGGAGGAGCCGGCGGATCCGCCGCGCCCAGAAGCGCGTGAGCGACACGGTGCCGGTCCGTTCGAGCTCGCCCACGAGGTGCCCCGTGATGAGGAACCCCGAGATGACGAAGAAGACGTCGACGCCCACGTAGCCGCCCGGAAGGGCGCCCGGCCACAGATGGAACACCACCACCAGTCCGACGGCCAGGGCGCGCAGGCCCTGGATGTCGGCGCGGAAGGCGCGCTCGGTGCTTCCCACGTCAGCGCAGCGCGGCGGTGAACGCGTCGGCCTGGGACTGCAGCTGATCCCACAGCTCCTCGCGGCGTGCGGCGATCCCCGACGCCAGTTCGTCCTCCCGTGCGATGAAGCGGGTGAGCGTGGCGATCATGCGGTCGGCCATCTGGTCGAGCTGGGCACGCGTCATCGTCGTCGTGCGCGGCACGGCGCAGAGGAACTCGTCATCCCCGAAGTAGTCCCGCGGCATGCCGCGGCGCGCCCCCATGCCGATGAACGCGGACGGCTTGTCGTAGGCGAGGAACGGCAGCCACCCGTGCAGGCGCTTGCCGAAGGCGAAGCGGCTGTCGGCGTAGCGCTGGGCGAAGGACGGGTGACGCAGGAGCGCCGCGTTGAACGCCTCGTGGAAGTCCCGGCCGTCGAGCTCCGCGCGCAGCAGATCTCCGAACAGCGGCTCGTCGAGGTCGATCAGCGGGAAGAGGTCGAGCATCAGGCGGTTGGCGTCACCCGAGGCGTTCACCATCGACCGCACCTCGAGGCCGTGAGAGGCGGCGAAGTCCCGGAACCGGCGGAGCGGATGATCGGCGATGTTCTCGGCGGTGAACAGGAAGCTGTCGAAGTTCACGACGACGACGTCGCGCGTGGTGCGATCGGCCGGCAGCAGCCGATCGGTGAACAGCGACGTGCAGGGCGCCCACTCCGGGCTCGTCACCGGTCCCGCCGCGCGGACGAAGTCCGCCTCCCGCGTGGCGCGGACCACGATGCGCGGCGCCCGCGAGGTCACGCGCCGGACGGCGGCGAGCTCGTCGGGCGTCGGCTCCTGGAGGATGCCGGTCGACCACAGGTAGTACTTCGACTCCTCGAACCGGTCCCACTGCTTGGCGAGCTTGGCGTGGAGGTGCCGCGACGAGTTGGTCTGCACGAAGAGCCCGCCGGGCCCGATCACGACGTTCTCGGGCGCCGCGTCCGAGGACGAGAGGTAGGCCGGCGCGCTCACGTGGCGGAAGTCGAGGTCGATCCGCCCGTCGAAGAGCCTCTCGGTGACCTGATGCAGGAGCGCGTCTCCCGCATTGCCGCGGACCCCGCACGTGATCCAGAGCGCCTTCTTCACGAGACGTCCTCCTTCGCCGTCGCGCGCGCTTCTCGGCGCGGCGCCGCGAGGTCCAGCGCTCTGCGCTGCTCGTCGATCATCCGCCGGTAGCGCTCGGTGAAGCGGGCGAGGGAGAAGTGCTCCTCGTACACCGCTCGGTTGCGCTCACCCCACATCACGCGGTCGCGGGTCTCGAGCACCCGGCAGGCGTCGAGGATCGTGCCCTCGTCGACGAAGAGCACATTGCTGGCGAGGTCGACCTCGAGGTTCCCCCCGACCGGTGAGAGGATCAGCGCCTTCCCCGCCCGCATCGCCTCGAGGGTGGCGAGGTCGAAGATCGCGTTGCGGTGCATCATGACGTAGTAGTCGGCGAGGTCCATGAGCGCGAGCAGGCGGTCGTGGGTGGTGCGCGTGCCGATGAGGCGCGCCGTGAACGGCCACGACTCCCGCTGCCGCTCGAGGTCCTCGAAGCGCGACCGGTCCGACGAGGCGCCGATGGCGATCCACACCACCGTGCGTCCCGACAGGCGGGCGTGACGGCTCAGCAGCGCCGGGATGCGATCGAGGCCCTTGTCCTCGTTGAAGTCGCCGACGCTGAGGAAGACGTCGGTGTGCTCGTCGCGCGGCGGGAGGTCCAGCTCGCGGATGAGCTCCTCCCGCAGCGCCGCCCGGGCGCCGGCGTCGTCGTCGTGGTCGACCGCGGACACCGTGTTGTAGAGGGCCCAGTCGGCGAAGTTGCCGCCGTCCACCCCGCTCTCCGATGTCGCGAGGTAGGTGTCCCGCGCGCCCAGGCTGGGGAAGAAGACGGTCTGCGCGTTGTCGCAGATGAGCTTCTCGAGCGCGCCCGCCACGCTGATCTCGTGCGCGCTCGGCGTCCGTCCGATCGAGCGCATCTCCTGCAGGGTGCTGCCCTGCTGGTGGTAGACGAGCACGTAGGGGATGCCGAGCCGGTACGCGCCGTAGGCGGTGCCGAGCTCGTGGCACACCATGAGCACGTCGCCGCGCTCGCGGGCCGCCAGGACATCCGGATGCGTGCGGATGTACTCGCTCGCCTCCACGATCTGCGCGATCTTGGTGCTGAGGCCGCGGGTGGTGGGGGCGAGGCGCTCGCGGATCTGCGACGCCTCGGGCCCCTGGAAGAGGTAGGCGAGATCCGCGCCGGCGTCGTGGTCTCCCAGCGCGAGTCGCTGTGTCGCCAGCACCCCGCCGGGGCCGCCGGTCTTGCCCGTCGCCGGGTCGTACTCCCGGTACGCGCATCCGAAGATCGTCAGCGCCTCCGACCGCGGCACCGCGGGGGAGGGATCGTGCTCGCGCCTCTCGACGATGTGGTCGACCAGCAGGGAGCGCAGGAACGCGCCCTCGTGCTCGACGTCGTGACGCGACCCCATGTCGCCCAGCGCGTCGAAGTAGTGCCCCGTGTCGCCGCCGGTGATCGAGGAGAAGCCGTAGACGTCCACGCCCGCGAGCGACCCCCGGCTCTGGAACAGCATCCACAGGATCTGCGCCCCGGAGGTCGGCAGCAGCAGTCCGGAGCGTCGACGCAGCGCGGCCTTGGTCTCGGTGTCGATGTGGGTCACCCGGTCAGGGGAGAACAGGACGTCGCGGTAGAGGATGTCGGCGTGTGCGGGGACCTCGAGGAGGTTCCGGAAGAAGTCCATCTCCCACACCACCAGGGCTCCGGTGTCCACGGCGACCCGGTCGCGGACGTCGCGATGGGCTCCGCGCACCCAGATGTCCGTGCGGATCCCGTAGTCGGCCTCGTAGCCGGTGGGGTGGTTGTTGAAGCGGATCACGACGTCGTGCGCGTCGATCTCGGCGCCCTTGCCCGATCCCAGGTTCCCGGGGCCGTTCCCGACGACGGCCACGGTCCGCCCGGCCACAAGCTGGGCGAACAGCCGGCGCTCGCTGTTGCGCTGGAGGACCTCGGCCACCTGCGCGGCCCGGGCGACCTCGTCGCCGCCGAGCCGCAGCTCGCCGGCGAACTGCGCGACGGGGAGGCAGCGGGTCAGCACCTCGACCGGCAGGCCGCGCGAGAGGTAGGTGCGCAGGAGCTGCTCGGCGGCGGCGCGATCGCCGGCCTCGATCAGCACGCCGGCGTAGACCGCCCACATGGCGGGGGAGAGCACCCGCCAGGCGACGGTGTTCTGGGCCATCGCGCGGGCGCGGTCCACGAGATACGGGGTCGCGCCCTGATCGCGCCACTCCACGCGGGAGAGCGCGAAGTCGTCGGTCGCGCGCCGCTCCTCGCCGCCGGCGCCCAGCGGCGACCGGCGCCCCGCACCCATCGCCGCGGTCGTCGCCGAGAGGCGGGAGCGCAGCCGTGTGAACCGTCCGCGCCAGCGCGATCGGAGGCCGCGGGTGCGTCGCGCGAGTGCGCGCAGGAGAGGGATCTTCCGTGCGAGTTTCTTCATGGGGCCCGTCTCGGTCGGGCGCCGCCGGGGGTTCGTGGCGGCGCAGGATCGAGGGATCCTAGCGGACGCACATGGCGTGCCGGAGACACGGCGGTGTCCCCGCGGTGGCCGGGGGCGGGGCGGCGCCGGCGGGGTGCGCGCGTGCGGTCAGCGGGCGCCGACGGCGGCGATCAGGCGGCGGGCGATGTCGTCCGCACAGGGGGTGGCGCCAGCGGCGGGAGCCGGATCGCCCGGCACCTGCACCCAGCGGCGCGCGAACGCCGCGGCGTCGGCACGCGTCGCCCCGTCGGCGGCGACGGCCGCCACGAGCTCCTCCACCGTGCGGACGATGGGCCCCGGCAGGTCGCGGCGGTAGTCGAGGTAGAAGTCGCGGGAGGAGAGGTACTCGTCCAGGTCCGGAACGAGGAAGTAGCTCGGCACCCCGACCACGGCGGCCTCGTACAGCGCCGACGAGTAGTCGGTGATGAAGAGATCGGCCACGAGCAGCATCTCCTGCGTGGAGAACCCGTCGGCGGTGTCGACGTCGGCCCCGAAGCGGCCGTGCATGAGCGGATGCAGCTTCACGACGGTGTGGACCCCCGCCTCGGCGAGCGCCGCGCTCAGGGTCGCCGCGTCGACAGTGACCGTGCCGTCGAGGCGGAAGGTGGGGGCGAAGACCGCGACCCGCGCGCCGCGCAGGTGCGGGTGGCGCGCGTAGATGCGCTCGCGGGTCTCGGCCGCGCGTGCCGGGTCGCGCAGCCGGTCGACGCGGGGAAGGGGGGCGACGACGACCTTCGACGGATCGGTCCCGAACGCCTCGGCGTACGCGGGGCGGCACTCCTCGGCGCTGGTGAGCACGATGTCGTACCCCTCGTGCATGCGCATGGCGGCGGCCAGACGCGCGTCGCGTCCCTCCTCCTGCCCGAGGATGCTGAGACCGAACTTCTTGAAGGCTCCCAGGGCGTGCCAGATCTGCACGACCGTGAGGGACTCCTTGTGCCGGAGCACGCTCGCGACGATCGAGTAGGTGTCCACGACGAGCACCCGGGCGGTCGCCACCTGGTAGAGCTGCGCCAGCATATGCAGGCTGTACCGGATCTTCCCGGGGATGCCCGGGGGGACCATCCGGACCATCGAGACGACGTCGACCGTGGGGTCCTGGGCCCGGATCGCTGCCCGCAGATCGGTGAAGTCCGCCGGCTCCTCGGGATGCTCGCGGCTGATCATCACCACCTTGCGTCGCGTGCGGAGGAGCTTCAGCGGCGCGTACAGCGCGGACAGCCCGGTGCGGGCGAGCCAGGCGACGGCGAGCTGCCCGGTGATCCGCCCTCCGACGGTGGTCGGGGCGGGGCTCCCGCCGGGAGCGACGGCGGCGGCGTCGACCTCGGCGCGACGGGCCAGGACGATGTCGCGCACGATCCGCTCGCTGGAGCGCCCGTCGCAGGCGGCGAGGAAGCGCTCGCGGAACGCGTCTGCGTGCGGGCCCACCGTCGCCGAGGAGATCGCCGCGGCGAGGTCGTCGCCGTCGGTGACCAGCGGCCCGGTGACGTAGGTGTCGAACGGGTAGTAGAAGTCGCGGTCGGACGTGTACTCCGCCAGATCGGGGCAGAAGAAGACGATCGGGCGGCGCAGCAGCGCGTACTCGAAGATGGCGGAGGAGTAGTCGGTCACCAGGACGTCCGCCGCCATCAGCAGCTCGTTGAGCTCGCGCTCGGCCGAGACGTCCAGCACGCCGGTGACGTTGGGCCGCTGCACCTCCAGCGGCGTCACGAACGGGTGCATCTTCACCATGACGACCCAGTCGTCGCCGAGGTCGGCGGCCAGCCGCTCCCACGGCACCGCGTCGACGTCGTACGTCGCGGTCAGCTGGCCGTTGCCCCGGAACGTCGGGGCGAACAGGGCGATGCGCTGGTGCGCGCGGATGCCGTAGCGCTTGCGCAGGCTCGCCGCCGTGGACTGCACGAGGCCCTCGTCGAAGAACACGTCCGTGCGGGGGACCCCGAGCGCGTGGACGCGCTCGAGATCGACGGCGAACGCCTCGGCGTAGTCGCCGCGGATCGCCTCGGCGCTCACTGTCACGTCGGTGTAGTTGCGGTGCGCGAGCGATCCGGGGAGCGGTCCGCCCGGAAGCCCCTCACGGCTCCACCCCACGCGCTTGAAGGCCCCCGCGGCGTGCCACACCTGCAGCAGGCGGGTCTGCGGCCGGAGGTTCAGCGGGTAGATCAGGGGGTAGAAGTCGTCGACGATCACCGTCTGAGCCGAGGCGATGAGCCAGGGCAGGGCGAGGAGATCGCGCAGCGGACGGCGGGCGCGCAGGCTCTTCTTGAAGACCCCGCGGATGTCGGCGGTCGGGTCCTGGCGCCGGATCTCGGCGTCGAGGAACGCGAAGTTGCCCGAGAACCCCGACCGCGAGTCGGAGAGGAACAGCACCCGTCCGTCGCGCACGGAGGTCGTGCGGCGCGCGAGAGCGTAGGCGAGGATGTACGGCGCGAACCGCCACTTCTGGAGGAACGCGTTGCCTCGCAGCAGGCTGCGGAGTGCGTGCACGAAGACCTCCAGGCGGGACGAAGCGATCGGTCAATCCTAGTTCGGGCTGCCTGTGCCTCCCCTGTCGCCCTGCCCTGTCGCCGTTCCCCGGGCCGCGGCTGCCGGCTGCGGCCCGTCAGTCGCGCGGCGCGCGCGGAGCCCGCCAGCCGGGGGACTCCGGGCCGGTGTCGAGGCCGCTCCGCCAGCCGCGCACCAGCGAGGCGCGCGTGGCGCAGACGACCAGGAGGAACCACCCGAAGCCGCCGAGCAGCGAGCTGGTGACCACCGAGTCGGCCAGCAGGGTGATGATCACCAGGGGCGGCCAGGTGTACACGGTCGACCGGCGCTCGGACGCGGTGACCCAGGCGCGCGCCAGGGCGAGCCCGGCGAACCCGACGAACAGCGCGACGCCGACCGCCCCCGCCTGCAGCAGCACATCCATCCAGGCGTTGAGGGCAGAGGCGTGGTCGCGGCCGGTCGTCACGCGGATGAAGTAGTAGGGCATGAGGTTCTCGGGCCATGTCCCGACCCATCCCCAGCCCTGCACCGGCCGCAGCGCCGCCATGTCGAGGACCTCGTTCCACAGGCGCGACCGGGTGAGGAAGTCGGGCTCGGCGTTCAGCCAGTACACGAGGGGGCGGCGGAACGTGAAGACGAGGATCGTCGCGATCGCGAACGCGCCGGCGATCGCCCACTGGAGCGCGGTGCGCCGGTGAGGCGGTGTACGTCGCACGATCGCCAGGACGCCGGTGGCCAGACCCGCGATCACCGCCATCCCGAGGACGATCGGCGAGGCGGTGAACACCGCCAGCAGCACCGCCAGCGACACCGAGTACACGGACAGGCCGGGGGCGACCGACCGGGTGCGCCACTCCACGAGGAACGTGATGAGCGCGAGGATCGTCACGAGCCCGAGCATGGTGCGGGTGCCGAACAGGCCCTGGATCGGTCCGCCCTCGGCCAGGTTGCCGGCGATGCCGAGGAACGGGACGGGCCCGTCGAGCAGGATGCCGCTCAGGATCTCGATCGCGAGCGAGCCGGTGAGGAGGAAGCGCAGGACGTCGCCGGTCGCGCGCACCGTCTGCAGGGTGTCGCGGAACTGCGCGACGACGATCGCCAGGAACGTGGGCGCGGCCAGCTGCAGCCACCCGCCGAGGGTCGCGCCCACCGAGCGCGACCAGAACACCGTGAGCAGCAGCCAGATGAGCAGGAGGAGCAGCGTCGTCGGCATGATCTCGAACGCGCGCAGCTCGCGGCGACGCGCCACCAGCATCCCCGCACCGATCACGCAGAGGCCCGTGATCACGGCGCCGTACCCGGCGTCGCCCATGAGCTGGCGGATGAGGTGGGTGGAGAACAGCGCGCCGATCGCCGCGGTGGCGAAGGCGGCCGCGAGGGCCGAGGACCGGAGGAAGTCGAGGATCGACCGCGGTGCGCTCGTCATCGCTGGGCGAGCCGCTCGCCCTGCTCGCCCGCGAGCCGCTGCTCGGACGGCCCGCGGCCCACGAGGGGCGCCTGCTTGATCTTGAAGGCGAACATCACGAGGAACATCCACCCCCAGCCCAGCAGCGGCGAGGATTCGGCCAGGCCCTGCACGAGCAGCTGCGCCGCCGTCAGGGTGGGCAGGAGCGTGAGGGCCTCGTAGGGCCGGTCCGCCACCAGATCCCAGCGCGGCCGGTCGACGGCGAAGAACCACGACCTCCAGATGAAGGCGAGGTAGGTGAGCGCCATGAGCACCACGCCGACCACGCCCAGCTGCAGGTACACGTCGATCCACATGTTGTGGGCCTGCATGACCGTCTCGCCGTGATCGACGATCCAGCGGTCGAAGAACGGGTCGGTGGGCACCCAGGGAGTGGAGAACCCCCACCCGAGCACCGGGCGCTCGCCCGCGCGGGCCAGGACCGCCGTCCAGATCGACTCACGGCCCGTGAGGTCCGCGGAGCGGCCGAGGAGCGAGAACACCGCGTCGCGGCCGAACCACAGCGCCGCCAGGCCTCCGACGGCGACGATCGCGTACGCGAGGTAGTACCGCGTGCGCTCGCCGGCCCGGCGCGTCGTGCGCATGAGCAGGGCCGTCACGAGCACGACCGCCGTCAGCGCCGCGGCGAGGTAGGCCGTCGCCGAGCCCGCCCGGACGAACAGGAACGCCGCCAGCAGGAACCAGCCGACCAGGAGGGTGCGGCGCGGGGCGCGGGCGGCGAAGCGCAGGCCGAAGACCACCATCCCGAGCAGCGCCACGTAGGCGAGCGCGTTCGAGTTGCCGAACAGCCCCTGGATGCGCCCGCCGTCGAACAGGTTGTCGCGGCTCCACATGGTGATCGGGTCCTCGCCGCCCTGCGGTCTGCCGAACTCGGGGAGGATCGGACCGCCCCAGACGAGCGAGACCCACAGCTCGAAGGCGAGTGAGAGCCCGAGGATCCACTTGAGCGCCGAGGCGACGGCGCGGACGAGTTCGCGCCACGTGAGCACCGAGGCGATGAAGAACGCATGGATGGTGGTGCTCAGGAGCAGTCCGAGGGTGAGCGCGGTGGCGGCGGGCCAGGCCGTCCAGGCGAGCGATGCGACCGCCAGCACGACGTAGGCGACGGCGAACCACGGGAGCCGGCGCCACTGCACCACGGGACGGAGCAGGATCCACAGCGCGAGCGAGACCACGGCCGAGCCGAAGACCGCCACTGCGGCCCCGACGACGCCGAGCACCATCAGCAGGCTCGTGCCCGACAGCGCCCCGGCCAGCACCAGGATGCACCAGCCGCGCAGCAGCAGATGACCCGTCTTCTCGCGGATCGGCGCTGCGGGCGGGGCCGCGATGGGGTGCTGGGTGTGGGTGGTCATGTGCACATCAGGGTATCGCGGGCGGCCCTAGGCTGAAGGGTGTGCTGATCCCGATCTCCAACGCACCGCGTGAATACTCGTGGGGGTCGCCCACGCTCATCCCCGGGCTGGAGGGCCGTGTCCCCTCGGGACGTCCCGAGGCCGAGATCTGGTACGGCGACCACCCCGGCAGCCCGTCGCGCACCGCCGACGGGCTGACCCTCGACCGGGCGCTCGCCGACGCGGGCGCGGCGCCGCTGCCGTATCTGCTGAAGGTGCTCGCCGCGGGGATGTCGCTGTCGATCCAGGCGCATCCCTCGCGGGCGGAGGCCCAGGAGGGCTTCGCGCGCGAGGAGGAGGCCGGCATCCCGCGCGATGCGGACGTGCGCACCTACCGCGACGACAATCACAAGCCCGAGATCATCGTCGCCCTGAGCGACCGCTTCCGCGCGCTCGTCGGGCTCCGCCCGCTGGATCGCACCCGCCGGCTGCTGGCCGGACTGGGCGACGGTCACGGCGTCCAGGAGCTGCGCCGCCGGCTGGAGGGCGACGACGAGCCCGCCCTCCTCAGGGGCGCGCTCGCGTGGGCGCTCTCGGATGCCGCGCAGGACGAGATCGACGACATCGTCGCCGCGATCGGCGCGGCCGACGTCGACGGCTTCGCGCCCGAGCTGGAGGTGCTCCGCCGCATCGCCGCCGACTTCCCCGGCGATCCGGGAGTCGTGGTCGCGCTCCTCATGAACCTGGTGGAGCTGCGGCGGGGCGAGGCGCTGTTCGCGCCGGCGGGCGTCCTTCACGCGTATCAGGAGGGCCTCGGCGTCGAGCTGATGGCCGCGAGCGACAACGTGCTCCGGGGCGGTCTCACCCCCAAGCACGTCGACGTCGACGAGCTGCTGCGCATCGTGGACACCTCGCCGGGGCCGGCGCCGGTGATCGCGCCGGTCCCTCTCGACGGCGTGGACGGCGCGGAGGTCTACGACGCCGGAGTGCCGGACTTCTCGCTGGTGCGCACCGTCGTCGCGCCCGGCCGGCCGCAGCGGCTCCCGGTGGCGGGTCCGACGATCGTCCTGGCGGTGCGCGGAGAGGTGACCGTCGACACGCCCGGGGGGTCCACCGTGCTGGCGGCGGGATCTGCGGCATTCGTCAGCGCGGACGAGGGAGAGGTGCGCCTCGACGGCGACGGCGAGGTTTTCCTCGCCCGACCGGGCACGCGCTGACTCCGGGCGGCCGTCGCGACACGCCCATCGCGCGCCGTGAAGGTTCAATCACGCATTGAGGGTTTACGATCTGCGACTTGACCTCACCGAATGACAAGGGTGTAATTATCCCAACACGCGCAACAGCGCGAGGCGAAACAGGTGGGAGAGCGATATGGCGGCTTACCGTTCCGGCGTTCCCGAGAATTGGTTCGTCGACCCGGTCAACCTCGGTGTCCCCGGCGTCCGCCGTCAGACCGAGGTCGAGGGTGACGGAGCTCTTGCCTGGCAGTCCGACGCGCTCTGTGCGCAGACCGACCCCGAGGCCTTCTTCCCGGAGAAGGGCGGATCGACGCGCGACGCCAAGCGCATCTGCACCTCGTGCGACGTCCGCGGCGAGTGCCTCGAGTACGCCCTGCAGAACGACGAGCGCTTCGGCATCTGGGGCGGGCTCAGCGAGCGCGAGCGCCGCAAGCTGAAGCGCCGCGCGGGCTGATCCGCCGATTCGCCGGAATCGCGGCGCGCAGTCCCGGACGGGCCCGCCCACCGGCTTAGGCTGACGAGGTCATGCCCTCCCGAGTCCACGCGCTGCTGGTCGTGCGCTCCGATGGCCACGTCGCCCCCGACATCCATCTGCGCCGCACCCTCGCCGCGCTCGCCGCGCAGTCGCGTCCCGTCGACGCGCTGACGATCGTGCTGTGCGGGGACGATCCGCGGGTGCGCGAGGTCGTGGCGTGCGCCCCCGCCGAGGGGATCATCACGACGGGGCGGACCACGCGGTTCGCCGACGCCCTGCGACTGGCCTCCCGGCGCCTCGACGGCGATGCGGTCTGGCTCCTCGCCCAGGACACGGCACCCGAGCCCGAGGCGCTCGCCCGCCTGGTCGCCGCCCTCGAGACGGCGCCGTCGGTCGCCTTCGCCGCCCCCAAGCTCGTGCGCTGGCAGGACCGCACGCACATCGTCTCGCTCGGCGTGACGATGACGCGCACCGGCAGGACGGTGGGACTCGCAGACGGCGAGCACGATCAAGGACAGCACGACGCGCGCGAAGACGTGCTCGGCGCCGATGTGCGCGGGCTGCTCGTCCGCGCCGACGTCTGGCGCGAGCTCGACGGGATCGACCCGGCGCTCGACGGGGCCGACGAAGGCCTCGACCTCGGCATCCGGGCGCGCCTGGCCGGCGGCCGGGTGGCGCTGGCGCCCTCGTCGATCATCGCGGTCGCCGGAGACGGGGTCGCGGGCGACGACGCGGGCGAGGGCGTCGCCGCGCGGGCGCGCGCCGCCTACGCGTCGCGGAGCGCCCAGCTGCATCGGCGCCTCGTCTACGCGCCGCCCGCCCTCGTCGCGCTGCAGTGGATCGCGCTGCTGCCGGTCGCGGTCGGACGCTCGCTCGCCCATCTGCTCGGCAAGCGGCCGGGCCTCATCCTCCCCGAGCTCGCCGCGGCCCTCGTCGCCCTCGTGCGCATCCCGTCGGTCGCCCGCGCCCGCTCCGGCATCCGGCGTCGCCGCCGCGCGTCGTGGTCGCAGCTGGCTCCGTTGCGCATCGGCTCCCGTCAGCTGCGCCATCGGCTCGACGACGAGGGCGGAGACGCCCTCGCACGGCCGGATCTCCGCTTCTTCAGCTCCACGGGCGGCGCCTGGATCGTCCTGGCCGCCTTGGTGGTCTCCCTCGCGGCCTTCCCGGCGCTGCTGGCGTGGCCGGTGCTGGGCGGCGGCGCGTTGGCGCCCCTGCGGACGACCCTCGCGCAGCTGTGGGCGGACGCCCTGGCCGGTCCGCGCCCCCTGGGCTGGAGCACCGCCGGGCCCGCGGATCCCTTCAGCGCGCTCATCGCCGTGATCGGGAGCCTGTCGCCGGCGGAGCCGTCGCGTGCGCTCGTGGTGCTGTGGCTCCTGGCGCTGCCGCTGGCGGCGCTGGGCGGCTGGTTCGCCGCGACGCGCGTGAGCGAACGCGCGGGGCCGCGCGCGCTGGTGGCCATCGGCTGGGCGCTCGCGCCGTCGCTGCTGACCGCCCTCGTCGAGGGGCGCCCCACGGGGGTGCTGGTCCATCTCCTCCTGCCGTGGCTGCTGTTCACCGGCGCCGCAGCCCATCGCTCGTGGACGCAGGCCGGAGTGGCGTCGCTGGCCCTGGTGGCCGTGCTCGCCGCCGCACCGTCGCTGGCACCCGCACTGATCGTGCTGTGGCTCGTCGCGATCGCCCTCACGATCGCCCGACGCTCCGGCCGGGGCATCGCGCGGATCATCTGGCTCGTGGTGCCGAGCGTCGTCTTCGCCCTCCCGCTCGTGTGGCATCGCGTGGGCGCGGGGGATCCCTGGGCCCTGCTGGCCGATCCGGGGGTGCCTGCCGCCGCAGCCGTCCCCGCGTCCGACCTCGCCGGGCGCCTGCTCCTGCTGGCGGGCTTCCCCACGTCGGACGGGGCCGGGTGGTCCGGCCTCCTCGGCCTCGATGCCGCGCCCGCCTGGCTGCCGCTGCTGGTCGTCCCCGTCGTCGTCCTGGCCGCCGCGGCGCCCGTCGTCGCGCGGCTGCTTCCGTCGGCGATCCTCCTGCTGGCGGCCGTGCTCGGCCTCGTGACCGCCGTCGCGGCGTCGGGGACCGTGCTCGCCGCCGCGGGGTCCACGCCCGTCACCCTGTGGCCCGGCGCCGGACTGAGCCTCGCCTGGGCGGGTCTGCTCGGCGCCGCCGCGGCGGCCGCCGATCGGCTGCCGCGCGCGGGTGCGGTCCGCGGGATCGGGATCGCCGTCGCACTGCTGAGTCTCGCCGTCGTCGCCGTGCCGGCCC
Source organism: Microbacterium sp. PA5 (assembly GCF_049860775.1). Taxonomy (NCBI): domain Bacteria; kingdom Bacillati; phylum Actinomycetota; class Actinomycetes; order Micrococcales; family Microbacteriaceae; genus Microbacterium; species Microbacterium sp. PA5. The sequence continues at coordinate 812,317 of NZ_CP187567.1, forward strand.
TCACGGCGCTGCCGCGCAACGCCCTGGCGATCACCAACGGACCCGACAGCACGCTGCCGGCGTACGTGGACGCGGAGGGGCGCGGCGACCCGGGCATCGCGACGTTCGTCCTGCGCGCGCAGCCGCGCGGCGGCCTCGCGACCGAGGTCGTGTGGGGGGCCAGCTCCACCCTGGGCGGTCAGACGACGCTCCAGTCGGTGCGGTCCGGCCCGACCCCGGCCGACGAGGAGACCGCGGCCGCCACGGCGGACCTCGTCTCGGGCTCGGCGGGCGACGTGGTGCAGCGGCTGGCCGCCCAGGGCATCGGCTACGTCCTCCTCGGCGCGGCCGCGGAGGACGAGACCGACGCCGCCCGGGCGACCCGGCTGGCGGCGCGGGCCGCGCTCGACCGCCGGGACGAGCTGGAGTCGGTCGGTGACACGGGCAAGGGCGAGCTGTGGTTCGTGGTCGGCGACGTCGTGCCGCGCGAGGCCAGCGCCGCGCAGGAGGCGCAGGCGTGGCGCGGCGGGGCGGCGCAGCTCGGCGTCGTGGTCGTCGCCCTCCTCCTTGCTCTGCCCACCGCCGCGACGATCCGTCAGGCGCGCCGGGAGCCGCGCATCGTGGGTGGGGGGACGACATGACCGGGCCGACTCGCCGCACGGTGCGCGTGGGCGCCGGCATCGCCGTCGCGGCGCTGTTCGCCGCCGCGATCCCCGCCGCGGCGCTCGCCCCCTGGCCGGCGGCGGTCCGCGAGCCGGTCGCCGTGACCGCCCTTCCCGAGCCGACGGCCTCGCTCGTCTCCTGCGCCGGGCCCATCCTCGCCGTCGGCCGCGACGCGACCGACGCCGCACTCCTCACCGACGCCGCGGGTCAGGACGTCGCCGCGGCCACGGCCCCGGGCCAGCCCGATGCGGCGGCCGCACGCCTCGCCTCACCGGACGTGTCCGGCGGGGCGGGCCCCGACGCCCTGAGCGCCGAGCCGAGGGAGGGCACCCGGACCGACCTCGCCGCCGCCGGATCGGCCACCGTCGCCGACGAGGACCTCGCCGGCTTCGCGGCGTCGGCGTGCGCCCCCGGGCTCATGGAGTCCTGGCTCGTCGGCGGCAGCGGTGCCACCGGCGCCGCCGATCTCCTGCTCCTCTCCAATCCCTCCGGCGTGGCCTCCGAGGTCGACATCACCGTCTACGGCGCCGAGGGCGCCGTGCAGCCGGCAGCGGCGGCGGGGATCATCGTCCCGGCGCGGACGCAGCGCGTCCTCCCGCTGGCGGCCCTCGCGCTCGGCCAGGAGAGCCCCGTGGTGCGCGTCAATGCGGCGGGGGCGCCGATCCAGGCATCGCTGCAGACGAGCCTCACCCGCACCCTGCTTCCCGGCGGCGTCGACCAGGTGGGCACCACGGCCGCCCCCGACACCGTCCAGGTGATCCCGTCGGCCACCGTCGTCGTGGCGCCCGGCGAGGAGGGCGCGTCCGAGCCCGGAGCGCGGCTGCGGCTGCTGGCGCCCTCCGACGACACCGACGTCGTGGTCGACCTCACCCCGCTCGGCAGCGGCGCGGCCGCCTCCGAGACGCTCGAGCTGTCGGCGGGGGTCCCCGCCGAACTGGAGCTCGGCGGGCTGGCGGCGGGCACCTACCGGGTGGAGGTGACCGCGGAGCATCCCGTTGTGACCGCCCTGTGGACGACGAGCGGGTTCGGCGAGGGCACGGACTTCGCCTGGCACACCGCCCCGTCGGTGATCTCGGTGCCGAGCCTGGTGGCCGTGGCCGTGGGCCCCTCGCCCTTCCTCGCCCTCTCGAACGAGGGGGAGGAGGAGTCGCGGGTGACGCTGTCCGGGCCCGCCGGCGAGTCCGACATCGTCGTGCCGGCAGGCGGCGCGGTGCGCACACGGGTGCAGGACGCGGCGGTCTATCAGCTCACGCCGCAGGGCGGCGCCATCCGTGCGAACGTCACCTACCGCGGGTCGGGCGCCCTCGCCGGTTACGACGTGATCCCCGCCGATGCCGCGGCCGAGCCCGTCGTCGTGTTCCCGCAGTAGCCGCCGGGTTCGGGCCGCAGCGGTCCGAGGCGACCGCTCAGAAGTAGCGGAACCGCTCGGGGCCGAGGTCCCAGGGGTCGCGGTCGAGGTACTCCGCGGCGGCCCGGAACACGCAGCTCTCGATCATCATCCGCCGGTGCAGCTCGTCGTTGCGGTGGAGGTGACTCAGCCGCTCGATCGGCAGGCGGTACAGCGTGATCCGCTTGTGCTCGGTCGACACGCTCCAGCGCGGGATGCCGTCCTCGTCCGAGGCCGCCGGCATGGAACCCACCTCGAAGCGCACGTCGCGCAGTTCAGGCCAGGCGCTGCGGAGGAACTCCGCCGCCGTCCCGACGGCGAGGTCGAACTTGTCGGCGCGCGTCTCCAGGGGCGGCAGCGGCGGCCGCACGACCGGGCTGCGGTCCTCGCGGCCATGACGCCCGTGGCGCGACGGCCGCGCGGCCGGTGCGGCGGTGCGGCGACGCCTCATCATGCCCCCATCCTAGGTCGGGCCGCGCCCGCGGCGGCGCGGCGACCGTCCACTGTCGCCGGGGGTCGGTAGCGTGGCTGCGATGCGTGACAGACTCTGCTCCAAGGTGGGCTGCGCCCGCGAGGCCGTGACGACCCTGACCTACGACTACGGCGACCAGATGGCCGCCCTCGGTCCGCTGGGCGGCGGGAACGACCCGCACGCCCACGATCTGTGCGCGATCCACACCGACCGGCTCTCGGTTCCCAAGGGCTGGGTCGTCGTGCGTCACGAGACGCTGCGCGTCTGACGGGTCGCCCGCGCCGGGCGCGAGGTGGGAGAATGGGCGGATGCCGACTCCCGTGAACACGCTCGACTTCGTCGTCGCCGACCTGGCCCTCGCTGCGGCCGGCCGCCACCAGATCCGCCTCGCCGAGAACGAGATGCCCGGCCTCATGGCCCTGCGCGAGGAGTTCGGTCCCTCGCAGCCCCTCGCCGGCGCGCGCATCGCCGGCTCGCTCCACATGACCGTGCAGACCGCGGTGCTGATCGAGACGCTCGTCGCGCTCGGCGCGCAGGTGCGCTGGGCCAGCTGCAACATCTTCTCCACCCAGGACGAGGCCGCCGCCGCCGTCGCGGTGGGGCCGACGGGCACGGCCGACGCCCCCGCCGGCGTCCCCGTCTTCGCCTTCAAGGGCGAGACCCTCGAGGAGTACTGGCAGCTCGCCGACCGCATCTTCGACTGGTCGGCCGAGGGCTTCGACGGACCGAACCTCATCCTCGACGACGGCGGCGACGCGACCCTCCTCGTGCACAAGGGCGTGGAGTTCGAGCGCGCCGGCGGCGTACCCGAGACCACCGAGGGCGACTCGGCCGAGTACCGCATCGTCCTCGACACGCTGCGGGCGAGCCTGGCCCGCGATCCCGAGCGCTTCACCCGCATGGCGGCGGGGATCCTCGGGGTCACCGAGGAGACGACCACCGGCGTCCACCGCCTGTACGAGCTGCACGCCGCCGGGAAGCTCCTGTTCCCCGGCATCAACGTCAACGACTCGGTCACCAAGTCCAAGTTCGACAACAAGTACGGCATCCGCCACTCGCTGCCCGACGGCATCAACCGCGCCACCGACGTGCTGATGGGCGGCAAGGTCGCCTTCGTCGTCGGCTACGGCGACGTGGGCAAGGGCGCGGCCGAGGCGCTGCGCGGGCAGGGCGCGCGCGTCATCGTCGGGGAGGTCGACCCCATCTGCGCGCTGCAGGCGGCGATGGACGGCTTCCAGGTCGCGCGTCTGGAGTCGGTGCTCGGCGACATCGACCTGCTGATCACCGGCACCGGCAACACGCAGGTCGTCACGGTGGACCACCTGCTGGGCCTCAAGCACCTCGCGATCGTCGGCAACGTCGGTCACTTCGACGACGAGATCGACATGGCCGGGCTCGAGTCGCTGCCCGGCGCGGAGCGGATCGAGATCAAGCCGCAGGTGCACGAGTGGCGCCTTCCGGCGACCCCGGACGGGCGCGGCGGCCGCAGCATCCTCGTGCTGTCCGAGGGGCGCCTGATGAACCTCGGCAACGCCACCGGGCACCCGTCCTTCGTGATGAGCGCGTCCTTCACCAACCAGGTCCTCGCTCAGCTGGAGCTCTTCACGAACCTCGAGGCCTACCCGGTGGGCGTCTACACGCTGCCGAAGATCCTCGACGAGAAGGTCGCGCGGCTGCATCTGGATGCCCTGGGCGTCGAGCTCACCGAGCTCACGCCCCATCAGGCCGCCTACATCGGCGTCCCGGTGGAGGGCCCCTACAAGCTGGACCACTACCGCTACTGACACGACCGCGCCCGCGCCCGCGGGATGTCCCACTTACGGCGAGGCATGTCCCACTTCCGGCTGGTTCACGCACCCCGTACCCGCCGAAAGTGGGACATCCTCTCGGTCTTCTTTTGACTGGATCAAAAGAGCGGTAGGCTGAGTTCGTGACCCTTTCACCCCAGACCGCACCGCCGACGGCCGACGCCCTCCGCGCCGCGGGACTGCGGGTCACGGAGTCCCGCACCGCCGTGTACGAGGCGCTCGCGCTCGCCCCGCACGCCAGCGCCGACGAGGTGTTCGCCGCGATCGCCGAGCGGATGCCGCGCACCAGCCGCCAGTCGGTCTACAACGCCCTGGGCGACTTCGCGGAGGCGGGCATCGTCCGCCGCATCGAGCCGGCAGGCCGGCCGATGCTGTTCGAGCTGCGCGTCGCCGACAACCACCACCACCTCGTGTGCGTCTCGTGCGGCGCCGTGGAGGACGTCGACTGCGTCGTCGGCCACGCCCCCTGCCTCGCACCCTCCGACAGCCACGGCTACGCCCTGCAGGCCGCCGAGGTCACCTTCTGGGGCACGTGCCCCGCCTGCGCGGCCGCCTGACGGCGACCGCCCGACCGCCCACCGACACATCGACCACCCGCCGAGGAAGGAACACCATGAGCGTCCACGACGAGAGCGTCTCGCCGATCGGGGAGAACCCGACCGACATCGACCAGTCCGTCACCGTCACCGACACCGACGAGGCCTATGCGGAGGAGGCGGCGACGTGCCCGGTCGTCCACGCGCAGCCGCACCCCACCAGCGGCTCTGCCAACAACGTGTGGTGGCCGAACCAGCTGAACCTGCGCATCCTCAAGAAGAACCCCGCGATCGCCAACCCGCTCGGCGAGCAGTTCGACTACCGCGCGGCGTTCGCGACCCTCGATCTCGCCGCCGTCAAGGCCGACATCGCCGAGACGCTGACGACCTCGCAGGACTGGTGGCCCGCCGACTTCGGCAACTACGGCCCCCTCATGATCCGCATGGCCTGGCACTCCGCCGGCACCTACCGCGTGATGGACGGCCGCGGCGGCGGCGGCGCCGGACAGCAGCGCTTCGCCCCGCTGAACAGCTGGCCCGACAACGTCAACCTCGACAAGGCCCGCCGCCTGCTGTGGCCGGTCAAGAAGAAGTACGGCCAGAACATCTCGTGGGCCGATCTCATGATCCTCGCCGGCAACGTCGCGCTGGAGAGCATGGGCTTCCGCACCTTCGGCTTCGCCGGCGGGCGCCCCGACGTCTGGGAGCCCGACGACGACGTGTACTGGGGACCCGAGACCACCTGGCTCGGCGACCAGCGCTACACGGGCGAGCGCGACCTCGAGAAGCCGCTCGCCGCGGTGCAGATGGGTCTCATCTACGTGAACCCCGAGGGCCCGAACGGTCAGCCCGACCCGCTCGCGTCGGCTCGCGACATCCGCGAGACCTTCGCGCGGATGGCGATGAACGACGAGGAGACCGTCGCCCTCATCGCCGGCGGCCACACCTTCGGCAAGACCCACGGCGCCGCGCCCGACGCGAACCTCGAGGACAACCCCGAGGCGGCGGGCATCGAGCAGCAGGGCCTCGGCTGGAAGAACAATCACGCCTCCGGCAAGGGGGATGACACCATCACCTCCGGCCTCGAGGTGACCTGGACGTACCACCCGACCCGGTGGGACAACGAGTTCTTCCACATCCTCTACGCATACGAGTGGGAGCTCTTCCAGAGCCCGGCCGGGGCCCACCAGTGGCGCCCCATCAACGGCGGCGGCGCCGACATGGTGCCGCTCGCCCACTCGAACGGGCGGCGCGAGCCGCGCATGCTCACGAGCGACCTGGCGCTGCGCATGGACCCGGAGTACGACAAGATCTCGCGGCGGTTCAAGGACGACCCCGAAGCGTTCGGCGACGCGTTCGCGCGGGCGTGGTTCAAGCTCACCCACCGCGACATGGGACCGATCGAGCGCTACCTCGGCCCCGAGGTGCCCGACGAGGAGCTCATCTGGCAGGACCGCGTCCCGCCGGTGGACCACGAGCTGATCGACGACGCGGATGCGGCGGCGCTGAAGGCGCGCGTCCTCGAGTCCGGCCTCACCGTGTCCGAGCTCGTCTCGACCGCGTGGGCCGCGGCGTCGACCTTCCGCGGCAGCGACAAGCGCGGCGGCGTCAACGGCGCCCGCATCCGCCTGGCGCCCCAGAAGGACTGGGAGGTCAACAACCCGGCGCAGCTCCACAAGGTGCTGGGGATCCTCGGCGGCATCAAGGCGGACTTCGACGCCGCCGAGCCTGCCGGCAAGAAGGTGTCGCTCGCCGATCTCATCGTGCTGGCGGGCAACGCGGCCGTCGAGAAGGCCGCGAAGGATGCCGGCGTCGACGCCGAGGTGGTCTTCCACCCCGGTCGCACCGACGCCTCGGCCGAGCAGACCGACGTCGAGTCGTTCGCGTACCTCGAGCCCGCCGCCGACGGATTCCGCAACTACCAGGGACCGCTGGCCACGGCCTCGGGACTCCCGGCCGAGCACCTCCTCCTCGACAAGGCGAACCTGCTCACCCTGAGCGCGCCCGAGACGACGGTGCTCGTGGGCGGTCTGCGGGTGCTCGGGGCGAACTGGGACGGATCGCCCTACGGCGTGTTCACCGACCGGCCGGGCGTGCTCACGAACGACTTCTTCGTGAACCTCCTCGACCTCGGCACGACGTGGAAGCCGCTGGACCCGGGGGCGCACGCGTTCGCCGGCACCAAGGACGGCTCGGGGGAGAAGGTCGGCGTGGGCACCCGCGTGGACCTGCTGTTCGGCTCCAACTCCGAGCTGCGCGCGCTCGCCGAGGTGTACGCCTCCGACGACGCGGCCGAGAAGTTCGTCCGCGACTTCGTGGCGGCCTGGGGCCGGGTGACCGAGCTGGACCGGTTCGACCTGCACGCCTGACGGGTCGGGCGAGGCGTCTCGCCTCGCTGTGCCCGCGCAACGGCCGGGGGTGATGTCTTCCCCCGGCCGTTGCGCGTGGAGCGCCGCGACGAGTCGGAACGGGCGGTGTCAGCCGGCGGTCTTGCCGTCGAAGAGCGCGCGGTGCGCGAAGCCGGCGATCAGGGCGCCGACGATCGGGAACACGAGGAACACCCACAGCTGCAGCAGCGCGTCGCCGCCGCCGTAGATGGCCGTCGCGATCGAGCGCGCCGGGTTGACCGACGTGTTGTCGATCGGGATCGAGGCGAGGTGGATGAGTGTGAGGGTGAGCCCGATCACGAGGCCGGCCAGCTTGGTGCCGCGCGTCGCGTGGGTGACGCCGAGGATCACCAGGACGAAGATGCCCGTGAAGAGGATCTCGGCCGTGATCGCGGCGCCCAGGCCGAACCCGCCGGGGGAGTGCTCCCCGAAGCCGTTGCTGGCGAACCCGCCGGCCTGCCGCTCGGACAGCCACCCGTCGGGGCCGAACAGGCCGATCAGGACGATGAGGCTCGTGCCGATCGCGCCGCCGACGATCTGGGCGATGATGTAGCCCACGCTGTCCTTCCACGGGAACCGTCCCGCCGCGGCCAGGCCCAGCGTCACTGCCGGGTTGAAGTGGCCGCCGGAGATGGGGCCCCACGCGTAGGCGCCGGCCACGACGGTGAGGCCGAACGCGAAGGCGACCCCGACGAAGCCGATGCCGAGGGAGCTGCCGTTGCCGCCGACGCCGAAGTCCGCGGCGAACAGCGCCGCGCTGATCGAGCCGAAGACGAGGAGGAAGGTGCCCGCCGCCTCGGCGAGCAGCTTGATGCTCGTCGTCGGTCCGGACGCGGCAGGGGTGTGGTCCAGCGGCGTGGGGGTGACGGGGGTGTCCGGAATGGGATCGGGGCTCATGAGCAGTCCTTTGTTCGGTGAGCAATCCTGCTGGGAGTGATTCTGCCGTCGTTCTCGGCGTTTGCACAGGAAGGGACTCGCGCGCGGCCTGGTGATGACGTTTCGTGTCCGTCCGCGTCCTCACGCGTCGGCGCGACCTCCGGCTGGTCCTCCGGCGCGCGACCGCACGGCGGCGCCGCCCGCGCTCCGACCGTCGTTCCAGACTCGTCCGATACTGTGTGAGTCAGCGCACTCCACCCGGCGCGCGACGGCATCCGCCGAACCCGAAGGACGAATGGGTCAGATGGCTTCCCGCATCCTGGTCGTCGACGACGACACCGCACTGGCAGAGATGATCGGCATCGTCCTGCGCACCGAGGGGTTCGAGCCCGTCTTCTGCGCGGACGGAGCCGCTGCCGTCGACGTGTGGCGGCAGGAGCGGCCCGAGCTCGTGCTGCTGGACCTCATGCTCCCCGGCATGGACGGGATCGAGGTCTGCACGCGCATCCGGGCGGAGTCCGGCGTGCCCATCATCATGCTGACGGCGCGCACCGACACCGCCGACGTCGTCCGAGGGCTCGAATCGGGAGCAGACGACTACATCGTCAAGCCGTTCAATCCCAAGGAACTGGTGGCGCGCATCCGCACCCGGCTGCGCCCGGCGGCCGCGCCGCCCGCGGAGGTGCTGCGCATCGGCGACCTGTCGGTCGACGTCGCCGCCCACGAGGTGCGCCGCGGCGACGAGGTGATCGCGCTGACCCCGCTGGAGTTCGAATTGCTCGTCGCGCTGGCCTCCAAGCCGCAGCAGGTCTTCTCCCGCGAGGCGCTGCTGGAGCAGGTGTGGGGCTATCACTACAAGGCCGACACCCGGCTCGTGAACGTCCACGTCCAGCGTCTGCGGGCCAAGGTCGAGATCGACCCGGACAACCCCCGGATCGTCATGACGGTGCGCGGTGTCGGCTACCGCGCCGGGGCCGCGGTGTAGCGGCGTGACCTCGGCGACCGGCCCCGTGCGCACGGCGGCGCTGCCGACGTGGCGCGAGTGGCGGGCGTGGCCCGACAACGTCCGGTACGCGTGGCGGCGGTCGCTGCGCTTCCGCACGCTCGCCGTCACGCTCGGTCTGACCGCGCTGACGATCCTCGTCGCGCTGGTGTGGATGGCCCTCGCGATCCAGAACGATCTGTTCGAGTCGCGCGTCACCCAGGTGGAGGCCTCGGCGCAGCAGGCGACCCTGGCGGCGCAGACGACGCTGGACTCCGCCTCCATCGAGGGCAACGCCGTGGCGCTGCAGAACGTCATGAGCGACGTGCAGAACACGCAGTTCCGCCAAGCGGCGACCGACATCTACGCGCTCCTGCGTATCTCGTCCGCGCCCTCGGTGGTGGCGCCGCAGGACGTCGAGGTCGGCGGCTTGGGCGCGCTCCTCTCGCCCGATCTCCGGGCGGCCGTCGCCGCCGATCCCGATCACCAGTACTGGCAGTCGATCAGCCTCCCCACCGACGACGGCGGGACCGTTCCGGGGGTCGTGGTCGGCCAGCAGCTCGTGCTGCCGGAAGCGGGCGCGTACGAGCTCTACTTCGCCTATGACCTCGCCTCCGAGGCGTCGACCCTGAGCTTCGTGCAGGCGACGCTGTGGGGCGTGGGCCTCGCCCTGGTGGTGCTCATCGGCGCCATCTCGTGGTTCGTCCTCCGGTCGGTGACCGTCCCGATCGGGCAGGCGGCCGAGACGAGCGCCAAGCTCGCCGCCGGAGACCTGAAGGTGCGGCTGCCCGTGCAGGGCGAGGACGAGTTCGCGACACTCGGCCGCTCGTTCAACGCGATGGCGGACAGCATCGAGAGTCAGATCCAGGAGCTCGCCGAGCTGTCCCTCGTGCAGCAGCGATTCGTCTCCGACGTCTCCCACGAGCTGAGGACACCGCTGACGACGATCCGCCTGGCCTCCGACATGCTCAACGACCAGCGCACCGAGTTCGATCCGACCACCGCCCGCGCCGCGGAGCTGCTCCACGCACAGGTGCAGCGCTTCGAGATGCTGCTCACGGACCTGCTGGAGATCAGTCGGTACGACGCGGGCTCCGTGCAGCTGGAGACCGAGCCGACGAGCCTGGCCCACCTCGCAGAGGACGTCATCGCCTCGATGGAGCAGCTCGCCGACCAGCACGGCACGGATGTCCGTCTGGTGGCGCCGGGCGGCTACAGTCCGGTCGACATGGATCCGCGCCGCGTGCGGCGCATCGTCCGGAACCTGCTCGGCAACGCGATCGAGCACGGCGAGGGCCGCCCCATCGTGGTCACGGTCGACAGCGACCAGCGCTCGGTCGCCGTCGGCGTGCGCGACTTCGGCCTCGGCATGCGTGCCGAGGAGGTGGAGCGGGTCTTCGACCGGTTCTGGCGCGCCGACCCGTCGCGCAAGCGGACCATCGGCGGCACCGGGCTCGGGCTCTCGATCGCGCTCGGCGACGCGCGTCTGCACGGCGGCAGGCTCGCGGTGTGGTCGGAGCTCGGACGCGGCACCAACTTCGTGCTCACCCTCCCTCGGGGCGGGGCGCGCATCGGATCGTCCTCTCCCATCGCTGTCGACCCGGGCGACGACGGTGCTCCGCTCGACGACCTCGGCCTCACCCAGCCGATCGACATCCCGACCGCCGGCAGAGGAGGTCCGTCATGAGCGCGAGGCGCTGGCGACGTATCGCGGCCGCGCTGACCGCCGCGGGTCTGACGGTGGTGCTCGCCGCGTGCGCCGGTCTTCCGGTGAGCGGGCCGGTCAAGCTCGGCCGCACCGTGGCGGAGGCGGGGGAGGAGCCGGCGGTGTCCTTCAACCCCGACGAGCCGATCCCCGGGATGACGCCCCAGCAGGTGGTCGAGGGGTTCATCGACGCGGGGACCGGACCGCGCAACGACTGGGGCACCGCGCGACTGTTCCTGACCGACGACAGCGACTGGAACCCGAGCGCCGGCGTCACCGTGTACACGCCGGGCCAGCGTGCCGTCGTGGAGACCGCCGAGGGCGAGGTCACCGTCTCGGTCACCCAGGAGGCGTCCGTCGACGACATCGGCGCCTACGCGACCGCGTCCGGGCAGCCCATCGCGCTCACCTACCGGCTGGAGCAGGTGGCGGGCGAGTGGCGCATCAGCGAAGCGCCCGACGGGATCGTCCTCGATCGCAACCGGTTCTCGTCGGTCTACCGCGCCTACTCGCTGATGTTCTTCGACCCGTCGTGGACCTATCTGGTGCCCGACCAGAGGTGGTTCACGGTCGAGTACGCGCCGGTGAGGATCGCCGAGGCCCTGGTGGCCGGGCCCAGTCCGTGGCTCCTCGATTCGGTGGCGACCGCGTTCTCCGAGAACGTGGGGCTGAGCGGGCCCTTCGTCCCCGTGCGTTCGCAGACCGCCGAGGTGTCGCTGCGGCCGCCGGCGCGCGATCTCGACCAGCTCACACTGGATCGGATGCAGACCCAGCTGGAGCAGAGCCTCGCCAGCGCAGGGGTCCGCGACGTCGACCTGCTCGTCGACGGACAGGCACTGGACGCGAGCATCGTGCCGGTGCGCAGCACCCGCGTCGACGCGCGCGCCCTCGTCCTGAGCGGGTCCTCGCTCGGCTTCCTCTCGGGTGCCGAGGTCGAACCGCTGGCGAGCTTCGCCCAGGCCTTCGGCGACGTCGCTCCGGACGCCGTCGAGATCGACGCCGATCGTGCCGTGGCCGCCGTGCGGACCTCGGCCGGCGAGGTGCGGCGCGTCCTGGCGGACTCGCGATGGGAATCGCTGGACGCGCGCGCCGGCCTCCTGGCCCCGACCGTCGACGCCGCGGGCTACATCTACTCCGTGCCCGCCGGCGACCCGTCCGCGCTTCTCGCGTTCGGGCCCGACGGCGACACCTTCGAGGTCGCCGATGCGTGGCCGGGCGCGACCGAGGCCTACGCGGTGCGCGTCTCGCGCGACGGCACGCGCATCGCCGCGCTGATGCGCGACGGCACGCAGCCGACGATCATGGTCGCCGGGATCGTGCGCGACGACGCCGGGGCGCCGGTGAGGCTCAGCGAGCAGTACTCGCTGGGCGCGCTGCCGGGCGAGGGGATCGACCTCGCGTGGCTCGACGGATCCACCCTCGCGGCGCTCGCCGAGGCCGAAGGGGGACGCGTGGTCGTCGAGCAGGAGGTCGGAGGCCCGTCCGCCTCCACCCGGGCGCCGGCCGGAGGGGTCGCGATCGCCGGCGGCAACGAGCCGGGAGCCGTGCGCCTGCTCGACCGCGACGGCGAGCTGTACGGGCAGCGCGGGGCGACCTGGTCGCCGCTCGCGTCGGAGATCTCCGTGCTCGTCGTCCAGCAGGGCTCGCCGGGCTGACCCGCCGCGCCGCAGCCGCCGTCCCGTCCTCCCCAGCCGCGGTCGTGCCGCGCATCCTCCCGGATCGTCCCTGCGGCGCCCGCATGCCTCGCGGCCACGACAGGCTGGCCGGATGCCGCCTCCCACCGAGCTCGATGCCGCCCGCCCCGATCCACGCGCGGACTCGCCGCACCGTCGCGGCCTCCGCGCGGCGTTCGCCGGTGCGCTGTCGCTGCTGATCCCCACCTGGTGCGCGGGCTGCGACCTGCCCGGAGTCGAGCTGTGCGGCGCGTGCCGGGCGCTCTTGATGCCCCGCCCGCGCTCGAGCCTCCTCTCCGACGGCACCCCTCTCACGACCGCGCTGCAGTTCGACGGCGTGCCCGCGAGCGTCATCCGCGCGCTCAAGGAGGACGGTCGCACCGGGCTCGCCCGTGCGCTCGGCACGGCGCTCGGCGACGCGCTCGAGCACGGCCTCGGCAGGGTCCCGGGCGGAGCTGGTGCGGGCGGGGTCGCGGTGGCGCCGGTCCCCGCCTCGCGCGCCGCGATCCGCAGGCGCGGCTACTCCGTCGTCGAGGTGCTGCTGCGCGGGGCGGGGGTGCGCCCGGTCCGGCTGCTCGCCCCGGGCCGGGCCGCCGGAGATCAGCGACGTCTCGGCCGCGGCGAGCGGGCCCGCAACGTCGTCGGGACCATGCGCGTGCGCGCGTCGACGGCGCTGCCGGTGGTGGTCGTCGACGACGTCGTGACGACGGGGGCGACGCTCGGCGAAGCGGTGGCGGTGCTGCGCGCGGCGGGCGTGGAGGTGGTGGGCGCGGTCGCGCTGGCCGCGACCCCGCGGCGACTGCGGCGGTGACGACACCGGGGCAATCCGTGCGTGACATCCGGGTGAAGCGCGGATAGCGTGGAGGGGACAAGGCGAACTCAGGGTCCGCCCTTGACCGGGAGGACCCGGAACAAGGAGGTCAGGGATGGAAACCAGCATCGTCGGCGTCGGGGTGGGTATCAGCGATCGCTTCCGTACCGTCACCGAAGAGAAGTCCACCCGCATCGAGAACCTCGCTCCACGCGCTCAGCGCATGGACGTCAAGGTCACGCACCGCGCGTATCACAACGGCGGTCGCGAAGAGGAGACGGTGGAGCTCACCGTCACCGGCAAGGGGCCCGTGGTCCGCGCCGAGGCGACCGACGGCGACAAGTTCGTCGCTCTCGACCTGGCGGTGGACAAGCTCGCAGAGCAGCTGCGACGGGCCAAGGACAAGCGCGTCGATGCCCGCAACCACCCGCGCGGTGCGAAGTTCGAGAAGGGCAGCGGCGCGCTGGAGGGGATCGACGTGCAGCCGGCCTCGGTCGAGGTCCTGCATGCCGTCGCCACCGGCGAGGTGCCCATCGTCGCAGCCGAGGACGACGAGGCCGACTACACGCCGGTCGTGATCCGCACCAAGAACTTCGACGCGGAGTGGATGACCGTCGAGGAGGCGGTGGACCGCATGGAGCTCGTGGGCCACGACTTCTTCCTCTTCATCGACGCACGCACCGATCACCCGAGCGTCGTCTACCGCCGCAAGGGCTGGGACTACGGCGTCATCTCGCTGACCGCATCGGCACCGCCGGTTCAGGAGCTCGCCTCCTGACACCGGGATGAAAGAGGGGGACGCCGCGCGGCGTCCCCCTCTTTCCTTGTCCGTCCCCGGCTCGCCGGGCGTCAGTCGAAGATGCCGTCCAGGATGCTGCCGATCACCAGGCCGCCGAGGATCCCGCCCATGACGTCGCCGCCGCCGCCGCGGTTGCCGCCGCCCCATCCGCCGCCGCCCCAGTTGCCGCCGCCGGGCCCCTGGGGGCGGGAGGAGTCGATGTCGCGCTGCGCGAGCTGGAGCGCCTCCGAGGCGAGCTGGCCGCACCGGCGGGCATCGGCCATCGCCTGGTCGCGGTCGTCCTCGGGCACCGGCGTGCCGCTGCTCCAGGCGAGGTCGAGGCGGATGCGCTCCGCCTCGGCCAGCCGGGTGCGCGCGTCGGCGCCGATCCATCCCCGGTGGCCGGAGATGACGCTGCGGGCGACGCCCAGCTGCCGGTCGGCGTCGTCGATCGCGTGCCAGACGTGCGCCTGCGGCACGACCGGGCGCGCCGCGCGCTCGCGCGCCTTGGCGACCACGACGTCCAGCGCCGCGTTCGCCTCGCGCAGACGCGTGAGCTCGGCGAACGGGTCGGTCGGCGTCCCCGCCGGAGCCAGCGAGCCGAGCTCCTTCTCGAGGACGGTCATGGCACCCGCGACCGCGGGGACGCCGGCGATGTCGCGCGCAGCCGCGAGATCCTCGCGCGAGTCGAGCACGATCGCATCCAGCGTGGACTCGGCGCGCAGCGCCTCCACTTCGTAGCTGTCCACCGCGTCGATCAGGGTGGTCGCGCGGCGGACCGCCTCGATCGCCGTCTCCAGGGCCAGGTTCGCCTGCTCGCGCTGGCCCGACTCGCGACGGCGCTCCGAGATGTCGGCGCCGTGGCTCGCGAAGTCGAGCAGCTGCGAGGCCTCGGCGTGGTTGCCGGAGACCTTGCGGAGCGCTTCTGCGGAGTAGCGGGAGGTGAGACGGTCGATGGTGACCTTCACCTGGGGCAGCCGCGCGCTCAGCCGCTCGACGTCGCGGCGGATCCCGTCGATGATCTCCGGTGCGCGTCGCGCGCGCTCGATCGGTCCGGCGAGCGCCTCGGTGCGGTCGTCGAGCAGCTCCTGGGCCCACTCGCACAGCTGGAGGATCCGCGCGCCGCGCGACTGCAGCTCCTCGGAGGTGTCGGGGATCTCGTCGTGGTTCAGCTGGTGGAGGTGGAAGGCCTCGGCCAGATGCTGACGCACCGCGTCCAGGGCTTCGCGCAGCGGACGCGTCGCGTCGGCGCCCAGCTCGGCCTCCGCGTAGACGAGCTCGTCGCTGGTGGTGCGGATGCGCTCGTCGGCGGCGACCAGGGCGGAACTCGCACGGCGGGTGAGCTCGGCGTCCTCCGCAGCCTGCGCTTCGCGTTCCTTCTTGCGGTTGCCCCAGAATCCGGCCATGGCTCGATCCTAGAACTCCTGCGACGGGCGAGACTGAGCGCTTGCCGTGCTCCGTATACAGCACGCTTCAAGGTCACAACCGCATAACATGGGGAGTTGTGCTGTGCGCATGGGCGCGCGTCACCGGTGGCACCCCGCGCCACCCGCACCCGAAAGATGGAGATCCTCCGTGGCCAACCCTCTCGAGAAACTGCTCCGTGCCGGTGAAGGACGCATCCTCCGGCGGCTCCAGCAGGTCGTGAAGGCCGTCGGCGCCCTCGAAGAGGATTACGCGCAGCTGACCGACGAGGAGCTGCGCGGCGAGACGGCCGAGCTGCGCGCCCGTCACGAGGCCGGCGAGTCGCTGGACAAGCTCATGCCCGAGGCCTTCGCCGCCGTCCGCGAGGCGGCCAAGCGCACACTGGGTCAGCGCCCGTACGACGTGCAGATCATGGGCGGTGCGGCACTCCATCTCGGCAACATCGCCGAGATGAAGACCGGTGAGGGCAAGACGCTCACCGCGACGTTCGCCGTGTACCTGAACGCCATCGCGGGCAAGGGCGTCCACGTCATCACGGTCAACGACTTCCTCGCGTCCTACCAGTCCGAGCTCATGGGCCGCGTGTACCGCGCCCTGGGCATGACCACCGGCACGATCATCGCGGGCCAGACGCCCGAGGTGCGCCGGGAGCAGTACGCCGCCGACATCACCTACGGCACGAACAACGAGTTCGGCTTCGACTACCTGCGCGACAACATGGCCTGGCGCAAGGAGGACCTCGTCCAGCGGGGGCACTTCTTCGCGATCGTCGACGAGGTGGACTCGATCCTCATCGACGAGGCGCGCACCCCGCTCATCATCTCCGGTCCCTCGTCGGGCGAGGCTAACCGCTGGTTCGTCGAGTTCGCCAAGATCGCCAAGACCCTCGAGGCGGGCGTGGACTACGAGGTCGACGAGAAGAAGCGGACCATCGGCGTCCTCGAGCCCGGCATCGAGAAGGTCGAGGACTACCTCGGCATCGACAACCTCTACGAGTCGGCCAACACGCCGCTCATCTCGTTCCTCAACAACTCGATCAAGGCGCTCGCGCTGTTCAAGCGCGACACCGACTACGTCGTCATGAACGACGAGGTCATGATCGTCGACGAGCACACCGGCCGCATCCTCGTGGGACGCCGCTACAACGAGGGCATCCACCAGGCCATCGAGGCCAAGGAGGCGGTCCCGGTCAAGGCCGAGAACCAGACCCTGGCGACGGTGACCCTGCAGAACTACTTCCGTCTCTACGAGAAGCTCGCCGGCATGACGGGAACCGCCGAGACCGAGGCGGCCGAGTTCATGTCGACCTACAAGCTCGGCGTCGTGCCGATCCCGACGAACAAGCCCATGATCCGCAAGGACCAGTCCGACCTCGTCTACAAGAACGAGCAGGCGAAGTTCGCGCAGGTGGTCGAGGACATCGCCCAGCGCCACGCGACCGGGCAGCCGGTGCTCGTGGGAACGGTGAGCGTCGAGAAGAGCGAGTACCTCTCGCGCCTGCTCGCCAAGAAGGGCGTCAAGCACGAGGTGCTGAACGCGAAGAACCACGCCCGCGAGGCCGAGATCGTCGCCCGTGCCGGTCGCCTGGGCGCCGTGACCGTCGCGACCAACATGGCCGGCCGCGGTACCGACATCATGCTCGGCGGCAACGCCGAGTTCCTCGCCGTGCAGGAGGTCAAGTCGCGCGGCCTCGACCCCGAGGAGAACCCGGAGGAGTACGAGGCGGCGTGGGACGAGGTCTACACCGCCATGCGCGACACCGTGGCCGAGGAGGCCGCGAAGGTCGTCGCCGCCGGCGGCCTCTACGTCCTCGGCACCGAGCGCCACGAGTCCCGTCGCATCGACAACCAGCTCCGCGGCCGCTCGGGACGACAGGGCGACCCCGGCGAGAGCCGGTTCTACCTGTCGCTGACCGACGACCTCATGCGGCTGTTCCAGTCGGGCGCCGCCGAGGCGATCCTCGCGCGCACCAACTTCCCGGACGACGTCGCGATCGAGTCCTCGATGGTCTCGCGTGCCATCAAGAGCGCGCAGTCGCAGGTCGAGGCGCGCAACGCGGAGATCCGCAAGAACGTGCTCAAGTACGACGACGTGCTGAACCGTCAGCGCGAGGCGATCTACGCCGATCGTCGTCACATGCTCGAGGGCGATGACCTCTCCGACCGTGTGCACCACTTCATCGAGGACGCGATCGGGGCCGTCATCGACGACCACACCGGCAGCGGTCACAACGAGAGCTGGGACTTCGACGCGCTGTGGACCGAGCTGAAGACGCTCTACCCGGTCGGGGTGACGATCGAGGAGGTCGTCGCCGAGAGTGGGAGCAAGGGTCGCGTCACCCCCGAGGTGCTCAAGCGCGAGATCCTCTCCGACGCCAAGATCGCCTATCAGAAGCGCGAGGAGACCCTCGGCAGCGCGGCGATGCGTGAGCTCGAGCGCCGCGTGGTGCTGCAGGTGCTCGACCGCCGCTGGCGCGACCACCTCTACGAGATGGACTACCTCAAGGACGGCATCGGCCTTCGTGCGATGGCCCAGCGCGACCCGCTGATCGAGTACCAGCGCGAGGGCTACCAGATGTTCCAGTCGATGATGGCCCAGATCAAGGAGGAGTCGGTCGGCTTCCTCTACAACCTGGACGTCGAGGTGCGTCAGGCCGGCGAGTCGGTCGAGGCCAAGGGGCTCACGGCGCCCGCGGTCGAGGCCCAGAAGCTGCAGTACACGGCGGCCAACGACGCCGGCGAGGTCGAGGTCCGCAACGACCGCGGTCAGGTGCAGCAGGCGGCCACGAGCAAGCTCCGCCAGGCGGCGGCCACGCAGGCCTCGCCCGCCGAGGCTCCGCGCGGCGCCTTCGGTCAGCGCACCGAGGCGCCGGAGCCGTCGCAGAGCGCTCCGCTCAACCGGGCCGACCGTCGCGCAGCGGGCAAGAAGAAGTAGCCCACCGGTTCACGCCCTCGCCGCCGAGCCGCGGCGAGGGCCACGCGCCGTCGATTGGCACCACGGGCCCGGCGATATCCTGATCCGATGAGTCCCCGCATCCTGGATCAGTCGTCGAAGCTCAAGGACGTCCTCTACGAGATCCGCGGCGCCGCCCTGGTCGAGGCCGACCGCCTCGAGGCGGACGGCCACACGATCCTCAAGCTGAACACCGGCAACCCCGCCGTCTTCGGGTTCGAGGCGCCGTACCAGATCGTCCGGGACATGATCGAGGCGATCCCGCACGCCCACGGCTACAGCGACAGCCGGGGGATCATGTCCGCGCGGCGGGCCATCGTCTCGCGCTACGAGCAGGTCGAGGGCTTCCCCCCGTTCGACCCCGACCACGTGTATCTCGGCAACGGCGTCTCCGAGCTCATCACGATGACGATGCAGGCCCTGCTCGACGAAGGCGACGAGGTCCTCATCCCCGCACCGGACTATCCGCTGTGGACGGCGATGACCAGCCTCGCGGGTGGCACGCCGGTGCACTACCGCTGCGACAACGAGAACGGCTGGCAGCCCGACCTCGACGACATCCGGGAGCGGATCACGCCGCGCACCAAGGCGATCGTCGTCATCAACCCCAACAACCCCACCGGCGCCGTCTACACCCGCGAAGTGCTGACCGGGATCGTCGAGATCGCGCGGGAGCACGACCTGCTGCTGCTCAGCGACGAGATCTACGACCGCATCCTCTTCGACGACGCGGAGCACATCCCGCTGGCCACGCTCGCCCCCGACCTGCTCTGCCTCACGTTCAACGGGCTCTCCAAGACCTACCGCGTCGCGGGGTACCGCTCGGGCTGGATGGTGATCACGGGTCCGAAGAAGCACGCCGCGGGCTTCCTGGAGGGGATCCAGCTGCTCGCCTCGACGAGGCTGTGCCCGAACGTGCCGGCTCAGCACGCCGTCCAGGCGGCTCTGTCGGGGGTGCAGTCGATCGATGCCCTCATCGCGCCGTCGGGGAGGCTGCACGAGCAGCGCGACGCCGCGTGGGAGGGCCTGACGAAGATCCCGGGCGTCACGTGCCTGAAGCCCCAGGGGGCGCTCTACGCCTTCCCGCGCCTGGACCCCGAGGTGCACGAGATCCGCGACGACGCGAAGTTCGTCTACGACTTCCTGGTCGCCGAGCACGTGCTGCTCGTGCAGGGGACGGGGTTCAACTGGCCGACGCCCGATCACCTGCGGATCGTCACACTGCCCGAGGCGCGCGTGCTCTCCGAAGCCGTCGAGAGACTCGGAAACTTCCTGTCTTCCTACCGGCAGTAGTCGTCGCCGGCGCCGCTGGCGGGCGGCCCTAGAGGAGCGCGAGCGATGTCGCCCGCCATCGCCCGTCCCACCCCTCGAGGCGCAGGGCCACGGCGCGCGTGCGCACCGGTCCCGCCACGATGGCGACCGCCTCGACGATGCCGTCGGCGGGGGCCGAGTGGTGGATGCGCAGGATGTGATGGACGGGGCGCGCCGCCGGCACGCCGCGGGCGCTGCGGGCGCGCGCCGACAGATTCGCCCGTGTGACCAGGGCTCGAAAGGCGTCCTCCCCGAGCCAGCGCGCGAGCTGCTCGACCTCGCGCACGCCGGCCAGGACCTCCAGGACACCGATGGTCAGGTTGCGCACGAGCGGCTCCGGCGGCGGCAACGCGACACTGGGGGTGCGTTGCGCGCGAAGTACTCCGCGACGTCGAGAGCCCGGCCGACGCGAGGTCGGGATCGGGCTCCGCCAGAAGCTGTGGACACGGCGGGCCTCCTCACGACGGGGGGAGTCCGGATGAGTAGAGCACACGCACGTCGACGGCGGTATGAGAAAGCTCCAACCTGTGGACCCCCGCGAGGCCGGTCCACGCCTGTGGAACCGCGACGAGGGCATCCGGCCGCATCGCCTACGCTCTGGGCGTGCGCTGGGACCGCTTCTTCGAAGATCTGGAAGATCAGCTCGACTCCGAATGGGAGGCCGAGCGGGCCGCCCTGGACTCCGAGGCGGAGCGCCTGCGGCTGTCGCGCATCACCCTTCGCGAGCGCCCCGTCGCCGTGGCGGGGGAGGGCGAGGGAGCGGTGTCGTTCGACCTGTGCGACGAGACGGTGCTCGTCGGGCGGGTGAGCGCCGTCGGCGCCGACTGGGTCGCCGTCGCCCCGGAGCCGCGAGGCGACGCCGTGCTCGTGCCCCTGAGTGCGGTGGTCGCCCTCGGGCTCACCCAGATCGACCTCGTCGGCAGCGCTCGCGGCGCCTCGGCGGGTCCGGCGCTGCGACGTCGCATGACCTTCGGATTCGTGCTGCGCGACCTCGCCCGGAAGCGCATCCCCGTGAGGGTGCAGATCGCCACCGGCAGATCGCTCACCGGCACGATCGACCGGGCGGGAGCGGACCACTTCGATCTCGCTCTCCACGACGCGGGCGCCCCGCGGCGGCGCGGCGAGGTCGCCGGCTACCGCCTGGTGACCTTCGCCGCGGTCGCCAGTGTGCGCCCGGAAGCCCCGGCCGCGCTTCCCTGATCCGATCGACCGTCGTCCGCGATCAGCGGGTCAGTCGCCGTGCGCGCCGCCGCGTCCCCACAGCTCCGGGAAGCTCGCGGCGTTGGACTCGCGCCACAGCGCCATGCGCCGCGCCTCCTCGGTCTGCGCCTCGACGTACTCGTCGACGCTGTCCTCGGCGATCCGCCAGCGCGGGGGAGAGCCGAGCTTCGCGCCGCGCAGCCGGCCGTCGAGGATCAGAGCCACGACCTCGTCCGTGTCGATGCTCAGCATCTCCGCGACCTGCGCGGCGCCGAGCATGCGCACGTCGGGGCGAGGCGCTTCGGGCATGACGCCATTATCCGCTCGCGGCTCATGCTGCGCCATGGGGTGCGGCGACTGTGGAGAAAACGTCCCGCGGCACCGCCCGCCCGGAGTCTCCCGCCGGTTGTGGACAGTCCCGACGGCGCCGGCGCGATCCCGCCACCATGGGGCGATGAGCTCCGCCGACGCCCGTCCACGCCCGCGCGCCTTCTGGGCGGATGTCCGCTTCCTTCTCGGGATCGTGCTCATCATCGGATCCGTCGCCGGTGTCTGGGCTGTCGTGATCACCGCGCGCCAGACCGCTCCCGCTCTCGCGGCGGCGCGCACGCTGGTGCCCGGCGAGGCCATCTCGCCGGATGACCTCCACGTCGTCGACGTCGCGCTCGGCGCCGCTCGCGGAGGCTATCTGTCTCCCGACGCTCTGGAGCCCGGGGCGGTCGTCACCCGCACCATCGAGCGCGGCGAGCTGATCGCGCG
This sequence comes from Microbacterium sp. PA5, assembly GCF_049860775.1. Lineage (NCBI taxonomy): Bacteria > Bacillati > Actinomycetota > Actinomycetes > Micrococcales > Microbacteriaceae > Microbacterium > Microbacterium sp. PA5. Next base: position 834,021 of record NZ_CP187567.1, read on the forward strand.
CGCCGCAGTGGGGAGCGCCGATGCGGCGCGGGTGACGACGGTGGTGCTTCCCGTGGCCGGCGATGTGCCGGTCGCGGTGAGCGCCGGGACCGTGGTCGAGGTGTGGGCGGCGCCGCAGCTCGAGCGCGGCACGTACGGCACGCCCCGCGTGCTCGTCGCGTCGGCGACCGTCCTGTCGGTCACGCGCGGAGACACCGTGATGGGGGGTGGGGAGACGTCGCTCGAGCTCGTGATCGCCCGCGTCGACGTCTCGGCCGCCCTCGCCGCCCTCGCCGACGGCTCGCGGCTCTCCGTGGTGCCGCTGTCGGGGCTGCTGCCGTGAGGGTGGTCGTCGCCGGCGGAGCGCGCGGGCGCGCGCTGGCCGAGGATCTGCGGATGGAGGGCGTCGAGGTGATCGCCGTCGTCGCGGCCACCGCGCCTGCCGCGGTGGTGGCCGACGCGACCGTCGACGCGGCAGCAGCCGGACTGGTGGCGGCCCTCTCGTCGGCCGACGTACTGGTCGTCGACGCGGACCGCGCCGCGCTGACGGCCGCGCTGGTGGCGGCGTGCGACCGTTTCGGGGTGCGCATCGTCGCGCGGTGCACGCGCGCGTCAGACCAGCGGCTGGCGGAGCGATTCGGGGTCCGCGCCGTCGATGCCGATGCGCCGGCGCGCGAAGTGATCGACCCGGCGGCCGGGGACTCGACCCGGCCGGTCGGCCGCGGCCGTGGCCGCGTGATCGTGGTGTGGGGGGCCGCCGGGTCGCCGGGGCGGACGACGCTCGCCATCGGGCTCGCGGCTGAGCTCGCCCGCGACGGCCGCCGGGTCGCCCTCGTCGATGCTGACTCGCACGCGCCGTCGGTCGCGCTGGCGACGGGGCTGGCGGATGAGGGCCCGGGGTTCGCGGCGGCATGCCGTCAGGCCGCACGAGGCGCCCTGTCCGTCGACGAGCTCGAACGGATATCCCTGCCGCACGGCGGCGTCAGCGTCCTCACCGGGATCAACCGTCCGGGGCGGTGGCCGGAACTGTCGGTGGAGCGGGTGCAGGCCGCGCTCACCGTCTGCCGGGACTGGGCCGATGATGTCGTCGTCGACGTCGCGGCGTCACTCGAACTCGACGAGGAGATCGTCAGCGATCTCGACGGGCCGCGTCGCAACGCCGCCACCCTGGGCGCCCTGCGGGTCGCCGATCTCGTCGTCGCGGTCGTCGCGGCCGATCCGGTGGGGATCTCCCGCTTCGTCCGCGCGCATTCCGAGCTGCGGGCCGTGATCGGGGCGACTCCGGTGCGGATCCTCGTCAACAAGACGCGGCCCGGTGTGCTCGGGCTCGATCCGCGCACCCAGGTGCGTCGGGCGATCGAGCGCTACGCCGGCGCGGGGGAGATGTGGTTCGCACCTGCCGACGCGCGGGCCGTCGATGCCGCGCTCCTGAGTGCGCAGCCCGTACTCCGGGCCGCTGGGCGCTCGGCGCTCACGGCGGCGATCCGCCGCTTCGTAGGTGAGGCCCTCGAGCCGCCGCCCCCGCCCCCGTCGCCGCGCCGGAGGCGACGAAGACCATCGCGGCGGCCGGTCGCACCGCGCGTGTGACGAGGTCGGTAGCCTGGAGTCGTGTCGACACTCAGCGATCTCGTCTACGCCCAGGGCCGGTCCAGCGAGGCGGACGTGGAGTGGCTCCACCGCCTGGCCGGTGACGGCCAGCTGCTCGCCGACCTCGCCTTCGCCGACATCGTGATCTGGGTGCCGACCGACGACGATTCCTTCATCGCCGTGGCCCACACCCGCCCGTCGGGGGCGGCGACGCTCTTCTATCGCGACATCGTCGGTGACCGGGTCCGTCCGCAGTGGCGCACGCAGGTGAGGGACGCCTTCACACAGCTGCGGATCGTGGATTCCGCCTCGCCCGACTGGTTCGAGGAGACGCCGACGCGGGTGCGCGCCGTGCCGATCGTCCGCGCACGCGCCACCGCCGACAGCCCGGCAACGGTGGTGGGCGTCCTCACCCGGCACACGAACCTCGGTGAGGCTCGGACGCCGTCGCGGCAGCAGATCACCTTCAACGATTGCGCCGACGACCTGTTCGGCATGATGGCGGCCGCCGACTTCCCGGATCTCGCCGCACCGACCTCGCCCCGGCGCGGCGCGCCGCGCGCGTCGGACGGGCTCATCCGTCTCGACGTGGACGGCGTCACGACGTTCGCGAGCCCGAACGCACTGTCGGCGTTCAACCGCCTCGGATTCGACGACGAGCTCGAGGGCGAACCGCTCATCGAGGTCGCCACCGCGCTCCTACCCGCCTCGCGACAGTTCGACGAGTCCCTGCCGATCGTCATGGCCGGCCGCGCTCCCTGGCGGGCCGACATCGAGGCGCGCGGCGTCACGGTGTCGCTGCGGACGATCCCGTTGAAGGACCACGGCACCCGCATCGGCGCGATCGTGCTCTGCCGCGACGTCACCGAGATCCGCCACCAGGAGCAGGAGCTCATCACGAAGGACGCGACGATCCGCGAGATCCACCACCGCGTCAAGAACAACCTGCAGACCGTCGCCTCACTCCTGCGGATCCAGTCCCGCCGCACCCACTCCGACGACGCGCGCGACGCCCTGACGCAGGCCATGCGCCGCGTCTCGGCTATCGCCGTCGTTCACGACACGCTCTCGGAAGGCCTCGCGCAGAACGTCGACTTCGACGACGTCTTCGACCGGGTGCTCAAGCTCGTCGCAGAAGTCGCGGCCTCGCCCAATACCCGGGCGCGGACCGTGAAGACCGGCACCTTCGGCACTCTTCCGAGCGAGTACGCGACGCCCCTCGCGCTCGCGCTCACCGAACTGGTCACCAACGCCGTCGAGCACGGCCTGGCCGATCAGGAGGGCGAAGTGGAGATCATCGCGGAGCGCACCGACGAGGAGCTCGGCGTGCGCGTCCGGGACACCGGAGTCGGTCTCCCCGAGGGGCAGGTGGGCCGGGGACTCGGCACCCAGATCGTCCGAACGCTCATCCAGGGCGAACTGGGCGGGACCATCGACTGGCACACCATCCTCGGCTCGGGCACCGAGGTGACGATCGAGATCCCCCTGCGCTACATCGACCGTCCCGGGGGCTGAGAGCCGCCGCACGGCGATTCGCCCGGCAGACTGTGGAGAACATAGGCGCGCTTTCATGAGTCGTGCTTTCATGCATACATGAGAGCAATCAAGAAGCCGGTGGCCGCAGTCGTCCTCACCGCGGCGATCGTCCTCGGGGTCGCAGTCCCCGCGCACGCGTACTACTACAGCAACGTCTGGGGTGAACTGAACGGCCGCGGGTTCGTCGTGAACTATCAAACATTCCGGGACCACGTCTCGACCACCCGACCGCGTATGTATCTGGACAGGGTGACCGCGTTCAACTTCCGCCTGTGGATGAGGGACAACGACGGAGTTCGCGTGTCTGACCGCGCGCTCTTCCATACCACCGGGCAGACCACGTATTGGTACTCGTCGACCGGATCGACCGTCATCCCCAGTGGGCGCTACAAGCTGTCGGGTCAGATGATGGGCGAGCTTCAGGGCAGCTTCGACCCGATCAAGATCCGCTGGCAGGGAGACATCACGTGGTGACGGCTCAACGTAGGCACTCGGGAGCGACCAGGACGTTCGTCGGTCTCGTGCTCGCTGTTTCTGCGCTCCCAGGATGCACTTCCGGCGTCGTCACGCAGGAGGGCTTCATGTCCTACGACGAGATGCGCGATGAGTACGACCGGACGCTTGAGGACTTTCCGGCCGACCTTCCGTTCCCCGAGGGTGTGCCCACCCACCCGTCGCTCGAGAGCCAGATCGTCGCAGACCCAGAGACCACTGATCTCTTCGAGGTGGGTTCCGGCTCGGGACAGGCATACGTGTACTGGGAGTGCACGTGGATGATGCAAGTGCTGGCTGCGGACGGTGTGGGGGAGAAGGCCGATCAGGGGTTGGACATGTTGGAGTCCGCGCTTGACTCCGACATGCGTGCGAGACACTTCGACGACTCCAGCGGGGTCTGGGAGAACCAAGTGCTTCGGAGTGCTCGGCAGGGCGACCTGAGGCTGCTGAAGGACTTCGCGGTCGGTTGCGAGGGGGATTCGTGAAGCCTGCCGGTCTTTTCGGCCGCGTCGGCGGCTTCGGCGTCGTCCTCTGCCTTCTGATGACGAGCCTCGCGGGCTGCGATGCCGATGCCGTCACGCAGGAGGGCTTCATGTCCTACGACGAGATGCGCGCGGAATACGACCGCACGCTCGAGAACTTCCCAGACGACCTGCCGTTTCCCGAGGGGGTCAACACTCATCCGCCGCTGGAGAGCCAGACCGTGACCGACCCTGAGACGACCGATCTCTTCCAAACCGGATCGGGGGAGAGTCAGGCATACATCTACTGGGAGTGCACGTGGATGGTGCAGGCGCTCGAAGCGGGCGACGACCGGGCGAGGCTCGACGAGGCGCTCGACATGCTCGAGTCGGCCTTGCACTCCAGATTCCATCGCCTCTACTACGAGGATCCCGGCCGGGTGTGGGAGCTCGAGGTGCTCGGCGGGGCGCGGACGGGCGACCTGAGCTCGTTGAAGGACTTCGCCGTGGGTTGCGACGTGGAATCCTGATGGCCGCCCGTTCTGTCGACAGCGCACGCGCGCTCGGCTCCGCGGTCGCCGCGATGCTCCTGGGCTGTCTCCTCTCAGCCTGCATCGCTCCTTCGGCGCCGCCATATGCCGACGACGCAGAGGCGTCCGAGGCGACGCTCATGACCGAGACGGTCGAACGGCGCACCTTCGACACGGTGCTCTCGCTTCCTGCCACGGTCGTGTCGGGGATGACGTTCCAGGTCACGGCCCCGGCGTCCGGGAGTTTCGTCGAGCACGACGACACGCTGGCGGTGCGGCTCGGCTCGGGGCGCGAGCTCCCCGTCGGAGCACGCGCCCGGATCGAACGACTCCTCGTCGAACCGGGGGCCGAGGTGGTCGCCGGGCTTCCTCTCGCCGAAGCGGTGCACGACGGGTTCGCCCTGCGCGCCCCGGTGACGGGGGAAGACCTGCTGCGGCTGGCGGCGTCGACGGAGGGACTGGCCGACCTCGACGTGCCCGGGAGGGCAGAGGGCGAGGTGCTCGGCTCCTCCGGACCGTTCGCCTGCGACCTCGTGGACCCCGTGCCGAGCTCCGCCGACCCCGCCCTCGTCCAGGAAGGTGACTCCTTCCTCGCCTGTGCCATCCCGGCGTCCGTGCGCGTCCTCACGGGGATGACCGGACAGCTCGTCGTCACGCTCGCCACCCACGAAGACGTCCTCTCGCTGCCGCTGGAGGCGGTCGCCGGCACCATCGACCGTGCCCGTGTCTCCGTGAGAGAAGGAGACGAGATCGTCGAGCGCGAGGTCACTCTCGGCGGGTCGAACGGGTACGTCGTCGAGATCGTCGACGGCCTCCGCGAAGGCGACGAGGTGCTGGTCCCGAGCCCGAGTCTCCTCGAATGACCCGCGATGTCCTCCGCCTGGTGCGGGGCACGAAGGTGGTCGGCGGGCGGCCCGTGCTCGACGCGACGAACCTGACGATCGCCGCAGGCGAATCGCTCGCCGTGATCGGCCGGTCCGGAAGCGGGAAGAGCACGCTGCTGTCGGTGCTCGGACTCCTCGACGACCTCACCGACGGGGAGCGATGGCTGTGGGGAGAGCGAATCGAGGCTCTCGGTGAACGAGATCGTGCCGTACTTCGGGCCCGGCGCCTCGGGTTCGTCTTCCAGAACTTTCGGCTGATCGACTACCTCACCGCCGCGAGCAACGTCGCCGTGCCGATGGATGCCGCCGGGCACCTGAAACCGGTGCAGCGCCGCCGGCGGGCGGACGATCTCCTCGGCGAGCTCGGCCTCGCGCATCTGCGACGGCGCCGCCCACGCGAGCTCTCCGGTGGCGAGCAGCAGCGGGTCGCCATCGCCCGGGCGCTCGCGTGCGAGCCCGACCTGCTCCTCGCCGACGAGCCCACGGGCTCGCTCGACGAAGCGACGGCCGCCGATGTGCTCCGGCTCCTCCGGCAGGCCACGCACGAGCGCGGCTGCGCCCTGCTCGTGGTCACGCACGACCCGGGGGTCGCCGCTCAGATGGGCACCGTCCGCGAACTCGCCGACGGCCGTCTGCACGAGGTCTCGGGCACGCGGGCTGAGAGGACTGAACGGGCTGAGCGGGCGGGACCGTCGGTCGAGGTGGTCCCGTGAAGACGCTCCGCCTCGCCGGTCAGCTCCTCCGCGGGCACGCGCGGGGCCATCTCCTCACGATGGTCACCCTGCTGCTCGGTCTCGTCGGGATCGTCACGGTCGCCGGCGCCTCCACGACGATGGCGCGCACGATCGAGCACCAGTCCGCACTGGAGAGCGGCCATCGTGTCACCGTCACCGCGTACCTGTACGCGACGGCGTCCCCGGTGGATCTGCAACGACTGACGGCGCAGTTGCAGCGCCGAACGCCGGAACAGGCCGCGGTGGCGCCGGTCGTGCGACTGCCGACCCTGGCCGTCACCGCTCCGCAGCACCTCGTCGAGACGCAGGTCGTGCTGACCACGCCCGCGCTGATCGCGGTGCGACGCTGGCCGGTCCTCGCCGGCGCCTGGCTCGACGACACTGCGTCGCTCGTGCCGACGGGCGTCGTGAACCGCGCGGCGGCGGGTCTCGGCGCCGGCATCGGCGACGTCCTGCGGACCGACGACGGGACCGGTGTCGTGATCCGGGGCATCGTCGAGGACGGGCTGCGCGACCCTTGCGTCTACGTACGCCTGGAAGAGCATGCCGGCGCGGTGGTGCTCAGCGATGACCGGACCTCGGCCCTGACGGTCTCCGCCCCCGGACTCGACGCCGCCGTCGTGCGCGAGGTCCTCACGGGCATCGAGAGCATCGCCGGTTCCGCTCTCGTCGAGCGCGTCGAACGCACCGATCGGCTCGACGAGCTCCTCGCCGAACTGAGCGCGGCGACGATCGCCTTCGTCGTCGTGGGGACGTTCAGCGTGCTGTCCCTGTCCGTCGGCATCCTCAACATCGGCCTGTCGCGCTCACGCGAACGCGCGTGGGAGCTCGCGTTGCGCCGAGCTCTCGGAATGCCGCGTCCGGCGCTCGCGCTGGCGATGGTGATCGAGTCGCAGGTCGTCGCCGGCGCTGCGGCAGCGGCGGCCATCTCAGTCTCGGTCGTCGCCCATCCGGCCATGGTGTCGGCCATGGCGACACTTCCCGACACGGCGGCGTCGAGCTATCCGGTCGATGCCGCCGTGCTCGGACTCGGCGTCGGGGCGCTCGCCGCGGCGATCGGCAACATCGCGCCGGTGGCGCGCATGTGGCGCCTGCCGATGTCGATGATCATGCGGCTCTGAGAGCCCGCTGGGACGGACGACGCCGGACGGCACACCGTTCGGAGAGGCGTCAGGAGGCGCGGCGCGCGCGGGCGGCGCGGCGCTTGAGAGCGCGGCGCTCGTCCTCCGACAGACCGCCCCACACGCCCGAATCCTGACCGGACTCGAGGGCGTACTGCAGGCAGATCTCGGTGACCGTGCACCGCGCGCAGACGGCCTTCGCCTTCTCGATCTGGTCGACGGCGGGTCCGGTGTTGCCGACGGGGAAGAAGAGTTCCGGGTCGACGGTCAGGCAGGCGGCTTTGTCGCGCCAATCCATGGTGTGGTGCTCCTTGATGCGGGATGAAGTTCGGGTGGGACGGACGCCGGGTGGACGTCGATTACCCTGGAAGTGTGCGAGCAACTGCTCGCCCCACTGCGCTGTGGGAGCACACGCTTCATCAATCGTCCCATGCGGCGGCAGGTGAATCAAGGGTGAACATGGCATTTCCAGACCAGTTTGCTGTGCGTGGCCTTAAAGGCCGGCACGGTCGCGCGACGCTCCGCGCACCGATCCGAGGAGTCCTCCGGCCCATGCGCACCCGTCCCGTCGAGCGTTTCGCCGCCGTCGCCTTGGGCGCCGAAGGGGCGGGTCTGTTCGTCCTGGCGGGATGGGAGATCGTCGCCCTCGTCTCCGGCGACACCGAGTCGGTGGCCAGCTCGATCGCGCTGATCGTCCTCACGGTCGTCGGGGCGATCGCGGTCGTCGCCTTCGGAGTCGCGGTCTGGCGCGGGAGCTCCTGGGGGCGCAGCGGCGGAATCGTCACCCAGCTGCTGGCGCTCGCCGTCGCGCTCGGCGCACTCACCGGCCCCGACCCGCAGCCCGGCTTCGCGGCCGCGCTGGCGGTGCCGGCCGTCGTCGTGCTCGCGGCCCTGGTCGCGAGCGCCCGGGCCGCCGGACGCCGCATGCGCGCCGCGGAGGCGGAGGGGTCAGACGCCGAGCAGTGACCGGATCCGGGCGACGTGCCCGGTGGCCTTCACGTTGTACAGCGCGTGCTCGATGGTCCCGTCCGGGCCGATCACGAACGTGGAGCGGATGACGCCCTCGACGACCTTGCCGTAGTTCATCTTCTCGCCCCACGCGCCGTAGGCGTCGTGCACCCGGTGGTCGGGGTCGCTCAGCAGGTCGTAGGGGAGGCTGTCACGCGAGCGGAACTCGCGCAGCGTGGCGGGGTCGTCGCGGGACACGCCGAGCACCGTGTAGCCGGCGGCCTGCAGCGGGGCGAGGCTGTCGCGGAAGTCGCACGCCTCGGTGGTGCAGCCCGGGGTCATGGCAGCGGGGTAGAAGAACAGGACGACGCCCTGCCCGCGCAGCGCGTCGAGCGACACCTCCCGCTCGTCCTGGTCGACCAGGGTGAAGGCGGGAGCGGGGGAGCCGGGTTCGAGGCGGGTCATGCTCCCAGGATAGTGAGCGCACGGCGCTGCAGGGTTCGCCGCAGGCTTGCCGCCGGGTTCGCCGCGGGCACGCGGGTCAGGGCCGGGCGAAGGTCGCCAGCAGGCGCTGCAGGGAGTCCAGCCGCGCGGCGCCGCGGTCGCCGAGGCGCCCCTCGGCGACGGCCTCCACGATTGCGCAGTCGGGCGCATCGGGCAGGTGCGTGCAGCCGCGCGGGCACTCCTCGGCCACGGTGGCCAGATCGGTGAAGGCGCGGAGGATGTTCGCGGGATCGACGTGACCCAGGCCGAACGACCGCACACCCGGCGTGTCGATCACCCACCCCTTGCCCGCAGGGCTCTGGTAGCGCAGAGACACGGTGGAGCTCGAGGTGTGGCGTCCTCGACCGGTGACCTCGTTGACGTGCCCCGTCGCCCGGGCCGCGTCGGGCACGAGGGCGTTGACCAGCGTCGACTTGCCCACTCCGGAGTGTCCGACGAAGACGGTCGAGTGGCCGACGAGGCGCTCGCCGATCCGATCCACCGGCATGTCGCCGTGCCCGCTCGTGAACACCTCGAGGTCGTCGAGCCCCTCGAAGTGGCGGAGGAACCCGCTCGGGTCGGCGAGGTCGGTCTTCGTCACGACCAGCAGCGGCCGGATGCCGGCGTCGAGGGCTGCGATGAGGTAGCGGTCGACGAGGCGGGGCCGGGGCTCCGGGTCGGCTGCGGCCACCACGACGAGCATCTGGTCGGCATTGGCGACGACCACTCGCTCGACCTGATCGGTGTCGTCGGCGCTGCGGCGCAGGAGCGAGGTGCGCTCCTCGATCCCGACGATGCGCGCCAGCGTGCCGTCATCTCCGGAGGAGTCGCCGACGATGCGCGCCCGGTCTCCGGTGACGATCGGCTGCTTGCGCAGCTCGCGTGCGCGGGTGGCCGACACCTGACGCTCGTCGGGGCCGTCCTCGTCGACGAGGACGGTGTACCGGCCGCGGTCCACCCCCAGCACGCGGGCGATGCGCGCATCGGCGTGGGCGGGGCGGCGCTTGGTGCGCGGCCGGTTCGCCTTCGGGTTGGGGCGGACGCGGACGGAGGACTCGTCGAAGTCCGACTCGTCGTCGTCGTCGTAGTCGTCGAGCCAGCTCATCGCCGCCGTCGACCGCTCACGCGTCGCCTGCCAGCATCGCCCGCCACAGTTCGGGGAATTCGGGCATGGTCTTCGCGGTCGTGCCGATGTCGTCGACCTCGACTCCCGGCACGCGCAGGCCGATGATGGCCCCCGCCGTCGCGATGCGGTGATCGTGGTGCGCGCGCCAGAGCCCGCCGTGGAGCGGGGCGGGGGTGATGCGGATGCCGTCGGGGAGCTCCTCCGCGTCGCCGCCGAGCGCCCGAAGGTTCGACACCAGCGCGGCGATGCGGTCGGTCTCGTGGCCGCGGATGTGGCCGATCCCATGCAGAGTCGACGGGGCGTCGGCGAAGGCCGCCAGGGCGAACAGCGTGGGCGTCAGCTCGCTGGCCGCCGTGAGGTCGAGGTCGACACCGGCGATGCGGTCGCCGGCGGTGACCGTCAGCGCGCCGCCGCGGCGCGAGGTGCGGGCGCCGATGAGGGTGAGGATGTCGGTGAGGAGTGCGCCCGGCTGCGTCGAGGTCGCCGGCCACGCCGGGATCGTGACGGCGCCGCCGGTGAGGATCGCGGCCGCGAGGAACGGCGCCGCGTTGGACAGGTCGGGTTCGACGCTGGCGTCGCGCCCGCGCGGGGTGCCGGCGGGCACCAGCCACTCGTGGGGCTGCGCGTGCTCCACGTGCACGCCCCGGCGTGCCAGGGCCTCGACGGTCATGTCGATGTGCGGGAGGCTCGGGAGCCGGGCTCCGGAGTGCAGCAGGTGCAGGCCGACGTCGTACCGCGGAGCGGCCAGAAGGAGCCCCGAGACGAACTGGCTCGACGTGCTCGCGTCGATGGTGACCTCGCCGCCGCGGATGTGGCCGCGCCCCTTCACCGTGAAGGGGAGCGCCCAGTTGCCGCCGTCGTCGATGTCGACGCCGATCTCGCGGAGAGCCTTGATCATGACGCCCATAGGGCGGTGCAGCGCGCTCTCGTGCGCGGTGATCGTGACGTCTCCCTCGGCGAGACCGGCCAGCGGGGCGATGAAGCGCATCACCGTGCCGGCCTGTCCGCAGTCGATGACGACATCGCCGCGGAAGGAGCTCGGCGGGGTGACGCGCAGGTCCGGGCCGAAGGGTCCGGACGCGGGGAGCTCCTCGATCTCGACGCCGAGGGTGCGCAGCGCATCGATCATGCGCGCCGAGTCGTCGGAGTGCAGCGGGGACATCAGCGTGCTCGGGGCATCGGCGAGGGCGGCCAGCACGAGCTTGCGGTTGGTGAGCGACTTCGAGCCCGGAACGGTCACGGTGGCGTGCACCGGGACGTCTCGGGTGGGCGCCGGCCAGGCACCCTCGACGGCCGCGGCGTCGGCGGCGGAGGGAGGCTGGGAATACCCGGACGCAGTCATCGGGTTCTACCCTAACGAACCCCGTCGTCCCGCCCGAGTGAGACCCTCGGACATCCCGCTGTGAGGAGCGTCATGATCGCCACGCTGCCATCGGTGTACGACGTGGTCGGCGACGTAGACTGGCGCCTGATGGAACACGAGGCGGCGACAGACCCGCAGACCACCGAGGACCCGCAGACGGCCCCGGAGCCCAGAGACCAGTTCGAGGAGCAGGCGCTCCCGTTCATGGATCAGCTCTACGCCGCCGCGATGCGGATGACGCGCAACCCCGCCGACGCCGCCGATCTGGTGCAGGAGACCTTCGTCAAGGCGTTCGCGTCGTGGGCGTCGTTCACGCAGGGCACGAACCTGAAGGCGTGGCTGTACCGCATCCTCACCAACACGTACATCAACACGTATCGGAAGAAGCAGCGCGAGCCCTACCAGGGCACGATCGACGACCTCGAGGACTGGCAGCTGGGCGGCGCGGAGTCGACGACCGCCACCAGCTCCCGCTCCGCCGAGGCGGAGGCGATCGACCACATGCCGGCGTCGGCGGTGAAGGACGCGCTGCAGCAGATCCCCGAGGACTTCCGCCTGGCGGTCTACCTCGCGGATGTCGAAGGCTTCGCGTATCAGGAGATCGCGGACATCATGAAGACCCCGATCGGCACGGTCATGAGTCGCCTGCACCGTGGCAGGCGACTGCTTCGTGACCTGCTCGCCGATTATGCGAGAGAGCGTGGCATCGACGTGCCCGCGACGAGGAGCACGAAATGAGCGACTGCGGCTGCGACAAGGCGAGGAAAGACCTCGAGGAGTACCTGCGCAACGAGGTGTGCAAGACCGAGCACGCCGACATCAAGGAGCACCTGGACAACTGCCCGGCCTGCCGCGAGGAGGCCCTGGTGGCCACGACGCTGACCGCCGTGCTCGCCCGTGCGTGCAAGGAGACGGCTCCCGAGCAGCTGCGCGACCAGGTGCTGAGCCGACTGCGCGCCGAGCAGGCCGCGCACCACTGATCCTCAGGCCTCGCCGCGGTCCCGGTGGGTCGGCGGCAGCCACGCGCTCGTGTGCCCGAGGATGAGGTAGGCGCCGGGGATGGCGTCCGGATCGTCGTCGACGGCCGGGTTGCCCGTGGAGCGCAGCAGCGCGAGCGCCGAGGTCCGCAGAGCCTTGACCCCGTCGACGTCCACGCCGGCCTCGCGCAGCTCTCGCGCCGCGCCGTCGAGGAGGCGGGCGCGCTCGGCGGCGACCTCGGCGCTGACGTCCAGGTACGCGGTCTCGAGGCCGTCGTCGATGAGCTGCGTCCGCTCGCGATCGCGCCGACCCCAGAGATAGACGAGGACGGCCGCGACCGAGCCGGCCGCGCCGGTGAGGAACAGCGCGGGCAGGGGCGCTGCGGTGATCGCGGCGCCGACGACGGCCACGCCGACCACCAGCACCACCGAGACCTGCGCCTGGAACAGGGTGCTGCGCACCACGGGCTTGCCGGCGACGCTGAGCGCCACCGCGAGCTGGAGCAGCCCGATCACCGCGGTGGCGACGGCCGCCGCGGGCTCCGTGCCGTCGGTCCCGAGCCGCAGCGACGCGAGGAGCGCGATCGGCGCCACCGGGGCGAAGGTGAGCAGGAAGACCAGCAGCGAGTGCCAGCCGCTCAGCTGCGGCCGTCGTCCGCCGAAGCGCTCGCGCAGCAGTGCGGTCACCCGTCCGCGGGCGCGGGCCGCGACCGCATTGGACTCCGTCACGAGCCGGTCGCGCAGGCCGTCGAGCCCGGCGACGGTGAGCACCGCGTACTCGATCAGCTCGCGGTGTGCGGTGCCGGGCGAGACGAGCTCGTCGCGCACCTCGGCGGCGCGGGCGGCCAGGGGGTGCGGCTCGGTCATCGGCTCTCCAGTTCGAGGGTGGGCAGGAGCTGCTCGGTGAGCGCCATCGCGACCGCGCCCGCCTCGGGGCTCAGCGGCGACAGCTGGCCGACCGCCAGCCGTCCGTGCAGATCGAGCACATAGGTCGTCCGCACCCAGCCGAGCGTCGTCGCCGGAGAGGGCTCCGCCGTCGGGGGCTGGTCGTCGTCGGAGAAGAGCACGGTGACCCGCCATCCCGACACCGGCCCCTCCGGCAGGGCCGTCGTGGTCGGCGGCCACGGCGAAGGCGTCACCGTGAGGGCGAGCTCCTCGGCGCGACCGCGGTCGGAGAACGCCGGCGCGTCGGTGACGATGAACCCCAGCGTCGCGTAGAGGCCCGACACCGGCTCGCACAGCAGGAGCACCAGCGCGTCGCCGGCGGCTTCGCGAGCGGTCATGGCCAGATCGGCCGCCAGCAGGATGCGCGCCGACTGCTCATCGGTCCTGCCCTCCAAGAGCGCCCGCAGCCACTCCTCGGCATCGGCCTCGGCCGGCACGACCGACCACAGGCGCGGGTCGGCCTCGACGGACAGCTCAGGCATCGCGCTTCCAGCGGACGGTCGCGACGATCGCGTCGCACAGCGCGCTCATCGTCGCGACACCGGTCTGGTCGACGGTGACACCGCCGGCCGAGGCGAGGATGCTGGCCTGGAACAGCAGACCGCGGTGCTCGGTGCCGGGGGCGGGGAGCAGGTAGTTGATCGTCAGGATCTCGGCCGCGCCGTCGGAGAATCCGGCGGTGGACGTCTGCGTCCAGCGCAGGATCGTGGCACCGTCGTCGAGTGGAGCGGCACCCCGGGTGGCGATGAGGTGGCGGCCCGCCTCGGCCAGGCTGCGTCCTCCCGGCGCGTCCATGCGTGCCGCCACGAGTGAGACCGGCAGATAGTCCGTCTCCGCCACGTCGGCCTGGGCGAACAGGCGCACGAGGTCCGCACCACCGCGTCGGGCGGAGGCGAACACCTCGTCGATCACGGGGCGGAGGGCGGTCCGCTGAGCCGCCGACAGGCGCCCGAGCGACTGCTCGGCGCGCGCGCGGAGCACCTCGGGGTCGGGATCGAAGGCCCCCCAGCCGTCGGGCAGCACCAGGGCGAATCCGGGCAGCCCCGCGGTGGGCTCGACCAGTTCAGCACGCAGAGACACGGGGCTCCGATCCTGAGACGGGGGGCACGGCGGACGCGAGAGGCACGGTGATCGAGTCTACGGGGACCGTCAGTCGAACGACTTGGCCACGCTGACCAGGGTCGGCATGACGGTCGCGTATGCCTGGGCGGCGCCGCCCAGTGCCTCGGTGAGGCTCTGGGGCATGCGGCCGGGCGCGAAGCCCGCCAGTGCGCGCCACCCGTTGCCCCAGCTGCCGGTGAGGGCGAAGGTCTCCTTGACCATGACCGGCGAGTAGAAGAGCCGGAACATGTTGCGCGTGTTGAGCCCGTGGGGCGTGCCGCGCACGAACAGCTGCGGCATCCGGTTGGCGAGGACGCCGTCGAGGGCGCGGAAGGCGTTGCGGGCGTCGACGAACTCGGAGGCGAACAGCCGCACCGTGCCCGACAGTCGCGGGAACCGCGCGCCGGCCGAGGCGAACGAGCCGAGCCGGCCGAGACCGGCGAGCTTGCCGAACGGGAGGATGGCGACGGCCGACAGCGCGACCTCCTGCCAGCTGCCGCGGCCCGTCGACAGTCGCGCGAGCTCGCCGAGCAGCGAGATCACGCCCACGATGACCGCCAGCGCGGCGGCGATCGCCGCCAGGGGGCCGGTGACCACGAAGGCGACGATGATGAGTGCGACGCCCACCCACATCAGCACGGTCAGCAGCCCCTCGACGAACGGCATGGCGTCGTCCCAGAACCCGTCGGAGACGCCGTCCTCGTTGGCGCCCTGCAGGCTCGAGAGCGTGGAGTCGTACGACGCCTCCCATCGGGCCACCGGCGCGTCGTACTGCCCGCGGTAGGTCTCGAAGGTCTGGAGGGCGGCGTCGAAGCTGCTCTGCTCCGCGCCGCTGGAGGGGCGGGTGCCCGTCTGCTCGACGTCGTGGTTCTCGTTCCAGTCCCACTCCTGCTGGTCGCCCTCGGCGGCCGAGAGCCGCCGGGAGGCCTCGTTGACGCGGTCCCACGCCGAGGCGGCCTGGGTGACCAGGCTGTCGGTGGCCGACTGCACGGTCTCCAGCGCCGTCGCGTAGCGCACCAGCGCACGACCGCTCGGCAGATACCGCTCGCCGGCCGTGCGGAGGTCGGCGTAGACCTCCTTGGCCTGCTCGCGCACCGCTTCGAACGACTCGCCGCTGCCGATGGTGCCGTCGGCGAAGAGCTCGAGCGTCCGCGCCGCCGACCGCATCATCTCGCCCTGCTCGACGATGTCCTCGCCGCGCCGGCGGATGGGCGAGGGCTCGCCGTCGATCCGCTCGATGTCGCGCCCGTCCGCCGTCGCGGGCATGTTCTCCCGCTGGTACCAGTAGCCGTCGTGAGCCATTACTCCGATGCCTCCATGCTGCGGGCCAGTTCTGCGTCGGCCTCTTCCCAGTCCTCCCGCGCCTCGTCCAGGCGCTTCTTCATCTCCTCGAGGTGACGGCGCTGCGTCTCGCGCTTGTCGTCCCACTTGGCCTCGAAGTCCTCCGCGGCGGACTGGAGCGAGCCGCGGCCCTGCGGCCGGCCGATCGCCTCGGTCAATGCGTGGGTGCGCGACGACGCGTTCTCGTACTCCGCGATGATCGCGCCGAGCGCCTCGCTCAGCTCCGCCATCGACTCGAGCGGAATGTCTACGCCTTCACCGGCCATCGGTCCTCCTCCTGGCTCGTGTCCATCCTAGGAACGCCGCACGGGGACCACGATGGGGAGAACTCCCCGGTTCAGGCGGTGAAGACCGAGAGGGCGGCCGGAACGGCCTCGACCCGCATCGGCAGCGAGCCGATCGGGTCGCCGTCGGCGTAGGCGGTCCTCCCGGGTGAGGAGACCTGCACGGCACGCGCGCGCCGGATCGTCACGTGCGGCGAGTCCGCGTGGGTGCCGGCGTACACGCGGCGGAGCAGGCGCAGGAGGGTCACGCGCCCGGCCCGACGCACGAGCGTCACGTCGAGCAGGCCGTCGTCCAGGACGGCGCCCGGGCAGATCGGGATGCCGCCGCCGTAGGTGGGGCCGTTGCCGACGGAGGCCAGCAGCAGCGGGCCGTCGATGATCTCGGTGCTCCCATCCGCCTGCTCGAGCTCGACGTGGAAGGGGAGATCCCGCAGGCGGAGGAATTCCACCAGGACGGCGATGTCGTACCGGACGTGTCCGCGCGGCCAGCGCATCGCGTTCGCGCGGTCGTTGACCTTGGCGTCGAATCCGCTCGCCAGCACGGTCGCGTACAGCCGGCTGCTGCCGTCTGCCCGTGTCGCGCGGGCCAGATCGATGCGCCGGGTCCGGCCCGCGATCACCGCGTCGGCCGCCGCGTCGGCGTGCAGCTCCCGCAGGCCGACCGCCGCGGCGAGGTCGTTGCCGGTGCCCACCGGGATCACCCCCAGCGGAACGCCCGTGCCGGCGAGCTCCTGGATGGCGAGGTTGACCGTGCCGTCACCGCCGGCGACGAGCACCGCATCGGTCCCCACCTCCAATGCGGCGCGAAGGAGCGCCGACGAGTCGGCGGCGCTGCCGCCCGAGATCACCCCGACGCGCATCCCCGCACCGCGCAGCCGCGCGGCGGCGCGCTCGGCCGCATCCGAGTGGGCGCCCGAGCGGGCGGCCGGGTTCACGAGCAGCGCGACGTCCATGTCGGTCCTGTCTGGGTGGTGGGGCGGTGCTGGCAGGAATGCGCACCGAGACGACCGTTTTCCGCGAGCCGGGAGTCGGGGGTGCTGGACAGGATGGTGGCATGAGCTCCGACCGCCTCGCCGCCGACACGCCCGCAGCCTCCCGCGGCGGCATCGGGCTGGTCCAGGGTACGGCGCTGTACGTCGCGTCCGTCCTCGGCACGGGCCTGCTCGTGCTGCCCGGTCTCACGGCCGGCGTGGCAGGGCCGGGGAGCATTCTCGCCGTCGTCGCCGTTCTCGGCCTGTCGGTGCCGCTGGCCGGCGTGTTCGCCGTGCTCGCCGCCCGCTATCCCGACCCCGGCGGGGTCGCCAGCTACGTGCGCCGCGCTCTCGGAGCGACCGCCGCCCGCATGACCGGGTACTGGTTCCTGTTCGGAGTCTGCGCGGGCGCGCCGGTGGTCAGCGTGCTCGGCGCCGAGTACGTCGTCGCCGCACTCGGTGTCGACCGCGTCGTCGTCCCGCTGCTGGCCGCAGCCATCTTCGTTCCGCCGTTCGTCCTCAACGCCCTCGGGGTGCGGGTGGCCGGATCGGTCCAGTTCGTCCTCACCGCGCTCCTCCTGGCCGTCGTGGTGTTCGTCGTGGGGCTCGGCGCGCCGTCGGTCGATCCGGCGCGGCTGACCCCGTTCCTGCCCCACGGCTGGGCGGGCGTCGCGACGGCGGTGAGCATGTTCGTGTGGGCCTTCGCCGGGTGGGAGGTGGGCACCCACATCTCCGGCGAGTTCGCCCGGCCCCGCCGCGACATCCCGATAGCCACCGCGATCGCCCTGGCTGTGACCGGCGCCTGCTACCTGATCCTGCAGGTCGTCACGGTCGGCGCGCTCGGCGCCCGGGCCGGGGAGGGTCAGGTCCCCCTGCTCGACCTCGCCCGTCTGGGGTCGCCGCGCCTCGGCCCGATCGCGGTGGGAATCATCGCCGCCATCGTGGCTCTCGGGGTCCTGAACGCCTACCTGGCCGCCTTCGCCAAACTGGGTGCCTCGCTGGCCGACAACGGCGACCTGCCGCGCTGGTTCTCACCCGGAGTGGAGCATGGCGGCATCCCGCGTCGGGCCCTGGCGCTCACGGGCGCCGTGACCGCGCTGTACTTCGCTCTGATGGTCGCCACGGGGCTGGAGCTGACGCCGTTCATCCTCGTCCACACGAGCAGCATGGTGGCGATCTACGCCGTCGGCATGGTCGCCGCCGTGCGGCTGCTCCCGCACGCGTCGCCCGGCTGGTGGATGGCGGTCGTCGCGGCGGTGCTGTGCGCCGGGATGCTGGCGCTCGCGTGGGCCTCGCTCCTGCCCGCCCTCGGCCTCGCGGCGGCGGCGGTCGTCGTCACCGCCATGCGCCGCGTCGGCGGCCGCCTCACACGCTGACGGCCACCGCGACGGCGTTCAGAGGCTCAGCGCCGACTCGAGGATCGTCGCCTGCTCCATCGCGTGCACCTTCGGCGAGCCGGTGGCCGTCGATGCGGCCGCCGCGCGGGAGATGCGCCGGATCGTGCGCCCGCGGAGGTGCTTGACGACCTCCAGGGCGATGAACGGCCAGGCGCCCTGGTTCTCGGGCTCGTCCTGCACCCACACCAGCTCCGCGTCGGGATACGTGTCGAGGACGGCGTTCAGCTCGTCCACCGGCGCCGGGTAGTACTGCTCCAGCCGCACGAGCGCGACGCCGGGGTTCGGGTTCTTCTCGAGCTCCGCCTTGAGGTCCCAGTGGATCTTGCCCGAGTGCAGCAGCACGCGGCGCACGGCGCCCTTGTCGACGCCGCGGTCGTCGTCGAGCACCGGCTCGAACCGACCGGTGGTGAAGGCGTCCACCGGGCTGGTGGCCCCGCGCAGGCGCAGCATCGCCTTGGGCGTGAACACGATCAGGGGGCGTCGCGGACGCGCGTAGGCCTGGCGGCGCAGCAGGTGGAAGTACGAGGCCGGCGTCGAGGGCCGCGCCACGGTCATGTTGTCCTGCGCGCACAGCTGGAGGTAGCGCTCGATGCGGGCCGACGAGTGGTCGGGTCCCTGGCCCTCGTAGCCGTGGGGGAGGAGGAGCACGACGCTCGACTGCTGGCTCCACTTCTGGTCGGCCGCCGAGATGTACTCGTCGATGACCGACTGCGCGCCGTTGGCGAAGTCGCCGAACTGGGCCTCCCACAGCGTGAGGGTGTCGGCGCGCTCGACCGAATACCCGTACTCGAACGCCATCGCCGCGTACTCGCTCAGCAGCGAGTCGTAGACGTAGATGCGGCCCTGGTTGTCGCCCAGGTTCGCCAGCGGCAGCCACTCCTGGCCGTTCACGCGGTCGTGCATCACCGCGTGGCGCTGGACGAAGGTGCCGCGTCGCGCGTCCTGGCCGGCGAGGCGGACGTTGGTGCCCTCCATCAGGACCGAGCCGAACGCGAGGAGCTCGCCGAACGCCCAGTCGATCCCGCCGTTGCGGCTCATGTCGTTGCGCTTGTCGAGCAGCTGCTGGAGCTTCGAGTGGACCGTGAAGCCCTCGGGCCGGTTGACGAACGCGTCGCCGATCTGGGCCACGACCTCGGCGGAGACCCCGGTCGTCTCGGGCTCGCCGACGGCCACGTCGACGGTGGTCGACGGCGTGACGATGCCGGTGGAGCCGGTCTCGGCCGCGTGGGTCTCGGCGAAGGCGATCTCGAGGCGGTTCTGGAAGTCCTGCTTGGCCTTCTCGTACTCCTCCTCGGTGATGTCGCCACGGCCGACGAGCGACTCCGTGTACAGGCGCCGCACCGAGCGCTTCGCCTCGATGAGGTTCGTCATGAGGGGCTGGGTCATCGATGGGTCGTCGCCCTCGTTGTGCCCGCGGCGGCGGTAGCAGACGAGGTCGACGATGACGTCGCGGTGGAACTCCTCGCGGTAGCGGAACGCGAGCTCGGCGACGCGGACGACGGCCTCGGGGTCGTCGCCGTTGACGTGGAAGATCGGCGCCTGGATGGTCTTGCCCACATCGGTGGAGTACACCGACGAGCGGCCGTCCTGGGGGAGCGTGGTGAACCCGACCTGGTTGTTGACGACCACGTGGACGGTGCCGCCCGTGCGGTAGCCGCGCAGCTGCGACATCTGCAGCGTCTCGACCACCACGCCCTGACCCGCGAAGGCCGCGTCGCCGTGGACGAGGATCGGCAGCCACGAGAACGAGCCGATGGGCATCCGGTCCTGCTTCGCGCGGACGATGCCCTCCAGCACGCCGTCGACCGTCTCGAGGTGCGACGGGTTCGCGGCGAGGTACACGGGGAGCTCCGCCCCGGCGTCGGAGACGAAGGTGCCCTCGGTGCCGAGGTGGTACTTCACGTCGCCCGACCCGCTCTTCGAGCCGATCGCGACGGATCCCTCGAACTCGCGGAACACCTGACCGTAGGTCTTGCCGGCGATGTTGGTCAGCACGTTCAGGCGGCCGCGGTGGGCCATGCCGATGGCGGCGCCGTCGAGGCCGGCGCCCGCCGCGCCCTGCAGGATCTCGTCCAGCAGGGGGATGAGCGACTCGCCGCCCTCGAGACTGAAGCGCTTCTGCCCCACGTACTTGGTCTGCAGGAACGTCTCGAACGCCTCCGCCTGGTTCAGCTTGTCGAGGATGCGCAGCTGCTCGTCGTGGCCGGGCTTCTGGTACTTGACCTCGACGTTGTCCTGGAACCACTTGCGCTGGCCCGGGTCCTGGATGTGCATGTACTCGATGCCGATGGTGCGGCAGTACGAGTCGCGCAGCACGCCGAGGATCTCGCGCAGCTTCATGGTGCGACGGCCGCCGAACCCGCCCGTGACGAACTCGCGGTCGAGGTCCCAGAAGGTGAGGCCGTGCGACTCGATCTCGAGGTCGGGGTGCGTGCGCTGGACGTACTCGAGGGGATCGATGTCGGCCATCAGGTGGCCGCGGACGCGGAACGAGTTGATGAGCTCCTGCACGCGCGCGGTCTTGTCTACCCGCTCGGCGATGTCGACGTTGATGTCGCCGGCCCAGTGGATGGGCGCGTACGGGATGCGCAGCGCCGCGAAGATCGACTCGTAGAAGCCCCGCCCGCCGGTGAGGAGCTCGTGGACGATCTTGAGGAACTCTCCCGAGCCGGCTCCCTGGATGACGCGGTGGTCGTAGGTGCTGGTGAGGGTGATCGTCTTGCCGATGCCGAGCTCGACGAGCGTCTTCTCGCTCGAACCCTGGAACTCGGCGGGGTACTCGAGGGCGCCGGCGCCGACGATGCAGCCCTGCCCGCGCATGAGGCGGGGAACCGAGTGGACGGTGCCGATGCCGCCGGGGTTGGTGAGCGAGACGGTCGTGCCCTGGAAGTCCGCCGCGGTGAGCTTGCCGGCGCGGGCGCGCTGGACGAGGTCCTCGTAGGAGTCGAGGTACTCGTTGAACGTCAGCGACTCCGCCTGCTTGATGCTCGGCACCATGAGGGCGCGCGTGCCGTCGGGCTTGGGGAGGTCGATCGCGATGCCCAGATTGATGTGGGCGGGCGCGACCACCGACGGCTTGCCGTCGACCTCGGCGTAGTAGACGTTCTGGCTGGGGAACGCCTTCAGCGCCTGGATGAGCGCCCAGCCGATGAGGTGGGTGAAGCTCACCTTGCCGCCGCGGGTGCGCGACATGTGGTTGTTGATGACGATCCGGTTGTCGATGAGGAGCTTGGCGGGCACGGTCCGCACGCTCGTGGCCGTCGGCACCGTGAGGGACTCGTCCATGTTGGCGGCGAGGGCCTTGGGCATGCCGCGCAGGGTCGTCACGACGTCCTCGCCGGCGGTCTGCGGCGCCGACGGCGCCGACTTGGGCGCCTGGGCGGGGACGGGCTGGGGCGACGCGGGCCGTGCGGTCGTGCGCGCCACGGGCGGCGCGCCGATCACGGGCACCGGGGCGGTCACCGGCCGGGCGTCGGCTGCGGGGGAGGCCGCGTCGGCCGCGGGTGCTGCCGGGGCGGCCGCTGGAGCGTCGTTCGCCGGGGCGGCCGGTGCGGCGGCGTCCGCCGGCTCGCCCGCGTCGGGCTTGTAGGCGTCGAGGATCGGCCACCAGGCCTGGTCGACCGAATTGCGGTCCTGGGTGTACTGCTCGTACATCTCCGCGACGAGCCACTCGTTGGCTCCGAATTCGCCGTCGCTCGATGTTCCCACGCCGGTCACCTGGCTGGACACGATTCTCCTGCTTTCATCGGTGAAGATCAGATGGTGCGCAGGCCCGGATCGTGGCGCATGCGCACGACTGTCAAGGGTATCCCAGGAATAACCGCGCCGTGCGGCTTCCGCGGCATCCCCCACCCCATCCACAGGCCGCTGGAGTGGGTACCGTGGACTCATGCAGTTCTCCGGAGAGCGACCCCAGGTGGACCTGACGTACTCGGATGTGTTCCTCGTGCCGCGCCGTTCGGGGGTCACGAGCCGACTGGACGTCGATCTGTCGCCCGGCGACGGCTCCACCGCGACGATCCCCCTCGTCGCGTCGAACATGAACTCCGTCACCGGCGCCCGGCTGGCCGCCACGCTCGCCCGCCGCGGCGGACTGGGCGTGTTGCCGCAGGACATGCCGCTCCAGGACATCGACGCCGCGATCCGCTGGGTGAAGGCGCAGCCGGTGGTGTGGGACACGCCGCTCGTGCTCCCGCCCGAGGCGACGGTCGCGGACGCGGCAGGACTGCTGCCGGCCACCGAGGGGCACGGCATCGTGGTCGCGCAGGAGCGGGACGGCCGCGTCCACATCGACGACATCCGCGGCGTCATCCCCGCGACGAGGCTCGGCACCGCGCTTCCCGATGCACGTCTGGGCGACCTCGCGCGCGGCCGTGCGGCGTCGATCGACGCCGATGACGTCACCGACGCGCGGCACGCGTTCGACCTCATCGTCGCCGCCGAGGCCGAGACGGTGTGCGTCCTCCACCACGGATACCTGGTCGGCACGCTCTCGCAGCGGACGGCGCTGCGCTCGACGCTGTACCGCCCGGCCGTCGACGCGGACGGGCGCCTCATCGTCGCCGCGGCCGTCGGCATCAACGGCGACGTGGCGGCCAAGGCGCGCGCGCTCGCCGACGGCGGGGTCGACGTGCTCGTGGTCGACACCGCCCACGGGCATCAGGAGGGCATGCTCCGCGCCCTGCGCGAGGTCGCCGCGCTCGACCTCGGCATCCCGATCGCCGCGGGCAACATCGTCACCGCCGAGGGGGTGCGCGACCTCGTGGACGCCGGGGCGTCGATCCTCAAGGTGGGCGTGGGCCCCGGGGCGATGTGCACCACGCGGATGATGACGGCCGTCGGCCGCCCGCAGTTCTCCGCCGTGCTCGAGACGGCGCAGGCCGCCGCGGAGCTCGGCGCCCACGTGTGGGCCGACGGCGGGGTGCGCTACCCCCGCGACGTGGCGCTCGCCCTCGCGGCGGGCGCGGCCTCCGTGATGATCGGCTCCTGGTTCGCGGGGACGATCGAGGCTCCCGGCGAGCTGCAGACCGATGCCGAGGGACGCGTCTACAAGGAGTCCTGGGGCATGGCGTCGACCAAGGCGGTGCACGGGCGCTTCGGCCGCCTCGACCCCTACGAGCGGGCGCGCAAGGAGCTGTTCGCCGAGGGCATCTCGTCGTCGAGGATCTATCTCGACCCGCTCCGGCCCTCGGTCGAGGACCTCGTCGACATGATCACCTCGGGCGTGCGCTCCTCGTTCACGTACGCCGGCGCCTCGACGGTCGCCGAGTTCCACGAGCGCGCGACCGTCGGCCTGCAGTCCGCCGCCGGCTACGAAGAGGGCAAGGCGCTCCCGGTCAGCTGGTGAGGGCTGCGTCCCCTTGTCCCACTTCCGGTGGACCTTGTCCCACTTCCGGTCGTCTCGGCAGGGTCGAAGCGACCGAATGTGGGACATGACGGAGGCGGGAGGCCGCGGGACGGCACGGAGGGGCATGCCGTAGAATCGTCGGCACGATGGACGACCCTCCCAGTTGTAGACATTCGCCCCACCGACCCTCTTCCCGCATGAGCGGGGGTGATGCGTGATGGATTACGTCATGTTGGGCGTGGGGCTCCTCCTGACGATCGGCACCGGCCTCTTCGTCGCCAGCGAGTTCGCCCTGGTCAATCTCGATCGGGCGGAGCTCGAGAAGCGGCAGGCCGCGGGCGAGTCCCGGCTGTCGATGACGATCAGCGCGCTGAAGATCACCTCGACGCACCTCTCGAGTGCGCAGCTCGGCATCACGCTGACGACGCTCCTCACCGGTTACACGATGGAGCCGGCGCTGTCGAACCTGCTGAACCCCGTTTTCACCGCCTGGGGCATCCCGGCGTCGGTGTCGCGGCCGATCGCCACGATCGTCGCGATCTCCGTGGCCACGATCTTCTCGATGATCCTGGGCGAGCTCGTCCCCAAGAACTTCGCGCTCGCCGTGCCGCGGCAGACCGCGAAGCTGGTGATCCCCTTCCAGACGGTGTTCACGACGGTCTTCCGGCCCGCGATCACGGTGCTCAACGGCAGCGCCAACGGCGTGCTGCGGGCGATGGGCGTCGAGCCCAAGGAGGAGCTGTCGGGGGCGCGCACCGCCGAGGAGCTGTCGAGCCTCGTCCGCCGCTCGGCGAGCGCGGGCCTCCTCGAGGAGGACACCGCCTCCCTGCTCGACCGCACCCTGACCTTCGCGCGCCTGACGACGGCCGACGTCATGACGCCGCGTCCCAGCGTCCACGCCGTGGCCGCGGGCGACAGCGTCGAGGACGTCATCCAGCTCGCGCGCCGCACCGGCCACAGTCGGTTCCCCGTCTACGACGAGTCGATGGACGACATCACCGGGATCGTCCACCTCAAGCAGGCGGTGAGCGTGCCCCGCGACCGCCGCGGCGACGTGCCGGCCGCGGCCATCGCCGAGGAGCCCCTGCGCGTGCCCGAGGCCGTCCACCTCGACGGCCTCATGTCCGAGCTGCGTGCCCGGGGCTATCAGATGGCGATCGTGGTCGACGAGTACGGCGGCACCGCCGGGGTCGTCACGCTCGAGGACCTGGTCGAGGAGATCGTCGGCGAAGTGCTCGACGAGCACGACCGGAGCCGCGCGGGCATCGTCCGCGGTGCCGACGCCGTGACCTTCCCGGGCGACCTGCGCCCCGACGAGCTGCGCGACCGCACCGGCATCCGCGTGCCCGAGGGCGACGTCTACGACACCGTCGGCGGCTTCATCATGTCGACCCTGGAGCGCATCCCGGTCGCCGGTGACACCGTGGAGATCGAGGACGGCGTGCTGACCGTCCACCGCATGGACGGGCGACGGGTCGACCGCGTGAAGTTCGTGCCGCACCCGATGTCGGAGGACGCCGAGAAGGCGGTCCGTGCCGGACTGGACGGGGGTGAGTCGCGATGAACGACTGGGCGGGAATCGCATGGCTGTTCGTGCTGCTGCTGTTCAACGCGTTCTTCGTCGGCGCCGAGTTCGCGGTCATCTCCGCGCGGCGCTCGCAGATCGAGCCGTTGGCGGAGAAGGGATCGCGCGCCGCCAGGACCGCGCTCTACGCGATGGAGCACGCGACGCTCATGCTGGCCACGAGCCAGCTCGGCATCACGATCTGCTCCCTCCTCATCCTGAACGTGTCCGAACCGGCCATCCACCACCTGCTGGAGGTGCCGCTCGCGCTGACGGGGTGGAGTGAGGCCGTCATCGGCGGGGTCGCCTTCGCGCTGGCGCTGCTCCTGGTCTCGTATCTGCACGTCGTCTTCGGCGAGATGGTGCCGAAGAACCTCGCGTTCTCGCTGCCCGACCGGGCCGTGCTGATGCTCGCGACACCGCTGGTATGGGTGTCCAAGCTCTTCCACCCGGTGATCGTGGCGCTCAACTGGATCGCGAACCACATCGTCCGCCTCTTCCGCGTGGAGCCCAAGGACGAGGCGGCCTCGACCTTCACGCTCGACGAGGTCGCGACGATCGTCAACCAGTCGCGCATCGAGGGCGTGCTGGACGACGCGTCCGGCGCGGTGACGGCCGCCGTCGAGTTCACCGAGAAGAAGGCCAAGGACGCCGCCGTGCCGCTCTCGGCGCTCGTGACGCTCCCCGACACCACCACGCCCGACGAGATCGAGCGCGCTGTCGCCAAGCACGGCTTCTCGCGCTACGTGATCGTCGACGCCGCGGGGCTGCCGATCGGCTACGTGCACCTCAAGGACGTGCTCCGCGAGGCGGAGGGGCCGGATGCCGATGCCCACGCCAACGCCCCGATCCCGGCCAAGCGGATCCACCACATGGTGCCCGTGTCGGAGACGACGGATCTCGAGGACGCTCTGGCGCTGATGCGGCGGTCGAGCCGTCACCTCGCGCAGGTGCGCGACGCGCGCGGCGAGACCACGGCGGTGCTGTTCCTGGAGGACATCATCGAGGAGCTGGTCGGCGAGGTGGACGACGCGACCCGACGACGGCGCTGAGAAATCGAAGCGCTGACATACAGAAGCAGGGGGCGGACGCGATCGCGTCCGCCCCCTGCTGTGTCGAGTCGGGAACCGGGTCAGCGGGCTGCGCGCGCGTACTGGACAGGCCAGAGCGGGCGCTCGAGAGTCCGGTCGCTCTCGCCGAGTTCGCCGAGGGCGCGGAGTCCGAAGTGCGGGTCGCGCAGCCACTCGCGCCCCGCGAGCACCACGTCGGCGTCGCCGGCGGCGAGGATCTGCTCGGCCTGCGCGCCGGTCGTGATCTCGCCGACGGCGCCGACGGGGCCGACGCCCGCGGCGCGGACCTCCGCGGCGAAGGGCACCTGGTAGCCGGGACCCGTCGTGATGTGCTGGTGGGCGACGAGACCGCCGCTGGAGATGTCGAAGAACTCCGCGCCGCGCTCGGCCGCCCATCCGGCGACCGTCGCGGTCTGGGCGACGTCCCAGCCGCCGTCGGCGGCGTCGGTGGCCGAGAAGCGGACGAGCAGCGCGACGTCGGGCGCGGCGGCGCGGACGGCTTCGACGATCCGCAGCAGCAGTCGTGCGCGGTTCTCGAGCGACCCGCCGTACTCGTCGTCGCGCTGGTTGGACAGCGGTGAGAGGAACTGGTGCAGCAGGTAGCCGTGGGCCGCATGGACCTCGAGCGCCTCGAAACCGGCATCGACCGCGCGCACGGCGGCGGCGGCGAACGCGTCGACGAGCTCATCGATCTGCTCGGCGGTGAGCGCCTCGGGCGCGTCGAAGCCCTCGTAGGCGACGGCGGACGGCGCGACGGTCTGCCACCCGCCCTCGGACGCGGGCACGGTGCCCCGAGCGCCGGTGAAGGGCGACCACGTCGACGCCTTCCGGCCGGCGTGGGCGAGCTGGATCCCCGGGACGGCACCGCGGGCGCGGATCGCGTCGACGATCGGACGCCAGGCGTCGCGCTGGGCGTCGTTCCAGATCCCGGTGTCCTCGGGGGAGATGCGTCCCTCCGCGGTGACGGCGGTCGCCTCGGCGATCACCATGCCGGCTCCTCCCGACGCGAACTGCGCCAGGTGCACGAGGTGCCAGGTGTTCGGCACGCCCTCCTCGGCGGAGTACTGGCACATCGGCGCCACCCAGAGGCGGTTGCGGACGGTGATGCCGTGCAGGTCGATCGGGGAGAACAGCAGACTCATGCGGTGGTGCTCCAGAGGGTTCGCGCCGGTAGGGTGACGCCATGGATGGAGGATGGACGCCCGCCGATGCGGCTCGCGTCCTTCGTGAGCCAACGGCAGCCGATGACAAGTATTCCCGGGGCGTGCTCGGGGTGCGAACCGGCTCGACCGCCTACCCCGGCGCGGCGGTGCTGGGCGTGGAGGCCGCGTGGCGCACGGGAGTGGGCATGGTGCGCTACGTCGGACCCGACCGCGCCGCCGATCTGGTGCTCGCCCGCCGCCCCGAGACCGTCACCGGAGAAGGTCGGGTACAGGCCTGGGTGATCGGGTCGGGCACGGACGCGGCCGCGCGCGAAGCCGCCGAGACCGACGCGCTGCAGGCGCTGCTGGCCGGCGAGGCGCCCGTGGTCGTGGATGCCGGAGCGCTCGACCTGGCACCGGGGGCTGCGGCGCCGGTGCTGGTGACGCCGCACGAACGCGAGCACACCCGCCTGCGCGACGCGCTCGGCCTCGCACCCCGGCGAGACCGGATCGGGGCGGCACGGGAGACCGCCGCGGCCCTGGGCGGATGCGTGCTGCTCAAGGGCTCGCGCACGGTCGTGGCGACGCCGTCGGGATGGTCGACCACCCTCCCCGCCGCGTCGGCCTGGCTCGCCACGGCCGGGACCGGCGACGTGCTCGCGGGCGTCGTCGGCGCCGTCGTCGCCGCGGCCGCCGCGCGCGGTGCGGTGGACGCCGACGAGCTCGGACCCCTCGCCGCGACCGGCTCGTGGCTCCACGCGCAGGCGGCCGCACGCGCCGTCGCCGCCGCGGAGGGCGGCCCGGTGACGGCCCTCGACGTCGCCGAGCAGCTGCCCGCCGCCGTGGGCGCGCTGCTGCGGCGCGGCTGACCACAGGTCGGCGTCGGGCCGCGGGTGCCCGCCTCCCGCTCCCTAGGATGGGAGCGTGTCGAGACGGACGGTGATGTGGGTGGTGTTCGTCGCCGTCCACCTCGGCGTCGCCTGGCTCGGCTTCCTGATGCCCAACGAGCCGATGGGCGACGTCTATCGCGTGTACGAGCCGTGGTCGGCCCAGGCGCTCGCGGGCGGCGGCATCGTCGGGATCGATGAACCGTGGGTCTACCCGCAGCTCGCGCTCATCCCGATGGTGCTCGCTCACGCCTTCGTGCCGATCGTCGGCTCGTACACCGTCGCATGGGTGCTGCTGGTGACCCTGGTCGACGCCGCGGCCTTCGCCCTCCTGCTCGGCCGCGCCCGATCTACCGGCCGCACGGTCGCCGCGTGGTACTGGCTGGCCTATATCGCCGCCCTGGGGCCGGTGGGCCTGTACCGCCTCGACGGCTTCACGGTGCCGGTCGCGATCGCGGGCTGCCTGTGGCTGGTCGGCCGCCCGTGGCTGGCTTCGGTGCTGCTGGCGGCGGTGACCTGGGTCAAGGTCTGGCCGGCGGCGCTGCTCGCCGCCGCGGTCGTGGCGATGCGCCGGCGCGCGGCGGTCGTGGGCGGCGCGCTCGTCGTCTCGGGGCTCACCCTCACCGCCGTCTGGGCGGCCGGCGGCGCCGCGCACGCCTTCGGCTTCATCGGGGATCAGGCCACCCGCGGACTCCAGGTCGAGGCTCCCGTCGCGGCGCCGTACCTCTGGGGGGCGCTCCTGCGCCTCGACGGCTTCTCCGTGTACTACTCGTTCGACCTGCTGACCTTCCAGGTCACCGGGACCGAGATCGATCCCGTCATCGCCGCGATGACGCCGCTCCTGGTCCTGGCGATGGGAGCCGTCGCGGTGATCGGCGCGCTGAAGGCCTGGCAGGGGGCGACCTTCCACGCCCTCTTCCCGGTGCTGTCGCTGGCACTGGTGACCGGCTTCATCGTCTTCAACAAGGTCGGCTCCCCGCAGTACCTGTGCTGGCTCGTGCCCTCGCTCGTGATCGGCCTCATGATCGACCGTCCGGCATGGACGGGCCCGGCCACCCTCGCCCTGACCGCCGCCCTCCTCACCCAGCTCGTGTACCCGGTGCTCTACATGGGCATCCTCGTGCCCGAGCCGCTCGCGGTGAGCCTGCTCACCGTCCGCAACGTCGTCCTCATCGTGCTGTTCGCCTGGATGGTCGGCCGCCTCGCGCGGGTGCGGCCACCGCGTCACACCGGCGTCGGCACCCGCCGCGTCGCCCGCTGATCGATCCTCCGGAGGTCTCCCATGCTCATCGCCTTCTCCGTCGCCCCCAGCGGCACCGGCCGCGCCGACGGCTCGGTGCACGATGCGGTCGCCGCGGCGGTCGCCGTCGTGCGCGCCTCGGGCCTCCCGCACCGCACGAGCTCGATGTTCACCGAGGTGGAGGGGGAGTGGGACGAGGTGATGGCCGTCGTCAAGGCCGCCACCGAGGCCGTACTGCCCTACGGGTCGAGGGTGTCGCTCGTGCTGAAGGCCGACATCCGGCCCGGCTACACCGGCGAGATCGACGGGAAGATCGAGCGGCTCGAGCGGGCGCTCGGGGAGACCTCGCGGGGCGACTAGCATGAGTCAGTGACCTCCTCGACTCTCTCGAGGGGTGCGGCGACGGGGGCGCTCCTCTCTCTCGCCATCGGCAGCTTCGGCATCGGCATGACCGAGTTCGTCGTCATGGGACTGCTGCCCGACATCGCGCGCGACCTCCTGCCGACCGTGTGGGCCGCCGACTCGGACGTCGCCATCGCGCACTCCGGCTGGCTCATCTCCCTGTACGCCTTGGGCGTCGTCGTCGGGGCGCCGACGATCGCCGGCGCCGTCGCCAAGTACCCGCGTCACCGCGTCATGCTGGTGCTCGCGGGCGCACTGACGTTCTTCACGGCACTCACGTTCTTCGCCCCGACCTTCGAGACCGTGGCGGTGTCGCGGCTGCTGGCCGGACTCCCGCACGGCGCCTTCTTCGGAATCGGCGCCCTCGTGGCCTCCGACGTGCTCGGCCCCGGCAAACGTGCCCAGGGCGTGGCCTTCGTGCTGACCGGCCTCACCGTGGCGAACGTCGTCGGTGTGCCGCTCGGGACCTTCCTCGGGCAGCAGTTCGGCTGGCGCATCGCGTTCCTCCTCGTGGCGGTGATCTTCGCCGCCGCCACGGTCATGATCGCCGTCTTCGTGCCGCCGCACGCCGGCGATGCGGGCCGCACCCTCCGCGCCGAGCTGCGTGTCTTCCGCGTGCCGCAGGTCTGGTTCGCCCTCGGCATCGGTGCGATCGGCTTCGGCGGGTTCTTCGCCGCCTACAGCTACGTGGCCCCGGTGGTGACAGAGGTGGCGGAATCGCCCGCGTGGGCCGTGCCGATCGTCCTGGTGGTCATGGGGCTCGGGATGACGACCGGCAACCTCGTCGGGGGCAGGCTGGCCGACCGCGATCTGCGGCGCACCCTCGTGGGCGGGCTGGCAGGCCTCGTCGTTGTGCAGATCGCGCTCGCCCTGACGGCCGGCTGGATCGTCACGCTCGGCCTGTTCGTCTTCGCGATCGGATTCGCCTCCGCGGTGCTGGGCCCGACGATCCAGACCCGTCTGATGGATGTGGCCGGCGACAACCAGTCCATCGCGGCGGCGCTGAACCACTCCGCCCTCAACATCGGCAACGCCACCGGCGCCTTCCTCGGCGGTGTCGTCATCTCGGCCGGATTGGGCTTCGTGGCGCCGATCTGGACGGGAGCGCTGCTGGCGGCGCTCGGCCTCGCGATCGCCGTGATGAGTCTGCGCGCCGAGCGGGCCCAGGCGCTCGTCGGCTGATCAGGCGTCGAGCAGGCGGCGCAGGTGGGCGCCGACGGCCTCGCTCTCGATGAGGAAGCCGTCGTGGCCGAAGTCGCTGGAGAGCACCACCACGTCGTCGTCGATGGTCGAGCGGATGCCGCGGGCGATCCGCCGCTGACCGTCGACGGGGAAGAGGCGGTCGCTGTCTATGCCGAGCACGAGGGTGCGGGCGGTGATCCTCGCGAGTGCGTCCTCGACCCCGCCGCGATCGCGGCCGATGTCGTGGGAGTTCATCGCCTCCACGAGGGTGAGGTACGAGTTGGCGTCGAAGCGGCGGGTGAACTTGTTGCCGTGGAAGTCGAGGTAGCTCTCCACGGCGTAGCGGCCCCCGCCGGTGAGCGGGCTCTTGTCGGACTGCCAGCTGCGGCCGAAGCGCTGATTGAGCTCGGTGGGGCTGCGGTAGTTCAGCAGCGCCATGCGGCGCGCGAGCGCGAGGCCCCGGTGCGGCCCCTCGCCGTCGGCGGCGTCGTAGTACTCGCCGCCGGCGAAGCGGGGGTCCATGCGGATCGCCTCCAGCTGCACCGAGTTGAGCGCGACCTGGTCGGCGGTCGTGGTCGGCGGTGAGCAGAGCACCGCGAGACGCTCGACGCGCTCCGGATGTCCGACGGCCCATTCCAGTGCGTGCATGCCGCCCATCGAGCCGCCGACGACCGCGGCCCACGCGCGGATCCCGAGCGCGTCGGCGAGACGGGCCTGCGCCTCCACCTGATCGCGGATGGTCAGCCCCGGGAACCGCGCCGCCCACTCGTAGCCGTCGGGGGCGATGCTCGATGGGCCGGTCGAGCCCTGGCACCCGCCGAGCATGTTCGCCGCGACGACGAACCAGCGGTCGGTGTCGATCGCGGCTCCGGGCCCCACGATGTCGTCCCACCAGCCCGCGGTGGCGTGGCCGGGGCCGGCCGGCCCGCGCACGTGGCTGTCGCCGGTGAGGGCGTGCAGCACGAGCACGGCGTTGTCGGCCGCCGGCGACAGCTCGCCCCAGGTCTCGTACGCGAGGCGGATGGCGGGAAGCTCGCGCCCCGCCTCGGTGCGGAAGGCGCCGAGGGCCGCGAACCGGCGCTCGCCGGGGGCGTCGCCGTCGCGCCACGCCCCGGTGGCCGGCGGGCGGGCGCGCAGCAGGCGCGCGTCAGCCTCCGTGATCGGTGCGCTCGGCACCGTGTCCTCGGAGGTCTGCCAGTCCATGGCTCCATTGTCCCGGGCTTCGTCGCCGGCCGTCGTCGTGTTACGTCCCGTCGGTGCGGGACGAGCGCGAGGTGTCGTGATCAGCGTCTGAGCGTGTCGCGAGCAGGCTGAAACGGACGAAAGAGACGGTGGGCGGCGGTCGGAGCCGCTTCAGCCTGCTTTCGCCACCGTCGAGGCCTCCGTCGTTGCCGTCGGGGCGGGGCGACGCGCCGGCGGAACGACGGATGCCCCGTCCCGAAGGACGAGGCATCCGTGTCGTTCTGAGGAGGAACGCTCAGGCGCGGGCAGTCTCCGAGACGCGGCGCGCGGCGGCCAGTGCCTGCTCGAGGTCGGCCTTGAGGTCGTCGATGTTCTCGAGACCG
Source organism: Microbacterium sp. PA5 (assembly GCF_049860775.1). Taxonomy (NCBI): domain Bacteria; kingdom Bacillati; phylum Actinomycetota; class Actinomycetes; order Micrococcales; family Microbacteriaceae; genus Microbacterium; species Microbacterium sp. PA5. The sequence continues at coordinate 866,683 of NZ_CP187567.1, forward strand.
ATCGACAGACGCACGAGGCCCGGGGTGACGCCGGTGGTGAGCTGCTGCTCGGGCGTCAGCTGGGAGTGGGTCGTCGAGGCCGGGTGGATGACGAGCGAGCGCACGTCGCCGATGTTGGCGAGGTGGCTGAACAGCGTCAGAGCGTTGACGAACTCGCGCCCCGCCTGCACACCGCCCTTGAGCTCGAACGACAGCACGGCGCCGACGCCCTTGGGTGCGTAGCGGTTGGCCGCGGCGTACCAGGGCGAGGTGGGCAGGCCGGAGTAGTTGACCGAGGCGATGTCGTCGTGGTTCTCGAGCCACTCCGCGATCTCCTGCGCGTTCTGGACGTGACGCTCGATGCGCAGCGACAGCGTCTCGATGCCCTGGATGAGCAGCCACGCGCTCTGGGGCGAGATGGCGGCACCGAGGTCGCGCAGCAGCTGCACGCGCGCCTTGATGATGTACGCCAGGCCGTCGCCGACCGCCGTCGTGTACGACGCGCCGTGGTACGAGGGGTCGGGCTCGGTGAGACCCGGGAACTTCTCGACGTTCTTGGACCACTCGAACGAGCCGCCGTCGACGATCACGCCGCCGATGACCGTGCCGTGGCCGCCGAGGAACTTCGTCGCCGAGTGCACGACGATGTCGGCGCCGTGCTCGAACGGGCGGATGAGGTACGGCGTCGCGATGGTGTTGTCGACGATGAGCGGCACGCCCGCCTCGTGGGCGACGTCGGCGACGGTGCGGATGTCGAGGATGTTGATCTTCGGGTTTCCGATGGTCTCGGCGAAGAAGAGCTTGGTGTTGGGCCGCACGGCGCGGCGCCACTCCTCGGCATCGTCCTGGTTCTCGACGAAGGTGACCTCGATGCCGAGCTTGGCGAGCGTATACTTGAAGAGGTTGTACGTTCCGCCGTAGATCGAGCTGGACGAGACGATGTGGTCGCCGGCCTCGGCGATGTTCAGGACAGCGAAGGTCTCGGCGGCCTGGCCCGACGCGACCAGGAGGGCGCCGGTGCCCCCCTCCAGCGCGGCGACGCGCTGCTCGACGACGTCCTGCGTCGGGTTCTGGATGCGCGTGTAGATGTTGCCGAACTCGGCCAGCGCGAACAGGTTCGCCGCGTGGTCGGCGTTGTCGAACACGTACGACGTGGTCTGGTAGATCGGGGTGGCGCGCGCCTTCGTGACCGGGTCGGGAGCGGCGCCCGTGTGGATCTGCTTGGTCTCGAAGCGCCAGTTCTCTGCTGCCGACATGATGTGCTCCTGCGGGTTCGGGTCGCGTGGTCTGAGGCGGCGGATGCCGTTGCTCGACAGTACGGTCGGTGCCGTGGCGCCGACAAGGCGCGGGAAATGTGACGTAACGTGCCGATCCCGCGTGATTCCGGGGCGGGACGGGGCCGGCGCGCCGATGTGTCGTAGCGTGGATGTCATGACGACGCGACGCGCAGTGGTGACCGGAGCGAGCTCGGGGATCGGTGAGGCCGCCGTGCGGGCGCTGCGCGCCGGCGGGTGGGACGTCGTCGGGGTCGCCCGTCGCGCGGACCGCCTGGAGGCCCTCGACGCCGAGGTCGGCTCGGTCTCCTTCGCCGCGGACCTCACGTCGCCCGCCGACGTCGACGCGCTCGCCGAGCACCTCTCGTCGACCGGAGACGTCCACGCCCTCGTGCACGTGGCCGGCGGTGCGCGCGGCACCGACCGTGTCGAGGACGGCGTCGCCGAGGACTGGCGCTGGATGTTCGAGGTGAACGTCCTCTCCGCCCAGCGGGTGACGGCCGCGGTGCTGCCGCTGCTGCGCTCCTCGATCGCCGAGGGCGGTCACGCCGACACCCTGTTCGTCACGTCGACCGCGGCCCAGACCGCCTACCCCGGCGGGTCGGGGTACAACGCCGCGAAGGCGGGGGAGTCCATGCTCGCCCGTGCGCTGCGGCTCGAGCTGAACGGCGAGCCGATCCGCGTGACCGAGATCGCCCCGGGCATGGTGTTCACCGAGGAGTTCACGCTCAACCGCCTCGGCGGCGACCGGGCGGCCGCGGAGAAGGTCTACGAGGGCGTGGCGGATCCGCTGACCGCCGGCGACGTCGCCGACGTCATCGCGTACGCGCTGAACGCGCCCGGGCATGTGAACCTCGACCTCGTCACGATGCGCCCCGTCGCCCAGTCGGCCCAGCATCTGCTGGCCCGCGGCCCCCTGCGCCCGCGGCTGTAGCAGCGCTGCGTTTGGTCTCGTCGCTGCGCTCCTCTGCGTTTCGTCTCGTCGCTGCGCTCCTCTGCGTTTCGTCTCGTCGCTGCGCTCCTCTCTCAACGACCGGGGAGAGGCGCGGAGGGCGAGACCTCCGCGGCGTCGGAGAACGCGACCTTCGGCACGAACAGCAGCAGGACGGCTGCGAGGAAGCCGCCGCCTGCGCAGATCGCCCACACCGTCAGATAGCCGCCGAGCGAGGCCGCGGTCTGACTGGCCACGACGCCCGCGCCGCCGGCCAGGACGACCCCGAAGACCGCTGACGAGAAGGTGCCGCCGATCGTCTTGGTGGTGTTGGTGAGAGCGGACGCCACGCCGGTCTGCCCCAGCGGCGCCGCGGCCGCCGCGGCCGCCGGCATGGCGCCGACGAGCGCACCGCATCCGAGGCCCGCGATCGAGAGGTTCAGCAGCACCTGCCACAGCTCCAGGTGGAACGGCAGGAACAGGGTGTAGCCGACGCCCACGAGGAGCGCCGCCGCGATGAGCACGACGCGGGGGCTCGCGCGGCGGGAGGTGATCGCGAACAGCACGGCGCCGACGATGAGCGAGACGAGGTACACGCCGATGATGTTGGAGCGCTCGGTGGCATCCAGTCCCAGCCCGTAGCCCAGCGACGGGTCGGTGCCCGCGTAGGTGGACAGCGGGCCTTGCGCGCCGAGCAGGCTGATGCCGATGAGGAACGCCGTGGCCTGGACCGGCCACATGTCCGGCCGCGCGAGCACGCGGATGTCGATCGCCGGATCCTGCTGGCGCAGCTCGAACAGCACGAACCCGACCAGCACGAGCACGCCGACCACGAGGAGCGCACCGACGCCGAACCACGCGCCGGCGCCGAGGCCGAGCTCGCCGATGAGGCGCATCCACGCCAGCGCGCTCGTGACGAGGAGCAGCCCCCACGCGAGGATCACGAAGCCCCAGGTGTCGAGCGAGCGGCCGGGCTGCGGGGTCGACTCGGGCACCCACAGCCAGATGACGACCGCGACGAGGGTCACCGCGACCGCCGGGACGATGAGCGTGAGGGTGAGGTCGCCGCCGGTCGCCGCGAAGATGCGGCCGGCCGCCAGGGCGCCGATGATGGCCCCCGCCTGCAGGCCGACCACCAGGAGGCCTGCCGCGCGCCGAGTGAGCGAGACGCCGCGATTCTGCTCGCGGCCGCGCTCGAAGATGAGGGCGATCTCCAGCGGCAGCCACACGACGTAGAAGCCCTGGAGCGCCCACGCGATGAGGAAGGTCCAGAACGACCCGGCGAAGGCGAGCCACCACGTCGCTCCGGCGGTCAGGATCGCCGCTATCAGCAGGATCCGCTTGTGCCCGTACATGTCGCCGAGCTTGGCCAGCACCGGCACGACCAGCGCGGACAGCAGCAGTTGCGCCGCCTCGAACCAGTTGACGTCGGAGTCGTGGATGTCCAGGGCGATGACGATGTCGCTGAACAGCGGCACGTAGTAGCCCTGCAGGATGCCGCTGACGATCTCGACGAGGACGAACCAGCCGATGAGGCCGGCGGTGATCCCCAACGTCGAGGAGCGCAGTGCCGAGGAGCGCGCCGCGGAGGGCGACGAGGATGCGGTTCGGGATGCCACGGCGTCAGTCTAGGTCTGAGCTCCGGCGCGACCCGGTCTTTCGTGCGGGGCGCGCGTCCTAGGCTGGTTCCGACGAGGGCCGGGCGCCGCAGCGACCGGTCGGGCTGAAGGAGGAGCGGGTGACGCAGGAGCGCGAGAAGCTGACCTGGGACGGGTTCGGGGCGGCGACGCGCGAGCTGTCCCGCCGGATCGTCGACGACGGGTTCGTCCCCGACGTCGTGGTCGCCATCGCCCGGGGAGGGCTGCTCCCGGCAGGCGCGATCGCCTACGGCCTGGGGGTCAAGAGCTGCGGTGCGCTGAACGTCGAGTTCTACACCGGCATCGGCACGGTCCTCGACGCCCCCGAGCTGCTGCCGCCCGACCTCGACCTCGGCTATCTCCCCGGCAAGCGGGTGCTGCTGGTCGACGACGTCGCCGACAGCGGCCGCACCCTCGCGCTCGCCGTCCAGCTGCTCCAGGAGGCGGGCGCCGACGTGCGCTCGGTCTGCATCTACACCAAGCCCGGCTCGGTCGCCCTCCCGGACTACGCCTGGCGCGAGACGCCGCTGTGGATCGACTTCCCGTGGTCCGCGAAGGGAACCGTCGTCGAGGAGGACGGCGGCACGCAGGCGAGCGCGTGATGGCCCTCGCGCTGCCTCAGCTTGCCGCGGCCGGGCTCATCGACCCCGCCTGGGCCGAGGCGCTGGCTCCGGTCGGCCCCGACATCGCCGCGCTGGGCGAGCGGCTGCGCGCCGAGACGGCCGCCGGTCGTGGCTATCTCCCCGCCGGGGACCGGGTGCTCCGCGCGTTCTCGCGCCCGCTCGACGAGGTGCGCGTGCTCATCGTCGGTCAGGACCCCTACCCGACGCCGGGCCATCCCATCGGCCTGTCCTTCGCCGTCGACGCCCACGTGCGACCGCTGCCGCGGAGCCTGTCGAACATCTACCAGGAGCTCGAGGCCGACCTCGGCATCCCGCGGGCGGCCCACGGCGACCTCTCGTCGTGGAGCGACCAGGGCGTCATGCTCCTCAACCGCGTGCTCACCGTGATGCCGGGCCAGCCCGCGTCGCACCGCGGGTGGGGCTGGGAGAAGGTCACCGAGCACGCGATCCGCACGCTCGTCGCCCGCCCGGGTCCGCTCGTCGCGATCCTGTGGGGGAGGGATGCCGCGAACCTCCGGCCGCTCCTGGGCGACACCCCGATCATCGAGTCGGCCCATCCGTCGCCTCTGTCGGCGAGCCGGGGGTTCTTCGGCTCTCGGCCGTTCTCCCGCGCGAACGCGCTGCTGGCCGATCTGGGCGCCGACCCGGTGGACTGGCGGGTCCCCGCCCTAGGCTGAGCCTCATGCTGGAAGAGGAGTACGAGAAGTCGCGGAGGGTGCTGCCGCTCCATCTGCGCCGTGCTCCCGCGCCCGAGCGGCCGTTCTCGTACGAGATCCGCTCCGCGCAGCGCACCGACATGGCCGACGTGCGAGAGATCTACAACTACTACGTGACGAACTCCGTCGTCACCCTCGACGAGAAGAAGTGGTCGCACGCGAAGTGGGTGGACAAGTTCGACCACCTGCACAAGCTCGGGCTCCCCTTCCTCGTGGCCGTGTCGCCCACGGGCCAGATCCTCGGCTACGGTCTCGTCTCGCCCTGGACCGGCGGATCCGGATACCGGTACACGGTCGAGAACTCGATCTACCTGGGGCAGGCGGCCACCGGCAAGGGGCTCGGGCGCGGCCTGCTCGAAGCCCTCATCGCCGCGTGCGAGGAGCTCGGCATCCGCGAGATGGTCGCCGTCATCAGCGACAAGGGCGCCGAGGCGTCGGTGGCCCTCCACGAGAAGCTCGGGTTCGTCGAGGTGGGCCGGATGGGGCGGGTGGGCTTCAAGTTCGGCCGCTGGCTGGGCACCATCTACCTGCAGAAGCACCTGCACCCGAAGAAGAAGCGCCGATCACTGTTCGGACGCTGAGCGGACGGCGTCGATGAGCGCACGCCAGGGCCCGTCGACCTCGTGCTCCGCCAGCGCGGCGGAGCGCTCGGCGGCCGGGGTCCGCGCGGTCACGGTCCAGCAGAAGCGGTCCGCCCCGGCCGGCTCCGACGCCGCGCGGCCCGTGCCGTCGCCGTCCCAGTCGCAGGCGTCCACCAGCGCGGTCCAGGTCGCATCGTCGGGCCCGGCGGTCACGCTCCACCGGCGGGTGAGGCCCGCGAAGCCCCCGCTGCGCTCGACGACGACGGACATCCCGTCCGCGCCGGACGCGGTCGGCTGAGTGGGCGCGGTCGTCCCGTCGGGGCTGGTCGGCGCGCCGGGAGTGGTCGGCGTGCCGGCGTCCGGGGGCGGATCGCCGGCGGGATCGGGGTCAGCGGGGTGCGGCATCGTCGATGACGCCGACGCCCGACCAGGCGGCGCGGACGGCGGCGTGCTCCTCCGACTCCTCACCGTACTCGCGCACCGCCGTGTCGAGCGTGGCCCGCGCGAACGCGGCGAAGTCCACCGTGGGCGTGAGGGATCCTCCGGTGAGCGTCCGGTACCAGATGCGGCCCGCGCGCTCCCAGGCGAACCCGCCCAGCGCCATCGCGGCGAGGTGGAACGCCTTGTTGGGGATGCCGGAGTTGATGTGCACTCCGCCGTTGTCGGAGGTGGTGTCGACGTAGTCGCGCATGTGGGCGGGCTGCGGGTCTCGGCCGAGCACGTCGTCGTCGTACGCGGTCCCCGGTGCGCTCATGGAGCGCAGCGCGCTGCCCTGCACGGCGTCGGTGAAGATCTCCGCGCCGATGAGCCAGGACGCGTCGTCGACGCGCTGGCCGCGCGCGTGCTGCTCGGTGAGCACGCCGAGCACGTCGGCGATCGACTCGTTGAGCGCGCCGGACTGGCCCGCGTACACGAGGCCGCCCGCGCTCTCGATCACGCCGTGGCCGAGCTCGTGGGCGATGACGGTCAGCGAGCGGGTGAAGCCGGTGAAGACCTCGCCGTCTCCGTCGCCGAAGACCATGCGCTCGCCGTTCCAGAAGGCGTTGTCGTAGCGCTCGCCGTAGTGCACGGTCGCCAGGAGCGACCCGCCCGCCCCGTCGAGACCCACGCGCTCGAACGCGTCCCACAGGAAGGAGAAGGTCGCGCCGAGCCCGTCGAATGCGGCGTCGGCGGCCGCATCGCCGGTGGCCGGATCGTCCTCCCCGCGCACGCGCACGCCCGGGAGCGTCTCGCTGTTCTGCGCGTCGGAGACCACGCGGTCGGGTGTGGGGGAGGCCTCGACGACGAGCGCGCCGCCGTCGACGGACAGATCGAGGCTCGCGCGCACGGGGCGGTAGGCGCGCGGGGCGGCCAGGGTCGCGCGCGCCGCCTCGGAGGCGACGGCGAACCGGGGGTGGGATGTCGCGGCCAGCCGGGCGAGGAGGTACGCCGGGATGATCGCGTGGGCGGGTGAGGGCGCGAGCGCGCGCGTGCGGGTGGTCTCGGCTTCCATGACGGTCAGGCTATCCGCCGCCCCCGACGCGCGCCGCGGTGCGGGCTCGGCCGCAGGTCAGTAGGTGGCGCGCCCCCCGCTGATGTCGTACACCGCGCCCGTGGAGAACGAGACCTCCGTCGAGCAGAGCCAGGAGATCAGTGCGGCGACCTCGTGCGCCTCGCCGACGCGCCGCATCGGGATGAGCGAGGTGATCCGCTCCAGCACCTCCGGCGCGGTCGTCGCGTTCATCGGCGTGGCGATGACGGCCGGGGCGATCGCGTTGACCAGCACCCCCGTGGTGGCCAGCTCCTTGCCCGCGGCCTTCGTGAGGGCGATGACGGCCGCCTTGGACGCGGAATAGGCGGCGAGCTGCGGATTGCCGTCCTTGCCGGCCATGCTGGCGATGTTGACGACGCGTCCCCATCCGGCCTCGACCATGCCCGGGAGGAACGCGCGCATCATGGCCACGGTGCCGATGACGTTCACCTCCAGCGTCGCCCGCCACTCGTCGAGCCCGGTCGCGACGAGGTCGCGGTTGGGGCCGACGATGCCGGCGGAGTTGACGAGCACGTCGATCGGGCCGACGCGCGCGGCGAGGGCGTCGACAGCTGCGGCGTCGGTGACGTCGACCCGCTCGTCGACGTCACCGGCGCGGTCGAGGGTGATCACGTGGAGGCCGTCGGCGCGGAGCCGCTCGGCCGTCGCCGCGCCCAGCCCGCTCGCGCCGCCCGTGACGAGTGCGCGCCTCATCGGGCCCCCACCACCCGCTGCGTCTGTCGGCCGAGGCCCTCGATCTCGAGCGTCATGACGTCTCCCTCCCGGAGGTAGCGCGGCGGCGTCATCCCCATGCCCACCCCCGGCGGAGTGCCGGTGTTGATGAGGTCGCCCGGTTCGAGCACCATGAACTGGCTGATGTAGTGCACCAGCGTGAACGGGTCGAAGATCATCGTCGCGGTCGAGCCGGTCTGGCGGCGCTCGCCGTTCACGTCGAGCGTCATCGCGAGCGCCCCGACGTCGGCGATCTCGTCGGGCGTCGCCAGCCACGGCCCGGCGGGATTGAAGGTCTCCGCCGACTTCCCCTTGAGCCACTGGCCTCCGCGCTCGAGCTGAAACGACCGTTCGCTCACGTCGTTGACCAGGACCCAGCCGGCGACGTGCGCCCGCGCCTGGTCGGGGGAGTCGAGGTACTGCGTGCGCGTGCCGATGACGATCCCCAGCTCCACCTCCCAGTCGGTCTTGTCGCCGCCGCGGGGAAGCCGGACGTCGTCGTCGGGCCCCACCACCGTGTTGGGCGACTTGCTGAAGAGGATGGGCTCGCCCGGGATCGGCATGCCGCTCTCGAGCGCGTGGTCGCGGTAGTTGAGCCCCACGCAGACGACCTGGTGGGGGCGCGCGAAGGGCGCGCCGATCCGCTCTCCGGCGAAGGCCCGGACCTCCCCGTCGCGCGCGCGCCCGGCGACCGCCGCGCGGATCCGCTCGACGCCCCCGCCCGCGAAGAACGCCGCGTCGAAATCGGGGACGAGGTCGGACACGTCGACGTAGGCGTCATCGCCGACTCGGACCACGGGTCGTTCCATCCCGGGCTCACCCAGGCGCATCAGTCTCATGACTCTCCTTCGTCGATCGTCTCCAGCGGCAGCAGCCAGACAGCTCCCGTGTCGGTGCCCATCGCGTGCGCCTCGTCGCGGCTGGCGACGCCGACGGCGAGCCGCCGTCCGTCGTCGCTCACGGCGCAGTCGTAGCAGGACAGCGGTCCGTCGTCCCCAGCGGGCGGTCGCCAGACGGTGCGGACCTCGCCGTCCCGCACGCGGACCACCTCGCCGGCGAAGGCCAGCGCGACGTACACCGACCCGTCGGGCGCGACGCTCAGGCCGTCGGGTCCCGATCCCGACGGCATCGCGATCTCGCGGATCCGGCGCCCGTCGCCGTCGAGGATGCTCAGCCGGTCGGCAAAGGTCTCCGCGACCACGACGGCACCGCCGGAGAGCGCGTCGCATCCGTTCGGGAAGACGAGGGGCTCGCCCCACGCGCGCGCCTCGCCCGTCGCCTCGACGCGGGCGAGGCGGGACGCCACGGGCGCGTCGCGGTCGGGATCGAAGCCGTAGCCGCCGACGAGGGCCCGGCCGGCGGAGTCCACGTGCATGTCGTTCGCGGGGTGCGAGAACACCCCCGTCAGGTCGGCGTGCTCGCGCACGGTGGCGCCCGCCACACCGAGCACCCGCCGGCCGTCGGCGTCGACGACGAGCAGCTCGCCGGTGGGGAGCCAGCCGAGGCCGCCCGGCATCCGGGGGCCGCCGTGCGCGTCGTCGATCGCCACCTGCATCGGCTCGCCGGGCGTCCAGCGGTGCACGCGGCCGCGGAACATGTCGCTGAACCAGAGCTCGCCCGCGCGCCAGCGCAGCGACTCGGGGAAGCCGAGGCCGGTGACCGCGGCGTGCGCGCGCATCAGAACCGCGCCCCGAGGCCGCCGTCGACGCCCCACACCGCGCCGGTCGTGTACGTGTTGTCCCGCGACGTCAGGAACCGCACGACCGGGGCGATCTCGTCGGCCGCGGCGCTGCGTCCGAGGGGGAGCCGCCCGCCCTCGACGTACCGCGCGCGGAAGTCCTCGGTGTCGGACTCGTCGGTGCCGTCCGGGAGCAGGCTCATCCGGGTGCGGACGAAGCCGGGCGCGACGGCGTTGACGAGCACACCGGATCCGGCCAGGTCGAGCGCCGCCGACCGGGTGGCCGCCTCGAGCGCGGCCTTCGCGGTGTCGTACGCCAGGCACGCGGGGTGGCCGAGGCGGGCGTGGATGCTCGTGATGTTGACGATGCGGCCCCATCCCCGGGGCGCCATCTCCCGCGCCGCGCACCGCATGAGGTCCATCGGCGCTTCGAGGTTGACCCGCCACACCGTGTCCCAGTCCGATGGCCCCGAGTCGAGCACCGAGCCCTCGCGGAAGACGCCGGCGGCGTTCACGAGCACGTCCACCTCGCCCAGTCGCCCGCGCGCCTCGTTCCAGGCCCCGGTGCGCGCGTCGCGGTCGGCGAGGTCGACGCGCACGGTCGTGCCGGCATCGGCTCCGGGGTCGATGTCCAGGCCCACCACCTCGTGCCCGTGCGCGCGGAGGTCGGCCGCGATGGCCGCCCCGATCCCGCTCGAGGTGCCGGTGACGATGCAGCGGAGGGACGAGGTCATGGCGCGGGCCTTTCTGTCGATCGCGAAGCGGGACGCACGCGGAGCGTCGTCGTCCAGGTGAGGCTCTGGCCGGGGCGCAGCTCGACGACGCCCTCGGGAGCGGCGCTGCCGATGCCGTGGGGCGTCGTGGTGGGCTCCACCCCGAGCGCGAACACCTGACCGTTCCACGGCTCGCCGGCCGAGGCGCCCGCCTCCTCCCACAGGAGCGCATGGGGAAGACCGGTCCAGGTCACCTCGACCGAGGACTCGCCGGCGCGCACGATGACCCGGCGCTCGCCGCGCGGGGTGAGGGCGCCCAGGCGCGCGGGGGTGGCGGCGTCGAAGTCGCTCCACCGGCCGCCGAACGCCTCGGTCCCGGCCCCCGTGGGGGACCCGTCGTAGCCGAGCGGCGACACCTCCGCGTCGGTCTCCAGCCGCAGTCCCTCGCCCCGGGACAGCGGCGCGAAGAGGTCGCCGCCGAGGATCAGGTGCTCCGCGACGCTCAGCGGACGCGGCCGTCCGCCCGTCTGCACGAGGGTCGTCGACGCCGTCAGCGAGCGAGGCGCGAGCGTCCACTCGCGCGTGATCCGCACATCGTCGTCGCTCCACTCCACGACGGCACGCGCCGTCTCGTGCGCGAGCACGCGCCACGGCGCCTGCGACGCGGCGCCGTGGAAGTACTGGCGCGGGTGGGCCCCGGGCTCGGGGGCGCCCGCCGTCGGCGCGCACAGCTGCCACCCGCCGCGCCACCGGCGGACCCACTCGTCCTCGGTCGCGGCGGGGGCGCCGCGCGTCACCCGGTCGGCCCAGGCCACCTGATCAGCCCAGGGAGTGCGCGCGAGCACCGACATGCCGTCCACGGACAGCTCGTCGACGACGGCGCCCTCGCCGGGCAGGAGCCGGGCGCGCGCCCCGCCCGTCCGCAGGATCAGCGCCGGGTCCTCAGTCGTCGCCGGCGGCCTCGGGATGTCCGAGCGCCTCGATGAGGGCGGACTTTCCATCGAGCACCACCTCCAGCATCGCGTTCGCCGCTCGTTCGCCGTCGCCGCGGTTGATCGCCGCCAGCACGTTCGCGTGCTGGGCGACGTCGGCGGCCAGGCGGGCCTCGTTCGTCGCGGTGACCTGCTGCACGCTGAAGCTGAGGTACATCGAGTCGGCGACGACGGCGCCGAACTGGCGCAGCAGGGCGTTGTGGCTCGCGCCGTAGACGGCCACGTGGAAGTCGACGTCGGCGTGGGCGTAGGCGTCGCGATCGCCGACGGAGGCGTCCATCGCGCGCAGCGCGGTCTCGAGGCGGCGGAGGTCGTCCATGCTCGCGCGTCCCGCCGCCAGCCGGGCCGCCTGCGGCTCCATGATCTGGCGGACCTCGACGAGGTCTTTGAAGATCGACTCCCCGCGTCCCTCGTCGCTGTGCCAGCGGAGGATGTCGACGTCGAAGGCGTTCCACTGATCGGTGCGCCGCACGCGGGTGCCGATCTTCTGCCGGATGTCGACGAGGCCCTTCGCGGCGAGCACGCGCATGGCCTCGCGGACGGAGGTGCGACTGACGGCGTACTGCTCGGTGAGCTCGGCCTCCTTCGGAACGAGGTCTCCGGGCGCGTAGGTGCCGCGGACGATCGCCCGTCCGATGCCCTCGATGACCTTCGCCTGCAAGCCGCGCATGGCGTAGCCCGAGCCGCGATCGACTTCCGTAGCGTCGGCCACGAGCGACCTCCTTGGGGGTTAGCTGATGGCATTCACTTTAGGCGGGCCGTCGACGGGCAGAGGGCTGGAGAACACCGGCACGCCGTCGATGGCGATGTCGACGGTGCGCAGGTACGGCCGGAGCGCGTCGAGGTCGACGTCGATGCCGAGGCCGGGCGCATCGGGGGCGCGGATCTCGCCGTTGTGGTCGGGGGTGATGTGCTGCACCGACAGCACCTCCGCGACGCGCTTGGGCTCGACGGGGTACTCGCAGATGCGGTGGTCGGCGAGGCCCGCGAACGGCTGCAGCGAGGCCGAGAGGGCGAGATGGGAGGTGAAGGTGTGGTTGACGAAGGTCACTCCGCTCGCCACGGCATGGTCGGCGACCTCCTTGGCGGGTCCGATGCCGCCGATGCGTGCCGCGTCGATCTGGACGAACCGCACGTTGCCGTAGTCGATGAGATTCGTCGCCATGTGGACGGTGTGCGCGCCCTCGCCGCCGGCGATGCCGACCCCGCGGGCGGCGCGGGCGAGTTCGGCGTGGGGGACGAAGGCGTGGGGGAGGAAGGGCTCCTCGAGCCATGTGGCCCCGGCCGCCTCGAGTGCGGGCAGTCGCTCGAGGGCCGGCTGGAGGTCGTCGCCCCAGATCTGCCCGGCGTCGACGAGCAGGAGCGCATCGGAGCCGAGTCCCTCGCGCGCCGCGGCGACGTGGTCGGCGTCCTCGGCCGCGCTGCCGGTGCCGTAGCGACCCCACCCGAACTTGACGGCGTGGAATCCGCGGGCCTGCACCGAGCGGGCGCGCTCGAGGGTGTCCTGCGGGGTGGCGCCGAAGAGCATGGACGCGTAGGGGAGCTTGGCGTGGCTCTCGGCGTAGCCGAGCATCCTCCAGACCGGCTCCTCGCGGGCGCGTCCGAGCAGGTCCCAGAGCGCGATCTCGATGCCCGACCACGTGTGCGCGGCCTGCAGGAGGTCCATGCTGTTGCGGGCGACCAGGCGCGCGATGCGGGCGATGTCCTCGGGGCCGTCGAGAGACTCGCCGAGCACGCTCGCGCCCACCGGCTGGCAGACGCCGTGGGAGCGGGGCGCGACGAAGGCGGCGATGGAGGTGAGCGGCGAGGCCTCGCACTCGCCCCATCCGACGTGGTCGCCCGCGGTGACGCGCACCAGGAGCGCATCCTGACTTCCATCGGCCTCCAGGGTCACCTCCGGCATGGAGGCGTAGAAGAAGTCGACCGCGTCGATTTTCATCACAGGGCACACCTTTGTTCGAGATACATCATATGTAACCGCGATCCTGACGATTTGGCAACGCCGATTCCGCGCCGAACTCTTGCGGAACACCATGCTAGGTATGATGTAATAATCGCGAGTGACCGTCATGGTCACTGTCGCCGTGGATGGGACGAAGATGTCGCACAACCCGTATCCGTGTCGAGCCGAAGGCGGCCCCGCACGCACCGACATCCTTTCCGGCCGTCCGTCGACGTCCGTTCCGGCCGGCCGACGCCGGCGGAGTGCTCCCAACGAAAGGACACAGCAATGAAGACTCGCACCGTCGGTGGGCTCGTGCTCGCCGCAGGATTGATCGGTTCGCTCGTCGCGTGCGCACCGGCCGAGGAGACGCAGTCCGGTGACCGAGAGCTCGTGATCTGGGACACCGGCATCCTGGGGCGCACCCTCGAAAGCGGCGAGGCCGACCTCGAGAACTCGTTCATCGACCAGATGGCCGCGAAGTTCGAGGAGGAGAACGAGGGGGTCACCGTCACGGTGGTCCAGCAGGGCGGCGACATCTCCGCGAACAGCGCCCAGTTCCAGGCGGCCTCGATCGCGGGCGACGGACCCGACATCCGCGTGCAGTACGCAGGCGGACCCACCATCTCGTTCGCGGAGTTCTTCGAGCCGCTCGAGCCCTACCTCACCCCCGAGATCATCGAGTCGATGAGCGGCTTCAACGTGAACCGCGAGGGATTCTCGGCGGACGGGGCGATCCTCGGCATGCCGTACGGCGCCGGCAACATGTTCACGGTGTTCGGCAACAACGCGATCCTCGAAGAGGCCGGGATCGACCCCGCCGAGCCGATCACATCGTGGGAGCAGCTGGTCGAGAACGGCCGGCAGGTCGTCGACCGCACCGACAAGAACGGCTTCTGGATGGCCAACCTCGAAGGCTACGTCGGGGCGTGGATCATCAGCGCCCTCGTGGGCGGCGAGCTGGGCGAGTCCGCGTTCACGCAGATGTACGCGGGGGAGATCCCCGTCGACGACCCCGCCATGGTGAAGGCGTACGAGGCGTACGCGGAGCTCGGTCAGAGCGGCCTGGCCAACCCCGACGCCGGCCAGGTCTCCAACGGCGAGTCCACGGCCGGGTTCGTCAACGGCTCCAGCGCGTACTACATCGTGGGCAGCTGGGAGAACAACAACATGGTCGACGCGTTCGGCGACGATGTGAGCGTCTCGCTCATCCCGATGCTCGAGGGCGCCGCGTACCCGAAGATGGCGGCGGGCGGCCCCGAGATCGCGCTGTCGATGACGAACTACTCGCAGAACAAGGAGCTCGCCGGCGAGTTCCTGCAGTTCCTCGCCGAACCGGCCAACCAGGATCAGTTCGTGAAGCTCTACCAGACGCAGGCGTCCAACCACCGCGACGCCGACGCCTCGCTCATCGAGAACCCGCTGCTCCAGCAGGAGTTCACGCTCCTGCAGGAGGCCACCGACGGCATCGTCTTCGCCTTCGACTCGGTGATGCCGCAGGCCACGATCGACCTGTTCTACCGGGTGAACGCGGGGGTATTCCTCGGCAGCATCACGCCGGAGGACGCCGTGCGGCAGCTGGCGGACTCGTACCAGGCGGAGATCGCGAACCAGTGAGTTCCTCGTCCTCGTCCGCTCCGACCACCACCCAGGCGGTGGTGGTCGGAGCGGACCGTCTCCCCGCCCGCCGTCCCGGCGGCTTCCGCCGCCGCGACCGCTTCATCGGCCTGCTGTCGGTGGCGCCGGCTTTCCTCATCGTCGTCGGCTTCATGGCGTTCCCCGTGGCCTTCGCCGTCTTCATCTCCTTCACGAAGACGAACGGCCTGCGGTTCGAGTGGAACAACTTCCAGAACTACACCGCGCTGCTGACCGATCCGGTCGTGCACCAGGTGTTCCTCAACAACCTGAAGTTCCTCATCTCGGTGCCGCTGGTGATCTTCGCGGCCCTCATCGTCTCGGTGCTGCTGTTCGAGCGCGTGCGCGGCTGGCGCTTCTTCCGGGTCATCTTCTTCCTGCCGAACGTGCTCTCCGTCGCGGTCATCGGCATCATGTTCCGGAACGCGTTCGGCTACTACGGCGGCGTCAACCAGGCGCTCGCGCTGTTCGGCATCGAGCCGATCCAGTTCTTCACCGACGGCACCCTCGCCATCTTCGTCATCATCATGGCGCTGGTGTGGTCGGGCTTCGGCTATCAGGCCCTGCTCCTCCTGGCCGGTCTCACTTCGATCAACCCCGCCGTGTTCGAGGCGGCGGCCATCGACGGCGCCGGCTGGTGGAAGCGGCTCTGGTACATCACCCTGCCCAACATCCGCCGCGTGCTCGGCTTCGTCTTCATCATCAACGTGCTCTACACGTTCACCTCGCTCTTCGGCTTCGTCTTCGTGATGACCGCGGGCGGTCCCGGATTCGAGACGACGACGATCGACTACCTCGTGTACCTGCGGGCCTTCTCGAGCAGCAACCTCGGCTCGGGGGCCGCGCTCGCCGTGGTCCTGTTCCTGTTCATCGGCATCCTGACGGTCATCCAGAACAGGGTGTTCAAGCTGGGGGAGGAGGACTGATGTCCGAGAGCGTGAGCGGCCGCCTCAGCAGCCGCGGCGTCCGATGGCCGATCTTCATCGCCCTGTGCCTGCTGGCGGCGTCGATCATCTACCCCCTGTGGTTCGTGATCATCACCAGCCTGCGCCCGAACGCGGACTACCTGCAGAACCCCTTCGGCCTTCCCAGCGAGTGGACCCTGGACAACTACGCCACGCTCTCGTCGGCCTACGGCCTCGGGCGCGCGTTCGTGAACAGCCTCATGGTCACCTCGATCGCCGTCGTGATCGTCCTGATCCTCGCGACGATCGCCGGCTACGCGCTCGCCAAGCTGCCCGTGCCCGGGACCAAGTGGGTCACCGCCACCTTCGTGTCGGTGATGCTGATCCCGGGGCCGGTGCTCATCATCCCGATCTATCTGCTGCTGGCCCGGCTCGGCCTGCAGGGCTATCCGGGACTGATCCTCGTCTACGTCGCCACTGGCCTGCCCTTCGCGACGTTCTTCCTGACCCTCACGTTCCGCTCGATCCCCGACGAGGTGATCGAGGCCGCGCGGATCGACGGCGCGGGCCTGTTCCGCACGCTGTGGTCGATCGTGCGCCCCATGGGCGCCAGCGGCATCGCCACCCTGGCGGTGCTGCAGTTCCTCGGCGTCTGGAACGAGCTGATCTTCGCGGTCATCCTCATCCGGGACCAGTCGCTGTGGCTGCTCACCCCGACGCTGGCGACGATCGGCGACCGCTACCTCAACGATCAGCCGCTCGTATCGGCGGGCCTGTTCGTCACGGCATCGGTACCGCTCGTGCTGCTGGCGTTCGCCTCGCGCTACATCATGCAGGGGCTGCAGGTGGGCGTCAGCCGCTGACGCCGACCTGATCTCAGGAGGTGAACCAGCCGCGCGGGTGGAAGGTGGCGTCGAGGGCGTCCCCGCGGCGCACCGGCGCCGCCCAGCGGACGCCGTTGGCCAGCACGGTCTGCACGTCGGGGTGGTGATAGACGGGGTACTCCTGGTCGCCGGGCGAGAAGTAGAACACCCGCCCGAAGCCGCGGGTCCAGGTCGCGCCGGAGCGGAAGACCTCGCCGCCGGAGAACGTCGAGAGGAAGACGAGCTGCTCCGGCGCCGGGATGTCGAAGTACTCGCCGTACATCTCCTGCTCGTCGATGACGAGCGGATCGGGCACGCCCGCGGCGATCGGGTGGGTCGGTGCGACTGTCCACACCAGCTCGCGGTCCCCGTCGTTGCGCCACCGCAGCGAGCACGTCGTGCCCATGAGCCGCCGGAAGATCTTCGAGTAGTGGCCGGAGTGCAGCACGATGATCCCCATCCCGCCGAGGACCGCCCGGTGCACGCGATCGACCACCTCGTCGCGCACGCCGGGGTGGTCCTCGTGTCCCCACCACAGCAGCACGTCGGTGTCGCCGACCACCTCCGGGGGCAGACCGTGATCGGGCTCCTCCATCGTGGCCGTGCGCACCCGCACTCCGTCGCCCAGGTGCGCGCGCAGCCCCGCGGCGATGGCGCCGTGGATCCCCTCGGGGTACAGCTCCGCGGCGCGCGAGCCTTCGCGGCGCTCGTGGATGTTCTCGTTCCAGACCGTGACCCGCAGCGGTGCGCTCACACCACCACCTCCTGTCCCTGTGCCGCCGACCGGTAGCAGGCGTCGATGATCCTCACGCGCTCGAGGAGCCGGCGGTGGTGCTCGGCCTCGTCGCGCACCGGGCGTCCCTCCCGCTGGGCGCGGACGGTCTCGACGAACTCCGCGATGACGAGGGGATGCTCGCCGCCGGCGACCCTCACGTCGGGCGCGAGGGTGAGGGCCGTGCCGGCGCGGTCGCGGAAGACCCGGATGGTGTCCTCGCCCTTGTAGCGGGGGATGAACAGCCGCACGCCGCCGTCGACGCCGAGGAGCTCGATCGAGATGTCCTCGTCGTCGACGGTGTGGCCCGCCCAGCTGATCTCGAGCGCGACGCTCGCGCCGTCCTCCAGCCGCAGCAGGGCCGCGGCGAGGTCCTCGACGCCGAAGTCGGCGCCGCTGGTCATCTGGTCGACGCGGTCCATCGCGCCGTAGCCGGCGCGCCCGAGCTCGCCGTGGGTCACCGCGCTCACCGTCCGCACCCGCGGTTCGCCGAGCAGGTGGAGGAGCGTGTCGATGACGTGGGGCCCGAGGTCGATGAGCGCGCCCCCGCCGGCGAGCTCCGGCGACGTGAACCACGAGCGCAGCCCCGGGATGCCCGACCTGCGCTTCCAGGAGGCCCGGGCGTGGTAGATCCGTCCGATGCCCTCGGTGCGCAGGTAGTCGGCCACCCATTGCACGTCGGCGCGGCGCCGGTGGTTGAAGGCTGCATCGAGCACGCGGCCCGCCCGCGTCGCGGCGTCGATCATCGCCTGGGCGCCCTCGGCGGTCACGGCGAGCGGCTTCTCGCAGAAGACGTGCTTGCCGCCCTCCAGCGCGGTGACGGCCAGCCGGTCGTGGAGGACGTTGGGGGTGGCGATGCTGACGATGTCGAGGTCGTCGCGGGCGATGAGTTCGTCGCCGTCGGCGTAGGTGTGGGCGATCCCGTGCTGGGCGGCCAGCAGCTCCAGGCGCTCCCGCTCCTTGCCGGCGAGGGCGACGACCTCGATCCCGGGGAGGGAGCGGAAGGACTCGAGGTGCGTGGTGCCGGCGTAGCCGAGGCCGATGACGCCGACACGCAGGGTGTCCGCGTCGCGGCGGTCCCCGTCCAGGGGAGTGGGGGAGGATGTCGACGGGGACACGAGGGCCTCTCTGCTCTGGGTCGAGTATTGATAATACTAAAGACGGTAGACCCGCTAGGCTAGGACCAATCCTCCACCAAGGATGCGGTATTAGGTAAGATGTAAAGCCTCGAAGGAGAGGAAGCCGCGATGTCGTCAGCGCACGGTCCCGAGGGGGTCCGCGTCCCGGGGGCGCCGGTCCGGGCGGAGATCTCCTCCGGCGAGCTGCGGCTCGACGGGCGCGTGCTCGGTCGCGTCGCACCGGGGGCGATCGAGGTCGGGGCCCGCCCCGTGCGGCCGGAGTCGGCGGGGCTCGAGGCGCGGTGGTCGGCACGACGGATCGCCGGGCGCGATGCGTGGGAGCTCTCCCTCGACCTCGTGAACACGTCCGATCGCCCCGTCGCCGTGACGCGCATGGATGCCTGCGGCCTCTCGCTCGACTGTGCGGACTCGCACTGGGTCACGCGCTGGTACCGGTCGGCGTGGGGCGATGAGTTCCGCCCCGAGTCCGGGACCACCCGTCACGACACCGTCCTGGACGTGCGCTCGGGCCGCTCCAGCCACGGCATGTCCCCGTGGCTGGGTCTGGAGGCCGAGGACGGCCGCGGCGCCGTGATCGTCAGCCCCGCCTGGAGCGGCAACTGGCACATCCGCGCCCTGTCCGGTGGGCACGTCTCGGCGGGGATCTCGCCGTGGCGGCTCGAGGTCGAGCTGGCACCCGGCGAGAGCGTCTCCGCCCCGTCGGTCGTCGTCGCGGTCGCCACGAGCCTCGACGAGGCCGCCGGGGAGCTGCAGCGCGCCGTCGCGGAAGGATGGCTGGCGCGCTCCGAGGCTGCCGACGCCGCCCCGCCGGAGTGGAATCACTGGTGGCCCTACGAAGACGTCGAGGTGACCGAGGAGGTCATCGCTGCCAACGCCCGCGTCGCCGCCGAGCTGGGCATCCGCGTGGTGACCGTCGATGCGGGATGGTTCGGCGCGCCCGACGCCGGCAGCGACTGGCAGGAGCAGCGCGGCGACTGGGATCGCGTGAACACGGCGCGATTCCCGTCCGGCCTGGCGGCGCTCGGTCGGAGTGTCCGCGCAGCGGGCGCCGAGCCCGGCATCTGGACCGAGGCCGAGGCGGTGGGCCGGGCCGCGCGCCTGCGTCAGCAGCGCCCCGAGGCGCTTGCACGCGCCGACGGCAGGCGGCGGGACCCGTCGTACCGGGTGACGACGGTCTCGCTCGACGAGGACGACCCGGGCTTCCTCGGCTACGTCTGCCTCGGGTCCGAGGCGGGCCGCGACCATGTCCGCAGCGCCCTGCGCGACGTGGTCGCGGCCGTCGGCGCGCGATGGGTGAAGCTCGACTTCAACATCGATCCCGACGGCGGCTGCACGCGCACCGACCACGGGCACGGCCGCGGCGACGGACTGCTGCGCCACTACCAGGGGCTCTACGCGGTGCTGCGCGAGTTCCGCGAGACCCACCCCGAGGTCATCCTCGAGGCGTGCGCCTCGGGCGGCCTGCGGCTGGACCTCGGCCTCGCGCGGGAGGTCCACGGCTTCTTCCTGAGCGACCCCGACTACACCGAGCACCACCTGCAGGTGCTCCACGGGGCCGCCCATCTGCTCCCGCCCCTCGGGATCCTGCACTGGTCGCAGTCGCAGTGGCGGGGCGACTATCCGCCGCAGCAGCTCGACTGGTCGGGGCTCGCCGCCCCGGCGTTCGACACGATGCTGCGCGCGGCCATGCTGCACCGCTTCGGGGTGAGCCTGCGTCTCACCGAGCTGCGCGAGGATCTGCGGATCCGGCTGGCCGAGCACGTGCGCATCTACCGCGACGACATCGCGCCGATGCTCGCCGACGCCGTCCTCGTGCCGCTCACCGGCGCGCCGCTGCGCGACGGCCGGGGGGAGCGCGCCCCCGCGTTCCAGCTGTCGTCCGTGCGCACCGACGCGCACGTGCTCGCCGCGTTCGTCCTCGCCGGGGGCGAGCGGCCCGCGGCGTGCATCCCGCGCGGCCTCGATCCCGTTCAGGAGTACGTCGTGACCGACCTGGCCGGCGAGACCGAGGGCGCGACGCGCACCGGGGCCGAGCTGATGCGCGACGGTCTCACCCTGCCCGACACCCCGGACGCGACGTCCTGGCTGATCCGCATCCGACCCGCGAGCGCTCCGGAGGACGCCCCCGATGCACGATGACCACGCCCTCGTCGAGGGCCGGCTCCGCCGCTTCGTCGCCGATCGGCTGACACCGGCGATCTACCGCGACCCGCATCCGGTCACCGTCTCGGCATGGCAGGCGCCCGGCGAGCCTGTCGACGTCGCCGACGCGATGGGCCGGCCCTACAGCCCCGTCGCCGTCGGCTGGAGATGGGGCCGCGCCTGGTCGACGGTCTGGCTGCACGTGCAGGCCGATGTCCCGGCCGCCTGGCGCGAGCAGCTGCCCGACGGGTGCGAGGCGGAGCTCCTGGTCGACTTCGGGTACAACCGCTCGCGCTCGGGTTTCCAGGCCGAGGGTCTCGCGTACCTTCCCGACGGCACCCCCGTGAAGGCGATCTCCCCGCTCAACTCCTACCTGCCGTGGGACGTCTCGAAGGGGCCCCTCGACGTCTACATCGAGGCGGCCGCCAACCCCGATGTCGCCGGCGAGTACACGTTCGCGCCGACCGGGCTCGGAGCATGGGACACCGCGGGCGAGGAGCCGCTGTACGAGCTCCGGCAGCTCGAGGTGGCCCTGCGCGACGTGGAGGTGTGGGAGCTCGCCCAGGACGTGTGGACGCTGCGCGGGCTGATGGAGCAGCTGCCCGCGTCCTCGCCGCGGCGGCACGGCATCCTCCGCGCCCTCGAGGACATGATGGACCGGGTCGACCCGTCGGACGTCGCAGGGACCGCGAGCGCGGGAAGGGAGGCGCTGGCCGCGGTATTGAACGCGCCGGCGTCCGCGTCGGCGCACCGCGTGGTCGCCACGGGCCACGCGCACATCGACTCGGCGTGGCTGTGGCCGCTGCGCGAGACCGTGCGCAAGTGCGCCCGCACCTTCACGAACGCGACCGCGCTGATGGACGAGTACCCCGACTTCGTGTTCTCGTGCTCGTCGGCGCAGCAGTACGCCTGGCTGCGGGACCATCATCCGCGGGTCTTCGACCGCATCCGCGAGAAGGTCGCGGCCGGGACCTTCGTGCCGGTGGGCGGCATGTGGGTGGAATCCGACACCAACATGCCGACGGGCGAGGCCCTGGCGCGCCAGTTCATCCTCGGCAAGCGCTTCTTCCGGGAGGAGTTCGGCGTCGACTGCGAGGAGGCCTGGCTGCCCGATTCCTTCGGCTACTCGGCGGCACTGCCCCAGATCGTCGCGGCGGCGGGCGAGCGCTGGTTCCTCACGCAGAAGATCTCCTGGAACCAGACCAACGCCTTCCCGCACCACACCTTCTGGTGGGAGGGCATCGACGGCACCCGCGTGTTCACCCACTTCCCGCCGGCCGACACCTACATCAGCGAGCTGTCGGCGGCCGAGCTCGCCCACGCGGAGCGGAACTTCCGCGAGAAGGGGCGCGCGACGATGTCGCTCGTGCCCTTCGGCTGGGGCGACGGCGGCGGCGGACCCACGCGCGAGATGATGGCCGCCGCCCGGCGGACGGCCGATCTCGAGGGTTCGCCCCGGGTGACGGTGGGCTCGTCGCGCGACTTCTTCGCCGCCGCCGAGGCGGAGTACCCCGATGCGCCGGTGTGGACGGGGGAGATGTACCTCGAGCTGCACCGGGGCGTGTTCACCTCGCAGCTGCGCACGAAGCAGGGCAACCGCCGGAACGAGGCGCTGCTGCGTGCGGCGGAGCTGTGGGCGACCACGGCTGCCGTGCGCGCGGGCGCGGCCTACCCTGCCGAGGTGCTCCGCGAGGCCTGGGAGACGGTGCTGCTGCTGCAGTTCCACGACATCCTGCCCGGGTCGTCGATCGCCTGGGTGCATCGGGAGGCGGAGCAGCGCCACGCCGACGTGACCGCGCGGCTGGAGGGCGTGATCGCCGACGCGGTGAGCGCGCTGGCTGAATCGCGCGTCGAGGCCGAGGGGCGGGGCGCCGCGCCGGCCGGTGCCGAGCCGGCCGGTGCCGTGCCGCTGATCAACTCGTCGCCGTTCGCCCAGGCGGGAATCGCGCCGCTCGGCATCGGCGTTCCCGTGCTCGCGGCGGGCGAGGTGACCGTGCGTGCCGAGGGCGACGAGGTGGTCGTCGAGAGTTCGCACCTGCGCGTGGTGGTCGATGCCGGCGGTCGGATCGTGTCGCTGCGGGACGCGGCAAGCGGGCGCGAGGCGGTCGCGGACGGCGAGGCCGTCGGGACGCTGCGCCTGCATCAGGATCTGCCCAACCTCTGGGACGCCTGGGACCTCGACGCGCACTACCGCCGCTCGGTCACCGAGCTCACGGAAGCCGCAGAGCGCGAGGTCGAGCGCCGCCCGGACGGCAGCGTGGCGGTGCGGTCGCTGCGTCGGGTCGGGGCCTCCACCATCACGCAGTGGGTGGTCGTCGCGCCCGGAGCCGCCGACGTCGCCCTCGAGCTCCACATCGACTGGCATGAGCGTGAGAAGATCCTCAAGCTCGCGATGCCGTTCGACGTGCACGCCGACCGGATCGCCGCCGAGACGCAGTTCGGCCACCTGTGGCGGGCGACCCACACGAACACCGGGTGGGACGCGGCGCGGTTCGAGGCCTGCCAGCACCGCTTCGTCCACCTCGCCGAGCCGGGCTGGGGCGTCGCCGTCGCCAACGACTCGACCTACGGGTACGACGTCGACCGGCAGCCTTCCGCCGGCGGCGGGGTGCGCACGACGGTGCGGTTCTCGCTGCTGCGCGCGCCGCTGTTCCCCGACCCGGAGGCCGATCAGGGCGAGCATCGGATGGCGTTCCGCATCCGCCCCGCCGCGACGATCGCCGACGCGGTCGAGCTCGGCTACGCGCTGGCGAACCCGCTGCGGCCCGCGCCGGCGGCGGTGGCGCCGCTGGTCGTATCCGAAAACCCCGGCGTGGTCATCGAGACGGTCAAATGCGCCGAGGACGGCAGCGGCGACGTCGTCGTCCGCGTCTATGAGGCACTCGGCCGGCGTGCCCGCACCACCGTCCGCCTGTCCGGGGCGGACGCCGCGGAGGTGGAGCTGACCGATCTGCTCGAGCAGCCCCTCCCGGACGAGCCTGTCCACGCCGCTTCCCGCACCGGCGCCGCCATCGATCTCGACCTCCGTCCGTTCCAGCTGCGCACCCTGCGCTTCCGAAAGGTCGTGGCCGCGTGACCGCGTCGTCCGATGCCCGCCCGCTCGCCCCGATGGACCTGTCCGACCCGGGTCCGCCGCGCGGCACCGTTCCGACCGTCGCCAGCTGGCGCACCGACGCGCGCGAGTGGACGCTTGACGGCGACTGGTCGTTCCGCTGGTTCCCCGCCGCGGATGACGCCGACCCGCATCCCACCGACGTCGATCCCACCTGGGGCGTCATGCCCGTTCCCGCGAGCTTCGTCATGCCGCACCTCGACGCTGTCCACGACCAGCCGCACGGGCGACCGGTCTACACGAACAAGTGGTACCCGTTCCCCGTCGACCCGCCGCACGCCCCCGATCGCAACCCGATCGGCGAGTACCGGCGCCGCTTCGGCGTCGACGACGTGCCGGCCGGGGCGGAGCTGCGGTTCGGGGGCATCGAGGGAGCCGCCGACGTGTGGCTGAACGGAGTGCTCCTGGGCAGCACACGGGGCAGCCGCCTGCCGATGGCCTTCGACGTGAGCGGCCTGCTCGCGGCGGAGAACGTCGTCGTCGTCCGCGTGCACCACTTCAGCGCCGCGACGTACCTCGAGGACCAGGACGCCTGGTGGGCGCCCGGGATCGTCCGCTCGGTCATCGTCCGCGAGCGCCCCGCCGGGGGCGTGCACGACGTGCGGGTCGCGGCGGACTGGTCGGCGTCCGGCGCCGTCCTCCGCGTCGACGCGCAGACGCGGGACGGTGCCGCGGCCCGCGTCGAGATCGTCGAGCTTGCCACGGACATCCCCGTCGGGACCCCGACGCCGGTGCCCCGCGCCGCCGCCTGGAGCGCGGAGCATCCGGTGCTCTACACCCTCCGGGTCTGGACGGACACCGAATCGGTGACGATGCGGATCGGCTTCCGCACGATCGACATCGTCGACGGGGTGTTCCGGGTCAACGGGGCGCCGATCCAGCTGCGAGGCGTGAACCGGCACGAGCACCACCCGCGCTGGGGGCGCCACGTGCCGGCCGAGACGGTGCGCGAGGAGCTCCTCCTCATGAAGCGGCACAACGTGAACGCCATCCGCACCTCGCACTATCCGCCCGATCCGCTCATGCTCGACCTCGCCGACGAACTGGGCTTCTGGGTCATGGACGAGTGCGACTTCGAGACCCACGGCTTCGGCGAGGTGGGGTGGCGGGGCAACCCGACGGATGACCCGATGTGGGAGGCGGCGCTGCGCGATCGTGCGGCGCGCATGGTCGAGCGGGACAAGAACCACCCGTGCATCGTCATGTTCTCGCTCGGCAACGAGGCCGGCGAAGGGCGGAACCTCGCCGCGATGGCAGAGGAGATCCGGGTGCGGCGCCCCGGGGTGCCCTTGCACTACGAGGGCGACCAGGCCAGCGCCGACGTCGACGTGTGGTCGCGGATGTACGCCCACCCCGACGAGGTCGAGTTGATCGGGCGCCGCGCCGAGCCGCCGCTCACCGACGCGGCACTCGACGCACGCCGACGCGCGATGCCCTTCGTGCTCTGCGAGTACGCGCACGCCATGGGGACGGGGCCCGGCGGGCTCACGGAGTATCAAGAGCTGTTCGACGCCCACCCGCGCATCATGGGCGGCTTCGTCTGGGAGTGGCTGGAGCACGGCATCCACGTGGCCACGGCGGACGGCGTCGTCACCCGCTACGGCGGCGACTTCGGTGAGCCGCTGCACGACGGGAACGACATCATCGACGGGCTCATCGCCGCCGACCGCACCCCGCGCGCCCAGCTCACGGACCTCGCCGCGGTGTTCGCGCCGGTGCGCATCGATGTCGGCGACGACGCCGTGTGGATCCGTTCACGCCGTGATCACACCGACACTTCGGACCTCGCCTGGCGCTGGCGCCTGGACGGGCCCGGCGGCCGCATCGACGACGGCGCGCTCGCCGTGCCCGCGGTGGGCCCCGGCGGTCGGGTCTCGGTCGCGCTGCCCGAGGGGATGCGCACGGCGTCGTCGCGCGAAGCGGTGCTCACGATCGAGGCGGTGACCGCCGCCGACGCGCCGTGGGCGGAACAGGGTCACGTCGTGGCCCGTGCTGCGCGCACGCCGGCGCACGACCTCGGGGCGCTCACCCGCGCACAGCGGCGGCCGGCCGCCCCGGCGGCGTCGCTGGACGACCTCGTGCTCGACGCGCGCACCGGCGCCGTCATCGCGCTGGGCGGCGTGGCGGTGGCCGACTGGCGCCTGGTGCTCGACCGGGTGCCCACCGACAACGACCGCCACGCCGGCTGGGATGAGCTGACCGACCCGCCGGCGGCCGAGCGGTGGCGTCAGCTGCAGCTCCACGACCTGCACACGCGCCTGGTCGCCCTCGAGCGCTCGGCCGGCGCCGTGGTGGTGCGCACCCGTCACACCGGGCCGTCGACCGACGCGCACGTCGACGTCGTGTGGTCGTGGACGGAGCGCGCGGGCGGACTCGCGCTCGCGCTCGACGTCGCACCGGGCGGCACCTGGCCGAACTGGACCTCGCACTGGGCGCGGGTCGGCGTGGGCTTCTCCCTCGCGGGAGCGGCGGCATCGGTGTCGTGGGCGGGGCGAGGGCCGGGTCCGGCGTATCCCGACACCGGTCAGGCCGCGACGGCGGGATGGTTCACGCGCTCGCTCGAGGGGCTGCAGGAGCGCACCGTACGGCCGCAGGAATCGGGGGCGCGCGCTGCGCGATGGGTGCGGCTGGAGGGCGATCCCGGCCTGGAGATCGGACTGCGATCGGGCGATGACGCTGTCTCCGAGCCTGCGGTCACCGTGCGTCCGTGGTCGGAGGCGGCGCTGCGGCGCGCGGCGCACGACGACGAGCTCGTCGCCGACGGCCGCACGCACGTCGTCTGCGACCTCGTCCGCAGCGGCGTCGGCACGGCGCGCTGCGGGCCCGGCGTGCTTCCCGCCTACCGCCTGCCTGCCCGCCGGGTGTCCGGCGAACTGATCTTCTGGCCGGACGTCCCGGCATCGGGCTCGCAGCGGGAGGGGAGCGTCGGATGAACGACAGCATCGAGATCGACACGGGTGCGGCGGGGATCGTGCTGCGGCTGACGCCGCGGGAGCGGCTGGTCTTCGGCTCGTTCGTGGACTGCAACATGGCCACGGCGTGGGTGGGGGACCGGTTCCGGATCTTCCCCGGCAAGTACGGCGAGGATCCCGTCTGGGGCCCGGCGAACGACCTCATGATCGGCGAGGGCGCGACCGCGGGAGAGGCCTTCGCGCTGCCCCCGGAGGGCTTCCGGCGTCCGTCGCTGCCGCCGAACGCCGCGCCCGGGAGCGACGGGCTCCACGGCGCCGTCTGGTTCGAGTCGATCCATCAGGATCCCGCCGACCCGACCGGCCGGACGCTGTACGCGATGTACCACAACGAGAACTACCCCGAGACCCTCCCGTTCGACGAGGCCACCGGCAGGGGGCTCAGCGACCGGGACTGGCCGCCGGGCCTGCAGGGCGACGACTCCGTACAGGCCGTGCCCCGCATGGGCATCATGCGCTCGCGCGACGGCGGCGACAGCTGGAGCGACCTCGGCATCGTCCTGGAGGACCGGGACGACCGCATGATCCGACTGCCGGTGAATCGCAACTACTGCTTTCCCGGCGGTGTCGGCGATCCCTCGGCGGTGGCGTGCGGCGATCACCTGTACCTCTTCTACGGCGAGTACGCCTATCCCGGTCCGTGGCACGCGGACACGTGGGATGCCGAGGTCGAGGCGTCCGGTCAGTGCATCAGCGTCGCGCGGATCGCGCTGGGCGATCTCGACAGTCCTGCCGGCGCCGCCCGGCGGTGGGACGGCACGGCCTTCGCGGCGCCGTGGGACGGTGCCGGCGTTCCCATCCGGTCGCTCCAGATCCCCCGGGAGCACGGCGGTGGCGCCGTCTCTCAGGGCGATCAGCTGTACTACTGGGGGCCGTCGGTCAGCTGGAACGAGCACGTCGGCGCCTGGATCATGCTCATGGGACGTGTGGACGGCGCGTTCTGGGTCGGCGACAGCGTCTTCGTCTCGGTGAACCCGCATCGCGACCTGGGCACGGGCGACAACTCCCAGCAGTGGTCGCGGCCCGTGCGGGTGCTTCACCGCCCGGGACACACGCTCTGGTACCCGGCCTTCCAGCCGACGGACGACGCGGAGGACATCGCCGCGCGGCGCACCTGCGTCCGCCTGGGCGCGCGCGCCCGCCTGTTCGTCAAGGACATCACCGAGGCCGCCCAGGAGTACGTCTGCGAGATGGACGTGGAGTTCGTGCGCCGCCGGTCGCCGTCAGCTCGGTGAGCGGGGCGTGATGGTGGGGATGGAGGCCAGCAGGCGCCGGGTGTAGGCGACCTGCGGCTCGAGGAGCACCTTCTCGGTCGGGCCCTCTTCGACGATGCGACCGTCCTTCATCACGACGACGTCGTCGCACAGGTTCTGCACGACGCCGATGTCGTGGGAGACGAGAACGAGCGTCAGCTGCCGGGTGGCGCGCAGCTCGCGGAGGAGGTCCAGGATCTGCGCCCGCACGGTCACGTCGAGCGCGGACAGCGGCTCGTCGCCGACGAGCAGCCGCGGCCGGTGCACGAGCGCGCGGGCCAGGGCGATCCGCTGGCGCTGTCCGCCCGAGAACTCGTGGGGGAAGCGGTCGGCCATGTCCGCGTCGAGTCCGACGTCGCCGAGGACCTCGCGCACGCGCGCGCGGCGGTCGCCCTCGATGCCGAGCGCCCACAGCGGCTCGGCGATGATGCGCCCGACGCTCATCCGGGGATCCAGCGACGCGTAGGGGTCCTGGAACACGATGCCTGTCTGCCGTCGCAGCCAGTGGAGCTCCCGCGCACGGGCGCGCGCGTCGACCGGCGCACCGTCGAACGAGACGGTGCCGGAGGTCGGCGCGTCGAGTCCGAGGAGGAGCCGGATGAGCGTCGACTTCCCCGATCCCGACTCGCCGATGATGCCGAGCGCGGTGCCCTCGCGCACGTCGATGTCGGCGTCGTCGAGCGCCGTCGTCCAGCGCTTCGGGCCGAACGGGCGGGCCGCGGGCGACGGGAAGCGGCGCGTGAGCGCGCGGCCGCTGAGCAGGGTCGTCATGACGCGCCCTCCCGCCGCGGGGACGGTCGCACATCGGGGCGACCGTCTGGTCGCCACAGCGTCGCCGTCGCGTCGCGCAGGAGGCCCTGCGTCACCGGCGACGCCGGCGCGGTGAGCAGCTGCGACAGCGGCCCCTGCTCGACGATCCGCCCGTCCTCGAGGACGACCGCCTCGGTCGCGACCTGCGACAGCACCGCGAGGTCGTGTGTGATGAACACCAGCGACATGCCGTCGTCGTCGACCAGCGACCCCAGCAGGTCGAGCATCTCGGCCTGGATCGTGACGTCGAGTGCCGTGGTCGGCTCGTCGGCGATGAGCAGCCGCGGGCGGCACGCCAGCGCCATCGCGATCGCCACCCGCTGCCGCTGTCCGCCGGAGAGCTGGTGGGGATAGCGGCGCACGATCTGCGCGGGTTCGGGAAGGCGCACCCGCTCGGCCTCGGCGATCGCGCGGTCGCGGGCGGTCCGACGGGGGAGGCCTTCGTGGATGCGGATCGACTCCGCGATCTGCCGCCCCACCGTCCGGATGGGATTGAGCGCGGTCCGCGGCTCCTGGAACACGATGCCGATCTCGTCGCCGCGCAGGGCGGCCAGCTCCCGGTCGGGGAGTCCGATCAGCTCGCGCTCGTCCCAGCGGATGCTGCCGGTCGCCGTCGCCCCGTCGGGGAGGAGCCCGAGCAGCGCCAGCGCCGTCAGCGACTTGCCCGAGCCGGACTCCCCGATGAGGCCGAGGCGGGCGCCGTCGGGCACGTCGAAGGAGATGCCGTCGACGACGCGGCGGCCGCCGATCTCGATCACGAGGTCGCGCACCACGAGGCTCATGCGATCACCGCCGGCTGAGGGGTCTGCGGGGCGCCGGCGCGGCGGGAGAGCGTGGGGTCGGTCGCCTCGCGGAGGGCGTCGCCCAGCAGGTTCAGACCCAGCACGGTCAGGGTGATCGCCAGGCCGGGCCACACCACGCTCAGCGGATGGATCGTGATGTAGGCCTGGAGCTCCTTGAGCAGCAGGCCCCACGACGGCTCGGTCGATGGGGCGCCGAAGCCCAGGTAGCTGAGGCCGGCCTCGGCGAGCACGGCGACGGCCATGCCCCACGAGAGCTGCACGATGAACACCGGCGCGACGTTGGGGAGGAGGTGCCGCCAGAGGTTCTGGAGGGGGGTGAGACCACTCGCCCTCCCCGCCAGCACGAAGTCGCTGTGGAGCACTCGGCGCAGCTCCGGACGGGTGACGCGGGCGATGTTGACGCCGAAGCCGATCCCCACCGAGAGGATGACCACCCACAGCGAGCCGCCCCACACCGAGGAGATCATCATGGCGATCAGGAGCACCGGGAAGGCGATGAGGATGTCGACGGCCACCGCCACCGATTCGCGCACCCACCGCGCCGTGAGGGCCCCGAGGGCGGCCAGCACGAGGCCGAGGAGGGTCGCGACCAGGCCGGCGCCGAGCGCCACCCACACCGTCGTGCGGGCGCCCGCCATGAGGAGGCTCAGGATGTCGCGTCCCGAGTTGTCGGTGCCGAGGACGTGCGGCCAGCCCGGCGGCGCCCAGCGAGCGGCGATGTCGACCCGCTGCGGGTCGAACGGCAGCCAGAACACCGACACGAGGGCGACGAGGCCGATCGCGGCCACGACGAGGATGCCGAACCTTCCGGTCGACAGTGCCCAGAGGCGCGACAGCCAGGCGAGGCGCGTCATTCCGCCTCCCGCTGCCGGGGATCCATCACCCGGTGGGCGAGGTCGACGACGAAGCCGACGATCAGCACGAAGCCGGTGAGGGCGAGGAGCTCGCCCTGCACCTTCGGCAGATCGCGGTTCCCGACGTCGGCGACGAGCATCCGGCCGATCCCGGGCAGCCCGAACAGCTGCTCGATGACCACGGCGCCGACGATGATGCCCGCCACCTGGAGGCCGAGCACCGTGATGATCGACAGGCCCACGTTGGGGAGGCCGTGCCGCAGGAGCGCCTGTGTGCGCGTGAGCCCCTTGGCGGCCGCCGTCCGCACGTAGTCCTGGCCGACCGCCTGCAACGTGGCCGACCGCACGAAGCGCATCAGCATCGCGCCCTCGATGACGCCGATCGTGATCGCCGGCAGGAGCAGGGAGCGAAGAGCAAGACCCGGCTCGTCCCAGCCGGTACGGGGGAAGCCCTGCGCCGGCAGCCAGCCGAGCCACACCGCGAAGACGATGACGAGCATCATCCCCGCCCAGACCACGGGCACCGCCGCCACAGCCTGCGCGCCGACGCTCAGTGCCGTGCCGTCGGGGCGTCCGCGTCGCACCGCCGACAGCACCCCGAAGGGCAGGGCGACCAGGAGGGCGATCGTGAGCGCCAGCAGACCGAGCGGAATCGTCACCTCCGCCTTCTGGAGCAGCTCGTCCATCACGGGAGTCCCGGTCAGCTGGGAACGGCCGAGGTCGCCGGTGAAGATGCCCCCCACCCACGCGCCGTACTGGGTGAGCAGCGGGGCGTCGAGCCCGAGGCGTTCCCGGATCGCGGCGATCTGCTCGGGGGTCGCGTTCACCCCGGCGATGAGCTGAGCCACATCGCCGGGGAGGACGCGCAGGGTGAGGAAGATGAGCGCACTGGCGACGAACAGGCCGAGCAGCAGCAGGGCCAGTCGCGTCAGTGCGTAGCGGATCACTTCGCGGTCTCCAGTGCGGCGCGGGGACGCCGATCGCTCGGGCTGAGGGTGTCGTTGACGGAGGCCGCTGTGAGGTGGGTCAGAGAGGGGCGTTGCAGGAGTAGCCGTACACGTACGTGCCGCCGCCCGCCTGCGTCTCTCGAACGCTGTAGCGGTACTTTCCACCCACGAGGCCCGTGTAGGTGTACTTGACCGTCACGTTCAGCGGGAGCGAGAACGTTTGAGTGTAGGGCGCGCATCGGAACCCTGGTGCCGTCGCAGCGTTCGCGGCCTGAGGAATCCCGAGGGCCGCGAACGCCACTGCTCCAGCGACGGCGATAGTTACCTTCAACTTGCGTGTGCGTGCGTTTTGCATGGGTTGACGACCTCTCATCGGGGTGGTTGATACTCCCCCTGCATAGCATGTACGCCACTCCGCTGCGCTTGTGCATGCGCGCCATTCGTGCCATCGCGACGGTTCTGCTTAGCCCTTGACCACCTCGGCCACGTTGAGGCGTTCGTTGACGTTCACGGTCGGGAGTCCCGCGATGCCGGTGC
Organism: Microbacterium sp. PA5; assembly: GCF_049860775.1. Lineage (NCBI taxonomy): Bacteria > Bacillati > Actinomycetota > Actinomycetes > Micrococcales > Microbacteriaceae > Microbacterium > Microbacterium sp. PA5. The sequence goes on from NZ_CP187567.1 coordinate 898,732, forward strand.
TGACCGCGACGACCGAGGCGCCGTTGTAGAGCCAGTCGGCTGCGTGGTCCTCCGACACGATCCGGGCTGCCTGACGGAGGAGATCGTCAGATTCCGCCTCATCTGTTGCCGCCAGGGACTCGGCGTACAGGCGCTGCACTTCGGGGTTGTCGTAGGTGAAGTAGTAGTCCGGGTTCGCCCAGTTCTCGAAGTCGCGCGCTTCGGTGTGGAGAACGAAGCTGAGGTCGTAGTCCTGGTTGATGTAGACGTCGTTGATCCAGGTCGCGAACTCGACTTGGTTCACTTTGAGAGTGATTCCCACGTCGTTCAAGTTCGACACCAGGATCTGCGCCACAGTCGTTCCGTAGTCGGCCGCCAGCGTAAGTTCGAGCGTGATTCCCTCAGCGTCGGCTTCAGCGAGCAAGGCTCGCGATGCTTCGGGATCGAATGGCGCGACCGCTGCGAGGTCCTCGTATCCCGGGTCAAGTTCAGGGATCGGTCCGTACTCGGTAGCGCCAGCGCCGAGGGCCGCGACAATCGATTCCTTGTCAATCGCCTGACGGATCGCCTGACGCACGCGAATGTCGTTCAACGGTGTCCTACTCGAGTTGAAGGCCAGCGTCCCCTTGTCTGTTGACGGGCCGATGACGACGGCGAAGTCGCCGCCCGCCTCGATCTGGTCGGTGAGGGTGGCATCGAAGCCGGTGAGGGCGTCGAACTCGCCCGCCAGGGCGCCCGTGAGAGCGGCCTGCGGGTCACGCACGTAGCTGAAGACGACCTCGGCCACCTGCGGCTTGTCGCCCCAGTACGCGTCGTTGCGGGCGAAGGTGATGCTGTCGCCCTGCTTCCAGCTCTCCAGGGTGAAGGGGCCGGTGCCGTTGGCCGCCGTCTTGCGGTCGGTCTTGTCGCCCTCTTCGAGGATGAGCCCGGCGCGGCCGGTGAGGTTCCACAGCAGGGTGGAGTCGGGCTCGCTGAGGGTCAGCGTGATGGTCTGGCCCTCGGCGGTGATGCTGTCGACCTTGGCGAGACGGGCGGAGTCGCGGAAGGTCTCGGTGTCCCTGACCTGCTCGAGCGACCACACGACGTCGTCGGGGGTGAGCTCCTCGCCGTCGTGGAACAGGACGCCCTCGCGCAGGGTGAAGGTGTAGGTGAGGCCGTCGGGCGAGACCTCGTAGTCGCTGGCGAGCGACGGCACGATGTCCTGCTCGGGCGTGCGCGCCACGAGCCCCTGGTAGACGTTGTCGATCAGGATCTGGTCGAGCGCGGCGCCTGCGGTCTCTCGGATGTCGAGGTTGCCGGGCTCGAGCACGAGACGGATGTTGACCGACGCGTCGGGATCGGGCGTGATCTCGGTCGTCGTGGGCGCGGGCTCGGCGGTGCCGGTGCAGCCCGAGAGCAGCAGCGCGCCGGCGGCCAGCAGGGCGGCGGCGACGAGGGTGGGGCGACGGAGCATGTGGGTGGGAATCCTTTCGCAAGAGGCAGGCGGCTCGGGCAGCGCACCGGGCTTCTCGGTGGGATTGCGCTGCGTCGCGGCGGTCTGCCGACTCTGGTGCGCGTAACAGCCTAGAGTCCGCCGCGGGTACTGCGGACATCCGGGGTCACGAACGTTCGAGAATCGTCATGGGGCGAGGGCCGCGATCCGCCGTCCGAGGTCGACCGGCTGCTCCTCCTGGACGTTGTGTCCCGAGGCGACCTCGACGACCGACGCGGCGGGCAGGCGGCGCGAGAACTCCTCGGCATCGGCCGGGGTGACGAAGCCGCGATCGCCCCGGATCAGCGTGATCGGCGCGGTCACGGCGGCGAGGTCGTCCCATCCTGCCGCCGACAGCACATCCCGCACGGCGTCCTGCTGGGCGCTCGCGGCGGCGGCGATCGCGGGGTCGCCCGCGGCGGCGTTGGCGAGGTGCGCGAAGTGGTGCTTCCACTCCACGCGGCCGTCCTCGCGCACGCGCGAGTTGAGGAAGACACCGCGGGCGGCGGCTTCGGGAGAGCCTCCGAGTCTGAACGACAGGGCGCGCTCGACGAGCTCTTCCCGCGACGCCCAGTCGGTCGGTCCGGCGAAGAAGGCGCGGATCTGCGACGCATCGCCGGAGGGATCGATGCCGGGGGTGATGTCGACGACCACGAGCTCGCGGACGAGTTCCGGATGACGGGCCGCGAGCGCTGCGGCGGCGAGCCCGCCCAGCGACTGCCCGACGAGCACCTGCGGGCCGCTCGTCCACTCCGCGACGGCCGCGGCGATGTCGTCCGCGAGGACCGGGCCGGTGTAGGCCGCGTCCGTCCGCCACGACGAGTCCCCGTGACCGGGGAGGTCGATCGCGAGCGCCGGAAGGCCGAGGGCCAGGATCGTCGTGTCCCACGTGTGGGCGTTCAGCCCGGCGCCGTGCAGGAACGTCGCCACGGGCGGTGCGTCGCCGTAGGCGAGGGCGCTCACCGTCCGTCCGTCGGGCAGGGGATGCGTCAGCCTGCGCACCGGCGGCGCAGCGACGCCGAGGTCGGCGGCCTGCGCCGGGAGGAACTGGAACTCGTCCGTCATGCGGCAATCATGCCCGACACGGGGGACACATCGCCGCGCCGCCGCCGTGCGCACGACGCGGGACGAAACGCGGGCGGTGACGGGTCGTAGGCTGGGCGCATGACCCAGGAACGACGCGTCCACCTCTCCCGTTCCGCGCGGCCGGCGTACGACGCGCTCGAGTCGTTCTCGCAGACCGTCGGCCGGATCGCGGCGGACGCCGGGATCGACGCGCGGCTCAAGGAACTCGCGCTCATCCACAGCTCGCAGCTCAACGGCTGCGCGTACTGCGTGCGCATCCACGTCGACCGCGCCGTCGCCGCGGGGGTCACCGCCGACGAGATCGCCCAGCTGGCCGCGTGGCGTGACTCGGGTGTCTTCACGGCCCGTGAGCGTGCGGCCCTGGAGCTCGCCGAGAGCTACGTCTTCATCCATGAGGACGGCATCCCCGACGACGTCTACGACCGCGTCGGCGGCATCCTCACCGAGGCCGAGTACGTCGCCCTCAGCTGGCTGCTGGTCTCGATCAACGCCTTCAACCGCATCACGATCGCGGGGAAGTATCCGGTGCCGCCGCGCCGCGCGGCCGCGCCGGATGCGGCTGCCGCGGCCGACGCCGCACACCCCCATGCCTGACGTCGCCGGCGCACTCAACTTCCGGGACGTGGGAGGCCTCCCCGCCGGGGCGGGGGAGACCCGCCGCGGCGTGCTGTTCCGCTCGGGCAACCTCGCCCGCGTCGGCGCCGCCGGGCGCGAGACGATCCGCACGCTCGGCCTGCGCCGCATCGTCGATCTGCGCGAGGACGAGGAGATCGCGTTCGAGCCGACCGACCTGGGCGATCTGCCGGTGACGACGCGGCGCGTGCCGCTGTTCGCGGGCTCTGCGACCTCGTTCTTCGCGCAGGACGTGACCCTCGATGCGCTCTATCGCACGCTGGTCGACGAGTCGGCGCCGGCGATCGTGGAGGTCGTGCGGAGCGTCATCGACGAGGCGCCGGTGCTCGTGCACTGCACGGTCGGCAAGGACCGCACGGGAGTGACCGTCGCGCTCACCCTCGCCGCCGCCGGTGTCGACGAGGACGCGATCGTCGCCGACTACGCCCGCACCGAGGCGCTGCTGCCGCCCGACCGCAATGCGCGGGTACTGGCGTACCTGCAGCGGCTCCACCCCGAGGCGCGCAATCTCGCCGACCTCGCCACCCGCTCTCCGGCGCCGGTGATGCGGACGCTCCTCGACGACCTGCACGCCCGCTACGGCGCTCCCGTCGAGTTCCTGCGGGCGCACGGCCTCGCCGACGACGAGCTCCGCGAGCTGCGGCGGGTCCTGATCGCCGGCTGAGCCTCACCTCCAATTGAGCCTCATCTCCAAATGAGGTGAGGCATGCCTTACCGCGCGGTATAGTGGAGGCATCATGTCCACGGTCTCCGCAGCCCACAGCACCGCGCACAGCGCCAGCGCCTGCCGCGCGGCCAAGCACGCGCGCGTGCAGCAGCTGATCACGGCCGATGAGCACTCGCTGACCGAGCTCGAGCTGCTGCTGACGACGCTGCCGATCTGCTCGACCGGACGGGTGTTCGTCGAGGTCCCCGACGCCACGTGGATCGGCGAGCTCGCCGTGCCGCCCCGCATGGTCGTGACGTGGCTCGACCGCTCGCAGCGCTCCGGAGCACCCGGCACCGGACGATCCTGCACCGCGGGACAGGCACTCTCGCGCGCGGTCACCGCGTGGGCCGACGAGATGCTGTGCGACCACGATCACGCCACCCAGGTCCACCTGCTCGGCGGGTTCCTGGGCACGGCCGACATCGTCGACCACCTCACCGAGCGGCTCGGTTTCGCCGCCGACGGCATCCACACGCCCGAGCGCTTCGGTCTCACCACCGCGCGCTGACCGCGATCTGCGGCTCAGGCCTGATCAGCGTGTGCCGCGCGGTACGTAGTTGCCGTCCTCGAGCCCTGCGAGCACCTCGAACCGGTTCGTGAGCGGGTTCCGGCCGGCGAGCAGGTACAGCAGCGGCATCAGGAAGCCGTAGCGGCGCCACTGACGCGCGTGCACCGCCTCGTGACGCAGCAGCGCGTCGGTGACCGGCGCCGATCCTGTCAGGAAGCAGCCGCCCACGCACACGCCGCCGCGGCCGAAGGTCCAGTTCGGCATGCCGGTGAACACCCACAGGCCCTCGCGCCGCTCGATCCGGCCCGTCGACCACAGCGTGCCCCAGACCCAGCCGACCGAGCTGCCCCACCAGTAGCCGAGCAGGCTGATCGGCGAGTCGACCAGGACCGCCGGCAGCACCCGGTCGATCCGCTCGCCGCGCGCGACCGCGCGATCGGCGCGCTCGCGCCAGCCGGCCGGGGGACGTGCGATCACGCGAGAGACCCCACGACTCGCAGGATGGTGCCGAGGTCGTCGACGGCGGCGTGCGGCGACGCCGGCGCGAAGCCGGCGATCGAGGAGCCCACCAGCGGGAAGCGCGCCCGGAGTGCGCGGACGGCCGCGGTGAGGTGGTCCAGCGGCACGCCGAACGGCACAGGAAGCGCGACGCCCCCGAGCGCGGCGGGGTCGAGCACGTCGAGATCCACGTGGACGTAGACGGCATCGGCCCCGGTAGCCGCGACGGCGTCGACGAGCGCGGCGGGATCGGCGAGGTCGCCGGCGGGAACGTGGCGCAGGCCCGTGGAGCCCACGGCATCCCACTCGGCATCCTCGAACTCGCGCGCTCCGGCGAGGACCACCCGCTCGGCACCGACGGCACCGTCGCTGAGCGGTCCCGGGGTGAAGGCGGCGCGCAGCGCCATGCCGCCGAACGCGCCCGAGGGAGACGTCTCGGGGGTGTGCAGGTCGCCGTGCGCATCGAACCAGACGACGGCGAGGCCGGGATGCGCCGCGGCGGCGTGGGCGATCGCGGGAACCGCGACACCGCAGTCGCCGCCCACCACGAGCGCCGTCTCGTCGGAGGCGGCCAAGGCCTCGGCGAGACTCTCCCGCACGCGGCGGAGGGCGCTGAAGCGGCGGATGCCCGTCTCGAGCGACTCGCCCGCCTCCACCGGGACCTCGACCCGCGTGCACGCGCTCCGGGGAAGATCGCCCGCGATCGCCTCGGCGCCGTCGATCAGGAGCATCGCCCGCGAGGCGGGGGAGCCCTGCCACTGCGGGGCCACCAGGAAACGCGTCATGATGTCATCTTCCTCTGCTCGGGCCGCCTCCGGGTGCCGCGGTGGGCGCGCGAGCGCACGCTGTCGGCGAAACGCGTCAGCGCCGGGCGTCGCGGACGACACCCGGCGCTGACGCGGAACCGCTTACTGCTTGATCGACTTACTGCTCGATAGCCGGCGCGGCGGTGCCGCCGGACTTCAGCGCGGCCAGGCGTGCTTCGACCTCGGTCAGCTCGCCGACGTCCTCGAGCTCGTTGAACTGGGCGTCCAGCGACGAGGCGGCGATCTCGGCCTTTCCGGCGGCGAGGGCCTCCTGGCGGCGGACCTTGTCCTCGAAGCGGCCGAGGTCGCTCGTGGGGTCCATGACGTCGATCGACTTGACCGCGTCGTGCACCTTGTTCTGCGCCTCGGCGGTCTTGGCGCGGGCCAGCAGCTCGGAGCGCTTCGACTTCAGCTGCTCCAGCTTCTGCTTCATGCCGTTGAGGCCGTCCTTCAGCTTGTCGACGACCTCGGTCTGCGCGGCGATCGACGGGGCGATCGCGGCGGCCTCGTTCTCCTCGCTGATCTGACGCTGGAGGGCGATCTTGGCGAGGTTGTCGAACTTGTCGGCGTCGGCCGTGTTGCCGGCCGTGCGCAGCTCGTCGGCCTTGCGGCTGGCCGCGAGCGCCTTGTTGCCCCACTCCGTGGCCGCCTTGACGTCCTCGGCGTGGTCGCGCTCCAGCAGGCGCAGGTTGCCGATCGTCTCGGCAATGGCCGACTCCGCGTCGGCGATGTTGTTGGTGAAGTCGCGCACCAGCTGGTCGAGCATCTTCTGGGGGTCTTCGGCCTGGTCGATCAGCGCGTTGATGTTCGCCTTCACGAGGGTCGAGATGCGGCCGAAGATGGACTGCTTTGCCATCGGTTTTCCTTTCCTAGCGGGAGGTATGGGTGGTCGAGTGAATGGGTGCCGGCGACGGCCGGTCAGAAGCGTCCTCCGCCGCGGCGGGAGCGGGTGCCGCCGCCGCCGAAGCTGCCGGAGCTGAATCCGCCGCCTCCGCTCCGGCGACCGCCGCCGCCGAAGGAGGGCATGCCGCCGCCGCCGCGGTTGCCGCCGCCGAGCAGGGAGTTGATCAGGATGCCGCCGAGGACGGCGCCCATGACGTCGCCTCCGCCTCCGCCGCCCTGGTTGCCGAAGCCGCCGCCGAAGCCGCCGACGTCGTTCTGCGCGTGCTGCATCGCCTGTGCGGCCAGCTCGTTGGCGCGCTGGGCGGCCGCGACCGCCTGAGCGGGGTCGGAGGTCGCGAGTTGGCGCGCCTGGACGAGCGAGGCGCCCGCCTCGGCGAGTCGGGTGCGGGCGGTGGCGCCCACGGCGCCGCGTCGCGAGGTGATGTAGTCCTCGGCGGCGGAGACCTGCGCCTGCGCGTGGGTGAGCAGCTGATCCAGCTGCTGCGCGGCGCGGCGCTGCTTCTCCTGTGCGTCGCGGATGCCGGCCAGCAGTGTATCGATCTCGGCGTCCGCCTTCTCGAGGCCGTCGAGGGCGAACAGCGGGTTCTTGGCCGTTCCGCTGAGGAGCGGACGGGACGTCTCGATCTGCTGACGCGTGCCCGCGACCACCCCCGCGATGCGGCCGTCGGGGTCGGGGAGCGCCGCCGCCGTGGCAGCGTCCTTCTCCAGCTCCGCGATCAGCGAGGAGGCTTGGCGCTCGCCCGTGGACAGATCGGCGGCGAGCTTGTCGACCGCGTCCTGGAGCAGCTTCGCCTGGGCGACGGCCTCCTCGGCCGCCCGGATGCTGACGGCCGCCTCGCCCCCGTCGCCTGCGCCGATGGCGGTCTGCGCGGCTGCCAGCTGCTCATCGGCGAACGCGAGGCGCTGGCGCGCCTGTTCGGGGTTGTCGGCGATGGCGGTGAGCGCATCGGGTGCGTACGAGCCCTGGAGGGTCGTGAGGCGGGATGCCGCGGCGTCGGTTCCCTGCCCGACCGTCGAGCGAAGCTCCTGCACGCGGGCGAGCGCCTCGGGCGCATTCTGCTCCAGCTTGCGGAGCTCGTCGAACGCGGCCGCCTTGGCGTCGAGGGCGGCGTTGGCGCGCTCGCACAGCTCGAGGATCCGCGTGTTCCAGCCGCGGACGTCCTGCTCGCTGTCGGGCGTCGCGTCGTCGAGCTGCTGCTTCAGGGCGAAGGCGGCGTCGAGGTCGGCCTTGGCCTGGGCGAGCACCGTCTCGAACTCGACCGCGGCGGCATCGCCGAACTGCGCGCGGGCGAAGCCGAGCTCCTGCTCGCTGGTCTTGAGCGCGTCATCGGTCTGCACGAGGGCCGAGGCGGCCCGCCGGGCGAGTTCCTCGATCGGCTCCTGCGGGATCGCGGGGGCTCCGCCGCCGGTCACCTGGGGCTGCCGCGCCTTCCGCCGCGAGCGGACCACGAAGAAGATCAGCGCGCCGACGACGACCACCAGCAGCAGGACGAACAGGATGCCGCCGAATCCGCCGCTGCCTGCGCCGCCCCCGCGGGCGTCGGCCAGGCCGTCGGCGGCCGCCGTGGCGCCCGCGACCCAGTCGCCGCCCTGCAGGGCCGGACCGATGCGCTCCTGCTCGATGGCGGCCAGCTGATCGTCGCTGACGGGGCTGTCGGGGTGGCCGGAGAGGAAGAACGAGCGCCCCTCGGTGGAGATCGCCAGCAGGTACTGGTTGGGGCCGAGGTTGTTCAGATCGGCGGTCGTGTTGCCCCAGTCCGACGCGTCGGAGGGGTTGGTGAACTGGTCGACGTAGACCACCCAGAGGTCCAGGCCCGACGAGTCCGACAGCGCCTCCGAGCGGGCCTGCACCGCCTGCTCCTGCGACGCCGACAGCACCCCGGCGTCGTCGAGCACACGGGTGCTGCCCAGGGGGAGAGGATCGGTGGCCGAGGCCGGCAGAGCACTGCCGAGCACGATCGAGAGGGTGGCTGCGAGCGCCAGCACCCCGCGCGTCACCCGGCGCGATCGCATCGGTGGATCCTCCTCGTCGGGGACACGTTCCCCGCCCCTTTTGCGAGTCTATGCCCGGCGCCGTATGCGGCGATAGGCGATCCGGCCGGGGTCGCCTGTGGATCTGCCCAGACCTTCCGCGGCTGGGCTTCAGGAGTCGTTCGGGGCCCTCGTCGGCGGTGCGATGCGCGTCGCTCGCAGGTCGCGACGCCCGCCCGGGCTAGGCTCACGCACTCGGGGCGACACGCACGGAGGATCGGGATGGACGACAGGTACGGGAGCGATGTGCTGGCCGCGGGATGGCGTGAGGCCGGGCGGAAGGCCCTCCCGCAGGTGCCCGCCGACCGCGACCTCGTCGTGGAGGTGGCGGGCGACGGCTACTGCGGCGCCGTCGTCGGGATCGAGGCCGGCCACGTGGCCCTCGAGGACCGCCACGGTCGCCGTCGGCTCTTCCCCCTGGGCGGCGGATTCCTCGTCGACGGCCGCGCGATCCAGCTGATCGCGCCGGCCGCCGCCGCGCCGAAGGGGCCGGCGCGCACGGCATCGGGGTCGTTCGCCGCGCCCACGTCTCGGGCGCGCGTGGCCCACGCCTCGCGCATCCTCGTCGAGGGCAAGCACGATGCCGAGCTCGTCGAGAAGGTGTGGGGCGACGACCTCCGCGCCGAGGGCGTCGTCGTCGAGTTCCTGCAGGGCGTCGACCTGCTCGATGCAGTGCTCCGCGACGATCCGCCGTCGGCCGACCGCCGCTACGGCGTGCTCGTCGACCACCTCGTCCCAGGATCGAAGGAGACCCGGATCGCCGAAGCGGTCGCGCGCGGTCCGCACGGCCGGTTCGTGCGGATCGTCGGCCACCCCCATGTCGACGTCTGGCAGTGCGTCACGCCGCGCGCCCTCGGTATCGCGGGCTGGCCGGACGTGCCCCGCGGCATCGAGTGGAAGGTCGGCGTCAGCCGCGCGCTCGGCTGGCCCGCCGAGACGCCGATCGACCTCGCCCGCAACTGGCAGCGGATCCTCGGCGCCGTCCACAGCTACCGCGACCTCGATCCCGCGCTCCTCGGCCGCGTCGAGGAGCTCATCGACTTCGTCACCGTTGATTGAGGCGGCGGTCGGCGTCGGCGCCGGTCGGTAGCCTTGACAGGTGCCCGAGCCCGAAACCGCCACCGACGCCCCGCGCTACCGCGACAAGCCCGTCTCGTTCGTGCGCCGCAGCGGCCGGATGAGCGAGGCGCAGGACCGGGCGTGGGAAGAGCTGTCGCCGCGCTACCTGCTGCCCGTGCAGCGTGACGCGGCATCGACGAGCGTGCTCCCCGGCTCGGTCATCGACCCCGCCGCGGTGTTCGGCCGCTCAGCGCCGCTCATCGTCGAGATCGGCTCGGGCCAGGGGCACGCGATCGTCCACGCGGCGTCCTCGCGCCCCGGGACCGACTTCGTCGCCGTCGAGGTCTTCCGCGCCGGACTCGCCCGCACCATGCTCGACGCCGACCGCGCCGCCGCCGACAACCTGCGCCTGGTCGAGGCGAACGCCCCCGAGGTGCTCGAGCACCTGCTTCCGGAAGGGTCGGTCGACGAGCTCTGGGTGTTCTTCCCCGATCCCTGGCACAAGGCCAAGCACAACAAGCGCCGGCTGATCGCGCCCGCGTTCGTGCCGATCGCGGCGCGCGCCCTCCGCGACGGCGGGGTGCTCCGCCTCGCCACCGACTGGGAGGACTACGCCCTCCAGATGCGCGCTGTCCTCGCCGACGCCGCGGAGTTCGCGCCGGACTTCGAGGGGGAGTGGGCGCCGCGATTCGACGGGCGCGTCATGACCGCGTTCGAGCGCAAGGGCATCGCCAAGGGACGCGAGATCCGCGACCTCGCATATCGGCGCCGGCCGAGATCGTGACCGCCGGCGCCGGCACGCGCGACCGCTGGCGCGCGGTGCGTCCGCTCGGCCATCGCGACTTCCGGATGCTGTTCACCGCCGTCGTGCTCTCGATCTTCGCGGCCGGGATGTGGGCGGTCGTCATGGTCTACGCCGTCATCGACACCGGCGGCGGACCGCTGGCCCTGTCGCTGGTCGCCGCCGCCAACGCCGTGGGGCTCCTCGCCTGTGCGATCCCCGGCGGCATCGTCGCCGACCGCGTCTCGCGCCGCCTCGTGCTGCGCGCGATCGAGACGGTCAACGTGCTCGCGATCGCCTCCGTCGTCGTGGCGGGCTGGCTCGGCGCCCTCACCGTCCCGCACCTGACGATCGTCTCGTTCCTCCTCGGCGGCGGCGCCGGCTTCTTCTTCCCCGCCTACAGCGCCGTCCTTCCCCGCATCCTGCCGCAGGCGCAGCTGCTGGCGGCCAACGGGCTCGAGAGCGCGATCCGTCCCGCGCTCCAGCAGGCGGCGGGTCCGGCGGCCGCCGGCATCCTGCTCGCCGCGCTCCTTCCCGCCCAGGCGGCGGTTGTGATCCTCCTCGCCCACGCGGGTGCGCTCGTCGTGCTCCTGTTCCTGCGTCCGGAGCCGGTCGCCGCGCAGGGAGACGGACACGGGGAGACCGCGGGGGAGAAGGCGGAGGGCTCGGCGGCGGCGGGGGTCCGCGGCATCCTCCGCGATCTCCGCGAAGCGGTCGTCTTCACCCTGCGGACGCCGTGGCTCCTGTGGACGCTGCTCTTCGCGACGCTGTGGGTGCTCTTCACCGTCGGTCCCGAGACGGTGCTGCTGCCCTTCGTCACCGCGGAGCGCTTCGGCGACGACCCGCGCCTGTTCGGCTTCCTCCTCGCCTTCTTCGGCGCCGGCGGCGGCGTCGGCTCGCTCTTCGTGTCGTCGCTGCCCCTGCCGCGGCGCTACCTCACCGCCATGACCCTCGTCTGGGGGTTCAGCACGCTGCCCTACATCGCGATCGGCCTCACCCAGTCCTACGCCGTGATGGCGATCAGCTGCGCGCTCGCCGGCTTCGGCTTCAGCTACGGCAACGTCATCTGGGGCACGCTCCTGCAGCGGCGCGTGCCCCGCCACATGCTCGGCCGCATCTCGAGCCTCGACTTCTTCGTCTCGCTCGCCCTCATGCCGCTCTCGATGGCGATCGCCGGTCCCGTGGCCCAGGTCGTGCCGCTGTCGGTCATCTTCGTCGTCGCCGGCATCGTCCCCTTCCTCATCGCCTTCGCCGTGCTGGCTCTCGCTCGGATGCCGCAGGATGAGATCGCCCACCCCCTGAAGGACGACTGACGTGAACGCACGCTCCGCCCCGCACCCCCGCCCCGACGCCGACAGACGGCCGCTCGTCTCGGTCGAGGTCGTCCCGGCGCTCCTCGTGTGCCTGGCCGCGCCCGCGTTCTTCGTGCTGCTCACGCCGTGGCTGGGCTGGCTGCTCCTGGCAGCCGGGCTCGGTGTGGCCGTCGCGATCGAGCGGGGGAGCGTCACGGCATCCGGGCCTTCGCTCACTCGTGACCTTTCGCTCATCGCCGTCGGGCTCCTGATCGTCAGCTCCGTGCCGCTCAAGGCCGAGCTCGACAACGCGGCGATGATCCGCTTCACCCTCGCCCTCGGCGGTGCGGTCGTCGTCCCGTATGTGCTCTCGCGCTGGGTCTACCGCGACCACGCGATCCGGTTCCCGTGGCGAGGCGGCGGACGCTGGCGGCCGTGGCAGTGGGCATGGCTCGCGGCCGTCCTCCTGCTCGGCTGGCTGATCCTGCCGTTCTACTTCATCACCTCGGGCGTCTACCTCAACTGGCCCGTCGTCGACACTCCCGATCTCATCGCGCGCCTCTTCGTCGGCGTCGGCGCCGTCGGCATCTGGGACGAGCTCTTCTTCATCTGCACCTGCTTCGTGCTCCTGCGCCGGCACTTCGCGGATGCCACGGCGAACGTCATGCAGGCGGTCGTGTTCGTGTCGTTCCTGTGGGAGCTCGGCTACCGCGCCTGGGGGCCGGTGCTCACCATTCCGTTCGCGCTGCTGCAGGCGATCATCTTCCTGCGCACGAAGTCGCTCGGCTACGTCGTGACCGTGCACCTGCTCTTCGACGCGGTCGTGTTCGCCGTGCTCGTCCATGCACACAACCCCGGTCTGCTCGACGCGATCTTCTTCATCGCCCCCTGAGCGCTCACCCCGGTCGTTGAGCGTGCGCAGCGAGACGAAACGCCCGCGCCGCCTCCCGGTCGTTGAGCGAGCGCAGCGAGACGAAACGTCCTGCGCCGCCGCCCGGTGTTGAGCGAGCGCAGCGAGACGAAACGCCCGCGCCGCCTCCCGGTCGTTGAGCGAGCGCAGCGAGACGAAACGCCCTGCACAGGCACTGATCAGACCGCTCCGCTAGCCTCGATCACGGACCTCGACAGGGTCCCCGGACGACGGATCAGTACCCGGTGAGCGACAAGACTGGCCATGGAGGCAGTCATGTCGTGGGTCATCCTCATCCTCTCCGGTGTGCTCGAAGCGGTCTGGGCGACCGCGCTCGGCAAGTCCGAAGGGTTCACGAAGCTCTGGCCGACCGTCGTCTTCGGCGTCACCCTCGTCGCGAGCATGGGCGGTCTCGCCTGGGCGATGCGCGAGATCTCGACCGGCACCGCCTACGCCGTCTGGGTCGGCATCGGCGCCTCGCTGACCGTCGCATGGGCCATGATCAGCGGCGACGAGGACTTCTCGATCGTGAAGATGCTCCTCATCCTCGGTCTCGTGGGCTGTGTCGTCGGCCTGAAGCTCGTCGGCGGCGACCACTGAGGGCCCTCGCTCCCGGTCGTTGAGCGAGCGCAGCGAGACGAAACGCGGCTTCGGTGGTGTCGCCCCCGGTTGTTGAGCGAGCGCAGCGAGACGAAACGCGGCTTCGGTGGTGTCGCCCCGGTCGTTGAGCGAGCGCAGCGAGACGAAACGCCCCCGCGCTCAGGTCAGCAGGTCGAGCAGCGCCGGCCCGAACACGATGAGAGCGGCGACCGGAACGACGAGGAGTCCGAGTGCCGCGATGCCGATCGCGGCCATGCTCCCGAGGATCGACAGCACTGCCGCGCCCGTCGCCGAGCTGACGCGCGCCGCCGCGGTGCGGGGCGTGCGGGCGGTGTGGCGGGGGAGGGTCAGGGTCGCGGTGGCCATGATTCGACGGTACGAATCGAGGGTCTCGTGGCGCGTCGGCCGGTGGTCTCATCGGCATCCGTCGGAAGGATGATTTCGCTCTTCAGGACGACGCGACTTTCACCTTCAACGTGAACGAGAGGTGACTTTTCGGCGAAGTATTGACGCCGTTTCCGGGCTGAGTATCTTAGGTCTCGCGAAGGAAAACGGAAACGAAAGAACCTTGAAAGAGGAACCGACACAGGAACCGACAACGCATGATGATCGCCCCGGAGCTTCGGCTCCGGGGCGATCTTCGCGTGGGCCGGTGATGCCCCTCCATGGGCGCAGATTCGGAGCATGACAGCGGATTCGGACCCGTGTCGCCGGAGCATCCGAATCCGGCGCGATCCTCCGATTCCCGCACTCGCCGAGCCGCGCCGATCCGCTCCACGACCGCGCACGGCGGGCGCGCACCGTCACTTGCCGCGGCGGCGCGACCAGCGGTCGTAGCCGAGTCCCGCGAGCCACGTGCCAGCAGGGACCGCGAACGCCCACGGGTCGGCCTGAACGCCGAACGCGGCGACCAGCGCCAGCGCGAGCAGGGCGACGCACGGCGCGGCCCAGCGCCCGAGTACCCGCGACGGTCCCGACCGCCACGCGACACGGCTCGCGGCGACGACGGCGGGTGGGACCAGCAGAGCAGCGCTCGCGCACGCGATGACGCGGTCCGCGGGAAGGAGCGCGGCCGTGACTCCGGCCGACGCGACCACGAGCATCGTCGCCGCCAGCGGGGCCTGCGAGGTCTCGCGGAGCCGGCGGAGGCTCCGGGAGGGACGGGCGGGCAGCAGGCCGTCTCGCGCCGCCGCGAACACGATGCGAGCCCCCTGCATCGCGATGACGATCGCGGCGTTGAGGCAGGCGATCGCCGCGCTGGTGAGGACGGCGATCTGCAGGGGCGGTGAGGAGTCGAACGCCGACACCGCGTGGAGCAGTCCGCCTGTGCCGTCGGGGAAGACCGGGCCGCACCAGCTGCCGACCAGAAGACCGCCGAGAGCCGTGAACTCGAGCGCGAACGTGAGCGCCAGCGTCCACCCGACGGCGCGCGCCGCGAGTCGCCCGGATCCGAGGTCCTCTTCGCTCAGCATGACCGCGGACCCGAAGCCGGCCAGCGCGAAATAGGCCACGGCGATCGACGCGAGGAGCGGGCCCGCCTCGAGGCTTGCGAGCGACGTCAGCGCGACGCCCGCACAGGTCTCGAGGGAGATTCCGGAGTCCACGAAGGCGACGATCCCGATCGCGGTGATCCCGAGCACCGCCACGATCTCGATGTACAGGAGCACTGAGGTGATCCGCGCGCCGTGGAGCACCCGCTGGGGCGCGACGACGGCCACGACCGCGGCGAGGACCAGTGCCGTCCACAGCTCCCCGCCCGTGCCGAGGATGCCGGCGAGAAGCTGCGCCGCACCCTGGAGCATCGCTGCGATCGCGAGGATCGCGCCGACGAGCGTCGTCGTGAAGGTCGCGCGCGCGACGCCGGAGCCGAGGACGCGGCGCGCGAAGGCCCATTCGCCCCCGGCGCTCGGGAACTGTCGTGCGAGCGAGGAGTAGCAGGAGGCGAGCGGAACGCACAGCAGTCCGGCCAGCAGGAGCGCGACCGGTGCGCCCCAGTGCAGGGAGAACAGGATGGCGGGGAGGATCACCACGACCGACGACGCCGGCGTCACCGACGACACGGACAGCCGGATGACGTCGCCGAGCCGGAGCGTGCGCGCCAGCTCTGCTCCCGTCCCGGCCAACGGCGCCTGCGATTTTGCTGCGTCCACGGCCTCGCCTCCCGTCTCTAAAGAGACGTCGACGAAGCCTGGAAATGACGGCGCGACCGTTGTCCGGCAGCCGCCACCGGGGGAGAGCCGCCGGGGAGAGAGGGGAGGGGTGCGACGGCGGCTACGGTCGCAGGGTTTCGTCCCATCCGGCCAGCATCGCGTTCAGCAGGCGTGCGAGCTCCTGCTTCTCGCTCGCTGACAAGGGCGCCGCGAAGCGGGCTTCCGCCGTGTTCATCTCCTGGAACAGGCGGAGCATCGTCTGATCGCCCTCGTCGCTGAGCCGGACGAGGCTCCGCCGCGCGTCGTCCGGATCGGGGCGGCGTGAGACGAGTCCGCGCGTCGACAGCTGAGACAGGATCGTCGTCAGCCCCGACTTGGAGACCATGGCGGCGCTCGCCACCCAGCCGGCATCCCGCTCCCCGAACAGCCAGAGGTTCCACACGACCTCGAACTGCGCCCAGGTGAGGCGGTAGGTGTCGAGGATCTCCGCGGTCTGGAAGGCGCGCGCAGCGTCGGCGGCTTGGTGCAGCAGCCACACGGCGCGGAACGAATCCCGATCGACGGCGCCCTCGTGGCGCGCGAGAAGCTCCTGCGTCGCCTGCTCGTACTCGGACTGCGGGAGGAACCCCGGACCACGCTTCGTCGCCATTCGCTTGCTCTCCTGCTCGGCTCTGGGTTAACCATACGTCCGCGAACGAACATCTTGCGCAGGCTCGCTCTACGGGGTACCGTGGTGTCATTCGTTCGAGGACGAACGAAACAGCATCAACGTTTACAACCGAAGAGCGCCCCCCGGATGCTCGCCGCGCGCGTCCCCCTATACGCCGGGTGAGCTGAGCTGTCCCCCCGGGCAGCTCGGGAACGGGGACCGGCCCCCACCGGCCCCCGTTCCCGCATCCGCGTTGCCGCCGCCAGTGGTTCGGCGGGGGTGCTCAGGCGGCCGCGAGGATGCCGGCCAGGGGAGCGGGGATGCGGTCGAGCGGCAGCGCTTCGGCGAGGAGCCGGGCGTATCGCGCCTTGTTGCCGCTGCGTCCCCCGAAGAAGCGTGCGAGCTGCGCCTCGGTCGAGCGAAGGCGCTGCGCCGGCTGCCGCTGCAGGCGGCGGAACGACTCGAGCTCGCCCTGCTGAGCGATGACGGCCTCCACGGCGTCCGTCCCGAGCGCGCGCACGAGCTCGGCCTCGAGGTCGGGATCGCAGACGAAGACCACCTCGATCACCCGGGCGAAGTCCGTGCGCTCCTGCGCGTCGACGAGGCCGACGATTCGCTCGCCGGGAAGCGAATCGACCGCGCGGTGGGCACCCTTCGAGCCGCCCACCGCGAGGATGCGCGGGGTCGGCATGCGGAGGCGCCGGGCGATGACCTCGAGCGCAGCGGCGTCGCTGGCGCCTTCGACGAGGATCACGGTCATGGTGGCGAGTGTAGGAGGACCGGCGGGAGGGAGTGGGCGACCTTTGGTACCGGAATGTCGGAGAGCGATTTCCCAAATCTGCAGATACCGGCAAAACCCGCGGAATTTCGCGGGTTTTCGGGGTTCCGCGGTACGTCTAGCTTCGCCCGAAAACACATGAAATCTCACCAAGTGTGGGCAAAATGTGGGCAACTTGAACTCGCGCGTCGCGTCGTCCCGATCTACAACTCTAGGGTCCGCTACGCGCGACATAGTTGCGAACGCTGAACACCATGCACATGTAGCGGTCGTCACTTGATCCGCTCCGACGCGAACTCTCGCTGCTGAATCGTATTGGGGCGGGCACCATTGAGGGGGAGGTTCTCCGAACTTGTTGCCGAAGAAATGTTGCTTCTTCCGCTCGCTTCACCGCCGCGCGGCACACCGCGACGCACTGGGTCGGATGCGTCGGTGTGCGCTGAGCCACCAGGGACCGGGGCTGATCCATCGCGGGATAGCTGGGCACCTTCGGCGTCGAGGTCTGCCTAGACCCGCCTCCCGTGGGTGAGGATGCCTCGTGGACGTAGTCGAACACATCCACCTTAAGTCGCCGCACGTCCGCTCGCCGGACCGCTCTCAATCACGAGGAAGCCGCAACACCGACAAACTGAGGTTCGAGAATTCCGGGCCCTTCGCCATCAGTCTTGCGTATTCGGCAAGCAGATTACTCCCGACGACGGAGGCCACGCCACCAAGCAGCGCTGCGTACTCTCGCCAGTGCGTGATGTTCCCAGGGTGCAAGCCTTCGAGCAACCGGTCTTTCGCGGGTGCATGCCCTGCAGCCAGTCGATCGATTTCCCGGACCAATGGGTGGTCGGCGTTCAGCGCGATCTCACGATAACTCAGCTTCACTGCGACAATGTCGCTTTGGTCATCAAATACAGGACGCTGCACGGACGGTCCGCGCCAATATTCGTCAGTCGCGATCTCGAATACAAGCAGGTCGGTCTCCAGCTCCGCAACGGTCAGCCAACGACCTCGCGTGAGAAGGCGAAGATGACCTTCGCAGACTAGGCGCTTGGCGCTCAGGGTGATGCACGGCAGGTCGGGCCTCCCTTGAGACCACGCGGAGACTGCGGCTTCATCGTCTCGAATGGGCCGGCGCCTGGTGGCCGAAGACGTGTACCGGTGAGGCACCAGCAAGCGCTCCGTCTCCAGCAGTTCCTCCACAGAGGCAAGGGCTCCGCTCTCCGTTTGAATGTACGGCCGTGTTCTGGCCCAGGCCGGGCAGAGCCCGTTGAACTTCTCTACGAGCCCTGCCAAATAGTCAATGTCGGGGCCGTGGCTTTCGAGATGACGATCAAGAGCGGAGGCAATCTTTTCAAGCACAGGACCCGGAAGCTGGGGCTGGCCGAGCCGATCCAGGCCGCCCCGAGCGGCGGCATCAAGCGTCCTGAGGTCTAGAACATGGCGCCACATCGATTCGCGGGATGAATTACCTCGCGTATTGGACGCGAGTCCGTTGATCGCCACCTTGGATACCCCCGGTCTGGGTAGATCAGCTAGAGGGTCGACCGCGAGAATCTCGCGTTCATAAGAGCTGCGTGACAGGGTCCAGTCTTCAACGCCGCTACGCGCAACGGTGAGCAGCTCAAAGTATCCAAAGGCGCCATCGCCCGTGACATCGATACGCCGAGTACGGCATTCGAAGTCATCGCTAAGCGGCAGAGGTTCGCTGGTGGGCTCAAAAGCCGCTTGGCTGATTACCTGTGCGGTGCCATCAACCTCGATCTTGATCGGGAACTCTACAGCGGTGCACATCTCCTCAATCTGTTCCAGCATCCATCGCAGGCTCCTTGGCTCTCTCAAGTCGACGCGCACCGTGGTACCAGCGATCGCGCGATGCGATTCCTCAATCACGAGATATCCCCTGGGTCCGGCGAGGCGCAAGCTGAGAGCGCTCTCGGGCGGATCTTCATGCCAGCGGGTGACAACCGTGACGTCGTCGGACACGCCGAAAACGCTCAGGAATCCGACACCGAACCGACTGGTCGGGGTGAACGGAAACCTACCGACGAACGAAGAAGAGCCGTACCAAGAGCGGCCAATCTGTAGGAAGTAGTTCTTTATGATGTCCGGCGTCATCCCCGTTCCATGATCCGAAATCGAGATTGATCGAACGACGTCGTGGTCGTCGAGACGCTCGGTTTCTATCTCGATGCTTAGGGGAAACTTCTCGCGAATAGCGGCTGGGACCTCGTTAGCGTACGTCTCGGTTTGTGATTCAGTCAAATACATCATCACCCGTGATGCATCAAGCGCGTTTTGCATAAGCTCACGCATGAAGCCGGGTCCCGACCCATGTACATCCGCAACAAGACGCGTGACGACGGCAGCTTCGTCAAAATGAAACTTCCAGTCCTCAACTCGATATGTGGCGCCGGGCGCACGTTCAATCCGGATGGAGCCTTCCGGTCCGACGCTCGCCTCCGGGGGCACCCAGGATCGGTGACGAGGTTCTTGACTCATCAGGCGCTGTGCGCCGTTTACTTCATTCGCCAGCCAGGTACACCAGTCAAGCAACAGGCGATGTTCGTCTGCCGTCTCGCAGAGCGCGCCGACCCTAATCTTGTCGGGTGAAGTCATGCGGTCGTGAATTCGGTTGTACTGCGTCCAGTGGACCTCGCTTGAACGTGGAAGAGGCGACACTGAGCTCCGAAGGAGCGGGCAGGCCCGAGCATTACGCATATCGAGAAGGTCTCCGAGCCTAAGAAGGATCGTGAGCAGGCGGACGTCGACCGCTTGACCGAAATGATCGCGACGTGTCGGATATTCGGTGTCGGATTGGAGCGCCTGTGGGCTCAACCCGTGGCCCACACATATCGCCACCAGGCTACGCACCGCGGCATGATCGCCAGCGAGGAAGCGGTCCACGTTCAGCGCGGAGTTGATCGCGACCGCGGCGCGCTCAGTGTGCTGCCGGCGGAAGAACTCGGCAATCGCCCACTGCTGCTCAAGTCCGCGCACAAACTGCTCTTGTGCGTTGTTGAGCGGGGCGTCGTTAGTGACTAGATCGGCCGTATCGGAATGATCGAGGGCGAAACGTTCCCACGCCGCGGTCGAAAGTGCCGCGATCTTCTCCTGATCTGTCACGACCATCCCAGTGTCATGGAGGTACGCAGCCAGCAACAGGAGGTATGCCTCAATAGGCGTGAGCTCGACGCACGCAGTTTCCGGATCGAAGGCATCTCGATACACCAAGGCTGATATCTCACGCACGATTTGATCACTGTGATCCACTGCGTGGGACGTGTAATGCGCGAACGTCGCCGAGACCCGCCCCAGATACGTCTCGACATCGCTACGCAGCTCAAGCACTTTCGCGCCGAGGTCGGGACGTCCTGACAATGCTCTATAGAGGGCATAGTCCTGAACTGGTGCGTACATCACCCTCCGTAAGTCGAGACGCCTCGTTCCTCCGTCACACCATATTGCTTCGGGGCCCGAAGCAGCGGCGAATGGCGGTCGGTGTCGCAAACCGTGGAGCGCTGACTCCGGTCGTTAGCTGGCGCGGCACGAGTGTCAGCGACCCTCCCCGTTGACCGCGCAGCGTTTTGCAGAGCGCGCATGGAGCGAGCTTGTTCAAACTCTCATCCCGCAACTTGCGTACGGCGCCCCGGCAGCGGGCCCCGTGGTCATCGTCGCCAGCTCCCCGCGCCCGCGCCGCACGCCGCATCTCCGCCTGGGCCGCGCGCACCGCGTCCTGCATTGTCAACTCCGGAGTTCCGCGCTGCATCGACTCGGCGAGACACTCGCGGGCCGCGGCATCCGTGCGCGCCACGACGATCGCGACGTTGCTCAGCCGACCCCGCGTGAGGCCGACGTAAAGCCCTGCGGCATCGACATCTGGCCCGACCACTGACGCACCCGCCGTGTCGCCCTCTACACCGTGCACGGTGGACGCGTACGCGAGCTGCAGGTGCTCGCACGCGTACTCGGTGGACACACGCGCCACCTCGCCACTGTCGCTCACGGACACAGAGACAGGTACTCGTCGCGGATGCCGCGCACGATCCACTGCGCGCGATTCTCGACTCCCGTGAGCCGGTCGTTGCGACGCGTCTGCACGGTGTCGCCGACGAGGATGCGCTGCTGCCCGATTCCCCACGCGGCGACGCGGACGTCGAGCTCGCCCTTATCGATTCGCCGCTGCTGGATGGCGTCGTTGATCACATCCGCCTCAGCATTCGTGCCGGATACCAGCGTCACTCGCTTGCCGCGTGCGTGCCAGTCGAAGTACGCGTCGATCATCCGCTGCCGCGCCGCGTCGTGATGTTCGACCCGGTCGACGTGACCGTGTGCGGCGAGCTCGCCCGCAACCACCAGCGCACGCTCGCGATCACCCGCATCCCGCAGCCGCAGCGTGAGCGCCGCGTAGTCGGGATCGCGGAACCGGTGCACCGTGTCGAGCTCGACCGCAGCATTCGCGTGCCGGATCGCGGAACCCATCGCACCCGCATGTCCCACCGGCAGCGCCTGATGAGTGTCACCCACGAACGCCAGCCCGACACCCTGCTCGATCGCGAGCTCGACCAGGACGGTGGCCGTCTGCAGGTCGACCATGCCGGCTTCGTCGACGACTATCCGATCGCGAGAGCGCAACACGTGCTGCGTTGGTCCGCCGTATACGGCGCCCGTGCTGGGATCAAGTTCTCCCGCTCTAAGCCTGGTCCACACCTTCGCGCCGGCCCCGTCGGTGCTCCTCCGGTAGCCATGATCCGAAAGCAGGGCATGAATACTGGATGCCGCGGCCCCGACCTCACGAGACGCCACCGATGCCGCCTTTCGCGTGGGAGCAACGACGAGCATGAGTCGCCGTTGCGACGTGAGCGCCGCGGACGCAGCGCGCAGCATGGTCGTCTTGCCCGTGCCCGCGGGGCCGGTCACCGTCACGAGCCCGTCCGTGCCGGCGATGGCGCATGCGGCCACGCCTTGCGACGTATCCAGAGCCGAGAGATCTTCGTGCGGTGCGAGCCGGTGCAACTCGTTCGGCAGTAGCGAGCGCCCGGGGCGGGCGAGAACGTCCAGGCGGCCGGCAAGGCGCACCTTGGCGCGTACGGTCTCGGTCGCTATGAACGCCTTTAGTGCGCCGGCGGATCATTCGCAAGGAGCCGGTAGACGGCACCGGTCGCGCGCTCTGTGATCTCGGCAATCGCGCCATCGAGACGGTCGCGCTCCGCCACGACGCTCGTGCGGGAGAGTGCGCGAATCACGCCTGCCCGAATGTCGAAGATGCTGAACCTCCCACCGCATGAGGTGGACCGTTCGTCGGCGTCGACGATCGCCTGTGCAGCGAGCAGGTCCAAGTCCAGGGCATGCAGGTCTGTTGCGGCAACTGGAATGGGGGCGCGCGGGCGCGTCAGACACGGATCGATCGTTGCGAGCTCGTGACGGACCTGGGCCTCCCAAGACGCCTCGTCGAGATCGGCCGGTTTGTTCGGACGCGACACCGCCCACGCGCGTCGGTCGATCTGCTGCAGCACCTCCACGCTCGGAGTCGATCCTCCATGCGCTGCCGACCACTCCGCGATCAGGCGCGCGCGGTTGCCCTCGATTTGCGCCGACCGACGCGAGACGGGTCGGACGGCGCCGGCAAGTTCGGCGATCTCTCCGGCGTCGTTGAGCCTGTAACCGTGTCGGGCGAGCGCGGCGATCCAGCCGGGATCGGTACGGGCGGCGAGCTCGCCCTCGGCGTTGACGACGGTGTGCAGTTTCATCGCGACGCGCGAGTCGAGGTTCGACCACTTGCCGCCCGCGCCGAGCACCTTGCTGTTCAGCCAGAGGTGACGGTGGATGTGCGGGTCGAGCGCGCGCGAGCGCCGATGCTGCAGCTCGACGACCTCGATACGGGTGAGCTCCTCGCGGATGAGCCCGCCGTGCCCGCGTCGCGCGTTGAGCTCCGTCTGCCACGTGAGCAGGACTCGTTCTCGCAGACGGTCTTGCAATGCCTCGAACTCGATCGCGGATTCCGGATGCAGAAGCGCGGCGGTGCTGTAGGACTTCGGGTGGTTGAGCGTTCCGTCGAGAAGGAGGTCGGCATCGGGGCTCAGCCGCTGCTGGCCGCGCGCTTCCCCAGTGACCGGGTCGTGACCGGTGAGCCAGACACGAAGGCCGCCGGCGGTGACCTCGTCGGAGGAGATCACGCCGTTCGCCACGATGAATCGCGACACGGTCGAATTGGAGGCGGCGCCATACGCTTCGAGCGCGTCAACACTGGGGGAGTGGTGCAGATGAGCGTCGCAGACCCCCTCGAGCGCGTAGGCGATCGCCTGTCGAACCCCTCGGGAATCGACGCCCCGCTTCCACCGCTCGAGCCCGCCTTGCACGCCGCCAGAATATGGTGTGTTTCGCCCCTTATCCAGGGATTTTCCTGAGGTGCAGGTGCGTGTAGGGGAGTGCTGCTAAAGGGTGTCGAACACCTGCGGTGCCTGCGTGCATTGCTGCGGTTATGGCGGGCTACTTCTCTCTGCTTCAGTTCGCTGTGGTCTTCAGCTCGGCTCTGGCTCGGTTGGTCCTCGTCCGTGTGCGATTGATTTGTCCGGTTCGTCGCATCTTCCATTGGCGGAAGGTCGCCCGGTCATGGCGCCGTCATCCGGAACAACAACGGGCGGGTTTTCGATGCGGCAAGCGCGGTGTGGCCCAGCAGGTGAGAACGGAACCAGACACAGGGTTAATTACCCCGGCTGGGTCGCTGATAGTCGGATCTCGCAAGTCTGAGAGCAACCGCATCGTGCCGCCATAATCGGGTGCATGGACTGGATGATGTTCGGCACCGTGCTCGCCGGCCTAGCCGCCCTCGCCACCGTCATCATCACGATTACCAACCAGGTCAGCGCATCCGTTCGCTACGACCTTTGGGTGAAGGTGCTCAACAATTCGCGTAACGAGCATCAGACGGAGGTCGCCGCGGACCGCGTGGACTACTATTTCGTCGAACTCGCAGTTGCCGAGCTCACGCGAAGGCAGCGTGCCCGGCTCGCCGTGGGTGGCTTCGGCATCGCGACGATCGGATTCCTCGCGGTCGGGGTCGGTAACGCCGTGGCAAGAATCGACGATGCCGTCGCCTTCTGGATTGGCTGGGTAGTGATCGGAATCGGCGCTGCGACGTACGTGGCAGGCCTCGCGATTGCGGCGGTTGGCCCCGACCGCGTTCGCGACGAACAACGTGCGAAGACCACTGAAGCGTCCGCGGCCGCCGCGCTGAGACGGCTCCGACCGGTTCCGTGGTGGCGGGTCCGCCGGAAGCCTAGGTGATCGCGCCGCTTGCCTGCACCGACCGATGGCTGTCGAAACCGCCGCCCGGTCGACACGTCTCCCGCGCGGTGGGCGGTTCGATTCGGCAGGCTGAATTGGTGGGGTCGCGGGTCTTCGAACCCGGGACCCCACCCCCTCAGGACCGACTCGCTACCGACCATCCGGTCGGAGCGGGGCGTCTGTCCCTGAGGCCGCACTCGCGGGCGTGCTCAACGACGGTCGGAATCTCGACAACCACCGGAACTTGTGACAAGAAGGTGTCCCGCCATTCGACCGTTCGTGGGGCTGGAATCATTACGATCGTCCGCAGGTTGTCGGCACTCTCGCATCGCTCGCACATTGGCTCACGCATGATCTGCTCCATCATCTCTTGGTCTCGCAGACCAGCCCCGCGGCTACCTTGAGCCTGTGACATGCGCACTCCCAAGCGACCGGCATCCGCGCCTAAGTGAGAGCCCGCGAGCCGCCAACTACGGCTCACACTGCTGAGTCGCTTGCGGGCAATTCGCCACGCTGGATGAGCGCCCTCCCTGTCGCAATCCATGCATGAATCATCGAGGCCTTGAGCGGCTCCGAACCGTCATCCCGGCGCTGCACAATGCTTATGAACTCCCCCTTGGCCTTGCCATCGACAAATGCACCCGAGACGAGGTAGGGCTTGTTGTAGTCGGGCTGCGGCGGAACCTCGACCAGCACGGTCATACCCGAGCCGTCCTGCATGGGGATCGCTGATATCACCAGGCCTTCTGGAAATGGGTAAACGTGCTGGTCGATGAGCTTTCGGTATCGCTCGGGCACGGTGAGGTCGAGCGGGACCGGTTTCACTCGGGCGACGACTTCAACCCCATCCACCACAGCGGTTTCCAGACCAACGACCAAGATCCCTCCGTCGCCGTTACAAAAGCGCGCGACCGCTTGACCAAGCGAGACTTTGCCCGCCAACTTCTCGAGATCGTAGTGCGTCGTCTTCGCGTCGAAGAGCATCCCCTCACGCTGACCAACGAGCGCCTCAACTCGCCCAGAGCGCACCATCAGTGCCGTGCTGGTGACCGTGAGTTGGCCACCACGGGATGCATCGAGCAGACCCAGGACGTCCTCCGCTCCTGACAACAGGACGCCAAGGTCGACGTCGCGCTTGCGATGCTCGAGCCAAAGGAATCCGAACGCCGAGATGGGTTGGAACTCGATAACGCTGAGCGAGTGATGGGCTAACACGTGCGCTAGGAAATCAGCCAGTTCCGCATCCTCGTCTTCGCCATCCCAAACCCAGTCCGGTACGCGAAACGTCACCCGAGTCCGCAGCTCGCCGTTGCTCATGGCAAACACGACATCAGTCGCGGGTGACTCGATCTCGTCGTAAGCCGTCTCCGAATCGTCGGTCACAAATACCTCCGGAGGGTCGGCGAGCTCCGCAAGCGTTGCCTCAAGGTCGGAAGCGATGCAGCCGCGCAGGTCCGCTCGCCTGACAATCAAGCCTCCGTATCGGTTCGAGTCATATGGAACCCCACCGAACATGAACAGCCCCGGTTCGGCGGTGTCTGAGAACCGAACAGTCGGGAGTCCTTCACTCATCACGCCAGACTAGAGCTCCGGTGAGTGGCCCCTCGTCTGCGCGCTTTGAAACACCACCCTGCGGGAGCCCGGTCGACCGGCAGAATGCACGCACGATGTGCAACCGGCGTGCGGTCCGCAGGTTCTCGGCTAGATCGAACGCGGCCAATAGGATTCGTCGAGTGGACCCGACAATCTTGATCAACTTCGGCCTCCTGATCGTCACAGGGTTTGCCGCCGTCGCGACATTCATCCAGGCGCGCACGGCGCAGTCGGCTCAGACAGAAGCCGCGGAGGAACGAACTAAGGCTGAAGCGGCAGCCAAGCGAGCCGGCGATGCCGCGGCCGCCTCGGCTGCTGCCGAACAGCGAGCTGCGGATGCGCTGGAGCGACAAGTTCAACTGATGGAGGACCAGCTCAGCCGAGCGCAGTCGCTCGAGGTCGAGGAAGTCAGTCGCAGGACCTTTCGGGTGAAGAACGTCTCCGGGATCACCATGTTGGAAACGGGCCTCGTGTCCGACCTCCTCCGGTTCGCGCTGACCGGCCCCTGGGTGCCCCCGCAGAGCTCAGGAACGGGCAGAGCTTTGACATCTATCTGGCAGACGACGCGAATGGTGTCACACAAACGTTCACGATGTGCTGGAACACACCCGTCGGCAGCCATGACTCAGAGTCGTTCACGATCAAGAGCTACTTCGACGTGCCTCGAGCGCGTTGAACACGCGGAGGGGTACGGCGCCGCAACCCGATCCGGTGGCACGTGGGCGGAAGCGGACCCACCATCGGTCGGGTTCGCGCAGGCTGCGCGTTGTTACGTTCAGGGAGTAGCGACTCGCGAGGACCGGTTTACGCATCGACGGGTCGAAGCATGGCGTCCCGACTCAGTAGGCGGTATGTTCGTCGTCCCTCGATCGCTCTACCCAGGCTGCGTCGAGCGCGCGACTGAGATCGTCAAGAGACCGCGCCCCTGAATCCGTAGCGAGCTCGGCGATGCTGCTCTTCAGCGCCACCTCAACTCGCCCCCATGCCTGAAGATGCTCTCCGCGCGATCGAAGCGTCTCGCTCATCATGGTGCCGTACCGCCCCAGATCTTCTGCCAGCAGACGAAGTTCGGAACGCCGCGGGAAGTGTGCGTCGGTCGCCGCTCGAGCCTGCTGTGCGGTGTCGTGGAGTAGCGCAAGAACCTTCAGCACAGGATCTTCGATCGGTCGTTCTGACAGCGGCCGACTGAGTTCGCGCTTGTCGCTGAGGCGCCGCCACCCTTCCTTGACCGCGCGGATCAACCCAGCTCCCGCGATCGAAGCTCCCGCACCAACGAGTGGCTCGACCGCAACTGCCGTTTGTGCGACGATCGCCGGGGCCGCGATGGCCGAGGCTGCCCCGTACGCGAGCTCGGTACCTACCTCCGCCCAGAGGGGCAACTCGCCAGAGCTCGCGCCAGAGGAATGCAGATCGAGTCGCTCCACCATTACGCGGATGAGGCGCTGCAGACTGCTACGGGCCCCAAGCACTTCCTGTCTGAATTGCTCTCGCGTCTTGAACTCGGGAGCATCCAGCGCGGTCCGGACATTCTTCGCGAGACTCGCGGCCAGCTCGTCGGGGTTCGGCGGAGGAGGAAAGCTGTAGCCGCCCGCGACGAGAAGTTCGTACCAGGGTGCGATACCGAGCTTTCCCAGCGCCGTCCTCTCCGCCGCCGCTCGAAATGGATCCGCCTGCGAAAGAACACGCCAGAGCAGGACGTCCTCTGCCAGGCGATCCAAGTCATGGAGCAGCGCGCGCAGTCGCGCGCGGAGCTCGCCGTCGATCAGTCCTTCTGCGGATGCGACTCGAACAGGATCCGCCTGCCGGATCAGCCGCACGCCATCGCGCTGGAGTCGGTATCTGTCAACTTCGTTCATCGATAACCTTCGCCGGTGAGGGTTGACGCATGTGCAACTCAGCGATGTCTAGATTACTCAGCGTCTCGTATCTCTCGCACAGCCCGTCGACGGGCCGGCACTCGTGCGACCAACTAAAGGACAATCTTGTATCGGTCATTGGGCCGTTACGGTCGAGGGGTGGGATCGGTTCGAAAAACAAAGTGGCGCCGCGGTATCGTGATCGCCGCGATCGTTGTCGCCGCCATCGCCATCGTGATCGCCGTGATGTCGTGGCTAACGGGTGATGTTCGCGGGTGGCAGTTCATGGCTCTCATGGCCACGGTCGTCGGGGTGATACTCCTGCTATTCGCCGACCTAACAACCCACTGGCGGCGGGATCCACAGGTTGAGGCTGCGCTACCCCCTCAAGGAGAGCGATCGCAGCTCAAAGAACAGCGCGGTGACCACGACAGGGACGGCAACCTGCGCTCGCTGGGGCACTCGCTGTTGCTCTTCGGCGCCGCGGCCGTGGTCGGGTTGTTCCTCAGGAGTTAGCTCGCTCCGGCTAGCGAGTCGCTTGGAAGAGTGACACGGTTTGGTGCATCAAGGAACACCGGCTTACGAACCTGCGGGCTCCTTCTGCGCATCGAGCAGCGCAAGCTCGTAGGCCTGAACCAGTTCCGTCGAGAGCCTGCCGCGAACTCCGACGGCGTATCCGTTCTCGATGCCCCACGCGCGGATCGCGCCGGGAGAGGTGGTCGTTTGGACGGTGACGGGCGTGCTCCCAACGCCGGCGGTCGTGGTTGCTACTGCGGCGCGACTCGGCTTGGATGCCGCGACCGCGGCCGGTTGAAGGTGCTTGAGGAGGATGGCGTACGTCTCGGGGTCAACAATGCGGGTCCCCAGTTCCTGTGCTCGCGCGAGCTTGCCCCCTGCGAAGGAGCCGTCAGTCACGAGCATCGCGGTCAGGCCGGAGACAGTTCCGAGCACGCGGACCCCGAGCTCCTGGGTTCGCCCTTCCAGCCGGGTTCGTTCACGCTCTCGGCCGTCGAAGCCGGTGAATACGACCTTGTCACCGACGCGTAGCGGCTCGCCGAGTGCCCAATCGGCAGGAAGCGGGCCGAGTTCCGCGCTCAACCGTGCTGCGCGGGCCGCGTCTGCCTCGGCGATCAACTTCGGAACGAGCTCGCCCGACAGCCGCAGCGACGATGCGATGGACTCCAGTTCGGTCCGCTCGTCACGGGAGACATGACCGTCGTCGAGCGCCTTGTGCGCGAGGGCGAGCACGAGGGCCTGATGTCCGGCAGCGACATCGGCGTCACTAAGTTCGTAGACCTCAACGAGGTCCTGCAGAGCTGCGGCTTCATCTTCGGAGATGACGCCATCCTCGAGCGCGTCGAGGAGCGTTTCGATGTACGTCAATGATCCGATGGGCGCCCCCTCGTCAAGCACTTCGACGAGGCTGAGTTTCGACAGTTGCGTGATGAGCGCCGGTTGCTTCGGATTCGCGTCGGTGACCCTGATGGGACGCGACCGCGCCGGGGTCGGGTCGTCCGGCAGGGATGCGAGCGGGGACCGGCTCGGTCCTGCTGGCCACACCACGCCTCGTGCGTCAGTTTGCACCGAGACGAGTGCCGGGTGCGGACGCACTCGACCCTGCGCCTGCAGGTAGTGGCGAAGAAGGCCGGCGGTCGCACGAGCATCACCGAGGGCCGAGTGCGCATCGTTCAGCGGGACGCGAGCGCTCCAGCAGCAGTCGACCAGACGACGGCGGTCCAGATCAGGCATGTAGTGGTGGCTGCCGTCGAGCGTGCAGTACGCCGGCAGCCACGGAACGTCCCAGCCGGCGCGGCGGAACTCCGCGCGCAGGAACGCAAGATCGAATCGTGCGTTGTGCGCGGCGATGGGCAGCCCCGCTATGTAGGGCACGACCGAAGCGGCGACATCGCGGAAAAGGGGCGCGTTCGCCACATCGGCCTGCGTGATGCCGTGGATGTGTGTTGCGCCGACAGGCCCCTCGGGGTTGAACCGGGTTGACCACTCGTCGACGACGTTGCCGCCTTGATCCACTCGGACGACCGCGAGCTCTAGCACGCGGTCCTTCTTCGGGGATAGGCCTGTCGTCTCCACGTCGATGATGGCGAAGTAGGGCGGGCGCGAAAGCGGAGGCGGCGGGGCCACCCGCGGCGCCGCCGTCTTCTTCTTCGCGTTACCGCCGCCAAACAACCAATCGAGCCAGCCCATGCTTCTCCCCATGTCCCTGCGCTGCCGATTGGGGAGCGCACTCGACCCATCATGCTGCGGCGGGCCGACCTCGCATGTACGTGTGCGATGACACACGGGCATGTCGTCGAGTGAGCAACGGGTTCACATGCCGTGACGCACCTCGTCCGCGCTTTGGCCAGCGGGTACCGGGGTGACTCCTCCTCGACTAGTCGAGGCGTCCGAGCCGCCAATACTCGCTGCGGGGGATTGCATCCGCTCAGTACAGCGAAGCGACCGCGTCGATCGCAGTGTCGGACGATCGGCAAGCGCGGATTCGGATCCGTATTCTCGTTGCGCGCGGGCCCGGGATGGCGCTGCCCGCCGGATTCGCCCCTGCAATAGGTTGGCGAGATGACAGACGAACTCCAAAGCCTCCCGCGTGGCCTTGGCGAATTGATCCAGGGAGTGCTCGAGCTCCAAGTCCACTTCACCCCTCTGGCTTCGCCCGCGATGTCGCGCCGTCGCGAACTGATCAACGCAATCGCAGCTGAGTTCGCCTCACTTCTCGCCTCGTCGGATGATCATGTGTCGCAGGTGAAGGGAAGCAACGGTGCCGGCAACAATGCAAAGGTGCCCTGGGTGCGCGTCTTCGACCCTGCTCAATCGCCCCGACCAACGCTCGGCTGGTACGTCGTGCTCCTGTTCGCCGCGGACGGATCTGCGGCCTATCTGTCGCTCAACCAGGGCGTTACCAAGCTGGATGCGGGTGGCATCGAAGTGAACGTTTCAGATGGATGGGGCCGAGTATCCGAATCGCCGGCCTCGAGGACTCCGTTGATGGACGAAGCAACTCGCGATGTCGACCTCCGCGACCCGGGTCTCGGCGCCCAATACGCTCGCGGCAACCTGCTGGCCTTCAGATACAGCCGAGACGGCATCCCGAGTGACGGGGACATCAAACGGCACCTTCGCTGGCTGTCAGAACTCTTGACGATTCTTCCGACTACCGACGCACTTCCCAGTCAGAATCGCACTCCGGCGGAGCCGGCAGTCCGCGAGGCTCCGGCGTTCCAAGACGCGGGGGAGGCGGAACTCAGGACGATCCGAAACGCGATCCACTGGTCTGAGGACAAGATCCTGAACACGGTTGAGAGCCTCTTGGACGCAAGTCCGCAGATCGTATTGGCGGGGCCTCCAGGTACGGGCAAGACCTTCGTTGCTCGCCACCTTGCTGCCTACCTTCTCGGGCAAGCGGGGTACGTCGACAACAATCCGCAGATCGAAGTCGTACAGTTCCATCCGACGTATGGGTATGAGGAGTTCGTAGAGGGTCTCCGCCCAACGATTGGCTCCACCGGCGCGTTCGAGTTCGCCCCAGTTGCCGGGACGATCGTCCAACTGGCCGACGCCATCGCAGAGGACGGCCAGCCGCGCGTGCTGATCATCGACGAAATGAATCGGGCGAATCTTCCCCGCGTCTTCGGCGAGCTTTACTACCTGCTTGAATACCGCGAGCAGGAAGTCCGACTCATGTACCGGAATAGGTTCGCGTTGCCGGAGCAGCTGTTCATCATCGGAACCATGAACACCGCGGACCGGAGTATCCGGAGCGTCGACTTCGCGCTACGAAGGCGCTTCGACTTCTTCGATGTCACCCCATCATCGGAGATTTTGAAGGCGCACTACTCCGAGGACGGCCATGTGAATGAGCTCGGACCGTCCCTGTACTCCGGATTCGATGCCCTGAATGACGCAGTCTTCGCACTCATGGGTGACCGCCACCACGGCATCGGCCACAGTTACTTCATGCTGGATCGAATGAGTCGGGCCACTCTGCGGGCAGTGTGGGAACGACAGGTGCAGCCGCTACTGGAGGACTACGTCGGCGGCAACGTCGCGAGTCTTGATGGCCTAAGCGTTGAGGGCCTCTTCGGCGAATGAAGACACTCCGCCTCATGGAGGCGCGAACAGCCACACATGTCCTCACCGGCGACCAAGCGGGGCGGCTGGCTCTCCTCGGCAAGAAGCTCGCGGGGGAGCGGCGGTGGTGGGGAAGCAACGGCGCGCACAGCGACGATTCCCGATCCGTCTTCCGGCTGACCAAACTCTTCGGGGGCAGCTGGCGCATCGAAGTCGGCAACGTAGTTGGTGTCGTCGGACTTCCGGACCTGACGATCATCGTCGAACCGAAGATTGGCATGCAACACTTCATGCACCTGCTCGCCCGGTCAAACGGCATGCCTCGCGTCGACTCGTCAATGACGTCGCTCGAGGCCGCTGCAGGTCTTCAGCGACTCGTAATCGAGTGGTTCGTTGGAGCGCTCGACACGCTATTCCGTCGGGGTCTTGTGAGGGACTACGTGCATTCGTCGGAACGGCTTCCGCACGTGCGGGGCCATGTCAACTTGGTGTCAACATCCCGCCAGTGGCTGCAGGGACGTGTTCTCGTGGACTGCGAGTTCGACGACTTCACCGAAGCCACACCGTTCAACCAGTACCTGGCAGCGGCTGTTTCCCGGTCGATTCGCTCCCCGGCGGTTGACGACCGCCTTCGGATGAGGCTGGCCTACTTTGCACGCGAGCTTCCCCCTGCGTCCCGTGAAGCGCGGGACGACGTTGATCTCAACCGACTCCCCGCGCGCTATCACCATTACCAGACAGCTCTAAAGTACGCGTCCGACATTCTTGCCGGGGTCGGCCGCTCCCTCGAGTCCGGCGACTACGCCTCTGGGACGGTCCTCTTCAACTCCGCAGCCGTTGCCGAGGATGCGATCCGCCAGGTGCTCGCCGACGCACTCGCCCCGATGCGCGTCGTCAAGACCGGTGGACGTCACCTGCTCCCCGCGTTTGTGTCGGTGAATCCAGACCTCGAGATTGGGCCACCTCCATTCACGGGGGACGTCAAGTACAAGATTGGTGATCGAAGCTGGAACCGCCAGGATCTCGCCCAAGCCGTCCTGTTCGCCGCGGCTTACAAGAGTCCACACGCGTTTATCGCGGACTTCGCTCAAATGGAGGTACTTCACCCTTCGCTAAAGGTTGGCGACATCCACGTTTCACGTCTCCGTTGGGCAATTGGCGAAGGAACTAATCCCGAAGACTCTGAACGTCGCTTCGCAGAGTCTGCTCGCAAGCACATGGAGGGGGGCGCGACTAAGGTCTTCGCCACCGCCTGAGAGGAGAAGCCCAGCATCAGCTTTGTTTCAGAGAGCTTGCTCGAAACCGACGCTCGCGATCGTCTGGCGCACGTACTCGCGTAGATCTGGATCGCACACGTAGACGTAAGTTCCCAAGATTCCTCGCGTGAGCAGCACGCCATAGATGTTCTGAATCAGTGTCAGGAGATCCCGGTCAGTCGTCTCCCTTCCCAGCTTCGCGAGGTTCTCCTTGCCCTTCTTGTCGCGGTAGGCGTCGCGGTCGACCAAAACCTGTCGGGTGGGCTCGTCGTAACGGAGGTCGCCGCCGATGATCACGCCGGCGTAGTTGAGGTCGTAACCCTGCACCGTGTGAATCGAGCCGACCTCGTCGATCGATCCCGGGGAGTTGATCCAATCCTTGTCCGTGCGATTCCAGACGAACCCAGTTCCCTCCAGTTCGAAGTCGAAGCCGGGTCCGTCGCCGCGGGTCTTCCAGTCCCAGGCGTAGCCCGCCACGAGTCGGGCGAGCCCCACCTCGCGGTTGCGGTCGCGGATGGCCTGCTGCATTTCCGTGACGCTCTCGAAGAACCGCAGGTCGTATTCACCGAAGTCTGGGCGGTCGCCCCTGCGAAGTTCACCCCGAAGCAACTGGCGGACGAATCCCACGTAGTCTGCGTCCGCCCTTACCCGCATCTGTCTCGCCAACGGAAACCACCGATGCACTCGCTTGGCGTCAGTGATCTCAGCGGCAAGAACCTCGCTCGGGAGGTCTGCCGGCCGCACACCTTGCTGCTCGTCGATGAGCAGGATCTGGTGCGTACTCTGCGCTCGGATCCAATCGAGCTGCGTCTTACTGAGGTCGTCAGATCCGAAGAGCCGTTCGTTGATGTCGGTGAAGTCGCGGTTGCGCATGCCCGAGGATTGGTTCGCGCGGCGATTGAGCCGGTGCGTCTCGTCGACGATAAGCAGGTCGAACGGCATAGACGACTTGCCGACATCGAACGGGTTCAAGACGAGGTCCTCACTCACCTTCGGCGTCTTCTTGAACACCTTCTTGATCGATTCTCGAAGCGACTGCTGGGGTACGACCAGGCCGACGCGAACGCTCTTCAGTAGCTCTCGGTTCTCGGGGACGAAGAACTCAGAGAAGAGGGAGTCTTGCTCGATCTCATCGGTGTCTTCGTAGTCGCGAATGTCCGCCAGCAGCTTCATCAGGAAGATTGCCACGATCGTCTTGCCCGTACCCGGATCGCCCTGAATGACACTGGTCGATCGCGTGCCTGTCGCGAGGTCGGCGAGGAGTG
The DNA here is from genome assembly GCF_049860775.1 of Microbacterium sp. PA5. Classification (NCBI taxonomy): domain Bacteria; kingdom Bacillati; phylum Actinomycetota; class Actinomycetes; order Micrococcales; family Microbacteriaceae; genus Microbacterium; species Microbacterium sp. PA5. The sequence continues at coordinate 932,906 of NZ_CP187567.1, forward strand.
CCTCCACGATCTGCTCAACCGCGATGGCCTGCTCCCGTGTGAGGACTTTGAAGGGTGAGAGCTTGAACAGGTCGCTGTTCTCGATCTCAGGGATGCTGCGCTGAAAGATCCCGTCCGCGCGCAGCTGCTCGAAGATGTCCCGGAAGCTCTCGCGGTACTGGTCGCGCTCGTAGTACCGCGCATCGATGATGCCCTCGTTCCCGTTGAGCACTGTGTAGTGCCCGTCGCCGGCGAGCCAGCGGATGAGGTGCGACTCGAGGTCGAGACACGCCGACTTGTTGAACGTCCCGTCTATGACGACACGGACGCGGCGGAATCCTGCTTTCGAGGGGTTTTGAAGGTGCTGACGGATTCGTGACACAGCACTGACCGTCTCGCCCACGTAGACAGATGGCGCATCTGGCGACCCGCCGCTGTCGAGAACGTAGACGACGGGCCAGTTCGTCCGCCGTTCATCGCCGGACGCCCATGTGGAGATCGCGGGCGTAGTGAAGTCGAGCCGCTCGATCTCAAAGGGCGTCATACTTCGTGCTCCGCCCTCGCGATCGATCCGCGGGGTACTTCGAACTAGTAACCGCGAGTTTCTGCAGGACGATCTCGTCTAGGTCGACACCCAGCCGCTCGGCGAGAAGCGTGCAGTAGGTGACGACGTCGGCGAGCTCGTCGCGTACGCGCACCTCGTCTCCGTCGTCGCTCCACTGGAAGCACTCGAGGAGTTCGCCGGCCTCGATGGAGATGCTCTTCGCGAGGTTGGCCGGCGTATGGAACTGAGCCCAGTCACGCTCGCGCACGAAGTCGGACAGCGCCTCACGGACTTGCTCACTTGTCACGTTTGCGACGCTATCGCAGAGCTGGCCCGAGGTCGCCCTTTGAACGCATCGGGATGCGCTTGACTTCGTGCTTTCTCCTCGCTGGCACCAGAGAGCACGGGGCTCTCTCAGCGCTGCACGAGATTCGCGTTGCGCCCATGTGCCGTCAGGACGGCCGCGGCGAGCTCCGTGATGCCGACGGCTTCGGTCAGCCCACTGACTCTCGCCAGGCTGAGGCTGTCGACGTTCAGCGCGACGAGTTGCGCCTGCGGCAGGACGAAGAACGACCATGCCGAGACATCGAGTGGGTCGTAGGCGGCATGTTCTAGGACGGTGTGCGCCGCGAGCACGTACACGTCCGCCTTGTAGCTCTTCTCGGGCGACATCCCGGCCTCGATATCACCCCATGAGTGGGCACGTAGACCGGTGAATCGAATCTGCGACAGCTGACGCTGCGCCCACACCTGAAGGTGAGCTGACGCCTTCACCTCGATCTTGATGCCGTCCCACAGCACGTCGTAGTCATCCCATTCGGTGCGCAGCGCGTTCACGCCGAGCGCCCGGGCCACCATAAACTCCGCCAGGTACCCACGCGTGTTGTTCACGCGCAGGTCTGACATCGCGAAACGCCAGAAATCCTGGACCGTAGCGTTCATCCCAACGAACTTCTCGTCACCACGCAGCGGAGCGATGGGTGGCGCGGGTACCCACGGGGACGGCTCGGGAAGCGTGCTCATGAAAGGACGTTACAGCGCGGCACTGTTCGAGGCTGATCCCGCTACGCCCCGATCAGCGCAGCCTGTGGCGGAAGAACAGCACTCCGCCGGACAAGTGCCGACGCCGAGACCAGATGGGATCGCGGCGCCACCGTTCCTCAGCGTGTGCTTCGAGGAGCAACTCGTGATCCCGGCAGTCGCGCGGGTCGCAGGAGTCGACCATGACCACCCTCCCGCCGACGACCAGCTCGCGGACGATGAACGGGCGGCGGGCGATCGGGTCGTACCCGTCGCGGCGACGGCGAAGGTGAGGCATAGCCTGTCCTGACGTGACCTCTGCTCGCAAGCGAGTACATCAGGCTACCGCGTCCGGGGAGTCTCATGGGCGTTGGCGGTGATGGCCGATACCGTCGGAGCGACCCCACCGATCAGCATCAAAGGAGTTCCATGGACGTTATCGCGTGGATCATCAGCGGAGCCGCGCTCGTCGTCGGCGTCGTCGCTCTCATCACGGCCCTTCAGGCACACCGTGGCCAGCACTGACAACCCGTACGCGGCGGAGTTGCGAGACATCGACGCGACGATCGCGCGGCTCCTTCGCCGTCGCGACGAGCTCATCCGGCTGGCTGCGGCAGCAAACGTGCAGCCCACGGTGATTGCCCGTGACGCGGGACTCAGCCGCGCTCATACCTACCGGATCATCAACGGATAGGCCTGGCGACTGAAGAGAAGTGCCCCCGACAGGAATCGAACCTGCGACCTTTGGTACCGGAAACCAACGCTCTATCCCCTGAGCTACGGAGGCGCACTGATCGAGGTTATCACCGAGAGATGGCCTCTACCGCCGCGGCCAGCCGCTCGGCGAGGTAGCGATGACCCGCGGTCGACGGGTGGTACCGGCCGACCTCGCTCGTGTCGATGACGTCGAGGTAGTCGGCGTCCGTGATCCACTCCTCGGCGAGGGGGGAGATGTACCACCAGCTGCGGGCGGCGGCGAGGCGCGAGAGCTCGGCGTCGACGGCGATGGTCGATTCCTCGACGGGGAGGATGTGGGGCGCGGGCCCGAGGATCACGATGCGCGCCGACGGATACAGCGCCGCGAGTGCGTCCCACGCCGCGACGACGGCGTCGCGGTAGCCCTCGGGGTAGAGCTTGCGGTCGTTGATCGACCCCTGCACGATCACGAGGTCGGGGTCGAGCTCGGGGTTCGGTGCCGGGTCGAGCCGGTCGATGCGCTGCCCGAAGGTGAGGCCGTTCTTCCCTTCACGGAGGTATCCGCTGCCCTGGATGCCGTCGACGACGGTGGTCCAGCCGGCGATGTCCGCGACGACGTAGGCGTAGCCCTCTCCGGGCGCGGCGGCTTCTCCCCAGGTCCAGGAGTCGCCGAAGATCAGCACGCGCGGGTTCTCGGGCAGCTCGAGGAGCTCCGGGGGAGTGACGGCGACGACCTCTTCGGCACCGGCGGCGATGCTCGCGGCGGGCTGCGCCCAGGGGCGCCAGAGCGCGAGGACGGCGATCGCGATCACGAGCACCGCGAGTGCGGCGACAGCCCATGCCGGCGGCCGTACCGCGCGCACGCGCGACCGGCTGTCGGCCCTCTCCGTGGCCAGCTCCCTCGCCCCCATGCCGAGAGGATATGTCACGAATCCCACAGGCGGAAACGGTTTCGTACGACCGCGTCCTGTGGGGGTGATCCAGCACCCTCGCGGGCATGCGAGGATATCCCGGTGCATCGCATCGTGACCGCCGAACTCGACCTGGATCTGGGGTCGCCCGTCGACCTCATCTTCCAGATCGCGGCGGCCCAGCCCGCGCCCGTCGTGCGCGAAGAGCTGACGTTCGCGCAGGGCGACCGCGTGTACACGCCGACCGAGATCATCGATCAGTCCGGGAGCCGGCTGCACCGCCTGCAGGGCGAGGCGGGCCTGCTCCAGGTGCGGTACGAGGCGCTCATCGACGGACAGGTCTCGCAGCGCGCGACGAGCGACCTCGAGGCGATCACGTACCTGCGTCCGAGCCGCTACTGCCAGTCCGACGAGGTGTTCTCGCAGGCGCGTCGCCAGTTCCGCGGCCTGCAGGGTGAGGAGCTCATCACGGCGGTGAGCGAGTTCGTCGCGACGTCGACGACCTACACCCCGGGACTCAGCCAGGGCACCGACTCCGCCGTGACGACGCTCATGACCGGGCAGGGCGTCTGCCGCGACTACGCACACGTCGTGATCGCGCTCCTGCGGGCCATGGACATGCCCGCCCGCTATGCCGCCTGCTACGCGCCGGGCCTTCGCCCCATGGACTTCCACGCGGTCGCCGAGGCGTACCACGACGGCACCTGGTACGTCATCGACGCGACGCGGCTCGCCAACCGCCGTTCGCTCGTGCGGATCGCGACGGGACGGGATGCCGCCGACTGCGCGTTCCTCAGCTACCACGGTGGCCACGTGGGCCTGCAGCGCATGCGGGTCGACGCGGTCGTGGTGCCGGATGACACCTCCGACGTCGAGGCGATCGACGCGGCGGCCGCGGCATCGGACCCGGCGCTCGACGACTTCGGCGCGCTGGTGCAGCTGGCCTGAGCCCGTTTCGTCTCGTCGCTGCGCTCCTCGCTCAACGACCGGAGGTCCGGCCCCGGGAGCCCGTTTCGTCTCGTCGCTGCGCTCCTCGCTCAACGACCGGAAGCGGCGACCGTAGAATCGGAAGGCCATGAATCCTGAAGCCCTGTCTGAAGCCCTGCTCGCCGTCGTCACCCCTCTCGCAGAGGCGCGACGCCCCGGCTCGAGCGAGGGGCTCACGGTGCAGGACTTCGTCCTCGAGCGCCCGAAGAACCGCGACCACGGCGACTGGGCATCGAACGCCGCCCTCAAGCTCAGCAAGGTCGTCGGCGCGAACCCGCGCGAGTTCGCGGCCGAGATCGCCACGGCGCTCGCCGCCACCGACGGCGTCGCGAGCGTCGAGGTCGCGGGGCCCGGCTTCATCAACATCCGCCTCGACGCGGCCGCCGCCGGCGCCCTCGCCAAGACGATCGTCGACGCCGGCGCGGACTTCGGCACGAACGACAGCCGCAGCGACGAGGTCATCAACCTCGAGTTCGTGAGCGCCAACCCGACGGGCCCGATCCACCTCGGCGGCACCCGCTGGGCGGCCGTCGGCGACTCGCTCGCCCGCATCCTGTCGTCGCAGGGCGCGCAGGTCACCCGCGAGTACTACTTCAACGACCACGGCGCGCAGATCGACCGTTTCGCGCGCAGCCTCGTCGCCGCCCACGAAGGGCTCCCAACCCCCGAGGACGGCTACGGCGGCGGCTACATCACCGACATCGCGCAGCGCGTCGTCGAGGCCTACGACGGCGACATCGACGCCCTCGACCCCGCCGCCAAGCAGGAGGCGTTCCGCTCCGTCGGCGTCGGCCTCATGTTCGACGAGATCAAGGCGTCGCTCCACGAGTTCGGCGTCGACTTCGACGTGTACTTCCACGAGAACGACCTGCACGATTCCGGTGCGGTCGACCGCGCCGTCGCACGCCTGCGGGAGCTCGGCCACATCTACGAGGCCGACGGCGCCACCTGGCTGCGCTCCACGGACTTCGGCGACGACAAGGACCGCGTCGTCATCAAGAGCGACGGCCAGCCCGCCTACATCTCCGGCGACCTCGCCTACTACCTCGACAAGCGGGAGCGCGGCTTCAACCGCTGCATCATCATGCTGGGCGCCGACCACCACGGCTACGTCCAGCGCCTCATGGCGATGACGGCCGCGTTCGGCGACGAGCCGTACGTGAACCTCCAGATCCTCATCGGCCAGATGGTCAACCTCGTCAAGGAGGGGCAGCCGGTCCGCATGTCCAAGCGCGCGGGCACCGTCGTCACGATGGAGGACCTCGTCGAGATCGTCGGCGTCGACGCCGCCCGGTACTCGCTGACGCGCAGCTCGGCCGACTCGAACCTCGACATCGACCTCGACGTGCTGCAGAAGCGGACGAACGACAACCCGGTCTTCTACGTGCAGTACGCCCACGCGCGCACCCACAACGTCGCCCGCAACGCCGCGTCGGTCGGCGTCACCCGCGACGCGTTCGCGCCCGAGCTGCTGAACCACGAGACCGAGTCGGCGCTCCTGGGCGCGCTCCAGGAGTTCCCGCGCGTGGTCGCCTTCGCGGCCGAGGTGCGGGAGCCGCACCGGGTCGCTCGCTACCTCGAGGAACTCGCCGGCCTCTACCACCGCTGGTACGACAACTGCCGGGTCACCCCGCTCGGCGACGAGGAGGTCACCGACCTCCACCGCACGCGCCTGTGGCTGAACGATGCCACAGGCCAGGTGCTCCGCAACGGCCTGCACCTGCTCGGGGTCTCCGCTCCCGAGCGCATGTGACGGATGCCGCGATGAGCGCCGACGATCAGCCCACCCAGCCGCTGCCCGACCCGCGGGCGCAGTGGGTGCTGTCGAGCCCGGCCGAGCCGCCGCGTCGCAAGCGCCGGCGCTGGCCGTGGCTCGTCTCCCTCGTCATCGTCGTCGCGCTGGCCATCGGAGCCTGGTTCGCGGGCGACGCGATCGCGCGGAGCATCGTCGAGCAGACCATCCGCCAGCAGACGATCACGCAGCTGTCGCTGCCGGCCGACCAGCAGGTCGACGTCCAGGTCGACGGCCCCGTGCTGCTCGGGCTCATCGTCGGGAGCCTCGGCGAGGTGCGTGTGGCATCCGACGACGTGCCGCTCGGCCGCCTCACCGCCGACATCTCGGTGCTGGCCCAGGACGTCCCCATCCACGGAGCGGGCGACTGGAGCGGCGCCTACGCGACCGCGACGATCGACGAGACCCAGCTGCAGACGCTGCTCGCGACGCTCGAGGACTTCCCGGCCGACACGGTCGAGATCGACGCGCCCGACGTCGCCGTGACGTTCGAGCTCAACGCGCTGGTCACCACCGTGCCCGTGGGGGTCGCGCTGACCCCGCGGGCCGAGAACGGCGAGCTCGTCCTGTCGCCGACCTCGCTGCGCATCGCCGACGCCGAGATCTCCGCCGAATCGATCGTGCAGCAGTTCGGCGCCCTCGCCTCCACCGTCGTGCGCGACTGGGACGTCTGCATCGCACAGTACCTGCCTGCCGCGCTCACCCTCACGGACGTGCAGGTCGACCCGGCGGCGGTCGTCGTCGACTTCGAGATCGACAGCTCGATCCTGCGCGACGCCTCGGCCCGCGAGAACGGCACCTGCGCCTGAGGGCGCACCTCCGCCACGGGCCGCGCTTCCCGCAGTCACACGGACGGGAGCGCCCGGCACGGTGCCCTAGACTTTCAGCACCGCATCTCAGGACTGTCCCGGCGTGATCATCCCGCCGACAGCCGCCATCCCCACCCGATTGGTGCCCTCCGTGTCCGCCTCCGAGAACCGTGCGCCCGTGCCGGACTGGCTCGCCGTGCCGGACGACGCGAACGCCCTCGCCACCGAGGTGTGGCCCACGTCGGCCTCCCGCGACGCGCACGGCGCGCTGAGCATCGGCGGCGTCGGCGTCGCCGAGCTGCGCGAGCGCTTCGGCACGCCGCTCTACGTGCTCGACGAGCTCGAGGTCCGCGCCCGGGCCCGCGCCGTCCGCACCGCCTTCGAGACCGCGACCGCCCGCCACGGCGTGCACGCCCGCGTCTACTACGCCGGCAAGGCGTTCCTGTCCACCGAGGTCGTCCGCTGGGTCACCGGCGAGGGACTCGCCGTCGACGTCGCGACCGGGGGAGAGCTCGCCATCGCGCTCGCCGCGGGAGCTGACCCGGCGCGCATCGGCCTCCACGGCAACAACAAGTCGGTCGCCGAGCTCGAGCAGGCCGTCGAGGTGGGCGTCGGCTCCGTCATCGTCGACAGCCTGATCGAGGTGGAGCGGCTCGCCGCCATCGCCGAGCGCCGCGGCGCCCGGCAGGCCGTGCTCGTGCGCGTCAACAGCGGCGTCCACGCCGAGACCCACGACTTCCTCGCGACCGCGCACGAGGACCAGAAGTTCGGCTTCGCGCTCGGCCACGCCCCGGCCGTCGTCGCCCGCATCCGCGAGCTGCCGTCGCTGGCGTTCATCGGACTCCACTGCCACATCGGCTCGCAGATCTTCGGCACCGCGGGTTTTGCGGAGTCGGCCGCGCGGCTCGTCGACCTCCACGCCGAGCTGCTCGCCGGCGGCGACGTCCCCGTGCTGAACCTCGGCGGCGGCTTCGGCATCGCCTACACGTCGGTCGACGACCCGACGCCGATCGACGAGCTCGCGACGGGCATCGTCGACGCGGTCGCCCGCGAGTGCGACGTCCGCGGCATCCCGATGCCGAACCTCGCCTTCGAGCCGGGGCGCTCCGTCGTCGGCCGCGCCGGCGTGACGCTGTACGAGGTCGGCACGGTGAAGCCGGTGCAGGTGAGCGACGACCTCACCCGTCTGTACGTCAGCGTCGACGGCGGCATGAGCGACAACGCCCGCCCCGCGCTCTACGGCGCGCAGTACTCGGCCCGCATCGCCTCGCGCACCTCCGACGCGGCAGCCGCCCTGGCACGCGTCGTCGGCCGCCACTGCGAATCCGGCGACATCGTCGTCGACGCCGAGTACCTCCCGGGCGACGTCACCCCGGGCGACCTCCTCGCCGTTCCCGCGACCGGCGCCTACTGCTACTCGCTGTCGAGCAACTACAACGCCGTCCCGCGCCCTCCCGTGGTCGCCGTCGGCGACGGCCGGGCCCGCGTCATCGTGCGGGGCGAGTCGATCGCCGACATCCTGGCGCGCGACGTGGGCGCCGACCCGACCGACCGCACAGACCCCACAGACCGCATAGACCCCACAGACCCGATCAACGAGGGGAACGAATGACCGAGGACCGCCGACTCCGCGTCGCACTCCTGGGAGCCGGCTCGGTCGGCTCGCAGGTCGCGGCGCTCCTGCTGGAGCACTCCGCCGAACTGGCCGACCGCGCCGGAGCCCAGCTCGAACTCGTCGGCATCGCCGTGCGCGACCTCGACGCCCCCCGCGACACCGACCTGCCGCGCGAGCTGCTCACCACCGACGCCGAGCCCCTGATCGTCGGCAGCGACATCGTCATCGAGCTCATGGGCGGCATCGAGCCGGCGCGCACCGCGCTCCTGCAGGCCCTCAACGCCGGCGCCGACGTCGTCACCGGCAACAAGGCGCTCCTCGCGACCCACGGGCCCGAGCTGTTCGAGGCCGCCGACCAGGTGGGCGCCTCGGTCCACTACGAGGCGGCCGTCGCCGGCGCGATCCCGATCGTCCGGCCGCTGCGCGACTCGCTCGCCGGCGACCGCGTGCGCCGCATCCTGGCGATCGTCAACGGCACGACCAACTACATCCTCGACCGCATGGACGGCGAGGGCGCGGACTACGCCGACGTCCTGGCCGACGCGCAGCGTCTCGGCTACGCGGAGGCCGACCCGACCGCCGACGTCGAGGGCTTCGACGCCGCGCAGAAGGCGGCCATCCTCGCCTCGCTCGCCTTCCACACGACCGTCCCGCTCGAAGCCGTCCACCGCGAGGGCATCTCGACCATCGACGCCCAGATGATGGACGCCGCGCGCGCCGCCGGCTACGTCGTCAAGCTGCTGGCGGTCTGCGAGCGGCTCGACGACGAGGGCGGCGAGGCCATCTCGGTGCGCGTGCACCCGGCCCTCGTCCGCCGCGACCACCCGCTCGCGAGCGTGCACGGCGCCAACAACGCCGTGTTCGTCCAGGCCGAGGCTGCGGGAGACCTCATGTTCTACGGCGCCGGCGCCGGGGGCATCCAGACCGCCTCGGCCGTGCTCGGCGACGTGGTCTCGGCTGCGCGCCGCCACATCGCCGGCGGCGTCGGGGTGGGCGAGTCCACCCGCGCCAATCTGCCGATCGCGCCGATCGGACGGGCGGTGACCCGCTACCAGATCACCCTCGAGGTCGACGACCGCCCGGGCGTGCTCGCGACCATCGCCGGGATCCTCGCCGACGGCCGCGTCTCGATCGCCACCGTCGAGCAGACCATCATCGAGCGGCAGAGCATCATCGACGCGGGCGCCGATGCGGCGGCCGCGGCGCAGACCACGGGTGCGGAGGGCCGGGCGCGCCTGGTCATCGGCACCCACAAGGCACAGGAGCAGGACCTGGCCGAGACGGTGGACCGTCTCGGGTCGAGCGACGTCGTCGAACGCGTCGTCTCGGTCCTGCGCGTGGAAGGAGACTGAACATGGCACATGTCTGGCGCGGAGTCCTGCGCGAGTACGCCGATCGGCTGGGCGTCACCGACGCCTCGACGGTCGTGACGCTGGGGGAGGGCGGCACGCCGCTCATCCCGGCGCCGTCGCTGTCGAAGATCACGGGCGCCGACGTGCACATCAAGTTCGAGGGCATGAACCCCACGGGCTCCTTCAAGGACCGGGGCATGACCGTCGCCCTCTCGCGCGCGGTCGAGCACGGCGCGAAGGCCGTCATCTGCGCCTCGACCGGCAACACGTCGGCCTCCGCCGCCGCGTACGCGGCGCACGCCGGCATCACCGCCGCGGTGCTCGTGCCCGAGGGCAAGATCGCCATGGGCAAGCTCAGCCAGGCGGTCATCCACAACGGCCAGCTGATCCAGATCCGCGGCAACTTCGACGACTGCCTCGAGATCGCGCGCGAGCTCGCCGAGCACTACCCCGTCCACCTCGTGAACTCGGTCAACCCCGACCGCATCGAGGGGCAGAAGACGGCGGCGTACGAGGTCGTCAGCCAGCTGGGCGACGCCCCCGACTTCCACTTCATCCCCGTCGGCAACGCCGGCAACTACACGGCGTACTCCCGCGGCTACCGCGAGGAGGCCGAGCGCGGCGTCTCCACCCGCGTGCCGCGCATGTTCGGGTTCCAGGCCGAGGGCTCCGCCCCGCTCGTGCGCGGCGAGGTCGTCCGCAACCCCGAGACGATCGCCTCCGCGATCCGCATCGGCAACCCGGCCTCGTGGGAGCTCGCCCTCGAGGCGCGCGACGCCACCGACGGCTGGTTCGGCGCCATCGACGACGACCGCATCCTCGCGGCGCAGAAGCTCCTCGCCGGCACGGTCGGCGTGTTCGTCGAGCCGGCATCGGCGATCAGCGTCGCGGGCCTCCTCGACCGCGCCGAGGCGGGCGTCATCCCCGCCGGCTCGCGCGTCGTGCTCACGGTCACGGGGCACGGCCTGAAGGACCCGCAGTGGGCCCTGCGCCAGCCGGACGGCACCGAGATCACCCCGACGGTCGTCGATGCGGCGACCAGTGAGGTCGCCTCGGTCCTCGGACTGGCCCCGACGGCATGACCCGGACGCCTGAGTCGGTCGCGGTGCGGGTGCCTGCCACCAGCGCCAACCTCGGTCCCGGCTTCGACACGCTCGGCCTGGCGCTGAGCGTCTACGACGAGCTCACCGTCACCGCCCTTCCCGCCGGCCGGCTGGAGATCGTCGTGTCGGGAGAGGGCGCCGACGACGTGCCCACCGACGCGTCGCACCTCGTGGTGCGCGCCATCGCCTACGCGTTCGAGGCCGTGGGACGCCCCATGCCGGGCCTCCACCTCTCGGCGCGGAACACGATCCCGCACGGGCGGGGGATGGGCTCCTCGGGCGCGGCGGTGGTGGCGGGTCTGCTCGCCGCCAAGGGCCTGCTGGCGGGCGACGTCGACCTCGGCCCCGAGATGCTGCTGCGCCTGGCCACCGAGATGGAGGGCCACCCCGACAACGTGGCGCCGGCCCTCTTCGGCGGCCTGACGATCGCCTGGATGGACGAGAACGGCCCGCAGCACAAGAAGCTCCTCGTGCACCGGGGCGTCTCGCCGCTCGTGTTCGTCCCGGACTTCACGATGTCCACCAGCGTCGCCCGCGGCCTCGCGCCGCTGCAGGTGCCGCGTGAGGATGCCGTGTTCAACGTGTCGCGCTCGGCGCTTCTCATCGCGGCGCTCACGCAGAGTCCGGAACTGCTCATGGCGGCCACCGAGGACAAGCTCCACCAGTCCTACCGCGCCGAGGCGATGCCGGCGACCGACCAGCTCGTGCGGCGCCTCCGCGCCGCCGGGTTCGCGGCCGTCGTGTCGGGTGCGGGACCGAGCGTGCTCGTGCTCGCCGACGGCCCCGGGCGCCGTCTCGAGGCCGTCGAGGTCGCCGCCGCGGAGGACACTCCGTGGGAGCCGCTCCTGCTCGCCGTCGACGTCAAGGGTGGTACAGTGAGGGACTATACGGAGGGTTCCACGAGCTACTCGTGAATCTGGCCTCCGTCGCAAATCTGCGAACCACCGTGTTACCCCCCGCTTCGGCGATCGCCGTCCCTCGAGGACGCGGACGCGCTGTGGGGTGGGATGGCGCCTGCTGTGGACGGGCCCGGGACACGGTCAGTCATATCCATACGTAAAAGGGAGAACTCGTGGAGTCCATCTCCGAGATCCAGACCGACGACGCCGCGCGCGAAGACGCAGCCGTGGACGTCCCCACCGAGTCGGCCACCGCCGACCAGACCACCCCGGCCGCCGAGCCGGTCGCGGAGGAGACTCCGGCCGAGGAGCAGCCCGCCGAGGAGGCCCCTGCCGAGGAGGCTCCCGCCGCCGAGGCACCCGCCGAGGAGGCCCCCGCTGCCGCCGAGAAGCCGGCGAAGGCCCCGCGCAAGCGCGCTCCGCGCCGCGCCAAGAGCACCGACGTCGCCGAGACCCCGGCAGAGTCGCCCGCCGCCGAGACCCCTGCCGCCGAGGCCGACGCCGAGGCCGCCGCCGCGGCGAGCGGCGAGTCGACCGCCGTCGAGGCGCCCGCTGACGCCCCGGCCGAGGAGACCCCGGCCGAGGAGACTTCGACCGAGGCTGCTGCCGACGAGACGCCCGCCACGGACGCAGCCGCCGAGGACGCTCCCGCCACCGAGGGCGACCAGTCCGCCGAGGGCGACGCGTCGTCCGAGACGGGCGCCGGCGACGGCGAGGGCGCGTCCGAGACGCCCAGCCGCAGCCGCAGTCGCTCGCGCAGCCGCAGCCGCAACCGCAACAAGAGCGGCGAGAGCGGTCAGGGCGGTCAGAACGGCCAGGGCAACGGCCAGGCCGCGCAGAACGCCGCCCCCGAAGCCGCTCCGGCCGCCGACGCCGACGACGACGCGTCGCAGGGCCAGGGCCGCGGCCGTCAGCGCAACAAGCGCCGCACCGCGCAGACCGGTGACGAGTTCGAGACCGAGATCGGCGAGGACGACGTCCTGATCCCGATCGCCGGCATCCTCGACGTCCTCGACAACTACGCGTTCGTCCGCACCACCGGCTACCTGCCCGGCACGAGCGACGTCTACGTCTCGCTCGGCCAGGTCAAGAAGTACAACCTCCGCAAGGGCGACGCCGTCGTCGGCGCGATCAAGCAGCCCCGCGAGGGCGAGCAGTCGAGCCGCCAGAAGTACAACGCGCTCGTCAAGGTCGACGCCGTCAACGGCCTCTCGGTCGACGACGCCGCGAACCGCGTCGAGTTCGGCAAGCTCACCCCGCTCTACCCGCAGGAGCGCCTGCGCCTCGAGACGGCGCCGGAGAAGCTGACCCAGCGCATCATCGACCTCGTCGCCCCCATCGGCAAGGGCCAGCGCGGCCTCATCGTCGCGCCCCCGAAGGCGGGCAAGACGATCGTCCTGCAGCAGATCGCGAACGCGATCGCGACGAACAACCCCGAGGTCCACCTCATGGTCGTCCTCGTCGACGAGCGTCCCGAAGAGGTCACCGACATGCAGCGGACGGTCAAGGGCGAGGTCATCGCCTCGACCTTCGACCGCCCCGCCGAGGACCACACCACGGTCGCCGAGCTCGCCATCGAGCGCGCCAAGCGTCTCGTGGAGCTCGGTCGCGACGTCGTCGTGCTGCTCGACTCGATCACCCGTCTCGGCCGCGCCTACAACATCTCGGCGCCGACCTCGGGTCGCGTGCTCACCGGTGGCGTCGACGCGTCGGCGCTCTACCCGCCCAAGCGCTTCTTCGGCGCCGCCCGCAACATCGAGAACGGCGGATCGCTCACGATCCTCGCGACCGCGCTCGTGGAGACCGGCTCCAAGATGGACGAGGTCATCTTCGAGGAGTTCAAGGGCACCGGCAACAGCGAGCTGCGCCTGAACCGCTCGCTGGCCGACAAGCGGATCTTCCCGGCGGTCGACGTCAACGCGTCCTCCACCCGCCGCGAGGAGATGCTGCTGTCCTCCGACGAGGTCAAGATCACGTGGAAGCTGCGTCGTGCGCTCGCGGGCCTCGACCCGCAGCAGGCCCTCGAAGTCGTGCTGGGCAAGCTCAAGGAGACCCAGTCCAACGTCGAGTTCCTCGTGCAGATGCAGAAGTCGATCCCGACCCCGACCGGTCACGCCGGCGGCCACAGCCACGGGCACGAGAACAGCATCCGCTGACCCGGACGGGGACGATCGTGTTCGAGTCCGTCCAAGGACTGATCGACGAGCATAAGGCGGTCCAGGAGGAGCTCTCCGACCCCGCCGTGCACGCCGATGCGGCGCGCGCCAAGCGCGTGAACCGCCGCTACGCCGAGCTCAGTCGGATCGTCGCCGCCCACGACGCGTGGGTGGCGGCGTCCGACGACCTTGACGCGGCGCGCGAGCTCGCCAAGGAGGACGACGCGTTCGCCGCCGAGGTGCCGGCGCTCGAGGAGCAGCTGTCGGCGGCTCAGGAGCGCCTGCGGCGCCTGCTCATCCCGCGCGACCCCGACGACGCGCGCGACGTCATCATGGAGATCAAGCAGGGCGAGGGCGGGGCCGAGTCGGCCCTGTTCGCCGCCGACCTCCTCCGGATGTACCTGCAGTACGCCGCCTCCAAGGGCTGGAAGACGGAACTGCTCGAGCGCAACGAGAGCGACCTCGGCGGGTACAAGGACGTCCAGGTCGCCATCAAGGGATCCAGCTCCGACCCCGCGCAGGGCGTCTGGGCGCATCTGAAGTACGAGGGCGGCGTGCACCGCGTGCAGCGCGTGCCGGCCACCGAGTCCCAGGGGCGCATCCACACCTCGACGACCGGCGTCCTCGTCTTCCCCGAGGTCGACGAGCCCGAAGAGATCCAGATCGATCCGAACGACCTCAAGATAGACGTCTTCCGCTCGTCCGGGCCGGGCGGGCAGTCCGTCAACACGACCGACTCCGCCGTCCGCATCACCCACGTCCCGACCGGCATCGTCGTCTCGATGCAGAACGAGAAGAGCCAGCTGCAGAACCGCGAAGCCGGTATGCGCGTGCTCCGCGCGCGCCTGCTCGCCAAGCAGCAGGAGGAGCTCGACGCGGCGGCCTCCGACGCCCGTCGGTCCCAGATCCGCGGGATGGACCGCTCCGAGCGCATCCGCACGTACAACTTCCCCGAGAACCGCATCGCGGACCACCGCACCGGGTACAAGGCCTACAACCTCGACCAGGTGATGGACGGCGCGCTCGGCCCGCTCATCGAGTCGGCGATCAGCGCCGACGAGGAAGCCCGGCTGGCGGCGCTGGGCTCCTGACACGGTGCGCGCCGGCCTCGCGCCGCGCGAACCGCCCGCGCTACGCTCGCGGCATGATCATGTTCCTCCTGCGCGCGCTGATCTTCCTCGCCTCGGCGGCGGTCGGCCTCATCGTGGCAGACCTGGTGCTCCCCGGCTTCGTCATCGACTGGGGGAGCCCGCTCGGCTTCATCCTGGCCATCGTGATCTTCGCCGTGCTGCAGAGCGTCCTGGCGCCCTGGCTCGCCCGCGTCGCGCAGCGCAACGCCCCCGCGCTGCTGGGCGGAATCGGCATCGTGTCGACCTTCGTCGCCCTCGTCGTGGTGGTGCTGATCCCGCGGGCCGGGCTCACCATCGGCGCCCCGTGGTGGACGTGGGTGATCGCGCCGGTGATCGTCTGGCTCGTCACCGCGCTGGCGACGCTGTTCCTCCCGATGCTCTTCATCAAGAAGAAGGTCGC
The DNA here is from genome assembly GCF_049860775.1 of Microbacterium sp. PA5. Taxonomy (NCBI): domain Bacteria; kingdom Bacillati; phylum Actinomycetota; class Actinomycetes; order Micrococcales; family Microbacteriaceae; genus Microbacterium; species Microbacterium sp. PA5. The sequence continues at coordinate 948,299 of NZ_CP187567.1, forward strand.
CGAGCGCCGCGGCTGAACGACCCGCGGTCCCGCGCGGCGCGGGCTAGATGTGGTACTCGGGAGCGGTGAGCACGGCCTTCGTGTCCTCGCCGGGCGTGCGGCGCCGGGGCTTGGCCGGGATGCCGACCAGGACCGAGTCCTCGGGCGCGTCCTGGGTGACGACGGCGTTGGCGCCGACGACCGATCCCGCGCCCACGGTCACCGGACCGAGGATCTTCGCTCCGGCGCCCACGGCGACACCGTCGCCGAGGGTGGGGTGCCGCTTCCCCGCGTCGCGGGTGCGGCCGCCGAGGGTGACGCCGTGATAGAGCATGACGTCGTCGCCGATCTCGGCCGTCTCGCCGATGACGACGCCCATGCCGTGGTCGACGAAGAAGCGCCGCCCGATGGTCGCCCCGGGGTGGATCTCGATGCCGGTCAGCCAGCGGGTGACCTGGGAGCCGGCGCGGGCGAGGAAGCGCACCCGGCGCACCCACAGCGCGTGCCAGACGCGGTGCGCCCAGATGGCGTGGAGTCCCGGGTAGAGCAGGGCGATCTCGATGCCCGAGCGTGCTGCGGGGTCGCGCAGCTTCGCGGCGGCGACATCCTCGCGCACGCGCGACAGGAACGTCAGGAGCCGGCGCGCGTCGCGACGGGCGACGGAGCGGGCGGACCGCGGCGCGCTCACGACGCGTCCTCGCGGAGGTGCGCGTAGAGCGCGGTCGACAGGTACCGCTCTCCGGCGTCGGGGACGATGACGACGATGCGCTGCCCGGCCGCCTCCGGACGCGCGGCGATCTGCAGCGCGGTCCACACGGCGGCGCCGGCCGACATCCCCGCGAGGATGCCCTCACGGGTGGCCAGCTCGCGGGCGACGCGGATCGCGTCGTCGAACTCCACGTCCGAGATCTCGTCGACGACCGACCGATCGAGCACGTCCGGCACGAAGTTCGGGCCGATGCCCTGGATGCGGTGCCCGCCCGCGCGTCCCTCGCTGAGGACGGGGGAGTCCTTCGGCTCGACGAGGACGACCTTCACGTCGGGGTTCCGCTCCTTGAGCACCCGGCCGACGCCGGTGATCGTGCCTCCGGTGCCCGACCCGGCGACGAACCAGTCCACCCGACCGTCGGTGTCGCGCCAGATCTCCTCCGCGGTGGTCCGGCGATGGATGGCCGCGTTCGCCGCGTGCTCGAACTGACGTGCCAGCACCGCCCCCGGCGTCTCCGCCACGATGCGCCGGGCCGTGTCGACGGCCTCGGTCATGCCCTTGTAGGGATCGGTGAGCACCAGCTCCGCGCCGTAGGCCTTCAGCAGCGTGCGGCGCTCCTTCGACATCGAGGCGGGCATCGTGAGGATCACCCGGTACCCTCGCGCGGCCCCGATCAGCGCCAGCGCGATGCCGGTGTTGCCGCTCGTGGACTCCACGATGGTGCCGCCGGGCGCCAGCTCGCCGGCGGCCTCGGCCGCCTCGATCAGCGCGTAGCCGAGCCTGTCCTTCACGCTCCCGCCCGGGTTGTAGAACTCGAGCTTGACGAGCACCTCCGCGCCGCCGGGCAGGTCGCGGGGGAGGCTGTTCAGGCGGACGAGCGGGGTGTCGCCGAACGCGCTGGTGATGTCGGGATGGATGCCGGGCACGTGTCGGTTCAGTCTTCGCGCAGGTGCTCGTAGAGCGCCGTCGAGAGGTAGCGCTCGCCGAACGACGGCACGATCACGACGACGTTCTTGCCGGCGGCCTCGGGGCGCGCGGCGACCTGCAGCGCAGCCCAGATCGCTGCGCCCGAGGAGATGCCGACCAGGATGCCCTCCTTGGTGGCCACCTCGCGCGCCGTGCTGATCGCGTCGTCGAAGGCGACGTCGACGACCTCGTCGATGACGCCCTGGTCGAGGATCGGCGGGATGAAGTTCGGGCCGATGCCCTGGATCTTGTGCGGGCCGGGCGTCCCCTTGGTCAGCAGCGGCGAGTCGGCCGGCTCCACGGCGACGACCTTCGCCTCGGGGAGGCGGTCCTTCAGCACCTGGCCCACGCCCGTGATCGTGCCGCCCGTGCCGATGCCCGCGACGAAGTAGCCCACCTCGCCGTCGGTGTCGCGGATGATCTCCTCCGCGGTGGTCTTGCGGTGGATCTCGACGTTGGCCTGGTTCGCGAACTGCTTGGCCAGGACGGCGCCCGGGGTCTCGCCCGCGATGCGCTCGGCCTCGGCGACGGCGCCCTTCATGCCCAGCGAGGGATCGGTGAGCACCAGCTCGGCGCCGTAGGCCTTGAGCAGCAGGCGCCGCTCGACCGACATCGACGACGGCATCGTCAGGATGACCTTGTAGCCGCGCGCAGCGCCCACCATCGCCAGCGCGATGCCGGTGTTGCCGCTCGTGCCCTCGACGATGGTGCCGCCGGGCTTCAGCTCGCCCGAGGCCTCGGCGGCGTCGACGATCGCGATGCCGAGGCGGTCCTTGACCGACGAGGCGGGGTTGTAGAACTCGAGCTTTGCGAGCACGGTGCCCGGCAGTCCCTCGGTGACGCGGTTGAGCTTGACCAGTGGGGTGTTGCCGAATGCGCTCGTGATGTCGGGGTGGATGCCGGACATGGCCTGCCTTTCGTGCGGGTGTGCGGGTCGGACCAGCCTACGGCGGCGAACCGGGAGGACGACCTATGTGACGATTCTTCACGATTAGGCTGGACGCGCCCATGAGAACGATCGATGATTCGCGCGCGCCCGCGCGCCTGAGCGAGCTGCTGCGCGAGGCGACGGCGACCCTCGCCGCCGCCGGCGTGCCCACGCCCGACGTCGACGCCGAGCTGCTCGCCGCCCATGTGCTGGGGCTTTCCCGCGGCGCACTGGCCGCCGCCGCGCTGCGGGGCGACCCGGTCCCCGCGACCGACCTGGACGCGTGGCACGAATTGGTCGCCCGGCGGGCGGCCCGTGAGCCGCTGCAGCACCTGACCGGCCTCGCGCCGTTCCGCCACCTCGAGCTGCGCGTCGGTCCCGGCGTCTTCGTGCCGCGCCCCGAGACCGAGATGGTCGCCCAGCTGGCCATCGACGCCCTCCAGGCCGCCGCGTCGCCCGCCCCGATCGCGGTCGACCTCGGCACCGGCTCCGGCGCGATCGCGCTGTCGATGGCGACCGAGGTGCCGCACGCGCGGGTGTTCGCGGCGGAGAACTCCGTCGACGCGTTCCTGTGGACCAAGGAGAACTTCGCGGCGATCGCCCCGCACGCGACGCTGGCGTTCATCGACCTGGCCGTGGCGTTCCCCGCCCTCGACGGCACGGTGTCGGTGCTCGTCTCCAATCCGCCCTATGTGCCTGACGACGCGATCCCGCGCGATCCGGAGGTGCGCTACTGGGACCCGCCGGCGGCGCTCTACGGCGGCGCCGACGGGCTCGACGTCGTGCGGCAGCTCTCGACCGTCGGGCAGCGCCTGCTCCACCCGGGCGGGTCGCTCGTCATCGAGCACGGCGAGTGGCAGGGCGCCGCGATCCGCGACCTCCTGACCGCCGACGGGTGGCGTGCGGCGGCCACCCACCCCGACCTCACCCTGCGCGACCGCGCCACCACCGCGATCCGCGCCTGACGGGCGCCGCCGGCGCGGGAGCACCGTCACCCGAGCACCGGCACAGGGAACCCGAGGCGCGCGACCGTAGACTGGAGCGGCTATGTCCACTGTGTTCGACTGCCGCGACGCCGACCAGCTGCTTCCCGCACTCCGTCAGGCGCGTCAGGCCATCGCCCGGGGCGAACTCGTCGTGCTGCCCACCGACACCGTCTACGGCGTGGGCGCCGACGCCTTCAGCCCGGCCGCCGTCGCCCGCCTCCTGGCGGCGAAGGGGCGCGGCCGGCAGTCGCCGCCGCCCGTGCTGGTCCCCGGCATCCCGACGCTTCGCGCCCTCGTGGCCGAGCTCCCCGAGCCGGTCGAGCGCCTCGTCGAGCGGTTCTGGCCGGGCGGGCTCACCATCGTCCTCCCCGCCCAGCCCTCGCTGACGTGGGACCTCGGCGACACCGGCGGCACGGTGGCCGTGCGCATGCCGGCCGAGCGCATCGCCCTCGAGCTGCTCGCCGAGACCGGTCCGCTGGCGGTCTCCAGCGCGAACCTGACCGGGAAGGCCGCGGCCACCGCGGTCGATGACGCGCTCGACATGCTCGGCGACAGCGTCACGGTCTACCTCGACGGGGGCGCCTCGTCCACCGGCGTCGCCTCGACGATCATCGACGCCACCGGCCTCGTCGGCGACGACCGCCGCGCGGTGCGCGTGCTCCGCGACGGCGCGGTCGGACGCGCCGAGCTGCGCGAGGTCCTCGGCGACCTGCTCGAGCCCGACCCCGCCGACCCCGACCCCGCCGACTCCGACGCGGGCGGCGGCGCTGCGTGAAGCACTACCTCTTCACGCTGATCATCACCGCGGCGCTGACCTTCACGCTCACGTGGGTGGTGTGGCGGGTGAGCATGCGCTACAAGCTCTACCCCGGCATCCGCGAGCGCGACGTCCACAAGAACCCCACCCCCCGGCTGGGCGGCGTCGCGATGTTCCTCGGCGTCCTCGGGGCCTTCGCGCTGTCCACGGCGGTGCCCTACTTCCAGATCATCTGGCAGGAGCCCGCGCGCGTGTGGGCGATCCTCGGCGCGACGCTGCTCATCGTGGTGGTGGGCGTGGCCGACGATCTGTGGGATCTCGACTGGTTCCTCAAGCTCGGCGCGCAGTTCCTCGTCGCCTGGATCATCGTCGGCCCCGGCGGCGTGCAGATCTTCTACCTCCCGGTCGGCGGCGCGACCTACCTGTCCGGCTGGATCAGCGTCGCGCTGTCGGTGCTCGTGATCGTCGTGGTCATGAACGCGGTCAACTTCATCGACGGGCTCGACGGGCTGGTCGCGGGCGTCGTGCTCATCGCCAACGTGGTCTTCTTCGCCTACACGTACCTCCTCGCGCGCGACTTCGAGTTCAGCAGCTACTCCAGCCTCGCCGCGTTCCTGGCGATCACCCTGGTGGCCGTCTGCGTCGGCTTCCTGCCCTTCAACTGGAGCCCCGCGCGGCTGTTCATGGGCGATGGGGGAGCGCTCATGCTCGGACTGCTGATGGCGGTCTCGGCGCTCCTCGTCAACGGCAATCTGCCGCCGCAGCTCCTCGCGGACAACGATCAGTTCGGCCGCTCCCAGCTGCTCGGTGCGTTCATCCCCGTGCTCCTGCCCATCGTGGTCGTGCTCCTGCCGCTGCTCGACTTCGGGCTGGCGGTCATCCGCCGCATGTCCAAGGGCAAGTCGCCGTTCTCGCCCGACCGCAAGCACCTCCACCACCGCATGCTCGACATGGGCCACACCGACCGCGACGCCGTGCTGATCTTCTACGCCTGGACCGCGGTGGTCAGCTTCTCGGTCCTCCTCATGTACATCGGCACGACCGCGGGCTGGCCGGGGCTCTACGGGCCCGGCGTGGCCTTCGCCGCCCTCGGCGTGACCGCGTGTCTCATCGTCACCCTGATGCCCTCCCGGCGCGCCCCGCGCGGCGCCGCCCCACCCGCCCCCGAACGGAAGTCCGTCGCATGAACCGCCCCACCGTCTCGAGCACTCCCGTCCTGCGCACGACCCTCCTGTGGTCCGCGGCCGCCACCGCCGGGCTGGCGGTCATCGGCGCGCTCGTCGGCTGGGCCGTCGGCGGCGTCGACGGGCTGTGGAGCGCCCTGGTCGCCGTCGTGCTCGCCGCGGTCTTCCTGGGGTTCACCGGCGCGAGCATCCTGATCGCGAACCGCTGGTACGGCGACCCGCTCTACGTGCCGATCTTCTTCGGGCTGGTCATGGGCGCCTGGCTGCTCAAGTTCGTCCTGTTCATCGTGGTGCTGCTGTCGCTGCGCGACCAGCCGTGGCTGAACGGGCCGGTGTTCTTCGTCGCCCTCGTGGCGAGCGTGCTCGTCTCGCTGGCCATCGACGTCGTCGTCATGCTGAAGATGCGCATCCCGCACGTCAGCGACGTGACCCTCCCCACGGCCGAGGAGGTCGCCGAGGGCGCCGCGGATCGTCCGGCCCGGGACGATACCGCACGCGAGGACTGATAGGCTGTCTTCAGAGCCCGCCTGCTCCTCACGGAGCGGTTGCCCTGCTCCTCCGGGAGTGGTGTGCGGAGTCCGCTCACATCGACCATCGTCGCCCCGGCCCTGGCCGGTGCCCCGAAGCTGGAGCCAGCGCTGTTTACCCAGACTGCGACCCTGATCGCCACCTCGGCCGGAGAAGGCCCGGAATTCCACGGTCCCTCGATCGACGAGTTCTTCCCTGAGGCCATCTTCACGTTCCCGGGTCTCGTCCTGTTCGGTGAACCGCTCTCCATCACGCGCATCCACCTGATCCAGTTCCTCGCGGTCATCGCGATCGTCCTGATCTTCTGGCTCGGCACGCGGCGCATGACGGTCGTGCCCGGCCGCTTCCAGAGCCTCGTCGAGATGGGCCTCGACTTCGTCCGCGTCAACGTGGCCGAAGACCTGCTGGGCAAGAAGGACGGGCAGCGCTTCCTGCCGATCCTCACCACGATCTTCTTCATGGTGCTGTTCATGAACATCACGGGCATCATCCCGTTCCTGAACATCGCCGGCACGAGCATCATCGCCGTCCCGCTGCTGCTGGCCGTCATCAGCTACGTGACGTTCATCTACGCCGGCCTCAAGAAGAGCCCGAAGAACTTCTTCAAGAACGCGCTGTTCCCCTCGGGCGTGCCGCCGTTCCTCTACATCATCGTCACGCCGCTCGAGTTCATCTCGACCTTCATCGTGCGGCCCGTCACGCTGACGCTGCGACTGCTCATGAACATGATCGTCGGGCACCTCATGCTCGTCCTGTTCTTCGCCGCGACGCAGTTCTTCCTCCTCGACCTCGGTGGCTGGTGGTCGGCCCTGGCAGCGGGCTCGCTCGCGTTCGGCCTCGCCTTCACCCTGTTCGAGATCCTGGTGGCCGTCCTCCAGGCCTACGTCTTCACCATCCTGACCGCGGTCTACATCCAGCTCGCGGTCGCCGAAGAGCACTGATCGGGACGGCAACCGCCGCCCTCAACCGAAAGGAAAAACCCCGTGGACGCAACTACGGTTCTCGCCGCCCTCGAGGGCAACGTCGCGACGATGGGCTACGGCCTCGCCGCCATCGGCCCCGCCATCGGCGTGGGCATCGTCGTCGGCAAGACGATCGAGGGCGTCGCCCGCCAGCCCGAGCTGGCCGGCCGTCTGCAGGTGCTGATGTGGATCGGTATCGCCTTCACCGAGGCGCTCGCCTTCATCGGCATCGCCACCTACTTCATCTTCCAGTAAGCCCCCACCAGTCCCTTAAGGAGACAGGATGCTCAAGGATCTTGTCGCGTACGCGGCGGAAGAGGGTGCGGCGCACAACCCGCTCATCCCCGCCTGGTACGACATCATCTGGTCGGCGGTTTGCTTCGTCGTCATCCTCTTCGTCTTCTGGAAGGTCGCCCTTCCCAAGATGAAGACGCTCCTCGACGCGCGCTCCGCCGCCATCGAGGGCAACATCGCGAAGGCCGACGAGGCCCAGCGCCGCGCCGAGGCCGCGCTCGAGGAGTACACCTCGCAGCTCGCCGAGGCCCGCAAGGAGGCCGGGGAGATCCGCGACGCCGCCCGTGAGGACGGCAAGAAGATCGTCTCCGAGGCCCGCGAGAACGCGTCGACCGAGGCGGCCCGCCTGACGGCGGCGGCCCACACGCAGATCGAGGCGGAGCGCCAGTCGGCCCTCGTCTCGCTGCGCAGCGAGGTCGGCACGCTCGCGCTCGACCTGGCCGGCGGCGTCATCGGCGAGACCCTCGCCGACGACAAGAAGGCCAAGGGCGTCGTGGACCGCTTCCTCGCAGACCTCGAGTCGGAGACGGCGAAGTAATGGGCTCTGCGACCACTCAGGCACTCGCGGCGACCGAAGCGGCGCTCGCGACCACGAAGATCAGCGACCTGAGCACGTCTCGGGAGCTGTTCCTCGCGGCGCGCACCATCGGCGAGTCGTCGCAGCTGAGCGGCGCGCTGTCGGCCTGGGGAGTCCCGGGCGAGGCGCGTGCCGGTGTGGCCGCGCAGGTGTTCGCGAGCCTCCAGCCCGAGGTCGTCTCGCTGGTGACCACGGCTGCTGCGCAGCGCTGGTCCTCGCTCGACGACCTCATCGGCGGCATCGAGGCGCTCGCGATCCGCGCGGCCGCGATCGCCGTGCCGACGGTCGACGTCGAGGGGGAGCTGTTCGAGGTCGCGCGCACGGTCGCCGTGAACCCCGAGCTCGAGCTCGCCCTGGGCAGCCGGCTGGGCGACTCCTCCGCCAAGGGCACGCTGATCGAGCGGATCCTGGGCGGTCGCACCAGCGAGGCGACGACGCTCATCGTCTCCTCGCTCGTGCAGCAGCCCAGGGAGCGTCGCGTGCGCTCGCTCCTGAACCGGGCGCTCCGCATCGTGGCCGACCAGCGCGGCCGCACGGTCGCGACCGTCTACGCGGCGGCTCCGCTGGATGCCGACCAGCTCACGCGGCTGCGCTCCTCGCTCAGCCGTCGCTACGGTGCCGACGTCGCGCTCAACACCGTCGTCGACCCGTCGGTCGTCGGAGGCGTGCGCATCGAGATCGGCGACGACGTCATCGACGCCACCGTCTCCTCCCGTCTCAACGATCTCCGTCAGCGCCTGGCTGGCTAGAACTTCCCTGCTCCCACCGGGGAGCGGGTCCGCAGGGCCTCCCTGCACCGACTTTCACAACAAAGGAAGACCATGGCAGAACTGTCCATCAGCCCCGACGTCATCCGTGACGCGCTGAAAGACTTCGTCGCCGCGTACGAACCCACCGCGGCATCCGCCACCGAGGTCGGCACCGTCATCGACGCCGCCGACGGCATCGCCCACGTCGAGGGTCTCCCCGGCGTGATGGCGAACGAGCTCGTGCGCTTCGCCAACGGGATCGAGGGCCTGGCCCTCAACCTCGACCAGAACGAGATCGGCGTCGTCGTCCTGGGTGACTTCTCGGGCATCGAGGCGGGCCAGAAGGTCACCCGCACCGGCGAGGTGCTGTCGGTCGCCGTCGGCGACGGCTACCTCGGCCGCGTCGTCGACCCGCTCGGCAACCCGATCGACGGACTCGGCGAGATCGCCACCACCGGTCGCCGCGCGCTCGAGCTGCAGGCGCCCGGCGTCATGTCGCGCAAGAGCGTGCACGAGCCGATGCAGACCGGCATCAAGGCGATCGACGCCATGATCCCCGTCGGCCGCGGCCAGCGTCAGCTCATCATCGGCGACCGCCAGACCGGCAAGACCGCGATCGCGATCGACACGATCATCAACCAGAAGTCGAACTGGGAGTCGGGCGACCCCGAGAAGCAGGTCCGCTGCATCTACGTCGCCATCGGCCAGAAGGGCTCGACGATCGCCTCGGTCAAGGGCGCGCTCGAAGACGCCGGCGCCATGGAGTACACCACCATCGTCGCCGCTCCGGCGTCCGACCCGGCCGGCTTCAAGTACCTCGCGCCGTACACCGGCTCGGCCATCGGCCAGCACTGGATGTACGACAGCAAGCACGTCCTGATCATCTTCGACGACCTGTCGAAGCAGGCCGAGGCCTACCGTGCCGTGTCGCTGCTCCTGCGTCGTCCGCCGGGCCGCGAGGCGTACCCCGGCGACGTCTTCTACCTGCACTCGCGTCTGCTCGAGCGCTGCGCGAAGCTGTCGGACGACCTGGGCGCCGGCTCGATGACGGGTCTGCCGATCATCGAGACGAAGGCCAACGACGTGTCGGCCTACATCCCGACCAACGTGATCTCGATCACCGACGGCCAGATCTTCCTGCAGTCCGATCTGTTCAACGCCAACCAGCGCCCCGCTGTCGACGTCGGCATCTCGGTGTCGCGCGTCGGTGGTGACGCCCAGGTGAAGTCGATCAAGAAGGTCTCCGGCACGCTCAAGCTCGAGCTCGCGCAGTACCGCTCGCTCGAGGCGTTCGCGATGTTCGCGTCCGACCTCGACGCCGCGTCGCGTCGTCAGCTGGACCGCGGTGCGCGTCTGACCGAGCTGCTCAAGCAGCCGCAGTACGACCCGTACCCCGTCGAGGAGCAGGTCGTCTCGATCTGGGCCGGCACGAACGGCAAGCTCGACTCGATCGAGGTCGAGGACGTGCTGCGCTTCGAGCGCGACCTGCTGGACTACCTCAAGCGCAACACGTCGATCCTCGACACGCTGCGCGAGACGAACGTGCTGGACGACGACACCCTCGCCGAGCTCGAGAAGGTCACCGACGCCTTCGTCCTGGAGTTCCAGGGCGGCAAGGGGCAGGCGATCAACAAGCCCGGCCATGAAGAGGTCGAGGCGGCGAACGTCGAGGACGTCAACCAGGAGAAGATCGTCAAGGGCCGCCGCGGCTGAGCCGCGACGTCTGACCGAGACACAGAACCTATGGGCGCACAACTCCGGGTCTACAAGCAGAAGATCTCTTCTGCTCAGACGACCAAGAAGATCACGAAGGCGATGGAACTCATCGCGGCTTCGCGCATCCAGAAGGCGATGGCGCGCGTCCGCGCGTCGTCCCCCTTCGCGCGTGCCGTGACGCGGGCCGTGGCCGCCGTGGCGACGCACTCCAATGTCCAGCACCCGCTCACCACCGAGCGCGAGGTGATCCGCCGCTCGGCGGTCGTCATCTTCGCCTCCGACCGTGGGCTCGCGGGCGCGTTCAACTCGCAGATCCTCCGTGAGGGCCTGCAGCTGGGCGAGCTGCTGCGCAGCGAGGGCCGGGAGCCGGTGTACTACCTCGTCGGTCGCAAGGCGGTGGGCTTCTTCCAGTTCCGCCGGATGCCGTGGGCGGGGGAGTGGACGGGCGACACCGACACGCCGCACTTCAACACCGCGGAGCAGATCGCCGGCGCGCTCATCGACGCCTACGACCTCGGCGGCGAGGACGGCGGCGTGGACGAGATCCACCTCGTGTACAACCGCTTCATCAGCATGATGACGCAGACGCCCGAGACCGTGCGCCTGCTTCCGCTGGAGGTCGTCGAGGCCGACGAGGCCGAGACGTCGTCGACGCAGGTCTACCCGCTCTACGAGTTCGAGCCGAGCCCGGAGGTCGTCCTCGACGCCCTCCTACCCGTCTACGTCCAGAGCCGCGTCTTCAACGCCCTCCTCCAGTCGTCCGCGGCCAAGCACGCCGCCACGCAGAAGGCGATGAAGTCGGCCAGCGACAACGCCGACAAGCTCATCACCGACTACACCCGCCTGCGCAACAACGCGCGTCAGGCCGAGATCACGCAGCAGATCGCCGAGATCGTCGGCGGCGCCGACGCCCTCGCATCGGGCAAGTAACGACCCCACGAAAGAGACAGAGAATGACCACCACCGCCACCGCTGAAGCGACCACGGTCGTCGGTCGCGTCGCGCGCGTCACCGGCCCCGTCGTCGACATCGAGTTCCCGCACGACTCGATCCCCGACATCTACAACGCTCTGAAGACGACCATCACCATCGATGGCGAGTCGACCGAGATCACCCTCGAGGTCGCGCAGCACCTCGGCGACGACCTCGTGCGGGCCATCTCCCTGAAGCCGACGGACGGTATGGTCCGCGGCCAGGAGGTGCGCAACACCGGCGGTCCCATCACGGTCCCCGTGGGCGATGTCACCAAGGGTCGCGTGTTCAACGTGACCGGTGACGTGCTCAACGCCGAGCCGGGTGAGACCATCGAGGTCACCGAGCGCTGGGGCATCCACCGCCAGGCGCCGAACTTCGACCAGCTCGAGTCCAAGACCGAGATGTTCGAGACCGGCATCAAGGTCATCGACCTGCTGACCCCGTACGTCCAGGGTGGGAAGATCGGCCTCTTCGGCGGTGCGGGCGTCGGCAAGACGGTCCTCATCCAGGAGATGATCCAGCGCGTCGCGCAGGACCACGGCGGCGTGTCCGTGTTCGCCGGCGTCGGCGAGCGCACCCGTGAGGGCAACGACCTCATCCACGAGATGGAGGAGGCGGGCGTCTTCGACAAGACCGCCCTCGTCTTCGGTCAGATGGACGAGCCGCCGGGGACGCGTCTGCGCGTCGCGCTGTCGGCGCTGACGATGGCGGAGTACTTCCGCGACGTGCAGAAGCAGGACGTGCTGCTGTTCATCGACAACATCTTCCGCTTCACGCAGGCGGGTTCCGAGGTCTCCACGCTGCTGGGCCGCATGCCCTCCGCCGTGGGCTACCAGCCGAACCTCGCCGACGAGATGGGCGTGCTCCAGGAGCGCATCACCTCGACCCGCGGTCACTCGATCACCTCGCTGCAGGCGATCTACGTTCCCGCTGACGACTACACCGACCCGGCGCCGGCGACCACGTTCGCGCACCTCGACGCCACGACCGAGCTCTCCCGCGAGATCGCGTCGAAGGGTCTGTACCCCGCCGTCGACCCGCTCGCCTCGACGAGCCGCATCCTCGACCCGCGCTACATCGGCGCCGACCACTACCGCGTGGCCACCGCCGTCAAGCAGATCCTCCAGAAGAACAAGGAGCTGCAGGAGATCATCGCGATCCTCGGTGTCGACGAGCTCTCCGAGGAGGACAAGGTCGTCGTGGCCCGCGCCCGTCGCATCCAGCAGTTCCTCTCGCAGAACACCTACATGGCGAAGAAGTTCACCGGTGTCGAGGGCTCCACGGTCCCGATTAAGGAGACCGTCGAGTCGTTCGACGCGATCGTCAAGGGCGACTTCGACCACGTGGCCGAGCAGGCCTTCTTCAACGTCGGCGGCATCGGCGACGTCGAGGAGAAGTGGGCGAAGATCCAGAAGGAGAACGGCTGACATGCCCCTGACTGTCACCCTCGTCTCCGCGGAGGAGGAAGTCTGGCACGGTGAGGCGAGCCTCGTCGTCGCCAAGACCGTCGAGGGCGAGATCGGCTTCATGTCGGGCCACGAGCCCGTGCTGGCCATCCTCGCCGAGGGTCAGGTCCGCATCACGCAGGCCGACGGCAGCAAGGTGATCGCCAGCGCTCAGGACGGCTTCCTGTCGATGGAGGCTGACGAGCTCACCATCGTCGCCGGCCACGCCAGCCTCGAATCCTGACACCACGTCGCGACGCCGCCCGCTCACCCGGGCGGCGTCGCTGTTTCTCCGGAGCCGTTCGTCCCGTGTCGATCCCGCCACCGCCATGCTGATCCTGCTTCCGCCGTCCGAGACCAAGCGACCGGGCGGCGCGGGCGCGCCCCTCGACGTCGGAGGCCTGGCGCTCCCGTCGCTGGCCCCGCAGCGCGCACTTGTGTCCGAGGCGCTCGTGGGCCTCAGCGCGGACGAGGAGGAGGCGGCGCGCGTGCTTCGGCTGAGCGCTCGGCAGCGGGGAGAGATCGCCGACAACGCCGCGCTCCGCGAGGCGCCGACGATGGCTGCGGTCGACCGCTACACCGGCGTGCTGTTCGACGCCCTCGACGCGTCGTCGCTGCCGGCAGCGGCGCGGCGCTGGCTGGGTGCGCACGTCCTCATCCAGTCGGCTCCGTTCGGCCCGGTCCGTGCGACCGACCCGATCCCCGCCTACCGGCTGGCGGCGGGAACGACTCTTCCGGGGATCCCGCCGCTGCGCCGGGTCTGGGCCGATGCCGTGACCTCTGCGCTGGCGGCGCTGGCCCCCGCGGTCGTGCTCGACCTGCGCTCCGAGGCGTATGCCGCGCTGGGCCCGGTGCCCTCCGGGGTGGCCTCGGCATATCTCCGCGTCGTGACGGCGGGGGACGACGGCGTGGTCCGCGCCCTCAACCACTTCAACAAGCACGCGAAGGGCGCGCTGGTGCGGGCGCTGGCCGAGGACCGGCCGCGCGTGGGCTCGCTCCGCGGCTTCCGTCGCTGGGCGGAGGCCGCCGGCTGGGACGTGCGGCCCGGTGCGCCCGGGGAGCTGGACCTCGTCGTCTGAGGCCGGCGCCCATCAGGCCTCGCGCGCGGTCCCGGTCTCGGGGGCGTGTGCGGTCGAGGTGCCCGGCGTTCCTGCGGTGTTCGCAGTGACCGCGCTGCCGGTGTTCGGGGCGCTGCCCGTGTTCTGGGCGGTCCGCTCGGTGTTCTCGGCGATCGCGATGAGCGCCACCACCGATTCGATCACGAACCGCAGCACCACGACGGCGATGAAGGCCAGGATCGGCACGATGATCACCGTGGAGACGATCAGCGCGATGCCGCCGCCGGGGTTCCACCACAGCGACCGGATACCCCCGATGATGCCGCCGAAGAACGTCGCGATGAAGCCGATCGCGATGGCGATGAGGCCCACGACGTAGAACGCGCTGGCCAGACGGCGGGTGATGAAGGTCGTGAACGAGATGTCGAACAGCGCCGACAAGAAGCCGCGGCCGATGTCGTCGACGTCGCCCAGCAGCCGCGGGACGCCGGTGTCATCGACCTCGGCGGCTGCCGGTGCGCCAGTGGGGGCCGCGGCGGCCTGGGCGGCCGGCTGAGACGGAAGGGGAGGCGGGGTGGGGGTGCTGTCGGTCATGACGGTCCTTCCGTGGGGTGTAGCGCCAGGCTATCCACGCTCGGCGGCGCACCGCGAGTGGGCGCGCGATCCTGTGCAGCGCGACGGCTGCTCGCTAGCATGGCACCAGCCGAGGCCCTCGGCCGACGGCTCGCCGCCTTCACGCCCCTCGGAAAGGATCGACATGGACTACCCGGACGGTGCCGCACTGGCGGCCCTCGCGATTCTCGGCTTCTTCAGCTTCCTCATCGGCGTCGCCATCTACGTGGTGACCGCCTACTTCCTCATGAAGGTCTTCGACAAGGCCGGCGTGCAGGGCAAGTGGCGCGCCTGGGTGCCGATCTACAACTTCATGGTGTTCAGCAAGCTCGGCGACCTGAACCCCTGGCTCGTGCTCATCGCCGGCGGCGCTGCGATCGTGCTCTTCTGGGTGCCCGGTCTCAACGGCGTCCTCGGCCTCGCGATGCACGTCATCGCACTGCTCGCAGCGTGGCGGGTCGGCCTCAAGCTCCAGAAGGAAGCGGTGTGGGTCATCCTCTACTTCTTCCTGGCGCCCGTGTGGCTGGGCATCAACGCGTTCGACAAGTCGCGGTGGAACCTCAACGTTCCCGCCGCCCCCTGGGCCGGCAACGGGTTCCTCTCCGACACCACCACCTGGGCGGGGATCCCCAGCCAGGCGCCCGCCGGCGGATACCCGGCCAACCCCGTCACCGCGCCCGGCTACGTCGCTCCGGCCGCGCCGTCCGCCGCTCCCACGCCGCCGCCGGCCGCTCCGTCCGCCGCGCCCGAGCCGCCGGTCGCCGAGCCGCCGACGACGGAGCCGCCGACGACGGAGCCGCCGAAGGCCTGAGGACGGATGACGCCATCCGGGCACGCATCGCAGCGCGCCCGGATGGCGTCCTCCTGCCCGACGCGGCCCGGCCGTGGTCCGGGCGGCACAGGCCGGTCCACTAGAGTGTGACCACGTCCACCGACGACCAGGAAGGGTGGGATCGTGGCCGAATCCGCGACGCAGAGACACACGGTCTCGCTGCCGGACGGCGCTCTGGAACTGTCCTGGGCCGAGGTCACCCATCGCGGTCGTCGCCGCGACGTCAATCAGGACGCCGTGCTGGCCCAGTACCCCCTGTTCGTCGTCGCCGACGGCATGGGCGGCCACATCGGCGGCGAGATCGCGTCGTCGAGCACGATCACCCGGCTGCGCGCGGTGGCGGACAAGGGCACGGTCAGCCCCAAGGCCATCGAGAAGGCCCTCGGCCGTGCGGTGGCCGACATCGACTCGCACCCCGAGGCGACCGACGAGGGAACCGGCACGACGGTCACCGGCGTCTACCTCGACGACACGGGTGAGGAGCCCACCTGGGTCACCCTCAACATCGGCGACTCGCGCGTCTATCTGTTCCGCGACGAGAGCCTCGCGCAGATCACGACGGACCACTCGGTGGTGCAGGAGCTCATCTCCGCGGGCCGGCTGAGCCCCGAGGAGGCCGAGAACCACCCCTACGGCAACGTGATCACGCGCGCCGTCGGGCCCTCCGACGGCGTGGCTCCCGACTACGTGCGCCTCGAGGTCGTCGACGGCGACCGGTTCGTCGTCTGCAGTGACGGGCTCACCAAGGAGCTGACCGACTACGGCATCCTGCACTTCCTCCTGCAGCACGACGACCCCACCGAGGCCGTCGACGCGATGCTGGAGGCCGCTCTGGAGAACGGCGGTCGCGACAACATCACGATCATCGTGCTGAACGTGTCGCGCACCGGCTCCTCCCCGCTCGAGGACTGAGCGCTCCTCTCCACCGGACGGCACCGGAAGCGTCCGCGCAGCGGTGATCTCCGCTCGACTGGGGCGGTGACCACCGCACCCGACGAACCCCTTCGGCTCCCCTCCGCGCCCGCTGAGCCGGTGCGTCCCGGCTTTCCCCTGCTGTCGTCGCTCGCACCCGTGCTGGGCGCCGGGCTGCTGTGGGCGGTGACGGGGTCGACGGCCATGCTGTGGTTCGCGCTGCTCGGGCCGGTGCTGGCGCTCGCGGGGCTGCTCGACGGCCGTCGCGGATCCCGGCGTGCCGCGCGGCGGGAGCGGGCGGCGCACGCGCGGAGACTCGCGGCGATCCGCGCGGAGGTGGCGGCCCGGCACGACCGCGAGCGGGCGGCGCTGTGGGTGCGACATCCCGATGTCGCGGCGCACGCGGCGCGGCCCGAGGAGATCTGGAGGCCGGTGCCCGAGCGCGTCCGGAGCCTCGTCGTCGGCCGCGGTGAGGCGACGAGCGCGGTGCGGGTCGAGGGCGGCGACGACGGTGACGCCGTGAGGTTGCTGCGCGCAGCGGCGCGCGTCCTCGCACGCGCTCCCGTCACCGTGCCGCTGGATGAGGGGGTGGCGGTGGTCGGGCCGCCCGTGTTCGCCCGGGCGGTCGCGCGCGGCCTCCTCCTGCAGGCGTGTCTGAACCTTCCTCCGGGAGAGCTGCGCGTGATCACCGCGGACGACGGCTGGGCCGCGGTGCTGCCGCACCGCCGCAGCACCGGAAGGCGCCTCCTGCGCCTGTCGGAGCCCGGCGAACGGAGCGAGCGCGATGACGGCGTCGTGATCGCCGTCGTCGCCGAGGGGGACCCGCCGCCACCGCGCTGCGGCGTCGTGCTGTCGCTCGTGGGGCCCGCGCGCGCCCGCGTCGATCACGGTGACGTCAGCCGCGAGGTGGAGATCGAGCCGGTCTCGCGCGATCGGGCGCGGGAGCTGGCGGCGATCCTGGCAGATCGCGCTCGCGCGCTGCGCGGCGCCGCCGACCAGCCCGCACCGCCGCTCGCGCAGCTGCTCGTCGCGGCGCCGCGACCACGGCCGGGCGGCCTTCCGGCGGTGGTGGGCACGCGCGCGGGCGAGCCCGTCGTCATCGACCTGATCGCCGACGGGCCGCATGCGGTCGTCATCGGCGTGACGGGGTCCGGCAAGAGCGAGCTGCTGATCTCCTGGGTGGTCGCCCTGGCGGCGGTGCACACGCCGCAGCAGGTCTCCTTCCTGCTCGTGGACTTCAAGGGCGGGCGCGCCTTCGACCCGCTCGCGCGGCTGCCGCACGTCACCGGCGTGCTGACCGATCTCGACGAGACCGCTGCCGTCCGGGCGATCGAGAGCCTGCGCGCCGAGCTGCGTCACCGTGAGCGCGTGCTCGCCGCGGCCGCGGTCCGCGACGTCGAGGAGGCCGGCGGCACGCTGTCGCGCCTGATCGTCGTGGTCGACGAGTATGCGGCCCTCGTCGCCTCGCACCCGGCGCTCCACGAGCTCTTCGGCGACATCGCGGCGCGAGGACGCGCGCTCGGCGTCCACCTCGTCCTGGCCTCGCAGCGCGCGGCGGGGGCGTTCCGCGAGGCGGTGCTGGCTAACGCCCCGCTGCGGCTGGCGCTGCGCGTCACCGACGCCTCCGACTCGCGGGCGGTGATCGGCACCGACGAGGCCGCCGCGCTGTCGGGGCGGGTCGAGGACCGCGGGGTCTGCCTCGTCCGGAGGCCGGTCGACGCCGCTGCCCGAGCGCTGCGGGTCTCCCGATGCGCTCCGGCGGACATCGAGGGACTCGAGACGATCTCGCATCCGCCCGCGCGCAGGCCGTGGCTGGAGCCGCTGCCGGCCGTCATTGGCCTCCGCGAGGTGGAGCGCCGACCGGGCGAGCTGATCCTCGGCGTCACCGACGAGCCCGAGCACCAGCGGCAGCGCCCGCTCGCGCTGCCCGCGGACGAACCCGGGCTGGTGGTGCTGGGTGCCTCTGGCAGCGGCCGCACGAGCGCGCTGCGCGCCCTCGCGCGACAGGCGGGCGCCGTCCTCACGATCCCCGCCGATCCCGAGCGCGGATGGGATGCGACCGAGGCCGCGGAGGGTGTGGCCCGCGGCGCCCTGGTCGTCGCCGACGACCTGGATCTGCTGCTGGCCCGCCTCGGTCCCGACCACGGAGCCGTCGTCAGGGAGCGGATCGAACGGCTCGCACGCGAGGCCCGTGGACGCGGGGTGCAGGTGGTGGTCTCGGCGCAGCGTCCGGGCGGCGCCGTCGCGCGGATCGTGGAGGCGATCCCGCGGCGACTGCTCCTGTCGCATGCCTCGCGAAGCGACCACCTCGCCGCGGGAGGTGCGCCCGGCGACCCCGCGCGGCTCCCGCCCGGACGGGGGAGGTGCGACGGCATCCTCGTCCAGGGGCTGTGGACCGAGCCGGACGGCGAGGGTGCCGCCGCGGAGGCCACCGCTGCGCAGCGCCCATGGCGCCCCTCGCGCCTGCCGGTCGCCCTCGTCGCCCCCGCCGGCGCGCGGACCCGGTCGACGATCGAGAGCTGGGCGGCGGAGGGGCGCGAGGTGGTGACCGTGGACGACCCGTCGGCGGTGCCCGCCCCGGGCCGTGTGCTCTGGGGGACGCCGGAAGCCTGGCTCGGTCAGTGGCGTCTGCTCGCGCGCGCCCGCGCGGAAGGGCACCTGGTGATCGATGCGGCGTGCGCCGCGGAGTACCGGGCGATCACCGGCTCACCGGAGGTGCCCCCGTTCGCGCTGCCGCAGGCGGGCCGCGCCTGGCTGCGGGCGGGCGACGGCGCGGTCGCGCGCATCCTGCTGCCGTCGTGACGGGCTCAGGCGACCAGCACGTCGGCGAGCGGCGTCGACGCCATCGCGTGCGCTTCGGCCACGCCGGCGTTCACGACCGCGCCACCGGTCGTGTTCAGGCCCGCCGCCAGTGCGGGATCGGCCGCGAGCGCGCGCTCCCAGCCGAGCGAGGCGATACGCCGGACGTAGGGCAGGGTCGCGTTGGTGAGCGCAGACGTCGACGTGTTCGGTACGGCGCCCGGCATGTTCGCGACGCAGTAGAAGACGCTCCCGTGCACCTCGAAGGTGGGGTCGGCGTGGGTGGTCGGCCGCGTGTCCTCGAAGCAGCCGCCCTGGTCGACGGCGATGTCCACCAGCACCGATCCCGGCCGCATCCGGCTGACCATGTCGTTGGTCACCAGCTTGGGCGCTTTCGCCCCCGGGATCAGCACCGACCCGATGACGAGGTCACTGTTCACCACCGCGCGGTCGAGGTCGAGCGGATTCGACGATGCCGTCTTGACGCGGCCCTGGAAGTGGTCGTCGAGGAAGCGGAGCCGCTGGATGTTCGTGTCGAAGATCGTGACGTCTGCGCCGAGCCCCGCTGCGATCACGGCTGCGTTCGCCCCCGCGACACCGCCTCCGATGACGGTGACGGTGGCCGGACGCGTGCCCGGAACGCCGGACATCAGCAGACCGAGGCCTCCGGCCGAGCGCATCAGCGTGGCCGCGCCCACCGTCGGCGCGAGCCTCCCCGCCACCTCGCTCATCGGCGCGAGCAGGGGGAGACCGCCGCCGACCTGCTGGACGGTCTCGTAGGCGATGGCGGTGACCCGGTCGGACACCAGGCGCTCGGTCAGCGGTCGATCGGCGGCGAGGTGCAGGTAGGTGAACAGCACCAGGTCGTCGCGGAAGTATCCGTACTCGGCGGCGATCGGCTCCTTGACCTTCAGCAGGAGCTCCGCCCGCGCCCACACCTCCGCGGCATCGTCGAGCAGGGTCGCGCCGGCGTCGGTGTACTCCGCATCGGACATCGACGACCCGAGACCGGCGCCGCGCTGCACGAACACCTCGTGCCCGGCGGCGGCGAGATCGTGCACCCCCGCGGGGGTGAGGGCGACGCGATACTCGTTGTTCTTGATCTCGGTGGGAACGCTGATCCTCATGGGGTTTCCTCTCCGCGCCCGGGTGGGGCTCCTAGACCGTCGGGCGGATCGCGCCGACTTCCCGTCCGCCGCCGAGGACCGGCAGCGGAAGCTGTGCCATCGTCGCGGCGACATCCGCGGCGGCGAGGGCGCCGTGCTTCTCCAGCAGGGCGAGTGCGATCGCGGTCGCGGCGCGGCCGCTCCCGTCGAGCACCTTCAACGCGGTCGTGGTGCCGTCGGGGGCCACCATGACCATCACGCCCTCGGCGCCGCCCTTCGCGAACACGCCCAGGCGCTCGATCGCGATGGTGTCGGGCCGTCCCGGGCCGTCGATCGTCCAGGGGTTCTCCCGCACGGCGCGCACGAGCGTGCCCGCGGAGCGGTGCAGCGCGAACGGCGACCGCTCCGAGGCGGTGCCGATCCGGTGCAGGGCGCGCACGAGCGCGGTGAGGCTCATCCCGTACACCGGGGCGCCGCAGCCGTCGACGGCGGTGGCGCTGACGCGGGCACCCGTCAGACGCTCGACGACCTCGCGGATGTGCGCCTGGAGCGGGTGCGCCGGATCGAGGTAGCTCGCCGGATCCCAGCCGGCCGACGTGCAGGCGAGCAGCATCGCGGCGTGCTTGCCCGAGCAGTTCATCCGCACGCGCGAGGGGCCCTCGCCCCGGCGCACGAGGTCGTCGCGGGTCGGAGCGTCGCCGGGCCAGGCCGGCGGGCACTGCAGCGCGGACTCGTCGAGCCCCGCGGCGTCGAGGATGTCGCGGACCACGGCCACGTGCCGGTCGGTGCCGGAGTGGCTCGCCGTGGCCAGTGCCAGGCGCTCGCCGTCGAGCGCGGCGCCCGCCGTCACGCAGCCCAGTGCCTGCAGCGGCTTGAGGCTCGAGCGGGGGAGGATCGGGCTGTCGACGTCGCCGAGGCTCTCGAGGACGACCCCCTCGGGATCGAGGACGATCGCCGATCCGCTGTGGCGGGACTCGACGAAGCCGCTGCGCTCGACGACCGCCAGCTCGACGGCGGAGGACACGGTGAAGGTCTGCGTCACGCGGCCAGCCTATCGTCGGAGGCGGCCGACGCCGTGGAGCCGACGGGCCCGTGGCCTGCGCGGGATGGCAGACTTGCGGGGTGATCGGAGAACATCGCTATGCGCTGCGGGCCACCTGGACGGGGGACCGCGGCACCGGCACGAGCGGCTACCGCGACTACGACCGCTCGGTGACCCTCTCCGTCGACGGCAAGCCCGATGTGGCGGCGTCCAGCGACAAGCCGTTCCGGGGCGACCCGTCCAAGTGGAACCCGGAGGACCTGCTCCTCGGCGCGCTGTCGGAATGTCACCTGCTGTCCTACCTGCACGCGTGCGTCGGGGCCGGCGTCGTCGTGGTCGCCTACACCGACGACGCCTCCGGCACGATGACCGAGGACGGCCGGGGCGGGGGCGCGTTCACCGAAGTGGTGCTCCGCCCGACGGTGACGATCGCGGACGAGTCGATGCGCGACGCGGCGACGGCCGCGCACGCGCAGGCGCGAGACTGGTGCTTCATCGCCAACAGCGTCAACTTCCCGGTGCGGCACGAGCCGACGATCCTCGTCGCCGGCTGAGCGCGTCAGCGCCGCTCGTGCGGGAGCACCTGCCGCAGCCGCTCCACGGGGTTCTGTGCGGGAGCCTCGTTGTAGGCGCCGGCGAGCTCCTGACCCGACAGCGCGTGGATCGCGGCCATGATCTCGTCGGTGGCCTGCCGTCGCGCCCGCCCCGACGAGGCGGGTCCGAGGTGGGCGAGATCCAGCGGCTCGCCGTAGCGGATGACCATCCGCGGTGAGAACTTGGGCCATTTGGCGCCGACCGGCATGGCCTCGTTGGTGCCGATCAAACCGACGGGGACGACCTGCGCGCCGGTCTCGAGCGCCAGGAAGGCCACCCCCGTGCGTCCCTTGTAGAGGCGGCCGTCGAGCGAACGGGTTCCCTCGGGATACAGCGCGATCGCACGCCCGGACTGGAGGATGCGCCGCTGCTGGTCGAGGGCGTCCAGCGCCGCCTGGCCGGCGCCGCGCTGCACCGGGGTCGCACCGATCGCCGTGAAGAACTGACGGCTGAACCAGCCCTTGAGCCCCTTGCCGTCGAAGTAGGAGGACTTGGCGAGGAAGTAGACCGGCCGCGGCGCGAACATCGGGATGACGAACGAGTCGATGAACGACAGGTGATTGCTGGCGAGGATGATCGGGCCCTTGCGGGGAACGTTCCTCACACCCTCGATGCGCGGCCGATAGACCATGCGCGCGAGCGGGGCGACGATCCAGCGTCCGACGAAGTAGGTGAAGCCGACGCCCGAGACGTCCTCGCTCTCGGGGGGAGCTGCCTCGGCCTCAGGCTTCTGCTCATCTGTCACCAGTCGAGGGTACTCCCGATTCCATGCCGGCCCCGGCATGGCAGCTCTCACAGCCGGGACAGAAGAAAGTGCGACAGGATGGTCGGGTCCCCTTCCTGCCATCGTGAGGTCTTTCCGTGCGTCTGCGCCCGTTCGTCACCGTGTCCATCGCCGCCGCGTCGGCCGTTCTGCTGGCCGGGTGCTCCGGCCTGGGCGGCACGACGGCGTCGCCGACCCCCACCGGCACGGCGACGGCCGCCGTCGACCTGTGCGACGCGATCGCCCCCTCGGGCGCGGCGTCGGAGTCGGTGTCGGTCGAGGGAGAGGTGGGCTCGGCGCCCACCATCAGCTTCGATGCGCCGCTCCAGGTCGACGAGCTCCAGGCCACCGTCCTGCAGGAGGGCGACGGCGAGCCGACGCAGGCCGGCGACTACGTCCAGTACGCGCTGACCGCGTACGGCGCGGACGAGGGCGAGGAGCTGGTGACCCTCGGCTACGAGCCCGGTGAGCTCCTGCCGTCGCAGATCTCGTCGGACAGCCCGCTCGGTCAGATCCTGGGCTGCAACGCCCCGGGCAGCCGCGTCGTGGCGACCTTCCCGGCCACCCCGGCCACCGAGACCAGCGAGGCCATCGCTTCCGAGGTGTACGTGGTCGACCTGCTGTCGGTCGTCCCCACGGCCGCGTGGGGCGAGCCGCAGGACCCGGCCCCGGGCCTGCCGGTCGTCACGCTGGCCGACGACGGCGCGCCCACGATCGAGATCCCGGACGCCGACCCGCCCACCGAGACGGAGGTCGCCACCCTCAAGGAGGGCGACGGCTACACCGTCCAGGACGGCGACTACGTGCTCATCCAGTACTCGGGCGTGCGCTGGTCGAACGGCGAGGTCTTCGACGAGACCTGGAACGGCAAGGCGCCCTACGCCGCGCAGACCACGGGCTTCGTCGAGGGGTTCCAGAAGGCGCTCGTCGGCTTCCCGGTCGGCTCGCAGGTGCTCGTCGTCATCCCCCCGGCCGAGGGCTACGGCGAGGGCGAGATCAACGAGAGCGACCTGAAGGGCGAGACCCTCGCGTTCGTCGTCGACATCCTGGGCGCCCAGCACGTCGAGACGGAGTGAGCGCGGAGCGCGAGGCGCCCCCGACAGGCGAAGGCCTCTAGGCTGACGCTATGCGTCGCGTCGTGATCCTGGGTTCCACCGGTTCGATCGGAACCCAGGCCCTCGATGTGATCCGCTCGCGCCGCGACCGCTTCGAGGTCGTCGGTCTCGCCGCGGGCAGCGATCGCGCCGGGATGGCCGCGCAGGCGGCCGAGTTCGACGTCGCCGACACGGCGCTCGGCGCGGACGAGGCCGAGCAGCTGGTCCGCGACGTCGAGGCCGATGTCGTGCTCAACGGCATCACGGGATCGGTCGGGCTCGGCCCGACCCTGGCCGCCCTCGAAGGCGGCCGCACCCTCGCCCTCGCCAACAAGGAGTCACTGATCGTCGGCGGCGACCTCGTCACCGCGCTCGCCGCACCCGGCCAGATCGTGCCCGTCGACTCCGAGCACTCGGCGATCGCCCAGGCGCTGCGCTCGGGCACGCCGGCGGAGGTGCGGCGACTCGTGCTGACGGCCTCCGGCGGCCCCTTCCGCGGTCGCTCCCGGGAGCAGCTGGCCGGCGTCACGCCCGCCGAGGCGCTCGCCCACCCGACCTGGGACATGGGACGGGTCGTGACCACGAACTCCTCGACGCTCGTGAACAAGGGGCTCGAGATCATCGAGGCGCATCTGCTGTTCGGGGTGCCGTACGACGACATCGATGTGGTCGTGCATCCCCAGTCGATCGTCCACTCGATGGTCGAGTTCGACGACGGCTCCACGATCGCGCAGGCCTCCCCGCCCGACATGCGGCTCCCGATCTCGCTGGGACTCGACTGGCCGCACCGCGTCGCCGGGGTGGGCGCGCCGCTGGACTGGACGCGGGCGACGTCGTGGACGTTCGAGCCTCTCGACGACGACGCGTTCCCTGCGGTCTCCCTCGCCAAGCGCGTCGGGCGCGCGGGCGGGACCTACCCGGCGGTGTTCAACGCCGCGAACGAGCAGGCGGTCGACGCCTTCCACGACGGCGCACTGGACTACCTCGGCATCCTCGACGTCGTCGCCCGGGTGGTCGACCTGCACGAAGCGCCCGCGGCCCTGACGCGCGAGAGCCTCGTCGAGACGGAGCGGTGGGCACGGGCGGAGGCCGACCGGCTCATCGCTGCGCGCTGATCGGGCACACGCGTGCATGCCGCTCGTCCCGCCCCTGGAAGCGGAAGGGGCGGGTCGAGCGGTCCAGCCGGCGCGAGAGGGCACCGGCGACCCGACTGACGGACGTCAGTAGGTGGTCAGGCCGTGTGCGCGGAATTGCGCGCGCACGCGGTCCACGAGCTCCGCGGACGGGGCCGGGGTGTCACCGAGTTCGTAGGTGCGGCCGAGGGCGTCCCACTTGTCGCGGCCCATCTGATGGAACGGGAGCACTTCGACGCGGGAGACCGCTCCCGGTCGGATGTCGTTGAGCGATGCCGCGTACTGCGCGACGCGATCTATCCCGGCCGGGTCATCGGTGAGGTCCGGCACGAGCACGTAGCGGATCCAGATCTCGGGGCCGCCGGCCATCTCGGCCAGGCGTCGCCCGAACCGGAGGGTGGGCTCCAGCTCGCGGCCGGTGACCCGCCGGTAGGTGTCCGGATCGCCGCTCTTGACGTCCAGGAGCACCAGATCGGTGTCGGCGAGCATCTCGTCGGTGGCGTTGCGGCCCAGGTAGCCCGACGTGTCCAGGGCGGTGTGGATGCCGAGTTCCTTCGCGCCCCGCAGGATCCGCGCGGCGAACGCCGGCTGCATGAGCACCTCGCCGCCCGACAGGGTGACCCCGCCGCCGGTGGCGCGGAAGACCGCGCGGTAGCGGGCGATCCGGGACAGCAGCTCGTCGCTGGTGACCGGGGTGCCGTCCTTCATCGCCAGAGTGTCGGGGTTGTGGCAGTACAGGCAGCGCAGCGGGCAGCCGCTGAGGAACGTCGTCAGGCGCGTGCCCGGGCCGTCGACCGCCGTCACGAGCTCCCAGGAGTGGACGGACCCCAGTCGCCCCTCCCGCATCGCCGCGAGGCGGTCGTGGTGGTCGACCGGCTCCACGTGCAGGCCGTCGAGCCCTGCACCGGCGCGGCGGCCGGCGGGCGCGGGCGCCTGGAGGGGGGGCTCCAGGCGCACCGCGTCGTCGGGGAGGGCAAGGTCCTCCGGTCCGGTGGATCGGTCAGGGCTGCCGCACGCGGGGCGACGGAGCATCGTCGCGGCCATGATGTCAGCTCTTCTCTGCGCTCGAGGCGTCCGGGGTCACAGGGACCCGTGGAACGTCCGCGACAGCACGTCCAGCTGCTGCTCGCGGGTGAGCCGCACGAAGTTGACGGCGTAGCCCGAGACGCGGATGGTCAGCTGCGGGTAGTCCTCGGGGTGCTCCATGGCGTCCTCGAGCGTCTCGCGGTTCAGCACGTTGACGTTCATGTGGTACCCCTCGGAGCCGACGTAGGCGTCGAGCAGGCCCGCCAGATTGTGGATCTGCTCCTCCTTGGTGCGACCGAGGCCGGCCGGCACGACGGTGTTCGTGAGCGAGATCCCGTCCTGCGACTGGTCGTAGGGGAGCTTGGCGACCGACAGCGCCGAGGCCAGCATGCCGTGGGTGTCGCGTCCGTTCATCGGGTTGGCTCCCGGGGCGAACGGCTCGCCGGCACGACGTCCGTCGGGGGTGTTGCCCGTCGCCTTGCCGTAGACGACGTTCGACGTGATCGTCAGCACCGACTGGGTCGGCAGGGCGTTGCGGTACATCGGGTGACGACGGATCTTCGCCATGAAGCGCTCCACCAGGTCGACGGCGATGTCGTCGGCGCGGTCGTCGTCGTTGCCGTACGTGGGGAACTCGCCCTCCGTGACGTAGTCCACGACGATGCCGCGCTCGTCGCGCACCGGGGTGACCGTGGCGTACTTGATCGCGGTCAGCGAGTCGGTCGCCACCGACAGGCCGGCGATGCCGCAGGCCATGGTGCGCAGCACGTCCTTGTCGTGCAGGGCCATCTCCAGGCGCTCGTACGCGTACTTGTCGTGCGACCAGTGGATGCAGTTGAGGGCCTCGACGTAGGTCTCGGCGAGCCAGTCCATCGTGAGGTCGAACTTCGCCATGACGTCGTCGAAGTCGAGCGGGCCGTCGCCGACCGGGGCCGCCACCGGCGACACCTGCTGCCCCGACACCTCGTCGCGTCCGCCGTTGATGGCGTAGAGGAGGGTCTTGGCGAGGTTGACGCGGGCGCCGAAGAACTGCATCTGCTTGCCCACGCGCATGGGGCTCACGCAGCACGCGATCGCCGCGTCGTCGCCCCAGGCGGGACGGATGATCTCGTCGGACTCGTACTGCACGGCCGACGTGTCGATCGACACCTGCGCGCAGTAGTCCTTGAACCCCTGCGGGAGCTCGGGGCTCCAGAAGACCGTCATGTTCGGCTCGGGAGCGGGGCCGAGGTTGTAGAGCGTCTGCAGGTAGCGGAACGAGTTCTTGGTGACCAGCGGCCGTCCGTCCTCGCCCATGCCGCCGATGGTCTCGGTCACCCAGGTCGGGTCGCCGGAGAACAGCGCGTCGTACTCGGGCGTGCGCAGGAACCGGACGATCCGCAGCTTGATCACGAAGTCGTCGATGATCTCCTGCGCCTGCTCCTCGGTGAGCACGCCCTCGGCGAGGTCGCGCTCGATGTACACGTCGAGGAAGGTGGAGGTGCGTCCGAGCGACATCGCGGCGCCGTTCTGCTCCTTGACCGCGCCGAGGTAGGCGAAGTAGAGCCACTGGACGGCCTCGCGGGCGTTGGTGGCGGGGCCCGAGATGTCGAAGCCGTAGGAGGCTGCCATCGTCTTCAGCTCGCCGAGGGCGCGGATCTGCTCGGCGTGCTCCTCGCGCTGGCGCACGACCTCCTCGGTGAACGGGGTGGTGTCCAGGCCCAGCTTGTCGACCTTCTTCGCGGCGATGAGGGCGTCGACGCCGTAGAGGGCCACGCGGCGGTAGTCGCCGATGATGCGGCCGCGGCCGTAGGCGTCGGGGAGTCCCGTGATGATGTGGCTGCTGCGTGCGGCGCGCACGTTGGGGGAGTAGGCGTCGAACACGCCCTGGTTGTGGGTCTTGCGGTACTCCGTGTACACGGTCTTGAGGGTCTGATCGACCTCGTACCCGTAGGTGTCGAGAGCGCCCTCGACCATCCGCCATCCGCCGTTGGGCATGATGGCGCGGCGCAGCGGGGCGTCGGTCTGGAGACCCACGATGATCTCGTCCTCGCGGGAGATGTAGCCCGGGGCGTGGGCGGTGATGCCGGCGGGCGTGTGGGCGTCGACGTCGTAGATGCCCTTCGCGCGCTCCTCCGGGAACATCGCGGCCAGAGTGGCCCAGATGCGCGTCGTGCGCTCGGTGGGACCGGCGAGGAACGTGCTGTCGCCCTCGTAGGGGGTGTAGTTGCGCTGGATGAAGTCGCGCACGTCGATGGCGTCCTGCCACGGTCCGGACGTGAATCCGTTCCAGGCGGCGGGCTGAGCGTCCTGCGCGGCGGGGGTGACGATGGTCATTTCGCTTCCTTGCTTCCTCGTGGGATCGGTCACGACGAGGGGAGGAGCCCGCCCGGCGTGCCGGATGTCCTCAGGATAGCGCGTGTGGTCAGACCACAACAGGACGCTGTGGAACTCTGTCGACGGAGGGGCCGGGAAAAAAGATCGCTTGTGGTCCGCCCACAACGCCGCGACGGCGTCCGGCGGCTTCCGAGCGTCCGGCGACGTCAGGCGGCCTCAGGCGACGTCGGGCGGCCAGCCCGCGGCCCGGAGCGCCGCCCGCGCAGCCTCGGCCGCGTCGAAGGGCACCCGCACGCCGGCGATCTCGCGATAGTGCTGATGACCCGGTCCGGCCCACAGCACCGCATCGCCCTCGGCGACCTGCGAGACCGCGAAGGCGACGGCCTGCTCGGGAGGCGTCACCTCGTGGATGTCCGCCTCGGGTCGCGCCCGGCGCGCACCGGCCACGAGGGCGGCGCGGATGAGGGCGGGGTCCTCGGAGCGCGGATGCTGATCGGTGACGACGAGCATGTCGCTTCCGAGCACGGCCGTGCGCCCCATGTCCTCGCGCTTGGTGACGTCGCGGTCGCCGTTGGCCGCAGTGAGCATGACCACGCGGCCCGGCGTCACCCGGCGCACCGCCTCCAGCGTCTTCACGAACGCGTCGGGCGAGTGCGCGAAGTCGATGTAGACGGCGGGCCCGCGTGCGCCGGAGACGCGCTGGATCCGTCCGGGCAGCTCGGCGGGGATGCGCGCGCCGTCCAGCAGCGCGATGAGCTCGCCCCAGTCGATGCCGGCCTCGACGAGCAGCACCACCGCGAGCCCCGCGTTGGAGGCCATGTGGCTGCCGATGACGGGCACAGTGGTCACGAGCGACCGCCCGTCGCGATGGGAGAGCCGGAACGTCGTGCCGTCCGGGCGCTCGTCGAGGATGTCGACGACCCAGTCCGCGTCGACCGGCCCGTCGGCCAGCGCCGGCGTCAGCACCGTGGTCACGGGCACCTCGCTGCGGCGGGCGACCTCGCGTCCCTCGGGCGCGTCGACGCACACGGCCCCACGGCGCGAGCGGTCGGGCCGGAACAGCGCGAGCTTGGCCTCGAGGTAGGTCGCCATGTCGCCGTAGTCGTCGAGGTGATCGTGAGTGAGGTTGGTGAAGCCGGCGACGTCGAAGACGAGACCGTCCACGCGATGACGGGACAGTGCCTGCGCGCTCACCTCCACCATCGCCGCCTCGACGCCGCGCTCCCGCATGAGGGCGAGGAGTGCGTGCATCTCGGAGGCCTCCGGGGTCGTGAGCCGCGAGGGGATGACCTGGTCGGCGATGTGGCGCTCGGCGGTGGAGGACAGCCCGGTCACCTTTCCGAGACCGCGCAGGATGCCTTCGACCAGGTGCGAGACGCTCGTCTTGCCGTTGGTGCCGGTGATGGCCAGCAGCAGCGGCATGTCGGCGTCCGTCCCGTACATCCACGCCGAGATCGCGCCGAGGCGGGCGCGCGGGTCGTCCACCACGAGCACCGGGACCCCGGCGGCGGCCGCCGGCTGCGCGCCCGCCTCGTCGGTCACGACGGCGACCGCACCGCGGGAGACCGCGTCGGCGGCGAACTCCGCACCGTGGCGGCGTGCGCCCGGCACCGCGACGAAGACCTCGCCGGGGCGCAGATCAGCGGTGGCGAGGGTGATGCCGGTCGCCTCCACCTCGGCGAGGTCGCCGATCGTGCGGGCGGCGAACCGCTCGGCGAGCTCCGTCAGCCGGCGACGCGGCGGGTGCTCGGGACGCAGGACGGGCGGGGTCGGGGCGATGTCGGCCATAGCGCCTCCATCCTCTCACCCGACCCCGCCGTCGTCCCTCTCGGTCAGGAGCGGCGGCGACGCAGCAGGGTCACACCCAGCGCGGCGAGGGCGGCCACGAGGGCGCCGGCGGAGAGCCAGCGCGCGACCGGGTCTGCCTGGGCGCCGGTCTGCGCAGCGGTGTCGGCGTCGTCCTCGGCGTGGTCGGCGTCGCTGTGGTCGTCGCCGGCCGTGTCGCCGCCGTGCCCGTGACCGTCGTCCTCGGCGACGGAGCCGACGGCGACGACGGGCGCGGGCGCCTCGAGGTCGTCGGTGCTCTGGCCGTCTTCGGCGACCTCGATCCAGTCGGTCTGACCCGTCTCGCACTGCTGCACGACCGGGAAGGCGACGTAGGTGTTGGCCGCCGACGTCGCGAAGATGACATCGAGGGCGACGGCCGCGCTGAGGCCGTCCTCCACCGGGGTGACCGCGGTGTACGTGACCTGGGTCGCGACGCCGTCGTCGCCGATCTCGCGCGAGATGGTCCACGCGCCGTCGACGACCGGCGTGGCGCCGTCGACGCCGTCGGGGATGTTGACGACGAGGGCCGTCGTGGGCGAGCCGTCGCAGCCGTGGCTGAAGCCGAACGACAGGCGGGTCGACGCCGAGGCGCTCGCCGCCTCGGGGGTCACGTGGACATGCGCGGACGCGGCGAGGGGTGCGGCCACGACGAGGGCGGCGGCGAGGGCGAGACCGCCGGCGAGGCGGGCGCGGCGGCGTGCAGGGGTGATGACGGTCATGGTGTGCTTTCTGTGGTCGATCGACGGGGCGCCGCGGGCCCGAAGCGGGACGGTCGGCGGTGGTGCGGCGTGGGCCGCGGAGGGGTCAGCGCGCGAGCGCGGGCGGGCCCCGTCGGGACAGCACGGACAGGAAGACCGCCGCGGCCGGGGCGAGCGGAGCGCCCTGGCGGGA
Source organism: Microbacterium sp. PA5 (assembly GCF_049860775.1). NCBI lineage: Bacteria > Bacillati > Actinomycetota > Actinomycetes > Micrococcales > Microbacteriaceae > Microbacterium > Microbacterium sp. PA5. The sequence goes on from NZ_CP187567.1 coordinate 979,059, forward strand.
CGCGGGCATCACCGGTGGCGGGACCACGGGCAGCGCGCGGCTGAGCACACGGCGGATGCCGCGGGCGATCGCGCGCACGACGCGCTCGCCGTGGGCGAGCAGCAGCACCGTGGCCACGGCGGCGATGAGGTGGGCGGCGATCATGCCGGCGTCGAGGTGGAGGTGGCTTCCCGAGGCGAGGGAGCGGCCGAGTTCGCCCATGACGGCGGGGGAGACCGCGTGGCCGGCGGAGTGACCGGCGCCCGGAACGCTCGCCGGGTCTCCCGTGCCCACCGCGGCGAAGGCGACGTGCAGGGCGAGCTGCGCGGCGACGACGGCCGCAGCGGTGCCCGCGACGGACGGTCGGCGCCCGACCAGCCACACCGCGGCGGGGCTCGTCAGCAGTGCCAGGGACAGGAGCAGCCACCACGGCGGCGCACCTCCCCCGGCGAGGGTGTGGGCGGTGCCGGCGACGATCGTCGCGACGGCGGCGGCGGCCGCACCGCGCAGCGCACGGCGGCGGCGCGATGCCGTCCGGTCCGCGTGCCCGTCGCCGCGTCGATCCCGATCCACGGGGAGAGCCTACCCGAGCCCTTGAGTATCGAAGATATGTTCGATACTGTCGGGCTCATGACCCACGCCACCGACGAGCACGATCTGACGATATGGATGGTGGACGACATCCCGTCGCGGATGTTCTACGCCGGCCGCCGCTGGCGCGTCACCGACGCGCCGACCCGGTTGCGGGACTCGGTGTGGGGAGCCACCGAGGGCGGGCGCGGGTTCTACGGCTGGCGCTTCCAGGGCACCGACGACGACGGCGTCAGCGTGGTGTTCGACGTGTATCCGTCGGCTGCCGGGTGGCACGTGCACCACACGTGGACCTGACGGGGCGACATGACGGCGGCGGTCATCGCGACCGGGTTGTCCGTGCGGCCAATTCCTAGCTGACGCGGGTACTGTGGGCGCTCGTGACCGTCCTCGCTTTCCTCATCGGCGTCGTCCTGCTCGTGGTGGGACTCGCGGTCTCGATCGCCCTCCACGAGATCGGCCATCTGGCTCCCGCCAAGGCGTTCGGGGTCCGGGTCGGCCAGTACATGATCGGCTTCGGCCCGACGCTCTGGTCGCGTCGCATCGGCGAGACGGAGTACGGCCTGAAGGCCCTGCCCCTCGGCGGCTACATCTCGATGGCCGGGATGTACCCGCCCTCGCGCCGGGAGGGACGGCTCGGCGGCGGCTTCTTCGCCACGATGGTGCAGGACGCCCGCGCCGCCAACGACGAGACCCTCGAAGGCACCGGGGACGGTCGCCGCCGGGCGTTCTACGAGCTCCCGGTCTGGCGCCGCGTCGTCGTGATGCTCGGCGGCCCGATCATGAACCTCCTGCTGGCGATCGTCCTGCTCACGATCGTCCTGTCGGGGATCGGCCTGCAGACGGCCACGACCACCGTCGCGTCGGTCAACGAGTGCGTCCTTCCGGCGGGGTCGACCCAGACCGAGTGCGCCGAGGGCGATCCCGCGTCTCCGGCGGCCGCCGCCGGCATCCGTCCGGGCGACGTGCTCGTGTCGGTCGACGGCACGCCGGTGTCGACTTTCGAAGAGGCCTCGACCATCATCCAGGCCGCTCCCGACGAGCGCATCCCGGTCGTCGTCGACCGCGACGGCGAGCAGGTGACCCTCCAGGTCACCCCGATGCTCGCCGAGCGCGAGGTGATGGGCGCCGACGGGCAGGTCGTCACCGCCGAGGTCGGATTCGTGGGGATGACCGCCACCGTCGCCTACGTGCCCCAGCCGATCTGGGAGGGCGCGCAGACCGCCTTCGAGCGGACGGGCCAGATCGCGGGCATCATCTGGCAGCTGCCGGCGAAGGTGTACCAGACCGCGGTCGACATGTTCACCGGAGCCGAGCGCGACCCCAACGGCCCGCTCTCGGTAGTGGGGGCCGGACGCCTCGCGGGCGAAGTGGCCGCCGTCGATGCGCCGATCCTCAACCGCGCGGCCGCGATCCTGGAGCTGCTGGCCGGGCTGAACATCGCGCTGTTCGTCTTCAACCTGATCCCGCTCCTGCCGCTGGACGGCGGGCACGTCGTGGTCGCCCTCTGGGACGGGCTCAAGCGCGGCTGGGCGAAGCTGTTCCGCCGTCCGCCGCCGGCGCCGGTCGACGCGACCAAGCTGGTGCCGGTCACCTTCGTCGTCGTCGTGGCGCTCATCGTCATGGGAGGCGTCCTGATCCTGGCCGACATCGTCAACCCGGTGCAGCTCTTCGGCTGACGGGTTCGGCGGCGGCTGTCGAAATCAGCCTTGCCCGTTCGCTGTGGGGATGACACGGTTCCCATGGACGAAAGGACACCACCGTGAAGTACGTCATCATGTTCACTTCCACCCCGGAAGCGGATGCGCAGCTGTCGGCCCAGCAGGGTGCGGCGCTGTACGCCCGCGTATACGAATGGTTCCAGCAGCACGACGACGCGATCGCCGACGGCGGGGCCGAGCTCCAGCCCGCCGACACCGCGACGACCGTCCGCGGCGGAGGAGTCGTCGTGGACGGCCCGTTCTCCGAGGCCAAGGAGGTCATCGGCGGGTTCAGCATCATCGACGTCCCCGACATCGACGCGGCGATCGCGCTGGCCCAGAGCTGGCCGATGCTCGAGATGCCCGGCACGTCGGTCGAGATCCGGCCGATGGTGACCGACTACAGCCAGTTCGAGCAGTGACCCGCGAGGATGCCGCGGCGCCGGGTCCGGCCGCCCGCGCCGCGGCATCCGACCGCGAGCTCGCACGCCTGGTGCGGGAAGAGGCGGCGCGCATCGTCGGGATCCTGACGGCGACGACGGGCAGCCTGGACGTCGCGGAGGAGGCGACGGCCGAGGCGATCGAGGAGGCGCTGGCGGACTGGCGACGGCGCGGGGTGCCGCCGCGGCCGGGGGGCTGGCTGCTGCAGGCGGCGCGCCACAACGCCCTGGACCGCCTGCGTCGCGACAGGACCTACCGCGCCAAGCTGGAGCACCTGGCCGAGACGGCGGTCCCGCCGACCCCGACGGAGACCGACGAGCGGCTGCCGCTCCTGTTCGGCTGCTGCCACCCGGCACTGGCGCCCGAGGCGCAGCTCGCGCTGACGCTGCGCGCCGTCCTCGGCGTCACGACCGCGCAGATCGCCCGGGCGACCGTCGAATCCGAGGCGACCGTCGGGCAGCGCATCTCGCGTGCCAAGCGCCGCATGGCGGCCATCGCGATCCCGCTGCGGATCCCCGGCCCCGCGGAGCGCTCGGACCGTCTCGACCTCGTGCTCACCGTTGTGTCGGTCCTCTACGACACGGCGCACCTGGCCGCCGGGGCCGACGCGGTGGCCGATCGCGACCTCGCCGACGATGCGCTGTGGCTGGCGCGGGTGATCGCCGAGGAGCTGCCGGGCGAGGCCGAGGCGGCGGGTCTGCACGCGCTGCTGCTGTTCCACCGCGCGCGCGAGGGCGCCCGCTCCGCGGGTGGCGAGCTGGTGCTGCTCGATCGTCAGGACCGTCGCCGCTGGGACCCCGAGCTCATCGCGCGCGGCCGCGCCGAGCTCGACCGGGCGGCTGCGCTGCGTGCGCCGGGGCGCTGGCAGCTCCATGCGGCGATCGCCGCGTGCCACATCGACGCGCCGTCGGCCGAACGCACCGACTGGCTGCAGATGCTCGTGCTCTACGACATGCTCCGCGGATACGACCCGTCGCCGATCGTCGCGCTGAACCGGGCCGTCGTCCTGGCCCGCGTCGCCGGCGCGCGCCCCGCGCTGGCCGAGGTCGACGCGCTCGCCCCGCGGCTGTCCGGCTACCGGCTGTGGCACGCGGTCCGGGGCCGGCTCCTGCGCGATCTGGGGCGGACCGACGAAGCCGACGCGGCCGACCGGCGCGCGCTGGAGCTGACGGACAACCGCGCCGAGCGCCGGTTGCTGGCCGAACGCCTCTCGCGCTGAGTCGGCGCGCGGGACGGTCGTCGTCGCCGGGCCTCCTCAGCGCGCCGCGACCGGCGCGGCGCTCGGGGCGGTGTCCAGTGCGTGACGGACCAGCCGCTCGAGCGTCTCCAGGCCGTCCCGGGAGAGGATCGACTCCAGGTGACCCTGGATGGTCGCGTACCCCGGACCGCGCAGCGCGTAGACGTCGCCCGAGACGGGATCGGCGGCGATCTCGGTCGCACCGAGCGTCGCCGTGCCGGGCTCGACCCGGGCGGTGAACGTGTTGTAGAAGCCGATCGACGCCGGCTGCCCGAACACGTCGACCTCCTTCTGGAGGCCCTGGTGCGGCGCCGCCAGCGGCGCCAGATCGATCCCCAGCCGGTCGGCGAGGATCTGGTGGCTCAGGCACACCGCCAGCAGCGCCCGCCCCGACGACATCCGCGCGTCCACGACCGCGCGCATGCGCGCGAGGCGCGCACTGTCCGGATCGCGCGGATCTCCCGGGCCGGGCCCCGAGACGACGAGGTCGGCGACGTCGATCGCGGCCGGATCGGCATCGGTCCACGGCACGATCGTCACATCGAAGCCGAGGTGCCGCAGCTGGTGGGCGAGCATCGTCGTGAAGCGGTCCTCGGCGTCGACGACGACCGCCGACCTCCCGGCGCCGACCGCGGAGCGGCCGACGGCGGCGGGGGAGTCCTGCGGATTCAGCCAGAACGACGCCAGCCGCTCGTTGCGGGCGGCCAGGAGCGTCGCCACGCGTTCGTCGTCGGCGAGCAGGCGCGGCTGCGCCGTCGGCGCGTCCTCGTCGAGGGCCGCCGCGGGCGCGTCGCGATCGACGGCGCCGAGAGCGCCCAGCACGCCGGCCGCCTTGCCATGGGTCTCGCCGACCTCGCCGTACGGGTCGGAGTGGCGGACGAGCGTGGCCCCCACCGGCACACGCAGCCTGCCGTCCTCGAGGTAGGCGGTGCGGATCAGGATCGGCGCGTCGAGGTCGTGCCCCGCGCCGCCGGCAGCGTCGTCCCGGCCGTGGGGCGTGAAGAGCGCGGCGACGCCGGAGTAGTACCCGCGCGGCGAGCGCTCGTGGCGCGCGATCACCGTGCAGGCGTTCTGCATCGGGGAGCCCGTCACGGTCGGCGCGAACATCGTCTCCCGCAGGATCTCGCGCGGGTCCATGGTGCTGCGCCCCCGCAGCATGTACTCGGTATGGGTCAGGCGCGACATCTCCTTCAGGTGCGGCCCGGTGATGCGGCCCCCGTCGCTGCAGACCGCCGACATCATCTTGAGCTCCTCGTCGACGACCATGAAGAGCTCCTCGGTCTCCTTGGTCGAGGAGAGGAACTCGGTGAGGGTCTCGACGGTCGCACCGCCGGCGGGGTGACGGAACGTGCCTGAGATCGGGTTCATCGTGACCACGCCGCCGCGGGCGCTGACATGCGCCTCGGGGCTCGCGCCGACGGCGACGTGTCCGGGCGTCACCACGAGGAACGTCCAGTACGCGCCTCGTTCGTGCTCCAGGAGTGCGCGGAACCACGTGAGGCCCGCGGTCACGGGGTCGACCTCGACGGTCGCGGTGAAGTCGCGCCGGATGACGAAGTTCGCCCCTTCGCCGCGCCCGATCTCGTCGGCGATGACGCGACGCACGATGTCGGCGTATTCCTCGTCGGGGATGTCGAACCCGGCCCCGCCGAGCGGGATCTCGGTCGTCGGCAGCGTCCGGAGCACCTCGTCGCGCGACACCGTGGCGTGATCCTCGACGACGAGGCACCGCAGCGGCGCCGCGTCGTCGTGGCAGACGAACCCGCGCTCGACGACCTGACGGAACGGCACGAGCGCGAGGACCTCGCGCGCACGGCCGTCGGCGTCGTGGAGCGGGATGTCGCCCAGCAGCGGGACGTCGACGACCGAACCGGTCAGCACCTCGACGCTCGCGTCGTCGCGCGCGAGGAGGGCGAACGGGGCTCCGCCGTGCACGGCGGAGGACAGCGCGGCGGGCAGAGGTGCGGGGCTCGCGGTCATCGCCGGGCCTTTCGTGTGGTCGGGCGGTCGTCGCGGGAACGAAAAGACCGCCTCGAGGGGCGGTCTGTGATCAGGGTCGCGAGCACACCGCCTCAGCGGGTGGGCCACCAGGAGGTGTTCGCGAACATGCGGTCAGAGTAGCACGGCGACCGCGCGCGATCCGAGGCGGCGAGGGGCGGGCGGGGAGGGGCAGCCGGCCGCTCAGGCCTCCAGACGGGCGAGGTCCTCCTCGAGGTGGCGGTGACCGACCAGCTCGTAGCCCACGACGACCACCAGCGGGGCCACCGCGGTGATCACGATCGTCGTGCCGAGCGATGCGCCGGCCGCCGACGCGGCGACGGCGACGGCGAGGACGACGGCCGTTCCGATGATCAGCCAGACGTGGAAGACGTCGAATCGCCCCACGAGGATCGCGTAGAGGATGCCGAGGACGATCGTGAACACGAGGACCGGCACCGTGATGGTGAGCTGCGCGTATGTGGCGTCGACGTGGGCTTCGCCCGAGAGGACGTACGCCGCCACATGCAGCCCCGCCCCCACGCCGGCCACGGCCCCGAAGAGCGCGATGTGCAGGTAGCCCCACGCGAACGAGCGCGTCCGTCGCACGTGGAGCAGACGCGCCGCGGGCACCGTGAAGTACGCCCACCAGATGGCGAACGCCAGCAGCATCCCGCCGAAGGCGATCAGCGCCGCCTCCACGGTCCAGCCCTGCGTCTCGACCACCGCGGAGATCGCGAGCACGGTGCCGAGGATCACCTCGCCGAGCGTGATGATCACGAGCAGACCGTAGCGCTCGGCGATGTGGTGCGGGTGCCACGGCGTCGCGCCGCCGCGGCGCTCGGCGACCGCCGGCACGATCATCTCCACCACGCCGAGGCCGACCATCAGCGCGAGACCCGCCCACATCGGCGGGTTCACCACGATGGCCACGACCCAGCCCGCCTGTACGAGGGCGACGCCGACGGCGTAGGTCAGCGCCGTGCGACGATGCGCGGGGTCGTGGGCGGCGACCCGCAGCCAGATCGCGATGAGGGCGACGCGCATGATCACGTAGCCGCCGATCATCACCGCGTTGTCGACGTGATGGCCCTCGTCGAGCGAGTGGAAGAAGTCCGGCAGCCCGATCGCGAGCACGCCGACGCCGATCATCTGGACGAAGGTGGCGACCCGGAAGAAGACGTCGTCGGAGTCGAACGCCGACGCCAGCCAGGCGTAGTTGATCCACGCCCAGGTCACCGAGAATACGGCGACCGCGAAGCCGACCACCGCGGGGGTGGTGTGCCCGAGCTCCAGCAGATGCGCGGCCTGCGAGCCCGCCTGGCTGAAGGCGACGACGAACGTGAGGTCGAACAGCAGCTCCAGCGGAGTCGCGGTGCGGTGCGGCTCGTGCGGGTCCCGCCCGATCAGCCGCGAGAACCCGTGCGTCAGCGTCATGCAGGAAACGTACACCTGGGCCGAGCCTCGCGGCCGACCGCTCGGCGTAGGCTGTGGATGTGCCAGCAGTGAACCTCGGGATGCCGCGCGTGCCGGAAGTCCTCGCCCCGCGTCGCAAGAGCCGTCAGATCAAGGTCGGAAAGGTGCTCGTCGGCGGGGACGCCCCCGTGAGCGTGCAGTCGATGACCACCACGCCGACCACCGACATCAACGCGACGCTCCAGCAGATCGCCGAGCTCACCGCCTCGGGCTGCGAGATCGTGCGGGTCGCCGTCCCCTCCCAGGACGATGCCGACGTGCTGCACATCATCGCGAAGAAGAGCCAGATCCCCGTCATCGCCGACATCCACTTCCAGCCGAAGTACGTGTTCCAGGCGATCGACGCGGGCTGCGCCGCCGTCCGCGTCAACCCCGGCAACATCCGCAAGTTCGACGACCAGGTCGGCGCGATCGCCAAGGCGGCCAAGGACGCCGGCGTGTCCCTCCGCATCGGCGTGAACGCCGGTTCGCTCGATCGCAGGCTGCTCGAGAAGTACGGGAAGGCCACGCCCGAGGCGCTGATGGAGAGCGCCGTCTGGGAGGCGTCGCTGTTCGAGGAGCACGACTTCCACGACTTCAAGATCTCCGTCAAGCACAACGACCCGGTCGTGATGGTCAAGGCCTACCGGCTGCTCGCCGAGCGCGGCGACTGGCCGCTCCACCTCGGCGTCACCGAGGCCGGTCCCGCCTTCCAGGGCACGATCAAGTCGGCGACGGCCTTCGGCATCCTCCTGTCCGAAGGCATCGGGGACACCATCCGCGTGTCGCTGTCGGCGCCCCCGGCCGAGGAGGTCAAGGTCGGCCATCAGATCCTGCAGTCGCTCAACCTCCGCGAGCGCAAGCTCGAGATCGTCTCGTGCCCGTCGTGCGGGCGCGCGCAGGTGGACGTCTACACCCTCGCGGACAACGTGACCGAGGGACTCAAGGACATGACCGTCCCGCTCCGCGTCGCCGTCATGGGCTGCGTCGTGAACGGTCCCGGCGAGGCGCGTGAGGCCGATCTGGGCGTGGCCAGCGGCAACGGCAAGGGGCAGATCTTCGTCAAGGGAGAGGTCATCAAGACCGTCCCCGAGGCCGACATCGTCGCCACCCTCATCGAGGAGGCGAACCGCCTCGCCGCCGAGATGGGTCCCGACGCACCGCTGGGCACGGCGCAGGTCGTCACCGCCTGAGACGCGACGGCCGGGCGCAGGAGATCACGCCGGAACGGGATCTCCTGCGCGGAGATCGGCCTGCTGCGGCGCGTTCTCCTGTTCTGAGGCGCTTCCGTCGAGGGCGTGCGCGAGGTCGTCGATGAGATCGTCGACGTGCTCAAGTCCGACCGACAGGCGGAGGATGCCGGCGTCCGGCTTCGCCTCGGCCGCCACGGGCCGGTGCGTGAGCGCGGCCGGATGCTGCACGAGGGAGTCCACGCCCCCGAGCGAGACGGCGTGCGTGAACACGCGGAGGCCGGATGCCACCCGCGCGGCCGCGTCGTACCCGTCGCGCAGTCGCAGCGCGATCATCGCGCCGCCGCCGCGCATCTGCGTGCCGAGGAGCGGGCTGCCGGACAGGCCGGGGTAGAACACCTGGTCCACGGCGGGGTGGGCGGACAGCCACGAAGCGATCCGCTCGGCCGCCGCCTGCTGCGCCCGCACGCGCAGCGGCAGGGTGGGAAGTCCGCGGTGCAGGAGGTAGGCGGCCAGCGGGTGCAGGATCGCACCGGTGATCGCGCGGACGGGGCGGAGGGTCTCGGCCGTCTGCTCCGAACAGGCGATGACGCCGCCGATCACGTCGCCATGCCCGCCGAGGTACTTGGTCGCGCTGTGCAGGGACATCGACGCGCCCAGGGCGAGCGGGTTCTGCAGCACTGGGGTGGCGAAGGTGTTGTCGACCAGCACCGGGACACCGTGCGCCTGCGCGACGACGGCGGCGATGTCGACGAGCTCGAGAGTGGGATTGGCGGGGGTCTCGACGACGATCAGCCCGGTGTCCGAGCGCAGGTGCGCGGCGATCTCGTCGGCCGCGCAGTACGTGACCGCGGTGCCGAGCAGGCCACTGGCCAGCAGATGGTCGGTGCCGCCGTAGAGAGGGCGGACGGCGAGCACGTGCGGCAGGCCGCGCGAGGTCGTGTGGGCCAGCAGCGCCGCCGTCATCGCCGCCATGCCGGATGAGAACGCGACGGCGGCCTCGGCGCCTTCCAACCGCGCCAGCGCGTCCTCGAACCGGGCCACCGTGGGGTTCCACAGGCGCGCGTAGACGTGGCTGCCCCCGGGGAGCGGGGTACCGCCGGTCGCCAGCGCCTCATAGGAGTCGCCGCCGAGCTCCACGCCGGGGAGCGGGTAGGTCGAGGAGAGGTCGAGCGGGGGTGCATGGACCCCCAGGTCGGCAAGGTCGTCGCGACCGGCGTGGACGGCGATGGTCTCCAGGTGCGTGGCAGGGGTCATGGGGACATGGTTGCCGAACGCTGATCCCGCGTCCAGAATGATTGCGGATGACGCTCGTCCATGGGGGCGAGCATTGCGGAAAACGCAGGAACACTGCGAGAAGGGGGCGCCGCGTTGAGCGATCAGCACACCCTGTCGGCGGGGCTCGACGACCTGGACCTGCGGCTGCTGGCGGCACTGGTGCGTCAGCCGGGTCGATCGAACAAGGCGCTCGCCGACGACCTCGGTGTCGCCGAGTCGACGTGTGCGTACCGCGTGCGCGCGCTCCGCGCGCGCGGCGTGCTCTCCGGCGTCCGGGTCGTGCTGGACGCCGCCGCACTCGGGCTGCCGCTCCAAGCCGTCATCCGGGTGCGGCTGGGGCGTCACACGCGCGAGGGAGTGGAGCGGCTGTTCGACGCCCTCGTGCGCACGCCCGGGGCGATCGAGGTGTTCCACGTCGCCGGCGAGGACGACTTCCTGGTGCACGTCGCCGTCGAGGACGCCGCCGCGCTGCGCGATGTCGTGCTGCAGCACATCACGGTGCACGAGATCGTCCGCACCACCGAGACCAACCTCGTCTTCGAACGCCGCGAGGGCGTCGGCCCGCTCGCACGCGTCGCACCCGGAATGGCGTGAGCCCGTTCCTCCTCGAGGAGGCCGCGTGGCTCAGCTCCAGAGGGAGTGGTAGGCGTTGATCGCGGGCTGACCGCCGAGGTGCGCGTACAGCACGGTCGAGTCCTTCGGGATGTCGCCCGAGCCGACGAGGTCGATGAGGCCGGCCAGTGACTTCCCCTCGTACACCGGGTCGGTGATCATCGCCTCCAGCTGCGCCCCGAGGGCCATGGCGTTCATCGTCGACTCGACGGGCAGGCCGTACAGGTCTCCCGCCCACCCCTCGAGCACCTGGATCTCGTCGTCGCGGAGGTCGCGGCCGAGTTCGATGAGCTCCGCCGTGTTCCGGGCGATGCGGGCCACCTGGTCGCGGGTCTTCTGCAGCGTCGCGGAGGCGTCGATGCCGAGCACGCGGCGCTTCACGCCGGTGAGGTCCTCGAGCGCGGCGAAGCCCGCGATCATGCCGGCGTGCGTCGACCCGGTGACGGTGCAGACGATGATCGTGTCGAAGAAGACCCCGAGCTGCTTCTCCTGCTCGGCCACCTCGAAGGCCCAGTTCGCGAACCCCAGCCCGCCGAGCGGGTGCTCGGACGCACCCGCGGGGATCGGGTAGGCGGTGCCGCCGGCGGCCTCGACCTCGGCGAGGGCATGCTTCCAGGAGTCGCGGATGCCGATGTCGAATCCGGCGTCGTCGAGGCGCGAATCCGCCCCCATCATCCGGGACAGCAAGATGTTGCCGACCTTGTCGTTGGTGGGGTCGTCCCAGGGGACCCACTTCTCCTGGACCAGCCGCGCCTTGAGGCCCAGGTGCGCGGCGACCGCGGCGACCTGACGCGTGTGGTTGGACTGGTAGCCGCCGATCGAGACGAGCGTGTCGGCGCCCGACGCCAGGACGTCGGGGACGATGTACTCCAGCTTGCGGATCTTGTTGCCGCCGTACGCCAGGCCGCTCGACACGTCCTCGCGCTTGGCCCACACCTGCGCGCCGCCGAGGTGCTGGGTGAGGCGTGTCAGGTGCTGCAGCGGGCTGGGGCCGAAGGTCAGCGGGTAGCGGGGGAACTCGGCGAGCTTCATGGGGTGATCCCTTCGTCGGTGGAGCGCGTGGTGCCGCCGGCGGTGTCGGGGGCGGAGTCGATGGTGAGGGTCTGCCACGTCTGCTCGGCGAGCCGGGCGGCGCCGTCGGCATCGGCCGCGGCGCAGAGCGCGATCAGCTGCTCGTGGCGTGCGACGGAGGCGGCTCCCTCGTGCGAGGCGAAGCGGAGCCGTTCGGCGCGGCGGAGCACCGGCTCGTACTGTGCGAGGACCGTCCGGACGGCGGCGTTGCCGCACGCCGCCACCGCGACCGCGTGGAACCGCTCGTCGGCGGCGAGGGCGCCGTCGACGTCGCCGCGGCGCTGGGCGTCGGCGAAATCGGCGTTGGCGGAGCGCATCGCGTCGAGGTGCTCGGCGGTGAGCCGCGGGATCGCGTCGCGGATGGCCAGAGCGTGCATCGCGGCCACGACGGCCTGCGCATCGCGCACGCTCGCCCGGTCCAGCGGGGCGACCACCGTCGACCGGCCCGGTGTCGCGCGGACGAGCCCGGCGCGGGCGAGCTCGAGCAGAGCCTCGCGCACGGGGGTGCGGCTCACGCCCAGCCAGGCGGCGAGCTCGGTGTCGCGCAGCTGCTCGTCGGGGGCGAGTGTGCCGTCGACGATCGCGTCCCGCAGTCGCGCGAGCACGTCGTCGCGGAGCAGGCCTCTCGGCGGGAGGGAGTCGGTCGGAACGGGCACGATATGCAATATATCGCAGCGGGCGGCCCGAACGCGACCGCACCATTCGCGATCGGCTTCGGAGGATGCCGCCGGATTCGGAGCGCACGGCGCGGCGCGTCCGAATCCGACGCGATCCTCCGAATCGGGGAGGGGAGGGGAGGCGGCGGCGCGGGGCGGAGGGGGTCGCGCGGGGCGGAGGGGGTCGCGCGGGCGGGGTCAGTGCAGGGTGCCGCCGGGGAGGACGTCCCGCGAGGACGAGCCCGGACGGGAGGCGTCGGGCGCCGGAGCGTCCAGCGTCGTGCGGATCGCGATCCGCACCGCCTCTGCGAGGTCGGCGGCGGGCAGCTCCGGTGCGCGCTTCCGGCCGGGGATCACCGGTGCCTGACCGACGGCCCACGGCACGTGCAGGAAGCCCGCCGGGACCCCCGCGGGCACTGCGTCGAGGGCCGTGAAGAACACGTGGTTGCACACGAACGTCCCCGCCGTGTGCGACACCTCGGCGGGGATGCCGGCCGAGTGGATCGCGGCGGCGATCGCCTTGACGGGGAGCGTCGCGAAGGCGGCGGCCGGGGCGCCGTCGATGCTCGGCTCGTCGATCGGCTGTGCCCCGGCGTTGTCGGGGATCCGCGCGTCGGCGAGGTTCACGGCGATCCGCTCGACTCCGACCGCCGCCCGGCCCCCGGCGAGGCCGACGGCGATCACGACGTCGGGCCGGTGCACCTCGATGAGCGCCCGCAGACGCTCCGCCGCGCCGGTGAACGTCACCGGGAGCACCTCGACGACGAGGGATTCGGGCCCCTCCCAGGTCTCGGCGACTGTCCGCACCGCATCGCCGCTCGGGTTGACGGCGTCGCCCCCGAAGGGCTCGAATCCGGTGAGGAGGACCGTGGTCATCGCTCCTCCTGCGAAGCCGTGGCGCCGACGAGGGAGAACTCGACGGCGCCCTCGGCGACGTCGGCCCGCGTGAGCCGCAGCCGCACGACGCTGCCGGCGGCGGCGTCGGCACCGGCCACCTTCGCGTCGACCGGCGGGTCCTGCAGCTGCACCCGCAGCCCGTCACCGCGGACGCTCAGCACGCTCGCGTCGAACTCCTGACCCTCCCGGCCGTGGAGGACCGCCGCCTCGACGCGGTCGAGCGCCCCCGCGGTGAGCTGGCTCGCGCGCTGTCCGCTGCGGCTCATCAGGCCCGGAAGCTCCGCGAGGCTCTCCCGCGCCCAGCCGGGGACGTCCCTGCCGTTCGCGAGCGCCTCGCACACCACGAGCGCCCAGCGGTCGACGAGACGCCGCAGCGGCGCGGTCGTGTGCGCGTAGGGCGCCCCGATGGCCGCCTGCTCGGTCTCGTCGGGCAGCTCGCCGTCGAACGCCGCGTAGCCGGCGCCCCGGAACAGGCCCGCGGCGTACTCCTTGACCGCGCGAGCGGCGGGGGAGCGGTCGAGGCCGCGCAGGTACTCGCCGTAGGGGGTGCCGGGGTGCCACGGCAGACCCAGAGCCGCCGTCTGCGCGCGGAACTCCTCGACGTCCTCGTCGGCGGCCGGCGGCATCGTGCGGAGGATCCCGACGCCGCCGCGGAGCATGATCTCCGCCGCCGCCATGCCGGTCAGCAGCGACACGTGCGCGTTGTGATCCTCGAGCGGCACGCCTTCGCTGCGCTCGAGGCGGTAGCCGTCGCCCTCGGCGACGATGCGGGACTCCGGCAGATTCAGGCTCGCGCCGCCCCGCTCGCGCTCCCGTGCGGCGCGCTGCTCCCCGAACCACGGCATCGCGGCCAGGGAGGCGGGCGCGGAGCCGTCGTCGACCGCGCGCTGGGCCTCCTCGTAGCTCCACTGCCGCCGTGAGCGGACGATCGCCCGGGTCAGCGTGGTCTCGACGGGCCGCGCGCCCTCGTCGAGGACGAAGCGCCAGACGAACGCGCGACGGTCCTGCTCCGGGAGGAGCGAGGCTGCGTCCTCGCTGAGGACGCGCGGATGCAGCGGGATGCGGCCGTCGGGCGCGTACATCGTCTGGCCCCGCCCGCGCGCCTCCACGTCGACCGTGCCGCCGGGAGCGACGTAGGCCGGGACGTCGGCGATCGCATAGTGCAGCACGCCGCCGCTCGGGGTGCGCTCCAAGTGGAGCGCCTGGTCGAGATCGGTCGACCCGGCGGGGTCGATGGTGAGGAAGGGGAGATCGCGGAGGTCGGCCAGCCCGGCCTCGGCGGGGTCGGTCGGCACGTCGCCGGCGGCTGCCGCCGCTTCGCGCTCCACGTCGGGCGGGAAGGTCGCCACGAGCTCGAGGCTCGCGCGCAGCGCGGCGAGGGAGGCGGCCAGCTCTGCGCGGACCTCGGTCGGGACGAGTCGGGATCGGCGAGCGGGCACGCGCCCCAGTGTAGGTCGCGCGAGGGTCGTTTCGGGCCGGTAAAAGGCCCGAGAAGTTGCGTTTCGCCCCCTGTGGCGCGGCCCGCGACGCGGCTAGCGTCGCACCATGTCGGACGAGGTCGGAACGCAGCGCGACACCGGGCGGATCGCCTGGATCGACGTCGCACGCGGCATCGCGATCACGCTCGTGGTCCTCTTCCACGCCGGGATGTTCGCGGTCCCGACCGGGCTTGCGCCGGCCTGGTGGACCGACCTCAATCTGGCGTTCGCCCTCCTGCGCATGCCGCTGTTCTTCCTGCTCGCCGGTGCCCTGGCGGTGGGGGCGCTCCGGCGCCCCTGGCGGGCGCTGTGGACGACGCGTCTGGCCGTGCTCGTCTGGGTGTTCGTGCTGTGGACGGTGCTGCGGTTCCTCTACTACCGCGTCATGCCCGAGCCGATCGAGCTGAACCAGTCGAGCTGGATCGACCTGGTGCTCTCGGTGGTCCGCCCGTCGAACGGGCTCTGGTTCCTCTTCGCCCTCGTCGTCTTCCTCGTGGTCACCAAGCTCGCGACCGGACCGGTGGCGCGCCTGGCCGCCCTGGGCGTGGCGACCCTGTGCTCGCTCGTCCTCCACTCCGGGTTCACGACCGGCAACGTCGCCTACGACGGCATCCTGCGCTACTACGTCTTCTTCCTCGTGGGCGTGATGTTCCGGGACCGCCTCCTGGCACGGGTGGAGCGGCTGACGCCCTGGGCCACCGCGGGGCTGTTCGCGGTCTTCGTGGCGGGGCTCGCACTCCGGTCCGTCACCGGGGTCGCGGTCGACATCGCCACGGCGCTGCCGGTCGCGGCCGCAGGAGCGCTCGCCACGCTCGGGCTGGCGCGGATCATCGCCCCCGGCCGCCCCGGCCTCGCCGGCGCGCTCGGGCGCCCGTTCGCCCACCTCGGCAGCCGCACCCTTCAGGTCTACGTCACCCACGTGCTCGTGCTGTCGGCGATCACCACCGCGCTCCAGGCCGCCGGGACGACGTCGCTGGCGACGGCGGTCGCGGCGCTCGCGCCCGTCCTGCCGCTCCTCATGGCCGGGCTCGCCGTCGCCGCGAGCCTCGTCATCGTCCGGGCGGCCGAGGCCCTCCCGGTGACCCGGCTCCTGTACACCGCGCCGGAGTGGTTCGCCCGCAGCGCCGTGCGCGCCGGATGACCGCGGAGATCAGCCGGCCGGTGTGAAGCGGATCCAGTCGATCTTCATCTCGGCGACCTCCGGCGTGGTCTCGTCGGGGTCGCCCGGCCAGTTGCCGCCCACCGCCAGGGTGAACAGCATGTGCATCGGGAGGTCGAACACCCACGCGCCGCCCTCGGGCATGTCGTCGGGGGTGACGGTCATGACGACCTCGTCGTCGATGGTCAGCTCGATGAGGCCCGGACCGCGGGTGACCCCGTAGACGTGGTAGTCGTCCGACAGGAGGGCGTCGTGGCGGACGCCCTCCCCGATGGACCACTTCTTGGTGAACGTCACGGGACCGTGGACATGGTGGGAGCTGGTCGCCGTCGTCGACGGCGTCTCCACGATGTCGATCTCCCCGCTCCCGGGCCATCCCACGACGTCCACGGAATCGCCCTGCAGCCAGAAGGCGGGAAGGAGGCCCTGTCCTTCGGGCAGCTTGATCCTGGCCTCCAGCCGTCCCGCCTGGAACGAGAAGGAGCCCTTGGTCGTCAGGCGGCCCGACGTGATCGGGCCGCCGTCGCGCGGGATCGTGGCGGTGATGACGAGCGCGCCCTCCCCGTCCAGCGCGACGGCATCCGTGGTGTAGTCCTGCAGCTCCCCGTTGCCCCAGCCGCCGCCCCCGGTGTCCAGGGAGAAGACGGACGGATCCGGTGCGGACCCCGCGGGCCCGTCGAAGTCCTCGGACAGGGTGCGCGGCCCGTCGGCGAAGGCGAACGGGAGCAGCCAGGTCACCGCCGCGACCAGGAGGACGACCAGCACGATGGCGACGGCGATCAGCACCCGGATCGCGCGGGAGGTCCGCGGCGGGGGTGCGAGGGCTTCGGCGGCGGGGGCGGGGGGATGCAGGGTGGTGCTCATCGGGGCAGCAGCTCCAGGGGATCGGCGCAGAGCCGCTCGGCGGCGGCCGCCACGCGCTCGGCGGGGAACAGGGTCGAATCGAAGCTGACGGAGACGCCGAAGCGGCCGCGCAGCACACTGGTGAGGGCGGTGATCCCGTTGCGCGAGGCGGGGTCGACCGACACGGCGACGGCGGCCGGGCGCCCGTCACCGGCCCACGGCAGGGTCTCGAGGGCGCGCAGGAACCCCATGTCGCTCACGATCGGCACGGCCGTCGACGGGACGGACGGCGCCTCCCGCGGCGCCGGGCGGCCCGGCATCCGTGCCGAGGCGAGCGCGGCGAGCGGCCGGCCGGCGTGCAGGTCGCGGGTGAGCGCGGCACCGGCGAGATCGACGCCCCGGGCGAGGTCGACGGGGTGGCCGGTGACGAAGTTGCCGAGCGTCGCACGGCCGGAGGGCAGATAGCGCCGCAGGTCCACGAGCACCACGCCGGTGTCGTCGGCGGCGACCCCCTCGGCGAGCAGGGCGGCGCGGAAGGCGGCGAGCAGCGCGACCGTGGGCGGCACTCGCGGCGTGCGGAGCCGGCTCCAGGCGGCCAGGGCGTGATGGGCCTCGCGCGACATGGCGGCCGTGTGCAGATCGAGCGAGCCGCGCGCCGCCGGGACGTGCGCGACCCCGTAGCGGTAGGGCGGCGGCGTGGTCACGATCTTGTCGCGCACGATCCGCGCGACGCGCGACGGGTGGCGGCCGAACGTCGAGGCCAGCGCGGCGGGGAGCGGATCGCGGTCGACGGCGCTCGTGAAGACCCGCGGCATCGGCGCGTCGGCGAACAGCGCCGCCACGGCCATGACGGCGAAGAATCCGTCTCCGATGCGGTGATCGACGTGCACGGCGATGCGATCGTCGCCGAGGAAGACCGTCAGGGGCGACGACGGGTCGGCATGCTCACGCAGGCGCGGGAGTCCCGCCTCGGTGCCGCACGCGGCGGGAAGCTCCCGCACCGCGCGCTCGGCCCTCTCATCGACGGTCGACGGGTCGTAGGCCCATCGCTCCCCGGTGAAGGTGCGCCCGGCGCGCGCGGCGGCCCCCAGGGCGAACAGGGCGCGCACGCGGTCGACGACCTCGCGGCGGGGCGGCACGCGCAGCGGCTGCAGGAGCACGGCGATCCGCGTCTGCGCCGACATGCGGTCCGCCGTCCGCACCCGACCGGCCGCGGGCGAGGCGCCGGCCCCGCCGGGGCGCAGATCCGACGGGGGAGCGAGGGCGAGGGTGCGGGACATGGGTCAGTGCACCGCCTCGCGCGCTGCGGAGAGGTCGGAGACCAGCTGCAGCGGCGCGTCGAGGTCGGTCATCCAGGTGTCGACGTAGCTGCTGAGCTTGCCGTTCGCGTTGTCGATGGCGATCACCCGCCTGCCCATCTGCAGGGCGAGGAGCATCGCGTGCAGGCGATCGGTGACGATCGTCTCGCCGGCGCTCAGCAGCGCGATGCCGGTCTCGAGCCGGGTCTCGGCGTCGGCGAACCACCGCGCCGTCGTCCGGTTCATGCGGCGGGTGAGGGCCCCCTCGCGGACGATGCGGGTGAGACGGCGGCGGGCGCGGTCACCGAGCGTCATCGCGGGCCAGTCGACGCTGTCCGCGGCGGCATCGCTGTGCGGGACGCCTCCCGGGCCGGCGCGCCCGACCAGGGCGCTCTCGGCATCGCGACGGAGCACGAACAGCAGGTCCTGCACCGGCGCGGGCGCGTCCAGCGCGCCGAGCATGTGGACGCTGTCGGGTGCCAGGAAGGCTCCCGGCACCGAGGGTGCGACGGTCGCGAGCGAGGTGCGGTCGCGTACGGCGAGGCGCAGTGCGGTGCGCGTGGCCATGCGCCGGCGGAACTGGTCGTGATCGTCGGCGCTCGCGAAATGCACGGACTGCGGCTCCTGGATGAGCAGCGTGTCCTCCCGCAGGTGCTCGGCGAGACGGTAGCGGTGCGCGGAGTGCTGCGGGTAGAGCCCGCCGAAGTTGCCGCCGCCCTGGATGGCCACGGGGATCGTCGAGGAGTGGACGCGGTCGTCGATCGTCATCCACGAGTAGGTCGCCGCGACGCGGATGCCCGCACGGCGCCAGAACTCCGCCTGGCCGAGCGCGATGAGGGAGTCGCCGATGTTCTCGTAATCGGGGAAGTCGGTGAGGATGAGCTCGTCCACCCCCTCGTGCAGACGGGCGAGGGCGTCGAAGGAGGCCTGCTGCATCCGCTCGATGTAGGCGGTCATCGCGCGTTCTCCCGTCGTTCGGTCGCGCCGCGGCGCGTCAGGCGGCTGAGCGCCCGTCGTGCCGGGGCGTCGGTCATGAGGTAGACGCCTCCCAGGGCGAGCGCCCACGCGAGGCTCAGGAGCGCGGCTCCGGCGAGGTCCGGCCGCAGCAGCGCCGCGGCCGCGCTCAGGGCGGCGGCGAAGGGGAGGGCCGGAAGGAGCGGTCGCAGCAGGCACTGCACCATGAAGTCGCGGCCTCGGGCGCCCACCCGGCGCAGCACGACGGCGACGTACACCGGCTCCAGCAGAACGATCGGCAGGACGATGCCGAGGGCGATCCCCGGCAGCCCCAGCGCCGATCCGAGCACGAAGGCGAGCGCGGTGCCGGTCACCGCCCACACGGCATGCAGGATCGCGTACGGCCGCACCCGGCCCTGCGCGATAAGGATCGGCATCGCCAGCAGGTGGTTGTTGTTGGCGAACAGCGACAGGATCAGGATCTGGGCGACCAGCGCGGCTGGGGCACCGTCCGCCCCGATCCAGCTCGCCATCACGACCGGCATGAACAGCACCGCCGGCACGAGGACGATCGTCATCAGCATGTTCGCGTAGCGGGTGCCCGTGAGGTACAGCGTCCGGTGCGCGTCGGCGCCGCCGGTGCGTTCCTGCATCGCGGCCATCGGCAGGAGGGCCGTCGACAGCGACGAGGTGACCTCCTTGACGACGAGGTACATCCGCTGCCCCGCCGTGAACAGCGCCGTGAAGGCGAGCGGCAGCAGCACGGCGGTCAGCACGCCGCCGATCTGGGTGACGACCACCGCGGAGAGCCCGATCACCATCAGCTGCGCGCTCATGGCGAACAGCTCGCGGAACGTCGACCAGCGGAAGTCGGCGACGCGCACCGTCAGAGCGGGCGCGCGCCGGCGGCGCAGCCACAGCGCCAGGCCGCCCAGCACGAGCGTCGCGGTGAGATCGGCGACGGCGACGGCGACGATGCCCCATCCCAGCGCGCAGACCGCGAGGGTCAGCACGACGCGCACGATCGCCTGGACGATCATCGCGACGTTGACGTCGTCGATCCGTCCGACGCCGGCCAGGACCTGCCGGGCGGGCGAGAGGGCGAGGAGGAGGAACACGTTCGCACTGCCGAGCACCACGAGCACCCACGCCGTGTCGTGCAGCGACGGCGGCACCGCTGCGGCGCCGATCGTGAGGGTGAGGGAGATCGCGACCGCCGCTCCCATGACCAGCGCGGCGACGAGGTAGAACCCCGCGCTCGCCGCGGCGATCCGCCGCATGCGCTCCGCGTCGCCGGCGGGATGCGCATGGGCGATGAAGCGCGTCGTGGCGTCGCCGATCCCGAGGTCCTGCTGGAAGATCGCGCCGAGCGCCACCGTGAGCGCGTACAGGCCGTACGCGTCCGGCCCGACCGCCTGCAGCACCACCGGCAGCAGGGCGACGTAGGCGACGAGGGTGGCGGCGCGCGCGCCGTAGGTGGTGGCGATGGCCCGCGCCGCGGACGCCGGCGCCCGGTGCGGCCGCTCAGGGGTGACCGGCGCGGGCGTGGTCGGCGCCGCCGGGGCGAGGGGTGCCGTCGCGCTCATCCGCCGGCCCCGTCGTCGAGTCGGTACATGAGGATGTCGTCGCTGGAGTACTCGAGCATCCAGCGCGGGTCCGCGTCGACGATGGCGATGAGGTTGTCGAGCGACCCCGCCGGCAGCGTGCCGTAGTAGTCGTTGTAGTAGCGCATCTGCCGGGTGATGAGCATGATGGAGCGCTGGCCGCTCGCCAGCAGGGTCTCGGTCATCCGGTTCATGCGCGTCGGGTCGGAGAAGTCCTCGTCCTCCCACCACGAGTTCAGCCACGTGTCGATGCCCGTGTCGAACTCGGCGCTGCTGCGGACGAAGTCCGCGTACTCGGCCACGAGCCGTCCGGGAGCGCCCGGCGCGACGCCGATGGTGAGGGTGCTCGGGTCCTCCTCGGTCAGGATGCGGGTCGCCACGTCGACGGACTCGGTCGTCACCAGGTTCGCGAACCAGCCCCCGTAGTACGCCTGCGCGGACAGCAGCGTCATGGCGGCGACGCCGACGATCGCCGTCGAGCGTCGTCCCCACGCGCTCGACGTGCGGACCGTGCGACCGCGTCTCCTCGCCTGGAGGAGCGCGGTGACCCCCGGCGCGAGGATCATCGCGCACCCCGGGAGCGAGTACATGAAGACGCGGAAGATCGCCTCGCCGCCGTACCCCTGACCGACGAGGATCAGCAGCGGCGAGAAGGCGATCGTCGCCACGGTCAGCGTCTCGCGCCGCTGCTGCGGATGCCGGATGAAGCGCCGGACGATCACCGCTCCCGCCGACACCCACACCGCCCCCGACACGATGCGCGCCGCCAGCGAGTTGACGGACTGGCCGATGCTCGGCGTCCCGCCCGACTGCTGCGAGCGCGTCTGCAGGTTGGCGAGCAGATCGAAGTTCAGCAGGCTCCCGAAGCGCGAGAGGACGTCCAGGTGCAGCAGCATGTAGCCGACGGCGAGGGCGACGAGGACCGCGACCAGGTAGCGCGGGCGGATCCTCCCCAGGATCGTCAGCGCGGCCGTCGCCGCGATCAGCCAGAACGGCGTCAGCTGGTGGGTGACCACGATCCCGGCGAAGATCGCCACCGCGACCCAGGCGGCGGCGCGGGAGCGGGTCGAGGACAGGAGCAGGGCGAGCACCACGATCCCCAGGGTGAAGGCGATCGCCTGCGGCGACATGTAGTCCTGCGCCACCCAGTTGGCGGCGTGGGCGAGGTAGGCCGCGACGAGCGAGGTCCACACGGGCATGTCGCGGGAGCGGCACAGGTGGTACACCGCATAGACGATCGCCAGCTGCACGACGACCGGGAACCACAGCGCCACGCTCGTCGTGTCGGTTCCGGTGACGTCGTTCAGCCACGCCACCAGCGCGAAGGCCCCCGGCCAGTTGTGGTAGATGTCGATCGTCTGGTCGACCGCCCCGTAGCGCTGGATGTAGTCGACCACCCCGAAGTGCTTGTACGTCCAGGAGTAGGACGGCTCGGCGACCCCCACGGTCATCGGCAGCCTCATGACGACCACCGTCATCACGAGCGCGGCCACCGCGGTGCGGCGGGCCTGCAGCGCGATGGCGAGGCAGAACCCCAGCGCCGCCAGGACGATCGATGCCGCGAACAGCGGGCTCGCCGCCGTGAGCAGCCCGAACATGCTCCAGGGCGCATCCCGCATGGTCGTCGCAGAGACGGCCCAGGCCGCTCCCGCTGCCGCCACCAGCGCGGCGGGCACGGTCCAGGTCGGGGGGCGACGGGTCTCGCGGCGGGGCGCGGGGGCGGCCGAGCTCGGCGCCGCACGGGTGATGATCGCCGTCATGCCCGCACCCCCGCACGGAAGGTCGCCGCAGCCACGGCGAGCGTGGTCGCCGAGATCGCCGCGAGCGCGAGTGCCGGCTGCCACCAGGCGGCGAAGGCCGAGGCGGTGACCAGGAGGATCATCGCCGTGAGCCCCAGCGCCGGTACGGCCAGAGAGGTCAGCGGCGGTGAGAGCGGCACCCAGGCGCGGACCACCGCCCCGGGGCCCACGAGCACGAAGCAGGCGAGCAGGGCGAGGGAGAGGCCGGTGGGAAGCGGGAGGGCCGCAAGCAGGCCCAGCACGCCCGCGGCGGCGGCGATCGCCGCCCACAGCCGCCGCTCCAGCACCGCCCCGCGCGAGGACGGACCCGCGTAGACCCCCGCGTCGCGCTGGCGCCTGCTCTCGCGCAGGTAGCTGGCCGGGCCGCCCAGGATGCTCCGCAGCTCGCGGCGGGCGACGGAACGGTCGGCCTCCGAGGCGGCCCGCGTCGTCGCGGCGCCGTCGACGGTCGTCATGGGCTTGCGCAGCAGGCGGGAGACGGCACGCGGGGCGCGACGCACCGCGGCGCCGAGCATCCTCGGGTCCAGCACCACCGTCGTGGCCCAGGCCCCGAAGCCCCGGCCGTAGCCGACGGCCTGCGCCGTCAGCGCCGCGAGGTCCGCGCGGTGCCGGTGCCAGACGATCGCCGCCGGCTCGACGACGATCGCCGCGTCCGCGTAGAGGATCCGCAGGAACATGTCGAGGTCCTCGCCGCCCTGGGTGCCCGTTCCGGCGCCCAGCGCCGAGTCGAAGCCGCCGAGACCGACCATCGTGTCCCGGCGCACCGCGAAGTTCGCGCCGGTGCCGAACTCGCCGACGCAGAAGGGGAACATCGGCAGGTCGGCGGGCGGGTCGCTCAGACGGAAGACGCGCGGCACGATGAGCTTCGACCAGCTGACCCGCGCGTCGAAGTAGCTCTGCACCGCATTGCGGAGCTCGCCGCTGGGGACGGCCCCGGTCACGCAGCCGACGTCGTCGCCGACGGCGAAGCCCGCCGCGAGCCGGCGGACCCACTGCGGGTCGACGATGACGTCGTCGTCGGTGAAGGCGACGATCGACGAGGTCGCGGCCCGCAGCCCGGCGTTCCTCGCGTGGGAGAGCCCTGCGGTGTCCTCGCGCACGTAGCGGAAGTCGGGGTGCTCGCGCGCGACGAGCTCGGCGGTGCGCGTGGTGGCCGGTGCGTTGTCGACGACCACCACCTCGAGGGCCTCCCACTCGAGCGCCGCGAGGGAGTGCAGCGTCTCCCGGAGCGTCTCGGGGCGCTCCCGTGTGCACACGACGACCGTGACCGGGACGACGGCGGGCTCGGGGAGCCCGGCGGCGGGCGGCAGCGCGTCCACCGCCTCCCGGACGACCGCCGCATCGGCGGCGCCGTCCGAGACGGGCACGGCGACGTAGCCGCGGATGCCGGCGTCGTCGCGCACGAGCAGGCGAGCGCGATCGAAGCGCTCGCCGCCGTCGAGGAGCAGCGTGTCGGTCGCCGGGGTGAGCCGGTCGGCGTCGAGGAGTCCGACCCAGGTCGCCTCCTCGCGCTCGACCTCGCCGTGCAGGGGCATGGCGGCGGACAGGAGCAGTGTCGTCATGCGGAGCCTCCAGAGACAGGAGCAGCAGGGACAGGAGCAGCGGGGACAGGAGCAGCGGGGACGGAAGCAGCGGCGGCGGGAGCAGCGGGCGAAGGCGCGTGCGCGGGGGAGACGGGACCCGGCGCCGCCCCGATGCGGGCGGGCGCCCAGGTGCCGATGAGGGCGAGGGCTCCGGCGCCGATCAGCAGCGACAGCGCGGCGCCGGCGGCGCCGAGGACGGGGATGAGCGTCGCGCAGCCGGCGAGCACGAGCAGGATCCACACGCCGTTGGCGGCGATCACGGGCGCGACGCGCTGGCGGGCGCGCAGCAGGGCCGACCACAGGTCGTAGCGGGGGCGCAGCGCGCTCGCGAGGACGAGGGCGGCGACGATGAGCAGGCCCTGCGCGGGGGCGTACTCGTCGCCCAGCAGCCACATCACCAGCGGGGCCGCGGCGGTGGCGGCGGCGCCGAGCAGCAGCACGATGCGCGACACCCTCGCCGAGAGGTGCCGGGTCGCCTCCGCGCTCGCGTCGTAGTCGATCGACGCGTTGCGCGCGAGCGAGGTGGCCACCCCGACGCCGATGAGGTCCAGGGCGACGCTCACCTGGTAGCTGAGGGCGAACACGGCGCCCTCGGCCGGCGAGGAGAGCACCGTCACGAGGAACGAGAGCGACAGCCCGAGCGCGAGGACGGATCCGGTCGCCACGGCGTTCTGCGCCGTGAAGCGGAGGAACGCGCGGGACAGGGCGCGGTCCCAGTGCCGGCCGGGGTCGCCTGCGGTGCGGAGGGCGGCGAGCGCCCGAGGCACGACGACCAGCAGGCTGACGGCCGTGGCGACCAGGGCCGGCGCGAGGGTCGCGATCAGCAGGAGGGAGGGCTGGTCCGGCGCGAGCACGCCCATCGCGCCGACCAGGGCGACCTTCCCCGCCCCTGCCACCGCACTCAGCCAGGCCGTGGCCCGCGCCGACCCCGCCCCGGCCAGGGCCTGCGTCTGCAGGTTGAAGAGGGCCCAGACGACGGTGGCGACCGTCACGATCACTACGACGACGGGTGCCGGCTGGTCGCCCGGCAGGAGGCTGCCGGCGAGCAGGCCCGCGCCCGCCCCGGCGACCACGGCGGTGCCCGCGGTGACGGCGACCGCGCGCGACATCACAGCGGCAGAGGCAGGCCCGCCCGGCGGTAGCAGCACGATGAGCGCGCTTCCCGGACCGACGGCGGCGAACGCGGCCGCCGCCATGACGATCGACAGCAGCGAGGCCTCCACGCCCAGCGTCGTCTGCGGGAGCACGACGGCGGCGACGGCCCAGAAGAGCACTCCCGACCCGCTGCCGACGGCATACCCGGTGAACAGCCAGGCGGCGTCCCGCGAGATGGTGCGCGCCGCGCGGCTCCCGGCCGACTCGCGCGTCCCCGGGGCTGCGGGGGCGGGCGGTCGCAGAGCGCGCGGCGGGTGGGAGGTCATGTCCCCGCCGGCTCCGCGATCAGGGAGCGACGTGCCGACACCGGGCCCGGGGACAGCCGTCCGCGCAGGAATCCGGCGGCCGCCAGGGCCACCGAGAGGGCGATGGCGCCCGCGCCGATCCATCCGCCGGGACCGTCGCCGAGCTGGCGGACGATGCCGGCCGGAAGCACGCCGGCGACATAGGCCGACTCGGAGGCGAGGGCGCTCTGGCGTCCGACGGTGCGGCTGATCGCCGCCTTGGAGATGCCTTCGCACCAGCTGCGGTGGACGACGTAGCGCAGCCGGACGCGATCGGCGCTGACGTGGTGGTGGACGATCGCGCCCGGAACGTAGCGGATCAGCCGTGCGGGATCTTCCGCGCGCAGCCGGATGCAGACCTCCGTCTCCTCGCACCCGATGGGCAGGCGCCCGACCCGCCCGGTGTCCGGGTTGAACCCGCCGAGCGCGCGGAGGGGCGCCGTGCGGTAGGCCATGGAGCACCCCATCACGTTGCGCACGTCGGCGTCGTCCTCGGGCAGTCCGAGGTAGCTGCAGCCGACGATCCAGAGGAGCTCGGGGGGCAGCACGGCCGGGGCCGCGCCGGGCCAGATCGGCAGTGCACGGCCTCCCGTGGCGACGACGGCGGGGTCGTCGAAGGGCGCCGTGAGACCGGCGAGCCAGCCCTCGTCGGCCCAGGCGTCGTCGTCCAGGAACGCGACCACCTCGGCATCGGTCGCCGCCAGCGCCGTGTTGCGCGCGGTGGACAGGCCCTGGGCGCCGACGTTCGCGATGACCGTCAGATCGGGCCAGCGCTCGACGGCGCGGGTGCGGAGCGCGTCGTTGTGGTCGACGACGAGGATCGTCTCGTGCGCCGGCTGCTGTGCGCGCACCGACTCGACCGAGAGGACGAGCTGATCCCACCGGTCGAGCGTGTACGCGCAGATGACCACGGCGATCGACATGGACTCAGCCCATCGCCCCGCTGGGCTCGATGGCCGCCTCCAGGAGCGCGGGCTCCAGGCGGGTGCGGGTGCGCCACCGACGGCGCTCGTCGAGGACCGTCCTGAGCACCCGCAGACCGTCCGAGATGGCGTGGAGGTTGCTCTCGCCGTGGATCCGCGACAGCTCGACGCTCGGGACCTCGACCACCCGCAGCCGGTTCTGCGCGAACCGGCAGTTGAGCAGGGTCTCGATCTCGAAGCCGTCGCCCCACGCCATGGCCTCCGCCCCGTCGGCCAGGTGGACCGGGGGCAGCTCGAGTGCCGGCAGCACGCGGCGCCAGAACGCGTTGTAGCCGTAGCAGAGGTCGGTGTACCGCGTTCCGAGGAGGGCGTTGGTCAGGAGGTTCAGCATCCGGTTGCCGAGGTTGCGGTGCAGCGTGATGTCCTCGCTGGCGCCGCCCGCCATGTACCGGCTGCCCTTGCTGACGTCCGCTCCGCGCACGAGCGCGTCGACGAAGCGGGGGATCTCGGCGGCGTCCGCCGAGCCGTCCGCGTCGAACATCACGATGATGTCGCCGGTGGCGCGCTCGAAGCCGCAGACCAGGGCGTTGCCCTTGCCGCGCCGCGTCTGGGTGATGACGTCGACACCCGGTCGGACGCGCCGCGCCACCTCGGCCGTCCCGTCGACGGAGTGGCCGTCGACCACGATGATCTCGTGGACCTCGGGCAGCTGGGGGAGGACGATCTCGAGGTTCTTCGCCTCGTTGCGTGCCGGGACGATGATCGAGATTCGGGGGGAGTGCAGATCGGTCATGGGGGAGGGCGCCTTTCGCAGAGATGAGACAGGACGTGATGACCAGAGCTGTTCAGTTGGCACGCAGAACCGATCTCCTGCGCGGCGTTGCGATCTCACGCCCTGGTTTCCCCGGACTCTCGTCGACGGAGGATCGGTCCGTTGCGATGCACTGCGGGAGGGGGAGCAGGGATGGTGCCGTTGCGGTGGATCTCTTCCTCGATGCTCCCGCCGTCGTGTTTCGGCCGGATAAACGGCCGACAGCAGTCCGATTAAGCCGGGCCGCGCCCTGTCCGCCGGATGGCGGACACCCGCCCTCCGCGTGTCCGCCGGATGGAGGACACTCCCAGGTGCGAGGCGCTCCGAGAGCGGTACGATGGCCCTATCGGGCGTGATCGGACGCCGGACTCAGGAGGACGCACGTGTGGGGACGCAAGCGCGACGACGCGCTCTCGGATCAGTGCCAGTGCGGCCATGACCGCGCCGCCCACGAGCACTACCGCCGGGGCACCGAGTGCTCGCTCTGCGACATCCGGCAGTGCTCACAGTTCCAGGCGGTCTCCGTGCCGCAGTACTCGAAGGCGTGAGGCTCCCCGCCCCGTAAGCTAGACCCTCGTGGTCACACGTCTGTCGAACTTCTTCCTCCGCACGCTCCGTGAAGATCCCGCGGATGCCGAGGTCACGAGCCATCGCCTGCTCGTGCGCGCCGGGTACATCCGCCGCGCCGCACCGGGGATCTTCACCTGGCTGCCGCTCGGCCTGCGCGTGAAGGCCAAGATCGAGGCCGTGATCCGCGAGGAGATGGCAGCCGCCGGGGCGTTCGAGGTGCACTTCCCCGCGCTCCTGCCGCGCGACCCGTACGAGGCGTCGGGCCGGTGGACCTCCTACGGCGACGGCATCTTCCGGCTGCAGGACCGCAAGGGGGCCGACTACCTGCTCGCGCCGACCCACGAGGAGATGTTCACGCTCCTCGTGAAGGACCTCTACTCGTCCTACAAGGACCTGCCGCTGACGATCTATCAGATCCAGGACAAGTACCGCGACGAGGCCCGTCCGCGTGCCGGGCTCCTGCGAGGCCGTGAGTTCACGATGAAGGACGCGTACTCGTTCGACTACACCGATGAGGGACAGGACCGCTCCTACCAGGCGCAGCGCGACGCCTACGAGCGCATCTTCCAGCGGCTCGGACTCGAATACGTCATCGTCGCCGCCGACAACGGGCTGATGGGCGGGGCCCGCTCCGAGGAGTTCCTCCACCCCACCCCGGTCGGCGAGGACACGTTCGTGCGCTCGGCCGGCGGCTACGCGGCCAACGTCGAGGCGTTCACGACGGTCGCCCCCGACCCCGTCCCGTTCGACGGCCTGCCCGATCCCGTGATCTTCGACTCTCCCGGCACGCCGACGATCGACACGCTCGTCGCGCACGCCAACGCCGTGCTCGACGGCGAGTTCACCGCGGCCGACACGCTGAAGAACGTCGTCCTCGCCCTGACCCACCTCGACGGCTCGCGCGAGCTGGTGGTCGTCGGCCTCCCCGGCGACCGCGAGATCGACGACAAGCGCGCCGAGGTGGCTTTCGCCCCCGCCGCGGTCGAGCCGGCCACCCCCGAGGACTTCGAGCGCCACCCGCTGCTGGTCAAGGGCTACATCGGCCCCTGGTCGCCGCAGGGTGCGATCCTCGGCGAGGAGTCTGCCACGGGCATCCGCTACCTCCTCGATCCCCGGGTCGTGGAGGGCACCTCGTGGATCACGGGCGCCAACATCGACCAGAAGCACGCGCACTCGGTCGTGGCCGGCCGCGACTTCGGCAACGACGGCTTCGTCGAGGTCGCGAGCGTCCGCCCCGGCGATCCGGCCCCCGACGGCTCGGGACCGGTCGAGCTCGCTCGCGGGATGGAGATCGGGCACGTCTTCGCGCTCGGCCGCTTCTTCGCCGAGACCCTCGGGCTGAAGGTGCTCGACGAGAACGGCAAGCAGGTCACCGTCACGATGGGCTCCTACGGCATCGGGGTCACGCGGATCCTCGCGATCATCGCCGAGCTCAACAACGACGACAAGGGCCTCGTGTGGCCGTCGTCGGTCGCGCCGTTCGACGTGCAGGTCGTCGCGACCGGTCGCGACGGCGCGGCGTTCGAGCTCGCCGAGACGCTGTCGGCGGACCTCGAGGCGGCCGGGTTCGACGTGCTCTACGACGACCGGCCCAAGGTGTCGCCCGGAGTGAAGTTCGCCGACGCCGAGCTCGTCGGCGTGCCGCGGATCGTCATCGTCGGCCGAGGTGCGGCCGACGGCGAGGTCGAGCTCTGGGACCGTCGCTCGGGAGAGCGCGAGGTCGTCCCCGTCGCCGAGGCCGTCGCGCGTCTCGCGCGCTGACGGGCGTCAGGGCTCGCGGTCCGCGCCGCCCGCGATCCACGGCGGTCCGAGCGGCACGACGCGCCGGCCCATCGTGCGCCAGTAGAACTTCTCGACGAGCATGTAGGTCGCCAGCGCCGAGGCGCCCAGCAGGACGATCGCGCCGGCGATCCCGAGCGCCTCGATCCCCGCGAACGCGCTGACCGACTCGAGCGCGAGCCCGACCGACACGCACACGAGCGTGACGGGGAGCACCGTGTTGTGGGTCGCGGCGGCGAACACGAAGCCGAGGGCGATGATCGCGAACATCAGCGAGAAGACGCCCCGGGGAGTGCCCGTCACCTCGAAGAAGCCGAGCTCGCCGCCGAGCAGGAACCCGGGCATGCAGATCCAGTACCAGCCGAACGCGTTGTAGACGAGGAAGTGGAAGTCGTCGCCCACGAAGTAGGACAGCATCCCGGCGATCACCTGCACCACGCCGCCGAAGACGGCGCCCACCCAGAAGACCGAGCTCTCCGTCTGCACTCCGAGGTGCTCGAGCTGGGCCGTGAGGGTGGCGATGACGAACCCGAGGAGGCCGATGAGGCCGGGATCGGCGCGGCGGGAGGAGGCGATGATGTCGCGGGGTCTCGTGCGGTCGGTCACAGCCTCACGCTAGCGGGGCGCCGCTCCGGGTGGGGAGGCTTCAGCAGGAGATACGTCCGTGCCGCATGGTGTCGTCCGGCGTGTCCCGCGTGAGGAGGGCCTTGAGCATCCCGGCGGCCATCACGATCTTCCCGTGCGCCGGCTCCCAGAACTCGACCTCCCGGGGCGTCACCCGCAGCAGGGCGATCCCGGGGGTCTCGAGACCGTCCTCGAACCAGATGTCGAGCGACGGCGTGTACAGCTGCTCCATCCGGGCACGGTCGTGGACGACGCGCGCCGCGCCGGCCACCGAGACGAAGCGCATGCCCTTCGCGTCGAGGTAGGCGAGTCCCACCGCGTGGTCGGCTTCGACCTCGTCGACCTTCTTCGTGTCGTCGGAGGTGAAGAACCAGATGTCGCCCGCGTCGTCCATCTCCCGGGTGCTCATCGGCCGGCTGACCAGGTTGCCCGCCTCGTCGTGGGTCGTCAGCATCGTGAAGTCGATGTCCTCGACGAGCTCCTTCACCCGTGCGAGGGCCTCGGGCCCGGTCACCTCGTTGTCGCCGCGGGGCGCGTCTTCGTCCGTCATGCACCGAGGCTCCCACCGGCCCGCGCGGCGCCCCAGGGGGTTGACACGCGCGTCCTGACGGATCCCCGGGAGTTGCGCCGATGTTCACCCTCCGGCTCCCGGACGTGGCACCCTGGCACCATGACGGACAGCACCATTCCGCCCGAGGTCACCGAAGACGTCCGCCGGCTCCTGGCCGACGCCGGCATCACCGACGACACCGAGCTGGTGTCGCGGATCCTCGTGACGGGGGTGGGCCTCGGACTCGACGACACCAGCCGCCTCGACCTGAAGATCACGTCTGCCGCGCTGTCCGAGATGCGCCTGGCGTTCCGGCTGTTCGCCCCGTATCGCGACATCCCGAAGGTGACCGTGTTCGGCTCGGCGCGCACGCGGCCGGACGACCCGCTCTACACGACGACCGTCGACCTCGCCCGCGAGCTCGCCCGCCGCGGCTGGATGGTCGTCACGGGCGCCGGGCCCGGCATCATGCAGGCCGCCGCGGAGGGCGCGGGCGCCGAGCACTCGCTGGGGGTCTCGATCCGGCTGCCGTTCGAGGAGAAGCCCAACGCGATCGTCGGCGCGAACTCCCGGAACGTCGCCATGAAGTACTTCTTCACGCGCAAGCTGATGCTCGTCAAGGAGTCCAGCGGCTTCGTGTGCATGCCCGGCGGGTTCGGCACGCTCGACGAGATGTTCGAGCTGCTCACGCTCCAGCAGACCGGCAAGGCCGAGCCGACGCCGATCGTCCTGCTCGACGAGCCGGGCGGGCACTTCTGGCGGGGCCTCCAGCAGTTCGCCGACGAGCACCTGATCCCCTCCGGCGTGATCTCGCCCGACGACCTGGACCGCGTGCTCGTCACCGACTCGGTGGAGCGCGCCGCCGAGGAGGTCACCGGCTTCTGGCGCAACTACGACTCGCTCCGCTGGATCGGGCAGCGACTGGTCCTGCGACTGCGGGCCGAGCCCACCGACGCCGAGGTGGCGGAGCTCAACGAACGGTTCGGGCACCTGCTCACCACCGGGCGCATCGAGCGCTCGGGCCCGCGACGGCGGGAGGTGCAGGACGACGACCGGGTCGACCTGCCGCGCCTCATCATGAGCTACAACCAGTTCCGCGTCGGGCAGCTCTTCCACCTCATCCGCGCGGTCAACTCCCTGGCGAGCGCGCCGCCGGCCGCCCCGCCCGCAGCCCCGTCTCAGAGGCGGGCGTAGCGGGCTCGGAGGAAGCAGAAGACCCCGTAGGCGAGCAGGCCGACGCCGATCGCGAAGACGAGGAGCGGTCCCGCCATCATCTCCAGCAGCGCGCGGACCGCGCCGTCGAGTCCTCCGGCGGCCTCCGGCTCCACGCGGACGGCTGCGACGATCAGCAGGATCCCCACGGCCAGCAGCGCGAACCCCTTCGCGAGGAACCCGATCATCCCGAGCACGGTCACGGCGCCGCCCATCGGGCCCGGAGGGATCTCCACCTTGGTGCGGAACGAGCGCCGCACGCCCATGACGATGAACGAGACGCCGCCCACGGCGAGGCCCGTGCCCACGAGCCCCAGCAGCCAGGGTCCGCCGGGGATGACGAGGATGCCGCGGCTGGCCGCCTGCGCGGACTCCTCGGCGTCCGGACGAGCCCCGAGGGCCACGGCGACCGCGATGGCGGCGATCGCGAGGAAGACGAGGGTCTGACCCCATTCGCCGATCCTCACCGCCCATTTCTTGACGTCGGACCCGCGGCTGGCGAGCACGCCGTTGGCCAGATGCCAGAGGCCGAGGGCGGCGAGGAGCACGGCGAGCAGCCACAGCGCGGCGAAGCCGAGCGGAATCGTCGCGATCGCCTTGAACGCGCCCGCCTGATCGCTCTCGCCGCCGGCGCCGCGGGAGACGGCGATGACGATCGCCCCGATGATGAGGTGCACGACGCCGTTGGCGGCGTACCCGCCCCGCGCGAGCGCGCGGAGGGCGGTGGAGGAGCGGGCCTCCCGGGCCGCGTGCTTGGCGGCGGCTCGGGAGCCCGCACCGGTGGTCATGCGACCACGGTACTCATCTCACCGCTCGTCGGGGGAGTGGAGGTGATCG
The DNA here is from genome assembly GCF_049860775.1 of Microbacterium sp. PA5. Taxonomy (NCBI): domain Bacteria; kingdom Bacillati; phylum Actinomycetota; class Actinomycetes; order Micrococcales; family Microbacteriaceae; genus Microbacterium; species Microbacterium sp. PA5. The sequence goes on from NZ_CP187567.1 coordinate 1,011,606, forward strand.
CGATGCTTCCGGTCCTGCCGGCGCTGGACCGGGACATCGATCGGTCCCGTGACCGTCAGCTCGTCCTCCCAGCACTCGATCCCCGTCACGCCGGGCAGCCGGTCCCGGGTGAAGACGGGGTCGCGTCCCTCGCGCCGCTGCGCCGTGTAGTCCTTCAGCAGCCGGAAGGCGATCGGCGACAGCAGGGCGATGGCGACGAGGTTGATGAGGGCCATGAGCCCCATGACGCCGTCGGCGAGGTTCCAGACGAGGTCCGCCGAGGCCACCGATCCCGCGAGGACCGCGACGACGACCACGGCCCGGTACCCCGTGAGCACGCCGGGGCTGCGGGTGATGAACTCGATGTTGGACTCGCCGTAGTAGTAGTTGCCCAGGATCGACGAGAACGCCAGCAGGAAGACGATCACGCTCAGCGCGACGTTGGACCAGTCGCCGAGCGTCGACACGAGGGCGCCCTGGGTCAGGTCGATGCCCCGTGAGGCGCCCGCCAGGTCGGGGACCGACACCAGGATGATGAACGCGGTGATCGAGCAGACGAGGAACGTGTCGAAGTAGACCCCGAGGGTCTGGACCAGGCCCTGCTTGACCGGGTGGGTCACCGCGGCGCTGGCGCCGGCGTTCGGCGCCGAGCCGAGGCCCGCCTCGTTGGAGAACATGCCGCGCTTGACGCCCGTCAGCACGATGTAGCCGAAGGCGGCGCCGACGACCTCGTTGAAGCCCCACGCCTGCGTGAAGATCGCCGCGAAGACGCGCGGCACCTCGGTGATGTGGAGGGCGACGACGGCGAGGCCGATGAGGAGATAGGCGATCGCCATGAGCGGCACGAGGGTCTGCGTGACCGAGGCGATGCGGCGGACCCCGCCGAAGACGACCAGGCCCGTGAGGAGGGCGATTGCCGCCCCGATGACCCACGGCAGCCACGCCGCGTCGGCGTCGAAGGTCGTGACCAGCGTGCTGGTGATCGTGTTGGCCTAGGACTCGATGAAGCTCGACGCGCCGCCGATGAACGCCATCAGCCACATCCAGAACACCGCGCCCGGGCCGCCGACGGCGATCGCCGTGCCGACGCCGGCGATGTTGCCCACCCCCACGCGCGAGGCCGCCGAGATCGTGAACGCCTGGAACGCCGAGACCGACTGCGGCTCTCCGGCGGCGTGCGTCCATCGGGTCAGTATGGCCATCCCTGGCGCACGATGCCAGGACGACCGCGCCGGGCATCGGGTAACGTTGTGTGGATGCCGCGGCGGTGACGCCGGGGCAGGACATCTGAAGAGGGAGGCACCTGTGGACATCGATCTGGGACTGCTGCGCACGGTCGAGCGAGAGAAGGAGATCCCCTTCGAGGAGCTCGTGCGGATCATCGAGCAGGCGATCCTCACCGCCTACGCCAAGCACACCTCCCCGACGGGTGAGCTCCCCGAGGGCGCCCGCGCGGTGCTCGACCGCAAGACCGGTCACGTCGCCGTGTTCGTGCCCCTGCTCGACGAGGAGGGCGCGGTCATCGGCGAGGAGGAGTCCACGCCCGAGGACTTCGGACGCATCGCCGCCTTCGCCGCCAAGCAGGTGATCAGCCAGCGCCTGCGCGACATCGCCGACGACGCGATCCTGGGCGAGTTCCGGGGCAAGGAGGGCGACATCGTCGCCGGCGTCGTGCAGCAGGGTCCGAACCCCCGCATGGTGCACGTCGACCTCGGCACGATCGAGGCCATCCTTCCGCCCGAGGAGCAGGTCCCCGGTGAGGACTACGCCCACGGCTCGCGCATCCGCGTCTACGTGACTTCGGTCGCCAAGGGCACCAAGGGCCCGGCCATCACGGTCTCGCGCACCCACCCCGGCCTCGTGCGCAAGCTCTTCGCCCTCGAGGTGCCCGAGATCGCCTCGGGTCTCGTCGAGATCGTGTCCCTCGCACGCGAGGCCGGTCATCGCACGAAGATCGCCGTCAAGGCGAACGATCCCGCCATCAACGCCAAGGGCGCGTGCATCGGCGAGCTGGGCCGGCGCGTGCGCGCGGTCACCGAGGAGCTCGGCGGGGAGAAGATCGACATCGTCGACTACGACGCCGAACTCGCGAAGTTCGTCGCCAACGCGCTCTCGCCGGCGAAGGTGACGTCGAGCTTCATCCTCGACGCGAACAGCAAGGCCGTCCGTGCGCTCGTGCCCGACTACCAGCTGTCGCTCGCGATCGGCAAGGAGGGCCAGAACGCCCGGCTCGCCGCCAAGCTGACCGGCGCCAAGATCGACATCCAGCCTGACAGCATCCTGGAGTCGTGACGGATCAATGCCGCGGAGCGGCGTTGACGCGTCATCGACTCCAGATTGAGCGAGGGAGCGCAGCGACCGAGTCGAAATCTCACCGCGGTGAGAGGGGGTAGGATGGAACCTGTTCGAACGTGCGTGGGATGCCGCGCGCGTGCCCCTCGATCCTCGCTCTTGAGGGTCGTCGCCCGAGACGGCGTCCTCGTCGCAGACGAGAAAGCCTCTCTCCCGGGCCGGGGCGCGTGGGTGCATGACACGGATGCGTGCGTGGACACCGCCATCCGGCGCCGCGCCTTCGGACGTGCACTGCGCGTGTCAGGCCAGCTTGACATGCAGACCTTTCAAACCACCCACCAGCGAAACGGCTGAACGGCTATGGACTCAAAGTGAACGGCTCGAAATGAGACCCGTCCGCACGTAACGGTCTGCCCTGTCCGGGGTAGGCCCCAGACAGGAGAATTGTGGCAAAACCACGCGTACACGAGATCGCTTCCGAACTCGGCGTCGACAGTAAGGTCGCCCTCGCGAAGCTGAAGGAGCTCGGCGAGTTCGTCAAGAGCCCCTCGTCGACCATCGAGCCCCCCGTGGCTCGCAAGCTCCGTGCCGCCCTCGAGGCGGAGGGCTCCGCGAAGCCCGCCGGAGCGACGCCTGCCCCGGCGCGCCCCGCCGCCAAGCCCGCGGCGCCGGGAGCCAAGCCCGGTCCCGCGCGCCCCGCTGCGCCCGCGGCCCCGGCTGCTCCCGCGGCTGCGGCCCCCGCTGCTGCGGCGACCCCGGCTCCGGCCGCCCCGGCCCCGGCTGCTCCGGCGGCCCCGGCCGCGCCCGGTTCGGCGGCTCCGGCCGCCCCGGCGACCCCCGGCTCCGCGACGCCCGGTGCGGCGTCGCCCGCCGCGCCCCGCCCCGGTGGCGCGCGCCCCGGCAACAACCCGTTCGCGTCCTCGCAGGGCATGGGCCAGCGTCCCGCCGGTCCCCGTCCCGGCAACAACCCCTTCGCCTCGGCGCAGGGCATGGGCCAGCGTCCGACCCCCGGCAACATCCCGCGTCCGCAGGCTCCGCGCCCCGGTGCCCCCCGTCCCGGCGCTCCGCGTCCGGGCGGCGCGGGTCGTCCCGGCGGCGGCGGTCGTCCCGGCGCCCCGTTCCAGCAGCGTCCCGGCGGCCCCGGTCGTCCCGGCGGTGCCGGCGGCGGCTTCCAGCGTCCTGGCGCGCCCGGCGCGGGTGCTCCCGGTGGCGGGTTCGCCGGTCGTCCCGGCGGTGGCGGCGGTCGTGGCCGCGGCCCCGGCGGCGGTACCGCCGGTGCCTTCGGCAAGGGCGGCGGCAAGTCCAAGCAGCGCAAGTCGCGCAGGGCGAAGCGGCAGGAGTTCGAGATGCGGTCGGCGCCGGTCGTCGGCGGCGTCAACGTCTCGCGCGGCAACGGCGAGATCATCCGTCTGCGTCGCGGCGCCTCGATCGCCGACTTCGCGGACAAGCTCGAGGCCCTGAACGGCTACACCGTCCAGCCCGGCACGCTCGTGACCATCCTCTTCAACCTGGGTGAGATGGCCACGGCCACCGAGTCGCTCGACGAGGCGACCTTCGAGGTCCTCGGCGCGGAGCTCGGCTACAAGATCCAGATGGTCTCGCCCGAGGACGAGGACAAGGAGCTCCTGGAGGGCTTCGGTCTCGACCTCGAGGCGGAGCTGGAGGCCGAGAGCGAGGACGACCTCGAGATCCGTCCGCCCGTCGTGACCGTCATGGGCCACGTCGACCACGGTAAGACGCGACTGCTCGACGCCATCCGCCAGACGAACGTCGTGGCGGGCGAGGCCGGCGGCATCACGCAGCACATCGGTGCGTACCAGGTGTGGACCGAGCACGAGGGCATCGAGCGGGCCGTCACCTTCATCGACACCCCGGGTCACGAGGCGTTCACCGCCATGCGTGCCCGTGGTGCGCAGGTGACCGACCTCGCGATCCTCGTGGTCGCCGCCGACGACGGCATCATGCCGCAGACGGTGGAGGCGCTGAACCACGCGCAGGCGGCCGGTGTCCCGATCGTCGTGGCGGTGAACAAGATCGACAAGCCCGAGGCGAACCCCGCCAAGGTGCGTCAGCAGCTCACCGAGTACGGCCTCGTGGCCGAGGAGTACGGCGGCGACGTCATGTTCGTCGACGTCTCCGCGCGTCAGAACATCGGCATCCAGGACCTCCTCGACGCCGTGCTGCTCACCGCCGACGCGGGACTGGACCTCACGGCCAACCCGAACAAGGCGGCGCGAGGCGTCGCGATCGAGGCCAAGCTCGACAAGGGCCGCGGCTCGGTGGCGACCGTCCTGATCCAGTCCGGAACGCTGCGCGTCGGAGACGCGATCGTCGCCGGCACCGCGTACGGCCGTGTCCGCGCGATGATCGACGAGAACGGCGACCCGGTCGAGGAGGCCTACCCGTCGCGTCCCGTGCAGGTGCAGGGTCTGAACTCGGTGCCGCGCGCCGGGGACACCTTCATCGTCACGGAGGAGGACCGCACGGCCCGCCAGATCGCTGAGAAGCGCGAGGCGGCCGAGCGCAACGCCCAGCTGGCCAAGGCCCGCAAGCGCATCTCGCTCGAGGACTTCACCCGCGCTCTCGAAGAGGGCAAGGTCGAGTCGCTCAACCTCATCATCAAGGGCGACGTGTCCGGTGCCGTCGAGGCGCTGGAGGAGTCGCTCCTCAAGATCGAGGTCGACGACTCGGTGCAGCTGCGCATCATCCACCGCGGCGTGGGTGCGATCACCGAGTCCGACGTGAACCTGGCGACGATCGACAACGCGATCGTCATCGGCTTCAACGTGCGACCCGACGCGAAGGCGCGCGAGCGCGCCGCCCGCGAGGGTGTCGACATCCGCTTCTACTCCGTCATCTACAACGCGATCGATGACGTCGAGCAGTCCCTCACGGGCATGCTCAAGCCGGAGTACGAAGAGGTCCAGTCGGGTGTGGCCGAGATCCGCGAGGTGTTCCGCTCCTCGAAGTTCGGCAACATCGCCGGTGTCATCGTCCGCTCGGGAACGATCACGCGCAACGCGAAGGCGCGCGTCATCCGCGACGGTGTCGTCCTCGCCGATGGCCTCGCCATCGAGTCGCTGCGTCGCTTCAAGGACGACGTCACCGAGGTCCGTACCGACTTCGAAGCCGGTATCGGCCTCGGCAAGTACAACGACATCCAGATCGGCGACGAGATCGAGACCACCGAGATGGTCGAGAAGCCGCGCGGCTGATTTGTCACGGTCGTCGCTGCGGCGGTGACCTCCGGACTCGGATGCCCGCCTTCGGCAAGAGTGGGGCCCCTACCCCAATTGCCTCAGTCGGGCATCCGAGTCCTCCGGTCTCCGCCTCCGCGGCGGCCGACCCGCTCCGCCACGTGGCAGGGAGGGAAAGAGAAGGAGAAGGACATGAGTTCGGAACGTCAGGCGCGACTGGCAGACCGCATCCGGGTGCTCATCGCGGAGCGGCTCGACAAGGGGCTGCGCGACCCGCGCCTCGGATTCGTGACGATCACCGATGTGCGCGTCACCGGTGACCTCCAGCATGCTTCGGTGTTCTACACCGTCTACGGCTCCGACCAGGAGCGCGCCGACTCGGCCGCTGCACTGACCTCGGCGACCGGCATGCTCCGCAGCGAGGTCGGCCGTCGCCTCGGCGTGCGGCTGACGCCCACGCTCGAGTTCATCCACGACGCGCTGCCCGAGAACGCCGGGCACATCGAGGACCTCCTGCGCGAGGCGCGCGAGCGCGACGCCGCCGTGGCCGGCCTTGCGACGGGCGCGCACTACGCGGGCGACGAGGACCCCTACGTCAAGCCGCGCGAGGACGACGACGCCGACACCGCAGACGACGCCGACACCACTGCCGACGCCGACGAAGAGGACTGACAGGGCCCGCCCGATCCGCCGGGAGGTCGACGGCGGGCACTGCCCTCACGCCTCGACGAGGTGACGTCCCCATTCCGTGGCGCGGACGAGTTCGCCCTCCTCGAGGGGGCCGTGCTTGCCGGCGACGAAGAAGTCCACCACCTCGGCGGCGACGCTCTCGTGCGAGCGGAGCGCCTTCGCCGCCGACTTCGCGGCGGAACCGGTCAGGAAAGAATGCCCCTGACGTGTCGAGAACGTCACGACGCGGGGCACGGGCAGCGGCGAGGGCAGCGTTCTCAGCCATTCGCGCTCGCCCGTCTCCGTGGCGTCGGCGCCGTCCGACAGCGCCGCCGCCCGGCTGTCCGGCCGCGACATGGCGAAGGCGTGCGTCGGGCCGCCGATGACGAGCAGGTCGAGGTCGTCGGCGAGCGCGGCCGGCGCCTCGTCGACGGCGACCACCTGGGCGCGCCCGCGCTCGCGCAGGCCGCGTGCGATGGCCTGGGCGACCTGCTCCGTGTTGCCGAACTGCGATTCGAAGACGACGAGACTGTTCATGGGGCGGACACTAGACCGCGCCGGCCGCGCGCGGCGCGCGCTCGGCCCATGCAAAATCCCGGCGGCGGGGTGGGTCAGTCCTCGGCGCGAAGAGAAGGTGCGTCGCCGACGGGATGGCCCGGGAGCGACAGCAACCCGCCGCGCGCCTCGGCGAGCCCGTCCACGATGAGGGAGTCGATGGCGCGGTCGCGCTGCGGGGCATCCGGCCAATCGGGGACGATGTCGTCGAGGGGCACGGCCGCCGGGGCCGCGGCCCGAAGCGCGCGCAGCACCGCGCCGCGCGCCTGCCGGTCGCTGCCCTCGTAGCGCGCCTGGCGCCGGCGCTCGTCGCCGGTGTCGGGGTAGCCGGCGGCACGCCACGCGCAGCGGTCGGCGATGGGGCACGCGTCGCAGCGGGGGGAGCGCGCGGTGCAGACGACGGCGCCGAGCTCCATCGCGGCGGCGTTGACGATCGCCGCCTCCGCGGTGTCCGCCGGAAGGATCGCCTCCATCGCCGCGAGGTCGCGCCGCGCGGGGGGACCGGGCTGGGAGCGGCCTCCGACGGCGCGGGCGAGCACCCGTCGCGTGTTCGTGTCGACGACGGGATGCCGGTCCCCGTAGGCGAAGACGGCGACCGCCCGCGCCGTGTAGTCGCCGATCCCCGTCAGCGCGAGCAGCGCGGCGACGTCCCGCGGCACGACGCCGTCGTGCCGATCGCGGATCTCGACCGCCGCCCGGTGGAGCCAGAGGGCCCGGCGCGGGTAGCCGAGGTTGGCCCACTGGCGCACGGCCTCGGCGGGCGCGTCCGCGGCGAGCGCCGCCGGCGCCGGCCAGCGGGCGAGCCACGCCTCGAGGTGCGGGATCACGCGGTTCACGGGCGTCTGCTGGAGCATGAACTCGCTGACGAGCACGCCCCAGGCCCCGAAGCCGGGCGCGCGCCACGGGAGGGGGCGCGCATGAGCCCGGAACCACGCGCTGAGCGGGGCGGCGAGGTCGGGCATTCCTCCACCCTACGGCGGCGGATCGCCGCGCGGCCGTAGGCTGGATGCCATGCGTCTGCCCGTCACCCCCGCCTCCACGCTCTGGCGCTCGCTGCGCGACGAGGTGCGCCGAGACTACCCGCGGGGGCGCATCATGATCGCCGTCGACGGCGAGGACGGTGCCGGCAAGACGCGCTTCGCAGACAACCTGGCATCCGTCTTCGCCGAGGACGGCTCGGCGGTCTTCCGAGCCTCGATCGACGGCTTCCACCGCCCGCGGGCGGAGCGTTACGCCCGCGGGCGCACGTCGCCCGAGGGGTTCTATCGGGACTCCTACGACGAGGCGACGTTCCGCCGCGTGCTCGTCGATCCCTTCCGCTCCGGGGCGATGACCGACGCCGGGTTCCAGCTGGCCGCGTTCGACGTGGCGCGGGATGAGCCCGTGGAATCCGAATGGGTGACCGCGCCCCGCGACGCCGTGCTGATCGTCGACGGGATCTTCCTGAACCGTCCCGAGCTGCGCGGCATCTGGCACTGGTCGGTGTGGCTCGACGCGCCGCTCGATGTCCGGTACGCGCGCATGGCCGCTCGCGACGGGAGCGATCCGGATCCCGCCGCCGAGAGCAACCGTCGCTATCGCGGGGGCCAGGACCTCTACCTGCGCGAGGCCGATCCCCGCCACGCCGCCTCGGCGATCGTCGACAACACCGATCCCGACGCGCCGCGACGCGTCTACCAGGACTTCTGCTGATGGGTCCCCGCGGCATCCTCCTGGTCGACAAGCCGGCCGGGATCACCAGTCACGACGTCGTCGCCCGCTCCCGCCGTGCGCTGGACACCCGCAAGATCGGTCACGCCGGCACGCTCGACCCCATGGCCACGGGCCTGCTGATCCTCGGCGTCGGCAGCGCCACGCGGCTCCTCACCTTCATCGTCGGGCTCGACAAGACCTACGAGGCGACCATCCGCCTGGGCGTGTCCACCGACTCGGACGACGCCGACGGCGTCGAGACGGCGCGCGCCGATGACGCGCTCGTCGACGCGGTCTCCGACGACGCGATCGCGACGGGGATCGCCGGCCTCACCGGCTCCATCTCGCAGGTCCCGAGCACCGTCTCGGCGATCAAGGTGGGCGGCAGGCGCGCCTACGACCTGGCGCGGGCGGGGGAGGAGGTCGCCCTGAAGGCCCGAGAGGTCACCGTCTCGCGGTTCGACGTGCGGGCCGTGCGTCGCTCGCCGGGCACCGTGGACCTCGACGTCGTCGTCGACTGCTCCAGCGGCACCTACATCCGCGCCCTGGCCCGCGACCTGGGCGCCGCCCTCGGCGTGGGCGGGCACCTCACGGCGCTGCGACGCACGCGGATCGGTCCGTTCGAGGTGACGGCCGCGTCACCCGACATCGCCCCGGACACCCCCGTGCTCGGCGCCGCGGAGGTCGCCGCCGCGGTACTCGGCGCATTCGCCGTCACCGCCGAGGAGGCACGGGACCTGCGACACGGCAAGCGGCTGGGCGGGGCCGCGGACCGCCTCGACGGGGCGCACCCGACCCCGGCGGCGATCGACCCGGACGGACGCCTGGTCGGCATCGTCGAGCGGCGCGGCGGCGATGTGAAGAGCATCATGAACATGGCCGAGGAGGAGTCCACGTGATCCTGTGGTTCACCATCGCCCAGGTCGCGGTCGCCGTCGCGGCGGGGCTCCTGTGCACCGTGGCCGGTCTCGCGGGCCGTCGGCCGGGCGACGTGACCGTCGGCAGTCTGGCGCTTCTGCTCCTGCTGCTGATCGGCCAGGTGGTCGTCGCGGTCATCGCGCCGTTCGCAGGCAACGCCCCCACCGGGAGCGCGCTGGAGTTCTGGGTCTACCTGGTCTCGGCGGTGCTCCTGCCTCCGGCCGCCGTCGCCTGGGCGCTGATCGAGCGCAGCCGATGGAGCACAGTCATCATGGGCATCGCGGCGCTGGCCGTGGCGGTCATGGTGTGGCGCATGCACGTGATCTGGACCGTGCAGATCGGCTGAGCGGCGGCGCGGGCTCCGGCCCCGCCGCGCCGACCTATCATTGACGAGTCATGTCTTCGCCTCGTCCCCGGATGACCGGTATCGGCCGCGTCCTCGTGATCGTCTACGCGATCATGGCACTCGCCGCCACCGGGCGATCCCTCGTCCAGATCATCGAGGACTTCGAGGCCGCGCCCGTCGCGTACACCCTGTCGGCGTTCGCGGCGGCGGTCTACATCGTCGCGACCGTCGCCCTCGTCCGTGCCGGCTCGCGGGGCTGGTACCTCGTCGCCTGGATCGCCATCTGCGTGGAGCTCGCGGGGGTCCTGATCGTCGGCACCCTCAGCTTCGTCGCGCCCGCGCTGTTCGCCCACGATGCGACCGTCTGGTCGGGTTACGGCTACGGCTACTTCTGGGTGCCGCTGATCCTGCCGGTGCTCGGACTGTGGTGGCTGGTGAAGGGCGGTCGCGAGGGCGTCGAGGCCGCCGTCGCCGTCGAGGAGGGGTCGTCCTGGTGATCGTCTTCCGTGATCCGGCCGAGGTGCCGGCCGGCTTCGGCCCGAGCGTGGTCGCTATCGGCAAGTTCGACGGCGTGCACTCGGGGCATCGCGCCGTCGTGGCGCGTGCGCGCATCGAGGCTGCGGGCGCCGGTGCCCGCGTCGTCGCGGTGACCTTCGACCGCAACCCGCTGAGTCTCCTGCGGCCGGAGCTGTGCCCCGACCCGCTGTCGAGCCTGGAGCAGAAGCTCGACCTCCTCTCCGAGGAGGGGGTCGATGCGACGCTGGTGCTGCGCTTCGACGAGGAGCTCGCCGCCGTCCCGGCCCGCGAGTTCGTCGAGCGGTTCCTCGTCGGCGCGCTGGGCGCGATCACGGTGATGGTCGGCGACGACTTCCGCTTCGGCCGCGGCGGCGAGGGCGATCCGCACACCCTCGCCGCGCTCGGGCGCGAGCTCGGCTTCGGCGTCGACATCGTCGGCGACGTGCAGGGCGCCGGCCGCCGCGTCTCGTCGACCTGGATCCGCGACCTGCTGAACGCGGGCGACGTGGAGGGAGCCGCCCGCCTGCTGGGACGCCCGCACACCATGCGCGCGGAGGTGGTCCACGGACTCAAGCGCGGCCGCGAGCTGGGATATCCGACGGCCAACCTGTCCGCGGACGCCGAGGGCTTCGTGCCCGCAGACGGGGTGTATGCCGGCTGGCTGATCGACGAGGGGCCGATCGACGCCCGGACGCCGGCGGTGACCCGGTATCCGGCGGCGATCTCCGTCGGCACGAATCCGACCTTCGACGACGTGCCGACGCGGCAGGTCGAGGCGTACGTCCTCGACGAGACCCGGCTGGACCTCTACGGCCACCGCGTCCAGGTGCAGTTCACGCACCGCATCCGGGGCATGGTCGCCTTCGAGGGCATCGAGGCGCTGACCGCGCAGATGGCCGACGACGTCACGCGCGTGCGCGAGGCGCTCGCGGGCTGACCCGTCGTCCGCTCAGTACGACGAGCTGTCGACGGCGCCGGTCGCGTCCTCGCCGGCGTCGACGCGTCGCGCCTCGCCGAGGATGACGGCGCTGCCGCTCGTGCCGAGCCGGGTGGCGCCCGCCTCGAGCATCGCGAGGGCGTCCGCGTAGCTGCGCACACCGCCCGATGCCTTCACCTGGACGCCCTCGCCGACGCTGTCGCGCATCAGCCGGACGTGCGCCGCGGTGGCGCCGCCGCCCGCGAAGCCGGTGGACGTCTTCACGAAGTCGGCGCCGCCGGCCTCGGTGAGGCGGCTTCCGCGCGCGATCTGCTCCTCGTCGAGGAGGGCGGTCTCGAGGATCACCTTGGTGATGCGGCCGTCGGCGGCCGCCACGACGGCGCGGATGTCGTCGACCACGACGTCGTCGAAGCCCGACCGCAGCGCGCCGATGTTGACGACCATGTCGAACTCGACGGCGCCGTCGGACAGGGCCTGACGCACCTCCGCGACCTTCGCCGCGGTCGAGGTGGTGCCGTGCGGGAAGCCGATCACGGTGCCCACCGCGACGCCGGTGCCCGACAGTCGGGAGACGGCGTGGGGGATGTCGCTCGGCCGCACGCACACGCTGAACACGCCCCACTCCGCGGCGATGTCGAGCTCGGCGTCGACGTCGGCTCGGGTCAGCTCGGGCTTGAGGATCGCGTGGTCGAGGGTGGCCGCCAGCGCGCGCTCGGAGATGTGGGACATGCCTCCAGCGTACGCCGCGGAATACCCCAGGGGGGTATCCTGTTATCACCCCTGACCCTGTGAGGAGCAGCCATGACCACCCAGACCTATCTCGTCGACGGCATGACGTGCGGCCACTGCGCCGCGGCGGTGACCCGCGAGGTCCGCGCCGTCGACGGCGTCACCGACACCGCGGTCGATGTGACCGCGAAGACCCTCACGGTGACCACCGGCCCGGACGCGCCCGCCGACGAGGCCATCGCCGCAGCGGTCGTCGAGGCCGGATACACGCTCGTCGGCCGCGCCTGACGCGCGGCGGCCGCATCACCAGAGACCACCGAGGAGCCGACATCGTGTCGCAGACCGTCCAGCCCCCGCAGCGCGACGCCGTGCTCGACATCGAGGGCATGACCTGTGCGAGCTGCGTCGCGCGCGTCGAGAAGCGACTGACCCGCGTGGAGGGCGTGACGGCGTCCGTCAACCTCGCCACCGAGTCGGCGCGGGTGACCTACCCGGCGGGCCTCGACCCCGCGCGACTGGTCGACGCCGTGCGCGAAGCCGGCTACGAAGGCCGCCTGCGCGCGCGTCCCGAGCGTGCGGAGGCCGCCGCGGGCGCGGACCGCGACCCCGCCGTCGATCACGAGGTCGGCGCCGAGGACGACGTCGACGACGTCGAGGACCGCCCCGGCGCGGTGACCCTGCGGACGCGCCTGCTCGTGAGCCTCGCGCTCGCCGTGCCGGTCGTGGCGCTCGGGATGGTCCCCGCCTGGCAGTTCCCGGGCTGGCAGTGGGTCTCGCTCGTGCTCACCGCGCCGATCGTGATCTGGGGCGGCTGGCCGTTCCACCGCGCGACGTTCGCGAACGCCCGCCACGGTGCGATGACGATGGACACGCTCATCACCCTCGGCACCGGCGCCGCGTTCCTCTGGAGCACCTGGGCTCTGCTGTTCGGGGCCGCGGGCACCATCGGCATGACGCACGAGGTGACCCTCTTCGGGGTGCCCCACGATGCGACCTCGCTCGTCTACTTCGAAGTCGCCGCCGCCGTCACCGTGTTCCTGCTGCTCGGACGCTTCATCGAGCAGCGCTCGAAGCGGCGTGCCGGTGCCGCCCTGCGCGCCCTCATGGAGCTGGCCGCGAAGGACGTCGAGCTCGCGGACGGCGCGCGCATCCCGGTGGAGCGGCTGCAGGTCGGCGACGTGTTCGTCGTGCGGCCGGGGGAGAAGGTGGCCACCGACGGACGCGTCCGCGACGGCCGCGCCTCGGTCGACCTCAGCATGATCACCGGTGAGTCGGCCCCGGTCGACGTCGCTCCCGGCGACGAGGTCACGGGGGGCACCATCGCCGTCGACGGGCGTCTGCTCGTCACCGCGACCTCCGTCGGCGACGACACCCGGCTCGCGCACCTCGCGCGGCTCGTCGAGGATGCGCAGGCGGGCAAGAGTCGCGTGCAGCGTCTCGCCGACCGCATCTCCTCCGTCTTCGTCCCCGTCGTGATCGCGCTCGCCGTGATCACTTTGATCGCCTGGATCGCGGCGGGTCAGCCCGCGGCAGCCGGCTTCACGGCCGCGGTCGCGGTGCTGATCATCGCCTGCCCGTGCGCGCTGGGCCTGGCGACCCCCATCGCGATCCTGGTCGGCACCGGACGCGGCGCGCAGCTGGGCGTCCTGATCACCGGTCCCGAGGCTCTCGAGGGTGCGGAGCGGATCGACACCATCGTGCTCGACAAGACCGGCACCGTCACCGAAGGCCGGATGACGGTCGCGACCGTGTCGACCGTCGCGCAGACCGACCTCGCCGACGTGGCGCGGATCGTCGGGTCGCTGGAGACCGCGTCGGAGCACCCGGTTGCCCGCGCCCTCGCCACCCTCGCGCCCCGCCCCTCGCACGTGGCGGACTTCGCCGGACTCGCCGGCCGGGGGGTCACCGGGACGGTCGAGGGCCGCGCGGCGTTCGCCGGTCGCACCGCCTTCGCCGCCGAGATCGTCGGCGGCGACCTGCCGCAGGCGGTCGCGCAGGCGGTCGCCGACGTCGAGGACGCCGGCGGGACCGCCGTGGTCGCCGGGTGGGACGGGGCGATCCGCGCCGTCATCGGCGTCGCCGACACCGTCCGTGACGACAGCGCGGCCACCGTCGGCCGGCTCAAGGACCTCGGCCTGGAGGTCGTGCTGCTCACCGGCGACAACGCCGGCGCCGCCCGCGAGGTCGCGCGCGCCACGGGCATCGACACCGTCGTTGCGGGCGTGCTCCCCGAGCAGAAGGTCGCGGAGATCCAGCGCCTGCAGGCGCGGGGCCACCGCGTCGCGATGGTCGGCGACGGCGTGAACGACGCCGCGGCCCTGGCCACGGCCGACCTCGGCCTGGCCATGGGCGGCGGCACCGACGCCGCGCTGCACGCCAGCGACATCTCCCTCGCCGGCTCGGGTCTCGCCCCGGTCGTCACCGCCATCGCGTTGAGCCGGCGCACGATGCGCATCATCCGCGGCAATCTGTTCTGGGCCTTCGCCTACAACGTCGCCGCCCTGCCGCTGGCGGCGCTCGGCCTGCTCAACCCGATGATCGCCGGTGCCGCGATGGCGTTCTCGAGCGTGTTCGTGGTGCTCAACAGTCTCCGACTTCGCACGACGCGCTGACCTCAGGCGCTACAATGGCGGCGAGGGATCCCACCCCGCCGTCGCCGCAGCTCGCAGAAGCGAGTGCCCGCAGCCGGCAGGACGGGACCCGGGACTCATACCGCGGCACTCCGCCGCGGACTCCACCGCCCGGTCGCGGTACGACCGGGCAGCACCGGCATCCGCCGGTCCACACGCTCAGGAGGAGCATGCCGACCACGGCACCCATCGCCGCCTCGAAGGCGTCGTCCCGTCGACGCCGCGGCTCGTCGGCCCGTCGCGAAGACGACGCGCCGCTCATCCCGATCCTCGCCCGCAAGGTCCGCGAGGTCGAGGCCAAAGCCCAGCGCGGCAAGCTCGGCCCCACCAACCGGGTCAAGTTCCAGGTCATCGCCTTCCTGGTCCGCGAGGAGCGCGCCCGCGTCAAGGCCGAGGCGGAGATCCCTGCGGCCACCCGCGCCGAGCTGCTCAAGCGGCTCGACGGCGTCGCGACCATCCTCGCCAAGACCGCCGCCCGCGACACCTCGCTCATCCAGCTGCTCGAAGTCGACCAGGCGACGTCGCCTGTGGCCCGCCGCATGCGTCGCGACTGGCTGCTCGAGTCGGGCGCGGAGCTCGCCGAGGACGAGCTCATCATCACCGATGTCGCGCCGGTCCATGCGCCGGTCGTGCCGGCCGCGCTCGCCGAGCGCCAGGTCGTGCCGCCGCAGATCGACGCGCGTCGTGAGGCCAACCCGTTCCTGGCGCCCGACCTCGCCCTGCGCGCCCCCGTCGAGAACGTGCGTCGCCGGCTCGACGGCTGGGAGCTCATGGGACCCCTGTACAAGGCGTTCGAGATGGGTGCCGGCGGCGGTGCCGCCTCGATGGAACTGCCGCCGATGCCGGAGTTCGACCGGCTCTCGCCCAAGGGCCTGGAGATCATGGCCCACCAGTCCCGCTTCCTGGAGGCGGTCCGCGGCGGTCACCGGTCCTTCCTCCTGGCGGACGAGCCGGGCCTCGGCAAGACCGCGCAGTCGGTGCTGGCCGCGTCGGTCGCCGACGCCTATCCGCTCCTGGCGGTCGTGCCCAACGTCGTGAAGATGAACTGGGCCCGCGAGGTCGAGCGCTGGACGCCGCATCGCCGCGCCACGGTCATCCACGGCGACGGCGACACGGTCGACGCGTTCGCCGACGTGTTCATCGTGAACTACGAGGTCCTCGACCGGCATCTCTCGTGGCTGGGCGACCTCGGCCTGCGCGGCATGGTGGTCGACGAGGCGCACTTCATCAAGAACCTCACCTCGCAGCGTTCGCAGAACGTGCTCGCGCTCGCCGCCCGCATCCGCGAGCAGGTCCGCGATCCGCTCATGCTCGCCCTCACCGGAACGCCGCTCATCAACGACGTCGAGGACTTCGACGCCATCTGGCGCTTCCTCGGCTGGACCAACGGCGAGAAGCCCGGGCCGCTGCTCATGCAGAAGCTCGACGCCACCGGTCTCACCCCGGCGGACAAGGCGTTCTATCCCGAGGCGCGCGAGGCGGTCATCTCGCTCGGCATCGTCCGTCGCAAGAAGAAGGACGTCGCGGCGGACCTGCCGGACAAGCTGGTCGCCGATCTGCCGGTCGAGCTCGACGACGACTTCGGCCGCTCCATCCGCGCCGCCGAGCAGGAGCTCGGTCAGCGGCTGGCCGCCAAGTACCGGCGCATCATCGAGGCCCGCGGCGACCGCGTCGTCCTCGACGACATCGACGAGGACATCGTGCGCCTCGTCGCCCACGGCGAGCTCGAGGAGTCCAAGGCGGCCGGCAGCGGCAGCGACAACGTCTTCACCATGGTGCGGAAGATCGGCCAGGCCAAGGCGCTGCTCGCGGCCGATTACGCGGTGCAGCTGCAGCGCTCGGTCGGCAAGGTCGTCTTCTTCGCCAAGCACATCGATGTGATGGACGCCGCCGAGGCCCATTTCGCGGCCGCAGGGCTGCGCACGGTCTCGATCCGCGGCGACCAGACGACGCCGGTGCGCCAGCAGGCCATCGACGCCTTCAACAACGACGCCGACGTCGCGATCGCCGTGTGCTCGCTGACTGCGGCAGGTGTCGGCCTGAACATGCAGGCGGCCTCGAACGTCGTGCTCGCCGAGCTGTCGTGGACGGCGGCCGAGCAGACCCAGGCGATCGACCGGGTGCACCGCATCGGGCAGGACGAGCCGGTGACGGCGTGGCGCATCATCGCCGCGCACACGATCGACACGAAGATCGCCGAGCTGATCGACTCCAAGCAGGGCCTCGCGCAGCGGGCTCTCGACGGCGATCAGGTCGACCCGACCTCGAGCGACTCGGTCCAGCTGTCGGCGCTCATGCACCTCCTGCGGCAGGCGCTCGGCGCGTTCTGATCGCGGTCGCCGGCGCCACGATCCATGCGGTTCGCGGCGCCGGTTATCGACGGCGGCCGCAGTGGCACGGCGGTCGGCCCCGGCGGTAGTGTCAGGGGGGCAGCGTCGCCCTCAGCTCCACATCCCGAACACCGAAGGATCTCCCCATGAAGATCGGCATCCTCACCAGCGGCGGCGACTGCCCCGGGCTGAACGCCGTCATCCGCGGCCTCGTGCTCAAGGGCACGACGACCCACAACATCGAGTTCGTGGGCATCCGCGACGGCTGGCGCGGCGTCGTCGACGGCGACTTCTTCCCGCTCACCCGTCACGAGGTGAAGGGCCTGTCCAAGGTCGGCGGGACGATCCTCGGCACGAGCCGCACCAACCCCTACGAGGGTCCTCGCGGGGGAGCGGAGAACATCGCGAAGACGCTGTACGGCCACCGCATCGACGGCATCGTCGCCATCGGCGGCGAAGGCACCCTGGCCGCCGCCAACCGTCTCTACGGCGACGGCATCAACGTGCTCGGCGTGCCGAAGACCATCGACAACGACCTGCGCGCCACGGACTACTCGTTCGGGTTCGACACGGCCGTCAACATCGCCACCGAGGCGATGGACCGCCTGCGCACCACCGGCGACTCGCACCAGCGCTGCATGGTCGCCGAGGTCATGGGTCGCCACGTGGGCTGGATCGCCCTGCACTCGGGCATCGCGGCGGGCGCGCACGTCATCTGCATCCCCGAGGTGCCGATGTCGCTCGAGGACATCGCCGCCCAGGTGCAGAAGGCGCACGACCGCGGCCGTGCGCCGCTGGTCGTCGTCTCCGAGGGCTTCAAGCTCCTCGGTCAGGACGAGGCTTACTCCGACAAGGGGCTCGACGCCTTCAACCGTCCGCGCCTCGGCGGCATCGGCGAGGTGCTCGCGCCCGAGATCGAGCGCATCACCGGCATCGAGACCCGCGCCACCGTGCTCGGCCACATCCAGCGCGGCGGATCCCCGTCGGCCTTCGACCGGGTCCTCGCGACCCGGCTCGGCCTGCACGCGGCCGACGTCGCCGTCGAGGGCGCCTGGGGCCAGATGGTCTCCATGAAGGGCACCGACATCGTCCGCGTCCCCTTCGCCGAGGCGCTGGGCGAGCTCAACACCGTCCCGCTCTACCGCTACGAAGAGGCCGCCGCCCTCTTCGGCTGAGCCGCCCCCGTCCCCGGGGCATGTCCCACTTTCGGCCGGGCGTGTCCCACTTCCGGTGTGGCATGTCCCACTTTCGGCTGGTTCCGCCAGGCACACACGACCGAAAGTGGGACATGCCCTCGTGGCGCCGCCTCCTCCCCAAGGGCCGAGCGGAGCGGATCGTCCGCTGACCCCTGGGAAGTGCGCGATGCGCGTACGGCGCTGTCAGCACCCTGAGGGGCATGGCCTCTCGTCCATCGCTGCCGCTCGCCCTGCCCGCCTCCTTCACCGTCGCGCAGGCGGCCGAGGCGGGGGTCGCCCCGGGTCGGCTGCGAGGGCGCTCGCTGGCGCGTCCGTTCCACGGCGTCCGCGCGCGAAGTGCAAGTGCGTCGACGACGATGATCGATCTGTGCCGCGCCTACGCGCCACGACTGCGCGAAGGTCAGTTCTTCAGCCACGAGACCGCCCTGCTGCTCCACGGCGCACCCATGCCGGAGTGGCCCTACGTGCCCCGCATCCATGTTTCGGCGCATCGGCCGAGCCGCGAGCCCCGGACGGTCGGAGTCGTCGGACACCGGCTTCAGACACGTGTGCCGGTCGTACGCGATGTCGACGGGATGCCGGTGGAGGATCCCGCGCGCGCCTGGCGACAGTGCGGGACGCTCTGGACGCATGGAGACCTCGTCGCCGCGGCGGACTACCTGGTGAGCGGTGCGCGGCCGCCGATCACCGTGGCGGAGCTCCGCGACGAGGTGGTGCGGATGGGGGATGTGCGCCGGGGCATCCTCTCCCGCGCGCTGGACGATGTGCGAGGCGGTGTCAGGTCGGCACGGGAGACGCGGCTGCGGCTCCTCCTGCGGGATGCCGGTCTGCCTGAGCCCCACACGGCGTGGAACCTGTATGACGAGCGCGGCACATTCGTCGCCGAGCTCGACCTCGCCTACCCGCAGCGCCGGGTGGGGGTGGAGTACGACGGTCGTGTGCACGCCGCAGACCCGGGCCAGTTCGCGAGAGACGCCGACCGCTGGGATGCCGTGCGGGCGCAGGGCGTGGACCTCGTCCGCATCCTCTCCCACCACCTCGCCGGCGACGGCGCCGCCGCGGTGCAGAAGGTCCGCGCTGCGCTGATGCGAGCAGGCTGGACCCCGCTCGCCTGACCCGCTCCGCTGGGACGCTCCGCTGGGACGCTCCGCTGGGACGCTCCGCTGGGACGCTCCGCTGGGACGCATGTCCCATTTTCGGTCGTATCCGAGCCGACGAACCGACCGAAAGTGGGACATCAACCGCCGAGAGTGGGACATGGACCGCCGCAAGTGGGACAGGCAGCGGGCCGGCGCGGGGCGCGGCCGGCGCGGGGCGCGGCCGGCGCGGCCGCAGCCGGCGGGGGGGCGTCAGTCGGCGAGGCCGAGGACGTCGAGGAGCCAGGCGAGCTCGAACGCCCGCTGGTGCCAGGCGTTGTAGCGGCCGCTCACGCCGCCGTGCCCGGCGACCATCTCGCAGCGCAGCAGCGCATCGGCGCCGACCTCGCGCAGCCGCGCCACCCACTTGGCGGGCTCGACGTACAGCACGCGGGTGTCGTTGAGCGAGGTCGTGGCGAGGATGCGGGGATACCGCACGCCCTCCCGCACGTTCTCGTACGGCGAGTACGACTTCATGTACGCGTAGACGTCGGCGTCGTGGAGGGGATCGCCCCACTCGTCCCACTCGATCACCGTCAGTGGGAGCGAGGGGTCGAGGATCGTCGTCAGGGCATCGACGAACGGCACGTCGGCGAGGATGCCGGCGAACAGCTCCGGTGCCAGGTTGGCGACGGCGCCCATCAGAAGGCCGCCGGCAGACCCTCCCTCGGCGACGAGCAGGTCGGGTGTCGTCCAGCCCTCGTCCACGAGGTGGCGCGCGCAGGCGACGAAGTCGGTGAAGGTGTTGCGCTTGTGCTGCAGCTTGCCGTCCTCGTACCACTGCCGGCCGAGCTCGCCGCCGCCGCGCACGTGGGCGACGGCGAAGACGACGCCGCGATCGAGCATCGACAGCCGGGCCACCGAGAACCCGGGCTCGATCGAGTGCTCGTACGAGCCGTATCCGTAGAGGTGCACCGGCCGCGGCGCTGCGCCGGGGTCGCCGAAGGAGCGCTTCCAGACGAGGGAGACCGGCACGCGGGTGCCGTCGTCCGCCGTGGCCCACACCCGCTGCTGGCCGTAGTCGGCCGCGTCGTAGCCGCCGAGCACCGGCTGCCGCTTGCGCAGCAGGAGCTCCCCGGTGGCGACGACGTAGTCGTAGACGGTGCCCGGGGTGGTGAACGAGCCGTAGCCCAGGCGCAGCACGGGCGGCGCCCATTCGGGGTTGCCGGCCGTGCCCACGGAGTAGAGCGGCTCGTCGAAGTCGATCTCCGACACCGCGCTGCTCTCGTAGTCGAGCACGCCGAGGCGGGGGAGGCCCTCGCGGCGGTAGGCCACGACCCCCCAGTCGCGGAACGCCGACACGTCCAGCAGACGCCGGCCGGGGACGTGCGGGAGCACGGCGGTCCGCTCGCCCTGCGGGTCGGAGGCCGCGACGCGCACGAGCTCGAAGTCCAGGGCGTCGCGGTTGTGCAGCACGTACAGCACGTCCTCGCCGCCGACGACGGCGTGGGTGGTCGAGTACTCGACGCCCTCGGTGCGCGGCCAGACGACGCGCGGCTCGGCGCGCAGGTCGTCGGCGGGAACGAGGAACTCCTCCGAGGTGATGGAGGAGCCGACCTCGATCACGAGGTAGGCATCGCTGCGCGTGAACCCGGCGCCGACCCAGTAGCGCTCGTCGGGCTCGTGGAACAGCCGCACGTCGGAGGAGGCGTCGGTGCCCACCTCGTGCAGCCAGACGGTGTCGGGTCGCCACGCGTCGTCGACCGTGGTGTAGACGATGTGGCGTCCGTCGGGGGAGAAGGTGGCGCCCGCGGAGGTGTTCTCGACGACGTCGGCGAGGTCGACGCCGCGGACGAGGTCGCGGATGCGCAGCGTGTACCGCTCGTCGCCCTCCACGTCGACGCCGTACAGCAGGCGCGTGCCGTCGGTGGAGACCTCCAGGCTGCCGAGCGAGAAGAACTCGTGACCGTCCGCCTCCACGTTCCCGTCGAGCAGCACCTCCTCGCCGGGGACCGCCGTGTCGGCCGACAGCTCGGGCGGCGTCCAGTCGTCGGGCGAGGCGAGCGGGGCGCGGCAGTGGATGCCGTACTGCTTGCCCTCGACGGTGCGTCCGTAGTACCACCACTGTCCCCGCCGTGACGGGACCGAGAGGTCGGTCTCGAGCGTGCGTCCCTTGATCTCCTCGAACAGGCGCGTCCGCAGTCCCTCCAGGTGAGCGGTGCGCTCGTCGGTGTAGGCGTTCTCGGCCTCCAGGTGCGCGATCACCTCCGCGTCGTCCTTCGCGCGCAGCCAGTCGTAGGCGTCGGCGAACTCGTCGCCGTGATGGCTGCGGGTGCGGGGGCGGGCAGGGGCGACGGGAGGCTGCGACGTGCTCACCATCCCCACGCTAACGGACCGTTCGAGCACGGCGCCCCCGGGTTCTGCGATCGCCCTCGGATGTGCGAGGATTTCCCTCGTCCGGTTGCCGGAACATGAACCTACGGTGAACTCTTCGTTCGCACCGCCGACGCCCGTCGGCATCCCCACACCCCTCTACGGAAAGCGAACTGTGGAAGCCGCAGTCTTCATCGTGGTGCTGGTGATCGCACTGGCACTGTTCTTCGACTTCACCAACGGGTTCCACGACACCGCGAACGCGATGGCCACGCCCATCGCCACCGGTGCGCTCAAGCCCAAGGTGGCCGTGCTCCTGGCCGCCGTCCTGAACCTGGTGGGCGCGTTCCTGTCGACCGAGGTGTCCAAGACGATCTCGCACGGCATGATCAACGAGTCCGGCATCGATCCGGGCACCTTCCTGCCGATCATCTTCGCGGGTCTCATCGGCGCCATCACCTGGAACATGCTGACCTGGCTCCTGGGTCTGCCCTCGAGCTCGTCGCACGCCCTCTTCGGCGGGCTCATCGGTGCGACGCTCGTGGGAGCGAGCGCCGCGGCGATCGACTTCGGCGTCGTCCTCAGCAAGGTCGTGCTCCCGGCGGTCATCGCCCCGTTCACCGCCGGGGTGATCGCCTTCGCGGTCACCAAGATCGCCTACGCCGCGACGCGGCGCTACGACAACAAGCCCGACGGCCGCGACGGCTTCCGTTGGGGGCAGATCTTCACGTCCTCCCTGGTCGCCCTCGCCCACGGCACCAACGACGCCCAGAAGACGATGGGTGTCATCACCCTCGCGCTCATCACCGCCGGCATGCAGGACCGCGAGCACGCCGACCCGCAGTTCTGGGTCATCTTCGCCTGCGCGTTCACCATCGCCCTGGGCACCTACATGGGTGGCTGGCGGATCATCCGCACGCTCGGCAAGGGCCTCACCGACGTCAAGCCCGCGCAGGGCTTCTCGGCGGAGTCCTCGACGGCGGCCACCATCCTCGCCTCCAGCTTCTTCGGCTTCGCCCTGTCGACGACCCAGGTCGCGTCGGGCTCCGTCATCGGCTCCGGCCTGGGCCGTCGCGGCTCGACGGTCCGCTGGCGCACGGTCGGGCGCATCGCCGTCGGCTGGCTGCTGACGCTGCCGGCGGCGGGTGCCGTCGGCGCCGCCGCCGCGCTCGTCGTCGTGTGGCTCGGTCCGGTGTGGGGCGTCCTCGTGGGCGCCGTGGTCGCGGTCGCCATCGTGCTGGCCATCTTCTGGCGGTCGCGTCGCGATGCCGTCCACGCCGGCAACGCGATGAGCGAGGTCGCCGACTCGGGTCATGCCGTGAAGGTCAAGCGCAATCCGCCGCCCACCCGCCGTCAGCGGGCGATCCTCCGCGAGCAGGCGCGGCAGAAGGCGGAGCAGGAGGCCCGTGAGAAGGCGGCCCGCAAGGCGAAGGCCAAGGCCGACGCCAAGCGCGCCGCAGAGGACCGCAAAGCGGCCGAGCGCGCAGCCACGGCGGGCAAGGCGAGCACGAAGGGCGACAAGAAGTGAGCGTCACGATCGACTGGTTCGCCTTCCTCGAGGTGTTCGCCGCGGCCCTGGCCGGCGCCGCCCTCGTCGTCGGGTTCTACGCGCTGGGACTGCGGCTGCTCGTCCGCGCCGGTCGCGCCCCGGTCGTCGCACCGGCGGAGTTCACCGACGCGATCACGATCATCTCCGAGAAGGAGGCGAACCGCGCCGCGAAGGCGGCAGCGAAGGCCGCGCGCAAGAGCCCGCTCACCGAGGGGCAGAAGTCGGTCGCGCTCGTCGCCGCGTACGGCTCGTTCGCCGTGTCGGGCCTGGCGGTGCTCGCCGGCCTCCTCCTGATCGTCCTGCACTGAGTGCTGCACCGAGTCCCGCACCCGGCCTGCGGCGACCTGCCCCGGGCGCGATCGCGCGTCCTGGGCCCCGCGTAGGCTGACCGACATGGACAGCGCCCCCACCCTGCCCGGTGCGCACCCCCAGTTCGGTGTGCATCCTCCCGCGCGACGCACGATCGTGCACCTGAGCGACACCCACCTGCTGGCCGCGAACCGGCCGCTGGGGGGCCGCTACGACACCGCCGCGAACCTCGAGGCGACGCTCGCGGCGGTCACGCGCACCGGCGTCCGCCCCGACGCCATCGTCGTCACGGGCGACCTCACCGACCTCGGCGAGCCCGACGCCTACCGATCGCTGCGCGCGACGGTGGAGCCGTTCGCGGGCGCGCTCGGGGCGCCGGTGATCTGGGTCGCCGGGAACCACGACGAGCGCCCGGCGCTGCGGGCCGGGCTGCTGGACGGCGCATCCACCCAGGAGCCGGTCACCGGGGTGTGGGATCTCGGCGGACTGCGGCTGATCGCCCTGGACTCCAGCGTGCCCGGCTGGCATCACGGCGACCTCGATGCGGATCAGCTCGCCTGGCTCTCGGAGGTGCTCGCCGAGCCCGCGCCGCTCGGCACCGTCGTCGCCCTGCACCACCCGCCGCTTCCGAGTCACATCCCCTTCTTCGACATCCTCGAGCTGCGCCATCAGGCCGAGCTGGCCGAGGTGCTCGCCGGCTCCGACGTGCGCGCGATCCTCGCGGGGCACCTGCACTACTCGACGAGCGGGACCTTCGCCGGCATCCCGGTGAGCGTCGCCGCCGCCACCTGCTACACGATGAACCTCCAGCGGCCGCCGGCATCGGTCAACGGCATGGATGCCGGGCAGTCCTTCCACCTCGTGCATGTCTACGACGACGCGATCACCCATACCGTGGTGCCGGTGGTCGAGGCGGAGACGAGCGAGTACTTCTCGCCGGAGTGGGTCGCGGCGATGGCGCGGCTGACCCCGGAGGAGCGGCTCGAGGCCTTCTCGCGGAAGCCGACCGTATGAGGCCCGCGGGCGGGGCCGCCGCGGCGGGTGCCGACCGGTGAGCCGCACGATCGTCATCACCGGCGCCAGCGACGGCATCGGCGCCGCGGCCGCGCGTCAGCTGCACGCGGCGGGTCAGCAGGTCGTGGTCGTCGGGCGCGATCCCGACAAGACCGCGCGCATCGCCGACGAGCTCGGCGTCGACCGGTTCGTCGCCGACTTCGCGGTCCTCGACGAGGTGCGGGCGCTCGCCGCAGATCTGCGCGCGCGGTACTCGCGCATCGACGTCCTCGCCAACAACGCCGGCGGGATCATCGACCGGCGGCGGAGCACGGTCGACGGGCACGAGCTCACCTTCCAGGTGAACCACCTGGCGGGGTTCCTCCTCACGCTGCTGCTGCGGGACCGTCTCCTCGACAGCGGCGCGTCGGTGATCCAGACCTCCAGCGTCGCGGCGCGGCGCTTCTCCCGTTTCGACATCGACGACCTCGACGCCGAGCGCCGGTTCTCCTCGTCGACGGCGTACGGCAACGCGAAGCTCGCGAACATCCTCTTCACCGCGGAGCTGCAGCGCCGCCTGGGCCCGAGCGGGCTCTCCGCCGTCGCCTTCCACCCCGGGGCCATCGCCAGCGGCTTCGCGTCGGCCGCGCGCGGTCCGTGGCGCTGGATGTACACCAATCCGCTCACCCGGCGCCTGCTCACCCCCGTGGAGGTCGGGGGATCACGGCTCACCTGGCTCGCCCTGGGTCGCCCCGGCGCCGACTGGCGACCGGGCGCGTACTACGCCGAGAACCGCATCTCGCGGACGCACCGCCTCGCCGCGGATCCGCAGCTCGCGGCCCGTCTGTGGGAGCGCAGCGCCGCCATGGTGGGCGTCGAGCCGTAACGGGCATCCGGTTCCGGTCGGTCGCTCGCGGCGCGCGGCGCTCCGGAGAGACCCGGGTTGACTGAGAGCGCACTCTAAGTTCTACCGTGAGGACATGACCCTCCTCCACGACGGACTCTCGATCTCGGACGCCGCCGCGGCGACCGGCCTGACGACCCACACGCTGCGGTACTACGAGCGGGCCGGTCTCATGCTGACGCCCGTCGACCGCGCCTCGTCGACGCACCGCCGATACAGCGACGCGGACATCGGCTGGGTGCAGTTCCTCACCCGCCTGAGATCGACGGGGATGCCCATCGCCACGATCCGGGCGTACACCGAGCTCGTGCGCGCGGGCGAGGACACCGTCGACGCTCGGCTGGAGCTGCTGCTGCGTCATCGCCGCGGCGTCCTCGCCCAGCTGGAGGAGATCACGGCGAGCCTCGCCGCCATCGACTACAAGATCGCCGTCTACCGGCAGAAGGAGAAGACCGCATGAAGACCATCCGCCTCGGTTCCCGTGGACCGCAGATCGGCCGCCTCGGACTCGGACTCATGGGCATCAGCGCGTTCTACGCGGGTGCCCGCGAGGACGACGAAGGGGGGATCCGGACGATCCACCGCGCGCTCGAGCTCGGCGTGAACTTCCTCGACACGGCCGAGATCTACGGGCCGTACGTCAACGAGGAGCTGCTGGGCCGGGCGCTCGCCGGCCGTCGCGACGACGCCGTCATCGCGACCAAGTTCGGGACGATCCGCCACACCGCCGGCGACGCCCCCGGCCTCGACGGGTCGCCGGAGAACGTGCGTCTCTCGGTGGAGGGATCGCTGCGGCGGCTGAACACCGACCGCATCGACCTGTACTACCAGCACCGCATGGACCCGGACACGCCGATCGAGGAGACCGTCGGCGCCCTGGCGGAGCTCGTGAAGGAGGGCAAGATCCTCGGATACGGGCTGTCGGAAGCGGCCGTGTCCACGATCCGCCGCGCGCACGCGGTGCACCCGGTGACCGCCGTGCAGACGGAGTACTCGCTGTGGACGCGGGACCCGGAGGCCGAGCTCCTGCCGGCGCTGCGCGAGCTGGGCATCGGGTTCGTGCCGTACTCGCCGCTCGGCCGCGGCTTCCTCACCGGGGCGATCCGATCGACCGATCAGCTCGCCGAGGGCGACTTCCGCCGTTCGAACCCGCGGTTCGTCGACGGTGCGCTCCAGCAGAACCTCCGCATCGTGGAGGCGGTGGAGGCCGTCGCGGCGGACGCGGGTGCCACTCCCGCGCAGGTGGCGCTCGCCTGGCTGCTCGCCCAGGGCGACGACATCGCGCCGATCCCGGGCACGCGCCGGGTCGAGCGCCTCGAGGAGAACGTGGCGGCCGATGCGGTGGTCCTCACCGCGGAGCAGCGCGCGCGCCTCGACGCCCTCGCCGCGCCCGTGGGGGACCGGTACGCGGACATGACGCCGCTCGGCCGCTGACGGCGGGCACGCGCCGTCTCGTACAACGCCGGGGCGACGATGTACACGGAGTACATCGTCGCCCCGGCGCTGCGCGACTAGGCTCGAAGCTGATCCGCCACCCCCCTCGAGACCCACAAGGACTCCCACACATGGCTCTGGACGCAACGACGCGCACCGAAACCGACTCCCTCGGATCCCTCGAGATCCCCGCCGACGCGTACTGGGGCATCCACACCGCCCGGGCGTTGGAGAACTTCCCGATCTCGCGACGGCCGATCTCGGTGTACGCGGATCTCGTGAAGGCGCTGGCGATGGTCAAGCAGGCCTCTGCGCGGGCGAACCTCGAGATCGGCGTCCTCGACGCCGAGCGCGCCGACCTCATCGATCGCGCCTCCCAGCGCGTCATCGACGGCGAGTTCCACGACCAGTTCGTCGTGGGGGTGATCCAGGGCGGCGCCGGGACCTCCACGAACATGAACGCGAACGAGGTCATCACCAACATCGCGCTCGAACTCGCCGGCCGCGAGAAGGGCGACTACGCCTACCTGTCGCCGATCGACCACACCAACCGCAGCCAGTCGACCAACGACGTGTACCCCACGGCGGTGAAGATCGGACTGAGCCTGGACCTCAAGTCGCTGCTGGAGGAGCTGGATCTCCTGCGGCAGTCCTTCCTGGCCAAGGCGGTGGAGTTCCACGACATCCTCAAGATCGGCCGTACGCAGCTGCAGGACGCCGTGCCCATGACGCTCGGCCAGGAGTTCCACGGCTTCGCCACGACCCTGGGCTACGACCACCAGCGCCTCACCGAGAACGCCTACCTGCTCTACGAGATCAACATGGGCGCGACGGCCATCGGCACCGGCATCACCACGCACCCGGATTACGCGGCCGCGGTGCTGCGGCACCTCCGCGAGATCACCGCGCTCGATCTGGCCACGGCCGACGACCTGGTCGAGGCGACGAGCGACACCGGGTCGTTCATGTCGTTCTCCTCCTCGCTCAAGCGCAACGCGATCAAGCTCTCCAAGATCTGCAACGACCTGAGGCTGCTGTCGTCGGGACCGCAGGCGGGGCTGGGCGAGATCAACCTGCCGGCGCGTCAGGCAGGATCGAGCATCATGCCGGGCAAGGTCAACCCGGTGATCCCGGAGGTCGTCAACCAGGTCGCGTTCGCCGTGGCGGGCGCGGACCTCACCGTCACGATGGCCGTCGAGGGCGGCCAGCTGCAGCTGAACGCGTTCGAGCCGGTCATCGCGCACTCGATCTTCCAGTCCATCACGTGGATGCGCCGCGGAATGCGCACCCTGCGCGTGAACTGTGTCGACGGCATCACCGCCAACCGCGAGCGGCTGGGCGCCATGGTCGGCGCGTCGGTCGGCGTCGTGACGGCGCTCACGCCCTTCATCGGCTACGCGGCCTCGGCGGCGCTGGCCAAGACCGCACTGCTCACCCACCGCAACGTCGGCGACCTCGTCGTCGAGGCGGGCCTCATGACGCGCGAAGAAGTGGACAAGCAGCTGTCGCCGGCCCGCCTGTCCGGTCTCGAGGCGATCACGCAGGCGATCCCGGTGGTCCAGCCCGCCGAGAACCTCGTCGAGGGCTGATCGGCGCGGTCCTTTGCGCCGGGCCGTCGGATGCCGATAGCGTCGCCATGCCGGGACGTCCGGCGACGTGAGGAGAGAGCCCCATGACCGACCCGCAGAACCCGCCGCAGCCGCCGGCCTACGAGACCCCCGCCTACCCGGCCGCGCCGCCGGCGGCGCCCGCCTACAACGCGGGATACGGTCAGGCGCCGGCGCCGGGAACGCCGATCCCGGGTCGCACGATGGGCATCGTCGCGTTCGTGCTGTCCTTCTTCCTGCAGCTGATCGCGCTCGTGCTGGGCATCGTCGCGCTGGTGCAGAGCCGCAAGGCCGGGCAGAAGAACGGCTTCGCCCTCGCCGCCATCATCATCAGCTCCGTCCTGCTGGTCGTCGGCACGATCATCGCGATCGTCGTGATCAGCTTCTGGGTCAACGTCGGAGGCGACCTGGCGACCCAGATCCAGGCGTGCATCGACAACGGGGGTGCCGGCACCGTCGAGGTCAACGGTGTGACGCTCTCGTGCGAAGAGGTGCTCGAGCAGTCGCGCTGACACCTCGGCCTCAGCAACGGGCGGTGCCGCACGGCGCCGCCCGTTGCCGCATTTCAGCCGAGGATGCGGCAGTGGGTCGTGAGTGCGCCGATCCCGTCGATCCCGACGGTCACGGTCGAGCGGTCGCGGAGGAAGATCTGCGGATCGCGCGAGTACCCGGCACCGCCGGGGCTGCCCGTGGAGATGAGCGTGCCGGGCAGGAGCGTCGCCGACTGCGACAGGTGCGACACGAGGGTGGCGACGGACCGGATCATCTGACCCGTGGTCGCGTCCTGCACCGTCTGCCCGTCCACGACGGCCCAGATGTGGAGGTCCTGCGGGTCGGCGATCTCATCGGCGGTGACGACGACAGGTCCGGTGGGGGTGAACCCGTCGAACGACTTGCAGCGCGACCACTGCGCCTCCGAGAACTGGATGTCCCGCGCGGTGATGTCGTTGACCACCGTGTAGCCCCAGACGTGAGAGAGCGCGTCCGCCTCGGCGACGTCCTTCGCGGCGGTCCCGATGATCACTCCGAGCTCCGCCTCGTAGTCGACGGACTCGCTGAGCGAGCGCGGCCACGTCGTCGTGGCGTCGTGACCGGTCAGGGATCCCGGCCACAGCACGAACACCGTGGGCGCCTTGTCGGCCTTCAACCCCAGCTCGCTCGAGTGCGCCGCGTAGTTCAGCCCGACCGCGAGCACCACGGGCGGCCGGCTGACCGCCGTGGCGAAGCCGAGGTCCGCGACCGGCTGCCAGCCGGTGGCCGACGCGGCCGCCTCGCGCACCCGGCTCAGCAGGACGTCGCCGCCCTCGATGAGGCTCTGCAGGTCGTCCGGGGCGCCGGCGAACAGCGGGGCGACCGGAAGCGCCTCGTCTCCGCGGACGACGGCGAGCCGCGGATCGACGGACGCGGCCGAGGTCACGTGGGCGAAGCGCATCCCCCCAGGCTACC
Source organism: Microbacterium sp. PA5 (assembly GCF_049860775.1). Lineage (NCBI taxonomy): Bacteria > Bacillati > Actinomycetota > Actinomycetes > Micrococcales > Microbacteriaceae > Microbacterium > Microbacterium sp. PA5. The sequence goes on from NZ_CP187567.1 coordinate 1,041,283, forward strand.
CGGCGGATCGGCGCGCACGGGGGAGCCGACCCTAGGCTGAGCGTCATGGCCTTCCCCTCGGCATTCGCACAGCCCCCTCACGGATCACCGGCGGCGGTGCCGCACGCGACCGCATCGCCGTCCCTCCCCGTGCCGGTGCGCGCCGGCAGAGCGGCGCCGATCTGGCTGTTCGCGCTCCTGACCGTCATGGCGTGCGGGCTGGCCGCCTACCTCGTCACCTTCCTGGGTGTGGCCGCCTCGGCGATCGGCATGGTCCTCGCCGTCATCCCGCTGGCCGGGGTGCTGCTGGCGGTGCGGCTCATCGACCGGTGGGAGCCCGAACCGCGCGGCCTGGTGATCGCGGCCGTGGCGTGGGGAGCGGTCGGGGCGGTGGGCCTGGCGCTGCTGGTCGACCTCGCGCTGTCCCCGGCGATGGTCGTCGTCGACCCCGCCCTCGGCGACGCGTTCTCGGCCGTCGTCCAGGCGCCCGTGGTGGAGGAGGTCGCCAAGGGGCTGGGCGTGCTTCTCCTCTTCGTCTTCGGCCGGCGCGCGTTCGACGGCCCGGTCGACGGCGTCGTGTACGGCGCCCTCGTGGGCGCCGGGTTCGCGTTCACCGAGAACATCCTCTACTTCGCCACGAGCCTCATCGAGGGCGGCGTCACCGAGGTCACCTTCACCTTCGTGCTGCGGGGCGTGCTATCGCCGTTCGCGCACGTGATGTTCACGGCCGTCACCGGCTACGCCCTCGGCCGGGCGGCGCGGAGCGGGGCGTCGACCTCGGGCGCGCTCGGACCCTGGCTGCTCGGGATGCTGGGGGCGGCCGTGCTCCACGCGGTGTGGAACGGGTCCGCGATGTTCGCGGACTTCTTCGCGCTGTACGCCACGCTCCAGGTCCCGCTCTTCCTGGCCTTCGTGGGCGGCGTGCTGATGCTGCGCCGCGAAGAGGCTCGGCTGACCCGCGACCGTCTGGGGGAGTACGCCGCCGCCGGGTGGTTCAGCGGGGCCGAGGTGGAGATGCTCGCGACGGCGCGCGGACGTCGGCACGCGATGGCGTGGGCGCGCACACTCCCCGGCGACCGACGGCCCCTGATGGCGGACTTCATCCACGAGGCGACCGCGCTCGCGGCGGCGCGCCAGCGCGCGCTGAGCGGGAGGGACGCCGCCGCCGCGCACGACGAGCGGGTCTTCCTGACCCGGACGATCGGTGCGCGCTCGGCGCTGCTGAGCCGGGACGCCGGCTCCCGGTAGCAAGACTCAGCGCCCGGTGCCGCGGCGATGCCTGCGTGTCGACCGAGCGCTGAGTTGATCTGCCCCATTGTCCCCACGGGCTCGATCCGCTGTCAAGGGTCGTCGCCCCCGGGCCGCACCGGGTGACCCGATGGGCGCGGCGTGCTTGGATGGAGGCATGACTGATGAGCGCACCAAGCCCGAGTTCGACGCCCCCGACGGCCCCGCCCCCTCCGACCTCGTCATCCGCGACCTCATCGTGGGCGACGGCGCCGAGGCCCAGCCGGGCGACACCGTCACCGTGCACTACGCCGGGGTCGAGTACGACTCCGGGGAGGAGTTCGACTCCTCCTGGGGCCGTGGCGAGAGCATCCAGTTCCCGCTCCGCGGTCTCATCCAGGGATGGCAGGACGGCATCCCGGGCATGAAGGTGGGCGGCCGCCGAGAGCTGGTCATCCCGCCGCACCTGGCCTACGGCCCCGCCGGCGGCCACTTCCTCGGCGGCAAGACCCTGATCTTCATCATCGACCTGCTCGCCGTCGGCTGAGTCGTTCGATCCGAGCGGGGGCGGCGCGCCGCACGGCGGCCGCCCCCGCTCTCGTTCGTCCCGCGATCGCACGTCGGTCGCGGACGTTTTTTCATTCGCGGGAATAGATCCTGGCGCGCGGCGTTTCACCGTGCCAGACCGTTTCCACCTCTGCGAAGGAATGACATGACCGACACCACCACCACGCTCGAGATCCCCGGCTACAAGGCGGGCACCTGGGTGCTCGACCCCTCGCACAGCGAAGTCTCCTTCAGCGTGCGCCACATGATGATCTCGAAGGTGCGCGGGACGTTCGGCCTGAAGAGCGCCACGATCATCGCGCCGGAGAACCCGCTGGAGGCCCGCGTCGAGGCCTCCGTGGACGTCGCCTCCATCGACACGAAGGACGAGGGCCGCGACAACCACCTCCGCTCGGCCGACTTCTTCGACACCGAGACCTACCCGACGCTCGACTTCGTCTCCACCGGTGTCCGCTACGAGGGCGGGGACTTCCTCGTCGACGGCGACCTGACGATCCGCGGCGTCACCAAGCCCGCCACCTTCGAGCTCGAGTTCGGCGGCTTCGGCACCGACCCGTGGGGCAACTACAAGGCCGGCGCGACGGCGAAGACCGTCATCGACCGCGAGGACTTCGGCCTCACCTGGAACGCCGCCCTCGAGACCGGCGGGGTGCTCGTCGGCAAGGACGTCACCATCACGCTCGACCTCCAGGGTTCGCTGCAGGCCTGAGTCCACAGGGCCTCAGACGGGGTGGATGCCGCATCGGCATCCACCCCGTCCGCATGTGCGGGCGGGCGGACGTGTAGTCTGGCGCCACATCCCGGGTACCCGAAGGCCTGATCCCATGTCGCTGCTCGCCCGTGTGCGCCTGCTCGCCGTCACCACGGCGGTGATCGTCGCGCTCGCCGCCGCTCCGGTGACCGCCTCCGCGGAGGACGAGGGTCCGTCGCCGGAGCCGACCGCGAGCGCGACCGCCGAGCCGACCGTCAGCCCGAGCCCGACCGTCACGCCGACTCCCACGCCCACTCCCACTCCGTCGCCCACTCCCACGCCGTCGCCCACCGTCTACGGCTACTTCAGCGTCCCCTGGACCTCGACCGTCTACGAGTCCTGGACCGACGGGGTCGTGAAGGAGCTCACGCTGAGCGCGTGGAAGGCGAAGGGCGTGGCGAAGCGGCCGGCTCCGATCCGCTACGTCAAGACCTCCTGGTCGGCGTCCCGGTACGCCCTCATCACCTTCCCGCAGCGCAGCGGCGACACTGCGGTCGACCGGGTGCGCACGCTCACCCGCGCGCAGTTCGCCGCGGCGGGGGAGCCTCGGGTCGCGACCGTCGCCCACGTCCCGACCTCCCGCTACTGGCGCTACGCGTCGAGCGCGGTCGATCGCTACGTCCGCACGCCCGACGGAGACCGTCATAAGCTCAACGCGGCGCAGTACGCCGCGGCGAGCCGTCCGCCGCTGACCGTCGTGTACGGCGGCTACTACCGCGCGCGGTGGTCGCAGAACATCTACTTCATCAGCACCGCGGGTGCAAAACGGGCCGTCTCGACGGTCGCCTACGCCGCCGCCGGCAAGCCGCGCGTCGCCATCGCGCCGACCGTGTACGTCAAGACCTCCTACAGCCCCGTCCACGCTCTGATCACGTGGCCGCACAGGAAGGGCGACCGCTCGGTCGACCAGATCGTGCGGCTGACCTCGGCGCAGTATGCGTCGATCGGCAAGCCGCGGCCGGAGATCCGCACCCGCATCCCCGGCGACTCGTTCATCCGGCTGTCGATCGGCCGCACCATCTACCACCGCTCGCAGGGCTACCTGACCCCGGTCACGGCGGCCCAGTGGCGAGCCGCGGGCGCTCCCGCCGTCTCCACGCACTCGCCGGGCAAGCCGATGCGCATCCGCGACATCCTCATCGTGAACAAGTCGCTGCCGCTTCCCTCCAGCTACGGCAACGGGCTGCGCCCCGAGCTCACGCACGCGTTCGCCAAGATGCGCGCGGCGGCCGCGCGCGACGGGGTGTCGCTGCGGATCATCTCGGGCTTCCGCTCCTACGCCTCGCAGAAGTCGGTGTACGCGGCGAAGATCCGTCAGTACGGATTCGCGACGGCGGAGAAGCGCTCCGCCCGACCGGGGCACAGCGAGCACCAGACGGGTCTCGCGATCGACGTCAACTCGATCTCGCAGTCGTGGGGCGACACCCGCGCGGGCCGATGGGTCGCCAAGAACGCGCACCGCTACGGCTTCATCGTCCGCTACCCGAAGGGCAAGACGTCGGTCACCGGCTACGCGTACGAGCCGTGGCACCTGCGTCACGTCGGCGTCTCGGTGGCCACGCACCTGAAGTCCTCAGGCCTCACGCTCGACGAGTACCTCGGCGTCCCCTCGAAGTACTGACGCGCCGTCCGAGCGGCCGCATCAGGGGGTGGGCTCGAGCGCGTCGTAGGCGCGGAAGCGGGGACTCAGGCGCACGAGGGTCGCCACGAGCACGATGATGACCACGCCGCCGAGCAGCGGGGGGAACCACAGCGCCGAGAGGGTCGCCAGGGTCCCCGCGTACAGCGAGCCGAGCCTCGGCCCACCGGCGACGACGACGATGAAGATGCCCTGGAGCCGCCCGCGGACGGCGTCGGGCACGGCCGCCTGCACCATCGTGTTGCGGAAGATCGAGCTGATGTTGTCCGCGGCTCCCGCTGCCGCCAGTGCGAGCATGGCCAGCGCGATCACGGTCACGTTCGCGTGCGCCTCGTCGACGACGGGGGGAGCGAACGCCCCGAGCGCGCCCAGGCCGAGCGCCACGCCGAACAGGGCGATGGCCGCCCCGTAGGCGATGATGGCGCGCTCGATGCCCAGGCCCTGCCGGCGCACGCGTCCGACCGGCCCCGAGAACACGCTCGAGAGGAAGGCGCCCGCGGCGATGGAGGCGGTGAGCAGCCCCGTCGTGATCGCCCCGCCGCCCAGCAGCAGCGCCCCGATCGCGGGGAACAGCGCGATCGGCTGGCCGAACGTCATCGCGATGATGTCGAGCAGGAACTGGAGGCGGATGTTCGACGCGCGACGCAGGAACTGCCATCCGTCGCGCAACGACGCCCATCCCGGACGCACGACCACGCCCTCGGGGAGGATGGCGGGCAGGGTGAGCAGGCCGAGGAAGTTGGCGAGCATGAGGACGACGTCGATCGAGTAGGTCCACGCGTAGCCCGTGAAGGCGACGAGCACCCCGGCCAGGGCCGGCCCGCCCATGACCATGATCCCCATCGTGATCCCGCCGAGCGCGGAGGCCGCCGGCAGCAGCTCGCGGGGGAGCAGGCGCGGCACGATGGACTGCCGCGCGGCCATGACGATCGAGTTCGCCGCCGAGTTGACGATGCTGAGCGCGTAGAGCCACCAGACGGTCTCGAGCTGTCCCCACGCGAGCACGGCCAGCAGCAGGGTGGAGACGAACGTGACGGATGCCGCGACGAGCGCCACCCGTCGGCGGTCGAACGCATCGGCGAGCATCCCGCCGTACAGGCCCGCGATCACCATCGGCAGCAGCCCGGCGACGGCGATCATGGCCACGGCGAAGGTCGAGCCGGTGAGGTCGAACATGTGCAGCATGACGGCCACGATCGTCAGCTGCCCGCCGAGGCCCGCGAGCGTCGAGCCGATCCACATCCGGGTGAACGCCGGACTGTGGCGGAACGGCCGCAGATCGAGGAAGGAGTCCCGGCTGAGACGCGCCCTCATCGCCGGCCCCCGGCGCCTCGGCGGGCGGAGGCGGGCGGGGCGGAGCGGGGCACTCGTCGAGCCTAATCGCTGGTAGACTCGTCAGGTTGCCGTTCGATCGGCCGCGGATAAAGAGAGCCCACGCATCAGGCGTCGGGCGCCGCGCAACGAAGAGAGAGGGGATCACCTATGGCACTGGATGCAGACGTCAAGAAGGCGATCATCGAAGAGTACGCGACGCACCCCGGTGACACCGGATCCCCCGAGGTGCAGGTCGCGATGCTGACGCAGCGCATCAAGGACCTCACCGAGCACCTCAAGGAGCACAAGCACGACCACCACTCGCGTCGTGGGCTGTTCCTGCTCGTCGGTCAGCGCCGTCGTCTGCTCGGCTACCTCCAGGACATCGACATCTCGCGCTACCGCGCGCTGATCGAGCGTCTCGGACTCCGCCGCTAAGGCATCGCTGCCAGCGTTCAATCGCGCAGAACATTCTTGAGAAGGCCGCCCCGGGTGTGGGGCGGCCTTCGTCATTCCCGGACGGGGTGCGGCCGTGTCCCACTTTGTGCCGGTTGGGCGCGCCGGTAGCGGCAGAAAGTGGGACATCCGCCCGTGCGGCGAGCGGATGTCGCGGCTAAGCGCCCGCCGAGGATGCTCGGGCTGCGACCAGATCGGCGTGGTGGATCGCGGCGACGTCGGGGTGCGCGCGCAGGCGCGACTTGAGCGCGTTCTCGCCGTACAGCGCGTGGATCGGATTCGCCGGGTCCTGTGTCACGCCTCGTGCCTTCGCCGCCAGTTCGGCGGGCAGTTCGATCACCGGGAGCCGGCTGCCGAGCGCCGGGTTGAAGAAGAACGGCACCGAGATGCGGTCCTCGGGAAAGCGCGGCGAGACCACGCGGTGGTTCGTGGCGATGAGGTAGCCGCCGGTCGCGTACTCGAGCATCTCGCCGATGTTGACCACGAAGGCGCCGGGCACCGGGGGAGCGTCGACCCAGGCGCCGTCGCGCTCGACCTGGAGCCCGCGCGCGCCGGGCTCGACCCACAGCAGGGTGAGGACGCCCGAGTCCTTGTGCGCGCCGACGCCCTGCTGGGGCTCGGGCGCGTCGGTCCCCGGGTAGCGGACGATCTTCAGCAGGGTCGAGGGCTCGCCGAAGTGCCGGTCGAAGTAGTCCTCGTCGGCGCCGAGCGCGAGCGCCCAGGCGCGCAGGAGGGTGCGGGCGACCTCGGTGAGATGCGCCTGCCACTCGGCGGCGACCTCTTGCAGCTCCGGCTGCGCCGCAGGCCACAGGTTCGGTCCGATGAGACGTGCGAAGTCGGGGGCGTCCGGGTCGGCGACGGCCTCGCGCTCGGGGCCGATGTCGATCTGCTCGCGCCAGTCCACCCGCCCCTGCGTGCGCTCGCCGCCGATGCGGGTGTAGCCGCGGAAATGCGGGCTCCGCACGTTCTCGATGGCGAGCTTGTCGGCCTCGGGCAAAGCGAAGAAGTCGCGCGCCGCCCGATGCAGCCGCTGCTCCAGTGCGGGGGTCACGCCGGTCCCCGTGAGGTAGAAGAAGCCGACCTCGTGGGTCGCTCGGCGCAGCTCCGCCCGGAAGCGGGCGGCGGCGTCCGGCCCCTGATCGAGCAGCGAGAGGTCGAGGACGGGCAGGTTCAGATCCGGCATGAGGCGAGGATAGGCACCCGGCGCGGCCCGGGGTGCGCGTGTTGCCGTTCGTTACCGGCACGGCGGACGGCGAGGCGGGGTGTAGCGTCAGCACCCTCGGGTCTGTCCGATCCGCTGACGGGATGAGGACGATCATGACCCAGACCACCGGACTGACTCTCGGGGTCGTCGGCACGTCGCGAAAGCCCGACGAGCGGCGCGTGCCGCTCCACCCGGCGCACCTGGACCGGATCCCCGAGGAGCTGCGGCCGCGGCTTCTCCTCGAGGCCGGCTACGGGAGGCGTTTCGGTGTCTCCGACGATGAGCTGCGTCCCCTCGTCGGGAGGATCGCTCCCCGGGACGCGGTGATCGCGGAGGCCGATGTCGTGCTGCTCCCGAAGCCCCAGGCGGCGGACGTGCGGGAGCTCCGCGAGGGGCAGGTGCTGTGGGGGTGGCCGCACCTCGTGCAGGACCCGGAGCTCACCCAGCTCGCGATCGACGAACGGCTGACCGTGATCGCCTTCGAGGCGATGCAGCACTGGGGCTCCGACGGGGCCTTCGGGCTGCATGTCTTCCACAAGAACAACGAGCTCGCCGGGTACTGCTCCGTGCTGCATGCCCTGCAGCTGTGCGGCTCGACCGCCGATTACGGCCGCCGGCTCACCGCCGTCGTCATCGGCTTCGGCGCCACCGCGCGCGGTGCCGTCACCGCGTTGCGTGCGCAGGGCGTGCAGGAGGTGCGGGTGCTCACGAATCGCCGCACCGCGTCGGTCGCCGCGCCGATCCACGCGGCGCACATGATCCAGTTCGACCACGACGAGGGTCCGTACTCGAGCGAGGTCCTCACGGACGAGGGACGCGTCCCGCTGGCGCCGTTCCTGGCCGAGAGCGACATCGTCGTGAACTGCACGCTCCAGGACCCGAACCGTCCGCTGCTCTACCTCCGGGAGAGCGACCTGGCCGCGTTCCGGCCCGGAAGCCTGATCGTCGACGTCTCCTGCGACGAGGGCATGGCGTTCGAGTGGGCGCGGATGACGAGCTTCGCCGATCCGATGTTCACCGTGGGCGGCGGGGTGAACTACTACGCGGTGGACCACAGTCCGTCCTACCTGTGGAACTCGGCGAGCTGGGAGATCAGCGACGCGCTGCTGCGGTTCGTGCCGACAGTGATGGCCGGACCGTCCTCGTGGGCGCAGAGCGAGACGATCGCGCGAGCGGTCGAGATCCGAGACGGCGTGGTCCTCAATCCGGCCATCCTGGAGTTCCAGCGACGGGCGACCGAGCCGCCGCACGCGGTGACGACCCACATCGGCGATTCCGCCGGGAATACTCTGGACCCCACCGTGTTGTAGGAGATACATTCACTTGCATGTATCGGATGCCACGAGCATCCAGGAAGCGGAAGAGACCGTGAGCGAGACAACCACCACCACCTGGCCGGGCATGCAGTTCGGCATCTTCACCGTCAGCGACATCACTCAGGATCCCACCACCGGGCACACCCCGAGCGAGGCCGAGCGCATCCGCGCGACGGTCGAGATCGCGAAGCACGCCGAAGAGGTCGGACTCGACGTCTTCGCGCTCGGCGAGCACCACAACCCGCCGTTCTGGTCGAGCTCGCCCACCACGACCCTCGCCTACATCGCCGCGCAGACCGAGCGCCTGGTGCTGTCGACCGCCACGACCCTCATCACGACCAACGACCCGGTGAAGATCGCCGAGGACTACGCCATGCTGCAGCACCTGTCGGGCGGGCGCATGGACCTCATGCTCGGCCGCGGCAACACGGGCCCGGTCTACCCCTGGTTCGGCAAGGACATCCGCCAGGGCCTCCCGCTGTCGATCGAGAACTACGCCCTGCTGCACAAGCTGTGGCGCGAGGACGTCGTCGACTGGGAGGGCAAGTTCCGCACCTCGCTCCAGGGCTTCACCTCCACGCCGCGGCCCCTGGACGGCGTCGCGCCGTTCGTCTGGCACGGCTCGATCCGCACCCCCGAGATCGCCGAGCAGGCCGCCTACTACGGCGACGGCTTCTTCGCGAACAACATCTTCTGGCCTGCGGAGCACTATCAGCGCCTCATCGCGCTGTACCGCCAGCGCTGGGAGCACTACGGTCACGGCGCCCCCGAGACGGCGATCGTCGGTCTGGGCGGTCAGGCGTTCATGGCGAAGAACTCGCAGGACGCCGTCGCGCAGTTCCGTCCGTACTTCGACAACGCCCCCGTCTACGGTCACGGCCCCACGCTCGAGGACTTCTCCGAGATGACGCCGCTGACGGTCGGATCGCCGCAGCAGGTCATCGACCGTTACGCCGGCATGCGCGAGCTGTTCGGCGACTACCAGCGTCAGCTCTTCCTCGTCGACCACGCGGGACTGCCGCTGAAGACGGTGCTCGAGCAGCTCGACTTCCTCGGGGGCGAGGTCGTCCCCGCGCTCCGCAAGGAGTTCGCGGCCGACCGCCCGGCGAACGTCCCCGACGCCCCGACGCACGCGTCGCTGGTCCGCGCGGCCTACGGCGACGGCCCGGCTCGCGAAGCCCGCCCGCGGGCCAACCGCGGCGACAACCTCAGCGGCCCCTCGCCCTACCAGGACACGCCGGCCCCCGCGGGTGCGGCATTCGGTGTGGGAGCGGGACGATGACCGCGCGGCGCATCTCCGTCATCTCGGCAGGTCTCTCCAACCCCTCCTCGACGCGGATGCTGGCCGACCGGCTGGCGGCGGCCACGGTCGCCGAGCTGTCGGCCCGCGGGATCGAGGCGTCGGTGGACACCATCGAGCTGCGCGATCACGCGCACGACATCGCGAACAACCTCCTCACCGGATTCGCGCCGCCCGCGCTGGAGTCGGCCATCAACTCCGTCGTCTCGGCCGATGCCGTGATCGCGGTGACGCCGATCTTCTCGACGAGCTACTCGGGGCTGTTCAAGTCGTTCATCGACGTGCTCGACCCCGACGCGCTCACCGGCACGCCGGTCCTGATCGGCGCAAACGCCGGCACGGCCCGCCACTCGCTGGCGATCGACTACGCGATCCGCCCGCTGTTCACCTATCTCCACGCGGAGCCCGTCTCCACCGGCGTGTTCGCCGCGTCGAGCGACTGGGGTGCGGCGGCCGACGAGGTCGCGCCGCTGAGCGCCCGCGTCGAGCGCGGCGCACGCGAGCTCGCCGAGGCGATCGCGCGGCGGGAGGCGGCGACCGCGTCCGATCCGTTCGATCCGGACAGCTACCTCGGTGAGGGGCGCTCGTTCGGCCACCTGCTGGGCGGCCTGGCGGGGGAGTAGCCCGCAGGACGGTCAGCCGACCGCCGGCGACGCCATCCGGGCGTGGACCAGGTCCGCGAACGCCGCGAACGGAGCGGCCGCCAGCGCCACCGGCGTGCCCTCGGCCTCGGGGTGCCACTGCACCGCCAGGACGGGGGCGCCGGTGTGCTCGACCGCCTCGATCACGCCGTCGTCGGCGACGGCGGTGGCCACCAGGTCGCTGCCGAGCCGGCCGATGGCCTGATGGTGTCCCGACGCGACCGGGATGGTGGTCGCGCCGGTGGCCGCGTGCAGGTGCGAGCCCTCGGCCACCGTCACGTCGTGCCAGGTCCAGGCCAGCCCGCCGTCGCCGTCCGACGCGGGGGTGTGGAGGACCGATGAGGCGGGCAGATCCTCCACGAGCGTGCCCCCGAGGGCGACGTTGATCACCTGGAGTCCCCGGCAGACGCCGAGCACCGGGATGCCGCGGCCGAGCGCCGCGGCGAGGATGTCGAGATCGAGCTGATCCTGCGCGGGGTTCACGTCGTAGACGGCCGCCCCGGTGTCGCCCCCGTAGCGCGCCGGATCGACATCCCCGCCGCCGGGGAGGACGAGGCCGTCGAAGCCGGCCAGGTCTGCCGTGCGGACGACGACGACATCGAGGTCCTCGGAGCGCACGAGCTCGGCGACGTCGTCGAAGATGGCGTTGGCCAGCCCCACGCGGGCATCCGCCCCCTCGGGGTCCGAGAGGCGGGCGGGCATGGCGATACGGGGCAGGCTCATCCGTCCATTGTCGGGCACGTCACCGGTGCCAGCGGTACTCCGTCTCGGGTCGGCCCTGACCGCCGTAGCGTGACGCCCGCTCCACGCGGCCGGCGGACGCGAGATGCTCCAGGTATCGCCGCGCGGCGACCCGCGACATCCCCAGCTTCTCCGCCGCCTCGCGCGCTGAGAGCGCCCCGTCGGTGCGGACAGCGGCGGTGACCCGCTCGAGCGTGTCGGCCGCGAGGCCCTTCGGCAGACGGATGGTCCCGGTCGCCCGTGACGCCGCCAGCAGCGCGTCGATCTCCTCCTGCGTCGAGGGGCCCGACGACTCCCGCGTGCGGCGGTGGTAGTCGCGGTACTGCGCGAGACGGTCCGCGAACACCGCGTAGGTCACCGGCTTCACGAGGTACTGCACGACGCCGAGTCCTACGGTCTGGCGGACCGCCTCGGCATCCCGCACACCCGTCACCGCGATCACGTCGACCGCGCTTCCCCGCGCGCGGACGTGTCGGAGCACGTCCAGCCCGCTGCCGTCGGGCATCGTCATGTCCAGCAGGACGAGGTCGATGTCGGGACGCGAGAGCACGGCCTCCACCGCCGCGCGGGCCCCGGTGCACTCGCCGGCGACCTCGAAGCCCTCCAGCCGTGCGATGAAGCCGCGGTGGAGCTCGAGGGTGAGGGCGTCGTCGTCGACGAGCAGCACGCGGATCACGAGGCCTCCGTGGGGAGCACGACCCGGAAGGTGGTCGGCGGATGGGCGGCGATCACGATCGACCCGCCGATGTCGTCGACCAGCGCCCGTGCCAGTGCCAGGCCCACGCCGCGGCCCTCGGCACCGGCCGGCTTGGTGGAGAAGCCCCGCTCGAACACGCGCGAGCGCAGATGGGCGGGGATGCCCGGCCCGCTGTCGGAGATTTCCAGCACCAGCTCCGCCTCGGCCGTGCGCGCGAGCCGCACCCGCACCCACCGCGGCGCGTCGCCCGCGGCGGCGGCGTCCACGGCGTTGTCGAGGAGGTTGCCCACCAGTGCCACCTGGTCGATGGGCGGGAGCAGCGACTGGGGGGCGCCGGGGTCGAGGTCGACGGTGAGCTCCACGCCGCGCTCGGCCGCCTGCGCGGTCTTGCCGAGCAGCAGCGCAGCCACCGTGGGATCGCCGTCGGAGCGGGCCGTCACCTGGTCCACGAGCGACTGGCTGCGCTGGGCCGAGGCGCTCAGCAGGTCGATCGCCTCCTCGGTGCGACCGAGCTCGAGCAGGGCGACCGCCGCGTGCAGACGGTTGCCGTGCTCGTGGGTCTGGGCGCGCAGCGCTTCACCCAGCGTGCGCATCGACTCCGCCGCGGCGAGGGTGTCGCGGATCTCGCCGGCGGGGAGGTCGCCGGCGAGGCGGCGGGTGAACCGCCGCGCCAGGAGCGCCCCGGCGACGCCGGCGATCACGAGGGCGGCGCCGATGCCGAGGGCGGCGAGCAGACGCGGCACGATCGCCGCCGACACCGTCTCGACCGTCACCCCGACCGACACCCAGCCGACGAGCCGGCCGTCCTGCTCGACGGGGGCGATCGTCCGCAGCGACGGGCCGAGCGTGCCGGTGAACTCCTCGGTCAGCGGCACAGGCGCGGCGGGGATGGTGCCCAGGTAGGTGCGGCCGATCTGCCGGGGGTCGGGGTGGGTGGCGCGGGTGCCGTCGGCATCCATGATCGTCACGAAGTCCACCGGGGCGTCGTCGATGACGGCGGCCGCGATCGGCTGCAGCACCGGGGTCGCCCGGGCGCCGTCGGCGGCCAGCGCCGCGCGCACCTCGGGGGAGTCGGCGAGGGTCTGGGCGACCGCGTGCGTGACCCGCTCCGCTTCGGCGCGCGCGCTGCGCTGGCCCTCGAACAGGAGCAGGCCCGACGTCAGCAGGGCGGTCACGACGACGGCGATCGACAGGGCGATGAACACCTGCGACGCCGCACTGCGCCCGATCCCTCGCGCCATCGCACCCTCCGTCTCCGCCGGCGATCGCCCGCCGGGGCCTGCCCGCGACCAATACGACCACAAATCGACCCGGGCCGGAACGCGGCACACCCTGGATGCATCCCGCCGACGTCGGCGGCCTCGAACAACGACCGTTCACCCAGGAGGAAGACATGGCCCTCTCCACGACATCGATCCGCATCCCCGACTTCATCCGGCGGCCGGGCAGATCATGGGACAGGCACACCTGGCTCTACGTGTCGGTCATCATCGCCGTCGTCCTCGGCGCGACCATCGGGCTCGTCTGGCCGGAGGTCGGGGTGAGTCTCGAGCCCCTCGGCAAGGCATTCGTCGGCCTCATCAAGATGATGATCGCGCCGATCATCTTCTGCACGATCGTGGTCGGCGTCGGCTCGATCGCGAAGGCGGCCACCGTCGGCAAGATCGGCGGCCTCGCCCTCGGCTACTTCATGCTCATGTCGACCTTCGCCCTCGCGATCGGCCTGGTGGTCGGCAACCTCATCCACCCGGGTGAAGGGCTGAACATGCAGTCCGCCACCTACGACACGAAGGACCTCGGCGAGCCCAAGACGACGACGGAGTTCCTGCTCGGCATCATCCCGACGACGTTCTTCTCCGCCTTCACGGGCGAGAGCGTGCTGCAGGTGCTGTTCATCGCGCTCCTGGTGGGATTCGCCCTGCAGGGCCTGGGCTCCAAGGGCGAGCCGATCATGTTCGCGGTGAAGCAGCTGCAGACGCTGGTGTTCCGCATCCTCGGCATGATCCTCTGGCTGGCTCCGGTGGGCGCCTTCGGCGCGATCGCCGCCGTGGTCGGCAAGACGGGGGCCGCCGCGATCGTCAGCCTCGGCGTCCTCATGATCGCCTTCTACATCACCTGCATCCTCTTCATCGTCGGCGTGCTGGGCACGCTGCTGTGGGCGGTCTCGAAGATCAACATCTTCCGGCTCATGAAGTACCTCGGCCGCGAGTACCTGCTGATCGTGGGCACCTCCTCCAGCGAGTCGGCGCTGCCGCGCCTCATCGCCAAGATGGAGCACGTCGGCGTCTCCAAGCCGGTGGTGGGCATCACCGTCCCCACCGGGTACTCCTTCAACCTCGACGGCACGGCGATCTACCTGACGATGGCGTCGCTGTTCATCGCCGCGGGCATGGGGGCGCCGATGTCGATCCCGGAGCAGATCGGTCTCCTGGTCTTCATGATCATCGCGAGCAAGGGCGCCGCGGGCGTGACCGGCGCCGGGCTCGCCACGCTCGCCGGCGGTCTGCAGGCCTACCGCCCCGACCTGGTGGACGGTGTGGGCGTCATCGTCGGCATCGACCGCTTCATGTCCGAAGGACGAGCGCTCACGAACTTCACCGGCAACGCGGTGGCCACGCTCCTCATCGGCACGTGGACCCGCGAGATCGACAGGGACCGCGCCCGCGAGGTGCTGGCAGGGCGGCTGCCGTTCGACGAGTCCACACTGTCGGGCGACCACGGCGAGGGCGATCGCGGCGAGCACGACGCCGGCGCCGCAGAGCGCCCCGCTCCGACGGAGGCGCTGACGACCCGCTGACGTACCCCGGATGGACACGACGACGGCCCGGTGCTCCTCGAGCGCCGGGCCGTCGTCGTGTCGATGCCGCGAGTCAGCCGCTCTTGCGGCGGAACTCCCGCTTGGTGATCGCACCGTGCGTGCCGTGGACGGCGGAGTCGCCGTCCAGGTGGGCCTCGCCTTCGCGGTGCTGTGCGTTCTTCTTGTCGAGCGCCTCCTTGAACTTGCGCTTCAGGTCCTCGGACGCCCCGGGGGCGGTGTCATCACTGCTCATGCCCCCACGATACGCAGGCCAGAGGGCGACTGGTAGGCTTGCGAAGGTTGCCTTGCGGCATCCGCTCAACTTCACACTGAGCTCTCAACGCAGGTTGAGAACCTGGAGCAGGCCGGCAGGAAGCTGGTCCCCTGTGGTGGGTCCCCGTCTCGAACGGTGGCTTTCGACTGGTGGCCAGTGCTGACGAGTCCCGCGACCGCGTCGCGCGTCGAGATCTGCCTGTTCCTGCTCCTTCGATCGACCTCGTGCGCGAGACGCGCGTGCGAGTCTAAACAAAGAAGGAGAGACCTCTTGGAAGGTCCTGAAATCACCGCCGCCGAAGCCGTCCTCGACAACGGACGCTTCGGCACCCGCACCATCCGGTTCGAGACCGGACGCCTCGCGCAGCAGGCGCAGGGCGCTGTCGCGGCCTACCTCGACGAAGAGACGATGCTCCTGTCGGCCACCAGCGCCGGCAAGCACCCCCGCGAAGGGTTCGACTTCTTCCCGCTGACCGTCGACGTCGAGGAGCGCTCGTACGCCGCCGGCAAGATCCCCGGCTCGTTCTTCCGTCGTGAGGGACGCCCCTCCACCGAGGCCATCCTCGTCTGCCGTCTCATCGACCGCCCGCTGCGCCCGTCGTTCGTCGACGGCCTCCGCAACGAGGTGCAGATCGTCGTGACCGTGCTGTCGATCGCCCCGGGCGAGTTCTACGACGCGCTCGCCATCAACGCGGCCTCGCTGTCGACCCAGATCTCCGGTCTGCCCTTCTCCGGCCCGATCGCCGGTGTGCGCCTCGCGCTCATCCCGGGTCACGGCGAGCACGCCGACCAGTGGGTCGCCTTCCCGACCGTCACCCAGCTCGAGGAGGCCGTGTTCGACCTCATCGTCGCCGGCCGCGTCCTGCCCGACGGCGACGTCGCGATCATGATGGTCGAGGCCGAGGCCACCGAGCACAGCTGGAACCTCATCAAGGCCGGCGCCGTCAAGCCCAGCGAGGAGATCGTGGCCCAGGGCCTCGAGGCCTCCAAGCCCTTCATCAAGGAGCTCGTCGCCGCGCAGAACGTGGTCGCGAACACCGCCGCCAAGGAGATCCAGCCGTACCCGGTCTTCCCCGCGTACAGCCAGGAGGTCTACGACTTCGTCGCCGGCCGCGCCTACGACCAGCTCGTTCCGGTCTACCAGATCGCCGACAAGCAGGAGCGCCAGAACGCCGACGACGCGATCAAGGACGCCGTCAAGGCCGAGCTGCTCGCCGCCGTCGAGGCGGGCGAGCTGCCCGCCGTCGCGACGCTCGAGTTCGGTGCCGCGTACAAGTCGGTCACGAAGACGATCGTCCGCGGCCGCATCCTCAGCGAGGGCGTGCGCATCGACGGTCGCGGCCTGGCCGACATCCGTCCGCTCGACGCCGAGGTGCAGGTCATCCCGCGCGTCCACGGCTCGGCGATCTTCCAGCGCGGCGAGACCCAGATCCTGGGCGTCACCACGCTGAACATGCTCAAGATGGAGCAGCAGATCGATTCGCTGTCGCCCGTCACGAGCAAGCGCTACATGCACCACTACAACTTCCCGCCGTACTCGACCGGTGAGACCGGTCGCGTCGGCAGCCCCAAGCGTCGCGAGATCGGGCACGGCTTCCTGGCCGAGCGCGCGCTCGTGCCGGTGCTGCCCAGCCGCGAGGAGTTCCCGTACGCGATCCGCCAGGTGTCCGAGGCCCTCGGCTCCAACGGCTCGACGTCGATGGGCTCGGTGTGCGCCTCGACCCTCTCGCTCCTGAACGCGGGTGTGCCGCTGCGCGCTCCCGTCGCCGGCATCGCGATGGGCCTCGTCTCCGACCAGGTCGACGGCCAGACCCGCTACGCGGCGCTCACCGACATCCTGGGCGCCGAGGACGCGCTCGGCGACATGGACTTCAAGGTCGCCGGCACGAGCGAGTTCGTTACCGCGATCCAGCTCGACACGAAGCTCGACGGCATCCCGTCGTCGGTGCTCTCGGCCGCGCTGACGCAGGCCAAGGAGGCGCGCCTCACGATCCTGAACGTCCTGAACGCCGCCATCGACGGCCCCGACGAGATGGCTCCGACCGCGCCCCGCGTGATCAGCGTCCAGATCCCCGTCGACAAGATCGGCGAGCTCATCGGACCCAAGGGCAAGACGATCAACGCGATCCAGGACGAGACCGGCGCGCAGATCTCCATCGAGGAGGACGGCACCGTCTACATCGGTGCGACCGACGGCCCGTCGGCCGAGGCCGCCCGCGCCCAGGTCAACGCGATCGCCAACCCCACCAACCCGGAGGTCGGCGAGCAGTTCCTCGGAACGGTCGTGAAGATCGCCACGTTCGGTGCGTTCGTCTCGCTCCTTCCCGGCAAGGACGGCCTGCTGCACGTCAGCGAGGTCCGCAAGCTCGCCGGCGGCAAGCGCGTCGAGAACGTCGAGGACGTGCTGGGCGTCGGGCAGAAGCTGCTCGTGCGCATCACGAAGATCGACGACCGCGGCAAGCTGTCGCTCGAGCCGGTGCTCGAAGAGGCCGCCGACCAGGAGGGCTCCGCTGCTGCCAGCGAGGGCCCGGGAGACGCGCCCGCCGAGGGCTGATCGCCCACGGTCCACGGATGCCCGTCGCCTCCCCTCGGGGACGCGGCGGGCATCCGTCGTTTTCGTTCGGATCCCGCACGAAATCGCTGATGGACTGCCGAAAGATTGCGGCGGCCTCGGCCGGGGAGTCACCGCGATCAAAGCGTTATGCAATGTTTACCGCGCGTTGGCCGCAAAGCGCTGCGGTGTCGCAGGGCTGGCCTACTCTCGGAGGTGACGCATCGGGGGATGCGTGGGCGCCACGGATCTCCACGACATCGTGAGGAGGTGCGCGCAGATGGGCTTCTTCGGAGCGGGATCCACGTCCTCCACGCCGCATGACGCCTCGTCCGAGGGTACGACGATGACCTCGCTCGACGCGCCGGCCCATCCCTCCGCGCCGATCCCGGTCCAGGGCCCCGCCGTCGGCGACGCCCTCCGCGTGCCCCTCGGCGAGAGCGGTCTCCGGGTGTTCCCCCTCGTCCTCGGCGGCGGCGAGTTCGGGTGGCACGTCGATTCCGGCGCCGCCCACGCCATCCTCGACGCGTACGCGGAGCGCGGCGGCAACGCGCTCCACACCTCCGACGGATACAGCGCCGGACGCAGCGAATACATCATCGGCCAATGGATGCGCGCCCGCGCGACCCGCGACCAGCTCGTGGTCGGCGTCCGCGTCGGCACCAATGCGGATCACCCCGGCCTCGGGCCGGTCAACCTCATCCGGGCGGTCGAGGCCTCTCTCACCCGCCTCCAGACCGACCGGATCGACCTCCTCTACCTCGACGCGACCTCCGACACGAAGACCGCGCTGGAAGACACCCTCGCCACCGCGGAGTGGCTGGTCGACGCGGGCAAGGTCCGGGCTCTCGGCGGCTACGGGCACACGGCGGCGCAGCTCGTGGAGGCGCGGATCATGTCGTCGGCGGGGTACCCGCGCCTGACGGTGCTCGACGCGCCGTACAACATCCTCCGCCGTCACGACTTCGAGGGCGATCTCCGTCTGGTCGCCGGTGCGCAGAGCATCGCGGTGACCGCCTCGCAGGCGCTCGAGCACGGCTTCCTCACCGGCGCGCACCGCTCGCGCGATCGGGTGGGCTCGACGGTCCGCGGGGTGCAGCTGGCGGCGTCGATGAACCGTCGCGGCACCCGCACGCTCCGCGCGCTCGATCGGATCGGCGCGGAGCTCGCCGTTCCCACGGCGGCCGTGGCGATCGCGTGGCTCCTCGCCCAGCGCATCGTGGTCGCCCCGATCGTCAACGCGTTCGCGCCGTCCCATGTGGAGGAGATCATGCAGGGGGTCGGTGTGCGTCTGAGCCGCACCCACCTTGCGGAGATCGCTCGCGCCTCGGAGTGACCGGCGGCACCTGACGTAGGGTGGGATGACCCCCGACATCCGTTCGAATCGAGACTGACGTGACGCACTATCTCTATCTCGTGCGCCATGGCGAGCACCTCGACGCCGAGCACGGCCTCGAGGACGGTCCGCTGTCGCCGCGCGGTCGCCGCCAGGCCGAGCTGCTCGCCGACCGCCTTTCGGGCGTCCCGCTGTCGGCGGTCTGGCACTCGCCGCTCGAGCGCGCCGCCGAGACCGCCCGCGCCGTCGCGCAGCGGCTGCCCTCGGTCGCCCCCGAGCCCTCGTCCCTGCTGTTCGACTGCGTCCCGACGGGGATGACGCCGGACACGCCCGCCGTCTACGAGGCCTTCTTCGGCGGGATCAGCGAGGCCGAGACCGACGCGGGAGCGGCGCAGATGTCCGATGCGGTGGGGGAGTTCCTGGCCCGCAAGTCCGACGCGCACGAGCTCCTCATCACCCACAACTTCGTCATCGCGTGGTTCGTCCGGGAGGTGCTCGACGCACCCGCGTGGCGCTGGCTGACGCTCAACCAGGCCCATTGCGGCCTCACCGTGCTCGCCCAGCGCCCCGGCAGGCCGTGGACGCTCGTGTCGCACAACGATCTCGCCCACCTGCCGATGGAGCTGCGCACGGGCCTGCCCGAGACCCCGCGGATCTGAGCGGATGCCGCAGCCGCCCGCCGAGGTGACCCTGACGGCCGCCGACGTCGATCGTCTCCTCGCTTCGCAGCATCCGGCGCTCCGTGGCGAGCTGCGCGCCGTCGCCTCCGGTTGGGACAACGAGGTCTTCCGCCTCGGCGACGATCTGGCTGTCCGGCTGCCGCGGCGCGAGGCGGCCGCTCATCTCGTGGAGAACGAGCAGCGGTGGCTCCCGATCCTGGCTCCGGCGCTGCCTGTCCGCGTGCCGGTGCCGGTCGCCGTGGGCGTCCCCGACGACGACTACCCGTGGCGCTGGAGCATCGTGCCGTGGTTCGACGGGGTGCGTGTGGCCGATCTCCCGCTGGCCGAGCGCGACGCGCTCGCGGGGGAGGTCGCCGCCGCGTTGCGGGCACTCCACGTCGTGGCTCCGCCCGACGCTCCGCGCAACCCCGTGCGGGGCGTGCCGCTGCGCGAACGCGACGGCGTCGTCCGCGGGCGCCTGGCGGGCTCGCCGGGGCTCGTGGCTCTGTGGGATGCCGGTCTCGCGGCGCCCGAATGGTCGCGGCCCGACGTCTGGGTGCACGGCGACGTCCATCCCGGCAACCTCATCGCCCGGGGCGGGCGGCTGGAGGCCGTGATCGACTTCGGCGACATGTGCGCCGGCGACCCCGCGTGCGACCTGGCCGTGGCATGGACGGCGTTCGGTCCCGCGGGGCGAGCGCGACTGCGCGCGGACCTCGGCGACGGCTACGACGACGCGATGTGGGCCCGCGCACGCGCCTGGGCCGTGGCGTTCGCGACGCTGCTGCGGGACGCCGACGACGCGTGGCTGCGGGCTCTGTCCGCGCACGCGATCGCGCAGCTGCTCGGCGAGTAGCCCGGAGGCCTGGCGCGGGTCCGCGTGATGAGACGGCACTTCTTGTCGCCACAGCCGGCCGGAGCCGACGACGACCGTCAGCCCATCGGGCGCGTCGCTGGTCTGCGGGAGCGCGGGTCAGGCCGACAGCGACTTCCGCAACCACACCGTCGCGTTCGGGTTGTCGTTGTACGGCTCGATCGGGAGGTAGCCGCTGCGCGAGTACAGGGCGCCGGCAGACGCGAGGGTGTGATGGGTGTCGAGCACGATGTCCGCGGCGTCCCATTCGCGCGCACGATCCTCGAGTGCCTCGAGCAGCACGCGGCCCCAGCCGCGACCGCGGGTCTCGGGCCGCAGGAACAGGTGCTTGACCTCGTAGCGGGTGCCGTCCGGCCCGTCGGCGATGCGCCGGATCCCGCCGCAGCCGACGTCGGCGCCCTCGTCGACCGCGACGAGGAAGATGCCCGCCGGCGGCGCGAACACCGCGGCCTCGGGGAACACCGGCCGGTACGTCTGTCCCTGCGGGAACGACTCCCCGCGCATGGCGAAGTAGTCGGTGAGCAGTGCGCGGGAGCGGGGGTGATCGACGGGCAGCGGCTGCAGGGACACCATGCGAACGAGGCTACCCCCGCCGCCGCGCCCTCCCGGCCGCCGGCGCACCGCCCGTCTAGGCTGGACGCATGACGACGACTCGCGTCGCCCTCGTGGGCGGCACCGGCAAGCTCGGCGGGATCATCCGCGACGTGATCGACGCGAGCGACGACTTCGAGGTGGTCGCCGTCCTGGGATCCTCCAGCGACCTGGCCGACATGGAGGGCGCCGACCTCGTCGTCGACGCCTCCGTCCCCGCCGTGTCGATCGACGTGGTCCGGACCGCCATCGAGCGCGGGATCAACGTGCTGGTGGGGACGTCGGGCTGGTCGTCGGAGCGGATCGCGCTCGTGCGCCCCCTGGTGGACGCCGCGGGCACCGGGGTGGTGTTCATCCCGAACTTCTCGCTCGGCTCCGTGATCGGGTCGGCGCTCGCTGCGGCGGCCGCACCCTTCTTCCCCTCGATCGAGATCATCGAGGCCCACCGCGAGACCAAGATCGACTCCCCGAGCGGGACGGCGGTCCGCACGGCCGAGCTCATCGCCGCGGCCCGCGTCGAGACGGGGCCGGTGGAGTCGCCCCATGTCGACCAGCGCGCCCGGGGGCAGCAGGTGGCGAGCGTGCCCGTGCACTCGCTGCGCCGGCCCGGTGTGATCGCGCGTCAGGAGACCATCCTGTCGGGCGCGGGCGAATCGCTGACCATCGTCCACGACACCGTCGACCCGGCGGCAGCGTACGCGCCCGGCATCCGGGTGGCGCTCGCCGCCGCCCGGGACGCGCGCGGGGTCGTCGTCGGGCTCGACAGCTTCATCGACATCGGATTCCGCTCGCCGCGACTGCGGGGCGCCGCGCCCGTGGCGGAAGGCAGCGTGCCGGGGCAGGTCGCCCGCGCCACCGGGGCATGAGCACGCGTGTCGGGGTCGCCCTCATGGCGGCCGCCCTCGCGCTCTACATCGTGCTCGTCGCGCAGCGCGCGTACCTCCTCCTGACCTCCGCAGAGCCGGTCGCCGTCGCGATGGGCGCAGCCCTCGTGCTGCTTCCCGTGCTCGGGGCGTGGGGGCTCTGGCGCGAGCTGCGCTTCGGCATGCGCGCACAGGCCCTCGCCCGCAGGCTCGAGGCCGAGGGCGGACTGCCCGCCGAGGAGATCGACGTCCGTCAGAGCGGCCGGCCGGAACGCGCCCAGGCCGATGCGCTCTTCCCCGCCTATCGGGCCGACGTCGAGGCGCACCCCGACGACTGGCGGGCGTGGTTCCGCCTGGGGCTGGTCTACGACGGAGCCGGGGATCGGCGACGGGCCCGGCACGCCGTGCGCACGGCGATCGCCCTGGAGCGTCGCGCGCCCTGACGCGCGGTCATGCCGGGACGACGGCGGCGACGGCCTTCTCGACGGTGTCGTGGGTGAAGGTGAATCCCGACGACGTCAGCCGCTCGGGCACGACGTTCATGTCGCTCGTGAGCAGCGCCTCCGTCGCATCCGCGCCGAGCAGGGTCCTGATGGCCCACACCGGCGCCCGCAGCACGTACGGCCTGTTCATCCGCCGCGCCAGCGCGAAGCCGAGATCGTTGGCTGTGGCGCGCTGGGGACCCGTGAGGTTCACGGGGCCGTCGAGCCCTGCGTCGATGACGTGACGGATCGCGCGGATCTCGTCGTCGAGCGAGATCCACGGCCACACCTGTCGTCCCGAGCCGATCGGTCCCGAGACTCCGAGCCGCGTCAGCAGCAGGAGCGGCTTCAGCACGCCCTCGGGATGCACGATCGGAGCGGTCCGCAGGAGTGCTACGCGCGCCTCGTCGCCGGCGGAGCGGGCGGCCGACTCCCATTCGCCGCACAGGTCGGCCAGGAAGGTGTCGCCGCGCGGTGCGTCCTCGGTCAGCACGGCACCGGGCGCGGACGGGTAGTAGCCCACCGCCGACGCAGACACGAAGTGCGGTGCCCCGGCGCCCAGGGCGCGGACCGCCGCCGCGATCGTCTGCGTGGGCTGGATGCGCGACCACAGCAGCTCGTGCTTGTAGCGCTTGGTCCAGGGGAAGCGGCCGATGCTGGCGCCGTTGAGGCTCACGACGGCGCGCGCGCCAGCCAGCACCGACGGATCCAGCCGGCGCGTCGCCGGGTCCCACGCGACCTCGTCGGGGCGCTCGGCGGGACGTCGCACCAGCGTCGTCACCGGGACTCCGTCTGCGCGGAGCGACGCGACCAGGGTGCGGCCGATCAGCCCCGACGCGCCGGACACCACGACGCGGCCGTCGGACGCCCCATCAGCCAAGCGTGGCCTCGAGCGTGATCTCGATGCCCGCGAGCGCGGCCGAGACCGGGCATCCCGCCTTGGCCTCGTCGGCGATCCGCGCGAAGTCCTCGGCCGACAGCCCGGGGACGACGGCGCTGACGTTCAGGTGCGACCCGGTGATCCCGGTGCCGGGGATGAAGGTGACCGAGGCGGTCGTCTCCACGCTCTGCGGCGGCGTCCCGTTCTCCGTGAGGGCGTGCGAGAGGGCCATGCTGAAGCAGGAGGAGTGCGCCGCCGCGATCAGCTCCTCGGGCGTCGTGACCGACGTCGACCCTTCGCTGCGCGCCTTCCAGTCGACCGCGAACGGTCCCTGGTTGGAGCTCTCGAGTGCGATCTGACCGGAGCCCTCGAACAGGCTGCCCTTCCAGCTCGTGGTCGCTTCGCTCGTGACGCTCATCGGTGTCCTCCTGTGGCTCGCCGGCGCCGGGGTGCGCCTGCTCCCGAGCGTAGACCGGGCGTGTGCCGGAGGGAACCGTTCAGGCGGGAACGGGCTCGGCTGTCACCCGCGCGAGCTCGAGCTCGACGACGTGGCGGCTCGGGGCGCCGCCGAAGCGGCTCTGGACGATCCCGTCCCGGTCGAGGATGAACGTCGTCGGAGTCTGCAGGATGCGGAAGTGCTGCGCGATGTCCGGGCGGTGGGTGAGGTCCACGTCCACGTGCACGACCCCCGGACGCTCGCCCGCGATGGCGCCGAGAGTGCGGTGCACGCCCGGGCAGCGCGAGCACATCTCGGTGCTGAACTGCAGCAGGGTCGCGACCTCCCCGCGGGCGGGGGCGCCGAAGCGGGTCGGGTCGACGATCTCGGAGGGGTTCTCCCGTCGCGGGCGGTTCTGCTGCCAGCGCAGGTACACGCCGAGCGCGATCGTCGCCGCCAGGAGGGCGGTGAGGATCAGCAGGGCTCCGACGAGATTCACAACGCCCCATCGTAGTGGGCCTGCGCGGGCCCGGTCCGCTCGGCGCCGGGTATGACGACGCGCGTGTAACAGAGCCCGGTGTCCCCGGGCGCCGGTAGGGTGGCAGGCGTGACCGACGCGGCTTCCGTTCCCACCCCGTACGAGGATCTCCTGCGCGCCGTCCTGGCCGAGGGCGTCCACAAGGACGACCGCACGGGCACCGGGACGACGAGCGTGTTCGGCCGTCAGATCCGCTTCGATCTGTCGCAGGGCTTCCCGCTGATCACGACCAAGCGCGTGCACTTCAAGTCGGTGGCGTACGAGCTGCTGTGGTTCCTCCGCGGCGAGTCCAACGTGAAGTGGCTGCAGGACGCCGGCGTGTCGATCTGGGACGAGTGGGCGGACGCCGAGGGCGAGCTGGGTCCCGTGTACGGCGTGCAGTGGCGTTCGTGGCCCACGCCCGACGGCGGCTCCATCGACCAGGTCGCCCAGGTCGTCGAGCAGATCCGCATGAACCCCGACTCGCGCCGGCTCATCGTGTCGGCGTGGAACCCCGGCGACATCCCCGACATGGCGCTGGCGCCCTGCCACGCGCTGTTCCAGTTCTACGTGGCCGACGGACGTCTCTCGTGCCAGTTGTACCAGCGCAGCGCAGACATGTTCCTGGGGGTGCCGTTCAACATCGCCTCCTACGCCCTGCTGACGCTCATGATCGCGCAGCAGACCGGGCTGGAGCCGGGCGACTTCGTCTGGACCGGCGGCGACTGCCACATCTACGACAACCACGTCGAGCAGGTGCGCGAGCAGTTGAGCCGTGATCCGTACCCGTACCCGACGCTGCGATTCGCCCGGAAGCCCGCGTCGATCTTCGACTACACCTACGAGGACTTCATCGTCGAGGACTACCAGCACCACCCGGCGATCCGCGGGGCCGTCGCGGTATGACCGGCTCCGCCGACGACGATGCGAGCCAGGGCGGCGCACCGCGCGCCGGAAGGATCCCTCGTGTCGGGATGATCTGGGCCGAGGCCCGGGGCGGGGTCATCGGCGCGGACGGCGGCATGCCGTGGCACGTGCCCGAGGATCTCGCGCACTTCCGCGACGTCACGATGGGGGCGCCGGTCATCATGGGTCGCCGCACCTGGGAGTCGTTCCCCGAGCGCTTCCGGCCGCTGCCGGGCCGGCGGAACATCGTCGTGACGCGCACGCCCGACTGGGCGGACGACGGCGCCGAGCGCGCGGCCGGCCTCGACGCCGCGTGGGCCCTCGTCGAGGGTGCGCCCACCGTCTGGGTGATCGGCGGGGGCGAGCTGTACCGCGCAGCGATCGGCCGCGCCGACGTGCTGGAGGTGACCGAGCTCGACCTCGAGGTCGACGGCGACACCCGGGCGCCCTCCCGCAGCGGGTGGCCGGTCGTCGCGCAGGGGGAGTGGCAGCAGTCGCGCTCCGGCGTCCGCTACCGGTTCGTCACCCACGCCCGCTGACGCCGGGGACCGGGCGCGGTGCCGCGTAGGCTGACCGCCATGGCGAAGACGGCACTCATCACGGGGGCGAGCTCCGGTCTCGGGACCGAGTTCGCCCGTCAGCTCGCGGCCTCCGGCGCCGACCTCGTGCTGGTGGCGCGCGATCGTGCCGCGCTCGAGCGGGTGGCCGCGGAGCTCGGCGAAGAGCACGGGGTGTCCTGCGAGGTGATCGCCGCAGACCTCACGAGCGTCGAGGGACTCGCCGAGGTCGAGGCCCGGCTGTCGGACCCCTCGCGCCCGGTGGGCGTCCTCGTCAACAACGCGGGATTCGGCCTCGACCTCGACTTCGTCCACAACGACATCGCCGACGAGGAGCGTCACCTCGATCTCCACGTCCGCGCCACGATGCGGCTGTCCCACGCCGCACTCCGGGCGATGACGGCGCGCGGCGGCGGGCGTATCGTCAACGTCGCATCGGTCGCCGCCTTCCTCCCGCGCGGGACCTACGGCGCGGTGAAGGCGTGGGTCGTCTCGTTCAGCCGGTGGGCGAACGCCGCCTACGCGCCGGTGTCGGTCACCGCCGTGTGCCCGGGCTTCACCCACACGAACTTCCATGAGCGGCTGGGCCTGCCGCCGGGGCAGGAGGGCGTGCCGCGCTGGATGTGGCTCCAGGCGCCCGACGTCGTCCGGGAGGGGCTGCGCGACGCCGCACGCGGCAGGGCGGTGTCGATCCCGTCGGTGCGGTACAAGGTGCTCGTCGGGGTGGTGCGCCTGGTCCCCGCCGGCCTCGCCGCCCGCCTGGCGCGCACCGGCCGCTGACGCGCCTCGAAGAGGAGCGCGCGCGGCGGCGGTCCGGGCGAACCGATAGCCTGGATCGCATGACGCACACGGGCAATCCCTTCGGACAGGTGCTCGTCGCGCTGGTCACGCCGATGACCGCCGACGGCGAGGTGGACTGGCCCGCGGTCGAGAAGCACATCGACGACGTCATCACCGCGGGCGCCGACGGCATCGTCGTCACCGGCACGACCGGCGAGACCAGCACGCTGACGGACGCCGAGAAGCTGAAACTCGTCGAGGTCGGCAAGTCCGTGTCGTCCGGTCGCGCCAAGATCATCACCGGCGGCGGCTCGAATGAGACGGCGCACGCCATCGAGCTCTACCGGGCCAGCGAGAAGGCCGGCGCCGACGGCATCATGATCGTCACGCCGTACTACAACAAGCCGACGCAGGCGGGCATCCTCACCCACTTCCGCCTGGTCGCCGACGCCACCGATCTTCCGGTGATCCTCTACGACATCCCCGGGCGCACCGGCGTGCCCATCAAGTACGAGACGATCCTCCGCCTCGCCAAGCATCCGAACATCCTCGCCATCAAGGACGCCAAGGGCGACTTCAGCGAGGTCAGCCGGGTGCTGAACCAGACCGACCTCCTGTACTTCTCGGGCGACGACGCCAACGTGCTGCCGCACCTCGCGATCGGCGCGACCGGTCTGATCGGCGTGACGGCGAACATCGCCCCCGCGCCCTACCGGACGATCGTCGACGCCGTCAACAGCGGCGACCTCGTCACCGCCACCGCCGCGCATCGCAAGCTCGAGCCGCTCGTGCGCGCCGTGATGACCCATGTCCCCGGCACCGTCAGCGCGAAGTACATCCTGCACGGACTCGGCCGCATCTCCAGTCCCCGCGTGCGCCTGCCGCTGGTGGGTCCGGAGGAGTGGGAGGCAGCGGTCATCGAGGACGAGCTCGCTCTGGTCACCGAGGTCGAGGGTGCGGACTTCTCGAACTTCCGCCCCGATCGCAACGCCGCCGCCGGCGGCGCGCTGCCCAAGGTGCACGGCACCACGCGCTGAGGCCAGCCCCACAACCGAACAGCGGATGCCCCACGGCATCCCTCACCGACAGCGGATGCCGAGACGGCACCCGCGAAAGGCGTGTCATGCCCACCATCCTGTCCGAACCGCCCGCACTCGAGCCCGGCACCCTGCGCGTCACACCGCTCGGCGGCCTCGGCGAGGTCGGCCGCAACATGACCGTGTTCGAGTACGAGGGAAAGCTCCTCATCGTCGACTGCGGCGTGCTCTTCCCCGAGGAGCACCAGCCCGGCGTCGACCTCATCCTCCCGGACTTCGAGCCCATCAAGGGACGCCTGGACGACGTCGTCGGAGTCGTGCTCACCCACGGCCACGAGGACCACATCGGCGCGGTCCCGTACCTGCTCCGCCTGAAGAACGACATCCCGCTGCTCGGGTCCGGGCTCACCCTGGCGCTGATCGAGGCCAAGCTCAAGGAGCACCGGATCAAGCCGTACACGATGACGGTCACCGAGGGGCAGCGCGAGCAGGTCGGTCCGTTCGACCTCGAGTTCGTCGCGGTGAACCACTCGATCCCCGATGCACTGGCCGTCGCCATCCGCACTCCCGCCGGCATGGTGCTCGCCACCGGCGACTTCAAGATGGACCAGCTGCCACTGGACGGGCGCATCACCGACCTGCGCGCGTTCGCGCGCCTCGGCGAGGAGGGCGTCGACCTGTTCATGGTCGACTCCACGAACGCCGATGTGCCGGGATTCACGCCGCTCGAGCGCTCCATCGGGCCGGTGCTCGACCAGGTCATCGCCAAGGCGCCGCGTCGGGTCATCGTGGCGAGCTTCTCGAGCCACGTCCACCGCGTCCAGCAGGTCATCGACGCCGCTCACGCGCACGGGCGCCGTCTGGCGTTCCTCGGGCGCAGCATGGTCCGCAACATGACGATCGCCGAGGACCTCGGCTACCTGCAGGTGCCCGAGGGGGTGCTGATCGACTACAAGAAGGCCAAGGACCTCCCCGACGACCGGATCGTCTACATGTCGACCGGATCGCAGGGCGAGCCGATGGCCGTGCTGTCGCGCATGGCGAACCTGGACCACGCGATCGAGCCCGGGCCCGGCGACACCGTCATCCTCGCCTCGAGCCTCATCCCCGGCAACGAGAACGCGGTCTACCGCGTCATCGACGGCCTCACCAAGCTGGGCGCGAACGTGGTGCACAAGGGCAACGCGAAGGTCCACGTCTCCGGCCACGCCGCGGCCGGCGAGCTGCTGTACTGCTACAACATCCTGAAGCCCCGCAACGTCCTGCCGATCCACGGCGAGTACCGCCACCTCATGGCCAACGCCAAGCTGGCCCAGGACTCGGGGGTCCCGACCGAGAACACCATCCTCGGCGAGAACGGCACGGTCGTCGACCTGAAGGGCGGCGTGGCCCGCGTCGCCGGCCAGCTCGACCTCGGATTCGTGTACGTCGACGGATCCACCGTCGGCGAGATCACCGACGCCGACCTCAAGGACCGCCGCATCCTCGGCGAAGAGGGCTTCATCTCGGTGATCGTCGTCGTCGACGCCGCGACTGGCCGCATCATCACGGGTCCCGAGATCCACGCCCGTGGGTTCGCCGAGGACGACGCGGTCTTCGAGTCGGTGAAGCCGAAGATCGCGGCCGCGCTCACCGAGGCCGCTCAATCGGGCGTCCGCGACACGCACGCGCTGTCGCAGATCGTGCGGCGGACGATCGGCCGCTGGGTGAACCAGGCGCTGCGCCGTCGTCCCATGATCGTGCCGCTCGTCATCGAGGCGTGAGCACCCCGGCCCCGTTCGCGCGCGAGCGGGGCCGCCGCCCTTCTACAATCGGCGACATGCCCGTCGCCTTCCGCCTGCGTCCTGCCACCCAGGCCGACGGCGCGTTCCTGGCGGACATGGTCGTCGAGGCCGCCAATTGGCGTCCCGAAGGAGCCCGTCCGCGCCACGAGGTCCTCTCGTACCCCGAGCACAGCCGCTACGTCGCGGGCTGGATGCGCCCCGGCGATGCCGGTTTCGTAGCCGTGGACGCACAGGACGCTCCGATCGGAGCAGCCTGGTACCGGATGCTGCCGCGCACCGATCCCGGCTTCGGCTACGTCGGGACGGGGGTGCCCGAGCTGATCATCGGCGTCCGTCCGATCTGGCGGGCCCACGGTGTGGGCCGCGCCCTGCTGCAGCGGCTGTGCGAGCACGCCCGCGCCGAGGGATTCGGCCGATTGAGCCTGTCCGTCGAGCGCGGCAACTTCGCCCGCACGCTCTACCGCAGCGAGGGCTTCGCCGTCACCGCCGCCGGCGTCGGGCGCGACACCATGGTGAAGCGCCTGCGCTGACCGCGGTGCGCGTCCGGCCCAACGGTCGCGTCGCTACGGGGGAACGTCGCCGCTGCGACGTACCGTGGGGGAATGGCCAGGAGCACGAACCCGACCACGAGCCCGCGCACGCCCGCGAAGAGCTCCGGGTCGTCGCGCGCCAAGAAGCCGGCGCCGGCGCCCAAGCGCTACGTCGACGAGCCGGATCGCCCCTCGGCGCTGGTGCGCGCCTGGATGGGCCTCGCGCACGCCACCGGCGGCGTGTTCCGCGCCTTCGGGCCCGAGACCCTCGAGAAGGATCAGCGTCGCGACGGGTTCCCGTTCCTGCTCGTGCTGCTGGCGATCGCCGGCGCCGTGGTGGAGTGGTTCCTCATCGGCACCGACGTCGGCACGACGATCAGCGCGTACACGGTGGGCGCCCTCGTCGGACGCGAGGCGTTCGTGCTCCCCGTGCTGCTCCTGCTGCTGGCCGGGTGGCTGTTCCGTCATCCCTCGTCCGTGCACGACAACGGCCGCATCGGCATCGGGTTCGGACTGTTCGTGCTCGCCGTCGCGGGCTTCTGCCATGTGCTCGGGTCGCGGCCGCAGCCCCGATCGGGACTGCCGGCCCTCAGCGAGGCCGGGGGCCTGTTCGGCTGGATGGTCGGCGAGCCCCTCACCTTCCTCACCCCCGTGGGGGCGAGCATCGTCCTCGGGCTGATCGCGGTGCTGAGCGTGCTCATCCTCACCAAGACCCCGCCGAACCGCATCGGACAGCGCCTCGGCGATCTGTACGCGTGGATGTTCGGCGCGGAGCGCGCCGAGCGTCCCGCGCCCGCGGACGGCGCGGCCGTCGCCTTCGAGAAGGACGACGAGAGGGACGACGCCCTCCCGTGGTGGCGGCGCAACAAGTCCGGCCGCGAGGAGGACGTCGACGGCCACCTCGGGTCCGACGATCTCACCGCCCTCCTGGAGGCCTCGCCCGCGGGCGGGTTCGAGCAGGCCGTCGCCGCTCCGCCGGTGCCGCCGCCGCCGTCGGAGGCTCCCACCGAGGTCATCGATCCGCGTGTCGTCGCCGGCGCCCGCCGTGCGGCGCGGGGCGCCGATCTCGGGATCCGCGAAGACGCGGAGGAGGTCCACGACGACGGGCTGCTGCCGGGGCTCTCGGGTCTGGGCGGCGACCACGACGGCCGTCCTCCCGCGACGCCCTACCGCCTGCCGTCCGTCGACGCGCTGGCCGCCGGCACACCGCACAAGGCGCGCTCCGAGGCGAACGACCAGGTCGTGCGCGCCATCACGGGCGTGTTCTCGCAGTTCTCCGTCGACGCCCGGGTGACGGGCTTCTCCCGCGGGCCGACGGTGACGCAGTACGAGATCGAGCTCGGACCGGGGGTGAAGGTCGAGCGCATCACCGCACTCACCAACAACATCGCCTACGCCGTCGCATCGAACGAGGTCCGCATCCTCGCCCCGATCCCCGGCAAGAGCGCCATCGGCGTCGAGATCCCGAACACGGATCGCGAGATCGTCACCCTCGGCGACGTGCTGCGCTCGCCGGCCGCGAGCGCGCAGACCCATCCGATGACGATCGGCGTCGGCAAGGACGTCGGCGGCGGCTACGTCATCGCGAACCTCGCCAAGATGCCCCACCTCCTCGTGGCCGGCTCCACCGGGTCCGGAAAGTCCAGCTTCGTCAACTCGATGATCACGAGCCTGCTGATGCGCGCGAAGCCCAGCGACGTGCGGATGGTCCTCATCGACCCCAAGCGGGTCGAGCTGACGTCCTACGCCGGCGTCCCCCACCTCATCACCCCCATCATCACCAACCCCAAGAAGGCCGCGGAGGCGCTGCAGTGGGTGGTGAAGGAGATGGACATGAGGTACGACGACCTCGCATCGTTCGGCTTCCGGCACATCGACGATTTCAACCGCGCCGTCGTGGCCGGGGAGATCGACCTCCCCGCCGGGAGCGAGCGCGTCCTCAAGCCCTACCCGTACCTGCTGGTGGTGGTCGACGAGCTGGCCGACCTCATGATGGTGGCGCCGCGCGACGTGGAGGACTCGATCGTCCGCATCACCCAGCTCGCCCGCGCGAGCGGCATCCACCTCGTCCTCGCGACCCAGCGGCCGTCGGTCGACGTGGTCACCGGCCTCATCAAGGCCAACGTGCCCTCGCGTCTCGCCTTCGCCGTCACGAGCGTCACCGACTCCCGCGTCATCCTCGATCAGCCCGGCGCCGACCGGCTGATCGGCCAGGGCGACGGCCTCTTCCTGCCGATGGGCGCCTCGAAGGCGGTGCGCGTGCAGGGGGCCTGGGTCGCCGAGAGCGAGATCGAGAAGGTCGTCGCGCACGTCAAGAAGCAGGCGCAGCCGGACTATCGCTCCGACGTCGCCGCCGTCGCCGAGAAGAAGGAGATCGACGCGGACATCGGCGACGACCTCGACCTGCTCCTGGCGGCCGCCGAGCAGATCATCTCGACGCAGTTCGGCTCGACCTCGATGCTCCAGCGCAAGCTGCGCGTGGGATTCGCCAAGGCGGGTCGCCTCATGGACCTGCTGGAGTCGCGCGAGATCGTGGGTCCGTCCGAGGGCTCGAAGGCCCGCGACGTGCTGGTGACGCCCGACCAGCTCCCGGGCGTGCTGGCCCGCCTCCGGGGCGAGGAGCCCCCGTCCGCCCCGGCGGATGCGGTGGACGCGCAGTTCGACGGCTACGAGGTCGTGGACGGCGATTCCGGCGACGAGGACGCATGGGGCCTCACCGGCAGGGACTGACGCGGTCGCCCGCGCGGCGCCTCGGATAGGCTCGGCGTCGTGACGATTCCGCGCCAGCTCCCCAACGCGATCACCGTCGTCCGCATCCTCTGCGCACCGGTCTTCGTGTGGATGCTCCTGGCAGACGGCGGCTCCGACGGACCCCTCCGGTGGTGGGCCGCGGTCCTGTTCATCGTGGCGATCGCCACCGACGGCATCGACGGATACCTGGCCCGCCGCCACGACATCGTCACCGACCTGGGCAAGCTCCTCGATCCGATCGCGGACAAGGTCCTCACGGGTGCGGCCTTCGTGTGCCTGTCCGTCCTGGGCGAGCTGGACTGGTGGATCACCGTCGTCGTCCTGGTGCGCGAGGTGGGCATCACGGTGCACCGCCTCGTCGTGGCGAGCGACCACGTGGTGGCGGCGGCGTGGATGGGCAAGCTCAAGACCGTCGCGCAGGCGGTCGCCCTCTCGCTCGCGCTGCTTCCGCTGTGGACCGTGGTCGGCGAGTGGATCCACGTCGTCAACGCCGTCGCCATGACCGTCGCGGTGGCGCTGACGGTCGCCAGCGGCATCGACTACGTCATCACCGAGCTGCGCGGCGCGCGAGCGGATCGGAAGGAGCAGCGGTGACCACGCGGCGGGAGGCGCGCGCGGCGCGCGAGGCGGTCGACCTCGACGACGTGGAGGAGACGCTCGTCTCGCACGCGCGGCTGTCCGACGCTGAGCGGCTCGTGGCGCGCCTGAAGGAGCTCGGCTGGACCCTGGGCGTCGCGGAGTCGCTCACTGGCGGTCTGGTGGCCGCCGCGGTGGTCGCCGTCCCCGGAGCGTCGGCGGTGCTGCGCGGGGGAGTGGTCGCATACGCGACCGACGTCAAGCAGACGGTCCTGGGCGTCGACGCCACGCTCCTGGCGGCACACGGCCCGGTGCATCCCCGGGTGGCGCGGCAGATGGCCGACGGCGCGCGGCGCGTGCTCGGGCGTGCCGGCGAGGCCGCCGACGTCGGCATCGCCACCACCGGCGTGGCCGGCCCCGTCTCGCCCGACGGGCAGCCCGTCGGAACGGTGCATCTCGCGGTGTCCACACCGCTCGGATCCCGTGTCGAATCGCTCGTGCTCGCGGGCGACCGGGACGAGATTCGCACCGAGGCGACGACGCTCGCGCTGCGCCTGGCCTTCGACGCGCTCTGACGCGGGAGGGAATACGGGGTGTTTCCCCTCGGTTACATCTGAGCGATTCCCACCCTTTCTCCAGCACTCGGGGTCTAGGGTGACAGCCAAGTGCTGTACCGTTGTCGGTCCGAGACAGCGGTTCATCGTCACAGAAGGGGGCCTGACATGATCCTGGTTCGTCAAGAGATCGGTGACGTCCTTCGTGACATGCGTCTTCAGAAGGGCAAGACCCTCCGTCAGGTCGCCGGCCGCGCGAGCGTGGCCCTCGGCTACCTGAGCGAGGTCGAGCGTGGCCAGAAGGAGGCCTCCAGCGAGATCCTCGCCGCGGTGGCCGACGCGCTCGATGTGCCCATCTCCACCATCATGCGAGAGGTGGGCGACCGCATCTCCGTGCTGGAGGGTCTGCAGACCTTCCCCGACGTGGTGCCGGACGACCTCGCGTCGCTGGGCGAGGACTTCGCCCAGCCCGAGCTGTCGCTTCGCTGAGGCGGCTGCGCTCCGGATGCGTCGCAGCGAGTTCGGCCGTGCCGTCGCGGCGGAGTTCGGCGCGCGAGGCGATGCGCTGGTCAGCGACCTCTCGCTGAGCTCCCTGTCCTACCGGACGGCCGCGCAGGCGCTCGAGGACGGCGTGGACACCCGCGAGGTCTGGCTGGCGCTGTGCGCCGAGACCGACGTCCCGCTCTCCCGTCGTCACGGCGCCGGCTGGCTCGAGCCGCGCCGCTGATCCTCCGCGTGTCGCATCGAACACCTGTTCGATTGCGCGTAGTCTCCTGTACAAGAGGTATCGCAGAGACGTTGTCCTCCGATGCGCAGGTGAGCCGACGCGATGTCGGACCTCCTCCGTAGCGTGGACCGCGTCATCAAGACACCTCCGCCTTGTCGCAGCGTTCCCTCCGTCGGAGGGGAGCGCGACAGCCTACAGGCGACGGAAACGCGACCACGAAGGAGCACGTCATGCCATCACCCGCAGACCGCGAGAAGGCCCTCGAATCGGCCCTCGCCCAGATCGACCGCCAGTTCGGGAAGGGCTCGGTCATGCGGCTGGGCAGCGACGAGCGCGCCCCGGTCGAGGTCATTCCCACCGGCTCCATCGCCCTCGACGTCGCCCTCGGCGTCGGCGGACTGCCGCGTGGCCGCATCATCGAGATCTACGGGCCGGAGTCGTCGGGTAAGACGACCCTGACCCTCCACGCGATCGCCAACGTGCAGCGCGCGGGCGGCATCGCCGCCTTCATCGACGCGGAGCACGCGCTCGACCCCGATTACGCGCACAAGCTGGGCGTCGACATCGACCAGCTGCTGGTCTCGCAGCCCGACACCGGAGAGCAGGCGCTCGAGATCGCCGACATGCTGGTCCGGTCCGGCGCCATCGACCTCGTGGTCATCGACTCCGTCGCCGCGCTCGTGCCGAAGGCCGAGATCGAGGGCGAGATGGGCGACTCCCACGTCGGTCTTCAGGCGCGACTCATGTCGCAGGCGCTGCGAAAGCTGACCGGTGGTCTGAACCAGACCAACACCACGATGATCTTCATCAACCAGCTGCGCGAGAAGATCGGCGTGTTCTTCGGCTCGCCCGAGACGACGGCCGGTGGAAAGGCGCTCAAGTTCTACGCCTCCGTCCGCCTCGACATCCGCCGCATCGAGACGCTGAAGGACGGCACCGAGGCCGTGGGCAACCGCACGCGCGTCAAGGTCGTGAAGAACAAGATGGCTCCGCCGTTCAAGCAGGCCGAGTTCGACATCCTGTACGGCGTGGGCATCTCCCGCGAGGGCAGCCTCATCGACTTCGGCGTGGAGCACGCGATCGTCAAGAAGTCGGGCGCCTGGTACACGTACGACGGGGAGCAGCTCGGTCAGGGCAAGGAGAACGCCCGCAACTTCCTGATCAAGAACGTCGACGTTGCGGCTGAGATCGAGAGCAAGATCAAGCAGAAGCTCGGCATCGGCCAGCCGAAGACCGTCGAGACGCCGGCGGGCGACGAGCTCGCGGCCCGGCGGCCCGCCTGATCATGGGGGACCACGGGGGCGAGTCCCGACGGGGGGACGGACTCGCCCCCGTCATCCCGCTGTTCGGCGGGGCCACGCGGTTCGACGCGGTGACATCGTCTGAGCCGGCCACCCGGTCCGCGGAGCCGGACGGCCGTGCGACGCCGGGCAGCCACAGCATCCCGAGCGCGGGCGGCGACGAGGACGAACGCGCCGACCGCTGGCACCGCAGCTGGCTCGTCGAGCACGAAGAGGCGCCCGTCGACGGCGTCGACGGGGAGGCGGACCGGACGGAGCTGCGCGCATCCGCCGAGACGGCTCTGCTGCGGAAGCTCCGTTCCCGGTCGATGTCGGTGCGGGAGGCGCGCGGCGTGCTCGCCGGTCACGATCTGGAAGAGCACGAGATCGATGCGATCGTCGATGCGTTCCTCGGCCACGGGTACCTCGACGACGCACGGCTCGCCGAGCAGCTGGTGCACATCGCGACCGCTCGCAAGGCGCAGGGACGACAGGCCGTCGCGCAGACGCTCACCGCGCGGGGCGTCCCGCGCGAGGTCGTCGACGCGGCGCTGGCCGAGCTCCCCGACGACGATGCAGAGCGGGCCCTCACCTTCGCACGACAGAAGGCACGCAGCATGGGCTCGCTGGACCGCGACACCGCACTGCGACGCCTGCACGGGCAGCTGGCTCGTCGAGGATTCGGGGGAGCCACGGCGATGTCCGCTGCGCGGCAGGCGCTCGACGAGGCGGGGACGCGCCCGTCCTCGGTGCGCTTCCACTGACGCCGGGCGGCGCACCTCTGCGGCGCACGGGACGGCTTTCCGTGGTCACTCGTAGAATGGTCCCATCATGACTTCCCCGTCCTCTGCACCGACGATCATCGCCCCCTCGTCCGCGGCGCGGGCCGATGACGGCACCGCCCGCACCTACGAAGTGCGCACCTTCGGGTGCCAGATGAACGTGCACGACTCGGAGCGCCTCTCGGGTTCCCTGGAAAGTGCCGGATACGTGCGCGCGGAGGCCGGCGTCGAAGCCGATGTGGTCGTCATCAACACCTGCGCAGTGCGCGACAACGCCGCCGGAAAGCTGTACGGCACGCTGGGGCACCTCAAGAGCCGCAAGGATCGTCACGCGGGCATGCAGATCGCCGTCGGCGGCTGCCTCGCGCAGATGGACAAGGACGCCGTGCTCGACAAGGCGCCGTGGGTCGACGTCGTGTTCGGCACCCACAACATGGGCTCCCTGCCCGGCATGCTCGAGCGGGCGCGTCACAACGGCGACGCCGAGCTCGAGATCCTCGAGTCGCTCGAGGTCTTCCCCTCCACACTTCCCACCAAGCGCGACGCCATCCACAGCGGCTGGGTGTCCATCTCGGTCGGCTGCAACAACACCTGCACGTTCTGCATCGTCCCGAGCCTTCGCGGCAAGGAGAAGGATCGTCGTCCCGGCGACATCCTGAGCGAGATCAAGCTGCTCGTCGACGACGGCGCCGTCGAGATCACCCTCCTCGGCCAGAACGTCAACAGCTACGGCGTCGAGTTCGGCGACCGCCAGGCGTTCGGCAAGCTCCTGCGGGCCGCGGGCGAGATCCCCGGCCTCGAGCGGATCCGCTTCACGAGTCCTCATCCCGCCGCCTTCACCGACGACGTGATCGACGCGATGGCCGAGACCCCCGCCGTGATGCCGCAGCTCCACATGCCGCTGCAGTCCGGTTCGGACCGCATCCTCAAGGCGATGCGGCGCTCCTACCGCAGCGAGCGGTTCCTCGGCATCCTCGACCGCGTCCGCGAGCGGATGCCCGACGCGGCGATCACCACCGACATCATCGTCGGCTTCCCGGGTGAGACCGACGAGGACTTCGAAGACACGATGCGCGTGGTGGAGAAGGCGCGCTTCGCCAGCGCGTTCACCTTCCAGTACTCCATCCGGGAGGGGACACCGGCGGCCACCATGCCCGACCAGGTGCCCAAGGCCGTCGTGCAGGAGCGGTACGAGCGTCTCGTCGCCCTGCAGGAGCGCATCTCGCTCGAGGAGAACCAGCGGCAGGTGGGGCGCGAGGTCGAGGTGCTGGTCTCGACCGGCGAGGGCAAGAAGGACGCCGCGACCCGGCGCCTGACGGGTCGCGCCGAGGACAACCGCCTGGTGCACTTCGAGGTCCCCGACGGCTCGCCCGTGCCGAGGCCCGGCGATGCGGTGTCGGTGGTGATCACCCACGCGGCGCCCTTCCACCTCCTGGCCGACAGCCCCGATGGCGCTGCGCTGCGCATCCGTCGCACCCGCGCGGGCGATGCGTGGGACCGCGCGCAGGCGGAGTCGTGCGGTGTCCCCGCGCCGTCGGGTGCGGGGACCGGGCCGCGGGCGGTCTCGCTCGGCCTGCCCACGCTGCGTCCCCCGGGGGCGTGAGCACGTCCGGCGCGTCCGCGCCGCGGCTGTGGGCGGTCGTCGGCGCGACCGGCACCGGCAAGACCGACCTGTCTCTGCGGCTCGCGGCGTCGCTGATCGCGCGGGGACGGGCAGCGGAGATCGTCAACGCGGATGCGATGCAGCTCTACCGCGGCATGGACATCGGCACGGCGAAGCTCCCGCTCCGCGAACGACGGGGGATCGCGCATCACCTCTTCGACGAACTCGACGTGACCGAAGAGGCCGCGGTCGCCTGGTACCAGCAGCGCGCGCGAGAGACGATCGAGGACGTCTTCGCCCGCGGCGGCGATGCGATCCTCGTCGGCGGGTCCGGGCTGTACGTCTCCAGCGTGATCTTCGACTTCCGCTTCCCGCCCCGCGACGGCGCTGCGCGTGCCACCCTCGAGGGTGAGCTCCGGGCGGCCGGCCCCGAAGCGCTGTTCCGGAGGCTGC
The DNA here is from genome assembly GCF_049860775.1 of Microbacterium sp. PA5. Classification (NCBI taxonomy): domain Bacteria; kingdom Bacillati; phylum Actinomycetota; class Actinomycetes; order Micrococcales; family Microbacteriaceae; genus Microbacterium; species Microbacterium sp. PA5. The sequence continues at coordinate 1,079,694 of NZ_CP187567.1, forward strand.
AGGCGGTGGACCCCGAGACCGCCGCGCGCATCGATCCGCGCAACGGCCGTCGGATCGTGCGCGCCCTCGAGGTGATCGCGCAGGGCGAGGCCACCCACGGGGCGTCGCTGCCGGCCGAGCCGGTCCTCTGGCACCACCCCACCACGGTGCTGGGCGTACACGTCGACCGCGCCGAGCTCGTCCACCGCCTCGACCGGCGTGTGGAGCGGATGTGGGCGGAGGGGCTGCTCGACGAGGTCCGCGTCCTGCGGGGCCAGGGGCTCGAGCACGGTCCCACCGCGGGCAGGGCCATCGGCTACGCGCAGGCGATCGAGCAGCTCGACGGCCGGCTCACGCAGGCCGAGGCGATCGCACAGACCCAGGCCCTCACCCGGCGCTTCGCCCGCCGGCAGGTCTCGTGGTTCCGCAGATATCCGGGCCTGGCGTGGCATCCGCCCGACGTCGACGCCGGGCGCCTGGCAGACTCGACCGCATGACACTCCAGATCCGGCCGTTCGACCTCGCCGACACCGAGCCCGTCGTCTCGCTCTGGCAGGAGACCGGGCTGACCCGCCCCTGGAACAACCCCTACCAGGACATCAGCCGCAAGCTGCGCGTGCAGCCCGAGCTGTTCCTGGTCGCCGTCGACGGCACCACTCTGGTGGGCACCGTGATGGCCGGCTACGACGGGCACCGCGGCTGGCTCTACTACCTGGCGAGCAGCCCCGCGCGCCGGGGCGAAGGCATCGGCCGCCGCCTCGTCGAACGCGCCGAGGAGCTGCTGATCGACATGGGATGCCCGAAGGTCCAGCTCATGGTCCGCACCGAGAACGTCGAGGTGCACGACTTCTACGCCTCGCTCGGGTTCGAGCCCTTCGAGACCTGGAACACCGGCAAGCGCCTCATCGCCGACTGACGCCGGCCGGGACAGCCGCGCCTAGACTTGCGGGGTGCCCACCATCGCGTTCACCAAAGGCCACGGCACCGGCAACGACTTCGTCATCGTGCCCGACGTCGACGGCGCGCTGAGCCTCACCGACGATCAGGTCGCCGCGCTGTGCGACCGGCGCTTCGGCATCGGCGGCGACGGCATCCTCCGCGTCGTGCGCTCCTCGGCGCTCCGCGAGGGAGCGGACACCCCCGACGCCGAGTGGTTCATGGACTACCGCAACGCCGATGGATCGGCGGCCGAGATGTGCGGCAACGGCATCCGCGTCTTCGCCCGCTACCTCGTCGACAGCGGCCTCGCCGAGCTGCCGCAGGGCGGGGTGCTGCGCATCGGCACCCGCGCGGGGACGAAGACCCTCACGCGCTCCGACGACGGGTTCGAGGTCGACCTCGGCCGGTGGCACCCGGAGGGCGACGACGTCACGGTCCGGGCACGCGGTCTCGACGTCCCCCGGCCCGGGCAGGGCATCGACGTCGGCAACCCGCACGTCGTCGTGGCCCTCTCCAGCACGGCCGAGCTCGACGGGCTCGACCTGACCGTGCAGCCGCTGCTCGCGCCCGAGCCGCCGTCCGGGGCGAACGTCGAGTTCGTCGTCCCGTCCGACCCGCTCGTCGAAGCCGGCGTCGGCGCGGTCACCATGCGCGTGTTCGAGCGCGGCGTCGGCGAGACGCTCTCGTGCGGGACCGGGGTCGCCGCGACGGCTCTCGCCGTGAGGCTGTGGGCCGGCGAGCGGGCGCCGGAGCGCTGGCGTGTCGACGTGCCCGGCGGGCGTCTCGGCGTGCGCATCACCCATCACGAGGACGGCGAGCACGTCCTCCTGTCGGGCCCTGCGACCCTCGTGTACTCCGGAGAGGTCGCCCTCGCCTGACGCGGCGCGCGCGAGGCCCCGGCGCGCTCAGACGCTGCCGGGCAGTGGGATGGCCTCGGTGGCCGGGCTCCCGTGCCGTCGCACCTTGAGCACGCGGAAGCCGCGGCCGGTCGCGGCCCGTGTGACCGTGTACCCCTTGTCGAGGGTGGCGGCGAGCCAGCGCTGCAGGGAGTCGGAGCCGAGGTTGCGCTGCACGACGAGCCACGCGTCGCTGCGCTCGTCCAGGCGCGGGATCCAGCGCTCCAGCAGGCCGTGCAGTTCGTTCTTGCCGACCCGGATCGGCGGGTTCGAGCGGATCGTGCGGAAGGTGACGTCGGCGGGAACATCCCCGGGCAGGACGGCGTTGACATTGGTGAGACCGAGTGCGTCGGCGTTTCGCCGCACGAGGTCCAGAGCACGCTCGTTGACGTCGACGGCCCACACCGTGGACCGAGGCGATTCGATCGCCAACGACAGGGCGATCGGTCCCCACCCGCTGCCCAGGTCGAGCAGATGACCACCGGGCGGCGGGGGCGGCGTGTTGGCGAGGAGCACCGCGGTGCCCGAGTCGACGTGATCCGGGCTGAAGACCCCTCCCGCCGTCGTCACCTCGACGTCGCGCCCGGCCAGCGTGACGCGGATGCGGCGGAGGTTCTCGGGACTGGCGGGGGTCGCGCTGAAGTAATGATCACTCGCCATGGCCTTCGAGCGTAGCGGAGGACCTCCCAGTGCGGGAGGCTAGAGTGCACGGGGGCCGCCTGCCACAGGCGGTCGCCACAGGAAAGGAACACATGACGGACACCACCACCCCGAAGAGCGCCGACGAGACGCCGGTGGACCCGGTGGATCGCGTGCTCGCACACGCCGACGGGCGGTCCGGGGTGCGCGTCTTCGGATCCGGGCAGGCGCTCGGGTCGGCGCAGGCCCTCCAGGACGCCGCGACCGTGGCCTACGGCGACGGGGACGGCGACCAGTGGGATCGCGAGGACCGCGCGGCACTGCGCCGGGTCGCCGGCCTGTCGACCGAGCTCGAGGACGTCACCGAGGTCGAGTATCGCCAGCTGCGACTCGAGAACGTGGTGCTCGTCGGCGTGTACGCGCAGGGCTCGCACGAGGACGCCGAGAACTCCCTCCGGGAACTCGCCGCGCTCGCCGAGACCGCCGGCGCGGTGGTCCTCGACGGTGTGCTGCAGCGGCGCCCGCACCCGGACCCGGCGACCTACATCGGCCGCGGCAAGGCGGCCGAGCTGCGCGACCTGGTCGCCGCGGTCGGCGCCGACACGGTGATCGCCGACACCGAGCTCGCCTCCAGCCAGCGTCGCGCGCTGGAGGACGTCGTGAAGGTGAAGGTCATCGACCGCACCACGGTGATCCTGGACATCTTCAGCCAGCACGCCAAGAGCCGGGAGGGCAAGGCGCAGGTCGAGCTCGCTCAGCTCGAGTACCTGCTGCCCCGCCTCCGAGGCTGGGGCGAGTCGATGTCCCGTCAGGCCGGTGGACAGGTCGGCGCCGGCGGCGCCGGCATGGGATCGCGCGGACCCGGTGAGACGAAGATCGAACTCGACCGCCGCCGCATCCGCACCCGCATGGCGCAGCTGCGCCGTCAGATCCGCGACTTCGCGCCCGCCCGCGAGGCGAAGCGCGCCGAGCGCAAACGGCACACGATCCCGTCGGTGGCCATCGCCGGCTACACCAACGCCGGCAAGTCCAGCCTGCTCAACCGGCTGACCAGCGCCGGCGTGCTCGTCGAGAACGCCCTGTTCGCCACGCTGGACGCCACGGTCCGCCGCGCGCAGGCGGCCGACGGCCGCGTCTACACGCTCACCGACACGGTCGGATTCGTCCGCAACCTCCCCCACCAGCTGGTGGAGGCGTTCCGTTCCACGCTCGAGGAGGTCGCCGACGCCGACGTGATCGTCCATGTCGTGGACGGCTCGCATCCGGATCCGGCCGCACAGCTGGCGACGGTCCGCGATGTGATGGCGGACGTCGGCGCGCGCTCGGCGCGTGAGATCGTCGTCTTCAACAAGGCGGATCTCGTCGACCCCGACACGCGTCTGGTGCTGCGGGGGCTCGAGCCGGAGGCGATGTTCGCGTCGTCGCGGACGGGCGAGGGGATCGCGGAGCTGCGCGAGGCGATCGAGGCGGCGCTTCCGCTTCCGGCCGTGGAGGTGCGCGCCCTCGTGCCGTACGACCGCGGCGACCTCGTCAACGCCGTGCACGAGTCGGGCCACATCGTCTCGACCTCGCACGAGGAGGGCGGCACCTCGGTCCACGCCCACGTCAACCCGCGGCTCGCGGCAGAGCTCGCGCCCTACGCCCTCGCCTGACCGCCGAGGTCAGTCGAGGTCGATCGCCGGCACGTCGGGGGTCTCGAAGCCGAAGACCCGGCCGAGGAAGGCCAGCTCGGTCTCCAGCGCGTGCACGATCGTCTCGGCCCGGCGGAACCCGTGCCCCTCGCCCTCGTACAGCACGTACGCGTGCGGCACACCGCGGGAGGCGAGGGCACTGCGGATGGCCTCGGACTGCGCCGGCGGGACGACGGCGTCCTCCGCGCCCTGGAGAAGGAGCAGCGGCGCACGGAACCGGTCGGCGCGTCCGAGAGGGGAGCGCTGGAGGTACAGCTCCTCGGCCTCCGGCAGGGGACCGATGAGCCCGTCCAGATAGCGCGCCTCGAAATCGTGCGTGTCGGCGGCGAGGGCGCGCGCGTCCCCGACGCCGTACCGCGAGACCCCTGCGGCGAACACGTCGCTGGCCACCAGCGCGGCCAGCACCGTCCATCCGCCCGCGGACCCGCCTTCGATCGCGAGGCGGGCGGGATCGGCGCCGCCCTCGGCGACGAGGCCCGACGCTGCGGCCACGACATCGTCGACGTCGACCACGCCCCACTGGCCCCGCAGGCGCTCGCGGTAGTCCCGGCCGTAGCCCGTGGAACCGCCGTAGTTGACGTCGAGCACCCCGATACCGCGACTGGTGAAGTACGCGATCTTCGCGTCGGCGACCCCGCCGACGTGTGCCGTGGGGCCGCCGTGGACCCAGACCAGGTACGGGGGGAGCTCGCCGTCAGGGGCGACGGCGTCCGGATGGGTGGGCGGGAAGTCGAACGCGTGCACCGGGCCGTGGGGCCCGGCGAAGGTCACCGCGCGGCCGTCGGGAAGCCAGTGTGTCCCGCCCTCGAAGCCGCCCCCACGCACGAGCTCGACCGCGCCCGACGCCACGTCGACCGACCAGATCCCCGTCACGCCCGGGGCGCTCCCGGAGATGAGCACGTGGCCGCGTGCCGCGTCCTCGATCAGCGCACGACTGCGCACCGGAACGTCCAGGGCGTGTGCGGTGCCGTCGGCGTCCAGCACGACCGCCTCGTCCGAACCCTGCGTGCGCAGCGCGACCAGCCGGCCGTCGCCCACGGGCGCGTACCAGCGGGATCCGAGCACCCAGAGGGGACCGCCCGTATCCGCGGGCGCCGCGGAGACGACCACCGGGTCGCTCCCGAGCGTGACGCGGAAGACGTTCCAGCGGCCCGAGGGGTCGTCCACGTAGAGCAGCGTCCGCTCGTCCTCCCACTCGGGCTGCAGCGCGGCGGTGGCGCCCGACGAGACGACGGTCCACTCGGCGACGGCGCCGTCGCCGATCCGTCCCACCCGCAGCTCGGTGCGATCCCAGGGCATGTCGGGATGGTTCCACGCGATCCAGGCGAGGTGGCGGCCGTCCGGCGACAGCGCGGGCTGGGCCACGAAGTCGCTGCCTGCCGCGAGTTCCCTGACCTGGCCCTCCGGCGACACCGAGACGATCGATCGGCGCGGCGTGGATGCCCCCGCCTCTGCGTGCTCCTCGCGCACCGCCAGCAGAGTGCCCGCCTGCCAGCGCAATCCGCCGTAGCGCACGTCGCCGGCGTCGGAGGTGAGCGGCACCGGCTCCGCCCCGGGCTGAAGCGCCCAGATGCGCTGGTCCGCCTTCTCGACGAAGAAGAGCCGGCCGCCGGGGTCCGCAGTCCACGCGCCGCCGCCGTACTCGTGCACCCGGGAGCGCGCGTTCCACGGAGCGGGGAGCACATCGGCCACCTCTCCGGCACCCGAACGACGGCGCACGGCCGTGCGGCCGCCCTCCGCGGCGATCGACTCGCCCCACCAGACCTCGTCGCTCACGAAGGCGGCGCCCTCGAAGCGGGGAGCGGATGCCGCCGCAGCCGAGGCGGAGAGGGGGGAGGGCCAGGATCCGTAGGGAAGGGTGACGACCATGTCTCCCACGCTACGCCGAGCGGTGCCGGGCGACGGTGAAACAGGACGTCACAGATCGAGCGGCCGTGCTCCCGCGTCCTAGAGTGGTGCCAACGATCCGGAACCTCACGGGGACGGACGGCTCGGACCACCGCACCCCCTGCGGCTCCGGGCAGGAGCGACAGCCGAGCCCGGCACCCGCCCGCAGACCGCACCCGCGTGCGGCCGCGGCCGACCGGCCCCCTGATCCACCGCCTGCCTGAACCGAGAGCTGTCATGTCGAATGCCGTCGAGGCGTCTGCATCGCCTTCCGTGCCGATCTCCTTCGAGGTCTACCCGCCCCGGACCGCCGCCGGCATGCCGGCGCTGCACGAGACCATCCGGCGTCTGGCAGAAGCCCGGCCCCAGTTCATCTCGGTGACCTTCGGAGCGGGCGGCTCCACGGGAGGACGGTCCCTCGAGGTCCTCACGCACATCCTCCGCGAGACCGCGGTGCCGCCGCTCGCGCACCTGACCTGCGTCGGAAGCACGTACGCCGACGCGGGAGCCCTCATCCGCGAGTTCCTCGACGCGGGCATCACGCGCTTCCTCGCCCTTCGTGGCGATCCGCCCGCCGGGGCGCAGGAGGGAGACGCCTTCCTCGGCGACCTCGAGAGCGCCGCCCAGCTCGTGCAGCTGATCGACCGCGTCCAGGCCGAGCGTGCGCCCTACAGCGAGGCGGACGTGCCGGGGCTGCCGGGCGCTGCCACGGTCGCGCCCCGCGAGCGCGTGCAGATCTCCGTCGCCGCCTTCCCCAACGGGCACCCGCGGTCGCGGCATCCGCACGAGCACATCGACGCGCTCCTGGCGAAGCAGGCGGCGGGGGCGACCCTCGCCATCACCCAGCTGTTCTTCGAGGCCGACGACTACCTCGGCTTCGTCGCGCGTGCCCGCCGCGCAGGCGTGCACATCCCGATCCTGCCGGGCCTCATGCCGCTGACCTCGCCCGGGAGGCTCGCCCGCGTGCTCGAGCTCACCGGCGAGGCGCGCCCGGCCGCGTTCGCCGATGCGCTCGACGCCGCCACCTCGGCCGAGGAGCAGCGCGCGATCGGGATCGCGCACGCCGCTGCGCTGGCACGCGCCGTGATCGAGGGCGGCGCGCCGGGCGTGCACCTCTACGCGTTCAACAACCACCAGACGGTGCTGACGGTCCTCCGTGAGGCCGGCATCCTCGACGACCGACAGGAGACCCCCGCATGACGTTCCCCGCCGCCACGATCCTCGGCTACCCGCGCATCGGCCGCCGCCGCGAGCTCAAGCAGGCCGTCGAGGCGCACTGGGCGGGTCGTCTCTCCGAACCGGACCTCGAGGCTGCCGCGGCCGAGCTGCGCGGACGGACGCGGGCGCGCCTGGTGGAGCTGGGCCTCGGCGCCGGCGACTCGTCGATCCCCGAGTCCTTCTCGTACTACGACCAGGTGCTCGATCTCGCCGTCGCGGTCGGAGCGATCCCGCACCGGTTCGAGGCCCTCCGCGAGCGCGACGGCAGCATTCCGCTGGCCGCATACTTCGCGATCGCCCGGGGCGACGACGAGCGACCGCCGTTGGAGATGACCAAGTGGTTCGACACCAACTACCACTACCTCGTGCCCGAGATCGGCCCCGAGACGGTCTTCTCCCCGTCCGGCGACCGGTTCGCGGCGCAGGTGCGCGAGGCCCGGAGCGCCGGGTTCGTCACCCGGCCGGTGCTCGTGGGCCCGGTGACCTTCCTCGCCCTCGCCAAGCCGTCCTCCGATGCGCCGGAGGGGTTCCGGCCGCTGGACCGGCTGGACGACCTCCTCCCCGTCTACGCGGAGATCCTCGCCGGCCTCGCCGAGGCCGGTGCGGAGTGGGTGCAGCTGGACGAGCACGCTCTGGTGAGCCAGGCGCTGGGATCGTCCGACGCCGAGCTCGCCCGCGCCGCCGAGCGCGCCTACGAGGCGCTGGGTGCGGCCCCTTCCCGCCCGCGTGTGCTCGTCGCCGCCGGTTACGCGTCGCTGTCCGACGAGGCGTGGGCCGCGCTGGCAGCCGCGCCGATCGAGGCCCTCGCCCTCGATCTGCATCGCGGCCCGGTTCCCGCACCGGTGCCGGGCCTGGCCGAGAAGGTCCTCGTCGGCGGTGTCGTCGACGGGCGGAACATCTGGCGAGGCGACCTCCGCGCGGCGTGGGAGCGGCTGCTGGAGCTGCGCTCGCTCGGTGCGCGCCAGGTGGCGGCAGGCACCTCGACGTCGCTGCAGCACGTGCCGCACGACGTCGCCGACGAGCCGGACCTGGCGCCGCGCCTGCGATCCTGGCTGGCGTTCGCCGACCAGAAGACCGCGCAGGCGGCGACGCTCGGCCGGGGCCTGACGCTCGGTGCGGAGGCGATCGCCGCCGACATCGCCGACGCCGACGCCGCACTGGCAGATCGCCGGGAGGCGCCGGGCGTGCGCGACGGACAGGTGCGGACGCGCCTTGGCCGACTGTCGCCCGGCGACCTCGCCCGGCCCTCCGACGCGGAGCGGGCCGCGGCGCAGCAGGATCTCGGGCTGCCGCTGCTTCCGACGACGACGATCGGCTCGTTCCCGCAGACCGCGGAGATCCGCCGGGCGCGCGCCCGCCACGGGCGTGGGGAGCTCGGCACGTCCGCCTACGAGAGCTACCTGCGGGACGAGATCTCCCGCGTCGTGGAGCTGCAGGAGGACCTCGGCCTCGACGTCCTCGTGCACGGAGAGGCGGAGCGCAACGACATGGTGCAGTACTTCGCCGAGCACCTCCAGGGCTTCGCGGTCACCCGCAACGGCTGGGTCCAGTCGTACGGATCGCGCGCCACGCGACCCTCGATCCTGTGGGGCGACGTCTCGCGGCCGGCACCGATCACCGTGGGATGGTCGAGCTTCGCCCAGTCCCTGACCGCCCGTCCCATGAAGGGCATGCTGACGGGGCCGGTGACGATCTTGGCCTGGTCGTTCGTCCGCGACGACCAGCCCCTCGCGGAGACGGCCGACCAGGTCGCGCTGGCGCTGCGCGACGAGATCGCCGATCTCGAGGATGCGGGGATCCGCATCATCCAGGTCGACGAGCCCGCCCTCCGCGAGCTCCTGCCCCTGAAGGCGGCGCAGCAGCCGTCGTACCTGGCGTGGTCGGTGGCTGCCTTCCGGCTCGCGACGGGCGGGGCGGCAGCGCGCACGCAGGTGCACACGCATCTCTGCTACTCGGAGTTCGACGTCGTGATCGATGCGATCGCGGCCCTCGATGCCGATGTGACCTCGATCGAGGCGGCGCGCAGCCGCGGGGAGGTGATCGACGACATCGCCGCGGCGGGGTTCTCCCATGGCGTCGGTCCGGGGGTCTACGACATCCACGCCCCCCGCGTGCCCTCCGTCGACGAGGTCGCCGAGCTGCTGGAGCGGGCGGCCGATGCGCTGCCGCTGCGGCAGGTGTGGGTCAACCCCGACTGCGGTCTGAAGACGCGTGGCTACGACGAGACCGTGGAGTCGCTGCGCAATGTGGTCGCCGCGACCGAGCGCGTCCGCGCGAAGGTGGCGGCGCTGAGCTGACGCCGCCGGGGCGGCGCGTGCCCGAGCCCGGCCCGGTCAGACCGCGCGCAGGACGGCGACGACCTTGCCGAGGACGACGGCGTCGTCGCCGAGGATCGGCTCGAAGGCCGTGTTGCGGGGGAGCAGCCAGGTGTGCCCGTCGCGCTGGCGGAAGGTCTTGACGGTCGCCTCGCCGTCGAGCATCGCCGCGACGATGTCGCCGTTGTCGGCGACGGGCTGCGAGCGCACGACCACCCAGTCGCCGTCGCAGATCGCCGCGTCGATCATCGACTCGCCGCTCACCCGGAGCATGAACAGGTCGCCCTTGCCGACGAGCTGACGGGGGAGGGGGAAGATCTCCTCGACCTGCTGGTCTGCGGTGATGGGGACGCCGGCGGCGATGCGCCCGACCAGGGGGACCATCGCGGCGTCGCCGACCGCGGGCGCCTCGTCTGCGGGGTTCTCGGCGGCGCTGCCGGGCAGGTCGATCAGCACCTCCATCGCGCGGGTCTTGCCGGGGTCGCGGCGCAGGTAGCCGCTGAGCTCGAGCTGGTTGAGCTGGTGCGTGACGCTGGAGAGCGACTTGAGTCCGACGGCGTCGCCGATCTCGCGCATGCTCGGCGGATAGCCGTGACGCGCGATCGATCGCTGGATGACCTCGAGGATCGCCAGCTGCTTGTCGCTGAGCGACTTGCGTCGACGGGTCTGGGGCTTGTCCCTGGCCGACCGGATCTCGTCCATGGCCGCGCTCCTCTCGAGTCCTCCGGAAGGTCAGCGCCTTCGAATGTCGGAGGTGGGTGATGGGGTCTAGATATCGAAACCGTATCCGGTCTCGTCGCAGCCGAGCGTGAGGCGATCGCGTGTCGCGTTCGATTCATCTGCGATGTCGGATGCCCTTGACACCATACTTGTATCGAAGATAGATTCGGAAGAGAACTTCGCACCCGGCCCTCCCGGCCGAGAGTCGGGTGCGAAGTTCCGAACTCCGAACTCGGATCCCCGGGAGGAATCATGACCACCATCGACATCGCCGCAGCATCCGCGCTGACTCCGGCGACCCGCCTGCGCCTGACGACGCGCGGTCGGCGCGTGGTCGCTTTCCTCGCAGCCCTGCCGGCGGTCGCCGCGCTGGGCATCGCGATCGTCTCCGGGGGCGCCGCCCTCGCGTCCGCCGACCGCGAGGCGGCGTCGCCCGAGTTCGCGACCGTGACCGTCCTTCCAGGCGACAGCCTGTGGTCCATCGCCCAGGAGGTCGCACCGGCGGCCGACCCCCGCGACGTGGTCGACGCGATCGTCCGTCTGAACGCCCTCGGCACCGCACAGCTCGACGCCGGCCAGGAGCTCTCGATCCCCGCGGAGTACGCGACGCAGGAGTGAGCGGTCCTAGCATGGAGGCGTGAGTTCACCCATCGACGGCCGCGTCCGTCTCGAGGACCTGCCCCTGCGCGAGGATCTGCGCGGACTGACGCCGTACGGCGCTCCGCAGGCGCCCCTTCCGGTGGCGCTCAACGTCAACGAGAACACGCACCCCGTCCCCGAGGAGGTCGCGGACGATATCCTCGACGGCATCGCCCTCGCTCTGCGCGAGGTCAACCGGTACCCCGATCGGGAGTTCACCGCGCTGCGCGAGGGGTTCGCCGACTACCTCGGACACGGCCTCGAACGTGACCAGATCTGGGCCGCCAACGGGTCGAACGAGGTGCTGCAGCACCTGCTGCAGGCGTTCGCGGGGCCGGGACGTTGTGCGTTCGGCTTCGGGCCGACCTACTCGATGTACCCCCTGCTGACGCGTGCCACGGGTGCCGAGTACGTCTCGGGCACGCGAGAGCCCGACTACACGGTGTCGCCGGAGTCGGCGGCATCGCAGATCGCGGACGCCGACCCCGACGTCGTGTTCCTCTGCGCCCCCAACAACCCGACCGGCACGCCCCTGTCGCTGGAGGTCATCGAGTCGGTGTACGAGGCCGCCCGCGGCGTCGTGATCGTGGACGAGGCCTACCAGGAGTTCGCGCCGCGCGAGGAGAGGTCCGCCCTCACGCTGCTGCCGGGCCGCGAGCGGCTGGTCGTCTCGCGGACGATGAGCAAGGCCTTCGCCTTCGCGGGGGCGCGCGTGGGCTACCTCGCGGCGGATCCCGGCGTCATCGACGCCCTGCGTCTGGTGCGGCTGCCGTATCACCTGAGCGCGCTCACGCAGGCTGCCGCCACGGCCGCCCTCCGGCACGCCCCCACGATGCTCGGCATGGTCGACGAGATCGTCGCCCAGCGCGATCGGATCTCGGCGACGCTCGACGCGCTCGGGTACACGCCGTTCGAGAGCTGGACGAACTTCGTCCTCTTCTCGGGCGTCGACGACCCGGGGGCGACCTGGCAGGGCCTCTACGATCGCGGCGTGCTGATCCGCGACGTCGGCATCCCGCACAGCCTGCGGGTCACCGCCGGCACCGAGGAGGAGTCGACGGCCTTCCTCGAGGCCCTGGCGGCGCTCTGAGAGCACCCCCAACCGCGGGGGCGGCACCGTGGCCGGTCCCGAGGGCGGCGCTCGGTAGAATCGGGCCATGAGCACCCCCCGTACGGCGACGCTGCGTCGCGCGACGAGCGAGTCCACCGTCGAGCTCGAGCTCGACCTCGACGGCACCGGCACGAGCCACATCGACACGACGGTGCCCTTCTTCGACCACCTTCTGACGGCGTTCGCCAAGCACTCCCTGACCGACCTCACGGTGCGCGCCTCCGGCGACACCGACATCGACGCGCACCACACGGTCGAGGACGTGTCGATCGTCCTGGGTCAGGCGATCCGCCAGGCGCTGGGCGATAAGGCGGGGATCTCCCGCTACGGCGACGCCCTGGTCCCCCTCGACGAGGCGCTCGCGCAGGCGGTCGTCGACATCAGCGGCCGACCCTACCTGGTGCACGCCGGCGAACCGGCGGGCTTCGAGCACCACCTCATCGGCGGCCACTTCACCGGGTCGCTCGTGCGGCACACATTCGAGGCGATCGCCTTCAACGGCGGGCTGACGATGCACGTCACCGTGCTGGGCGGTCGCGACCCGCACCACATCGCCGAGGCGGAGTACAAGGCGCTCGCGCGCGCGTTCCGGCAGGCGAAGAGCCTCGACCCGCTGGTGCGCGGCATCCCGAGCACGAAGGGCGCCCTGTGACCGACGCGCCCCTGGTCGCGGTGCTCGACTACGGTTCGGGCAACGTCCACTCCGCCGTCAAGGCGCTCGTGGCGGCGGGCGCCGACGCGCGGCTCACCTCCGACCGCGGGCTCATCCAGGACGCGGCCGGACTGCTCGTGCCCGGGGTGGGTGCCTTCCGCGCCGTGATGGAGGCGCTCCGCGCCAGTCGCGGAGACGAGGCGATCGAGCGCCGCCTGGCGGGCGGACTGCCCGTGCTCGGCATCTGCGTGGGCATGCAGGTCCTCTTCGACCAGGGCGTCGAACGCGGCGATGCGACCGAGGGCCTCGGTCAATGGCCCGGGGTCGTGCTCGAGCTCGACGCTCCGGTGCTTCCTCACATGGGATGGAACACCGTGCGGCCGGGGGAGGGGTCGACCCTCTTCCGCGGGATCGAGGACGAGCGCTTCTACTTCGTGCACTCCTACGGCGTCCAGCACTGGTCCCTCGAGGTCATGCGGCCCTTCCGTGAGCCGGCGGTGACCTGGTGCGATTACGGAGCGCCGTTCCTGGCGGCGGTGGAGAACGGACCGCTCTCGGCGACGCAGTTCCACCCGGAGAAGAGCGGAGCCGCGGGTATCCGCCTCCTCGCGAATTGGGTCGAATCGCTGCCGCGGGGCTAATCTCTCTCCTTGTGCGTGCGCGCAAGACGTGCGCCCCGACGAACCATCCGGAGCCATGAACGATTTCGCGTCCACCCCTGAACTGATCCTCCTCCCGGCCGTCGACGTCGCCGACGGCAAGGCGGTCCGCCTGACCCAGGGCGAGGCGGGCACCGAGACGAGCTACGGCGACCCCGTCGACGCGGCCCTGCAGTGGGCCCACCAGGGCGCGCAGTGGGTGCACCTCGTCGACCTGGATGCGGCGTTCGGTCGCGGCAGCAACACTCCCGTGCTGCGCAAGGTCATCAAGCAGCTGCGCGGGGTGCAGGTGGAGCTGTCCGGCGGCATCCGCGACGACGCCACCCTCGAGGCCGCACTGGAGTCCGGGGCGACCCGCATCAACCTCGGCACCGCCGCGCTGGAGAACCCCGAGTGGGCCGCCGACGTCATCGGCCGCTACGGAGACGCGATCGCCGTGGGACTCGACGTGCGCGGCACGACCCTGGCTGCGCGCGGCTGGACCCGCGAGGGCGGCGATCTGTGGGAGGTCCTCGACCGCCTCGAGGACGCCGGCTGCAGCCGCTACGTCGTCACGGACGTCACGAAGGACGGCACGCTCCGCGGCCCCAACATCGAACTCCTCCGCGAGATGGTGGCCCGCACCCCGAAGCCGGTGGTCGCCTCGGGCGGCGTCTCGAGCCTCGACGACATCGCCGCGCTGCGCGCGCTCGTCCCGCTCGGCGTCGAGGGTGCGATCGTCGGCAAGGCCCTCTACGCGGGGGCGTTCACGCTCGCCGAGGCGCTGGATGTCGCCGCAGGCTGACGACGCCAGCCACCCGGCGGGCGATTCGGCCGGTGTCCCGTGGGCGGGGCGCCGCTTCGAGGACAACCCGCACTCCGGCGACGACGGATCCGCCGATCCCGCGCTCCTCGCGGCCCTGCAGCGCTTCCGTGCGGGCGAGGGCAGTCAGGTCGAGGTGATCGATGCGCTCCGCGGTGCGCGCGTGCTGATCCCTCTGATCGCGGAGAAGGGCGAGGAGGGCGTCGCCCCGAGCGGGCTGGCGGTCGACAAGACGCAGGAGCTGTCGATCGTGACGGTCGCCGCCCCCGACGGACGCCGCGTGCAGCCGGTCTTCTCGTCGGTCTCGACGATGGCGTCGTGGGACGCCGCGGCGCGACCGATCCCGGTCGACGCGGTGCGCGTGGCGCTGTCCGCGTCGGCGGAGGACACCGACCTGATCGTGCTGGACCCGACGGCCGCGACCGAGTTCGTGGTGCGCCGTCCGGCGGTGTGGGCGATCGCCCAGGGTCTGCCGTGGGAGCCGAGCTTCCTCTCACCCGAGGTCTTCTCCGCCCTGCAGGAGAGCGTGGCGTCGGAGCTGGCCGTGATCGACGTGGCCGTCGCCGCGGGTGATCCCGACGCGCGGCTGCGCGGCCCCGAGCTCGTCGTCATGCTGGAGCTGATGGACGGGCTGGAGCGGCAGGCGCTGGACGCCGTGCTCGCGCGTCTCGCGCAGCGGTGGGCGGCCGACGACCGGATCGCCGTGCTCGCCGACTCGCTGACCGTCAAGCTGCGCCGCAGTTCCTGAGGGGCCGGCTCCGGGCCTGACGGCGGCGCAGCTCGGGGGAGGAGATGCCGGTCAGGTGACAGGACCGGTGTACTTCTCGCCCGGGCCCTTGCCGATCGGATCGGGGATCGTCGAGGTCTCCCGGAAGGCGAGCTGGAGCGAGCGCAGGCCGTCGCGCAGCGAGCGGGCGTGCATGTCGCTGATCTCGGGGGCGCCGGCGGTGATCAGCCCCGCGAGGGCGTTGATGAGCTTGCGCGCCTCGTCGAGGTCGGTCTGCGTCTCGGGGGAGTCGGCGAGGCCCACCTTCACGGCGGCGGCGCTCATCAGGTGCACGGCCGCGGTCGTGATGACCTCGACCGCCGGCACGTCGGCGATGTCGCGGGTGGCGGCCTGGGCGGCGCGCTCCTGCTCTTCCCACCGCTGGTGCCGGGCGTCCTCGTGGGGATCGTCGCCCCGATCGCTCCGCTGGTCGGCCTGGTCGCCCGGAATCGTATCCACGTGCTGCTCTCTGCTAGACTTGGTGCGCACCGGAGTGTTCTGCTCCGGATCGAAAGAGGATCACATCCCACCCGCGCTTGCCGTTCCAGGCTACCGGGTCACGCACTCCGCCCCGCTCACGCAGGGTCGTCCCCCGTGGATCAGGGTGCAGAAACACTGACAGCCGATGTGCGCATCGTGCGGGTGGACGTGATCAGCTTCCGCCCGCGACACAGCCCTGTGTCGCGGTGGCAGTCCCCGCACGAACAGGAGTTCCGCACATCAGCGATCCCCGCACCAACGACCGCATCCGCGTCCCCGAGGTCCGCCTCGTCGGACCCGCGGGTGAGCAGGTCGGCGTCGTCCGTATCGAGGTGGCGCTGCGTCTGGCTCAGGAGGCCGATCTCGATCTGGTCGAGGTGGCCCCCAACTCGAAGCCTCCCGTGGTCAAGATCATGGACTACGGGAAGTTCAAGTACGAGGCGGCGCAGAAGGCCAAGGAAGCACGTCGCAACCAGGCCAACACGATCCTCAAGGAGGTGCGCTTCCGTCTGAAGATCGAGGCGCACGACTACACGACCAAGCTCAAGCGCGCGGAGGGCTTCCTCCAGGCGGGCGACAAGGTCAAGGCGATGATCCTCTTCCGTGGTCGCGAGCAGTCGCGTCCCGAGCAGGGTGTGCGCCTGCTGCGCAAGTTCGCCGAGGACGTCGCCGAGTTCGGCACCGTGGAGTCCAACCCCACGATCGACGGCCGCAACATGGTGATGGTGATCGCGCCCCACAAGAACAAGTCCGAGGTCAAGACGGAGCAGAACGCTGCTCGCGCCGCGACCAAGCAGGCCGCTCGTGAGGCCCGCAGCGGACAGGCTCCCGCTTCCGGCGCGGAGACCGCACCCGCCGAGTAGTCCTCCGGACTGCGACGCCCCACAGACTCCCGCCCTGCGGGAACCACAACGAAGGAAGAACCATGCCGAAGCAGAAGACCCACTCGGGTGCCAAGAAGCGCTTCAAGGTCACCGGAAGCGGAAAGATCAAGAAGCAGCAGGCGAACCTCCGCCACAACTTCGAGGGCAAGCCGACCAAGCGCACGCGCCGTCTGTCGGCCGACAAGATCCTGGCCCCGGGCGACGCGAAGGTCGCCAAGAAGCTCCTCGGCATCTGACGCCGCCGCACGTAAGGAATAAGTAGAAGAAATGGCTAGAGTCAAGCGGGCCGTCAACGCCCACAAGAAGCGTCGCGTCATCCTCGAGCGCGCCTCCGGTTACCGCGGACAGCGTTCGCGCCTGTACCGCAAGGCGAAGGAGCAGGTCACCCACTCGCTCGTCTACGCGTACCGTGACCGTCGCAAGCGCAAGGGCGACTTCCGTCGTCTGTGGATCCAGCGCATCAACGCCGCGAGCCGCCAGAACGGCCTGACGTACAACCGCTTCATCCAGGGCCTCGGCCTCGCGGGTGTGCAGGTCGACCGTCGCATGCTCGCCGAGCTCGCCGTGAACGAGCCGGCCGTTTTCGCGTCGCTGGTCGAGACCGCGCGCACGGCGCTCCCGGCCGACGTCAACGCCCCCAAGGCGTAAGCGCGTCGCACGCTCTCCGACAGGGCGCTCTCCATCCGGAGGGCGCCCTGTCGTCGTTCCCGGTCGCGGCCGCGCCGTCCCCCTACACTGAGACCGTGCTCGAGAACCCCCGTTCGCCGCGTGTGCGCGCCGTCGCCAAGCTGACCAAGCGCAGCGCCCGGCAGGAGACCGGTCTGTTCCTCCTGGAGGGCCCGCAGGCGGCCCGCGAGGCGCTGGCCTACCGCCCCGACACCATCGTCGAGATCTTCGCGACGCCGACCGCGATGGAGAAGCACCAGGACGTCCGCGACGCCGCGCGCAGCGCGGGGCTCGAGATCGAGTTCACCACCGAGCCGGTGCTGGACGCGATGGCCGACACCGTCACGCCGCAGGGCATCGTCGCCGTCGCCCGGCAGTCGCCCACGGCGCTGAAGGACGTCTTCGCGGCGAAGCCCGCGCTCCTCGCGATCTGCGAGGAGGTGCGCGACCCCGGGAACCTCGGCACGATCATCCGCGCCGCCGATGCGGCAGGAGCGGATGCCGTGGTGCTCACCGGCCGGACGGTCGACCCGTACAACCCGAAGGTCGTCCGAGCGACGACCGGATCGCTCTTCCATCTGCCGATCGCCATCGGCGCCGACCTCGCCGACGTCGTCCAGCGTGCGCACGCGACGGGGCTGCGCGTCGTCGCGGCCGATGTCGGGGGAGAGGACTTCCTCGCCCACCGGCGGACTCTCGCCGAGCCGACCGCGTGGCTGTTCGGCAATGAGGCGAGGGGACTCGACGACGAGGCGCTGTCCCTCGTCGACTTGACGCTGCGCCTGCCGATCTACGGCCGCGCCGAGTCCCTGAACCTCGCGACGGCGGCGAGCGTGTGTCTGTACGAGAGCGCATTCGCCCAGCGTTCGGGTGCCGGCGCATGAGCCCGTTCTCGAAGACGAACACGCGCACCGAGGGCCCGCGCCCGCCGTGGTGGCGCCGCGTCGCCACCTGGGTGAAGTCGCTCTTCCGCCGCTCCTGACGGCCAGCCGCTCACGTCGGTCGATCAGGTTCCGCGCCTGCGGCGGGGCGGAGGTGTTCCGTCAATCCATGGGATCGAGATTCGGCAATCGAGGAGCACGCCTAGACGCCGCGCGCAAATGGTGCCAGCATGTCCGGAACCGATCAAAGGAGGATCCGGGATGGTCATGGTCTCGAGGAACTCGAAGAGGTCAGGCCGTATTCGACTTGCTGTGGTCGGCTTTTTCGCGGCAGCACTGGTGGGTTTGTCTCCGACAGTCGCCGACGCTTACACCTTCACATTCTTCAATGGGTATGTCGCCCCGGGCGTCTATAAATACGGTGCAGTTCCGCCGAGCGGGTCGATTGGCGGGGAGCTCTACGGGCTTTTTGGGCAGGGCGGAACGGGTCGCATTGAGGGCTACAAGCCGTCGACCAACACCATCATGTTCAGTACGTCAGCTCCGCATGATTCGTGGGTCTACTTGAATTATGTGCGCACCGCAAACGTGCAGAGCCGATGCAAATGGATCAAGAAGTACGCGACTACCCCAGACGATGCGAAGTATTTGCAATGCCGAGCCAAGAGATGAGGGCGAGCGAATGAAAAGATACTCGGCAATGACGGTTGTGTTCGTTGTCGGCGCGTGCAGCCTTGGTTTAGTTCTCGGAACAGCTGCGAACGCCGCCGTGCAGGCGATAACGAGCCCGGTACCGCAACCGATGGTGGCCGTCTCCAAGTCAGCAGATTATGACTTGAACGTGTTGACGTCGCCCACGTCTGAAGCTCGTCCACTCCCGAAGGATGTCGCACGGTCCGACATCGCGGGTGGCCTGGACGTGGCCACCGCCAGGTTAATCGAGGATGGGCCTGTCCAGTCCTTCGTCGTCAAGTCGAACTTGGGGCTACTTTGCCTCGTCGTTCACATCGACGACAAGGAGTGGGTCACAGGCACTGTTTGTACGACTCCAGCGAAATTTCGTGCTTCCGGGCTCGGGATGGTAGTCGAAGCGAGGGAAAGCGCGAAGGTAGCTGAGCGCTACTTGCTGTCCGACTCGTCCGTTGCGTCAAACCCAGCAGTGAGTAGCTTTCAAACTGGCGACGTAGCCAACTTGCTGGTCGTAGACGACGTCGGTTCGGTGGTCGCGAGAGATGCGTTGCGGACGCTTGGGAAGGAACTGTCGTTTGAGGTCCTTAAATGATCCACGATGACCTCAATCTCTTGAAAAGGCGTCGCGCTCGCTTTCGAGTGCGGTCTTGCGTGGCGGCGCTTGCGCTGGGAATAAGCTGTTCGCTAACAGCGTCCGCGTTCGCGGCGGACACCATTTTCAAGGACGGGTACGCAAACTCCAGCACGCCTTACACGAGCTCGTCGCAGACCAACCTCAAGGGCGGTAGGGCCGGGCCGGACGGCCAGCAATTGATCCAGTTCACGACGATGACGATCGTCGGGTCGTCCATCTACGCATCGGTTACCGCAAGTGCAGGTAATGCTGCCGACATGACTCACGCGGCAAAGAGCGGTAAGTCGAGGTGCACATTCCGCTTTATCAACGGGGTCTCTGGCACTAACTGGATCATCTGCAAGTATCGAAAGTAGCCTTGAGCGTTTACGACAGCCTGTCATCCTCGTGTGGACGTGTATTGTAACCGTTGCCCAATGTCGTATCGGGCGTGTGAGGTCCGTTTCTTGAGTGGCTTTCCGCGAGCTAGTCAGGTTCTGTAGCCCAGGAGATCATCGATCGACCCGCCCAAACGCCCGCCACATCACTCCGCGAACCGACTACCCTGCAATCGGGCGAACGTCGCTTACTGCGACTCAGAGCCAGGCATGCCGCGCTGACCGTAGACGCGGCGGTGCGGAGCCGCCGTTAGTGACGGCTTGCGGCGCGCCCAGTGACTGCCGAAGCACTAGGTAACATGCGGCCGCACCGAGGTATCGGTGTAGAGAACTTTGAAGCGCGCGGTGCGGCCGACTCCGATGGGGGCACGCTCCCACTTCCTCGTCGCCACGCGGAGTAGCCGATGCGCGTCACAATTCGGTGAAGGTGTCGTGGAAATCCACAGCAGCGAAGTCGAGTAGCGCCTACGCTGGCCGGATGACGGCTTCTGAGCACGACGCAGCACCGGCCACGTCCAACATCTCCGTCCGCCGAGGCGACCCGCTCGTGGTCGTCGAGAACGTGCAGAAGCACTACGGCGACTTCCAGGCACTCACCGACATCGACCTGACGGTCAACCGCGGCGAGGTCGTCGTGGTGATCGGGCCGTCCGGCTCGGGCAAGTCGACGCTGTGCCGCACGATCAACCGCCTGGAGACGATCACGAGCGGCCGCATCACGATCGACGGCAAGGAGCTGCCCAAGGAGGGCAAGGGACTCGCCGCGCTGCGCGCGGACGTCGGCATGGTGTTCCAGTCCTTCAATCTGTTCGCCCACCTCACGATCCTCGAAAACGTCACCCTCGGCCCGATCAAGGTCAAGGGCATGAAGCGGGCCGAGGCCGAGAAGCTCGCCAAGGAGCTCCTCGACCGCGTCGGTGTCGGTCACCAGGCGAGCAAGCTCCCTGCCCAGCTCTCGGGCGGTCAGCAGCAGCGCGTCGCCATCGCACGCGCGCTCGCGATGAAGCCCAAGGTCATGCTCTTCGACGAGCCCACGAGCGCGCTCGACCCCGAGATGATCAACGAGGTGCTCGACGTGATGGTCAGCCTCGCGCAGGACGGCATGACGATGATCGTCGTCACCCACGAGATGGGCTTCGCCCGCAAGGCCGCGGATCGCGTCGTCTTCATGGCGGAGGGGCACATCGTCGAGGAGGCGACCCCCGAGGAGTTCTTCACGAACGCGAAGAGCGATCGCGCCAAGGACTTCCTCTCCAAGCTCATCACGCATTGAGACGCGCGCGCCCTGCACCGGCGCGCGAACCCCAGAAGATACGAACGGAACCAGGAGAAACACATGCGTATCACCCGCGTCACCGGCGCACTCGCCGGAATCGCCGTCGCAGCCCTCGCGCTGACGGCCTGCAACAGCGGCACGCCCGGAGCCGACCCCAGCGAGCCCGGGGGGGAGACGGCCGAAAATCCCTGGACGGTCGCCACGGACGTGTCGCTCGAGGGGAGCCCCACGTTCGATGCCATCAGCTCGCGCGGCTCGGTGAACATCGGCGTCAAGGAGGACCAGCCCAACCTCGGATATCTCGACCCCACCACGGGTGAGCGCAGCGGATTCGACGTGGACATCGCCCGCTGGATCGCGGCCTCCCTCGGCTTCGATGAGGACAAGATCACCTACACGGTCGTGGACTCCGCCAACCGCGAGCAGGCGATCATCAACGGTCAGATCGACTACTACGTCGGCACCTACTCGATCACCGACGACCGCAAGGAACAGATCAGCTTCGCGGGGCCCTACTTCATCACCGGTCAGGGCCTGCTCGTCGCCGCCGACTCTGACCTGGCGGGCGTGGACGACCTGACGGCCGACACTGTCGTCTGCTCCGTCACTGGATCGACCTCGATCCAGCGCATCAAGGAGGAGACGCCTTCGAAGACCGTCGAGCTGAGCAAGTACTCGGAGTGCGTCGAGCAGGTCAAGAACGGACAGGCGGATGCCGTTACGACCGATGAGGCGATCCTCATCGGTTACGCGGCCAATGACCCTGACAACCTCAAGGTCGTCGGAGAGCCGTTCAGCGAGGAGCGCTACGGCGTGGGCATCGCGAAGGGCGACACGGCGTTCGTGGAGCACGTCAACACTCTCTTCACCGACGGCGGTGACGTCTGGCAGGCGATCTTCGATAAGAATCTCGGAGCGGCGGGCGTCGAGGGCACGCAGCCCGCGGTCGACCCGGCAGAGTGACGTCGACCGGAGGCGGTGATCTCGTCACCGCCTCCGGTCCTCCCGTGTTGCGCTCGGAAGGAGTGTGATGGACCAGATCTTCGAGTATCCCGAACTGTGGCAGCAGGCCCTCGTGGGAACGCTGGTGCTGTTCGTCGCCGGTGGTGCCATCGCGATCGTGTTGGGCTTCATCGTGGGCGCCATGCGGGTGTCACCGATCCCGATCGCCCGCGCGGTCGGTGCGGTCTACGTCAACACGATCCGGAACACCCCGCTGACCCTGGTCCTCTTCTTCTTCGCCTTCGCGGTCCCCATCCTCATCGAGGTGCCGCGTGGCAGCTTTCTCCTGCTGGCGATCCTCGGATTGGGTATCTACACGGCGACCTACGTCGCGGAGACCCTGCGTTCCGGGATCAACACTGTGCCCGTGGGGCAGGCGGAGGCCGCGAGGGCGCTCGGAATGGGTTTCGGGCAGGTGATGGGCTACGTGGTCCTCCCGCAGGCGGCGCGATCGGTGATTCCTCCCATGATGAGCGTCTTCATCGCGCTGCTGAAGAACACCACCGTTGCTTCCGGCTTCTCCGTGATGAACCTCGGCAGCATCCGCGCGAACATGAGCGAAAACGGTGAGAACCAGATGGTCACCATCCTCCTGGTGATGGCGATATTCGTCGCGTTGGTGCTCGTGCTCGCCGCCCTGCAGAAGTACCTCGAGAAGAAGTGGCGGATCGCACGATGAGCTCGGTTCTCTACGACGTTCCCGGCCCGCGCGCGATCGCACGCAATCGCGTCATCGGTGCCGTGACGATCCTGGTGGTCGTCGCGCTGGTCGGCTTCTTCATCTGGCGGCTCGCCGATACCGGACAGCTCTCCGCAGAGAAGTGGAGTCTGTTCACGTACACGCGCGTGTGGGAGATGATCGGGCAGGCGACACTGGCCACGGTCTCCGCTTTCGCTGCAGCCGGCGTCGGCGCCATCATCCTCGGATTCCTTCTGGCGATCGGGCGGATGTCCGACCACGCCTGGATCCGCGGCCCCTTCGCCGCGATCGTCGAGATCCTCCGTGCCGTCCCCGTTCTCGTCTTCATGATGCTGCTCTTCTACGGACTCCCGGTGATCGGTGTGCGGATGAGCAGCTACTGGGCGGTCGTCATAGCACTCATCGCGTACAACGGCTCAGTGCTCGCCGAGGTCATCCGGGCGGGTGTCGAGTCGCTGCCTCGTGGACAGAAGGAGGCAGGCTACGCGATCGGACTCCGCAAGGCGGGGGTCATGCGCCTCATCCTCCTGCCGCAGGCCATTTGGGCGATGATGCCGGTGATCATCGCGCAGCTGGTCGTCACACTCAAGGACACCGCGCTGGGCTTCATCATCACCTACCCGGAGTTGCTCTACACCGCGAAGCTCCTCGGCTCGAACGCGCAGTTCGGCTCCCCGCTGATCCCGTCGGCGATGATCGCGGGAGTCATCTACATTGCGATGTGCCTGGCGCTCAGCTATGTCGCCTACATCGTGCAGAAGCGCGTGAGACGGTCTCCGAAGGCGGTCGGCACCACGCGAGCCGATGTCACGGCGCACGCCCTCACCGACACGCAGGTCATCGGAGCTCAGAGTACGACTGACATCGCAGCGGCAAAGCGGGCTGGCGACAAGCACGAGTGACCGCGCGGGCGGGCCATCGCCCGCCGGTAGACTCGTCTCTCGTGTCTGACGCACCCGAGAACCACCCGGCCGAGATCACGCCCGAGGCCGTCGAGGCGGCCGTGGTCGCCGCACTCGCGGCGATCGATGCCGCGGCGACGACCGCCGAGCTCAAGGCCGCCCGCAGCGCCCACATGGCCGAGGCGTCTCCGCTCGCGCAGCTGAACGCGCAGCTGCGGCATGTGCCCAACGACAAGAAGGCCGAGTTCGGCAAGCTCGTCGGCCAGGCGCGCGGCCGCGTGACGCAGGCGCTCGCCGCCCGTGAGGCGGCGCTGGCCGAGGCAGAGACGGCCGCGCAGCTGGATGCCGAGCGCATCGACATCACGGCGCTCCCGCAGCGCGCCCGCGTCGGCGCGCGGCATCCGCTGACGCTCCTCCAGGACCAGATCGGCGACATCTTCGTCGGCATGGGGTGGGAGATCGCGGAGGGGCCCGAGCTCGAGCACGAGTGGTACAACTTCGACGCGCTGAACCTCGACGCCGACCACCCCGCACGCCAGATGCAGGACACGTTCTACGTCGATCCCGTCGCGGCGCACCTGCTGCTTCGCACGCAGACGAGCCCGGTCCAGATGCGATCGATGCTCACGCGCGACCTGCCGATCTACATCGTGTCGCCCGGCCGGGTGTACCGCACCGACGAGTTTGACGCGACGCACCTGCCGGTGTTCAGCCAGTTCGAAGGCCTCGTGATCGACGAGGGCATCACGATGGCGAACCTGCGCGGCACACTCGACCACGTCGCGCGGGCGCTCTTCGGCGCCGAGGCGAAGACGCGGCTCCGGGCCAACTACTTCCCCTTCACCGAGCCCTCCGCCGAGCTCGACCTCTGGCACCCGACCTTCAAGGGCGGCGCGCGCTGGATCGAGTGGGGCGGCTGCGGCATGGTCAACCCCAACGTGCTGCGCGCGGCCGGCATCGACCCCGAGGTGTACTCGGGCTTCGCCTTCGGCATGGGGATCGAGCGGACACTGATGTTCCGCTCCGATGTGAAGGACATGCGCGACATGGCCGAGGGCGATGTCCGCTTCAGCGAGCAGTTCGGAATGGTGGTCTGATGCGCGTCCCGCTTTCGTGGCTCCGCGAGTACGTCGACGTCGCGGACGGTGCCACGCCCGACGACGTCCTGGCCTCGCTCGTGTCGGTCGGCTTCGAGGAGGAGGACGTCCACGGCTTCGGGCTCACCGGCCCGATCGTCGTGGGGCAGGTCGTCGAGTTCGTCGAGGAGCCGCAGTCCAACGGCAAGACGATCCGCTGGTGCCAGGTCGACGTCGGCGCGGCGAACGGCGGCTTGCGCGGCATCGTCTGCGGCGCCCGGAACTTCTTCGCCGGCGACAAGGTCGTCGTGACCCTCCCGGGAGCCGTGCTGCCGGGACCCTTCCCGATCGCGGCGCGCAAGACCTACGGGCACGTGTCCGACGGCATGATCGCCTCGGCCAAGGAGCTCGGACTCGGTGACGAGCACGGCGGCATCCTCCGGCTCGTCGAGCTGGGCCTCGATCCCGAGGTCGGCGCCGACGCGATCGCGCTGCTCGGGCTCGATGACGTCGCCGTGGAGATCAACGTGACGCCCGACCGCGGCTACGCGCTGAGCCTCCGTGGCGTCGCCCGCGAGTACGCCCACGCCACGGGGGCGCCCTTCCGCGACCCCGCCGATCGCCCGTTCGAGGAGCTCCAGCAGCCCACGAGCGGTTTCGCGGTCACCGTCGTCGACGAGGCCCCGGTGCGCGGCCGTGTGGGGGCGAGCGAGTTCGTCGTGCGCGCCGTGCGCGACGTCGACCCGACCAAGCCCACGCCCGCCTGGATGGTGGCTCGACTGACGCTCGCCGGCATCCGCTCGCTCGGCATCCTCATCGATATCACCAACTACGTGATGCTCGAGCTCGGGAACCCGATCCACGGGTACGACCTCGACCGGCTCTCGGGCGGCATCACGGTGCGCCGCGCCCGCAGCGGCGAGAAGCTCACGACGCTCGACGGCAAGGAGCGGACGCTCCACGCCGAGGACCTGCTGATCACCGACGAGTCCGGTCCCATCGGCCTGGCCGGGGTCATGGGGGGCACGACGACCGAGATGACGACGGCGACGCGCAACGTCCTCATCGAGGCGGCGATCTTCGACACGGTGACGATCGCGCGCACGGCCCGCCGCCACAAGCTCCCGAGCGAGGCGTCCAAGCGCTTCGAGCGCGGTGTCGACCCGCTCATCCCGTTCGTGGCGGCACGCCGCGTCGCCGATCTCATGGTCGAGTACGCGGGCGGCACCCTCGACACCGAGACGGGCGGCGCCCTGTTCGCCGAGGTCTTCGTCGAGGCGGTCGAGCTGCCGCGCGGCTTCGCTTCGGGCCTCATCGGCGTCGACTACACCGACGCCGAGGTCGTCGGCGCCCTCGAGACCATCGGCGCCGAGGTGACCGAGTCGGAGGCGGTGCCGGGAACGTGGCTCGTCATCCCGCCGTCGTGGCGCCCGGACCTGACCGACAAGTGGACCCTCGTCGAGGAGGTCGCCCGGATCACCGGATACGATCGCATCCCCTCGGTCCTGCCCGTCCCGCCGTCGGGTCGGGGCTTCACCACCGCGCAGGCGGCGCGCCGCCGCGTCGCGAACGCCCTCGCGGCTGCCGGATTCGTCGAGACGCCGTCGTTCGGCTTCACCACGCAGGAGCAGAACGACCTCCACGGATCCGCATCGGGTGAGTCCCTGCCGAGCGTCAAGCTCGCCAATCCGCTCGACGGACAGGCGCCCTATCTGCGTCGCTCGCTCATCCCCGGACTCCTGCAGGTCGCGCACCGGAATCTCTCGCGCGGCCTCACCGACCTCGCCCTGTTCGAGACGGGCACGGTCTTCCTTCCCGCGCCGGGCGTGCGGTACGGCACGGCGACGGTGCCACCGGCCGCGGTGCGGCCCGACGCGGCGACGCTCGCCGCGCTCGACGCCGCCCTGCCCCCGCAGCCGCGCCACATCGCGGTCCTGCTGACCGGTCAGCGTGTGGCCAAGCAGCCGGGCGTCGCCGCCGAGCCGTTCGACGTCGCGGACGGGATCGACGCGCTGCGCACGATCGCGGGCGCGGCGGGCGTGCAGATCGAGGTCGCCCAGGGGGCCCGTGCCGCCCTGCATCCCGGTCGCACCGGCGTCGTCTCGGTGGGCGGCGCCGAGGTCGGCTACGTCGGGGAGCTCCTTCCGGCGGTGGCCGAGGCGGCCGACCTGCCCGGACGGGTGATCGTCGCCGAGCTCGACCTCGACCGCCTCATCGATGCGGCCGGTACGCGGGTCGTCGCCGAGACGCTGTCGGGCTACCCGGCGGCGACGCAGGACGTGTCGCTGGTGCTCGGTGCCGATGTGCCTGCGGGAGCGGTGCGATCCGCCCTCGTCGACGGTGCCGGCCCGCTCCTGGAGGCGCTGCGACTCGTCGACGATTATCGCGGGGCCGGCGTGCCCGAAGGGGCCAAGAGCCTGACGTTCGCGCTCCGGTTCCGTGCCGCGGACCGCACGCTGACCGCCGCCGAGGCCACCGAGGCGAAGCTCGCGGGAGTGGCCGTCGCCGCCGAGCGGTTCGGCGCGACGCTGCGCGAGTAGGTCCCGGCGCCGGCGGGCGACCCGTGCCGCGGCTCTAGCGCGTGCCCCAGTTCCATGCAGGGACATCGAGGAGGCCCTGGCCGACGACCTCTGTGCCGCCCGTGCCCGGGCGCAGCTCCACCCGCGAGGGATCGGGCAGCGAGTCAACCAGCGCGGCCGCGTGGGAGACGACGAGGACCTGGGTGCGCTCGGCGGCCGCCACGATGAGCCGCGCCAGCGGCTCGAGGAGCGACGCGTGCAGGCTCGCCTCGGGCTCGTTCAGCACCAGCAGCGGCGCGGGCCGTGCCGGCAGGAGCGCGGCGACGAGCAGCAGGTAGCGCAGCGTGCCGTCGGACAGCTCGGCGGTCTGCAGCGGACGAAGCAGGCCGGGCTGCCGGAACGACAGGCGGAACAGACCGTCGGTCGCCGTCACCGACACCTGCGCGCCCGGGAACGCCTCGTCGACCGCTCGATCGAGTGCGCTGCCATGACCGGCCTCGACCACCGTCGCCCACAGCGCTGCGAGGTTCGCCCCGTCGTGGGCGAGGGTCTGAGTGCGGGTGCCGACCTGCGCGCGCCGGGCGGGCGCATCCGCATCGACGCGGAAGTGGTCGTAGAACCGCCACCCGCCGAAGGTGCGGCGCAGCGAGAGCAGCTCGGGCGCGGTGTCGCCCTCGGCGAGGTCGGTGATGATGCTCTCGAACGGGGCGAGCTGCTGACGCAGCGACACCCACCCGTCAGCCCGCACCCGGGTGTGCTGCCGCGTGCGGTCGATGATCAGCGTGGCGGGCTTGGCGACGGCGCCGGCGAAGATCTGCTCGCGCTTGATCTCCGGATCGCGGGCGAACGGACTGCGCTGGTCGGTCTGCGGGATGCCGAGGTCCACCAGGTAGCCGAGCTCGTCCGAGGCGAAGCCGAGCTGCACGGCGACCGGCCGTGTGCGGACGGTGCCCTGATCGCCGCCGTTCTCCGGCCCCGCCCACAGCACCGACGGCAGCCCGCCCTCCCGGGCCAGTGCCCCCACGACGTCGCCTCGGCCGGCCGACGCCAGCAGCCCCAGTGCGCGGTACAGGTTCGACTTGCCGGAGCCGTTGGGGCCGGTGATCACCGTGAGGGGGCCCAGCGGCACCACCACGTCGCGGAGGGAGCGGTATCCCGACACGGCCAGGGTCTGCAGCATGCCTTCCAGCCTCTCATCCGTCCCGGACACCACCCCCGGTAGGCTCGGGCTGATGAGCGACTCCACCGCGTCCCCTCCGCCGGCCCTCCAGGTCTCCCAGCTCGTGAAGCGCTTCGGTGAGAAGGTCGCCGTGGCCGGTATCGACCTCGAGGTTCCCGCCGGCTCGTTCTTCGGGCTCGTCGGCCCCAACGGCGCGGGCAAGACGACCACGCTGTCGATGGCGACGGGGCTGCTGCGGCCCGACGCGGGTCTCGTGCGGGTCCACGGCGTGGACGTGTGGACCGAGCCGGTCGTGGCCAAGCGCATGATCGGGAACCTCGCCGACGGCGTGCGGCTGTTCGACCGGCTGACCGGCGAGCAGCTGATCACCTACACGGCCATGATGTTCGGGCTGCCGAGGCCGGAGATCGCCCCTCGGGTGGCGGACCTGATCGCGCTGATGGATCTCGGTGACGCGGCCGGCACGATCGTCGCGGACTACTCGGCGGGCATGACCAAGAAGGTCGCCCTGGCGTGCGCCCTGGTGCACGCGCCGCGCCTGCTCGTGCTCGACGAGCCGTTCGAGTCCGTGGATCCCGTGTCGGCGGCCAACATCGAGGACGTGCTGCGCGGCTATACGTCCTCCGGCGGAACGATCATCATCTCCAGCCACTCCATGGACCTCGTCCAGCGCATGTGCGATCACGTCGCCGTCATCGCCGCGGGGCGCGTGCTGGCCGCCGGAACGGTCGACGACGTCCGCGCGGGCGAGAGTCTCCAGGACCGCTTCGTCTCCCTCGTCGGCGGGCGTCACACCTCGGAGGGCCCGCAGTGGTTGCGACCGTCCTGAGGCTCCGGTACCGCATCCTCGGCAACAACCTCTCCCGCCGACCCTGGCAGCTGGTGGGCTTCTGCTTCGGCGTCCTGTGGGCGCTCGGCCTGCTGGCGCTGATCGTGGCCGGGTTCGTCGCGCTCTCCGCATCGCAGTCGCTGTCTCTCATCGCGCCTGTCCTCGTGTTCGGCGGCGGCCTGCTGCTGCTGGGCTGGCTGCTGGGGCCGCTGCTGCTGGCCGGACTGGACTCGACGGTCGACGCCTCCCGGCTCGCTCCCTTCCCACTGCGCCGCTCCCAGCTCATGTCGGCGCTCGCCGCCGTGGGGGCGACGGGCATCCCGGGGATCATCACCGCCGCGGCGGCGATCTCCTCGCTGATCCTCTGGGTGCGATGGCCTGCCGCGCTGCTCGTCGCCGTGCCCGCCGTGGTGCTGGCGGTGGCCACGTGCGTCGTCGCGACGCAGCTCATGTCGGCGCTGTCGCAGAGCTCCGGCTCGCGCCGCGGCCGGGAGATCACCGGCACGCTGGTGCTCATCGTGCTCATCCTGTCCGGTCCGATCCTCACCGGCGTCCTGTCGGTCCTCGATCGCGCGACGGGCGAGCTGTCGTCGCGCTTCGCGGACGCCGCCGCCGTGCTCGGCTGGACGCCCCTGGCGGCGGCCTGGTCGGCGCCGGTGGATGCCGCCGCCGGGTCGTGGGCCGCAGCGCTCGCGAAGCTGGCGATCGCGGCCGCGACCCTCGCGCTGCTGGTGTGGCTGTGGGACCGCGTGCTGACCGCGTCGACCGTCGCACCGGCCCGTCGGTCGGTGCGCGCGGTGCGATCGGGCGCCCTTCAGCTTTTCGGCCGCATGCCCACCGGGGGAGTCGGGGCGACGTGGGCGCGCTCGCTGACCGCGTGGCTGCGGGACCCGCGGTACCTGCGGCAGCTGATCGTCGTCCCGCTGTTCCCGATCCTCTTCGCCTTCGCGGGCGGGGTCGACGGCTGGCTCTTCGGCGCATCGGCGGTCATGGCGGCCCTGGTGCTTGCCATCGCGGGCTACGCCGACATCTCCTACGACGGGACCGCCTTCGCCTCGGTCATCTCCACCGGGATCCGGGGGCGGGATGACCGGCTCGGCCGACTGCTGGGTGCCGCCTGCATCGGCGTCCCGCTGCTGCTGGCGGTCGCGATCATCACGACCTCCGTCGCGGGCACCCAGGAGAATCTGCCGGCGCTGCTCGGCGCCGCGCTCGGTCTGCTCCTGTCGGGCTACGGGGTGACCGCGGTGTCGTCGGCGCTCATCGTCACCCCGGTGCCCTCACCGGGGGACAGCCCGTTCCGGTCCGTGCCCGGTCAGACGTTTCTGAACGGCCTGCTGGTCTTCGTCGTGTGGGGAGCCGCGCTCGTGCTGGCCTCTCCCGCCCTCGTCCTCGCCGTCGTCGCGACCGTGGGCGGGTCCGCGGCGCTGGGATGGATCGCGCTGGCCGTCGGGGTCGGGGCGGGTCTCGCCGCGATCGCCGGCGGGGTGCTGCTCGGCGGCCGCACCCTCGATCGCACGGCTCCCGACCTCCTGCAGCGCATCAAGGCCTTCCCCACCTGAGCCGTTGCGCCGACAGCGGACACGCTCGCGTCCGCGCGGCGGGCGTGCTGTGGTGAAGGGCATGACGGACGTGCTGATCCTCGGGGGGACGGGGTGGCTGAGCGGGCGTATCGCTCAGCGCTGGATCGACGAGGGCGCCTCGGTGACCTGCGTCGGACGCGGCGGCCGGCCCGCCCCGCGCGGATCGCGACTCGTCGTCGCCGACCGCGATGCGCCGGACGCGTACGCACCGGTGGTCGGCCAGGAGTGGGACGAGGTGGTCGACGTCTCCTCCCACCCGGGCCACGTCGCGCAGGCGGTCGCCGCACTCGAGGAACGGGCCGTCCACTGGAGCTACGTCTCGAGCGTGTCGGTCTACGCCGACGCCGACCGGCCCGGAGCCGACGAGACCGCCCCCCTGGCGGTTCCCGCCGACGACGGGTCGCCCGACGACTACGCGCGGGCGAAGGCGGCGGCCGAGCGCGCCGTCGGAGCGCTCGGGGACCGCGTCGCGATCAGCCGGGCGGGGCTCATCGTCGGGCCGGGCGACCCTACCGACCGCTTCGGCTACTGGCCGGCGCGCTTCGCCGCCGACGCGGACGCGCCCGTGCTGGTCGCGCCGCACGAGGGCGCGTTCGCGCAGGTGATCGACGTCGACGACCTGGCGGACTTCATCGTCCGGTCCGGTCGCCGCGGGTGGCGGGGCACGGTCAACGCCGTGGGCGTCTCCACTCCGCTGTCGTCGGTGCTCGAGACGGTGCGGACGATCGCCGGCCATCGCGGCCCGGTGGTGAGCGCACCGGCGGAGTGGCTGCGCGACCGGGGCGTCGCGCACTGGTCGGGGCCGCGCTCGCTGCCGCTGTGGCTGCCCGCCGACATGCCCGGCTTCGCCACCCGTGACGGGCGCGCCTACCGTGCCGCGGGCGGTCGGCTTCGTCCTCTCGGCGAGACCGTGGAGCGGGTGCTCGCCGATGAACGGGCGCGGGGCCTGGACCGGCCGCGGCGGGCGGGCCTGGGCCGCGCGGAGGAGGCGGAGCTGCGGGCGGCGCTCGGCGCCTGACGGCCGGAGCCCCGGATTTGGCGGATCGTGCTCGGCGGCGATATCGTCGCCGCATGTCCTCGGCGTCCGCGATCACCGTTCCCACGGTCATGCGCGCGCGTCGACGCCAGGGCGGACGCCGACTCTAGGCGACCCCGCACGCTCCCCGCTCCCGCGGGTCGAGCCGCCGGTGTCGCCGTCTTCGGCCTGAGCCCGTCCAAGGGCCCGTTCCTCAGACAATAAGGTTGGACAATGACCTACTCGGTCGCCGTTTCCGGCGCATCCGGCTATGCCGGCGGCGAGATCCTGCGCCTGCTGGCCGCCCACCCCGACATCGAGATCCGCACGGTGACGGCGCATTCGAACGCGGGGCAGCCGCTCATCGAGCAGCAGCCGCACCTGCGCTCGCTCGCACACCTCACGCTCCAGGAGACGACGCCGGAGACCCTGGCCGGTCACGACGTCGTCTTCCTCGCGCTGCCGCACGGGCAGTCCGGGCAGTACACCGAGGCCCTTGCCGGCGTGCCGCTCGTCATCGACGCCGGCGCCGACCACCGGCTCACCTCGGCCCACGCGTGGGAGGCCTTCTACGGCGGTGACTTCCACGAGCCGTGGGCGTACGGCGTCCCCGAGCTGCTCGTGGACGGTGTCAAGCAGCGCACCCACCTCGCCGGTGCGGCGCGCATCGCCGCCCCCGGCTGCAACGCCTCCACGGTCGCGCTGAGCCTCGCACCGGGCGTCGCCGCCGGCGTCATCGACCCCGGTGACATCGTCAGCGTGCTGGCGGTCGGCCCCTCCGGTGCCGGCAAGAGCGCCAAGACCCACCTGCTGGCCTCCGAGATCCTCGGGAGCGCGAACCCCTATGCGGTCGGCGGCACGCACCGCCACATCCCGGAGATCCGGCAGGCGCTCGTGGCCGCCGGCGGTCGCCGGGTGCCGCTGGCCGACGACGCGGTGGGGATCTCCTTCACCCCCGTGATCGTGCCGATGGCGCGCGGCATCCTCGCCACGAGCGTCGCGCGGATCGCGCCGGGGGCCTCGGACGCCGAGATCCGCGAGGCATGGGAGTCCGCCTACGGCGACGAGACCTTCGTCCAGCTCCTGCCCGAGGGCTCCTTCCCCCGCACCGCCGACGTGCTCGGGGCCAACACCGCGCTCATGGGCCTGGCGATCGACCGCGCCGCCGACAAGGTCGTCGTGGTCACCGCGGTGGACAACCTCGTCAAGGGCACCGCCGGTGCCGCCGTCCAGTCCATGAACATCGCCCTCGGCCTCCCCGAGGCCACGGGCCTGACCGTGAACGGAGTCGCGCCGTGAGCGTCACCGCAGCGAGGGGATTCGAGGCGGCCGGTGTCGCGGTGGGGCTGAAGTCCACCGGGGCCAAGGACGTCGCCGTCGTCGTCAACCGCGGGCCGGCCAAGGCCGCCGCGGCCGTGTTCACCAGCAACCGCGCCAAGGCCAACCCGATCCTCTGGTCGCAGCAGGCGATCGCCGACGGCGTCGCGGAGGCGGTGGTCCTGAACTCCGGAGGCGCGAACTGCTTCACCGGGAGCTTCGGATTCCAGACCACCCATCAGACCGCCGAGACCGCGGCCGGCCTGCTCGGGGTGAGCCCCGGCGACGTGCTCGTCTGCTCGACCGGGCTGATCGGGACGGGCGACGAGACGTTCCGCGCCAAGGTGCTGCAGGGCACGGCGGAAGCGATCCGCACCCTCACCGCCGACGGCGGGGACGACGCGTCGCTGGCCATCATGACGACGGACTCGAAGCCCAAGCGGGCCGTGGTCTCGCGCAGCGGCTGGACGATCGGCGGCATGGCCAAGGGCGCGGGGATGCTCGCGCCGGGACTGGCCACGATGCTCGTCGTGATCACGACCGACGCCGTCGTGGGCTCCGCCGACCTCGACACCTCGCTGCGCCGCGCGACGCGGCTGACCTTCGACAGGCTCGACTCCGACGGCTGCATGTCGACCAACGACCAGGTCACGCTCCTGGCCAGCGGGGCCAGCGGCATCGCACCGGACCTCGACGAGTTCGCCCGCGCGCTGACCGAGGTGTGCCAGGACCTCGCGCAGCAGCTGCAGGCCGACGCGGAGGGCGCCAGTCACGACATCACGATCCAGGTCGTCCACGCCGCCTCCGACGACGACGCCGTGGCGGTCGGACGGTCGGTGGCGCGCAACAACCTGTTCAAGGCCGCCGTCTTCGGCAACGACCCCAACTGGGGCCGGGTGCTCGCGGCCATCGGCACGACCGACGCGGCCTTCGACCCCTACGACGTCGACGTCTGGTTCAACGGCGTGCGCGTCTGCAGCGCGGGCGCCCCCGACCGTCCTCGCGAGGAGGTCGACCTCACGCCGCGCGCGACCGGCATCCTCATCGACCTGAAGGTCGGAGACGCCGAGGCGACGATCCTCACCAACGACCTCACCCACGACTACGTGCACGAGAACAGCGCGTACTCCTCATGAACGAGCAGGCCTCATGACCGATCTCCAGCAGACGACTCCCGAGGAGGCGGCCGAGAAGGCCGCGGTCCTGATCGAATCGCTGCCCTGGCTGCGCCGGTTCCGCGACCAGATCATCGTGATCAAGTACGGCGGCAACGCCATGGTCTCCGAGGAGCTGCAGGACGCCTTCGCGCAGGACATCGCGTACCTGC
Source organism: Microbacterium sp. PA5 (assembly GCF_049860775.1). Lineage (NCBI taxonomy): Bacteria > Bacillati > Actinomycetota > Actinomycetes > Micrococcales > Microbacteriaceae > Microbacterium > Microbacterium sp. PA5. The sequence goes on from NZ_CP187567.1 coordinate 1,113,945, forward strand.
GCTTCGCGGGCGTCAAGCCGGTGGTCGTGCACGGCGGCGGGCCGCAGATCTCGAAGATGCTCGACCGGCTGTCGATCCCGAGCGAGTTCAAGGGCGGCTACCGGGTGACCTCGACGGAGGCCATCGGTGTGGTGCGGATGGTGCTGACCGGCCAGATCAACCCCCAGCTGGTGGCGAAGATCAACGCCCATGGGCCCTTCGCGACCGGCCTGTCCGGGGAGGATGCGGGGCTGTTCCGCGGTCGGCGGCGCGGGGTCGTCATCGAGGGCGTCGAGCACGACCTGGGCTTCGTGGGCGATGTCGTGGGCGTCGATCCGCAGCCCGTCCTCGATCAACTGACCGCGGGCCGGATCCCCGTCGTCTCCTCGATCGCCCCGGACCACGACAATCCCGGCCACTCGCTGAACGTCAACGCGGATGCCGCCGCCGCAGCGCTCGCGGTCGCCCTCGGCGCCACCAAGCTCGTGGTGCTCACCGACGTTCCGGGACTGTACGCCGACTGGCCCGATCGGGACTCCCTCGTCTCGCACCTGACGGCGTCCGAGCTGCGCGAGATGCTGCCGACGCTGGAGTCGGGCATGATCCCCAAGATGCAGGCCTGCCTGGATGCCGTCGAGGGCGGCGTCGACACGGCGGCGATCATCGACGGCCGCCAGCCGCACTCGGTGCTGGTGGAGATCTTCACGGAACACGGAATCGGAACAGAGGTGGTGGCGAAGTGACCGACACGACGACGCAGGCACGCTGGCAGGAGGACGCGTCGCGCGACCTGGTGCGCAACGCCGGCGCCCGACTGGCGATGTTCACGCGCGGCGAAGGCGCGTCGGTGTGGGACGACTCGGGCCGACGCTACCTGGACTTCCTCGGCGGGATCGCCGTGACCTCGCTCGGGCACGCCCACCCCGTCTTCGTCGACGCGATCGCCCGGCAGGCGGCGACCCTCGCCCACGTCTCGAACTACTTCGCGACCCCGCCCCAGCTCGAGCTGGCCGCCCTCCTCAAGGAGATCGCCGGGGCAGGGGAGGCGGGACGCGTCTACTTCGGCAACTCGGGCGCCGAGGCCAACGAGGCGGCGTTCAAGCTCGCGCGCCTCCACGGCGCCGCCGACCGCAACGCCGGCACGCCGCGCCCGCGCATCCTCGCCCTCGAGAACGCCTTCCACGGCCGGACGATGGGGACGCTCGCCCTGACGGGCAAGCCCTACATGCAGGAGCCCTTCCTCCCCATGGTCCCGGGGGTGGAGTTCCTCGACTCGACCGTCGCGGCGCTCGAGGCCGCCATGGACGACCGTGTCGCCGCCCTGTTCGTCGAGCCCATCAAGGGCGAGGCCGGGGTGGTCGAGCTGCCCGAGGGCTACCTGCGCGCGGCGCGCGAGATCACCCGGCGCCACGGCGCCCTGCTGATCGTCGACGAGATCCAGACCGGGGCGGGTCGCACGGGGGAGTGGTTCGCGTTCCAGCACGAGGGGATCACCCCCGACGCGATCACCGTCGCGAAGGGGATCGGCGGCGGTTTCCCCATCGGCGCCCTCATCACCTACGGCGAGGCGAGTGACCTGTTCTACCCCGGCACCCACGGGTCCACCTTCGGCGGCAATGCGCTGGGGACCGCGGTCGCGGTCGCCGTCCTGCGCGAGATCGAACGCGCGGGGCTCCTTGCCAACGCGGCGGAGCGGGGCGTGCAGCTGCGCACGGCGATCGAGGCGCTGGACTCGCCGCTGGTCCGCGAGACACGCGGCCGGGGCCTGCTGATCGGCGTCGGCCTGCGGCATCCGGTCGCCGGCGCCGTCGTCGCGGCCGCGCAGCAGCACGGCCTGATCGTGAACGCCGCCAACGAGGACACGGTGCGGCTGGCCCCCGCCCTCACGATCGGCGACGTCGAGGTGGACGAGTTCATCGACCTCTTCGGACGCGCACTCCACACCGTCGAGGACTCGCTGCTGCTCGAGGACCCGACCGACCACTCGAAGGAATCCGCATGACTCGCCACCTCCTCCGCGACGACGACCTCAGCCCGGCCGAGCAGGCCGAGATCCTGGACCTCGCCCTCTCGCTGAAGAAGGACCGCTGGAAGCTCAAGCCCCTCGAGGGCCCGCAGACCGTGGCGGTGATCTTCGACAAGTCGTCCACGCGCACCCGCGTGTCCTTCGCGGTGGGCATCGCCGACCTGGGCGGCTCGCCGCTGATCATCTCGACCGCCAACAGTCAGCTCGGCGGCAAGGAGACCCCTTCCGACACGGCCCGCGTGCTGGAGCGGCAGGTGGCCGCCATCGTGTGGCGCACGTACGCCCAGGCGGGGCTGGAGGAGATGGCGGCGGGCACCCGCGTCCCCGTCGTCAACGCCCTCAGCGACGACTTCCACCCGTGCCAGCTGCTCGCCGATCTCCTCACGATCCGCGAGCACAAGGGCGAGCTCGCCGGCCTGACGCTCACCTTCTTCGGCGACGGCAAGTCGAACATGGGGCACTCCTACGTTCTCGCCGGCGTCACGGCGGGCATGCACGTGCGCGTCGCCTCGCCCGAGGACTACGCGCCGCGCGAGGACGTCATCTCCGACGCCGATCGGATCGCGGCGACCACCGGGGGATCGGTGGCCCTCTACACCGACCCGGTCGAGGCGGCCGCGGGCGCCGACGTGATCGTCACCGACACGTGGGTCTCGATGGGCAAGGAGGAGGAGAAGATCGCACGCCTGCGCGATCTCGGCGCCTACAAGGTCACCCAGGAGACGATGGCGCTCGCACAGGACGACGCGATCTTCATCCACTGCCTGCCTGCCGACCGCGGCTACGAGGTGGACGCCGAGGTGATCGACGGCCCGCAGAGCGTCGTCTGGGACGAGGCGGAGAACCGTCTCCACGCCCAGAAGGCGCTGCTGGTCTGGCTGCTGCGCCAGCAGTGACGTGACCGTGGCCGGCGCCCTCGCCACGTCGCACCTGCAGACCGGCTCCCGGCTCGCGGGTGTCGATCTGGCGCGGGGTCTCGCGGTCCTCGGCATGCTCACCGCCCACCTGCTGGCGATCGAGGCATTCGACCCGAGCGCGCCGGCCACCTGGGTCGACATCGTCAACGGGCGGTCCTCGATCCTGTTCGCCGTGCTCGCCGGCGTCTCCCTCGCGCTGGTCTCCGGCGGCGCCGCTCCCGTCGCGGGCGACCGTCTGCGGCTGGTCCGGGCGCGGACCGCGGTGCGCGCGGTGGTCCTGTGGACGATCGGCATCCTGCTCATCCTCACCGGCGTTCCGGTCTACGTCATCCTCCCGGCCTACGCGGTGCTCTTCCTGCTGGCGCTTCCCTTCCTCCGGCTGCGCGCTCCGGCGCTGTGGCTGCTCGCCGCCGCGCTCGCCCTGACGATGCCGCTGCTGCAGCCGGCGCTGAATGAGATCGTCGCCCGTGCCGGATCCGACGTCGAGCTGATGCTCGGCTGGCACTACCCGTTCACGCTCTGGCTGGCCTTCGTGCTCGCGGGGCTCGCCGCCGGCCGCAGCGACCTGCGCCGGCTGCGGACGCAGCTCGCGCTGGTGGCGGTCGGCGTCGCGGCCGCCGTCGTGGGCTACGGCGCGGTCGCCCTCTGGCCCGTAGCGGACGGACCGGCATGGGTGGGGGAGGTGTGGACCGACCGGGCCCATTCCGGCGGCCTCCCCGAGGTCCTCGGCTCCGGGGGTGTCGCGCTCGCCGTCCTCGGGGCCTCGCTCCTCGTGTGCCGCACGCCGCTGGCCTGGGTCCTGATCCCGCTCCGCGCCGTCGGCTCCATGCCGCTCACGGCCTACGTGGGTCAGCTCCTGGCGTGGGCGGTCATCGCCGCGGTCGTCCTCGGGGACACCGGCGACCTCGGCGGCTTCCGCGCCCTCGACCCGCTGGGGCCGTTCATCGTCACCACCCTCGTGGCATGCACCGCCTGGGCCCTGCTGTTCGGGCGCGGTCCCCTCGAGCGCGGGGTCGCGTGGATCGTCCGCACGCTCGTGCGCGGCTGATCCCCACGACGGCGGCGGGCGCGCGGCTGGCTAGGCTGGGACGGTGACCGACTCATCCGCGCATGGCACGAACGAAGGCGCCCTCTGGGGGGCGCGCTTCGCGACCGGACCGTCTCCCGAACTGCAGGCGCTGAGCCGATCCACCCACTTCGACTGGGTCCTCGCGCTGTACGACCTGGCGGGCTCGCACGCCCACGCTGCCGCGCTCGCCGCCGCCGGGTACCTCACGCCCGACGAGGAGTCGCGGATGCACGCGGGTCTCGACGCGCTCGCGCGTGCGGTGACCGACGGGACGCTGGTCGCCCAGCCCGGCGACGAGGACGTCCATGGCGCCCTCGAGGCGGCCCTCATCGCCGCCGTCGGCCCCGAGCTGGGAGGCAAGCTCCGTGCCGGCCGCAGCCGCAACGACCAGATCGCCACTCTCGTGCGGCTCTACCTTCTCGATCACGCCCGGGTGATCGCCCGCGATCTCCTGCGCGTGATCGACGCGGTGGTCGCGCAGGCCGAGGCCCACCCGACCGCGATCATGCCGGGGCGCACCCACCTTCAGCACGCGCAGCCGATCCTCCTCGCCCACCACCTGCAGGCCCATGCCTGGCCGCTGGTGCGCGACCTGGAGCGACTGCGGGACTGGTCGGCGCGCGCGAGCGTGTCGCCGTACGGCGGTGGCGCCCTCGCGGGGGCGACGCTCGGGCTGGATCCGCAGCTGGTCGCAGCCGAGCTGGGACTGGCCCGCCCGGCGGAGAACTCGCTCGACGGCACGGCGGCCCGCGACGTGGTCGCCGAGTTCGCGTTCATCGCCGCGATGATCGGCGTCGACCTGTCGCGTTTCGCGGAGGACGTCATCATCTGGAACACGCGCGAGTTCGGCTTCGTCACCCTCGACGACGGGTACTCGACCGGCTCGAGCATCATGCCGCAGAAGAAGAACCCCGACATCGCCGAGCTCGCACGAGGAAAGGCCGGTCGGCTGATCGGCAACCTGTCGGGGCTGCTCGCGACCCTCAAGGCGCTGCCGCTCGCGTACAACCGCGATCTGCAGGAGGACAAGGAGCCCGTCTTCGACTCGGTCACCACCCTCGAGGTCGTCCTGCCGGCCTTCGCGGGGATGATCGCGACGCTGCGATTCGACACCGACCGCATGGCGTCCCTCGCTCCGGAGGGGTTCTCGCTGGCCACCGATGTGGCCGAGTGGCTGGTCCGGCAGGGCGTGCCGTTCCGGGACGCCCATGAGATCTCCGGGTCGCTGGTCCGTGCCTGCGAGGAGCGGGGGATCGGGCTGGAGGATGCCGACGACGCCCTCCTTGCGCAGGTCTCGGCCCACCTGGTGCCGGCGGTGCGCGAGGTCCTGACGATCGAGGGATCGGTCGCCAGCCGCACCGGCGCGGGAGGCACGGCGCCGATCCGCGTCGAGGAGCAGCGGCGTGAGCTCGTCGAGCGTGCGCAGGGCGCGGCGCGGGCACTCGGTCTCTGATCCGCTTATCTGCGCACCGCGATAGGTATCTGACTTATATCTCTATGAGATAAGTGCTACGCTTATTCCATGGAGCGCCGTATCGTCACCATCGCCGACATCGTCGGCTCGCGCAGCCTGCCCGACCGCAGCGCTGCCCAGCGCGCCATCGAGGATGCGGTGACCCGCGTGGAGCGCGACGCGCCGGCGGCCGAGCAGCCGCTCGTGGCGACCGTGGGCGACGAGTTCCAGGCGGTGCACACCGAGCTCTCCGCCGCGCTCCGATCGCTGCTGCTGCTGCAGCTCGCGCTTCCGGAGGGGATCGAGCTCCGATTCGGGGTGGGGGTGGGCGGTGTGCGGGCCGTGGACTCGCGCACGGAGCTGATCTCCGACGGGCCGGGGTGGTGGGCGGCGCGCGACGCGATCGAGGCGGTGCACCGCCTGCAGGATCGCGGCATGCCGAAGGCACGCATACGCGTGGTCGGAGCCCCGGAGGAAGATGCCGACATGATGTCGCAGATCCGGATGGCCAACGCCTATCTGCTTGCGCGCGACGAACTCGTCGGGGCGATGAGCTCGCGGGCGCGCCGCCTGACATACGGGCGGTGGGCCGGCCGCACGCAGCGGGAGCTCGCCGAGGAGGAGGGCATCAGCCAGCCCGCGGTCTCCCAGATGCTGGCGGCCGCCGGGTCCGCGGCGCTGCTGGCGGGACTGTCCGCGCTCGAAGGGGACGACCGGTGATCGGCACCGGGATCGTCCTGCTGGCGGTCGGGGCCGTCGACCTGCTCCGCCAGTACATGCCCCGGCGTGGACGGCCCGCCGCCTTCGCGCTCGGCGCGGTCCTGCTGCTGATCCTCTCCGCTGGCGCCGACGCCGTGGTCTGGACCTTCGTCGCGCTCGGCACGGCGACCCTGTGGGTCTGGGGCACGCCGGACCGTCGCGGCGGGCGGGCGGGTCTGTGGCCCGTCGTGCTGATCGCCGCGGTGTCGGCGATCGCGGTCTCGATCGTGGGCGTGCGCCCCCAGCAGGGACCGCTCGGCGAGCTCTGGCCGGTCGCATCGCCGCTCGGCCTGGTCAGCCTCGACGTCGCCGTCTTCACCGTCGGCGCCGTGGCCTTCCTGACCGAGTCCGGCAACGTCGTGGTGCGCGCCGCGCTGCGGGACGGCAGTGTGCCCGACGACGCGCCGGCGGCGCTGAAGGGAGGCCGGCTCATCGGTCCGCTCGAGCGCATCCTCGTGTTCGCGCTGACGCTCACCGGGGCCTTCACCCTGCTGGCGGCGGTGCTCGCCGCGAAGGGGATCGTGCGCTTCCCGGAGATCTCGCGCGACACCGAGGCGGGGACGCGCGCGGAGTACTTCCTCATCGGCAGCCTCGTGAGCTGGGTGACCGCCCTCGGGGCGGCGTTCCTCCTGTGGTGGGGGACCGGGGCCTGACGCTCGGCCGCCGCCCCGTGCGCGGGGTCGCCTCGGTCGCGCTGATAGCCTGGAACGCGTGTCTGAAACCGTCGTGAGCGCCCCGGCGCCCGCCAACGACCCCGCGTTCGAGAACGTCTGGGACGAGATCGTCTGGCGTGGCCTGGTGCACGTGTCCACCGATCAGGAAGCGCTGCGTGCGTTGCTCGGCGGGGACCCGATCACGTACTACTGCGGATTCGATCCCACGGCCCCGAGCCTCCACCTGGGAAACCTCGTCCAGCTCCTGCTGATGCGTCGCCTGCAGCTGGCGGGCCATCGCCCGCTCGGGCTGGTGGGGGGTTCCACGGGTCTCATCGGCGACCCGAAGCCCACGGCCGAGCGCACGCTGAACGACGCGACGGTGGTCGCGGAATGGGTGGGCTACCTGCAGTCGCAGGTCGCGCGCTTCCTCAGTTTCGACGGCGTGAATGCGGCGCGTCTGGTCAACAACCTCGACTGGACCCAGCCGATGAGCGCGATCACCTTCCTCCGCGACATCGGAAAGCACTACCGCGTCGGGACCATGCTGAAGAAGGACGCCGTCAGCGCACGCTTGAACTCGGAAGACGGCATCAGCTACGCCGAGTTCAGCTACCAGATCCTCCAGGGCCTCGACTACCGCGAGTTGTACCTGCAGCACGGGTGCGTCCTCCAGACCGGTGGAAGCGACCAATGGGGCAACCTGACGAGCGGGGTCGACCTCATCCGCAAGGCCGAGGGCGTCGCGGTGCATGCCATCGGCACGCCGCTGATCACGAACAGCGACGGACGCAAGTTCGGCAAGAGCGAGGGCAACGCGATCTGGCTCGATCCGGAGCTCACCAGCCCCTACGCGATGTACCAGTTCTGGCTCAACACCGACGACGCCGACGTGATCGACCGCCTCAAGGTGTTCACGTTCCTGACGCGCGCCGAGATCGAAGAGGTGGCGGCCGAGCACGAGGCCGCGCCGTTCCGCCGCGTCGGCCAGAAGCGCGTCGCGCGGGAAGTGACCACCATCGTCCACGGGGCGGAGGCGACGGCTGCGGCCATCGCGGCATCCGAGGCCCTCTTCGGTCAGGGGGATCTGTCCGCGCTCGACGCCGAGACGCTGCGCAGTGCGCTGCGAGAGCTTCCGCACGCCGAGGTGGCGCACGGCTCCCCGGTCGTGCAGGCGCTCGTCGACACCGGGCTGGTGTCGAGCCTCGGCGAGGCCCGGCGCGCGATCGCCCAGGGCGGCGTGTCGCTCGACGGCGAGAAGGTCGCCGACGAGTCCGTCGTCGTCACGGGGTCGCTCCCCGGTGGCGTCTCGGTGCTCCGCCGCGGCAAGAAGACGCTCGCGGGCCTCTTCGTCGGCTGACGCATGCCGTTCACCCCGTCGCACGCGATCGTCGCGATCCCGTTCGTCCGCACGCCGCTGCTGCCCGCGGCGATCGCGATCGGCGCGATGGCGCCCGACCTCCCGCTGTTCGTGCGCTTCCTGCCAATCAGCTACCAGGTGACCCACACCGACCTGCTCGCCTCGACGCTGCTCGCCCTCCTGCTCCTCGTGATCTGGTACGCGGTGCTGCGACCGGCGGTGCGGGAGATCTCGCCCACGTGGCTCGCGCGCCGGCTCCCGCCCGCGTGGGACGCCACCGGACGGCGCGCCTGGGAGTCCGTCCGCGCGCCGCGGCCGGGTGCACAGCGGGAGCTGTGGCGTCGCACGGGGGTGTTCGCCGTGCTCGTCGCGCTCTCCCTGCTTCTCGGGGTGATCTCGCACATCGTGTGGGACGCCTTCACGCACGAGGGGCGATGGGGGCTCGAGGTGTTCCCCTCCCTCGAGGAACCGTGGGGCCCTCTGCTCGGCTACAAGTGGCTCCAGTACGGCTCGGGCGTCCTCGGCCTGGTCGTGCTCGCCGCCTTCGGTGCGTGGTGGCTCGCGCGCGCCGGCACCGGACCCGTCGTCCGCGTCCTCCCGACGTGGGTGCGCGTGAGCTGGTGGCTCTCCCTCCCGCTCGTCCTCCTGGTCGCCTGGATCGGCGGGCTGGTCGTGCTCGGCCCCATCGAGGGCACGTTCACGGCCGCGCACCTGGCCTACCGCGTGCTTCCGCCGGCGTGCGCCGTCTGGGGCGCGGTCACCGTGGTGCTGTGCGGTGTCGTCGTCGCGCGGCGCTACTCCGGCGGGCCGGGGACGCCGAGGGTGCGCCAGGCCTGACGGCGCACCCGCTCGACGGGATCCTCGGTCAGGGCGTCGACGAGCCCGCGGGAGTCGGGCAGGTCGTGTGCGCGGATCACCTTGAGCGACATCTCCCGCACGCGCCAGTGGGGGTCGCTCAGAGCGTCGACGACGAGGCGGGGGTGGCGCGGCGGTCCGATATGCAGCAGTCCGCGGGCTCCCCAGACGCGGCGCCAGTGATCCGGCCAGCCGATCGTGCCGCCGAGCCACGCGATGTCCGGCCAGCGGCGATCCGCGTCGCCCGCCCGGCCCGACAGCAGCTGCTCGCACCAGTCGACGACGAGCTCGCGCCCGAACAGTTCGCACGCCGCCGCGGCCAGATCCTGGGGCCGGCCGCCGGGCTCAGGGAGCATCGGCGGCCTCGATCCAGGTCGGCGCATCGCGCCCCCACGGGCGCGGCGCCGCGAAGGCGGTCGGACCGCCGGCGTAGGCGATCGCCGGCGCGGACGTCGTCAGGGCCAGGCCGTCCAGGTCGAACGTCTGCAGGTGACCCGCGTCGTCCGGAGGCGCGGCGGTCCCGGGTTCCGCGCGCCGCGGCATCGCCAGCAGCTCCTGTGCCACGCGGCGCAGGCTCGTCTGGGCGAGCCAGGACCCGCCCTCCGCGGCTCGCCGGGCGAGAAGGGTCAGGATCGCTGCCGCGAGCAGATAGCCGGCGCTGTGGTCGAGGGCCTGGGCCGGGAGCACGCCCGGGGTCCGTCCGTCCGGCGACTCCACCCACGCGATCCCGGTCTCGGCCTGCACGAGGCTGTCGAAACCGCGCCGGTCGGGGGAGCCCCAGGCGGTGAGACGCGCGACGATCACGCCGGGTCGCCGCGCGGCCAGCGCCTCGGGCGACAGGCCGAGCCGCTCGAGCGCGGCCGGCCGGTACCCGAGGACGACCACATCGGCGGTCTCGAGGAGGAGCCCGAACACGGCGCGTCCCGCGGGCGCTGCGAGATCCACCCGTGCCGAGCGCTTGCCGTGGCCGGTGTCCAGATGCTGCCAGGAGATCTCGGGCGTGCGGGGCGGGTCGATCCGGAGGACATCGGCGCCCAGGAGAGCGAGGGTGCGGGTGGCGACCGGCCCGGCGATCACCCGCGTGAGGTCCAGCACGCGGACTCCCCGCAGGGGCGCGTCGACCGGACCCCCGGGAAGCGGCCGCGGGCGCGCGTCGGCGAGACGCGAGATGGCGACGGCGTCGGAGCCGGGCGCGGCCCCGTCCGCCGGGCTCTCGGCCGCGACCGGTACGCACAGCCCGCCCTCCGCCGTGACCGCTGCGGCCGCGTCGGCGCTGGTGCGCCCGCGGAGCGCCGCGGCAACGGCATCCCGGCCCGCGTCCGGCGGCACGGAGAGTCCGCGGCGCAGCGCGGCGGCGTGATGCGGGTAGGTGCCGTGCGTGCGGACCCAGCCGTCGCTCGTCGGGAAGAAGGCCGACAGCTCGCCGAAGGCGGTCGGGCGCTCTCCGCCGACGCGCAGCCACCGCTCACTGGTGAACGCGACGGCGATGCGATCGCCGTCCAGCGGTCCGGGGGTGCTTCCGGCCAGCGAGGCCGCGGCCCGCGAAGCGTCTGCGACGGCGCGTTCCGCGAGCGCCCCGACGGAGAGGCGGGCGCTGAGCGGGACGTCGACACGATCGACCATGGCCCGACGCTACGCCCCACTGAGCGGACGTGCACGTGCCCTCGCGTCCAGATCCGCGGAATTCCGCGGATCGCGGGCGCGACACGCCCGGGATGCGAGCCCGATTTGCCCAAGTGGCGGAACCCACGTAACTTATTACTTGTTCGCCCCACAGGGAAGAGCGAGAAGGCCGGAAGGCCTCGCCCCCTCAAGCGGAGAACCACCTCCAACCCAAACACCTCGTAGAGGAAGCATGACCTTCGGGTCTAGGATGGAGTTTCCACCCCGTGGACCGCGGTCATCGACTGCTCCCGTGGATCTGAATATCCCGGCGCGTCGATTTGACAGACGGAACGGGATGGATAAGATAGAGAAGTTGCCCTGCGGGGGAGGCTGAGAGGCCGAACAGCAGGAGCATCCGATCCTTGAGAACTCAACAGCGTGCACTTGTCAAATGCCAAAAAACCTCGATTCAGCTTCGGCTGAATGAGATTCCTTTGGATCAAAGTCCGGCACTTCGGTGCCGGCAACGGATAGTCAGCAATGACATCCCTTTGGTCAGATCAAACTCGCTGCTTCAGTCCATTCCGGCTGATCGCAGCAACATTTCTTTACGGAGAGTTTGATCCTGGCTCAGGATGAACGCTGGCGGCGTGCTTAACACATGCAAGTCGAACGGTGAAGGCGGAGCTTGCTCTGCTGGATCAGTGGCGAACGGGTGAGTAACACGTGAGCAATCTGCCCCTGACTCTGGGATAAGCGCTGGAAACGGCGTCTAATACCGGATACGAGCTGCGAAGGCATCTTCAGCAGCTGGAAAGAACTTCGGTCAGGGATGAGCTCGCGGCCTATCAGCTAGTTGGTGAGGTAACGGCTCACCAAGGCGTCGACGGGTAGCCGGCCTGAGAGGGTGACCGGCCACACTGGGACTGAGACACGGCCCAGACTCCTACGGGAGGCAGCAGTGGGGAATATTGCACAATGGGCGCAAGCCTGATGCAGCAACGCCGCGTGAGGGACGACGGCCTTCGGGTTGTAAACCTCTTTTAGCAGGGAAGAAGCGAAAGTGACGGTACCTGCAGAAAAAGCGCCGGCTAACTACGTGCCAGCAGCCGCGGTAATACGTAGGGCGCAAGCGTTATCCGGAATTATTGGGCGTAAAGAGCTCGTAGGCGGTTTGTCGCGTCTGCTGTGAAAACCCGAGGCTCAACCTCGGGCCTGCAGTGGGTACGGGCAGACTAGAGTGCGGTAGGGGAGATTGGAATTCCTGGTGTAGCGGTGGAATGCGCAGATATCAGGAGGAACACCGATGGCGAAGGCAGATCTCTGGGCCGTAACTGACGCTGAGGAGCGAAAGGGTGGGGAGCAAACAGGCTTAGATACCCTGGTAGTCCACCCCGTAAACGTTGGGAACTAGTTGTGGGGACCATTCCACGGTCTCCGTGACGCAGCTAACGCATTAAGTTCCCCGCCTGGGGAGTACGGCCGCAAGGCTAAAACTCAAAGGAATTGACGGGGACCCGCACAAGCGGCGGAGCATGCGGATTAATTCGATGCAACGCGAAGAACCTTACCAAGGCTTGACATATACGAGAACGCTGCAGAAATGTAGAACTCTTTGGACACTCGTAAACAGGTGGTGCATGGTTGTCGTCAGCTCGTGTCGTGAGATGTTGGGTTAAGTCCCGCAACGAGCGCAACCCTCGTTCTATGTTGCCAGCACGTAATGGTGGGAACTCATGGGATACTGCCGGGGTCAACTCGGAGGAAGGTGGGGATGACGTCAAATCATCATGCCCCTTATGTCTTGGGCTTCACGCATGCTACAATGGCCGGTACAAAGGGCTGCAATACCGCGAGGTGGAGCGAATCCCAAAAAGCCGGTCCCAGTTCGGATTGAGGTCTGCAACTCGACCTCATGAAGTCGGAGTCGCTAGTAATCGCAGATCAGCAACGCTGCGGTGAATACGTTCCCGGGTCTTGTACACACCGCCCGTCAAGTCATGAAAGTCGGTAACACCTGAAGCCGGTGGCCCAACCCTTGTGGAGGGAGCCGTCGAAGGTGGGATCGGTAATTAGGACTAAGTCGTAACAAGGTAGCCGTACCGGAAGGTGCGGCTGGATCACCTCCTTTCTAAGGAGCATCTGGCACCCTGGGTTTTCGAACACAGTGGTGTCCAGGCGCCGGATCAGGACCGAATGCGTCCTGCCGGTTAGCTCATGGGTGGAACATTTGACAAGGTGCCGGAGGGTGACCTTCGAACTCAGTACGCTGCTTGCAGCTGGAAAGGTTCGGGGCAAGCCAGCCGGCACATGCACGCTGTTGGGTCCTGAGGGACCGGATGTGCTCTTCGGAGCCAGCCAACCTCAGGACCTTTTCTGGCTGCCGAATCGGCAAGCGGGGAAGGTACCGCCCGTACTTTGAGAACTACACAGTGGACGCGAGCATCTTTGAACTGACGCAAGTCAGTTCATATAGATGATCTTAAAGATCATTAGTCAATTTCGAGTCGGACTTCGGTCCGAACCGATTCTTGATAAAACTCATGTGATTTCAAGTCTTTAAGAGCAAACGGTGGATGCCTTGGCATCTGGAGCCGAAGAAGGACGTAGCAATCTGCGATAAGCCTCGGGGAGTGGATAAGCACACTTTGATCCGAGGATTTCCGAATGGGGAAACCCCGCTGGGCGGCGTGCCGACCCAGTGACTCCCGCCTGAATATATAGGGCGGGTAGAGGGAACGTGGGGAAGTGAAACATCTCAGTACCCACAGGAAGAGAAAGCAACCGCGATTCCGTTAGTAGTGGCGAGCGAAACCGGAACAGGCTAAACCGAGTACGTGTGATATCCGGCAGGAGTTGCGTATTCGGGGTTGTGGGACTTTTCAGGCTGTTCTGCCGAGCAGCCGGCGTTACAAGAAGGTATAGACGAACTGGATTGAAAGCCAGGTCATAGAGGGTGCCAACCCCGTAGTCGAAATGCCTCCCTTGACGCGAAGAGTATCCCAAGTAGCACGGGGCCCGAGAAATCCCGTGTGAATCTGTCAGGACCACCTGATAAGCCTAAATACTCCCAGATGACCGATAGCGGACAAGTACCGTGAGGGAAAGGTGAAAAGTACCCCGGGAGGGGAGTGAAATAGTACCTGAAACCGTTTGCTTACAAACCGTTGGAGCAGCCCTAGCAGCTGTGACAGCGTGCCTTTTGAAGAATGAGCCTGCGAGTTAGCGATACGTGGCGAGGTTAACCCGAGAGGGGTAGCCGTAGCGAAAGCGAGTCTGAATAGGGCGATTCAGTCGCGTGTCCTAGACCCGAAGCGAAGTGATCTATCCATGGCCAGGCTGAAGCGACGGTAAGACGTCGTGGAGGGCCGAACCCACTTAGGTTGAAAACTGAGGGGATGAGCTGTGGATAGGGGTGAAAGGCCAATCAAACTTCGTGATAGCTGGTTCTCTCCGAAATGCATTTAGGTGCAGCGTTGCGTGTTTCTTGCCGGAGGTAGAGCTACTGGATGGCCGATGGGCCCTACAAGGTTACTGACGTCAGCCAAACTCCGAATGCCGGTAAGTGAGAGCGCAGCAGTGAGACTGTGGGGGATAAGCTTCATAGTCGAGAGGGAAACAACCCAGACCACCAACTAAGGTCCCAAAGCGCGTGCTAAGTGGGAAAGGATGTGGAGTTGCCTTGACAACCAGGAGGTTGGCTTAGAAGCAGCCACCCTTGAAAGAGTGCGTAATAGCTCACTGGTCAAGTGATTCCGCGCCGACAATGTAACGGGGCTCAAGCACGCCACCGAAGTTGTGGCATTGACATTATTGGTAGGCCTTCGTGGTCCAGCCGTGTTGATGGGTAGGAGAGCGTCGTGTGGCCAGCGAAGCGGCGGTGTGAACCAGCCGTGGAGGCTACACGAGTGAGAATGCAGGCATGAGTAGCGAAAGACGTGTGAGAAACACGTCCTCCGAAAGACCAAGGGTTCCAGGGTCAAGCTAATCTTCCCTGGGTAAGTCGGGACCTAAGGCGAGGCCGACAGGCGTAGTCGATGGACAACGGGTTGATATTCCCGTACCGGCGAAGAACCGCCCAAGCTAATCCAGTGGTGCTAAGTGCCCGAATTCCTCTGTATCGATCCCTTCGGGGTGAGAACGTTGGAGCTAGCGCACGACCCCATGCTGGTGCGGTTAGCGTATTAACAGGTGTGACGCAGGAAGGTAGCCCAAGCCAGGCGATGGTTGTCCTGGTGCAAGTGCGTAGGCCGAGAGATAGGCAAATCCGTCTCTCACATAGGCTGAGACACGATGCGGATAAAAAGTGGGTGATCCTATGCTGCCGAGAAAAGCATCGACGCGAGGTTCTAGCCGCCCGTACCCCAAACCGACTCAGGTGGTCAGGTAGAGAATACCAAGGAGATCGAGAGAATCGTGGTTAAGGAACTCGGCAAAATGCCCCCGTAACTTCGGGAGAAGGGGGGCCTTCGACGTATTAGGACTTGCTCCGAAAGCGTTTGGAGGCCGCAGAGACTAGTGGGTAGCGACTGTTTATTAAAAACACAGGTCCGTGCCAAGTCGCAAGACGATGTATACGGACTGACGCCTGCCCGGTGCTGGAAGGTTAAGAGGACCGGTTAGCCGCAAGGCGAAGCTGAGAATTTAAGCCCCAGTAAACGGCGGTGGTAACTATAACCATCCTAAGGTAGCGAAATTCCTTGTCGGGTAAGTTCCGACCTGCACGAATGGCGTAACGACTTCCCAACTGTCTCAACCGCGAACTCGGCGAAATTGCATTACGAGTAAAGATGCTCGTTACGCGCAGCAGGACGGAAAGACCCCGTGACCTTTACTACAGCTTGGTATTGGTGTTCGGTGTGGCTTGTGTAGGATAGGTGGGAGACTTTGAAGCAGGGACGCCAGTTCTTGTGGAGTCATTGTTGAAATACCACTCTGGTCACTCTGGATATCTAACTTCGAACCGTAATCCGGTTCAGGGACAGTGCCTGGTGGGTAGTTTAACTGGGGCGGTTGCCTCCCAAAAAGTAACGGAGGCGCCCAAAGGTTCCCTCAACCTGGTTGGCAATCAGGTGGCGAGTGTAAGTGCACAAGGGAGCTTGACTGTGAGACTGACAGGTCGAGCAGGGACGAAAGTCGGGACTAGTGATCCGGCAGTGGCTTGTGGAAGCGCTGTCGCTCAACGGATAAAAGGTACCTCGGGGATAACAGGCTGATCTTGCCCAAGAGTCCATATCGACGGCATGGTTTGGCACCTCGATGTCGGCTCGTCGCATCCTGGGGCTGGAGTAGGTCCCAAGGGTTGGGCTGTTCGCCCATTAAAGCGGTACGCGAGCTGGGTTTAGAACGTCGTGAGACAGTTCGGTCCCTATCCGCTGCGCGCGTAGGAAATTTGAGAGGATCTGACCCTAGTACGAGAGGACCGGGTTGGACGAACCTCTGGTGTGCCAGTTGTTCTGCCAAGAGCACCGCTGGTTAGCTACGTTCGGGATGGATAACCGCTGAAAGCATCTAAGCGGGAAGCCGGCCTCAAGATGAGATTTCCATGCCTTCGGGCGAGAGGCTCCCAGCCAGACTACTGGGTTGATAGGCCGGATGTGGAAGCGCGGTAACGCGTGAAGCTGACCGGTACTAATAAGCCGATGACTTGATAACACACCGTTTTTGGTGCTTGCGTCCACTGAGTGGTTCTCGATGTACGGTCGAGAACCGCATGACAATGACATTGTTGTGCAGACTGAAACATCAATAGTGTTTCGGCGGCCATAGCGTGAGGGAAACGCCCGGTTACATTCCGAACCCGGAAGCTAAGCCTCACAGCGCCGATGGTACTGCAGGGGGGACCCTGTGGGAGAGTAGGACACCGCCGGACTTCTTTCGTGAAATGGCCACCCAGATTTGGGTGGCCATTTCTCGTTAACGCGCAGGAAAGGAATGCTGCGATGGCAGAAGAAGAGCGACCCCACCGAGGCGACAAGCCTCGGTACGCCCCTGCCTCGGGTTCCCGTCGGCCCCGGCCGAGCCGCGACGGCGACAAGCCATATGCGAAGCGCGATGGTGACA
This sequence comes from Microbacterium sp. PA5, assembly GCF_049860775.1. NCBI lineage: Bacteria > Bacillati > Actinomycetota > Actinomycetes > Micrococcales > Microbacteriaceae > Microbacterium > Microbacterium sp. PA5. The sequence goes on from NZ_CP187567.1 coordinate 1,130,684, forward strand.
AGCGTCCGTACGCTAAGCGCGACGGTGACAAGCCGTATGCGGAGCGCGATGGTGACAAGCGTCCGTACGCTAAGCGCGACGGTGACAAGCCGTATGCGGAGCGCGACGACAAGCCGTACGCGAAGCGCGATGGTGAGAAGCGTCCGTACGCGAAGCGCGACGGCGACAAGCCGCACGCGAAGCGCGATGGTGAGAAGCGTCCGTACGCGAAGCGCGACGGTGACAAGCCTTACGCGAAGCGCGATGGTGACAAGCGTCCCTATGAGCGGCGCGATGGTGACAAGCGCCCCTACGAGCGTCGCGATGGTGACAAGCGTCCCTTCGAGCGGCGCGACGGTGACAAGCCGTACGCGAAGCGCGATGGTGACAAGCGTCCCTATGAGCGTCGCGATGGTGACCGTCCTTACGCCAAGCGCGACGATCGCCGCCCGTCCCGCCCGCCGCAGGACGACGACCGCCGGCGCGAGCGAGGGCCCGAGATCCCCGACGACGTCACCGGGCGGGACCTCAACGGTCAGGCGCGCAACGAGCTGAAGACACTGAGCAAGGAGAACGCCGAAGAGGTCGCGCGCCACCTCGCGATGGCCGCGCGCCTCATCGACGACGATCCCACGCTCGCCCACGAGCATGCGCTGGCAGCATCGCGCCGCGCAGGCCGCATCGCGGTGGTGCGCGAAACCGTCGCGATCACGGCATATGCGACGGGGGACTTCGCCCTCGCACTGCGTGAGCTGCGCACCTACCGTCGGATCTCCGGTCGCGACGACCAGATCGCACTGATGGTGGACAGCGAGCGCGGCGTGGGACGCGCCGACCGTGCCCTCGAGGTGGGTCGCACGGTCGACCGCGCCTCGCTCCCCGTCGACGTCCGCGTCGAACTGGCGATCGCCATGTCGGGGGCACGACTCGACCTCGGTCAGACCGAGCGGGCGCTGCAGGAGCTCGACATTCCGGAACTCGACCCGGACCGGGCGTTCTCGTGGAGCCCGGCACTGTTCGCCGCGCGCGCGACCGTGCTCGAGGAGCTGGGGCGGCTCGACGAGGCGGAGCGCTGGCAGCGCCGCGCCGACATCGCGGCCGAGGCGCTCCGCGCCGTCGATGCCGACCTCGAGGAGATCGAGATCGACGAGATCGAAGAACTCGACATCGACGAGGACCTCCAGGACGAGGCGGCCCGTGCGGACGAGGGACCGGTGCCGGCGGATGTCGACGATCCCGGTCCCGAGGCCGACGAGACCGACGACGAGCAGCCGGCCGCCGCTGAGGAGCAGCCCGCTGCCCAGCCGGAGGTCGACCGCGACTGATGGCGCTGTTCTCCCGCTCGCGTCCGACGCCGCTCGACGGCGTCGACCTGCTGCTCGCCGATCTCGACGGCGTCGTCTACGCCGGTCCCGGCGCACTTCCCCACGCGATCGACAGCCTGAATCGCGCGGCGCAGGACCGACCGCTCGGATACATCACCAACAACGCATCCCGACGTGACGAGACCGTCGCCGCGCACCTGCGCGAGCTCGGTCTGCACACGAAGGCGCGCGATGTGGTCACCAGCCCGCAGGCCGCGATGCGACTGCTGCGCGACCGGGTGCCCGCGGGCGCCGTCGTGCTCGTGGTCGGGGGAGACGGGCTCGTGCACGAGCTCGAGAAGGCCGGGTACCGCGTCACGCGCAGCGCGGAAGACTCTCCCGCCGCGGTCGTCCAAGGGTTCGCGCCCGAGGTGGGATGGGCGCAACTGGCGGAAGCGGCCTATGCGCTGGCGCTCCCGGAGGACGAGGGCGGGATCCCGTGGATCGCGACCAACACGGACTGGACCATCCCACAGGCGCGGGGCATCGCGCCGGGCAACGGCACGCTCGTGTCGGCGGTGCACACCGCCGTCGGACGGCTCGCGACGGTCGCGGGCAAGCCCGAGCGCCCGATCTTCGACGAGGCCGTCGCCCGCTTCGGCGCGCAGCGGCCGCTGTTCATCGGCGACCGCCTCGACACCGACATCGCCGGCGCGCAGGCGGCGGGCATGGCATCGGCTCTCGTGCTGACCGGCATCGACAGGCCCAAGCACGTGCTGGCCGCGCCGACCCATTCGCGTCCCGATTTCATCCTGTCCGACCTGCGCGAGCTCCACGAGCCGTACCCCGAGACGATCGTGAAGGGCGACGTCACCACCGTCGGATCCGCCTCGGTGCGTATCGACGGACCGGACGTGCGGATCATCGCCGAGGGGGACCGGCCCATCGACCTGGTGCGTGCCGGCGCCGCGGCCATCTGGGCGACGGGGCGTGCGATCTACGGGTTCCGCGTTCCCGAACGCCTCTACGCCGATCCGTTCCACCGGCCCTGACCGTCACCCGCGTAGGGTGGAGGCATGTCGATGGATGCCGCTGACCGCGACGAGCGCCGCGAGGATCTCCTCTCGACCCTCGAGGTGATCGAGGAGCAGCCGCTCGCCGAGCGCGCCGCCGCGTACGCCGCCCTGCACGACGAACTCGCACGGCGGCTCGAGTCCGGTCCCCGCGACAGCCACGCATGACGAGCCGCCTCGACGCGGCTCTCGCCCAGCGCGGTCTCGCCCGGTCGCGGACCCACGCCGCCCAGCTGATCGACGCGGGGCTGGTGACCGTCGACGGTGTCGGCGTCGTGAAGGCGGCGACGAAGGTCGACGACGAGGCGCGCATCGAGGTCGCGCCGACAGACCACTACGTCAGTCGCGCCGCTCACAAGCTCATCGCCGCCCTCGATGCGTTCGGCGTGGTGGTGGATGGCCGGATCGCCCTCGACATGGGCGCGTCCACCGGCGGATTCACGCAGGTGCTGCGCGAGCGCGGCGCACAGCCCGTGCTCGCCGTCGACGTGGGCCACGGGCAGCTGTCGCGTCAGATCGCCGATGATCCCGGTGTGATCGGCGTCGAGGGGTTCAACGTGCGGCACATGACGGCCGACGCCCTGGCGGAGGCCAGCGGCGTGTCGGCGCGTCCCGAGGTCGTCACCGCCGACCTCTCGTTCATCTCGCTCGGTCACGTCCTCCCGGCCGTCGCTGAGGTGGTCGATCCCTCCGCCGACATCGTGGTCCTCGTGAAGCCTCAGTTCGAGGTGGGTCGCACCGGCGTGCGCGAGGGCGTCGTGACCGACCCGGGCAAGCGTGCCGACGCGGTCGCCGGGGTGCTGTGGCAGGCATGGGACGCCGGCCTCGGCACCGAGGGCGTCATCGCCTCGCCGATCATCGGAACGCACGGGAATGCGGAGTTCCTCGCCCACCTGCGCGTGCGCGGCTCGGACCCCGACGCCGGCAATCCGACAGAATGGTTGAGCACCGTGAACCGACTGGCGGGAATCTGATGACCACACGCGAGATCCTGGTGGTCGCGCACGCACACCGTGCCGACACCGTCGCCGCGGCCGCGCGCGTCGTCACGGCGCTGACCGCCGCGGGGGCGCACCCGGTGCTGCCCGGCGACGACGACGCGCTGATCGATGCCCTGTCGGCCACCGGCGGGTTCGGCGTGCTCGGCCGCGACGTGCAGATCGATCAGATCGAGCTCGCCATCGTTCTCGGCGGCGACGGGACGATCCTGCGCGCGGCGGAGATCGTCCGCGAGAGCACCGCCCCCGTGCTCGGCATCAACATGGGCCATGTCGGCTTCCTGGCGGAGATCGAGGCCGACGACATCGACGACGCGATGCGCCGGGTGATCGCGCGCGACTACGACGTCGAGGAGCGCATGGCGCTCTCGGTGCGCGTGAAGGACGTCGACGGCTCCGTCATCTACGAGACGTGGGCGCTCAACGAGGCCACCGTCGAGAAGGCGTCGCGCGAACGCATGATGGAGGTCGTCATCGAGATCGACGGCCGCCCGCTGTCGACCTTCGGCTGCGACGGCATGGTCGTCGCCACCCCCACGGGGTCGACGGCGTACAACTTCTCTGCCGGCGGTCCGGTCATCTGGCCCTCCGTCGAGGCGATCGCCGTCGTGCCGCTGTCGGCGCACGCGCTCTTCGCCCGGCCGCTGGTCGTGGGCCCGGAGGCTTCCGTGGCCATCGAGGTGCTGGCGCGCACCTACGGCACCGGCATCCTGTGGTGCGACGGCCGCCGCTCGCACGACCTGCCGCCCGGAGCGCGCGTGGTCGTGCGACGCTCGAGCCGGCCCGTCCGCCTCGCGCGGCTGCACCCCGCGTCGTTCACCGATCGGCTGGTGCGGAAGTTCCGCCTCCCCGTGGCGGGGTGGCGCGGCCCGGCCGGCACGGTGATGGAGGCCGAGTGATCGAGCAGATGACGCTGCGCGATCTCGGCGTGATCGCGCAGGCCACTCTTCCGATCGGACCGGGCTTCACGGCGATCACCGGCGAGACCGGCGCCGGCAAGACGATGGTCGTGACCGGACTGGGACTGCTCCTCGGGCAGCGCGCCGATTCCGGGGCCGTGCGCTCCGGCGCCGCGCAGGCGTCGGTCGAAGGCGTCTGGATCGTCCCGGCCGACGGGCCGGTCGCCGATCGCGTGCGCGAGGCGGGCGGCGACGTGGAGCCCGTGGGCTCCGGCGACGCCGAGCTCTACCTCGGGCGCACGATCTCCAGCGAGGGCCGGGGGCGAGCGACGGTGGGAGGCCGCACGGCGCCCGCCGGGGTCCTCGCCGACCTCGCCGATCAGCTCGTGGTCGTGCACGGCCAGTCCGATCAGCTGCGCCTGCGTTCGGGCGCCGCCCAGCGCGACGCCCTCGACCGGTTCGCCGGCGCTCCCGTCGCCGACGCGCTCGCGGCCTACCGCGACGCATGGGAGCGGGCGCGCTCGCTGTCGGACGAGCTGGCGGAGCTGACCGCCCACCGCGACGAGCGGGCACGCGAGGCCGACGAGCTGCGCGACGCTCTCGCCGAGATCGAGCAGCTCGACCCGCAGCCGGGCGAGGACGCCGAGCTCGCCCAGCGCGCGGAGCGGCTGGCCAACGCCGAGGAGCTGCGCCTGGCCGCCGCGACGGCCCACGACGCACTGTCGGGCGAGGACGACCGCCCCGATGTCATCGCGCTCCTCGCGGAAGCACGGCGGAGCCTGGAGCGCTCCGCGCACAGCGACGAGCGGCTCGGGGCGATCGCCGAGCAGGTCGGCGAGCTCGGCTACCGCGCCGCCGACCTGGCGGGGGAGCTGAGCGCGTATCTCGCCGACCTCGACGAGACCGGACCGCACGAGCTCGCCGCCGTCGAGGAGCGACGGGCCGCTCTTCAGGTGCTCGTCCGCCGGCACGGGTCGCTCGAGGCGGCGCTGACCCTGCAGGACCGCGGATCGGCCCGACTGCTCGAACTGGAAGACGACGGGGATCGCATCGAGCGACTCGCCTCGGAGCAGGAGGCCGCAGCTGCGCAGCTCGACGCCGCCGCCGAGGTCCTCACCCGTGCGCGGACGGAAGCCGCGGAGAGGCTGGCCGCGGCGGTCACCGAGGAGCTCCGTCACCTGGCTCTTCCCGATGCCCGCCTGACCGTGGCGGTCGCGGCCGGTGCGCACAGCGCGGCCGGTCGGGACGAGGTGACCATCCTGCTCGCCCCGCATCCCGGCGCCGAGCCGCGTCCGGTGGCCCGCGGGGCCTCGGGCGGTGAGCTCAGCCGGGTGATGCTCGCCATCGAGGTGGTGATCTCCCGCACCGATCCGGTGCCCACCTTCGTGTTCGACGAGGTGGACGCGGGCATCGGCGGCGCCGCGGCGATCGAGGTGGGGCGCCGCCTGGCGCAGCTGGCGCAGTCGAGCCAGGTCATCGCGGTCACCCATCTGGCGCAGGTGGCCGCGTTCGCGGGCAATCACCTCAGCGTCGTGAAGTCCGGAGACGGGTCGGTCACCGCCTCCAGCGTCCGCCGGCTGGACGGCGCGGAGCGCGAAGCGGAGATGGCGCGCCTGCTGTCGGGACTGGCCGATTCGGAGACCGCCCTCGAACACGCACGTGAGCTGCTGAGCCTCGGCGGCCACGGGCTGATAGGATGAAAGCCCGTGACGGACACTTCAGACGCGGGCATCATTTCGAACGACACCACCAGGCACATCTTCGTGACGGGCGGTGTCGTTTCCTCGTTGGGCAAGGGCTTGACGGCCGCCAGTCTGGGCAACCTGCTCACTGCGCGCGGCCTGCGCGTGGTGATGCAGAAGCTCGACCCCTACCTCAACGTCGACCCGGGGACGATGAACCCGTTCCAGCACGGTGAGGTCTTCGTCACCGACGACGGCGCCGAGACCGACCTCGACATCGGCCACTACGAGCGCTTCCTCGACATCGAGCTGAGCCAGGCCGCCAACGTCACGACGGGCCAGATCTACTCGCAGGTGATCGCGCGCGAGCGCCGCGGCGAGTACCTCGGCGACACGGTGCAGGTGATCCCGCACATCACGGACGAGATCAAGCGCCGCATGCGCCTGCAGGCCGACGAGTCGCCGCGGCCCGATGTGATCATCACCGAGATCGGCGGCACGGTCGGCGACATCGAGTCGCAGCCGTTCATCGAATCGGCCCGGCAGATCCGGCACGAGCTCGGGCGCAAGAACGTCTTCTTCGTCCACGTCTCGCTGGTGCCGTTCATGGGCGCCTCGGGTGAGCAGAAGACCAAGCCGACGCAGCACTCCGTCGCGGCGCTGCGCTCCATCGGCATCCAGCCCGACGCGCTGGTCCTGCGCAGCGACCGGCCGGTCACCGAGTCCAACAAGCGCAAGATCGCGCTCATGTGCGACGTGGATGAGGACGCGGTCGTGAACGCGGTCGACGTGCCGAGCATCTACGACATCCCCTCCATGCTCAACGAGCAGGGCCTCGACGCCTACATCGTCGACAAGCTCGGCCTGGGCAAGGCGGCGGAGGTCGACTGGACGCGCTGGGGGAAGGTGCTCCAGGCGGTCCACAACCCCAAGCACGAGGTCACGATCGGCCTCGTCGGCAAGTACATCGACCTGCCCGACGCGTACCTGTCGGTCACCGAGGCCCTGAAGGCCGGCGGCTTCGCGCAGGAGACCAAGGTGAAGGTCACCTGGATCCCGTCCGACCTCTGCGAGACGCCCGAGGGCGCCGAGAAGGCGCTCGCGCCGCTGGACGGCATCGTCGTCCCCGGCGGGTTCGGCATCCGCGGCATCGAGGGCAAGCTCGGCGCGCTGAAGTTCGCGCGCGAGCAGGGGATCCCGACGCTCGGGATCTGCCTGGGCCTGCAGTGCATGGTGATCGAGTACGCGCGAAACGTCGTCGGTTTGGAGGGGGCGTCGTCCAGCGAGTTCGATCCGGACACCGAGCACCCGGTCATCGCGACGATGGCCGAGCAGGTGGACATCCTCGCCGGCGGCGACCTGGGCGGCACGATGCGCCTGGGGCTCTACGAGGCGGAGCTCGCCGAGGGGTCGCTCGCCGCCGAGGTCTACGGATCGACGCGGGCGTCGGAGCGTCACCGTCACCGCTACGAGGTCAACAACAAGTACCGCGACCAGATCGCCGCGGCCGGCTTCTCGTTCTCGGGGCTCTCGCCCGACCGCAACCTCGTCGAGTACGTCGAGCTCCCGCGCGACGTGCACCCGTACTACATCGCCACACAGGCCCACCCCGAGCTGCGCTCGCGGCCCACCGAGGCCAACCCGCTGTTCCGCGGCCTCATCGCGGCGGCGCTGGAGCGTCACAGCGCGAGCGAGCTGTTCGACGTCGACAATGACTGAGCTGCGCGACGAGCCCGTCGACGCGGAGGTGATCGACAGCGACCTCGTCTACGAGGGTCGCGTGTGGGACGTGCGCAGCGACACCGTGCGCTACGGCGACGGGGAGATCGTGCGGCAGTACGTCGCCCACCCCGGCGCCGTGGCGGTCGTCGCGCTCGACGACGACGAGCGGGTCGCCCTCATCCAGCAATACCGCCACCCCATCCGGCATCGCGACTGGGAGATCCCGGCGGGGCTGCTCGATGTCGCGGGCGAGCCGCCGATCGACACCGCGCGGCGGGAGCTCGCGGAAGAGGTCGACCTCGTCGCCGAGTCGGTCGAGCCGCTCCTCAGCATCTTCACCACGCCCGGCGGCAACGACGAGACGGTGCACATCTTCCTCGCCCGCGGGCTCTCGCCCGCCCCGCATCCGCACGCACGCGAGCAGGAAGAGGCGGACATCCGGCTGGAGTGGATGCCGCTGTCCGAGGCGGTCGACGCGGTGCTGGCCGGACGCATGCGCAACGGCATCCTCGCCGCCGGCGTGCTCGCCGCCGCCGAGCGGGCGCGACGGTCATCGCAGGGATGAGATGAGGCTCGCACGCGCGGTCGAGACGTACCTGCGTCACGTCGCGATCGAGCGCGGCCTCTCCGAGCACACCGTCGCCGCCTATCGCCGCGACCTCTCCGGCTACGCGGGATGGCTGCAGGACCGGGGCGTCGAGGATGTCGGCGCCGTCACCGCCGAGCTGGTGGCGGCGTTCGTCGCCGAGCGCGCCTCGGCCGAGCCCCCGCCCGCCGCCACCTCGCTCGCCCGGCTGCAGTCGTCGGTGCGGGGGCTGCATCGCTTCCTCGCGCAGGAGGGGCTGACGGGCGACGATCCGACCAGCCGGCTGCGCCCGCCGAAGACACCGCAGCGACTCCCGAAAGCGCTCACCATCGACCAGGTCGAGACCCTGCTCGACGGCGCCGGCCCGCCCCCCGGGGATGCGGCGGGCGAGACCGGCGAGGGCGGCCTGATCCGGCTGCGCGACCGGGCGCTCCTCGAGCTGCTGTACGCGACCGGAGCCCGCGTGTCGGAGATCGTCCAGCTCGACGTGGACGATCTGGCGCACGGCGACGTGCTGCGCGTGCGCGGGAAGGGCGCGAAGGAGCGCATCGTGCCGGTCGGCTCGTACGCGCGCGCCGCGGTCGACGCCTACCTGGCGCGGGTGCGTCCCGAGCTCGCACGGCGCGGAAAGGCGACGCCGCGACTCTTCCTGGGAGTGCGCGGAGCGCCGCTGTCGCGGCAGAGCGCGTGGCTGATCATCCAGCAGGCGGCAGAGCGCGCCGCGCTGCGCGCACACGTGTCGCCGCATACGCTGCGGCACTCGTTCGCCACGCACCTTCTCCAGGGCGGCGCGGACGTGCGGGTGGTCCAGGAGCTGCTCGGCCACGCGTCGGTCGCGACCACGCAGATCTACACGCACGTCACCGTCGACGCGCTCCGCGACGTATACGTCACCTCGCACCCTCGCGCGCGCTGATCCCGCGGGTCGTCCAGCCGCGAGGGGACGGGGTTTCTCACGGCCTTTCCGGCTTCCGGCCGCGCCGCCGTGGCGGACACTGGGACCATGACCACCGACCACGCCGCGACGCCGGCCGCTCGCTTCCGGCCCGGGCGGGGGCTCGCCGTGTTCTGGATCGTCGCCGCGGTGCTCGGCTGGGTGGTGTCGTTCCTCCTCTACAAGGAGTACGTCGGGCAGCTCACGGGAGCCGACGCGATCATCTCCTGCGACATCAGCCCCATCGTCACCTGCGGGCCGAATCTGCTCACGCCCGGCGGCAATCTGCTCGGGTTCAGCAACTCGATCATCGGGATCGTGCTGTTCGTCGGTCCCGTCTACGCCGGGGTCAGCGCGCTCGCCGCCCCGGGCGGGCTGTCGGCCTGGTACTGGCGCACGTTCGCGGCGTTCGTGGGCGCGGCGTTCGTCTTCGTCCATGTGCTCGCCGCGCGCAGCGTGTTCGAGTACGGGTCGCTGTGCCCGTGGTGCATGGTGGTGTGGCTCGTGACGATCCCGCTCTTCTGGTCGGTGCTCGGCTGGACGCTCCGCGACGGCGTGTGGGGGAGAGCCCCCGCGCGGGCGGGCGCGGTCATCCTGTCCTGGCTGCCGCTGATCGTCCTCCTCGACTACCTCGTCATCGCCGTGGCGGCTCAGCTGCGGCTCGACGTGATCGGCAGCCTGTAGCCGCGTTTTTCCCGGCGGACCGGCCCCGACGGCGCCGCGATGCGAGCGGACAATGAGCCCATGGCCGCGACCGCATCCCCCCGTTCGCTCTTCGGACGCCGCCCTCGCCCGGCGGCGTCGAGCGCGCGGGACGGATTCGACTACCTCTCGGCCGACGACGTCTACCTCGACAGCGCCTGCCAGACCCTCCGGCCGCGTCCGGTGATCGATGCCCTGACCACCTACTACACCGAGTACGGGGCATGCGGTGACCGGGTGAGGTACGCGTGGGGGCGACGGGTGGAGGCCGGCGTCTCGGCGACCCGCGATCGGGTGCTCTCCGTGCTCGGGCTGCCGGCCCGCCGGTATGCGTGCGCGTTCACCCTCAACACCACCTACGGCCTGAACCTCCTGCTCCAGCAGCTGCCGGCCGGCCGCTACGGCCGCATCGTCACGACCCACACCGAGCACAATGCGGTCTTCGTGTCCACCATGACCGCGGCACGGCGGCTCGGGATCCCGCGGACGGTCGTCGACCGCGGGGCCGACGGCGCCGTGGATCTCACCGGGCACGATCTCACGGACGCGGTGGTCGTCCTGTCGGCCATGGACAACGTCACGGGCACCGTCACCGCGGACCTGGCCGACCTCGTGGCGGAGGTCCAGCGGCGGGGAGGCATCGTCATCGTCGACGCCGCTCAGGCGGCGCCCCACGCGCTCAGCCGGCTACGGGGCGTCACCGCCGACGCGGTCTGCCTCTCGGCGCACAAGATGTACGGACCGTCCCTGGGGGTGGTGGCGGCCACGACCGACCTGCTGATGTCGCTCGACGCCTCCTTCCTCGGGGGCGGCCAGGTCTCCGCGGTCACGCGGGACGACTTCACCCTGCTGAGCGAGCCCCACACGCGACTCGAGCCGGGGCTGCAGGCGTGGGGCGAGGTCATCGCGTTCGGGGCCGCGCTGGAATGGCTGGCACCGCGGCTCGCGGCGATCGAGGAGTCCGAGGCCCGCCTGGCGCAGCGGCTGTTCGACGGGCTCGCCCGGATGCCGCACCTGACCCTGTTCAACACCGCCGCCGCTCCCGTGATCTCCTTCGTCCCCGCGCGGGTCGGCGCCCACCGCCTGGCCGTCTTCCTGTCGCAGGCGGGGATCATGGTCCGCAGCGGGCACTTCTGCGCGCATCACTGGCTGGCCGACCGCCTCGGGATGGAGCCGCTCGTGCGCGTCAGCCTGGGCGCCCACAGCACGGCGGAAGACGTGGACCGCGCCCTCGACGTCACGTCGCGGATGATGCGGGGACTCTGAGATGCTGTGCGTCGTCGCGTTCGTCGTGGTGCTCGTGCTGTCGGCGGTGTCGGCGAGATACCGCAGGCTGCTGGGCAGAGCGTGGGGCTGCGCATGGCGGAAGGTCACCTTCCGGGCGTGCGACACGACGTTCCGCGACGACGTGAAGAGCTCGCTGCTGGCGCCCCTGGCCGTGCGCGCACCGCGGCTCGTCACGCCGGCGAGCATCGCGATCGAGGTGACGGCGTGGCTGATGGTCCTCTCGCTCGTGGTGAGCCTGTTCATCCTCGGCCGCAGCGGCCTCAACCTGTTCGTCTACGGCACCTGCGACAAGCAGGACGCGCAGTCCTGCTCGCTGGCGGCGGAGATGTGCTCGATCGATGCGGGGCCCATCGGCTTCTGGGAGTCGATCGGTCAAGGCGACGTGGTCGGCGCCTTCGGCAACGAGTTCGCCTCGCTCGGCGAGACGTTCGCGGCCGTCCCCAGCCGGCTGCGGGACTGGGACGCCGCGGACTACGCCGCCGCGGACGCCACCTACCTGGGCGGCTACACGAGCGGCCTGCCGACGGCGCTCGAGATCATCGACCCCGGCTGCCGCTTCTGCGCGCAGCTGTTCCGCAACATGCGCGAAGGGGGCTTCGATCGCACCCACAACGTCACCTACCTCGTGTACCCGATCGTCACCGACGATGGGCCGCGCTTCGCGAACTCCCCGCTCGTGGCGTCGTATCTGACGGCGATCCGCGCCTACGACGACGCCGCCGGCGGGCCGGCGTCCGGCGCGGACTGGGCGATCCTCGAGACGCTCTTCACACAGCAGAACGCGGACGGTCTCGACTGGCAGATCTGGCTCAACACCGCCTCGGCCACCGAGGCGCGCGCGCAGCTGCACGCCTGGCTCGGCGAGGCGGGCTACGGGCCCGGGCAGGTGGCGGAGATCGCCGCGCTCGCCGGGTCGTCCGAGACCGCGCGGACCCTGGCCGAGACGCGCGCGGTCGTGGAGGAGGAGATCCGCACCCTCGCGATCCCGTCCCTCATCGCCGGCGGGCGCCTGCGGTCCGGACTGGTCGACGCCGACACCCTGCGAGGCATCGACTGACGCCGCCGCGGCTGTGCGAGAATCGAACGCACGCATCAGAGAGCAGGAGTGTCGGTGGCGGACAAGGCGCGGGGGACGAAGAAGACGTCCACGGACGAGACCCCGATGGGTCCGACCGGCCGCCCCTATCACGGGTTCCCCACCCCGCCCCATCTCGACGGGCACGGCCCGGCGCGGATCATCGCTCTGTGCAACCAGAAGGGCGGCGTCGGCAAGACGACGACCACCATCAACCTGGCCGCCTCGCTCGCGCAGTACGGTCGCCGGGTGCTGGCCGTGGACTTCGACCCGCAGGGAGCGCTGTCGGCCGGGCTCGGCCTGCAGACCCACGACGTGCCGACGATCTACGATCTGCTGCTGGACACCAAGCGCGACCCCCACGAGGTCATCGTGTCGACGTCGGTCGACGGCCTCGACGTCATCCCCGCCAATATCGATCTGTCCGCGGCCGAGGTGCACCTTGTCAACGAGGTCGCCCGCGAGACGATCCTCGCGCGGGTGCTCCGGAAGGTCGCCGGCGAGTACGACGTCATCCTCATCGACTGCCAGCCGTCGCTGGGCCTGCTGACCGTCAACGCGCTCACCGCCAGCCACGGGGTGCTGATCCCGCTGGAGTGCGAGTTCTTCGCACTGCGCGGCGTGGCCCTGCTGATCGAGACGATCGACAAGGTGCGCGACCGGCTGAACCCGTCGATCACCCTCGACGGCGTGCTGGCGACGATGTACGACCCGCGCACGCTGCACTCGCGCGAGGTGCTCGAGCGGGTCGTGGAGGCCTTCGGCGACGACGTGCTCGAGACGGTCATCGGTCGCACCGTGAAGTTCCCCGACGCGTCGGTCTCCGGCGTGCCGATCACCAAGTTCGCGCCCGAGCACCCGGCCGCCCAGGCCTACCTGCGACTGGCGCGGGAGCTGGTCGCCCGTGGCGCCGTCGCCTGACGAGGTCGCCGAACCCGTCTCGTCCGCTGAGCCCGCCGACGCGGCGGTCCCTGAGCCTGTCGAAGGGTTCCACCTCTCGCTGTCGAACTTCGACGGGCCGTTCGACCTCCTGCTCTCGCTGATCTCCCAGCACGAGCTCGACATCACCGAGGTCTCGCTGAGCAAGGTCACCGACGAGTTCATTTCCTACCTCAAGGGCCTCGAGGCCGAGGAGGAGCTCGAGCAGGCCTCCGAGTTCCTCGTCGTCGCCGCGACCCTCCTCGACATGAAGGTCGCCGGCCTGCTGCCGCAGGGCGAGCTCGTCGACGCCGAGTCCGTGGCCCTGCTCGAAGCCCGTGACCTGCTGTTTGCCCGGCTGCTGCAGTACCGCGCGTTCAAGGAGGTCTCCGCGTGGTTCGCGCGGTGCATGCAGCGCGAGGATCGTCGCCACGTGCGGGCGGTGCGGCTCGACGAGAGGTACCGGCGTGCCGTCCCGGAGCTCGTGTGGACGCTGTCGAAGGAGGACTTCGCAGCGCTCGCGATGCTCGCCTTCGCGCCGAAGGAGATCCCGCACGTCGGCCTGGACCATCTGCACGCGCCGCTCATCTCGATCCGCGAGCAGGCCGCCGTCGTCGTGACGCTGCTGCGCAGCGCCGGACAGCTGAACTTCCGCGAGCTGATCGCCGGGGTGGACCAGACCGGAGTGGTCGTCGCCCGGTTCCTGGCGGTGCTGGAGCTCTACCGGCACGCGGCGCTCACCTTCGAGCAGCTCGAGCCACTGGGCGAGCTCACCCTGCGCTGGACCGCCGAACGGTGGTCCGAAGAGAACCTCGCCACCCTGGGAGCAGACTATGACCGATGACGTGACCGACGCCTCGACGAGCTCGGGGGGCGAGGCGGACGCGCAGAGCGAGGTGGACGTGCCGGCGCGGTCGCAGGACCCCGCCGACGTCGCCCGGCGCCTGGAGGCGATCCTCTTGGTCGTCGACGAGCCGCACAGCCTCGTGGCACTCGCCGCGGCCGTCGGCTCGCCCGTCCCGGTCGTCCGTCAGGCCGTCGAGGCGCTCGTCGCCGACTACGACGGCGAGAGCGGCGGGCCCCGCCGGGGATTCGAGCTGCGCGAGGTCGGCGGCGGCTGGCGTCTCTACGTCCGCGAGGAGCACGACGATCTGGTGAGCGAGTTCGTCAACGCGCAGGCTCCGTCGCGCCTGTCGCAGGCGGCCCTTGAGACCCTCGCGGTGATCGCGTACAAGCAGCCCGTCACCCGCAGCCAGGTGGCCTCGATCCGCGCGGTCAACGTCGACTCGGTCGTCCGCACCCTCGTCGCCCGCGGCCTCATCACCGAGCTGTACACCGATCCCGAGACCGGAGCGATCAACTACGGCACCACCGATGCGCTGCTGGTGAACCTCGGCATCAACTCCCTCGACGAGCTGCCGCACATCTCGCCACTGCTCGACGACGGCGCCGAGGGCTTCGAGAGCGAGGTGCTCCGATGAGCGACATCGATCCGACGTCCGAGGGGCGCGAGGACGGCGTCCGCCTGCAGAAGGTGCTCGCCAACGCCGGCGTCGCGTCGCGCCGGGTCAGCGAGCAGTACATCGTGGAAGGGCGCGTGCGCGTCAACGGTGTCGTCGTCACCGAGCTCGGCACACGCATCGATCCGTCGTCCGACCTCATCGACGTCGACGGCACCGCCATCCAGCTGGACGCCACCAAGCGCTACGTCGTGCTGAACAAGCCCACCGGCGTCGTGTCGTCGATGAAGGACGAGCAGGGGCGCCCGGATCTGCGCCGCTTCACCGCGGACTGGCCGGAACGGCTCTACAACGTCGGCCGGCTCGACGCCGAGACGAGCGGACTGCTCGTCCTCACCAACGACGGCGACCTCGCACACGTCCTCGCGCACCCCTCGTTCGGGGTGACGAAGGTCTACATCGCGAAGGTCGAGGGCCGTGTCACGGCGCAGACCATCGCTCGGCTGACGCGGGGGATCGACCTGGAGGACGGGCCGATCGCCGCCGACAAGGCGCGACTGCTGGATGCCAGCGGGGACACGAGCCTGGTGGAGCTCACGCTCCACTCGGGACGCAATCGCATCGTCCGGCGCATGATGGCCGCGGTCGGCCACCCGGTGCGCGAGCTCGTCCGCCGTCAGTTCGGGCCGCTGCACCTGGGCACGCTCCCAGCGGGCCGCGCACGGGAGTTGACTACGATGGAACGCGGCGCGCTGCTGACTCTCGCGCGCCAGGCGGCCCCGCCGCCCCACCCCGACGCGACATGAGACCGGAGTAGCGGTGACCGACTCGACCTCTGCGGATGCGCGCGCCCGCGCGGCGCGCACGTCGGGGACGGTCCGCATCGTCGGCGCGGGTCTGCTCGGTTCGAGCATCGGCCACGCGCTGAGCGCCCTGGGCGTCGACGTGGCACTGGCGGACGCGTCGCCCGCTCAGCTGCGTCTGGCGGTGGACTACGGGGCCGGCCGCCCCGCGCGGGACGACGACCGGCCGTCTCTGATCGTCGTCGCCGTTCCGCCGGACGTGACCGCCCACGTCATCGAGCGCGAGCTCACGTCCTTCCCGGGCGTCGTCGTCACCGACGTCGCCAGCGTGAAGCTGGAGCCGCTGCGCGCGCTCAGGGAGCGCGGCATCGACCTCACCCACTACATCGGCTCGCATCCGATGGCCGGTCGCGAGCGCGGGGGTGCGATCTCGGCCCGCGCGGACATCTTCGTCGGCCGCCCCTGGGTCGTGTGCCGCGACGGCGAGACGCCGGCGGCCGACCTCGCGCTGGTGGAGGGCCTCGCGCTCGACCTCGGCGCCACCCCGATCGAGATGACCCCCGACGAGCACGACCGGGCCGTCGCCCTCGTCTCGCACGTGCCGCAGCTGGTGGCCTCGCTCCTCGCGGGGCGCTTCGTCGATGCGCCGGACGGCTCTCTGCGTCTGGCCGGTCAGGGCGTGCGCGACACCACGCGCATCGCGGCGTCCGGCCCCGAGCTGTGGGTCCAGATCCTCGGTGCCAACGCGGCACCGGTCGTCGACGTGCTCGACGCGCTGGCAGGCGATCTCGCCGCCGTCGCCGACGCCCTCCGCGCCCCGGAGTCTCCCGGCGCCCGTCGCGCCGTGGCCGAGACGATCCGTCGCGGGAACGACGGCGTCGAGCGGCTGCCCGGCAAGCACGGACAGAACCGTCGCTTCGAGCAGCTTGTCGTGATGGTCGACGACACCCCCGGCCAGCTCGGCCGCCTCTTCGGCGAGCTGGGCGAACTCGACGTGAACGTCGAGGACCTGCGTCTGGAGCACTCTCCCGGCGCTCAGTTCGGCCTCGCCGACATCAGCGTCGATCCCGCCGTGCTGCGGCACGCGGTCGACGGCCTGGAAGCGCGCGGCTGGAAGATTGCGAGCCTCTCGAATGACTGACCCACAGACCACCGCCTCCGCCGAGGTGCGCGCCGTCGCGATCGACGGACCCGCCGGCAGCGGCAAGTCCAGCGTGTCCAAGCAGGTCGCCCGCCGGCTGGGCTACGGCTACCTCGACACCGGCGCCGCCTACCGGGCCCTGGCCTGGCACGTCCTCGAGCGCGGTGGCGACACCTCGGACGCCGAAGCGGTGCTCGCCGCCGTCGCCGACTTCGACTACGCCATCTCGCTCGACCCCGACGACTACTGGGTGCGCGTCGGCGACGTCGCGGTGACCGACGCGATCCGCGACCCGCGGGTCTCCGGTGCCGTGAGCGGAGTCGCGCGGGTGCCCGCCGTCCGCGAGTCGGTCAACGGGCTCTTCCGCACACTCGTGGCGGATGCCGCCGTCCCGGGGGTCATCGTCGAGGGCCGCGACATCACGACGGTCGTCTTCCCCGACGCACCGGTGCGGATCCTCCTCACCGCCGCGCCCGAGGTCCGTGCCGCGCGGCGCAGCGCCGAGGTCTCCAGTCAGGACGCCGCGGCCGTCGCCGCCGCGCTGCACCAGCGCGACGCGGCCGATTCGAAGGTCGTCGACTTCCTCACCGCCGCACCGGGCGTGACCGTGGTCGATTCGACCGAGTTGGACTTCGCACAGACCGTCGACGCCGTCCTGGCCGTCGTCGGCGACGGAACGGGAGCGCGCTGATGGCCGCAGTGGACGACGAGTACGAGGGCGGTCCCGACCGTCTCGAGGAGAAGCTCGCGAACCTCGACGAGGAGCTCGCCGAGCAGCGGGCGGCGGCGCTGCGCGCGTCGCTGGCCGATTACGAGCTCGACGAGGAGGACGCCGACCTGCTGGCCGGCTTCACCGCCGGCGGCGAGGTCGTCGAGGTCCTGCCCGCCCTTCCCGTCGTCGCCATCGTCGGGCGCCCCAACGTCGGCAAGTCGGCTCTCGTGAACCGCATCCTCGGACGTCGCGAGGCCGTCGTCGAGGACACCCCCGGCGTCACCCGCGACCGGGTGACGTACAAGGCCGAGTGGATGGATCGCCGGTTCACCCTCGTCGACACCGGCGGGTGGGAGCCCGACGCCCGCGGCATCGACCGCTCCGTGGCCGCGCAGGCCGAGGTCGCGATCGAGCTGTGCGACGTCGTGCTGTTCGTCGTCGACGCCATGGTCGGTGCCACCGCCACCGACGAGCAGGTCGTCCGCCTTCTGCGCAAGGCCGACAAGCCCGTCTTCCTCGTCGCCAACAAGATCGACGATGCACGGCAGGAGCCGGAGGCCGCGGCGCTGTGGAACCTCGGCCTCGGCGAGCCGCACCCCGTCTCGGCGATCCACGGCCGTGGTGTCGCCGACCTGCTCGACGAGATCATGAAGGTGCTGCCGGAGGTCTCGGCCGTCGCCAAGAACGAGCTCGGCGGTCCGCGTCGGGTGGCGATCCTCGGGCGCCCCAACGTGGGCAAGTCGTCGTTGCTGAACAAGGCCGCGGGGGAGGAGCGCGTGGTCGTCAACGATCTCGCCGGCACCACCCGCGACCCCGTCGACGAGATCGTCGAACTCGGCGGCAAGCTGTGGCGGCTGGTGGACACCGCGGGCATCCGCCGCCGCGTGCACCTGCAGCAGGGCGCCGACTTCTACGCGTCGCTGCGGACCTCCGCCGCGCTCGAGAAGGCCGAGGTCGCGGTCGTCGTCCTCGACGTGTCCGAGCCGATCAGCGAGCAGGACGTCCGCATCATCGACCTGGTGCTGGAGTCGGGCCGGGCGCTCGTGCTCGCCTACAACAAGTGGGACCGCCTGAACGACGACGACATGGAGAACATCGACCGTCGCCGCTACCTCGAGCGCGAGATCGAGCAGGATCTCGCCCACGTCGCCTGGGCGCCCCGCGTGAATCTCTCCGCCCGCACCGGACGGCACCTCGACAAGCTCGTTCCGGCGCTCGAGACCGCCCTCGAGTCGTGGGATCAGCGCATCCCCACCGGCAAGTTCAACGCCTTCCTGGCCGAACTCGTCGCCGAGCACCCGCATCCGCTCCGCGGCGGCAAGCAGCCCCGCATCCTCTTCGGGACGCAGGCCTCGACCCGCCCGCCCACCTTCGTGCTGTTCACGACGGGGTTCCTCGACCCCGGCTACCGCCGGTTCATCCAGCGGCGGCTGCGCGAGCTGTTCGGGTTCGAGGGCACGCCGATCGTCACGAACATGCGGGTGCGCGAGCGCCGTCAGCGCTGACCCAGCTGCGCTTCGTCTCGCTGCGCCCGCTCAACGACCGGCCGGCTCGCCCCCGGTCGTTGAGCGCAGCGACGAGACGAAACGTCGCCCGGTTCGCCCCTCCGGTCGTTGAGCGAGGAGCGCAGCGACGAGACGAAACGTCGTCCGCTTCGCCCGTCCGGTCGTTGAGCGAGGAGCGCAGCGACGAGACGAAACGTCGTCGCCCTCAGCGGAGCTCGAACGACGCGAAGCGCTCGACCGGCAGCCGATCGAGGTGCAGCTCCGCGGCCGCCTCCGTGACGCGGGGGAGCGGATGCCGGGTCCCCGCATCACGGAACCGCTGCACGGCCCAGCACTCCACGCCCGCGTCGGCGAGGCGGCATCCGAGCTCCTGGAGCCCGTCGTCGTCGATGGCTGCCGGGTGCACGGTGGTGCGCACCTCGTAGGCCAGCGGGTGCTTCGTGCCGGCCCGCAGCAGGTTGTGGGCCAGCACGAGTTCCAGGGACCGCCACGCGTGGTCACCGCTCGGACCCCGGCCGGTGACGCCGGCGTAGTCCTCGCGTGCCGCCTTGATGTCGAGGCCCACCCAGTCCACGTAGGGGAGTGCCTTCGCCAGCAGCGACGGATAGGCGCCGCCCGTGTGCAGGCCGACCTGGAAGCCGAGCGCCCGCGCGATCTGCATCGCCGGGACGAGACCTCTCTGCATCGTGGGCTCGCCGCCGCTGAAGACGACGCCGTCGAGCAGCCCCATGCGGTCGCAGAGGAGATCGGTGACGTCGCTCCAGCTCAGCACCGTCTCGGCGCGCGGGTCGATCAGGGCCGGGTTGTGGCAGTAGAAGCAGTCCCACGGGCAGCCCTGCAGGAACACCGTGGCGACCAGCATGTCCGGCCAGTCCACGGTCGAGAACGGTGTGAGCCCCGCGATCCTCAGATCGTAGGGAGCAGAGGGCGATCGCTCCATGATTCCTCCTCGACGGCGTCGGCGATGAAGTGGCGTCGCTCTTCAGCTTCGCCCTTCTTGCCGATGTTGAACGAGGCGATCGGCCGGAAGTAACCCATGACGCGCGTCCAGACCTCGCACTCGCGGCCGCAGTCCGGGCACACCGCGTGCTCCCCGGAGCGGTACCCGTGCGTGGGGCAGATCGAGAACGTCGGCGTGACCGTGATGTACGGCAGTCGGAACCGTTCGAGAGACCGGCGCACGAACTGCTTGCACGCGGCTGCCGACGACATCGCCTCGCCGAGGTAGAGGTGGAGGACCGTGCCGCCGGTGTACTTGGCCTGCAGCGGCTCCTGCATCTCCATCGCCAGGAACGGGTCGGAGGTGTAGCCGACCGGCAGCTGGGACGAGTTCGTGTAGTACGGCTGCGCCGGTGTTCCCGCGTGGAGGAGGCCGGCATCGCCGAACCGTGCGATGTCCTCCTTCGCGAACCGATAGGTGGTGCCCTCGGCGGGAGTGGCCTCGAGGTTGAACATGTGGCCGGTGGATTCCTGGAACTCGACCATGCGCGCGCGGACGTGGTCGAGCAGGCGGGTCGCCAGGGCGGCGCCTGCCTCGGTGGTGATGTCGTCGGCGTCGCGGGTGAGGTTGCGCACGTACTCGTTGATGCCGTTCACGCCGATCGTCGAGAAGTGGTTGTCGAAGGTGCCCAGGTAGCGCTTCGAGTAGGGGAACAGGCCGCCCTCCAGGTGCTCGGTGACGACGGCGCGCTTGGCGACCAGGCTGTCGCGCGCGATCTCGAGCAGCGCGTCGAGTCGGGCGAGCGCTGCCGTCTCGTCGCCGGAGTGCACGAAGCCGAGCCGTGCGCAGTTGATCGTGACGACGCCGATCGATCCCGTCTGCTCGGCCGAGCCGAACAGCCCGTTGCCGCGCTTGAGCAGCTCCGTGAGGTCGAGCTGCAGCCGGCAGCACATGGAGCGGATCATGTGCGGGTCGAGGTCGGAGTTGACGAAGTTCTGGAAGTAGGGGAGGCCGTACTTCGCGGTCATCGCGAAGAGCGCCTCGACGTGGGGACCGTCCCAGTCGAAGTCGCGGGTGATGTTGTACGTTGGGATGGGGAAGGTGAACGCGCGGCCGTCGGCGTCTCCCGCCGTCATCACCTCGATGAAGGCGCGGTTGATGAGTCCCATCTCCTCGGACAGGTCGCCGTACGCGAACGGCTGAACCGACCCGCCTACGAGCGGATGCTGCGCGGCGAGGTCGTCAGGGCACACCCAGTCGAAGGTGAGGTTGGTGAACGGCGTCTGCGTTCCCCACCGCGACGGGACGTTGAGGTTGAAGATGAACTCCTGCATCGCCTGGTGCACCTGCGCGTAGTCCAGTCCGTCGATGCGCACGTACGGCGCGAGGTACGTGTCGAAGGAGCTGAACGCCTGCGCGCCCGCCCATTCGTTCTGGAGGGTTCCCAGGAAGTTGACGAGCTGCCCCAGAGCGCTGGAGAAGTGCTTGGGCGGCGCGGAGGAGATCTTGCCCGCGACGCCGTTGAAGCCCTGCTCGAGCACCATGCGCAGGGACCACCCGGCGCAGTACCCCGCGAACACGTCGAGGTCGTGGATGTGGAGATCGCCGTCGCGGTGCGCGGCGCCCGCCTCCGGCGCGTAGACCTCGTCGAGCCAGTAGTTCGCGATGAGCTTGCCGGCGGAGTTGAGGATCATGCCGCCCAGCGAATAGCCCTGGTTCGCGTTGGCGTTGACGCGCCAGTCGGCGCGCGACAGGTACTCGTCGACGGTCTCGGAGACGGTGACGGTGCGCGGGGTGGGCCGGGAAGACATGGGGGTTCCTCTCTCAGAAGACGAGCGGCGATCTCTCGCCGAATGTGGTCTGACCACCATATGTAGTGGTCGGCGGCTTCGTCGAGTACACATATGGCGTGTCGCAAGGAATCTCGCTTGCCTATTGCGACACGCAGGAGGCCGGGGTCGCATCGTGTGCGAAGGTGGGGGGATGACGATCGTGCCCCCCGCACCCGGAGAGCCGCGCCGGCCCTCGGGGCCGCGCGATCCCGGCGACGCGTGGGTGGTCGCCCCGGACGGCACGCAGTACTGGGGCCGCTTCGGTGCGGCGGGGCTGCTCGCCCTCGATCCGGCACGGGGGACGCGCGGGTCCGTCCTGCTCCAGCATCGGGTCTCGTGGAGCCATCACGGCGACACCTGGGCGCTCCCGGGCGGCGCTCGTCATGAGGGCGAGTCGGCCTGCGACGGCGCACTGCGCGAGTCCGCCGAAGAAGCGGGTGTCCCGGCCGACGCCGTCCACCCGCGCCTCATCAGTGTCTTCGACGTGGGCATCTGGACGTACAGCACCGTCGTCGCCGATGTCACGACGCCCTTCGAAGCGGTGATCAGCGACCCCGAGAGCCGCGAGCTCTCCTGGGTGCCGGTGGAGTCCGTCACCGACTACCCGCTGCATCCGGGCTTCGCCGCCTCGTGGCGCAACCTGCTTCCCCTCCTCGATGTGCGGCCGGTGCTCGTCGTGGATGCCGCGAATGTCGTCGGCTCCGTCCCCGACGGCTGGTGGAAGGACCGCGCCGGCGCTGCGTCCGGTCTGCTCGCGCGATTGGCCGAACTGGCCGGAGACGGCATAGACGGCGCCGCGCTCGGGCTGCCCGAGGACCGCTGGTATCCCGAGATCGTGGCGGTGCTGGAGGGCGAGGCGAGGGCTGCCGCGGAGGTCGACGGGGTGACGGTGGTGCGCGCGGACGCGCACGGCGACGACGCGATCGTCGACCAGGCGAAGGGACTGGCGGCGGCGGGCCGCCGCGTCACCGCGGTGACGAGCGACCGCGGCCTGGCTTCGCGTCTGACCGAGGGCCCGGGCGTCGCCGTGGAGCCCGTCTCGTGGCTGCGGGCACTGCTCTGACGCCGAGACGGCGCACACGCACCCGCACGGCGACGGGGCGGCGCATCGCTGCGGCTTCCGCGCTCGCATCGGCGGTGGCGGTCGGGCTGTTCGTCCATCTGCGGCTCACGGGCGTCGGAGGCGACATCGCAGGCGACGTGCTGTACGCGGTGGCCGTCTATGCGGGACTCGTGGCGGTCGCGCCGCGGCTGTCGTCGCCGGTCGTCGCGGCGATCGCTGGGGCGTGGTGCGTCGGGGTCGAGCTGTTCCAGCTCACGGGACTGCCCGCGCAGTGGGGCGCGGGGTTCGGACCGGCCATGCTCGTGCTCGGCACCGTGTTCGACCCGCGCGACCTGGTCGTCTACGTGGCGACGGTCGCCATCGCAGCGGTGACGGATGTGGTCGCGCGCCGGGCGGCCGCACGGCCCGCTCGCGGCTGAGTCACTCGCGGCCGCGCAGGCGGTCGATGTCGCGGCGCTCGCGCTTGGTCGGGCGTCCCGCGCCGCGATCGCGCACGGCGAGCATGGCGGTGGGCTCCCGGGCGGGCGTCCGGTCTTCGGCGGCGACCGCCGCCAGCGGGGCGCCGACCCTCTTGACGATCAGCTGGCGCACGATGAGGATGCGGTCGAAGCCGGCGATCCGCACCCGCAGCTCGTCGCCGACGCGCACCGCCTGCGCCGCCTTGGCCTTCTCGCCGTTGACCCGCACATGTCCGGCGCGGCACGCGGTCGTCGCCGCCGAGCGCGTCTTGTAGACGCGGACGGCCCAGAGCCAGGAATCGACACGCACGGCTTCGCTCATCGCAGGTCCCGTCGCAGGATGCGGGCGACACCGAGCACGAGCAGCCCCTGCCCGGCGCAGTACGCCGCCATGATCCAGGGACCGGCCGCCGCTTCCGAGACACCCGGGAGGAAGAGCCGCAGGGCCAGCAGGGTGTCCGAGACCAGGAAGAGCGCGCCGCCCGCCGTCGTGAGCGTGCCGCCCCGGGTCGCGAACACGGCCGTGCCGGCGAGCACCGCGCCGTAGACGATGACCGGCACGAGCAGTCCGCCGAGATGCGGCCACAGCACGGCGATCATGACGCCCCACCACACCGCGTAGACGAGAGCCCACGGCGGCACCGGCCGTTCGCGGACCCGCCCGGCGAACAGTGCGATGTAGAGCAGGTGCGCCAGGCCGAAGCACAGCAGCATGGCCGGCAGCTCATCGGTCAGGTACGGGAAGAAGAAGGCCGCTCCGTCGCCGAGCCACGAGAAGGCGAGCGCCGCGTACAGGAGCGTCGCCGTGGGTGTGGCGGGGCTTCCGCGCAGCGCCCACACGCAGGCGAGCGCGAGCGTCGGGATCAGCATGAGCTTCGTCGGATACGTCAGCGTCTCTGCGCGGAGCACGATCGCCGCGACGTGGACGGCGGCGACCGCGGCGAAGAGCCAGAATCCCCACCAGCGGGTCGCCTCGAGGCGAGCGGATCTCGTGTCCTGCTGCGTCATCGCGGCCCTTCGCTCACCCGCCGTCCGCCGGAAGGTGGACATGGCACTCATCGTACGACGCGTCAGACCAGCACGAGCGACACGATCGGGCGGCTGGGCGTGGGGCGGGCGACCTCGACGAACCCCGCCGACACGAACGTCGACAGCGCGCCGTGGAACAGGCTGTTGGACGACGCGCGGGTGGCGTCGGTGTCGACAGGGTACCCCTCCACGACCCGGGCTCCATGCGTGCGCGCATGGGTGACTGCGGCATCGAGCAGCCGCTCCGACAGGCCCTGCTTGCGGAACTCCCGTCGCACGACGAAGCAGGTGATCGCCCACACGGCAGGGTCGTCGAACGGCTCGGGCGACTGCTGGAAGTTCCGTGTCAGCGCCAGGCGTGGCTGCTCCGGACGCGGCGACACCTTCACCCATCCGGCCGGCGTTCCATCGACGTAGACGACCAGCCCGCTCGCGGGGGAGGCGGCGACGTCCTCGCGCAGGAGAGCACGCCGCTCGTCGTTGGTCGTCGCGTCGAAGTCCTTGGCCCGCAGCATCCACCACTGACACCAGCACGAGCCGCCGTCCCCGCCTCCCGTCAGCGCATGCTCGACGTCGTCGAAGCGGTCCGCGGACGCCGGCAGGATCTCGATCTCGGCCATGTCGCGACCATACGGTCCACCACCGACACCGCCGAGCCGGTTCGCGGGGCGCGCCGCGAGCGGGTAAGATGGGGGAGTTGTCCGCGTGCGGACAGCGAACCGGGATGTGGCGCAGCTTGGTAGCGCACTTGACTGGGGGTCAAGGGGTCGCAGGTTCAAATCCTGTCATCCCGACGGTTGGGCCGTTGGCAAAACGGTCGAAAATGAGGAAGGGCACCGGCTATCAGCCGGTGCCCTTCTTCGTTTCCGTGGTGTCGATGGTCTATCGGGCGACTGGATCGGTCGTCGCCGGCTTGTGGGGCAACGCGAGGGACCGCCGGGGGTTTGCGTGACTCCTGGTCTGCGATTCCCTATCCGGACCGGGCTAGGCCCCAGTAGGCTGACCCCGCACCTGGGGTTTCGGGTGCAGCTGGCTCTGCCTCCGACCGTTGGATTCGATCATCTGGGGAGATGATGTCCATGCGCACTCGCTCGCGCTCGCTCACCGTCGCTACGAGCGTCGTGCTCGCCCTCGTTCTGTCGCTCGTCGCGGCACCTGCGATCGCGGGGAGCACCGCGTCTATCTCGGGGACCGTCGCCGTGCCTGCCGGGCACACTGTCGACGAAGACGCGATCTATGCGGTCGTCACCATGCTCGACGAGGACAGCCGCCCGATCTTCAGCAGCAGCCGACGCGTCAGCTGGGAGGATGGGACATACACCTACAGCGGGTTGGACGCCGGAACCTACCGGGTGCTGTTCTTTGCGGGACCGACCTTCGCCTCGGAATGGTGGCATGACTCACCCACACTCGGGGGAGCGACACTGATCACTCTGGCGGAGGGGGAGGCGCGCACGGGTGTCGACGCGGAGCTCGCGCTGGGGTCCACCATCACCGGGACGGTGACCTACCCCGCTGGCGCGGACGTGACCGAGATCTCCACGGATGTTTCGCTCTACCGTGTAGACGACCCGGAGGATCGGGTCGCGTCGGCTCACGCGGCGGACGACGGGACGTTCACCCTGGACGGGTTCCCGCCCGGGTCCTACAAGATCAAATATGAGAACCACGACTACTCGGAGACGGGCAACGTCGTCGTGTACCAGTGGCAGGGCGGCGCCTTCGACTTCGAGGGCGCTCACACGATCACCGTGGCGGCCCCCGGCGCGACCGTCGAGGTCACGCAGACGCTGATGGAGGGCCGGACCATCTCCGGGCGGATCAGCGGCGCCTGGTTCGAGGCGACGCGCGACGACTACTGGATGGTGTCCGCCGAGCCGAATGGGTATGGCTTCGTGCGCGTGGAGGACGACGGCACGTACACGATCCGCCGCAACGTGCCCGGCGTCTACTTCGTCCATGCCTTCAGTCGCTTCGGAGCGGGCGCCGGAACAGCATCATCCGCCGGCGAGTGGTGGAACGACTCGGTCGACCAGACGGGAGCCACTCCCGTCGATCTGACGACGAGCACCGCCGTCACGGGCGTGGACATGAACGTCGACACCGTCGGCGGTCTGCCGGCACGTCCGGTGGTCTCCGGCACCGCGGTCGTCGGGAGCACTCTCACCACCACCACAGGCGCGTGGCCCGCGGGGCTCACACTCCGCTACCAGTGGTTGGCGAACGGGGCGCGGATCACCGATGCGACCTCGTCGACCTATAAGGTCACATCGGCCGTCCTCGGCAAGAGCATCACGGTGAACGTCTGGGCCCAGCTCGCGGAGTCCCACCAGGAGTTCAAGGAGTCCGCGCCGACGCTGAAGGTGCCGCGAACGTCGGTTCCGACGATCTCGGGGACCGCGAAGGTGGGGGCGACGTTGACGGCAAAGCCGGGTGCGTGGTCTACGTCGACGACGTTCCTGTATCAGTGGTACGCGAATGGAGTGAAGATCTCAGGGGCGACCAAGGCCACGTACACGATCCCGTCGAGCCTGATGGGGAAGTCGCTCACGGTGAAGGTCGCGGGGAAGAAGTCGGGGTACACGACCGTCAGCCTCGCGTCGAAGGCGACGCTGAAGGTGCCGCGGACGGCGGTCCCGACGATCTCTGGGACGGTGAAGACCGGTGCGAAGGTGACCGCGAAGCCGGGGACGTGGAGCACGGGCACTACGTTCACGTACCAGTGGTACGCGAGCGGAAGGGCGATCAGAGGGGCGACGAAGTCCACGTACGTGATCCCGTCGTCGCTGCGGGGGAGGTACCTGACCGTGAAAGTGACCGGCAAGAAGTCCGGATACACCACGGTCGCGCGCCTGTCTGCCGCGAAGAAGGTCGCGTAGCGTGAACGCCGGCCAGGCCGAAGGGAACGGGAATCAGATGAAGTCGTTCGGTTCGAGCAGCCGCAGAGCGTGGGGTGCGGTCATCGCCGTGCTTCTCGCGGTGACACCCCTGGTCCCGGCGACCGCGGCGAACGCGGCGACACCGCCGGCGTGGGCGGCCCGGGAGGCGGCGCACGATGCCGGTCTTGCTGCGGTGGCCACGCTCGGCATAAACCCCGAAGTCGCGGTGGAGCGCACAACTGCGGAGCTCAACGTGCCCGGCCGGACGTGGTACGTCGACGGAACCGTCACGCAGACACGCACCTATTTCTACGGGGAGACCGGTAGCACGGAGTACGTCATCGCCGCACGGGAGGCTCTCCTCGCCAGTGGGTTCGTACGCGATGGTCGGATCAGCGGCATCCACGGAACCCTCAGCACGGTCAGCAACTTCGTCTCCTCGACGCTGATGTGCCAGATCGACCGCTCGTTCGCGAGGACGCAATCGCTCGCCCAGGTCTGGATCCGCTGCATCGACCGGTCCACTCTCGCAACGATCGTCGACCGCTACCGCCCGTTCCTGAAGCTCATCGCGGCGCTGAACCCTGCGCGCCTCGAGAACGCGGTCTTCCACAGCCTCAGCACCCGCTCCGGGACCCCCGGCTACGTGAGCGGACGGGTCTTCTCATGGTCGGCGCGCGTTCCGAACGCCGGCTTCTACTTCGCCAAGCCCCCGGGCGGAAAGTGGGTATACGTCACCGGGACCGCGGGGAGCCTCGTCACGTGCGCGGCGCTGGAGAAGACGACCGTGTCTCGCAAGGCGTTCGCTGGCGACCTGTGCATCAGATACGGCGAGGTGTCGACCGTACGCGGCTGAGCGTGCTGTGCGGGATCTCAACGGGAACATTTGCGCAGCGGGCGCCGATGCGCAAAGCGATGAGGTGTTCACTGGGAGTCGGTCGCTTCACGGCCATCAGTACCACGAGTGGTTCTGCCGACACCCCCACGGTCCAGTGGCCCTGCACCTGCGGGTCGGCGGCTGCACGCCAGGGCCGACCGAGCAGACGCCGCCGAGCGCGTACGAGGCTGATCACGCCGCTGGTCGGCGGGGGAGGACCGTGAGAACCATAGCTATGTAGGTGCGGAACTCGCCCATGTAGGCGCGGAGGAACTCTTCGGTGGAGTGGTTGGTGATCTTGCCGTCGTCCCGGAAGACCTCGGCGGAGTAATGGATGTACGCCTCGGGTGAGGTCATCTGACGTGCGTTGCAGAAGCTGAGCACCGCGCGCAGGCTCTGCTGACCGATCGCCGTTCCGATCTGACCGATCGAGGCTCCGATCACTGCGGCGGGAATGTGATCGAAGGAGTTCTGACCCCACGGCCGGGACGCCCAGTCGATCGCGTTCTTCAACGCACCGGGGATGGAACGCTTGTACTCGGGGGAGACGAACAGCACTGCGTCGGCGGCGTCGATGGCAGCCTTCAGCTCGCGCGCGGCGGGCGGATAGTCGGTGTCGTAGTCCGGGCTGTACAGCGGCAGGTCACCGATCGGGATCTCACTGAACTCGAGCTCGTCCGGGGCCACGCGGATGAGTGCTCTGGACAGGATGCGGTTGATCGACGTCGACGACAGACTTCCGACGAAATAGCCGACCTTGTACGTGGTCATGGGGGTCCTCCTGCATTTCCCGGCTAGGCCGGCATCTTGTCGGCGAGGATGTCGATCCGTTCGACCTGCGGCTCGCTGAACAGGACACCCGTGTTGGGGCCGAGCGCCTGACCCACACCACCGGCGAGGTGGGCGTCTCGAGCGGCATCGTCGGGAAAGACGTCGTACACACCGAACGTCGAGGGGCCGAACCGAATCGCGAACCACGCGATGGTGCCCGGCTCCTCCATGACCACCGACCGCGCACCGATCAGGAAGTCCGCCAGTTGTTCCTCTTTGCCCGGCCGCGCCTCGAGGCGAACGAGAAGAGCTTTGGTGAGCATGGTCGCACTCCTTCGCTCCTGGGCGGCGCCGTGTCCTGGCGGACACGGGTGAACGGCGCCGGGGAGCTTGTCTCCGCCCATGATGCGCGGCGGTCGGGTCGCCCCGCATCCCGTGAACGGGTGCTTCCCACCCCTCACCGTGCAGGAGGGGGTCAGCTTGGTCAGCTCAGGTCGGACGGGACGCACGAGGCTGCCAGGACGCTCCGACCGCGACGCCGGGCGGCACTCTCGCCCGTTCGGCCATACTGGGCGAATGTCTACCTACGACTTCCAGATGTCGATGTGGCCCACGCAGCGCGATCAGCGCGGCGAACTCGGTGACGTGCTCAGCGTGCCGCGCGAGGTGGAGCATTTCGCGATCTTCGCGCGTCGTGCACAGGCCGAGTCCGCAGGCGATGAGCTCGTTGCGGCGGGATTCGAGGTCGGCCTGGGCCGCCGCTGGATGAAGACCATCCTTCGAGCGGCGCGCCAGGAAGCGCTGAGCGACGACACCGTTGCGCAGTTCCTGCGCGAGGTGATCGCGATCATCGAGCGCCACGGCGGTGACTACGACGGCTGGGGAGCGGCCGTCGAGGAGCCGGCGCGCGGCTGAGCGGAGGCAGCCCGCCCGCCGGTGTCAGCGCGCGAACAGTCGCGCGAAGAAGCCGCTGGACGGGTCGGCCTGGTGCCCCGCGCAGCGCTGAGAAGCGGGAACGCGTCGCATCACCTGCTCCACGTGCTGTCCGCAACCGGACCACGTCGTCTTTCCGCACTTCCGGCAGGTCACGGCGTAACGCATCGTCTGTCTTCTCCTTCGGGGTCGTCGGCGGCGGGCGTCGCTCTCAGGCGAGCATGAGGAAGAGCTTCTCGAGCTCCTCCGTCGTGAGGCCCTGACTCTCCCGGGCCCCGTCGGGATCGGCGATGCAGTCCTTCATCGCGGTCGACACGATCGCGAAGCCGGCGCGGTCGAGGGCGCTCGAGACCGCAGACAGCTGCGTCACGACCTCGCGGCACGGCCGCTCGTTCTCCACCGCGGCGATGACGGCGTCGAGCTGGCCGCGCGCGCGGCGGAGGCGGTTGAGGATGCGCTTCTGCGCCTCGACGTCGATGGTGCTCATGCGTTCTCTCCGGATCGGTCGGTTTGGCGGTGGAAGGGGGAGTGGGCGAGGTCAGGCATGCTGGAGCACTGCCGGCGCGGTGAGGACCTCGGACTGACGCTCACCGAGCCAGGCGCGGAGGGTCAGCATGCCGCCCGACAGCGAGGCGGAGTCGAATCCCGCCTGGGTGAGCACGCGATGGGCGATGGCCGAGCGCACGCCGGACTGGCAGGTCACCCGCACCGGGCGGCCCTCGGCCGCCTCGCGGACCTCATCGATGCGCTCGCGGAGCTCGGTGTGCGGAATGTGGAGTGACCCCGGAATGGCGCCGGTGGCGTACTCGGCGGCGGTGCGCACGTCGAGGATCAGCGCGCGGTGCTGCTGCTCTTCGAGCTCGTCCGCGTACCAGAGGGTCAGCGCGCCGGTGAGGACGTTCTCGCCGACCATCCCGGCGAGGTTCACCGGGTCTTTCGCCTGTCCGTAGGGCGGGGAGTAGGCGAGGTCGAGGTCGATGAGGTCGTCGACCGTCATCCCCGCGCGGATGGCCGTGGCGAGCACGTCGATCCGCTTGTCGACGCCCTCGGTGCCCACGGCCTGCGCACCGAGGAGGAGTCCGTCGGAGGCACGCAGCTGCACGATGAGATGGATCTGCGCAGCGCCGGGGAAGTAGCCGGCGTGCTGATTGGGGTGCAGGTGGAGCGTACGGTGCGCGATGCCGGCGGTGTCGAGCGAGGAGCGGTTCGCGCCGGTGAGGGCGGCGGTCAGCGACCCGACGCGCACGATCGCGGTGCCGACGGGCTGCGGGAGGGCACGCGCAGCGCCCGGCCGCAGGATGTCGTCCGCGATGAGTCGCCCCGCACGATTGGCCGGGCCGGCGAGGGCGACGGGACGACGGCTGCCGGTCACGGCATCGACCGACACGGTCGCGTCGCCCGCGGCCCAGACGCTCTCGGCCGAGGTGCGGCCGTGCTCGTCGACGATGATGGCGCCGCGTTCGCAGGCGATGCCGGCGGCTTCGAACGGTGCCGTGTCGGGGCGGACGCCCACCGAGAGCACGACGATGTCGGCCGGGATGCGGGATCCGTCGGAGAGCACGACGATGTCGCTGTCGTCACCGTGCTCGACGCTCGCCGCCCCGATCCCGGCGCGGACGTCGACGCCGAGCGCGCCGAGCTCCTGGGCCACCAGAGACGCCAGCTCGGTCTCCAGCGGCGGCAGCACATGTGGTGCCAACTCGACGACCGACACGTCGAGCCCCTGCCCGGCCAGCGCCTCGGCCGCTTCGATGCCGATGAAGCCGGCGCCGAGGACGACGGCGCGGCGAGCGCCGCCGAGCACCGCGCCGCGCAGGGCGATCGCGTCCTCCACCGTGCGGAGCGTGCGCACGCGCGGCGAGTCGAGCCCGGGCAGGGGCGGACGCAATGCGGATGCGCCGGGGGAGAGCACGAGCGCGTCGTAGGAGAGGTCGGAGTCGCCGTCGACGGTTCGGACGCTCAGCGTCTTGGCCGTCGTGTCGACGGCGACGACATCATGGCCGGTGCGCACATCGAGGGCCAGCGCGGCGCGCAGCGTCTCCGGCGTCTGCACCAGCAGCGACTGCTCCTCGGCGATCTCGCCGCCGACGTAGTACGGCAGGCCGCAGTTGGCGAACGATACGTGCGCACCGCGCTCGAGCACGATGATCTCGGCGCTCTCGTCGAGGCGGCGGGCGCGTGCGGCGCAGCTCATCCCTCCGGCGACGCCACCGACGATGACGATGCGCATCACGCCACCGCGTCGTCGTGGCCGGGGCAGCGGTCCTCTGCCGGGATACCCCGCAGGGCGTCCTCCACGTGCTGGCCGCAGCCCGCCCATGTCGCCTTGCCGCACTCCGCGCAGGTCACTCTGCTGCACATCGGGAACTCCTCATCTCGTCGTTATACCCCAGGGGGTATCCCCAAAATACACCCGGGGGTATCGCTGCAGCAAATCCCGGACGTGCCGGCGGCGCAGCGCTCCCGGGACATCCGCGTACCGACCGTGTCGGCGGCGTGTCCTAGGCTCGACCGGTGAGCATCGGAGAGTGGGTCGCGCCACGGCGGCTGGGGCGGGACTTCCGGTGGCTGCTCGCCTCGTCGTGGACGAGCAACGTCGGCGACGGCATCGCGCTCGCCGCCTCGCCACTTCTCATCGCCTCGATGACCGACTCGCCCGTGCTCGTGGCATCGGGCGCGGTCCTCCAGTTCCTGCCCTGGCTGCTGTTCGGCCTCCACGCCGGCGCCATCGCCGACCGCGTGGACCGTCGCGTGCTGATCATGGTCGCCAACGGCATCCGTGCACTGGTGCTCGTCGCGCTGTGCGCCTTCCTGGTGACCGGCGTCGCCACCATCTGGGTGGTGCTGGTGGTGGCCTTCGTCTACGGCTGCGCGGAGGTCTTCGTCGACACGACCAGCAGCACGCTCCTGCCGATGATGGTGCGCAAGAAGGACCTCGGCATCGGCAACGCCCGACTGCAGGCGGGATTCCTCGTCGCGAACCAGTTCGGCGGCCCGCCCCTGGGCGCCTTCCTCTTCGCGCTCGGCTCCTTCTGGCCGTTCGCCGTCCAGGCGATCTGCGTCGCGCTCGCGGTGGTGCTCATCTCACGGATCGCGACCACCCGCCTCCCGTCGGCGGACGCGGCGGCATCGGCGGGTCCGCGCACGGCGGTGCACACCGACATCCTCGAGGGGATGCGGTGGCTCTGGCGTAACCCGCCGGTGCGCACCCTCGTCATCATCATCCTCACGTTCAACATCACGTGGGCAGCGCCCTGGGGTGTGCTGGTGCTCTACGCCACCGAGCACCTGCAGATGGGTCCGGTGGGCTACGGCGCGTTGACCACGGCGTCGGCGATCGGCGGCCTCC
Source organism: Microbacterium sp. PA5 (assembly GCF_049860775.1). NCBI lineage: Bacteria > Bacillati > Actinomycetota > Actinomycetes > Micrococcales > Microbacteriaceae > Microbacterium > Microbacterium sp. PA5. Next base: position 1,163,595 of record NZ_CP187567.1, read on the forward strand.
TGTCCACTCTCAGCTTCGGCTGGCTCGAGAGCCGCTTCTCGTTCAAGGCGCTCATGCGGGTGTGCCTGACAGCGGAGGTGCTCATGCACCTCGCGTTCGCGCTCACGACGTCGGGGGCGATCGCCTTCGTGATCATGTTCGCGTTCGGGGCGTACGCGTTCGTGTGGGGCACCATCTCGACGACGGTGCGTCAGCGCCTCGTGCCGCACGAGCTGCAGGGGCGCATCGCCTCGGTGAACATGGTCGGCGTCTTCGGCGGCCTCGTGATCGGCCAGGCGCTCGGTGGCGTCATCGCCCAGGTGTGGGGGCTGACGGCGCCGTGGTGGTTCGCCTTCTTCGGCGCCGCGCTCACGTTGCTTCTCGTCTGGCGGCCCATCGCGCACATCGCCGCCGCGCGCCCCGTCGAAGACGAGGACGACGCGGCGGCGGCGTGAGTCAGACGCGCTCGACCGGCGCCTGCAGTTCGGTCAGCCAGTCGGGCCCGGGAACGTGGCCGTCGGCTTCGAGGTACACCTCGCGACACGGCCCGACGACGCGGTAGCCGTCGGCGACGATCTGCTCCATGAGCGTCGACCAGGACTCGCCGATCCCGCTCATGTCACCACGGTGCTGGAGGGTCGCGGCGGTGGCGAGCTCGGGCAGCTCGACGACGTCGTAGCCGTCACCGGGAACCGGCTCCGGCTCGGCGACATAGGAGACGTGCACCGTCATGCGCTCGTCGTCCTCGGCGTCGTACCAGAAGATGCCGGGCTCGAGGAGCGGACGTCCGGCCGCCTGCAGGGCACGGTCCAGTTCCTCGATGAGCGGACCGATCGCCGGGCCGATGTTCTCGGGTCCCATGCCCGGGGCGACGGTGCGGGCGGCGTAGACGGTGACGGGCGCGATGCGCGTGTAGTGGACATCCGACATGGTGGTTCCTTCCAGAAGACGGAGGCGACGCTCGATCCGGGCGATGCGCAGGCGATCCTCGGCGACGGACGCGGCCAGGGCGCGGCGTCGTTCGACGAGCACCGTCCGCAGCGCCTCGTCCTGGTCCGCGGCGGCGGCCAGGTCGGCGATGCGGTCCAGGCCCACGCCCAGCTCCCGCAGTTCGACGATCCGCAGGAGCAGCGGCAGCTGGTCGATGGTGTACGAGCGGTAGCCCGTGCGTCCGTCGACCCTCGCCGCGACCAGCAGCCCGATCGCGTCGTAGTGCCGCAGCATGCGCACGCTCACCCGTCCCAGGGCGGCGAACTCTCCGATGGTGTACATGATGTCCACACGATCGACCCTGACACAGTGTGAGGGTCAAGCGCGTCCGACCGAAGCGCGGCGGGAGAGGTCAGTCGGAGGCGTTCAGGGCAGCGTCCAGGTCGGCGAGGATGGCGGCGCAGCGCGCGACGTCCTCCGCGGTGCCCGACAGCTCGAACTCGAACAGGATCGGCCGTCCTGACCGCTGCGCGAGCTGCCGCGCCGCCGCCTGGTAGTAGACGCCGAAGTTGCGATTGCCCGATCCGATGATCCCGATCAGACGGCGCCGGTTCATGGGGGAGCGGAGGAAGCTCCGCACGCCTGCCGGCAGGGTCACCTCGTTGGCGTTGCCCGCCTTGTACGACGGAGTCAGCAGCACCCAGGGGCCGGGTGCCTCGGTCTTCCGCACGGCCGGATCGGCGAGGTTCCGCACGGGGCGCCCGTCGGTGCGCGCGAGGCTCGCCGCGAACCGACCCGTGAGGTTCGAGGTCGACGAGTAGTAGTAGAGCGGCACCTTCGACATGACCCCAGTGTGCGCCGATCCGCGCCCCGGCGGAGCGGTCATCGGCGTGCATAACCCGTCTCCGATTTGTTCACACCTCACCCCCTTGTGTGGTCAGACCACAGTGAGGATAATGGCATCAGAAGGGCGGGGAACCATCCCGACCCGAACCAGCAAGGGTGCGGATGAAGCATCCGCGCCGGGTAGGAGACCCACAATGTCTACGTCGATCGATGCTCTGGTCGAACGGGCGCAGGTTGCCCTCGCGGAGTACGCATCATTCACGCAGGAGCAGGTCGACCACATCGTCCGCAAGGCGTCTGTGGCAGCGCTCCACCACCACGGCGACCTCGCGGTCATGGCGGTCGAGGAGACCGGCCGCGGCCTCTTCGAGGACAAAGCCGTGAAGAACATGTTCGCGTGCGAGCACGTGACGAACTCGATCATCAACCAGAAGACGGTCGGCGTCATCTCGCACGACGAGCTCACCGGCATCACGGAGATCGCCGACCCCGTAGGCGTGATCTGCGCGCTCACCCCGGTCACCAACCCGACCTCCACCGCCATCTTCAAGTCGCTCATCGCGCTGAAGACCCGCAACCCGATCGTCTTCGGCTTCCACCCGTCGGCGCAGAACTGCTCGGTCGCCGCCGCCCGCATCGTGCGCGACGCCGCGGTGGCCGCCGGCGCGCCGGCGGACTGCATCCAGTGGATCGAGGAGCCGTCGATGGAGGCGTCGGGCGAGCTCATGAACCACCCGGGCGTCGCCCTGATCCTCGCCACCGGCGGCAACGCGATGGTCCGCGCCGCCTACTCGTGCGGCAAGCCCGCGCTGGGCGTCGGCGCCGGCAACGTGCCGGCCTTCATCGAGCGCACCGCCAAGGTCGGCCGCGCCGTGAACGACATCGTGCTCTCGAAGTCCTTCGACATGGGCATGGTCTGCGCGAGCGAGCAGGCGGTCATCCTCGACGCGCCCATCGCCGAGGAAGCGCTCGCCGAGTTCGCCCGCCTGCACGCCTACATGGCGACCCCCGCCGAGAAGCGCATGCTGGAGGAGTTCATCTTCGGCGTCGCCGCCGACAGCGTGAACTGCGCCGATGCGAAGCTCAACGCGAAGGTCGTCGGCCAGTCGCCGGTGTGGATCGCCGAGCAGGCCGGCTTCACCGTCCCCGAGGACACCTCGATCATCCTCGCCGAGGTCTCGGGCGTCGGACCCCACGAGCCGCTCACGCGGGAGAAGCTCGCGCCGGTGCTCGCCGTGCTGCGCGCCGCCACCCCCGACGAGGGCATCGACCTCGCCAGGCAGATGGTCGACTTCGACGGACTCGGTCACTCGGGCGCCATCCACTCCAACGACCAGGCCGTCATCGCCAAGTTCGGCGAGGTCGTCCGGGCCGTCCGCATCATCGAGAACAGCCCGTCGGCGCTCGGCGGCATCGGCGACATCTACAACGCCTTCATGCCGTCGCTCACCCTGGGCTGCGGCTCCTACGGCCACAACTCGGTCTCCAACAACGTCTCGGCGGTGAACCTTTTGAACGTCAAGCGCATCGGTCGACGCAACAACAACCTGCAGTGGTTCAAGATCCCGGCCAAGACCTACTTCGAGCCCCACGCCATCCGATACCTGGCCGACATGCGCGGCCTCGAGCGGGTGACCATCGTGACCGACGAGACCATGACGAAGCTCGGCTACGTCGACAAGGTCATGGACGTCCTCAACCGGCGTGAGAACCGCGTCCAGGTGCAGCTGCTCAACCAGGTGCGTCCCGAGCCGAAGGTCTCCGAGGTCCGGGCGGGTGCGGAGGCGATGCGGCAGTTCAAGCCCGACACGATCATCGCGCTCGGCGGCGGTTCGCCGATGGATGCCTCGAAGGTCATGTGGCTGCTCTACGAGAACCCCGAGGTGGAGTTCTCCGACATGCGCGAGAAGTTCTTCGACGTCCGCAAGCGCGCGTTCACCTTCCCGGAGATGGGCAAGCTCGCCAAGCTCGTGTGCATCCCGACGACGTCGGGCACCGGTTCGGAGATGACGCCGTTCGCGGTCATCACCGATGACGAGAGCGGCATGAAGTACCCGCTCGCCGACTACGCGCTCACGCCGTCGGTCGCGATCATCGACCCGGAGCTCACCAAGGTGCTCCCCGGATTCCTCGTCGCCGACGCGGGCTTCGACGCCCTCACGCACGCCACCGAGGCCTATGTGTCCGTCTACGCGAACGACTACACCGACGGACTGTGCCTCCACGCGATCAAGCTCATCTTCGAGAACATCGAGCTGAGCGCCAAGGCCCAGCCGAATTCCACGGACGCCGCCGAGCTCAAGGCCCGCGAGAAGATGCACAACGCGGCATCCATCGCCGGCATGGCCTTCGGCAACGCGTTCCTCGGCATCGTCCACGCCATGGCTCACGTCACCGGTGCGACGTACCACCTCATCCACGGACGGACGAACGCGGTGTACCTGCCGCACGTGATCCGCTACAACGGCCGCATCCCCACGAAGCTCACGAGCTGGCCGAAGTACGAGCGCTACATCGCCCCCGAGCGCTTCCAGGAGATCGCCGCTCACCTCGGTCTGCCGGCGTCGACCCCGGAGGAGGGCGTGGAGAGCTACGCCCGCGCCGTTGAGGAGCTGCGCGACCGGGTCGGCATCGAGCGGTCGTTCCAGCAGCAGGGCGTGGACGAGGCGGCGTTCATCGCCGGTCTGCACGACCTGGCGATGGCCGCGTACGGCGACCAGTGCGCGCCCGCCAACCCGCGGATGCCGATGATCGCGGACATGAAGACCCTCATGGAGGCGGCCTACTACGGCACGTCGTTCGACGAGGTCCGCGCGCAGCGCTCGGGCACCCACGCCGAGAGCGACGCAGTGACCGGCACGATCAAGACCGTCAAGACGAAGGGACGCGCCAAGACGAACGCCTGATCGGAGCCGAAGCGAGGGCCGGGGGAGCATACCCGGCCCTCGCTGGCGTCCGCGGTGTGTCCGCGGTCGGCTCTAGGCTGGGCGTATGCAGCAGCGCAGCCTCGGGTCCACCGGTCGTTCCGTCTCCGCCATCGGCCTCGGCACCTGGCAGCTGGGGGCCGACTGGGGCGACGTCTCTGAGGACGACGCGCGGGCCGTGCTCGAGGCCTCGGCCGATGCGGGCGTGACGCTGTTCGACACCGCCGACGTGTACGGTGACGGGCGCAGCGAGCAGATCATCGGCCGGTTCCTGGCCGATCGGCCCGGCCATGAGATCACGGTCGCCACCAAGATGGGGCGTCGGGCGGCACAGGAGCCGGCCAACTACACACCCGAGAACTTCCGCGCGTGGACCGATCGCTCCCGCCGCAACCTCGGCGTCGAGACGCTCGATCTCGTCCAGCTCCACTGCCCGCCGTCCGAGGTGATCGACGCGGATGTCACCTATGACGCCCTCGACGACCTCGTCGCCGCAGGCGCGATCGCCGCGTACGGTGTGTCGGTCGAGACGGTGGCGCAGGCGTTGTCGGCCATCGCCCGCCCCGGGCTCACGAATGTGCAGATCATCGTGAATCCCTTCCGCCTCAAGCCCCTGGACGAGGTGCTGCCTGCAGCAGCCGAGGCGAACGTCGCGGTCTTCGCCCGCGTTCCGCTCGCGTCCGGGCTGCTGAGCGGCAAGTACTCGTCCGCGACCCGCTTCGCCGACAACGATCACCGTTCGTACAACCGGCACGGCGAGGCGTTCGACAAGGGCGAGACGTTCTCGGGCGTCGATTACGAGACCGGGCTGAGGGCCGTGGACGAGCTCGAGACCGCGCTCCCGGACGGCGTCTCGCTTCCGGCGGCCACGCTTGCCTGGATCGCGTCCCGGCCCGGAGTCACCTCGGTCATCCCGGGGGCTCGCAACGTGCGCCAGGCCGTCGCCAATGCCGCGGCGGGGGAGATGGAGGTCGACCTCAGCGGGTTCGACACCGCCGTGCACGACGTCTACGACCGTCTTCTGAAGGCCGATATCCACCCTCAGTGGTGACGTGAATCGGGCCCGAGGAGGGCTCGCGGTTCTCATTTTCGACGTCCGACGCCCTCGGGAGCGCCGGTGGAGAAGTTTTTTCGTCGTGCTCGCAGTGAGGTGACGGCGTCTCTCGCGCCGTCGCCGAAGCCGCGTCGACGGCGTCTGCGACGTGTTGGCTTACGCCTTCGCCGACCCCGCCGATAGAGGATCGGAAAGGGGTTGCCCCGGGTCGATAGTGTGGCCCTGTGATCGTCGAATTCCGCGCCGAGGCGTTCCGCTGGGACGCCCGTTCCGACGCCTGGTTCTTCGTCGCCGTGCCGGCGGATCTCTCCGCCGAAATCCGCGAGATTCCGCGGATTCCCAGGGGTTTCGGCGCCACCCGGGTGCAGGCGACGATCGGCTCGACGACGTGGCGGACGTCCATCTTCCCCGATGCCGGAAGGGGCGCCTACGTGCTTCCGCTCAAGCGTGCCGTGAGGGATGCCGAGCAGGTGTTCGAAGGGGACGAAGTGACGGTCCGTCTAGAGGTGCTCGACGGCTGACCGACCCGGGTCGGCGGCTTGCACATCGTTCGTCACATCTGTCTCACGAAACACAGAATTCACATTCCTCCCAGATTTCTCATTGACAACAACATGAGAGACCTCTAATGATTGGTGACGGAGAGGGAGACACGTCCTCGCGGCGGGCCTCTCAATCCAACCCGGCACAAGTCTCGGAGTCATCCCCCCGGATTCCGAGATCCCCCCAGTTGTGCACCTTCCCCCCGAAGTGCACTCCTACCGTGCCGGTGAACCTGTTCACCCCCTAGGAGAAGGCACGCACATGCGCACTTTCCGTAACTATGTCCAGGCTGAGAAGGCCCGCCGCGAGGAGAACGGTGACGAGGGCTTCTCGCTCATCGAACTCATCATCGTCGTGGTCATCCTCGGCATCCTCGCAGCGATCGCGATCCCGATCTTCGCGAACATCCAGGCGGATGCTCAGACGAAGGCGCTCGACGCGGCCGCCGCCAACGGCGCCACCGCCGCGGCGGTGGCCTCGGCCGACGCACCGACGAGCCCGACCGTCGCCGAGGCTGCCGCCTCCGGCGGCTCGGGCGACATCACGACCGCGCTCGTGAGCGGCACCACCACCGCCGACATCTGTGTGTCGGCGGCCAAGACCGGCGCGACCACGCGTTACGCCGGCCCGGGCGCCAAGGCTGACGGCACCGCCTGCAAGTAGGCACCGCAGCCGACGAGGCCGGCCCGCCCGAACGGGCCGGCCTCGTCGCGTTCTCTCCCTCCCCCCATCACGCCTCATTCCCCCGGAGGTGACTCGTGTTCCAGCGCTCCGACGACGGCTTCAGCCTCGTGGAGATGATCCTCGCGATGTTCCTCCTCGCCGTGCTCTCCCTCGCCGTCCTTCCGCTGCTCATCAGCGCGACGGCCCTCAGCATCGACAACCGGGATCGCGTCACGGCCACCGCCCTCGCCGATGCGCACATCTCCGCCCTCCGGGCGCAGTTCCCGGTGCAGCCCGCGACGACCACGACGTGTGCGCAGCTTCGCGACAGCGCTGTCAAGCTCGTCGACGCCGACCCGATGACCCTGCCCAACGTCGCGATTCCCGCCGGCTTCACGCGCACCGTGACGGTGGCCGCGTGCCCCACGGGAGTGGACGTGGGCAAACCCGCCGCGATCCTCGTCACCGTCAGGGTGACGCCCGCCACCGGCAAGGCTGCGGTGCTTCAGACCCGGATCGCGGTGACGGCGGGATGAGCGGCCTCTCGACAGACGACGCGGGCATGAGCCTCGTCGAGCTCATCGTCGGCATCTTCGTCGCCGGACTGTTCGCCGGACTGCTCACCCTCATGTTCGTGAACGGGTGGAATGTGCAGCAGCGCTCCGTCGCTCGCGACGTGGCCACAGGCCAGGCGTCCGTACTGAAGACCACGATGGCCGATGCCCTGCGCAACGCGTCCTCCGTCCGGGTCAGCGGCGCCGGCAGCCGGGTCGACGCTGTCGTCGCGGTGCCGAGTGCCGCCTACACCGGCACGTGGACGTGGGAGTGCCGTGCCTGGGTGTATCTCGACAACTCGATCCGATACAGCGCCGGCACCACGATGCGCAGCAGCGACGCGTCCACGTGGGCCGTGATTGCGGGGAAGAGCACGCAGCGGCCCCGCGACACCGCGACGGGGACCATCAGCGGCGCTCCGTTCGCGCTCGTCGGGTCACGCGGCGTGCAGGTGGGCGTCAACATCACGGTGATCGGCGATCGCGCCGTCACCGTCTCCGTCTCCGATGGGATGACCGCGCAGACCGTGGCGACGACGGGGGCGCCGACATGCTGGAACTGATCTCGAAGGTCCGCCGCGGTGGGGGCGACGACTCCGGCTCGTCCCTGGTCGCCGTGCTCCTCGTGATGCTCGTACTCACCATCGCCGGTCTGGCCCTGTCGTCGATCGTCGTCAACACGGCGGGGTTCACGGCGTCCGGGCGGGCGCAGGCCGAATCGCGCGCCGCCGCCGACGCCGGCCTCGCCGCCGTGTCCGCGCAGCTCAAGAAGGGCGAGATCGCCTGCCCCACCGCTCCCGCCAAGTACGTCGTGAGCAGCCCGGTCGCAGTGTCCGCCGACGCCGGGAGCCGCGGATACACCTACGCCGTGTCCTGCACGGACACCATCGCCACGGTGCGCGTGAACGCGAACGTCGACGGCGCGAGGACGGCGCTGCAGGCGGAGTTCGGCTTCTCCACATCGACCTCGCTCGGCGGCGACATGGTGTTCTTCGGCACCAACTCCATCGACTTCAACTCCAATGTCGAGGTGACCGATCCCGGTCGCCGCGTCAACATCGTCGTACCCGAGGCCACCGCCTTCAACTGCAACGCCAAGATCCCCGGGAACCTGACCGTGAAGGGGAACATCAACACGCAGTCCGGCTGCAACGTGTCCGGCACCGTCGCCGCCGGCGGCACCCTGAACATGTGCTGCGGGAGCGACACCTTCCAGGGCGACCTCACGCTCCGCGGCACCGGCTCGAGCGTCATCCGCGGCACGATCAACGGCAATATCCTCGCCAACGGCCGCCTCGAGTTCGGCTGGGAGAACAAGACGATCGGCGGGTCGGTGAGGACCACCGGCGACGTCCAGCTGGGCAGCGTGCGGATCCAGGGATCGCTCACCTTCCCTTCCGGCCGCACCTACACGCCCAACTCGGGCACGGTGGTCGGGGGAGTCCAGCGTCCCGCGAGCGTCGAGTCCGTTCCCGCTCTGACGCTTCCGACCTGGTTCGAGTACGCCTACAAGGCCTCCGACTGGCCCGGCTACAACGTCGTCACGCTCGTGAACTCCGGCAGTGGCGTCGGATCCTGCAACTACTTCAACTCATCGCCCGGCACGGGCTGGACCACCTGGCTCGGAAGCCTCGCAGCCAACACCGTGGTGGACGCGCGAGCGTGCACGGTGCTGAGCTCCGAGAACGGATCTGTGCCGGTCGTCCAGCTGAAGACCAACCTCGTGCTGCTTGCGAACTCCTTCAACTTCGGCTCCATCACCTTCCGCGCGGCGGCGTCCGCCGCCGGCAAGCCGTCGATGTACGTCATCACCGAGGACCGCACCCCCGGAGACCACAAACCCACCTGCGGAACCGGTCAGTCGAAGCTCTACATCAACGGAACGGTCGTCGAGCCCTCCGTGCGTGCCATCGGCTACACGCCGTGCTCCGTCGATGTGGGCAGCAAGGGCGTCGACCGCTGGTCCGGCACCCTGTACGGCGGGGCGTGGAGCCCCGGCGGAAAGTTCACGTTCACCGCCGATCCCATCGGGCTTCCCGGGATGGGCGCGGAGCACGGGATCAGCGTGGAGACCAAAACGGTCGGTGCACTGCAACGGCAGCGCGACGTCACTTACGCCAGCCTGGAGTCGTGGACGCCATGACCCCGCTCGCCCTCGCCCTCGCCCTCGCACTGGCCGCTCTGTTCGGCCTCGTGATCGGCTCCTTCCTCAACGTCGTCATCTATCGGGTCCCGGCGGGTATCTCCCTCCTGCGGCCCAGCCGCTGCCCCGCCTGCGACGCGCCCGTGCGCCCGTGGCAGAACGTCCCGGTGGTCTCCTGGCTGGCGCTCCGAGGACGATGCGCCTCCTGCGGTGAGCGCATCTCCGCGCGGTACCCCCTCGTCGAGCTCGCGACGGGCGCCGCCTTCGCGGCGGTGACCTGGCTGGTCCTGAGCGCCACGATGCTCCCTCCCGCGGCGACCGTCGTCGTGCTGGTCGCCTTCCTCTACCTGGCGTCCATCAGCATCGCGCTGACTCTCATCGATGTGGACACCAGGCGGCTGCCGAACGCCATCGTGCTGCCCGCCTATGTCGTGCTCCTCGCCCTCTTCGCTGTCGCGTGCGTCGTCGGCGCACCGTGGGCCGCACTTCTTCGGGCGGTCATCGGAGGCGCTGCCCTGTTCGCGCTCTACGCGCTGCTTCGTGCGGTGCGGCGTGGCGGCATGGGCGGCGGCGACGTGAAGCTGGCCGGGGTCATGGGCCTCGCCCTCGGCTGGACGGGCTGGGGTGCGCTGGCAGTGGGCGCCTTCGCCGCGTTCGTGCTCGGTGGCCTGTTCGGGCTGGCGCTCATCCTCGTGCGCCGCGCCGGGCGGAAGACCGCCATCCCCTTCGGCCCGTGGCTGCTCGCGGGCGGCTGGGTGGGGATCATCGTCGGCGAGCCCATCTCTCGCTGGTACATCGGGATGCTGACGACCGGCTGAGCCGGGCGTGGAAGGAAGGAAAAGGAGCATGGCGAAGACGATCGTCGGCCTCGAGATCACCGAGGAGGGTGTGCGCGCGGCGGAAGTGGCCCTGGGCCGCAGCCCGCGTGTGCTCGCCTTCGGATCCGTGCCGCTGCCGCCGGGCGCTGCCAAGGACTCCGAGGTGTTCGACTCGGACGCCGTCGTCCTCGCGATACGGCAGCTGTGGAGCCGCGCCGGCATCAAGAGCCGCGACGTCGTGCTGGGCATCGGCAGCCGGCGGATCCTGGTGCGCGACTACACGACCGTTGCCATGCGCCCGGAGCTCCTCGCGCAGGCGCTGCCTTATCAGGTGCAGGACCTTCTCCCGGTCCCGGCCGAGCAGGCCGTGCTCGATTTCCTCCCGGTGTCGCAGGAGGACGACCAGGTGACCGGGCTTCTCGTCGCGGCCGTCGCCGACACCGTCGACGAGCTCGTGACGGCAGTGACGAAGGCCAAGCTCAAGGTCGATGTGGTCGACCTCGCGCCGTTCGCCCTCGCCCGCGCGGTGGGCGGGCTGACCGCGGCGGGGGAGACGGTCGCGACGCTCTTCCTGGGCGACCACACGACCTATGTCGTGGTGACGCAGGACCGCGTGCCCCGGTTCGTCCGCATCATCCCGATGGAGATCGCCACAGAGGCCGTGCGCGCGCGGGTCGCCTCGGTCGAGTCCGAGGACGCATCGGTGATCGCCTTCGAGGAGGTGCTCGAGCCCGTTCCCGCCGGCGAGATGCCGACGCGGCGCCGTTCGGCGAACAGGGGCGCGGCGCGTTCGGTCACGATGACCGCAGCGGAGATCTCCGACGTCGTCGGACGCCTCGGGAGCACGCTGCGCTTCTACGCTGACCGCTCCGTCAACGCGCCGGTGACGCGCGTGCTCGTCTGCGGGTCCGGCGCTGCGGTGGATGGCATCGCGGATGCGCTGGCAGCGAGTCTGCCCATGCCCGTCCAGCTCGTCGGTGTCAGCGCCGTCGCCGAGGCGAAGACGCCCATTCCCGCCGGAGACCTCGATTTCAATCTCCTCACCACGGTCGGGCTCGCGATGAGGGGAACACGGTGATGGCTGCTCGCACATCGACGCCTGCGCTCGTCACCGGAGTCGTTCCCCAGGTGAACCTCATGCCGCGCGCGGCGATCGAGCGACGCGAACGCGCGGTCCTCCTGCGCCACTGGGCGTGGGGTCTCGCCGCCGCACTCGCCGCGGTCGCTATCGTCAGTGCGGGCGCGTTCGTCCTGCAGACGACCGCACAGGTGCGGCTGGCCGTCGAGCAGACGCGCACGTCCGACCTGCTGGGGCAGGTCGCCGAGCTGCAGCCTGTGGGCGCGAAGGTGGCCCTGCAGTCGGAGCTCGCCGACTTCCGGGCGCAGGCGATGGGCACCGATGTCACCTGGCGGCGGCTCATCGCCGAGATCGACGGCACGCTTCCGTCCGGCATCGCCGTCACGGAGTACCGGCTCGCCCCGGGTGGTCTTCCGGTCGCCGACGTCGACCCGACCACGTCGACGGGAGTGAAGGGGCTCGTCGTGCTGAGCGGCTCCTCGCCCGTCGACATCGTCGAGATCATCCGCGACGTGCGGTCGCTCGAGGACGTCCGGTTCGCGGACGGCTGGGCGCAGTCGAGCGTTGAAGACGCGTACCGGTTCGAGCTCCGGATCGAGTTCGACCAGACGGTCTACACGGGCGAGTTCGCGCCGGAGGCCGTCGAATGAACGCGAACAAGCAGCTCATCAACCTCGCGGGGATCCTCGCCGTCGTCGTGGTGCTCGTCGCAGGCATCGCCCTCATCGCGTTTCCGATGTACAGCGAGTCGCGAGCGATCGACGACCAGACCCGCACGGTCACGACCAACAACACGATCTACGAGCAGCAGGTGGCGATCCTCGCCGAAGCCGGCGCCAGGATCGACGAGATCGACGCAGATCTCGCCGCGCTGCGGGCGCAGATCGCGCCCGAGACCCAGCTCGACGACGTCCACGCGCTGATCGCCGAGGCGGCGGAGCAGTTGGACATCCGCGTCGTCTCGGTCGTCGCCGACGAAGTGGAGCCCTGGCTGCCCCGGGCGCAGGTCGACGAGGACGGCAATGTCGTCGCCGAAGCTGCGCCGGCGGCGGCGGACGGAGGGGCGACCGGCGCGGAGACCAGCGGCGCTGAGGCCACGCCCGCCGCGTCCGACGACGCAGCCGCCGCGCCGGCCACGCCCGCGCCGGCTGTCCCCGAGACCGAGGGCGTCTCGCCGCAACGGCAGGTGCTCGTCACGATCACGCTCGACCTCGCTCTGCCGTTCGCCGTCGGGGATGACGAGGGTGAGACGGAGGAGGCGGCCGTCGACGCCGAGGAGGCCACCGCCCGTGCCCTCGCGGCGTCCTCGTTCGTCGACTCCCTGGGCGGCGGACCGCGTCTGGTCCTGCCCATCGACGTCGCCTACACCGACGGGACCCTGGTCGTCTCGGCGCTCACCTACTTCCGAACGGAGGACACCCCATGAGCCTGGAGAGCACTCCGCTCCACGGTCTGCTGGCCGCGGCAGCCCGCTCGCGCGCCTCGGACGTGCATCTCACCGCGAACCACCCGCCCCAGATGCGTGTGGACGGAGAGCTGGAGTCGATCCCGGGCTACGAGGAGCCCACGACCACGAACTGGCTCGAATCGGCCATGGGCGGCATCCTGTCGAACGAGCAGATCGCGGAGTTCCGCAGCTCCGGCGAGGTGGACCTGTCCATCACCGTGCCGCAGGTCGCCCGCTTTCGAGTGAACGTCTTCCGTCAACTCGGTCAGGTCGCCGTCGCACTGCGCTTCATCCCCGACCGGATCAAGAACTTCGATGAGCTCGGCGTGCCGCAGGTGGCGGCGGAGCTGGTCACGAAGCCTCGCGGCCTGGTGCTGGTCACCGGCCCCACGGGCTCTGGCAAGTCGACGACGCTCGCCTCGATGATCGATGTGGTCAACCGCACCAGGCCCGCGCACATCGTCACCGTGGAGGATCCGGTCGAGTTCCAGCACACGAGCAAGCGGGCCCTGATCCATCAGCGCGAGATCGGCAGTGACACGGCCTCGTTCTCCGAGGCGCTGAGACGCGTGCTGCGTCAGGACCCGGACATCATCCTCATCGGCGAGCTGCGAGACCCGGAGTCGATCTCGACTGCGCTCACCGCAGCGGAGACCGGACACCTCGTGCTCTCGACGCTCCACACCCAGAGCGCCGCCAAGTCGATCAACCGCATCGTCGATGCGTTCCCGTCCGACCAGCAGAACCAGGTGCGCACCCAGCTCGGCGACACGCTGCGCGGCATCATCACGCAGACCCTGCTGCCGCGCGCGCAGTCGGAGGGTCGCGTGATCGCCACCGAGGTGCTGGTCAACACGCCCGCCATCGCGAACCTCATCCGCGAGGGCGAGATCAGCCAGATCTACTCGATGCTTCAGGCGGGCGGATCGATCGGCATGCACACGCTCGATCAGGATCTGCAGCGGCTCGTCGCCGACGGCTCCATCTCGCTGGCGCTCGCGAAGGAGATCGCCGAGGACCCGAAGGTGTTCAACGACACCCGGGTGCGGCCCGCGGACTACGACGCGGAGGCCTGGACGATGCATGCGTCCGAGCGCTCCGCGGCGGGCTGGGGGCACTGATGGCACTCGTCGAGGAGTACACGTATCGGGCTGTCGACGCGACGGGCGGCGCGGTCGTCAAGGGCGGGATGGAAGCCTCCAGCGAGAACGCCGTGGCCATCAAGCTCCGTGCGCAAGGACTGACGCCGCTGGAGATCGCGCCGGCCTCGAAGACCGGCCTCAATCGCGAGATCACGATCCCCGGATTCGCGAAGCGCGTGAAGGTGGCGACGCTCGCGGTGTTCGCGAAGCAGATGGCCGGCCTCGTCAACGCCGGCCTGCCGCTGATGCGCACGCTCTCCATCCTGGTCGAGCAGGCGGAGGACAGGAAGCTGCGCGACGCGCTGGTGAAGGTGCACGCTTCCATCGAGTCGGGGAGCTCCTTCTCCGCGGCGCTGGCCCAGCACCCGGATGTCTTCCCGCCGCTCATGATCAGCATGGTGCGGGTCGGGGAGTCCGGCGGATTCCTGGGACAGTCCCTCACGACGATCGCGGAGACCTATCAGAACGAGGCGGAGCTCCAGAACAAGATCAAGTCGGCCACGACGTACCCGCTGATCGTGCTGATCATCGCGGTCCTCGGCGTCATCGCGATGGTGACCTTCGTGGTACCGGTGTTCGAGAACATGTTCGAGAGCCTCGGATCGGAACTGCCCGTTCCGACGCAGATCATCGTCGCCATCTCCAACAACATGTTCTGGGTCCTGCCGCTGATGATCCTCGTCGGCGTCGTGGGCTGGTTCTGGTGGATCAAGAACCGCAACGAGGAGCAGGTGCGCCGGATCGTCGACCCGATCAAGCTGAAGCTGCCGGTCTTCGGGCCGCTCGCCACCAAGATCGCCGTGGCCCGGTTCAGTCGGGGGCTCTCGATGATGCTCAAGGCAGGCGTGCCTCTCGTGCAGGCGCTCGCCATCGTCGGGTCGGCGGCGAACAACCACAAGATCGAGCAGGCAGTCCGTGCCGTTCAGGAATCGGTGACCCAGGGCAAGTCGTTCTCCGCCCCCCTCGCCAAGGCCGCGGTCTTCCCGCCGATGGTCGCGCAGATGGCCGCGGTGGGCGAGGAGTCGGGCACGCTCCCCGACATGCTGGCGTCCATCGCCGACTTTTACGAGGGCGAGGTGCAGACCGCCACCGAGCAGCTCACCGCCTCGATCGAACCCATCCTCATCGTCGGCATCGGCATCATCATCGGCGGCATGGTGATCTCGCTGTACCTGCCGATCTTCTCGATCTACGGAGAGCTCGGACAATCCGGCTGACTCCGTCACAGACGGCAGGGCGCGCGGAACTGGGGAGGGACGCGCGCCCTGCTCTTTCCTCCACGTCGTGCAGCGCCGCGCGCCGTGCTCAGATCGAGACGCGCATGACCTCTTCGATGGTCGTGATGCCCTCGGCGACCTTGCTGAACCCGTCTTCGCGGAGCGAGATCATGCCTTCCTCCAGCGCGGTGGCACGCAGCTCCGTGCCGGTTGCGTGCGACACGACCAGCTGCTCGAGCTTCTCGGTGACCTCCATCACCTCGTGCAGCGCCACGCGGCCGCGGTATCCGGTGCCGGAGCATTCCTGGCAGCCGACAGCGCGGTACAGCACCGGCGGATCGAGGGGATTGTGCGGGAACTTCACCGACGTCAGCACCTCGCGCGTCTCGGTGTACGCCTCGCGGCACTTCATGCAGAGCCGGCGTGCGAGGCGCTGCGCGACGACGGCGGATAGCGCCGTTCCGACGAGGTAGGGCTCGCAGCCGACCTCCACCAGGCGGGTGAGCGCGCTCGGGGCGTCGTTGGTGTGCAGCGTCGACAGCACGAGGTGCCCGGTGAGAGCTGCTTCGATCGAGATCGTCGCCGTCTCCTCGTCGCGGATCTCGCCCACGAGCACGACGTCGGGGTCGGAGCGGAGGATCGAACGCAGCGCGGCCTGGAAGGTCATGCCTGCGCGGGCATTGACCTGCACCTGGTTGATGCCGGCGATGCGATACTCCACCGGGTCCTCGACCGTGATGACGTTGATCCGCGGATTGGCGACGGTGTTGAGCGCGGTGTAGAGCGTGGTGGACTTTCCCGAGCCGGTCGGCCCGGTGACGAGGATCATGCCGTGCGGGCGGGTGATCGCCGAGCGGAACTTCTGCTCGTTGCGGATCGAGAACCGCAGATCCGACATCGTCAGCGACTGCGCCGAGCTGTCGAGGATGCGCATGACGATCTTCTCGCCCCACACCGTCGGAAGCGTCGCCAGGCGCAGATCGATCTGCCGACCGTCGTGGTGGACCGACAGGCGGCCGTCCTGCGGCTTGCGGCGCTCGGCGATGTCGACGGACGCCATGATCTTCAGTCGCGAGATGACGCCGTCCTGGATCGCCCGGTCGGCGCGCTGCATCTCATGGAGGACGCCGTCGATGCGGTACCGGACGGTGAGGTTCTTCTCGCCGGGCTCGATGTGGATGTCGCTGGCGCGGTCGTTGATCGCCTGCGCGATGAGGAGGTTGACGAATCGGACCACCGGTGCGTCGTCGACCTGCTCCTCGATCGACTCCGTGCCCGCGCCGTCGGCGGCGGCGATCTCGCCGATCTGCTCGGAGAGATCGATCATCTCCTCGTCGGAGCGCAGGAAGCGTGCGAAGGCGGCCTCGAGGGCGTCGGCGGCCACCACCACGGGGCGGACGTTCAACTCGGTCGCCGTGGCGATGTCGTCGATGGCGATGAGGTCGGTGGGATCGACCATGCCGATGGTGAGACTCCGGCGGCCGCGCTCGATGGGGATGATCTGGTAGCGGCGGCAGAGCGCCGGCGGGACCGAGGCGATCGTCTCGGCGGTCAGCTCCTCTTCGGGCAGATCGATGAACTTCAGACCCAGCTGCCGCGCGATGCCGACGGCCAGCTGCGTCTGCGAGACGAGGTTCGCCTCGACGAGGCGTCGACGCAGCTCGGGACCCTCGCCGTACTCGGCGACGGCATCCCACATGTCGTCCGCACTGATCGCGCCCGATTGCACGAGGCTTTCCGCGAGTCCCTTCACGGCCCATCCTCTCCCCGCCGGTATTCTATTGCGCCGCGGTGCTCCTGGGGAAGAAGAAGATCAGTGGGGCGCATGTGACAGATGTTCACTCCTCGTGGGCCCCGGCCTCGCTGTCAACCCCCGGCCTGCGACGGCCGGAGTCTCGTTAGTCTGGCGCGATGGACGTCGCTCGGCTCACCGCTCGCCTGGCCGCCTGGGCGCTCGCGCGCAAGCCCGTGCGCGCCTTCCTCCGCTACAGCGAGCACCGCGGCCCGATGCTCGCCGACAGCGTGACCTACCGTGCGCTGTTCAGCATCTTCGCGGGGGTCCTGCTCGGATTCTCGGCGGCGGCGCTGTGGCTGGCGGGCAACCCCGCAGCGTGGGCGGCGCTCATCTCCGCCGTCGATCGCGCCATTCCCGGGCTGGTGGGCGAGGGAGGCCTGATCGACCCCGACGCGATCACCGCGCCCGCCGGGCTCTCGATCGCCGGCGCGGTCGCCCTCGTCGGACTGGTCGGTGCGGCGATCGGCGCCATCGGCTCGTTGCGCACGGCGCTCCACACCATCGCCGACCGACCCCTCGACGACCTGGCGTGGTACTGGGTGATCCTCCGCAACCTGGGCCTCGCGGTGGGCGTGGGCGGCGCCCTCGGGGCCTCGGCCGTCGTCACCGTGATCGGCACGGCGGGCGTCGGCACGATCGCCGGGTGGGTGGGGCTGTCCGCCGACCATCCACTGGTCGCCTTCGGCGGGCGCGCGGTCGCGATCCTCGTCACGTTCGCCCTCGACGCACTGATCCTCGTGGCGGTGTTCCGCCTCCTGTCGGGACTGCGACCGGATCGGCGTTCGCTGTGGTCCGGCGCGCTCCTGGGCGCGGCCGGGCTGACGGTCCTGCAGACGCTCTCAGGTCTCTTCGTCGGCGGCGCGACGTCCAATCCGCTCCTGGCCACTTTCGCGGCGCTCATCGCGCTCCTGCTCTGGCTCAATCTGTCGTCGCAGGTCATCCTCATCGCGTCCGCGTACGTCGTGGAGGGCGTCCGCGAGCGCCACGACGGGGTGCGTTCGCGGCACGGCGCGACGACGTTCGCCGAGCGCCGCGTGCAGCAGGCGGAGGACGCCGTCGGGGTGACGACGGCCGAGCTCCAGCGGGCCCGCGAGGCTCTGAAGGCGGAGCGGGCGGGCTGAGGCCGACGGAGCGCATCCCTCCCGAGCGTCGCTGCACCGGCAATATCCGCTGAGCGAAATGCAACGGACGTGTAAACAGTCGCCTCGAATCCGGCTGTGAGCGGTCACAGCGCAGTGGGGGAGTGTGTACGGTCGTATCGTGCCCGAGAACCAGACTTCCGCCGCAGTGACCACCCCGCGCAACGACGGTGCGCTCCCCGTGACGCATCCGCTGGCGCTCGCGCCGGTCACCGGGCCGGCGAGCACCGTCGACGGCTTCGTCCGGCAGTTCCTGCGCAACCTCAACTACGAGCGCGGCGTGCCGCTGTCCGCCTCCAGCGACAACGACCGCTACTTCGCCTTCGCCATGACCGTCCGCGACTACCTCATGGCGCGCTGGCTCGAGGATCAGCGCCGGCAGCGCGAGCAGCAGGCCAAGGGCGTCTGCTACCTGTCCGCGGAGTACCTCCTGGGCCGGCAGCTCGACAACAACCTGCTGGCGTCCGGATTGACCGACATCGCGCGCGAAGCCATGGCCTCCTGCGGCATCGACATCGACCAGCTCCGCGCGGAGGAGGTGGAGCCCGGGCTCGGCAACGGAGGACTGGGCCGGCTCGCCGCGTGCTTCATCGACTCGCTCGCCACGCTCGGCGTGCCCAACATCGGCTACGGCATCCGCTACGAGTACGGCATCTTCCGGCAGACGTTCGTCGACGAGCAGCAGGTCGAGCAGCCCGACGCGTGGCTGTCCATGGGCTCGCCGTGGGAGTTCCCGCACCCCGAGGCCGCGCAGTCCATCTCCTTCGGCGGACACACCGAGACCTACGACGACGACGGCGTCACGCGCACGCGATGGATCCCGGGCTGGAACGTCCAGGCGGTCCCGTACAACTACATGGTCCCCGGCTACCAGAACGGCCGCGTGAACACGCTGCGGCTGTGGAGCGCGAAGGCGACGAACTCGTTCGACCTGCGCGTCTTCAACTCGGGGGACTACGAGGAGGCCGTGCGGGCGCAGACGTTCGCCGAGAACATCTCGAAGGTCCTCTACCCCGAGGACTCCACGCCCCAGGGCAAGGAGCTCCGCCTCCAGCAGCAGTACTTCTTCGTGGCGGCCTCGATCGCCGACTTCTTCCAGCACCAGCTCGCGGACGACTTCGACATGACGAAGCTGCCCGAGCGCGTGATCTTCCAGCTCAACGACACCCACCCCGTCATCGGCGTGCCCGAGATGATGCGCGTGCTGGTCGACGAGCGGAAGCTCGAGTGGGACGCCGCATGGGCCATCACGCGGGAGTGCTTCGCCTACACCTGCCACACGCTCCTCCCCGAGGCGCTCGAGGTGTGGTCGGTGGAGCTGCTCGGGCGTCTGCTGCCGCGTCACCTCGAGATCATCTACCGGATCAACGAGGAGTTCCTCGCCGAGGTGCGGGAGCGCTTCGGCGACGACGAGATGCGGATCCGCAACATGTCGATCATCGGCGAGGTGCCGGTGCGGTCGGTGCGGATGGCCTACCTCGCCACCGTCGCCGGCGCGAAGGTCAACGGCGTCGCGGAGCTGCACTCGCAGCTCCTGCGCGACAAGGTGCTGCCCGACTTCAACGAGTTCTTCCCCGGCAAGTTCACCAACGTGACCAACGGCGTCACGCCGCGTCGCTTCATGCGCCTGGCCAACCCGGAGCTGTCGGGGCTCATCACCGACGCGCTCGGCGCGGGCTGGGTGACCGACCTCGAGCGGCTGCGCGAGCTGGAGGCGTACGCCGAGGACCCGGATTTCCGTGCGAGCTTCCGCGAGGTGAAGGCGGCCAACAAGCGACGGCTCTCCTCGGTGCTGCGCGAGCGCGACGGCTTCGAGGTGAGCGACGGCCACATGCTCGACGTCATGGTCAAGCGCCTCCACGAGTACAAGCGGCAGATGCTCAAGCTCCTCCACATCGTCACCGCGTACGAGGGTGTCGTGTCGGGTCGTGTACCGGCGTCCGAGCTGCAGCCGCGCACGTTCATCTTCGGGGCGAAGGCGGCGCCCGGCTACGTCATGGCCAAGCAGATCATCCACCTCATCAACGCCGTGGGCTCGGTGGTCAACGACGATCCGCGGGTCGAGGGGCGCCTCAAGGTGCTCTTCCCGCCGAACTACAACGTGACCCTCGCCGAGCGCGTCATCCCCGCCGCCGACCTGTCGGAGCAGATCTCGCTGGCGGGCAAGGAGGCCTCGGGCACCGGCAACATGAAGTTCGCGCTCAACGGCGCGCTCACGATCGGCACCGACGACGGGGCGAACGTCGAGATCCGCGAGCTCGTCGGAGACGACAACTTCTTCCTGTTCGGGATGAGCGAGCCCGAGGTCGAGGCGCTGTGGGCGCGCGGCTACAAGCCGGCCGAGTTCTACCAGGCCGACGACGATCTGCGCCGCGCCATGGACCTCATCGCCTCGGGAGCCTTCTCCGGCGGTGACAAGAGCGTCTTCGAGCCTGTCGTCTCGAATCTCCTCTACGACGACCGGTTCATGGTCCTCGCCGACTACTCGTCGTACATCGCCGCGCAGGCCGAGGTCGACGCCGCCTACCAGGACGAAGAGGCATGGACGCGCTCCGCGATCCTCAACATCGCCCGCTGCGGCTTCTTCTCCTCGGATCGCTCGATGCGCGACTACATCGACCGCATCTGGCACACGCCGCCGGTCATCTGAGGTCCGCTACCGCGCGTAGCGCTCGACGAACGCGCGCAGGATGGTGCCGGTGTGCGTCACCGGGAGCCGCCTCACCGCCGCGAGCGTGAGGTCGAGCTCATCGGCGGCGAAGTACCCGTGGTCCGCGTAGGCGTGGATGCGAGTGGTGATGCCGTCGAGGTCGAGCTCCGGGTGGAACTGGGTGGCGTAGACGTTCTGGCCGACGCGGAACATCTGCACCGGGCACGCCGCGCCGCGCACCAGCAGCGTCGCCGACGGCGGCAGCATCGAGATGGCCTCCTTGTGCCCGACGAACGCGGTGAAGGAGTCGGGGACATCCGCCAGCAGCGGGTCGGCTGCGCCGGCGGCGGTGCGCTCGACCTCGACGACACTGATCGGCTCCTGATGGGTGCGGTCGATCGTCGCGCCCTGGTGGGCCCCGAGCGTCCCCACGCCGTAGCAGGCGCCGAGGAAGGGGAAGTCCCGGGCGACGACGTCGTCGAGCAGCCGGGCGAACTCCGCCTCCACGCGGTGCTGGACAGCCGACTTGCGTTCCGGCGGATCGGAGGCGTTGAACGGCCCGCCGCCGACGAAGATGCCGGACCAGTCGTCCAGATCGATCTCTCCCAAGGGCGCGGCTTCCATCCGGACGCGCACGAGACCGTCTTCGGGCAGCCCGCTGAACCGGCGGAAGAGCGCGTACTCCTCGTCGGCGGGCAGGTCTTCGGCACGCGTGGCCAGGAGCAGGAAGGGCTTCATCGGCTGTCGAGTCTATGCGCGATCGCTTCGGCGATCGCGCCGAGGGTGCGCGCGACCGCCGCGTTCCGCCGTCCCTCGTCGCGCGCGACCGCCCAGTAGGCGAGGGGATGGGCCCAGGATCCGTCGAGTACCCGCATGAGCCGCGGGTCCGCGTCGGCGACGAAATCGGGCAGCAGCCCGATGCCGGCGCCCGCGGCGGTCGCCTCGATGTGAGCGAAGACGCTGGTGGATCGCAGGGACGGCGGTGAGGGCGGCAGCTCCTGCAGCGCGCGGTCGAGCTCGTCCACCTGGAGTGCCGACTCGACGTAGTAGACGAGGGGATGCCGCGCGAGGTCCGCCTTCTGAGCGGGAGTGCCGTGCGCGGCGAGATAGGCGGGCGTCGCGTAGAGACGCAGCGAGTAGGAGAAGACGGGGGTGGCGTATGCCCGCAGCACCCGCGGCCTCCCGGCGACGATCTCGAGGTCGACCCCCGAACGATGCTGGCGGGCCCGCTGGGTGACCGCGACCAGCTCGACCGCCAGGTTCGGGTGATCACGCCGGAGTCCGGCCATGGCCGGCGCGAGGATCGTGGCCGTGAACGCATCGGGGGCGGCGACGCGCACCACTCCGCGCAGCTCGCCGGCGGAGCCGGGAGCCTCCTCCACGAGCTCTCGCATCGAGTCCTCGATCCGTTCCGCGATGGCGACGGCCCGGCGGCCGAGCTCGGTGACCTCCCATCCGCCCGGGGTGCGGATGAGCACGCGTCCGCC
This sequence comes from Microbacterium sp. PA5, assembly GCF_049860775.1. Lineage (NCBI taxonomy): Bacteria > Bacillati > Actinomycetota > Actinomycetes > Micrococcales > Microbacteriaceae > Microbacterium > Microbacterium sp. PA5. The sequence continues at coordinate 1,186,004 of NZ_CP187567.1, forward strand.
GAGTGCCGCCTCGAGCCCGGCGATCCTGCGGGACACGGTCGAGTGGTTGACCCGCAGCTCGTCCGCCGCCGCGGTGTGCCGTCCCAGTCGCGCGACGGCGAGGAAGGTGAGGAGGGCATCGACGGAGGGCTCGTCGGACAGCACTGTCATCCCTCGAGTGTGCATCGGCGCACACCACGGGTGCAAGAATTCGCACTCGCTGTGCATTGATCACCTCTCCGGGCCTGCGTACCGTGGCCTTCACACGCGCTCGCGATGAAGGGGGCCGAGATGGCGACGATCGCATGGATCGGACTGGGTCACATGGGCCTCCCGATGAGCGGGCACCTCGTGCGGGCCGGCCACCGCGTCCGCGGGGTGGACGTCGATCCGGCGGCCACCGCGTCCGCCGCCTCGGCGGGGGTCGAGATCGTCCCGGCCGTCGCGGACGCGGTCGACGGCGCCGACGCCGTCTTCACGTCCCTGCCGCGGCCCGAGCACGTCCGTGCCGTCTACGGCGGGCCGGACGGGATCCTGGCCCACGCCGCGCCGCGCGCCCTGCTGCTGGACACCTCGACCGTCGACGTCGAGACCTCGCGCTGGTGCCACGACGAGGCGCTCGCCCGCGGTGCGGCGTTCGTCGATGCGCCGATCTCCGGCGGTACGGCAGGCGCCGCCGCCCACACGCTGACGTTCATGCTCGGGGGAGAGCCCGAGGCCGTGGCGCGGGCAGCCGAGCTGGTCGCTCCCATGGCAGGCGCCGTCGTCGCCTGCGGGGGGCCGACCGCAGGCATCGCCGCCAAGCTGGCGAACAACATGATGCTCTTCATCAACGTGATGGCCATGGCCGAGGGCGCCCGGCTCGCCGAGGAACTGGGGCTCGACGCGCGCACGTTCTGGGAGGTGGCGAGCGCATCGTCCGGATCCTCGTGGGCGGTGCGCACCTGGTACCCGGTGCCGGGCGTCGTCGACACGGCGGCCGCGAACCGCAACTTCGACGCCACCTTCTCGGTCGACCTCGCCCGCAAGGACTGCGCGCTGGCCGTGGCCGCGGGCGAATCGTCCGGCATGCGACTGCCGGCGGCGCGGCTCGCGCTGGCACAGCTCGATCAGCTCGTCGACGAGGGGTGGGGCGCGAAGGACTGCACCCTCGTCGCCCGCTTCCCATCACCAGACGGCACGCTGCGCGGTTTCGACCCCGCTCCGGCCACCGCTTCCGAGGAGTCCGCATGACCACGGCCACGACCGCGCCCCCCACCACCGTCCCGCACGTCATCGGCGGTGTCCGCACGACCGGCGACGGGAGGACGAGCCCGGTGTTCAACCCCGCCACCGGGCGGCAGACGGGCGCGGTCGCCCTCGCCTCGGCCGAACTCGTGCACGAGGCCGCCCGGGTCGCGCGCGAGGCGCAGCGCGGGTGGCGCGACACGGGACTCGCCCGCCGGCAGCAGATCATGTTCCGGCTGCGCGAGATCATCTCCGCGCGCGCCGAGGACCTCGCCCGCCTCATCACCGCCGAGCACGGCAAGACCGTGGCAGATGCGCTCGGCGAGGTCGCGCGCGGGCTCGAGAACGTCGAGTTCTGCACGGGCCTCATGCATCACCTCAAGGGCGACCACTCGGAGCAGGTCGCGTCGGGACTCGACGTGCATCAGCTGCGTCAGCCGGTCGGGGTGGTCGCCTGCATCACCCCGTTCAACTTCCCCGCGATGGTCCCGCTGTGGATGGTCACGACGGCGATCGCCGCGGGCAACGCGGTGATCCTCAAGCCCAGCGAGCGCGATCCCTCGGCGGCGGTGTGGCTCGCCGACGCCTTCCGGGAGGCCGGGGTGCCGGACGGCGTGCTCAACGTGGTGCACGGCGACAAGGAGGCGGTCGACGCGATCCTGGACGACCCGATCATCCGGGCGGTCTCGTTCGTCGGCTCGACACCGGTCGCGCGCCACGTCTACACCCGGGCCGCAGCGGCGGGCAAGCGGGTGCAGGCGCTCGGGGGAGCGAAGAACCACATGATCGTCATGCCGGACGCCGACCTGGAGGCCGCCGCCGACGCGGCCGTCTCGGCCGCCTACGGCTCCGCGGGCGAGCGGTGCATGGCCGTGTCGGTCGTCGTCGCGGTCGGCGCAGTCGGCGACGCGCTCGTCGAGCGGATCGCGCGCCGGCTGCCGGGGCTGGTGGTCGGAGACGGGGCCGACCCGACCACCGAGATGGGACCTCTCATCACGCGGGAGGCGCTCGAACGGGTGACCGGGTTCGTCGCCGGTGCCGAGGGGGAGGGGGCCGACCTCGTCGTGGACGGACGCCGCCCCGCCGGCGACGAGGGCTTCTTCATCGGGCCGTCGCTCGTCGACCGGGTGACGCCGGGCATGCGCGTGTACGACGAGGAGATCTTCGGCCCCGTGCTCTCGGTCGTCCGCGTCCGCGACTACGACGAAGCGGTCGCCCTCATCAACGCGAGCCGGTACGCGAACGGCACCGCGGTGTTCACCCGCGACGGCAAGACCGCGCGTCAGTTCGGGTACGACATCGAGGTCGGGATGGTGGGGGTGAACGTGCCGATCCCCGTGCCGGTGGGCGCCTACTCGTTCGGCGGGTGGAAGGAGTCGCTGTTCGGCGACACGCACATGTACGGGCCCGAGGCCTTCTCGTTCTACACGCGTCGCAAGGTGATCACGACACGATGGCCCGAGGCGAGCGAGAGTCAGATCAGCCTCGGCTTCCCGACGCACTGATCCACGTCCGCTGCGGCGCGCGACCGCCGCACTAGGCTGGAGCGGACGGGGACAAGGAGCACATCATGGCTATTGCACGACTTCACGGCGGACCGCTCGACGGCCAGGTCATCCCGCTGGACGATGCGGACCAGGATCGGCTGATCCTGCCCTACAGCGAGACCCAGGTCGTGTACGAGCGCGAGGGTGCGCCCGAGAACACCGGCGAGGGCGACGGTCCCACGTCGACCGACTTCCACTATCTCGAGGCGCAGGACGACATCGACCCCGATCCGGACGGCCGCGACGAGTGACGGCGGACGGCGCCGAGCGCTCGATCGAGATCGAGCGCAAGTACGACGCCGACGACGCCGTGTCGCTCCCTGACTGGACGAGACTTCCGGGCGTCGTGACGATCGGCGACGCCGAGGCTCGCTCGCTCGACGCACGGTACCTCGACACCGGCGACGGTGCTCTCGGACGCGCTGCCATCGCCCTGCGGCGCCGGGTCGGCGGGCCGGACGAGGGCTGGCACATCAAGCGGGCGACGGCCGAGGGCAAGCACGAGGCGCGCTGGCCGCTGGATGCTGTGGACGACGACGTGATCGTCCCGCCCGCCGTGGCCGCGGCGCTCGCGTCCGATCCCGCCCTGTCCGGCATCGACATCGGCGCCGTCTCGGTGATCGCGCGCATCCGCAACGAACGCACCGCCTACGCGCTCCGCGACGCGGACGGGATGCTCGTCGCCGAGTTCGTCGACGACCGGGTGGTCGCCATGGATCTGCGACGCGGCATCGAGACCCGCTGGCGCGAATGGGAGCTCGAACTGGGCCCCGCGGCGCCGGCCGACCCCGCGGCCCAGCAGGAGCTCTTCGCGGCGGCCGATGCCCTGGTGGCGGCCGCCGGCGGGTTGCCCTCGGCATCCGGTTCCAAGCTGGGTCGCGCCCTCGGGGTCTGACCTGCCGGGATCGCCGGCTCACATGCACTGACGCCGCCCCCGGCTTCGGCGGGGCGGCGTCAGTGATGGAAGTCCAGAGTACTCCGTGGACCTATGCAGTCAAATGGAACTCGGCGGGCGGATCAGAAGTTGATCATGTGTCCCGCGAGGCCGTGGAACGCCTCCTGGAGCGCCTCCGACAGCGTCGGGTGGGTGTGGACGTTGCGCGCCAGCTCGAGCGCCGTCAGGTCCCACTTCTGCGCGAGGGTGAGCTCGGGGAGGAGCTCCGACACATCGGGGCCGATGAGGTGGCCGCCGACGAGTTCGAGGTGCTCCGCGTCGGCGATCAGCTTCACGAAGCCGACGGGCTCGCCCAGGCCGTGGGCCTTGCCGTTGGCCATGAACGGGAAGGTCGCGACCTTGTACTCGCGTCCCGTCTCCTTGTACTGCGCCTCCGTGTAGCCGAACGAGGCGACCTGGGGCGAGCAGAAGGTGGCACGCGGCATCATCTTGTAGTCGCCCAGCGCCATCGTCTCCGCGCCGCCGATCGTCTCGGCCGCCACGACACCCTGCGCCTCCGCGACGTGCGCGAGCTGGAGCTTCGCGGTGACGTCGCCGATCGCGTAGATGCCCTCGACGTTGGTCCGCATGAAGTCGTCGATCTCGATCGCACCGCGGTCGGTCAGGGCGACCCCGGTGTTCTCCAGGCCGAATCCCTCGACGCGCGGCGCGAAGCCGATCGACATGAGCACCTTGTCGGCCTCGATCGAACCCTGCTGACCGGACTTGTTGTCCGTGTAGGTCACGGTGACCTTGTCGCCGGAGTCGACGACCGTCTCGACCTTCGTCGACACGAGCAGATCGATGCCGTAGTTCTTGTACTGCCGTGCGATCTCCTTCGAGACGTCGGCGTCCTCGTTGGGCAGGGCGCGGTCGAGGAACTCGATGATCGTCACCTTCACGCCGTAGTTCGACATGACGTAGGCGAACTCCATGCCGATCGCACCGGCGCCCACGATGACGATCGAGCCCGGCAGCTCGCGCGAGAGGATCTGCTCCTCGTACGTCACGACGTTCTCGCTGAGGGTGACCCCGGGGAGCAGGCGGACGGTCGAGCCCGTCGCGATGATCACGTTGTCGAAGGTGACCTCCTCGACCTGGCCGTCGCTCTTGGCGACCGAGATGGCCTTGGGGCCGGTGAAGGTGCCGCGGCCGTCGTACTCCGTGACCTTGTTCTTCTTCATCAGGTAGTGGATGCCCTTGACGCGGCCGTCGGCGACGTCGCGGCTGCGGTCCCAGGCGACCCCGAAGTCCAGCGAGAACTCACCCGAGATGCCGAAGAACTCGGCCTTGTGCTTCAGGGTGTGGGCGATCTCGGCGTTCTTCAGCAGTGCCTTGGAGGGGATGCAGCCGACGTTGAGGCAGACGCCTCCCCAGTACTTCTCTTCGATGATGGCGGTGGACAGTCCGAGCTGCGCGGAGCGGACCGCTGCGACATAGCCACCGGGGCCGGCACCGAGGACGACGACGTTGTAATGAGGCATGTCTCCAGCCTAGTCCTCGTGGGAGGGACGTCTCCGCGTGAGGAGGACGGTCACGACCGCTCCCACGACCACGATCGCGCCGACGCCGATCCACACCGGGAGGAGCTCTCCACCCGCGCCGCCGGGGCTCGCGGGACCGCCGGGCGCGGGGGACTCCGACGTCGGGGACGAGGCCTCGCCGACAGCGAAGGAGAACTCGCCCGAGATCGGGTGGCCGTCGCTGGAGACCACCCGCCAGGCCACCTCGATCGTTCCCGACGCGGCTCCGTCGAGCGGCTGGGTCGCCCGGACGCCGTCGAGGACCGGCTCTCCGGCAGTGAGGTCGGTGCCCGCGGCGTCGGTGACGACGATCTCCGTGGCCCCGTCGCCGTCGAGGAGGACGCCGCTGAAGGTCAGGGTGATCGCCTCGGGGGCCTCGTCCAGCACCGCGCCCTCGGCGGGGTCGGTACCGAGCAGCTCGTCGTGGGCGAGGGCCGGAGAGGCACTCCCGGCGAGCAGGAGACCGGCGAGCACTCCGAGCGCGGCGATCAGACGTGTGGAGATCCGTGGTGACGACACCCGATCGAGCCTACCGATCCCTGTTGTGCGACGGGCCGTCGGCCTACCATGGCGATCAGACGGAACCCGCGACGGAACTGCCATCGGGCGGCAGGGCGGCGGACCGCCGCAGCCGGAGAGCGGGTATCGGAGTGGACGCGATGATGAGGGACGCCATGTCCCACGACATGATGTCGATGGAGGGCCTGCCGGAGTCGGCGATGGCCGCCATGCAGTCCGCGGCGCAGGCCTGCATGGACGCGTGCGCCGCGTGCGAGCAGGCGTGCACGGTCTGCTCCGTGCAGACGATGGACGGGCATCCCATGGACTGTGCGCCCGCATGCATGAACTGCGCCGACATGTGCAACACGATGATGCGCTCCCTGATGCGGATGCAGGGGATGACGCCGGCATCGATGATGTCGATGCTCGACGCCTGCATCGCCATGTGTCAGACCTGCATGGACATGTGCATGATGCACGCCGACATGAGTCCGGTGTGCAAGATGTGCGCCGACGCGTGCCGCGCCTGCATGGATGCCTGCATGGCGCTGAAGTCGGCGATGTCGATGGCGTGAGTCACGCCGCTCGTGCGGGCCTGCCGTCTCAGGGCAGGTCGAGCACGTTGTAGAGGCGGCCGCCGACGCTCAGCGCGTGATACCGCGGGTGGTAGGCGACGGGTTCCCCGGGCGAGGCCGCCTCAGCGGCGCCCGCGCCGCTCCACAGGTCGACGACCTCGCCGTCTTCCAGTGCGTGCAGCGTGACGGCCCCGGAGGGATCCACGGCGGCGACGATGGCGTCGACCCATTCCGCCGGCGTCGCCGAGACCAGTCGCGCCTGGATCAGGTGGACGGCGTGCCCCGGCGCGAAAGAGGAGCACGCGCCGCCGCGGGCGCACATGCACGGCGCGTCCTGACGCACCGGGGCGGGCGTGAGGCGGTTGTGCGAGGCGGACACGATGACTCCTTGTCGTAGAGCGCGGATTCCGACAGGCTAGGCGGACACCCGCCGCTCCGTCTCCGCCGAGGAAACGGGGCGAAACAATCCGCCCGAGTCGTGCCCGCGACGCGGCGGTCCACCCTGGGATCGACTCTTCCGCAGAGGTCGCGATCCGTTAGGGTGAAGAGGAGGAGGACATCGTGGACGAGAACCGTCGCCCCGACGAGATCAGGCGTGGAGCCGAGCCGCCTCAGCGCGCCTCGTCGGACACGACGCAGACTTTCGGACACGACTCCGATCTGTCCTTCATCCCGTTCGGCAGTGATCTGAGCGAGGTCGAGCTCGAAGCCATCTCTGCGCTGCCGTCGCGCTCGGCGATGCTGCTGGTGCGCTCGGGGCCCACCGCCGGCGCACGGTACCTGCTCGACAACGACGTGACGACGATCGGGCGCCATCCCGAGGCCGACATCTTCTTCGACGATGTCACCGTCTCGCGCCGTCACGCGGAGATCACCCGCGCGGGCACGGCATTCGAGCTCGTCGATCAGCGCTCGCTCAACGGCACCTATGTCAACGGCGAGCGGGTCGATCGTGCCGCCCTCACCAACGGCGCGGAGCTTCGCATCGGCAAGTTCCGCCTCAACTTCTTCGCCTCGCCGGCCGATCGCGAGTCGGCCGGGTGAGTCCGGCGGCAGCTCCCCGTGGACGCGCGACGTCCACGGGTCACCTCAGCATCGGTCAGGTCCTCGCGCGACTGACCCCCGAGTTCCCCCTTCTCAGCGCCAGCAAGCTCCGCTACCTCGAGGTGCAGGGGATCGTCACGCCGGTGCGCACGGAGTCCGGCTACCGCAAGTTCTCGCCCACGGACGTCGAGCGGCTCCGCACGACGCTCACCATGCAGCGCGACTACGGCATCCCGCTGGCACGCATCCGCGAGCATCTCGACGACCCGTCGCACGACCTGGGCGCCATGCCCGCGTCGATCGTGCACACCGCCCGCCGTCACCGCCGCGACGAGATGCTCTCGGCGTCGGGCGCGTCGGCGAGCCTGCTCAACGACGCGATCAGCGCGGGTCTCCTCCCGGCGGGCGAGACGTTCGACGACCGCGCGCTGACGATGCTCCGGGCGCTCGTCGCCCTCGACGCGCACGGCATCCAGCCCCGTCACCTCCGCACGCTGCGGCAGGCGGCCGAGCGCGACGTCGCCCTCGTCGAGAACGCGCTGGCGCCCCTGCTGCGCAAGTCGGATGCCGCCGCTCGCGGCCGTGCGCACGAGCTGGCTCCCGAGCTCGTGCGGCGTCTCGATGAGCTCCGTGCCGGCATCGTGCTGACGGCGCTCGAGCGGCTGACGCCCTGACGGGCAGCGCGACACGCCGAGACGACACGGCCCGATGTCGTTGCCGGGTGGGCATCCCTCATCTAGCGTGGAGAAGACAACCCGACCGTAGGAGGCGAAATGACCGCGCATGACGCGATCGGCGAGCCGCAGTTCATGACAGATCTGCTGTTCACCGACGGCCTCCCGCAGATGGACGACGAGGTCGGGTACCGCGGTGCGGTCGCCGCGCGCGCGGCGGGCATCACCTACCGCCAGCTGGACTACTGGGCACGTACCGAGCTCGTCGAGCCGACGGTGCGCGGAGCCTCCGGCTCGGGTTCGCAGCGTCTCTACGGCTTCCGCGACATCCTCGTGCTCAAGCTCGTGAAGCGCCTCCTCGACACCGGCATCTCGCTGCAGCAGATCCGCACCGCCGTCGATCAGCTGCGCGCGGCGGGTATCCGCGATCTCGCCGGGACCACGCTCATGAGCGACGGTGCGTCGGTCTATCTGTGCACGTCCAACGACGAGGTGATCGACCTCGTCAGCCGCGGTCAGGGCGTCTTCGGCATCGCCGTGGGCAAGGTCCTCCACGAGGTGGAGTCGACGCTGCTCGACTTCGACCCGCAGGCGCCGGATCCCGTCGACGAGCTCGCTGCTCGCCGCGCCGTCCGCTCCGCCTGAGCCGCCTCACGCTCCGCGCTGCAGACGCGGACCCATGCACGGTGGTGCGCGTCCGCGGACGCGCGTACGGCGATGCCGTCGATCAGGCGCGTGCTTCGCCGGCCGTCATGATGCGGCCCGTCCGCATGACACGGTCCAGCAGCGCGTCGAAGTCGCCGGCCAGCTCCTGGGCGGAGTCGCCCGGCCAGATGTGGAGCGGCTTCGCAGCGCCCTGCGCCTGCTGCAGCGAGGTGCGCTCCGGAAGCTGAGGAGTGAGCACGAGCGGCCCGAACATGTCGCGCAACTCCTTGATGCGGAACTGGTGCTCGATCGACTGCGGCCGCACGCGGTTCACGACGATGCCGAGCGGCTGCAGACGGGGGGAGAGGCCGCGACGGATCTCCTCGATCGCGCGGAGCGCGCGGTCGGCCGCGGCCACGGAGAACAGGCCGGGCTCGGTCACCACGATGACGCGGTCGCTGGCGGCCCATGCGGTGCGCGTGAGCGCATTCAGCGAGGGCGCGCAGTCCACGAGCACGAGGTCGTAGTCGGCCTCGATCGTCGCCAGCGCCTCTTCGAGCTTCCACACGTCGCGCACGCTCGGGTGCGGTCCGTCGAAGTTGATGGCCGACGGGCTGCCGATCATCACATCGATGGTCCCCGGGTGCACCTTGGCCCAGCCACTGGAGGTGATGGCCTGACGGACCACCTTCTCCTTCGGGTTCGCGAGGACGTCGGCGATGTTGAGCCGGCCCGCGACCTGGATGTCCATTCCCGTCGACACGTCGGACTGCGGGTCGAGGTCGACGACGAGAGTCCGGACGCCGCGGGCGAACGCCGCTGAGGCGAGTCCGAGGGTCACGGTGGTCTTGCCGACCCCTCCCTTGAGGGAGCTGACGGAGAGTACGTGCACGAGGCACTACGTTACCTTCCCCTAGGCTGTGAGCACACTCAGGCGCTCCGGCGCCTGCTGGCATCGGGCGTCCGATGGTGTGAACGCCCCGGTCATCCCACGTGAGGTGAGCATGTTCCGAAAGATCCTGGTCGCGAACCGCGGAGAGATCGCCATCCGCGCTTTCCGTGCCGCCTTCGAGCTCGGGGCGAGGACCGTCGCCGTGTTCCCCTACGAGGACCGCTACTCGCTGCACCGGCTGAAGGCCGACGAGGCGTACGAGATCGGCCAGAAGGGTCACCCGGTGCGTGCGTACCTGGACGTCTCGGAGATCATCCGGGTCGCGAAGGAGAGCGGGGCCGACGCCATCTACCCGGGCTACGGCTTCCTCTCGGAGAACCCGGAACTCGCCGCCGAGGCTGCCGCCGCCGGGATCACCTTCATCGGCCCGCCCTCGCGGGTGCTGGAGATGGCCGGCAACAAGGTCACGGCCAAGGAGCACGCGATCGCCGCCGGCGTGCCCGTGCTGCGCTCGACACCGGCATCCGACGACGTCGATGTCCTGGTCGCACAGGCCGCCGACATCGGCTTCCCCATCTTCGTCAAGGCGGTCGCGGGCGGCGGAGGCCGGGGGATGCGGCGCGTGGAGACGCCCGAGCAGCTCGCCCCCGCCCTCGCGGAGGCCATGCGCGAGGCCGACAGTGCGTTCGGGGATGCACGGGTGTTCCTCGAGCAGGCCGTCCAGCGGCCCCGGCACATCGAGGTGCAGATCCTCGCCGACGGCGCCGGCAACACCGTGCACCTGTTCGAGCGCGACTGCTCGGTGCAGCGGCGCCACCAGAAGGTTGTGGAGATCGCTCCCGCGCCCAACCTGTCCGACGAGATCCGCCACGCCCTCCACGGCCACGCGGTGGCGTTCGCCGAGTCGATCGGCTACCAGAACGCGGGGACCGTGGAGTTCCTGCTCGAGACCGCCGGCCCGCGCACCGGGGAGTTCGTCTTCATCGAGATGAACCCGCGGATCCAGGTCGAGCACACCGTCACCGAGGAGGTCACCGACGTCGACCTCGTGCAGTCGCAGATGCGGATCGCCGCGGGGGAGACCCTGGACGACCTCGGACTGCGGCAGGAGCAGATCCGGCTGCGCGGTGCGGCGCTGCAGTGCCGCATCACCACCGAGGACCCCACGCAGGGCTTCCGCCCCGACACCGGGAAGATCACGACGTACCGCTCGCCCGGCGGCGCGGGCATCCGGCTCGACGGCGGCACCACCGCGGCGGGCTCGCAGGTGAGTCCGCACTTCGACTCGATGCTCGCGAAGCTCACCTGCCGGGGCCGCGACTTCCAGGCCGCCGTCGTGCGCTCGCGGCGCGCGCTCGCGGAGTTCCGCATCCGCGGCGTCTCGACCAACATCCCCTTCCTGCAGCAGGTCCTCGACGACCCCGCCTTCGTCGCCGGCGACCTGAGCACCGCGTTCATCGACGAGCGGCCCCAGCTGCTCCGGGGTCGCGAGTCCAAGGACCGCGGGTCGAAGATCATGGCGTGGCTGGCGGATGTGACGGTCAACAAGCCCCACGGCGAGAACCCCATCGCGATCGCGCCGGCCACCAAGCTCCCGGCCCTCGCCCTGACGGGCGAGCCGCCGGCCGGGTCCCGCCAGCGCCTGCAGGAGCTCGGACCCGCCGGATTCGCCGCCGCCCTCCGCGCGCAGACGGCGCTGGCGGTCACCGAGACGACGTTCCGCGACGCGCACCAGTCGCTCCTGGCGACGCGCGTGCGCACCCGCGACCTCGCCACTGTCGCGCCCTACGTCGCGCGGCTCACCCCGCAGCTGCTCTCGGTGGAGGCCTGGGGCGGCGCGACGTACGACGTGGCCCTCCGCTTCCTCGGCGAGGACCCCTGGGAGCGCCTGGACGCGCTCCGCTCAGCCCTCCCGAACGTCGCGATCCAGATGCTCCTGCGCGGTCGCAACACCGTCGGCTACACCCCGTACCCCACGGCGGTGACCGACGCGTTCGTGCACGAGGCGGCGGCGTCGGGGGTCGACATCTTCCGCATCTTCGACGCTCTCAACGACGTGTCGCAGATGCGTCCCGCCATCGACGCGGTGCTCGCGACGGGCACCTCCGTGGCCGAGGTGGCCTTGTGCTACACCGGCGACCTCCTCGATCCCGGCGAGGACCTGTACACGCTCGACTACTACCTGCGACTGGCGGAGCAGATCGTCGAGGCCGGCGCCCATGTCCTCGCGATCAAGGACATGGCGGGTCTGCTGCGCCCCGAGGCCGCGTCGCGCCTCGTCGCGGCCCTGCGCGAGCGCTTCGACCTCCCGGTCCACGTCCACACCCACGACACCGCGGGCGGGCAGCTCGCGACCCTGCTCGCCGCCAGCGCCGCGGGGGCCGACGCCGTCGACGCCGCCGCCGCTCCGATGGCGGGCACGACGAGCCAGCCCTCGCTGTCGGCCCTGGTCGCCGCGCTGGCCCACACCGAGCGCGACACGGGCCTCAGCCTTCCGGCCGTCGCCGACCTCGAGCCCTACTGGGAGGCGATGCGCCACCTGTACCGTCCGTTCGAGTCCGGACTGCCCGGACCCACCGGTCGCGTCTACACGCACGAGATCCCCGGCGGCCAGCTCTCCAACCTGCGTCAGCAGGCGATCGCGCTGGGCCTCGCCGACGACTTCGAGCTCATCGAGGACATGTACGCGGCGGCCAACGACATCCTCGGTCGCGTGCCGAAGGTGACGCCGTCGTCGAAGGTCGTGGGCGACCTCGCGCTGCACCTGGCAGCGGTGAAGGCAGACCCCGCCGATTTCGCCGCCAACCCCGAGAAGTACGACGTGCCGGACTCCGTCGTCGGATTCATGGCGGGCGAGCTCGGCGATCTCCCCGGCGGCTGGCCCGAGCCCTTCCGCACCAAGGTCCTCCGGGGGCGCGAGGTGAAGATCGCGGTCACCGAGATCTCCGCGGCCGACGAGGCGGCCCTCGCGGGGGATTCGGCGACGCGTCGCACCACGCTGAACGAGCTGCTCTTCCCCGCGCCCACCCGCGTCTACCGCGAGGTCCGCTCGACCTACGGCGACCTCAGCGCACTGGAGACGGCGGACTACCTGTACGGGCTCGCTCCGGGGACGGAGCACGTCGTCGAGATCGAGCGCGGCGTGCAGCTCTACGTCGGGCTGGAGGCCATCGGCGAGGCCGACGACAAGGGCATGCGCACGGTGATGACGACGCTCAACGGCCAGCTCCGCCCCGTCTTCGTGCGGGACCGCAGCATCACGGTGGAGGCGCGCCAGGCCGAGAAGGCCGACACCTCCCGTCCGGGACAGGTCGCGGCGCCGTTCTCGGGCGTCGTCACCCTGAAAGCGGCGGTGGGGGACACGGTCACGGCCGGGCAGCCGGTGGCATCGATCGAGGCCATGAAGATGGAGGCGGCCATCACCGCACCCGTCGACGGCACCGTCGAGCGGGTGGTCATCCCCGCCACGGCGCAGGTGGAGGCGGGCGATCTTTTGCTCGTGATCAGGCCCTCCGAGTAGCCTTGCACTCTGGACCGTGGCGCGCACCCGCACGTCCCGGCCCGGACACCACCTGGAGTGAACAGCAGTGACGCCTGAGCGCAACGACAAGACGCCCGACGAACTCGAGAACGGGGTGCTGACCGCGGGCAGCATCGACACCGCCGGCATCGGCCTGGTCGGAGGTTCGACCGCGCAGGTCGACGTCGACCTCCCCACGCTCGCCGACGGCGATGACGACCTGCTGGGCGACGACGACCTCCTCGGTGCCGACGACCTCCTCGTCGACGCCCCGGCGGGAGACCAGAACACGATCGACGCCGAGCTGGTGGTCGACGAGTCCGTGGCGACGGGGCCGCAGCCGGCGACCCGGCGCGAGGCGCACCACCTCGACGAGCACGACGCCAAGCACGCGGTCGAGCGCGTGCATCCCCGCACCGCCGATGTCCCGCTGCAGTCGCGGCGGCTCGGCGAGTTCGAGGCCGGGCGCGAGAGCTCCGACCTGCTCACCGCCGATCGGCTGCTCGACCCCGCGCACGTGGTGCGGCCCGAGCCCGAGGGCGGCTGGCAGCACTTCGTGTATGCCGTGTCCGGCCGCCGTATCAACCTCGGCGACGGGAAGCGCGCGCGTGCGCGCAAGGATCTCGATCGTCGCATCGCCGCACCGCTCGGCGGAGGAGCGAAGTTCGTGCCCGTGCTCTCGCGCAAGGGAGGCGTGGGCAAGACCACGGTGTCGACCCTGCTCGGCATGGCGCTGGCCGACGCCCGCGACGACCGCATCATCGCCATCGACGCGAACCCGGACCGCGGCACGCTCGCCGACCGCATCGGCAGGACCAGCGGCAAGACCGTCCGCGACCTCGTCCGGGTGCGCAGCGACGTCGTCGGGTTCAACGACCTCTCGTCCATCGTCGCCCGCGACGAGACCCGCCTGGACGTGCTGGCGTCGGACGCCGACCCGCGTGTGTCCGAGGCCCTGAACGACCGCGACTACCACGACGTCGCCTCGGTCGCGGCGCACTACTACTCGATCGTGCTCACCGACACGGGCACCGGGATCGTGCACTCCGTCATGGAGGCGACCCTCGAACTGGCCGACGTCCTGGTGATCGTTGCGGGCCTGAGCGTGGACGAGGCCCGCCTCGCCTCCGAGACGCTCACGTGGCTCGAGACCAACGGCTTCGAGGACCAGGTGCGAAACGCCGTCGTCGTGCTCAACACCGCGCGCCCGGGAGCTCCTCTGGTGCGCGCGTCGGAGCTCGAGGCGCACTTCCGCACGCGCGTGCGGACCGTCGTCCGCATGCCGTACGACCCGCACCTGGCCGCCGGCAGCGCGGTGTCCTTCCGCGAGCTGCAGCCCGCCACCCGCCAGGCCGCGCGCGAGCTGGCGGCGACCGTCGTGGAGGGTCTCCGGATCCTCGCCACCGTCTGATGGCCGTCCGTCCGATCCGCCTCTTCGGCGACCCCGTCCTCCGCGCCCCCGCCGCGCCGGTCGGCGACATCGACGAGGGTGTGCGCGCCCTCGTGCAGGACCTGCTCGACACGGTCGCGCTTCCCGGTCGCGCGGGCGTGGCCGCACCCCAGATCGGTGTCGGGGTGCGCGCCTTCAGCTACAACATCGACGGCGACATCGGCTACGTCCTCAACCCGCGGATCGTCGAGCTGTCGGGCGAGCCGGTGCCCACGGGCGAGGGATGCCTCTCGGTTCCGGGACTGTGGCACGACGCGGTCCGCTATCCGCACGCGAAGGTCGTGGGCGTCGACCTCGAAGGGCGCGAGCTCGTCCTGGAGGGGGACGGGCTGTTCGCGCAGGCGCTGCAGCACGAGACCGACCACCTCGACGGCATGCTCTACCTGGAGCGGCTGGATCCCGCGACCCGGCGCATCGCCATGCGGGAAGTGCGCGAGTCCGACTGGTTCTGACCAGCCGGACCCGCGCCCTCGGTCAGCCCAGGGAGACGTTCGTCGTCGTCACCGGCACCGCGTAGAGGTCATCGATCTGCGCGGCGAAGTCCGTGAGGATCACGTTGCGCTTGATGCTCATCTTCGGCGTGAGGTGGCCGCTGGCCTCCGTCCACTCCGAGTCGAGGATCTCGAACTTGCGGATGGACTCCGCCCGCGAGACGCCCTTGTTGGCGATGTCGATCGCCCGCTGGACCTCCGCGCGCACCTTGGCGTTCTTCGCGGCCTCCTTCAGCGGCATGTCGCCCGGCAGGTCGTTGTTCGCCAGCCACGTGGGAAGCATCTCGGGGTCCAGTGTGACCAGTGCGGAGATGAACGGCTTCTGATCGCCCACCACCACGACCTGGCCGACGATCGGGTTGGCCCGGATCGGGTCCTCCAGCGCGGCCGGCGCGACGTTCTTGCCGCCGGCCGTCACGATGATCTCCTTCTTGCGGCCGGTGATCGTGAGGAAGCCCTCCTCGTCGAACGAGCCGATGTCGCCCGTCTTGAACCAGCCGTCGTCGAAGGTCGCCGCGGTCGCCTCGGGGTTGCGCCAGTACTCCTTGAAGACGTTGATGCCGCGGACCTCGATCTCGCCGTCGTCGGCGAGACGCACACCGACGCCGGGGAGGACGGGACCCACGGTGCCGATCTTCGACTTCGTCGCGAGGTTGACCGTCGCCGGTGCCGTGGTCTCGGTGAGGCCGTAGCCCTCGAGGATCGTCACGCCGAGGCTGTGGAAGAAGTGGCCGAGGCGGGCGCCGAGCGGCGCGGAGCCCGAGACGGCGTACGTGACCCGGCCGCCCATCGCCGCGCGCAGCTTGCTGTAGACCAGTCGGTCGAACAGGGCGAACTTGATCCTCGTGCCGAGGGGGACCTTCTTGCCCTCCTGCAGCAGGCGGGAGTGCTCGATCGCGGTGTGGGCGGCGGCGCGGAAGATCTTGCCCTTGCCGCCGGCCTCCGCCTTCTGCTCGGCCGAGTTGTACACCTTCTCGAACACGCGCGGGACGGCGAGGAGGAAGGTCGGCTGGAACGAGCCCAGCGCCGGCAGCAGCTGCTTGGTGTCGGGCTGGTGCCCGGTCTTGACCCCGGCGTGGATGTCGAGGATCGAGATGAAGCGGGCGAAGACGTGCGCCGTGGTGATGAACAGCAGCGTCGAGGCGCCGGGCGTGGTCACGACCTCCGAGAGCGCCTTGGCCGAGTTGCGGGACAGCTCCACGAAGTTGCTGTGGGTCAGCACGCATCCCTTGGGCCGGCCGGTCGATCCCGAGGTGTAGATGAGGGTCGCGATGTCGGCGCCCACGGCGAGGTTGCGACGGCGCTCGATCTCCTCATCGGCGACCTCCGCGCCCCGGGAGCGCAGATCGTCGAGGTCCCCGGACGCCATCGTCCAGACCTCGCGGACCAGGGGGACCTCGCCGCGGATCTCGGCGATGCGGGAGGCGTGCTCCTCGGACTCCGCGATCACGGCGATCGCCCCCGAGTCCGAGAGGATCCAGCTGATCTGGGAGGCGGAGCTGGTCTCGTAGATCGGCACCATCACGGCCCCGGCGAAGAAGAGGGCGAAGTCCACCAGCGTCCACTCGTAGGTGGTGCGCGCGATGAATCCCACCTTGTCCCCGGGCTGGATGCCGGCGGCCGCGAAGCCCTTCGCCAGCGCGATCACCTCGCGCTGGAACTCGGCAGCGGTGATATCGCGCCAGCTCGCCCCGTCGGGGCCGTCGGGCACGGCGAAGAGCGCGAGCGACGGAGTCGCCTTCACGCGTTCGACGAGCAGATCGCTCACATTGGCCTGCGGATCGGCGGGGACCACGGCAGGGACTTCGAATTGGACGGCGCTCATGGGCGGCAACTCCTTCGGTACCGGTACAGCGTCGGAAGTGACGGGTATGGGACTGAGTCTAGCCGGTGGCAATACCCGGTCCACCGGCCCGCGTCGCCGCAGAGCATCGCACTAGACTTCTGCGGATGCCGTGCGCAGATCGCCGGCGTGGAGGGAGCATCGTGCACAGCGTCGGCATCGATATCGGCGGGACGAAGATCGCCGGGGGAGTCGTCGCCGAGGACGGCGCCATCGTGGAGCAGCTGCGCGTCAGCACTCCCGAGAACCCGGACGAGCTCGCCGACGCCGTCGCCGACATGGTGCGGGAGCTGGCATCGCGGCACGACGTGCGCACCGTGGGCGTCGCCGCGGCCGGCTTCATCGACGCCACCCGCTCGGTGATCATCCACGCGCCCAACATCGACTGGCGCAACGAGCCGCTGCGCGCCGAGCTGGAGTCCCGCATCGGACGCTCGGTGACCCTGGAGAACGACGCGAACGCCGCCGGCTGGGGCGAGTACCGCTTCGGCGCCGGACGCGGCTGCGCGAACCTCGTCATGCTGACCCTCGGGACCGGCGTGGGAGGCGCGGTCGTCATCGACGGCCGGCTGCTGGTCGGCGGCAACGGCATCGCCGGCGAGCTCGGCCACATCCGGTTCATCCGCGGCGGTCGGCCCTGCGGCTGCGGTCAGAACGGCTGCCTCGAGCAGTACGCCTCCGGCCGCGCGCTGCAGCGAGAGATCGCCGACATCGCCGACGCGGGCGGCATCGGCGCGGCCCTCGCCGCCGCCCAGGACGAGCGCGGCATCGTGCACGGCGCCGACATGGCGCGACTGGTCGCGGCCGACGATCCCGGAGCGCTCGAGGCCGTCCGCCGGGTGGCCACGGCGCTGGGGGAGGCGTGCGGGGAGTTCCAAGCAGTTCTCGACCCCGAGCTGTTCGTCATCGGCGGCGGCGTCGCCGACCTCGGCGAGCGACTTCTGGAGCCGGTCCGCCTCGCCTACGAGACGTCGCTGCCGGGGTACGGCGAGCGCCCCGTGGCCGGCTTCGCCATCGCCACCCTGGGCAACGACGCCGGTCTCATCGGGGTCGCCGATCTCGCCAGGATCCGGGGCTGAGCGATGTTCTACTGGTTCATGAAGTACGTCGTGATCGGACCGATCGTCAAGGCGATCTTCCGGCCGTGGATCGTGGGCCGCAGCAACGTGCCGGCGTCGGGTGCCGCCATCCTCGCCAGCAACCACCTGTCGGTGAGCGACTCGATCTTCCTGCCGCTCATGATCGACCGCCCGATGTCGTTCCTTGCGAAGAGCGACTACTTCACCGGCAAAGGTCTCAAGGGGTGGGCCACCCGGATGTTCATGAAGGCGACCGGTCAGATCCCGATCGACCGCACCGGCGGCAAGGCCTCCGAGGACTCGCTGAACACCGGCCTGCAGGTCCTCGGACGGGGCGACCTCCTGGGCATCTACCCGGAGGGCACGCGCAGCCCCGACGGCAAGCTGTACCGGGGCCGCACCGGTCTGGCGCGCATGGCGCTCGAGGCCCGTGTCCCCGTCATCCCCGTGGTCATGGTCGACACGGGCGAGATCATGCCGATCGGCCGTTCCATCCCGCGGATCGGACGCGTCGGCATGGTCATCGGGGAGCCGCTGGACTTCAGCCGGTTCCAGGGCATGGAAGGTGACCGCTACATCCTGCGCTCCGTCACGGACGAGATCATGGTGGCCCTGCAGCGGCTCGGCGAGCAGCAGTACGACGACGTCTACGCATCGACGGTGAAGGACCGCGCGCCGCGCACCGCGTGACCGGGCGCCCCGTCACACCGATCCGGCCTCCTCGCCGTCGCCACTAGACTGAGCGGATGCCCGTACCGCTCGACGCCCTCGACACCTGGCGCTCGCTCCCGATCAAGCAGCAGCCCCTCTGGACCGATCTCGACGCCGTCGCGGCGGTCTCCGACGAGATCGCGACGCTGCCGCCGCTCGTCTTCGCCGGAGAGGTCGACAACCTCCGCGACCGCCTGGCGCGCGCCGCCGGCGGCCGTGCGTTCCTCCTCCAGGGCGGGGACTGCGCGGAGACGTTCGCGGGGGCGACGGCGGAGCAGATCCGGAACCGCATCAAGACGGTGCTGCAGATGGCTGTCGTCCTCACCTACGGCGCCTCCATGCCCGTGGTCAAGATGGGACGCATGGCGGGGCAGTTCGCCAAGCCGCGCTCGAGCGACACCGAGACCCGCGGCGACGTGACCCTGCCGGCGTACCGGGGCGACATCGTCAACGGCTACGACTTCACGGAGGCCTCTCGCGCCGCCGACCCCGGGCGGCTGCTGAAGGGGTACCACACGGCCGCCTCGACGCTGAACCTGATCCGCGCCTTCACCCAGGGTGGCTTCGCGGATCTCCGCGAGGTCCACAGCTGGAACCAGGGCTTCGCGAAGAATCCCGCCAACGCGCGGTACGAGCGACTGGCCGGCGAGATCGACCGCGCCATCAAGTTCATGGAGGCAGCCGGAGCGAACTTCGACGAGCTCCGCGGCGTCGAGTTCTACACGGGTCACGAGGGCCTGCTCATGGACTACGAGCGTCCCATGACGCGCATCGACTCGCGCACCGGAACGCCCTACAACACCTCGGCCCACTTCCTGTGGATCGGCGAGCGCACCCGCGACCTCGACGGCGCCCACGTGGACTACTTCTCCAAGATCCGCAACCCGATCGGCGTCAAACTCGGCCCGACGACGTCGACCGACACGGCCCTGGCGCTGATCGACAAGCTCGATCCGAACCGCGAGCCGGGTCGTCTCACCTTCATCACGCGTATGGGGGCGGGGAAGATCCGCGACGCCCTGCCGCCGCTGCTGGAGGCCGTGAAGGACGCCGGCGCGACCCCGCTGTGGGTGACCGACCCGATGCACGGCAACGGGATCACGACGCCCACCGGGTACAAGACGCGGCGCTTCGACGACGTCGTCGACGAGGTGCGGGGCTTCTTCGAGGCGCACCGCGCGGTGGGCACCTTCCCCGGCGGCATCCACGTCGAGCTGACCGGCGACGACGTCACCGAGTGCCTGGGCGGGTCCGAGATGATCGACGAGGCCACTCTGGCGACGCGTTACGAGAGCCTCTGCGACCCGCGACTCAATCACATGCAGTCGCTGGAGCTCGCCTTCCTCGTGGCCGAGGAGCTCGAGAAGCGCTGACGGCTGCGGCGGGGATGGCGCGATCGCGGTCGCGCCGCCCCCACCCCTCTCGCCGCCTGGGCGTCAGCCGGTCACCGTGAGCTGGAGGGTCACGACCGTCCCGCTCACGCGGTACTCGCCGCCTGCGGGGTCCTGGCTCGTCACCTCGGTGAAGCCGTCCGGCCACGCGTTCCACAGACCGGAGTAGCTCGGCTCGAAGCCGGCGTCGCGCAGCATCTGGGCGGCGGTGTCTCGCGTCTGTCCTACGACGCTCGGGATCTCGAACAGCTGCGGGCCCTTGGACACCACGAGCGTGATCGTCTCGCCGGGCCGCCACGATCCGCCGTCCTTGCGCGGGAGCATCCGGATCACGCGGCCCTCGTCGACCTCGGAGCTGAACTCCTCCGTCGTCGAGGTCTTCAGGCCGACCTCCGAGAGAGTGGCCTGGGCGTCCTCGAGACGGTCCCCGGCCACGTCCGGCACCTGTCCCAGCGAGTAGCGGATCTCCGCGGTCGAGCCCTGGAGGACATCGCAGCCGTCGGCGCACGCGACGGGCTCGTCGCGGCCCTGCTCGGTGACGTAGACGCGGACGACGTGGTCCTCGGCGAACGACGTGAAGTACGGCACGGAGTCGGTCACCTCGATCTCGGCGTCCGCGAGGAGGGCTGAGACCTCGTCCACGGTCCGGTCCTGCAGCTTCGGAAGGGTGACGGTCGCCGGCCCGAGAGAGAGGATCACCTCGACCTCGGCATCCTTCTCCAGGCGGCTGCCTGTCCCCGGCTCGGTGCGTATGGTGAGGCCCTCATCGACCTCGAGCGTGTGCTCGCCGCCCCTGACGGCCACCAGGCCCAGCTCGCTGAGGGCGTCCTCGGCTTCGTCGAACGTGGAACCGGCGAGGCCGGGCACGGCGACGAGGGAGCCCGGTCCCGACCCGAACCACCATCCGGCTGTGCCCGCGCCGCCTGCGAGAAGCAGCACGAGGATCAGCAGCCACATGCCCTTCGCGCTGTTGCGGCGCGTGCGCCGACGCAGCTTCGTGGCGTTGTCGACCTCGGCGGAGACGACCGGCGCGGTGAACGTGCCGGGCAGCACCTTGGTGAGCTCGCCCGAGTCCGCGGCGCCGTCGCCGACCACCACGCCGATCGGGGAGGGGCGGACGACCTGCGGATGCACGCCGAGATCCTTCTCGATCTCGCGCAGGCGATCGAGCATCGCGCGCGCGTCGACGGGGCGTTCGTCGGGCTGTCGCTCGGTCGCCCACAGCACCAGCTCGTCGAGGGGCTCCGGCACGCCCGGGTTCTTCGCGCTCGGGCGGGGCACCGAGTCGGTCGCATGCTGGTAGGCGATCTGCATGGGCTGCTCGCCCTTGTAGGGCTGCTCGCCGGTCAGCATCTCGAAGAGCATGATGCCGAGCGCGTAGATGTCGCTGCGGGCGTCCGCGGTGCCGCGGGTGACGAGCTCCGGGGCGAGGTAGGCGATCGTTCCGAGGAGCATCTGGCCCGTCGCGGTGTTCGCACTCGTCGCGCGGGCGAGCCCGAAGTCGCCGATCTTGATGCGCCCGTCCTCGGCCAGGAGGACGTTCTCCGGCTTCACGTCGCGGTGCACGATGCCCGCGCGGTGGGCGGCGGCGAGGCCCGACAGGACGGCGTCCATGATCGTGATCGTCTGCGGGATGCTGAGGCGCCGCTGCTCGCGCAGGAGCTCGCGCAGGGTGATGCCGGGGAGGTACTCCATGACCAGGTAGGCCATGTCGCCGTCCTGACCCTGGTCGAAGACGTTGACGACGTGCGGGTCGGCGAGCCGTGCGGCAGCCCGCGCCTCCTGGATGAAGCGGCTCTGGAACACGGTGTCGTCGGACAGATGGCCGTGCATCACCTTGAGGGCGACGCGTCGCTCCAGACGCAGGTCGGTGGCGACGTAGACGGTGGCCATGCCCCCGCGCGCGATGCGGGCGCGTACGCGGTATCGGCCGTCGACGAGACGGCCGATCAGCGGATCCGCCTGCTGACTCGTGCTCACGCGATGAGTCTACGGAGCCAGCACCGCGACCCCGGGCAGCGGCTCACCCCCGGCGACCAGACCGTTATCAGCCGTACGCCTCGAGCCACTCGTACGCCTGGTCCTCCCACGTCGCGTAGCGATGCGGGTAGGCGGACACCTGCACCGCCTGCGCGGCGGCGCCGAACTCCATGTCGCGCCACCCGTCGATGTCGAGGAGCCCGCGTGTGGCGGTCCCGTTGGGGTCGCCGGGGCCGCCGAAGAAGGCGGCCGTCGCCCGCCGCGGATCGCGCACCTCGTCGGCTGAGCCCCATCCCATGCTGGGCCGCTGCTGGAACAGCCCGAGCGAATCGTGGGTGCCGTAGTCGACGTTGCGGATCCAGGACTCGACCATGGCCGTCGCGAGCGCGATGGCGATGCCCTTCTCGGGGACGCCGAGCTCCCGCCCGACCGCGATGATCGTCTTCACGCCCCGGACCTGCTCGTCGTCGAGGACGACCCGCTTGGCCGCGGACCCGGACGAGGATGCCGACTTCCGCGCGGCCGACGCCGCGGCCGGTGCGGCCGCCCGCCCGGGGATCTCGAGCTTCTGACCGGGGTAGATGATCGACGAGGTCGTGAGATCGTTCGCGCGCAGGAGCCGCGCCAGGCTGACCCCCTCGCTGCGGGCGATCGCCCAGAGGGTGTCGCCCTTCGTCACGGTGTGCGTGCCTGCGCCGCGCGCGTCTGAGGCTCCATGGGACGTGTCCCGTGACACCGCCTTCGCGCGGTGCATCGTCGTCGCGCTCTCCGACGGCGAGAGCCTGAGGACGTCGCCGGGGTGGATGATCGACTTCCAGCCGAGGCCGTTCCACGCCAGGACGTCGGCGGTGCGCAGGCCGTGCCGCGCAGCGATCGCGCTGACGGTGTCGCCGCGGACGACGGTGTGGCTCTTCGGGCGTGCGGACGCCTGTGCGAGGGCGGTCGCCGCTGAGGCGAGCGCCTCCACCGTGCCGGCGGCCGCAGGGAGTCCGCGCATCTGAGCCCTCTCGGCGGGCGCGCTGGGCCCGGCGTGCGCGGGGCTGCCCGTCAGGGACAGGGCGATCGTCCCGATGACGGCGACCGGTGCCGTCGTCGTCGTGAATGGTGTCGTGCGTCTCAAGAGCTTCCCCCTCGTTTCGACCTCGCCACGCTGTCACGGATGTATACAGGTGTCAACCAGAGTGACCAAAGTGAAAGATGTGACTTCCTCGGACCGATCGCGGCGTCGACGAGGCGATCCGGGTGCGATAGTGGAGGGGTGACCGGTGAATCCACCCCCTCCTATCCCACGGAATGGCTGTCGCTGCCTGAGCTCGTCGAGCTGACCGGCGAGCCGCTCGGGCGCATCCGCCGCTTCCTCGATGAGAAGCAGCTCGTGGGCTCGCGCCGGGACGGCGCGCTGCGGGTGCCGTCCGTCTTCCTCGTCGATGCGGCGCCGCTCGGCAACCTCCGCGGGACCATCATCGTTCTGCAGGACGCCGGCTTCTCGGACGACGAGGTCATCGACTGGCTCCTGGCGCACCACGAGTCGATCGGGATGCCTCCCATCGAGGCGCTGCGCGCCGGGCGCAAGAGCGAAGTCCGCCGCGTCGCGCAGGCAGAGGCCTGAGCAGATCCGTCGCAGCCGTCAGGCTGCGCGGGCGACGGCGGCGCGCGCCAGATCCCGCAGGGCGCCGACGGCGGCGTTGTCCAGTGCTGCGCCGCTGAGTGCCCGGTCGGCCTCGCCGGCGTAGCGCGCGATCAGCTGCTCCACGCGCTCGAGGGCCCCGGAGTCGACGATGGTGCGCTGCAGCGACGCGATCTGCTGATCGTCCAGAGCCGGGTCTCCGAGCAGCTCGTCGATGATGCGGCGGGCGCCCGCGGTGACGGTCTCTCGCGCGTAGGCGATGAGGAGGGTCCGCTTGCCCTCGCGCAGGTCGTCGCCCGACGGCTTCCCGGTCACCGCGCTGTCGCCGAAGACGCCCAGAACGTCGTCGCGCAGTTGGAACGCGAGCCCCAGCGGCAGCCCGAATCGCGCGAGCGCGTCGCGCTGGGCCTCCGAGGCGCCGGCCAGTGCCGCTCCGATGGTCAACGGCTGCTGCACGCTGTAGCGCGCGGACTTGAACGTTGCCACCCGCAGCGCGCGGCCCGCGTGCTCGTCGTCGGGGACGGTCGCCGCCGCAGCCTCCTCGGCGATGTCGAGGTACTGGCCGACCGTCACGTCCCGCCGCATCCGCGCGTACTCGGCGCGCGCGGAGGCGGCATGAGGGGCTGCACGCAGGCCCTCCTCGAACAGATCGTCGCTCCACGCCACCAGAAGGTCGCCCAGCAGGATGGCGGCGGAACGGCCGAACACCGCCGAGGGGCCGTTCCAGCCCGCGGCGCCGTGCGCGGCCTCGAGGGCGCGGTGCGCCGCCGGCCGGCCGCGCCGTGTGTCCGAGTTGTCGATGAGGTCGTCGTGGACGAGGGCCGCCGCGTGGAAGATCTCCAGCGCGCCCGCCGCGGCCACGACATCGTCGCCGGGGAGGGCCGGACGGCCGCTCCCGGCATCGGCGACCGCCTGCCATCCCGTCAGGCAGAAGCGGGCGCGCAGACGCTTGCCGCCGTCGATCGTGTCGGCCGCCGAGCGGGCGAAGGACACGGCATCGGGGCCGAGCTCGTCGGCCTCGGCGAGGCGGTCCTCGGCGAACCTCTCCATCCGCTGGGAAACTGCCACGATCGCATCTGCGGAGAGTGTCACAGGCCTAGCCTAGTTCTGACGCTCCCGCGTACAATCGGAGCACTCGAGACCTCAAGAGGGGGATGCATGCCACTGTCAGAGCAGGAGCAGCGTCTGCTGGACGAGATGGAGCGCCATCTCATGCGCAACGACGCGGATGTCGTGAGCGCGCCCCGCGAGGGGCAGTCCCTCAGCTACCGCAACATCGTCTACGGGAGCGTGCTCGTCCTCCTCGGCCTCGCCGGTCTGGTGATCGGCGTGTCGACCTCGCTGGTCATCGTCGGGGTCATCGCGTTCCTCCTCATGGTTGGCGGCGTCGTTCTCGCGGTCACGCCGACGCGGGGCGGCATCGCACGCCCGCGCACCGAGGGCTCGCGCAAGACGGCCCCGGCCGGAGGCGCGTCGCGACCGGCCGGCTCCGGTTCCTTCATGGATCGCATGAACGACCGCTGGGACCGCCGGCAGGACCGCGACTGACCGCCTGACGCGCCGCACACGCGGCTCATCCACTCAAAGCACCGACCTTCGGGTCGGTGCTTTTTTGCGTTGTGGGGGAGCCTGCGCCCATCAGGGGCGAGTTTGCCTAGTTAAGTGGAGGAAAGTGGAGTAAAGTGGCGACAACTTCAGGCGGCCGGGCAGAGAAGGGGGTGAGGCTCGATGTTGTTGGGTACCTACACCCCGAAGCTCGACGACAAGGGCCGCGTCATCCTCCCGGCCAAGTTCCGCACCGATCTGGGCGACGGCGTCGTCGTCACGCGGGGTCAGGAGCGCTGCCTCTACGTCTTCAGCACCAAGGAGTTCGAGCGCATCTACGAGCGCATCCGCGAAGCTCCGCTGACCAACAAGCAGGCGCGCGACTTCCAGCGCATGTTCCTGTCGGGAGCGAGCGACGAGAAGCCGGACAGCCAGAGCCGCATCACCGTGCCGCCGCACCTGCGCGCCTACGCGAACCTCGGTCGCGAGCTCGTCGTGACGGGTGTCGGAGCCCACGCCGAGATCTGGGACGCGGAGGCCTGGAACGAGTACTCCCAGAACAACGAAGACACCTACTCGGACATGGAGCAGGAGGTGATCCCCGGCCTCTTCTGAGCCGTGATCCTGACTCCCAGCCGCACGCCCTGACACACTTCCCCGGTGCCAGGTCGGGGCGGATGGGGATCAGGATCCCGGGTCGCCTGCCGCACATCATGAACCTCCGCGACATCCACACCCCGGTGCTCCTCGACCGCTGCGTCGAGCTGCTCGCCCCCGCCCTCCAGCGCGAGGGCGCGGTGCTCGTCGACGCCACCGAGGGCATGGGCGGCCACTCCGAGGCGCTGCTGGAGCGCTTCCCGCAGGTGCACCTCATCGGCCTCGACCGCGACACCGACGCCCTGCGGATCGCCGGTCAGCGGCTGGCGCGGTTCGGAGAGCGCGTCACCCTCGTGCACACCGTCTACGACGGCATCGCCGACGCGGTCGCCTCGACGGGGCGCAGCGCGGTCGACGGCATCCTGTTCGACCTCGGCGTCTCGTCGCTGCAGCTCGACGAGGCCGACCGCGGGTTCGCCTATTCGCAGGACGCTCCTCTCGACATGCGCATGGACCAGACCGCCGGGACGACCGCCGCCGACATCCTCGCGACGTACGGTGAGGGCGATCTGCGGCGCATCTTCGAGCGCTACGGCGAGGAGAAGCTCGCCGGCCGCTACGCGCGGGCGATCCTCGCCGCCCGCAGCCGGGAGCCGATCACGCGGTCGGCGCAGCTCGTCGACATCCTGGTCTCCGCAACGCCGGCGGCGGTCCAGCGGGAACGGTCCGGTCACCCGGCCAAGCGCGTGTTCCAGGCGCTGCGCATCGAGGTCAACCGCGAGCTCGCCGTCCTCGAGACGGCGATCCCGGCGGCGATGGATCTCCTGCGGGTCGGGGGGCGCATCGTCGTCATGTCGTACCAGTCGCTGGAGGACCGCCTCGTCAAGCGCGCGTTCGCCGACGCGACGACGTCGACGGCGCCCGCGGGTCTGCCCTTCGAGCCGCCCGAGCACGCCCCGCGGTTCTCGCTGCTCGTGCGTGGTGCGGAGATGGCCTCCGAGGAGGAGCGCGCCCGCAATCCTCGTGCCACTCCGGTGCGTCTGCGCGCCGCCGAACGGGTGAGGGAGGCCTCATGAGCGTCAACGCCTGGGACAGCGAACCGCTCCTCGCGGCTTTTCCGCTGGCAGATCCGTCGCGGCGGGAGGACGCCGACCGCCGGCTCCACGCCGTCACGGCACCGGCGGCCGCGCGCCGGCCGAGGCTGCTCTACGGCGTGATCGCCGTCGCCGGCGCGGTGGCGATCGCCGGGGCCCAGATGGGACTGTCGATCCTCATGACACAGGGCTCGTACGAGCTCAAGGAGCTCACGACGCAGCAGCGCACCGTCGACTGGCAGAAGCAGATCCTAGAGGACGACGTCGCCGGGCTCAGCTCGCCCCAGTACCTGGCCGCCAACGCGGCCGCGCTCGGGATGGTCACCGGCCAGGCGCCCAGCTACCTGCGCCTGAGCGACGGCGGGATCATCGGCGCCGGCAAGGCGGCGTCGGGGACCTCGAGCATCGAAGCGCTGAAGAAGGCCGCCGTCCCCAACGCGCTGGCCGGCGGCGTGCCGCTGGCGACCGATCCGGACTCCAGCCTCGGCTCCGGTGCGACCTCGGATCCCGAGCTCGTCATCGACCCCGCCGTCCCTCCCGCCGTCGCCGACGGCCTCCCGACCCCGAACACCCACTGAGCCATGACCACACGAGCAACTCGCAGTCCGCGCCGCCGCACCGTCATCGCGCTGCTGGTCGTGCTGTCGGTGATCGCGGCCTTCGTCGTGCGCCTCGTCGACATCCAGGTGGTCAACGCCAGCGATCACATCGAGCAGTCGCAGAAGCTCGCCAGCGGCACCAAGATCACCCTTCGCGGCACCCGCGGCGACATCGTCGACACCGACGGCAGCGTGCTGGCGACCAGCACCCTCGTCTACGACGTGTCGATCGACCCGCAGCTGGCCGCACAAGGCATCAAGAAGCGCGACGCCGACGGGACCGTCGTGAAGGGGGCCGACGGCAAGCCCGAGATGATCGCGTGGCCGGAGCTGGCGGCGCGGATCGCGGCGGTCACGGGACAGAAGACGGAGGACGTCACGGCGATCGTCGTCGACAAGCTCGCCACCGATCCGCACTCCCAGTGGGCGCAGGTCAAGCGCTACGTGTCGACCGAGACCTATCGCGAGCTGGCCGCCCTCGATCTGCCGTTCCTCACCTTCACGGCGGTGCCCTCGCGCACCTACCCCGACGGTGCGGTCGCGGGCAACGTGATCGGCTTCCTGAACTCGGACGGGGACGCCCTCGAGGGCGTCGAGAAGCTCCAGAACTCCTGTCTGGCGGCGCAGAACGGCACGCTGACCTATCAGCGCGGCCGCGACGGCGTGAAGATCCCGGGCACCGAGGTGGAGAAGGCGGCCGTCGACGGCGGCACGCTGCAGCTCACGCTCGACAGCGACCTGCAGTGGTACATGCAGCAGCTCATCTCCGAGGAGTCGGCGCGGTACAAGGCCGAGTGGGGCGGCATCATCGTCATGGAGGTGGCCACGGGGAAGATCCGCGCGTTCGCCGAGACCTCCTCCGTCGACCCCAACGATCCGGCCGCCTCGAAGGCCGAGGACCGGGGCTCCCGCCTCGCGCGGTTCTCCTACGAGCCCGGCTCGACGTACAAGCCGGTGACGGCGGCGACCGTCATCGAGAAGGCCGGCCTCACCCACCTGTCGTCGGTGGTCGTCCCGTCCAAGATGACGTTCGACAACGGGGCGGTCATCAACGACTCCGAGTCGCACGCCACCGAGACGATGACGCTCACCGGCGGCCTCGTACGATCCTCGAACGTCGCGATGTCGCAGTTCGGCGCCCTCGTCGACCCGCAGACGCGCTACGAATACCTGACCAAGTTCGGGGTGGGGGAGAAGACGGCGCTGAACTGGTCGGCAGAGCCCGACACCGGCTTCCGCCTCCTCCCGGAGGACTGGGACAACCAGACCTACTACACGACGACCTTCGGGCAGGCCTTCACCGTCACCGCCACCCAGGTGGCCAGTGTGTACCAGACGATCGCCAACGGCGGCGTGCGGATGCCGGCGCAGCTGGTCGAGTCCTGCACCCACGCCGACGGGACCGTGGTCACCCCCGACCTACCCGAACCGGTTCGGGTCATCGAGGAGTCGACGGCCGACGAGGTCGGGCTCATGCTCGAGAACGTCTTCGCACAGGGCACGCTCGCCGACGACATCAAGATCGACGGATACCGGATGGCGGGCAAGACGGGCACCGCGCAGATCTACAACGGCAAGGGCGGGTACAAGAAGAACCTGTATTTCACCTCGCTCGTGGGTTACGCGCCCGCCGAGGATCCGCAGTACGTTGTATTGACGGTCTTCGACGAGCCCAAGAAGGAGCGGATGTCGTCGGCCAACCGCTCGGTCTTCAAGAAGGCGATGACCCAGGTGCTCAAGCACTACCGCATCATGCCCTCCGAGTCGGACACCCCCCTGCTCCCGTTGACCGACTGACGCGAGCACGCACGAGGAGATCCACCCCATGATCCGGATGACGCTCGCCGAGGTGGCCCAGGCGGTCTCGGGAACCCTTCAGCTCCACGGCTCCGACACGCCCGACACGGTCGTCTCCGGGGTCGTCGACACCGATTCGCGCGCGATGACGGCGGGCGGCGTGTTCGTGGCCAAGCCCGGCGAGGTCACCGACGGGCACCGCTTCGTCGGAGCGGCCGTGGCGGCGGGCGCCACCGCCGCGATCGTCGAGCATCCGGTCGACGACGCGGTGTCGCAGATCGTCGTGCCGGACGCCGTCCGTGCGCTGGCCGACCTCGCGCGCGACGTCGTCGCGCGCGTGCGGGCCGGCGGCGCGCTCGAGATCGTCGGGATCACCGGCTCCAACGGCAAGACGACGACCAAGAATCTCCTCGCCCGGATCCTGCAGGACGAAGGCGAGACCGTGGCACCCCGCGACTCGTTCAACAACGAGGTCGGCGCTCCGGTGACCATGCTGCGCGTCACCGAGGACACCCGCTACCTCGTGAGCGAGTTCGGCGCCTCGCGCATCGGCCGCATCGCCGAGCTCGCGGGCCTCGTGCACCCCGATGTGGGCGCCGTGCTCATGGTCGGGCTCGCGCACGCCGGCGGCTTCGGCGGCGTCGAGGAGACGCAGCGGGCGAAGACCGAGCTCGTCGAAGCCGTCCGCCCGGGCGGAGTGGCCGTGCTCAACGCGGACGATCCGCGGGTGGCGGCCATGGCCGCCGTCGCCGAGGCTCGCGGCGTCTCGGTGCGCTGGTTCGGACGCTCGAGCGCCGCGCAGGTGCGCGCCGAGGACGTCGAGGTCACCGCGTCCGGCACCACGTGCACGATCGTGGTCGGCGAGGAGCGGCTGCCGCTGCGCCTGCGCGTGCTGGGGGAGCACCACGTCATGAACGCCCTGGCCGCGCTCACCGTCGCCGAGACGCTCGGCGTTCCCGTCGCGACCTCGATCGCCCGGCTGGAGACGGTCGACATCGCCGAGAGGTGGCGCATGCAGCCCCTCGGGTCGGACCGGGTCCGCATCATCAACGACGCGTACAACGCGAGCCCCGATTCGATGGCGGCCGCCCTGCGCACGATCGCGCAGATCGCCGAGCCCGGCCAGCGCAAGGTGGCGGTGCTCGGCGCCATGAGCGAGCTCGGAGAGTACGCGGGCGAGGAGCACGACCGCGTCGGCCTGCTCGCGGTGCGTCTGCGCTTCGAGCGGATCGTGGTCGTCGGCTCCGCCGCGCGACGCCTGTACCTCGCCGCGATCGGCGAGGGATCGTGGGACGGCGAGGCGGTGTTCTTCGAGACGCAGGACGAGGCGTACGACTACCTCGTCGGCGAACTGCGCGACGGCGACCGCGTGCTCGTGAAGTCGTCGAACTCGGCGGGACTCCGTCATCTCGGCGATCGTCTGGGAGAATCGTTCTCGTGAGATCCCTGCTGGCGGCTGCGACGATCTCGCTCGCATTCACGCTCTTCCTGACACCGCTGTTCATCCGGCTCTTCGAGAAGCTGGGCTGGGGTCAGGTGATCCGCACGCCCGAGGACCAGCACAACCCGAATCACCACACCAAGCGCGGCACGCCGACGATGGGCGGCATCGTCTTCATCGTCGGCTCGCTCGTCGGCTACTTCGTCGGGAGCTATGCGGGCGGCACCCCTCCGACGACCTCCGGCCTCCTCGTCATCTGGATGATGGTGGGGCTCGGCGCCGTCGGCTTCATCGACGACTACATGAAGGTGCGTCAGCAGCGCAGCCTCGGGCTCTCGGGGTGGCGCAAGGTGGTCGGCCAGATCATCGTCGCGGTGCCCTTCGCCGTGCTGGCCCTGAACTTCCCCAACGCATACGGGGAGACGCCGGGTTCGCCGTACGTGTCGTTCTTCCGCGACATCCCGGCGCTGTCGTTCATGGCGCTGGGCGCCGTCATCGGCTGGATCCTCTACCTGGCGTGGATCACCTTCATGTCGGTCGCGTGGTCCAACGCGACGAACCTGACGGACGGGCTGGACGGCCTGGCGACCGGCGCAGGGATCTTCACCGTGTCGGCGTACAGCCTGGTGACGTTCTGGCAGTTCCAGCAGCGCTGCCACACCGCCGCGCTCGTCGACGCCTACGCGAACGCGTGCTACCCGACGCGCGACCCGATGGGGCTGACGATCATCGCCGCGTCCTTCGTCGGCGCGCTGGTCGGATTCCTGTGGTGGAATGCGCCGAAGGCGAAGGTCTTCATGGGCGACGTCGGCTCCATGTCCATCGGCGGCGTCGTCGTCGCCATGGCGGTGCTGTCGCGCACCGAGATCCTCGCCGTCATCATCGCGGGCGTCTTCATCATCGGGCCGGGGTCGGTGATCCTGCAGCGCTACTACTTCAAGGCGACCGGCGGCAAGCGGCTGTTCCTCATGAGCCCGTTCCACCACCACCTCGAGATGAGGGGGTGGCCCGAGATCACCATCGTCGTGCGCATGTGGATCATCGCGGGGATGCTCGCCGTCACGGGCGTCGGACTGTTCTATGTCGCCTGGCTGGCCGCGCTATGACGACCGGCCCGCACAGCGGCGGCTCCGCCCGCCTCGACGCGCTCACCAGCTGGCACGCCGACTGGAAGGGCCTGCGCGTGGCCGTGCTGGGGCTGTCCGTGACAGGCTTCTCGGTCGCCGACACGCTGGCCGAGCTCGGCGCGGACGTGCTGGTGCTGACCGAGTCCGCCGACGAGGAGTACGCCCGGCTGCTGCCCGTCATCGGCGCGCGGCTGTGGACGGGCGCGCTCACCTCCGTGCCCGGGGAGCTCGTCGCCTTCGATCCGGAGGTGGTCATCGCCTCCCCGGGATTCCCGCCGCA
Organism: Microbacterium sp. PA5; assembly: GCF_049860775.1. NCBI lineage: Bacteria > Bacillati > Actinomycetota > Actinomycetes > Micrococcales > Microbacteriaceae > Microbacterium > Microbacterium sp. PA5. The sequence goes on from NZ_CP187567.1 coordinate 1,218,117, forward strand.
TCACCCCGTCGTCGCCTGGGCCTTGGAGGGCCCTGCGGCTCTGTGGGGCGACGTGGAGCTGGCGTGGCGCGTGCGCGACAAGGTCCTCCGCGCCGACGGCAGCGCCGCCGACTGGGTGCTCATCACGGGTACGAACGGCAAGACCACGACGACCCAGCTGACGGCCTCGATGCTGCAGGCGGGCGGCCTGCGGGCCGCGCCCTGCGGCAACATCGGCGTGCCCGTCCTGGACGCCGTCCGCGATCCCGGCGGGTTCGACGTCCTCGTCGTGGAGCTGTCGAGTCACCAGCTCTGGTATCTCGCCCAGCAGGTCGGACCGGACCCGCTCTCGCCGCACGCGAGCGTGTGCCTGAACCTCGCCGACGATCACCTCGAGTGGCACGGCTCCTTCGCGGCCTACCGCGACGCGAAGTCGCAGGTGTACGAGAACACGAGGATCGCCTGCGTCTACAACAAGGCGGACATCGCCACCCGCGAGATGGTGGAGCAGGCGGAGGTCGTCGAGGGGTGCCGCGCGGTGGGCTTCGATCTCGGCGTGCCCGGGCCGAGCGACCTCGGCATCGTCGAGGGGATCCTGGTGGACCGGGCCTTCCACGACGACCGGCACCACAGCGCGCTCGAGCTGACGACGCTCGCCGACCTCGCCGCACGCGGTCTGGCGGCGCCCCATGTCGTGGCGAACATCCTCGCCGCCGCGGCGCTCGCCCGATCGCTCGGCGTGGCGCCGGAGGACATCCACGACGCCCTTCAGGGCTTCCGGCTCGACCCTCACCGGATCGAGGTCGTCGCGGTCGCGGAGGGCGTCACCTGGGTCGACGACTCCAAGGCGACCAACCCCCACGCCGCCGCCTCGTCGCTCGCGGCCTACCCGGGCGCCGTGTGGGTGGTCGGGGGTCTTCTCAAGGGCGTGGACATCGGCGAACTGGTCGCCGCGCGCGGCGCGGCGGCGAAGGCGGCGGTGGTCATCGGCGTCGAGCGGTCCGAGATCGTCGCAGCGTTCGCACGACACGCGCCGACGGTTCCGATCTTCGAGGTCGACCACGCTCAGACTGAAGACGTCATGGCAACGGCCGTCGAACTGGCGGCGAACGTCGCCGGTGACGGAGACACCGTCCTGTTGGCTCCGGCAGCGGCATCCTTCGATCAGTTCGCGTCCTACGCCGATCGCGGCCGTCGCTTCGCCGCCGCGGTGCGGGACAGGATCGAGAGGGGGAACGGTGACAGCGAGCACCGATCGACCCCGCTCGGCGACGACTGAGAACGCTCCGACCCACGGCGGCGGCTTCTCCGCCCGCGTTTCGCTCGGCCGCGTGTTCGCGCCCGTGCCGAGCGAGTTCCTCCTCATCGCATCGACCGCCCTCATCCTGACGCTCTTCGGGCTGGTGATGGTGCTCTCGGCCACCATGGCGGCCTCCGTGGCGCGCGGTGACAGTCCGTTCGAGGTCGTGCTCAAGCAGTCGCTGTTCGCGGTCCTCGGCGTGCCGCTGATGTTCGTCCTCAGCCGCTTCTCCGTCACGTTCTGGAAGCGCATGGCGTGGCCGGCGCTCATCGCCGCGATCGCCCTCCAGATGCTCGTCTTCGTTCCCGGCATCGGCGTCTACAACGACGGCAACACGAACTGGATCTCGATCGCGGGGACCCAGATGCAGCCGTCCGAGTTCCTCAAGCTCACCCTGGCCCTCTGGCTCGGCTACGTGCTGTACCGCAAGCAGACGCTGCTCGGACTGTGGCGGCACGTCTTCATCCCCGTCGTGCCGGTCGGGGCGCTGGTGATCGGGCTCGTGGCCGTCGGCAGCGGCGACCTCGGCACGGGACTCGTGCTCATGGCGATCCTCCTGGGGTGCCTGTTCTTCTCCGGCGTCAAGCTCCGGATCTTCGTGCTGCCGCTGTTGGGGGTGCTCGCCGCGGCACTGGTGTTCGCGGTCACGAGTCCCGACCGCATGCGCCGCATCATGAGCTTCCTCAACGTCGACTCCTCCGACTGCTACCTCGCCGCCACCGGCGACTGCTACCAGGCGCTCCACGGGGTCTGGGGTCTCGCCGGCGGCGGGATCTTCGGCCTCGGCCTCGGCAACTCCCGCGAGAAGTACGACTGGCTGCCCGCCGCCGAGCACGACTACATCTTCGCCATCGTCGGCGAGGAACTGGGCCTCATCGGATGCATCGTCGTCCTCGGGCTCTTCACCCTGTTCGCGGTCGGCGCGTTCCACGTGATCCGCAAGACGCACGACCCGTTCATCCGCATCGCCGCCGGCGGGATCACCGTCTGGATCGTCGGTCAGGCGCTCGTGAACATCGGCGTGGTTCTCCGGGTGTTCCCTGTGCTGGGCGTGCCGCTGCCGTTCATGTCGCAGGGCGGCACCTCGCTGCTGTCCGTGCTCATGGCGTGCGGCGTGCTGCTGTCGTTCGCGCGGACGCTGCCGGCGTCCGACGCGCTGCGCGGCCCCGTCGTCGCCACCCGGCCCGACCGCGCCCGCGTCCGGTCGACCCCGGTCGGCCGGTAATCTCGATCCGGTGACGATCGACCCGGTACCCCAGCGCGCGACGACGACCTATCTCCTCGCCGGCGGCGGCACGGCCGGTCACGTCAACCCGCTGCTGGCGGTCGCCGACGGGCTGCGCGCCCGCGACCCCGAGGCGCAGATCCTGGTGCTGGGCACCCGCGAGGGGTTGGAGACGCGGCTGGTCCCCGAGCGCGGCTACGAGCTCCTCTTCGTCGACAAGGTGCCCTTCCCGCGACGCCCGAACGCTGCGGCGGCGCGGTTCCCGGCGCGATTCGCGCGCGCGGTCGCCCAGGTGCGCGCTCATCTGCGCGACCGGCAGGTCGACGTCGTCGTCGGATTCGGCGGCTACGCGTCGGCACCGGCCTATGTCGCTGCCTCGCGCGAGCGCGTCCCGTACGTGGTGCACGAGGCCAACGCGAAGCCGGGCCTCGCCAACATCCTGGGAGCGCGGGGCGCGCGGGGCGCGGGAATCGTGTTCGAGGGAACGCCCCTGCGCGGCGCGCGCGTGGTGGGCATGCCCCTGCGGCGCGAGATCGTGACCCTCGACGCTGCATCTCGCCGCCCCGGGGCGGCCGCCTCCTTCGGTCTCGACCCCGATCGCCCGGTGCTGCTCGTCTTCGGCGGCTCCCTCGGGGCACGCCGGCTCAACGAGGCCCTCGCCGGTGGCTGGGAGGCCGTGACCGACGCGGGGTGGCAGATCCTCCACGCTGCGGGGGAGCGCAACGAGCTGGTCGACCCGCAGCACCCCGACTACCGGATCGTGCCCTACCTGGATCGCATGGACGACGCGTTCGCCGTGGCGGACGCGATCGTGTCGCGCGCGGGTGCGGCGACGGTGAGCGAGATCAGCGCGCTCGGCATCCCCGCCGTCTACGTGCCCTACGCGGTCGGCAACGGCGAGCAGGCGCTGAACGCGGCGTCCGCGGTGCGCGCCGGCGCGGCGCGACTCATCCCCGACGCCGAGTTCACCGCGGACCGGCTGCGCACGGAGGTCGTGCCTCTGCTGCAGGACGGCTCGGCTCTTGCACAGATGAGAGAGCGGGCGTCCGGTGTCGGCACGCGTCGCGGCACCGAGAACGTCATCGAGATGATCGACGCGGCCACCGGCCGCTGACCGGGCCCGTCCGCCAGCGTGCCGCGGCGCGTGGTCGGAGCACGGCGACCTAGACTTGACGGGCCATGATTCGACCCGATCTCAGCCTGCCCATCCCCGCGGACATCACCGCGGCGCACTTCATCGGCATCGGCGGATCGGGCATGTCCGGCCTCGCCGGCATGTTCCTCGATCGAGGCATCCGGGTCTCGGGCTCCGACCGGGCCGACAGCGGGGCGCTGCGCGCGCTGGCCGCCCGCGGCGCGGACGTGCACGTCGGACACGATGCCGCACACCTGCCCGACGACGTGGACGCGGTGATCCACACGGGTGCGATCTGGCCCGAGAACCCCGAGTACGTGCGAGCGAAGGAGCGCGGGCTCGCCGTCATCCACCGCTCGCAGGCGCTGTACTGGCTCATCGGCGGACGCCGCCTGGTCTCTGTGGCCGGCGCGCACGGGAAGACCACCTCCACCGGCATGGTGGTCACGGCGCTCCGCCAGCTCGGCACCGCGCCGACATTCGTCAACGGAGGAGTCATCGCCGACCTGGGGACCTCCAGCGGCACCGGCTCGGACGAGCTGTTCGTCATCGAGGCCGACGAGTCGGACGGCACGTTCCTGCTGTACGACACGTCGGTCGCGCTCATCACCAACGTCGACCCCGACCACCTCGACCACTGGCAGACGCGCGACGCGTTCTACGACGGCTTCGTGAGGTTCGCCGACGAAGCCCGCGAGGCGGTGGTGATCTCCTCCGACGACGAGGGAGCGCGCCGCGTCGCGGCCGCCCTGTCGCATCCGAACGTGCTGAGCTTCGGCGAGTCCGAGGACGCCGATGTCCGCGTCGTCGGCATCACCACGGACGGTCCGGTCGCCTTCACCCTCGTCCACGGCGCCGAGAGCGTCACCGCGCAGCTCGCCATCCCGGGCGTGCACAACGCGATCAATGCCGCCGGAGCGGTCGCCGTCCTGCTGACCCTCGGGTACGCGCTGGAGCCCGCGGTCCGCGCCGTCGAGAGCTTCGGCGGCACGGCGCGACGGTTCGAGCTGCACGGCGGCGAGCGGGGCGTGAGCGTCTACGACGACTACGCGCACCATCCCACCGAGGTCGCCGCCGCCCTTGACGCCGCCCGCACCGTCGTCGGCAGCGGCCGGCTCATCGCCCTCCACCAGCCGCACACCTACTCGCGGACGCGCGAGATGTTCCGGGAGTTCGCCGAGGTGCTCGAGACGCGCGCGGACCACACCGTCGTCCTCGACGTGTACGGCGCGCGGGAGGACCCGGTGCCCGGTGTCACCGGCGCCCTGGTGTCGGGAGCCTTCGAGGACCCGAGCCGCGTGCACTTCGTCGCCGACTGGCAGGAGGCCGCCGACTACACGGCGTCCGTCGCACGCGACGGCGACTTCATCATCACGCTGGGGTGCGGCAACGTGAACCTCATCATCCCGCAGGTCCTGGACGCGCTGAAGGCGCCGCCGGCGGCGGAGCGGGGCTGACGCGTGCGCCGGCCGTCGCCGCTTCCGCCTCCTCCGTCGCGGGACGAGCGCGAGCCGGAGGAGCCGATCGAGGTCTTCCTCCCCGTCGTGGCGCCGCGCGGGAGCGACGACGTCGACGGGGTGACCGCCCCGGTCGTCCCGTTTGCGCAGCCGGCGTCCGCCGAGCCCGCCCGTCGTGGAGCGGGGGAGCACGCCGAGCCGGACACCGCCGGCGGGGGACCGGATGAGGAGCCGATGCTCCGGGCGCGCGACGTCTGGGCGGCCGCCCGGGCCCGTCGCCGGGCACTGCGCGCCGAGGTGCGCCGCTTCACCGCCCGGCAGCGCCGCCGTCGGATCGTCTGGGCCGGATCGGCCGCCGCCCTCGTCCTCCTCGTGCTGGGCTCGGTGGGCGCTGCCTACAGCCCGCTGTTCGCCGTGGAGCGGGTCCGCGTGGTCGGCACCTCGCAGCTGCCCGCGGCGGCCGTGGAGGACGCCCTGTCGGCTCAGCTCGGCCGCCCGCTGCCGCTGGTGGACTCCAGTGAGGTGAAGGCGGTGCTCGTCGCGTTCCCGCTGGTCGAGTCGTACACGCTCGAGGCGAGGCCGCCCCACGACCTCGTGGTCCGCATCGTCGAGCGGACGCCCATCGGCACCATCTCGTCCGCGGCGGGATACACCCTCGTCGATGCGGCCGGTGTCGCGCTGTCGACGACGCCGGAGCGGCCCAAGGGCTACCCGGAGATCACGGTCCCCGGCGGCATCACCTCGCGGGCGTTCGCGGCGCTCGGGATGGTGTTCCGCAGCCTCCCGGACGACATCCGCGAGCAGGTGACGGCGATGTCGGCCACCTCGCCCCATGACGTCACGCTGACGCTCGGCAAGACCGGCACCGACGTCGTCTGGGGCGATGCGTCGGAGTCGGCGCGCAAGGCGGTGGTGCTGGAGTCGATCATGACCTCGCGGCCGCCCGCCGAGGTCTCGGAGTACGACGTGTCGTCCCCGGGCGCTGTCGTGGTCCGCTGAGCGAGCGCGTCCCCGCGCCACGCTCCGCACGACTTCTCACGCCTGATTCGCGACACGCCCGCCGCCTCGCGGCAACGGGCGCGGCCGCCGCATACCTTCGAGATCGGGAATTGCATACTCGGCAATTCTTTAAACCTCTGGTTGAGGTTGAAGGTTTAGACAGCACGTCGAGAGACGCGGTTCGGGACGATAACGGAGGCCGGCATGAGCCAGAACCAGAACTACCTCGCGGTGATCAAGGTCGTCGGTGTGGGCGGTGGCGGCGTGAACGCCGTCAACCGCATGATCGAGCTCGGACTGCGCGGCGTGGAGTTCATCGCCGTGAACACCGACGCGCAGGCCCTGCTCATGAGCGACGCCGACGTCAAACTCGACGTCGGGCGGGAGCTGACGCGCGGTCTCGGCGCCGGCGCGGACCCCGAGGTCGGACGCCGCGCAGCCGAGGACCACGCGGAGGAGATCGAAGAGGCCCTCGCCGGGGCCGACATGGTCTTCGTGACCGCGGGTGAGGGCGGCGGCACCGGCACCGGCGGCGCGCCGGTCGTGGCCCGCATCGCCAAGTCCATCGGCGCCCTCACCATCGGTGTCGTCACCAAGCCCTTCTCGTTCGAGGGCCGCCGTCGGCAGAGCCAGGCCGAGGACGGCGTGGCGAAGCTGAAGGAAGAGGTCGACACCCTCATCGTCGTGCCCAACGACCGGCTCCTCGAGATCAGCGACCGCGGCATCTCGATGATCGAGGCGTTCGCCACCGCCGACCAGGTGCTGCTCGCCGGTGTGCAGGGCATCACCGACCTGATCACCACGCCGGGTCTCATCAACCTCGACTTCGCCGACGTCAAGTCGGTGATGCAGGGTGCCGGTTCCGCGCTCATGGGCATCGGGTCGGCGCGCGGCGCGGACCGTGCCATCAAGGCCGCCGAGCTGGCCGTCGAGTCCCCGCTGCTGGAGGCCTCGATCGAAGGCGCCCACGGCGTCCTGCTGTCGATCCAGGGCGGGTCGAACCTCGGCATCTTCGAGATCAACGACGCGGCGCAGCTCGTCAAGGAGGCCGCGCACCCCGAGGCGAACATCATCTTCGGAACGGTCATCGACGACACGCTGGGCGACGAGGTCCGCGTGACCGTCATCGCGGCCGGATTCGACGGCGGCGAGCCCCAGACGCGGATCGAGCCGATCGCCGCGCAGCTGAGCGCTCCGCTGGTGCCCTCGGTCCCGGCCGACGAGGCGGCGCGCGACCATGCGGAGGCGCCCGAGAAGCAGGCCGTCTCGGTGTCTGTGGTCTCGACCTCCAACGAGTCGGTCTTCGGCGACGACGACCTCGACGTCCCCGACTTCCTGAAGTAGGTGGATCTGGCCGAACGGCTCGCCGACGTCGACGCCCGCATCGCGCAGGCGGCGAGGTCGGCGGGCCGTGACCCTTCCGAGCTCACCCGGATCGTGGTCACGAAGTTCCATCCGGCCGCGCTGGTCGCACGGCTGCGCGCGCTCGGCGTGCGCGATGTCGGTGAGAACCGGCAGCAGGAGCTCACGGCCAAGCGCGCGAACCCGACCGTCCCCGGCGACCTCACCTGGCATTTCATCGGCCAGGCGCAGACCAACAAGGCGCGCGCGATCCGGGCCGCCGCGTCCGTCGTGCATTCGCTGGACCGCGAGCGGCTCGCGGACGCGCTCCACACCGCGGACCCGCAGGCGGCCACCCCGCTCGACGTGCTCCTGCAGGTCAATCTCACGGACGATCCTCAGCGCGGCGGCGTGCGGCCGGCGGAGGTCCAGGCGCTTGCCGACCACGTCGTGGAGCACTGCCCGTCGCTGCGGGTGCGCGGGGTGATGGCCGTGGCGCCACTGGCGGCCGCGCCGGCCGAAGCCTTCACGAGACTCGCCGCCTCGGCGGACGCGGTCCGCACGGTGGTGCCGGACGCCACCTGGATCTCGGCCGGGATGTCGGGCGACTTCGCCGAAGCGATCGCCGCGGGCGCGACACACCTGCGGATCGGGACGGCAATCACGGGTCCGCGCGCGGTGCCCGGTTAACCTCGAACAAGACGAGCAAACGGAGGAATGCGATGTCGAATCCGCTCAAGAAGACCATGGTGTACCTGGGCCTGGCCGACGAAGAGGAAGTCTTCGAGGAGCAGCCCGCCGCGGCAGCGCCGCGCCGTGCCGACAAGCCGGTCGAGAAGACCGCTCCGGTCACGCCGCTGCACCGCCCGGCCGTCGTGCGCCAGCCCGCTGCGGGCACGGTGAGCGAGATCCTCACGGTGCACCCCAAGCAGTACCGCGACGCGCAGGGCATCGCCGAGGCGTTCCGCGACGGCGTTCCGGTGATCATCAACCTGTCCCAGATGAGCGATGCGGACGCGCGGCGTCTCGTCGACTTCGCGAGCGGGCTCTCGCTCGGCCTCTTCGGCCGCATCGAGCGCGTGACCAGCAAGGTATTCCTGCTCTCGCCCGAGAACATCGCGGTCTCCGGCGACGGTGCCGTGGCTCAGGCAGACCCTGAGGCCGCACCCTTCGCGCAGTAGTCGTGGAGGTCGTCCGACTTCTCGCCGGCATCGTCAACACGGTGCTGGTGCTCTACATCCTCGTGCTGCTCGCGCGCGTCATCCTCGAGTACATCCCGCTGTTCAACCGTGAGTGGCGACCGCGCGGGGCGATGCTGATCGTGGCCGAAGTGGTCTTCACCCTGACCGATCCTCCGCTGAAGTTCTTCCGCAGATTCATTCCTCCGCTGCGGCTGGGACCGGTCGCGATCGATCTCGCGTTCCCGCTCACCATGCTCTGCTGCTTCGTGCTCCTGTCGATCACCGGCGTCATCCTGCGCTCCTGACCCCCGGCCGCCCCGCGCGGGCGGCACCGTTTCTCGCGCCCTCGTGGAGGGCGCACTATGCTGTTCGGATACGGCTCGCCGACCGCGGGTCACCCCGTAACGGTCCCGTCGTGAAGCTCTGAAAGAGGACAACACCATGGCTCTCACTCCCGAAGACGTCGTCACCAAGCAGTTCCAGCACGTCCGGTTCAAGGAGGGTTTCGACCCGGATGAGGTCGATGACTTCCTCGACGAGATCGTCGTCGAGTGGCGCAAGACGATCGCCGAGAACGAAGAGCTCAAGGCCAAGCTGGCCGCCTACGAGTCCGGCTCCGCACCGGTGGAGAGCGCGCCGGCGCCGGCCGCCGAGGAGCCCGTCGTCGAGGCGGCTCCTGCCCCCGAGCCGGCCGCCGAGGCCGCTCCCGCCGCCGACGCCGCTCCTGCCGCCGCATCGGCCGGGATCATCGAGCTCGCGCAGCGACTGCACGACGAGCACGTCGCCGAGGGTCAGGCTCAGAAGGACAAGCTCATCTCCGAGGCTCAGGCGCAGGCCGCGTCGATCCTCGCCGAGGCCGAGGCGAAGGGCCGCGACGAGCTCGCCCGGCTCGAGAGCGAGCGCGCCATCCTCGAGACGCGCATCAGCGAGCTGCGCACGTTCGAGCGCGACTACCGCTCGCAGCTGCGCGGCTTCATCGAGGAGAAGCTCCGCGACCTCGACGTCACGGGCACCTCGTCCGGCGCGTCGTCGGTCTCGTCGGCCGGACACTAGGCCGCGCCTTTGACCGATCTGCATTCGCGACCCGTCGTGGCTCGTTCCACGGCGGGTCGCGCTGTGGCGGCCGGTGCCCTCATCGCGATCCTCGCGAGTGTGGTGCTGGCCGCCGATCAGTTCACCAAGAACCTCGCGCTGGCAGAGCTGCCAGAGCGGACGCCGGTGCGCGTCTGGGGCGATTTCCTGCAGTTCTATCTGACCTTCAACCCGGGTGCGGCCTTCTCGCTCGGCGAGGAGGTCACGTGGATCTTCACCATCGTGCTCGCGGGTGCGGCGGTGGCGGTGGTCGTCCTGGGCGTCACCCGCGTCCGATCCCTGCGCTGGGCCGCGGTGCTCGGGCTGCTGCTCGGCGGGGTGCTCGGCAACCTGACCGACCGGCTCACCCGCGATCCCGGCTTCCCGGTGGGGCACGTGGTCGACTTCATCCACACACCGTGGATGATGCCCGCCATCTACAACGTGGCCGACATCTTCATCGTCACGATGATGATCGCCCTCGCCCTGCTGGTCCTGTTCGGCCTGCGCCTGGACGGCACCCGCGAGTCGCGCAGGGGCGACCGCCCGGCCGAGCCGACCGCGGACGGCGGTCCCGACGGCCGCTCCGAGGCCTGACGTGGACTCGCGCACGCTGCCCGTTCCGGACGGGCTCGACGGCGTCCGGGTCGACGCGGCGCTGGCGAAGATGCTGGGCTTCTCCCGCACCTTCGCGGCGGAGGTCGCCGACGCCGGTGGTGTCCGCATGGACGGGCGTGCGCTCGGCAAGTCCGACAGGCTGCGCGCCGGCGGCTGGCTCGACGTCGAGTGGCAGGAGCGACGCGAGGCCGAGATCGTGCCGATCGCCGTGCCCGACCTCGGCATCGTCTACGACGACGACGATCTGGTCGTCGTCGACAAGCCGTTCGGGGTGGCCGCGCATCCCTCCGTCGGCTGGGAGGGCCCGACCGTGCTCGGCGCCCTCGTCGCGGCGGGGTTCCGCGTGGCCACGTCCGGTGCCGCCGAGCGGCAGGGCATCGTCCACCGCCTCGACGTCGGCACGAGCGGGCTCATGGTGGTCGCCAAGAGCGAGCGCGCGTACACGGCGCTCAAGCGCGCCTTCAAGGAGCGCGAGGTCGACAAGGTCTACCACGCCGTCGTCCAGGGTCACCCCGACCCGCTGGCCGGCACGATCGACGCGCCTATCGGGCGCCACCCGTCCCATTCGTGGAAGTTCGCGGTCACGCCCGACGGCAAGGACTCGGTCACCCACTACGAGACGCTGGAGGCGTTCCCCGGGGCCTCGCTCCTGGAGATCCACCTCGAGACGGGGCGCACTCATCAGATCCGCGTCCACATGGCCGCCCACCGCCACCCCTGCGTCGGCGATCCGCTGTACGGCGGCGACCCCACCGTCGCCGCTCGGCTGGGGCTCTCGCGGCAGTGGCTGCATGCCCATCGGCTCTCGTTCGACCATCCGGTGACCGGCGAGCGCCTCACGACCACCTCGCCGTATCCCGCCGACCTCGCCCATGCCCTGGACGTGCTCCGAGGCGACTGATCGACTGCGCCGCCCGAAGATGTCGGTGCGATGTCGGTGCGATGCGGCACCATGTCGGCATGGGCATCGAGGTGCGACCGGCCGAACGGTACGACGACATCGCGACGATGGTCGGGCCGAAGAACCCGACGTCGAACGTGTGCTGGTGTCTGAGCTACCGCATCCCCGGCGCGGAGAACAGATCTCTGGCGGGGCCCGCTCGCGGTGACCGCGTGCGTCGGCTGCTCGACGAGGGGCCTCCGGGCGTGCTCGCCTACGACGGCGACGAGGTGGTCGGCTGGGCGGCCGTGCACCGCAGAGCCGACACGACCTTCGCGACCAACCGCAGGATCCCGCACCTCGACGATCTCGACGTGTGGAGCGTCTGGTGCATCCGCGTCCGCCCGGGCCACCGCGGCCGGGGCATCTCGCATGCTCTGCTGCAGGGAGCGGTGGCGTTCGCCGCGCGCGAGGGAGCGCCCGCCGTCGAGGGCTACCCGGTGGACAACGAGGGGCGCAAGGTGGATCTCACGATGGCCTACGTGGGCACCCGTCGCCTGTTCGAGCGCGCCGGCTTCGCGCTGGCGGGCCGCACCGATTCGGTGCTCAACGGGTTCCCCCGCGTCATCATGCGGAAGGAGCTGACGTGAGCGTCCTGCCGGACCTGCTCCGACGCCGGCATGCGGCGGCCGACGGCCTGTACCGCGACCTCGTCGTGCTGCTCGACGAGCAGCAGCTCCGCGCACGGCTGCCGGGCGTGCGATCCAGTCCCGTGCGCACGCACTTCTGGTGCGTCGTGGGCGCGAGGGAGAGCTACGTGCGCGCGGCCCGCGCGGGCGGCTGGCAGGGGTTCGCGAGCTCGCTCGCCGACGACCACGACCCCGCGGCGGTGCGCGCCGCGCTCGAGAGGACGGGGACCCTCGTCGCCGAGTGGCTCGGCGGGCTCGCCGACGACGACGAGTCCGGCATCGAGTGGGCGCTCCACCTGCTCGAGCACGAGACGCAGCACCACGGTCAGCTCATCCGCTACCTCTACGGCGTCCCGCTTCCGATCCCGCGCTCCTGGGTCGAGCAGTACGCGCTCGACGAGGCCTGAGGTCAGCGTCCGCCGGCGAAGACCGCCGGATCGTCCTCTGCGAGCGCGAGGGCGATCTTGCGCACGTGGAACTGCTCGACATCGACCAGCTCGCCCAAGCCGTACCAGCCGACCTCGGTGAGCTCGCCGTCGGCGGGGTGCGGGTCGCCGGACACCCAGTCGCAGCGGAAGACCAGGTCGAGGTAGTCCACCTGATCGCCGTTCGCGTAGGTCGTTCGCGGCAGCTGCTGGACGAGGGCGAGCCGGGTCGCCCGCACCACGATGCCCGCCTCCTCCCGGACCTCGCGCACGGCGGCGTCGGCCGGCTCCTCGCCGGGGTCGACGATCCCCGACACGCACTGCCAGGCGCCGTTGTCGGCCCGCTTGCCGAGGAGCACCTTCTCGTCGCGGAAGACGACGGCCGTGACGCCGACGAGCGGGAGCGGCGCATGCCCGATCCGCTCGCGGAGGGATAGGACGAATTCGGGAGTGCTCATGCCTCCAGGGTAGGCGGGCACCCGGTGCCGAACCTTCATCCTCGACATGAGGGTGAGGCGACCTCGCGCCGATGCCGCGGTCCGGCGCCGCCGATGTCGGCGGCCTTCGTAGACTCGATCCGTGGCATCCGACTCCTTCGTTCATCTGCACGTGCACAGCGAATACTCGATGCTCGACGGCGCCGCGCGGATCGGGCCGATGGTGCAGGAGGCGGTGCGTCTGGGCATGCCCGCCATCGCCGTCACCGACCACGGGAACACCTTCGCCGCGTTCGAGTTCTATCGCGCCGCGAAGGACGCCGGGATCAAGCCGATCATCGGCATCGAGGCCTATGTCACTCCCGGCACCCATCGCAGCGACAAGTCGCGGGTGCGCTGGGGGAGTCCCGACCAGAACGACGACGACGTGTCCGGTTCGGGCGCGTACACGCACATGACGCTGCTGTCCGAGACCACCGAGGGCATGCACAACCTCTTCCGGCTGAGCTCGAAGGCGTCGATCGAGGGGTACTACTTCAAGCCGCGCATGGACCGCGAGCTTCTCCAGACCTACTCCAAGGGGCTGATCGCGACGACCGGATGCCCCTCCGGCGAGGTGCAGACGCGTCTGCGACTGGGGCAGTACGACGCCGCGCGGGCGGCCGCCGCGGAGTTCCAGGACATCTTCGGCAAGGACAACTACTTCGCCGAGATCATGGACCACGGCCTCTCCATCGAGCGCCGTGTGATGGGCGACCTGCTCAAGATCGCGAAGGACCTCTCGATCCCGCTGGTCGGCACCAACGACCTCCACTACACGCACCAGCACGATGCCACGAGTCATGCGGCCCTGCTGTGCGTGCAGTCGGGGTCGACCCTCGACGACCCCAAGCGCTTCAAGTTCGACGGCGACGGCTACTACGTCAAGTCGCCCGCCGAGATGAGACAGGTCTTCCGCGACCACCCCGAGGCGTGCGACTCGACGCTGCTCATCGCCGAACGCTGCGAAGTGGAGTTCAACACGTCGGCGAACTACATGCCGCGCTACCCGGTGCCGGAGGGCGAGACCGAGGAGAGCTGGTTCGTCAAGGAGGTCGAGAAGGGTCTCGAGTACCGCTATCCGGGAGGGATCCCCGACGACGTCCGGCGGCAGGCCGAATACGAGACCGGCGTCATCGTCCAGATGGGGTTCCCGGGCTACTTCCTCGTCGTCGCCGACTTCATCAACTGGGCCAAGGACCACGGCATCCGCGTGGGGCCGGGGCGCGGCTCCGGTGCCGGCTCGATGGCGGCGTACGCGATGCGCATCACCGACCTCGACCCGCTGCAGCACGGCCTCATCTTCGAGCGCTTCCTCAACCCGGACCGCGTCTCCATGCCCGACTTCGACGTCGACTTCGACGACCGTCGCCGCGGCGAGGTCATCCAGTACGTGACGGAGAAGTACGGCGACGAGCGCGTGGCCCAGATCGTCACGTACGGCACCATCAAGGCGAAGCAGGCGCTGAAGGACGCCGGCCGCGTGCTGGGCTTCCCGTTCAGCATGGGGGAGAAGCTCACCAAGGCGATGCCTCCCGCCGTGATGGGCAAGGACATGCCGCTCGGCGGCATGTTCGACGCGCAGCACCCCCGCTACAAGGAGGCCGGCGAGTTCCGCGCCGTCATCGAGACCGACCCCGAGGCCAAGACGGTCTTCGACACGGCGGTCGGGCTCGAGAACCTCAAGCGCCAGTGGGGTGTCCACGCCGCGGGCGTGATCATGTCCAGCGAGCCGCTGATCGACATCATCCCGATCATGAAGCGCGAGCAGGACGGCCAGATCGTCACGCAGTTCGACTATCCGTCATGCGAGGCGCTCGGGCTCATCAAGATGGACTTCCTGGGGCTTCGCAACCTGACGATCATCGACGACGCCCTCGACAACATCCGGGCGAACCGCGGCGAGGAGCTCGTGCTCGAGGACCTCACCCTCGATGACAAGGCCTCGTACGAGCTGCTCTCACGCGGTGACACCCTCGGCGTCTTCCAGCTCGACGGCGGACCGATGCGTTCGCTGCTGCGCCTCATGAAGCCCGACAACTTCGAGGACATCTCCGCGGTGATCGCGCTCTACCGCCCGGGCCCGATGGGCGCGAACTCGCACACCAACTACGCGCTGCGCAAGAACGGGCTGCAGGAGATCACACCGATCCACGCCGAGTTCGAGGAGTCCCTCGCCGACATCCTCGACACCAGCTATGGCCTGATCATCTACCAGGAGCAGGTGATGGCGATCGCCCAGCGCGTCGCCGGCTTCAGCCTCGGCCAGGCCGACATCCTGCGTCGTGCGATGGGCAAGAAGAAGAAGTCCGAGCTCGACAAGCAGTTCGAGGGCTTCCAGGCCGGCATGCACGCCAACGGATACTCCGATGGTGCGGTGCAGAAGCTGTGGGAGATCCTGCTGCCGTTCTCCGACTACGCCTTCAACAAAGCGCACTCCGCCGCGTACGGACTCGTCTCGTACTGGACCGCCTACCTCAAGGCCCACTACCCGGCCGAGTACATGGCCGCGCTGCTCACCAGCGTCGGCGACTCGAAGGACAAGATGGCGGTGTACCTCAACGAGTGCCGCCGTATGGGCATCCGCGTGCTCCCGCCCGACGTCGGCGAGTCGATCCGCTACTTCGCGGCCGTCGGCGAGGACATCCGCTTCGGACTCGGCGCGGTGCGCAACGTCGGCGCGAACGTGGTCGACGGCATCGTGGCAGCGCGCACCGAGCCGTACACGAGCTTCCACGACTTCCTCGCCAAGGTGCCGGCCCACGTCGCGAACAAGCGCACGGTGGAGTCGCTCATCAAGGCGGGGGCCTTCGACTCGCTCGGCTCGACGCGGCGTGCGCTCATGGAGATCCACGAGGACGCGACCGAGCAGGCGGTCCTCGACAAGCGCCGCGAGGCCAACGGCGAGGTCGGGTTCGACTTCGACAGCCTGTGGGGCGACGACGAGCCCCAGCAGGTCCAGAAGGTGCCGGAGCGGCCCGAGTGGACCAAGAAGGACAAGCTGGCCTTCGAGCGCGAGATGCTCGGGCTCTACGTCTCGGACCACCCGCTCGCGGGGCTCGAGATGCCGCTGGCGAAGCACGCCTCCACGTCGATCCACGATCTCCTCGCCTCAGAGGATGTGCAGGACGGCGACCAGGTCACGGTGGCCGGCCTCGTCACGAGCGTGCAGCACCGCGTCGCCAAGCAGAGTGGCAATCCCTACGGGATGATCACCGTCGAGGACTTCGACGGCGAGGTCACCGTCATGTTCATGGGGAAGACGTACACCGAGTTCCAGTCGATGCTCCAGCCCGACGCGATCCTCGTGGTGCGGGGTCGGGTCTCCCGCCGCGACGACGGACTGAACCTGCACGGACAGTCCGCGTTCACCCCCGATCTCGGCGCGGTCGACGCGTCCGGACCGCTCGTGCTCGTGATGCCCGAGCATCGTGCGACCGAGTCGACGGTCTCGCAGCTGGCAGAGGTGCTCGGGCGCCACCCCGGCGCGACCGAGGTGACCCTTAAGCTCCACAAGGGCGGCTCCGCCAAGGTCTTCGAGGTGCCGCACCCGGTGGCGATCACCGTCGACCTCTACGGCGAGCTGAAGGGGCTGCTCGGACCGCAGTGCCTCGGGTGACCCCGGTGCGGGGTGGGTAGGATCGGAGGATCGATCTGCGAAGCCGAAAGGACCATGTCGTGAGCGACGAGAACTTCCCCCCTGCGTCAGCACGTTCAGCAGGCTCAGCAACCGACCCCGCGGCCGCCGACGTCGACGCTCCCGCCTCCGAGGTCTCCGGCGAGGAATCGCCGACCGGTGAGGAGCGCGCCGCGCAGTACGGAGTCGGGCCCTTCACGATCCGCGAGGTGTCCCTTCTCGGGGTGTGGCTGATCGCCTTCCTGGTGTCGTTCTTCTCCGTCTGGGTGGAGGCGCCGGTGTCGTCCGTCCTGCTGCCCTCGGGGTCGGTCTGGAGCACGGGCATCGACTGGGTCCTGACGATCGGAGTCCCGACCGTCGCCGTCTTCCTGATCGTCCTGCGCCGGTTCTCGCCCGACGGCATCCGCCGTGTCGGCTCGCTGGCCGTCGATCAGTTCGCCTCGGTGGCCTTCTCCGTGTCGGCTGTCGTGTGGCTGGGCGTGCTGTGGACCAACATCTCCCGAGGCATCCAGACGGGCCTGTGGCTGAACAGCTGGGTCGTCTGGGTCGAGTTCTTCCTGATGGTCGCGGGTGTGTTCCTCACCGTGCTGGCGCCGTTCATCCAGCCGTTCGACGAGGACTTCGCCGGCCGTCCGCAGACCGCCGCGCACCGCAACGCGCGTCCGGTGCGCCCGGTCGTGGCCCGTCCCGCCGCGCCCCGCGCGGCTGCCGACCGCTCCGCCGAGACGTTCGCCCCGGTGCCCGCCGCCGAGGCCGCACCCGTGGCAGCGGAGTCGGAGCCCGTCCGCGACGAGCCCGGACTGGACGAGACCGCCGCGTTCCCCTTCGCCGCCGAGGAGGACCCCACCGAGCAGGCGCCGGTGACGGCCACCCAGGCGTTCTGGGCCCTGTCGCCGGTGGAGCGCGACGTCGTCGATGAGAACGGTCTGCCGCTGTTCACCGTCGGGCCGACGGCCTGGGCGCTCGTGATCGAGGACCGAGGCGACCGCTTCGTGGTGCGCCACGAGGACGGACGGGTCGGGTACCTCACCGACATCTCGGGAGTCACGCGCGGCTGAGCGGACCGGCGTGAAGCCGGTGCCGGCGGCGAGGCTGCCGGGGACCGGCGGCTCCGGGCGGCGCCCACGCGCCGGTACGCTGGAGGCATGCTGCGAACGATCGACCTGCGGGGTCGCGCTCTCACGCCGACAGAGCTCCTGGCTGCCGTCCCTCGGGCCGGTGCGGCTCGAGACGAGGCGCTGGCGACGGCGGCACGGATCGTCGCCGACGTCGCCGCTCGGGGCGAGGACGCCCTCCGCGAGCAGGCCTCGCGCTTCGACGGGGTGGACGGCCACGCCATCCGGGTGCCGCAGCATCACCTCGACGAGGCGCTCGCCTCGCTCGATCCCGATGTCCGCGCCGCACTCGACGAGGCCATCAGCCGCGTGCGGCGCGCCTCGGCCGCGCAGGTGCCCGCAGCGGTCGTGACCGAGCTCGGTCCGGGCGCGCGGGTGGAGCAGCGCTGGCGCCCCGTCCAGCGCGTCGGTGTCTACGTGCCCGGCGGCAAGGCCGTGTACCCCTCCAGCGTCGTGATGAACGTCGTCCCGGCGCAGGTCGCCGGCGTGGCAGAGGTCGCCCTGGCCTCGCCGCCGCAGCAGGACCACGGCGGCCGGATCCACCCGGTCATCCTCGCCGCCGCCCGGCTCCTGAACGTGAACGAGGTGTACGCGATGGGGGGAGCGGGCGCGATCGGCGCCTACGCCCACGGCATCCCGTCCCTGGACCTCGCGCCCGTCGACGTCATCTCCGGCCCGGGCAACAACTTCGTGGCCCTGGCCAAGCGCGTCGTCGCCGGGATGGTCGGCACCGACTCGGAAGCCGGCGCGACCGAGATCCTCATCGTCGCGGACGACACCGCCGATGCGGGGCTCGTGGCAGCCGACCTCATCAGCCAGGCGGAGCACGACGAGCAGGCCGCGGCAGTGCTGGTCACGCCGTCGGCAGAGCTGGCCGATGCCGTGGCCGCGGAGGTGGATCGCCGCAGCGCCATCACACGTCACCGTGCTCGCGTTGCCCAGGCGCTCACCGGCCCGCAGTCGGCGATCGTGCTCGTCGACGATGTCGAGGCGGCGACGCGGTTCAGCAACGCCTACGCTCCCGAGCATCTCGAGCTGCATCTGGCCGAGCCGCGCGTCGACGACTTCGTCAACGCCGGTGCCGTCTTCGTCGGAGACCACTCGCCGGTCAGTCTCGGCGACTACCTGGCCGGCAGCAACCACGTGCTTCCGACCGGTGGCCAGGCGCGGTACGCGTCGGGACTCTCCGCGTCGACGTTCCTCCGTCCGCAGCAGGTCATCGCCTACGACCGCGGCGCGCTGGAGGCCGTCCGCGAGGGGATCGTCGCGCTGGCCGAAGCCGAGGCGCTTCCTGCTCACGGCGAGGCGGTCACGGCGCGCTTCGCAGACCCGTCCCCGGCGTAGGCTGGAGGGACCATGCACTGCCCGTTCTGCCGCCACGCCGACTCCCGCGTCATCGACTCCCGTACGAGCGACGACGGACTCAGCATCCGCCGGCGCCGGCAGTGCCCGGAATGCGGCGGCCGGTTCTCGACGATCGAGACCGCGAGCCTCAACGTCATCAAGCGATCGGGTGTGATCGAGCCGTTCAGCCGGGAGAAGGTGATGTCCGGTGTGCGCAAGGCCTGTCAGGGCCGGCCCGTCACCGACTCCGACCTGGCGGTGCTGGCACAGGCGGTCGAGGAGGCCGTGCGGCAGACGGGATCGTCGCAGATCGACACCAACGAGATCGGCCTGGCGATCCTGGGGCCGCTGCGCAATCTGGACGAGGTGGCCTACCTGAGGTTCGCGAGCGTCTACCAGGCCTTCGACTCGCTCGAGGACTTCGAGGCGTCCATCTCGCAGCTGCGCGCCGACCACGCCGCCGCGCCGGCGCAGGACTGACCCCGCTTACTTCCGGTCCGCGCCGGACAGCGCGCGCGGGTCGGGCGCCCTAGGCTGAGTGGCGATGTATCCGTTCATCTTCCGCACCTTCTTCGCGCGCATGGACCCCGAGGTCGCCCACCACCTCGTCATGCCGGTCATCCGGCTCTTCGGCGTGCCTCCCGTGTCGTGGGTCGTGCGCGCGCTCACGCGTGCCGATCCGCGCCTGCGCACCGAGGCGCTCGGCCTCGTCTTCGACTCGCCGTTCGGGGTGGCGGCGGGATTCGACAAGAACGCCGTCGCGGTGAGCGGTCTCCACGCGCTCGGATTCGGTCACGTCGAGGTCGGCACCGTCACCGCGATCGCCCAGGAGGGAAACCCTCGGCCCCGCCTTTTCCGGCTGATCCCGGACCGTGCGCTGGTGAACCGGATGGGCTTCAACAACGCGGGTGCCGCCGCCGCCGCCGAGCGGCTGACGCGGCTGCGTCGCCGCGCGAGCCGGCCGGTGATCGGTGCCAACATCGGCAAGAGCCGGGTCGTCGACGTCGAGGACGCCACCGCGGACTACGTGACGAGCACGCGCCTGGTCGCACCGGTCGCCGATTACCTCGTCGTGAACGTCTCGTCGCCCAACACCCCGGGGCTGCGGGGGCTGCAGGCGGTCGAGACCCTGCGCCCGCTGCTGGTCGCCGTGCGGGAGGCCGCGGGGGCGACGCCGCTGCTGGTCAAGATCGCCCCCGACCTCCCCGACGACGAGGTGGGCGCCATCGCACGGCTGGCCGTCGACGCGGGTCTGGCCGGCCTGGTGGCGACGAACACGACGATCTCGCGCGACGGACTGGCGACCGATGCCGCGAAGGTCGCTGCCGCGGGTGCCGGCGGGCTCTCCGGACCGCCTCTGCGCGTTCGCGCGCTGGAGGTCCTGCGGATCGTCCGCGCTGCGGTTCCGCCCGAGTTCTGCGTGATCGCGGCCGGCGGCGTCGAGACGGCGGCCGACGTCCGCGAGCGGCTGGAGGCCGGCGCCGATCTGGTGCAGGGCTACACCGGGTTCATCTACCGCGGACCCCTCTGGGCGCGGCAGATCAACCGCGGACTCGTCGCCGGCTGACGGCGTCTCCCCGTCGGCGGGTCAGGCCGGGTGCTGACCGCGCTTGACCTGAGGCTTCGGCAGTCGCATGAACCGCATCTGGATCGTGCGCATCGCCGAGTACCAGCCGAGGCCCTTCTCGCGCCGGTCTCCCCACTTGGCGGCGGCGGCGCGCTTGACGCGGATGCTCGTGATGATCATGTCGCCCACGACGAACATGATGAACACCCAGAGGGCGACGAAGCCGTAGTAGACCACAGCCGCGTTGGGCCACAGGCTCAGCAGGATGACGACCACCATCAGCGGCATCATCAGCTCGCCGATGTGCCAGCCGGCATCGACGAAGTCGCGGGCGAAGCGGCGCTGGGGACCCTTGTCGCGAGCCGGGAGATACTTCTCCTCGCCGTTGGCCATGCCGATGCGGGCCTTGTCGCGCTGGGCCGCCAGGTCGGACTTCGCCCGTGCGCGCGCCTCCTTCGTGTCGGCCACCAGGGGACGCTTCCGTGCGGCCTCCTGCTCGGCGCGCGTGGGCGTCGGCCTGTTCTTGCCGGCGCCGACGGGGGCGTCCGGCTCGGTGTCGGGAGCGGGGGCGGCGGGAGTCTTGGCCACGGGAGGAACCTCGGATCAGCGGAGAAGGTGCCCCATAAGATTACCCGCATGACCTCCGAACTGTCCCGGCGTGACGCCGTGCGTGCCGCCGCGTCCGATGCCGTCCCCGCCGCCCTCGCCGACCTCGGCGCACTCGTGCGCATCCCCTCGGTCGCCTTTCCCGGATTCGACCGTGGCGAGGTGGAGCGCAGCGCGGCGGCGGTCAAGGGGCTGCTGGACGGACTCGGGATCTTCGACCGGGTCGAGGTGAAGACGGCGGTGGTCCCGGAGACGGGCCAGGAGGGGATGCCGGCGGTCCTCGCGACGCGCGCCGCCCGCAACGGACGCCCGACGATCCTCCTCTACGCGCATCACGACGTGCAGCCCGTGGGCGACGAGTCGCTCTGGGAGTCGCCGCCGTTCGAGCCCACCGTCCGCGACGGCCGGGTGTACGGACGCGGGGCCGCGGACGACAAGGCCGGCGTCATGGCGCACGTGGGGGCGCTCCGTGCGCTCATCGCCGCGCTCGGCACGGACTTCGACCTCGGCGTGAATCTGTTCATCGAGGGGGAGGAGGAGGCCGGGTCGGCCTCGTTCGCCCAGTTCCTCAGCGACAACGCCGATGCGCTCCGCGCCGACGTCATCGTGGTGGCCGACTCCGGCAACTGGGACGCGGTCACCCCGGCGCTGACGGTCTCGCTCCGCGGCAACACCCGCTTCACGCTCGGGGTGAAGACGCTCGAGCACGCCTCCCACTCCGGCATGTTCGGGGGAGCGGTGCCCGACGCCATGCTCGCCACCGTGAAGCTCCTCTCGACCCTGTGGGACGAAGACGGCGCGGTGGCCGTCCCCGGACTCCTCGAGCGCGCGGCGGAGACCCCGGACTACTCCGAGGAGACGCTCCGCAGCGAGGCGGGCCTTCCCGAGGGCGTGAGCCCGGTCGGTCGGGGCACCATCCTCAGTCGGATCTGGAACAAGCCGTCCATCACGGTGACGGGGATCGACTTCCCGTCCGTCAAGAACGCCTCCAACACGCTCACGCCGGAGCTGTCCGTCGTCATCAGCGCTCGCGTGGCGCCCGGACAGCGGGCGGCCGACGCCTTCGCCGCCATCGAGGCGCACCTGCGGGCGCACGCCCCTTTCGGCGCCCAGCTGTCGTTCCGCGACGTGGACTCGGGCGATGCGTTCCTGGTCGACACCGACGGCTGGGCCGTGGAGCGGGCGAAGGCCGCACTGGCCGAGGGGTACGGCGTGGACGCCGTGGACATCGGCGTGGGGGGATCGATCCCGTTCATCGCCGACCTGGTCCGCGAGTTCCCGGGGGCGCAGATCCTCGTCACCGGAGTGGAGGACCCGCACGCGCGCGCTCACAGCCCGAACGAGTCGCTGCATCTCGACACCTTCCGCCACGCCCTCGTCTCGGAGGCCCTGCTGCTGGAGAGCCTCGACGCCACCGCGCTCTGAACCGCCCGACGCGGCGGCGACTCGGGGCCTCTCCCGCCCAGAGGGCGTAGAATCGTGGCATCCGCCGTCCCGGCCCCTGAAGGGCACTGACGGCCCGAGATCCTGGGAGAGTCATGACCGACATCGCCACGTCGCCCGCCGCCGTCACGCCCGCTCACGGAGTGGCGCTGACCGATGCCGCCGCCGCAAAGGTGAAGAGTCTCCTGAGCCAGGAGAACCGCGACGACCTGCGCCTGCGCGTGGCCGTGCAGCCCGGCGGATGCTCGGGTCTGATCTACCAGCTGTACTTCGACGAGCGCTTCCTCGACGGCGACAAGGCCGTGGAGTTCGACGGCGTCGAGGTCATCGTCGACGACATGTCCGTGCCGTACCTCGACGGCGCGAAGATCGACTTCAAGGACACCATCTCGGAGCAGGGGTTCACCATCGACAACCCCAACGCGGCCGGCAGCTGCGCCTGCGGCGACAGCTTCCACTGAGGCGCGCTTCCCGCGGGGCTCGGGCCCCCTCCGAGAGTCGGGACATCCTGGACGGATGGCCTGAATCGGGTAGGAGGTTGCCCTAGACTTGCTGGTGTTCGACCTTCATGACCCCGAAAGGTGCACCGTGCGCGTCAAACGTCGCCTCCGCTGGGCCGTCATCCCGCTCGGGATCGCCACCGCGATCACCCTTGCGGCTTGCACGCCGACTGAGCTGAACGGCTACCTTCCGGGCTTCACCGAAGACGGCACGCAGGCCACCAACCGCACCGAGATGGTCTCCGGCCTCTGGGTCAACTCGTGGATCGTTCTCCTCGTGGTCGGCGTGGTCACCTGGGCGCTGATGGGCTTCGCCGCCGTCGCGTACCGCCGCCGCAAGGGCCAGAGCGGCCTGCCGGTGCAGATGCGCTATAACATGCCGATCGAGATCTTCTACACGATCGTGCCGCTCATCCTGGTCATCGGATTCTTCGCGTTCACCGCCCGCGACCAGGCGATCCTCGAGACCCAGTACGAGGACCCGGACGTCTGCGTCACGGCCATCGGCAAGCAGTGGGCCTGGGACTTCCAGTACACCGAGAGCGACTGCGAGCAGGCCGACGCCGCGGTGTGGTCGATGGGCGTCCAGGCTCAGACCGACGCGCAGGGCAACATCACCAGCGAGCTTCCGACGCTCTACCTCCCGGTCGACCAGGAGGTGAAGATCAAGCTCGTCTCGCGCGACGTGATCCACTCGTTCTGGATCATCGACTTCCTGTACAAGAAGGACATGTACATCGGCAAGGACAATTACTGGTCCTTCACCCCCACGCGCGTGGGCGAGTACGACGGCAAGTGCGCCGAGCTCTGCGGCCAGTACCACTCGATGATGCTGTTCAAGGTCAAGGTGGTCGAGCAGGCCGAGTACGACGCCTACCTCGCGTCGCTGCGCGATGCCGGTCAGACCGGTGACATCAACGACGCCTACGACCGCCTGCAGAACCTGCCGGGCACGGGCGCCCCGACCGACTCCGAGGGAGACCACTGATGGCGACGACGCTTCCGCTCCAGGGCGAGACGCACAGCCGTCCCTCCACCCTTCCGCCTCGCCAGGCCGCGCTGCTGAGCGCTTCGCGCGTCGAGCAGAAGGGCAACGTGATCGTCAAGTGGATCACGTCGACCGACCACAAGACCATCGGGTACATGTACCTGATCGCCTCTGTGCTGTTCTTCCTCCTCGGCGGCGTGATGGCCCTCATCATCCGCGCCGAGCTCTTCGAGCCGGGCATGCAGGTGATCCCGACCAAGGATCAGTACAACCAGCTGTTCACGATGCACGGCACGATCATGCTGCTGATGTTCGCGACGCCGCTGTTCGCGGGCTTCGCCAACGCCATCCTGCCGCTGCAGCTGGGCGCTCCCGACGTCGCCTTCCCGCGCCTGAACGCGTTCGCCCTGTGGCTGTTCATCTTCGGCTCGCTCATCGCGATCGCCGGCTTCCTCACGCCCCAGGGAGCGGCCGCCTTCGGCTGGTTCGCCTATCAGCCGCTGGCCAACGCCAGCTTCTCGCCCGGTGCGGGAGGAAACCTCTGGATGCTCGGCCTGGGCATGAGCGGCTTCGGCACCATCCTCGGCGCGGTCAACTTCATCACGACGATCATCACGATGCGCGCGCCCGGCATGACCATGTGGCGTCTGCCGATCTTCTCGTGGAACACGCTCGTCACGAGCATCCTCGTGCTGATGGCCTTCCCGGTCCTGGCGGCGGCGATCCTCGCAGCCGCGGCGGACCGCGTGCTCGGCGCCCACATCTACGACCCGGCCAACGGCGGCGTGCTCCTCTGGCAGCACCTGTTCTGGTTCTTCGGGCACCCCGAGGTGTACATCATCGCGCTGCCGTTCTTCGGCATCGTCTCCGAGATCTTCCCGGTGTTCAGCCGCAAGCCGATCTTCGGCTACAAGACCCTCGTCTACGCGACGATCGCGATCGCCGCCCTGTCGGTCTCGGTGTGGGCGCACCACATGTACGTCACCGGTGCCGTGCTGCTGCCGTTCTTCGCTCTGATGACGATGCTGATCGCGGTGCCGACGGGCGTGAAGATCTTCAACTGGATCGGCACGCTCTGGCGAGGCTCCGTGACCTTCGAGACGCCGATGGTGTTCTCGCTCGGCTTCCTGGTGTCCTTCGTCTTCGGTGGCCTCACCGGCGTGATCCTCGCATCGCCCCCGCTGACGTTCCACACCTCGGACTCCTACTTCGTCGTGGCGCACTTCCACTACGTCGTCTTCGGCACCGTGGTGTTCGCGATGTTCGCCGGCTTCTACTTCTGGTGGCCGAAGTGGACGGGGCGCATGCTCAACGAGCGCCTCGGCATGGTGCACTTCTGGATGCTGTTCATCGGCTTCCACATGACGTTCCTCATTCAGCACTGGCTGGGCGTCGACGGCATGGTCCGCCGCTACGCCGACTACTCGGCTGCCGACGGCTGGACGCTGGGCAACCAGGTCTCCACCGTCGGTGCGATGATCCTCGGCGCCTCGATGATCCCGTTCTTCCTGAACGTCTGGCTGACCTCGCGCACCGCGCCGAAGGTCACGGTCAACGACCCGTGGGGCTACGGGGCGTCGCTCGAGTGGGCGACCAGCTGCCCGCCGCCGCGGCACAACTTCACCTCGATCCCGAGGATCCGCAGCGAGCGCCCGGCGTTCGATCTGAACCACCCCGAGGCCGGAATCCCGGTCGGCGTGGGGCCGGCGAAGGATGCTCCCGATGCGCCCGTCGTCGACCTCGCCGAGGGAGAGGTGAAGTAAGTGAAGACCAACGTCAACCTCTGGTGGATCCTCGCCGGCTTCTTCCTCCTGTGCACGGTCATGTACACGTGGTGGAACATCATCGAGCACTCCAGCCTGCCGTGGTACAACGCCATCGAGTGGGTGGGCACGACCGCCCTCCTGTTCACGGTGTTCATGGCCGCGATGATCGCCTTCTACGTGCACCGCGTGCACCGCGCCCAGCGTGGTGAGCTGCCGGAGGACATCCTGACGGCCGACATCGACGACGGTGACCCCGAGCTCGGCGAGTTCAGCCCCTGGTCCTGGTGGCCGCTGGTGCTGGCCTTCTCCGCGGCTCTGGCGATCGTCGGTCTCGCGGTGGGCACCTTCCTGCTGCCCATCGGTGTCGCGGTGTTCCTCGTCGCCA
Organism: Microbacterium sp. PA5; assembly: GCF_049860775.1. Taxonomy (NCBI): domain Bacteria; kingdom Bacillati; phylum Actinomycetota; class Actinomycetes; order Micrococcales; family Microbacteriaceae; genus Microbacterium; species Microbacterium sp. PA5. The sequence goes on from NZ_CP187567.1 coordinate 1,244,244, forward strand.
TCGTCGGCTGGGTCTACGAGTACTACCGCGGTTACTTCGCGCGCTGACCGGATGACGTTCCGGCTTCGCGCCGCCGTCTTCTCGGACGTCGGCCCGCATCGCGATGCCAACCAGGATGCAGCGTTCGCCGCGTCCTGGGGGGCGGCGGTCGCTGACGGTGTCGGGGGAGGCCCGGCGGGAGACCTCGCGTCGGCGGCGCTCGTGCATCGTCTCGTCGCGGGCGGCAGCGACGTCGGCGACGCCGACGAGCTCGAGGTCCGCATCCGAGGAGCGAACTGGGACCTGGGCGCCCACGTACGGCGCGATCCGACACTGGCCGGGATGGCGACGACCTTCACATGCCTGTGGCTCGACCGCCACGGCGGTCTGCTGCTCGCGCACACCGGCGACTCCCGGGCCTACCTTCTGCGCGACGGGCACCTCATCCGCCAGACGCGCGACGACTCCTACGTCCAGGTGCTCGTCGACCAGGGCATCGTCAGCGCCGCGGACGCCATGAGCCATCCTCGCCGCAACATCATCACGGCTTCGCTCCGCGGTGACGACACCGATCACGTGCGCGTCGTGGACAGGCTCCCCGTGGAGGGCGACCGCTGGCTGCTGTGCAGCGACGGCGTGAGCGACTATCTGCCCGACGATGTGATCGCCGACCTCGTCGGGATTGACGTCGAGGTCGATGCCGCGGCGCAGCTCATCGTCTCGGCGGCCCTGGAGGCGGGGTCGCGCGACAACGTCACCGCCGTGGTGTGCGACGTGGAGCGCGGCGCTCCGGGCGTGGAGGAGCCGTCTTGGGCCGGTGCCGCGGCCGACCGGTTCGCCGGCGACCTCAGCGGCCTCGCCGGCTGATCAGGGCCGCCACCGCGTCGACGGGGTCAGGGGCGCACGTACATCACGAGCGGGTCGAACGTGCGCGGGACGGGACCCGCGGCGTTCTCCGTCGGCAGTCCCTCCCGCACCCAGTACTCGTAGCCGCCGATCATCTCCCGCACTCGGTAGCCGATGCGCGCGAACTCGAGGGCGCCCTTGGCGCCGGCGTTGCATCCCGGGCTCCAGCAGTACACGACCACGGGAAGGGAGGGGTCGAGCTCCTGCGGCGCGCCCGCGGCGATGTCGCGATACGGCATGTGCACGGCCCCGGCCACGTGACCCTGGTTCCACGCCTCGGTGCTCCGGACATCGACGAGGGTGAATCGGTCGCCCGCCCGCTGGGCGGCGTAGACATCCGAGGGGTCGGTCTCGTGCTCGAGCTTGGCGCTGAAGTAGGCGATGGCATCCGTCATGACTCGACGCTACGGGAACGCAGAGGCGGCGAGGGTGACCTCGACGGTCACGCCTCGCCGCTTTTCTGCCGCGTAGGACTCAGTCGTCCTTCGGCTTCTTGGGCTTCTTCTTGTCGCCGTCGTCGTCGGGGATGATCACGTTGGAGGGCCGGTTGGCCGTCTCCCCGTTGTGCCCGTCGTCGATCGGGTGCAGCGGCGCGTCGGGCACGCCGGCGCGCTCGTGGGCACCCTGGAGCTCTGCGGTCTCCTCGGCGGCGATGTGCTCAAGCGTGTGGTGCTGGTGGGCGCGCGCGTCGTCGATGTCGGCCTGCGTGAGCGGCACCAGACGGTCCTCGAAGAACCACCGCGAGATGGCGGAGCGGAGGTTCTGGTGCCACGCGATCCGGCCTCGGTCGTCCGGGCGGACGACGAGGGGCGCGTTCGTCTCGAAGTCGACGAGCTTGACGAGCTCGTACTGGTCCACCGGCTGGTGCACCTCGATGTACTCGCCACCCGGAAGGCGGACGATGCGACCCGACTCGTAGCCGTGCAGAGCGATCTCCCGATCCTTCTTCTGCAGGGCCAGCGCGATCCGCTTGCTGATGAAGTAGCCGAAGATCGGTCCCAGGATCAGCAGCGCCTGCAGCGTGTGGATCACGCCTTCCATCGTGAGATGGAAGTGCGTCGCGATGATGTCCGACGAGGCGGCTGCCCACAGCACGGCGTAGAAGATCACGCCGGCGACGCCGATGGCGGTCCGGGTCGGTGCGTGACGCGGACGCTGTGCGATGTGGTGCTCGCGCTTGTCGCCCGTGATCCACGCCTCGATGAAGGGGTAGAGCATCACCAGCACGATGAAGACACCCAGGCCGGCGAGCGGTATGAGGATGTTGAACGACCACGTGCGGTCGAACAGCACGAACTCCAGATGCGGCGGGACCAGGCGCAGCGCGCCGTCGGCGAAGCCGATGTACCAGTCGGGCTGCGTGCCGGCCGACACGGGGGAGGGGTCGTACGGCCCGTAGTTCCAGATCGGGTTGATCGTGAACAGCGAGGCGATCAGCACGATCACGCCGAAGGTGATGAAGAAGAACCCGCCCATCTTGGACATGTAGACGGGCATCATCGGGTAGCCCACGACGTTGCTGTTCGTACGGCCGGGGCCGGCGAACTGCGTGTGCTTGTTGACGATCATCAGCATGAGGTGCACGGCGAGCAGGGCGACGAGGATCGCCGGCAGCAGCAGGATGTGCAGCACGTAGAGACGACCGACGATGTCGGTTCCCGGGAACTCGCCGCCGAACAGGAGGAACGAGGTCCACGTGCCGATCAGCGGGATGCCCTTGATCATGCCGTCGATGATCCGCAGGCCGTTGCCCGACAGCAGGTCGTCGGGGAGCGAGTAGCCGGTGAAGCCCTCGCCCATCGCGAGAATGAAGAGCACGAAGCCGATCACCCAGTTGAGCTCACGCGGCTTGCGGAAGGCGCCGGTGAAGAACACGCGCAGCATGTGCACGCCGATGCCGGCCACGAAGACCAGGGCGGCCCAGTGATGGATCTGGCGGACGAGGAGACCGCCGCGGATGTCGAACGAGATCCTCAGCGTCGAGTCGAGCGCCGCCGACATCTCCACGCCGACCATGGGGAGGTACGCGCCCTCGTAGTGCGTCTCGACCATGGAGGCCTGGAAGAAGAACGTCAGGAACGTCCCCGACAGCAGGACGACGACGAAGCTCCACAGCGCGATCTCGCCGAGCATGAACGACCAGTGGTCGGGGAAGATCTTGCGTCCGAGCTCCTTGACGAAGCCGGAGATGCTCGTGCGCTCATCGATGTAGTTCGCGGCACCGGCGATGAAGCGGCCGCCCAGGGGCTTCTCGGGCTGCGTCTTCTCGGAGTCCGTCTGGTGGACAGTCGCGGTGCTCAATGGCGCTCCCAGAAGCTCGGGCCGACGGGTTCGTGGAAATCGTCCTGCGCGATGAGGTAGCCCTCGTCGTCGACGGTGATCGGCAGCTGCGGCAGCGGCCGGGCGGCCGGGCCGAAGATGACCGCGGCCGACCGCGACACGTCGAACTGCGACTGGTGGCACGGGCACAGGAGGTGGTGGGTCTGCTGCTCGTACAGCGCGACAGGGCAGCCGACGTGCGTGCAGACCTTCGAGTACGCGACGATGCCGTCGTAGGCCCACTCGAGGTTGTTGTGCTCGGCGGGGAGCTGCTCGGGCAGCAGGCGCATGAGCAGCACGATCGCCTTGGCCTTCTCCTCGAGGTAGCCCTCGTGGTGGCTCAGCTCGGCCAGCGGCTGCGGGATCACGTGCACGGCCGAGCCGAGCGTCAGGTCGGCAGCGCGGATCGGCTCGCCACTGGGGTCGTGCGCGAGGCGCATGCCCTTCTTCCACATGGTGTGGCTCAGCAGCGCGACCGGGTCGCCGGCGATGGGGTGCTCTTCGGAGCTCTCCGGGGCGAGGCCGCGGAACAGCACGATCCCCGGCGCGACGGAGGCCACGAGCGCGGCGATCAGCGAGTTGCGGATGACGGTCCGACGTCCGAAGCCGGACTCCTCGTTCGCCTCGCGGAACGCCTGCACCGCAGCGTCACGCGTCGTGTCGCGTCCGCGGGTCGCGTGACGCGGCTCGATGAACTCCTTGTCGGACATGATCGCCTTGGACCAGTGGATGGCCCCGACGCCGATGGCGAAGAGCGCGAGCGCGATGCCCAGCCCGATGAACAGGTTGTTGTGGCGGATGTCGATGATCCGACCGCTCTCGATCGGGAAGAGCATGTAGGCGGCGATCGCCCAGATGCTGCCCGCGAGGGAGAGGTAGAAGAGCGTGTACACCGTGCGGACCGCGCGCTTCATGGCGGCGGGGTCCTTGTCGGTCGTGCGTGCCCGGTGCGGCGGCAGGCCGGGGTTCTGCACGGGGTCGGGAACCGCGACCGCGAGCCCGGGGGAAGGCTTCCATGAAGCCCTCTCGTGCTCGAGCGCGTCTTCCTCGTGTGCCATGGTGCTCCTCGTACGTTCCGTCAGTGAGGTTTTCGATCAGTTCGACTTGGCCGTGATCCACACGGTCAGCGCGATGAGTGCGCCGATGCCGAAGATCCAGATGAACAGGCCCTCCGAGACCGGTCCGAGCGAGCCGAGGGAGAACCCGCCGGCCGACTCGTTCTGCTGCATCCACATCAGCGCCGAGATGATGTCGCGCTTCTCGTCGGTGGTGAGGGTCATGTCGTTGAAGACGGGCATGTTCTGCGGGCCGGTGACCATCGCCGCGTAGATGTGGAGCGGGCTGGTGCTCGTCAGGGCCGGCGCGTACTTGCCCTCGGTGAGCGCGCCGCCGGCGGCCGCCACGTTGTGGCACATCGCGCAGTTGATGCGGAAGAGCTCGGCTCCGTTGGCGACGTCGCCGCCGCCGTCGAGCGTCTCGTCGGACGGGTACGTCGGGCCGGGGGAGGTGGACTGCACCCAGGCGGCGACGGCACGGATCTGGTCCTCGGTGAACTGCACCGGCTTCTGCGGCGCCTGCGGGCCCTGCATCTGCAGCGGCATGCGGCCGGTCGACATCTGGAACTCGACGGCGAGCTCTCCGACGCCGTAGAGCGAGGGACCGTCGGCGGTGCCCTCCATGTTGAGGCCGTGGCAGGTCGCGCAGTTGGCCTGGAACAGCTTCTTGCCGTCTTCGACCGTGAGCGTGGACGTCGCCGCGGAGGTGGGTTCGGTCGCGGCCATCGCGGCGGAGGCGCCGGCGTAGATGCCGCCGCTGACGAGCAGTCCGATGCCGATGAGGGCGGCGGCGGCCCACTTGCTGCGGCGTCCGGTCTGGCGGCGCGGTGTCTTCGATGCCATGGAGGTTCTCGGTCCGCTCTCTTACTTGACGAAGTAGATGACGATGAACAGGACGATCCAGACGACGTCCACGAAGTGCCAGTAGTAGGACACGACGATCGAGGAGGTCATCTCCTTGCGTCCGAAGTTCTTCACCGCGTAGGCCCGGCCGATCACGAGGAGGAAGGCGATGAGCCCGCCCGTCACGTGCAGGGCGTGGAAGCCGGTGGTGATGTAGAACGCGGAGGCGTAGGAGTCGGCGCTGATCGGAAGGCCTTCGGCGACGAGGGTGGCGTACTCCCACACCTGGCCGGAGACAAAGACGGCTCCCATGATGAACGTGAGGAAGAACCACTCCACCATGCCCCACTGGCGGAACTGCCAGATCGAGCCCCGGCGGTACGGCTGGAAGCGCTCGGCGGCGAACACGCCGGCCTGGGCCGTGAAGGACGAGAGCACCAGGATCAGGGTGTTGACGGCGGCGAAGGGGATGTTCAGCAGCTCGGTGCGATCGGCCCACAGCTCCGGCGAGGCGTTGCGGAGGGTGAAGTAGATCGCGAACAGACCGGCGAAGAACATGACCTCGCTGCCCAGCCACACGATGGTGCCGACAGCGACCGGATCCGGCCGCTTGACGGAACGCAAGGCTTGGGAATAGGTCGCTGGAGTGGTTGTCACGGTCTCATTATGGCTGATTCGGCGGGTGGTTTCCGCATCACTGAAGGTGCGCCCGGCATTTCTCGCGCTCCTCCTTCCACTTTCGGAGGGGGTGAGAGCCGGATAGGCGCGCGCCGTGAAGGCGCCGGGAGAGTGCCGATAGGATCGGTGCTCATGGCGGAGCTCTACTCGTGGCCCGAGATCCTCACCAGCGTGCTGGCTCGACAGGACCTGAGCGTGTCGGAATCGACGTGGGCGATGCGCCGGGTGATGCGCGGCGAGGCGACGCCGTCGCAGCTCGCCGGCTTCCTGATCGGGCTGCGGGCCAAGGGCGAGACGGTCGATGAGATCGTCGGCTTCCGCGACGCCATCCTCGAAGCGGCGCTCCCGCTTCCGGTGCCCGCCGACGTGCTCGACATCGTCGGCACGGGCGGCGACCGCTTCGGCACCGTCAACGTGTCGACGATGTCGGCGATCGTGGCCGCGGCCAGCGGTATCCCCGTCGTCAAGCACGGGAACAAGGCCGCGAGCTCCGCGTCCGGGTCCTCCGATGTGCTCGCCGCGCTCGGCATCGACCTCTCGCTGAGCCCTGAACGCGTCGCCGAGGTGCTCGCCGAGGTCGGGATCACGTTCGCCTTCGCCTCCGCGTTCCACCCGGGCTTCCGTCATGCGGGTCCGACGCGGGCCGAGCTCGGCGTGCCCACCGTCTTCAACTTCCTCGGGCCGCTGTGCAACCCCGCCCGAGCCGAGGCCAACGCGGTCGGGGTCGCGCAGCTGGACCGCGTCCCGCTCATCACCGGGGTCTTCCAGACCCGTGGCGCGACCGCCCTGGTCTTCCGCGGCGACGACGGCCTGGATGAGCTCACCACCACCGGCCACAGCCGGGTCTGGGAGATCTCGCGCGGCGACATCCATGAGCACGACCTCGACCCGCGTGACATCGGCATCCCGCTGGCGGACATCTCCGATCTGCTGGGGGGCGACGCCGCGCACAATGCGGAGGTCGTGCGCCGCGTGCTCGCGGGGGATCCCGGACCCGTCCGCGACATCGTGCTTCTCAACGCCGCAGCCGGGATCGTGTCCTACGAGCTGTTCCGGGACGCCGCCCAGGTGCAGCTGCCCATCGTGGAGCGCCTGTCGGCGGCCAAGGACCGCGCCGCCGCGGCGATCGACTCGGGCTCCGCGGCAGCCACCCTCGACCGCTGGGTCGCTGCGACGGCGCGCTGAATCCCCACTTCCGGCAGGGGTTTTCCCCGGCGTGGGTGCCTGGCGGGGGCTCTGAGCCGGACGCTACGGTGATCACACCATCCGACATGCCCAGAGAGGAACGCCCCCATGTCTGAAGAAGCTGTCGTCACCGCCGACGCGGTCGAGCCGCCGCAGAAGAAGGTGGGCCTCGTCAAGGCCATCGGCGTCATCGGGATCCTCGGCGGCATCGCTCTGATCGTCGTCGGCGTCGTTGTGTGGGTGATGGTGTCGAGCCAGCTGCGCGCCGAGAACATCATCGTCCCCGACGACGCCATGGCCTTCCAGGGCCAGACGGTCGCGGGCCCGTTCACCGCCTTCGTGCAGGCGGACATCATCCAGCACCACGCGCTCGGCATCTCGGGCGGCAAGACCTACGCCGAGCTCGACCAGGACGACCCGGTGCGCGCCGTCATGATGAACGCCTCCTTCCTGCGCGCCTCGCTGTTCACCTCGGTCGTGTCGTTCGGGGTCGCAGCGTTCGCGATCGGGATCGGCATCCTGTCCATCCTGTTCGGCTGGGCGATCAGACGCCTCGCCTCCGTTCCGGTCGTCGTACGCCGCTCGGCTGTCGCCGGCTGATCCGACCGCGCGGGCTCGGGTAGGGTCGCGAGTCCGCCTCACGTTTCGGACGAAGGGACCCCGTGGAGCCCATCGACGCGCTCAACGAGATCGCCACGCTGCTCGAGCGGGAGCGCGCGTCGCGCTACCGCTCGAAGGCGTTCCGGGCCGCGGCTGCGGCGATCGACGGGCTCTCCCGCGAGCAGCTCGCCGATGCGGCCGCGCTTCGACGCCGCAAGGGCATCGGGGATTCGTCCTTCGCGGTCATCCAGGAGGCGCTCGCGGGTGAGGTGCCGCGATACCTGGCCGAGCTGCGGGGGAGCGAGCCAGCGCCGGTTCCGGCTCTCCGCGCACGACTGCGCGGAGACCTCCACAGCCATTCGGAGTGGTCGGACGGCCTGACCTCCATCGATCTGATGGTCGATGCGGCCCGCGCGCTCGGGCACGAGTATCTGGCCCTGACCGATCACTCGCCGCGGCTGAAGGTGGCCAGGGGGCTGTCGGCCGAGCGGCTGCGCGCACAGCTGGAGCTGATCCCGGCGTTCTCCGGTGAGGGCTTCACCCTGCTGAGCGGCATCGAGGTCGACATCCTCGACGACGGTTCGCTCGATCAGGAGACCGAGCTGCTCGCACAGCTCGACGTGGTGGTGGCCTCTGCGCACTCCAAGCTCCGCATGGATGCCGGTCCGATGACGCGGCGTCTCGTGGCGGCGGTGTCGCAGCCGCATGTCGACGTTCTGGGGCATGTCACCGGCAGGCTCGTGAGCGGCAGTCGCGGCCTGCGGCCGCAGTCCGCTTTCGACGCGCGTGCGGTGTTCGAGGCCTGCGCGGCGAACGGGGTGGCGGTGGAGATCAACTCGCGGCCCGAGCGGGAGGATCCGCCCGATGAGCTGATCACGCTCGCCCTCGACGCGGGCTGCCTCTTCTCCATCGATTCAGACGCCCACGCTCCCGGTCAGCTCGGGCTGCTCGACGAGGGCGCGGCGCGCGCGGAGCGCGCCGGCGTCCCCGCTGAGCGGATCGTCACCACGTGGCCGCTCGCCCTGCTGCGGGAGTGGACGTCCCGCGCACGTTGACAGGCGTCGGCGCGTGGTCGGCGGTGCACGGCGCCGGTGAAGCGATCAGGCGCGAGCGGTCAGGGCCGTCGCGGCGCGCTCGGCGGAGCTGCCGAGGTTCCACCGCTCGCTGAGCTCGGCGACGGCGCCGGGATCGGGAGCGACGATACGGCTGTCGGGGATTTCCAGCGGCAGGTTCCGCACGACCTCGACGACGGTCGGCGCGACGGCCAGGTAGTCCGCTGCGGCGAGCACCTTGGCCCGCACGCCGGCGCTCATGCCGTCGCCGCGCTCGGCGGCCGCGATGATGCCGGCGAGATCGCCGTGGGCGGCGAGCAGGGTGGCGGCGGTCTTCTCGCCCACGCCCGCGACGCCGGGCAGCCCGTCGGAGGCGTCGCCGCGCATGACGGCGAAATCGGCGTACTGGGTCGGCAGGATCCCGTACTTCGTGACGACCGCCGTGTCGGTGAGGACTTCGAGGTTGCTCATCCCGCGGCCGGTGTAGATCACACGGACGTTGCGCTCGTCGTCGATGAGCTGGAAGAGATCGCGGTCGCCGGTGACCACATCGACTGCCACGGGGGAGCCGGTGGCGAGCGTTCCGATGACGTCGTCGGCTTCGTGATCCGCGGCGCCGACGATGGGGATCCCGAGCGCGCCGAGCTCTTCGCGAATGATGGGGATCTGCGCCTCGAGGGGGTCGGGGACGACTTCGACGTCGGGGCCGGTCTCGACGAGCTCGGCGACGCGATGGGTCTTGTAGCTGGGGATGAGGTCGACGCGCCATTGCGGGCGCCAGTCGTCGTCCCAGCAGGCGATGAGGTGCGTCGGCTCGTAGGTGGCGACGAGTTTGGCGATCATGTCGAGGAGACCGCGTGCCGCGTTGACCGGGCGGCCGTCGGGGGCCTTCACGGTGTCCGGTACGCCGTAGAAAGCCCGGAAGTACAGTGAGGCAGTGTCGAGCAGCATCAGTCGGTCGGTCACGCTGTCATCCTGGCACGGACGGTCTGGCGAGCGAGGCGTCACCCGTGCGCAATCATCATGAAGACGAGCTCGGAGAAGCCGTAGGCATGGCCCCAGGCGACGAGCGCGGCGTCGATCACCGTGACGATCGCGTTGGCCCACATCGCCCGCCGCGATCGTCGCGCGGCTGCGAGAGCCGACAGGGCGACGTCGCCCACGAGCTTGACGGCGAGGAAAGCGTGCACGGGGATCAGGAGGAAGCTGATCAGAATCCCGATGGGTCCGGCGTAGGCGAGCGCCCACAGCAGCAAAGCCGTCGCGCTCAGCGAAGCCGACATGATCGTGAGCGCGGAGATCGCGCCCTGGCGAGTCTGGCGCGGCGCCGGTTCGGCGGTCAGCACCCGATGCCGTTCGGGTCTTCGTGACAGGTGCGCTCCACGAGTGCGGTCCGCGCCTCGAGGATCTCCACGGTGGTGGCCCCGGCGGGGACGGCGAGGAGGCCGTCGACGGGGATCCAGCCGGTGCCGAAGTCGACGTCCGCGGCGAAGTGCACGACGCTGGTGATGACGTACTCGCCGCGTTCCCGGTAGGTGTGGCTCGTGTCGGTCGCAGTGAACTGCGCGAGACCCAGCTGCCGCCACGTGAAGCCCCCGGTCGGGGATTCCCGCGTCGCTCCGTCGCCGTAGTCGAACGTGAACGACATCGGACGGAAGCGGACCGTCACGGGCATGTCGAACAGTTCTCCGGTGCGCGTGTGCGTGCGGGCGACCGTGACGACGTTGAGGGGGAGTCCGGCGACGCCCACACCGTCGGGCTCGGGGACCGGGGCCGCCAGCCGTGGCGCGAAGGACGCGACGTCGGTGAGCGTGGCCTCCTGGCGCATCACCACCTCGTAGGTGCTGCACCGGTTCAGCGCGTTCGTGCATTCCCGTCGACGAGGTTGGTCATCGGTCTCGCGAGCTGGGGACGACTCGCCAGTATCGCGCGCGCCTCCCTTTCGTGCGTCCAACTCGACCGTTCCGTCGCCCAAGATCGCGTCCGCGCACTGGCCAGCGACTCGCCGCGCGGCGCCACACGTCGAAGCGTCCAGCGGAAACGCGAGCGCCCAGCCGAGGGCGAGCTCTATCAGCATGAGGAATCGTTTGCCGAGGAGTTCGAGATGAGCACAGTGTCGGCGGCAATCTTGAACGCAACATCCAGGCCAACCACACGTCCGCGCGTGGTGGGGGTGACGTCCTGATTCTCATCGTTCAGCACGCGACTCTTGTGTACGTCGAGACACACAACCGCGTCCACAACCTCGTCGGAGGCGCTCCGGATACTGAATGATGCCACTCGTACGGTTCCCGTCAATCTGATACCCATCCTCTTGAACTCCTCGGCTGCCGCGACCTCTTCCTCTAGTGCGGCGTCAGCGAGGTAACTGGTTGGATCACTTCCAGTTCGCCCTGCATATTGATGGTTCAGCGCGTCGACGTAGGCGCGGTAGGTCGCCTCGGCGGCGGCGAAGGCTTCCGCCTCCGAAGCGAAGCCGGTCGCGGTCGGCAGGGGAGTCGGAGTCGGGTCCGGCGCGCAGCCGATCAACGCGACGGCGACGGCGGTGCACCAGAGCCCCGCCGTCGCCTTCGCCGCATGCCTTTCCCCCATGACCGTCACGGTAGTCAGGAGCTGCCGGCGCCTGCTGCGGTTATCCACAGGGCGAGCGGCGGTGGCGCCGTAGAGTCGGAGGGTGGCCGCCCGCTCCTCGTCGTTCTCCGGATCCGCCTTCGGCGCCCGCGCCCGGCGCACTCCTGCGGACGCCGACGCGTGCCCGTGCGGGGCGGGGCGCTTCGGCGACTGCTGCGGGCCGGTCCTCGGCGGTGCCCCGGCGCCGACGGCGCTCGCGCTCATGCGCTCGCGGTACACCGCGTTCGCGCTCGGGGCGCGCCGGCACCTGGAGGACACGTGGCACCCCTCGACCCGGCCGACCAGGCTCGACCTCGACGACGACCTGGAGTGGTCGTCGCTCACCATCGACGAGGTCGTCGGGGGAGAGCCCGGTGACCGGCGCGGCGTGGTCGCCTTCCGTGCGCGGTGGCGCGACGGACGATCCTCGGGGGAGCTCGCGGAGCGCAGCAGGTTCGTCTTCCAGCAGGGACGCTGGTGGTACGTGGACGGCGAGGTCGGCTAGGCGACCGCCCCTGCCACGGCGGCGGTCGTTCTGATACTCTGGAGTGTCACTCACCTGGCGGTTTCGCCATGCCTTCGTGACACGCAATCCCATCCACATCGCTGCGACCGTGGCATCCGCTCGTCCTCGGACGGATGCCGGGGCACCACGTCCCAGGCGCGCAGCCCGACACCCAACCCAACAAGGACAACCCACTACATGACTACCGCAACGACCGCCCCGGCCACCAAGCAGGTCGCCATCAACGACATCGGATCTGCTGAAGACTTCCTGGCCGCGGTCGAGAAGACCCTCAAGTTCTTCAACGACGGAGACCTCATCGAAGGCACCGTCGTGAAGATCGACCGCGACGAGGTCCTCCTCGACGTCGGATACAAGACCGAGGGCGTCATCCCCTCGCGCGAGCTCTCGATCAAGCACGACGTCGACCCGAACGAGGTCGTCAAGGTCGGCGACGAGGTCGAGGCCCTGGTCCTCCAGAAGGAGGACAAGGAAGGCCGCCTGATCCTGTCCAAGAAGCGCGCCCAGTACGAGCGCGCATGGGGCGACGTGGAGAAGATCAAGGAGAACGACGGTGTGGTCACCGGCTCCGTGATCGAGGTCGTCAAGGGTGGACTCATCGTCGACATCGGCCTCCGCGGCTTCCTGCCGGCCTCGCTCATCGAGCTGCGCCGCGTCCGCGACCTCACGCCGTACCTCGGCCAGGAGATCGAGGCGAAGATCCTCGAGCTCGACAAGAACCGCAACAACGTCGTTCTCTCGCGCCGCGCCCTGCTGGAGCAGACGCAGTCCGAGTCGCGCACCACGTTCCTCAACAACCTGCACAAGGGCCAGGTCCGCAAGGGCGTCGTCTCGTCGATCGTCAACTTCGGTGCGTTCGTCGACCTGGGCGGCGTGGACGGCCTCGTGCACGTCTCCGAGCTCTCGTGGAAGCACATCGAGCACGCGTCCGAGGTCGTCGAGGTCGGCCAGGAGGTCACCGTCGAGATCCTCGAGGTCGACCTGGACCGCGAGCGCGTCTCGCTGTCGCTGAAGGCGACGCAGGAGGACCCGTGGCAGGTCTTCGCCCGCACGCACGCGATCGGTCAGGTCGCTCCGGGCAAGGTCACCAAGCTCGTCCCGTTCGGCGCGTTCGTCCGCGTCGCGGACGGCATCGAGGGCCTCGTGCACATCTCGGAGCTGTCGGGCAAGCACGTCGAGCTCGCCGAGCAGGTCGTGTCGGTCGGCGAAGAGGTCTTCGTCAAGATCATCGACATCGATCTCGAGCGTCGCCGCATCTCGCTGTCGCTCAAGCAGGCCAACGAGTCGGTCGACCCCAACGGCACCGAGTTCGACCCGGCCCTGTACGGCATGGCGACCGAGTACGACGAGAACGGCGAGTACAAGTACCCCGAGGGCTTCGACCCCGAGTCGGGTGCCTGGCTCGAGGGCTTCGACGCTCAGCGCGAGAAGTGGGAGCAGGAGTACGCCGCTGCCCAGGGTCGCTGGGAGGCTCACAAGGCCGCTGTCGCCAAGGCCCTCGAGGCCGAGGCTGCGGCGCCGGCCGAGGCCGGTGGGTCGTCCTTCTCGTCCGACGTCTCGAGCGTCGGCGGCACGCTGGCCGACGACGAGGCCCTCGCCGCGCTGCGCGAGAAGCTCTCCGGCCGCTGATCTGATCAGCTGAGCCGAATCGCTCCGAAGGGGGCCGTGACCGTCAGGTCACGGCCCCCTTCCGCGTATGCGCGGGGATCCGGCTGTAACGTCTCTGTGTGACCATCCCTGGACCAGCGGCGGCACCGAGCCTCATCGGTCGCGGTCGCGACCGATCGCTCCTGCTGAACCAGGTCCTGCTCGGGGCGGTCGTGCTCCTGGCGGCTGTGCTGGTCGTGCTCTTCGACAAGGTCGCCGACGGCACGCTGCTCATGCTGGGGGTGGCGATCGTCTTCGTGGCGACCGGTGCCGCCTTCATCCTGCCGTGGAACACGTTTCCCGCGCTGGCGATCCTCATCCTGCCGCTCGTGGACATCGCCGCCATCACGCTCCTGCGGGCCGCGGCGCCGGAGGCCTCGCTGGGGCTGCTGTGGGCGTTCCCCGCGATCTGGATCGGATCAGCCTTTGGCGGCTGGGGAGCGGTGCTCGGCGTCACGCTCATCTCGGTCTCGTTCTGGAGTCTCGTCTGGACCGACCCGCAGCAGGAGATCGGTCCGACGACCTTCCTGTTCCCGGTCATGATCGCGGGCCTGGCGACGGTGGCCGCGCTCGCATCGAAGCGCACCCTCGCCCAGCGCGTGCTGCTGGACAAGCAGTCCCAGTACCTCCAGCGCTCGGTAGAGCGCGCACGCAGCCAGGAGGACCTGGTCACCGAGGTGCTGCAGGCGGTCGACTTCGGGGTGATCCGGCTCACCCCCGAGGGATCCCTCGTCGTGACCAACGAGGCTCACGGGCGTCTGCAGCGGGCGCGCGCCGACACCTCGCGCGCGTACGCGGCCGACGGCATCACCCCGATCGGCGACGAGGATCTCCCGCTGGCACGCGCCCGGCGCGGCGAGGAGTTCGAGAACGCCCTGGTGTGGCACGGGGATCCCGGAGAGGAGCGCCGGCGCGCGCTCAAGTCGACGGCGCGGCGGCTCTACGACAAGGACCTCTCCGACGCCGGCATGATCATCGTCACCCTCGACGTCACGGCCGAGGAGCTCGCTCTGCGCGCGCGCGAGGACCTCGTGGCATCCGTCTCCCACGAACTGCGCACGCCACTGACCTCGATCATGGGATACGTCGAGCTGGCCCTCGACGACCCGAACCTCTCCCCGGTCAGCCGGCGCAGCCTGGAGGTGGTGGAGCGGAACTCCAGCCGGCTGCTCGATCTCGTCGCCGATCTCCTGACGGCGTCGGCGGCGTCGCATCGCGGGGTCGAGCTGACGCTCCGACCCGAGCCCACGGATCTGTCCGTCGTCGTGGAGGCCGCGGTGGAGGCGGCGATGCCGCGGGCGGTCGAGCGCCGTGTGACGGTCGCGATCGACGCCGTGGAGAAGGTGCGCGCCCTCGCGGACCCGCTGCGGATGCGTCAGGTCATCGACAATCTGCTCTCCAACGCGATCAAGTACAACAATCCGGGCGGCCGTATCGACGTCGGGCTGACCAGCGATGGCACCCACGTCTGGCTGGCCGTCAGCGACAACGGGCCGGGGATCCCCGAGAGCGAGCTGCCCCGCCTGTTCGAGCGCTTCTTCCGCTCGGGACTGGTGCGCAACTCCACCACCCACGGCAGCGGGCTCGGGCTGGCCATCAGCCGCGAGATCGTCCGGGCGCACGGCGGGGAGATCACCGTGCGCACCACGCTCGACGAAGGAGCCACCTTCATCGTGCGGCTTCCGGCCACCTCGGCCAGAGAGGATGTCGGATCGTGATCGATCTGTTCACCGTGAACCTGATCGTGGCGCTGGTCACGATCACCTCCGGAGTGCTCTACCTGGTCGAGACGCTGCTCCGCCGGGAAGTCGGCGCCGGACGGGTGTGGGCGCTGGCGTTCCTGAGCGGCATGCTCACGGTCACCGCCTACCTCGTGTGGCAGGCCTCCGACGAGCCGTGGGTGGCGATCGCCATCGGCAACTCGGCCCTGGTGGCGACGGGAGGCTTCTTCTGGCTGGGGGCGCGCACCTTCAACGGCCGACGCATCCGCACCGCGGGGATCGTCGTCGCCGTGTCGGTCGGCATCGAGTTCCTCGCGACGCTTCTCCCCGGTCCCGATGCCGACGAGTGGGCGGGGTCGGTGACGATGTTCATCGGAGTCGCGTCCTTCGCCCTGCTGGCCGCCGTCGAGTCCCGCCGCGGCGCCATGGGGGCGCTCCTGAGCTCGATGGGCTTCACGATCGTGCTCGCACTCGTCGCGCTCTACTATTACGCCCGCGCCGTCGTGCTGGCGACGGAGGGTCCGCAGGGCGAGATCTTCACCACCTGGTTCTCATCGAGCATCACGGGACTCGTGTCGATCGTGCTCACGATCGTGGCCTTGACGACGGCGACGATGCTGCGCAGCGGCCGGGTCACGGTGCGGCACGACGGGGGACACTCGACCCTGCACGTGTCGCCGGACGGGATCCTCAGCGCCGCGTCGCTGAGCGCCGCGCTGCCGAGCGTGCTGTCGCGGGCGCGCGCGGCCGACGAGCTCTTCGGTGTCGTCGCGCTGCGCATCGACGATCTCTCCCAGATCGGTCTCGCGTTCGGCACGGGGGAGCAGGAGGCGATCTCCGAGCTCTGGCGCTCGGGCGTGCGGCGCTACGCGCCCACCTTCTCGCTCGTGGGGCCGGCCGACGACGACGCGATGCTCATCGCGTTCGAGCCCGTCTCACGTGCCGACGCCCCCCGGGTCGCGAGCCGCGTGCAGCGGCGGCTGCTCGACGACTTCGCCGCCCGAGGGAGCGCCGTCATCCCGGTCGTCGGCATCGGCGTCGCGTTGAGCGACGACCTGGGCTACGACCCGAAGACGCTGGTGGACGCTGCGCAGCGCGCGGCCAAGCGATCCTCGACCGACCCGGACGCGTCGGTGATCGTCGCCGAGTCGGACTCCGAGGAGGGGATGGGCCGCGTCAGAGGGTGAGGCGGTAGCCGATGCCGCGGATCGTCTCGATCCAGCGGGGCTGCGCGGCCGACTCGCCGAGCTTGCGGCGGAGGTTCGCGACGTGCACCTCGATCGCCCGGGTGTCGTGCTCGCTGACGAAGCCGATGCCGAGGTGGCTCTCGCCGCGGAGCATCAGCGCCAGCTCGTTCTTGCCGACGACGCGGCGACCGGCGCTGAGCAGATCGTGCAGGATGTCGAATTCGCTGCGCGTGAGGTCGAGCGTCTCCTCGTCCGCCACCGCGACGCGCATGTCGGGGTGGAGCCGGAGCCCCTTGTGCTCCAGCCATCCCGCCTCGTCCGGAGCGGGGGCGGGGATGTTCGGGACCGTCGCCTCGACGCCCGCCGGCAGGTCGGGAAGCCCGAAGGTGCGCGGGCGTCGCAGCATGGCCTCGATCCGCGCACGCAGCTCGCGCGGGCGGAAGGGCTTGGTGACGTAGTCGTCGGCGCCCGCCTGAAGGCCCTGCAGCGTGTCGATCTCGTCGGCGCGCGCGGTCAGCATGACGATGTACGTGCCGCTCACCGACCGGATCCGGCGCGCCGTCTCGAACCCGTCCATGCCGGGCAGGCTCACATCGAGCGTCGTCACGATCGGCTGGTGCGTCTTGATGAGGTCCAGCCCCTCGACGCCGTTGCCGGCGGAGAACACGCGGAAGCCCGCTTGATCGAGGACGTCGGTGACGAGAGCACGGATATCCGGATCGTCTTCGATCACGACGGCGACCTGTGAGTCCGGCAACGGGAATCCCTCCGACTGCCGGTCGGGCAACATGTTCACGTGACCGGCATCCGCGATGATATCCCAGAAGACGTGCCGGAACGGGACGGGGACGGGCTGTGTCGGGACGCTCATCCGCAGCTCACGGCGGTCGACGAGCGGTTCTCGACCACCTGGAAGTAGATCTGGCTCGAGCTTCCCCATCCCCAGTTCGTGGGCGTCTTCGCGGTCAGCGTCGGCAGCTGGGCGCAGGTCCAGCCGTTCGTGGGGATGGCCTGCCCGTTGCCGACGAGACCGGCCGTGCTCCACGAGAAGTTCGACGATGCGCCCGCGACGGCGAGGCTGATGGTGAACTGCACGTATCCGTTGCCGGCGTTGGTGTTGAAGCCGACGGTGTAGCCGCGCTGGCGGTTGGGAGCGGTGCCCCACTCGTCCGCCGTCACCGACGTGACCGTGCAGCGGCCGCCGTTCTTCACGCTGCCGTCGGCGTTCATCGCCGTGCAGCCGTAGCTGGTGGGTGCGGACCAGGTGCCGCCCGTGGCGACCGCCGACGCGAAGGACTTGTCGTTCCATGCGGCCTGCGTGTCCTGAACGGCACCGGCGGCGGCGCCCGCCCCGACGACGATCAGCAGTGCGGCGGCCACGGCGGCCACCCGCGCGCGCAGACGCACGCGGGTCACGACCCGACCTCCTGGCGGCGGGACCGGCGGCGGCCGGCGATGAGCAGCAGGGTCCCACCGGACGCGAGCGCCGCCCCCACGGCCATGCTCGCGACCGGCAGGGTGCCACCCGTGTTGGGGAGGGCGTCGGCGTCCCCCACGCCGGCGTCGATGAGCGTCAGCGATCCCCGCGCCGACGACTCGAGTGCGATCGCACCGTCGGCAGGCATGGTGAGCGTGACGATGAGGCGATAGCGACCGGCGGACAGCGTCTCGCCGGCCAGGGCGTCGACCGCGATGCAGCGGTCGGCGCACAGACGCGCGTCCCACCCGTCCGCGCTGGCGCCAGACCCGAAGTCGGCGGCCGCGACGGAGGCGTGACGCGGGATCTCGATCTCGCGCTCCATCGTCCGGGACTCGCCGGGGAGCACGACGCCGAGGTCGTAGGTGAGCGGCAGCGTCTGGGCCGAGGCGGCCGGACCGACCACGGCCACGGCGACCGCGGCGCCCACCACACCGGCCAGCGCGACCAGACGCGTGCGGAGGCCGATCATGGCAGCACCGGGTCCGCAGCCGGGCGGCGCGTGCGGCGCGCGGGAGCCGGCAGGAGGAGCGCGATCCCGAGGAGCGCGACGAGCCCGATCACCAGCGGAAGGGCGACAGCCGGCGTCGTGAGGCGCTGCACAGCGGTTCCCCACCCGCTGAGCTGCACCGCCGGCTGCCACACCTGGTCGCCGACGAAATAGTCGAGGGCGTCCGAGGCGGCGTTGTTGTCGCCCTTCAGCGAGATCTGGTACTCGCCGCCGCCGAGATCGACGATCTTCTCGATCCGATGCGTGACGAGGTTGTGCGTCAGGTCGGACGGAAGGCTCACCACGTCGCCGACCGACAGGTCGGCGGTGTCGACCGGCACATCGACGAGGAGGTCACCGGTCATGATTCCGGGCTCCATCGAGCCGGAGATCACGATCAGCGGCTTGATCATCCCGAGAGCCGTGGCGCCCCAGATCAGGGCGCAGGCCAGACCCACCGCAGCGAGGAGCCAGAGGGCGATGTCGGCGAGGCGGCGCAGGAGCTGCATCGTCTTCCTCCTTCTGGTCCGGGTGCTGCGGTGGGTCTGCGGTGAGTGCGAGGTGCGTGGGCGATTACGGCGCGACGGCGGTGCCGGCGACCGTGACGACGATCGTGCCCGACTTGCCCTGGTTGGACGCGGCCCAGGCGCTGTCGGTGGTCACCTTGAGCTGGAACTGGTCGCTCTCGGTCGCTCCGCCGGCGGGGGTGAGCGTCGTGGCGAGGCCCTCCACCGTGGTGCCCGGGTTGGCCGTGAAGGTCGAGGCGGGCGAGGTCGCCCAGGCGACCGACGAGGTCAGCGACGCGGCCGCGGTGCCGAGGTTCTTGACGTAGAGGTTGATGGTGCGGGTCTCGCCGGGCAGCAGGTTGGCCAGGCTCGAGGCCGGCACGACCAGCTGGATGGAGCCGCTGTTGTCCGACTCCTGCCAGGTGGTGCCGTTGAGCGAGCCCTGCAGGTTGAAGGTGGCGGCCTCGGCCTTGGCCGAGAAGAAGACGTTGTCGGTCCAGGCGGCGCTGGTGGCCGCGGCGCCGATGCCGCCGACGGCGAGGGCGGCGAGGGTGAAGGCCAGAACGGCGCGGCGCTTGCTCTTGCGCTCTTCGGGCTGAGTGGCGGTGGTGGTGATGTCCTGCGTGGTCATTTCGGGGGGCCTTTCAGGCTGTCCTGCCGGCTGCGGGCACGCCGGACCGGCCTCCCTCCCCGGCGCTTCGGGTGCGCCGGGGCGGGGGCAGATCGGGCTGTTCGGGCAGTCCGGACTGTGTTGATGTTCGAGTCGGGTTCGGGCCCTTCCCGGCGGGCTGCGATTCGGGTTCGTCGCCTGCATCACTGACGTTAGGGGGCCACCCTCAGGTTTGGCTCAAGTGCGCCTCAGCCGTCCCTTCGCCTTGTCAGAGCACATCATCAGCGAATCGTCATGGCATCCTCGTAGCCATGTCTCTCATCGCACTGACCGGCGGGATCGCCTCCGGAAAATCGACCATCGCGGCCCGGCTGGCCGAGCGGGGGGCGGTGGTCATCGACGCCGATGCGCTCGTGCGGGAGACCCAGCGCGCCGGATCGCCGGTGCTCGCGGCGATCGTCGGCGAGTTCGGTGAGCGGGTGCTGCGCAGTGACGGCGAGCTGGACCGTGCGGCGCTGGGCGCGATCGTGTTCGAGGATCCCGAGGCGCTCGCCCGGCTGAACGCGATCGTGCATCCGGCCGTCCGGGCCGAGTCGGCACGACGCTTCTCCGAGGTCTTCGCGTCGGATCCCGGCGCCGTCGTCGTGTACGACGTGCCGTTGCTCGTCGAGGCCCGGGTCGACGACCCCTGGGACCTCGTGGTGGTGGCCCATGCGCCGGCGGCCGTGCGATCGCGGCGACTCGTCGAGCTGCGGGGGATGAGCGAGACGGAGGCGCAGGCGCGGATCGCCGCGCAGGCATCGGACGATCGGCGCCTGGCGATCGCCGACGTCGTTATCGACACCGGCGGATCGCTCGAGGACACGATCGCGCAGACCGACCGCCTGTGGGAGAGGCTGCGGACGGAGTCGGCCGGGGGTGCCTCTCAGCCGACGGCCGGCTGATCGGCCGGGCCCGCGGTGCGCCCTCGCCGTCGGCGACGCAGCACCAGGAAGCCGGTGACCAGCAGGGCCACGAGCAGCACGCCGGCGAGCACCGGCAGGAAGATCGCGGAGAGGATGAGGGCGAGCGCCGACACGTCCTCGACGGTGGACACGACCGGCGCCGCCACGCCGGCGGTGGCGAGGTTCGCGATCGGGCGGATCGACGCCTTGAGCACGTGCACCAGGAGCGCGATCACGACGCCGACGGCGATCGGGACCCAGGCGTTGTCGACCAGCAGTGCGGCGGGGTCCTCCACGCGCACGGTCTCGCTGGTGGCCCCCGCGCCGAAGGCTATGCCGCCGGAGGCGGGTCGCACGACCGACTGGAGGATGTCGTTCACGGAGTCGACGGCCGGGACCTTGTCGGCCACGAACTCGACCACGAGGAGGACGCCGGTGATCCAGAGGGCGACATCGCTGGAGAGCCACGACCACGCGGCGGGAAGCTCGACGGCCGCCACGAAGCGGTCGGCGAGGCCCAGCAGGAACAGCGGCATCCAGGCGTTCAAGCCCGCGGCTGCCGCCAGTCCCGATCCGACGAGGAGTTCGACCACGATGCCAGGGTACGCGGCGGGGCCCGCGACACGGACGGGATACGGCGGCGCAATCCGCCGTTCACGTGGCCGGCGTACCGTTCGGAGCACGTGAGGGTGGAGGGGAGCGGGCCCATGGCGACGAGCAGCAGGAACGGTCGGATGTCGGACCCCGACGTCGAGTGGGACGACTTCGCGACCGGAGACTTCGAGTCGGGCGAGGACGAGGACGCCTGACGCTCGTCGCCCTCGGCGAACACCGGCCGCGGTGTCGGTGGCCCGGCATACGCTGGACTGATGCAGACCACGCGATCCGTCCGGCCCTTCGAGGTCGTCAGCGAGTACATGCCCAGCGGCGACCAGCCGCAGGCGATCGCCGATCTGGCCGCGCGCATCAACGCCGGTGAGACCGACGTCGTTCTGCTGGGAGCCACCGGCACGGGGAAGTCGGCGACCACCGCCTGGCTCATCGAGCAGGTGCAGCGGCCTACCCTGGTGCTCGCGCACAACAAGACGCTCGCGGCGCAGCTGGCCAACGAGTTCCGCGACCTCATGCCGAACAACGCGGTGGAGTACTTCGTCAGCTACTACGACTACTACCAGCCCGAGGCGTACGTGCCGCAGACGGACACGTTCATCGAGAAGGACTCCTCGATCAACGCCGAGGTCGAGCGGCTCCGCCACTCCACGACGAACTCCCTGCTGAGCAGGCGGGACGTCGTGGTCGTCTCCACCGTCTCGTGCATCTACGGTCTCGGCGCGCCCGAGGAGTACATGCGCGCCATGGTGGCGCTGCAGGTCGGCGAGCGCTACGACCGCGACGCCCTCATCCGCAAGTTCATCGCGATGCAGTACAACCGCAACGACGTGGACTTCTCCCGCGGCAACTTCCGCGTGCGCGGCGACACGATCGAGATCATCCCCGTGTACGAGGAGTACGCGGTGCGCATCGAGCTGTTCGGCGACGAGATCGAGGCGCTGTACATGCTCCACCCGCTCACGGGCGAAGTCGTGCAGAAGCTCGACAGCGTCCCGATCTTCCCCGCGTCACACTATGTCGCGGGGACCGACACCGTCCAGCGCGCGATCGGCACCATCGAGGCCGAGCTGGCCGACCGGCTCAAGGAGCTCGAGGGCCAGGGCAAGCTCCTCGAGGCCCAGCGCCTCCGGATGCGGACGACCTTCGACCTCGAGATGCTCCAGCAGCTCGGCTTCTGCTCCGGCATCGAGAACTACTCGCGGCACCTCGACGGCCGCGCGGCGGGAGAGCCGCCGCACACCCTGCTCGACTTCTTCCCCGACGACTTCCTGATGGTCATCGACGAGTCGCACGTCACCGTCCCCCAGATCGGGGCGATGTACGAGGGCGACGCCTCGCGCAAGCGCACCCTCGTGGATCACGGCTTCCGCCTGCCGAGCGCCCTCGACAACCGTCCCCTGCGCTTCGACGAGTTCAAGCAGCGCATCGGGCAGACCGTCTATCTGTCGGCGACGCCGGGGCGCTACGAGATGGGCATCGCCGACGGCGTGGTGGAGCAGATCATCCGCCCGACCGGGCTGGTCGACCCGCACATCGTGCTCAAGCCGTCCAAGGGCCAGATCGACGACCTGCTCGAGGAGATCCGCATCCGCGTCGAGCGGGATGAGCGGGTGCTCGTCACGACGCTGACGAAGAAGATGGCGGAGGAGCTCACCGACTTCCTGGGGGAGCACGGCG
The DNA here is from genome assembly GCF_049860775.1 of Microbacterium sp. PA5. NCBI lineage: Bacteria > Bacillati > Actinomycetota > Actinomycetes > Micrococcales > Microbacteriaceae > Microbacterium > Microbacterium sp. PA5. Next base: position 1,266,868 of record NZ_CP187567.1, read on the forward strand.
TGCGCGTCCGCTACCTGCACTCCGATGTGGACACCCTCCGACGAGTCGAGCTGCTGACCGAGCTCCGCTCCGGCGTCTACGACGTGCTGGTGGGCATCAACCTGCTGCGCGAGGGCCTCGACCTCCCCGAGGTGTCGCTCGTCGCGATCCTCGACGCCGACAAGGAGGGGTTCCTGCGATCGGGAACCTCGCTCATCCAGACCATCGGCCGTGCGGCGCGAAACGTGTCGGGTGAGGTCCACATGTACGCCGACAACATGACCGACTCCATGCGCGCGGCCATCGAGGAGACCGATCGCCGCCGCGAGAAGCAGATCGCGTACAACACGGAGCACGGCATCGATCCGCAGCCGCTGCGCAAGAAGATCGCGGACATCACCGACGTGCTGGCGCGGGAGGCCTCCGACACGCAGGAGCTGCTGTCGAAGAAGAACAAGTCGGGCAAGGGGAAGAGCCCGACCCCGCGACTGCGCCGTGAGGGGATCGCCGCGGAGGGCGCGAACCAGCTCGAGGCGACGATCGAGGACCTCTCCAACCAGATGCTCGCCGCGGCCGGCGAACTGAAGTTCGAGCTGGCGGCGCGCCTCCGCGATGAGGTCCAGGACCTCAAGAAGGAGCTGCGAGCGATGGAGCGCGCGGGCCACGCGTGACCGCGATCGCGTCGAGGAGGAGCCCGTGGAGCCGCGCATCAGCCTGATCACGCTGGGCGTCGACGACCTCGCCCGTTCGATCACGTTCTACCGGGCGATGGGGTGGACCCCGCATCCCTCGTCCGTCGACGGCGAGGTCGCGTTCTTCCAGAGCGGCGGGATGGTGCTCGCCCTCTGGTCCCGGGCGGCGCTGGCCGCCGACTCCGGAGTGGCGGACACCGGGGGATGGGGCGGCGTCACGCTCGCGCACAACGTGGACGCTCCCGACGACGTCGACGGCGTGCTCACGTCAGCCGAGGCAGCCGGAGCGCGGATCGCTCGTGTCGGGGCGCCGACTGCCTGGGGCGGCTACTCGGGGGTGTTCGTCGATCCCGACGGCCACCCGTGGGAGGTGGCGGTGAACCCCGCATGGCAGATCGGCGCCGACGGTTCCGTCACGCTGCCCTGAACGCGCGTCACGGACAGTGCATGAGCGGCTTCGGCCCGGACCGGTCGAACGTGTGCTGCGACATCGGCGCCCCGCACAGCGGACAAGCCCGCTCCGTGCGCTCGGGCTCCGGCTCGGTGTCGTACGGTCCGACCGACGCCGGCCCCGCGATGCGGATCAGGCGGCTGTTCAGGTACGCATACCACCCGCCCGCCTCGCGCACGCGGGTACGCAGCGGCTTCGCATCACTTCGTGTCATGATCATTAGTGTACTAACTAATTGATAGGCTCAGTGCGTGGAGACCCGGGAAGACCTGCTCGCGCTGGAGAACCAGCTGTGCTTCGCGCTCGTGACGGCGGCACGCAACGTGGTCGCGATCTATCGGCCGGTCCTGGAGCCCCTGGGACTGACGCACCCCCAGTATCTGGTGATGCTCGCGCTCTGGGAGCAGGAGCCTCGGTCACTGGCGGCCCTCGCGGACGAGCTGGCCATGGAGCCCGCGACCCTGTCCCCGCTCGTGAAGCGGCTCGAGGGGCAGGGGCGGGTCGTCCGTCGACGGGCCGCGGAGGATGAGCGCGTGCTCGAGATCGGCCTCACCGACGAGGGTCGCGCCCTGCGCGCACAGGCGCTGGAGGTGCCCGGGCAGATCCTCGCCAGGACCGGGATCGATGCCGCCGCCGTCGCGTCCCTGCGCGACGCGCTGACCCGGTTCGCCGGGCGCCGCTCGGACGCCGTGGGCTGACGCCGGCGCCGATGTCGTACGCCGTGGGCTGACCCCGGAGCCGATGTCGCAGGCCCGACCTAGACTTGTGCGGTGCCCATCGTCCCCGTCGCCTCCCCGTCGAAACTCAGTGTCCGTGGTGCCCGCGTGCACAACCTCAAGGACGTCGACCTCGATCTCCCTCGCGACTCGCTCGTCGTCTTCACGGGACTCTCCGGGTCGGGCAAGTCCAGTCTCGCCTTCGACACGATCTTCGCCGAGGGGCAGCGCCGCTACGTCGAGTCCCTGAGCTCGTACGCCCGCCAGTTCCTCGGCCAGGTCGACCGTCCCGACGTCGACTTCATCGAAGGCCTCAGCCCCGCGGTCTCGATCGACCAGAAGTCGACCAACCGCAACCCGCGCTCGACCGTCGGCACGATCACCGAGATCCACGACTACATGCGTCTGCTGTGGGCGCGCATCGGCGTGCCGCACTGCCCCGAGTGCGGCGAGCGGATCCAGCGTCAGACCGTGCAGCAGATCGCCGATCAGCTCGCGGAGCTGCCCGAGCGGACGCGATACCAGATCGTCGCTCCCGTCGTGACGCAGAAGAAGGGAGAGTTCGTCGACCTCTTCAAGGAGCTCTCCGCGAAGGGGTACGCGCGTGCGGTCGTGGACGGCGAGCTCGTCCAGCTGGCCGAGCCTCCGGTGCTCAAGAAGAGCTACAAGCACGACATCGCCGTGGTGGTCGACCGGCTGGTGGCGGCTCCGGATCTGCTCGGCCGCATCACGGACTCCGTCGAGACGGCGCTGGGTCTGGCCGGCGGAGTCATGCAGGTCAACTTCGTCGACGAGGAGGGCGATGCCGCGTGGCAGAACTACTCGGAGAAGCTCGCGTGCCCCAACGGCCACGCGCTGCAGCTGACCGAGATCGAGCCCCGCACCTTCTCGTTCAACGCCCCGTTCGGTGCGTGCCCCGCGTGCTCGGGGCTCGGCACCCGGATGTCCGTCGACGTCGACCTGCTGCTCGGCGATGACGAACTGTCGATCAACGAGGGAGCGATCCTGCCGTGGACGACACAGGGCAAGGGGCTCTTCCAGTACTACGAGCGCCTGCTGGTGGGGCTCGCCGACGACCTCGACTTCTCGCTCGACACCCCGTGGCGCGACCTTCCCGATCGTGTGAAGGATGCGGTGCTGCGCGGCGAGAACTTCAAGGTCACGGTGCGGTGGAAGAACCGCTACGGCCGCGAGATGCGCTATACCTCCGGCTTCGAGGGCGTCATCCCCTACATCGAGCGCCAGTACAGCCAGGCCGAGTCCGACACCCAGCGGCAGCGCTGGTCGGAGTACCTGCGTGAGGTGCCGTGCCCGGTCTGCAACGGCGACCGCCTGAAGCCCGAGGTCCTCGCGGTGCTCGTGCACGGGCAGTCGATCGCCGGCGCCTCGCGCATGAGCCTGGGCGAGGCGCAGGCCTACTTCGCCGACCTCGAGCTGACCGACCGCGAGGCACACATCGCCGCGGCGGTGCTGCGCGAGATCCGCGCCCGGCTCGACTTCCTCATCCAGGTCGGCCTCAACTATCTGAGCCTCAGCCGCTCCGCAGGATCGCTGTCGGGCGGAGAGGCGCAGCGCATCCGTCTGGCCACTCAGATCGGCTCGGGACTCACCGGCGTGCTGTACGTGCTCGACGAGCCGTCCATCGGACTGCATCAGCGCGACAACCGGCGGCTCATCGAGACGCTCGTGCGGCTGAAGAGCCTCGGCAACACGCTGATCGTCGTGGAGCACGACGAGGAGACCATCGACGCGGCGGACTGGGTGGTCGACATCGGACCTCGCGCGGGTGTGCACGGTGGCGAAGTCGTCCACTCGGGACCGCTCGCGTCGCTGCTCCAGGAGGAGCGCTCGCTCACCGGGGCCTACCTCAGCGGTCGTCGCTCCATCGAGACTCCCAACCGTCGGCGCAAGATCGACAAGAAGCGCATGGTCACGGTCGTCGGCGCTCGCGAGAACAACCTCAAGAACGTGACGGTGGACTTCCCGCTCGGAGTGCTCACGGCGGTGACCGGAGTCAGCGGGTCGGGCAAGTCGACGCTCGTGAACGGCATCCTCTACGAAGTGCTCGCCACGAAGCTCAACGGCGCGCGCCGGGTCGCGGGCAAGCACACGCGGGTCACCGGCCTCGACAACCTCGACAAGGTGGTGCACGTCGACCAGGCGCCGATCGGTCGCACCCCCCGATCGAACCCGGCCACCTACACCGGCGTGTTCGACCGCGTGCGCACGCTGTTCAGCGAGACGCCCGAAGCGAAGGCGCGCGGCTACCAGCCGGGACGGTTCAGCTTCAACGTCAAGGGCGGGCGCTGCGAGGCGTGCTCCGGTGACGGCACGATCAAGATCGAGATGAACTTCCTGCCCGACGTCTACGTCGACTGCGAGGTCTGCCACGGCAAGCGCTACAACCGCGACACCCTGGCCGTCCACTACAAGGGCAAGAACATCGCCGAGGTGCTCGACATGCCGATCGCCGAGGCCGCCGAGTTCTTCGAGCCCATCCAGGCCATCCACCGCTACCTGAAGACGCTCGTCGACGTGGGGCTGGGATACGTGCGGCTGGGACAGTCGGCGACCACGTTGTCGGGTGGGGAGGCCCAGCGGGTGAAGCTGGCGACCGAGCTGCAGCGTCGGTCGAACGGACGCAGCATCTACGTGCTGGACGAGCCGACCACGGGTCTGCACTTCGAGGACGTCAGCCGTCTTCTCGAGGTGCTCGGCGGGCTGGTCGACAAGGGCAACACCGTGATCGTGATCGAGCACAACCTCGACGTCATCAAGTCGAGCGACTGGGTCATCGATCTGGGACCCGAGGGAGGGGCCGGCGGCGGGCAGATCGTCGCCACGGGCACCCCCGAGCAGGTGGCGACCGTACCCGAGAGCCACACCGGCGCGTTCCTGGCCGAGATCCTCCCGGCGAGCAGGACGGCGACTGCGCGCAAGGCGGGCTGAGATGGCCTCGGCGCTGCCGTACAAGCCGAAGCCGGGGGAGATCCCCACCGATCCCGGTGTCTATCGCTTCCGCGATGCCGACGGCCGGGTGCTGTACGTGGGCAAGGCGAAGAACCTCCGGGCTCGCCTGTCCAACTACTTCGCCCCGCTGCGCACGCTCCACGAGCGCACCCGCCGGATGGTGACGACGGCCGCATCCGTCGAGTGGACGGTCGTGGCGACCGACGTGGACTCGCTCCAGCTCGAGTACATGTGGATCCAGGAGTTCTCGCCGCCGTTCAACGTGCGGTACAAGGACGACAAGTCCTACCCCTACATGGCCGTCACGCTCGCCGACGAGGCGCCGCGGGTGATCGTCACGCGCAACCGGCGCATTCCGGGGGCCAAGTACTTCGGGCCGTATCCGAAGGTCTGGGCCGTGCACGACACGATCGACCTGATGATCAAGGTCTTCCCCATCCGCACCTGCAGTGACGCGTCGTACAAGAAGGCGATGTCCACCGGGCGGCCCTGCTTCCCCGGCCAGATCGGCCGATGCGGCGGACCGTGCTCGATGCGGGTCAGCATCGAGGAGCACCGGGCGATCGTCGACGACTTCGTGGCGTTCATGTCCGGCGGCGACCAGCGGTTCACGCGGGAGCTCAGTGCGCGCATGCGCGAGGCGGCCGCCGCGATGGACTACGAGTCGGCCGCGGTGTACCGCGACAAGCTCCAGGCCATCGACGCCGTCCTCAACCGCAGCGCACTCGTGCTCGCCGAGGACACCGACGCCGACCTGTTCGGCATCGCAGAGGACGAGCTTTCGGCCGCGGTGCAGCACTTCGTGATCCGCGGCGGACGGGTGCGCGGAGTGCGGGCCACCACCATCGACAAGGAGCTCGACATCTCGGGCGCGGACCTGGTCGATCAGGTGCTGCAGCGCACCTACGGCGATGCGCCGGCCGCCGACATCCCGCGTCAGGTGCTCGTCCCGACCCTCCCCGAGGACGCCGCCGAGCTCGAGGCATGGCTGCAGTCGCGACGCGGCAAGCGGGTCTCCGTGCAGGTGGCCCAGCGCGGGCGCAAGGCCGAACTCATGAAGACCGCGAACCTCAACGCCCGCCAGGCGCTGCTGCTGCACAAGACCCGGCGGACGAGCGACTACACCGCCCGCACGCGCGCGCTCACCGATCTGCAGGAGGCGCTCGGCATGAGCGAGGCGCCGCTGCGGATCGAGTGCTTCGACGTCTCGCACCTCAGCGGGACGAACGTGGTCGCCTCGATGGTGGTCTTCGAAGACGGACTGGCCCGCAAGGACCAGTACCGCTCGTTCGGCGTGCCGGAGACCACCGACGACACCGACTCGATCTATCAGGTGCTGCGCCGGCGGCTGGCTCACGTCGACGCCGACGAGCGCGAGGAGGCCGAGGCCGATCCGACCGCCGACGGCGAGGAGGCCCCCGTCGTCACCTCGCGCAAGCGCCCGCGGTTCGCCTACCGCCCGCAGCTCCTGGTCGTCGACGGCGGGCAGCCCCAGGTGGAGGCGGCCGCTCGTGCGCTGCGCGACACGGGCCACGAGGACATCGCACTCTGCGGGATCGCGAAGCGCCTGGAGGAGGTCTGGCTGCCGGGGGAGGAGTACCCGGTGATCCTGCCGCGCACCTCCGAGGCCCTCTACCTGCTCCAACGGCTCCGCGACGAAGCCCACCGCTTCGCCATCACGCATCAGCGCAAGCGGCGCAAGCGGGACATCAGCTCGGTCCTCAGCGAGGTGCCGGGTCTGGGGGACGCGCGGATCAAAGCGCTGCTGCGGCACTTCGGATCGGTGACGGCCTTGCGTCAGGCGTCCCCCGAGGAGATCGCCGAGCTGCCCGGCATCGGGCCCAAGCTGGCAGCCTCGATCCACCGGCATCTCGCCGCCGGCTGAGCGGAAGCGCCCGCCGGCAGTCGGTAGGCTGGGGGTGACGAGAACGGGAGATCACGTGACGGACGCGGCAGGCGAGGTCCTGATCGTCACCGGCATGTCCGGCGCGGGACGCACCACCGCCGCCAACGCCCTCGAGGACATCGGCTGGTACGTCGTCGACAACCTCCCGCCGCTCATGCTCCGCCCCATGCTGGAGATGTCCGAGGCCGCCGCCGGCGCGATGCCGAAGGTCGCGGCCGTCGTCGATGTGCGCGGTCGAGAGCTGTTCGGCGCCCTCCCCGCGGTCACCCAGGCGCTGCGCGCCGGGCGGCCCCTTCGGGTGCTGTTCCTGGATGCCTCCGACGACGTGCTGGTCCGCCGGTTCGAGTCGGTGCGCCGCCCGCATCCCCTCCAGGGCGACGGCACGATCCTCGACGGCATCCGTCGCGAGCGCGAGCAGCTGGCCGCCATCCGCGAGGGCGCCGACCTCATCGTGGACACGAGCGAGCTCAACATCCACCAATTGGCCACCCGGATCCTGGACCTGTTCCGCGAGCAGGGCGAGGCACGGCACACGGTCACGGTGATGAGCTTCGGCTTCAAGTACGGCCTCCCCACCGACGTGGACCTCGTCGCCGACATGCGCTTCCTGCCCAACCCGTTCTGGGTCCCCGAGCTGCGTCCGCACACCGGCGAGGACGAGACCGTTCGCGACTACGTCCTCTCGCAGCAGGGCGCCGTCGAGTTCATCGAGGCCTACGCGGCGGCGCTGCGCCCCGTGCTCGAGGGGTACCAGCGAGAGAACAAGCAGCACTCGGTGGTCGCCGTCGGCTGCACGGGCGGCAAGCACCGGTCCGTCGTGACGGTCAACGAGCTCGCCCGCCGCCTCGCCGACGTGCCCGGTGTGGCCGTCCGCGTGAAACACCGAGACCTGGGCCGCGAGTAGGCTGGAACCTCTCCGCGGCTCACCCCGCGTGACCTCCCCGCCCCCGACCGAAGGACCGCCGTGCCGTTGACCGCTGACGTGAAGATCGAGTTGGCGGCGGTGCGTGACCCCCGGCCCACGGCCCGCGTGGCTGAGCTGACCGCGCTGCTCCGATTCTCCGGAGGGCTGCACTCCATCGCCGGTCGTGTGGCCGTCGAAGCCGAGCTGGAGACCGAGGCGCTGGCCCGTCGGGTGGCGCGCGAGCTCATGGAGATCTACGGCGTGCGGCCCGAACTCGCCCACGTCCAGGCCTCCGGCGGACGCGCCGGCGGTCACTTCGCAGTCCGCGTGATCGACGGCGGCGAAACCCTCGCGCGCCAGACGGGCCTGCTCGACCAGCGGCGCCGCCCCGTCCGCGGCCTGCCGAACCGTCTCACCACGGGCTCCCGCGGCGACCTCGCGGCGATCTGGCGCGGTGCCTTCCTCGCCTCGGGCGCGCTGTCCGAGCCGGGGCGCTCGGCCGCGCTCGAGATCGCCTGCCCGTCGCCCGAAGCCGCGATGGCCCTCGTGGGGGCCGCTCACCGCCTCGGGATCGCGGCGAAGGCGCGGGAGGTGCGCGGTGCGCCGCGCGTCGTGGTGCGCGACGGCGAGGCGATCCGCACGGCCCTCGCGGAGATGGGGGCCGCCCGCACCGCCAGCGCGTGGGAGGAGCTCCGCCAGCGCCGGGAGGTGCGCGCCGGCGTCAACCGCCTCGTCAACTTCGACGATGCGAACCTCCGCCGGTCGGCCCAGGCCGCGGTGGCGGCGTGCGCCCGGGTGGAGCGCGCGCTCGAGATCCTGGGCGACGAGGTTCCCGACCACCTCCGAGAGGCGGGTGATCTCCGGCTGGCCCACCGCGATGCGAGCCTCGACGAGCTCGGGCATCACGCGGATCCGCCGCTCACGAAGGATGCGGTGGCCGGGCGCATCCGACGACTCCTGGCGATGGCCGACAAGAAGGCCGCTGCCGAAGGCATCCCCGACACGGAGTCCGCCGTCCCCGCCGGTCTCGAGGATTGACCCGGTAACACCGGCCTCCGACGGGAAGCAACCCCCTGTGTCCGGTGTTGGGGATCAATAGGATGGGGATGATCCCGTCCGACACGATGTCACCACGCCGCGCCCCGGTGCGGCACCGACAGGAAGAAGAGAACATGGCCACCTACACGCTTCCCGAGCTCCCCTACGACTACGCGGCGCTGGAGCCGAGCATCAGCGGCAAAATCATGGAGCTGCACCACTCCAAGCACCACCAGGCCTATGTCACCGGAGCCAACACGGCGCTCGAGCAGCTGGCCGAGGCTCGCGAGTCGGGCAATCTCGCCAACGTCAACAAGCTCGAGAAGGACCTCGCGTTCAACCTCGGCGGCCACGTCAACCACTCCATCTTCTGGACCAACCTCGCCCCGGCCGGCAACGGCGGCGGCGGACAGCCCGAGGGTGAGCTCAAGGCGGCGATCGACGAGTTCTTCGGCAGCTTCGAGAAGTTCCAGGCCCACTTCACCGCCGCTGCCACCGGCATCCAGGGCTCGGGCTGGGCGGTGCTCAGCTGGGACCCGATCGGGGCACAGCTCATCATCCAGCAGCTCTTCGACCAGCAGTCGAACACGGCGCAGGGCACCATCCCGATCTTCCAGCTCGACATGTGGGAGCACGCCTTCTACCTCGACTACCTGAACGTCAAGGCCGACTACGTCAAGGCCGCGTGGAACATCGCCAACTGGGGCAACGTCCAGGCCCGCTTTGACACGGCTCGCGAGAAGACCTCGGGGCTGCTGGTACTGTCATGATCGTCTCGGTCGTCGCTTCTTAGACGACCGGGCAGGACGCCGTTGTCCACTGTTCGAAACCGCAACAACCGCGCATTCGCGCACGACACACTCAGGAGACATTCCGTGGCTGTCAAGATCGGAATCAACGGCTTCGGCCGCATCGGACGCAACTTCCTCCGCGCCGCGCTGGAGCAGGGCGCGGACCTCGACATCGTGGCGGTGAACGACCTCACCGACAACAAGACGCTCGCGCACCTCCTCAAGTACGACTCGGTCGGCGGTCGCCTCGACGCCGACGTCTCGTACGACGCGGACTCGATCACCGTCAACGGCAAGGCCATCAAGGTCTTCGAAGAGCGCGACCCGGCGAACCTGCCGTGGGGCGAGCTCGGCGTCGACATCGTCATCGAGTCGACGGGGCGCTTCACCAAGGCCGTCGACGCCAAGAAGCACATCGAGGGCGGCGCGAAGAAGGTCATCATCTCGGCGCCGGGCACCGACGTGGACGGCACGTTCGTCATGGGCGTCAACGACGGCTCGTACGACCCGGAGACGATGCACGTCATCTCCAACGCGTCGTGCACGACCAACTGCCTCGCTCCGCTCGCCAAGGTGTTCAACGACAACTTCGGCATCGAGCGCGGCTTCATGATGACGGCGCACGCCTACACCGCCGACCAGAACCTGCAGGACGGCCCGCACAGCGACCTCCACCGTGCTCGCGCCGCGGCGATCAACATCGTCCCGGCATCGACCGGTGCCGCCAAGGCGATCGGCCTGGTTCTCCCCGAGCTGAACGGCAAGCTCAGCGGCTCGTCGTACCGCGTGCCCGTCCCCACCGGCTCCATCGTCGACCTGACGATCATCACGCCGACCGAGGGCCTCACGGCCGAGACGATCAACGCCGCCTACAAGAAGGCCGCGGAGGAGGGCGAGCTCGTCGGCTTCCTGAAGTACAACGAGGACGCGATCGTCTCCAGCGACATCCAGCTCGACCCGCACTCGTCGGTGTTCGACGCCGGTCAGACCAACGTGAGCGGCAACCTCGTCAAGGTGTCGTCCTGGTACGACAACGAGTGGGGCTACTCGAACCGCCTCGTCGACCTCACCGAGCTCGTCGCCGAAAAGCTCTGAGGTAGAGCCATGGCGCTGCGCACCCTCGATTCCCTGGGTTCGCTGGCCGGAAAGCGCGTCATCGTCCGTGTTGACTTCAACGTCCCCTTGAAGGACGGCGTCATCACGGACGATGGGCGTGTCCGGGCGGCACTTCCGACCCTGAACCACCTCATCAACCAGGGTGCGCGCGTCATCGCCTGCTCCCACCTCGGCCGCCCCGACGGCGCGCCCGACCCGAAGTACAGCCTCGAGCCGGTCGCCCAGCGGCTGTCCGAGCTGCTCGGCAAGCCCGTCGCGTTCGCGCGCGACACCGTCGGCACCTCCGCGCAGGAAGCGGTCGCGGCCCTGGAGGACGGCGACATCGCCGTCATCGAGAACCTCCGCTTCAACCCCGGCGAGACGGCCAAGGACGACGCGGAGCGCGCCGCCTTCGCCGCGGAGCTGGCAGCGCTCGGAGACGCGCTCGTCTCCGACGGGTTCGGCGTCGTGCACCGCAAGCAGGCATCGGTCTACGACCTGGCCGAGCTGCTCCCGTCGGCCGCGGGCTACCTCATCGAGAAGGAGGTCGACGTGCTCGACCGCCTGACCGAGAAGCCCGAGCGTCCCTATGCCGTCGTCCTCGGCGGCTCCAAGGTCAGCGACAAGCTGGGAGTGATCGAGCACCTGCTGCCGCGCGCCGACAAGATCCTCGTCGGCGGGGGGATGCTCTTCACCTTCCTCGCGGCGCTGGGTCACAAGGTGGGCAAGAGCCTGCTCGAGGCCGACCAGATCGACACGGTGAAGGGCTACATCGCCGACGCGCAGGAGCGCGGCGTCGAGCTGCTCCTGCCGGTGGACGCGGTCATGGCCGCCGGCTTCGCCGCCGACGCCGACCACGTGGTCGCCGCCGCGGACGCGCTGGAGGACACCCCGTTCGGGGCCGACGGCATGGGCCTGGACATCGGACCCGAGACGGCGGCGCTGTTCGCCGAGGCCGTCCGCGGGTCGAAGACCGTCTTCTGGAACGGCCCGATGGGCGTGTTCGAGATGCCCGCGTTCGCCGCGGGGACGAAGACCGTGGCCCAGGCGCTCACCGAGGTCGACGGGCTGTCCGTCGTCGGCGGGGGAGACTCGGCGGCCGCCGTGCGCCAGCTCGGCTTCTCCGACGACGCCTTCGGTCACATCTCGACCGGTGGCGGTGCGAGCCTCGAGTTCCTCGAAGGCAAGAAGCTTCCCGGATTGGAGATCCTCGGATGGCAGTGATCAGAAAGCCCCTCATCGCCGGCAACTGGAAGATGAACCTCGACCACCTGCAGGCGGTCGCGTTCGTCCAGAAGCTGCACTGGACGCTGAAGGACGCCAAGCACGAGGACGACACGGTGGAGGTGGCGGTGTTCCCGCCGTTCACCGACATCCGCACGGTGCAGACCCTGCTCGACGCCGACAAGATCCCGTTCGCGCTCGGCGCGCAGGACCTTTCGGCGCACGATGCCGGCGCCTACACCGGCGAGGTCTCCGGCGCGTTCCTGAAGAAGCTCGACGTGGGCTACGTGATCATCGGACACTCCGAGCGCCGCGAGTACCACCACGAGAGCGACGAGCTCGTGGCGGCCAAGGTGCAGGCGGCCCTGCGACACGGCCTGGTGCCGGTGGTCTGCGTCGGCGAGACGCTCGAGCAGCGCGAGGAGTCGGGGCCGACGGCGGTCTCGGTCGCCCAGCTGCGCGCGGCCCTGCAGGGTGTCCCCGCCGACGCGGACGTGGTCGTCGCGTACGAGCCGGTGTGGGCCATCGGCACGGGGCAGGTCGCCTCGCCCGAGCAGGCTCAGGAAGTCTGCGCGGCCCTGCGCGAGGTCATCGCCGACGTCCTCGGCGGTGAGGCGGCGGAGCGCACCCGTGTGCTGTACGGCGGCTCGGTGAAGTCCGGCAACATCGCCAGCTTCATGCGCGAGCCCGATGTCGACGGCGCCCTCGTCGGGGGAGCGAGTCTGCTCGCCGACGAGTTCGCGGCGATCATCCGCTACCAGAAGCACGTCGGGGTCTGACAGGCAGACCCCGCGACGTTCCGGCTGGTGCGGCGCCGACTCGTGCCGCACCAGCCGGTATACTCGACCCTTGTGCGCCTCCATGGGCGCCGCGAAAGGCAACTCGACTGTGGACATCATCGCGCTCGTGCTGCAGGTGCTGCTGGGGATCACCAGCCTCCTGCTGACGCTCCTGATCCTCCTGCACAAGGGTCGCGGTGGCGGCCTGTCCGACATGTTCGGCGGCGGCATGAGCTCCGCCCTCGGATCGTCGGGCCTCGCCGAGCGCAACCTCAACCGGTTCACGATCGTGCTCGCCCTCGTCTGGTTCGTCGCGATCGTCGCTCTCGGTCTCATCACGAAGTTCCAGGGCATCTGATGGCCACCGGAGGCAACGCGATCCGCGGCACCCGGGTGGGTGCCGGCCCCATGGGCGAGCAGGACCACGGGCACCACGCCGACCGCGTCGCGGTGTCCTACTGGGACGCGCTCGGCAACGAGACCGTCCGCTACTTCGCGGCCGGGATCGCCGAGGAGGAGATCCCCGAGGTCATCGACTCGCCCCACTCCGGACTTCCCGCCGGCCGCGACAAGGCCAACCCGCCGGCGGTCGCCAAGACCGAGCCCTACAAGACGCACCTCGCCTACGTGAAGGAGCGCCGCACCGACGAAGAGGCCGAGGCTCTCCTCGGTGACGCGCTGCAGCAGCTCCGCGAGCGCCGCGGCCAGGACTGATTCTCCGGCCGGTCTCCGGCGCCCGGCTCAGAACTCGGGGTCGATGAGCTCCGGCGGCACTTGCTGCGCAGCCGCTTCGTCGACGAAGAGCATCGTCTTCTTCAGTCCCTTGGCCCCGGCGGCGGGGACGCTGTCGTAGCTCGCCCCGGCCAGTGCCAGACCGAGCGCCGCGGCCTTGTCGACGCCCGAGAGGACCATCCAGACGCATCGCGCCGAGTTGATCACCGGGCGCGTCAGCGTGATGCGATCGGCCGGAGGCTTGGGCGCGTCGCGCACCGACACGACGGCCTGATCCGTGATCTGGATCTCGGCGCGGTCCGGGAAGAGCGAGGCGATGTGACCGTCGGGTCCGACGCCGAGGAAGCAGATGTAGAACTTCGGCCAGTCCTGACCGTCCGCGGCATAGCGGGCGAGCTCGTCGGCGTACGCGGCCGCCGCGGCGTCGAGGTCGAGCCCCTCGCCGGCTGCGGCCATCGCGTGCACGTTCTCCGCGGGCACCGCGATGCGGTCGAGCAGCGCGCGCCGGGCGCCGTTCTCGTTGCGCTCCTCGTCGTCGCGCGCGACGAACCGCTCATCGCCCCACCAGAAGTGGACCGTCGACCAGTCCACGTCGGCGCGGCGCGGGTCCGTCCCGGCGGCGCGCAGGACGTCGGTTCCGATGTGCCCGCCGGTCAGTGCGATGTGACTGGTCTTCCCGGCGGCGGAGCGTCGGATGAGACGGTCGAGAAGACGGCGCGCCACCGCGCTCGCCAGGCTGTCGGCGTCGGGGCTGATGACGACCCGCTTCTCCGTCGAGAAAACTGACATGCGACTCCTACGTCGTCCCCTCGGGCGAATCGGGCGGTCCGAGGAGCTCCCACCCTGCCGTGATCACTCGACCATACAGGAGGTCGGGATCGAGTCGACGCAGCTCCTCGGCGAGGCACTCGCGGAGCGTGCGGCGCGGCAGCACGATGTCGTGCGAGGGCTGGCCGGGCTGGGTGAGCGTCGCGTCGAGGTCGTTGCTGCGCTCCAGCACGATGTCGCCCGACGCCCGCGTCAGGCGCACGCGCTGGATGCCGTGCGCCCACTCCTCGGGGCGGGCGTAGCGCCAGTCCACGGGCACGTCGAGCTTGAGCCGCAGCCAGGCCGCGAGCAGGCCGGTCGACGGCGAGCTGCCACTGCCGACGACCTCGACGGCCGTGACCGGCTCGTAGGGCGGCTGGTCCAGGACGGCGGCGAGCTGCTCCCGCCAGTGCGTCAGACGCGTCCATGCGAGGTCGGTGTCGCCGGGCGCGTGGTTGGGGCCGAGCTTGGAGAGCCGGTCCTTCGCATACGGCTTGGTCGCCGCGTCGGTGATGCGCCGCTGCGCCATCCGGCCGATGGGCGACGCCGCCGGCTCGGTCGGCGGGTTGTCGGGCCACCAGGCGACGACGGGTGCGTCGGGGAGCAGGAGGCCGGTCACGAGGCTCTCGTCGTTGCTCGCGGCCTCTCCCGACGCGCGGAGCACCACGACCTCGCTCGCCCCGGCATCCCCGCCCACGCGGATCTGCGCGTCGAGCTTGGACGGCCCGTCGGGCTGGGTCATGAGGACGATGACGCGCATGGGATGCTCGCGCGACGCATCGTTCGCGGCCTCGATCGCCTCCTCCTCCAGACCGTGCGTCGTGATGATCAGGAGGGTGAGCACACGGCCGAGGGCGACCGCGCCGCCCTCCTCGCGGACGTTGACGAGGGAGCGGGCGATCTTCGACACGGTGGTGTCGGGCAGGTCGACGATCACGGGCGCCTCCAGACGCGGCCGTCACGGGCCAAGAGTTCATCGGCGGACGTCGGGCCCCACGAGCCGGGGGAGTACTGCTCCAGCGGCTCGTCCAGGCCCGCCCAGTACTCCTCGATCGGATCGAGGATGCGCCAGGACAGCTCGACCTCCTCGTGCCGCGGGAACAGCGGCGGATCGCCCAGGAGCACATCGAGGATGAGGCGCTCGTACGCCTCGGGGCTGGACTCGGTGAACGCGTGGCCGTACCCGAAGTCCATGGTGACGTCGCGCACCTCCGTCGCGGCGCCGGGCACCTTCGATCCGAAGCGGATCGTCACGCCCTCATCGGGCTGCACGCGGATGACGAGCGCGTTCTGGCCGAGCTCGGTCGTCTGGTTGCGCAGGAAGAGGTGCTGCGGAGCGCGCTTGAACACGACCGCGATCTCGGTGACACGGCGGCCGAGCCGCTTGCCGGTACGCAGGTAGAAGGGCACGCCCGACCACCGTCGCGTGGCGATCTCGAGCTTGACCGCGGCGTAGGTCTCGGTCGTCGACTGCGGGTTCATGCCCTCCTCGGCGAGGAAGGCGCTCACCTTCTCGCCGCCCTGCCATCCGCCCGCGTACTGACCGCGTGCGGTCGCCGTCGACAGGTCGTCGGGCAGCTTCACCGCGGCGAGCACCTTCTCCTTCTCGGCGCGCAGATGCGTCGCGTCGAGGGAGATCGGCTCCTCCATCGCGGTGAGCGCGAGCAGCTGCAGGAGATGGTTCTGGATGACGTCGCGCGCCGCGCCGATGCCGTCGTAGTAGCCCGCCCGGCCGCCGACACCGATGTCCTCGGCCATCGTGATCTGCACGTGGTCGACGTAGTTGGCGTTCCAGATCGGCTCGTACAGCTCGTTGGCGAAACGCAGCGCGAGGATGTTCTGGACCGTCTCCTTGCCCAGGTAGTGGTCGATCCGGAAGATCGAGTCGGCCGGGAAGGCGACCTCCAGCGCGGCGTTGAGCTCACGAGCCGACTGCAGATCGCTGCCGAACGGCTTCTCGATGACGACCCGGCGCCAGCTGTCGTCGTCGTTGGCGTCGTCGACGAGTCCCGAGTCCTTCAGCTGCTTGGCGACGATGGGGAAGTCGCGCGGCGGGATCGAGAGGTAGAAGGCATGGTTGCCCATCGTCCCGCGCTCCCGGTCCAGGCGCTCCACCGTCTCGCGCAGGCGGCGGAACGCGTCGGCGTCGCCGAACTCGCCCGACACGAAGCGGATGCCCTGCAGCAGCTGCTTCCACGTCTCTTCGCGGAAAGGCGTGCGCGCGTTCTGACGCACGGCCTCGTAGACGACCTGCGCGAAGTCCTGGTCCTCCCAGTCGCGACGCGCGAAGCCCACCAGGGCGAACCCGGGCGGGAGCAGGCCGCGGTTGGCCAGGTCGTACACGGCGGGCATGAGCTTCTTGCGCGACAGGTCGCCTGTCACGCCGAAGATGACCAGAGCGCTCGGGCCGGCGATGCGGTTGAGGCGGCGGTCATCGGGGTCGCGCAGCGGGTTGTGTCCGCGCGAGATCTCGACAGTCATCGGTGGGTGCTTCCTACTGGGCTGCTTCGAACAGCGCGAGGACCTCGACCTGGGGATCGGTCAGGGTCAGGGTGACGACGGGGCGACCGTGCGCGGCGAGCACCTGCGCGTCGCCGGCGGCCTGCGCGCGGATCAGCTCGCCGAAGGTGAACGGACGGCCGGGGATCTCGAGGTCGACGTCGGCCGACTCGAGGATCTGCACGAAGACGCCCTCGGCCGGTCCGCCCTTGTGGAACTGGCCGGTCGAGTGCAGGAAGCGCGGGCCCCAGCCGAACGTCGTGGGGCGTCCGCTGTCGGCGGCCACGAGCTCACGGAGGCCGGCGAGCTGCGGCAGTGCGCCACGGTCGACGTACGCCTGGATCGCGACGTAGCCGTTCGGCGACAGACGCGCCCACAGGGCGTCCAGGACGCCCTCGAGCGTGCCCGACGATGCCAGGGCGGGGTCGGTCACGCGGATCTCCACGCCGGACTCGACGAAAGCCGGCGCACCGGCGTCGGGACGCGCGTCCAGCAGGCCGCGGGTCGCCTCCTTCGCGGACTCGACGTCGGGCTGGTCGAACGGGTTGATGCCGAGCAGCCGGCCAGCGATCGCCGTGGCGTACTCCCAGACGACGAACTGGGCGCCGAGCGAGCCGCTGATCAGGACCTCGTCGGGGTTCTGCTCCAGGACGCGGAAGTGCTCGGCGTCGTCCACGATGCGCAGGATCTGCAAGTCCTCGGGCGTCTGCTCGACCTCGGGCGACACGGGAAGGAGCACGACGGGGAGGATCCCCGTGCCCGCCTTCCCCGTCGACTCGGCGACGAGCTGCTCGATCCAGTCCGGCAGCCCGACGATGTGCGTGCCGTCGCTCACGAGCCCGAGCTTGTCGCGCCGGCTCCCCGACGCATCGGTCCCGGCGATCGCGGCGGCGAGGACCAGTGCGGGATTGTGGACGTCGTCGATGGCGACCTCGAGCAGCGTCGCCTCGGCCTCGTCGAGCAGCTCCGACACGTCCGCGCCGGCCAGGCCCGCGGGCACGAGGCCGAAGGCGGTGAGGGCCGAGTAGCGTCCGCCGACCGTGGCGTCGGCCGTGAACACCCGGTATCCGGCCTCGCGCGCGGAGGCCTCGAGAGGCGAGCCCGGGTCGGTGACCACCACGATGCGGTCGGCGGGGTCGATGCCGAGATCGCTCCACGCCGCTGCGAACGCGCGGCGTGCGGAGTCCGTCTCGACCGTGGAACCCGACTTCGACGACACCACGAGCACGGTCTCGGCGAGGCCGCCGGTCTCGGTGTCGCCGTCGATGGCCGCGAGAACCTGGCCCGGAGAGGTCGAATCGAGGATGACCAGGGGAACGCCGCTGGTCTGGGCGATCACCTCGGGCGCGAGCGACGAGCCGCCCATGCCGGCCAGCACGACGCGCGTGATCCCGCGGGCGTGCAGGTCGTCGCGGAGCGCCTCGATCTCGGGAACGAGGGGACGCGAGACGGAGACCGCCTGCACCCAGCCGAGTCGGCGTGACGCCTCGTCGGACGCCTCGGCGCCCCACAGGTCGGCGTCGCCCGCGGTGATCCCGCTGGCGACGAGGTCCTCGACCAGACCCGGCAGGGTCTCGTCGACGACCTGCTTGACGTGTCCGGAGACGTGGATCTCGAAGCTCAACGCGCGTCTTCCGGCGTCGCCGCGAGCGCGGCGGAGACGGTGGACTGGAGGTCGTGCCAGGAGACGATGAACTTCTCCACGCCCTCGTCCTCCAGCACCTGCGTCACATCGGCGAAGTCCACGCCGACGGCCGCGAGCCGGTCGAAGACGTCGTGCGCGCCGGCATAGGCGCCCGTGATCGTGTCGCCGGAGACGACGCCGTGGTCGAAGGTCGCCTCGAGGGTCTTCTCGGGCATCGTGTTCACGGTTCCCGGGGCGACGAGCTCGGTGACGTACAGGGTGTCGGGCAGCGCCGGGTCCTTGACGCCGGTCGACGCCCACAGCGGACGCTGCACGTTCGCACCCGCGGCGACCAGGTCGGCGGCGCGGTCCTGGGCGAACTCCTTCTCGAAGAGCTCGTAGGCGAGGCGGGCGTTGGCGACTCCGGCGAGGCTCTTCAGCTCGAGCGCCGCCTCGCTTCCGATCGCCGTCAGGCGCTTGTCGACCTCGGTGTCCACGCGCGACACGAAGAAGGAGGCGACGGAGTGGATCGTGCCGAGGTCGATGCCGGCCGCGCGGGCCTTCTCGAGACCGCTGAGGTACGCGTCGATGACCTCCGCGTAGCGCTCCAGCGAGAAGATCAGCGTGACGTTGACCGAGATGCCGGCCGCGATCACCTCGGTGATGGCGGGGAGGCCGGCCTTGGTCGCGGGGATCTTGATGAGCGCGTTCTCGCGGTCGACCGTGGCCCACAGCTTCTTGGCCTCTTCGATCGTCGCGGCGGTGTCGTGCGCGAGATCGGGGGAGACCTCGATCGAGACCCGGCCGTCGACGCCGCCCGTGGCGTCGTACACGGGGCGGAAGATGTCCGCCGCGTTGCGCACGTCGTCGGTGGTGAGCGCGAAGATCGCCGCGTCCGCGTCGGCGCCGTCGGCGGCCAGCGCCGCGAGGGCCTCCTGGTAGGAGTCGTCGTCGGCGTTGCCGATCGCGGCCTGGAAGATCGACGGGTTGGTGGTCACACCCGAGACGGTGCGCGTCTCGATCAGCGAGGCCAGGTTGCCCGAGGTGATGCGCGAACGCGACAGGTCATCGAGCCAGATGCTGACGCCGGCGGCCGAGAGCTGCTGAGTGGGGGTGGTCATGCGTTCTCCTTGACAGTTGCGCGGACCTCGCGGACAGACTCACGTGCTGCCGCAGCGACCGCTTCGGCGGTGACGCCGAACTTCTCGAACAGGGTCTTGTAGTCGGCCGACGCGCCGAAGTGGTCGATGCCGACCGAGCGGCCGTGGTCGCCCACGATGGTGCGCCACAGCGGCGTCGCGCCGGCCTCCACCGAGACGCGGGCGGTGACGGCGGACGGGAGCACCGACTCGCGGTAGTCCGCATCCTGCTCGGCGAACCACTCGAGCGAGGGGGCCGACACGACGCGCGCATCGATGCCCTCGGCCGCCAGGGTCTCGCGTGCGGCCACCGCCAGCTGCACCTCGGAGCCGGTGGCCACGAGGATGACGTCAGGCGCATCGCCGGCGGCGTCGATCAGGACGTAGGCGCCCTTGGCGACCCCGTCGACGGTCGAGAACCCCTGCTCGCCGCGGGGGAAGACCGGGATGTTCTGGCGGGTCAGCGCGATGCCGACCGGTCCGCCCGAGGTGCGGCGGACGATCTCGAGCCAGGCGGCCGAGGTCTCGTTCGCGTCAGCGGGCCGGACGACGGTGAAGTTCGGGATGAGGCGCAGCGCGGCGAGCTGCTCGATCGGCTGGTGCGTCGGGCCGTCCTCGCCGAGGGCGACCGAGTCGTGCGTCCACACGAAGATCGAGGGGATGTCCATGAGCGCCGCCAGGCGCACGGCGGGACGCATGTAGTCGCTGAAGATCAGGAAGGTGCCACCGAAGGGGCGGGTCGGGCCGTGCAGCTTGATGCCGTTGACGATCGCGCCCATCGCGTGCTCGCGGATGCCGAAGTGCAGCACGCGGCCGTAGGGGTCTCCGGACCACTCGTGGGTGGACCACTCGGCGGGGATGAAGCTCTTCGCGTCCTTGATCGTCGTGAGGTTCGATTCGGCGAGGTCGGCCGAACCGCCCCAGAGCTCGGGGAGCTGCGCGGCGAGCGCGTTGATGACCTGACCCGAGGCCGCGCGGGTGGAGACCTCCTTGCCCGCCTCGAACGTCGGCGCCTCGAGGTCGGCGGGGAGCTCCGCGGCCTCCAGGCGGTCCAGGAGCGCCTTGCGCTCGGGGTTCGCGGCCGCCCAGGCGTCGAAGGAGTCCTGCCACGCGGCACGGGTCTCGGCTGCGCGCTCGGCGAGCGCGCGGGTGTGCGCGATCACGTCGTCGGCGACGACGAAGGACTGCTCGGGGTCGAAGCCGAGGACCTTCTTCGTGGCGGCCAGCTCGTCGGCGCCCAGCGCCGATCCGTGGATCTTGCCGGTGTTCTGCTTGCCCGGCGACGGCCAGCCGATGATCGTCTTGAGGATGATCAGCGACGGCTTGTCGGTCTCGCCCTTCGCGGCCTCGACGGCGGCGAACAGCTCGGCGACGTCCTCGACGTACTCGCCCGTCTTCTTCCAGTCCACCGTCTGCACGTGCCAGCCGTAGGCCTCGTAGCGCTTCTGGACGTCTTCGGTGAAGGCGACGTTGGTGTCGTCCTCGATCGAGATCTGGTTCGAGTCGTAGATCGCGATGAGGTTGCCCAGCTGCTGGTGACCGGCGAGCGAGCCGGCCTCCGCCGTGACGCCCTCCTGCAGGTCGCCGTCCCCGGCGATCACGTACACGAAGTGGTCGAACGGGCTGGTGCCGGCGGCCGCCTCGGGGTCGAACAGGCCGCGCTCATAGCGGGCCGCGTAGGCGAAGCCGACGGCCGAGGCCAGACCCTGGCCGAGCGGCCCGGTGGTGATCTCGACGCCCTTGGTGTGTCCGTACTCGGGGTGGCCCGGGGTGCGCGATCCCCACGTGCGCAGCGACTTCAGGTCGTCGAGCTCGAGGCCGAAGCCGCCGAGGTAGAGCTGCACGTACTGGGTGAGGGAGGAGTGCCCGGCGGAGAGGATGAAGCGGTCGCGCCCCAGCCAGTCGACGTCGGTCGGATCGTGTCGCAGGACGCGCTGGTAGAGCAGGTAGGCGGCGGGCGCCAGGCTCATCGCGGTGCCGGGGTGGCCGTTGCCGACCTTCTCCACCGCATCCGCAGCCAGCACTCGGGCGGTGTCAACCGCGCGCCGATCGATCTCGTCCCACAGCAGCTCTGACACTCTTCGCCTTTCTTCGTGGCACGTGCGCGACCTATCGGAAGCCTCGAGAAGGGGGAGGAGCGCTGTCGCGCGCGCAGGTGCCTCCAGCATATCGAAGCGGCATGCTCCGGAGGCCATGTGTCGCGCTCCGTGACGCCTTTCGTGCCGCCTTCCCCGCCCGATGGGCCGGGGAAAATGCCATAGACTGGGCGGACCTGACCGGACAGTGGGGGCGATGGACATCACGACGACGCGCGGGCGCACGGCGCCGCAGCGTTCCCTCGGCCGAACGGTCCGCGCGTACGTGCAGCTGACCAAGCCGCGCGTGCTCGAGCTCCTGCTCGTGACGACGGTTCCGGTGATGATCCTCGCCCAGGACGGGCTGCCGGACCTGTGGCTGGTGCTCGCCACTGTGATCGGCGGATCCCTGAGCGCCGGCTCGGCCGCCGCCTTCAACATGTACCTCGACCGCGACATCGACGCGCTCATGCACCGGACCGAGAAGCGGCCGCTGGTGACCGGCGAGGTGTCGCCGCGCGGAGCGCTCGTCTTCGCATGGACCCTGGCGGTGGCCTCCACCGTGTGGCTGCTGCTGACGACGAACTGGCTCGCCGCGGCGCTCAGCGTCTTCGCGATCTTCTTCTACGTGGTGATCTACACGATCGTCCTGAAGCGGCGCACCGAGCAGAACATCGTGTGGGGCGGCATCGCCGGGTGCTTCCCGGTGCTGATCGGCTGGTCGGCGGTCACGGGCTCGCTCACCTGGACGCCGTTCATCCTCTTCCTGCTCGTGTTCCTCTGGACGCCGCCGCACTACTGGCCCCTGTCGATGAAGTACAAGGGCGACTACGCCGACGTCGACGTGCCGATGCTCGGCGCCACGCGCGGCGGCTCCCAGGTGGGTCTGCAGGTCATCCTCTACGCCTGGGCCACGGTGGCCTCGTCGCTCCTGCTGATCCCGGTCGCGCCCATGGGGCTCGTCTACACCGTGTCGGCGCTGGTGTTCGGCGGATGGTTCATCGTCGAGTCGCACGTGCTCTACAACCGGGCCGTCCGGGGCGAGCAGCCGCGGCCGATGCGCGTGTTCCACGCGTCGATCACGTATCTCACGCTGCTGTTCGTGGCGATCGCGGTCGACCCGCTCCTGCCCTTCTGACCGGTCCGACCCGTCGTCACCCGCGGCCGATTCCGCGACGGAGGAGACCCGCACACGGAGGGGCCCGCCGGAACGCGAGCCTTCCCCGGTGCGGAGCTCCTCCGCGGTGTCAGCGGATCAGCGGGTGACCGGCGCGGTCTCGCGCTCGGCGTCGGCGGCCTCGTTGGGCTCGTAGCCGAGCTCCGGCTCGTAGCCGTACTCATCGGTGGAGTCGGCGGGCTGCGCGGCCGAGGCGTCGTCCTCGTCGAACGCGGGCGGCTCGACGACGTCGACGGCCGGTGCGGGCGCGAGCGAGCGCAGGGCGCCGACGGTGAGGGCCAGGGCGAGGCCCACGAGGCCGGCACCGATCAGGATCGCGCCGAGGACCGCCCAGATCTGCCCGACATAGACGTCGTTGCTCGTGGCGGTGCCGTCGGTCAGGCGCGCGTCCATTCCGCCGAGCCGGTCGAGCAGCAGGTACGCGCCGCCGGCGCTGGATGCGAGGGATCCGGCGATCAGCAGCCAGTAGGGGACGCTGCGGGTCAGACGGGGACGAGTGGACATTGATGCTCCTCGGGTGTCGAGACCGTCGACGGGACAGGGGTCCCGGACGACGGCGCCGCGATTTCGCGGCCTCCGCCACTGTGCGGGCTCGAACCGTGTGGGTCCGATGCGTCGCCTATGAGGCTGCTGTGCGCCGTTCCTCCGCGCTCGCACGCTCCGGCGTGATCACCGCGGCCTTCAGGTGGAGGACCACGGCCGTCATCGCCGCGACGAGGCACACCGCCAGCACCATGTGGATGTTCACGAGCACGATGGGAAGCCCGGTCCGCGCCTGCCAGAGGCCCACGGCGAT
Source organism: Microbacterium sp. PA5 (assembly GCF_049860775.1). Taxonomy (NCBI): domain Bacteria; kingdom Bacillati; phylum Actinomycetota; class Actinomycetes; order Micrococcales; family Microbacteriaceae; genus Microbacterium; species Microbacterium sp. PA5. Next base: position 1,290,262 of record NZ_CP187567.1, read on the forward strand.
CTGCACCACCTCGACGGCGAGCAGCAGGGCGGTCCATCGGGGGAGGCCGAGTTCCCGCGGCATGCGGAAGGACAGGGCGACGATCGCGAGCGTGAGGGCGAGGGTGGCATAGGCCGGCCAGCTGTGGACGTGCTGCCAGAAGACGGGGTCGAGTCCGTTGCGCGCGGCCTCGTCGTCGCCGGCGTGCGGGCCCGCTCCGGTGAGCAGGATGCCGACGACCACCGTCACGAGGACGGCAGCGCTGGTGAGGTGCACGAGCGCCGCGTACCCGGGCGTCACCAGCCGCCGACGCGGTCCGGGGACGGCGTGCACGCGGTGCACGTACACGGCGGAGACGGCGACGAGCGCGGCCGAGATGAGGTAGTGCAGGCCGACGATGCTCGGGTGGAGGTGCATCCACACCGTGACCCCGCCGATGACCGCCTGGAGGATGATCCCGCCGCCGACCGCGAGCGTGAGGCCGGTGAGGTCCGGGCGCCGCGGCGTGAGACGCGCCACCGACAGGAACGCGAGGAGCGCCACGATCACCAGGACGCCGGTCAGGGTGCGGTTCCCGAACTCGATCAGGCCGTGGATGCCGAGCTCCCGCGTGGGCACGAGCGAGTCGGCGGTGCAGTACGGCCAGGTCTCGCAGCCCATGCCCGAGCCGGTGAGGCGCACGAGGCCGCCCGTGCCGACGATCAGGATGTTGCTGGCCAGGACCAGCCACGCCAGCACGCGAGTACCCCGCCCGATGCGGTGCGGGAGGCGCTCGAGCAGTCGCCGCCACGGTCCCGGCCGGCCGGTCTGCGGCTCGGTCGCCGCGTCGCTGGTCGCCTGGGACATGCGCGTCGCCTCCTGTGATGCGGCCCCGACAGGGGCTGGGGCCACGCCACACGTCGGGCGTTGCCTGTAGACTCGAGGGGTTGAGACGGTCGCGCGGTGCGCGGTCCGTCTCCCCAAGTCTAGGCGCGTCGTCAGCGCCGGTTCCGCCCGGCCCGTCCGGTCGGAACGACACCATGAACGGCCCGAGAAGCGGCACCCCCACCTCGTCCACGATCCTCCATCGTGAGACAGGCGAGGACAGGGGAAATGCCGGGGCGGATGACACCGTTGCGGCCGAAGAGGAGGAGAACATGTCGGATGTGCTGATCGACCGTCCGGAGCTCGAGGGCCTCGGCGTCTACGAGTTCGGGTGGCACGACACGGACGCGGCGGGAGCCAGCGCCAGGCGCGGGCTCAGCGAGGCCGTGGTGCGGGACATCTCCGCACTCAAGTCCGAGCCGGAATGGATGCTGAAGACCCGGCTGAAGGGCCACCAGCTCTTCGGTCGCAAGCCGATGCCCACCTGGGGCGCCGACCTGTCCGACATCGACTTCGACAACATCAAGTACTTCGTGCGCTCCACGGAGAAGCAGGCGCAGTCGTGGGAGGACCTCCCCGACGACATCAAGAACACGTACGAGAAGCTTGGGATCCCCGAGGCCGAGCGTGCGCGCCTGGTCGCCGGTGTGGCCGCCCAGTACGAGTCCGAGGTGGTCTACCACCAGATCCAGCAGGAGCTGGAGGACCAGGGCGTCATCTTCATGGACACCGACACCGCGCTCAAGGAGCACCCCGAGTTCTTCGAGGAGTACTTCGGCAGCGTGATCCCCGCCGGCGACAACAAGTTCGCCGCGCTCAACACGGCCGTGTGGTCGGGGGGCTCGTTCGTCTACGTGCCGCCGGGCGTCCACGTCGAGATCCCGCTGCAGGCGTACTTCCGCATCAACACCGAGAACATGGGCCAGTTCGAGCGGACGCTGATCATCGCCGACGAGGGCTCCTACGTGCACTACATCGAGGGCTGCACGGCGCCGATCTACAAGAGCGACTCGCTGCACTCGGCCGTGGTCGAGATCATCGTCAAGAAGAACGCCCGCGTGCGCTACACGACGATCCAGAACTGGTCGAACAACGTCTACAACCTCGTCACGAAGCGGGCCGTCGCCCACGAGGGCGCGACCATGGAGTGGGTCGACGGCAACATCGGCTCCAAGGTGACGATGAAGTACCCGTCGATCTACCTGATGGGCGAGCACGCCAAGGGCGAGACGCTGTCCGTCGCCTTCGCCGGTCCCGGGCAGCACCAGGACGCCGGCGCCAAGATGATCCACATGGCGCCCTACACGCAGTCCTCGATCGTCTCGAAGTCGATCGCGCGCGGCGGCGGCCGCGCGGGCTACCGCGGCGAGGTCCGCGTCGACGCGAACGCCCACCACTCCGCGAACACGGTGCGGTGCGATGCGCTCCTCGTCGACAGCATCTCGCGGTCGGACACCTACCCGGCGATCGACATCCGCGTCGACGACGTGCAGCTCGGCCACGAGGCCACGGTCTCGAAGGTCAGCGAAGAGCAGCTGTTCTACCTCATGAGCCGCGGCATGCCCGAGGACGAGGCGATGGCCATGATCGTGCGCGGGTTCATCGAGCCCATCGCGCGCGAACTGCCCATGGAGTACGCCCTCGAACTGAACAAGCTCATCGAGATGGGCATGGAAGGATCCGTCGGCTGATGACGACAGCGACACAGGCCCCTGGCGCCCCCGCGTCCCAGGGCCACATCGACCCTGCGGCGAAACTGGCTGCGGCCAAAGCGGCCGGCACCGCCTTCGTGCCGGTGCAGACCCGTTCCGAGCGGCCGACGTCGTTCGATCCGGCGGACTTCGGCGCCCCCACCGGCCGTGAGGTCAACTGGAAGCACACGCCGATGGACCTGGTCCAGCCGCTGCTGCGCGACGAGGCCGGCCCGCACGGCGTGATCTCGGTCGAGGTCACCGCGCCCGACGAGGTCGTGCAGCTCCGCCTCGCGCCGGGGGAGGCCCCGCGCGGCGAGGTGTTCCGACCCGAGGACATCGCCAGCGCGATCGCGTGGACGCAGGAGGCCGACGCGCCGCTCATCCGCATCCCGGCCGGGGTCGAGCTGACCGAGCCCGTGGTCGTGCGCCTCACCGGCACCGGCGGCCTCGCGCACGCGCACGTCGTGATCGAGGCGGAGGCGGGTGCCCGCGGCACGGTCGTGCTCCGGCACGAGGGCACCGCTCAGCAGGCGCAGAACGTCGAGATCATCGCCCGCGACGGCTCGGCGCTCACCGTCATCAGCGTGCAGCGCTGGGACGACGACGCCGTCCACCTCGCCTCCCATCAGGCGCGCGTGGACCGCGACGCCACGCTCACCCACATGGTCGTCACCCTCGGCGGCAAGGTCGTCCGCGTCAACCCGTCCGTCGAGCTCGCCGGCGCCGGCGCCGACGGCAAGCTGTACGGTCTCTCCTTCGCCGACGCCGGGCAGCACTTCGAGAGCCAGGTCTACCTCCACCACAAGGGGCCCCAGACCGTCGGCGACGTCCTGTACAAGGGCGCGCTGCAGGGCGCGGGCGCCCGGAGCGTGTGGATCGGCGACGTGCTCATCGGACCCGACGCCGTGGGCACGGACTCCTACGAGGCCAACCGCAACCTCGTCCTCACCGACGGTGCGCGGGCGGACTCGATCCCGAACCTCGAGATCCAGACCGGCGACATCCGGGGAGCGGGCCACGCGAGCGCCACCGGCCGGTTCGACGACGAGCAGCTGTTCTACCTGCAGGCCCGCGGCATCGCGGAGGACGAGGCGCGTCGCCTGGTCGTGCTCGGCTTCCTGACCGAGATCGTGCAGAAGACCGGCATCCCCGCCCTCGAGGACGAGCTCATCGCCGCCATCGAGGCCGAACTGGCCGAGGGAGCGCAGGCATGACCGCCCAGAAGGTGCTGAACCTCAGCGACCTCGAGCAGGACACCGCCGTGCGCGTGGAGGTGGACGGCGTGCCGATGGCGGTCGTCCTCGACGCCAACGGCGAGGTGCACGCCATCGGCGACACGTGCACGCACGGCGACATCTCGCTGTCCGACGGCTTCGTCGAGGGCGAGACCCTCGAATGCTGGGCGCACGGCTCGGCGTTCTCCCTGCGGACCGGCCGTCCCCTCAACCTTCCGGCGTACGAGCCGGTGCCCGTCTACGACGTGACGATCGACGGCGATGACATCCTCATCGACCCGGCCGTCACCAAAGAAGTGAACTGAAGAAGGAACCTGACATGGCTGTTCTCGAGATCCGCGACCTCCACGTGACGGTCGAGACCGACGCCGGCACGACTCCGATCCTCAACGGCGTGACCCTCACGGTGCGCACCGGCGAGACCCACGCGATCATGGGCCCGAACGGCTCGGGCAAGTCGACCCTCGCCTACACGATCGCCGGTCACCCGAAGTACACCGTCACCTCGGGCTCGATCACCCTCGACGGCGAGGACGTCCTCGCGATGTCCGTCGACGAGCGCGCCCGCGCCGGGCTGTTCCTCGCGATGCAGTACCCGGTCGAGATTCCCGGCGTCACCGTCACCAACTTCCTGCGCACCGCCAAGACGGCGATCGACGGCGAGGCGCCCGCGATCCGCACCTGGACCAAGGACGTCAAGGGCGCGATGAAGAATCTGCGCATGGACCCGAAGTTCGCCCAGCGCAACGTGAACGAGGGATTCTCGGGCGGCGAGAAGAAGCGTCACGAGATCCTCCAGCTCGAACTGCTGCGCCCCGCGATCGCCGTGCTCGATGAGACCGACTCGGGCCTCGACGTCGACGCGCTCAAGATCGTCTCCGAGGGCGTGAACCGCGCGAAGGGCGAGACCAACCTCGGCGTGCTGCTCATCACCCACTACACGCGTATCCTCCGCTACATCACGCCCGACTACGTCCACGTGATGGTCAAGGGCCGTATCGCCGAGGAGGGCGGGCCCGAGCTCGCCGAGCGCCTCGAGGACGAGGGCTACGACCGCTACCTCGACGCGGATTCCACCGAGCCGGCCGACGCCGTCGAGGCTTAGGATCGACGCATGACCGCCACGCTCAGCCCGGAGAAGAACGACGAGGTCACCGAGGCGCTCAAGGACGTCATGGATCCCGAGCTCGGGATCAACGTCGTCGACCTGGGCCTCATCTACGACCTCAGCTGGGACGACGAGAACGACGCGCTCGTCATCCACATGACGCTGACGTCGGCCGGATGCCCGCTCACCGATGTGCTCGAGGAGCAGACCGCGCAGGCGCTCGACAACGTCGTGGACCGGTTCCGCATCAACTGGGTCTGGATGCCGCCGTGGGGTCCGGAGCGCATCACCGACGACGGACGCGACATGATGCGCGCGCTCGGCTTCGCCATCTGACCGGGCAGACGCGGGGCGTCACGGACGGCCGGAGCCTTCGACACCGCCGATAGGGTCGAGGGGTGAACGCCGTCCCGTCCTCCGCCCCATCGTCCGTCGTCGTGGAGCCGCTGGCTCCGCTTCCGCTGGAGACGCTGCGTCGCCGGACGAGCACCAAGTGGCGCTCGTACGGCGAGGACGTCATCCCGATGTTCGTGGCCGAGACCGACTTCGCCCTCGCCGAGCCCATCACCGCCGCACTGCAGCAGGCGGTCGCCCTCGGGGACACCGGCTACACCTCGCCCGACCCCGGCATCCGCGGCGCCTTCGCCGGCTACGCGGCGCGCCGGTGGCAGTGGCACGTCGACCCGACGCGGGTGCGGACGACGGGCGACGTCATGATGGGCGTGGTCGAGCTGCTGCGCGCGACGATCCGGCCGGGCGACCGCGTCATCATCGCGCCGCCCGTGTACCCGCCGTTCTCGATGTGCATCCCCGAGGCGGGCGGAGTGGTCGAGGAGGTGCCGCTCGTCGACGACGGTGACGGCTGGTCGCTCGACCTCGACGGCATCGCCGCATCGCTGGCAGGCGGTGCGCGCGCCGTGCTCCTGTGCAACCCTCACAACCCGACGGGCACGGTCCATACCCGCGAGAGCCTGGCGCGGCTGGCCGACATCGCGCGCGAGCACGACGCGGTCGTGATCAGCGACGAGATCCATGCGCCCCTCGTCCACGACGGCCCGTTCACGCCGTTCCTCGCCGCCTCGGACGCGGCGGCAGAGGTGGGCTATGCGGTCACGAGCGCGTCGAAGGCGTACAACCTCGCCGGCCTCAAATGCGCGGTCATGGTCACCGCCTCGGACCGCACCTCGCGGGTCCTGAGGGGCCTGTGGCCCGAGGTCGAGTGGCGGACGGGTCTGTTCGGCGCGATCGCCGGCGTGGCCGCGTTCAGCGAGGAGTCCGACACCTGGCTCGCCCGGCTGAACGCGACCCTGGACGGCAACCGCCGGCTGCTCGCCGACCTCCTGACCGAGCATCTCCCGCTCGCCCGCTACCGCCTCCCCGCCGCCGGGTACCTCGCCTGGATCGACGTGTCCGCGTACGGGTGGGGTGAGGACCCGGCGCGGCGCATCCTCGCCGAGGCCAAGGTCGCCCTGCATCATGGGCCGCTGTTCGGCACGCAGGGCGTCGGTCACGTCCGGCTGAACTTCGGCTGCTCCGCTGAGATCCTCGAGACCGCGGTCACGCGCATCGGAGCCCTCGCGGCGTCATCGTGAGTGCGCCGACGAGCGGCGCCGAGCGGATCTGGGATCCGCGCTACGCCTGGGTGACCGCCGGCGCGGTCGCGATGATCTTCCTCGCGGCGACCCAGGCGCTCGCGGTGACCACCGTGATGCCCGTCGTGAGTGCGGACCTGGACGGCGCAGGGCTCTACGCGGTCGCCTTCGCCGGAACGCTGGCGACGAGCGTCATCGGGATGGTCGCGGTCGGTGCATGGTGTGATCGGACCGACCCGGTGCTGCCGCTGGCCACCTCCGTCGCACTCTTCATCGTGGGTCTCGTCGTCGCCGGCGCGGCCGCCGACATGGGCGTGCTGGTCGTCGGCAGGCTGGTGCAGGGTCTCGGCACCGGGGGACAGACCGTCGCCCTCTACGTCGTGGTCGCGCGCGTGTACCCGGCTGCGCTCCACGGGCGCGTGTTCGCGGCGTTCTCCGCCGCGTGGGTCGTGCCCTCCATCGTCGGCCCGGTGCTGGCGGGCGCGATCGCGGACTATCTGCACTGGCGGTGGGTGTTCCTGGGCGTGGCGCTGCTCACCGGGGCGGCCTTCACGCTCGTCTACCTGCGGCTGCGCGGTCTCCCGCTGCGGACGGAGAGCCCGTCGACGGCACCCGTCGCGCGCCGCCTGGTCTGGGCGGTTCTGGTCGCGACGGGCGCGCTCGGACTCAGCCTGGCGGGCGAGGCCGGCCCCTGGGCCCCCGCGGTGATCGCGGCCGCTCTCGTCCTCATCGTCGTGGCGGCGCGGCCGCTCCTGCCCGAGGGGACCCTGCGTGCGGCGCGGGGCCTGCCGAGCGTCATCCTCATGCGCGGGCTGATCGCCGGCGCCCTGTTCGGTGCCGAGATCTACGTGCCCTACCTGCTCATCGACGGCTACGGCTTCTCCTCGACGTGGGCGGGGCTCGGCCTCACGGCGGCCGCCCTCCTGTGGGCGGCGGGCGCCGAGGTGCAGGGTCGCTACGGCGATCGGCTCGGGAGCACCCGCATCACCCTGATCGGGACCGCGCAGCTCGCGGCCGCGACCCTGATCGCCGCGGCGACCGCGGCGTTCGCGCTGCCGGCTGCGGTCGTCATCGCCGGGTGGGCTCTGGCCGGCGGCGGCATGGGTCTCATGTATCCGCGGCTGACGGTGCTCACCCTGGCGTACTCGACGCCGCGCGATCAGGGGTTCAACTCGTCCGCCCTGTCGATCTCGGACTCGGTGGGCGCGTCGGCGGCGATCGCGGCGATGGGGCTCACGTTCGTCGCGCTGACCGGCACCGGCGCCGCCTTCCCGGTGGTGTTCCTGCTTGCGATGGCGCTGTCGCTCCTCGCTCTCGTGCCGGGGCTCCGGCTGGGCCGCGCGGACCGGCCCGACGCTGACGCGTGACGGTCAGTTCTCCGCGCGGCCAAGCCTCCAGTAGCCCATGAAGGCGATCGCACGCCGGTCGACGCCGACCTCGGTGACGAGGTGGCGGCGAAGCGCCTTGATCGCGCCGGCCTCTCCCGCCATCCACGAGTAGAGCGGTGCGCTCTTGAGCGCGGCGCCGCCCTTGGCGGTGCGAGGGACCTCCCACAGGATCTCCCGGTCGATGTCGATCTCCTCGACGGCGGCCCCCGTCCCCGCCGGAGCGAGCGCGGCCGCGGCCGCCTGCACGGCCGGGACGAGATGATCGTGGCGGGCGGCCTCGTCGCGACGGGCGGCGGCCTCGATGCGGAACCCGGGATGGGCGGGAAGGTAGGCGAGGTCGTCCGGATGGGGGACCTCCAGCACGACCACGCCGCGCGCCTCGGGGGGAAGCTGCTCGAGGATCACGGCGATCGCCGGGGCGGCGGTCTCGTCGCCGGCGAGCAGGATGGCGTCGGAGCGTTTCGGAGGGACGAAGTCGATGCCGAAGCTGACGTCGCCGTGCGAGGTGGTCGGCGCGAGGATGAGCACCTCGTCGCCGACGCGCGCCTGGGCGATCCAGGCCGACGCGGGGCCGACGACGTCGTGGGCGACCATGTCCACGTCGACCTCCCGCTGCTCCCGGCGCACGGCACGCGTCGTGTAGGTGCGGAACGGCAGCCGGGTCGACTCGTCCTGCTGGCGCCACTGCTCGTACCAGTCGTCGCCCGTGGGCATCGCGTCCAGCGGCGTGCCCGGGGTGGGGAACACGACCTTGATCCGCTGGTCGTAGCCGGGATCGCCGTAGAACTCGAGATCGTCCCCCACGAAGGTGAAGCGACGGAAGCTCGGCGTGAGATCGGCGATGGCTCCCACGCGGACGCGGAAGAAGTCGTACGGGTCGGTGCGTGCCATGTCGGCTCCTTGTGGGGTCGGCCGGGCGAACCGGTCCGGGGTGAGTCGGTCGGGTTCAGCCGGCGGCGGCGACGTGGTGTCGTCCGCGCGGGAGGACGAGGGGGGTGTGCGAGACGGGGTCGGTGATGACGAGGGAGTCGAGGTCGAAGATCTCGCGCACGAGCTCGGCGTCCACGATGTCGGCGGGCGCGCCGCTGGCGATGAGGCGTCCGCCGCGCAGCGCGAAGAGGTGATCGGCATACCGCGCGGCCATGTTGATGTCGTGGAGCACCATGACGATGGTCGTGCCGCGCGCGGAGTTCAGATCGGCGAGGAGGTCCAGCACCTCGACCTGATGCGACACGTCGAGGAAGGTCGTCGGTTCGTCGAGGAGCAGGATGTCGGTCTCCTGGGCGAGCGCCATCGCGATCCAGACCCGCTGTCGCTGTCCGCCGGAGAGTTCGTCGACCGCCCGGTCGGCGAGGTCGAGGATCCCCGTCGCGGCGAGCGCCTCCGTCACCGCCCGGTCGTCGTCGGTCGTCCACGAGCGGAAGAGCTTCTGATGCGGGTGGCGGCCGCGGCCCACGAGCTCGGCGACCACGATGCCCTCGGGGGAGACGGGCTGCTGCGGGAGCAGGCCCAGGGTGCGGGCGAGCTCCTTCGTCGGGATGTCCTCGATCCGCTTGCCGTCGAGCAGGACGGCGCCGGCGCGTGCCGGCAGCAGCCGCGAGATGGTCTTCAGCAGGGTCGACTTGCCGCACGCGTTGGCGCCGACGATCACGCTGATGCGCCCGGTGGGGATGTCGAGGTCGATTCCGTCGACGATGGTGGCGCCGCCGTAGCCGGCCACGAGTGCCTCGGTGCGGATGACGTGCTGCGCGTTCATGAGGAGCCTCCGCGTCGGCTGGTTCGGGTCAGCAGGTAGATGAGGTAGGGCGCGCCGAGGATGCCGGTGATGACGCCCACGGGGAACTTCGTGTCGAATGCGAACTGGCCGAGCAGGTCGGCGGCGAGCACGAGGCAGGCGCCGGTGAGGGCGGCGGGGATGATGACGGGGGACCCCGGGCCGACGATGCGCGCGGCGATCGGACCCGCGAGGAAGGCGACGAACGCGATGGGGCCGGTCGTGGCCGTGGCGAAGCACGCCAGGGCGACGGCGGCGATCACCAGCAGGACGCGGGTGCGGTCGACGCGGACGCCGAGCGACGTCGCCGACGCGTCGCCCAGCTCGAGAGCCCGCAGGTCGCGGCCCAGGGCGACGACCAGGGGGACGAGGATCACGACGGCGATCGCGAGGGGCGGGATCTGCTCCATCCGCGTGCCGTTGAGACTGCCGGCCATCCAGCGCGCGGCGACCGCGACGTCGTACACGTCGGCGCGCACGAGAAGGTAGGCGACGACGGCGTCCAGCATGGCGCCGACGCCGATGCCGATGAGGATCAGACGGCCGCCGGTGGACTCGCCGCCGCGGGCGGCGACGTAGATCACGACGGCCGTGGCGATCCCCGCCACGAGGGCGAGGGTGACGGTCGCGCCCCCTCCCCAGCCGAGGACGATGAGGGAGAGGATCGCGGCGGCGCTGGCTCCCGAGGTGATGCCGATGACGTCGGGGCTGGCCAGCGGGTTGCGCAGCATCGTCTGGAACGTCGCGCCGGCGACGCCGAAGGCGATGCCAGCGAGGAGCGCGGTGAGGGCGCGGGGGATGCGCAGCGTGCCGACGGTGAAGGAGGCGCCGGGGACGTCCTGACCGAGGATGACGCCGATGACCTCGGCGGGGGAGTAGAGCGTGTTCCCGAGCATCAGCATCGCGCCCGTCAGCACGACAGCGGTGAGGGCGAGGATCGACAGCGCGATGCGACGCCGGCGCTCGCGGCGGAGGCGGGCGTCGCGCACTCCGGTGAGCTGCGCGGTGGTCGCGACGGGGAGGACGGGCATCACAGCGCCTTCATCCGGGTGCGGCGGGCGATGACGATGAGCACGGGCGCTCCGAGGAACGCCGTGATGATGCCCGCTTCGACCTCGCCGGGTGAGCCGATCACGCGGCCGACGGTGTCGGCGAGGACGAGGAGCACCGCGCCGCCGAGCGCGGACAGGGGGAGGAGCCAGCGCTGGTCGGCGCCCGACAGCAGGCGGACGACGTGGGGGACCATCAGCCCGACGAACCCGATCGGGCCGGCGACGGCGGTGACGGCGGCGCAGAGGGCGACGCCGGTGATCGCGGCGATGATCCGCACGCGGCCGACCCGCACGCCGAGCCCCACGGCGAGGTCGTCGCCGAGGGCGAGCGCGTTCAGGGCGCTGGCGCAGAGGATCGCGACGACCGCGCCGAGGATCAGCACGGGCGTGACGACGGCCATCGTCTCCCAGGCGGCACGGCCGACGTTGCCGACCTGCCAGAAGCGGAACTCGTCCATGACGGACTGGCGGGGCAGCAGGATGGCGGAGATCAGCGACGACAGTGCGGCCGTCGTGGCGGCGCCCGCGAGGGCGAGCTTGATGGGAGTGGTGCCGCCGGGGCCGACGGAGCCGACGAAGTACACGAACAGCGCCGTCACGAATGCCCCGGCGAGTGCGAGGCCGAGGTAGCTCCACATGCTCGTGATGCCGAGGAAAGCGATGCCGACGACGACGGCCAGTGCCGCACCGGTGTTGACGCCGAGGATGCCGGGATCGGCGAGCGGGTTGCGTGTGATGGCCTGCATGAGCGCACCCGAGAGGGCGAGCGCGGCTCCGGCGAGCACGGCCAGCACCGTGCGGGGCACCCGACTCTGCACCGCGAGCGCGCCGATGTCGGTCGGCGTCTCGCCCCGGACCCAGGCCGTGATGCCCTCGACCACCTCGGCAGCGGAGACCGGGCGGGAGCCGAACGCGAGCGAGAGGAGGACCGACAGCAGGACCGCGGCCACTCCGACGGCGAGCACGATCACGCGGCGCCGCGCGCCCACCGGTGCGGTGGACGCGCGGCGCGCGACGCTGAGGGAGGTGGTCACTGGACCTTCGCTGCCGCATCCTCCAGCAGTGCGACGTAGTCGTCGAGCACCCAGGGGAGGGACAGCGCCGTCGGGCTGACCGCGGCGCTCAGGGCGTCACCGCTTCCCACCGTGACGACGGCGCCGTTCTTGACCGCGGGGATCGTGTTCCACAGCGGGTCGGCCTGCAGCGCGGGGAGCAGGGTCTCGTCGCCGTAGCTGACGATGACGTCGACGTCGGCGAGCTGGTCGGCGTTCTCCGCGCTGAAGTCCTGGTAGAACGAGCCGCCGGCGGCAGCGTCGATCGCGACCTGCGGGAGGTCGAACCCGAGGTCCTGCAGGAGCGCGGTGCGCGAGTCGCCGCCGGTGTAGATCGACATCGTCGACACGTCGGCGGCGCTGGCGTAGAAGAACGCGGCGGTCTTGCCGGCGAAGTCCGAGCCGGCGGTGGCGTCGGCGATCTGCTGCTCGATGTCGGCGATGAGCTGCTCGCCCTGGGCCGAGCGGCCGAGCGCCTTCGCATTCATCGTGATCGTCTCGCGCCACGGCGTGAACCAGGCGACGTCGGGGTAGGCCACGACGGGGGCGATCTCGCTGAGTGTCGCGTAGTCCTCGTCGGTGAGGCCGGACTGCGCGGCGAGGATGACGTCGGGGTCGGTGTCGGCGATCGCCTCGAAGTCGACGCCGTCCACGGAGGAGAAGATCACCGGCTGGGGGCCGCCCAGCTCGTCGATCGCGTCCTGGGTCCACTCGTAGACGCCCAGGTCGGCGTCGCCGGTCCAGTTCCAGACCTGGGTGTCCATGCCGACGGGCACGACCCCGAGCGCGAGGGCCACGTCCTGGTTGCTCCACGCGATCGCCGCGACCCGCTCGGGCGCCTCGTCGATCGTCGTCTCGCCGAGCGCGTGCTCGATCGTCACCGGGAAGCTGTCGGTGGCTCCGGCGGCGGCGTCGGACGCGGCCGGGGTGTCGGTCGGGGCGCTGATGGTGGCGCAGCCGGTGAGCAGCAGAGCGGTCGCGCCGATCGCGAGCGTGGCCGTGCGGAAACGAGGCACAGGTTCCTCCAAGAGGGATCAGGTAAGGACAGGCTTACTTTACTTACCCGGCCGGTCCCGCGCCAATCCGCTGCAGGCGGACTGAAGGTCTGCGCCGCCGGCCTCACCGCACGCACGACTGCCCCGGGAGCGTGTCCCGGGGCCGTCGTGGCGTCGCGTCGAGCGGCGTTTCAGCGGCGCGCGCTGCGGTCGACGGCGCGGACGGCCAGCCAGGCGCCGGGCACCAGCAGAGCGGCGAATCCCGCCTTGATGAGGCCGGGGACGATGAAGGGCCAGACGCCGGCGGCCAGGACGCCGTCGACGGTCACGGTCTGTCCGAGCACGGTGGCGAGGATGAGCGCCATGTACGGCACGCCGATGAGGAACGGGATGACGGAGGCGGCCACGAAGCCGACGAAGGCCAGCCAGGGCTTGCGGTCCCACGCGCGCTCGGCGAACCAGCCGGCGACGAACGCGGCGGGGATGAACCCGAGGACGAAGCCGAACGACGGTGCCAGCACGTAGGCCGGGCCGGCCGTCGCGCCGGCGAAGACGGGGGCGCCGGCGAGACCGGCGAGAAGGTAGGCGGTGAGCGAGGCGGCGCCGCGGCGCGCGCCGAGCGCCGCGCCGACGACGATCACGCCGAGCGTCTGCCCGGTGATCGGCACGGGTCCGATGAAGAAGGACACCTTCGCGAGGAGCGCCACCACCGCGACGCCCGTCAGCACGAGCGCGGCATCGAGGGCGAAGGCACGGACACGGTCGTCCGGTCGGGAGATCAGGTCGCTGAGGACCGGGCGGCGGGCGGATGCAGTGAGGGACATGAGGTCTCCTTGGGACTCCGTGGGCGTCGGATCCGGCGAGGGCCGGCGTCGCGACTCATCCTATGGGCGGCGCGACCGGTGTTTGTGTACTCCGTCCGACAATGCGTCCGCCAGGGTCCGTCGCGACCCTGGCACCCTCGTCGGGCGGTTTGGCGGCCGACGGGCGCCCGCCCTACGCCGCCGGGCCGGGTAGACTCGGAGGCTGGCCAGTCGGCCTCCTCTCTCCACCTTCGACCGAACGGACGTCCGCTGTGCTCGCCGTGCACGACCTCGAGATCCGCGTGGGCGCGCGCACGCTCATGTCGGAGGTGTCGTTCCGCGTGTCGGACGGCGACAAGATCGGCCTCGTCGGTCGCAACGGCGCCGGGAAGACCACGCTGACGAAGGTGCTGGCGGGCGACCTGCTCCCCGCCGACGGCAAGGTGGAGCGCTCCGGGGAACTCGGGTACCTGCCGCAGGACCCGCGCTCGGGCGATCCCGAGATGCTCGCCCGCACGCGCATCCTCGACGCGCGCGGCCTCGGCTCCCTGCTCCTGGGCATGCACGAGGCCGGTGAGCTCATGGGCTCGGACGATCCCGACGTCGCGGCGAAGGCCATGCGCCGCTACGGCAACCTCACCGAGAGGTTCGAGTCGCTGGGCGGCTATGCCGCCGAGGCCGAGGCGGCCTCCATCGCCCACAACCTGTCGCTCCCGGACCGGATCCTCGATCAGCCGCTGAAGACGCTCTCCGGCGGTCAGCGCCGCCGGATCGAGCTCGCCCGCATCCTCTTCTCGGACGCGCAGACGATGATCCTCGATGAGCCCACCAACCACCTCGACGCGGACAGCGTCGTCTGGCTGCGCGAGTTCCTCAAGAACTACAAGGGCGGGCTGATCGTGATCAGCCACGATGTCGAGCTCGTGGGCGAGACTGTGAACCGGGTGTTCTACCTCGACGCCATGCGCCAGGTCATCGACGTCTACAACATGAACTGGAAGAACTACCTGCGTCAGCGGGTGGCCGACGAGGAGCGCCGCAAGAAGGAGCGCGCCAACGTCGAGAAGAAGGCGACGGCGCTCCAGCAGCAGGCGGCCCGGTTCGGCGCCAAGGCGTCCAAGGCCGCCGCGGCCCACCAGATGGTCGCGCGGGCCGAGAAGATGCTCTCGGGGCTCGAAGAGGCGCGCCAGGACGACCGCGTCGCCAAGCTCCGCTTCCCCAAGCCCGCGCCCTGCGGCAAGACGCCGCTCATGGCGAAGAACCTCTCGAAGTCGTACGGCTCGCTGGAGATCTTCACCGACGTCGATCTGGCGATCGACCGGGGTTCGAAGGTGGTCGTGCTCGGGCTGAACGGTGCGGGCAAGACGACGCTCCTGCGGATCCTCGCGGGCGTGGACGCCGCCGACACCGGCACGATCGAGCCCGGTCACGGCCTGAAGATCGGCTACTACGCGCAGGAGCACGAGAACCTCGACGTGGACCGCTCCGTGCTCGAGAACATGATGTCCGCGGCACCCGACATCAATGCCACCGAGGCGCGCAAGGTCCTCGGGTCGTTCCTGTTCACCGGCGACGACGTCCTCAAGCCCGCCGGGGTGCTCTCGGGCGGCGAGAAGACGAGGCTGTCGCTGGCCACGCTCGTCGTCTCGAGCGCGAACATGCTGCTGCTGGACGAGCCCACGAACAACCTCGACCCGGCGTCGCGCGAGGAGATCCTCGGCGCGCTGGCCCACTACGAGGGCGCCGTCGTCCTCGTGTCCCACGACGAGGGCGCCGTGCAGGCGCTGAACCCGGAGCGGGTGCTCATCCTGCCCGACGGCGTCGAGGACATCTGGGGTCGGGACTACATCGACCTGATCACCCTCGCCTGATCGCTCCGGCGTCGAGGAGGGCGTCCTCCTCCTCCATGTCGCGGTCGCGGCGACGCCTGTCGCGGGGCGCGGCGACGACGCCGTCCGCCTCGGCGGCATCCTCGCGCCGGTGGCGCCGCTCCGTGCGGATCATGTACCAGATGAACACGAACCCCATGACGGCGAACAGGATCCACTGGATCGCGTAGGAGAGGTGGGGGCCGGGGTCCGCCGACGGCGACGCGAGCGCCTGCGGGGCCGTCGCCGGGGTGGGGTCCTCGCTCACCATCAGGCCGTAGACGTCGGTGAGCGCGGCCGCGCCCGAGGCGATCGTGTCGGCGATCAGCGGCAGATGGATGGTGGGCACCTGGCCGTCGGGCGCCGAGCGTCCCGAGCGGGGGAGCGGCTCTCCCGGCTTCAGGCGCACGACGACGGTCGCCTCGCCCTCGGGCGGCAGCGGCACCGCGTCGGGCTCCGGGCTGCTCTCGCCCGGCGGGACCCAGCCCCGGTCGACGATGATCACGCGGCCGTCGATCAGGCGGAACGGGACCAGCACCTCGAACGCGCTCGTGCCGCCGTGGGGACGATTCCGTGCGAGCAGCTGCTGGTCGGAGAGGTACTCGCCGGTGAGGGTGACCGGATGCCACTCGTCGGCAGGGTCGAACGACGCGCCCTGCGGGACGAGCTCGTCGAGGGGGACAGGGTCGGCGTCGTAGTTGGTCGCGATGAGCTCCAGCTGCTCGTCGCGCTCGGCGCTGCGCGTGAACTGCCAGTTGGCGAGGAAGCCGCACGCGATCGCGAAGACGACGGCGAACCCGATGTAGCCCGCCCAGCGCGCGCCCGCCCTCATGGCGCGCGCCTCACGACGTCGGCTCCGCATCGAAGGCGACGACCTGCACGGGGAAGTCGCGTGCGGCGAGATAGTCGCGGAGGTAGCCGACGTGCTCGTCGCAGGCCGCCCACACCTTGCGGCGATCGCTCGCGTGGATGCGCGGGTTGCGCCAGACGACCTGCCACAGGGCTTCCGCGCGGCATCCGGCGCGGGAGCAGATGCGCTCGTTCACGAGGCGGCCGGCGGCTTCGGGTCGGACTCGGTGATCCGGATCACCGTCGGCGCGGGGTCCGCCGGCGGCGTCGCCGGGCCGGCCGTCAGCTCGCGCTCGGGAGCCACCGCGTCTGGCTCATCGCCGTCCGAGCTCACGTTGGCGACCACGACCGCCAGATACGGCAGCAGCACCGCCCCGACGGCGAAGACCCCGGTGTGCCACCCGTAGGGCGTGATGACCACCATCAGCACGAAGCACACCACGCGGACGCTCATCATGATGAAGTACTTCGTCATGCGGGCGTGGGCGTCATCGTGCGGCGCGCGGCGCAACGACGTGGCCGACTGCGGTGCGCGGTGCTTCATGGCAGGTCCGAGGTGTTCACGGTCCTCCCAGGCTACGCCGCTCCGAGGCCTTTCAGGCGCCCAGCGCGAAGCTCGAGGGGCTTGTCGTGATGAACAGGCCGATCACCACGGCGATGAGCAGGCCGATGCCGATGCCGACCCACCCCACGATGACGCCGGCGAGCGCCATGCCGCGGCCCTTCTCGTGGGTCCGGGCGATCTGGCTCAGGGCGATGTGACCGGTGATGACGCCGACGATCACGCCGAGCGCGAGCACCCACGTCCACGCCAGAGCGAAGCCGACGATCGACGAGACCATCGACGTGATCGCCAGGGGGTTCGTGCGCGGTCCGGCGTAGCCGTACGGTGCGGCGTAGCCCGCGGGCGGCGCATACGCGCCGGCCGGATATCCCGTGGCGGGCGGCTGAGCGCCGGCGCCGTACGCGGGCGGCGGGGGGTAGGCCGGGGCGGGATATCCCGGGGCCTGATAACCGGGCGCCGCCGCACCCGGATGAGCCGCCGGGGGCTGGGGCGCCGCGTACGGCGGCAGCGGGGACGCGGCGGGAGGGGTCGCCGGCGGCGGGGTGGGTGCGGCGTCGGCGGTCGGGTCGTCGGACTGGGTGGGATCGCTCACGTGTCCTCCTCGGGGTCGGCTCCAGGCTATCGGTCTGCGCCGCGCGGTCGAGTCCGGGCGGGGAGGGCGGCCGACTAGGCTGGGGCCCGATCCATCACCGACCCCGGGAGCTGTCATGTCCACCGATCGAGTCGTCCTCGTCACCGGCGGGAACCGCGGCATCGGCCGCGCCATCGCGGAGCGCTTCGTCGCTGCCGGCTATCGCGTCGCCGTGACGGCCCGCTCCGGGGAGGGGCCGGAGGGCACGCTCACCGTGCGCGCGGACGTGACCGACGCCGCGCAGGTCGACGCGGCGTTCGCTCAGGTCGAGAAGGAGCTCGGTCCCGTCGAGGTCGTCGTGGCCAATGCGGGCATCACCAAGGACACCCTGCTGCTGCGGATGACCGAGGACGACTTCGACTCGGTGGTGGCGACCAACCTCGGGGGTACGTTCCGCGTCGTCAAGCGCGCGGCCAAGGGATTGCTGCGCGCCAAGTGGGGACGCGTCATCCTCATCTCGAGCGTCGTCGGCCTGTACGGCTCGGCGGGCCAGATCAACTACTCGTCGTCCAAGAGCGCGCTCGTCGGCTTCGCGCGCTCGCTCACCCGCGAGCTCGGCGGACGCGGCATCACCGCGAACGTCGTGGCGCCCGGCTTCATCGAGACCGACATGACGGCCGAGCTGCCCGAGGACACCCAGGCCGAGTACAAGCGCAACATCCCCGCCGGCCGCTTCGCGACGGCGGACGAGGTCGCGGGTGTCGTGGCGTGGCTGGCATCCGACGACGCGGCCTACATCTCGGGAGCGGTCATCCCCGTCGACGGCGGTCTCGGGATGGGTCACTGACGCGCGACGCGCCGGTCCCGCGCCCGATGGCATCGGCCGCGGATCCGATCACCTCGGCAGGAGCGGGATCACGTCCCGGAGGTCCACGCGCCCGATGACGAGGTCGGCCCGCGCCCGGACCGCGGGCTTGGCGTTGAACGCGAGTCCCAGTGCCGCATCGGCCATCATGTGCAGGTCGTTGGCGCCGTCGCCGATGGCGATCGTCCGCCCGTCGGGCACGCCGTACGCCGTCGCCCACTCCCGCAGGGCGGCCGCCTTGCCGGCGGCGTCGACGATCGGGCCGTCCACGACGCCCGTGAGGCTCCCGTCCGCCACCGCCAGCCGGTTCGCCCGCCAGACGTCGGCGCCGAGCTCCGGGGCGACGGTGTCGAGGATCTCGTGGAACCCTCCGGAGACGACGGCGGCGATGCCCCCGCGCGCGTGGATCGCCTCGATCAGCTCGCGCACGCCCGGTGTCGGCTCGATCCGTGCGAGGACCCGCGAGAACGCCGTGACGGGGACGCCGCGCAGCGCCTGGACGCGAGAACGGAGGCTCGTGGCGAAGTCCACCTCGCCGCGCATCGCCGCCTCCGTCGCCGCCGCCACCTCGGCACCGCGCCCCGCCTCGTCGGCGATGAGCTCGATGACCTCGTTGCGGATCAGCGTGGAGTCGGCGTCGAACACGACGAGGAAGCGGGCGTCAGGCACGCTCCCAATCTATCGACCCCGACCGGGCACGCCGTCCGGTGCGGGACGCGCCGTCCCGGTCAGGCCGTGACGTGCACGTTCTTGCCGACGACGGTGATCCCACTGTCGGTGACCGTGTAGCCGCGGGCGAGATCGCGTTCGCGATCGACGCCGACGGTCGCGCCGGCGTCGAGGATCACGTTCTTGTCGAGGATCGCGCGGTGCACCCGGGCCCCCGGGCCGACGTTCACGTGGTCGAACAGCACGGAGTCGGTGATCGTCGAACCGCCGCCCGACAGGGTCCACGGGCCTACGACGCTGCGCTCCAGGTGCGTGCCCGAGAGCACCGAGCCGAGCGACACGATCGAGTCGATCGCGTTGCCGATGCGGCCCACCCCGTCGCGCACGAACTTCGCCGGCGGCGAGTTCAGCGACTGCGAGTGGATCGGCCAGTCCGTGTTGTACAGGTTGAAGATCGGCAGCGTCGAGATGAGGTCCATGTGGGCGTCGAAGAACGAGTCGATCGTTCCCACGTCGCGCCAGTAGTCGCGGTCGCGGCCGGTTGATCCGGGCACGTCGTTGCGCTTGAAGTCGTAGACGGCGGCCTCGCCGCGGCCCACGAAGTAGGGGATGATGTCGCCGCCCATGTCGTGGTTCGACGTCGGCAGCTCGCCGTCGGCCTCGACGGCCTCGATGAGCGCCTGCGCGTCGAAGATGTAGTTGCCCATCGACGCCAGCACCTCGCCGGGGTTGTCCGAGAGGCCCGTGGGGCTCTGCGGCTTCTCGAGGAAGTCCCGGATCGTGACGTTGTCCGTGGGGTCGACGTCGATGACGCCGAACTGGTTGGCGAGCCCGATCGGCTGCCGGATGCCGGCGACGGTCGCCTTGGCCCCCGACTCGATGTGGGCCTGGAGCATCTGCTCGAAGTCCATCCGGTACACGTGGTCGGCGCCGATGACCATGACGATGTCCGGCTTCTCATCGTGGATGAGGTTGAGCGACTGCAGGATGGCGTCGGCCGAGCCCGAGAACCAGCGCTTGCCGAGCCGCTGCTGCGCGGGCACCGAGGTGACGTAGGAGCTCAGCAGAGCGGACATGCGCCACGTCTGCGAGACGTGCCGGTCCAGGCTGTGCGACTTGTACTGCGTGAGCACGACGATCTGACGCAACCCCGAGTTGATGAGATTCGAGATCGCGAAATCGATGAGCCGGTACTGGCCCGCGAAGGGCACAGCAGGCTTGGCTCTGTCGACGGTGAGGGGCATGAGCCGCTTTCCCTCGCCACCGGCGAGGATGATTCCAAAGACCTTCGGCGCTGCAGGCATGGCTCCACACTATGCCCGGTCTTCGCGTCTGTACTAGCGTTCGACACATGCGCGTCGATATCGTCACGAAGGAGTATCCGCCGGAGATCTACGGCGGAGCCGGGGTCCACGTGACCGAGCTGGTCAAGGCGCTGCGCGAGCGCATGGACGTCCAGGTGCGCGCGTTCGGCGCGCCGCGCGAGGAGGCCGGGACGACCGCCTACGGGGTCCCCGCCGAGCTCTCGACGGCCAACGCCGCGGTCCAGACGCTGGGCACCGACCTGGAGATAGTGGGCGACGTCGCCGGGGCGGACGTGGTCCACAGCCACACCTGGTACGCGAACTTCGCCGGGCACCTTGCCTCCCTGCTCCACGGCATCCCGCACGTCGTCACGGCCCACTCGCTGGAGCCCCTGCGCCCCTGGAAGGCCGAGCAGCTCGGCGGGGGATACGCTGTCTCCTCCTACATCGAGAAGACGGCATACGAGGGGGCCGCGGCCATCGTCGCCGTCAGCGAGGGGATGCGGCAGGACATCCTCCGCAGCTACCCGTCGCTCGATCCCGAGCGCGTGAAGGTGATCTACAACGGCATCGATGTCGAGGCCTGGCGGCCCGTGGAGGATCCCGACCTCCTCGCGCGCTATGGCATCGATCCGGCGCGGCCGTCCGTGGTGTTCGTCGGCCGGATCACCCGTCAGAAGGGACTGCCCTACTTCCTGCGCGCCGCGGCGATGCTCCCCGAGGACGTGCAGATCGTGCTGTGCGCGGGTGCGCCCGACACGCCGCAGATCCTCGCCGAGGTCGAGGGGCTCGTCCGCGACCTCCAGAAGGACCGGGCGGGCGTGGTGTGGATCGACGAGTTCCTGCAGCGCGACCAGCTCTGCGCGATCCTGACCTCGGCGACGACGTTCGTCTGCCCCTCGGTGTACGAGCCGCTCGGCATCGTCAACCTCGAGGCGATGGCATGCGGCGCCGCCGTGGTCGGCACCGGCACCGGAGGGATCCCCGAGGTGGTCGTGGACGGCGTCACGGGGCGGATCGTGCCGATCGATCAGGTCCAGGACGGCACGGGGACGCCGACCGACCCCGACACGTTCGTCGCGGACCTGGCGGCGGTGCTCACGGAGGTCGTGTCCGACCCCGAGCGGGCGCGCGCCTACGGCGAGGCCGGACGCCGCCGCGCGGCGGAGGAGTTCAGCTGGCAGGCCATCGCGGATGCCACGACCGCGCTGTACCGCGAGGTGACCGGGAACTGAGTCCCGCCTGCCGTTAGGCTGGGGGCATGCCGCTGGTCCTGGAGTTCGCTGACGTCGTCGTCCGCCGCAACGCCCGCAACATCATCGATCATCTCGACTGGAGTGTCAGCGACGACCAGCGCTGGGTGATCCTCGGCCCGAACGGAGCCGGCAAGACGACGATCCTCCAGCTGGCGTCCACCCTGATCCACCCGACATCGGGCGCGGTGACCATCCTCGACGAGCAGCTGGGGCGCACCGACGTCTTCGAGCTGCGCCCCCGCATCGGCTTCGCGTCCTCCGCGATGGCCAAGCGCGTGCCCCCGGAGGAGACCGTCCTCGACGTCGTCCTCACCGCCGCGTTCTCGGTCCTCGGCCGCTGGAACGAGTCGTACGAGGCGATCGACGAGCGGCGTGCCCGGCGCGTGCTCGCCAACTGGCGCCTCGATCATCTCGCCGAGCGCACGTTCGGCACGTTGTCGGACGGCGAGCAGAAGCGCGTGCAGATCGCCCGGGCCGTGATGACCGATCCCGAGATCCTGCTGCTGGACGAGCCCACCGCGAGTCTCGACCTGGGTGCGCGAGAGGAGCTGCTCGCTCTGCTGAGCGGCTACGCGCAGGCTCCCTCGACGCCGGCGATGGTCATGGTGACCCATCACGTCGAGGAGATCCCGGTCGGCTTCACCCACGTGCTCCTGCTGCGCGACGGTCAGGCGGTGGCGGCGGGGCCCGTCGCCGAGGTCCTGACCTCCGAGAACCTGACCGCGACCTTCGGCGCCGAGATCGTGCTCACCGAGGTCGACGGCCGGTACGCCGCGCGCGCCGCGGTCGGCGCCTACTGACACGCACCCCCCCGCCGCGCGGCAACGGCACGGCCGGGAGGATGATAGAATCGTCGTTTGGTGCGCTCGCACCGCAGACTTCCACCCGCCCCTGGCAGAATCCAGGGCACTTGTGAGGAACCCAATGAAGACTGACATCCACCCCGACTACCAGGCCGTCGTGTTCCGCGACCTGGGCTCCGGCGACACCTTCCTGACCCGTTCGACGGTCACCAGCGACAAGACGATCGAGCTCGACGGTGTCACGTACCCCGTCATCGACGTCGAGATCTCGTCGGCGTCGCACCCGTTCTACACGGGCAAGCAGCGCATCATGGACTCGGCCGGCCGCGTCGAGAAGTTCAACCAGCGCTTCAAGAACTTCGGTGGCTCCAGCAAGTAAGCAGACCACCTCGAAGGCCCCGCTCCGGCGGGGCCTTCGTCTTTCCCGGCGTCTTTCCGGCGGTTCGGGTCGTGTGGGTTCGAGCAGGATCTCCTCCCCAACCGGCGGTGCGGCGAGTTGTCCACAGGAATTCGCGCTGACCGGGACATTTTTGGCGCGGATGTCGGAGGTCGAGGGAAGACTGGGGGTATGACGCACGCAGCGACGATCGCTCCCGACGGCCACGCCGACCAGGTGGAGTCGCTGCTGTGCGCGCTCGCCGACACGCGCCGCCGTCGTGCGGAACTCCATGCAGAGGAGGCGGCGTTGCTGGCAGCCGCGGTGGATCTGGCGCAGGCGCAGGTGGGCGGGGCTGGGCCGTCGACCGCGCGGGACATCCCGTTGCGGTCGTTGGCGGCGCAGATCGGTGTCGCGTTACAGGTGACAGATCGCACGGTGCAACGGCGGATGTCGGACGCCGCGCTGCTCGTCAGCGGGTTTCCCGGCACGTTCGCGGCGCTGGGGGCGGGGGACATCTCCGCCGGACACATGCGGGAGATCATGGAGGCAGGTGCGCCGATCGTAGACGACGAGGTGCGGGCCGAGTTCGAGGCGGCGGCGGTCGAGGTGGCCCGGCGGGAGACACCGGGGCGGTTGCGGCCGGCGGTGCGCATGCTGGCGGCGCGACTGCATCCGGTGCCGTTGGCGGTCCGGCACGCGGAGGCGGCCTCGGCGCGTGACGTGTGGGTGCGGGACCTTGAGGACGGGATGGCGGAGCTGATCGCCACCCTGCCGGCGCACCTGGCCCACGGGATCCGCGACCGGCTCGACCGGATCGCTCGCGCCGACATCGACGCGCGCACCGTGATCGACACGGATGTCGGGGGTGACACGCTAGTACCCGAGCCCGCGGTCACGGACTGCCGTCGCATCGGTGAGGTGCGGGCGGACGCGTTCGCGGACCTGCTGCTGACCGGGCATGCGACCCCGGAGATCTCGAACGCGTCCTGGCCTGCGGGGGAGGCGATCGTCGCGCACGTGCAGGTCACGGTGCCGGTGATGGCGGTGCTCGGCGACGACAGTACCCCGGCCGAGATCGTGGGGCGCGCCCCGATCGACACCGCGACCGCGCTGCGGCTGGCGGGCACCGCGTCGGGGTGGGATCGGGTGCTCACCCATCCGGTCACCGGGAGCGTGCTGGCGGTCGACCGGTACCGGCCGTCGGATCAGCTGAAGCGGACGTTGCGGGTGCGTGACGAGCACTGTCGGTTCCCGGGCTGCCGGATGTCGACGAGCCGGTGCGACATCGACCACACCACCGCGCGGGAACACGACGGACCCACCGAGCCGACGAACCTCGCGCACCTCTGCCGACGGCACCACACCCTGAAGCATCACTCCGCGTGGCGGGTGAGACAGACACCCGACGGAGTGCTCCACTGGACCAGCCCGACCGGCCGCGAGTACCCCGACCAACCGGCACGCACCCTGGTCTTCGCCGTGGACTCCGATCCCGCACCACCACCGCCGTTCTGATCGCGGGGGCCCGCGGCCTCGTGTCAGGCTGTCGGCATGGACGACGTCGACAAGGACGAGCTCGCCGCGCTGCGTGAGCGTGCCTACGGCTCCGGAGCCGAGGGACTGAGCGATGCCGAGGCGGGGCGGCTGCGCGCGCTGGAGGAGCGCAGCCGGTCCTCGGCCCTCGGGGGACCACGTCGGGTGGAGTCCGTCGCCTCGCCCGGCGGAGCCGCCGCGACATCGGTGGCGCCACCGGTTCCCGTCGACGAGGCGCACACGAGCCACGCGGGACCCGACTCCGTTCAGGCGGCACCGCTCATGGCGCCGGAGTCTGGCGCTGCAGTGTCCGGGACGGCGAAGCTCCTCTTCGTAGTGGCCGCCGCGCTCATCCCGGTGGCCGCGGTCGGAGGCTTCCTGGCGGCGTCCGCGTTCGGCGAGGCACCTGCCGCGGTGACGCCGACGGCGCTCGCGATGGCGGACGATGTCGACGTCGAGCTCCGCGAACAGCAGCGCGCGCAGGTCACGGAGTTCCAGGAGTGGGACGACGACGTCACCTTCTGGGGCGCGGTCGAGGACCTCTCCCTGTGGTGGGGGACCGCTGACGGCACCACCTGTGTCGTGGTCGTCCTCGACGCAGGTGGTGCCGTGCCGATCTGCGCGGACAGCGACGCCGCACGCGCGCAGGGCATCCGGGAAGAGGTGGAGTTCTTCCATGTCGAGAGCGACGTCCCCGGCGCCGAAGGTCTGATCGACGTCACGGATGTGCCGTCGACGCGCGTCGTCTTCGCCGGCAATCCCTACACCGGGCAGTTCATCCTGCTGCGCGACCGCTGATGCTCAGCGGATCGGCCAGCTGCCGTCGAGCGCGTCGGCGGGATCGAGACGGCCGACGCGGATGAAGTACTCGGTGAGGCTCTCCGCCTGCGACCGCGCCCAGCCGATCTGCTGGGTGTGGAGCTCCTCAACGGCCTCCGGAAGGCGGAATCGTCCCGCCAGCGCCTGCGCGACGCGACCCGCGGCGATCGCATCGGCGGAGGCGTCATGCGCCCCCTCGAGGACCACCTGGTAGTGCGCAGCGACCACCTCCAGGGTGCGCTTGCCCTTGCGGTAGCGATCCATCGCCTTGTCGAGCACGAGCGGATCGATCACCGGCGACGGGTCGGCGATCGGAGCGACGCCGTGCCGGAGCGCATCGTGCTTGAGGAGGGAGAAGTCGTACGGCGCGTTGTAGGCGACGACGGGGATCCCGGCATCGAACAGGGCGCGGAGCTCGGCGACGACCTCGGCGACCACCTCGCGGGCAGGGCGGCCGTGCGCGCGGGCGTGGGCTGTGGTGATCCCGTGGACGGCCGTCGCTCCCGCGGGGATCTCGACGCCGGGGTCCGCCAGCCACGTCCGGGCGCGGACGAGCGTGCCGGTGTGGTCGAGGACGCCGACGTGCGCGGTGACGACGCGGTCTGCCCGCACATCGACGCCGGTCGTCTCCAGGTCGAACACGCCCACCGATCGCGCCCATGCCGGAAGAGCCGGCGCCGCGGCGGGCGTCGCCGCTCGCGTGCTCAGCCCGAAGTCGTCGTCATCCCACAAGGGGAGCGGCTCGGGGTACCACGCGTCCATGCCAACGACGCTAGGGGGACGCGCCGACATCGCGTGGCAGCGCCACGCTCGGCTCGTAGACTCGACGGGTGGCCGTTCAGAACCCCTATGCCGATCGCCTCGGGCGGATCCCCGTCGAGCGCCACGAGGTGGAGGTCCTCGGCGGGCGCACGGCCTACTGGGTCTACGGGCCCGCGGACGCCGCGACCACCATCCTCGCCGTGCACGGCTTCCGCGGCGACCACCACGGCCTCGAGCCGGTCGTCGCCTTCCTCGACGGCATCCGGGTCATCTCCCCGGACCTTCCCGGGTTCGGCGAGACCGCGCCCCTGCCGGGACGCACGCACACCCTCCAGACCTACGCCGATTGGCTCCGGGAATTCGCGGCGGCCGCGGCTCCGGAGGCGATCGTGCTCGGCCACTCCTTCGGGTCGATCGTCTCGGCGGCTGCCGTCGCCGGCGGACTCCCCACCGAGCGGCTGATCCTCGTCAACCCGATCGGTGCGCCGGCGCTCGAGGGGCCGCGCGGCATCCTCACCCGCCTGGCGGTCCTCTACTACTGGGCCGGAGCCAAGCTTCCGCGCGTCCTCGGGGAGGCCGTGCTGCGCAGCCGCCTGATCGTGCGCATCATGAGCGTCTCCATGGCCAAGACCCGGGATCGCCGGCTGCGCGCCTTCATCCACGGGCAGCACGACGACTACTTCTCCGGGTTCGCCGATCGCGACGTGCTCCGCGACGCGTTCGTGGCCTCGGTCTCCCACGACGTGCGCCGCTACGCTCCGGCGATCGACCAGCCCACGCTGCTGATCGCCGCCGACCGCGACGACATCACACCGATCGCCGCGCAGCGTCACCTGCGCGAGCTGTTCCCGCAGGCTGAGCTGGTCGAGATCGCCGGAGTCGGACACCTGATCCACTACGAGACGCCGCAGCAGGCGGCATCGGCGGTCACGCGCTTTCTCGCGCCCTCCGACGCCGGTACGCGTTGACATTCATGCGGTTGCCGCAGTTGCCGGTGTCGCAGTAGCGCTTCGAGCCGTTCTTCGAATAATCCACGTACACGGAACGGCAGTCGTCCGCGTCGCAGATGCGCACGCGATCCCACTGGTCGGCACGGATCACCTCGACGAACGCCATCGCCGCCTCCACGAGGATGCGCGTCGCCAGAGGCGCCGTCTCCTCCGTCGCGTGGATGTGCCAGTCGTACGCGTCGTGGATGACGAGCTGCGGCATCGCGCGCCCGTCGCGGAGCATCGCGTTGACGAGGGGGACGGCGCCGTCGCGGTCGACGTCCCAGAGCGCGCGCAGCGGACCGCGGATGCCGCGCACCGCGGTGAGCTCCTTCTCGTCGCGCATCATCGCGCCGGTGAACGGGAACTCCGTGAGGTAGGCCGCCATGTCGTCCTGCGAGGTGAGGCGGTCGACACCCTCCGAATCCGTGTCGGGGAGGGTGTTCACGAGCGCGACGGCGGCACGCAGCGACAGTTCCGTGTCACGAATGAAGACCATGTTGACTCCTGACGAAGATGAGCGCTACTGTCACCAGTGTAAACAACGGTCACTCATGACAGGCAGGATTCCCGTGACCCAGACCGCTCCGCTCGCCGTCGTGGCGATCCCCACCCGGACCGCCGAGCCCGGAGCCGCGCGCCGCCGCACCGTGGGCGTCACCATGGCCGTCGTGTCCGCGCTCGCGTTCTCGTCCAGCGGACCGCTCGTCAAGCCGTTGCTGGAGGCGGGCTGGTCGCTGTCGGCGGCTCTCATCGTGCGCATGGGTCTCGCCGCCCTCGTCCTGTCGCCTGCGCTGGTGCGCGCGGTGCTGCGCGAACGCGGCTTCCTGCGCCGCCACGGCCTCGCGCTCCTGGCCTTCGGCCTCATCCCGGTCGCGGGGTGTCAGCTGCTCTTCTTCTCCGCGATGCAGCGGATGCCCGTCGCCGTCGCCCTGCTCATCCAGTACCTCGCCCCGGTGTTCCTGGTGGCCTTCGTCTGGCTGCGCACCCGCCGCGCGCCCTCGCGTCTCGTGGTGGCCGGCTCGGCCGTCGCGATCGCGGGGCTCGTGCTCGTCGTGGACATCTCGGGGGCGCGGTTCGATCTTCTCGGCACACTGCTGGCGCTGGGCGCCGCGCTGTGCGTCTGCGTGTACTTCGTCATGTCGGAGCGCACCGGCGACGACCTTCCGCCCCTCGCCCTCGCCTCGGGCGGCCTGCTCGTCGGCGCGGTGTTCACCGCCGTGCTCGCGGCGATCGGCGTCCTGCCCTTCTCGGCCCCCGACATCACGGTCGCATTCCGCGGTGTCGAGGTCCCGGGCTGGCTCCCGCTGCTGTGGGTCGGAGCCGTAGGGACCACGGTCGGCTACGCGCTCGGCGTCATGGCGGTGCCGCGCACCGGATCCCGGCTGGCGTCCTTCGTGGGTCTGTCCGAGGTCCTCTTCGCGCTCATGTTCGCCTGGCTGCTGCTGGCCGAGACGCCGGCGCCGATCCAGTTCCTCGGCGGGGGGCTGATCCTGGCCGGGGTGGTGCTCGTCCGTCTCGACGCCGACGCCCCGCCGGAGGTCACTGCTCCCGTCGAGCCGCTTCCAGGAGGGGTCGCACCCGGTACCCGATGACCTCGCCCATCACGAGCGAGGTCTCCGTGCGCTCGACGCCGTCGATCGACAGGATGCGGGCGTCGATGCCGAACAGGTGCTGCGTATCGCGCGCGGCGACGCGCGCCAGCAGGTCGACCTGGCCGCTCAGCCCGTGCGCCTGCAGGACTTCGGGGATCCGTGCCAGCTCCTCCGTGATGCGCGGGAGGTCCGCCTGCCGCACGACGATGCTGATCATCGCCTCGATCGGATAGCCGAGCGCCTCGGGCGCCATCGCGCGCTCGAAGGAGCCGAACACGCCGGAGCGCTCGAGCTTCGCCATGCGCGCCTGCACGGTGTTGCGGGACAGGCCGAGCCGCTCGGCGAGGGCGACGACCGTCGCGCGGTGATCGTCGGCGAGCGCATCGAGCAGCTCGAGATCGACGTGATCGAGAGAACCCATAGTGCGAAACGATAGCAGGACGATCGCGGTCATACTGCGCAACATGCTCAACGCGTTCGCCATTGCTTGAGCTAGGTGCGCCAGCGACGTAGCCTCGGGTCACCGGCGACGAGGCCGGAGACTGTGCTTCGACGGTGCTCTCCACAAGAGCGCGCCGCCACCCGCAGAAGGGACGACGATGACGTACACCCCGACAACCGATGCCGAGCACCGCTCGGATCTCGACGAACCCGTGCAGCTGCTCACGCCGGCGGGCGAGCGGCGCCGCGATCCGCGCCTGGACGAGTGGGCCGACGACCTCGACCTCGACGCGCTGCGAGGGCTCTACCGCGACATGACGCTCGCCCGTCGCGTCGACGCCGAGGGCGTCGCGCTGCAGCGACAGGGCCAGCTCGGCCTGTGGGCGCCCGCGCAGGGCCAGGAGGCGATCCAGGTCGCGAGCGCTCGAGCCTGCCGCGCGGACGACTTCCTGTTCCCGAGCTATCGCGAGCACGGCGTGCTGCTCGTCCGCGGCGCGGCTCCGGCCGACCTCGTCCTCTCCTGGCGCGGCGAGGTGGCTTCGACCTACGACCCGGCCGAGCTCCGCGTCGCGCCCCCGCAGATCATCATCGGCGCGCAGACCCTCCACGCGGTGGGGTACGCCATGGGCATCCAGCGCGACGGCGCCGACCAGGTGGCCGTCGCGTACTTCGGCGACGGTGCGACCAGCCAGGGCGACGTCAACGAGGCCATGGTGTTCGCGGCCTCGTTCTCCGCCCCGGTCGTCTTCGTCTGCTCCAACAACCACTGGGCGATCTCCGAGCCGGTGACCGTCCAGGCGGCGCACCCGATCGCCGGACGCGCACCCGGATTCGGGATCCCCAGCATGCGCGTCGACGGCAACGATGCGATCGCCTGCACCGCGGCCATGCGCTGGGCCCTCGACCACGCCCGCAGCGGCGGGGGACCGGTCTTCCTCGAGGCCGTGACGTACCGCATGGGACCGCACACGACCTCCGACGATCCGTCGCGGTACCGGTCGAACGACGAGGTCGACCGCTGGCGGGCGAAGGATCCGCTGGCCCGTCTCGAGGCGCTGCTGCGCGCCGAGGACGCGTTCGACGACGCCTTCCGCGCCGATGTCGACGCCGACGCGCTGTCGTACACGACGCAGATGCGCTCCGCCGCGATCGACGCGGTCTCGGCGCCGCCCCTGTCGGTGCTCGATCACGTCTATGCGGAGCCCCACAGCGGACTCGACGAACAGCGCCGCCGGTTCTCGGCCTATCTCGACGGCTTCGGGGACGACGACGGAGGTGCACGATGACGAGCATCACGACGGGGAAGGCCTCGCTGACCATGGGCAAGGCGCTCGGAGCGGGCCTCCGGCGCGCCATGGCGGACGATGAGCGGGTGCTCGTGATGGGCGAGGACATCGGCAAGCTCGGCGGCGTCTTCCGGATCACCGACGGACTGCTCGACGAGTTCGGGCCGGCGCGCGTGATCGACACTCCGCTGGCGGAGTCCGGGATCGTGGGCACGGCTGTGGGTCTCGCCCTGCGCGGGTTCCGTCCGGTGGTCGAGATCCAGTTCGACGGCTTCGTCTACCCGGCCTTCGACCAGATCGTGTGTCAGGTCGCGAAGCTCCACTACCGCACGCGCGGCCGGGTGCGGATGCCGATCACCATCCGCATCCCGTGGGCCGGCGGAGTCGGCGCCGCGGAGCACCACTCCGAGTCGCCCGAGGCGTACTTCGTCCACACCGCCGGGCTGCGGGTGGTCGCGGTGTCCAATCCGCAGGACGCCTACACGATGCTGCGGCAGGCGATCGCCAGCGACGATCCCGTCGTCTTCTTCGAGCCCAAGCGTCTCTACCACGCCAAGGGCGACGTGGACCTGGACGCGCACATCGCCGACGCGGCTCCCATGGGACTCGCCCGTGTGGTGCGACAGGGGACGGACGTGACGCTGCTGACGTACGGCGCGCAGGTCGCCACCGCGATGGATGCGGCGACGGCGGCCGAGGACGAGGGCGTCTCGATCGAGGTCATCGACCTGCGCTCGCTCTCGCCGGTCGACTACCGCACGGTCACCGCGTCCGTCCGCAAGACGGGTCGCGTGGTCATCACCCATGAGGCGCCCGGCGAGGCGGGGATGGCGGCGGAGCTCATCGCGAGCATCACCGAGCAGTGCTTCCACCACCTCGAGGCGCCGCCCCTGCGTGTCACCGGGCACGACATCCCGTATCCGCCGGCGAAGCTCGAGAAGCACCACCTGCCGGATCTCGATCGGATCCTCGATGCCGTCGACCGCGTGCTCGACCGTCCGAACAGCTTCCCGGAGGTGGCGCCGTGATCGCCGAGTTCCGTCTGCCCGACCTCGGGGAGGGGCTCCCCGAGGCGGAGATCGTCCACTGGCATGTCGCACCCGGAGACACCGTCGAGCTGAATCAGACGATCGCCGAGGTGGAGACGGCCAAGGCCATCGTCGACCTGCCCTCTCCGTACGCCGGCGTCGTCCGCGACGTGAGCCACGCCGCGGGCGACGTCGTCGCGGTCGGCGAGCTGCTCATCTCCTTCGAGGTCCCCGGCGCGGACGACTCCGGCGCGCCCGGGTCCGGCGTCGAGGCGGGCGCCGGCCCGTCGACGGCGGCGGGAGCCGATGACGACGTGCAGACGCCGAACCTCGTGGGATACGGGGCTGCGCCTCGGACATCGGCTCGCCCGCAGCGTCGCACCCGGGGAGGGCGCCCCGCTGCGGGCCCGGACACCGCGGTGCTGGCCGCCGCCCCGCACGACGCGGTGGTGCCGAGCGAGCCGGAGCAGGTGCGACAGGAGCGGCCGCGTTCGACACCGCCCGTGCGCAAGCTCGCGAAGGACCTCGGGATCGATCTTGCCCTCGTGCCCGCTTCGGGATCGCACGGTGTGATCACCCGCGCCGACGTGGAGGCCCACGCTCTCCGCGCGGCAGCCGGCGCGCCCGGCGCGCCAGGCGCGTCCGACGCGGCCACGCCGGCGTCGGCGGCGGATCCCGTCGCCTCGGCCGCACCGCCCTCCGCGGCGGCCCGCGAGACGCGGATCCCCATCCGCGGGGTCCGCAAGGCGACTGCCGCCGCGATGGTGCGGAGCGCCTTCACCGCGCCGCACGTGACGACGTTCCTGACCGTGGACGTGACCGCCACGATGCGGCTGATCGAGGCCCTTCGCGCCGACCGGAGGCTGGAGGGCCACCGCATCGGCGTGCTGGCCGTCGTCGCGAAGGCGGTCTGCCTCGCACTGTCGCGCCACCCGGCGCTGAACTCGCGGTGGGACGAGCAGGCGGGCGAGATCGTCCAGTTCGGCTACGTCAACCTCGGCATCGCGGCGGCCACCGAGCGCGGGCTGGTGGTCCCGAACATCAAGGACGCCGACGCCCTCGATCTCGTCGCGCTCTCGGACGCGCTGGCCGACCTCGCCCGCGTCGCCCGCGACGGCCGGTCGGGCCTCGATCAGCTCAGCGGCGGAACGTTCTCGATCACGAACTTCGGCGTCTTCGGCGTCGACGCGGGAACGCCGATCCTCAACCCCGGCGAGGCGGGGATCCTGGGAATCGGCACGGTCCGTCGCCAGCCGTGGGAGCACGAGGGCGAGATCGCGCTGCGCGATGTCATGACGCTCAGCCTGTCGTTCGACCACCGACTCGCGGACGGCGAGCAGGGATCGCTCTTCCTCCGCGATGTCGCCGACATCCTGCGCGAGCCGGGCCGGGCGATGCTGCTGCGCTGAGCGGCCGAAGGCATGGTCCTTGCCGCTAGTCCGACAGGGCGGCGAGGGCCATGCCCCGCAGGATGCCGTGAAGACCTTCGGTGTCGGTCGTCCCGCGCGCGGTCCGCACGGTGTGCGGCGTCGAGTTGATCAGGCCGAGCGCGGCATGGGCGCGGACGCGGAGCTCGTCGTGGCTGCGCTGCGGATGGCGCGGGGCGAGTGCCGCCGTCCAGACCTCCACGTAGTCGCGCTGGAGCGCGCGGACCGTCTCCCTGTCCAGCGGGGTCAGGCTTGCGAGGTCGCGGTCCTGCACCCGGATCACGTCGGATTCGGCCAGGGCGAAGTCGACGTGGAAGTCCACGAGCGCGGCGAGGCGGTGCTCGGGGCCTGCCGCGTCGTCCGTCACGGCACGCCCGCCGACGAGCAGTCGCTCGCTCACGCCCACGAGGATCTCCGCGAGGAGCGCCTGCTTGTTGGCGAAATGCCGGTAGACGGCGGGTCCGCTCACACCGACGGCAGCGCCGAGCTCCTCCAGGCTGACGCCCGCGAAGCCTCGCTCGGCGAACAGTCGCGCCGCAGCATGCAGCAGAGAACGGTGCCGGTCGGCCTTGGCGCGATCACGTTCGGTCACACCCGTTGCCATCTCAGTTACTCCTCGCTAACCTGATGGTGTCAGTTAGTGAAACCTAACCGGTCGCGCTCCGTGCGGACAACGGCCGTGACGCGATCGTGACGTCGATGGAGATGACATGGCCCTCAGCACCGCCCGGTTGGATCTGACCGAGGAGGAGCGCGAGCTCTCCGCGCTCGTCCGCCAGTTCGCCGACGAGGTCGTCGCGCCCACGTCCTACGAGGCGGACCGCACGAAGACGCTGTCCTGGGACGTGATCGCGCAGATGGGGGAGATGGGCCTGTTCGGCCTTCCGTTCCCCGAGGAGTACGGCGGGCAGGGAGGCGACTACTTCGCCCTGTGCCTGGCCATCGAGGCGCTCGCGCGCGTCGACCAGTCGATCGCGATCACGCTCGAGGCCGCGGTGAGCCTCGGCGCCATGCCCGTCTTCCGCTTCGGCACCGAGGAGCAGAAGCACGAGCTGCTCCCGCAGCTGCTCAGCGGCGAGGGCCTCGCCGCGTTCGGGCTCACCGAGCCGGAGGCGGGCTCGGACGCCGGCGCCACCCGCACGACGGCCAGGCGCGAGGGCGAGGAGTGGGTGATCGACGGCGCGAAGCAGTTCATCACGAACTCGGGAACGCCCCTGACGCGGTTCGTCACCGTCACGGCCGTGACGGGGGAGCGCGACGGTCGCAAGGAGATCTCGACGATCATGGTCCCGTCGGACACGCCGGGCTTCACCGTCGGCCCTGCGTACGACAAGGTGGGCTGGCACGCCTCGGACACCCACCCCCTCTCGTTCTCGGGCGTCCGGGTCCCGGCCGGGAACCTGCTGGGGGAGCAGGGTCGAGGGTTCGCCAACTTCCTCCACATCCTCGACGAGGGCCGCATCGCCATCGCGGCCCTGTCGACCGGGGCCGCCGAGGGGTGTCTGGAGGCAGCGGTCGACTATGCGCGACAGCGCACCGTGTTCGGCGAGCCGCTCGCGTCGCGCCAGAGCGTGCAGTTCACTCTCGCGCGGATGCAGCAGCGCGTTCACGTGTCGCGCCTGGCCTGGCAGCACGCCGCGCGCCTGCGCGACGCCGGGCAGCCGTTCAAGGCCGAGGCCGCGATCGCGAAGCTCACCGCCAGCGACGCCGCGATGGACAACGCTCGGGAGGCGACCCAGATCTTCGGGGGCAACGGCTTCATGAACGAGTACCCGGTCGGCAGGCACTACCGCGACTCCAAGATCCTCGAGATCGGCGAGGGCACGAGCGAGGTCCAGCTGCTGGTGATCGCGCGCGCGCTCGGCGTGGCATGATCCGGGTAGCGTGACAGCGTGAGCCAGCATTCCGGATTCGAGCAGCCAGGGACCGCCGTCCCCGGCCCGGCCCTCCTGTTCTGCCCCGCCGATCGCCCGGAGCGGTTCGAGAAGGCGCTCGCCCGGGCCGACGGGGTCATCCTCGATCTCGAGGACGCCGTCGCGGCGGATGCCAAGGCCGCCGCTCGCGGACATCTCATCGACGCGCAGCTCGACCCGGACCGTGTGGTCGTGCGCGTCAACCCGCCGGGGAGCGAGGACTTCGACGCCGACATGGCCACGCTGTCGCAGACCGACTTCCGGACCGTCATGGTCGCGAAGGCCTCGTCGCCCAAGCGCATCCGCCGCCTCGATCCCCGCTTCGCCGTGATCGCGCTGTGCGAGACGGCCGCGGGCGTCGCGGCGGCCGAGAAGCTCGCCGCACTCGACAACGTCGTCGCGCTGATGTGGGGCGCGGAGGATCTCGTGGCCTCGCTCGGCGGCACCTCCAGTCGCAAGCGCGGCGGAGGCTACCGCGACGTGGCCCGCTTCGCGCGGGCGCGCGTCCTGCTGGCGGCGGGCGCGGCCGGCAAGGCGGCGATCGACGCCGTCCACCTCGACATCGGCGACGAGCGCGGCCTGCGCCGCGAGGCCCGTGACGCCGCCGCGAGCGGATTCACCGCCACCGCCTGCATCCATCCGGCTCAGGTGCCGGTCGTGCGCGAGGCGTACCGTCCCGACGCCGCGACGCTCGCGTGGGCCCGCGGGGTGCTGGCGGCGTCGCAGGGCGAGCGCGGCGTCTTCCGCCACGACGGCGTCATGGTCGACGAGCCCGTGCTGAGGCACGCGCGCGCGGTGCTGCAGCGCGCGGACTGAGTGCGGCGACCGGCCCCGGTCGGCCTGGGTCAGCCCCGGATGCCGGCGTAGTCGAGCAGGCTGAGCCGGTCGCGCTCCACGAGGAAGGTGTGCGCCGATCCGTTCGCGAGGCGCTCGCCCGGGGCGGGGAACTCGCCTGCCGTGGCGTGCCGGATGAGTTCGCGGATGAGCGCGCCGTGGGAGACGACGACGAGCGAGGGCGCGGAGGGGAACGTCGCGCGCCGCGCATCACGGATCGCGGCGCGCAGTCCGGCGAGCGCCCGCACCCGGACATCGGCCCACGCCTCGGCGTTCGGTACCACCGCGTGGTCCCAGTCGCCCCAGCGCTCGCGGAACGAGCCGATGTCGACCCCCTCGGCGTCGCCGTAGTTGCGCTCCCGCAGCTGTGCGTAGGCGCGCGGCTCCGCGGCACCCAGCCCCTCGGCGATGATCGCCGCGGTCTCGCGGGCCCGGGACAGATCGCTCGATGCGACGACGAAGGGCGCGTCCCCGGCCAGTCGCTCGCGCAGCAGGTCGGCCGCGTCGCGGGCCTGCCGCCGGCCGGTGTCGTTCAGGGGGATGTCGGTGGAACCCTGGATGAGGCGGCGGAGGTTCCAGTCGGTCTCGCCGTGGCGGACGAGGGTCAGGGTGGTCACCCTCCGAGCCTAACCGCGTCGCAGGCGCCGTCGGCGGCCGCGGGGCCGGCGGCGCACGGCGGCCTCACCTCAGCGCGGTGAGGGCCGTGCTGAGCACCTGCAGGACCTCGGTGGTGCCGGCATCGATCTTCACGGTCGCCTTCGCGTCGGCGCGCGTGTGGCCGCGGTTGACGATCACGACCGGCAGCTTGCGGCGGCGGGCGCGCTCGACCAGCCGCACGCCCGAGTTGACCACCAGAGACGAACCCGCCACGAGCAGGGCGTCGCTGGTGCGGACGAGCTGCTCGGCCTCGTTGAACTTCTCCACCGGCACGAACTCCCCGAAGAACACCACATCGGGCTTGAGCATGCCGCCGCAGACGCTGCACGCGGGGATCACGAAGCCGTCGCTGGACTCGGGGAGCACGTCTCCGTCCGGGCCCAGCCTCACGCTCTCCGGCACGGTGATCCAGGGGTTGTCGGCCTCCACGCGCACGGCGAGATCACGACGATCGAACACCTGACCGCAATGGGTGCAGAACACGCGGCGCATCGTCCCGTGGAGCTCCACCACCCGGCGGCTCCCCGCGCGCACGTGCAGGCCGTCGACGTTCTGCGTGACGACGCCGGTGGCGACGCCGGCGCGTTCCAGCGCGGCGATGGCCTCGTGGCCGCCGTTGGGCGCCGACGCGGCGAACGTGCGCCAGCCGAGATGGCTTCCCACCCAGTACCGACGGCGTGCGTCCTCGCTCGAGAGGAACTGCTGCACGGTCATGGGGGTGCGGGTCGGCGCGCCCTTGCCGCGGTAGTCGGGGATCCCGGAGTCGGTCGAGACGCCGGCGCCGGTGAGGACGGCGATGCGCCGCCCCGCGAGCGCGTCCACGGCGCGGCCGAGCGCGGCGGCCGTGCCGTGATCGAGGTCGAGCACGCTCACCATCGTCGCCCCCCTCTCGTCGCGTCACCTCGACACTACGCCCGCAGGTTTTCGGGCATGTTACGGCACGCGCCTCGCCGGGCCTCCGTCGAGGCGGACAGGGGGCGAGGCGGACAGGGACGAGGCGGACGGGGGACGAGGCGGACGGGAGCGCGGCGGCGTGCGACAGTGGAGGGATGGACATCGCCCGGATCGACGACGCCGCCGATCCGCGGCTGGCCGACTACCGCGACCTGACGGACATCGCCCTGCGGCGGGTGCTCGAGCCGGCCGGAGGGCTGTACATCGCGGAGTCGGCGAAGGTGCTCGCCCGCGCGCTCGCAGCAGGTCACCGGCCCCGCTCGGTGCTCGTCCAGGAGAAGTGGCTCGACGAGGCGGACGCGCTGCTCTCCTCGTCGGGCGCCGGCGACGTGCCGGTGTACGTCGTGTCCGGCACCGTCGCCGAGGCGCTCACCGGGTACGCGGTCCACCGCGGGGTCCTCGCGGCGATGCACCGGCCGGCCCTCCCTGCGGTGGTGGAGGTCGTGGCCGGGGCGCGCACGGTGCTCGTCCTCGAGGACATCGTCGACCACACCAATGTGGGTGCCGCGTTCCGCGCGGCGGCGGGACTCGGCGCCGATGCGGTGCTCGTGACCCCCAGGTGCGCCGATCCGCTCTACCGCCGCAGCGTGCGGGTGAGCATGGGCACCGTGTTCCAGGTGCCGTGGACGCGCCTTCCCGCGTGGCCCGAGGCGGGAGCGGTGCTGCACGACGCCGGACTCCACGTGGCCGCCCTCGCCCTCGCCGACGACGCGGTCCCGCTCGACGCGTTCGTCGCGGACCGCCCCGAGCGCGTGGCCCTGCTCCTGGGCACCGAGGGCGACGGATTGTCGAGGCGCGCACTGGCCGCCGCCGACACCGTGGTCACGATCCCGATGGCGGGCGGAGTGGACTCGCTGAACGTCGCCGCCGCGACCGCGGTCGCGCTGTGGGCTCTCCGCCCCGCTGGGGGCGACGCCGTCTGACGTCCGCTACGCCGGCGAGCCCGGTGAGGCGTTGCGATCGCGTGCGGGCGCCACCGTCTCGATGGGGAGGGCGTCGGGACGCTTGGCCGCGATGTGGTCGCCCGAGGACTGGTGCCGGAGACGGCGCAGCACCCAGGGGACGAGGTACTGGCGTGCCCAGACGATGTCGTTGCCGCGCGCGGCGCGCCAGGTGATCGTGGGGAGCGGATCGGGCTGCATCGGCTGCAGGTCGTTGGGCACGTTCAGTGCGCGAAGCACCATCCGGGCCACCTCATGGTGACCCAGCGTGTTGTAGTGCAGACGGTCATCGTCGAAGAAGCGCATGTCCTGCACCTCCTTGAGAGCCCACTGATCGGCGACGATGCAGTCGTGTCGATCGGCGATGGCACGGATGTTCTCGTTGTAGATCGCGACGCGGCCGCGGATCCCGCGGAACACCGGCGTGAAGTTCGTGTCGATGCCCGTGAAGACGACGACCGTCGCCCCCTGTGACGAGAGCCGGACGACCGCGTCCTCGAACTGCGCGGCCACCTCGTCCGGGTCGCCGCCGGGGCGGATGACGTCGTTGCCGCCCGCGGAGAAGGTGACGAGGTCGGGGGAGAGCGCCACCGCCGGCTCGACCTGGTCGGCGACGATCTGACCGATGAGCTTCCCCCGCACCGCGAGGTTCGCGTAGGCGAAGTCGTCCACCTGCGAGCCGAGGACCTCCGCGACGCGGTCAGCCCAGCCGCGATGGCCGCCGTCGGGCCCCGGGATCGGGTCGCCGATGCCCTCGGTGAACGAGTCTCCGATGGAGACCATCCGCCGCCAGGGGTGCGCGATCTCATTCGGCACATACGGAGTGCGGTGGTCGTCGGACGAGGGTTCGTTTCTGCGCATGTCTCTTCCTCGGCAGCGAGTGCCGTCCTGGGGGTCGCTTCGAGGCTACTCCCGCTCGCGAGCGTCTAGGGTGGTCACTCGTGACAGGGGACGAGCAGACGCATTTCGGCAGCTTCGCCGCCGAGCATCTGTCGCCGTCGTTCCCGCAGCGCGCCCCCTGGGGAACGGCGCAGAACCTCCGCGCCTGGCAGGCAGAGGCGCTGGAGGCCTACTTCGCCGCGGACGGCCCCGACGGCGTCGGGAACGGCCCGCGGGACTTCCTCGCCGCCGCCACGCCCGGCGCCGGCAAGACGACCTTCGCACTCCGGCTGGCCTCCGAGCTCCTGCGCCGGGGCGTCGTGGACCGGATCGTGGTGGTCGCGCCCACCGAGCACCTCAAGACGCAGTGGGCCGACGCCGCCGCCCGGGTCTCGATCCGGCTCGACCCCCGCTTCAGCAACCGGCACCACGCACCCGCTCGGCACTACCACGGCGTCGCAGTCACGTACGCCCAGGTGGCAGTGAAGGCATCGGTCCATCAGCGCCTGGTGATGGACGCGCGCACGCTCGTGATCCTCGACGAGGTCCATCACGGCGGTGACGCGCTGAGCTGGGGAGAGGCCCTCCGCGAGGCCTACGGCCGGGCCACCCGCCGTCTCCTCCTGTCGGGAACGCCCTTCCGAAGCGACACGGCACCCATCCCGTTCGTCGAGTACCACCCGAATGCCAAGGGGATCCGGCTCTCGAAGACCGACTACAACTACGGCTACGGGCGCGCACTCGCCGACGGCGTCGTCCGCCCGGTGCTCTTCCTCGTCTACGCGGGCAAGATGCGGTGGCGCACGCGCGCGGGCGACGAGCTCGAGGCCCACCTCGGCCAGGACAACACGAAGGACATCACCGCTCAGGCGTGGCGGACGGCCCTCGACCCGGAAGGCGACTGGATCCCGGCGGTGCTGCAGTCCGCCGACCGCCGCCTGAGCGAGGTGCGCCAGGACGTGCCCGACGCGGGCGGTCTCGTCATCGCGACCGACCAGACCGCGGCCCGCGCGTACGCGGCGATCCTGCGCGAGATCACCGGTGAGCCGCCGACCGTCGTGCTCTCCGACGACAAGGCCGCCTCGGGGCGCATCGAGACGTTCGCCCAGTCGACGTCGCGGTGGATGGTGGCGGTGCGCATGGTGTCCGAGGGCGTGGACGTCCCGCGCCTGGCGGTCGGGGTGTACGCCACGAGCGCGTCGACGCCGCTGTTCTTCGCCCAGGCCATCGGGCGCTTCGTGCGCGCTCGCCGCCGCGGCGAGACGGCCTCCGTGTTCCTTCCGAACGTCCCGCAGCTGCTCGGGCTCGCCGGGGAGCTGGAGCGCGAGCGCGACCACGCCCTCGACCGCGAGAGCGACGGCGAGGACGGACTCGACGACGACCTCCTCGAGTCCGCCGAGCGGGAGGACAAGGCCTCCGACGCGCTGACCGAGGAGTTCACGTACCAGGCGCTGGGCTCGGTCGCCCACTTCGACCGCGTGCTCTACGACGGCAAGGAGTTCGGTCAGCTCGCCGTCCCGGGCACGCCGGAGGAGGAGGAGTTCCTGGGACTGCCGGGACTCCTCGAACCCGAGCACGTCCACGAGCTGCTCATGCAGCGCCAGGCGCGTCAGTCCCGTCACCGACGCCTGCGCGAGAAGTCGGCGGATGTCGCCGCACCGGGAGCGCCCGCCGACGACCTGCCCGCGCCGCTGCATCGCACGCTGCGGGAGCAGCGCCAGCTGCTCAACAGCCTGGTCGGCCTGTATGCGCGACAGAGCGGGGAGCCGCACGGCGCCGTGCACGCCGAACTGCGTCGCGTGTGCGGGGGCCCCGAGGTCGCTCGCGCGACCGTGGCGCAGCTGCAGGCGCGGATCGACGTGATGCGGCGACGCGTCCGGGCCTGAGGGCGCACCGCGTCACCCGCGTCCGGTTCGGATCCCCGAAATGCTGGCAATGCCGCAAAACGGCGGATCCGGCCCCCGCGCGCCGATTACCGTGAACGGGTGAGCACGACCCCGCCATCCGGACCGACCCCCGCCGAGCCGACCTCCCGCGACCGGCGCCGCTGGGCCCAGTACCTCGTGGACGAGCGCAGCGAGGCCCGGGTCTACCGGGAGCTCGCCGAGCGGCGCGAGGGCGAGGAGCGGCTCATCCTGCTCGCGCTCGCCGACGCCGAGGGGCGCCACGAGGCGCACTGGCTCGAACTGCTCGGCGGGGAGCCGGCGCGGCTGCCGTCGCCGAGTGCCGGCTCGAGGATCCTCGGCTGGATGGCGCGCCGGTTCGGCTCGATCTTCGTGCTCGCGCTGGCCCAGAACGCGGAGGCGCGGTCGCCGTACGACTCCGAGCCGTTCGCGACCTCGCGGATGGCCGCCGACGAGAAGATCCACGGCGAAGTCGTCCGCGGGCTCGCCGCGCGGGGGCGCCGCCGCCTGTCGGGCACGTTCCGCGCCGCCGTCTTCGGCGCCAACGACGGGCTCGTCTCCAACCTCGCGCTCGTCATGGGCATCGGCGCGACCGGCGTGGCCCCGCAGTTCGTCCTGTTCAGCGGGATCGCCGGCCTCCTCGCGGGGGCGCTCTCGATGGGGGCGGGGGAGTACGTCTCGGTGCGCTCGCAGCGCGAGCTGCTCGATGCGACCGAGCCGAACGACCACGCCGACGACGTCCTGGCGGAGCTGGACATCGATGCGAACGAGCTCGCGCTCGTCTACCGGACGCGCGGCATGGACGAAGAGGAGGCCATGGCGCACGCGCGAGAGATCGTCACCGCGGCCCAGGGCGCCGACACCGGCACGGCTGTCCGCGTGCACGAGCGCGGCGGCGACCACGAGGTGGTCGGCAGCGCGCTCGGAGCGGCGGGCTCGAGCTTCCTGTTCTTCGCCTCGGGCGCCATCATCCCCGTCCTGCCCTGGCTGTTCGGACTCTCGGGTCTTCCCGCCGTGGCCCTGGCCCTGGCGATGGTCGGCGTGGCGCTGCTGGCGACCGGGGCGACCGTCGGACTGCTGTCGGGGGCGCCGCCGCTGCGGCGCGGGCTCCGGCAGCTCGCGATCGGGTTCGGCGCGGCGGCGATCACCTACCTCCTCGGCCTGCTGTTCGGGGTGTCCGTCGCCTGAGGCCGGTTCGGAGCCGCGCACGGAACGTGCTAGGCTCGATCCTCGGTTGGTGACAACCACACACCCATGCGCGGGTGGCGGAATAGGTAGACGCGCTAGCTTGAGGTGCTAGTGCCCGTATAGGGCGTGGGGGTTCAAGTCCCCCCTCGCGCACAGAACGAAAAGGGTCCCGATCGGGGCCCTTTTCGCATTCCCGGGGATGGCGGGGCGGCGCGGCCCGCTCCGGTAGCGTGGAGCGCATGTCCGAGCCCGACGAACTGCCCGAGGTCGTGCGCCTCGCGCGCGACCTGATCCGGATCGACACGACCAACTGGGGCGAGGGCCGTTCGGCGGGCGAGCG
This sequence comes from Microbacterium sp. PA5, assembly GCF_049860775.1. NCBI lineage: Bacteria > Bacillati > Actinomycetota > Actinomycetes > Micrococcales > Microbacteriaceae > Microbacterium > Microbacterium sp. PA5. Next base: position 1,332,417 of record NZ_CP187567.1, read on the forward strand.
CGAGGCCGCCGAGTACGTCGGGTCCTACCTCGAGTCCCTCGGCCTGGCGCCCGAGTACTACGAGCCGGTCCCGCGACGCACGAATCTCTCGGTCCGCATCCCCGGACGCGACCGCGACAAGCCTGCTCTCGTCCTCCACGGGCACCTGGACGTGGTGCCCGCCGTCGCCGAGGACTGGAGCGTCGACCCGTTCGGCGGCGAGATCCGCGACGGCATGCTGTGGGGCCGGGGTGCGGTCGACATGAAGGACATGGACGCGATGATCCTGGCGTCGGTGGGGAGCCTGCTGCGCGCCGGCGAGCAGCCGGCGCGCGACCTCATCCTCACCTTCTTCGCCGACGAGGAGAACGGCGGCGTCGAGGGCTCTCAGCTCGTCGTGCGCGACCGGCCCGACTGGTTCGCCGGTGCGACGGAGGCGATCAGCGAGGTGGGCGGCTACTCCATCCCCGTCGGCGACCGGCGCGCCTACCTGCTGCAGGTGGGGGAGAAGGCCCTGGTGTGGCTGCGACTGCGCGCGCGGGGCGTCGCCGGCCACGGAAGCCGGTTCCACCCCGACAACGCCGTGACGCGCCTCGCCGAGGCGGTCGCCGCCCTCGGCCGCACGTCCTGGCCGGTCGCCCTCACCGACACCACCCGGCAGACGGTCGCGGGGCTCGCCGCCCTCTGCGGAGCCGACGCATCCGACCCGGATGCGGTGGCGGACCGGACCGGACCCGCCGCGGGCTTCCTGCGCTCGACCCTGCGGACCACCACGAACCCGACGGGGCTGACGGCGGGATACAAGCACAACGTCATCCCCGATGCGGCTGTCGCGACGATCGACGTGCGGACCCTGCCCGGGCGCGAAGACGAGGTGCTCGCCGAGATCCAGCGCATCGTGGGCGACGACATCGTCGTCGACGTCTCGCACCGCGACATCGGTCTGGAGACGCCCTTCGCCGGTCCGCTGGTGGAGGCGATGGTCGGCGCCCTGGAGTCCCACGACCCCGGCGTCCCCGTCATCCCGTACCTGATGGGCGGCGGCACGGACAACAAGGCGCTCGCGGAGCTCGGCATCGCCGGTTACGGATTCGCTCCGCTGCGCCTGCCGCGGGACCTCGACTTCACCGGTATGTTCCACGGGGTGGACGAGCGCGTTCCGCTGGATGCGCTGACGTTCGGCCAGCGCGTGCTCACCGATCTGATCCGCACCTACTGAGAGGCTTCCATGGGCTCCTTCTTCGACGCGATCATCCTCGGCATCGTCCAGGGGCTGACCGAGTTCCTGCCGATCTCCTCGAGCGCGCATCTGCGGATCGTCGGCGAGATCCTGCCGGCCGCCCAGGACCCGGGCGCCACCTTCACGGCGATCACCCAGATCGGCACCGAGCTGGCCGTCCTCGTGTACTTCTGGAGCCGCATCATGCGGATCATCGCGCAGTGGTTCCGCTCGCTGACCGGGCGCGTGCCCCGCAACGACCCGGACGCGCGCATGGGCTGGATCGTGATCATCGGCACCCTGCCGATCGGCGTGCTCGGCTTCCTCTTCCAGGACGTCATCCGCGACACCTTCCGCAACCTCTGGCTGGTGGCGATCGTCCTCATCGTCTTCGGCCTGCTCCTCGGCGCCGCCGACGCGCTCGGCTCCCGCACCCGCACCGAGAAGGACCTGACCTACCCGCACGGCCTGTCGCTGGGTCTCGCGCAGGCGCTCGCCCTCATCCCGGGCGTCTCGCGCTCGGGCGCGACGACCACGATGGGGCTCGCGCTCGGCTACACCCGGCCCGCGGCGGCCGAGGTGGCGTTCCTGCTCGCCGTCCCGGCGGTGTTCGGCAGCGGACTCTACGAGCTGTACCACGCCATCCGCGAGCCGGGTGCCCAGGTGTTCACGATGCTCGAGACCGGCGTGGCGACCGTGGTCGCGTTCGGCGTCGGCCTCGCCGTCATCGCCTTCCTCATGCGCTACCTCAGCCGCGGCAGCTTCCTGCCGTTCGTGCTGTACCGGCTCGCGCTCGGTGTGGTGCTCCTGATCCTGCTGGCCACCGGAGTGATGCAGGCGTACTGAGTCCGCAGGCCCGGCGAGCCCGCCCGCCTGCGGCGAGCGCAGGTCTGCCCGCGACCCCGAGCGGCGTCAGCGCCGCGGGTCGTCGCGGCCGGGCTTGTGGGGCCCTTCGCCGCCGCGCCGGAGGTACTTCTCGAACTCCTGCGCGATGGCGTCCCCGGAGGCCTCGGGGGAGTCCCACGTGTCGCGCGTGGCCTCCAGCTGGTGGATGTACTCGGTCATCTCCTCGTCGTCGGCCGCCGCCGCGTCGATGGATGCCTCCCAGGCCAGCGCCTCGGCGGGCAGCTGGCCGCGGTCCAGCGCAGCCCCCGACAGGTCGGCGAGCCGGTCGAGGAGGGCCAGCGTCGCCTTCGGCGACGGCGTGTGCCCGGCGACGTAGTGGGGGACGCTCGCCCACAGCGCCACCGTGGGGATCCCCGCCTCTTCGGCGGCCGCGCTCAGGACGCTCAGGATCCCGACGGGACCCTCGTAGGTGGGACGCTCCAGCGAGAGGGTGGTGCGCAGCTGCTCGTTGTCGCTCCCCGAGAAGACGGAGATCGGCCGGGTGTGGGGGACGTCGGACATCATCGATCCCAGGGCGACGATGCCGGTGATGTCTTCGCTGAGAGCCGCGTCGACGAGCTCGGCGGCGAACGCCTGCCACGCGCGGGCGGGCTCGACGCCGGTCAGGAGCCACAGCCGGGGGCCCTCGGCGCCGTACGGGGGGCGCCAGAGCGTGGCGTCGGGCCAGACGAGCTCCCGTGACCCGTCGGCGGCCAGGCGCACGTGCGGGCGCGTGTACTGGTAGTCGAAGTAGAGCTCCGGATCGACCGCGTAGACCGACTCGTACTCGCTGGTGGCCCGCAGGTGCGCGACGGCCGCGGAGGCCGCCTCGCCCGCATCGTTCCACCCGTCGAAGGCGATGACGAGAACGCGTTGACCCAGACCGTCCACCCCGCTCCTTCCGTCCGTGAGGCGTCCCCCCACGATACGCCCGCGCGGCCGACACGGGGACGGCGCGCCCCCAGGGCCTCGATACGACGGCCCTCGATACGACGGCGCTCGATACGACGGCCCTGGATACGACGGGCCTGGATGCGACGGCCCTGGAGCCGACGGGCCTTCGATGCCCACGGGCCCTCGATACGATGGAACGATGAGCTCCGCCCTCCCCGCCGCCGTCCTCTGGGACATGGACGGCACCCTCGTCGACACCGAGCCCTACTGGATCGCGGCCGAAGCGCCGCTCGTCGAGCGGTTCGGCGGGACGTGGACCCACGAGCAGTCGCTGCAGATGGTGGGCATGGGCCTGGAGGACGCGGGTCGCATCCTGCAGGACGCCGGAGTCCGGATGCCTGTCGCGGAGATCATCGACTACCTCACCGCCGAGGTGATGACCCAGCTGCGCGCCGAGGGCGTCCCCTTCCGTCCGGGGGCCAAGGAGCTGCTGCAGAGCCTGCGCGCCGCAGGGGTCCCGACGGCGCTGGTCACGATGTCGATGCGCAGGATGGCCGTCGAGATCGTCGAGCTGATCGAGTTCGACGCCTTCGACCTGGTCGTCGCCGGCGACGACGTCGACCGCCCGAAGCCGTTCCCCGACCCCTACCTGCAGGCGTGCGAGGCGCTCGGCGTGCGTCCCGAGGACGTCGTCGCGATCGAGGACTCGCCGAACGGGCTGCGGTCCGCGCTGGCCGCGGGGATCGCGTCGATCGGCGTCCCGAACGTCGTCTCGCTCGTCGGGGTCGGCGCCCACGAGCTGTGGGCCACGCTGGAGGGGCGCACCGCCGCCGATCTCTCGGCCTTCCACGCCGCCCACCGCCAGGAGACCCCCGCGTGAACACCGACCTGCGACCGAGCGGACCGTTCCGCTACGGGGACCGCGTGCAGCTGACCGGACCGAAGGGGCGCCTCCACACGGTGACCCTGCGCGAGGGCGGCGAGCTCCACACCCATCACGGCGTCCTCAAGCACCAGGACGTGGCGGGGCAGCCGGACGGCTCCGTCGTCGTCAACAGCGGCGGTCACGAGTACCTCGCCCTCCGCCCGCTCCTGCGCGACTTCGTCATGTCGATGCCGCGCGGCGCGGCCATCGTCTACCCGAAGGACGCCGCGCAGATCCTCGCGGCGGCCGACATCTTCCCCGGCGCGACCGTGGTGGAGGCCGGCGTCGGCTCCGGCGCGCTGTCGCTCTGGCTGCTCCGCGCCATCGGGTCCGAGGGGAGCCTCGTCTCCTTCGAGCGGCGCGAGGAGTTCTCCCAGGTGGCCGAGGCCAACGTGGAGACCTTCCTCGGCCATTACCCCGACACCTGGCGCGTCGTCGTCGGCGACCTCGTCGAGGAGCTGCCCACGGCCGTGGCGGCGGGGACGGTGGATCGGGTGATCCTCGACATGCTGGCCCCGTGGGAGTGCATCGACGCGGTCGCCGAGGCGCTCACCCCCGGGGGCGTCGTGCTGTGCTACATCGCGACGGCGACCCAGCTCAGCCGCGTGGCGGAGTACCTGCGGGGCACCGGGCTGTTCACCGAGCCGGAGGCCACCGAGACCATGGTGCGCGGCTGGCATGTCGAGGGTCTCGCCGTGCGGCCCGATCACCGCATGGTCGCCCACACCGGCTTCCTCATCACCGCGCGGCGGCTCGCGCCGGGCGCGGTGCCGCCCGACGTGCGCAAGCGCGCGCTGAAGAAGCCGAGCTACGCCGACGCCGACGTGGAGGCGTGGACCCCGGGCGCCGTCGGCGACCGCCAGATCACGGACAAAAACCTGCGCAAGCGGGTCCGCGAGGCGCAGCGCGCCGTCGACGGCGCCCGCCGCGCGTCCGAGGGCGACGCCGGCGACGCCGTAGACTGATCCGGTGCTGCGCCGGATCCCTGCCTCTCTCGCCGTCCTCGGCCTGACCGCCCTGGCCCTCGTGGGCTGTTCGTCGGCGGCGGCCCCCGCCACCTGCGAGCGTCCCGATGCGTCGTCCCCGGCGCTCGACCTCATCGGCGTCTCGGGCGCCGCGGGCTCGCCCGCCCTCACCCTGAAGGATCCCGTCTTCGTCGAGGAGACCTCGTTCGAGGACGTCACCGTGGGCGACGGCCCCGCCGTCACCTCCGACGCCCAGGACGTCGTGTTCTCGGTGGCGATCGCCAACGGCGCATCGGGGGAGACCCTGATCTCGTCCGGCACCGACGTCCGCCCGCTGTCCGGCTGGGTCGAGCACTACGCAGGCCTCGCGGACATGATGCGCTGTGCCACCGAAGGCTCCCGCGTCGTCGGGGCGATCCCGTTCGACCAGGTCTCGGAGGAGGCGGCGAGCAGCATGGGCCTCACCGAGGGCCAGTCGCTGGCGGTCGTGCTCGACCTCCAGAAGGTCTACCTCCCCGCGGCCGACGGCGTCCCGCAGTACAACGACCGCCCCGGCATGCCGTCGGTCGTCCTCGCGCCCTCAGGCGCGCCCGGCATCATCGTGCCCGACGCGGCGCCGCCGACCGAGCTGGCCGTCGAGGTGCTCAAGCGCGGCGAGGGTCCCGCGGTGACCGCCGACGACAGCATCCGCATCCACTACACGGGCGTGACCTGGGCAGATCGCGAGGTGTTCGACTCGACCTGGGAGAACGGCGCCTCGGCGGCCGTCACGCTCGACGGCGTGGTCCCGGGCTTCGCGCAGGCTCTCGAGGGCGCCACCGTCGGGTCGCAGCTGCTCGTCGTGATCCCGCCGGACCTCGGCTACGGCAGCGAGGGCACCGGCTCGATCCCCGGCGACTCCACGCTGGTGTTCGTGATCGACGTCCTCGGCATCGACGCGCCCGCCCCGACGGAGTAGGCGACGCCGGCCAGGGCCGCGGCCGTCCTAGGATGAGTCGCGTGGCCACCGAATCGACGCGCATCGCTCCCGAGGAGCGGCTCGTCAACCTCGTCGTGGCGCTCCTGGCGACAGACCAGGGGCTGACGAAGGACACGATCCTCACCTCGGTGTCGGGCTATCGCGAGCAGAGCGAGGCCGGAGCGGGCAAGGACGCGCTCGAGAAGATGTTCGAGCGCGACAAGGAGAACCTGCGCGGTCTCGGCGTCCCGATCGAGACCATCGGCGACTTCGCCGATCCCGACGACCTGCGCGAGGCGCGCTACCGCATCCCCACGAGCGAGTACGAGCTTCCCGTCGACATCGACTTCACCCCGGCGGAGCTGGCCGTGCTCAACCTCGCCGGCGGGGTGTGGAGCGAGAGCTCCATGTCCGCGCAGGCGCGCAGCGGACTGCGCAAGATCCGCGCCCTCGGCAACGAGGTCGACGCGCCCATCATCGGCTACTCGCCGCGGATCAATCTCCGCGAGCCCGCCTTCGCGCCGCTCCAGCGCGCGATCGAGCAGGCCCGCGAAGTGGAGTTCGACTATCTGAAGGCCGGCGACGTCACCCCCGGGCGTCGACGCGTCCGACCGCTGGCGCTGCTCGAGTACGAGGGACGCTGGCACGTCTACGGCTTCGACCGCGATCAGAACGCCGAGCGCACCTTCCTGCTCTCGCGCGTGGCCTCGCCCGTCCAGGTGACCAAGCGCGCGTTCGACCCGTCGCTGCGCGACGGTGCGGGGGAGAAGGCGCTGAGCGGCCTGCACGCCGTCGCGGCGCGGCAGCAGGCGCTGCTCGAGGTAGCGCCGGGCACCGAGGCGGCCCTGCGGCTGAGCCGACGCGCCAGCGTAGCCGAGCAGGGCATCCGGGTGCCCTACGTCGACGTCCACGTCTTCGCCGACGAGCTGGCCTCATACGGTCCGGAGGTGCGCGTCGTCGAGCCCGGCGACCTGCGCGACGAGGTCATCCGACGCCTCGAGCGCACGCTGGCCACCCACACGGACGGGGGCCTGCGATGAGCGACAAGCCACTGCTCGCCACCGATCGCGCCGCGCTGATCCTGCAGCTCGTGCCCTATCTGATCGGCAAGGGCGAAGTGTCGCTGGCCGAGGCCGCGGACGAGTTCGACGTGTCCGAGGCGCAGATGCGCGGGATGGTCGAGAAGCTCACCGTCATCGGCCTGCCCGGCGACGGCGGGTTCTGGCAGATGGCGAACGACCTCTTCGACATCGACTGGGACCTCCTCGACGAGCACGGGGTGATCTCGATCACCAACACGGTCGGACTCGAGCGGACGCCGCGGCTGACCGCCCGCGAGGCGGCGGCGCTGCTGGCGGGCCTCCAGCTGGCGGCGACCCTCCCGGGTGTCGGCGACAGCGGGCTCGTGCAGGGTCTCCTCGCCAAGCTCGCCCGCGGCGCGTCGGGCGTGCCCGCCGAGGTGATCGTGGCTCCCGAAGCGGTCGACGACGTGCGGGTCGCCGTCGCCGCCGCCCTGCGAGACGGCGTCGCCGTCTCGTTCACCTACAAGGCGCCCGACGCCCCCGTGACCACCCGCACCGTCGACCCCGTCAAGGTGCACATCGCGTCGGGCCAGTGGTACCTGCAAGGCTGGTGCCATCTCCGGCAGGCGATGCGCACCTTCCACCTCGACCGCGTGTCCGACGTGCGTCCCACCGACATCCCGATCACCCACGGCGGCGAGCACGTCCCGGACCTGTTCGAGCCGAGCGAGACGGATGCCGTCGCCGATCTCCGCATCCGCGCCGCCGTGATCCCGCTGCTGGCCGATTACCTGGACCGCTCCACCGTCACGGGCACGGGAGACGTGCGGACCGCGCAGATCCGGGTCGCCGACGAACGCAGCCTCAAGCGCGTCGCGGCCCGTCACGCCGGCGACGTCGAGGTCGAGGGTCCCGAGGGTGCCCGGCGCGCGGTCGCCGCCTGGGCGGAGGCGGGACTCGACCAGTACCGGTGAGCGTCCCCGCAGGCGCGGCGGGTTAGACTTTCCCACAAGCTCTGACGAGGGGATGCCATGTCCAACCTGTTCGCTGGTCCGCACCTGTGGATCCTGCTCATCGTCATCCTGCTGCTGTTCGGCGCCGCCAAGCTTCCCGCGCTGGCCAAGAGCATGGGTCAGTCCGCTCGGATCTTCCGCGGCGAGATGAAGGCCATGAAGGCCGACGACGCGACCACCACGTCCACTGCCGCCGACCTCCCCGCCGGGGAGGCGACCACGCCGGCCCCGGCCGACCCGGCCGCAGGCACGGGCAGCGCGGACGCACCCAAGCCGTAACCGCACGTGGCCACGGTCCAGCGCGCCGCCGCCGCCGAAGATGCGCCGCGCCGTGACCGGCGCATGTCTCTCGCCGCGCATCTCACCGAGCTCCGCCGACGCTTCATCATCGCCCTCGTCGCCCTCGTGGTGGCGGGGATCGTGGCGTTCTTCCTGACCGACTTCATCATCTGGGCGATGACCGAGCCGATCCGCATGGTCGCCGAGCAGCGCGGGATGGAGGACAAGGTCGGTCTGATGTACCAGACCGTCACGGGCCCCTTCGACATGCGCCTGCGCATCGCGTTCGCGGTGGGCTTCCTCCTGTCTGCGCCGGTGTGGATCTGGCAGGCGTGGGCGTTCCTGATGCCGGGTCTTACGCGCAAGGAGATCCGCTACACGGTCGGGTTCGTGTCGGCCGCCATCCCGCTCTTCTTCGCGGGCGTGTACGTGGGCTGGTGGGTGATGCCCCACATCGTGGAGATCATGGCCACCTTCACCCCCGAGGGCGCTGCGAACTGGTTCGACAGCAAGTACTACTACGACTTCGTCTTCAAGCTCCTGCTGGTCGTGGGAGTCTCCTTCGTCGTTCCGGTCTTCCTTGTCGCACTGAACCTCGCGGGCGTCATGACGGGACGCGCGATCATCAAGGGCTGGCGGGTCGCGGTGATCGTCGCCGTCGTCTTCGCCGGTCTCGCCACGCCCGCCGCAGACGTCGTCAGCATGCTCCTGCTGGCCGGCATCCTCATCGTGCTGTTCTTCGCCGCGGCCGGGCTCTCGATGCTCTTCGACAGGCGACGCGCCAAGCGCGCGGTGCTGGACGGGCTGCAGTGACCGATCCCGCCGGGCGATTCGCCCGCGCCGAGGCGGCGCGCTCCCATCCGCTGACGACCGCGTTCGCCGATGCGCAGCGGTTCGACCTCGATCCGTTCCAGATCGCCGGCTGTCACGCGCTCGAAGCGGGACGCAGCGTGCTGGTCGCCGCCCCCACCGGGGCCGGCAAGACGATCGTCGGCGAGTTCGCGGTGCACCTGGCCATGCAGGAGCCGGGGGAGAAGGCGTTCTACACGACGCCCATGAAGGCACTGTCCAACCAGAAGTTCCGCGAGCTGCAGGACGTGTACGGCGAGAGCGAGGTGGGACTGCTCACCGGCGACACGAACATCAACGGGTCGGCGCGCATCGTCGTGATGACCACCGAGGTGCTGCGCAACATGCTCTACGCCGACTCGCCGGCGCTGCGGGGTCTGCGCTACGTCGTGATGGATGAGGTCCACTACCTCGCCGACCGCTTCCGCGGCGCGGTGTGGGAGGAGGTCATCATCCACCTGCCGCCGCAGGTGCGGCTGGTGTCGCTGTCGGCGACCGTGTCCAACGCGGAGGAGTTCGGCGACTGGCTCGACACGGTGCGCGGCGACACGGAGGTGATCGTGTCCGAGACGCGGCCGGTGCCGCTCGAGCAGCACGTCCTCGTCCGCGGCGACCTGCTGCCGCTGTTCGACGACCGCGCCGGAATCGCGACCGCGCAGGTCAACCAGGAGCTCATGCGGATCCGCTCCGTCAAGGGGTCGAACTTCGACAACAACCGCCGCGTGCAGGAGTTCCGCTCCTCCGGCGGCTACGAGGCCGGGCACCGCCGACCGCACAAGGGGGGACGCCGGCCCGTCCGCTCCGCCAACGTCCAGCGCATCGAGCGCATCGACCGGCCCGACGTCGTCGAGCTGCTCGGCCGGGCGAATCTCCTGCCGGCGATCTTCTTCATCTTCAGCCGGGCGGGGTGCGACGGCGCGGTCCAGCAGGTGCGTCGCTCCGGCGTGCGGCTGACCAGCCGCGAGGAGCGCGACGAGATCCGCCAGATCGTGGACGAGCGCACGCGGACGATGCAGGACGAGGACCTGGCCGTCCTGGGATTCTGGGAGTGGCGGGAGAACCTCGAGCGCGGGGTCGCCGCGCATCACGCGGGACTGCTCCCGGCGTTCAAGGAGATCGTCGAGGAGCTCTTCCAGCGCAAGCTCGTCAAGGCCGTCTTCGCCACCGAGACGCTGGCGCTCGGGATCAACATGCCGGCCCGCACCGTCGTGCTCGAGAAGCTCGAGAAGTTCAACGGCGAGGCGCGCGTCGCGATCACCGCCGGCGAGTACACGCAGCTCACCGGCCGTGCGGGACGCCGCGGCATCGACGTCGAGGGGCACGCCGTCATCCAGTGGACCGAGGGCCTGGATCCGCAGGCGGTCGCCGCCCTCGCGTCGCGGCGCACCTATCCGCTGAACTCCAGCTTCCGGCCCACGTACAACATGGCCGTCAACCTCATCGACCAGTTCGGCCGGCCGCGGGCGCGGGAGATCCTCGAGTCCTCGTTCGCGCAGTTCCAGGCGGACAGATCCGTCGTCGGGCTGGCACGTCAGGTCAAGGACGCCGAGGAGTCGCTCGCCGGCTACACGAAGGCGATGGCGTGCGATCGGGGCGACTTCCCGGAGTACGCGCAGATGCGGCGCGAGCTCAGCGATCTCGAGAAGCTCAACCGCGCCGACCGCACCGCTCCGGCCAAGACGCGGCAGCAGCGGCAGAACCAGATCCAGTCGCTGCGCCGCCGACTGCAGCGGCATCCGTGCCACTCGTGCCCCGACCGGGAGAAGCACGCCCGCTGGGGCGAGCGGTACGCGAAGCTCAGCCGGCAGATCGACAAGCTCCGTCATCAGATCGAGACCCGCACCGGCACGGTGGCGCGCATCTTCGACCGCGTCGTCGATGTGCTCGCCGCCCTCGACTACGTCGTGGTGGATGCCGACGGCACCAGCCGGCTCACCGACGCGGGCGCGACGATGCGGCGGATCTACGGCGAGCGCGATCTGCTGGTCGCCGAGTCGCTCCGGCGCGGCCTGTGGACCGGGCTGGACGCGCCCGGGCTCGCGGCCCTCGCCTGCTGCCTCGTGTACGAGCCCCGCCGTGACGACGCCGGCGACCGCGCGCTGCCCCGTGGGGCCTTCCGCGCCGCACTGAGCGACACGCAGGAGCTCTGGGCGGTGCTGGACGACCTGGAGCGCGACCACCGGCTGCCCGGCTCGGAGCCGCCCTCTGCGGGGCTCGCACAGGCGATGCACTCGTGGGCGCGCGGGGTCGCCCTCGATCGCGTGCTCGTCGAGGCGGACCTCGCCGCGGGCGACTTCGTGCGCTGGACCAAGCAGACGATCGACCTGCTCGACCAGCTCTCGATGGTCGCCGAACCGCCGGTGGCGACCACGGCGCGGAAGGCGCTGGACGCCGTGAGACGCGGCATCGTCGCGTACTCGACGGTCTGAGCCTCGCTTAGGCTCGTTCCGTGGCTTCTCCCGTGCCCGACTCCGCCCGTCCCCTCCTGCCGCTGTGGAGCGCGATCCTCGTCGCGATCGGCGGCGGCGTGGTGCTGGATCTCGCCTTCCCGGACATCGGCTGGTGGCCGCTGGCTTTCGTGGGCGTCGCGGCATCCCTCGTCTCGCTGATCGGGCGCTCGGCCTGGGGAGCGGTCGCGGTGGGGGCGGCGTTCGCAGCGAGCTTCTACCTCGTGCACATCGTCTGGATCACCCGGTACCTCGGCCCGGTGCCCTGGTTCGCCCTGGCGGGCGTGGAGACCGTGCTCAGCGCTGTGGGCGCCGTGGCGCTCGCCTGGGCCTACCGGTGGCTGCCCCGGCTCGCCCCGGGGCGTCCTCTGGTGCGGCTCCTGGCGCTCCCGGCTCTGGTCGCGGGACTGTGGTCGGCCCGTGAACTGTGGCTCGGGAGCTGGCCGTACACGGGCTTCCCCTGGGGCCGCCTCGGCATGAGCCAGGCCGAGAGCCCGCTCGCGCACGTCGCGTCGTGGACGGGGGTCACCGGGCTCGGCTTCCTCATGGTCTTCCTCACCGCAGCCGTGATCGAGCTCGTCCGAAGCGGCGCGTGGCGCCGGCCGCTGCGCGTCGTCCCGGCGGTCGTCGTCGCCGTCGTGCTCCTCGCGACGCCGCTGTTCCCCACGAGCGACGCCGGCACGATGCGAGTCGGCGCGGTGCAGGGCAACGGTCCCGCCGGATACTTCGACGAGCGCGAGCCCTACGCGGTGCTGCAGGCGCAGCTCGATGCGACGGCGGCGCTGGCCGGTGAGGACCTGGACGTGCTGCTGTGGCCGGAGGGCGGGATCGACGCCGATCCGACGGCCAACGACTCGGTGGCGCGTGTGCTCGACGGTCTGTCGGCGTCCTTCGACGCACCGCTCATCGTCAACGCCGCGACCCAGCGCGGCGAGGACACGTTCAACACCTCGATGCTGTGGGAGGCGGGCGCGGACAACCCCGTCGCGTTCCACGACAAGAGCAACCCCGTGCCGATGGGGGAGTACGTGCCCGACCGGTGGTTCTACGAGATGCTCGCCCCCGACCTGGTCGGACTCATCCAGCGCGAGTACACGCCCGGCACCAACGCCCCGTTCTTCGACGTCGGCGGCATCGGCGTGGGATTGGCCATCTGCTTCGACGTCATCTACGACGACGTCATCTGGGAGGGAGCGCGCGACGGAGCGCAGGTCTACATGTTCCAGACGAACAACGCCGACTTCCGCGACACCGACGAGAACCTCCAGCAGCTGTCGTTCGCCCGCATGCGCGCGATCGAGACCGGCCGCTCGGTGGTCAACCTGTCGACGGTGGGCACCAGTCAGGTGATCGCGCCCGATGGCACGACGATCGACGCCCTTCCGGCGGGGACGGCGGGCGCGCTGCTGACCGATGTGCCGCTGCGGAGCGGTCTGACGCCCGCGGTCGTCCTCGGCGGGGCCGTGCAGACGCTCCTGGGGTGGGGGAGCCTGGCCGCCCTGCTGGTCGCCGGCGTCCTGGTGCGGCTGCGGCGGCGCACGACGACGCCGGCCCCCGAAGGAGCCGGCGTCGTCGAGGGTCAGCGGGGCTGACTCAGAGCGTCACGCGGTGAGGCGCGTGGTCTCGTCCGTGCCGCCGCGGCGCGCGCGCACCAGAGCGAGGCGCTCTTCGAGCAGCTCCTCGAGCTCGGGGATGGTGCGGCGCTCCATGAGCATGTCCCAGTGGGTGCGTGCGACCTTGTCGCCGGAGTGGTCGATCTCGACGACCGTGTCGCCGACACGGAGTACGGCCTCGCCGCCGCACGTGCGGCACTCCCAGGCCTCGGGGGCCTCCGCGTCGGCCGCGAAGGTCATGACGGTCTCTCGTGAGCACTGCGTGCACACGTAGGTGAAGTTCGCGCGCTCGTGGAAAACGACGCCATCCTCGCTCTGTAGGCTGGATGCGCCGATCCGCATGCCGCGCAGGCTGCGATCTGCCATTGTGTGGTCCTCTCGTCTTCGTCAGGTATAACGTCCTCACCTGTGCGCATCATCCGAACGGGAGGGTGCGAGGGGGCTTTCACAGGCGATGCCCAGGCTGCTCGGGGCCGCCGGTCGTGTCGTCGGGTTATGCGCGCGCGGACACGACCCGCAGCGCGACGTCCGCCCGGTCGGTGACCAGTCCGTCCACGCCCAGATCGAGCAGGCGCGTCATGTCCTCGGCGGCGTTCACGGTCCACACGTGCACCTCCGCGCCCGCGCGGTGGACGGCGTCCACGAAGCGGCGGCTGACGATGCGCACGCGCCCCTGCCGCTCGGGCACCTGCAGCGCATCGATCCCCGCCAGTGCCCGCCGCACGAGCAGGGGAGAGCGCGAGGCCACCGCCGCCAGGACCCGCGCGATGGTCGCGCTCCCCGCCGACGTGGCGGGATCGCCGCCCGCCGCGCGTGCAGCGGCGAGGGCCTCGGTGCGCCGGCGATCGGAGAAGCTCGTCACCAGCACCCGGTCGGCCTCGCGCGCGATCGCGCGCCCCATCGGCGCTGCGGCCGCCGGTGCCTTGACGTCCAGATTGAAGCGCAGCGTGGGGAACGCATCCAGGGCTCCGGGAAGGCTCAGCAGTCCGCCCCTGGTCTCCATGACCTGCTCCAGCTCGGCGAGCGTCACCGCGGCGACCGGCCGGGCGTCGCCGGCCACCCGGGAGAGGTCGTCGTCGTGGAACAGGACGACGTGGCCGTCGGCGGTGAGATGGCAGTCGGACTCCACGTAGACGGTGCCCAGCGCGTGCGCCGCCGCGAAGGCCGCCGCGGTGTTCTCGGCGACCCCCTCGGCCGCCGTCGGGACGAAGCCGCGGTGCGCGAGCACCCGGGGTGCACCGGATGCCGTGAACCACGGGTGCGTCTGCGCGCTGATCAGGACTCCGCGGCCGGGAGGCCGCCCGTCGGCGTCGAGTTGCGCGCCTCGGTGGCGATGTCGTCCGCGGCGGAGGCGGCCTCGCGTGCGGCGGCCGCGGCCTCGTCGGCGGCGGCTCCGGCAGGACCGGCCGAACGCCGAGCCTCGGTGCGCGGCGACGGAGCCGTCGCGCGTCCCCCGAACGCGTCGCCGATGCCCTTGAGAGCCTCCGTCAGCTCGCTCGGAATCACCCACAGCTTGCTCGACGGGCTCTCGGCGATCTTCGGCAGCGTCTGCAGGTACTGGTAGGCGAGGAGCTTCTCGTCCGGCTGGCCGACGTGGATGGCGTGGAACACCATCTGGATGGCCTCGGCCTCACCCTGGGCGCGCAGCACGGCGGCCTGCTTCTCGCCCTCTGCCCGGAGGATGTCGGCCTGACGCCGCCCCTCGGCCTCGAGGATCTGCGACTGCTTGGATCCCTCGGCCGTGAGGATCGTCGCGCGTCGCTCGCGCTCGGCGCGCATCTGCTTCTCCATCGAGTCCTGGATGGAGTGGGGCGGGTCGATGGCCTTGAGCTCGACGCGCGAGACGCGCAGGCCCCACTTGCCCGTCGCCTCGTCCAGCACGACGCGGAGCTGGCCGTTGATCTCGTCGCGACTGGTCAGCGCCTCTTCGAGGTTCAGTCCGCCGACGACGTTGCGCAGCGTCGTCGTGGTCAGCTGCTCGACGGCGCCGAGGTAGTTGGCGATCTCGTAGGTGGCGGCGCGCGCATCTGTCACCTGGAAGTACACGACCGTGTCGATGGAGACGACGAGGTTGTCCTCGGTGATCACCGGCTGCGGCGGGAAGGAGACGACCTGCTCGCGCATGTCGACCAGCGGTCGCAGGCGGTCGATGAAGGGCACGAGGAGGTTCAGGCCGGGGGACAGGGTGCGCTGATAGCGCCCGAGTCGCTCGACGATGCCCGCGTAGGCCTGCGGGATGATGCGGATGGACCGGAAGAGCACCACGATCACGAAGATCGCGACGACCACCAGCAGGACGATGATGAAGATCTGTCCGATGAATGCGCCGATGTCGGGCATCGAGGGCTCCTTTGCTCGGTGTCGTTTCGTGTCGGGTTCAGTCGGTCGTCGCAGGCTGCGGCGGAGGTGCGACCTCGACGGTCGCGCCGCGCACGGCGGTCACCACCACGCGCGAGCCGGCGTCGAGGCCGGGATCGGGCCCGATCAGGCGCGCCGTCCAGGTCTCGCCGTTGTCGAGCTTGACCGACCCAGCGCCCTCGACGAACGGCGCCATCACGCGTCCTCCCAGGCCGTAGAGCGCGTCGACGTTGGTCGGATGCAGCACGCTGCTGCGATGGAGGGCCTTCAGCAGCAGGGGGCGGATGGTGAACAGGAGGAGTGCGGCGATGGCCGCAGCGGCCAGCACCTGCGCCCACCAGGGACCGCCGATGAGGTTCACCCCGAGTCCGCCGATGAGGGTGCCCGCGCCGAGCATCAGGAACGTGAACTCCAGCGTGAGCAGCTCGATGATGACGAAGATCAGAGCCAGGACGAGCCAGACGATCCAGAGATACTGCGTGAGATCGGGCAGCACGGCCTGGCTCCTTCCGTGGGGCGCTTCCTCGAACCCTAACACCCCGCTGCGGAGGGGGTCGATTGATAGGCTCGGCGTCATGTCTCACCCCATCCCCGCCGGCACCCTGGCCGGCCGCACCGCCCTCGTGACCGGCTCCTCGCGGGGCATCGGCGCCGACACCGTGCGCTACTTCGCGCAGGCCGGTGCGAACGTGGTCATCAACTTCCGCAACAAGGCGCCCCGCGCCGAGAAGCTCGCATCCGAGCTGCGCGAGCTCGGCGTCGAGGTCCTCGTCGTGGGCGCCGACCTCACCGACGCCGACTCGGTGCGGGAGATGTTCGCGGCGGTGCAGGAGCGCTTCGGCTCGCTTGACCTCCTCGTGCTCAATGCCTCCGGAGGGATGGAGGGCGGCATGGCCGAGGACTACGCGATGACGCTCAACAGGGACGCCCAGGTCGGCGTCCTCGACGCGGCGCTGCCGCTGCTGGGCGACGGCTCGCGCGTGGTGTTCGTCACGAGCCACCAGGCGCACTTCATCCGCACCACGCCGACGATGCCGGAGTACGAGGTCGTGGCGCTGTCCAAGCGCGCCGGAGAGGATGCTCTGCGCGAGCGCATCCCGGAACTCGCCGAGCAGGGCATCGGGTTCGTCGTCGTGTCGGGCGACATGATCGAGGGCACCATCACCGCCACGCTTCTCGAGCGCGCGAACCCCGGCGCCATCGAGTCGCGCCGCGAGTCGGCCGGCAAGCTCTACAACGTGTCCGAGTTCGCCGCCGAGGTGGCCCTCGCCGCGGTCGAGCCGATCCCCGCGGACAACACGCGGCTCATCGGCGACGTGAGCTCCTTCGGCGGCGAGTGACGTGCGCGCACACGACATCGACACCCTGGTCTCGGTCGGACGACCCGCCCTGGCCCCCGACGGCTCGTTCGCGGTGTTCGCGACGTCCCGGCCGGACCTCGTGGCCAACCGCAACGTCGGCCAGCTCTGGCGCGTGGAGCTTCCCGGCGGCTCGCCGAGGCGGCTGACCCGGGGCGTCGCCGATGCGGGCCCGCAGCTGTCGCCCGACGGGAAGGTCGTCGCCTTCCTCCGCGCCGACGCGAAGGGCAAGACCCAGATCCACGTGCTGCCTGCGGGCGGGGGAGAGCCGGTGCAGGCCACGGATGCCCCCGCCGGAGTGTCGTCCTACGCGTGGTCGCCCGATGGCGCCCGCTTCGCCTACACCGCCCGGGTGCCCGAGGCGGGCCGCTACGGCAGCGTCGAGGGCCTCGAGCCTTCGGCAGAGTCGCCCCGTCGCATCACGGGGGTGCGCTGGCACGCGAACGGCCTGGGCTACCTCGCCGACCGCCCGTCGCACCTCTTCGTCATCGACGCGCCGGCGGTCGACGCCGAGCCGTTCTACGAGCCCGCTCCCGCCGTGCGGGGCGCCGAGGAGGAGGCGCCCGCCAAGAAGCTGGTCGCGGCGTCGGCGACTCAGCTCACGGCCGGCGAGGACTCCTATCAGGGAGCCGTGTTCACGGGCGACGGCAGCGAGATCCTGACGGTGCCCGACCGGATCGAGAGCGAGCGCCGCGATCTGCGCGGCACTCTCGTCGCCGTCCGGGTCGACGGCGCGGGGGAGCGGGAAGTGCTCGGCACCGAGCACAACCTGGCCTTCGACGACATCCTCGTCGCGCCCGACGGCACGATCGCCGTGATCGCGGCCGACATGGGCGAGAGCGGGATCGACTTCATCGCCCCGGGCGACGCCCTCTGGCTGGTCGAGGACGGTGCGCCGCGGCGTCTGACCGACCCCGACTCGATCGACCTCGGCGAGGTCGGGTCGCACATCACGGCGCTGGGCGACGACTTCCTCGTGCAGAACCGCACCCGCGGCCGCGTGGAACTGCTGCGGGTGACGCGCGCCGGCGAGGTCACGACGGTCCTCGACGGCGATGTGGAGGTCGCCGGGCATGCCGCCGCACGCATCGACGACGGCGCCGGAGAGCGGATCGTGGCCGCCGTCGCCGCACCGGACTCGTTCGGCGAGCTCGTGGTCGTCGGAGACGGACCGGTCACCGATTTCGGGGCGACGCTGCGCACCGTCGGCGTGACGCGTCCGGTCGAGCGCGAATTCCCCGGTCGGGACGGCTATCCGGTGCACGGGTGGATCGCCGTTCCCGACGGCGAAGGCCCGTTCCCGGTCATCCTCCAGATCCACGGCGGACCCTATGCCTCGTATGGCATACACGCGTTCGACGAAACGCAGGTTCTCGTCGACGCAGGGTACGCGGTCGTCTACTCCAACCCGCGGGGGAGTGCCGGATACGGCCGCGCCCACGGTCGCAGCATCCGCGGGCGGATGGGCACGGTCGACTTCGACGACGTCATCGATTTCCTCGACTCCGCCGTCGCCGAGGACGCACGTCTCGACGGCGCCCGGGTGGGCATCATGGGGGGCTCCTACGGCGGCTACCTCACCGCCTGGGTGATCGCCCACGATCACCGGTTCGCCGGCGCCATCGTCGAGCGCGGGTTCCTCGACCCCGCGACGTTCCAGGGCACGAGCGACATCGGCTCGTTCTTCGGCGACGAGTACGTGGGCACGGGGGCTGACGCGATCGCGGCACAGAGTCCCATGGCCGTCGTCTCCCGCGTGTCCACGCCCACCCTGGTGATGCACTCGGAGCTGGACTTCCGCTGCCCGTTGGAGCAGGCGACCCGCTACTACACGGCGCTCAAGCGCCAGGGCACCGAGGCGGAGATGCTCGTCTTCCCCGGGGAGGATCACGAGCTGACCCGCTCGGGCCAGCCCCGCCACCGCATCGAGCGCTTCTCCGCCGTTCTCGACTGGTGGCAGCGCCACCTGCCGACCTCCTGAGTCTGCGCACGACGCAGGCGCAGGCGAACGACGAAGGCCCCGGGGGAGTGTCCCCGGGGCCCTCGTCGTTCGCAGCGGGCTACTGCTTCCCGAACGTGAACGCGCGGACGATCTGGATGATGCCCAGGACCACGGCCGAGATGCCCAGAATGAGCCACAGCACCAGCGCACCCCACAGCGGGGAGAAGAGCAGGGTGATGCCCGCGAGGATGCTGACGGCGGCGAAGAAGATCGTCCAGCCCTTGGATGCGGCATCACCGAGGGTCGACAGCGAGACGATGCCCTCCATGATCCAGGTGACGCCGACGAGGATGCCGACGAAGGTCGCGAACCAGACGGCCGTGACAGCGAGGTTCGAGAAGGCGACGATGCCGGCGATCACGAACAGGACGCCGAGGACGATGTGGCCGATGCGCGACCACCCGCCCTTGGTCTTGGAGAAGATGCCGAGGCCTGCGTAGACGAGGCCGACGGCGATCGCGTAGATGGCGAAGATGGCGGTGACGACCACCGCGGTCTTCCCCGGCCACACGAGCACGAGGATGCCGAGGATGAGCAGCAGGACGCCGCTCAGGCCGAGAGCGGTCCGGACGCCGTTGACTGCGGCCTTCTCGACGGGGATGTCGGTGGACATGGTGGAGTGCCCCTTTCTGGGAGTTCCCTGAGTGGAACAGCGCCAGGATAGTCCCGTTGGGGGTGCTCTGTGTGGATGCGCGCGGAACCGGTTTCACAAGTCGTCACGTGGGGGAGAGGACGAGCGTGATGGTCAGCAGCACCGGGACGCAGCCGACAGTGGTGAGGAACACCGTGTCGCGGGCGATGGTCTCGCCGATGTCGAACCGCTGGGCGTAGTTGAACACGTTCTGCGCAGTCGGGAGCGCTGCCAGCACGGTGACGACCAGCACGTCGGCCGGCGCGAGTCCGAACGCGAACGTCGCCACGGACCAGGCGATGGCCGGCATGACGAGAAGCTTCAACGCCGTGGCGAGCAAGACGTCGCGGCGGCGGCCTCGCGCACCGAGGACGCGCTGACCGTGGAGGGAGATCCCGTACGAGATGAGCATGACCGGCACGCAGGCGTTGGCGAGGAGGACCGCGGGCTCGAGGACGACGGGCGGGAGCTCGATCCCGGAGACGGAGACGAGCACGCCGAGCACCGAGCCGACGACGACCGGATTGGTGACCGTGCGCCGGAGGATCGGGAACACGCGTCGCTGACCGGTGGAGATCGCCTCGAAGATCGCCATCGTGATCGGCGTGAAGACGATGAGCTGGAGGAGGATGATCGGTGCGGGGTATGCCGCGCTTCCGAGCAGATACAGCGACAGCGGGATGCCGATGTTGTTCGAGTTGACCTGCCCGGCCGACAGCGTTCCGATGAGCGTCTCACCGACGCTCCGGCGCCACCAGAAACGCGCGATGAGACCGTAGACGGCGAAGATCACCACCGCCGCGATCGCCGACACCGGGAGCAGCGCCGAGAACAGGGTGTGCACGTCGGACTGGGCGAGCACGACGAACAGCAGGAACGGCGACAGCACGAAGAAGACGAGCCGTCCCAGCACGTGGCGGGCGTGCGGACCCAGCAGGTCGATGCGGCCCAGGATCCACCCCACGAGGATCGCGACACCGACGACGACGAATCCGGTGAGCACATCCAGCATTCCTCGAGCCTAGGGCGCCGGGCAGGCAACGCGAGGCGGCAGACTCGCCGATAATGCACATTATGTCAGTTCGTGGAACGGGAGCCTTCGTGCGCGTCTCGCCCGCGCTCCCCTGCGGACTCCGAGGTGAGGGGCGCTGCACGGCGCGCAGACACGCCGTGCAGCGCCCCTCATGACGCGGTCAGTGGCGGAAAGACCACTTGTGCCATGCGCCCTTGACGATCTCCACGATCGTGCCCGGCACCTGCGGTGCGGACGGATCGAGCGCGATCGTCGTCCCCGCCCACAGCGATCCGTCGCGACCGGACTCGACCGCGACGACGTTGGCCAGATCGAGGTAGTGCGACTTCTTGCCGTGCGTCACCTTCGTGATCTTCCCGGCGAAGTACTCGGCGACATAGATCTCCCCGCGCTTTCCGAGCGCGAGGTTGGTCGCTCCCGCGAAGCCGTCGGCGAGCCTGGTGATCTTGCCGGTCCACGGGTTGAGCTTCCACAGCGCGCCGCGCGCGCCGAATGCCGGGATCTCCGGTCCCCCGGGCAGCGTCGTGATGTACAGCATCCCGCCCGGTCCCACCTCGACATCCGTGGGCACGGCCTCGAACCGGTACGTGACGCCGATGACGCAGTCGGGCAGCCCGACGGCCGCCGCCATCTCTGCCGTGATCGTCGCCGGCTGTGCGGGAAGGACGGCGAGCGTGCGGATACCGCCGCGCTTGTCGACGGACAGCAGGGCGTTCGCCCCGGCGTCGGCGACGACCCACCGCTTGCCCCACTGCGCGACAGAGTACGCGTGAGAGTCGACGACGCCCGTGTAGCTGACGGGGAACCCCGCCGCCGTGAGCGCGTCGGCGACGCACGGACTCGGATCGGCCACCCCGTAGGCGGTGTCGCCGTCGGGGTTCTGAGCCGTCTCGTACGCGAGCGTGTCGGCGTAGACCTTGGAGCCGCGCGGCCCCCACAGGTTGAGCCCGCTCTCGGTGATCGCGCCCTGCCCGCCTTCGGTGGTCGTGAACGCGAGGGTCTTCCCGTCGCGTGAGAGCTCGACGCCGGCGGCGCCGGGTGCGCTGCTCGCGACCGGCTTCAGCGCACCGTCCCTCGACAGTGTGCCGACGACGTTCGCGAACCCGTCCGCCACGTAGACCCGCTTCCCGGCGAGGTCGATGTTGAACGGGGCGACGACCTCCGTGGACCGGACCTCCGGGTCCGGAGCCGGCCGATGCTTCTGGCCGGCTGACGCCATGGCTGGCGTGGCGAGGACGAGCCCGAGCGCGGCAATGCCGGCCACGAGCATGCGAGTACTTCTCATGACACCTCCGAATCCGGCCCGGCGGCGTCGCCGGGCGATGGGCTCCGGGCGGAAGCGGCTCCCCTCAGCTGCCGTCCGGCGTCGAACACGAGCCGTGCCACGACGACGTGTCGGCGACGCGGGGCGACCCGGCGCTCATGATGGTCCTCCCCCCGCGGCGCGTCAAGAGGGGTGGTCGCGGGGCGAACGCGTCCGTCCGCCCCGCGCACCGTCTACGACAGCCGGAGGTCGGTGAGGCAGGTCGGGTCGTCCGCTCCTGTGGACACGTCCGCCACCACGGACATGCCGTCGTACTCGACGGTCAGCGTCCCCTCGGTGCCCCGCGGCAGCCACAGGCCGATGAACCCGTTGTCGTTGCTCGTGAGCACCTCGTCCACGATCACGGCGCCGTCCGCATCCGTGAGGGTGACGGCCATCTCCGTGTTCCGCAGCTCCCCCACGCACGTCGTGAGACTGTGGAAGTAGCACTCATGGGTCTGGTCGACGTACGGCGCGAAGGAGAGGTAGAACTCCTCCCCCAGCGGAACGGTCCGCTCCTGCCCGTCGGCGCCGGTGAAGAGGACCTCGCCCGGGCGGACGGAGGCGATCAGATCCGCGGATCGTCCGTCGAGCGGGGTCTTCTCCAGCCGATCGATCGCCTCCTCGACTGTCAGTCCCCCGAGTCCGTAGCTCGCCAGCGGATCGAGGAGCTCGCGCATGGTCGCTATCTCCTCGGTCTGTGCGTCGACGATCGCCTCGGCCATCCCGAGGGCGGCGGGGAACCGCCCCTCCTCCAGCTCGGTCTGCGCCATGTCGATCGCGCCTTCGTGGTGGACGATCATCTGCTCGAGATACAACCGGGAGATTTCGTCCTGGCCGGCCGCCTCCAGCTCGTCCATGTCCGACTCCGACATCATGCCGTCGCCGTGGTCCATGTCGTGCATGAGGTCGGACGAGGGATCGGCTCCCCAGTCCTCCAGCCAGCCGCGGAGCGTCTCGATCTCGGGGCCCTGCGCGTCCTTGATCTGCTGGGCGAGCATCGCTACCTCGGGGTCGACCTCGCCCGCGGCGAGGACGAGGTCGCTCATCTCGATGGCCTGTTCGTGGTGCGGGATCATCATGGTGGCGAACATCACGTCCGCGTCGTTGTGTGCGGCGTCGGCCGCAGGGGTGTCGGCGCCCGCGCACCCGGCGAGGAGCAGAAGTGCGGTGAGGGCGGATGAGGTGGTCAGAAGCGCGCGCGTCGTGCGCATGAGGTGTCTCCAAAAGTCGATCGGTCGATGGGTGTGAGTGGGCCGGGGCGGCAGAGCGCCCGCGGAGACTCACGTCCGACTGATGGAGAGCTCGACGAGGTCGGGCGCCGCGGGGCTCGCGACCGCACGTGGGGGGATCGCCCGGAGAAGCAGCACGTCGGCTGTCGGCAGGGCCCAGGCGCACGCCACGGGCGGGAGAGGCGATCCGAGGGCGGGAAGCACGGTCATCCCGCAACCGGCGCCCATCCCGGCGTGCGGGACGGGCGCTTCGTCGGCGCACCCCGGGCAGTCGTGGATCGTCATGACCGGCGCGTCGTGGTGCGCGTGATCGGCTGCCGCCACCGGCGTGGCGTGCATCGCCGCGAAGCCTGTGACGATGAGCAGGATGAGCACCCAGCGCCACACACCCGCCCCGGTGGTCGGGGCGGGTGAGGCGGTGGGTGCCGTGATCATGTGATGGCGCTCAGGAGTCGAGCACGGCGCGCGTGCCGGCTTCGGGGCTGAGATCGATGCGCCGGAGCAGCTGAGCGTTCAGCGCGACCACGACGGTGGACAGCGACATCAGGATCGCCCCCACGGACATGGGGAGGACGAAGCCGAACGGCGCGAGGACGCCCGCGGCGAGCGGGACGGAGATGAGGTTGTAGCCCGCGGCCCACCACAGGTTCTGCGTCATCTTGCGGTAGGCGGCGCGCGAGAGCTGGATGACCGAGAGCACCGACCGAGGGTCGGAACTGGCGAGGATGACACCGGCGGAGGCGATCGCGACGTCGGTGCCCGCGCCGATCGCGATCCCGACGTCCGCCTGCGCGAGCGCCGGCGCATCGTTCACCCCGTCGCCGACCATCGCCACCTTGCGACCCTCCCGCTGGAGCTCGGCGACCGCGCCGGACTTCTCCTCCGGCCGGACCTCCGCGAAGACGCGGTCGATGCCGAGCTCCTGACCGACGGCGTGGGCCACCGAGTGCGCGTCGCCGGTGATCATCACCACCTGCACGCCGAGCCGGTGGAGGGCCGCCACGGCGTCCCGGGACTCCGGGCGCACTTCGTCGGCGAGCTTGAGGCCGCCGACGACCTTCCCCTCGCGGGTGACGTGGAGGATGATGGCGCCGTCCGCGCGCCACGCGTCGGCCTGGTCGACCTCTCGGCCGCCGACCTCGTCGAGCAGCCGGGGGCCGCCCACGCGGATCTCCGCGCCGTTCACGGAGGCGGTGACGCCGATCGACGGCGACGAGGAGAAGCCGCTCGCGGGGGGCACGTCGAGTCCCTTCCGCTGAGCCGCGCGCACGATCGCCTTCGCGAGGGGATGCTCGCTGTCCCTCTCGGCGGCGGCCGCCAGCGCGAGCACGGTGTCCGCATCGAGCTCGCCGGACGTTCGCACCGCGACCACGGTCGGCTCCCCCGTGGTCAGCGTGCCGGTCTTGTCGAAGAGCACGGTGTCGACGGTGCGCATGCTCTCGAGCGCCAGCCTGTCCTTCACCAGCACGCCGCCCCGGGCCGCGCGCTCGGTCGCGATCGACACGACGAGGGGGATGGCGAGGCCGAGCGCGTGCGGGCACGCGATGACCAGCACGGTGATCGTGCGGACGACCGCCTCATCGGGCAAGCCGAGCACGCTCCAGGCGATGGCGGTGAGCGCGGCCGCGATCAGCGCGAACCAGAACAGGAGCGCGGCGGCGCGATCGGCGATGCGCTGCGCGCGGCTGGAGGAGTTCTGCGCATCGGCGACCAGTCGCTGGATGCCGGCGAGCGTCGTCTGGTCGCCCGTGGCGGTGACCTCGACCCGCAGTCCCGAGTCGGTCGCCACGGTGCCCGCGGTCACCCGGTCGCCGGCGCCTCGGGCGACCGGCCGCGACTCGCCGGTGATCATCGACTCGTCCAGGTGCGCGCGTCCGTCGACGATGCGACCGTCCGCGGGGATGCTCCCCCCGGGACGGACGACGACCACATCGCCCACGCGCAGATCGCCGGGGGCCACGGGGACGAGTGCATCGCCCTCGACCCGCTCGGCCTCGTCGGGCAGCAGCGCCGCAAGCGTATCGAGGGCGGAGCGGGTCTGGGCCAGCGATCGCATCTCGATCCAGTGGCCGAGGAGCATGATCACGATCAGCAGCGCCAGCTCCCACCAGAACTCGAGCTCGTGATGGAGGACGCCCAGCGATGCCCCCCACGACGCGACGAAGGCCACGGTGATCGCCAGCCCGATGAGCAGCATCATGCCGGGCCGGCGCGACCGCGCCTCGCTGACCGCGCCGGTGAGGAACGGCGACCCGCCCCATACGTACATGACCGTCCCGAGCACTGGCGCGACCCAGCGGGCCCACCCGGGCACCTCGTACCCGAAGATCATCGCGAACATCGGCGACAGCAGAACGACGGGCACGGCGAGGATGAGGTTGATCCAGAACAGCCGGCGGAACCTGCCGACGTGGTCGCCGTGTCCGGCATCGTCGCTGTGGCCGGCGTGGCCGGCGTGGTCGCCGTGGTCTGCGTGTCCCGCGTGAGCCGGCTCGGCGTGGTGGTCGTGTGTCGTCGACATCATGATTCCCTTCGGGAGCGTCTGCTTCCCCGAGCAGAACCATAATACCCCCCGGGGGTATTCCCCACCAGGGGTCGCCGGGAGATCTCCCCCGGCGTCTCCGCTGGCGTCGCGGGATTAGAGTGGCGGGATATCGCCTCAGCGGATCACCACGCGCAACTCCCGGTTCCAGGTGTGGCAGGCGCTGCTCGGCAACCGCTCCAAGAGGCACAAGCTGGGCGCGTTCGTCGTTCAGGGAGTGCGCCCGCTGAGCCTGGCCGTGTCGCGCGGGTGGACCATCGAGGCGCTGCTGTACGACCCGGATCGGCGCGCCTCGGCGTGGGCTGCCGACGTACTCGCGACGGCACCGGGCGAGCGCTTCGCCCTCTCCGCCGAGCTCCTCGGCGAGCTCGGCGAGAAGGACGACGACATCCCCGAACTCGTCGCGATCGTGGCGATCCCCGATGACGATCTCGCACGGGTGCCGGTGGCCGACGACTTCCTGGGCGTGCTGTTCGACCGCCCCAGCAGCCCCGGGAACCTCGGCTCGATCATCCGGTCCGCCGATGCGTTCGGCGCGGCGGGCGTGGTGGTGACAGGCCACGCCGCCGACCCGTACGACCCGGCGGCGGTCCGGGCGAGCACGGGCTCGCTCTTCGGGATCCCGACGGTGCGGGTACCCTCACCCCGCGAGGTGCTCGCGTGGGTCGAGGCGCGGCGAGCAGCCGGCATCCCGCTGCAGCTGGTCGCCACCGACGAGGACGGCGACGCCGATGTGTTCGACATCGACCTGACGGCGCCCACGCTCCTGCTGATCGGGAACGAGACCGCCGGCCTGAGCGCCGCGTGGCGCGAGGCGGCCGACCGCACGGTGCGCATCCCGATCACGGGGTCGGCGAGCTCGCTCAACGCCGCGAACGCCGCGAGCATCGTCCTGTACGAAGCGGCTCGCCAGCGCCTGGCCCGCGCCGCCGGCTGAGCGGCTCATCCGAGCCGGAACATGCGGATGTGCCGGTGTCCGTGGCGGAACGACCGCGTCGCGGCGGGGAGCGGGCGCAGGTCGTCGCGGGCGGTGGTGCTGAACACCACCACCGAGCCGCGCGGAAGGACGCCGCCGAGCGTCTCGAGCGCGCGGCGCGCCGGGGCCTCCGACGCCGACGCCCAGCCGGTCTGCTGTCCGTACGGCAGATCGGTGAGGACGACGTCGATGCCGTCGAGGTCGAGGGCGGCCAGCGACGCGGCGTCCGTGACGTCCGCGGGGGCGACCTCGACGCGGAGGCCGTCCGAGCGACCGGGAATCGCCAGGAGCCGGTCCGCGGACGCCAGGCGGCGAGGATCGGCTCCCCGCTCGGCGAGTTCCCGGCGGCGCGCGACGAGCCCCGTCGCCGAGGCGAGTGCGAGGTTCCTCTCGGCGAGCTGCAGGGCATCGTGGTCGACATCGGTCGCCAGCACGCGGGTCAGAGACGAGGGGCGCAGCAGCGCCACCGTGGCGACCATGCCCCCCGCGCCGCACAGCGGATCCCACAGTCCCACGCGGTCCTTGCCCGTCATGGCCTGCGCCCGGGCGAACAGCTCCAGCGCGAGGCGCGACGGGAACCCCGGATGGCCCGGGGCCGAGTGGAGCACCACGCCGCCGCCGACATCCTCGTAGGACGCGTCGGGGGCGTGCTCGAACTTCACGCCGCTCCCCCGTCGTCGACCGCACGGCGCAGCGCGCCGAAGACGAACTCCCATCCCTGCCGGTAGCTCTCCGCGGGGGCGTCGTCGCTCCACGGTCCGGTGTGGCGCAGCCTGACCCGGCAGCCGCCTCCGACGCGGAGCAGCTCCAGGTCGCACGCCTCGTCGACGCTCTGGCCGTCGGCGTCGGACCAGCGCCAGGTGAAGGCGAGGTGCGAAGGGGCCTCCACGGCGAGGTACCGGCCTTCGACGACGATGCCGGCGCCGGGCGCGGCGAAGCGGTAGGAGCCCCCCGGCCGCACGTCGGCAGCGATCTCGACGTCGTCCCAGTGGTTCCACCACCAGCGGCGGAGTCCCGAGGCGGACGCGAAAGCAGGCCACACCTCTTCGGGGGTGCGCGGAAGGTCGATCTCGATCTCCAGCGGCCGCGCGGTCATGCCGGCCCAGGCGCTCGTCGCGGGCGCTGGCTGCTCGCCGCCGAACAGCGCGACCAGGGCCCCGAGATGCAGTTCCCAGCCTCCCCCGTAGTCCGCGGCGTGGTCGGGTTCGCCCAGTCGGTGCTCGAGGGTGAGGAATGTCCCCTCGCCGTCGGCGCGGAGTGTCACCGCGACGACACTCGGCTCCTCGGTGTCCCACTCCCAGTCGAGGAGGAGAGTCTCGGGCGGGACGCAGCTCCTCACCCGCGCCTCGGCAGGACTGTCGGGGGCGTCCGCGACACGGACGGTGACACGATCGGGGTCGAGGGCGTCCCGCTCGACCGCTCCCAGCCAGCGGGTCAGCCGGACGGGATCGGTGAGGGCGTCCCACACGTCGCGAGGCGGCGCGGCGTAGCGGCGGGCCAGGGTGACGACGGGGCGCTCCCGGCTCCCCGTCAGGCTGCGGGAGAACGGCTCCAGGGTCATCGCGGGCCTCCATGTGCGTGTTCCGGACGGGCGAGAGAGGCACCGGGGTCGTCACCGTGGTCGCCGGGGGCGGCCTCGTGGCGCCCGCGGTGCAGTTCGGTCTCGAGGGCGTCGAGTCGCTGCGTCCAGCGCGCACGCTGGCGCTCCACCCACGCGGCGGCGTCGTCGAGGGCCTCGGCGCGCAGTGCGTACAGGCGCCGGGCGCCGTCCGGGCGCACCGTGGCGAAGCCGCCCTCCCGCAGTACCCGCAGCTGATTGGAGACCGCCGGCTGGGAGATGCCGAATTCACCGCGGATCACCTCGGTGATCTCCCCCGACGCGCACTCCCCCTCGGCGAGGAGCTCGACGATCCGCCGGCGGACCGGGTCGCCCAGCAGGTCGAAAGCATTCATCACTCACTTATATCAGCACATAGTGATGCACACAAGCGGCGAGAGGCGGAACAATGGGCGGATGGGTCGCTCGCGCATCCGGATCGAACTCGTCCCCGACGGCGAGGACTTCCCCGAGGCGCGGGCCTGGCGCCTCGAGACGGACGGGCGCGATGTCGGCCGCCTCAGGGCGGCCCGGGCAGACGGCGACGTGAGCATCCACGTCGAGGTCGCTCCGGACGCGCGGCGGCGCGGGGTGGCCCGCGTCGCGGTCGGCCGGGTGCTCGGGATGGCGCCGTGGGGTGCGGAGGTCCGCTACGTCGCCGTCCTCGCTCCGGACGACCTCGCCGGCGCCGCGCTCGCTCGAGCCCTCGGCTTCCGCGAGAGCGATGTCCCGCAGGGCGCCGCCGCAGACGACGCGGACGACGCGGACGACCGAGCCGGGCGCCGGCTCTGGGTGCGGCCGGCGCCGCGGCCGCGCGCCGCCGCCGATGACATCGCACGGTTCCTCGACGCGTCGGGAAGGATCGACCGTTACCCCCTGCGCGCGGCCGACCGAGGGGAGCTCCTGCAGTGGGTGGCCGCGCGGGCGCTCCCGGCCGGTGTCGTGCTCGCCGAGAGGCGCGTCAACGAGCTGCTGGCCCCGTACGCCCCCGGTGAGGATGTCGCGGCCCTGCGCCGGCATCTCGTCGATCACGGCCTCGTCGACCGGACGGCATCCGGATCGGAGTACGTCCGCACGGTGTGAGCGGTCAGCCGAGTGCGGCGGCCTTCGATTCCAGCACCCGCCGCTGCGCCTCGTTGGAGGTCGCCCCGGCCGCACGGACGAACTCGGCACGCGCCTCCTCTCGCCGTCCCAGTCGCGCCAGGAGCTCGCCCCGCACGCCCGGAAGAAGCGGCGACCCGTTCAGCCTTCCGCCCGACGCGATCTCATCGACGATCCGCAAGGCGGTCGCCGGACCGGTCGCCATCGACACCGCGACCGCGCGATTGAGCTCGACGACCGGGCTCGGGGCGATCCTCCCGAGCGCCTCGTAGAGCACGACGATCCCGTCCCAGTCGGTGTCGTCGATGTGCGCGGCGACGCTGTGGCACTCGGCGATGGCCGCCTGCAGCGCATACGACCCTCGCGCGCGCCCGGATGCCGCCGCGTCGGCGCGACGGAGAGCCGCGCGCCCCCGGGCGATCTGAGCCCGGTCCCACCGTGACCGGTCCTGGTCGGCGAGCAGCACCGGTTCGCCCGCCGCGTCCTCGCGGGACGCGAAGCGCGAGCGCTGGAACTCCATCAGCGCCACGAGGGCGTGCGGCTCGGGCTCGCGGGGAAGCAGTCCGCTGAGCACGCGGCCCAGCCGTAGGGCCTCGTCGGCGAGGTCGGGCCGCATCCACCTCGCGCCGGTGGTCGCCGCGTAGCCCTCCGTGAAGATGAGGTAGACGACGCCCAGGACCCCCGACAGCCGATCGCGCCACTCCGACGGATCGGGCGTCTCGAACGGGACCCGTGCCGCGGCGAGGGTCTTCTTCGCCCGCGTGATGCGCGCCTGCACGGTGGCGACGGGCACGAGGAGCATCCGCGCCACCTCGGTCGTCGTCAGCCCGCCGACGATCCGCAGGGTGAGGGCCACCTGCGATTCCCGCGACAGGGACGGATGGCACGCGGTGAAGACGAGCCGGAGGAGGTCGTCGTCGATCGGCTCCCACGCGTCCTCCCCCGCTTCGCTCAGGTCGTGCGCGAGGAGGCGGTGGCGTTCGTCGAGTCGTTCGCGACGCCGCCACGCGTCGATCGCCCGTCGCTTCGCGGTCGCCGTGAGCCAGGCCCCGGTGTTCGCGGGGATCCCGTGCGCCGGCCACGACACGAGGGCCTCTGCCAGCGCCTCCTGCGCGACGTCCTCCGCCTGGCCGAGATCCCCCGTCATCTTCGCGAGTGACGCGACGATGCGGGGGCCCTCGATCCGCCAGACGGCCTCGATCGCGCGGTGGGCGTCGAGCGACATCAGACCGTGCCGAGCTGTTCGCGCCAGCCGGCCTCCTTCTGGACGTACTCGTTGTCGGCGAAGTCCGCGAAGTCGGACTCATCCGTGATGCGGCGCACCTCGAGGGTGTTCCCCGGGCCGAGCGGGCAGCGCTTGGCCCACTCGACGGCCTCCTCCGCGGTCGCCGTCTCGAGGATCCAGAAGCCGTTGAACAGCTCGTGCACCTCGCCGTAGGGGCCGTCGGTGACCAGCGGCGGCTCGTCGGCGGAGAACGTCACGAGATAGCCGGCCTCCGGCGCGAGACCGTCGCCCCCCGCCAGCACACCGGCCTTGATGAGCGACTCGTTGTAGGCGCCCATCGCGTTGATCACCGCCTCGAAGTCCATCTCCTTCGACGCCTCGAGGGCCTCGGCGGTGGTCCGCATGATCAGCATGTGCTTCATCTGTTCGTCTCCTTCGTCGGGGGCGCTGTCTGCACCCTCCCACTATGACGTCGAACGGCGATCGACGAAATCGACATCGCCGATGACGACGTCCCCGACCTCACCGCAGCGGCGTCCACCCCGACGGAAGGGGACCCGCGGGATCGCTGCGCTCGCGGTCGGCTTCCGCAGACCACCCCTGCGCCGCGCCGGGGCGGCCGACAGGCCCGCGGGCGAGCCGGACACCCACATCGTCGTGGTGCATGCGCGGCGCTCCTCCGCGCCTGGTCCCCGCGCGCACACTCCATGCGTCATCGGCGAACCCGCCGCCCCGGAACACGCGGTACTCGCCGTAGCGCGCGGGATCGAGGAGATCCCAGCACCACTCCCACACGTTCCCGAGCGTGTCGAACAGGCCGTGGAGGTTGGGAAGCTTCCCGCCCACCTCCTGCGGGGAGCTCACCCCGTCGGCGCTCGTCCAGGCGATCTCGGCGAGCGGCCCGTAGTGCGGCCCGGTGGATCCGGCGCGGCACGCGAACTCCCACTCCGCCTCGGTCGGCAGCCGGAAGCCGTCGGCGTCGACATGCCAGGCGACCTCCTCGCCGTCGAACGTGTAGGCGGGGTCCAGGCCCTCCCATTCGGACGCCGCGTTGCACAGCCTCACGGCGCGCAGCCACGAGACATCGGTCGCGGGGCGGCGCGGGTGGACCGCCGTCTCCCCCAGGAGCTCCGCGAGCTGCTCCTGCGTGACGGCGAACACCCCGATCTCGAACGGCTCGAGCTCCACCGTGCGCCGCAGCCGACGACGGGCGTCGTGGAGCTCGACGCGACCCGCCGGGAGCGGGGCCATCTCGATGTCGGTCACCGGGGAACTCTAGCGCTCGCTAACGTGGATCACGTGACCGCCGCCTCCCCCTCCGCAGCCGGCTCGGGGGCCCGGGCGGGGGCGCGGGCCTGGATCATCTGGACGGTCGGCGTCGCCGCGTACGTCCTCGCCATCACCAACCGCACGTCGCTGGCGGCGGTCGGCGTCGACGCGGCCGAGCGGTTCCAGGCCGACGCCGCCACGCTCTCCCTGTTCGCCGTGGTCCAGCTGGCGATGTACGGCGGCATGCAGATCCCCGTCGGAGTGCTCCTGGACAAGTACGGCGCGCGGCCAGTGATGACGATCGGCATGGTGCTGATGGCCGTCGGGCAGCTCACCATGGCGCTGTCGCCGAGCGTCGGCGTCGCCATCCTCGCGCGCGTGCTGCTGGGCGCCGGCGATGCGGCCGTCTTCCCGGGTGTTCTGCGGCTCATCGCGCTGTGGTTCCCCGCGCAGCGCGCGCCGGTCATGGTGCAGCTGACCGGCATCGTCGGTCAGGGCGGCCAGCTCGTCGCTCTGATCCCGCTCGCCGCCCTCCTCCACGCCACGTCGTGGACGATCGCCTTCGGGAGCATCGCGGGGCTGGGCGTGCTGTTCGCCGTGCTGGTGGCCCTCCTCATCCGCAACCGACCCCCGGAGCTCGGCGCCGATGTCTCGGTCGACACCGACACCGGCGCGATCCGCGTGGTCACATCGTCGATCGACACGGGCGTCGGCATCCGCGCGGCGTGGGCGCACCCCGGCACCCGCCTCGCGTTCTGGTCACACTTCACGTCGCCCTTCGCGGGTACAGCGTTCATCCTGCTGTGGGGCATGCCGTTCCTCACGGCAGGCGAGGGCCTCAGCAAGCCGGCCGCATCGGCGATCGTGTCGACCTATGTGGTCGTCGGGATGATCGTGGGGCCTGTGATGGGCGACCTGTCACGGCGCATCCCGCATCTGCGCTCGCGCGTGCTCGTGCTGCCGTCGATCGGCGTGCAGCTCGTGGCCTGGGTCGCGGTGATCGCGTGGCCGGGCCCGGCGCCGCTGTGGCTGCTGTACGCGCTCGCCGTGGCGCTGGCCATGGGCGGTCCCGCGTCGATGATCGCGTTCGACCATGCGCGCACGCACAACCCGGCGCACCGGCTGAGCACGGCGACGGGGGTCACCAACGCCGGGGGGTTCCTGGCGGCGCTGCTGGCGATCCTGATGATCGGGCTCGCCCTCGACCTGCAGGGCGCGGGAACGCCGGCGACCTACACGCTCGACGCGTTCCGGCTGGCCTTCCTGACCCAGGTGCCGCTCTGGGTGATCGGATCGGCGTTCATCGTCGTCGAGCGGCGGCGCACCCGGATCCATATCGGTATGGACCCGCCGCGCCGCCGCTGACGATCGACTCAGACGACGGGGTCTCCCGACGTGCTCGACTCGGTGCGGGTGACGCGCTCGCCGGCGACGGGGTCGACGGTGCGGGTCACGGACTCGGTGGAACGGCGGCGGACCATGAGGACGATTCCGATGAGGAAGACGAGGAAACCCGCTCCCATCAGGATGTAGCCGATCATGTCGAGGTTGACGAATTCGACGTCCACGTTCACGGCGAAGACGAGAATCGCGCCGATGACGAAGAGGGCGATGCCT
Source organism: Microbacterium sp. PA5 (assembly GCF_049860775.1). Lineage (NCBI taxonomy): Bacteria > Bacillati > Actinomycetota > Actinomycetes > Micrococcales > Microbacteriaceae > Microbacterium > Microbacterium sp. PA5. The sequence goes on from NZ_CP187567.1 coordinate 1,365,709, forward strand.
GCTCCGATACTCATGTGACACTCCATTCGGGTCGGTGTGAGCCCATCATGGCGGCGCGCCCGCCCGTCGCGGCAGGGGCTTGCACGTGCGCCCGGAGAGGCGCTATGCGGGGACGACCTCCGACCAGGCGGCGAATTTGGGGTCGCGGCCGTCGCCCGACGACGTCCCGGTCAGGCGGCGCCGCACCCACGGCCCCAGGTGATCGCGCATGTACTCCCCCCGCGCGAGGCGCACGGCCTCCGGGAGCAGCGGCTGCGACCACCATCCCTCGGGCACCTGCTCGCCGAGGGCGTCCAGCACGCGGGCGGCCACGCGGTGGTGGCCACGGCTGTTCATGTGCAGTCGATCCTCCGACCAGTACGAGGGGTCCGACAGCTCGGCATCCGGCCAGTTGAGGGCGCGGACGACATCGTCGCGCTCCCCCAGCCGCTGCACGACGGCCGCCGACATCAGATCGCCACGTCGCTGGATCACGCGGCTGAGGGGAAGCTGGCCCGACGGGTTCGCGCCGGACAGGAGGATGAGCGTCACGCCCTCCTCGTCGCAGCGTCGCAGCACGTGACTGAAGGCGTCGGCGATGTGGGAGATCGAGGTGCGCGGTCGCAGCATGTCGTTGCCGCCGCCGTTGAACGAGAGGTGGGTGGGTCCGAGCGCAAGAGCGCGCTCCAGCTGCTCGCGGACGATCGGCCACACGAGCTTCCCGCGGATCGCCAGGTTGGCATAGGAGATCGGCTCGCCGCGCGATGCCGCCCAGCCCTGGGCGACGAGGTCTGCCCAGCCGCGCACGGTGCCGTCGGGAAGCTCGTCGCCGACGCCTTCGGTGAACGAGTCGCCGATCGCGACGAAGCGCACGGATGCCATGCTCTCCAGCATACGGACGCGTCGAGGGCGGTCGGTCAGCGGTCGTCGAGCGCCACTCCGCGCGCTTCGCGCAGACCCCAGACCGCAGCCGCGGCGACGGCGAAGAAGACGGCGAACACCACGAACAGCAGCGGCGCCCCGCCGAGCGCGAGCAGCGGAGGCACGCTCAAGGGGGCCACGATCGAGGCGATCCGACCCACGCCCGCCGCCCAGCCTGCGCCCGTGGCCCGCAGCGACGTGGGATACACCTCGGGGGTCACGGCATACAGCGCGCCCCACGCGCCGAGCGTGAAGAACGAGAGCGCCATGCCCGCACCGATGACCGCCGCCTCCCCCGTCGCCGTGCCGAAGAGGACGGCGGCTGCGACCGACCCCGCGAGGAACACCGAGAGCGTGACGCGGCGCCCCCACACCTCGATGAGCCACGCCGCCACCGCGTATCCGGGCAGCTGGGCGAGCGTGATGATCAGCGTGAACCCGAAGGACTTCACGAGGTCGTAGCCCTGGGCGAACAGGATCGTCGGGATCCAGATGAACGCCCCGTAGTAGGCGAAGTTGAGGCAGAACCAGACGACCCACAGGCACGCGGTCCGCAGGCGGAACTCCGCTGCCCACAGCGCGGCGAGGCGCTCGCGGGTGGTCGCCGCTGTCGGCGCGACCCCCGATGCCGCCCCCGATGCCGCCGCCGGTGCCGACGCGGTGGTCGTGCGCGTCGGTGCGGCGCCGGTCCCCTCGAACCGCGACACGACGGCATCCGCCTCCACGTGACGCCCCTGGCGGGCGAGCCAGCGTGCCGACTCCGGCAGGCCCCACCGCACGACCAGGGCGTACACGGCCGGGATCGCCCCGATGGCGAAGGCCCACCGCCAGCCGTCGTCGCCCAGCGGGATGACGAAATAGCCGATGAGGGCGGCAGCCGTCCAGCCCACCGCCCAGAACGCCTCGAGCAGGACGATCAACCGGCCGCGCATGCGGGTCGGCGCGAACTCGCTGACGTAGGTGCTCGCGACGGGCAGTTCCGCTCCGAGGCCGAGACCCACGAGGAATCGCAGGACGAGCAGCACCGCGAGCCCGCCGACGAGGGCGCTCGCCCCCGTGGCGACGCCGTAGACGAGCAGGGTGATCGCGAACACCGACCGCCGGCCGAGCCGGTCGGCCAGCAGCCCTCCGACGCTGGCGCCGACCGCCATGCCGGCGAAGCCCGCCGAGGCGATCCACGAGGCCTCCGTGCCGGTCAGATCCCACTGCACGACGAGGGCCGTGATGACGAAGGAGACGAGCCCCACGTCCATCGCGTCCAGCGCCCAGCCGAGCCCGGACCCCGTCAGCACGCGCAGATGCGCGCGTCGGAAGGACAGTCCGTCCAGCCGGGTGGCGACGTCGGCCGGGGTGCCGCGGGTGACGAGAGTGCCGGGTTCGGCGGAATCGGTCATACCGAGAATGCTACGGATGCCGGAGCGGCCGTGGTCACTCCGCGAGCAGTTCGGCCACGCGCGGCGCCACCTGCGTGCCGTAGAGCTCGATCGAGTGCATCATGCGCGCGTGCGAGAGCGTGCCGTTGGAGTACTTGAGATCGAACCGGTCGGCGCCGAGCGTGCGCACGGTGTCGGCGATCTTCTGCGCCACCCGCTCCGGCGAGCCGGCGTACACCGAGCCCTCCGGACCCACGTCGTGCTGGAACTGCAGACGGCTGTAGGGCGGCCAGCCCCGCTCCGCGCCGATGGCGTTGCGGTTGGCCTCCATCGCGGGGTAGAGCTCCTCCCAGGCCTGTTCGTCGGTGTCGGCGATGTGCCCCGGCGAGTGGATCCCGATGGGGAGGCGGTCTCGCCCGAAGGAGTCCAGCGAGCGGTGGAAGAGGTCGACGTAAGGACGGAACCGGCCGGGGGCGCCGCCGATGATCGCGAGCATGAGGCCGTACCCGTACCGTGCCGTGCGCACCACCGACTCGGGCGAGCCTCCGACGCCGACCCAGGCGGTGAGGCCGCCCTCGGTCTTGGGGAAGACGTCCGCCTCGTGCAGCGGGGCGCGGGTGGTGCCCTGCCAGGTGACCGGCTTCTCTGCCATGAGCTCGGCGAACAGCTCCAGCTTCTCCTCGAACAGGACCTCGTAGTCCTTCAGGTCGTAGCCGAACAGCGGGAACGACTCGATGAAGGAGCCCCGTCCCAGGATCACCTCGGCGCGGCCGCGGGAGACGGCGTCAAGGGTCGCGAACCGCTCGTAGACGCGCACGGGGTCGTCGCTGGACAGGACGGTCACCGCCGTGCCCAGACGGATGTCGCTCGTGCGGGCCGCAGCGGCGGCGAGGACGATCTCCGGGCTGGACACCGCGAACTCGTGCCGGTGGTGCTCCCCCACGCCGAAGAAGTGCAGTCCCACCTGATCCGCGAGGACCGCCTGGTCGACGGTGTCGCGGATCGCCTGCGCGTCGGACACGCGCTCGCCGTCCTCACCGTGTGTGACGTCGCCGAATGTGTCGAGTCCGAGATGCACCGTGCTCATCGCTGTCGTCCTTCTGCCGTGATCTGTATGCCGGTGAATGGAACGACGCCGGATCCGCGAGCATTCCCGCGGATCCGGCGCCGTTGCGGTCTGACACGGTGAGCCCGAGGGCCCTTCGGCTCGTCAGCCCTGTGTTCTCACGCCTGGGCGAGCGCCATCCGGAGCGTGTCCAGGCCCACACCGCCCAGGCGCAGCGCCCGCATGTGGAAGCGCTTGATGTCGAACGCGTCGCCCTCGCGCTCGGCGACGTCGTCGCGGATCTGCTCCCAGATGCGCTGCCCGACCTTGTACGACGGCGCCTGTCCCGGCCAGCCCAGGTAGCGATTGACCTCGAACTGGATGAACTCGTCCGACATGTTGACGTTGCGGCGCATGAACTCCAGCGCGAAGTCCGCGTCCCAGCTCCCCGCCCCGTCCGGACGGGGCTTCTCGAGGTGCACGCCGATGTCGAGCACGACACGCGCCGCGCGCATGCGCTGACCGTCGAGCATGCCGAGCCGGTCGGCGGGGTCGTCCAGGTAGCCCAGCTGCTCCATGAGGCGCTCGGCGTAGAGGGCCCAGCCCTCGGCGTGGCCGCTGGAACCGGCGAGCAGGCGGCGCCACGAGTTGAGCTCCGAGCGGTTGTAGACCGCCTGGGCGATCTGCAGGTGGTGCCCCGGAACGCCCTCGTGGTACACCGTGGTCAGCTCGCGCCAGGTGTCGAACGAGGTCACACCCTCGGGCACGGACCACCACATGCGTCCCGGGCGCGAGAAGTCGTCGGTGGGCCCGGTGTAGTAGATGCCGCCCTCGTTGGTGGGGGCGATCATGCACTGCAGGTGGGTGATGGGCTCGGGGATGTCGAAGTGCGTCTTGCCGAGCTCCGCCACGGCGCGGTCGCTCGTCTCCTGCATCCACTTCTGCAGCGCGTCGGTGCCGTGGAGCTTGCGCGACTCGTCGCCCTCGAGGAAGGCGACGGCCTCCTCGACACTGGCGCCGGCCTTGATCTCCCGTGCGATCGACTCCTGCTCGGCGACCATGCGCGCGAGCTCCTCCAGGCCCCACTCGTAGGTCTCGTCGAGGTCGATGACGGCGCCGAGGAAGCGGCGGGAGTGGAGGGCGTACAGGTCGCGGCCGACCGCGTCCTTCTCGGACGCCTCGGGGGCGAGCTCGGTCGCGAGGAACGACGCGAGCTCGTCGTACGAGACGCGCGCCGCGTTGGCGTTGTCGGTGAGGTCGCGCGCCAGCGACGCCGGGAGGTTGCCCTCGGCGGGCGCGGCTTCGCCGGCGAAGGTCGCGAAGAAGCCGTTGTCGGCGGTGTAGCGGGCGATCTGCGTGACGACCTCGGTCACCTGGCGACGCGCGGGGACGACGCCCTCGGCGATCCCGGCGCGAAGGGTCTCGATGTAGCCGTGGATCGCGGCGGGCACGGCGCCCAGTCGGGCCGAGACGACCGACCAGTCCTCGACGGTGTCGGTGGGCATGAGGTCGAACGTGCTCCGGATCTCCTGCGCCGGCGAGGCGATCACGTTCACGTCGCGCAGATGCGCCTTCGCCTCGTGGAGGTCGATCATGAGCTGCAGGTCGCCGGCCAGGTCGGCCTTGGTGACGACGTCGACCTGGTCCACCGGCTCGGCGGACTGCAGAGCGGCCAGCGTCGCCCGCGCGGCCTCGTAGCCGCGCTCCGCTCCGGCGGGAGACAGGTCGTCCAGCCGGTCGTTGTACTCGAACCGGCCGATGTAGGTCGCGAGGCCGGGCGAGAGCTCGGCGGCGGTGTCGACCCAGGCGTCGGCGATCGCGTCGATCGGGGTGGGGGTGCGCTCTTCTGAAGCGCGCTGTGCGTCAGTCATCCTCCGAGCCTAGCCCGGTGACGACAGGAACTCAGTGGCCCGCCGTGTCCCAATCGCCGCCGCGTCCGATCTGCACGTCCAGCGGTACCGAGAGGTCTGCGGCGTCGCCCATGCGCGTGCGGACGATCTCCTCCACCGCATCCCACTCCCCTGCGGCGACCTCCACGACGAGCTCGTCGTGGATCTGAAGGAGCACCCGCGACGCGAGGCCTTCGGTCACGAACTGATCGTGGATCCGGAAGAGCGCGATCTTCATGATGTCCGCCGCGCTGCCCTGGATCGGCGCGTTCAGCGCGGCGCGCTCGGCGTTCTCGCGCAGCACGCGGTTGGGACTGGAGAGGTCGGGGAAGGGCCGGCGGCGGCCGAAGATCGTCTCGGTGTACCCGTCGATGCGTGCCTGGGCGACCGAGGACCGCAGGTAGTCGCGCACGGCCCCGAACCGCGCGAAGTACTCGGTCATCAGCTGCTTCGCCTCGGACTGATCGATGCGCAGCTGCTTGGACAGGCCGAACGCGCTCAGGCCGTACACGAGCCCGTACGACATCGCCTTGACCTTGGTGCGCATCGCCGGCGTGACCTCGGACGGGTCGACGCCGAAGACGCGGGCGCCCACGAAGCGGTGCAGATCCTCGCCGGAGTTGAAGGCCTCGATCAGACCCGGATCTCCCGAGAGGTGCGCCATGATGCGCATCTCGATCTGCGAGTAGTCCGCCGTGAGCAGCGTGTCGTAGTCGGCGCCCACCTGGAACGCCGCGCGGATGCGGCGGGACTCCTCGGTGCGGATGGGGATGTTCTGCAGGTTCGGGTCGGTCGAGGAGAGCCGGCCGGTCTGGCTCCCGGTCTGCACGTAGGTGGTGTGGATGCGTCCGTCCGCGCCGATCGCGGCGTCGAGGGACTCGATGATCTGCCGGAGCTTGGTCGCCTCGCGGTGCTGCAGGAGGAGGTCGAGGAACGGGTGCGGGTGGGACTCCTGCAGGTCGGCGAGGACGGCGGCGTCGGTCGAGTAGCCCGTCTTCGTCTTCCGCGTCTTCGGGAGCTGCAGCTGCTCGAACAGCACCTCCTGCAGCTGCTTGGGGGAACCGAGGTTCACCTCGCGGTCGATCTCCGCGTACGCCAGCTGCGCGACGCTGTCGGCCCGGGCGCCGAGGTCGGCGGAGAATCCTGCCAGCTGTTCGTGCGAGACGGCCACGCCCGCCAGCTCCATGTCGGCCAGGGCGTCGAGGGTCGGAAGCTCGATCTCGGCGAGCACCTTCTGCACGCTGTCCGGCATCTCCGCCATCACGGCCTCGGCGACCCGCAGCACGTACCACGAGAGCTGCCCGGGCGTCGCGCCCTCGGTCTCGGGGACGAGCTGCGTCGGATCGGCCTCGGGGAGCTTCTCGTCGAGATAGCGCCCGACGAGGTCGGCCAGGTTCTTGTCGGGGAAGCTCGGGCGCAGGAGCCAGCCGGCCAGCACCGGATCGACGGCGAGGCCGCCCAGACGCACGCCGACGCGGCGCAGCGCCTTCACCTGCGCCTTGGCGTCGGAGACGACCTTCGGTGCGTCGCTCTCGAGCCAGGGGCGCAGTGCATCGGCGACGCCGTCGCTCCAGTCGGCCTCGACCGCTCCGTCGAGGGTCGCGAGACCGATCCGCTGCGGGAGGCCGCCCGAGAGCGCGACCGTGAGCCCGATCGTCCGGTCCGCTGCCTGCTCGCCGAGCCACGCGGTCAGGCCCGCGGCGTCGGTGTCGGGCGGCACGGGAGCCGCCACGGCGGGCGCCTCGTGCGTCGGCTCGGACGCGTCGCCCATCGCCTCGAAGACGCGCGGCAGGAGCGTGCGGAACTCCAGGCGCGCGAAGATGTCGCGCACCTGCTCCGCGTCGATCGGCCGGACCGCGAGATCGGCCGGTCCGACGCCCAGGTCGACGTCGCGCAGGAGGGTGTTGAGCGAGCGGTTGCGGCGCACGTCGTCGAGGTGGTCGCGCAGGTTGCCGCCGACCACTCCCTTGATCTCGTCCGCCCGCTCCAGCAGCGCATCGAGAGAGCCGAACTGGGACAGCCACTTCACGGCGGTCTTCTCCCCCACCTTCGGCACGCCGGGCAGGTTGTCGCTGGTCTCGCCCACCAGGGCGGCGATGTCGGGGTAGTTCGCGGGCGGCAGGCCGTACTTCTCGACCACGGCCTCGGGCGTGTACCGCTTGAGCTGCGAGACGCCCTGGACGCTCGGATACAGCAGTGTGACGTCGTCGGTGACCAGCTGGATCGTGTCGCGATCGCCGGAGCAGACGAGCACGTCGTAGCCTTGCGCGGCGCCCTCCGTGGCGAGGGTCGCGAGGATGTCGTCGGCCTCGATGCCCTCGTGGGTGAGCACCGTGACGTTCATCGCGGCCAGGCACTCCTGCAGCAGCGGGATCTGTCCCTTGAACTCCGCCGGGGACTCGGAGCGGTTCGCCTTGTACTCGGTGTACTGCTCGGTGCGGAACGAGTGCCGCGACGTGTCGAACGCGACGGCGAGATGGGTGGGCTTCTCCGCCTTGACGAGGTTGACGAACATCGACAGGAAGCCGTAGATCCCGTTGGTGTGCTGGCCGTCCTTGGTCGAGAAGTTGTCGACCGGCAGCGCGAAGAACGCTCGGTAGGCCAGCGAGTGGCCGTCGACGACGAGGAGGGTAGGCTTTCCGGAGTCCGTCACCCTGCAAGCCTAGACGCGGGTGGGGACACCCCGAACGGTCCCCTGCGAAGGTGAGAGATGACCACCGACTCCTCCCCCGCCGTCTCCGACGGACTCGACTGGGCCACCCGCCGCGGCATGGGCGCCCTCGCCGAGAAGATGGGCATGCAGTTCGTCGAGTTCTCGATCGACCGCTGCGTCGCGACGATGCCGGTTGAGGGCAACACGCAACCGGTCGGACTCATGCACGGCGGAGCATACGTCGTGCTCGGCGAGTCGCTCGGGTCGATGGCCGCCAACCTCCACGCGGGCCCGGGCAGGCTCGCCGTCGGCGTGGACATCAACGCCACCCACACGCGTTCGGCGACGTCGGGCGTGGTGACCGGGGTGTGCACGCCCGTGCATCTCGGCCGGAGCATCACCGTGCACGAGATCGTCGTCTCGGACAATCAGGGTCGGCGCTGCTCGACCATCCGCATCACGAACATGATCCGCGACCTCGACGCATCGCGCTGAACGGACGGTGCGGACCGCGGCGGGGGTCAGCCCTTCTTCGGCGAGAGCTGCTCGATGATCGCCTTGGCGACGTCCTGCATCGTCAGGCGGCGATCCATGGACGCCTTCTGGATCCAGCGGAAGGCCTCGGGCTCGCTCAGGCCCATCTTCTCGTTGAGGAGGCCCTTCGCGCGATCGACGAGCTTGCGGGTCTCGAAGCGCTCGACCATGTCGGCGACCTCGGCCTCGAGGGTGATGATCTGCTCGTAGCGGGCCAGGGCGATCTCGATCGCCGGCAGCAGGTCGTTCGGCGTGAAGGGCTTCACCACGTACGCCAGGGCGCCGGCCTCGCTCGCGCGCTCGACCAGCTCCTTCTGGCTGAACGCCGTCAGCAGGACGACCGGGGCGATGTGGGCCTTGCCGAGCTTCTCGGCCGCGCTGATGCCGTCGAGGACGGGCATCTTCACGTCCATGATGACCAGGTCGGGGCGCAGCTCGGTGGCCAGCTGGACCGCCGTCTCGCCGTCGCCGGCTTCGCCGACCACGTCGAACCCGTTGTCGCGGAGGATCTCGACGATGTCGAGGCGGATCAGCGACTCGTCCTCGGCGACGACGACGCGTCGGGGGGCGGGTGCCGTGGCGGCTGCGCTCAGTTCCTGCTCTGTCACCTGTCCATCCTAGAGCCAGGAGCGGCGATGCTTCTGCGGTATCGTCGTTTCGACGTGCGCCGGTGTGGCGGAATGGCAGACGCGACCGACTCAAACTCGGTTGCCCGCAAGGGCGTGTGGGTTCGACTCCCACCACCGGCACTGGATGCGCACCACCGCGTCATACGAGGCCGGTTGCGACGTCTCCTCAGGGGAACCAGGAGGCGCAGTGCACGAGACGACGGATCCGATCGACGCGGGATCGGCGGAGAGCCGATGATCCCCGGGCGGGAGGTGGTGCGGTTCTTCACGCATCTCACGGAGTCGGTCATGGTCGTCGGCGTCGTCGTCGGCCTGGTGAGCGCGGTGCTCGCGTGCGCGGCGATGGCGCTCGGGCGACCCGCCTTCGCACCGTTCGCGACCTGGTCGGTGGCCCTCCTGGCCGCCGGCACCGGTCTGGCGATCGGCGCCTGGGCTCCGGTGCTCGGCGTCGGCGCCGCGGGGTTCGCCGCGCTGGTGGCGGGGATGCGCCTGCAGCGGTGGCTGCTCCCCTCGGTCGAGTCCGTCCAGGTCGCGGTCCCGCGCGTGAGCGCCGACTGACGCGACGCGAAACGACGGGGAGCGGATGCCGTGGCATCCGCTCCCCGTCGTTGGTCGACACCTACTTCTCGGACTGGTAGATCGGCGCCTTGCCGTGGACGGCGTCGCCGATCCGGTGCACCCGGATGTCGTTGGTCGAGCCGATGATCCCGGGAGGCGAGCCGGAGATCACGACGACCTTGTCGCCCTCGGCGGCGAGCTTGTTCTCGAGGAAGAACTCGTCGACCTGGAGGAACATGAGGTCGGTGTGGGCGACGTGCTCGACCAGGGTCGAGCGCACGCCCCACGTGAGGGCCATGCGACGGCGGATCGCGGGGTCGACGGCGAACGCCATCATCGGGATCGCGGGACGCAGGCGCGACATGCGGCGCGCGGTGTCGCCGGACTCGGTGAAGATGCAGATGTACTTCGCCTCGACGAACTCCGCGACCTCGTTGGCGGCCAGCGTGATGATGCCGCCCTGGGTGCGCGGCTTGGCCGTGAACGGCCGGATCCGCTCCAGGCCGTGCTCCTCGGTGGACTCCACGATGCGCGCCATGGTCTCCACGACGACGACCGGGTACTTGCCGACGCTCGTCTCGCCCGAGAGCATGACGGCGTCCGCGCCGTCGAGGACGGCGTTGGCGACGTCGCTCGTCTCCGCGCGCGTGGGCACGGGGTTCTCGACCATGGACTCCAGCATCTGCGTCGCCACGATGACCGGCTTCGCCATGCGGCGGCAGAGCTCGACCGCGCGCTTCTGCACGATCGGGACGGCCTCCAGGGGCAGCTCCACGCCGAGGTCGCCGCGGGCGACCATGATGCCGTCGAAGGCGTCGATGATCTCCTCGAGGTTGTCGACGGCCTGCGGCTTCTCGATCTTGGCGATGACGGGGACCTTGCGGCCCTCCTCCGCCATGATCTCGTGCACGCGCGTGACGTCGGCGGCGTTGCGCACGAACGACAGCGCGATGATGTCGGCACCGGCCTGGAGGCCCCAGCGCAGGTCCGACTCGTCCTTCTCCGAGAGCGCGGGCACGCTCACGGCGACGCCGGGGAGGTTGATGCCCTTGTTGTTGGAGACGGGACCGGCCACGATCACCTTCGTGGTGACGACGGGGCCGTCGACGCTCTCGACCTGGACGCGCACCTTGCCGTCGTCGATCAGGAGGAAGTCGCCGGGCTTCACGTCGCCGGGGAGGCCCTTGAAGGTCGTCGAGACGAGCTCCTTGGTGCCGGGCACGTCCTCGGCCGTGATCTTGAAGGTGTCGCCGACGGCGAGGTCGTGCGGGCCGTCGGTGAACTTGCCGAGGCGGATCTTGGGTCCCTGCAGGTCGACGAGGATGGCGACGGGGCGACCCGAGTCGTCAGCGGCCTTGCGGACGTTGGCGAAACGGACCTCGTGCTCCGCGTACGATCCGTGGCTGAGGTTCATGCGGGTCACATCGACACCGGCGTCGATGATCGCGCGGATCATCTCGTACGACTCGGTGGCGGGACCCAGGGTTGCGACGATCTTCGCGCGTCTCACTGACTGATTCTCCGGTCTGTGTTCGGTTTTCGGGGATGATTCCAGCCTACGCGGGCTGAAGGCCGATGGCGACGTCGGTGGGTCGCACCGGCGACGGCAGGGTCGTCCGGCCCATGAGGTACTCGTCCACCGCCGCGGCGGCGGCGCGGCCCTCGGCGATCGCCCACACGATGAGCGACTGCCCGCGGCCCGCGTCACCCGCGACGAAGACGCCCGGGGTGGTCGACTGGTAGTCGTCGCCGCGCTCGACGTTGCCGCGGCCCGTGAACACGGTACCCAGCTGGTCCTCGATGGCGCTGCGCTCCGGGCCGGTGAAACCCATGGCGATGAGCACGAGGTCCGCGGGGATCTCGCGCTCGGTGCCGCTCTTGGGCACGCGGCGTCCGTCGGCGGTGTACTCCGTCTCGGCCAGGCGCAGCGCGCGCACCTCGCCGGCCTCGTTCGCGAGGAACTCGACGGTCGACGCGAGGTAGGCCCGCTCACCGCCCTCCTCGTGCGCCGAGGAGACCTCGAACACCGTCGGCATCATGGGCCACGGCTGGTGGTCGGGGCGGGCGGCGGGCGGCTGCTTGCCGATCGCCAGGTTGGTGACGCTGAGCGCCCCCTGCCGGTGAGCGGTGCCGATGCAGTCGGCGCCGGTGTCGCCGCCGCCGATCACGATCACGTGCTTGCCCTCGGCGTGGATCTGGTGGGGCACCTGGTCGCCGGCCACCGCCTTGTTGGACTCCACGAGGTACTCCATGGCGAAGTGCACCCCGGCGAGGTCGCGGCCGGGGATCGACAGGTCGCGCGGAAGCGTCGATCCCGTCGCGATGACCACCGCGTCGTAGCGCGCCCGGAGGTCGGCCCACGAGATGTCGCGCCCGATCTCCACGCCCGCCCGGAAGCGCGTGCCCTCGTCCTGCATCTGGCGCAGGCGCGACTCGAGGTGGCGCTTCTCCATCTTGAAGTCCGGGATGCCGTAGCGCAGCAGCCCGCCGATGCGGTCGTCGCGCTCGTAGACGGCGACGGTGTGTCCGGCGCGGGTGAGCTGCTGGGCGGCGGCGAGCCCCGCAGGACCGGAGCCGACGACGGCGACGGTCTTGCCGGTCAGCCGGCCCGGAGGCTCCGCCTCCACCCATCCGTTGGCGAACGCCTCGTCGATCGTGCTGACCTCGATCTGCTTGATCGTGACGGCGGGCTGGTTGATGCCCAGCACGCACGAGCTCTCGCACGGCGCCGGGCACAGCCGCCCGGTGAACTCCGGGAAGTTGTTGGTCGCGTGGAGCCGTTCGATGGCCGCGCGGCCCTCGCCGCGCCACATGAGGTCGTTCCACTCCGGGATGAGGTTGCCCAGCGGGCAGCCCTGGTGGCAGAACGGCACGCCGCAGTCCATGCACCGGCCGGCCTGACGGCGCAGGACGGCGGAGTCGCCCGGCTCGTAGACCTCCTTCCAGTCCATGATGCGGACGGGAACGGGCCGGCGCGGCGGGAGCTCGCGCTCGGTGTTCTTCAGGAATCCCTTGGGGTCAGCCACCGGTCACCTCCAGGATGCGGGTCCAGACGACGTCGCCGTCGGGGTCCAGCCCCTCGGCGGCCGCCTCCTGGCGGGTCTGCAGCACCGCGGCGTAGTCGCGCGGCAGGACGCGGACGAAGTTCGCGGCCTCGGCCTCGAAGTCGTCCAGGAGGGCCGACGCCAGGGTCGAGCCCGTCTCGGCGACGTGCTGCTCGAGCAGGTCGCGGAGCATCTCGGCGTCGCCGGCGCCGAGCTCCAGAAGCTCCAGCTCGCCGCTGGCGAGGGCTTCGCGGTTCACGAGCGACCGGTCGAGCCGGTAGACGTAGGCGGTGCCGCCCGACATCCCCGCGCCGAGGTTGCGCCCGGTCGCGCCGAGGATCACGGCGAGGCCGCCGGTCATGTACTCGAGGGCGTGGTCGCCGACACCCTCGACGACGGCGGTCGCGCCGGAGTTGCGCACCAGGAACCGCTCCCCCACGACGCCGCGGAGGAACATGGTGCCCTGCGTGGCGCCATAGCCGATGACGTTGCCGGCGATGACGTTCTGCGACGCGTCGAACACGGCGTTGCGGGGCGGCCGCACGACGACCTGGCCGCCCGAGAGGCCCTTGCCGACGTAGTCGTTCGAGTCTCCCTCGAGGCGCAGCGTGATGCCCGCGGGAAGGAAGGCGCCGAAGGACTGACCCGCCGATCCCGTGAGGTTGACCTCGATGGAGCCCGACGGCAGGCCGTTCGCGCCGTGGGCGAGCGTCACGCGGTTGCCGAGCATGGTGCCGACGGCGCGTTCCGTGTTGCGGATCGGGAGATCGATCGAGACGTGCCCGCCGTGGGCGATCACGTCCTGGGCGCGCTCGATGAGCGCGACGTCGAAGTGCTTGTCGAGCTCGTGGTCCTGCGTGCGCATGGCGCGGCGCGGGGTGCTCTCCGAGAAGGCGGGTCCGTGCAGGATCGGCGTCAGGTCCAGGCCGTTGGCCTTCCAGTGGTCCACCGCGCCGTTGACGTCGAGCAGGTCGTTGCGGCCGATGGCCTCGTCGAGGCTCCGGAAGCCCAGCTCCGCGAGGTACTCGCGCACTTCCTCGGCGATGAACTCCATGAAGTTCACGACGAATTCGGGCTTGCCCGAGAAGCGGCTGCGCAGCACCGGGTTCTGCGTCGCCACGCCGACGGGACAGGTGTCGAGGTGGCAGACGCGCATCATGATGCAGCCCTCCACCACGAGCGCCGTCGTCGCGAAGCCGAACTCCTCGGCGCCCAGCAGGGCGGCGATGATGACGTCGCGACCGGTCTTGAGCTGCCCGTCGGCCTGCACGACCACGCGGTCGCGCATGTCGTTGAGCATGAGCGTCTGCTGCGTCTCGGCCAGGCCGAGCTCCCACGGCGTGCCCGCGTGCTTGAGGGAGTTCAGCGGGCTCGCGCCGGTGCCGCCGTCGTGTCCGGACACGAGGATGACGTCGGCCAGGGCCTTGGCCGTCCCCGCCGCGACCGCGCCGATGCCCGACTGGCTCACCAGCTTGACGTGCACGCGGGCCGCCGGGTTGGCGCGCTTGAGGTCGAAGATCAGCTGCTTGAGGTCCTCGATCGAGTAGATGTCGTGGTGCGGCGGCGGCGAGATGAGGCCGACGCCGGGGGTCCCGCCGCGGGTGCGCGCGATCCACGGATACACCTTGCCCGGGGGCAGCTGACCGCCCTCGCCGGGCTTGGCGCCCTGGGCGAGCTTGATCTGGATGTCCTCGGCGTGGGTCAGGTACATGCTCGTGACGCCGAAGCGCCCCGATGCCACCTGCTTGATCGCGCTGCGACGCTCGGGGTCGAGCAGCCGGTCGATGTCCTCGCCGCCCTCGCCGGTGTTCGACTTCGCCCCGATGCTGTTCATCGCGATGGCGAGCGTCTCGTGGGCCTCCTTCGAGATGGAGCCGTAGCTCATCGCGCCCGTCGAGAACCGCTTGACGATCGACGAGACCGGCTCGACCTCGTCGATCGGCACGGCGGGACGCTGACCGGACTTGAGGCGGAACAGACCGCGCAGGGTCTTCAGCTCGGCAGCCTGGTCGTCGACCAGCTTGGTGTACTCGCGGAAGACGTCGTAGCGACGCGTGCGCGTGGAGTGCTGGAGGCGGAAGACGGTGTCGGGGTTGAACAGGTGCGGCGCACCGTCGCGACGCCACTGGTACTCGCCGCCGGTCCACAGGCGCTCGTGAGCGCGCGCGGCACCGTCCTCGGGGTAGGCGTAGTCATGACGCGCCTGGTTCTCGGCCGCGATCTCCGCGATCCCGATGCCGCCGAGCTTGGTCTCGGTGCCGGTGAAGTAGCGGTCGACGAACTCCTGCGACAGGCCGACGGCCTCGAACACCTGGGCGCCGGCGTACGAGGACACCGTGGAGATGCCCATCTTCGACATGATCTTCAGCACGCCCTTGCCGAGCGCGTAGATCAGGTTCTTGACGGCCTTCTCGGGGGTGACGCCGGAGATGTAGCCCGCGCGCACGAGGTACTCGACGGTCTCCATCGCCAGGTACGGGTTGACGGCGGAGGCTCCGTAGCCGATGAGGGTCGCGACGTGGTGCACCTCGCGCACGTCGCCGGCCTCCACGACCAGACCGACCTTCATGCGGTTCTCGCGGCGGATGAGGTGGTGATGCACTGCCGACAGCGCCAGCAGCGACGGGATCGGCACGAGGTCCTTGTTGGAGTCGCGGTCGCTGAGGATGATGAACTCGGCACCGCCGGCGATCGCCGCGTCGACCTCGTCGCACATCGCCGCCAGGCGCGCCTCGAGGGCGTCGGGACCGTGCTCGAGGTGGTACAGCCCGCGGATCGTCGCCGAGCGGCGTCCGGGCAGCGCCTTGTCGATGTTCTGGAGCTTCGCCAGCTCGTCGTTGTCGATGACGGGGAAGTCGAGGGTGACGGTGCGCGTGTGCTCCGGACCCCAGTCCAGCAGGTTCCGCTCGGGACCGAGACCCAGCGAGAGCGAGGTCACGACCTCTTCGCGGATGGAGTCCAGCGGCGGGTTGGTGACCTGCGCGAACTGCTGCGTGAAGTAGTCGAACAGCAGGCGCGGGCGCTTGCTGAGCACCGCGATCGGCGCGTCGGATCCCATGGCGCCGAGGGGCTCGGCGCCGGTCTGTCCCATGGGCGTGAGAAGGATCCGCACCTCCTCCTCGGTGTACCCGAAGGTCCGCTGGCGGCGGGTGATCGAGGCGATCGGGTGGACGATGTGCTCGCGCTCGGGCAGGTCCTTGAGGCGCACGCGACCGGCGTCGAGCCATTCCTGCCACGGCTCGAGGCGGGCCAGCTGCTGCTTGACCTCCTCGTCCTCGATGATCCGCCGCTCCGCGGTGTCGACGACGAACATGCGACCGGGACGCAGGCGGCCGCGGCGCTTGATCCGCTCGGGCTCGAAGTCGAGCACGCCGGTCTCGCTGCCGATGACGACCAGGCCGTCGGTGGTCTCGGTCCAGCGTCCCGGGCGCAGGCCGTTGCGGTCGAGGGTCGCGCCGACCAGCGTGCCGTCGGTGAAGATCAGCGCGGCCGGGCCGTCCCAGGGCTCCATCTGCATCGAGTGGTACTCGTAGAAGGCGCGCAGCGTCGGGTCGATGTCGGCCTGCTTCTCGTAGGCCTCGGGAACCATCATCATGATGGCGTGCGGCAGGCTGCGGCCGGTGAGGGTCAGCAGCTCGAGGACCTCGTCGAACGAGGCCGAGTCGCTGGCGCCGTCGGTGCAGATCGGCAGGAGCGGGCGGATGTCGCCGAGCAGCTGGGACTCCAGCTGGGACTGGCGCGCACGCATCCAGTTGCGGTTCGCCCCGACCGTGTTGATCTCGCCGTTGTGGGCGAGCATCCGCAGCGGCTGGGCCAGCGGCCACGACGGGAAGGTGTTCGTCGAGTAGCGCGAGTGCACGACGGCCAGCTCGCTCCGGAAGCGCTCGTCCTGGAGGTCGGGGTAGAACGGCTCGAGCTGGAGGGTCGTGACCATGCCCTTGTAGCCGAGCGTGCGGCTGGACAGCGAGACGAAGTAGGCGCCCAGCTCGTGCTGCGCACGCTTGCGCAGCCGGTAGGCGCGACGGTCGAGCGCGATGCCCGACAGTGCCGCCGCGTCGCCCACGGCGGGCCGCGAGACGAAGAGCTGCTCGAACGCGGGTCGGGCGTCGAAGGCGAGCTTTCCCAGGTTGTCGTCGGCCGTGGGCACCTCGCGCCAGCCGAGGACGACGAGGCCCTCGCTCGCCGCGAGCTCGTCGATCCGCGACTTGAGCGCCGTGCGCTCCTCCTCCTCGCGAGGGAGGAAGGCCATCCCGGCCGCGTACTCTCCGACGGGCGGGAGGTCGAACCCGACCACGGCGCGGAGGAAGTCGTCGGGCATCTGCGTGAGGATGCCCGCGCCGTCGCCGGTGCCCGCGTCGGAGCCGATCGCGCCCCGGTGCTCGAGGTTGCGCAGCGCCGTGAGGGCGAGCTCGACGATGTCGTGGCCGGCCTCGCCGCGCAGGGTCGCCACCATGGCCAGGCCGCAGGCGTCCTTCTCGAAGGCAGGGTTGTACATGCCCTGCTTCGCCGGGAATCCGCTCATGGCGCGGGTCGTGGTGTCTTCATGACGCGGGCTCGATGGCATCCCTGACCGTCCTCACTTGATGCTCAACTGGGACGACGTCGGCCCTGTGCTGCTGATGGCGCATCGTCGATGCGCTCGGGAGTGCTATTTCGGGGTGACGGAGCTTGTGGCTGTGCCCTCGAGAGCTTCGGACGCGGGGGGTGCGCTCACGTCCACGAAGTCATCGGTGTCCTGCGATTGTACAGCCCCATCGGCCGACCATTCGCGGCCCGCCACGTAGGGCGACGGCTCGAAGCCCGGATGACGTCGCGTCTGCACGGCGAAGATCACGAGCCCGACGACCACGCCGAGGATCGCGGCCCACACGTTGGTGCGCAGCCCCAGGAAGACCTCGCTCGGATCGATGCGGATCGACTCCCACACGATGCGGCCGGCCGAGTACCAGATCAGGTAGAGCGCGAACAGGCGTCCCCACTGCAGGCGGAAGCGCTTGCCGGCCCACAGCAGGACGAGCACGCCGAGCAGGTTCCAGATCACCTCGTAGAGGAAGGTGGGGTGGAACAGGGTGCCCTCGGGCAGACCCGCCGGCCACGCCGGGTTCGGGTAGTCGATCTCCAGGCCCCACGGGAGGTCGGTGGGAAGTCCGAACAGCTCCTGGTTGAACCAGTTGCCGAAGCGGCCCAGCGCCTGGGCGAGCAGGAGCCCGGGCGCCAGGGCGTCGGCGAAGCTCCAGAAGCGGATGCCGGTCCAGCGGCACCCGAGCCAGGCGCCGATCGCACCGCCGATGAGGGCGCCGTAGATGGCGATGCCGCCCTCCCAGATGCGGAAGATGGCCCAGAGGTCCTTGCCGTCGCCGAAGTAGAAGCCCGGGTGGGTGACCACGTGGAAGATGCGCGCCGCGATGATCGCCAGCGGCACCGCGAGCAGGGCGATGTCGACCACCACCCACGGCTCGGCGCCGCGCTTGGTCAGGCGGTGGTTGGTCATGAGCGTGGCCACGACGATGCCCGCGAGGATGCACAGGGCGTAGAAGTGGATCGTCAGAGGACCGACCGCGAACGAGCTGATTCCCGGGCTCGGGATGCTGGCGAGGACGGAGGCGGGTGAAAGCACGAAGGGCAGTCTACTTCGCCCGCGTCCTTCCTTTTCCCGTTACCGTGCCGTGCCGGCGGTGAGCGCCCGGGCTTCGGCGGCCAGGCCCGCCACGCCGCCGTCGCGCAGGGCGCGCACCAGCGCGGTGCCGACGATCGCGCCGTCCGCGTACTCCAGCACGCCGCGGACCTGGTCGGCCGTGGAGATCCCGATGCCCACGCACGCGTGCGCGGCCCCGTGCGACCGCAGCCGCGACACCAGGGTGCGCGCCGCGGCATCCAGCTCCGCCCGCTCCCCCGTGATGCCCATCGTGGAGACGGTGTAGACGAAGCCGGTGGAATGGCGCACGATGAGCGCGAGCCGCTCGTCGGTGGAGGTGGGGGCGGCGAGGAACACGCGATCCAGGCCGGTGCGCTCGGACGCGGCGATCCACTCGGCGGCCGCGTCGGGGGTGATGTCGGGCGTGATGAGTCCCGCTCCCCCCGCGGCCAGGAGGTCGTCGGCGTAGCGGTCGACGCCGTACTGCATCACGGGGTTCCAGTAGGTCATCACGAGCACCGGGATGTCGACGCGCGCAGTGATCTCGCGGACCGCGGTGAAGGTGTCCCGCAGGCGGAACCCGGCGGCCAGCGCCGTCTGGGTCGCCTCCTGGATCACGGTCCCGTCCATCACGGGGTCGGAGTACGGCGGGCCCAGCTCGAGCACGTCGGCCCCGCTCTCGGCGAGGGTGACGGCGGCGTCGATGCTGGTCTGCAGGTCGGGGAAGCCGAGGGGCAGGTAGCCGACGAAGGCACCGCGCCCGGCATCGTGGGCGGCGTCGAGGGCGGCGGCGACGCGGCTCACAGCTCGATCCCCTCGCCCTTGGCGCTCTCCGGAGCGGGCCCAGCCTCAACCGGGTCGGCGCCCTCGTCGTAGAGCCCGAACCACTTCGCCGCGGTGTCCATGTCCTTGTCGCCGCGCCCCGACAGGCTGACGGCGATGACGGCGTCCGGACCGAGCTCGCGTCCGAGCCGCAGTGCGCCTGCCAGAGCGTGGGCGGACTCGATCGCGGGGATGATGCCCTCGGTGCGCGACAGCAGACGCAGCGCGTCCATCGCCTCGGTGTCGGTCGCGGGGATGTACTCCGCGCGTCCGATGTCCGCCAGCCAGGCGTGCTCGGGGCCGACACCGGGATAGTCCAGTCCCGCCGAGATCGAGTGGGACTCGATGGTCTGGCCGTCCTCGTCCTGCAGCACGTAGGTCCGCGCACCGTGCAGGACGCCCGGGCGGCCGCGCTCGATGGACGCGGCGTGACGGGCGGTGTCCACGCCGTCGCCCGCCGCCTCGACGCCGTACAGCTTCACGCCCTCGTCGTCGAGGAACGCGTCGAACATCCCGATGGCGTTGGAGCCGCCGCCCACGCACGCGATCACGACGTCGGGGAGCGCTCCGGTCTCGTCGAGCAGCTGCTGGCGCGCCTCCTCGCTGATGATCTTCTGGAAGTCGCGCACCATCGCCGGGAACGGGTGCGGTCCGGCGGCCGTGCCGAAGATGTAGTTCGTGTGCTCGACCGAGGCCACCCAGTCGCGGTAGGCGTCGTTGATCGCGTCCTTGAGGGTGCGCGAGCCCGTGGTCACGGGGATCACCTCGGCGCCGAGCAGACGCATGCGCGCCACGTTGAGGGCCTGACGCTGCGTGTCGACCTCGCCCATGTAGATCGTGCAGTCGAAGCCGAAAAGCGCCGCCGCCGTCGCGGTCGCCACGCCGTGCTGGCCGGCGCCCGTCTCGGCGATCACGCGGGTCTTGCCCAGGCGCCGGGTGAGCAGCGCCTGCCCGAGGACGTTGTTGATCTTGTGCGAGCCGGTGTGATTGAGATCCTCGCGCTTGAGGAAGATGCGCGCACCGCCGGCGTGCTCCGCGAAGCGCGGCACCTCCGTCAGCGGCGACGGGCGACCCGCGTAGGAGCGCAGCAGCCGGCGGAACTCGGCGTCGAACTCCGGATCCGCCTTGGCCGCGTCGTACTCCGCGGTCAGCTCGTCGATCGCCGCGATCAGGGACTCGGGCATGAAGCGTCCGCCGAAGTCGCCGAAGAACGGTCCGTGCGTGTCACGCAGGCTCATGTCGAGGTGCTCCGCTCGCTCGATGCATCGTTCGCGCCCGCTTCCAGGAACGCGTGCAGGGTGGTGACGGGGTCGCTGGTGACCAGCGCCTCGCCGATGAGGACCACGTCGGCGCCCGCGGCACGGTAATGGGCGACGTCGTCGGGGGTGAGGACCGCCGACTCGGCGATCTTGATCGCATCCCGCGGCAGGTCGTCGTGGAGTCGTCCGAACAGGTCGCGGTCGAGCTCGAAGGTGGAGAGGTCGCGGGCGTTCACGCCGATGAGTGCGGCGCCGAGGTCGGCCGCGCGGAGCACCTCGTCCCGCGAGTGCGTCTCGACCAGCGGGGTCATCCCGAGCTCGAGGACGAGAGCGTGCAGCTCCTGCAGCAGAGGCTGCTCGAGCGCGGCGACGATGAGGAGCACGAGGTCAGCGCCGGACGCGCGGGCCTCGAGCACCTGATACGGGGTCGCGATGAAGTCCTTGCGCAGCACGGGCAGCTCCACCCGGGCGCGGACGGCCTCGAGGTCGGCGAGGCTCCCCTTGAACCGGCGACCCTCGGTGAGCACGGAGATGGCGGACGCCCCGCCCTGCTCGTAGCGCGCGGCCTGCAGTGCCGGATCGGGGATCTCGGCGAGATGGCCGCGAGAGGGACTGGCGCGCTTGACCTCCGCGATGATCTTGACGCGGTCGGCAGGCGCCAGCGCGCTCAGCGCGTCGCGCGCGGGCTCCTGGGCGAGGGCGGCGCGCTCGACGTCGGCCAGCGGCCGTCCCGCGGCGCGTGCCTCGGCATCCTCCACCGCGCCGGCCGTGAGGTCGGCGAGCACGTCAGTGCTGCTTCGACGTGTACTTGGACCCGTTCACGCCGTAGCCGGCCCTCGCGAGAGCCCAGCCCGTGAGGGCGCCCACGATCGTGAGGCCGACGCAGATCCACACGAGGACCGGCATCTCGAGGAAGAAGAACAGGGTGCCCAGCGCGATCGCGATGAGCATGATCACGACCGCCGTCCAGGCGGCCGGGGAGTGTCCGTGGCCGGGGTCGTCGACGGAATTGCTCATGGTTCTCCTTCGCGTGCGGGTCGCTGCGACCAGTCTAGCGGGCGGTCCCCAGGGGTCCGGTACGACGCGGGAGCCGGTGGGGCGCGGTGTCAGGCGGTCGGATCGTCGCCGCGGGACAGGTCGTCCCACGAGTCGATGGCATCGTGCGGGCGCGACGCGGCAGGGCGGTCGGAGCTCCCCGCGCGGCCGGCGCGCGCACCCGCACGGGCCGGCGCCTCGGCACCGTCGGTCCGGTAGCGACGGCCCGCCCCCGGCCAGCGGTGGGCCGTCAGGACGGTCGTCGCTCCCCCGGCCGCGATCGCGAGCGAGGCGACCACGGTGACGACGGGCCACGGCGTGATCGCGATGTGGTCGATGAGCGCGCGCACCGTGCTCTCCCCCGCCAGACCGGTGGCCTCGGTGACCGACGCGGCGACGGCGTCGACGGGGCGCTCCAGGGCCACGCGCAGTGCGCCGAAGCCGAGGACTCCCCCGATCGCGACGGCGAGCACCCCGAAGACGTGGCGCAGGACGGGGCCGATGATCGACAGCGCCAGCCCCAGGGCGAGTGCTGCGAGGCTGAGCGGCGCCAGCAGCGCCAGCGCCGAGGCGCCGGGCACCGGGAGCGGCGCCGTCGTCGCCCCCCGGAGGGACACGTCGAGCCAGGTCTGCGTGGAGGCGATCAGCGCGAGCGCGCCGCCGCCGAGCACGGTCAGGACGCTGAGGGAGCGGAGGCGACGGGTCATGCGTCGCCGATCGCGGGGTGCAGGTCGTCGGCGTCGAAGCACGTCCGGTCGCCGGTGTGGCACGCCGCGCCGACCTGGTCGACCGCGATGAGGAGGGTGTCCCCGTCGCAGTCGAGCCGCGCGCCCTTGACGAGCTGGATGTGGCCCGAGGTGTCGCCCTTGCGCCAGTACTCCTGGCGTGAGCGCGACCAGAAGGTCACCCGGCCGGTGGTCAGCGTGCGCCGCAGCGCCTCGTCGTCCATCCAGCCGAGCATGAGGACCTCGCGGGTGTCGTACTGCTGGATGATGGCCGGCACGAGGCCGTCGGCCGTGAAGGCGACGCGGTCCAGCACTGTCGCGATGTCGAGCGGAGCATCGGTCATGCGCGCACCTCGATCCCCTCGGCGCGCAGCGCGCCCTTGACGTCGCCGATCGTGAGCTGACCGGAGTGGAACACCGACGCCGCGAGGACGGCATCGGCGCCGGCCTCGATCGCCGGGGCGAAATGCTCGGCCGCCCCCGCACCGCCGGAGGCGATGACCGGGACGGAGGACAGCTCCCGCATGAGTGCGACGAGCTCGAGGTCGAAGCCGTCCTTCGTGCCGTCGGCGTCGATCGAGTTGACGAGCAGCTCGCCGGCGCCCCGGTCGATCGCCTCCCGCGCCCAGGCCAGGGCATCCAGCGTCGTGAGGGTGCGGCCGCCGTGGGTGGTGACGACGAACCCGGATTCGGTGCCGGGAGCGCGCTTGACGTCGAGCGACAGCACGAGCACCTGCGCGCCGAAGCGGTCGGCGATCTCGTCGACCAGCTGCGGGCGGGCGATGGCCGCCGAGTTCACGCCCACCTTGTCGGCGCCGACGCCGAGCAGGCGCGCGACGTCGTCAGCGGATCTGACCCCGCCGCCGACGGTGAGGGGGATGAAGACCTCCTCCGCCGTCCGGCGGACCACGTCGTAGGTCGTGGACCGGTCGTCCACCGTGGCGGTGACGTCGAGGAAGGTGAGCTCGTCGGCGCCCTGGTCGAAGTACCGGCGCGCGAGTTCGACCGGGTCGCCCATCTCGCGGAGGTTCTCGAAGTTGACGCCCTTGACGACTCTGCCGTCCTTGACGTCCAGGCAGGGGATGACGCGGCGGGCCAGCGACATCAGAGCCTCGCGTTGTGGATGGCGGTCACGAGGATCGCGCGCGCGCCGATCGCGTACAGCGCGTCCATGACCTGGTTGACGGTCTTGCGCGGGCTCATCACCCGCACCGCCACCCAGGCGGGGTCGCGCAGCGGGGAGATGGTCGGCGACTCGATGCCGGGGGCGATGGCGACGGCCGCGTCGACGAGGTCGGCGGGCAGGTCGTAGTCGATCAGCACATACTGGCGGGCCACCATCACGCCGCGCAGCCGCCGCAGCAGGATGTCGGTGCCCTCCGCCTCGACCGGCGCGCCGATCAGCACCGCCTCGGACTCCAGGAGCACCGGGCCGAAGATCTCCAGGCCGGCCTGCTTGAGCGTCGTCCCCGTGGACACGACGTCCGCCACCGCGTCGGCGACGCCCAGCTCGACGGCCGACTCGACGGCCCCGTCGAGCGGGACCAGGTCGACGGCCACGCCGTGCTCGTCGAGGTACGCGTCCACGAGCCCCGGATACGCCGTCGCCACCCGCACCCCGTCGAGGTCGCTCAGCTCGTGGAAGCGACCGGGAGGGCCGGCGAAGCGGAAGGTGGAGCCGCCGAAGCCGAGCTTCTCGATCTCGCGTGCCCCCGGCATGCGCGCGTCGAGCAGGAGGTCGCGGCCGGTGATGCCCACGTGGAGTGCGCCGGAGCCCACGTAGGTGGCGATGTCCTTCGGGCGCAGGTAGAAGAACTCGACCTCGTTGACGGGGTCGATGACGTGGAGGTCCTTGGGATCGCGTCGGCCGGTGTACCCGGCTTCGGTGAGCATGTCGGTCGCGGTCTCGGCCAGCGATCCCTTGTTCGGCACGGCGATTCGCAGCATGGTGCAGGACTTTCGGTGTCTCGTAGCTCTCGGTCTCTCGGAGCTCTCAGTGTCTCGGAACGTGTCGTCGTTCAGGGCGGAGGCGAGCTCAGAGATGTCGGTAGACGTCCTCGGGGGCGAGGCCCTTCGCGAGCATGAGCACCTGCAGGTGGTAGAGCAGCTGCGAAATCTCCTCGGCCGTCTCGACGTCGGACTGGTACTCGGCGGCCATCCACACCTCGGCGGCCTCCTCGACGATCTTCTTCCCGATCGCGTGCACGCCGGCGTCGAGCTGCGCGACGGTGCCCGAGCCCTCGGGACGCGTCGCGGCGATCTCGGTGAGCTCGGCGAACAGGGCGTCGAAGGTCTTCACCCCTCCAGGCTACCGGTCCCGGCCGGGCGCCGGTGCGTGGCGGGATCCGGCGGCGTCAGTGCCGGTGCGCCGCCGCGACCCCGCGGAGCGCGGCGATCGCCTGACCCGGGTCGTCGGCGCCGAACACCGCCGACCCCGCCACGAAGGTGTCGGCTCCCGCCTCGGCCGCCTGCGCGATCGTCGACTCCGCGATCCCGCCGTCGACCTGGAGCCAGACCTGGGAGCCGCGGCGTCGTGCCTCGTCGCTCAGCCGGGCCAGCTTGGGCATCTGGTCCGCCATGAAGGACTGGCCGCCGAAACCCGGCTCGACCGTCATGACGAGGATCTGATCGAACTCGTCGAGCACGTCGAACAGCCCGTCGACCGGCGTCGCCGGCTTCACGGCGACGCCGGCGCGCGCGCCGATCTGCCGCAGCCGCCGCGCCAGCGCGACCGGGTCGGATGCCGCCTCCAGGTGGAAGGTGACCGACGCCGCGCCGATCTCGGCGTACCCGGGCGCCCACCGGTCGGGGTCGATGATCATGAGGTGCACGTCCAGCGGGACCGGGCTGGTCGCCTGGATGCGCTCCACCATCTGCGGTCCGAAGGTGAGGTTGGGCACGAAGTGGTTGTCCATGACGTCGACGTGCACGAAGTCGGCCGTCGCGATGCGGGCGAGCTCGGCCTGCATGTTCACGAAATCGGCGGCGAGGATGCTGGGGTTGATGCGGAGGTCGTCGCCGGTCACGGGACCACCCTAATCCGGTCTCGGACCCCGCGTCGTCGCGACGGGCTCAGCGGCGCCGCAGCAGCGAGATCGACATCGCATCCGTGCCGTGGCGGTGGGGCCACAGCTGCGCGCGCCCCGAACCGTCCGCCGGCGCGGCCAGGTCGATCGGTCCGCGGGACACGGACGCCACGACCGACCGCGCGTCGAGCTCCTCGAGGGAATCGCCCGCCGATCGCCGCACGTCGGCGACGATCGCCGCGGTCTCGGCCAGGTGCGGTGAGCAGGTGACGTACGCGACGACGCCGCCGGGCGCCAGGGCATCGACGGCGGCGCGCAGCAGGTCGCCCTGCAGCGCGGCGAGGTCGGGGACGTCGGCCGCCGTCTTGCGCCACCGCGCCTCGGGCCGGCGGCGGAGTGCGCCGAGGCCGGTGCAGGGCGCGTCCACGAGGATGCGGTCGTAGCGGCCGCGTCCGGCCCGCGTGCGGCCGTCCTCTTCGGACACGGGGACCGGGAGCGGCACGCCCGCGACGGAGTCGCGCACCAGCCCGGCGCGCGCCGGCGAGACCTCGTTGGCCTCGAGCATCGCGCCCCGCGCGAGAGCCTCCGCGGCCAGCACGGCGGTCTTCCCCCCGGGCCCCGCGCACAGATCCAGCCAGCGCTCTCCGGGGCGCGGCGGGGCGGCGCGGGTCAGGGCGAGCGCCGCCAGCTGCGAGCCCTCGTCCTGCACGCGGATGCGTCCACCCGCCTGCTCGACGACCGGCGCGGGGTCTCCCCCGCCCAGCCGGAAGCCGATCGGCGAGTAGACGGTCGGGGTGCGCCCGTCCGGGATCTCGGCGAGCCCGGGAAGAGCGGCCATCGTGACGCCCGGGGCGACGTTGTCGGCCTCGAGCAGCGCGGTCAGCTCGTCGGCGCGCCCCTCCGCGGCCAGCGCTCGTCGGAAGGCGCGGATGACCCACACCGGGTGGGCGTGGCGCAGCGCGAGGCGCTCGTCATCCGAGCGGGCCGTCTCGTCGAGCCGGGCGTACCACTGCTCCCCCGAGCGCTCCGACACACGCCGCAGCACGGCGTTCGCGAACTTGGAGGGCCCCGGGCCGGCCGCCGCGCGGACCTGCCGCACGGTCTCGTTGACGGCGGCGTGCGACGGGATCCGCATCGACACGAGCTGGTGGACGCCCAGGCGCAGCGCGTCGAGCACAGCCGGGTCGATGCGATCCACCTCGCGCTTCGCGGCCTCCGCGATGATGGCGTCGTAGGTGCCCTCCCGCCGTAGTGTGCCGTAGGCGAGCTCGGTCGCGAGTGCCGCATCGGCCCCGCTCAGGCCGGCGCGTGCGATCTCACGCGGGAGCAGCAGGTTGGCGTAGGCGTCCGATTCGTGGACGGCGCGGAGGGTGTCGTAGGCGACCCAGCGGGAGGAGCTCACGGGGCATGCTCCGTCCGGCCGGCGCCGGCCGCGGGCGCTTCCGGCCCCGTCCCGTCGGCCTGCAGCGCATCGACCCGGAGGCCGCGCCACCAGTCGGCTGCCGCCATGCGGCCCTTGCCGGCGGGCTGGACCTCGTCGAGCGCGACGGTGCCCGAGGAGGTGCCGACGACCACCGTGCGGTCGATCAGCTCCACCCGCCCCGGCGCGAGCGCGGCGTCGGGCCCGGAGCGGGCGGCGAGCACCTTCAGCCGCTGACCGCCGATGAGGGTATGGGCGCCGGGCTCCGGCGTGGTGCCGCGGAAGCGGTCCAGCACCTCGCGCGCGGGCGCGGTGAAGTCCAGGAGCCCGTCGGAGAGCGACAGCTTGGGCGCCAGGGTCGGCTCCCCCGTCTGCGGGACGGCCCGCGCCGTGCCGGCCGCGATGGCGTCGACGACGTCGCGCAGGAGGAGCGCCCCCTGCTCGGCGAGATCCGACAGGACCTGTCCCGCCGTGGCGGACTCCGGGACCTCGTAGCGGATCTCGCCGAAGACGTCGCCGGCGTCGAGAGCGGGGACGAGCTGGAACACGGCGGCGCCCGTGGTCCGGTCGCCCGCGATGAGGGCATGCTGCACCGGCGCCGCTCCGCGCCAGCGAGGGAGCAGGGAGAAGTGGAGGTTGATCCAGCCGTGGCGGGGCAGGGACAGCAACGGCTCCCGGACCAGGCCGCCGTACGCCACGATCACGCCGAGGTCGGGACGGAGGGCGTCGACGGCCGACGTCGCGTCGGCGCCCAGCCGGTCCGCCTTGACGACCGGGAGGCCGCGCGCAGCCGCCGCCTCGGCCACCGGCGAAGGCGTGAGGACGCGCTTGCGGCCTTGCGGCGCATCGGTGCGGGTGACGACGCCGACCACGTCGTGCGAGGACTCGTCCAGTGCCCGCAGCGATGGCACCGCCGGAGCCGGGGTTCCGGCGAACACGATGCGCATGGGGGTCCTGAAGGGAAAGGGGATGGTCACAGATCGAGCTCGGGCACGTCGAGCCGCACCCTGAGTGTAGTCGCGGCCGGCCCGCGCGCCGTGCCCGCGGCACGCGCCCGGGCAGCGGTGCGGCGCCCCCGCAGCGCGTCGGCGACGACCGCTGCACGCAGCGTCTCGGCGACCGCGCGCCCGTGGGCGTACTCGAAGCGGAGGAGCGCCCGCACCGTGCCCTCGCCCGCCGGCACCGGCCCGAGGACCGCGGCGGGGGCCAGCGACGGGACCTCGGCCCGCACGTGCGCGATCGCCTCGTCGACCGCGGCCGCCGTTCCCTCCACCGTCGCCACCCGGACCACCGGGGGCATGTGCAGCGGTGCCCGCTCCGCCAGCTCGGTGCGCGCGTAGGCCGCCTGGGTCCAGGTCGCCAGCGCCCGGGAGACCGGACCGGTCACCCCGACGAGGTGCACCGGTGCGCCCGGCGCGGCGAGGGCGGCCGCGTTCGACCACCAGCGCAGGCACGCCTCGCCGATCCGCAGCTGCTCGGCCAGCAGCATCTTGTCGCCGTCGAGCAGGATGACGGCCCGATAGCCGCCCGGGGCGATCGGCTCCGCCCCGCGCGTCGCGATCACCAGCGCCGGCCGCGCCTCGACCTCCGTGACCGGGTGGGCGCCGTCGGAGACGATCACGCGGGTGTTCGGGAACGCGCGGCCGAGCTCGTCGGCGGTGCGCTCCGACCCCGACGACGCCATCCGCAGACGCTGCGAGGAGCAGTTCGCGCAGGACCAGTTCGGCAGGGTGCGCCCGCACCAGCCGCAGTCGGGGGCGCTGCCGGGACGGCGGGCATGCAGCGGACCGGCGCAGTGCGGGCAGCGGGCCGGTGTGCGGCAGTCGGCGCAGACCAGGACGGGGGCGTATCCGGGCCGGGAGACCTGCACGAGCACGGGGCCGTCCCGCAGAGCCTCGCGCGCCGCGGCGAAGGCCGCCGACGGCACGCGCTGTCCGCGCACCTCCCCCTCGTGCGTCC
The DNA here is from genome assembly GCF_049860775.1 of Microbacterium sp. PA5. NCBI lineage: Bacteria > Bacillati > Actinomycetota > Actinomycetes > Micrococcales > Microbacteriaceae > Microbacterium > Microbacterium sp. PA5. The sequence goes on from NZ_CP187567.1 coordinate 1,394,215, forward strand.
CCGACAGGATCACGCGCGGGCTCTCCCGCCGCGCGGCGGGGACCTCCCGCACCCAGCCGAGCTGGACCAGCCGCTCGACGTCGGTCGAGCGGGTGTGCCCCGCGAACACGAGCGCGGAGTCCTCGAGCTCCTGGCGGATGAGCGCGGCGTCGCGGGCGTGGACCCCGGGGCTCAGCGGCTCGGCCAGGAGGGGGTCGCCGTCGTCCCAGACGGCGACCAGGCCGACGTCGTGGGCCGGGGCGTAGACCGTCGACCGGTTCCCGACCACGATGCACGGCGCGGGGTGGAGCAGCCGCAGGTACGCGGCGTAGCGCTCGGGTCCAGAGCGGCGGGCGTCGTCGCGGACGATCGCGTCGTCGGGCGCGCGGCCCGCCAGCGCGGCCAGCACCTGCGTCTGGTCGCGGTGGTCCGGCAGCACGAGCACGGCGCTGCGCCCGGCAGCGAGACGTTCCACGGCCATCGCGGCCATCAGCTCCGCCCACGCGCCCCACGCGCTCCCGGCGACGGGACGCGGGGGCGGGTCGATCGCGAGGCGCTCCCCCGCGGCCAGCGCGTCGCCCAGGCCGGGATGGGACGCCAGCACGCCCCGTGCCCAGGCGAGCCCCTCGGGCGACACGGCCGGCGCCTGCGGCGGCTCGGCCGCGCGCCAGGCCTTCTCGGCTCGCACCATGCGCTTGGGGATCACGAGCCGGAGGATGTCGACCGCCGAGCCCGCCGCGCGATCGGCCGCTCGTCGGGCCAGAGCGTAGAGCGACTCGGGGAGCACGGCCACCGGCGAGACGACGCTGTCCACCTCGGACAGCGGACGGTCCGGGGCGACGGCATCCGTCACGTCCAGGACATAGGCCTCCACGACGCGTCCGGCGGTGCGCAGAGGCACCTTGACGCGCACTCCCGCGACCACCTCGCCGACCAGCTCCGAGGGCACGGCGTAGTCGAACGGCCGGTCGAGCTGAGGCAGCGGAGAGTCGACCAGGACGCGGGCGACGGTGACCACGGCGGGTCAGAGGCCGGCGGCGGCGCGGAGTTCCTCGACGCGGTCGGTGCGCTCCCAGGTGAAGTCGGGCAGCTCGCGTCCGAAGTGACCGTACGCCGCGGTCTGGGCGTAGATCGGGCGCAGCAGGTCGAGCCGGTCGATGATGGCCTGCGGCCGCAGATCGAACACGTCCGTGATCGCGGCGGTGATCGCCTCGTCCGAGACGTGCCCGGTGCCGAAGGTCTCGACGTACAGCCCGACGGGCGCCGCCCGGCCGATGGCGTACGCGACCTGCACCTCGAGGCGGTCGGCCAGACCGGCGGCGACGGCGTTCTTGGCGACCCACCGCATGGCGTAGGCGGCCGAGCGGTCGACCTTCGAGGGGTCCTTGCCGCTGAACGCGCCGCCGCCGTGCCGTGCGGCGCCGCCGTAGGTGTCGATGATGATCTTCCGACCGGTGAGGCCGGCGTCGCCCTTCGGGCCGCCGATCACGAAGGGACCGGCGGGGTTGATGACGTACTCCACATCGCCGATGTCCAGGCCGGTCTGCGCGATGACCGGGTCGATGACCTCGGCGCGCACGGCCGCCCGGAGCGCGGCCAGGGAGATGTCGGGGTTGTGCTGTGTCGAGACCACCACCGTCTCGACCGTGCGCGGCACGTGGCCGTCGTAGCCGAGCGTCACCTGCGTCTTGCCGTCGGGACGCAGGAACGGCAGCGCGCCGGAGCGCCGAGCGTCGGTGAGCCGTTCGGCGATGCGGTGCGCCGTCCAGATCGCCATCGGCATGAGCTGCGGCGTCTCGGTGGTCGCGTAGCCGAACATGATCCCCTGGTCGCCCGCGCCCAGCGCGTCGACGGGGTCGCTCGATCCCTCTTCCCGGTGCTCGATCGCGTTGTCGACTCCTGCCGCGATGTCCCCGGACTGCTCGCCGATGGAGACCGTGACACCGCACGAGTCGCCGTCGAAGCCGGTCTCGCTGGAGGTGTAGCCGATGCGGTTGACGACCCCGCGCACGATCCCGGGGATGTCGACGTAGCCGTCGGTGCGCACCTCGCCGGCGACGTGGACGAGCCCCGTCGTCACCAGCGTCTCCACGGCGACCCGGCTCCCGGGGTCCACGGCCAGCAGCGCGTCGAGCACGCTGTCGGAGATCTGGTCGCAGATCTTGTCGGGGTGCCCTTCGGTCACGGACTCGGACGTGAACAGGCGCAGCTGAGTCATCGGTGCTCCAGACGGCGGACAGGATCGGGGGTGTTAACCATCATGCCCGCGTCCCCCGACATGGCGGGTGACGCGGGCACGGCGACGCCATACGGCGTCATGGGATCAGTCGAGCGAGCGCAGGCGCAGCTTGTCCTCGTGGATCTCGTGCAGTGCGATCGTCAGGGGCTTGTCCTCGACGGTCGAGTCGACGAGGGGGCCGACGTTGTCGAAGAGGTTTCCCTCGTGGAGGTCGGAGTAGTAGTCGTTGATCTGGCGTGCACGCTTGGACGCGTAGATCACGAGCTGGTACTTCGAGTCGACCTTCTCGAGCAGTGCGTCGATGGGCGGGTCGATGATGCCCTGGTCACGAGTGGCCATAGTGGACCTCCTGGATCGGATGGCGGAAGAAAATCGGGGCGAAGCGCGGGGCGCGCAGCTCCTCACGGACGAGGACGCCGCGGCATCCGACCATTCTACAGTCCCGCCGCCGTTCAGTGCGCGAGGGCGGCCACCTCGGCCGCCGCCCGCGCCACGTCGTCGTTGACGACGTGATGGTCGAACTCGCCCTGCGACGCGAGCTCGACGCGCGCGGTCTTCAGCCGGCGGGCGCGCTCCTCGGCGTCTTCGGTGCCGCGGCCGACGAGGCGCTGCACCAGCTCGTCCCAGCTGGGCGGGAGGAGGAAGACGAGGTTGGCATCCGGGGCGGCGGCGCGGACCTGGCGGGCGCCCTGCAGATCGATCTCGAGGAGCACCGTGCGCCCCTCCCGAAGGGCGGCGTCGATGGGCGCCTTCGGCGTGCCGTAGCGGAAGGCGTTGTGGACGGTCGCGTGCTCCAGCAGCGCCCCGGTGGCGATCAGCCGGTCGAACTCGGCGTCGTCGACGAAGTAGTAGTGCTCGCCGTCGACCTCGCCGGGGCGCGGTGCGCGCGTGGTCGCGGAGACCGACAGGAGGATCTCGGGGTGATGCGCCTTGATGTGCGCTGCCACGGTCCCCTTGCCGACCGCGGTGGGCCCGGCCAGCACGACCAGGCGGCTACGGCCCTCGCGCGGGCGGGGCTCGGGCCAGCGCCCGTCGAGGAAGGCCTCCAGCTCGGCCCGCTGCCGGCTGCCCAGGCCGCCGAGGCGCTTGACGGGCGAGATCTCGAGGTCGGCGAGGATGCGATCGCGTTTGCCCTCGCCGATCGCCGGCAACGCCGTCAGGAATTCGGTGACGCGCATCGCACCGGCGGGCGAGTGCGGATCGGCCAGCGCGCGGCGCAGCAGCTCCTGCGGGCTGATCACCCGCGTCGCCACGTCGCGCTTGAGGGAGGCGCGCTCGCGTCGGGCGGCGACGGCGCGGCGTGACGCGGCGGCGCGGTCGACCTCGGGCGGGCGGCGGGCGTCAGTCATGGCGTGCTTCCTGGAGTTCGCGGTTGTGGGCGTCGATCGCGTCGGCGAGACCGGCGGGTCCGTCGGAGAGGATACTGCGACTGGCGCTGGCGAGCACAGTCGACGCGTTGGCGCCGAACAGGGCGCTCAGCGCGGACAGCCGCGCCCCCTGGGCGCCGAACCCGGGCGCGAGGATCGGTGCCGCCGGCTGGATCGGCACCGGGATCCCGTAGGACGCGGCGTCGACGGTCGCGCCGATCACGAACCCGATGTCGCCCAGCACGCCGTCTCCGGCCCGGTTGAAGGACGAGACCTCGTCGACGACGTCTGCGGCGATCGTCGGGTTCGTGCGCACGGCTCCGTCTTCGTGCACGGCCGACTGCGGCGCGGCGCCCTGGATGAACGCGGCCTCCGGGTTGCTCGTGGCGGCGAGGACGAAGACGCCCTTGCCGCCCTCGCGTGCGAGCTCGAAGGTGGAGCGCAGCGCGCCGACGCCCAGGTACGGGCTGACCGTGACGGCATCCGCCTCCAGCGGGGCGCCGGGCGTCAGCCAGGCCGCGGCGTAGGCGTCCATGGTGGTGCCGATGTCGCCGCGCTTGGCGTCGGCGAGCACGATCAGCCCGGCCGCGCGCGCCGTGGACATGACCTCCTCGAGTGCCGCGTACCCGGCCGAGCCGAAGCGCTCGAAGAAGGCCACCTGGGGCTTCACGACGGCGACCCGGGGCGCGGCGGCCTCGACGACGCGCAGCCCGAACTCCCGCGCACCGGCCGCGTCCACCGGGAGCCCCCACGCGCGGAGCAGGGATTCGTGCGGGTCGATGCCGACGCACAGCCTCCCCCGGGCGCCCAGCGCGGCGTGGAGGCGCTCCCCGAATCCGGTCACACCGCCGCCTTCCGGTCGGCGGCGTACTCCTGCAGGCTCTTCACCGAGAAGCCCTCCCGCAGCACCGGCAGCGCGCTGACGGCGGCGCCGAGCACGGCCATCGTCGTGAACAGGGCCTTGTCGGCAGCCACCGCGGCGGCGCGGATCTCGTAGCCGTCGGCGCGCGCGATGCCGCCCGAGGGCGTGTTCACCACGATGTCGATCTCCCCGGCGTTGATGAGGTCGACGACGTTGCGCTCCCCCGTCTGCTGCGTGGCCGAGTACTTGTTCACGACCTCGACCCGGATGCCGTTGCGGGCGAGGATCTCGGCCGTCCCCTCGGTGGCGGTGAGCCGGAACCCGAGCTCCTGCAGCCGGTGCGCGGGGAGGATGACGGCACGCTTGTCGTCGTCGGCCACCGACAGGAAGACCGTGCCCTCGGTCGGCATCCCGCCGTAGGCGGCTGCCTGGCTCTTGGCGAAGGCGGTCGGGAAGTCGCGGTCGATCCCCATCACCTCGCCCGTGGAGCGCATCTCGGGGCCGAGCACGGAGTCCACGGTGTGACCGTCGGCGGTCCGGAAGCGCTTGAACGGCAGCACGGCCTCCTTGACGGCGACCGGCGCATCCAGCGGCACCCGCGAGCCGTCCTCGACCGGCAGCAGGCCCTCGGCCTTGAGCTCGGCGATGGTGGCGCCGGCCATGATGCGGCTGGCGGCCTTGGCGAGCGGGATCCCCAGCGCCTTGGAGACGAACGGCACGGTGCGCGAGGCGCGCGGATTGGCCTCGATGACGTAGAGGACGCCCGCCGAGACCGCGAACTGCACGTTCAGCAGGCCGCGCACCCCGACGCCCTCGGCGATCGCGAGCGTGGCGGTGCGCACCCGGTCGATCTCGGTGCGGCCGAGCGAGACCGGCGGCAGCGTGCACGACGAGTCGCCGGAGTGGATGCCGGCCTCCTCGAGGTGCTCCATGACACCGCCGACGTACAGCTCGTGGCCGTCGTAGAGCGCATCGACGTCGAGCTCGATCGCGTCGTCGAGGAATCGGTCCACCAGGAGGGGCTTGCCCTCCTCGATGACGACCTCGCCGGCGGTGCGCACGAAGTAGTCGCGCAGGCTGTCGGTGTCGTAGACGATCTCCATGCCGCGGCCGCCCAGCACGAAGCTCGGGCGCACGAGCACGGGGTAGCCGATCTCCTCGGCGATCGCGACGGCACCGGCCTCGTCGACGGCCGTGTCGTGACGCGGCGCGATCAGGCCCGCCCGATCGAGCAGCTGCGAGAACAGCTCGCGCTCCTCGGCGATGTCGATGGCCGCGGGGCTCGTGCCCAGGATCGTGTATCCGGCCTCCTCGATGCCCTTCGCCAGGCCCAGCGGGGTCTGGCCGCCGAGCTGGCAGACGACGCCGTGGATCGTCCCCGACTGCGCCTCGGCGTGCAGGACCTCGAGGACGTCCTCGAGCGTCAGCGGCTCGAAGTACAGGCGGTCGCTCGTGTCGTAGTCGGTGGACACCGTCTCGGGGTTGCAGTTGACCATGATCGTCTCGAAGCCGGCCGCCGACAGGGCGAACGACGCGTGGACGCAGGAGTAGTCGAACTCGACGCCCTGGCCGATGCGGTTGGGGCCGGAGCCGATGATCACGACCTTCCTGCGGTCGGACGGCATCACCTCGGTCTCCGTGTCGTACGAGGAGTAGTGGTACGGCGTCAGGGCGGGGAACTCCCCCGCGCACGTGTCGACGGTCTTGTAGACCGGGCGCACGTCCAGTCCCCAGCGCACGCCGCGCACCTCCTCCTCGGCGAGGCCGCGGAGCTGGCCGATCTGCGCGTCGCTGAAGCCGTGCTCCTTGGCGACGCGCAGCGTCGCGGCGTCGAGCTCCGGCGCCTGCCGGATGTACTCGGCCACCTCGTTGATGAGCACCATCTGGTCGAGGAACCAGGGGTCGATCTTGGTGGCCTCGAAGGCCTGCTCGATGGTCGCGCCCTTGCGCAGCGCCTGCTGCAGGACCACGATCCGGCCGTCGGTGGGGCGCGTGGCGATCTCCAGGAGCTCCTCGACCGAGCGGTCCTCGGGGCCCCAGTGGAAGCTGGAGCCGCGCTTCTCGAGCGAGCGGAGCGCCTTCTGCAGCGCCGTGGCGTAGTTGCGGCCGATCGCCATCGCCTCGCCGACCGACTTCATGGTGGTCGTCAGGGTCGTGTCGGCGTTGGGGAACTTCTCGAAGTTGAACCGCGGCACCTTCACGACGACGTAGTCCAGGGTCGGCTCGAAGCTCGCGGGCGTGGCCTGGGTGATGTCGTTGGGCACCTCGTCGAGGCGATAGCCGATGGCGAGCTTGGCCGCCAGCTTGGCGATCGGGAAGCCGGTCGCCTTGGAGGCCAGCGCCGAGGAGCGGGACACCCGGGGGTTCATCTCGATGACGATGATGCGGCCCGAGGCGGGGTCGACGGCGAACTGGATGTTGCAGCCGCCGGTGTCCACGCCCACGGCGCGGATGATGTCGATCCCGATGTCGCGGAGCTTCTGGTACTCGCGGTCGGTGAGGGTCAGCGCCGGGGCGACGGTGATCGAATCGCCGGTGTGCACGCCGACGGGGTCCACGTTCTCGATCGAGCAGACGACCACCGTGTTGTCGGAGGTGTCGCGCATGAGCTCGAGCTCGTACTCCTTCCAGCCGAGGATGGACTCCTCCAGCAGCACCTCCGTGGTCGGCGAGTCGCGCAGGCCGGCACCGCCGATGCGGCGGAGGTCGGCCTCGTCGTAGGCGAAGCCGGAGCCGAGCCCGCCCATGGTGAACGAGGGGCGCACGACCAGCGGGTAGCCGAGCTCGGCGGCCCCGGCGAGGAGGTCGTCCATGGTGTGGGCGATGACGCTGCGCGCCACGTCGGCGCCGGCGTCGAGCACGAGCTGCTTGAAGATCTGCCGGTCCTCGCCCTTGCGGATGGCGTCGACCTTCGCGCCGATCAGCTCGACGTCGTACTTCTCCAGGATGCCGCGGTCGTGCAGGGCCATCGCGGCGTTGAGCGCGGTCTGGCCGCCGAGGGTGGGCAGGATGGCATCCGGCTTCTCCTTGGCGATGATCGTCTCGATCACCTCGGGGGTGATGGGCTCGATGTAGGTCGCGTCGGCGAAGTCGGGGTCGGTCATGATGGTGGCCGGGTTGGAGTTGACCAGGATGACGCGGACGCCCTCCTCGCGGAGCACGCGGCAGGCCTGCGTTCCCGAGTAGTCGAACTCGCACGCCTGGCCGATGACGATCGGCCCGGAGCCGATGACGAGGACGCTGGTGATGTCGTCGCGCTTGGGCATCAGTTGTTGTCCTTCTGGGTCGACACGACCAGCTCGGCGAAGCGGTCGAAGAGGTAGTTGGCGTCGTGGGGCCCGGCGGCGGCCTCGGGGTGGTACTGCACCGAGAACGCGGGGAGGTCGAGGGCGCGCAGGCCCTCTACGACGTTGTCGTTGAGGCCCACGTGGCTCACCTCGACCCGGCCGTAGCCGTTCGGGCTGTCCACCGTGCCCTCGATGGGCGCGTCGACCGCGAAGCCGTGGTTGTGCGCCGTGATCTCCACCCGCCCGGTCTGCTTGTCCAGCACCGGCTGGTTGATGCCCCGGTGGCCGAACGGCAGCTTGTAGGTGCCGAAGCCCAGGGCCCGCCCGAGCAGCTGGTTGCCGAAGCAGATCCCGAAGAAGGGCAGGCGCTCGTCGAGGACCGCGCGCAGGAGCGACACATGGTCGTCGGAGGCGGCGGGGTCGCCCGGGCCGTTGGAGTAGAACACCGCGACCGGATCGATCGCCCGGATGTCGTCGATCGTCGCGCTCTGCGGCATCACGTGCACGTCGAAGCCGCGCGCGGCGAGGTTCACGACGGTCGCCTGCTTGACGCCGAGGTCGAGCACGGCGAGGTTTCCGAGGTGGGGCACGCCCTCCGCGGCGGGCGTGATCTCGGCCGCGGTCACCGACACCTCCGCCGAGAGGTTCCGCCCGGACATCTCCGGCGCCTCGCGGACGATCCGCAGCTGCTCGTCGGCGTCGATCGCCGCGGCGTCGCCGGAGAAGATCGCTCCGCGCATGCTGCCGGCCGAGCGCAGGACGCGCGTGACGGCGCGGGTGTCGATGCCGCTGATGCCCACGATCCCGTCGCGCTCGAGGGCCTCGTCGAGCGATTCCTCCGAGCGCCAGTTCGACACGACGCGGGAGGGGTCGCGCACGATGTAGCCGGAGACCCAGATGCGGCGCGACTCGACGTCCTCGGCGTTCATGCCGGTGTTGCCGATGTGCGGGGCGGTCTGCAGGACGATCTGCCCGGCGTAGGAGGGGTCGGTGAGGGTCTCCTGGTAGCCGGTCATGCCGGTGGCGAACACCACCTCGCCCAGGGTCGTTCCGCGCGCCCCGTAGGCGCGGCCCGGGTGACGGGAGCCGTCCTCGAAGACGAGCACGGCGGGGTCGAGGGTCGGTGAGAAGGGGCTGGTCATGCGTCGGTTCCCGTCGGGGTGGTCGGAGTCGGTGCGGGGAGGATGCCGGCCACGGCATCGGCCAGGGCGCCGGCGGAGGCGTCCTGCGGGCGGAAGTAGGAGTCCACGGGCGTCGTGGTCTGCCCGGAGTCGGCGTGCCAGGTGAGACGGACCAGTCCGTCCCGCTCCACGACGCGGTCGATGGCGACCGAGGCGCGGTCGACGCCGACGAGGCGAGCGGTGGGGAGGAACAGCCTCGGCTGCCCCGGCAGGTCGAGGACGACACCCGCGGTCGTCACCGTGAGGTCGACGCGCGAGCGGAAGCCCAGGCGGCGGATGGCGAGTCGCTCGAGCGGCTCGTCGTGCCGCGTGGTGGCGACGTAGAAGCCCGAGAAGACGGTGAGGTTCTTCGCGTCCGCCGGGATCTCGCCGATCGGCGCCGAGAGGGCGCTGTCGCGCCGCACCCGGCGGCGCCACGCCCAGACGCCCGAGCCGACGAGCAGCACGGCGACGGCGACGATGACGAGCAGCGCGAGCTCCCGGGTCATGCGGGGACCTCCGCGAGGTCGACGACCGCGCCCTCGGCGACGGTCACCGCGCCCCGGAAGAAGGTCCAGCGGACCGAGCCGGGAAGCTCCCGGCCCACGTAGGGCGAGTTCGTGCTGCGACCGCGCAGGTCCTCCCGCGTGAAGACGGCCGACGGCGCCGGGTCGTAGAGGGTCAGCGACGCCGGCGCACCGATGACGAGGTCGGTGCCGGCCTCGGCGAGGCGTCCGATGCGCGCGGGCGCGGTCGACATGACGCGCGCCACGTCCTCCCACGTGAGCATCCCCGTGTCGACGACGGCCTGCTGCACGACCCGGAGCGCGGACTCCAGCCCGACCATGCCGTTGGCCGCGGCCTGCCACTCGCAGGACTTCGCCTCGGCCGGGTGGGGGGCGTGGTCGGTCGCGACGATGTCGATCGTGCCGTCGGCCAGTCCTTCGCGGACCGCCCGGACGTCCTCGTCGCGCCGCAGCGGCGGATTGACCTTGAAGCGCGGGTCGTAGCCCCGCACCAGCTCCTCGGTGAGCAGCAGGTGGTGCGGGGTCACCTCGGCGGTCACGTCCACGCCGCGCCGCTTGGCCCACCGGATGATGTCCACCGAGCCGGCCGTGGACAGGTGGCACACGTGCAGGCGGGAGCCGACGTGCTCGGCGAGCAGGACGTCGCGCGCGATGATCGACTCCTCGGCCACCGCCGGCCATCCGGCGAGGCCGAGCTCCGCCGACACCGTGCCCTCGTTCATCTGCGCGCCCTCGGTGAGCCGCGGGTCCTGCGCGTGCTGGGCGACGACGCCGTCGAACGCCTTCACGTACTCCAGCGCCCGGCGCATGATGAGCGGATCGAAGACGCAGAAGCCGTCGTCGCTGAAGACGCGCACGCGCGCCCGGGACGACGCCATGGCGCCGAGCTCCGCGAGCCGCTCGCCCTTCTGGCCCACGGTCACGGCGCCGATGGGCTGCACGTGCACGTAGCCGGCCGCTTCGCCGAGCGCCAGCTCCTGCTCGACCACGCCCGCGGTGTCGGCGACCGGCGAGGTGTTGGGCATGGCGAAGACCGTGGTGTAGCCGCCGGCGGCCGCGGCGCGCGATCCGGTGAGGATGGTCTCCGAGGCCTCGTACCCCGGCTCGCGCAGGTGCGTGTGCAGGTCGACGAGCCCCGGCAGGGCCACGAGCCCGTCGGCGTCGACCACCGTCGCGCCGCTGCGGCTCAGTCCCGAGCCGACCTCGTCGATGCGGCCATCGGCGAGGATCAGGTCGGTCGTCTCTCCGCCCGGCAGGCGGGCGCCGCGCACGAGGACCGGCGAGGCCCCCGAATCGTCTCGACGGGTCATCGGGCGTCCTCCTCGGCGGTCGTGTCGGTCCGCTCCCCCGCCAGCAGCAGGTAGAGCGCCGCCATGCGCACCGAGACGCCGTTGGCGACCTGCTCGAGCACGGTCGACCTGGGTGAATCGGCGGCGTCGGCGGAGATCTCCAGCCCGCGGTTCATCGGACCGGGGTGCATCACAATGCTACCTGCCGGCAGGGCCGCCAGACGTTCGGCGTCCAGACCCCACCGCCGCGAATACTCCCGTTCAGTCGGGAAATACGCGGCGGTCATCCGCTCCAGCTGGATGCGGAGCATCATGACCGCGTCGGGGCCGCTCGCCAGAGCCTCGTCGAGGTCGTAGGCGATGCGCACCGGCCAGGCGGACACGTCCTGCGGCACGAGGGTCGGCGGGGCGACGAGGGTGACGCGGGCGCCCAGCGACGTCAGGAGCCAGACATTGGAGCGGGCCACGCGCGAGTGGAGCACGTCGCCGACGATGGTGACGCTCAGTCCCTCGAGGTCGCGTCCCCGGCTGTCGTCGCCGAACGTGCGCTTCCGGATCGTGAAGGCGTCCAGGAGCGCCTGGGTGGGGTGCTCGTGGGTGCCGTCGCCGGCGTTCACGACGCCGGCCGAGATCCAGCCGCTGGTGGCGAGGGTGTGGGGCGCGCCGGAGGCGCCGTGGCGGATGACGACGGCGTCGGCTCCCATCGCCTGGAGGGTCTGCGCCGTGTCCTGCAGCGATTCGCCCTTGGAGACCGAGGAGCCCTTCGCCGAGAAGTTGATGACGTCGGCGGAGAGGCGCTTGGCGGCGGCCTCGAAGGAGATCCGGGTGCGGGTGGAGTCCTCGAAGAACAGGTTGACGACCGTCTTGCCGCGCAGCGTCGGGAGCTTGCGGATCTCGCGGGACTGCGTATCGCGCATGTCCTCGGCGACGTCGAGGATGCGCAGCGCCTCCTCGCGGGACAGGGTCTTCGTGTCGAGCAGATGCCTCATGACTCGATCGTCACCTCCTCGATGCCGTCGACGTCGGCGAGGCGCACGTTGACGCGCTCGTCGCGGGCGCTCGGGAGGTTCTTGCCGACGAAGTCGGGACGGATCGGAAGCTCGCGGTGGCCCCGATCGACGAGGATCGCCAGCCGCACGGCGGCCGGCCGTCCGATGTCGCCCAGCGCGTCCAGCGCCGCGCGGATCGAGCGGCCGGAGAACAGCACGTCGTCGACCAGCACGACCGTGCGTCCGTCCACACCGCCGGGCGGGATCTGCGTCGGGCGCGGGGTGCGGGTGGGGTTGCGGTGCAGGTCGTCGCGGTACATCGTGACGTCCAGCGCGCCCACCGGCACGGCGGCGCCGCTGAACTCGGACACCAGGGCGCCGATGCGCTCGGCGAGCGAGACCCCGCGGGTGGGGATGCCGAGGAGGACCAGACCTTCGGGCCCCTTGTTGGACTCCAGGATCTCGTGGGAGATCCGAGTCAGGGCCCGGGCGATGTCGGCGCCGTGCAGCACGGTTCGCGTGCTCATCCGCCGCTCCCTTCTCCGCCTCACAGGACGGTGTTAAAGGTTGCTGTGGTTCGCTCCACTCTACCCGTCGGCGGGGGTCCGCGGTGCCAGGACGCGTCGCACGCCGGCGCGCGCCAGCATCAGCACGACGATCAGGCCGGTGACGGCGAAGAAGCCGCCGAGACGCACGGCGTCGCCGAAGACCACGTCGACGAGCCACAGGACCAGCAGCTTGCTTCCCGGGAGGATGAGGACGAGCGTCGCGATCGCCGCGACGCGCCGCAGGGGCGCGTCGGCGGAGCGGAGGCTGCGGATGACGCGCGTCTTCAGTGCCAGCACCACCTCGAGGACGGCCTTGAGCAGTACGGCGGTCAGGAGCGTGAGCACGAAGCTCTCGCTCAGCACGCCCGGGAGGAACTGCACCGTCAGGCCCAGGATGACGACGTAGACGAACACGTCGACGAGGTCGAGGGCGGTGGGTCGGCGACGGGACACGGCGGTCACTCGGGTCGGGCGTCCGTCACGCGGCGGGCTGCGTCGCCGCCTCGGTGAGGCCGCCGTCGACGGAGCGCGACGCGCGGATCGGGTGCCCGGGTGTCGTGAGGCACTTGCCCGAGGCGAGGTCCCACTTCCAGTCGTGGAGCGCGCAGGTGAGCACGCCGTCCTCGATCTTGCCGGTCTTCGTGAGGTCGGCGCGCAGGTGCGGGCAGCGTCGCTGCACGGTCCAGTCGCCGATCTCGGCGTCCTCGGTCTGGTCGGACTGCTCCGCGTACCAGTTCTCGACGTACTCGATCCGGTCGCGGGAGAGGCACTTGAGGAACGTCGTGAGGAACTCGTTGAACTTCCCGCTGCGCCCCACCTCGAACTGCATCGACAGGAAGATCGAGTTCGACCAGTCGATCTCGCCGTCGGCGATGTTGGTCGAGACGAGGTCGGCCGGGATCGTGTACCAGTAGATGCACTCCTCGCCCGCGTACTCGCGCACCTTGGCGCGGGGGAAGTCCACCACCATGTCGAGGTCGCCGATGCGGAAGCGCACGTTGCCGCCGACGCCGTTGCGGATGGTCCGGGCGCGCCGCAGCAGGGGCTCCCACCACTCCTTGATGGCCTGCAGCATCTCCTCCGGGGGCAGCACCTCGGAGCGACCGGCCTCCTCGGCGCGGATCTCGTCCTGTCGCGCGTCGCGCTGCTCGGCGAGGTAGGCCCACTTGTCGTCGAAGACGCGGTCGATCTCGTCCTGCGTGTACAGGGTCTGCGTCACGGTGATCTCGCCGTTCACGAGGTCGACCTGCGTGCCGGGGAGGAACTCGTACCCCCTCTGCTCCGGCCGCAGCTGACGCATGTGGGCGAGGAACTGACGCTGGTCGGTGAAGATCGAGTCGTCCTCGGCGCCCCAGCCGTTGAAGCGGAAGAGCTCTTCGCGCAGGAACATGGGAGGCCCCGCCATCGGGAAGACGTGCTCGGCGTCCACCTTCTCGATGTAGTACATCGCGCGCTTGTTCTGCGCGTCGCGCTTGAGCTGGGCGAAGTTCTGCTTGGCGTCCTGCGGCAGGTCGTAGACCATCGGCCACCAGATCGCGCCGGAGACCTGGGTGAAGTACGCCTCGGGCTTGCTGAAGCCCAGCAGGCGTTCGAGGTCGAGCGGGTGGGAGTCGTTCTGGTTCAGGATGCTCGCCGTCCCGTCGTCGACACTCAGCGACGAGTCGCCGATCGGGCCGTCGCTCGGGGCGCGCAGCGGGGTGACCATGAGCTTCAGCGCCCCGAAGTGCAGGGGGACGCCCGCCTGGGTGTATTCGATGTTCTCGAAGCCGAGCGCCCGGATGTCCTTCTCGAGGTCGTCGGTCGGGTACTCGGGCAGCAGCACGCGGATGTCGCGGCGCACGTGCCGTCGCAGCAGCGCCGGGTCGAGGTGGTCGCGGTGGCGGTGCGAGATGTAGAGGAAGTCGGCGGCGCCGAACCTCTCCCAGTCCAGGCCGCGGTTGTCGGGGAACGGGAACCACGAGCCGAAGAAGCTCGGCCCGATGACCGGGTCGCAGAGGATGCTGCCGCCCTCGGTCTCGATGAACATGCCCGCGTGGCCCAGGCCAGTGATCCGCATGACTACCTTTCTGTCGAGCCCGTCGAGTCTACGCGAGCGGTCCCGGATCCTCCCGGCGGCGGGCCGTGACCGCCGCCGGTTCAGGACAGCAGAGCGCGGATGTCGTCGGCCGACAGCGCCGCGGAGAAGGCGTCGCCGTCGTCCAGGACGGCGCGGAAGAGCCGCGCCTTCCGCTGCTGGAGCTCCACGACCTTCTCCTCGATCGTGCCGGCCGCGATGAGGCGGTACACGGTGACGGGTCGCGTCTGCCCGATGCGATGGGTGCGGTCGATCGCCTGCTGCTCGGCGGCGGGGTTCCACCACGGATCGAGGAGGAACACGCAGTCCGCCTCGGTGAGGGTCAGTCCCACGCCTCCGGCCTTGAGGCTGATGAGGAAGACGGGATCGTCGCCCCGGCGGAACGCGTCGATCACCTCGGCCCGGCGCGGGGTGGAGCCGTCGAGCCGGGAGGTGCCGATGCCGTGCGCGCGCAGATCGCGCTCGACGATGTCGAGGTAGGAGGTGAACTGGCTGAAGACGAGCGCGCGGCGACCTTCGGCGGCGAGTTCCGCGAGGCGGTCGCGGAGGGCGTCGAGCTTGCTCGACCCGAGCCCGCCGCCGCCCAGGTCGACCAGCGACGGGGCGAGCGCCAGCATCCGCAGGAGGGTGAGGGACCGGAAGACGATGAAACGGTGGCTGTCGAGGTCGTCGAGCAGCCCCAGGACCTTCCGCCGCTCGCGCTGCAGGACGCGCTCGTAGACCGCGCGGTGTCCGCTGGTCAGCTCCACCCGGACGTCCTGCTCCTGCCGCGGCGGCAGATCGGGAGCGACGAGCGCCTTCGTGCGCCGCAGGAGGTAGGGGCGGATGCGCCGGCGCAGTCGTGCGAGACGACGCTCGCGCGACGCCCCGCCCTCGAGGTTCTCCTCCGCCTTGCCGTCCTCGATGGGCGTCAGGTACTCCTGGCGGAACCGCCGCGCCGAGGGGAAGAGCCCGGGCGAGGTCAGCGCGAGGATCGCCCACAGGTCGGCGAGGCTGTTCTCCAGCGGCGTGCCCGTCACGGCCACGCGGGCGCGCGCTCGCAGCTCGAGGGCGGCCCGGTGCACCCGCGTGCGGGGGTTCTTGACGGCCTGCGCCTCGTCGAGCACCACGAGCGACCAGTCCCGCGCCGCGTAGGCGGCGGCGTCGAGTCGCAGGAGCGCGTAGGAGGTCACGATCACGTCGGCGTCGACGGCGTCCAGGCGCACCCCGGTCGCCTCCACCGTCTGGACGCGGAGGCCGGGGGCGTGGCGGGCGGCTTCGTCGCGCCACGCCGGGACGACCGACGTGGGCGCGACGACGAGTGCCGGCCGATCGTCGGACCGCGTTCGGGCGTGCAGGATCAGGGCCAGCACCTGGAGCGTCTTGCCGAGCCCCATGTCGTCGGCGAGGACTCCGCCCAGGCCCGCCTCCCACAGCGCCGCGAGCCAGCGGAAGCCGTCGAGCTGGTACGGCCGCAGCGCGGTCGCGAGCCCGCCGGGTGGAGGCGGGGCGGAGGTCGCCGGCGGCTGATCGCGCAGCCGGGCGATCGCCGCGCGCCAGGCGACCGCGGGCTCCGCGACATCGGCGAGGTCTTCGAACTCCTCCCAGAGGTCCACGTGGTAGCGGCTGACGCGCGGACCGGCCTCCCACTCGACGAGATCGCGGGACTCGTCGATCAGCTCCCGCAGGCGGTCCAGCGCCGGGTGCGCGAGCGAGAAGTAGGCGCCGTCCGAGAGCAGCATCCGCTTCCGCCGCTGGGCGAGCGCGGTGAACAGCGGGGCGAAGGGGATGCGGCGTCCGTCGATGTCGACGAGGATGCCGAGCTCGAACCAGTCGGCGTCGGTCGTCTCGACGGTCGACACGGTGATGCGCGGGTCGCCGGTGAGCTCGCGGTACTGCCGGGCGATCCCGCGCGCCTCCACGCGCACGTCGTCGAGGGCCTGCACGGCCGGCAGCACACGCGTGGCGAACTCGGCGGCGTCGATCCCGCGTAGCTGCCCCGCGGGCGAGAAGGGCAGGTCGGCGGCGGACTCCCACGCCCGCACCAGGGCGCCCCGGCGGTCGGCGCGCGCCGCAGCCGCCTCCCCCGTCGGGCCGGGGGCCGTCAGCGGCTCGCGTCCGCCGCCCGGCAGCTGCCAGTCGAAGGCGTAGTCGAGCACATCGCGGGGTCGCTGGTCGATCGTCAGCACCAGCACCGTGGGCTGCGGCGGAGGCAGTCGCACGCCTCGGCCGGCGGTCACCCGTGTCTCGCGGGACAGCAGCGGGAACCCGTGGCGCAGGAACTCGTCGACGTCCTCGCCCGGCACCGCCGTGGGCCCACCCGCCGCCAGGAGGGCGCGCGTGCCCGCGCCGAGAGCGGCCGGAGCCGCCCGGATGTGGAGGGTGTCGCCCTCCCGTTCCACCGTGTAGACGCCGACGGTCCCGATCGGACGCGCCAGCGGCGCGGCGCGGCCGTCGATGCGCGCCTCGGCGTGCACGCGCAGCCCGGCCCCGTCGGCGTCGATGCGCACCGTCACGTCGGACTGGCCGCCCACGCTCAGACGCTGATCGGCCCGCGTGGCCACGAGGGGGATGCCGAGGTCGGCGGCGGCGCGCAGGTGCGGCCAGAGGAGGTCGGAATCCACGCCGTCGAGGGTGAGCCAGTCCGAGTCGCCGTAGCCTCCGAACACCCGCACGTCGTGGGCGATGCCGTAGAGCGTCGTGAACCACCGGCGTCGCGCGGGATCGGTGCGCCACGCACCCCGCCGCAGCGTCTCCCACGTGAGGTCGCCGCGAACCCACTCCGCCCGCGCTCCGCCGCGGACCAGCGGCCTCACCGCCAGCCGCAGCTCACCGCCCGGCGACTCCACGCTGCGCGGCGTCGCCGGCTCCACGCGCCGCGGGCCCCAGTGGGCCTCGTCGCCCTCGCGCCGACGCAGCTGCACCCCGAGGGCGACCTCGTCCCACTGCTCGGGGGGCACGTCCATCCCGCCGGGCAGGACGGCGCGCCACGAGCGGGCGCGCGAGGTCGTCATGGACTCGATCCTCGCAGCGGGCTGCGACGTCGCCCGGTCAGCTCGCCCGGGCGATGCGCGCCAGCACGCCGTGCACGAACGCGCCCGAGTCGTCGGTCGAGAGCTCCTTGGCGAGCTCCACCGCCTCGTCGATGGCGACGGCGGTGGGCACCTCGGCGTTGAAGAGGATCTCCCACACGCCGATGCGCAGCACGGCGCGATCGACCGCGGGCATGCGCTCGAGCTTCCAGTCCCGCGCGTGGGTGATGATCTGCTCGTCGATCTCGTCGCGGTTGTCGATCACGCCGTCGACGATCTCGCGCGCGTACAGCCATGAGGCCTCGCGCGCCGGCTCGCTCGCCGCGCGCTTGGCCTCGGCGGCGAGGGTCGTGGCGAGGTCGTCGCCGCGCACATCGCTCTGGTAGAGGATGTCGAGGGCGCGCTTGCGCGCCTTGCTCCGGGCGCTCACCTCAGCTGACGCGGCCGAGGTAGTCACCCGTGCGGGTGTCGACCTTGACCTTCGTGCCGGTCTCGACGAACAGCGGGACCTGGATCTCGTACCCGGTCTCGACCGTGGCGGCCTTCGTGCCGGCCGAGGAGCGGTCGCCCTGGAGGCCGGGCTCGGTGTAGGTGATCTCGAGCACGACCGAGGCGGGAAGCTCCACGTAGAGCGGGTTGCCGTTGTTGAGGGCGATCTGGACCTGCTGGTTCTCGAGCAGGAAGTTCGCGGCGTCGCCGACCGTGGCGGCGCCGACCGTGATCTGGTCGTAGTCGGCGACGTCCATGAAGACGAACCCCTCGCCGTCGTTGTAGAGGTACGTGAAGTCGCGGCGGTCGACGTTCTCGATGTCGATCTTGGCGCCGGCGTTGTAGGTGCGGTCGACGACCTTGCCCGAGACCACGTTCTTCAGCTTCGTACGCACGAACGCGCCGCCCTTGCCCGGCTTGACGTGCTGGAACTCGATGACGTTCCAGAGCTGGCCGTCGATGCTGAGGACGACGCCGTTCTTGATGTCTGCGGTCGATGCCATGAGGAAGAGGATCCGTTCGTGTGGGAGTTCGGGGCCGCGGCGCGAAGAGGACCCCAGAGGGATCCGGCGCGGGCCGACAGTCGATTCTACGGGATCGCGTCGTCAGCCGTCGGCGAGGCCGGTCACGACGTCCAGGAGCAGCCGCACGGCGCGCGCGTATCCGGCCACGCCCTCGCCGATCACGTGGACGACGGCGACGTCGCGCACGAAGGAGTGGTGTCGGAACTCCTCCCGGGCGTAGACGTCGGAGATGTGCACCTCGGCGACCGGGAGCGCGACGCCTGCCAGCGCGTCGCGCAGCACCACCGAGGTGTGCGTGAGACCGCCCGGATTGATCACGATGGCCGCGCAGTCCGTGCGTGCGGCGTGGATCGCGTCGATGAGGACGCCCTCGTGGTTGCTCTGCACCGCGCGCACCTCGTAGCCGCGCTCCTGAGCAGTCCGCGCGACGAGCGCCTCGACGTCGGCCAGCGACTCGCGGCCGTAGATCTCGGGCTCGCGCGTGCCGAGGAGGTTCAGGTTCGGGCCGTTGACCAGCAGCAGGCGACGAGGTGTGGACACGTCAGCACCCTACCGGTCGACCGCGTGCCGAGGACGGCGCAGGCGGTGGCAGACTGGCAGCCGTGCCGGGACTTCACCACGTCGAGATCTGGATCGCGGATGCCGATGCCGCCCGCCGCGACTGGGGGTGGCTGCTGGGGCGGCTCGGATTCGCCGAGACGGCGCGTTGGTCCGAGGGGTCGTCCTGGCAGGCCGACGGGGCGTACCTGACGTTCACGACGTCGCCGAACCTGTCGGCCGCGGCCCACGACCGGCGTCGACCGGGAGTGAACCACCTCGCCTTCCGCGGCGGTTCCCGCGAGGACGTCGACGCCCTCCTGGCCGACGCGCCCGCGCACGGCTGGTCGCCGCTCTACCACGACCGCTATCCGCACGCCGGTGGCCCGGATCACTACGCGGGCTGGATCGAGAACGCCGCGGGTTTCAAGGCCGAGATCGTCGCCGACTGACCGTCAGCGACCGTCCGGCGCCCCGGCCGGCGGGATGGGCCGGCTCATCTCGATCTCCGGACCGATGCTGCTCGTGAACGCGACGCCGGTGGGTGCGAATCCCGCTTTCCGGTAGGCGCCCTGCGCACGGGCGTTGTCGGCGTGCACGTCGAGGGTGAGGGCGTCCGCGCCCCGCGCCGCGGCCCAGGCGGCGGCAGCGTCCAGCAGCGCGCCGAGCACGCCCGTCCCCCGGTGCGACGGCGACACGTACACTCCGACCACATCGGCGCGGGGAGCGAGCACGACGCGGTCCAGGTGATCCCGGGCGCCCGTCTCCCGCATCAGCACGGTCGCCGTCCCGACCCAGCGGGCGCCGGTGTCGGCGACGAACTGCGCGGCGTCCTCCCCCAGGGCCGC
Source organism: Microbacterium sp. PA5 (assembly GCF_049860775.1). Lineage (NCBI taxonomy): Bacteria > Bacillati > Actinomycetota > Actinomycetes > Micrococcales > Microbacteriaceae > Microbacterium > Microbacterium sp. PA5. The sequence goes on from NZ_CP187567.1 coordinate 1,413,945, forward strand.
ACCGGCGGTGCGCTGGCGCCAGAACGACTCGTCGCGGGCGAGCTCCTCCGCCGATGTGGTGAGGAACGCGATTCCCGCCGCGGGGTCGGCCACCGCCTCCAGGCGCAGGTCGCGCACGGCAGCCCATTCGTGGAGCCGCACCCGGCGCGCCGTGGGCGGCGGGGTCACCGCCGCGGCCCCGTCACTGGCCGACCTCCTGGTAGGCGGCGAACAGCAGCGACTCGTCGGGGGCCTGCAGGACCGTCGGCTTGCCGATGTCGTCGAGCACGATGAAGCGCAGCATCGAGCCGCGCGTCTTCTTGTCGCGCTGCATCGTGGCCAGGAGCTGGTTCCACGCGCCGACACGGTAGCTCGTCGGAAGGCCCAGCAGCTCGAGGATGTCGCGGTGTCGCTGCGCCGCCGCATCGGAGAGCCGGCCCGCCAGGCGCGAGAGCTCGGCGGCGAACAGCATGCCCACCGAGATCGCGGCGCCGTGGCGCCAGCGGTAGCGTTCGGCGTGCTCGATGGCGTGGCCCAGGGTGTGGCCGTAGTTGAGCACCTCCCGCAGCCCCGCCTCGCGCAGGTCCTCCCCCACCACGCGGGCCTTCATGTCGATGGCCAGCTCGATGCAGCGGCGGAACGCGTCGCTGTGCGGATCGACGACGGCCACGGGGTCGGCTTCGATGAGGTCGAGGATCTCGGGGTACCAGATGAAGCCGGCCTTGACGACCTCGGCGAACCCGGCCACCCGCTCGTTCTCGGAGAGCGAGTCGAGGAGGTCCAGGTCGCAGATCACGGCCCGCGGCGGCCAGAACGCTCCCACCAGGTTCTTGCCCTCGGCGGTGTTGATACCGGTCTTCCCGCCGACTGCGGCATCCACCATGCCCAGCACCGTCGTCGGCACCTGGACGAGCGCGACGCCGCGCAGCCAGGTCGCGGCGACGAAGCCCGCGAGGTCGGTCACCGCTCCCCCGCCGAAGCCCACGACGGCGTCGGTGCGGGTGAAGTCCGCCTGACCCATCACCTGCCAGCAGAACGCGGCCACCTCGACGCGCTTGCCCTGCTCGGCGTCGGGGATCTCGGCGAGGAGCACCTGACGGTCGGCACCGTGCGAGCGGCTCAGCGTCTCGCGCAGGTCGGCGGCCTGGGCGGCCAGCGTCGGCGGGTGCACGATGAGCACCTTGCGGGCCGACTCGGGCAGGGCGTCGCCGATGAGGGGAAGGATGCCGCGCCCGACGATGACGTCGTACGGCTGCTCGCCCGCGACGGTGATGACGGTGTTCTCGGTCACGACTGCTCTCCTGTGTCGGGCTGCGGGGGTCTGTCCGCCCCTGCGGATCTGTCGGGCGCCGTGGAGCGCGCCCAGTGCACGATGGCGTCGACGACCTCCTGCAGCGGACCGGCCGACGTGTCGAAGACGACGTCCGCGAGACGCTCGTACACCGCGCGTCGCGATTCGAAGACCGCGGTCCAGCGGGCGACCGCGTCGGCGCCCTGCAGGAGCGGACGCCGGGTCCCGCGGATGCGCGACTCGATGGTCTGCGGCCCGACCGTGAGCAGCACGACGCGGTGTCCCGCGAGATCCCGCTGGGTGTCGGCGTCGAGGATCGCCCCGCCGCCGAGGGCCACGACTCCGCCGCGGTCCAGCGAGGCGCGGACGGCCTCGCGCTCGAGGGCGCGGAAGTGGGCCTCGCCGTGATCGCGGAAGAGGTCCTCGATGGGACCGTGCGCGCGCACGACGGCGGCGTCGCTGTCGGAGAAGGGCTGGCCGAGGGCGCGCGCGACGCGCTTGCCGATGCTCGTCTTCCCGGCCCCCATGGGACCGATGAGGACGATCGCGGGGCTCGTCATCCGTGTGCGGCGTCGCTGATCGGCGACGTCGCGAGGTTCGCCGGGATCGCGGCGAGGTACCCCTCGAGGTTGCGGCGGGTCTCCGCGACGCTGTCGCCGCCGAACTTCTCGAGGACGACCTCGGCGAGCGTCAGGGCGACCATCGCCTCGGCGACGACGCCGGCAGCCGGGACGGCGCAGACGTCGGAGCGCTGATGGTGCGCGGTGGCGGCCTCGCCGGTGGACACGTCGATCGTGCGCAGCGCATGAGGGACCGTCGCGATCGGCTTCATGCCGGCACGCACCCGCAGGACCGTCCCCGTCGACATCCCGCCCTCGGTGCCGCCGGCCTTGTCGGTGGCGCGGGCGATGCCGCTGTCGCTGGCGAACAGCTCGTCGTGCGCGGCGGAGCCGCGGCGGCGCGTGGTCTCGAAGCCGTCTCCGACCTCCACGCCCTTGATGGCCTGGATGCTCATGAGCGCCTGCGCCAGCTTGGCGTCCAGTCGGCGGTCCCACTGCACGTGGGAGCCGAGCCCCGGCGGCAGGCCGTAGGCGAGCACCTCCACGATCCCCCCGAGCGTGTCGCCGTCCTTGCGGGCGGCGTCGACTTCGGCGACCATCGCGGCGCTCGTGTCGGCGTCGAAGCACCGGAGCGGGTCGGCGTCCAGCGCATCGACGTCGTCGGGCGTCGGGAGCGCCGCCGCGTCGGGAACGCGCACCGGGCCGATGGAGAGGGTGTGGCTGACGAGGCGGATGCCGAGCTCGCTCAGGAAGGCGCGGGCGACCGCTCCGAGCGCCACGCGGGCGGCGGTCTCACGGGCGCTCGCCCGCTCGAGGATCGGGCGGGCTTCGTCGAAGCCGTACTTCTGCATCCCGACGAGGTCGGCGTGCCCCGGGCGGGGACGGGTGAGGGCGGCCGAGCGGCCGCGGGACTTCTCGGTGAGCTCGACCGGCTCGGGGCTCATGACCTCGATCCACTTCGGCCACTCGGTGTTGCCGATGCGCAGGGCGATGGGGCTCCCGAGGCTCAGGCCGTGTCGCACGCCGGCCGAGATCGTGAGCTCGTCCTCCTCGAACTTCATCCGCGAACCGCGGCCGTAGCCGAGCTTCCGGCGCGCGAGATCCGCCTGGATGGCGGCGCGCGAGACGGGGACGCCGGCGGGCAGTCCCTCCATGAGGGCGACGAGTTCGGGGCCGTGCGATTCGCCGGCCGTGAGCACGCGGAGCATTCGACTATCCTCCCACGAGCGCGCGCCGCATGACGGCCACGACGGCCTGCTCGTCCGGCAGCGGCTCGGTCACGTCCGCGGTCGCGAAGATGCGGATCTGCAGCACCGCCTGATGCAGCAGCATGCCCTCGCCGCTCACCGCGCGCAGCCCCGCGTCCTGCCAGGCCGACGCCAGCACCGTGGGCCAGTGCCCGTAGACCACGTCGAAGAGGACGCCCCCGGCTGCCGCGAGGCTCTCGGCGACGTCCGACCCGACCGGTGCGTCGCCGGGAAGGGTCGCGAGGGTGAGCGGATGCGGCCGATGGAAGCGGGCGGTGAGCGGAGCCGCGTCCACCGCCACCCCGAGCCGGTCGCCGAGCGCCTGCAGCCCGGCGATCGCGTCGGGCCGGCGGGCGACGACGTCGACGAGGCCGACGCCCCACTCCGCGAGCGCGACCAGGGCCGACGTCGCCGTCGCGCCGGCGCCGACGATGCGGGCCGACGCGGGTCGCTCGATCCCGGCCTCCTCCAGTGCGCGGACGATGCCGCCGACGTCGGTGTTGAACGCGCGACGCCGGCCCTCGGTCAGCAGCAGGGTGTTGCCCGCGCCGGTCAGCTCGGTGCGGGTGTCGCGCTCGTCGGCGACCGCATGCACGGCGGTCTTGAGCGGCATCGTGCACGACAGGCCCCGGACGTCCGGCCCGAGGCTCGACAGCTCACGCGCGAAGTCGGCCTCCGCGACGCGTCTGCGGCCGTAGGTCCAGTCCTCCCAGCCGAGTTCGGCGTAGGCGGCGGTGTGCAGCGCCGGCGAGAGGCTGTGGTCGATGGGGTCGCCCCACACCTCGAGTGCGGGCATGCCTCAGCAGCCGCTGTCGGGGTTGTCGGCGCACCACGCCTGCCACTGCTCCACGGCCTGGAGGTGCTCGCTGTAGGTGTTGGTGAACACCGTCTCGCCGGTGTCGAGGTTGACCGTCACGAAGTAGAGCCACGGACCGTCGGCCGGCTCCATGGCCGCCTTGATCGCGGTGTCACCCGGGTTGGCGATGGGGCCGATCGGCAGGCCCTCGTGGACATAGGTGTTCCACGGGTTGTCGTCCTCGAGCGCCTCGGCGGAGGAGCTGACGGTGCCGTCGTGCATCTCGCCGTAGCCGTACTGCGCCGTCGAGTCCATCTGGAGCTTGCCGAAGGTCTCGTCGTTGGACGGGTCGAGCCGGTTCTGGATGACCCGCGACACCTTGTAGAAGTCGTCCTCGAAGCGGGCCTCCCGCTCGATGATCGATGCGATGGTGAGGATCTCGCCGCGCCGGTCCTCGGGGACCCCGGCCGCGTCGAGCGACGCGACGGTCCGGTCCACGAGCGTGCGGATCACGTCGGCCGCGGTGACGTCGGGGTTGAACGTGTAGGTCGCGGGGAAGAGCCATCCCTCGAGGCTGTCGGCATCCACCCCGTAGTCCGAGGGGTCCGCGACAGCGGCCTCGAAGTCCTCCAGCGGAATGCCCGTGCCGTCCGACAGCAGCGGCAGCGACTGCGCGACGGTCAGCCCTTCGCGCAGCTGCGCGGTGTTCTCCAGCTTGCTGGCCGGGTCCTCCAGGGCCTCCAGCGCCGCCTCGGACGTCATCTGCAGCTGCAGCTGGTACGCGCCCGGGTGGAAGGTCGTCGTGACGGCGTTGGCGATGAGGTAGTCGTAGAACGCCTCGGGCGTCTTGGTCACACCGGCCTCGAACAGGGTGGTCGAGATCGAGGATCCGGTGTCGCCGTCGACGATGGTGACGACCGCCTCGCCGTTGGCGAGCCCCGCCTCGTAGTCCTTCGGCTCCTCCCAGCCCATGAAGGCCCGGATCTTGTCCTCGTAGGTGACCCACACGTAGCTGCCGCCGGCGACGATGCCGCCGATGATGGCGAGCACGACGCCGAGCACGACCCAGCCGGCGATCCGGCTCTTGCGGCGATCCCGCGCGTGCTGCGTGTCGGGAGCGTGGGGGTCGACGACGACCGCCTCCTCGCCGAACAGCGCATCGATCGTCGCCGGGGTCCGGCGCGGGCCGGGGGCCGGCTCGGTGGCGACCGAGGAGCCCCGGCGTGCCCCCGGAGCGGCGGCCGCAGGCACGAGCGCGGCGTCGTCGGCGGGCGCGGTGTCCGTCTCGGGGATGCCGCGATCCGCCGCGGCCGATCGCGGTGCGGGGGTGCCGCTGGCGTCCCGCGCGTCACCCGCGGGCGCCGCCGCCGGTCCCGACGAGGCCGCCGCGGCCTCGCGTGCGGCGCGACGGCTCAGCGGGGCGGGGTCCTCGGGTGCGGCATCGGACGACGACGTCCGTCGCTGCGGAGGCGAGGGGAGTTTGCCGAACAGGTCTGCGAACTGATCGTCGGAGGACGGGTTCTCGGGCATCAGACGGGCTCCGGGGGGTTATGGAGGGCGCCGGCCGGGATGCCGGTGCTCTTCTCGACGTCGATCGCCTGCTGGAGGAGGACGACCGCGGCGACCTGGTCGACAAGCTTACGAGACGAACGCTGAGATCTCCCGGAGTCACGCAGGGCCGCGTGCGCGGACACGGTGCTCAGGCGCTCGTCCACGAGGCGGATCGGGAGTCCCGAGGCGGCGGCGATCTCGCCGGCGACCGCACGGGCATCGGCCGTCGAGGCGGTCTCACCGCCGTTCAGGCTGATCGGCAGGCCGACGAGGATCTCGAACGCCTCGTACTCCGCGGCGAGCTCGGCGATGCGTCGCACCGTGCCCGCGCCACGGGGAACCGTCTCGACCGGCACCGCCAGCATGCCGTCCCGGTCGCACCGCGCGACGCCGACGCGTGCCTTCCCGACGTCCACGCCGAGACGCACACCGCGTCGGAAACCGCTCACGCGCCCGCGTTCTCCAGCTGCGCGACGATGCTCGCCAGCGCCGCCGGAAGCGCGGCCGGGTCGGTCCCGCCACCCTGGGCGACGTCGTCGCGACCGCCGCCTCCGCCGCCGAGCACGCTCGCCGCGGCCTTCGCGAGCACGCCCGCCTTCGCGCCCGCCCGGCGCGCGGCGTCGTTGGTGGCGACGATGACGACAGGCCGCTCCCCCACCTGGGCTCCGAGCGCGACGACGGCCGCCTCGGCGCCGAGCCGGTCCCGCAGCTGCAGGGCGAGGGAGCGCACGTCGTCGGCAGAGCCCACCGCGCCGATGCTCTGGGCCACCACCCGCTGGTCTCCCGCGCGCTGCGCGGTCTCCACCAGGGCGGGCAGGCGATCGCCGAGGGCCTTCGCCTCGAACTGGGCGATCTTCTTCTCGGCGGCCTTGAGGTTCGCCTGCAGCTCCGCGATCCGGGCGGGCAGCTGCTCGCGCGGCGCCTTCAGGTGCGAGGTCAGCTGCGAGACGATCGCCCGCTCCGCAGCGAGCTCGCGGAACGCGTCGAGGCCGACGAGCGCTTCGACGCGGCGGTTGGACGCGCCGACCGACGACTCGCCGATGAGGCTGATCAGGCCGACCTCGGCGCTGCGGCCCACGTGGGTGCCCGCGCAGAGCTCCCGCGACCAGGGCCCGCCGATGTCGACCATGCGGACGGTCTCGCCGTACTTCTCGCCGAACAGCGCCATGGCGCCGAGGGCCTTCGCCTCGTCCAGCGGCATGACCCTCGTGGTCACCTCGAGGTTGTCCCGCACCGCGTTGTTGGCGATCTCCTCGATCTCGCTCTTGGTGGCGTCGGACAGCGCCTGGCCCCACGCGAAGTCGAAGCGCATGTAGCCGGCGCGGTTGAGCGATCCGGCCTGCGTCGCGCTCTTGCCGAGCGTGTCGCGCAGCGCGGCGTGGACGAGATGGGTCGCCGAGTGCGCCTGCTGCGCGGCGCGGCGGTTCACCGCGTCGACGACGGTGGTGGCCGGCTGGCCCACCCCGACCTCGCCGCTGGTGACCTCCACGGTGTGGCTCACGAGACCCGCGACGGGCTTCTGGACGTCGAGGACCTCCAGCTCGAAGCCGGGCCCCACGATCACGCCCTTGTCGGCGACCTGTCCGCCGGACTCCGCGTACAGGGCGGTCTCGGCGACGATGACCTCCGCGATCTGTCCCTGCACGGCGCGCTGCACCGGGAGGCCGTCGACGAGCAGGCCCAGGACGGTCGACTCGGTCTCGAGGTCCGTGTAGCCGGTGAAGACGGTCTCGCCCTGCGCGCGCAGGTCGCGATACACGCTCGTGTCGGCGAGGGCGCGCTTGCGCGAACGGGCATCCGCTTTGGCCCGCGCCCGCTGCTCCTGCATGAGGCTGTCGAACGCGGTGCGGTCGACCGTCAGGCCCGCCTCCTCGACGATCTCCATGGTGAGGTCGATCGGGAAGCCGTAGGTGTCGTGCAGCAGGAACGCCTCGCTGCCGGTGAGCTGCGAGCCGCCGTCGCGGCGCGTCCGCGCCACCGATTCGTCGAGAAGCTCGGAACCGGCGGCCAGCGTCCGCAGGAACGTCGCCTCCTCGGCCAGCGCGTACTGCGACAGGCGCTCGTAGTCGGCCTCCACGACGGGGTAGGCCTCCTTCATGGCGTCGCGCGACGCCGCGAACAGCTCGGCGAACGTCGGCCCCTCGACGCCGAGGAGACGCATCGCGCGGATCGCGCGACGCATGAGCCGCCGCAGGATGTAGCCGCGGCCCTCGTTGGAGGGCGTCACGCCGTCCGAGAGCAGCATGAGCGAGGACCGCACGTGATCGGCGATCACGCGGAAGCGGACGTCGTCCTCGTGGTTCGCTCCGTAGGTCTTGCCCGACAGGGCCACCGCGCGGTCGAGGACCGGACGCACCTGGTCGGTCTCGTACATGTTGTCGACGCCCTGCTTGATGAAGGCGATCCGCTCGAGGCCCATGCCGGTGTCGACGTTCTTCGCCGGCAGCTCGCCGACGATGGTGAAGTCGTACTTGGAGCGCACGTCGGCGATCTCGTACTGCATGAACACGAGGTTCCAGATCTCCACGTAGCGGTCGTCGTCGGTCGCCGGTCCGCCGTCGATGCCGTACTCCGGGCCGCGGTCGAAGAAGATCTCGGAGCAGGGACCCGCGGGGCCGGGAAGCCCCGTCGTCCAGTAGTTGGTGTCCTTGCCGAGCCGCTGGATGCGCTCCTCGGGGAGGTCCGTGAGGCTGAGCCACAGGTCGTGGGCCTCGTCGTCCTCCTCGTACACGGTGACCCAGAGGTCCTTCGGGTCGAACCCGAGGCCGCCGTCCGCCTCGGACGAGGTCAGCAGCTCCCACGCGTACCGGATGGCGCCTTCCTTGAAGTAGTCGCCGAACGACCAGTTGCCGAGCATCTGGAAGAACGTGCCGTGGCGCGGCGTCTTCCCGACCTCCTCGATGTCGTTCGTCCGGATGCACTTCTGGTTGTCGGCTGCGCGCGGGAACGGGGCGGGCACGTCGCCGCTCAGGTACGGGATGAAGGGCACCATGCCGGCGATCGTGAACAGGAGTGCGGGGTCGTCGGTGACGAGCGAGGCCGAGGGCACGATCGTGTGACCGTTCTTCTCGAAGTAATCGAGGTAGCGCTGCGCGATCTCGGCGGTCTTCATGGGATGTCCTCGGAGTGCAGGGGTGTGCGCCCGGCCGGGGCCGGGAGCGACGATCGGGGTGTCAGTCGGAGAGGCGGGCGGCGCCGTCTTCGGCGGAGTCGGCCACCGCGTGCGCGGCGTCGGCGACGGCGTCGCGGGCCGTGTCGAGCGCGTCGCCCGCGGCGGACTTCGCATCCGCGACGAGTCCCTCGATCTTGGCCTCCTGCGCGCGGTACGCGTCGCCGATGCGGTCGGTGAACTCGGAGATGCGCGCGTCGACCTCGGCGAGGACCTCGTGCCCGCGCGGGTCCTTGTTGACCAGGTGGGCGGCGATGAAACCGCCGGCGATGCCCAGCACGAACCACAGCGCGTTCTTCATGCGTTCCATGTTAGGTGCAAATGACGGAGGGCGCCGGGGTGGTATCCCCGGCGCCCTCCGTGCGAGACGAAACGCGCTCAGCGCGCGGCGCAGCTGTGCTCTCTGCCGCTGCGCGGCGGAACTACGCCCCGCTCAGCGCGCGGCGTAGTACTCGACGACGAGCTGCACGTCACCGGTCACGGGGACCTCGGCGCGCTTCGGGCGGCGCACCAGACGGGCCTGCAGCTTGTCGAGCTCGACCTCGAGGTAGGCCGGGACCGGCGGCAGGACCTCGGCGTGACCGCCGGCGGCTGCGACCTGGAAGGGCTCGAGGCCCTCGCTCTTGGCCTTGACGTGGATGAGCTGGCCCGGCTTCACGCGGAACGACGGGCGGTCGACGAGCTGGCCGTCGACGAGGATGTGGCGGTGCACGACGAGCTGACGGGCCTGCGCCGTGGTGCGGGCGAAGCCCGAGCGCACGACGAGGGCGTCCAGACGCATCTCGAGCAGCTCGACGAGGTTCTCACCGGTCAGGCCGTCCTGGCGGCGGGCCTCGTTGAAGGTGTTGCGCATCTGCTTCTCGCGGATACCGTACTGCTCGCGCAGACGCTGCTTCTCGCGCAGACGGACGGCGTAGTCGCTGTCGGCCTTGCGCTTGGTGCGGCCGTGCTCACCCGGAGCGTAGGGACGCTTCTCGAGGTAGCGGGCGGCCTTCGGGGTCAGCGCGACGCCGAGCGCGCGCGAGAGACGGACCTTGCGGCGGTCCTGGGACTTCGTAGCCACGAAGTGTTCCTTCCTGACGTGGCCGTGCACTTCACGACTCACGGACGTATCCCCCACTCTTCGCCCGTCCTGGACTGCACGCCGGGGCACGCCAGAAGGTCTCGATCAGAAGAGGGAGATGCCCGAAAACACGGTTTCGAGCCGGTCAAGTCTATCAGAGCGGGGTCGCGGCTCCGCCAGGGCGCTGGAGCAGGTCGAGCGCACCGGGCGGATGGAACGTCCGCACGCCCCGATCAAGGTCATCGAGGCGGTACCATCCGGCGGAGGTGTCGCTGTCCCGGACGGGCAGGCGGTCTCCGCGCGGCAGCGCCGACAGGTCCCGGGAACGCACCGAGAACACGTGCACGATCTCGTGACCGCGCTTGCCGTGCGCAGCGAAGATGTTCTCCGTCACGCCGAGCAGCTGAGCAGCATCGACCGTGGCGTCGAGCTCCTCGGCGAACTCGCGCCGCAGGGCTGTCGCCGCCGACTCGCCGAACTCGATGCCGCCGCCGGGCGCGCGGAGGAACCCCTCATGACGGCCGTTCGGTGCGTACTCCTCGGCGAGGATCCAGCCGTCCTCGACCACGAGTCCCACGGCGATCGCCCGCACCCGGGCCGGTGCGGCGAGCTCGGCGGCGTAGGCGTCGAGCGACCGCCGGTAGGCGGGCAGGGTGGGGGTCAGCGCCTCGAACGCGGTGCGCAGCGCCGCTGCGGGCTTCTCGTCGTCGAAGAGGGAGAGAGCCAGGAACGCGCGGGCCGCCGCCGCGAGAGGGTCGTCGTCGGGGACCGTACGCAGGAGCGCGATCGCCCCCGAGGCGTCGCCGAGCACTCGGAGCGAACTCGCCAGCTGGATCACCGCCTGCACGCGCGACTCCCCCGCCAGGCCCGCGGCCAGGGCGTCGCGGTAGAGAGGCACCGCCGCCCGCTCGTCGCCCGCCGCGTCGAGGTCGCTGGCGCGCGCGAAGAGCGCCTCGGCGTCGTGCTCGGTCACGGCGCCAGCAGTCCCGCCACGCGGCGCTGCAGGCCTCCGAGCGGCTCCGGCAGCTCGCCCGCCCGCACGAACGCGTGCAGCCCCCGCAGCGCGGCGCCGGCGTCGCTGAGCTCCCCGGAGAGCAGGTGCGCCAGGAGCGCGTCGGCGGGGATCGTGTGCACCCGGCCGCTCTCGCCCTCGCCCCACATCGGATCCGCGACGCGCACGCACTGCGCCGCGACGAGGATGTTCTTGCGGCGGCGGGAGTTCGCGGCCGCCCACTCGGCGCCGGCGTGATGCACCGTGCCGGCGCGGTATCCGGTCTCCTCCTGCAGCTCTCGGATGCCCGCGGTGACCGGGTCCTCACCCGGGTCGATGAGTCCGCCCGGAAGCTCTCCCAGGACCCGCTCGGGACCGACCCGGTACTGGTCGAAGAGCACGACGCGATCGTCGTCGGTGAAGGCGATCACCGACACCGTGTCGCCGATCTCCAGCACGTCCCAGCCGCTCTCGCTGCCGTCCGGCAGGCGGTAGTGATCGCGCCGCACGCCCACGTACCCCCGGTACATGGAGGCGGTGCCGAGCTTCACCCAGGTGAGCATCGCGTTCTCGTCGTCGGTCATCGCCCGCCCGTCCCGCCGTCGCCGAGGATCTTCCGGATCTTCTCGAGGCGCGCGGCGATGTCCCGCTCCACGCCGCGCCCGGTGGGCGAGTAGTAGGTGCGGCCGCGCAGCTCGTCCGGCAGGTACTGCTGGCTGGCGACGCCCACGTCGAGATCGTGGGGATACACATAGCCCTTGCCGTGGCCGAGACGCTTGGCGCCCGGGTAGTGCGCGTCGCGCAGGTGCGGGGGCACCCTGCCGAAACCGCCGCGGCGGACGTCGGCGATGGCCGCGTCGATCGCCGTGTAGGCGGCATTGGACTTGGCGGTCGTGGCGAGGTACGCGGTGGCCTCGGCCAGCGGGATGCGTCCCTCGGGCATGCCGATGAACGCGACGGCGTCGGCGGCGGCGACGGCGATCTGGAGCGCCTGGGGATCGGCCAGCCCGATGTCCTCGGCCGCGGAGATCACGAGCCGTCGCGCGATGAACCGCGCGTCCTCGCCCGCCTCGATCATGCGGGCGAGGTAGTGCATGGCGGCGTCGACGTCGGAGCCCCGGATCGACTTGATGAACGCGCTGATGACGTCGTAGTGCTCGTCGCCCTGCTTGTCATAGCGCAGCAGGGCGCGATCGACTGCCTGCGCGACCTGCTCGGCGGTGATCGCGGGGACCTCGTCGTCCGACTCGCCGACCATCGACGCCGCCGCCTCGAGAGAGGTCAGGGCGCGTCGCGCGTCGCCCGACGCCAGCTGCACGAGTGCGGCGCGGGCTTCGGGGGTGAGGGCGACGGCGCCGTCCAGCCCGCGCGGGTCGGCGACGGCGCGGTCGATGAGGGATCCCAGGTCGTCGTCCGTGAGCGGCTGCAGGGTGAGCAGCAGCGAACGCGACAGCAGGGGCGAGATGACCGAGAACGAAGGATTCTCGGTGGTGGCCGCGATCAGGATGACCCAGCCGTTCTCGACGCCCGGGAGCAGTGCGTCCTGCTGCGCCTTGGTGAAGCGGTGGATCTCATCGAGGAAGAGGATCGTCGAGGCGCCGTAGAGGTCGCGCTGGGTCATCGCCTCCTGCATGACCTCGCGGACGTCGCGCACGCCGGCGGTCACCGCCGACAGCTCGACGAACCGCCTTCCCGAGGTGCGGGCGATCGCCTGGGCCAAGGTGGTCTTGCCCGTGCCCGGAGGTCCCCACAGGATGACCGAGACCGTCCGCGTGCTCGCATCGGGGTCGGCCAGCGCGACCAGGGGCGAGCCGGGACGCAGCAGGTGCCCCTGACCCGCCACCTCGTCGAGCGAGACGGGCCGCATGCGCACGGCGAGAGGGGTCTGCCCCTGGAAGAGGGCGGCGGGGCTGGTCACCCGACCAGGCTAGCCGCGGCCACCGACGCCCGGGCGCGTTTGTGGCCCGTGCGCGCGGGCACGTAGGCTTTCCAGCGCCCGGATGTCCGGGAATCGAGGGAGGTCCCGTGGCAACCGGTGCGAGCAGGTCCGGCGCAGGCAAGAAGAGCGCGCGCGAGGCGCGGGAGGCGCGCGAGCGCGCCCGGCTCTACCGGGCACGCCAGGAGTTCCAGGACGGCGTGGCGCGTCGTCGTCGTCGCGACAACGTCGTGGCCGGTGTGGCCGGCGGTGCGCTGATCCTCGCCGTCGTCGGCGGCCAGATCGCGTACTACACGCTCGGTCCCGGCCAGCCCGCTCCGGCGCCCAGCCCCACCGCCAGCACGACTCCCACGCCCACGGCGACCCCGACGCCGACCCCGAGCCCGACGGCGACGCCGTCATCCACTCCCACGCCGTGACCGCCGCCGTATAGGCTGGCAGCCGACCGAACCCCCAGGCGGCCTGTCTCCGCAGACAGGCCTGGCCGCGACGAGGTGCTACCCGTGACTTCCGTTCCCGAAGAATCCGCAACGACCGAGCCCGCTCCCGAGGAGTCGAGCGCAGCTGCCGACGACGCGGTCGCCGCTGAGACGTCGGATCAGCCCGCTGCCGACGAGGCCGCGGCCGACGCCGCTCCCGACCAGGAGCCCGCCGTCGAGGAGCCTGCTGCCGCCGAGGAGCCTGCTTCCGCCGAGGAGCCCGCTGCTGCGGAGGAGCCTGCTGCCGCCGAGGAGCCTGCTGCCGACGAGGCGAAGCCGGCCCCCGCGCCGGTTCCCCGCCCGCTTCCGCGTCCGGTCGCGCCCCTGCCGCGTGCCCCTCGTCCGAACGCTCCTGCTGCCGTCGCCGCGCCGACGGAGTCGGTCTCCACCGGTGAGTGGGGTCGGGTCGAGGAGGACGGCACCGTCTCGGTGCGCGAGGGCGACCAGTGGCGGGTCGTCGGTCAGTATCCGGACGGCACCCCGGCCGAGGCGCTGGCGTACTTCGAGCGCAAGTTCGCCGATCTCGCCAGCGAGGTGGCTCTCATCGAGGCGCGGCACCGCGGCGGCGGCGCGTCGGCCGCAGACCTGCGCAGCACGGTGAAGACCGTCCGCGAGCGCGTCACCGGAGCCGCGGCCGTCGGCGACATCGCGTCGCTGGAGGCCCGCCTGGATGCTCTCGACGAGGCGCTCAGCGAGGCCTCCGCCGAGGAGGCGGCCGCGCACCGCCAGGCCGTCGACGCGGCGATCGCCGAGCGCACGACTCTCGTGGTGCAGATCGAGGAGATCGCCGCACGCGACCCCAAGTCCATCCAGTGGAAGCAGACCTCCGCCGAGGTCACCGCGCTGTTCGAGCGCTGGCAGGCGCACCAGGCCACCGGCCCCCGCCTGCCCAAGAACATCGGCCAGCAGCTCTGGAAGCGCTTCCGCGACGCACGCGCGGTGTTCGACAAGCACCGCCGCGAGTTCTACGCCGGCCTCGACGAGTCGCACAAGTCCGCCCGCGACGCGAAGGCGGCGCTCGTCGAGCGCGCCGAGGCGCTGGCCAGCAAGGGCGAGGACGGCATCGCCGCTTATCGCGCTCTGCTCGACCAGTGGAAGTCGGCCGGTCGTGCCGGCAAGAAGGCCGACGACGCCCTGTGGGCGCGCTTCAAGGCGGCCGGAGACGCTCTGTACGGCGCGCGTGCCGATCGCGAGCAGGCCGACGCCGAGGCCTCCAAGGAGAAGATCGCCGCCAAGAAGGCGCTTCTGCAGGAGGCGGCGGCGGTGCCCAAGGAGAAGGACACCGCCAAGGCACGGTCGCTCCTCACCGGCATCCAGCGACGCTGGGACGACATCGGCCGCGTTTTCCCGCGCGAGGCGGAGCGGGCGCTCGACGACGACCTGCGCAAGATCGAGCAGGCCGTGAAGGCCCGCGAGGACTCGGACTGGAAGAGCAACAACCCCGAGACCAAGGCGCGCCAGAACGACATGACGCAGCAGCTGCGCGACGCGATCGCCAAGCTCGAGGACGAGGTGGCCGCCGCGGTCGCCACGAAGGACAAGGCCAAGATCGCCAAGGCCGAGGAGGCGCTGGCCGCCCGCAAGGCGTGGCTCACCGCTCTCGGCGGCTGACCGGCGCCCTCCTCCCCCACGATCCTCGACCGGGCGTTGTCCACAGGGCGACGCCCGGTCGTGCGTGAGGTGTGTCGTCGTGCGGCAGAGTGCGTGGGATGACCTGGCCGTTCCTGTACTACCCGGGCGACGCGCTGTCCGATGCGGAGCTGCGCTCGGCGCGCCTGGACGGAGACCTGGTCGAGATCGGCGAGGCGTTCATGCCGGCCGACGCCGTGGAGACCCGGGAGCTGCGCGCCGGGTCGCTCCGTGCGCTGGTGGGCGCGCGGCTGGCGCTCACCCACGAGTCGGCCGCCTGGGTGCACGGCGCCATCCCCGAGCCTCCCCGACGGCACTGCGTGCAGCGCTGCGTGGCGGCGCGGCCGCACCACGTCACCGATCGCCGGCTGCGCTACCGCGACGTGAGGCTTCCGGTCGCCGACGGGATGCTGATCGCGGGCGTCGTGGTGAGCACGCCGGTGCGCACGTTCGCCGACCTCCTGCGCGACCGGGTGCTGAGGGAGGACGGCGACGACGGGATCGTGCGCGCGCTGCTCGCGTGGCGCCCGGAGCTGCTGGTCGAGACCCGGGCGTGGCTGTCGGCGGCCGGCCCCGTGCAGTTCAAGCGTCCGGCGCGTGCGTACCTCGATCGGCTCGAGCGCGAGCGCACGCCTCCGGTCAGGACGACGTGACCCGGTAGACGTCGTACACGGCGTCGATGCGGCGCACCGCGTTGAGCACCCGGTCGAGGTGGACGATGTCGCCCATCTCGAACACGTAGCGGCTGAGCGCCAGCCGGTCGTTGTTGGTCTGCACCGAGGCCGAGAGGATGTTCACGTGGTGTTCGCTGAGCACACGGGTGATGTCGCTGAGCAGCCCCGACCGGTCGAGCGCCTCGACCTGGATGTGCACCAGGAAGACGCTCTTCGTGGTCGGCGCCCACGAGACCTCGATCATGCGGTCCGGATCGTCCTTGAGCGACTTCACGTTCGTGCAGTCGCTGCGGTGCACCGAGACCCCGCTGCCGCGGGTGACGAAGCCCACGATGTCGTCGCCGGGCACGGGCGTGCAGCACTTGGCGAGCTTCACCAGGATGTCCGGCGCGCCGCGCACGAGCACGCCAGAGTCGCCGCCGCGCGGTGCGCGCGATCGCCCGACCGCCGGCAGGTCGATCGGACCCGTCGAGGTGTCCTCCTGCGTGCTGACGAGGGCGGTGACCTTCTCGATGACGGACTGTGTGGAGACGTGCCCCTCGCCGACCGCTGCATACAGCGCGGTGACGTCCTCGTAGCGCAGCTGGTGGGCGACCTCGGTGAACGAGTCCTGACTCATCAGGCGCTGCAGCGGCAGGTTCTGCCGGCGCATCGCACGCGCGATCGCATCCTTCCCCTGGTCGACCGCCTCTTCGCGACGCTCCTTGGTGAACCAGCCGCGGATCTTGCTGCGCGCGCGTGTGGACTTCACGAATCCGAGCCAGTCCTGGCTCGGCCCGGCATCAGGGTTCTTCGAGGTGAAGACCTCGACGACGTCGCCCGAGTTCAGCTCCGATTCGAGGGGCACCAGGCGACCGTTGACCTTCGCGCCCATCGTGCGATGACCGACCTCGGTGTGGACCGCGTAGGCGAAGTCGACCGGGGTGCCGCCGGCGGGGAGGCCGATCACGCGCCCCTTCGGCGTGAAGACGTACACCTCCTTCGCGCCGATCTCGAAGCGCAGCGAATCGAGGAACTCACCCGGGTCGGCCGTCTCGGCCTGCCAGTCGGAGATGTGTGCCAGCCACGCCATGTCCGTGTCGACCGACTTCTCGTCGGTCTTCCCGCCGCTCATCCGCTCCTTGTACTTCCAGTGCGCGGCGACGCCGTACTCCGCCTGCTGGTGCATCTCGTTGGTGCGGATCTGGATCTCGACCGTGCGACCCCCCGGGCCGATCACGGTCGTGTGCAGCGACTGGTACAGGTTGAACTTGGGCGTGGCGATGTAGTCCTTGAAGCGGCCGGGCAGCGGCGTCCACCGCGCATGGATCGCCCCGAGGACCGCGTAGCAGTCGCGGACGGTGTTGACGAGCACGCGGATGCCGATGAGGTCGTAGATGTCGTCGAACTCGCGGCCGCGCACCACCATCTTCTGGTACACGGAGTAGAGCTGCTTGGGACGGCCCATGATGCGGCCGCGGATGCGGAGGTCGCGCAGATCCGACTCGACCGCGTCGATGACGGTCTGCACGTACTGCTCGCGCTGCGGTGTGCGCTGCTTGACCAGGCTGTCGATCTCGACGTAGAGCTTGGGGTGCAGGACGGCGAACGAGAGATCCTCGAGCTCGCTCTTGATCGCCTGGATGCCGAGGCGATGCGCGAGCGGCGCGTAGATCTCGAGGGTCTCCGTCGCCTTCTTGGCCGCCTTCTCCGGCGGTACGAAGCCCCAGGTGCGCGCGTTGTGGAGCCGGTCCGCCAGCTTGATCAGCAGCACCCGGATGTCCTTGGACATCGCGACGATCATCTTGCGGACCGTCTCGGACTGCGCGGCGTCGCCGTACTTGACCTTGTCGAGCTTGGTGACGCCGTCCACCAGCATCGCGACCTCGTCGCCGAACTCCGTGCGCAGCTGATCCAGGCTGTAGTCGGTGTCCTCCACCGTGTCGTGGAGCAGCGCGGCGGCGATGGCCCGAGGTCCCAGCCCGAGTTCGGCGAGGATCTGCGCGACCGCGAGCGGGTGCGTGATGTAGGGCTCGCCGCTCTGCCGCTTCTGCGCCGCGTGGGCCCGCTCGGCCACCTGATAGGCGCGCTCGATGATCGCGATGTCGCCCTTGGGATGGTGCGTGCGGACCGTCCGGATGAGCTGCTCGACGCCGTTGCGGGAAGGCGCCCGGGAGAACAGGCGCGGCACCAGGCGCCGCAGCGAACTGGGCGGCGGCCCTGCGGGAGGGTTCTGGGCCGACGAGGGCACGGTGTCGGTCATCAGGTCACCTCCGCCGTGTCAGAATCTGTCAATCCTACGCCCGTCGGAGGCCCGGTCAGGCCGCCGTCACGGCCTTCTCGCGCGCCGCCAGCACGCGCTCGTCACGTGCCTTGATCTCGGGCTCGTTCTCCCGCAGCAGCGAGAAGAGCGGCGCGGCGACGAACAGCGTGGAGTACGCGGCGACGATCGTTCCCACGAAGATCGACAGCGAGATGTCGGTCAGCGTCTGGGCTCCGAGCCACAGGGCGCCGATGAACAGGATCGCGCCGGTGGGCAGGGCCGCGACGACAGTCGTGTTGATCGATCGGATGAGCGTCTGGTTCACCGCGAGGTTCACCGACTCGCCGAAGGTGCGGCCGGACTTCTCGCCGTCTTCGTGGGTGTTCTCCCGGATCTTGTCGAAGACGACCGTGGTGTCGTACAGCGAGTACGACAGGATCGTCAGGAAGCCGATGACGG
This sequence comes from Microbacterium sp. PA5, assembly GCF_049860775.1. Taxonomy (NCBI): domain Bacteria; kingdom Bacillati; phylum Actinomycetota; class Actinomycetes; order Micrococcales; family Microbacteriaceae; genus Microbacterium; species Microbacterium sp. PA5. The sequence continues at coordinate 1,432,011 of NZ_CP187567.1, forward strand.
CGGCGGGAGAGATCTCGAACCCGAACACCGCGTAGACGCCCACGGTGATGACGAGCACGTCGACGAGGCCGATGATCGCGGCGACGGACATCTTCCAGGTGCGGAAGTAGATCGCGAGGATCAGGAAGGTCAGCGCGAGGAAGATCGCGAGACCCCACAGCGACTGGCGCGTCACGTCCTGGCCCCAGCTCGGGCCGATGAACGACGAGCTGACGCTGTCCTCGGCGACGTCGTAGATCTCGGCCAGCGCGGTGGTGACCGCACGGGTCTCGGGGTCGGTCATCTGGTCGGTCTGGACGCGCACGGCATCGTCGCCGATGGTGGTGACCTTGGTGGTCGCTCCGGGAACGACCGACTGCACCGCCTCGGTGGCGAGCGTCTGATCGGGGGCGGACACCCCGTTCACGGTGAACTGCGATCCTCCGGTGAACTCGATGGAGAACTGCACCGGGCGGAACACGGGCACGAGGGCCGCGCCGATCACCAGCACCGCGGCGATGATGAACCACAGGCGGCGACGGCCGACGAACGGGAAGGAGACCTTCCCGGTGTAGAGGTCGTTGCCGAGCTGACTCATGGAGCGCATCAGTCGTCTCCCTCCGTCGTCGAGCGCGTATCGGCGCCCTGGGCGAGCTTGCGCTCCGCGATGGTCTGACGGCGCTCCGCCTCGCCGCGCGACTTCGCTGCGCGGCGCTGCGCGGCACTGCGGCCGCCCGTCTCGACGGGGGCGCGGAACTGCGCGCGACCGCGGTAGACGGCACCGAGCGCCTCGGGGTCCAGGCCCGACAGCGGGTGGCCCCCGCCGAAGAACCGCGTGCGCGCCAGGAGCTGGAGCACCGGGTGGGTGAAGAGGATGAAGATGCCGATGTCGATCAGGGTGGTGAGGCCCAGGGTGAACGCGAAGCCCTTCACGGTCGCGTCGGCCAGGATGTAGAGGACCACGGCGGCCAGGATGTTGATCGACTTCGAGATGTAGATCGTGCGCTTGGCGCGGCCCCAGCCGTCTTCGACGGCGCTCGTGATCGACTTGCCGTCGCGCAGCTCGTCTCGGATGCGCTCGAAGTAGACGATGAACGAGTCGGCGGTGAAGCCGATCGTCACGATCAGGCCGGCCACACCGGCCAGCGACAGGCGGAAGCCCATGCGCCAGGCGAGGATGCAGAGCGTGATGTAGGTCAGCACGCCCATCACGACGAGCGACGCGATGATGACGAAGCCGAGCGCGCGGTAGACCACGAGCGAGTAGATCGCGACGAGGATCAGGCCGATGAGGCCCGCGATGAGGCCGATCTGCAGCTGCTGCGAGCCGAGCGTCGCCGAGATGGAGTTGGAGCTCTGCACCTCGAAGCTCAGCGGCAGGGCGCCGTACTTGAGCTGGTCGGCGAGGACCTTCGAGGTCTCCTGCGTGAAGTTGCCCGTGATCTGCGGCTTGCCGTCGAGGATCACCGCGTTCATAGAGGGCGCCGAGAGCACGGAGCCGTCGAGGACGAACGCGAACTGGTTCAGCGGGGCCGTCGCACCGTAGAGGCGCTGGCTGATCTTGCCGAAGGTCTCGGTGCCCTCGCCGTCGAAGACGATGTTCACCGCCCACTGGTTGTTCTGGGTGTTCAGTCCGTTCGAGGCGTCGGAGATCGACGAGCCGTCGAGCTCGACCGGGCCGAGGATGTACTTCGCCGACCCGTCTGCTTCACAGGTGATGAGCGGCTGGTCGGCCGGCTCCGTCGCGGGGGTGTTCGCCGGGTCGGAGCAGTCGTAGGCGAGGAACTTCGCGTAGAGCGCGTCGGTGACCCAGTTCGGGTCGCTGCCGTTGGTCGGAGCGGCGGTGGGCGTGGCGTTGAGCGTCGGGTCCGGCGACGGGTACGGCGTCTCATTGCCGTCCTCACCCACGAAGGAGGTCGCCGGAGATCCCGTGTAGAGGACCGCGCGCAGCTGCAGCTGGGCGGATGCCTCGATGCGGTTGCGGGTCTCCTCGTCGGCCTGACCGGGCACCTGGACGACGATCTGGTTGCCGGCCTGCGTGGTGATGTCCGCCTCGCCGACGCCGGAGGCGTCGACGCGCTGACGGATGATCGAGGCGGCCTGGTCCATCTGCTCGGACGTCGGCTGGCTGCCGTCGGGGGTGTTGGCCTCGAGGATGATCTGCGTACCGCCCTGCAGGTCGAGGGCGAGCTCGGGAGCCCACGAGCTCGCAGGATTGCCTTCGGCGTCGGTGAAGACGAAGACGCCGAGGGCGTTGATGCCGAAGAGGAGCGCCGTGAGGGTCAGCAGCCCGATGAGGGCGCGCCAGGCATGGCGAACGGGAGTGGGAGCGGCCACAGAGGAGTCCTTCTCGTGAACGACGCGGGCGGGTCAGGCTCGGGGCTTGTCGTCCGCGTCGGGGGCGGTGTCGGCCTCGGCGGGGCTGACGGCGCTCTGGCCGGCGTCGGCGGAGTACGCGGCGTCCGCCTCGGTCTCGGCGACGTCGTCCTCGGCCGGCTCCTCGGGGTCCACCGTGCGGATGATCGCCTGGCTGTGCACCTCGATCTCCACGCCGGGGGCGAGCGCGATGATCGCCGGGCGCGACAGGTCCTCGGCGTCGAACTCGACGAGCGTGCCGTAGAGGCCGCCCTGCAGGAGCACCTTGACGCCGGGCACCATGGCCCGCTGCTTGTTCTCCTGCTCGGCCTTCATGCGCGCGGCGCGGCGACGCGAGCTCCAGAACATGAACACGATGAGCGCCAGCAGGAGCAGCAGCATCCCGTACTGGGCGAAGAACGAGCTGACCGGGTCGAGCTGCGGGGCGTCCTGCGACGTTGCGAAGATCATGGAGAGAGGGCGCCTTTCACGACGGGCAAGCCGCGACGTGCGGCCGATAAGGGATCTGGCGAGAGCCTTCAGTGATTATAGGTCATCGAATCTCAGCGCCTCGTCGCTGCGCGGCACCCGCAGATGGGCGTACGCCTCGGGCGTCGCGACCCTCCCCCGCGGCGTCCGTCCGAGGAAGCCGATGCGCACGAGATAGGGCTCGACGACCGACTCGATCGTCTCCGCCTCCTCGCCGACGGTCACCGCGAGGGTGTTGAGGCCCACCGGGCCGCCCCGGAATCGGCGGATGACCGCGTCGAGCACTGCCCGGTCCAGGCGGTCCAGCCCGATCGCGTCGACGTCGTAGAGCTCCAGTGCGGCGGCGACGTCACGCTCCGAGGCGGCTCCCCCGCCGTGCTCGCCGCGCTCGTCGCCGCCGTGGACGATGACGTAGTCGCGCACCCGGCGCAGCAGGCGGTTGGCGATGCGGGGTGTCCCCCGTGAGCGGCGGGCGATCTCGGCGCGCGCCACCGGCGGCACCTCGACGGTGAGCATGCGCGCCGAGCGGGCGATCACCTGCTCGAGCTCCTCGGCCTCGTAGTACTCGAGGTGGGCGGTGAACCCGAACCGGTCGCGCAGCGGATTGGGCAGCAGGCCCGAGCGCGTCGTCGCGCCGACGAGCGTGAACGGCGCGAGATCGAGCGGGATGCTGGTGGCGCCGGCGCCCTTGCCGACCATGATGTCGATGCGGAAGTCCTCCATCGCCAGGTACAGCATCTCCTCGGCGGAGCGCGCCATGCGATGGATCTCGTCGATGAACAGCACCTCGCCGGGGACGAGACTCGACAGCAGTGCCGCCAGGTCGCCCGCGTGCTGGATCGCCGGACCGCTGGACATGCGCAGCGGCCGCTCGCTCTCGTGAGCGACGATCATCGCGAGCGTCGTCTTGCCGAGCCCGGGCGGCCCGGAGAGCAGGATGTGGTCGGGCGGACGCTGCTGGATGCGCGCGGCGTCGAGCAGCAGCTGGAGCTGACCGCGCACCTTCTGCTGCCCGACGAACTCGGACAGCGAGGTGGGGCGCAGCGCGCCTTCGACGGCGAGCTCGGATTCGTCCTCGGCGACTCCTGGATCGCGAGCGTCAGCCACGTGTCTGCTCCGCCCGTGCCGGGCCGAGGTGCGCGAGTGCGAGCTTCAGCAGCGCCGGGACCGAGGCGGCGTCCTGGGCGGAGGCGTCGGCGGCGACGGCGGACACCGCCTCGGTCGACACCCGCTCGTTCCAGCCCAGGGCGATGAGCGCCGCGACCACCTGGCCGCCGACCGCCGGCACGGCGGCCGGAGCGGAGCCGGTGGCCGGGACGTGGGCGAGCTTGCCCGCGAGCTGGACGACGATGAGCTTGGCGGTCTTGGGGCCGATGCCGGAGACGCGGCGGAACGGCGCGTCGTCCTCCTCCGCGACCGCGGTGGCGATCTGGCCGACGGTGAGCGACGCCAGCACCCCGAGCGCGGACTTCGGGCCGACGCCGGACACGCCCAGGAGCTGTCCGAAGACCACGAGCTCCTCGCGCTCCCGGAAGCCGTAGAGCGACAGGGCGTCCTCGCGCACGATCAGCGTCGTGTGCAGGACGATCTCGTCGCCGACGTGGAAGTCCCGCGCGAGCTGGGGCGTCACGGCCACCGAGAACCCCACACCCCCGACGTCGATCACGACGCTCTCGGCATCAAGGTGCAGCACACGGCCGCGCAGCGAGGAGATCATGCCACGAGCCTACGCCCGCGTTCGTACATGTGTTCGAGCGACACGCTGTCAGCGGCGCGCGAGCCGCTCCGCGTCGGCCCAGGCGCGCTGCGCGGGGGTGAGCGCTCCGGATGCCGCGGTCTGCGGGCCTCGTCGCCACGCATGGCAGAGGGCGATGGCGAGGGCGTCGGCGGCGTCGGCGGGCTGCGGCAGGGCGTCGAGGCGCAGGACGCGCGCGACCATCGTCTGCACCTGCCGCTTGTCGGCGGAGCCGTAGCCGGTGATGGCGGCCTTGACCTCGGACGGCGTGTGGGTCGCCGCGGGAAGGCCGCGCTCCCCGGCGATGAGGAGGGCGATGCCGCTGGCCTGGGCGGTGCCCATCACGGTCTGCCGGTTCTGCTGGGCGAACACCCGCTCCACCGCGACGACGTGCGGGTCGTGCGCGTCGACGACGCCGCGGAGGCCGGCCGCGATGACCGCGAGGCGCTCGTGTATCGGCGCGTCCGGCTCGCTGCGCACCACGCCGACGTGCACGAGCGTGGCGGAGCGGTCGGGGCGCACGTCGACGATGCCCACGCCGCAGCGGGTGAGCCCGGGGTCGATGCCGAGGACGCGGAGGACGGATGCCACGGGGTCACGCTACGCGGGCGACGGGCCCGGCGCCGGCAGGCGCGCGGTGCCGACCGCGCGCCCGCGCGTCAGTCGTCGCTCTCGAGCTCGGCCTGGACCTCGGCGGGGAGGTCGAAGTTGCTGAAGACGTTCTGGACGTCGTCGCTGTCCTCGAGCGCGTCGATGAGGCGGAAGATCTTGCGCGCGGTGTCGGCGTCGATCTCGACCTTGAGCGAGGGCACGAACTCCACGTCGGCGGACTCGTAGTCCAGTCCCGCCTCCTGGATCGCCGTGCGCACGCTGACCAGGTCGGACGGGTCGGTGATGACCTCGAAGCCCTGGGCGTGCGGCTCGATCTCCTCGGCGCCGGCCTCCAGTGCCGCCAGCATGACGTCGTCCTCGGAGACGCCCTCCCCCGAGACGACCAGCACGCCCTTGCGGTGGAAGTTGTAGGCGACCGATCCGGGGTCGGCGAGGGTCCCGCCGTTGCGCGAGAGCGCGGTGCGCACCTCGGCGGCGGCGCGGTTCTTGTTGTCGGTGAGGCACTCCACCATGAGCGCGACCCCGTTCGGACCGTACGCCTCGTAGATGATCGTCGTGTACTCGACCGACTCGCCGCCGATGCCGGCGCCGCGCTTGATGGCGCGGTCGATGTTGTCGTTGGGCACCGAGGTCTTCTTGGCCTTCTGGACGGCGTCGTAGAGCGTCGGGTTGCCCGCGAGGTCGGCGCCGCCGAGCTTGGCGGCGACTTCGATGTTCTTGATGAGCTTGGCGAACGACTTGGCACGTCGGGCGTCGATGACCGCCTTCTTGTGCTTGGTCGTCGCCCACTTGGAGTGGCCGGACATGCCCACAAGTCTACGGGGACGCCGCGACGCCCCGTGCGGTCCGCGGCCGGCCGGCCGCTCCCGTTGTATCAGCGAGCCGCGGCGAGGACACTTCCAGGCATGGACGAACGAGAACGCGCACTGCGCACCGCCCATCGGGCGGCGTCGAGGTTCCTGGCGACGCTGGACGATCGTCCGGTGTGGCCGCGGGCGACGCTCGAGCAGATGGAGGAGGTGTTCGGCGGTCCGCTGCAGCCGGACGGCATCGACGCCGATCAGGTGGTCGCGGAGTTGGCGGAGCGGGCGGATCCGGGTCTCGTCGCGATCCCGGGCGGCAGGTTCTTCGGCTTCGTCATCGGCGGGACGCTGCCGGCGGCCCTCGCTGCCGACTGGCTGGTGTCGACCTGGGACCAGAACTCCGGATCGAGCACCATGACCACGGCCACGGTGGCGCTCGAGCGCGTCGCGGGCGGGTGGATCTGCGATCTGCTCGGCCTTCCCCCGGAGTCCGCCGTCGGATTCGTGACCGGCGCCCAGGTGTCGAACGTCGTCTGTCTCGCCACCGCGCAGCACGCCGTCCTCCGGCGGGTCGGCTGGGACGCGACGGTGCGGGGGCTGCGCGGCGCGCCCGAGATCCGGCTCATCGTCGGCGCCGACCGCCACGGCTCGATCGACCGAGCGGCGCGGATGTGCGGGATCGGGTCCGAGGAGCTCGTGGTCGTGCCCGCCGACGAACAGGGACGGATGCGGCCGGACGGTCTCGCGGCTGCTCTCGCGGAAGGGGACGGGGCGCCGACCGTCGTGTGCCTGCAGGCGGGAGAGGTCCACACCGGGGCGTTCGATCCGTTCGCCGAGCTGATCCCCGCCGCCCGGCGCGCCGGGGCGTGGGTCCACGTCGACGGCGCGTTCGGGCTGTGGGCGGCCGCCTCGCCGCGACTGGAGCATCTGACGGCGGGCGTGGGCGCGGCGGATTCGTGGACGACCGACGCGCACAAGACGCTCAACGTGCCCTACGACTGCGGCATGGCCATCGTGCGCGACCCGGCGGATGCGATCGCGATGTTCCGCACCGGCGGCGACTATCTGATGTACGCCAGCCTGGACCCGTGGGACGTCGGTCCGGAGCTGTCGCGGCGCGGGCGCGGGGTCCCGGCGTGGGCGGCGCTGCGCAGCCTCGGACGGCGCGGGGTGGCCGGTCTCGTCGAGCGGCTGCACGACAACGCCCGGCGGTTCGCCGCCGCGCTCCGGGAGATCCCGGGTGTGGAGGTGATCGGCGACGTCGACTACACGCAGGTGATGTTCCGCCTGGCCGACGACGAGGCCACCCGCCGGCTCGGCGCGGCGATCCTCGCCGACGGCACGGCCGCGCTCACCGGTGCGCAGTGGCGCGGGCGCGCGGTGATCCGCTGCTCCATGTCGTCCTGGGCGACGACGGAGGCCGACATCGACCTCACCGTCGCGGCGATCGAGCGGCTGGCAGCCGCCGTCTCCGGCTGACCGGCGTGCCGGCCGGTCAGGCCGCGGCGCGCACCGTGTCGAGGAAGAGCGCGTGGAAGCGCGTCTCCCCGGTGACCTCGGGATGGAAGGACGTCCCGAGGAGCGGTCCCTGACGCACCGCCACGATCCGTCCGTCGGCCAGCGTGGCGAGCCGTTCGACGGCGGGTCCCGCGTCGAGCACGAGGGGTGCGCGGATGAACACCGCGTGCACCTCGGTGCCCTCGCCGCCCTCGCCACCCGAGGCGTCGTCCCCCGCCGAGCGCAGGGCCGGCACCGCCAGATCGACCTCGAAGGAGTCGACCTGGCTGCCGAAGGCGTTGCGCTGCACCGTGACGTCGAGCCCGCCGAACGTCTCCTGCCCGACGATGCCGTCGGTGATGCGGTCGGCGAGCAGGATGAGTCCCGCACAGGTGCCGTACACCGGCATCCCGCCGGCGATCGCCTCGCGGATGGGCGCCTGCATGCCGAAGGCGCGGGACAGCTTGTCGATGACGCTGGACTCGCCACCGGGCAGCACGAGGCCGTCGACCGAAGCCAGTTCTTCGGGGCGCCGCACGGGCACCGTCTGCGCCCCCAGCGCCGTGAGGACCCTCACGTGCTCGCGGACATCGCCCTGGAGGGCGAGGACCCCGACGCGCGGGCTACCAGCCACGCTCGGCGAGCCGGTGCGGAGCGGGAAGATCGGCGACGTTGATGCCGACCATCGCCTCCCCCAGACCCCGCGAGACCTCGGCGATGACCTTGGGGTCGTCGAAGAAGGTGGTCGCCTTGACGATCGCGGCGGCGCGCTGGGCGGGGTTGCCGCTCTTGAAGATGCCCGACCCGACGAAGACGCCGTCCGCGCCCATCTGCATCATCATGGCGGCATCGGCCGGCGTGGCGACCCCTCCGGCGACGAACAGCACCACCGGCAGCGCGCCCGTCTCGGCGACCTCGGCCACCAGCTCGTAGGGCGCCTGCAGCTCCTTCGCGGCCACGAACAGCTCGTCCTTGGTCATCGAGCGCAGGACGTTGATCTCGCTGCGGATCTTGCGGATGTGCTTGGTCGCCTCCGACACGTCGCCGGTGCCCGCCTCGCCCTTGGAGCGGATCATCGCCGCACCCTCGTTGATGCGGCGCAGGGCCTCGCCGAGGTTCGTCGCTCCGCAGACGAACGGAACGGTGAAGCCCCACTTGTCGATGTGGTTCACGTAGTCGGCGGGCGACAGCACCTCGGACTCGTCGATGTAGTCGACGCCGAGCTCCTGCAGCACCTGCGCCTCGACGAAGTGGCCGATGCGGGCCTTGGCCATCACCGGGATCGAGACGGCCTCGATGATGCCGTCGATCATGTCGGGGTCGCTCATGCGCGACACGCCGCCCTGGGCGCGGATGTCCGCGGGCACGCGCTCGAGGGCCATCACGGCCACGGCTCCGGCGTCCTCGGCGATCTTCGCCTGGTCGGGTGTGACGACGTCCATGATGACGCCGCCCTTGAGCATCTCGGCGAGTCCGCGCTTGACGCGGGAGGATCCGGTGGTCGACACGATGGTGTCCTTTCGAGCTTCGCTGTTTGGCCTAGGCCAAAAGGTAGCATGACTGGGCACATAGACTTCGAGGATGACGATGACGGAGCAGATCACGGGCGGCTCGGCGGCCGACATCGCCGACAGCGTCCGCGCGCTCCAGGAGCGAGGGGTGCTCCGTCCCGGCGACGCGCTGCCGCCCGTCCGGGCTCTCGCCGACCAGCTCGGAGTGAACCGGAACACCGTCGTGGCCGCGTATCGTCACCTGACGCAGGCCGGCATCGTCGTCACGCGCGGGCGCGGCGGGACGATCGTGGCGGGCCGGTCCCCCGTGGCCCAGGAGGGCTTCGCGGCCGACTCCGTGCTCCGCGACGTGGGTACGGGCAATCCCGACCCCGATCTCATCCCCGATCTCTCGCGGGCGCTCGCCCATGTCGCCGGGCGCCCCGTCCTGTACGGCGAGCCGGTCATCGACCGGGATCTCGACGCCTGGGCGACCGCGTGGATGCGCGACGCCGTCGACCCTCGGCTGCCCATGGAGCTGACGATCACCAGCGGGGCCTCCGATGCGATCGAGCGACTGCTCGCGCAGGCGCTCACGCGCGACGATGCGGTGGCCCTCGAGGACCCCTGCTTCCTCTCGAGCCTCAACACCGTGCGGCTCGGCGGCTACCGACCGGTGCCGGTGCCGGTGGACGCCGAGGGCATGACCGTCGACGGGCTCCGCGCCGCCCTCGATGCCGGTGCGCGTGCGGTCGTCTGCACGCCCCGCGCCCAGAATCCCACCGGGGCGAGCCTCAGCGCCGCCCGCGCGGGGCAGCTCCGGGAGGTGCTCGCGGATCACCCCTACGTCCTGGTCATCGAGGACGACCACTTCTCGCTCCTGTCCACGGCCCCCCACCATTCGCTGATCGGACCTCAGCACCGCCGGTGGGCACTCATCAGATCGGTCTCCAAGTTCCTCGGCCCCGACATGTGCCTGGCCGTCACGGCGTCCGATCCCGACACGGCCGAGCGGCTCGCGATGCGGCTGAGCCCGGGAACGACGTGGGTCAGCCACCTGCTCCAGCGGCTCGTGCTGGCCCTGCTCACCGACGACGAGGTGCGCGACGGCATCCGCGCCGCGGCCGCGCACTACGCCGCTCGCAACGCGGCGTTCGCCGAGAAGCTGACCTCGCGCGGCCTTCCCGTCGCCGTCGGCGACGGCCTCAACCTCTGGGTCGAGCTGCCGGTGCCGGCGCGCGCAGCGGGCGAGCAGCTCATGCGCCGCGGCTGGCTCGCGCGCACCGGCGACGAGTTCGTCCTCGCCGACGACGCCGCCTCGCGCCGGATGCGGCTCACCGTGCACGACCTCGCCGACGCCGATGCCGAGCGCCTGGCGAACGATCTCGCCGCCGCGGTCGCGGCGGTGTCCGAATCCCGAAGGGTGGGGTGATCTCCCGTGAAGATCCTGTCGATCCAGTCCGCCGTCGCCTACGGTCACGTGGGCAACTCGGCGGCGGTGTTCCCGCTGCAGCGCATCGGCGTCGAGGTGCTCCCGGTCTATACGGTGAACTTCTCCAACCACACCGGCTACGGCTCCTGGCGCGGGCCGATGATCAGCCCCGACGACGTGCGCGATGTGATCACCGGCATCGAGGAGCGCGGTGTGCTCCCCGAGATCGACGTCGTCCTGTCGGGGTACCAGGGCGGTGAAGGCATCGCCGACGTCATCCTCGATGCCGTCGCGCGCGTGAAGGCCGCCAACCCCGCCGCGGTCTACGCCTGCGACCCCGTCATGGGCAACGCCAAGAGCGGCTGCTTCGTCGCGCCGGCCATCCCGGTGCTCCTGCGCGAGCGCGTGGTGCCCGCCGCCGACATCATCACCCCGAACCAGTTCGAGCTGGGCTTCCTGACCGGCACCGAGCCGAGCGACCTCGCCTCCACGCTCGCGTCGGTGGACGCCGCACGAGCCATGGGACCTTCGACAGTGCTGGTGACGAGCGTCGAGCGCCCCGACCGCCCGGTGCTCGACGGCGGCGAGGAGACCATCGAGATGCTCGCGGTCACCGACGAGGGCGCCTGGATCGTGCAGACGCCGCGCATCCCCATGAAGGCCAACGGCTCGGGGGATGTGACCGCGGCGCTGTTCACCGCGCACTACCGCGAGACCGGCGACGCGGCGACCGCGCTGGCGCGGACGACCTCCAGCGTGTGGGATCTGCTGCGCACGACCTTCGACGCGGGTCAGCGCGAGCTGCAGCTTGTCGAGGCGCAGGAGTTCTACGCCCAGCCGCGCCTGCAGTTCGAGGTCACGCAGGTCCGCTGAGGTCCGCTGAGCACGGCCCTGGTGGCCCCGGTCGCGCGGATCAGCCGGTCGGCCACGCCGAGGCCACGGACTCCCGCACCTCGCCGAGCAGCTGCGGGAGCGCCTTGGTCTTCGCGATGATCGGGAAGAAGTTGGCGTCGGTCGCCCACCGCGGCACGACGTGCTGGTGCAGATGTCCGTCGACCCCCGCGCCGGCGACCCGCCCCTGGTTCATGCCGATGTTGAAGCCGTCGCAGCGGGCGACCTGGCGCAGCACGCGCATGGCCGTCTGCGTGAGCGCTCCGATCTCGGCGACCTCCTCGGCCGTCGCCTCGTCGTAGGTCGCGATGTGACGGTACGGGCAGACGAGGAGATGTCCGGAGTTGTACGGGAACAGGTTCAGCAGCACGTACGCGGCCGTGCCGCGGGCGACGATGAGACCGTCCGCGTCGGACTTGGCGGGCGCCGCGCAGAACGGGCACTCCTCGCGGAGGGGCTCCGGGCCGGCCTGGATGTACGCCATGCGGTGCGGCGTCCACAGCCGCTGGAACTCGTCCGGGACCCCGGCGAGGTGCGCGGCGTCCTCCAGGCCGTCCGTCATGCGAGGTCGCCCGCCGTGTTGACGAGCGTGTGATCGGCGATCGCGCGCACGATGCGGTCGACGGCCTCGTCGACGGGGATGCCGTTGGTCTGCGAGCCGTCGCGGAAGCGGAACGAGACGGTTCCGCCCGAGCGGTCCTGCTCCCCCGCGATCAGCTGCACCGGCACCTTCTGCGTCGTGTGGGTGCGGATCTTCTTCTGCATCCGGTCGTCGGAGTGATCGACCTCCGCGCGCACACCCGCCGCGCGCAGGCGCCCGATGATGTCGTCGAGATAGGGGGCGAAGTCCTCCGCCACCGGGATGCCGACCACCTGGACGGGAGCCAGCCACACCGGGAAGGCTCCGGCGTAGTGCTCGAGGAGGATGGCGAAGAAGCGCTCGATCGATCCGAAGAGCGCGCGGTGGATCATGATCGGGCGGTGCTTCTCACCGTCGGGTCCGGTGTACTCCAGCCCGAATCGCTCCGGCAGGTTGGGGTCGACCTGGACGGTGGACAGCTGCCAGGTGCGGCCGATCGCGTCCTTCGTCTTCAGGTCGATCTTCGGGCCGTAGAACGCCGCCTCGCCGGGCACCTCGGTGAGCTTGAGGCCGCTCGCGACGGCGACGTTGCGGAGCGCGTTCGTGGAGTACTCCCAGAACTCGTCGCTGCCGATCCACTTCTCCTTCTCGTCGTCTCGCATCGACAGCTCCAGCTCGAAGTCGTCGAGCCCGAAGTCGCGCAGCATCGAGATGACGAATTCGAGCACGCGGGTCGCCTCCGCCTCCAGCTGCTCGGGAGTCACGAAGAGGTGCGAGTCGTCCTGGGTGAAGCCGCGCACGCGGGTGAGTCCGTGCAGGGCCCCGGAGAGCTCGTTGCGGTAGACCGTCCCGTTCTCGGCGAGGCGCAGCGGCAGATCGCGGTAGCTGCGTGCCCGCTCCTTGTAGATCAGGATGTGCATCGGGCAGTTCATCGGCTTCAGGTAGTAGTCCTGGCCATGCTTGGTGACGGTGCCGTCCGCGTCGCGCTCCTCGTCCATCCGGATCGGCGGGAACATGCCGTCCTTATAGGTGACGAGGTGGTTCGACGTGATGAACAGGTCCTCTTTGGAGATGTGCGGAGTGTAGACGTAGGTGTAGCCGCCCTCGATGTGGCGGCGGCGCGCGTGCTGCTCCATCTCGCCGCGGACGATGCCGCCGCGGGGGTGCCACACGCTCAGGCCCGAACCGATCTCGTCCGGGAACGAGAACAGGTCCAGTTCCTTGCCCAGCTTGCGGTGGTCGCGCTTGGCGGCCTCCTCGAGGCGCTGCTGGTAGGCGCGGAGCTCGTCCTTCGTAGGCCAGGCGGTGCCGTAGATGCGCTGGAGCTGCGGATTCTTCTCACTGCCGCGCCAATACGCGCCGGCGATGCGGGTCAGGTCCCAGCCGTTGCCCACGATCCGGGTGGAGGGGACGTGGGGACCGCGGCAGAGGTCCTTCCACGCGGTCTCGCCGTCGCGGGTGACGTTGTCGTAGATCGTCAGCTCGCCGGCGCCGACCTCGACCGACGCGCCTTCGGCGGCCTCCTTGGAGCCCCCCTTCAGGCCGATCAGCTCGAGCTTGAACGGCTCGTCGGCCAGCTCCTCGCGCGCCTCGTCGTCGGTGACCACTCGGCGGACGAAGCGCTGACCCTCGCGGACGATCCGCTCCATCTCCTTCTTGATCGCCTTGAGGTCTTCGGGGGTGAACGGCTCGTCCACGCCGAAGTCGTAGTAGAAGCCGTCGACGATCGGCGGGCCGATGCCGAGGTTCGCCTGCGGGCGCACGCGCTGCACCGCCTGGGCGAGCACGTGGGCGGTGGAGTGGCGCAGGATGGACAGTCCGTCCGCGCTGTCGACGGTGACCGGCTCGACGGCGTCGGATTCCGTCACGACGGTGGCGAGGTCCTTCAGCTCGCCGTTCACGCGCAGCGCGACGACGGAACGATCGGGGAAGAGGGCGAAGCCGTCGGCGGGGTAGGACACGTCCGACGGGGTGGTGGCGTCAGTCAAGGGAACTTCTCCAGAGGTGGCCGCGGTGCGGCTGGATGGAAGGGATGTGCTCAGCTTCGGACGTTCCGCGTCCTGCCCGCTCAGGCGTGAGGCGTTCGCGCACCGGTGCGCGCGACGAGAGTCGTGACGACGGCCCGGCGGTGTTCCATGGGTCGAGTCTATCGCCGCTGCCCGGTGTGGCCGGTGTGCCCGGGTGGGGCCGTGGCGTGCGCGTCGTCGCGTGGTGCGCCCGTCATGATGGATGCCGTGAAGCTCGCCCTGGTCGGAGTCGCGCTGCTCCTGCTGGGGGCGGCGGCCGTCGGCGTGGGCGTCCTCCCCCTGCAGGACGCCGTGGCGATCGGCGAGCGGGTCTGGCCGGTGCTGCTGTTCGTGGTGTCCGTCACGATCGTCGCCGAGCTGGCGGCCGCGGCGGGCGTGTTCGACGTCGTGGCGGCGCGACTGGCACGGCTGGCGCGCGGGCGCACCTGGGCGCTGTGGCTCGCGGTGGTTCTGCTCGCCGTGGTCGCGACCGCCTTCCTGTCCTTGGACACCACGGCCGTCCTCCTCACGCCCGTGGTCATCGCCGTCGCCCGCGCGCACGGGCTGAGCCCGCTGCCGTTCGCCTTCACCACGGTCTGGCTGGCCAACACGGCCTCTCTCGTGCTCCCGGTGTCCAACCTCACCAACCTGCTCGCCCTGCACCGGCTGGAGGGCGCCCACGCCGGGACGTTCCTCGCCCTCCTCGGGCCGTCTGCGGCGGTCGCGATCGGTGTGAGCGTGCTGCTGCTCTTCCTGCTGCACCGGAGCGAGCTGACAGGTCGGTTCGCCGTGTCGGCGCCGCCCGTCGTCGCCGACCGGCTGCAGCTGCGCGTGGCCGCGGTGGTCGTGGTGGTCATGATGCCGCTGCTCGTCAGCGGCCTCGAGCCATGGATCCCGGCCACGGCCGCGGCGATCGTCCTCGGGGTCTTCTTCGCCTGGCGCTCCCCCGACGCCCTCCACCTCTCGCTGGTCCCCTGGCAGCTCGTGGTCTTCGCGGCGGGCCTGTTCCTGGCCGTCGGGGCGCTCGAGGCACTCGGCTCGCGTGCGCTCATCGTCGCGCTGACCGGCGAGGGCGACGGACTGGTCGACCTGTGGCGACTGTCCGGCGTCGGGCTGCTCGCGGCGAACACCGTCAACAACCTGCCCGCCTACCTGGCCCTCGAATCGGCGGCCGCGTCTCCCGAGCGGCTCGCGGCGCTCCTGATCGGTGTCAACGCCGGCCCCCTCATCACCCCGTGGGCATCCCTGGCCACCCTGCTCTGGCATCAGCGACTCCACGCCGTCGGCGTCGAAGTTCCCTGGGGTCGCTACGTCCTCCTGAGCCTGCTGGCGGCGCCGCTCACAGTGCTCGCGGCCGTCGCGCCGCTCGCACTCCGCGGCTGACGGGGCACTCAGCCGAGGTGCTTCAGCGCCTCCCGGCGGCTCAGCGGGCTGAGCTCGTGCGACGCCGCGTAGCGCTCGACCCAGTCCGGCGCGACGCGGGCGTGGTCACGGAGCGCCCAGCCGATCGCCTTGCGCAGGAAGAACTCGCGGCGGGCGAGGCTCGGCTCGATGACGTCGGCCAGCAGCACGGTGTCGAGGCGATCGCGGCGTCCGAGCTGCGAGAGGATCGCGATGCGCCGGATCCAGATGTCGTCGTCGATGCTCCACGCTCGCACGAGCGCCGCCGTCTCGTCCGGGTGTGCGTCGTGGAGGTCGGCCATGCGACCCGACAGCTCGTCGGTGATGTCCCACCACTGGCCGGTGCGCACCATGTGCTCGACGAGCGGGACCACCGCGAGATCCCCGCGCACGGGTCGCAGCGTCAGCAGCGCCTCGGCGGCGTAGCGCTCCTCCCGGTGCGTCGCGTCGTCCCACAGTCTGCGCGCCACCGCCAGGAGCCTCAGCCCGTCGGCTTCGCCGGCCGCTGCCGAGCGCGCGAGACGGCGCACCTCGGGCACCCGCACACCCAGGAACGGCATCGCGGACTTCATGTACGCCTGCTGGCCCGCGGCACGGCCGGGGTCGGCGACCGCGCGCAGGTCGGCGCGGATCCGTGCGGCCAGGTCCACGGCCTCAGCCGAGGCTCAGATCGACCTGGATCTCGTCCGCCAGACGCTCGAGCGCGGTGACGATCGGGGCGGCGTCCTGATCGCCGGGCACCCGCACCGAGACGGTGGCCTCGAACAGGGTGCCGCCGGCCATCGGCGCATCGAGCGTGCGGCTCGTGAAGCCGTCGATGCTCAGGGCGTGCGCACTCACCGCCGAGGTGACGTCGCGCACGATCCCGGGGCGGTCGTTGCCCAGCACGGTGAAGGTGAGCGATCGGCCGGCCGGGCTCGCCGCCGGGGCTCCGGAGTGGGTCGTCACGCGCAGAAGGCCGTCGAGCTCCTGCAGGGCGTCGGTCAGCTCGTCCGCGCGGCCGTCGGGCACGGTCACGAGCACGATCCCCGCGAAGGCGCCGGCGAGCTCCGCCAGTTCGCTGCGCTCCCAGTTGCCGCCGTGGGCGGCGACCGTGTCGGCGAGGGCGCTGACCAGACCGGTGCGGTCGTCACCGACCACAGAGAGCACGAGATGGGCCATGGGCCGAGCCTAGCCGGGTCATCCGCCGGGCGGGAGGCACGGGGCCGGGAACGAAGAAACCCCCGGGATTCCGGGGGTTTCGGTGGTGCGCGATACTGGGATCGAACCAGTGACCTCTTCCGTGTCAGGGAAGCGCGCTACCGCTGCGCCAATCGCGCCTGTGAAGGCTTTTCAGTTGTGAGCGAGGTGGCGACGGGATTCGAACCCGTGTAAACGGCTTTGCAGGCCGGTGCCTAGCCGCTCGGCCACGCCACCGTGTGTGGTTCGACCCACGTGTCGTGACCCCTTCGAAAAGGGGCCCCCGCACTCGAGCGGATGACGAGACTCGAACTCGCGACCCTCACCTTGGCAAGGTGATGCGCTACCAACTGCGCTACATCCGCGTGCTCCCTGGTTTCCCCGGGCGCTTGAACGACTTTAGCCCACGAAATTCGAACTGCAAAACCGAGCGCGCCCCGCGCGTGTCCCGTCCCCCGATTCGGTCTCCGTGCCCGCATCCGGTAGCATCGGTTCTCGGCTCCTCGGAGTCTTGGGCGATTGGCGCAGTTGGTAGCGCGCTTCCTTCACACGGAAGAGGTCATCAGTTCGAGTCTGGTATCGCCCACCGTCAGAACCCCCGCCTCGGCGGGGGTTTTCGCGTTCGGTCGGCGGACCCTCAGCCGTCGAACAGCCAGCCGTGCCGCTGCGCCAGCACGCGGGCCACCCGCGCGAATGCGCGCCGGTCCAGCGGAGCCGCTTCGCGCCGGATGCCGCGGTGATGCACGCTGTAGAGCTGGTCGAGGTCGACCCACGATTCGCGTCCCTGCCGGTCCCAGGGCCCGGTGCCGATGGCGACGTGGTCGTTCCTGCGAGCAGCATTTCCCCCGGGTGCCCTGCTTGTGAGCTTCAGGGCGTAGCAGCGCTGCACGTCGTGGCGGGCGATGACGAGCATCGGACGGTCCTTGCCCTGCGTCGGGTCCTCCTGGAACGGAACCCAGGCCCACACGATCTCGCCCGCATCGGGCACGCCGTCGCGGCGCGGGGCGTACACGATGTGCACCGCGCGCCGACCGGGGTCGGTGACCTCCCACGTCGAGGTCGCATCGAACGAGGCGGCGGGTGCGCCGCTACCGCGGGCGGCCCGCTGCGGCCGGCCGAAGAGCCTCCGCAGCCAGTTCCCGAGCGCCATCAGCCCTCGAACCGCCAGCCGTGCCGCTGCTGGAGGGCGCGGGCCACGAGCGCGAAGCGATCCTGGTCGAGTTCGGCGCCCTCTCGCCGCATGGCCGCGTGCGGCACGCTGTAGAGCCGGTCGACGTCGACCCAGGAGGGACGTCCCGCGGGGTCCCACTCCCCCGGGCCGATCTCGAGGAAGTCGCGCTCGTCCTCGTGCGACCGGCTCGTGAGGCGCACCGCGTACACACGCAGCGGGTCGCGGCGACCGATCACGAGGACGGGGCGGTCCTTGCCGCGCCCGTCGTTCTCGGCGTAGGGCACCCACGTCCAGACGACTTCGCCGGCGTCGGGCTCGCCGTCGGGATCCGGTGCGTAGGAGATCCGCAGCTCCGGCACTCCCGCGGGATCGAGCTCCACGGTGCCGGAGCCCTCCGCCGAGTCCGATCCGCGGGAGCGGTCGGATTCGGCCGCGCGCTGCAGCTGCTCGTCCAGCACGGGCGCACCGCCTCCCAGCACGTTCACGATGCCCTTGATGATTCCGCGGACGAAGCCGTCCTGCCCGGGTGCGGTCATGGCGGCAAGGCTAGCAACGCGAAGGGGCGCCGGGCCGAAGCCCAGCGCCCCTCGGGTGCGATGTGGTGGACGATCAGGCCTTGGTGTCGGCCAGGACGTAGCCCTCCTCGCCGTGCACGACGGTGTCGATGCCGGCGATCTCGTCCTCGTTCTTCACGCGGAAGCCCATCGTCTTCTCGATCGCGAAGCCGATGACGTAGGCGATCACGAAGGAGTAGATGAGGACCGAGAATGCCGCGATCGTCTGAACGAGCAGCTGGCTGGCGTCGCCGCCCATGAACAGGCCCGTGCCGTTGGCGAAGAAGCCGAGGTACAGCGTTCCGATGAGGCCGCCCACGAGGTGGATGCCCACCACGTCGAGCGAGTCGTCGAAGCCCCACTTGAACTTCAGTTCGATCGCGAGGGCGCAGACGGCACCGGCGATGAGGCCGAGCACGATCGCCCAGATCGGGTCGAGCGAACCGCACGCCGGGGTGATGGCGACGAGACCGGCGACGGCGCCCGAGGCGGCACCGACGGACGTGGGCTTGCCGTCCTTGATCTTCTCGACGAGCAGCCAGGCCAGCAGCGCGGCGGCAGGCGCGGCGATCGTGTTGACGAAGGCGAGGGCGGCGACGCCGTCGGCGGCGAGCTCCGAGCCGGCGTTGAAGCCGAACCAGCCGAACCACAGCAGGCCGGCGCCCAGCAGGACGAACGGCGGGTTGTGGGGGACGTGGACGCCCTTCTGGAAGCCGACGCGCTTGCCGAGGACCAGCGCGAGAGCGAGAGCCGCGGCACCCGCGTTGATGTGGACGGCAGTACCACCGGCGAAGTCGATCGCGCCGACGCCGAAGACGTCCTGCAGACCGTGGGTGATCCAGCCGCCGTAGGCGAAGCTGCCGTCGTCGGCCAGGCCGAAGTTGAAGACCCAGCTCGCGACCGGGAAGTAGACGATGGTCGCCCACAGGCCGGCGAAGACCATCCACGCGCCGAACTTGGCGCGGTCGGCGATGGCGCCGGACACCAGTGCGACGGTGATGATCGCGAACGTGGCCTGGAAGGCGACGAAGGCGAGCGGCGGGAAGGCCGCGTCCTCCGGGGTCTCCAGCAGGTTCGCCAGGCCGATGGCCCCGGTGTCGATCGACCACGGGAAGATCGTGCCCTCAGCACCCGGGAACGCGATCGCGTAGCCGTAGATGACCCAGAGGACGCCGATGAGGCCGAGCGCTCCGAAGCTCATCATCATCATGCTGATGACGCTCTTCGCCTTGACGAGGCCGCCGTAGAAGAACGCCAGACCGGGCGTCATCAACAGGACCAGCGCCGCGGCGATGAGGATGAATGCGGTGTTGCCTTGATCCATCTCGAAAGAAACCTCTCTGCAGGGACGCAGGTGTAGCGTCGGGTGCCCCCAGTGTCGCGACGCGGGGTTACCGACGTGGGATACCTCGTGTTTCCGGGCAGTTACACCCGGCGGCCCAACGTAAACATCAGGTTTCGACCAGCCGACGGCTCGCCGTCAGAATCCTCAGGCGTGGGTGAGAGCGACCAGCCGCGAGATGGCGCGCAGGTACTTCTTGCGATAGCCGCCGGCGAGCATGTCGTCGGAGAAGACACGATCGAGCGTGACGCCGGTGGCGCGGATCGGGATCTGCGCGTCGTAGGCGCGGTCGACGAAGGCGACGAAGCGGAGGGCGGCGGACTGGTCGTCGAGCGTGACGACGTCGCGGAGCCCGATCGTGGCGATCCCCTCGATCAGCCGGATGTAGCGCGACGGGTGCACGGTGGCGAGGTGGCGGACGAGGTCGCCGAAGGCGTCGTCGGAGGCGGGTGCCCCCGACGCGGCCAGCGCTTCCGCATACTCCGACGGGGGAAGGGCCCGGGCGTGGCCGTCGATCGCACGCTGCCGGTAGTCGGTGCCGTCGATGCGCAGCGTCTGGAAGCTCGCCGCCATGGCGTGGATCTCCCGCAGGAAGTCCTGCGCGGCGAAACGGCCCTCGCCGAGCGCATTGGGCGGTGTGTTCGAGGTCGCCGCCAGGCGCGTGCCCGTGGGCACCAGCTCGCCCAGCAGCCGCGTCATGACCATGGTGTCGCCCGGATCGTCGAGCTCGAACTCGTCGATGCAGAGCAGATCGGCGCCCCGGAACAGCTCGACCGTCTGCTGGTAGCCGAGCGCGCCGACCAGGGCGGTGTACTCGATGAAGGAGCCGAAGTACTTCCGGCGGGCCGGCATCGCGTGGTAGATCGCCGCGAGCAGGTGGGTCTTGCCGACGCCGAAGCCGCCGTCGAGGTAGACGCCGGGCTTGGTCTCGGGGACCTTCTCCCGGCGGCGGAAGAGCCCTCCGCCGCGGGCGGCCGTGCGCGCGGCGCCGCTGAAGGCCATGAGCAGATCCTTCGCCTCCTGCTGCGACGGGAAGGCGGGGTCCGCGCGATAGGTGTCGAAGGTCGCGTGGTCGAACTGCGGCGGGGGGACCAGAGAGGCCACCATCTCGGCGCCGGTCACCTGCGGGGCGCGGTCGATGAGGTGCACGAAGCCGGCCGGGACGCTGTTCACCCCTCAACCCTAAAGGGATGCGCAGGCTCGCCCGGCACGCTCAGGCGCGCTGCGGTGTCAGCTCGTGCCTGCGGAGCCAGTCCCCGATCGTCGAGCTCCAGCGGTCCTGGTCGTAGTTCCAGAGCTTGGTGTGGCGTGCGGTGTCGAAGACCTGCATCTCGACCAGGTCGGGGCGCGCCACGACGAGGTCGTGGGAGGCGTCCGAGGGGACGAACCCGTCGTCGTCGCTGTGGAGGATGAGGATCGGGTGCCGCAGCTCCCCCGCGCGGGCGACGACGTCGAGGCGCTCGAACGGTATCCGCGCGTCGGCGCCGGTGAGAGGCGTCGCCCACTCTGCGCCGAGCGCGCCGATGGCGAGCCCGGCCACCGAGGTCGGCAGGCCGAGCTGCTGCGCCTGGTACGAGAGCACGCGGCGCCAGTCGATCACCGGGGACTCCAGGACGACGCCGACGATGAGATCGCGGTGCGCGGAGCTCAGCGCCACCTGGAGGGCGATCGCTCCGCCCATCGACCAGCCCATCAGGATGATGCGCCGCGCGCCGCGGCGGCGGGCGACGCCGATCGCCGCGTCGACGTCGCGCCACTCGGTCGCGCCGAGGGCGTAGGTGCCGGCTCTGCTGCGCGGTGCGGACCCGTCGTTGCGGTACGAGACGAGCATCGACGTGATGCCGAGGGAGTGGAAGAGCGGCACGGCGCGCAGGCACTCCGCGCGGTTCGTCCCGCGCCCGTGGATCTGGATGACCCAGGTCTCGGAGGTCTCGGCGGCGGGGAACACCCAGGCCGGACAGGGGCCGACGGCGGCGCCGACGAGTTCCGATTCGAAGGGCAGGTGGAGCTGCTCGGGGCGATCGAAGTACCAGCCGCTGAAAGCGGCCTCGGCGGCCAGATGCGCATCCGGTCCGATGTGGGTCAGCAGCTTGCGGGTCACCGTCGACTCGTCGCCGGAGAGCACCGAGCCGAGCTTGAGGTAGCTCGCCGTGCCGGCGGTGAACAGGCCGTAGCGTCCCGGCAGCTGGGTGTCCGGTGTACGGCCGAGCGTGATGGTCTGCGCCGCCACGTCGACGTCGACGATGCGGGTGTCGGTGCGCCGACCCGCGGGGGTGACCACGCGCCGCGCCATCCGGGCGGCGATGAGGGCCAGCAGGCTCGTCACGGTCCCGAGTGCCGCCGCGAGCAGGAGCACGGCCGCGCGCAGAGCGGCGGACGGAGTTACGCCGACGGCGCGCCTGGATGCCTTCATCGTGGCCTCACTTTAGTCTGTCGATGTGGATGACTCCCGTCCCTTCCCCGGCTCCGACTTCGCCGTCGTCGCCGATGGGTTGCGTGCGATGACGTTCCGCGATGACTTCTCGGTCCGTGAGATCACCGCGCCCACCTCCCTCGCCCCCGAGGCCATCGCGTTCGCCGGCGACGTGCGCCCGCCCGCAGGCGGCGCGGACTCCGAGTACGGCACCGGGCGCTTCGTCCTCCTCCACGACGCGGAGGAGCCGGAGCAGTGGAGCGGGGCATGGCGGATCGTGTGCTTCGCCCAGGCCCCCCTCGAGCCCGAGATCGGGACCGATCCGCTCCTGGCCGACGTCGCGTGGTCGTGGCTGGTCGACGCGCTCGCCTCCCGCGGGGCGACGCTCCACTCCGCATCGGGCACGGCGACCAAGACGCTCTCGAAGGGCTTCGGAACGCTCGCCGCCGAGGGCGACGGCGCACAGATCGAGCTGCGTGCGTCCTGGACCCCGTCGGGCGACCTCACCGCGCACCTGGACGCGTGGGCCGAGCTCGTCTGTATGCTGGCGGGGCTCCCCCCGGGGTCGGAAGGCATCGCTGTGTTCGGTGCGCAGAGGAATGCACGTGACTGAATACACCGTCATCGCTGATCGCGAGGGCTTCGTCGCGGCGTGCGCGGCGCTCGCCGCCGGCACCGGCCCCGCGGCCGTCGACGTGGAGCGGGCGTCGGGGTTCCGCTACTCCCAGCGCGCGTACCTGATCCAGGTCTTCCGCCGCGGCGCCGGCGTCTTCCTCTTCGATCCTCCGGCCATCGGCGACATGTCCGCGCTGCAGGACGCCATCGGGGGCGTCGAATGGGTGCTCCACGCCGCGAGCCAGGACCTGCCGTCGCTGCGCGAGGACGGTCTGGTGCCGCCGTCCATCTTCGACACCGAGCTGGGCGCCCGCCTGCTGGGTCACGAGAAGGTGGGACTCGGCGCCGTCGTCGAGGACACCCTCGGCATCACGCTCGCGAAGGCGCACTCGGCGGCCGACTGGTCGACCCGTCCGCTCCCCCAGTCGTGGCTGGAGTACGCCGCCCTCGACGTGCTGCACCTGGTCGACGTGCGCGACGTGCTCTGGGACGAGCTGGTCGAGCAGGACAAGACCGAGGTGGCTGCGCAGGAGTTCGACGCCGTGCTGAACCGGCCGCCGCGGCCGCCGCGCGAGGAGCCCTGGCGCCGCCTCAGCGGCCTGCACACGGTGCGCGGCCGACGCGCACTCGCGGTGGCCCGGGCGCTGTGGACCGCGCGCGAGGCGTTCGCGCAGGAGCAGGACGTCTCGCCGGGACGGCTGGTGCCCGACCGGTCGCTCGTGGCGGCCGTGCTCGCCGACCCGGCCACCAAGCAGGACCTCGCGCGGGTCAAGGAGTTCACCGGTCGTGCCAGCCGCTCCCAGCTCGACCGCTGGTGGGCGGCGATCGAGGAAGGGCGCGCCGATCAGACGCTGCCGCTCGAGCGTGCGCCCGGCGACGGCCTGCCGCCGCCGCGGGCCTGGTCCGACCGCAACCCCGCTGCCGATGCCCGGCTGAAGGCCGCGCGTCCCCGGATCGAGCAGCTCGCCGTCGACCTGCGGATGCCGACCGAGAACCTGCTGACCCCCGACACGCTGCGCCGCATCGCGTGGGCACCGCCGGAGCCGATCGACGACGAGACGGTCGCGGACGCCCTCGCGGCGCTCGGCGCCCGGCCGTGGCAGGTCGAGCGCACCGCACCCGTCATCGCTCAGGCCTTTGTGGATTCCGTGCACGACACTGCGGAGCCGTCCGAATCGGCTTCGTAGATACGACCCAACCGATTTCGCGAGACTCGGTTCCACATTAGGCTGGACTGGATCCCAAACTCTTGGAGGCAGTGTGGCCGAGCTCTCGGACGTCTACTTCATCGACGGCATGCGGACCCCCTTCGGGCGCGCCGGCGAGAAGGGCATGTACTGGAACACCCGCGCCGATGACCTCGCGGTCAAGGCCACGATCGGGCTGATGGAGCGCAACGCCGCGGTCCCCGCCGATCGCATCGACGACGTCGCCATCGCCGCGACCAGTCAGACCGGCGACCAGGGGCTGACCCTGGGCCGCTCGGTGGCGATCCTCGCCGGGCTGCCTCAGTCGGTGCCGGGCCTGGCGATCGAGCGCATGTGCGCCGGCGCCATGACCAGCGTGACCACCATGGGCGCGTCGATCGGAGTGGGCATGTACGACCTCGCCCTCGCCGGCGGCGTCGAGCACATGGGGCACCACCCCATCGGCGCGAACGCGGACCCGAACCCGCGCTTCGTCGCGGAGCGCATGGTGGACCCCGGTGCGCTGAACATGGGCGTGACCGCCGAGCGCATCTTCGACCGCTTCCCGCACCTCACCAAGGAGCGCTCGGACCGGTTCGGGATGCTCAGCCAGCACAAGGTGCAGGCCGCGTACGACGCCGGCAAGATCCAGCCGGACCTGGTGCCCGTGGCGATCAAGGACGCCGACGGCGCCTGGGGGCTCGCCACCGAGGACGAGGGCCGCAGGCCGCAGACGACGATGGAGGACCTCGCCGCGCTGAAGACGCCCTTCCGCCCGCACGGACGCGTGACCGCCGGCACCTCCTCGCCCCTCACCGACGGCGCGACGATGTCGCTGCTGGCCGGCGGGCGCGCGGTGAAGGAGCTGGGCCTGCGCCCCAAGATGCGCATGGTCTCGTTCGCGTTCGCCGGAGTGCAGCCGGAGATCATGGGCATCGGGCCGATCCCGTCCACCGAGAAGGCGCTCCGCAAGGCGGGGCTGACCATCGGCGACATCGGGCTCTTCGAGCTCAACGAGGCCTTCGCGATCCAGGTCATCTCCCTGCTGGACCACTTCGGCATCGCCGACGACGACCCGCGGGTGAACGCCTGGGGCGGCGCGATCGCCCTCGGGCACCCGCTGGCGGCTTCCGGTGTGCGTCTCATGATCCAGCTCGCCGCGCAGTTCGCGGAGCGCCCGGACGTGCGCTACGGCCTCACGGCCATGTGCGTCGGCCTGGGGCAGGGCGGATCGGTCATCTGGGAGAACCCGCACTACGACGGAAAGAAGCGCTGAACCGATGACGAACTACGCAGACATCGACTTCTCGCCCCTGCTGACCCTCAGCGACGACGAGGTCGTCACCCATTCGCCGTCGCGCGACGTGCGCCTCCCCTCGGGCAAGGTCATCGCGCTCGTCACTCTGGACAACGGGCGCGACCACAACCGGCCGAACACCCTGGGTCCGCGCACGCTCACCGAGCTCGGGTCCCGGCTCGACGAGCTGAAGGCCCGCGCGGCCGCCGGCGAGATCCACGCCGTGGCGATCACCGGCAAGCAGTACATCCTCGCCGCCGGGGCCGATCTGTCCGACATCTCCCTCGTCGGGTCCACGGACAACGCCCGCAAGATCGCCCAGCTGGGCCACCATGTGCTCGGGAAGCTCGGCGACCTCGGCGTGCCCTCGTTCGCCTTCGTCAACGGCCTCGCGCTGGGAGGCGGACTCGAGATCGCCCTCAACTCCACCTACCGGACCGTCGACGCGTCCGCGGCCGCGATCGCTCTCCCCGAGGTCTTCCTCGGCATCATCCCGGGCTGGGGCGGGGCGTACCTGCTGCCGAACCTGATCGGCATCGAGAACGCCCTCGAGGTCGTGATCAGCAACCCGCTCAAGCAGAACCGGATGCTCAAGCCGCAGCAGGCGCTGGATTACGGCATCGTCGACGCGCAGTTCCCCGCGGCGAACTATCTCGAGGACTCCCTGCGCTGGGCGGACGGCGTGCTGAGCGGGCGCATTAAGGTCGAGCGCAAGAACGAGCCGGGCAAGATCGAACGCCTGACCAAGTGGCCGATCGCGATCAAGATGGCGCGCGGCATGCTGGAGTCCAAGATCGGCACCGTCCCCCGCTCCCCCTACGTGGCGCTGGATCTGCTCGACAAGGCGAAGAGCGGCACCAAGGCCGAGGGCTTCGCGCGTGAGGACGAGGCACTGGCAGACCTCGTGAGCGGCGACCAGTTCGCGGCGTCGATGTACGCCTTCGACCTGGTCCAGAAGCGTGCCAAGCGCCCCGTCGGGGCCCCCGACAAGGCGCTGGCCCGCAAGGTCACCAAGGTCGGCATCATCGGCGCCGGGCTCATGGCGAGCCAGTTCGCGCTGCTCTTCGTGCGCAAGCTCCAGGTGCCCGTGCTCATCACCGACCTCGACCAGGCACGCGTCGACAAGGGCGTGGCGCACATCCACGACGAGATCGGCAAGCTGGAGGCGAAGGGCCGACTCGACGCCGACTCCGCCAACAAGCTGCGCTCGCTCGTCACGGGCACGACCGACAAGTCGCTCTACGCCGACTGCGACTTCGTCATCGAGGCGGTCTTCGAGGAGGTCGGCGTGAAGCAGGCCGTGTTCGCGGAGATCGAGGCGATCATCGCCGACGACGCCGTCCTCGCGACGAACACGTCGTCGCTGTCCGTGGCGGAGATCGGCGCGAGACTCGCCCACCCCGAGCGGCTCGTCGGATTCCACTTCTTCAATCCCGTGGCTGTGATGCCGCTGATCGAGATCGTCAAGACGTCGCAGACGTCCGATGCGGCGCTGTCGACGGCGTTCGTGGTCGCGCGCGGTCTCGGGAAGAACGCCGTGCTCACCGCCGATGCTCCGGGCTTCGTGGTCAACCGCCTGCTGGCCAAGGTCATGGGCGAGGCTGCGCGGGCCGTGTACGAGGGCACCCCGGTGGCCGATGTCGAGAAGGCGTTCGGACCGCTGGGACTGCCCATGGGGCCGTTCCAGCTCATCGACCTGGTCGGGTGGAAGGTCGCGGCCCACGTGCAGGACACGATGGTGCGAGCGTTCCCGGACCGGTTCTACGCCAACGAGAACTTCCACGCTCTCGCCGAGCTGACGGAGGTCGTCGAGAAGGACAAGGGCGGACGGGTCACCGGCTTCACCAAGGCGGCGGAGAAGGCCCTCAAGGGCCACGTGGGCGCACATCCCGCGTCGGCGGAGACGATCCTGCGCCGCGTCCAGGACGGACTGGCGCAGGAGATCCGCATCATGCTCGACGAGGGTGTCGTCCCGGAGGTCGAGGACATCGACCTGTGCCTGATCCTGGGGGCGGGCTGGCCGTTCATCGACGGCGGCGCCTCCCCGTACCTGGATCGCGAGGGCGCGTCGGAGCGCACCTTCGGCGACACCTTCCATCACCCGCCGATCCGCGGCATCGGCGGCTGACGACGCTCAGCCCGAGACGGCCTCCCCCGCGCGCACACGCAGCGACCGGGAGAGGCCGTCTCGCTGCTCGATGACGATGCGGCGCAGCGCCGCGGGGGCGTCGTCGTTGTCACGGAGCCAGCGATCGACGAGATCCAGGTCGTCGGACTGCGGGAACAGCCCCCTCACCAGCCGGCGGGCGATCTCGATGCTGCGCGACTCCCAGGCGCCGCGGATGCGCGCGAAGTAGTCGTCGTCGAAGCGCGCGATGAGGTCTCGCCTGCCTCCGGCCCGCACACCGGCGATCGTGGCATCGAGGTGGTCGTTGGTCAGCGTGAGGTCGTTCCACGCCGCCTCCCACGCCGCCTCGCGCACCGCCGGATCCGGCCGGGCCGCGAGCACCGTCCGGTGCGCGCGCCGCCCGGTGGCGGTGGGGTCGGCGGCGAGCTGAGCCTCGACGTCGACCGGAGTCGCGTGGCCCGTGGTCGAGACCGCGACGAGCCACGACCAGCGGAGGTCGGGGTCGAGCGCGAGGCCCGCCGGCGCCGGAGACTCGCCGCGGAGGATCGCGGCGAGGTGGTCGGCGCGACCGGCGTGCATCGACGCCGCGCCGGCGAGACCGCGCGCCCACGCCAGCTGTGCATCGCTGCCTCCGGGTGCGGCGTCAAGCGCCTCCCAGACGGCGGTGAGCCACGCCGAGGCGAGGGACTCCCGCTCCGATTCGTTCGCATAGTGGCCGAGCGCGTAGGTCGTATGGGCGATCGCGTCGGTCAGCAGGGAGACGTGGGTCTCCGCGGGGGCGTGACGGCTGACGATCTCCAGGTAGCGCGCCACCGGCAGCAATCCGTCGCGCACGGCGTTCCAGAGCGCCGCCCACACCACCGACCGCGCGAGCGGATCGTCGATGGTGTGGAGCCCGCGCGCCACGGCGTCGATCGAGCGCGCGTCGAGCCGCACCTTGGCGTACGTCCGATCGTCGTCGTTCGGGATGATGAGCTCGACGTCCGGGAGCACGGGCGCGCGCAGCGGCGTCGCCGCCTCCGTGATGTCGAGGTCGACGCCAGCGCGGCGCACGAGCTTTCCGGAGGCGTCCTCGGCATACAGGCCGACCGTGAGCCGGTGCGGTCGCGGCGTGGTCTGGTTGACGGAGAGGGAGCTTCCGCGGTCGACGTGGATCTCGGACATCCCCGTGGTCTGCAGCCACGCGGCGCTCCAGGCGCTCAGATCGCGGCCGGAGGCCGCTTCGAGGGCGGCGAGCAGGTCGGTGAGCGTGGTGTTCCCGAACGCGTGGGCGGCGAAGTACCGCTGGGCGCCGCGGAAGAAGGCATCCTCGCCCACGAAGGCGACGAGCTGCTTGAGCACCGACGCACCCTTCGCATAGGTGATGCCGTCGAAGTTCAGCTTCGCTGCCTCGAGGTCGGTGATGTCGGCGACGATGGGGTGCGTCGTCGGCAGCTGATCCTGCTCGTACGCCCATCCTTTCCGGCGGCTCGCGAAGCTCACCCAGGCATCGGGGTGGCCGCCGGCGACCACGTTGACGTGGGAGCCCATGAAGTCCGCGAACGACTCCTTGAGCCACAGGTCGTCCCACCACCGCATCGTCGCGAGGTCCCCGAACCACATGTGGGCCATCTCGTGGAGGATCGTGTTCGCGCGCGCCTCGTGCTGCGCCACCGTCGACGCCCCGCGGAAGAGGTACGCCTCGGTGAACGTGACCAGTCCCGGGTTCTCCATCGCGCCGAGGTTGTACTCGGGCACGAAGATCTGGTCGTAGGTGCCCCACGGGTAGGGGTACGCGAAGGCCGCCCCGTAGAAGCTCAGGCCCCGCCGGGTGATGTCGAGGATCTCGTCGGCGTCCAGGTGCGGGGCCATCGACGCGCGGCAGAGAACACCGAGATCGACCTGCTGCTCTCCCTCGCGCCAGACGCCGTCGACCCGGTGATACGGCCCGGCGGCGACGGCGGTGATGTAGCTCGACAGCGGCAGCGTCTCGCTGAAGGCGTGCCGCACTCCCCCGTCGATCGCGGTCTGCTGCGTCGGCGCGCCGTTGGACAGGACCCGCCAGTCCGCCGGTGCCGACACCCGGAAGCGCCAGCGCGCCTTCAGGTCGGGCTGTTCGAAGCAGGGATACACGCGGCGGCAATCGGCGGGCTCGTACTGGGTGTACAGGTACACCTCGTCGTCGACCGGGTCGGCGAAGCGATGCAGGCCCTCACCCGATCGGCTGAACAGCCCGCGCGCACGGATCGTGACGACGTTGTGCGACGAGAGCCCCGCGATGCGGATCCGCGCACCATCCCACTCGATGTCACGGGCCCCGCCGTTGACGACCACCTCGTCGACGGACGCTCCGATGAAGTCGATCCAGGTCTCGGCGCCGGTCGCGGCGAATGTCAGCGTCGCCGTCGTCGGGAAGGACGCATCGTCGAGCTCGCGCGCGTGTCGCAGATCGAGATCGACGTCGATCGTCTCGACGCTGACCTCGGCGGCGCGACGTGCGGTCTCGTCTCGACGCAGGTTGGCCGAGGTGTGCGGGACAGGGCGGGAGTCGATCGGCATCCCTCCATGCTGGCACGGGGTGTCAGCGCGAGCGTGATCCGTGCTCGGGGAGGTCCTGCGCCCACAGTGCGCCGGTGTCGGCCGTCGGCCGGGCGACGGGGATGCGGGTGCCGAGCACCTGCGACACGATGTCCTGCGCGATCTTGGCGGCCGAGAGCCCGGCGTCCTCGAGGATCTGCTCGCGGGACGCGTGGTCGATGAAGGCGTCGGGGAGACCGAGCTCGTCCACGGCGGTGTCGACGCCGGCCTCGCGGAGCACCTGGCGCACCCGCGTGCCGATGCCGCCGACGCGGATGCCGTCCTCGATGGTGATGACCAGGCGATGACGCGCTGCCAGCTCGACGACCGACGGCGCGACGGGAACGACCCAGCGCGGGTCGACCACGGTCGCACCGATGCCCTGGGCGCGCAACCGCTCCGCGACCTCGACGGCGAGGTGCGCCATCGGCCCGATGCCGACGATGAGCACGTCGTCGCCCTCCGCGCGGAAGAGCACATCGACGCCGTCGGGACGACGCTCGATCGCCGGCAGATCCTCGGCGACGCTCCCCTTGGGGAAGCGCACGACCGTCGGCGCATCGTCCACCGCCAGCGCCTCGTCGAACTCCTCGCGCAGCCGTGCGGCGTCGCGCGGGGCGGCGATCCGGATGCCGGGCACGAGCTGCAGCATCGCGAGGTCCCAGATGCCGTGGTGGCTGGGGCCGTCGGGGCCTGTCACCCCCGAGCGGTCGAGGACGAACGTGACGCCCGCGCGGTGCAGCGCGACGTCCATCATCACCTGGTCGAACGCGCGGTTCATGAAGGTGGCGTAGATCGCGACGACCGGGTGCAGGCCGCCGTAGGCCAGTCCCGCGGCCGAGGCGACAGCGTGCTGCTCGGCGATGCCGACGTCGTAGGTGCGGTCCGGGAACCTCTGGGCGAACGGCTGCAGGCCGGTCGGGCGCAGCATGGCGGCGGTGATCGCGATCACGTCGTCCCGCCGCTCCCCCGCCTCCACCAGCGACTGCGCGAACACATCGGTCCAGGCCACCGCGTCCGAGGTGCCCACCGGCGCCCCCGTGATCGGGTCGATCTTGCCCACGGCGTGGAACTGGTCGGCTTCGTCGTTGCGCGCCGGCTCGTATCCGCGTCCCTTGTCGGTGATCGCGTGGACGATCACCGGAGCGCGATACTCCTTCGCCAGCTGGAGCGTCTCCAGGAGCGCGTCGAGGTCGTGACCGTCGATCGGGCCGAGGTACTTGATGTCGAGGTTGGAGTAGAGCGCCGCGTTGTTGGTGAACCGGGAGAGGAACCCGTGGGTCCCGCCGCGGACGCCGCGGTACAGCGCGCGGCCCGCCGGCCCGAGCTTGCGGAAGAACGAGTCGGAGGTGCTCCGCAGATGCTGATATCCGTCGGTCGTGCGCACGCGGTTCAGGTAGCGCGCCATGCCGCCGATCGTCGGGGCGTAGGAGCGCCCGTTGTCGTTGACGACGATGACCAGGTTGCGGTCGTTGTCGTCGGAGATGTTGTTGAGCGCCTCCCAGGTCATGCCCCCGGTCAGCGATCCGTCGCCCACGACGGCCACGACGTGGCGGTCGGAGCGGCCCGTGCGCGTCAGGGCGCGGGAGATGCCGTCCGCCCAGCTCAGCGAGCTCGAGGCGTGCGAGGACTCGACGACGTCGTGCGGGCTCTCGGCCCGCTGCGGATACCCGGCCAGCCCACCGCGGGCCCGGAGCCCCGCGAAGTCCTGCCGGCCCGTCAGCAGCTTGTGCACGTAGGACTGGTGGCCGGTGTCGAAGACGATCGGATCGTCGGGCGAGTCGAAGACCCGGTGGATTGCGAGGGTCAGCTCGACGACGCCGAGGTTCGGCCCCAGGTGGCCGCCCGTGCGTGACACGTTCTGCACGAGGAAATCCCGGATCTCCTGCGCCAGCTCTCGGAGCTGGTCCGCGCTGAGCGCGTCGAGGTCCCGCGGACCGGTGATCGACGCAAGCAGACTCATTCCTCGATTCTATGCGTGCCGATACGGGAAAGCCCCGGATCGCGCGTGCGGTGCGCGCGGATCCGGGGCCTTCCTGGTGCGTGTCAGACGAGCGAGCGCAGCACGTACTGGAGGATGCCGCCGTTGCGGTAGTAGTCGGCCTCTCCGGGGGTGTCGATGCGCACCTTGGCCTCGAAGACGACCGGCTGCTTGCCCTCCGGCGAGAACTCGCTCGGCGCAGCGGTGACGGTCACCGTCTTGGGCGTGACGCCCTCGTTGAGCTTCTCGAGGCCCTCGATCGAGACGATCTCGGTGCCGTCGAGACCGAGCGACTTCCAGCTCTGGCCGTCGGGGAACTGGAGCGGGACGACACCCATGCCGATGAGGTTGGAGCGGTGGATCCGCTCGAAGCTCTCGGTGATGACCGCCTTCACGCCGAGGAGGCTCGTGCCCTTGGCCGCCCAGTCGCGCGACGAGCCGGAGCCGTACTCCTTGCCGCCGAAGACCACGAGCGGAGTGCCCTGCGCCTGGTAGTTCTCGCACGCGTCGTAGATGAACGACTGCGGGCCGCCCTCCTGCGTGAAGTCGCGGGTGTAGCCGCCTTCGACGACCTGTCCGCCGTTCACGGCGGCGACCAGCTCGTTCTTCAGCCGGATGTTGGCGAAGGTGCCGCGGATCATCACCTCGTGGTTGCCGCGGCGCGAGCCGTAGGAGTTGAAGTCCTTCTGGGCGACGCCGTGCTCGGTGAGGTACTGCGCGGCAGGGGTGCCCGCCTTGATGTTGCCGGCGGGTGAGATGTGGTCGGTCGTGACCGAGTCGCCGAGGGTCGCCATGACGCGGGCGCCGTGGATGTCGCTCACCGGGGTGAGCTCCATCGTCATCCCCTCGAAGTAGGGCGCCTTGCGCACGTACGTCGAGTCCGCGTCCCACTCGAACACGGGACCGGTCGGGGTGGGCAGGTTCTTCCAGCGCTCGTCGCCGTCGAAGACGGTCTCGTACTGCTTGATGAACTGCTCGCGCGAGATCGACGAGTCGATGATCTGCTGCACCTCGTCGGGAGCCGGCCAGATGTCCTTGAGGAACACGTCGTTGCCGTCGAGGTCCTTGCCGAGCGGGTCGGTCTGGAAGTCGAAGTTCATCGAGCCGGCCAGCGCGTACGCGACCACCAGCGGCGGCGAGGCCAGGTAGTTCATCTTCACGTCGGGGCTGATGCGGCCCTCGAAGTTGCGGTTGCCCGACAGCACGGCGGTGACGGCGAGGTCGTGCTCGTTGATCGCCGCCGAGACCTCCTCGATGAGGGGGCCGGAGTTGCCGATGCAGATCGTGCAGCCGTAGCCCACGGTGTAGAAGCCGACGCCCTCGAGCGCCTTGTCGAGTCCGGACTTCTCGTAGTAGTCCGTGACGACCTTCGAGCCGGGGCCGAGCGTCGTCTTGACCCACGGCTTGCGCGTGAGGCCCTTCTCCAGCGCCTTCTGAGCGAGCAGGCCCGCGGCGATCATCACCGAGGGGTTGGACGTGTTCGTGCAGGAGGTGATGGCCGCCAGGGTGACCGCGCCGTTGTCGAGGATGTACGGCGAGCCCTCGGGAGGCGTCACCGTCACCGGGGTCGACGCGTTGATCGGGGCGCCGCTGTTGATGTGCACCTCGCGGGTCACCGGCTCCTCGTCGCCGGGCGTGCTGCCGGGGTCGGAGGCCGGGAACGAGTGCTTCGACTCGAGGTCGACGATGTCGTTCGAGGTCGACGCCGCGGCGTATCCCAGGATGTCCTTCTCGAACTGCGCCTTGGACTCCGAGAGCAGGATGCGGTCCTGCGGGCGCTTGGGGCCGGCGATCGACGGGACGACCGTCGACAGGTCGAGCTCCATGTACTCGCTGAAGGACGGCTCCACCGAGGCGTCGTGCCAGAGCTTCTGCTCCTTCGCGTACGCCTCCACCAGCGCCACGGCCTGCTCGTCGCGACCGGTCAGACGCAGGTAGTCGAGCGTGACGTCGTCGATCGGGAACATGGCGGCGGTCGAGCCGAACTCGGGGCTCATGTTGCCGATGGTGGCGCGGTTGGCCAGGGGCACGGAGGCCACGCCCGCGCCGTAGAACTCGACGAACTTGCCGACCACGCCGTGCTTGCGCAGCATGTCGGTGATCGTGAGCACGACGTCGGTGGCGGTGACGCCTGCGGGGATCTCCCCCGTGAGCTTGAAGCCGACGACGCGCGGGATGAGCATCGAGACGGGCTGTCCGAGCATCGCGGCCTCGGCCTCGATGCCGCCGACGCCCCAGCCCAGCACGCCCAGGCCGTTGACCATGGTCGTGTGCGAGTCGGTGCCGACGCAGGTGTCCGGGTAGGCGCGCAGGACGCCGTCGACGCTGCGGTCGTAGATGACCTTGGCGAGGTGCTCGATGTTCACCTGGTGGACGATGCCGGTCCCCGGGGGAACCACCTTGAAGTCGTCGAACGCCGTCTGGCCCCAGCGCAGGAACTGGTACCGCTCGCCGTTGCGCTCGTACTCGATCTCGACGTTGCGCTCGAGGGCGTTGGGCGTGCCGAAGAGGTCGGCGATGACCGAGTGGTCGATCACCATCTCCGCGGGCGACAGCGGGTTGATGCGGCTCGGGTCGCCGCCGAGCGCGGTGACGGCCTCGCGCATCGTGGCGAGATCGACGATGCACGGAACGCCGGTGAAGTCCTGCATGACCACGCGCGCGGGGGTGAACTGGATCTCGGTGTCGGGCTCGGCGTCGGGGTCCCAGGAGCCGAGCGCCTGGATCTGGGCCTTGGTCACGTTGGCACCGTCTTCGGTGCGCAGCAGGTTCTCCAGCAGCACCTTGAGGCTGAACGGGAGCTTCTCGTGGCCGGCGACCGTGTCGATCCGGAAGATCTCGTAGTCGGTGCCGCCGACTGTCAGGGTGCTCCTGGCTCCGAAGCTGTCAACTGTGGACACGTCTGGTCTCCTTTTCTGGGGCCGCGGGCGCCTTCGTCGGCGGGGACGGGCGCGGGCGCCCGACGCTTCCATCTTCGCGCGGCTCCGTGGCACAGGCTAGTGAGGTTGCCCTAACCGCCGAGTGCGGAATTTATCTTGATATCGAGATAAATCTATCACGCTGCCGCGCGGTCGACCGCGTCGTCCTGGTGTTTCGGGTAGAGCGCCCGGACGGCCAGCCACGTCACGGCGACCAGGGGCGCGAACAGCGGAAGACCCATGATCAGCTTGAGCGTTCCGAGCGTCGTGACATCGCCCGCGAAGTACAGCGGGAGCTGCACGCCCAGGCGCGCGAAGAACAGCGCCGACCAGGCGATGGCGAGCCAGAAGAAGACCCGTCGCTTGCGCCGATCGCGTCGCCAGTCGGTCCCCTCGTTCATGAGGAACCCGGCGGCGAGCCCGATGAGCGACCACCCGACGAGGGCCGACACGAGGAAGGCGGTGCCGTACACCGCGTTGGTGATGAGCCCCGGCACGAAGTTGTCCTCGCCGCGCCCGGTCCACAGCGCGAGGCCCGCGGCCGCCGCGGTGGCGACCAGCCCGCCCAGCGCGGCGCTCAGCGTCGTGCGCTGGACGAGCCGCACCACGGTGAACAGCGCCGCGATGCCGACGGAGACGAGCAGCGACAGCACGAGATCGCTGGTGACGGTGAACAGGACGACGAACGCGAGCCCGGGCAGCACGGCTTCGAGCAGGCCCCGCCAGCCGCCCATCGCCTGCCACACGACGTGCCCGGTCGACGCATCGGCCGCCGGATCGATCCCGGCACGCCGCGCCGCGCCGCCGAGGGCCTGTCCGATGAGGTCGGACGCGCGGGGGTCGGCCGACGCGGGCTCTGGAGGCGTGAGGTCCGGGCGCCGCTCCGTGTGCTCCCGGGCGGCGTCCGGCTCGCCGGCGGAGGCGCTCACGCGGTACCGGGAGCGGCGGGCATCTTGAGCGGGATGAGGTCCCGGGGAGGCATCGGCGTGCCGCCGCGGACCACCACGATCGAACGGAACAGATCCTCGACCTTGGCGGCGGCCTCGACGTCGGCCGCTGCGGCGCCGCCGATCACGCCGCGCAGGAACCAGCGGGGGCCGTCCACGCCCACGAATCGCGCGATCCGCTTGCCGCCGCCCCCCTCGGGGCCGGCGACGGGGACCTCCGCGAGCAGCTCGTGTCCGAGCGGTCCCTCGCGCTCCTCCACGCGGCCGCCCTGCTGGCGGATCTGCTGGCGGATCTGCTCACGGGTCTCGTCCCAGAGGCCGGTCGACCGCGGCGCGGCGAAGGGCTGCACCTGCAGTGTGGACTCCGCGTAGTCGAGCCCCACGGCGACGATCCGCTTGGTCTGCTCCTCCACCTCGAGGCGGAGGTTCAGCCCCTCGCGCGGCAGGATCTTGATGCCGCCCAGGTCGATGTACGGGCGCACCGGATTGGCCTCGGACTCGTCGAACGGGCCGCTCGCGGCGCGGTCAGTCGGTGCGGCCTTGCGCAGCTCGCCGTCGGTCATGCGGGTGTTCCTGTCTGATAGCCGGTGGATCCGAATCCCCCTTCGCCGCGGGTGCTCTCGGGAAGCTCGTCGACGGGGAGGAAGGTGACGCGCGGTACGGGCATGATCACGATCTGCGCGATGCGGTCGCCGGGGGCGATGTCGTAGGCCGCGGTGGCGTCGGTGTTGAGCAGCGACACCTTGATCTCGCCGCGGTAGCCCGCATCGACCGTCCCGGGGGCGTTGACGATCGTGATGCCGTGCTTGGCCGCCAGGCCGCTGCGCGGGACCACGAAGGCGACGTAGCCGTCGGGGAGGGCGATCCGCACGCCGGTGCCGACGAGGGCGCGCTGTCCCGGCTCGAGGCGGACGGCCTCGGTGGAGACGAGGTCGGCGCCCGCGTCGCCCGGGTGGGCGTAGGCGGGTACGTGCGATGCGATGATGGGAATGTCCACACTTTGGATCACTCCATGAGGGTAATGCACAAGATGACGAGCGGCCTGAGACCGTCGACGACCACCTACCGCGAACGGCTGAGCCCCTCGCTGTGGGTCCTCGCCGCCGCCGCCGTGAGTGCGCCCATGGTGGCGCTCGTCTTCGTGCCCCTCGACGCGACCGTCGCCCTGGTCGCCGGCGTGCTCGTGGCCGCGGCCCTCATCGGCGGTCTCGTGCTGTCCTCGCCCGAGATCCGGGTCGAGGCGGGCGAGCTGCGGGTGGGTCGCGCGCACGTGCCCGTCGGTCTCCTCGGCGAGCCGGAGATCGCGGACGCCGAGCGGGCGCGGCTCCTGCGCGGGCCGGGGCTCTCCCGGTCGGCCTGGCACCTGTTCCGGCCGGGCAT
Organism: Microbacterium sp. PA5; assembly: GCF_049860775.1. Taxonomy (NCBI): domain Bacteria; kingdom Bacillati; phylum Actinomycetota; class Actinomycetes; order Micrococcales; family Microbacteriaceae; genus Microbacterium; species Microbacterium sp. PA5. Next base: position 1,468,949 of record NZ_CP187567.1, read on the forward strand.
CGACGGCGTGGTGCGCGTCCCCCTCGAAGATGCCGGCGATCCCGTCACGGAGTGGGTCTTCTCGACGCGCACCCCGGACCGCGTCGCCGCGGCGATCCGTCGCGCTCAGCGCTCCTGAACGCGACCGCGCGGCCCGGCCGAGGACCGGACCGCGCGTGCGGCGGAGGCCGTCAGGCCGCGCACTCCCGGCACACGGCGCCGATGGCGGACTCGTGGTCGATCTGGGTGCGGTGCTTCACCAGGAAGCACTCGATGCAGGTGAACTCGTCCTCCTGCGGCGGCAGCACGACGACGTCGAGCTCGAGGTCCGACAGGTCGGCGCCGGGCAGCTCGAAGCCGGAGGGGTTGTCCGCATCCTCGGAGTCGACAGATCCCGACAGCTTGTCGGGGACGCGCTCCTTGAGGGCCTCGATCGACTCGCTGTCGTCGTCGGTCTTGCGGGGGGCGTCGTAATCCGTAGCCATTGCTCGAGCGTCTCTACTTCCAGGGTTTCGTGATTGCATGCCCGTACGGGCGGCCATAGTTTGCACGACGGGACTGCATTTCGCAAATGCCGTCGTGGCCGGGCCGTGACCGGGCGGGTTCGTCGCGTCAAACTCGCGGCACGCGCGGGATATTCCCTTCATCCGAGAGGCCGCGTGACACCATGGGCGGACACGCAGGATCTGGAGGGTGTTTCGCATGGAGCAGCTCAAAGTCATCGGCATCGAAGACGGCGTGCTCGTGCTCGCCACCGAGTCGGGCGATCGCTTCGCCCTTCCCGTCGACGAGACGCTTCGCGCGCAGCTGCGGCGGACGACGCGCGACCCGGAGTCGCGCGCCGCGCGGCCGAGTCCGCGCGACATCCAGTCGCACATCCGTGCCGGACTCTCGGCGGAGGAGGTCGCCGGCCTGCTCGGCATCCGCGTCGAGGACGTCGCCCGCTTCGAAGGTCCTGTGCTCGCCGAGCGCGAGCACATCGTCGGCCAGGCTCTCGCCGTCCCGGTGCTGATCAGCGGCGAGCTCGACCCCGACGCCCAGCCCACCTTCGGCACGGCCGTGCGCGCCAAGCTCGCCGAGGCCGGTGCCGTGGGCGAGCGCTGGACGAGCTGGCGGGAGTCGACGGGCTGGATCGTGAAGCTCGAGTTCACGGCGGGCGACGTCGACCACGACGCGCGGTGGACCTTCGACCCCCGTCGCGCCACCCTCGCACCGCAGAACGCCGACGCGACCCAGCTGTCCCGGCAGGGCTCGCTGCCCGAGGGACTGATCCCGCGCCTGCGGGCGCTGGACTCCTCCGGAGTGAAGGACGCCTCGCGCTTCGACAGCGGCGCGTTCGGTCCGCGACGACTGCCCGACGCCGACCTGGAGGCGCCCGAGGTCCGCGAGCCGGCCTCTCCGGCGGTGCAGCAGGCCGCCATCAAGCGGGCCCCCGACCAGGCGATCACCTCCACCGACACGGCGGATCTCCTCGAGGCGCTGCGGCGCCGGCGCGGACAGCGCGAGGCGATGCCGGGCGAGTCCGATGGGGCGTCCCCCACCCACTCCGCGCCGCGGGCCTCGTCGACCCCGGTGGCGCTCTTCGACGCGCTCGAGCCGGGATACGACGACGAGCCGGCACCGGCCGAGCCTGCGGCATCGGCCGACGAGGATCCCGCCCCGGCCGACACGTCCCGCCGGAAGGGCCGGACCTCGATGCCGTCCTGGGACGAGATCGTCTTCGGCGCGCGCACCGAAGACGGCTGACGCCTGCGGGGTCAGCGCGCGAATGCGCCCAGGCGGATGAGCGGCACGACGCGCTCATCGTCGGTCAGCGATCCGTGCTGCCCGATCATGCGCTGCGGGCGCTTGTCCGCCTCGCGGTCGTCGTAGTAGACGATCCCGCTCCGCGCGGCGACGAGCACATCGCCGATGCGCGGCAGCACCTCAGGGTCGACGACCGGCCCGAACAGACCGGCGGAGACCGCCTCGTCGCGGGACATGACCCAGGAACGATGTCCCTCGGCTTCGCTCCAGCGATCCCTCACTGCGGAGGCCGCGCCGTCCTCGGCGTAGAGGTGGAGCATCCTCGGCTCCCCTCCCACGAGGCGAACGCCCTCCCACAGGGCGTCGCCCTCCCCCACGAGCACCTGTCGGTGGGCGGGGACGTCGATCATGCCGTGATCGGCGGTCACCACCGCGCCGACATCCTGCCCGAGCGCGCGGTCGAGCGCCGTGACCGCGGCGTCGACCTGCTCCAATCCAGCCGTCCAGCGATCGCTCTCCCAGCCGTGGGCGTGGCCCAGCGAATCCAGCTCCGGCACGTACACGTAGGCGAGGGCGCCCTCCGCCGCGGTGGTGAGCTCGGCGGCCCGCAGGAGCCGATCCTCGAGGTCGTCGACGCCGACGAAGTCCGCGCCGCGCTGGATGGCCTGCGTGAAGCCGGTGCCCCCGTACATGGCCTTCGTCACGACGAAGCAGGGGCGGCCGGCCGCCGACTCCGACGCCAGGAGGGGGGTCGCGCGCTGCCAGGTGAGCGGATCGAGACCGTCGGTCTCCCAGCCCCGGAGCTGATTGGAGACCGTGTCGGTGCCCGGCACCCTCGCCCGGTAGCCGACGATCCCGTGCACGCCGGCAGGCGTCCCCGTGAGCAGGCCGGTGAGGGCTGTCGCCGTCGTCGACGGGAAGACCGTGCGCGCGGCGTCCTTCTTGCCCGTCCGCGACGAGAGGAATCGCGCGTGCCCGGCGCGCGCGGCGAGGTTTCTCCGCCCGAGTCCGTCGACCACCAGGACGAGCGCCGACCTCGCCGGCGGGAACCAGTCCGACCGCCCGCTCAGCGCGGCGATCGACTGCGGCACGACACCGGTGAGGCTCCGGGCCGACGGCGGGTCCACGGGTAGGCTGAGAGGCATCGGGGTCAGTCTCGCACACCACCCGGCGGCGCCCCTCCCGTCACTTCGTCCCTGTCTTCGGAGGACCGCTCAGACCCATGGCCGTTTCGCGCACTGACACCGACTCCGCCGGCGGCGGCGAACGCATCGAGGACGTCGACGTCTCGGCCGAGATGCAGGGGTCCTTCCTCGAGTACGCGTACTCCGTGATCTACTCCCGTGCGCTGCCCGACGCGCGCGACGGGCTGAAGCCGGTGCAGCGGCGCATCCTCTTCCAGATGGCGGACATGGGCCTGCGACCCGATCGCGGGCACGTCAAGAGCGCCCGCGTCGTCGGCGAGGTGATGGGAAAGCTCCACCCCCACGGCGATTCGGCGATCTACGACGCCCTCGTGCGCCTCGCCCAGGACTTCGCACTGCGGGTGCCTCTCGTCGACGGGCACGGCAACTTCGGATCGCTCGACGACGGCCCCGCCGCTGCGCGGTACACCGAGGCGCGGCTCGCGCCGTCGGCCCTGGCGCTGACGGAGAACCTCGACGAGGACGTCGTCGACTTCATCCCCAACTACGACGGGCAGTTCCAGCAGCCCGACGTGCTCCCTGCTGCCTTCCCCAACCTGCTCGTCAACGGCACCACCGGCATCGCGGTCGGCATGGCCACGAACATGGCGCCGCACAACCTCATCGAGGTCGTCGCCGCGGCGATCCATCTGCTCGAGAACCCGGACGCCTCCCTCGAAGAGCTCATGGAGTTCGTTCCGGGCCCCGATCTGCCCGGTGGCGGCGTGATCGTGGGCCTCGACGGGGTGAAGGACGCCTACGCGAGCGGACGCGGCACGTTCCGCACCCGCGCCAAGGTGTCGGTCGAATCGCTCGGCCCCCGCCGCACCGGACTCGTGATCACCGAGCTCCCCTACCTCGTGGGCCCCGAGCGCGTCATCGAGAAGATCAAGGACGCCGTCACCGCGAAGAAGCTGACCGGCATCGCCGATGTCACCGACCTGACCGACCGCAACCACGGTCTCCGTCTCGTGATCGGCATCAAGACCGGCTTCGATCCGAACGCCGTGCTCGAGCAGCTCTACCGGCTGACGCCGCTCGAGGACTCCTTCGGCATCAACAACGTCGCGCTCGTCGACGGCCAGCCCCAGACACTCGGGCTGCGCGATCTGCTCCGGGTCTACCTGGACCACCGGATCCAGGTCGTCACGCGGCGCAGCCGGCACCGCCTGGGCCGCCGCCAGGAGCGCCTGCACCTGGTCGAGGGCCTCCTCATCGCCATCCTCGACATCGACGAGGTCATCCAGGTGATCCGCACCTCGGACGACGGCGAGCAGGCCCGGACCCGCCTCATGGACGTGTTCGACCTCTCCCAGCCGCAGGCGGAGTACATCCTGGAGCTGCGGCTGCGCCGCCTGACGAAGTTCTCCCGCGTCGAGCTGGAGACCGAGCGCGACGCGCTGAAGGCGGAGATCGCGCAGCTCGAAGAGCTCCTGGCCAGCGAGGTGCTGCTGCGCCAGCAGGTCGCCCGCGAGCTCGATGCGGCCGCCGAGGCGTACGGCACGCCGCGGCGCACACTACTGCTCAACGGCGGGCCCGTGGCGTCGCGCTCTCGCGCGAGCGCGGCGGCCGCCGACCTGCAGATCGCCGACGCCCCCTGCCGGGTCTTCCTCTCCGCCACCGGCCGCATGGTCCGTGCCGAGACGGCCGAGGCGGCCATCGTGCCCCCCGCGCGGCGCTCGAAGCACGACGCCATCCGCTCAGCGGTCGACGCCACGACGCGGGGCGATCTCGGTGCGGTGACCAGCCGCGGGCGTCTCGTGCGCTTCTCCCCCGTCGACCTGCCGTCGGTGCCGGCCAACTCGGTGCAGCTGGCGGCGGGCACGCGGGCGGACCAGTACCTCGGCCTGCCGAGCGGGGAGCATGTGGTGGCGATCGTCCCGCTCTCGGACGACTCCGCCGCCGCGCCCACGATCGCCCTCGGCACGCTTCAGGGCGTCGTCAAGCGCGTCGCCGTGAGCGAGCTGGCCAACAACAAGAGCGATGCCGAGATCATCGCGCTCAAGCCCGGCGACAGCGTGGTGGGAGCGGCGCTCGCGCCGGACGACGTCGAGCTCGTGTTCGTGACCTCCGACGCGCAGCTGCTGCGCTTCGGCGCCGACGCCGTCCGTCCCCAGGGGCGCGCTGCGGGCGGCATGGCGGGCATCCGGGTGACGCCGGGCGAGCGGGTGATCGCGTTCACGGCGCTGACGGCCTCCGACGACACCGTCGTGGCGACGATCGCCGGATCGTCGCAGTCCCTGCCCGGAACCGACGCCGGCTCGGGCAAGGTGTCGGTGTTCGCGGAGTTCCCGCCGAAGGGCCGCGGCACCGGTGGAGTGCGCGCCCAGCGGTTCCTGAAGGGCGAGGACAGCCTCGCGCTCGCCTGGATCGGCGACGACCCGCGGGCCGTCGGCGCAGATGGATCGGTCCGTCAGCTCCCGCCGGCCGGGGCCAAGCGCGACGCCTCGGGCCAGATGCTCGACGCCGTCATCGGCGCGATCGGGTCCGCGGTCGGCTGACGCGATCAGGCGTCGATGGCCTCGCGGTCCAGGCGGTCGGCCGAGGACACGATGAAGTCGCGGCGCGGCGCCACCTCGGAGCCCATGAGGAGCTCGAACACGGTGGCAGCCATCTCGGCATCCTCGACCCGCACCCGGCGCAGGGTGCGGCCGCCCCGGTCCATCGTGGTCGTGGCGAGCTGATCCGCGTCCATCTCGCCGAGTCCCTTGTAGCGCTGCACGGGCTCCTGCCAGCGCTTGCCGGCGCGCTGGAGCTTCGACAGCAGGGCGTGGAGCTCCTTCTCGGAGTAGGTGTAGACGGTCTCGTTGGGCTTGGACCCCGGGTTCACGACGATGACCCGGTGCAGCGGCGGGACAGCGGCGTACACGCGACCCTCCTCGATGAGGGGACGCATGTAGCGGAAGAAGAGCGTCAGCAGCAGGGTGCGGATGTGCGCGCCGTCGACGTCGGCGTCGCTCATCAGGATGATCTTCCCGTAGCGCGCCGTCTCGATGTCGAACGAGCGGCCCGACCCGGCGCCGATCGTCTGGATGATGGCGGCGCACTCCGCGTTGGACAGCATGTCGCTGATCGACGCCTTCTGCACGTTGAGGATCTTGCCGCGAATGGGCAGGAGCGCCTGGTACTCGCTGTTGCGGGCGTGCTTGGCGGTGCCGAGCGCCGAATCGCCCTCCACGATGAACAGCTCGGATTCGGCGACGTCGTTCGTGCGGCAGTCGGCGAGCTTGGCCGGGAGCGACGAGGACTCCAGTGCGTTCTTGCGGCGCTGGGTCTCCTTGTGCGTGCGCGCGGAGACGCGCGCCTTCATCTCGGAGACGACCTTCTCGAGCAGGAGCGACGTCTGCGCCTTGTCCTCGCGCTTGCTGGAGGAGAACCGGGCCCCGAGCTGGGCGGCGACGACGCCGGCCACGATCGCACGGATGGCGGGGGTGCCGAGGACCTCCTTGGTCTGTCCCTCGAACTGCGGCTCGGGGAAGCTCACCGTCAGCACGGCCGTGAGCCCCGCGAGGATGTCGTCCTTCTCGATCTTGTCGTTCGCGCTCACCTTGAGCTTGCGGGCGTTCTGCTGCACCTGATCGCGGATCAGCTTCATCAGGCCCTGCTCGAAGCCCGACAGGTGGGTGCCGCCCTTGGGCGTGGAGATGATGTTGACGAAGGAGCGGGTGACGGTGTCGTAGCCGGTGCCCCAGCGCAGCGCGATGTCGACGTGGCAGGTGCGCTCGACCTCGGTGGGGACCATCGCGCCGGTGGGCTGGAGCACGGGAACGGTCTCGGTGAAGGTGCCGTCGCCCGTGAGGCGCCAGGTGTCGGTGACGGCGGCGTCGGGGGCGAGGTACTCGGCGAACTCCGAGATGCCGCCGTCGTAGCGGAAGCTGGTCTCGCGCGGGGCGGACGACTCGGCGCCGGGCACCGGTCGCTCGTCGACGAGGACGATCTCCAGCCCGGGCACCAGGAAGGCGGTCTGGCGCGCACGCTGCTCCAGCTCCGCCAGGCCGAACTCGGCGTCCTTGGTGAAGATCTGCCGGTCGGCCCAGTAGCGGATGCGCGTGCCGGTCGCGCCGCGCGGCGCCTTCCCGATCACGCGCAGCTCGGAAGCCGCCTCGAACGGCGTGAAGGCGGCATCGAGCCCGGGTCCCGAGAAGATCCCCGGCTCGCCGCGGTGGAAGGACATGGCGTAGGTCTTGCCGGCGCGGTCGACCTCGACGTCGAGTCGCTCGGAGAGAGCGTTGACCACCGAAGCGCCCACGCCGTGGAGACCGCCGGACGCGGCGTAGGAGCCCCCGCCGAACTTGCCGCCGGCGTGGAGCTTGGTGAAGACGACCTCGACGCCGGTCAGGCCCGTGCGCGGCTCGACGTCGACGGGGATGCCGCGCGCGCGGTCGCGCACCTCGACGCTGCCGTCGGCGTGGAGCACGATGTCGATGCGCGAGCCGTGTCCCGCGAGGGCCTCGTCGACGGAGTTGTCGATGATCTCCCACGCGCAGTGCATGAGACCCCGGGAGTCGGTCGAGCCGATGTACATCCCGGGGCGCTTGCGGACGGCCTCGAGTCCTTCGAGCACCTGGAGGTGGTGGGCGGAATACTCGGCTGTCACAATCTCCAAGCGTATCCGCGCAGCGACGCGGCGCGGCGCCGACACACTCAGCGGGCGGCCCTGGCCGGGCCGGCACCCGGACACGCCGTACGCGTACAGCGAAATGTGACCTCCTCAGGGCATGGTCCTCACTATCGCGTGGTTGTATTTACAGAACCCGCACTGGAGTAGACACACCGAGGAGGCACCCAGAATGAGCATCTCGACCACAGCAGAGCCCGGCGTCCTCGAGCACCGCCTCACGGCGGCGGATCGCTGCGACTCGTGCGGAGCACAGGCCTACATCGCCGCCGAGGTCAACGGCAGCGAGCTCCTGTTCTGCGCGCACCACGGCCGCAAGTACGAGGAGAAGCTGCGCGCCATCGCCACGTCGTGGCACGACGAGACCGCTCGTCTCCTCGGCTGAGCGCCGCGCGTCCCGATGAGGGCGCGACGTCGGAGCCGGGCGGCTCAGAATCCCACGGCCGCCTGGTACACGGGCAGCAGCCCCGTGCGCACTCCCGAGGCCGACGGCTTCGGCTGGAACACGCTGGAGTTGTGGTTCCCCTCGATGACCACCGGCCCGTCCGGGGTCATCGCGAGGTCCCAGCCCACGTAGGGCGCCTCGGGCGTGCGACGGGCGAGCTTGTCCGTGAGCTCCCGCACCCGGTCGTACATGGGAACCTGGAAGCCGACGATCGGCGTGCCCGTCACGGGATGCTCGCGATAGACGTTGCTCTGCTTGTCGACGCCCGGGTACAGCGCCACGCCGTTCTCGTCGAGCATGGTGAACATGCCGCCCGAGGCGAAGTTGTCGATCACGTCGCCGTTGCCGATGCGCAGGACGGCCGCGAGAAGGTGCACGGTGCCGCCCGGCTCCGTGCCGTTCTTGTCGAGGAAGGTGATCATCCGCACCGTGTTGACGCTGTCCGGGTACAGGCTGCTCATGTCGGGGTGCTGCACGATGAACTCGTCGACGATGGACTGACCGGCGGCGGTGACCTCCGCGCGGAACGCCACGGGATCGGTCACGTTCTCGTGGAGCGTGATGCCGCCGCCCCCCTGACCCTCCAGGGGCTTGGCGAGCACCTTCGGATGGCGGGCGAGGAACGCGCCGAGCTCGGTGTCGTCGACGTCCCGGAGATCGATGGTCTCGCGGCCCAGGAGGTCGGCGTACTCGCGGGCGAAGCGGCGCTTGTCCTCGAGCTTCGCCCGTCCCTCGGGCGTGTTGTGCATGCGGGTGATGCGGAAGGACTTGGGATGGGTCATCCAGGTCGCCCGTTCCTTGGCGTTCAGCAGCCGGATGTCCCAGACGGCGTAGTCGCGGAAGCCCATGTCGTACTTGAGGGAGCACCAGAGCATGTCGGCCACGAGCACCGGCAGCGGTGCTCGGGAGACCTTCTGCGCCTGACGGGCGAACTCGATGAGGTTCCCCGGACGGAGCTTGCGGGCTCGTCGCGCGAGATAGCGGAGGCGCACGGTCGCTCGACCCATGGGTGGATTCCTTCCCTCGGAGCTCAGAAGCGCATGGCGGCGCGGTAACGCGGGAGCAGGCCGCGGCGGATGCCGGAGACCGACGGCTTGGACTGGAATACGCCCGTGTTGTGGTTGCCCTCGATGACCACGGGACGGTCAGGGGTGATCGCGATGTCCCAGCCGATGTAGGGCAGGGCGGGGACGCGGCGCGCCAGTCGGTCGACGAGCGCGAGGACCTCGCCGTACAGTGGCACCTGGTAGCCGGTGATGGTGACGCTCGTGAGGGGATGCACCTCGAACGGGTGCCCTTCCTCGTCGCTGGCGGCATGGAGGGCACGGCCCTCCTCGTCGAGCATGGTGTACATGCCGCCGTTGCTGAAGTTGTCGATGACGCCGCCGTTGCCGACCTTCAGCACCGCCGCGAGCACGTGCACCTCGCCGTCGGGATCGAGATAGGTGACCACGCGCAGGGAGTTCACACTGCCCGGGTACAGGCGCGCCATATCGGGGTGCTGCGCGAGCACCTCCTCCACGAGGACCTGCCCCGAGGACAGCAGCTCGGCGCGCAGAGCGGCCGCGTCGACGATGCCGGCCGTCTCGCGCATCGTGATGCCGTTGCCGCCCACACCGCCGGGGTTCTTGGTGATCACGCGGTCGTAGCGGCGGACGAACTCCTCGAGCGCCGCGGCGTCGGAGGTCGACACGTCGAGCCAGGCACGGCCGAGCTCGTCGCCGAAGTGCTCGGCGAAGCGCAGCTTGTCGTCGAAGATCGCGCGCTCGGCGTTGTCGTTGAGCTTGCGCGACAGGTGGAACGACTTCGGGTCGGTCATGTAGGTCTTGCGTTCGCGAGGCCTCAGGATCCGGAAGTCCCACTCGGAGTAGTTCTCGAACGTGGTCTCGTACCGCACGGCGCACCAGGCCATGTCGAGCACGACCCACCACAGCGGCGCACGCGAGAGCGTCGCCGACTGCCGGGCGAACTGCAGGACCCGCTCGCGATCGAACGAGACGACGCGCTTGACGAAGAAGCGCGCGCGCCGGTAGAGCCGGTTGAGGGCGCGCACGTCAGGCCCCGGTGATGCGCCGGATGATTCCGAGCGGCGTGGACTGGTGCCCCTGGCCGAGCGGGTTGTCGCCCAGGATCTGCACGAGCGTGCGCTCCCCCGCCTTGTCGAGGGTGGAGCCGAGGATGTTGCCGCCGATGTCGTTGATGTCGACGACGGCCACCTCGTTCGCGCCGCCCAGCAGCGCCTTCGCGCGTGCGGCCACCTTCTCGGGATCGAGCGGGCCCAGCACGACCGCCTTGTTGTACGGCGGGATCGTATGGCGCGTCGGTCCGTCGATCGACCGCGCCTTGTCGCCGGCGATGCGGTAGAAGTCCCCACGCCGTCCGAACAGCTTGCCCACGGCGCTCACCGCGGCGGCGAAGAGGATGCGCGGCGTGCCGACCTCCCGCAGGGCCATCTCCATCGTCTCGGGCATGCCGAGCCCGATGCCGTACGAGGTCTTGACGACGTACCGCGACAGGAAGCGGGCGAGCGGGCGCGGCGCGATGTCCTCCACCAGATACGAGCGGCCCTGGGTGATCGCGACGATCTTCTCGGTCACGAACAGCGTGTCGCCGGGCTCCAGCACGCCGGAGGCGTACTCGGTGAGGAACGCGTCGAGGTCATCGCCGGGCATCACGACGCGCGTGCGGATCGGGATGCGGGCGTACGTCGCACCGTCGACGGCGATCTCGAGAGATTTGCCGTCGTTCGCCTGTGCGCTCATTCGAGGTAGTCCCGCAGCGACTGCGACCGCGACGGGTGGCGAAGCTTCGCCATGGTCTTGGACTCGATCTGGCGGATCCGCTCGCGGGTGACCCCGAACGTGTCGCCGATCTGGTCGAGCGTCTTCGGCTGGCCGTCGCCGAGGCCGAACCGCATGCGGATCACACCGGCCTCCCGCTCGGACAGCGAGTCGAGGAGGGACTCGAGCTGACGCTGCAGCATGGTGAAACCGACCGCATCGGCCGGGACGACCGCCTCGGTGTCCTCGATGAGGTCGCCGAACTCGCTGTCGCCGTCCTCGCCCAGGGGCGTGTGCAGCGAGATCGGCTCACGGCCGTACTTCTGGACCTCGATGACCTTCTCGGGGGTCATGTCGAGCTCGCGGCTGAGCTCCTCGGGCGTGGGCTCGCGACCCAGGTCCTGCAGCATCTGCCGCTGCACGCGGGCGAGCTTGTTGATGACCTCGACCATGTGCACCGGGATGCGGATGGTGCGGGCCTGGTCGGCCATGGCGCGCGTGATGGCCTGACGGATCCACCACGTCGCGTAGGTCGAGAACTTGAAGCCCTTGGTGTAGTCGAACTTCTCGACGGCGCGGATGAGACCGAGGTTGCCCTCCTGGATCAGATCCAGGAACTGCATGCCGCGGCCGGTGTAGCGCTTGGCGAGGGAGACGACGAGGCGGAGGTTGGCACCGAGGAGGTGGCTCTTCGCGCGCTGTCCGTCGCGAGCGACCCACTGCAGGTCCAGGCCCAGCTGCGAGGACTTCTCGCTCGCGGACATGTGCGACAGCTTCTCCTCGGCGAACAGACCCGCCTCGATGCGCATCGCCAGCTCGACCTCTTCGGCCGCGTTCAGCAGCGGCACCTTGCCGATCTGCTTGAGGTAGTCCTTGACCGGGTCGGCGGTGGCGCCGGTGATCTGCGTCGAGTAGACCGGGACGTCGTCCTCGTCGCTGGAGGAGATGACGATGGCGCCGGTGGGAAGCGGCTCGGTGAAGGCCGGCTTGGCGCCCTCCTCCTCGTCGTCCTCGTCCTCGGCGTCGCCCTTCTTCGTCTTCTTGTCGGCGGGGGCGTCTTCGGCGTCGTCGGTGTCGTCGACGTCGTCGTCCGTCACGTCCGCGTCTTCGAGGTCGACCTCGTCGTCGAGTTCGGCGTCCTCGTCCTCGTCCTTGGCCTTCGCCTTGGTGACGCGGCTCTTGGCAGGAGCGGCCTTCGCCTTGGTGGCCGGTGCGGCCTTCGCCTTGGCGGTGCTCGTGCGCGCCGGCTTCTCGACCGTGGTCGCCTCTTCGGTGTCCTCAGCCTTGCGGGTGCGGGTGCTCTTCGTGCCTGACGTCACGTCTCGCCTTTCACCGACGGATGCCGTCGGGGTTTCGGACACTAGTAAGACCCTTGTCAAGTCCTGGGACGTGCGCGGCAGCGTACGACCAACGGGTGACAACGGGTCAGATCATCCATTCTCTCACAGTTCTGAGGCGGAGAACGTCCGGCTGCACTGCGGGACGGAGGATCCATCGGTGACAACGCTCTAGGGCGCGTCGGCATTCCCCGTCAGAGGCGGCCGCGCTTGTCCTCGTCCCCCGGAGGACGCGTCGCCAGGTAGCGCTCGAGCTCGGCGGCGAGCTCGTCGGCGCTCGGCAGGTCGCCGGTGTGGATGATCGGCTGCGCCCGGGTCGAGCCCGCCATGTACGAGTCGTAGCGCTCCTCGAGGTTGTGGAGCATGGCGGTCAGCTCATCGCTTCCGGTTACCTGCTCGGTCACCTTCTCGAGGTACTCGCGGTTCTCCTCGCGCAGATCGTCGAGGTCGAAGACCAGTCCGGTGGCGACCGACACGCTGTCCAGGCCGGCGATGGCGGCTGCCGGGTAGTCGGTGTCGCCGAGGTAGTGCGGGATCAGCAGGACGAAGCCCGCAACGTCGGCCGCGGACTGCGCGAAACGGTACTCCAGCAGGTGCCCCACCGTCGCGGGCACCTGGGTGTGCGGCTGCCAGACGGAGTGCGCCGCGGTGAGTTCGCTCCGCGTCCCGCTCACCGTGGTGCCGATCGGGCGGGTGTGCGGCACCGGCATCGGGATCGCGTGGACCCACGTGACCGTGGAGACCTGGAGCCCCTCGGCCAGTCCCACCATGGTCTCGGTGAACGCGTCCCAGGAGAAGTCGGGCTCGTATCCCGCGAGCAACAGGAACGGCTGGCCGAGCGAATCGTGGGCCAGCGACAGCTCGAGACGCGGCGGGCGGTAGGCGGTCAGATGATCCGCCTCGAAGGTGATGAGGGGGCGACGCGCACGGTAGTCGAGCAGGACGTCGGCGGAGAAGGTGAGCACCGGTGTGGGGTCGAGGTCGTCGCGGAAGTAGTCGACCATGCGCGATGCGGCGTTGCCGGCGTCCGTGAACCCGGTGAGCACGATCACGAGCGGCAGTCCGCTCGGGATGGGAGGGGCTGTCGCGACGCGCTCGTAGAGGGGACCGGACACTGGCATGCCTCCACTGTACGAGTCCTCGTGCGGACCGGCTCCGCGGTCATCGCGCTGACAGCGAACATGCGCGGGCGGGGAGCCGCGCGCGGCGGCGGACCGATGCCGTCCGGGCAAAACTAGGATGGAGCGCATGCCGTATCCGGAGCTGTCGTACACCACTTCCGCCCTGGCCGACATCGAGGCGGATGCTTTGGTGCTGGCGCTTCCGCCGCTCGCAGACGCCGGCGACGCGCTCGACGCGTGGCCGGGACTGGCCGAGGCGCTGGAGGGCGTCGGCTTCACCGGCGCCGCCGGCGCGACGGTGCGCGCCTTCGCCCCGGAGGCCACGCGCACGCCTCTCGTCGTCGTGGGCACGGGATCCGCGCCCGACGCCGCGGCCCTGCGCGACGCCGTCGGCGCGGCGGTGCGGACGACATCCGGATTCGACACCCTCGCCGTCGCCGCCGTCGCCGCGCCGCATCTCACCCGCGCTGTCGCGGAGGGGGCGGTGATCGGCGGATACCGCTTCGAGGGGTACAAGCGCGACGCCGGCAAGACCCGGGCGGGCCGCGTGATCGTCAGCAGCCCCGAGGAGCTGACCACGGCCGACAAGGCCTCCGTCGCCGCCGTCGGCTCGGCCGTCGCACTGGTCAAGGACCTGGTGCACATCCCGGCCGAGTGGCTGGGGCCGCAGGACTTCGCCGATCAGGCGGTCGCGGCCGTCGACGGCCTCCCCGTCGACATCGAGGTGCTCGACGAGGAGCAGCTCGCGGAGCAGGGCTTCGGCGGCATCCTCGGCGTCGGGCGCGGATCCGACCGGCCGCCCCGGTTCATCCGCCTGGACTACGCGCCCGCCGGCGCCGCCCGTCACGTCGCAGTGGTCGGCAAGGGCATCACCTTCGACACCGGCGGTCTGTCCCTGAAGCCGCCCGCCGGGATGGTCGGCATGAAGTACGACATGTGCGGCGCGGCGATCGCGCTGGCCGTCGTCGCGGCCGCCGCGCGGCTGGCGCTCCCGGTCCGCGTGAGCGGATGGCTCTGCGTCGCCGACAACATGCCGTCCGGCCGCGCGACGCGTCCGGGCGACGTGGTGAGGATCCTCGACGGGACCACGGTGGAGGTCCTCAACACCGATGCCGAGGGACGCGTGGTGCTGGCCGACGGCCTGGTGGCGGCCAGCCGCACCCGGCCCGACGTCATCGTCGACGTCGCGACGCTCACCGGTGCCATCTCGGTGGCCCTCGGCACCCGGCACACCGGCGTGATGGGCGACGACGTCGCCGTCGGCGAGTACCTGGCCGCCGCCGAGCGCGCGGGCGAGCAGGCCTGGCCGCTCCCCCTCCCCGACCACATGGAGGACGAGCTGGACTCCCCCATCGCCGACCTGCAGAACGCGAAGATCGGCGACCCGGCGGGCGGCTCGCTGTTCGCGGGCCTCTTCCTGCGACGCTTCGTGGGGCGCGTCTCCGACGACGCTGACGCACCGCGCATCCCCTGGGTGCACCTCGACATAGCCGGATCGGGAACGACCAAGGCCGCCTACGGCGCCACCGACAAGGGCCCGACGGCGGCGACCGTCCGCTCGCTCATCGAATTCCTCACGGGAGATGCCTCATGACCGACACCCACGCAGACATCGTCGTCCTCGGGGGCGGCAGCGGCGGCTACGCGGCCGCCCTCCGCGCGGCCGAGCTCGGCAAGTCCGTCGTGCTCATCGAGAAGGACAAGCTCGGCGGCACGTGCCTGCACCGCGGCTGCATCCCGACCAAGGCCCTGCTGCACTCGGCCGAGGTGGCCGAGCACGTCAAGGACGCGGCCTCGGTCGGCGTGATCGCCGCGTTCTCCGGCATCGATCCCGCCGGCGTCACCGCCTACCGCGAGGGCATCGTCGCCAAGAAATTCAAGGGCCTCGAGGGCCTCGTGAAGGCGCGCGGGATCACCGTGGTCTCCGGCGAGGGACGGCTGCTCGCCGACCGGGGCGTCGCCGTCGGCGACGACGTCTACCGCGGCGACGACGTCGTTCTCGCGACGGGTTCGTACACGCGGCTCCTCCCCGGTCTCGAGGCCGGCGGGCGGATCCTGACCAGCGAGGAGGCCCTCGCCCTCGACGAGGTGCCCGAGCGCGTCGCCATCCTGGGCGGCGGGGTGATCGGCGTCGAGTTCGCCAGCGTGTGGCGCTCGTTCGGTGCCGAGGTGACCATTATCGAGGCGCTGGACCATCTCGTGCCCAACGAGGACATCGCCCTCAGCAAGGGGCTCGAGCGCGCCTTCCGCAAGCGCGGCATCGTGTCCCGCCTCGGCGTGCGCTTCGCCTCTGCCGAGCAGTCCGACAGCGAGGTGACGGTGCGGCTGGAGGACGGCTCCGAGGTGGTCGCCGACTACCTGCTCGTGGCGGTCGGGCGCGGCCCCGCGACAGCGGGGCTCGGCTTCGAGGAGGCGGGCGTGGCGATCGACCGCGGCTTCGTCACCGTCGATGCGCGGCTGCAGACCAGCGTGCCGCACGTGTGGGCGGTCGGCGACATCGTCCCGGGTCTCCAGCTCGCCCACCGCGGTTTCCAGCAGGGAATCTTCGTGGCAGAGGAGATCGCCGGCCTGCGCCCGGTCGCCGTGCCGGAGACGACCATCCCCCGCGTCACCTACAGCAGTCCGGAGGTCGCCTCCGTCGGCGTCACCGAGGCCCAGGCCCGCGCCGAGCACGGCGACCGCGTCGTCGCCTACGAGTACAACCTCGCGGGCAACGGCAAGAGCGAGATCATCGGCACGGGCGGACTGGTCAAGGTCGTGCGCCTGGCCGACGGACCCGTCGTGGGAGTGCACCTCGTCGGCGACCGCGTGGGCGAGCTCATCACCGAGGGGCAGCTCGCCGTCGGCTGGGAGGCGCACCCCGAGGACCTCGCGCCTCTGATCCATGCCCACCCGACCCAGAGCGAGGCCCTGGGCGAGGCGTTCCTCGCCCTGGCGGGCAAGCCCCTGCACGCACTCTGACGACCCGGTCCCCCGGGTCAGTAAGCTAAATGACATCGACACGTCTGAAGGAGACACACCCATGAGCACATCCGTGGTCCTCCCCGCGCTCGGAGAGAGCGTCACCGAGGGTACGGTGACCCGCTGGCTCAAGCAGGTAGGTGACACCGTTCAGGCCGACGAGGGCCTGCTGGAGATCTCGACCGACAAGGTCGACACCGAGATCCCGTCGCCCGTGAGCGGCGTGATCGAGGAGATCCTGGTCCAGGAGGACGAGACCGTCGAGGTCGGCGCCGTGCTGGCCAAGATCGGTGACGGGTCGAGCGCCCCGGCGCCCGCCGACGCCCCCGCCGCCGAGACTCCGGCCCCGGCTGAGGCTCCCGCTGCCGAAGAGGCGCCCGCTGCCGAGGCTCCGGCCGCTGAGGCTCCCGCCGCTGAGGCTCCCGCCGCTGAGGCTCCGGCCACCGAGGCTCCCGCAACTCCTGCCGGAGACGCGAAGGACGTCGTGCTCCCCGAGCTGGGCGAGAGCGTCACGGAGGGCACGGTCACCCGCTGGCTGAAGCAGGTCGGTGACGAGGTCGCCGCCGACGAGCCGCTTCTGGAGATCTCGACCGACAAGGTCGACACCGAGATCCCCGCGCCGT
Organism: Microbacterium sp. PA5; assembly: GCF_049860775.1. Taxonomy (NCBI): domain Bacteria; kingdom Bacillati; phylum Actinomycetota; class Actinomycetes; order Micrococcales; family Microbacteriaceae; genus Microbacterium; species Microbacterium sp. PA5. The sequence continues at coordinate 1,485,743 of NZ_CP187567.1, forward strand.
TCGCGGGCACCCTGCAGGAGATCGTCGTGGGCGAGGACGAGACCGTCGCCGTCGGCGCCGTGCTCGCCCGGATCGGCTCGGGCGCGGCTCCCGCCGCAGCCCCGGCTCCCGAGGCTCCCGCAGCCGCCCCCGCTCCCGAGGCTCCCGCCCCCGCTCCGGCTCCTGCAGCTCCGGCCGCCGAGGCTCCGGCACCCGCGCCCGCTGCTGCCCCCGCCGCTCCCGCTCCGGCGGCACCCGCTCCCGCAGCACCTGCGGCTCCGGTTCCCGCTGCCGCCGCCCCGGCGGCATCGAGCCTCAGCCTGGACGACGACGGCCCGACCTACGTCACGCCGCTCGTGCGCCGTCTCGCGCAGCAGCAGGGTGTCGACCTCGCGTCGGTGACCGGCACCGGCGTGGGAGGACGCATCCGCAAGGAGGACGTGCTCAAGGCGGCCGAGGCTGCCAGCGCTGCTCCCGCCGCCGCACCGGCCGCGGCGGCCCCGGTCGTCGAGGCGTCGCCGCTGCGCGGCACCACGCAGCCGATGTCGCGTCTGCGCAAGGTGCTGGCCGAGCGTGCCGTGGCGTCGATGCAGCAGACGGCGCAGCTGACCACGGTGATCGAGGTCGACGTCACCAAGCTGTCCAACTTCCGCGACAAGGTGAAGGCGACCTTCCAGGAGAAGACGGGCGACAAGCTCTCGTTCCTCCCCTTCTTCGCGCTCGCTGCGGCCGAGGGCCTGCAGGCGTACCCGATCATCAACTCGACGGTGGACGGAACCGACATCGTCTACCCGCCGACGGAGAACCTGTCGATCGCGGTCGACACGGAGCGCGGTCTGCTGACCCCGGTCCTGCGTGATGCCGGCTCGAAGAACCTGGCGCAGATCGCCCACGAGATCGCCGATCTCGCGGCGCGTACCCGCGACAACAAGCTCAAGCCCGACGAGCTGGCCGGCGGCACGTTCACCCTGACCAACACCGGATCGCGCGGTGCGCTGTTCGACACCCCCGTGGTGTTCCTGCCGCAGTCGGCGATCCTCGGCACCGGCGTCGTCGTGAAGCGGCCCGGCATCGTCACGGTGGACGGCAAGGAGGCGATCGCGGTGCGCTCCTACGTGTACCTCGCGCTGTCCTACGACCACCGCACGATCGACGGCGCCGACGCGGCCCGCTTCCTCGGCGCAGTGAAGGCACGCCTCGAGGCCGCGGACTTCGAGTCGCAGCTCGGGATCTGACGAGACGCCCTCATGGCTGGTCCGCGACGTCGTATACGTCGCGGACCAGCCATTCGTCTTCGTCCCGGACGATGACGACGATCTGAGACGGATGACGGTCGTCCTCATCCGCCGTGACGCGCAGTGAGGCTGCCCCACCGTATTCGTCGAGCAGCGTGACCGTGCGATCCACCGACGGCGCGGTCGCCGCTCCGCTCGCGAAGTCCCGGCCGGGGGTCACGACCACGCTCGCGGGGCACCCCGCGGCCGCACAGGCGGCGAACCGGCGCAGCAGCTCCTCTCCCACCGCCGTCAGATCCTCCTCCGCGCGCGGCGCTTCCTCCGCGCCACGCCGGGGTGCCGGAGGCTCGGCGGTCGGCGACGGCGCGGATGAGGGCGTCTCGGACGACCTCGGCGCCGCGCCGTCCGCGCTCGGCTGCGGGGCGGGCAGCCAGATCCCCACGGCGAGGACGGCGGCGCCCGCGCCCGCGGCGAGCCCGAGCGCGCGGCGGCGATGCCCGTCGCGGGGCGGAGAGTGCGGCCGGCGCCGGACCAGCCGCGACCACGCGTCCGCCAGCCGGTCGCCCCACTCGGCGTCCAGATGACGGCGGAGCGCGCCGCGCAGCGCCGCAGCGCCCGCCGAGTCCTGAGCCGCCGCGGACGGAACGTCACCGGAGCGCACCGCACCGCGCACCGCACCGCGCACCGCACCGCGCACCTCGGAGCCGTGCGCGGCGGAGCCGGCCCGAGTCGAGCCGGGCGGGAGGACGGTGAGAGGTTGCGGTCGCACATCAGGCGGGACGGCTGCGATCTCGAGCGGACCGGGGTCGGCCGCCGCGAAGAGCGACGCCTCGGCGGCCCCCGCCTCTCGGCGCAGTCGTCGGGGGTCGGTCAGCACGGAGCGTGCTGTGCGGAGCGCGGCCGACAGTGCTGGCGGGGCGTCCTCGGTCAGGCGCTCGAGGAGGGCATCGGACTCCGCGCGCCAGAGGGCCGCACCTCCGAGCGCCAGCACCGGCTTTCCCGCGGACGTCACCCACCACGTGCCGTGGGGCGCCGCCAGGGCGTCGGCCTCGGCGCCGCCGCGAAGGATGCTGACCGCCGTCGTCACCGCTTCTCCCGCTTCGACGCCCGCACGCCGGTCGAGCCAGGCTCGCAGACGCAGCGGGCAATGCGGCACGAGGAGGCCCGCGCCATCGGGACCCATGGCGGCGTCGATGGGCGCGAGCACGTGCCCACCGGGGTCGGCGCGCCACGCGGGGTTGTCGTCCCAGAGGGACGCCTCCGTCCAGACCACGGGCTCGGCGACCCCCGGGAGAGCGTCCTGGCGGGACGGGTTCCCCGCCTCGCCGCCGGGCGGACTCGTCGCCGCGGGCAGCAGGTCGCCCGGCAGCGGAGCGTCGGCGGCGGAGAGACGGCGAAGGGCGGGGGTGTGCGGTGCGGACGGCATCCGGCGAGTGTGTCCGATCCGGCCGACCGCAGGGCATCGCGCGCAGCGGCATGTGGAGAGCTGCGGGGAGGCCGCGACTGTGAACAAGACGCGGTCTCGAAGGTAGGCTTGTCCCCATGTCATCCCGCAGTTCCGCGCCCGAGAAGCGGCCCGGCTTCTTCCGACAGATCCGCTCGCTCGTCTCCTTCACGCGCGACGTGTACGCCTGGGCTCCGTGGGTGCTCCTGGCCATCGTCGTCGTCGCGACCGGCCTGGGTGTTCTGGTCGGATTCTTCGTGCCGCCGGCGGCCGTGTGGAGCATCATCCTCTGGGGCGTCACGGGAGTCATGTTCGGTCTTCTCGCCGCGATGATGACGCTCACGCGTCTGTCGACGAAGGCGATGTACAAGAAGATCGACGGCATGCCCGGTGCCGCCGGTCACGTGCTGTCGACCTCGCTCGGGCGACGCTGGGTCGCCTCCGACACGCCCGTCGGCGTGAACCCGCGCACCCAGGACGCGGTCTACCGCGTGGTCGGACGCGGTGGCGTCGTCATCGTCGGCGAAGGCGCCGCCGGCCGCCTCACGCGCCTGATCAACGACGAGCGCGTGAAGGTGCAGCGCGTGGCCTCCGGCGTCCCGGTGCACGTGCTGCACGTCGGCCACGGCGACGGCGACGTCCCCATCTCCAAGCTCTCGGCGACCATCAAGGCGCTTCCCAAGAAGGTCGACCGCGCCACCATGGCAGCCGTCGTCAAGCGCATCGACTCCGTCTCGCAGTCCGTGACCTCGCTGCCGATCCCCAAGGGCATCGATCCCACCAAGGCGCGCGCGCCCCGCCCGCGCTGACGCGCGAGCCGGACTCCGCTCAGGCCCTGACCAGGACGGTGCCGGCGGCTTTGTCGTGCAGCCCGCGCTGGTCCGCGTCCCAGATCACCGCGGGGATCACCACGATGAGCAGCAGCGTCCGGATGATCGGGCGCCACAGCCCGACCCACCCGCCGCGCAGCAGCTGGATGCGCAGACCCATGATGCGGTGCCCGGGGCTCCCGCCGATCGTCGGGAGGAAGATCACGTTCAGCACCGCGAAGACGGTCATCGGCGCGAACAGCGTCAACCCCGCCTGAGACGGCAGCGCGAACTGGTCGTAGCCCAGGAACGCCGTCGCGATGAGCGTCGCGGCGAAGTAGTCGATGGCCAGCGCGGCGATGCGGCGTCCTGGGCGGGCGATGCTCCCGCTTCCGCTCTCGGGCATTCCGAGGCGTTCACCGGGGAAGCTGTTCTCTCGCGGGGCTGTCACCCACCCAGCGTATCGGCGCCCCTGTAACATGCCGGAAACACGAGAGACACTGCCGGGCAACCGCGCCTCGGTAGGTTCGAGACCAGCCTGCCGGTATCAGGCGGTTCCTCACCCGATCTTGGAGACTTCATGTTCAAAGACTCATCCGAGGTGCTCGCGTACATCAAGGACGAGGACGTCAAGTTCCTCGACATCCGTTTCACGGATCTCCCGGGTGTGCAGCAGCACTTCAACATCCCCGCTTCGACCGTCGACGAGGACTTCTTCACCGTCGGTCAGCTCTTCGACGGCTCCTCGATCCGCGGCTTCGCGAACATCCACGAGTCCGACATGCAGCTCATCCCGGACGTCTCCACCGCCTACATCGACCCGTTCCGCGAGGCGAAGACCCTGATCATGGTCTTCGACATCTACAACCCGCGCAACGGCGAGATCTACGCGAAGGACCCGCGCCAGGTCGCGAAGAAGGCGGAGAAGTACCTCGCCTCGACCGGCATCGCCGACACCGCGTTCTTCGCGCCGGAGGCCGAGTTCTACATCTTCGACGACGTGCGCTACTCGGTGACGCAGAACGCGAGCTTCTACAGCGTCGACTCCGAGGAGGGCGCGTGGAACACCGGTCGTGAGGAAGAGGGCGGCAACCTCGCCAACAAGACCCCCTACAAGGGCGGCTACTTCCCCGTCTCCCCCGTCGACAAGACGGCGGACCTGCGCGACGACATCTCGCTGAAGCTCATCGAGTCGGGCCTCGTCCTCGAGCGCGCGCACCACGAGGTCGGCACGGGCGGACAGCAGGAGATCAACTACCGCTTCGACACGATGGTGCACTCGGCGGACGACATCCTGAAGTTCAAGTACATCGTCAAGAACACGGCCGAGCAGTGGGGCAAGGTCGCGACCTTCATGCCCAAGCCGCTCTTCGGCGACAACGGCTCCGGCATGCACACCCACCAGTCGCTGTGGCTGAACGGCGAGCCGCTCTTCTACGACGAGAAGGGCTACGGCGGGCTGTCCGACACGGCGCGCTGGTACATCGGCGGCCTCCTGGCGCACGCGCCCGCGGTCCTGGCGTTCACCAACCCGACGCTCAACTCCTACAAGCGCCTGGTCAAGGGCTACGAGGCGCCGGTCAACCTGGTGTACTCGGCGGGCAACCGCTCCGCGGCCATCCGCATCCCGATCACGGGCTCCAACCCGAAGGCCAAGCGCATCGAGTTCCGCGCTCCCGACGCCTCCGGCAACCCGTACCTCGCGTTCGCGGCGCAGATGATGGCCGGTCTGGACGGCATCAAGAACCGCATCGAGCCGCACGAGCCGGTCGACAAGGACCTCTACGAGCTGCCGCCCGAGGAGGCCAAGAACATCCCGCAGGTGCCGAACTCGCTGCTGGACTCGCTGGAGGCCCTCCGCGCGGACCACGAGTTCCTGCTGGCCGGCGGCGTGTTCACGCCCGAGCTGATCGAGACCTGGATCGAGTACAAGATCGAGAACGAGATCAAGCCGCTCGCGGCGCGTCCGCACCCGTTCGAGTACGAGCTGTACTTCGGCGTCTGACGCACCTCACGACGAAGCCCCTCGGCCTGCGCCGGGGGGCTTCGTCGTCTGCGGCACGGCGGCGACTCAGCCGTAGAAGAGCTTCTCGAAGTCCCGGCGCGCGCGCCGTGCGGTGCGCAGCCACTCCTCCTCGACGAGCGTCGCGGACCGAGGCGGGTACTCCAGCACGCGTCCGATGCCGTCGAGCTTCCCGCGGTCGGTCGGAAGCAGATCGCTCGTCTGACCCGACAGCAGGGTGTTGGCCGAGCGCAGCCGACTCGCGAGACGCCAGCTGGCGGCGAGGCGCTCCGCGGCCGCATCGGGCACCAGTCCCGCCGCCCGCGCAGCCTCCAGTGCGCCGAGGGTCGAGGTGGTCCGAAGTCCTTCGAGACGGTGCCCGTGCTCGAGTTGGAGCAGCTGCACGAGCCACTCCACATCGCTCAGGCCACCCGGCCCGAGCTTCAGGTGACGCGAGCGGTCCACGCCCTGCGGAAGCCGCTCGTTCTCCACGCGTGCCTTGATGCGCTTGATCTCACGGAGGCCCTGCTGCTCGACCTGCGCGGGGAACCGCACCTCGTCGGCCAGAGTCATGAAGCGCCGGATCAGCTTCGTGCTGCCCGCGACGCCTCGCGCCCGCAGCAGAGCCTGGGCCTCCCACGACAACGACCAGCGCCGATAGTAGGCCTCGTACGCGTCGAAGGAGCGGGCAAGCGGACCGTTGCGGCCCTCGGGGCGCAGGTCCGCGTCGAGCTCGAAGGGCAGACGGTGATCCTCGGAGTAGGTGCGCAGGCCCGTCGCCAGCGCCACGGCGAGGCTGTGCGCCCGCTGCGGGTCGACGCCGTTCGCGTCGTACACGTACATGACATCGGCGTCCGACCCGAAGCCGAGCTCCGCCCCGCCGAAGCGTCCCATCGCGATGACCGCGAAGTCCAGGGCCTCGTCCGCAGCGGGAACGACCTCGCGGCGCACGGCGCGGAGCGTCGCCTGGATGGTGACCTCGCTGACGGTCGTGAGGCCCTGGGCGAGATCCTCGATGGTGACCGTGCCGACCACCGCCGCCAGGGCGAGGCGCAGCAGCTCGCGGCGACGCAGGGCGCGGACGGCGCTCATCGCATCGTCGATGGCGGTGTGCCGGGTCTGGATCGCGCGCGCCTCCTCCTGGAGGGCCACGCCCCGTCGGGGCTTCAGCTGCTCCTCCGAATCGAGCCAGGCGACCGACTCGGGGATCCACTCCATGAGCTCGCCGATGTAGCGGGAGCCGGAGAGGGCGCGGGTGAGCCGCTCCGCCGCTCCGGACGAGTCGCGGAGCATCCGCAGGAACCAGGGGGTGTCCCCCAGCCGCTCGCTGATGCGGCGGAAGGCGAGCAGACCGTAGTCCGGATCGACGCCGTCGGCGAACCAGCGGAGCATCACCGGCATGAGGTGGCGCGCGATGGTGGCCTTGCGGCTGAGACCGCTCGTCAGGGCGCCGATGTGGCGCAGTGCGCCCGACGGATCGCGGAATCCGATGGCAGCGAGCCGGTCGTGGGCCTGCTGCGGCGACAGCGCCTGCTCATCGGCCGGCAGAGCCGCCACGGCGGACAGCAGCGGCCGGTAGAACAGCCGGACGTGGATGTCGCGCACTTCGCGCTTGACGGACTCCCACAGTGCCCACACGGCGCTGCCCGAGTCGGCGAGACCCGACGACCGGGCGAGGATGCGGAGGCCCTCCGGCGTCGAGGGCATGAGGTGCGTGCGGCGGAGACCGGCCAGCTGGAGGCGGTGCTCGAGCACGCGCAGCGTCCGGTAGTGGTGGGAGAACGTCGCCGCTTCGCTCCGGCCGATGTAGCCCTGGGCGACGAGGGCGTCGATCGCCGGCAGCGTGCCCGTCTGGCGGATGCCGTCGTCCTGGAGCCCATGGACGAGCTGGAGCAGCTGCACCGTGAACTCGATGTCGCGGATGCCTCCCGGTCCCAGCTTCAACTGATACGGCACCTCGTCGGGCGGGATGTGCTCGGTGACCCGCTCGCGCATGCGCTGCACGCTGTCGACGAAGTTCTCCCGGGCGGCGGAGGTCCACACCTTCGGCTGGACCGCGGCGACATAGGTGGCGCCGAGCTCCGCGTCGCCGGCGATCGGGCGCGCCTTGAGCAGAGCCTGGAACTCCCAGCTCTTGGCCCATCGGTCGTAGTAGGACAGGTGCGAGTCCAGACTGCGCACGAGGGCACCCTGTTTCCCCTCGGGGCGGAGATTCGCATCCACCTCCCACAGCGGCGGCTCGATCTCCACGCCCGAGATGCCGCGCATCGTCTGCACCGCGAGGCGGGTCGCGATGTCGATCAACCGGCTTTCGCCGTACTGCGCGACCGCTTCGTCGTCGCCGCCCCCGACGAAGATGACGTCGACGTCGCTCACATAGTTGAGCTCGCGCGCGCCGGTCTTCCCCATCCCGATGATGGCCAGCCGTGCGGCGGCGACCTGGTCGCGCGGGAACAGCCCCGCGCCGGCTCCGCCTGTGGACACGCGCGTGCGGGCGACGCTGAGCGACGCCTCCAGCGCGGCGCCCGCCGCGTCGGCCAGTGCCGCCGCGACCGGTGCCAGCACGGCGGTGGCATCCGGTGCGGACAGGTCGACGGCGGCGATGCGGGCGACCAGGCGGCGATACCTCACCCGCAGGGCGACCCACGCGGACTCGTCGCCGCTCGCGGCGAACCCGTCGGCGTCGGCCCCGACCGCGTCGAGCAGCTCGGCGCGCAGCTCGTCCGCCGTCGGCAGGGCACTGCCCGGCTCGACGAGGAAGGAGAGCTCCTCGGGGTGCCGCAGGTAGAAGTCGGCGAACCCCGCGGAGGCTCCGAGCAGGGCCCACAGCGTCGCCGGATGGTGCCGCATGGCAGCGGCGACGTCGTCGGAGCGGCGTCGCGCGATGCGCACCAGCGCGGCCAGGGCGCCATCGGGATCGGCAGCACGCTCGGCGTGAGCGGTCAGCGTGGCGCGGTCGACCCCGATCAGTCCCGAGAGCTCGTCGAGCAGCTCGTTCGTCTCGTGCAGATCACCGAACCCCGCGCGGGCGAGACCGGTGAGCGTGCCGGACCGCGGGCTCGCCGACATGACGGGTTACAGCATCTCCAGGTTGCTCTTCAGCTCGAAGGGCGTGACCTGGGCGCGGTACTCCTGCCACTCGCGGCGCTTGTTGAGGAGGACGTAGTTGAAGACCTGCTCCCCCAGGGTCTCGGCGACCAGCTCGGACTCCTCCATGTACTCGAGGGCGTGGTCCAGGCTCGCCGGCAGGGCCTCGTAGCCGAGCGCCCGGCGCTCGGCGTCGGTCAGCGACCACACGTTGTCCTCGGCCTCGGGCGGGAGCTCGTACTCCTCTTCGATCCCCTTCAGGCCCGCGGCGAGCATGAGCGCGTAGGCGAGATAGGGGTTCGCGGCCGAATCGAGCGCGCGATACTCCACGCGCGTCGACTGGCCCTTCTTGGGCTTGTACATCGGCACGCGGACCAGCGCGGAGCGGTTGTTGTGCCCCCAGCAGATGAAGCTCGGCGCCTCGTCACCGCCCCACAGGCGCTTGTAGGAGTTGACGAACTGATTCGTCACCGCCGCGATCTCGTTGGCGTGACGGAGCAGTCCCGCGATGAATCGACGGCCGGTGAGCGACAGCTGATACTGCGCGCCCTCCTCGTAGAACGCGTTGACGTCGCCCTCGAACAGGGACATGTGGGTGTGCATGCCGCTGCCGGGGTGGCCGCTGAGGGGCTTGGGCATGAACGTGGCGTACACGCCCTGCTCGATGGCCACCTCCTTGACGACCGTGCGGAAGGTCATGATGTTGTCCGCGGTCGCGAGCGCGTCGGCGTACCGGAGGTCGATCTCGTTCTGACCGGGGCCGCCCTCGTGGTGGCTGTACTCGACCGAGATGCCCAGGTCTTCCAGCATGCGCACCGAGCGACGGCGGAAGTCGTGGGCGGTGCCGCCGGGCACGTTGTCGAAGTAGCCCGCGGAATCGACCGGCTCGGGCCCGTCCGCGCCGAAGGTCGACGACTTGAGCAGGTAGAACTCGATCTCGGGGTGCGTGTAGAAGGTGAACCCCGCATCGGCTGCCTTGGCCAGGGAGCGCTTGAGCACATGGCGCGGATCGGCGACGGCGGGCTGTCCGTCGGGCGTCGTGATGTCGCAGAACATCCGGGCCGTCGGGTCGATCTCGCCCCGCCACGGCAGGGTCTGGAACGTCGTCGGATCGGGGTGTGCGAGCAGGTCGGACTCGTAGGAGCGGGTGAGTCCCTCGATGGCCGAGCCGTCGAAGCCCAGTCCCTCGGTGAACGCGCCCTCCACCTCGGCCGGCGCGATCGCGACCGACTTGAGCGTGCCGATCACATCCGTGAACCAGAGGCGCACGAACTTGACGCCGCGCTCCTCGATCGTGCGCAGTACGAAGTCCCGCTGCTTGTCCATCGCGTCCTCTCCGATGCCGGTCTGCCCAGACTATCGGCCCGGGTCGGGCTCGCCGTCCGGCGACACGTCGGCGCCGCGCCCGGAGCCCCAGGCATCCTCGCGAGCCTCCTCCTCGGACCAGGCGCGCGACCGCTCGGCCATCACCTGCGGTGCGCGGGCGGCCTCCTCGGGCGTGTCGAACGGGCCGGCACGGTCGACCGACGGCGATTCGAAGCCGCGCTCCACCTCGCCGGTCTTGAGGTTGTACCAGTACTTCTCGTCGTTGCCGGTCATGGTCGTTCCTCTCGACGGCGGTCGGACTGCCTCGATCCTACGAGCCGTCGGCCCGGCCTCGGTAGGCTGGCGGGATGGCGATCAAGACGACCCGCGCCGTCGGGGTGGACATCGGCGGAACCGGCATCAAGGGCGCGGTGGTGGACCTCGAGGCGGGTGCGCTCCTGACCGACCGCATCAAGGTCGCCACTCCGCAGGGCGCCGAGCCCGAAGACGTGCTCGCCGCCGTCAAGGTCGTGCTGGAGCGGCTCGAGGTCCATGACGCCGACGTCCCTCTCGGCGTGGCCTTCCCGGCGATCGTGACCCGGGGACGGACGATGTCCGCGGCGAACGTCTCGGACGCGTGGATCGGGTTCGAGGCCGAGCGCTTCTTCGAGGACGGACTCGGCCGCGAGATCCACTTCGCGAACGACGCCGACGTCGCGGGCGTCGCGGAGCTGCGCTACGGCGCTGCTCGCGGCGAGGAGGGCCTCGTGCTGCTGACGACCCTGGGCACCGGGATCGGCACGGCGCTGATCCACCGCGGCGCCCTCATCCCCAACTCGGAGCTCGGGCATCTGCAGCGGGCCGGCCACAAGAAGGATGCCGAGGCCTGGGCGGCCTACTCCGCCATGGAGCGCGACGAGCTCACCTGGGCGCAGTGGGCCAAGCGCCTGCAGTGGTACTACAGCCACCTGGAGTTCCTGCTCAGCCCCGACCTCTTCATCGTCGGCGGCGGGGTCTCCAAGCACGCCGACGAGTTCCTGCCGCTCCTGGATCTGCACACGCCCATCGTGCCGGCCGTGCACCGCAACAACGCCGGGATCATCGGGGCGGCCGCACTCGCGGTGTCCTGAGGGCCGCCGGCTCGGCGAGAGGGCGAATGGGCCGGCCTGTACGCCGGGTTCTGTCCGGGGGCGTGAGCCCCGTGGACGGTCATCTCTCTCGGCGACGCGTTGCCGCGCCGCTCCAGCGGCCTACCCGGGGACTCGGCGGGCCGCGTCGTCATCCCCTGTCTGGCCTTGCTCCGGGCGAGGTTTGCCGTGCGGACCGCGTCACCGCGGTCCCGGTGGTCTCTTACACCACCCTTTCACCCTTACCCGCCGCTGACGGCGGGCGGTCTGCTCTCTGTGGCACTGTCTCGCGGATCGCTCCGGGTGGGTGTTACCCACCGCCCTGCCCTGTGGAGCCCGGACGTTCCTCGGTGCGGTCTCCCGCCACGCGACCGTCCAGCCGACCCATTCGCTCGGCGAGTTTACCGCGCGGAGTCCGATCGTGGTGTAGCATCCGATGTGTGGGCCCGATTGGGGAGGGTCCCGTATGAGCAGGCTGGGGGGCTTGTCATGAAGAAGTCTGTGTTCGCACGCGCACTCGTTGCGGGGATCTTGCTGCTGTCGCTGCCGACGGCGGCGCACGCAGCCACGGAGGACGACGGCTACACGCCGGGCGTCGACGGGAGCTTCACGCTCGCCGGTTCCGAGGCTGCGGGCGTCTGCGAGGACGACGTGCCGTGGATCGAGTACTCCGTGGTACTCACCGACACCAACAACCAGTCGACCAGCCGAACGGCACGCCTCGTGCTGTCCAACGGCTCGCAGTCGACGACGATCCAGCTGGGGGCGCTCGACGCCGACGGCACGCTGTCGGGCCGCATCCTGTGGCCCGGTGCGTCGATCGCCGCAGACGGCTCGCCGACCGGCTGGCCGGGCTGGGCGTTCGTCGACGGATCGTGGGTCGAGACGTCGGACAACTTCGCGTGGACGCGCGGAGACATCTCGGCGAAGATCGTCGTCAACCCGGAGGTCGCGGTCGCGCTGAGCTACCCGCCGAGCAGCCCGTTCTGCTCCGCACAGCCCAGCGTCACCGGTGAGCCCGCCGGCGTCGGCGACGAGGTGACCCTCGCGGTGACCGGTGGCGACGTCGACGTCCTGCCGTTCGTGGTGGGTGGCGGTGCGGTGCTCCTCGCGGGTGCCGGTCTGTTCGCCTTCAGCCGCCGCCGTCGCACCAACTGATCGATGGGTCAGGCGACGCCTGACCCGACTCGCCGTCGCCGACGCAGGATCGTCGGGTGGACCCTTGCGGGGCTGCTCGTCGTCCTCGTCGGCGCCGGCGTGTGGGTGGCGACCCGAGCACTCGTCGTGAGCGACGAGCTGTCGGCCGTGGCCGAGCTCCCGCGGAACGCGGAGGCAGCCCTTGCCGACGGCGACGTCGACGCGCTGGGAGACGTGGCCGTCCGGTTCGACGAGCACGTCTCGTCCGCAGCCGCCGCGGCCGCCGACCCGCTGTGGCGCGCGGCCGAGATCGTGCCGGGCCTCGGGCAGAACCTGCGTGCGACCCGACTGATCACCGAGCAGCTCGACCGGGTGTCGAGCGAGGTCGCCACGCCCGTCGCCGCCCTCACCTCGCGGTTGACCGGCGGTGAGCTCCTCGTCGACGGGTCGCTGAACGTCGCCCTCCTCTCGGAGGCGGCCGAGCCGCTGGCCGAAGCGCGCGACGTGCTCGACCAGACGCGAGCCGCCGTCGCCGCGGTGTCCCGCGACGGACTCGTCGACCAGGTCTCGCGGGGCGTCGACCAGGTCGGGACGATGCTCGACCAGCTCGGGTCCGCGGTGGGCGGCATGGCCGATCTCAGCGCGGTGCTGCCGGGGATGCTCGGCAGCGACGGCCCGCGCACCATCCTCGTGATGCTGCAGAACAATGCGGAGCTCCGTTCCGGGGGAGGCATCACCGGCTCGTTCGCCGAGATCGTCGCCGACGGCGGCGCGATCACGATGACGCGCCAGGCGGACTCGAGCGAGTTCCGCCGCACCGTCGCCGAGATCCTGCCCGTGCCCGAGTCGACGACCGCCCTCTACGGCGACATCGTCGGGCGCTACGTCCAGAACACGACGACGACGCCCGACTTCGACCTCTCCGCGCGGCTCGCCTCGACCTGGTGGGAGGGCCTCACGGGCCATCGCCCCGACATCGTCCTGGCGATCGATCCGCTCGTGCTGCGGGCGCTGCTCCCGGTGACGGGCCCTGTCACGCTCGCCGGCGGCAAGGAGCTGGTGCGGGACGGGTTCATCTCGAGCGTGCTCGTGGCGCCGTACCTGCACCGCGAGCCCAAAGAGCAGACGGTCTTCTTCCAGGACCTCACGGAGCGCTTCTTCGAGGCGGTGATGACCAGCTCGGCAGCACCGTCGGCCTGGATCTCCGCCCTGCGCACTCCGATCGAACAGGGCCGGGTGTCGGTCTGGAGCGCAGACTCCGCCGAGGCCGAGGTGCTCGCGCACTCCCCCTTCGCCGGGGCGCTGGCCCGTCATCGCGATGCCGGGGAGAACGCGTTCGCGGTCTACTTCAACGACGGCACGGGCTCCAAGATGGACAGCAGCCTTGCCGTCGAGCTGGGCTCGGTGACCGGCTCCTGCCGGGCGGACGGCCGGCCCGAGGTGTCGGTCCAGGTGCGTCTGACCAATGAGGCTCCGGCCGATGCGGGCGAGAAGTGGCCGTTCAGCATGACGGGGAGCGGCCGCTGGGGGGTCACCGCGGGGAACATCGCCACCGCCGTCGCCGTGGCCGCGCCGCAGGGGTGGTTCTTCGGGGGTACGACCGTCGACGGAGAGCGCCGCGCGTCGGTGGACGTCGAAGACGGCGGATTCCCGACGAGTGCGACGGAGGTCGAACTGGCCCCGGGCGAGTCGGCGCTGATCGACGTCCGGTTCGTCTCGCCCGACACCGTCGAGCGAGAGCCGGCGCTCCTGCACACTCCGCTGCTGTATCCCGCGGAGGAGATCCGCCTGTCCTCGCTGTCCTGCGACTGAGCGGCGGCGCCCTCACTCCTTGGCGGCGTCCTCGGCGATGCGCAGATCGAGGGGGAAGTCGAGCGGGAACCCGCCGAACAGCAGCATCGCCGCGCGCTCCGCACTCGCCTGGACCGCGTGAGCGACCGCCTCGGCCTGGGCGGCGGGCGCGTGCACGATGATCTCGTCATGCAGGAAGAACGCGAGATGCGCACGGCGCGAGAACAGCGGTCCCGATGCGGTCGCCGCCTGCTCCCCCTCCTCGATGGCGGGAAGGGCGGCGAGCCGGGTCCTGAGGTCGGCGAGCCATGCCAGCGCCCACTCGGCGGCAGTGCCCTGCACGACGAAGTTCCGCGTGAACCGCCCCCTGTCACGTGCTGCCCGTCGAGCGGCGGTGTCGTCGCCGGACACCGCCTCGGCGTCGCTGGCCCGTGCTTGCACGGCCTGCCAGCCCGCCGACGGCGGCGGGCTCGAGCGGCCGAGCCAGGTGGAGACGATGCCGCCGTCCTCACCCACCCGCGCCGCATCGTCGACGAGCGCCATCGCCCGCGGGTAGGCACGCCGGAGCGCGGGCACCAGTCTGCCGCTGTCCCCCGTCGTCGCGCCGTACATCGCGCCGAGCACCGCGATCTTCGCCTCCTGCCGCGTGGAGACCACGCCCCCGGCGACGATCCCCTCGTACAGGTCCACGCCGCGGGCGGCACCGGCCAGCGCGAGATCTCGCGACATCGCCGCGAGCACCCGCGGCTCGAGCTGCGCGACGTCGGCCACCACGAACACCCACCCGGGGTCGGCGCGCACCGCCGGGCGCAACTGGCGCGGGAGCTGCAGGGCGCCGCCTCCGGACGACGCCCACCGTCCGGTGACGACTCCGCCGGGGACGTACACCGGTCGGAATCGGCCGTCGGGGGCCCATTCGGACAGCCACGCCCAGCCGTTGGCGCTCAGCAGGCGCGTCAGCTTCTTGTACGCGAGGAGCGGAGCGATCACCGGATGATCGAATTCCGCCAGCTCCCAGCGGCTCGTCGAGCGTGCCGGGACGCCCGCGCGGTGCAGCGACCGCAGCAGCTTGGGCTGGGAGTCCAGGCTGGCGTGAGGATCGCCGAGGGCACGGCGCACCTCATCGGCGCGTGCCTGGACGCGCGATGGTAGCCCGCCCGCGCTCGGACGGGTTCCGAGCACGTCGGTGAGCAGGCGATCGTGGACAGCGGCGTCCCACGGGAGGCCGGCCGCGTGCAGCTCTGCGGCGATGAGCGCGCCGGCGGATTCGGCCGCGAGGAGCAGGCGGAGGCGGTCGGGGTCCGAGGAGGCATGGACGGCGGCCTGCTGGCGCGCGAACTCGGCGATCACCTCCGCCGGATCGTCGGGCACGCCGGCGCGGTCGTCGAGCGTGAACAGCGCCTCGTCGGCGTGGTCGTCTCCCGCTGCCGCCGTCCAGGCGTTCGCGGCGCGTAGCTCGGTGGCATCGGCCACCAGCGCGCTGGATCGGAGGATAGCGTGGCACAGTCGCAGATCGTGACAGCGGGCGACGTCGACCCCTGCGCTCAGAAGCGCCGGATACCAGCGCGCTGTGTCGTTCCACACCCAGCGGTGTGCCGCGTCGGCGCCGGCCTCGATGACGCGGACGACGTCGGCCAGCTCATCGCGCCGCGTGACGCGTTTGCTGAGCTCGGTTCCGTCAGAGGCCGTTCCGATGAGGACGATGCGGTCGTGATCGCGTCCCGCGATGATCGTCCATGCGGGCGAGGAGGTGCTCATGACGGGCGCGGGCCCGTCGCGCTCACAGCCCCGACTCGTCGGTGCGCACCAGGATGCAGCCGCACTCCGGGCACATGACGACGTCGTCGTCGGCTGCCTGGCGCAGTGCCTGCACGTCGGTTCCGGCGAGCACCATACGACAGGCCTCGCAGGTGCGCTGCCGCAGCAGGCCCGCGCCGTTGCCGCGCGCGGCCAGCCGGTCGTAGAGCGCGACGAGCTCGGCGGGAAGCGTCGCGGCGATCGCCTGACGGTCGCGCGTCGCGGCGTCGAAGCGCGAGTTCGCCTCGGCGACGGCGGCCTTGCCGGCGGCGCTCAGCCGCGCCCCTTCGTCGTTGGTCGCCGCGATGAGCGCCTCCTGGGTCGCGATGTCGGCCTCTGCCGCTTCGAGGCGCTCCATGAGCTCGAGCTCGGCGTCCTCGAGATCGCTCTTGCGCTTGGCCAGCGAGGCGATCTCGTGCTCGAGTCCTTGCGCGTCCTTCGCGTTCACAGACGAGGCGAGACGCTCGGCGTCACGTGCGGCGCGCGCATCGACCACGGCCACGTCGGACTCGATCCGCGCCAGCTCGGCGGTGACGTCGTCGCGGACGCCGAGGAGGCGAGTCAGCTCCGCGGACAGCGTCTGACGCTGCGAGAGCAGCTCCTGCACGCGTCCGGCCTGCTCGGGGTTGCGGCGGGCGTGCTCGGCGGCGCGGATCGCCGTGTCGAGCGCGGCGAGATCGACGAGACGGAGCTGGTCTTCGGGGCGGGCTTTCACGTGTTCCAACCTACCGTCCCGCGCCGACGCGGAACCCGGTGGCCCGTTTTGCTCGCCGGTGCTCCTCCCCCGCCCGGGCGTCCAGAAGCTAGCATGTGGTGCCGAGTGAGCAGAGGGAGCCTTCCGATGAGCGTGATGCGCACGAAGTCCGTCGAGCGGTCGATCGCCGACACCGAGGAGCCGGAGTTCCGCCTGCGGAAGTCGCTGTCCGCCTTCGACCTGACCGTGTTCGGCGTCGGCGTCGTGATCGGCGCCGGCATCTTCACCCTGACCGGGCGCGTCGCCCACGAGGTGGCGGGACCCGCCATCGTCGTGAGCTTCATCGTGGCGGCGATCGCGTGCGGGCTCGCCGCCATGTGCTACGCCGAGTTCGCCTCCACCGTGCCGGTCTCCGGGTCGGCCTACACGTTCTCATACGCCTCGCTCGGCGAACTTCTGGCCTGGATCATCGGCTGGGACCTGATCCTCGAGATGTTCCTGGGCGCCGGCGTCGTCGCCCAGGGGTGGAGCGCCTATCTCGGCGTGCTCCTGGAGCAGCTCGGCATGCCGATCCCCGATGCCATCGGCTACGGCGGCACGGTCGACGTGATGGCGATCCTCCTGGTGCTCGTCCTCGGCGCCCTGATGACCTACGGCATCCGCGAGTCGATGCGGGTGAATCTGGTCCTCGTGGCGGTGAAGCTGTTCATCGTCCTGTTCGTGATCGTCGCCGGCATCCTGTTCGTCAACCCCGCGAACTACTCCCCCTTCGTTCCCGATGCCGCACCGCGCGAAGCGGCGACCGGACTGACACAGCCGCTCCTGCAGTTCCTGTCGGGGATCGAGCCGATGGCCTTCGGGCTCGGCGGCATCTTCGCCGGTGCGGCCCTCGTCTTCTTCGCCTACATCGGCTTCGACGTCGTGGCGACGACGGCCGAGGAGACCAAGAACCCGCAGCGCGATCTGCCGATCGGGATCATCGCCTCCCTCGTCATCTGCACGGCGCTCTACTGCGTCGTCGCCCTCGTGGTCACGGGCATGGTCCCCTACCAGGACCTCGACCCCGCGGCAGCGCTTGCCAACGCGTTCGTCCACCACGGCCAGGCGTGGATGGCGACCGTCATCTCCGCCGGCGCCGTCGCCGGCCTCACCACGGTCGTCCTCACCCTGCTCATCGGCGCGACGCGCATCATCTTCGCGATGTCGCGCGACGGGCTGCTGCCCGTACGCCTCGCGAAGGTGCACCCCACCCGCCGCACGCCGTGGGTCATCTCGATCATGGTGACCCTCGTGGTGGCCGTGGTCGCCGGCCTCACCCCGGTGGGCGTCCTGGAGGAGATGGTCAACATCGGCACGCTGTCGGCGTTCGTGCTCGTCTCGGTCGGCGTCATCGTGCTCCGCCGCACCCGGCCCGACCTGCCTCGGGGCTTCCGTGTGCCGTGGAGCCCGGTCCTCCCCGCGCTGTCGGCGGCGGTGTGCACCTACCTCATGCTGAACCTCACCGTCGAGACCTGGCTCCGCTTCCTCGTGTGGCTCGCCATCGGTTTCGTCATCTACTTCGCCTACTCCCGCTCCCACTCGCGGCTGGGGAAGGACGCCGGCACCTACGACAACCCGGCGGTGCCGAAGGTCGTCGGCCGCGAAGACTGAGGTTCGGCGCCGCGCCCGCCGATCGTGGCGACGACGGCGTCGGCGGGGTGTGCCGCGCGGACGCGGGCGGACGGCCCCGACGACAGCGCCTGAGGTGGGCCCTGCCGGGATCGAACCGACGACATCCACGGTGTAAACGTGGCGCTCTACCAGCTGAGCTAAAGGCCCTCGCGGTTCAGTCTAGAAGGGATCGGACCCTCCGGAAGTGACTAGGCTGATGGGCGGTGCGTTGTCAGTGCTGAACAAAAGCCACCCGCATCCGAAGCCCCGTCCTGGCATGATCTGCCAGATGAAGAAAGGTCTCCCGTGACTGTCAACGATCAGGATCCGTACTCGCAGGGCCCGCAGGACAGCGATCCCGAAGAGACCCACGAGTGGCAGGAATCCCTCCAGCAGCTCGTCGACGCCAAGGGTGCGGGACGCGGTCGCGAGATCATGCTGAGCCTGCTGCAGACCTCCCACGAACTGCAGCTGAACGTGCCGCAGGTTCCGACCACGGACTACATCAACACGATCGCGCCCGAGAACGAGCCCGAGTTCCCCGGTGACGAGGAGCTCGAGCGGCGATACCGTCGCTGGATCCGGTGGAACGCGGCGCTCACCGTGCACCGCGCGCAGCGCCCCGGCATCGGCGTCGGCGGGCACATCTCCACGTACGCGTCCTCGGCGTCGCTCTACGAAGTCGGCTTCAACCACTTCTTCCGCGGCCTGGACGACCCCAGCGGCGGCGACCAGATCTTCGTCCAGGGCCACGCCTCCCCGGGCATCTACGCCCGCTCCTTCCTCGAGGGCCGTCTGTCGGCGGACCAGCTCGACGGCTTCCGCCAGGAGAAGTCGAAGGCGCCCGTCGGCATCCCCTCCTACCCGCACCCCCGTCTCATGCCGGACTACTGGCAGTTCCCGACGGTGTCGATGGGGCTCGGGCCGATCAACGCCATCTATCAGGCGATGACGAACAAGTACCTGACGAACCGCGGCATCAAGGACCTCTCCAACTCCCGCGTCTGGGCCTTCCTCGGCGACGGCGAGATGGACGAGGTCGAGAGCCGCGGCCAGCTCCAGGTGGCGGCGAACGAGGGCCTCGACAACCTCACCTTCGTCGTCAACTGCAACCTCCAGCGCCTCGACGGACCGGTCCGCGGCAACGGCAAGATCATCCAGGAGCTCGAGAGCTTCTTCCGCGGCGCGGGCTGGAACGTCATCAAGGTCGTCTGGGGCCGCGGCTGGGACGAGCTGCTCGAGCGCGACCGCGACGGCGCGCTCGTCCACCTCATGAACACCACGCCCGACGGCGACTTCCAGACCTACCGCGCCGAGGACGGCAAGTTCATCCGCGACCACTTCTTCGCCCGCGACGAGCGCACGCTGGACATGGTCAAGGACTGGTCGGACGACGACATCTGGGGCAAGCTCCGCCGCGGCGGCCTGGACTACCAGAAGGTCTACGCCGCATACAAGACGGCGACCGAGCACAAGGGCCAGCCGACCGTCATCCTCGCCAAGACGATCAAGGGCTACGGCCTGGGTCACCACTTCGAGGGCCGCAACGCGACCCACCAGATGAAGAAGATGACCCTCGAGGACCTGAAGCACTTCCGCGACTCGATGCGCATCCCGATCAGCGACGCGCAGCTCGAGGAGAACCCCTACGCCCCGCCGTACTTCCACCCGGGCATGGAGGACGAGACGATCCAGTACATGGTGGAGAAGCGTCGTGCGCTGGGCGGCTTCCTTCCCGAGCGTCGCAGCCACCACGTCCCGATCGCCCTCCCGGACGACGCCGCCTACGCGCTTCCCAAGAAGGGATCGGGCACGCAGGAGGTCGCGACGACCATGGCGTTCGTGCGCCTCCTGAAGGATCTGCTCCGGGTGAAGGACTTCGGGCACCGCATCGTCCCGATCATCCCCGACGAGGCCCGCACCTTCGGTCTCGACGCGTTCTTCCCGACGGCGAAGATCTACAACCCGAACGGTCAGAACTACACCTCGGTGGACCGCGAGCTGCTCCTGGCCTACAAGGAGAGCCCGCAGGGGCAGATCATGCACGTCGGCATCAACGAGGCCGGTGCGGTGGCGGCGTTCACCAACGTCGGGACCTCGTACTCCACGCACGGCGAGCCGCTCATCCCCGTCTACATCTTCTACTCGATGTTCGGATTCCAGCGCACGGGCGACGCGCAGTGGGCAGCCGGCGACCAGATGGCGCGCGGCTTCATCATGGGCGCTACCGCCGGCCGGACGACGCTCACCGGCGAAGGCCTGCAGCACGCCGACGGGCACTCCCACCTGCTCGCGTCGACCAACCCCGCCACGGTCTCCTACGACCCGGCGTACGGGTACGAGATCGCCCACATCGTGCGGGCCGGCATCGACCGGATGTACGGCGGGAATCACCCCGACCCCAACGTCATGTACTACATCACGCTCTACAACGAGCCGCTCGTCCAGCCGGCCGAGCCGGAGGGTGTGGACGTCGAGGGCATCGTGCGCGGCATGCACCGCGTCTCCACCGGCGAGGGCGACGGACACCGCGCTCAGCTGCTCGCCTCGGGCGTCGGCGTGCCGTGGGCCCTCGAAGCCCAGCAGCTGCTCAAGGACGACTGGGGTGTCGTGGCCGACGTATGGTCGGTCACCAGCTGGACGGAGCTGCGCCGCGACGGCCTCGACGCCGACGAGCACAACTTCCTGAACCCGCTCGACGAGCCGCGCACCGCCTACGTCACGCAGAAGCTGCGCGACACCGACGGTCCCGTGATCGCGGTGAGCGATTACATGCACGCCGTGCAGGACCAGATCCGTCCGTGGGTCCCGCGCTCGTTCGCGACGCTCGGAGCCGACGGCTTCGGGTTCTCGGACACGCGCGCCGCCGCGCGCCGGTTCTTCAAGATCGACGGACCGTCGATCGTGGTGCGGACGCTGCAGTCGCTGGCAGACGAGGGCAAGGTGGACCGCGCCCTCTCCGCTCAGGCGATCGAGAAGTACCGTCTCCACGACGTGACCGCCGGCACCAGCGGGAACGCCGGCGGCGAGAGCTGACCCGCTCTATGCCGATCAGACCCACCCCGCAGGAGAAGTCGGAGACGCTCGCCTGGCTGCGGCGCATCTCCGGCGACCTCGCGACGGCGACCATCAAGCGCCTCGAGGACTCGCTCCCGTGGTACGCCGAGATGCCGCCCGCGCGGCGCTCGGCGGTGGGTCTGGTCGCGCAGGCGGGCATCTCGGCGTTCATCCAGTGGTACGACGACCCCGGCGCCCAGCCGTGGATCGCGGCCGACATCTTCGCCGCCGCGCCCCGGGAGCTGCTGCGCAGCGTGAGCCTCACCCAGACGCTGCAGCTGATCCGCGTGACCGTCGAGGTGACCGAGGAGCGGGTCGCGGGCCGTGGCGACGACCTGCGCGAGAGCATGCTCCTCTATTCGCGCGAAGTCGCCTTCGCGGCGGCCGATGTCTATGCCCGTGCCGCGGAGGCGCGCGGGCTCTGGGACGCCCGGCTCGAGGCGCTCGTCGTGGACTCGATCCTGACGGGTGAGGCGGACGAGGAGCTCCCGAGCCGGATCGCGGCGCTCGGGTGGCACGGGCACGGCGAGGTCGCGGTGCTCGTGGGCACGACGCCCGCGCAGTTCGACGTCGATCAGCTGCGCCGGCTCGCGCGCAAGCTGGGGGTCGACGTGCTGATCGGAGTGCAGGGGTCGCGGCTGGTGCTGGTCATCGGTCGCGCCGAGGCGCCGGGTGCCGAGGAGTCCGACGAGCAGCAGCTGCCGTTCCCCGAGATCGCGAAGCGCCTCGAACCCGGGTTCGGGACCGGTCACCTCGTGCTGGGTCCGCCGGTGCCGGCCCTGGTGGACGCCGGTCAGAGCGCCCGCGCGGCCCTGGCGGGGTTCGCCGTCGCGAAAGCGTGGCGCCACGCTCCCCGCCCGGTCGAGGCGGACGACCTCCTGCCCGAGCGTGCCCTGGCGGGAGATCCCCTCGCGAAGGCGACCCTCGTCGAGCGGATCTACCGCCCGCTGCAGGCGCACTCCGCCGACCTCGTGGCCACGCTGTGGAGCTACCTCGACAACGGCAGGTCGCTGGAGGCGACCGCGCGTGAGCTGTTCGTGCACCCCAACACCGTCCGCTACCGCCTGAAGCGCGTGTCGGACGTGATCGGCTGGGACGCCACGGGTCCGCGCGAAGCGCTGATCCTCCAGACCGCACTCATCATCGGCTCCATCGGCACGGACGTCACGCGCCGCAGGGCTGCGCCGTTGCGCCGTCCGTGACAGGATCGCTGTGCGGCGCGCACAAAGCATCTCGGGTTTCTTGTGACCTCATCGCCAGTCCCGACCGTCATCTTCTTGGGAGGATAGTCACGTGATCATCGCCGTGTTCCCCGGCCAGGGCTCGCAGACCCCCGGTTTCCTCGCCCCTTGGCTCGAGCTCGACGGCGCGCAGGAGCGTCTCGCGCAGTATTCGGACCTGGCGCAGGTGGACCTTGTCGCCGCCGGCACCGAGTGGGATGCCGACCGCATCCGCGACACCCAGGTGGCACAGCCGCTCATCGTCGCAGCCAGCCTGCTCTCCTGGCACGCGCTGCGCGACGTCACGCCCGCGGCACCGGCCGGAACCGCCGGTCACTCGGTGGGCGAGATCGCCGCGCTCGTGGCGTCCGGCGTCATCGGCGACGAGGACGGGATGCGTCTGGTCGGCCTCCGGGGCCGGGCGATGGCCGCGGCGGCCGCGCTCGAGGACACCGGGATGAGCGCCGTCCTCGGCGGCGACCAGGACGCCGTGGTCGCACGCCTCACCGAGCTCGACCTCACCCCCGCCAACTACAACGGCGGCGGACAGCTCGTCGCGGCTGGTGCGCTGCCGGCGCTCGCGGAGCTGTCGGCGACCCCGCCCGCCGGAACGCGGGTGATCCCGCTGCAGGTCGCGGGCGCGTTCCACACCCGCTTCATGGCGCCCGCCGTCGAGGCGCTCCGCTCCGCGGCGGGAGACGTCGCGGCGTCCGATCCGTCGCTCACGCTGTGGACCAACCGTGACGGATCCGTCGTCGCCGACGGTCGCACGGCCCTCGATCTGCTCGTCGACCAGGTCGCCTCCCCGGTGCGCTGGGATCTGTGCATGAGCTCGTTCGCCGAACGCGGCGTCACCGGCATCATCGAGTTCTCGCCGGCCGGCACCCTCGTCGGGCTGGCCAAGCGCGCCCTCCGCGGCACGCCCACCGTCGCGGTCAAGACGCCCGACGACCTCGCGGCCGCAGCCGCACTGCTGACAGGAGATGACGCGTGACCGCCACGCTCAGACAGCCCACGGGTCCCGCGCACACGCGCATCTACGCGTACGGCGCCGCTCGGGGCGAGAACCTCGTTCCCAACGACGACCTCGTCGGTCCGATCGACTCCAGCGACGAGTGGATCCGCCAGCGCACCGGCATCGTCACGCGCGCGCGGGCAGACCGCGACACGACGGCGATCGATCTGGCCACCGACGCCGTCGCCGAGGCCATTCAGCGCGCGGGGATCGATCCGCAGCAGGTCGACGCGGTGATCGTCTCCACGATCTCCAACCCGAAGCAGACGCCCTCGGTGTCGGCGATCGTCGCCGACCGCGTCGGGGCCAATCCCGCAGCGGCCTACGACGTCAACGCCGCCTGCGCCGGGTTCGCCTACGGGGTGACGCAGGCCGACGCCCTCATCCGCGCCGGTGCCGCCACCTACGTCGCAGTCGTGGGCACCGAGAAGCTCAGCGACATCGTCGACCCCACCGACCGGTCCATCTCGTTCCTCCTGGGCGACGGCGCGGGCGCCGTCATCGTCGGCCCGAGCGACTTCCCGGGCATCGGCCCCACGGTGTGGGGTTCCGACGGATCCAAGCACGAGGCCGTCGGAATGAACCACACCCTCACGGACTTCCGTGACGGCGCCGCGCCGTGGCCGACGCTCCGTCAGGAGGGGCCCACGGTGTTCCGCTGGGCGGTGTGGGAGATGGTCAAGGTCGCTCGCCGCGCGATCGAGGAGGCGGGCATCACCCCGGCCGACCTCGCCGCCTTCGTGCCGCACCAGGCCAACATGCGCATCATCGACGAGTTCGCCAAGCAGCTCGGCCTTCCCGACACGGTGGCCATCGGCCGCGACATCGAGACGACCGGCAACACGTCGGCCGCGTCCATCCCGCTGGCCACCCACCGGCTGCTCGAAGAGCACCCCGAGCTGTCGGGCGGACTCGCCCTCCAGATCGGCTTCGGCGCGGGGCTCGTGTTCGGCGCACAGGTCGTCGTGCTCCCGTGACGGCGACCCCCTCGCACCTAGACTGACTAGCGGCCCGTCGGGCCCGACCCACCGGATAACAAGGAGAAAACCCATGGCATTCAGCAACGACGAGGTCCTCGCCGGGCTCGCCGAGCTCATCACCGACGAGACCGGAATCTCGGCCGATGAGGTCGCCCTCGAGAAGTCCTTCACCGACGACCTCGACATCGACTCCATCTCGATGATGACGATCGTCGTCAACGCCGAGGAGAAGTTCGGCGTCACCATTCCCGACGAAGAGGTCAAGAACCTCAAGACCGTCGGCGACGCCGTGACCTTCATCACGTCGAACCAGGCCTGACCTGCACCGCCCGCGGTGGGGGCGCGAGCGACCCGCTCTGAGCCCCCACCGCAGCATCACGAGGAACACATGAGCAATCAGCGCATCGTCGTCACCGGTATCGGCGCGTCCAGCCCGATCGGTGCCACCGCCCCCGAGAGCTGGGAGGCCCTGCTGTCCGGGGCATCCGGCACCCGTACCCTCGAGTACGACTGGGTCGAGAAGTACCAGCTGCCGGTGACCTTCGCGGCGCAGGCCAAGGTGCGGCCCGACACCGTCCTCGAGCGCCCCGTGGCCAAGCGCCTCGACCCGTCCTCGCAGTTCGCGCTGGTCGCGGCGCTGGAGGCCTGGGCCGACGCCGGCGAGCCCGAGGTGGAGCCCGAGCGGCTCGGCGTGGACTTCGCGACCGGGATCGGCGGCCTCTGGACGCTCCTGGACGCCTGGGACACGCTGCGCGAGAAGGGGCCGCGTCGCGTGCTCCCCATGACGGTGCCGATGCTCATGCCGAACGCGGCAGCGGGAAACCTCTCGCTGCACTTCGGAGCCCGCGCCTATGCGCGCACGGTCGCCAGCGCGTGCGCGTCGAGCACGGAGTCGCTCGTCAACGCCGTGGAGCACCTGCGCGCCGGACTCGCCGACGTCGTGATCGCCGGCGGCACCGAGTCGGTCATCCATCCCATCACCATCTCGTCGTTCGCGTCGATGCAGGCGCTGTCGCGCCGCAACGACTCCCCCGAGACGGCGTCGCGCCCCGGCAGCATCGACCGTGACGGCTTCGTCATGGGCGAGGGCGCGGGCGTCCTGATCCTCGAGACCGAAGAGCACGCCAAGGCGCGCGGGGCGAAGATCTACGCCGCGATCGTCGGCGGTGGCGTGACCGCCGATTCGTACCACATCACCGCGAACGACCCGGAGGGCGCCGGCGCCTCCCGTGCGGTCCACCTCGCGCTGGAGGCTGCGGGCCGGTCCGTCGACGAGGTCACGCACATCAACGCCCACGCGACCTCGACCCCGGTGGGCGACCCGAACGAGTACGTCGCGCTGAAGAGCGTGTTCGGCGACCGCATCGACGACATCCCGGTCTCCGCGACGAAGGCCTCCACGGGTCACCTCCTCGGCGGGACCGGAGCACTGGAGGCGATCTTCACGGTCCTCGCCCTGCGGGACCGCGTCGCGCCGCCGACGATCAACATCACCGAGCAGGACCCGGCCGTGCCGTTCCGGCTGTCCGGCGAGCCGACCCCGCTCGGCGCGGGCGATCAGCTCGCCATCAGCAACTCCTTCGGCTTCGGCGGTCACAACGCCGTCGTGGCCATCGAGTCGGTGTAACAGTCCGCACCACGAAAGGACGCCCTCCGCGAAGCCAAGCGGAGGGCGTCCTTCTTTTCGGGTGGGCGGCCGGCACGCGTTCCCGTTCCCCGGGAAGCCATCCGAGGCCGGTACTGACGCGCCCGCGCCGCCGGGCTGTGGAGTTGTGGAGGTTCGAACTGACAGTGTCGGGTCGCGCAGGACCGTCTCAGCCGACCTTGTGGAGCCAGACGACCGGTGCGTCGTCGCTCGCGTGGCGGAAGGGCTCGAGCTCCTCGTCCCACGCAGCGCCGAGAGCGATGTCGAGCTCGCGCTGGAGCTCGAAGGCATCGCCGGCGGCGATCTCCATCGCGTAGCGGATGCGGTCCTCGCCGATCACGACGTTGCCGGCGGTGTCGGTCTGTGCGAAGTGGATGCCGAGTCCAGGGGTGTGCAGCCACCGGCCGCCGTCGCTGCGCGGCGTCGGGTCCTCGGTGACTTCGAACCGCAGGTGCTCCCACCCGCGGATCGCAGTTGCAAGGGCGGCGCCGGTACCGGCAGCGCCCTCCCAGTAGAACTCGGCGCGACGACTGCCGGACAGCACCGGCTGGTCGGCCCAGTCGAAGTTGACGGCGTGCCCGAGGGCGCGCCCGACAGCCCACTCGAGGTGGGGGCACAACGCACGTGGCGCGGAGTGAATGTAGATCACTCCACGCGCTTGAGGTGTCGCCATCGTTCTCTCCGTTTCGTCAGGTACGTCTTCCCCTACGACCTGAACGGTGTGAGCCGATGTGCGGCGGTTATGCGGTTATGGCCTCATTATGACGGAAACGACCGGCGAATCACAACCGTGTCATTCCCGGGGCTCGAACCGAGTAGGGCGGGTGGGACTTGAACCCACGATCGTCGGGTTATGAGCCCGCTGCCTTGACCAGCTTGGCCACCGCCCCGCGTCCGGCGTGCACCGGACTCCTCCGAGCCTAGTGGCGCTTGCCGAGATCCTTCTCGTCGTCGACCGGAGGGTCGGGCCACACCTTCGACACCGTCTCGGTCAGTCGGACGGAGCGCGTCTTCGGTGCGCCGGCGTCGTCGACGGGCTCTCCGGTGCTGCCGCGCGAGATGGGGATCTCCTGACTGTGGCTCACGACCTCGGGGTGATGCCGCGCCAGCTGGAAGACCCCGACCATCGCGAGACCGCCGGCTGCGGCGAAGCCGATATAGGCCCCCACGGGGGCGTTGGCCGCCTCCCCCAGCACGGCGAGGCCGATCACGATCGCGACCATGGGATCGATGACGGTGAGCCCGGCGATGACGAGGTCGGGCGGGCCCGAGGCGTACGCGGTCTGCACGAAGTAGGCGCCGATGCCGGTGCCGGCCAGCAGCGCGACGATGCACACGACCGTGAGCCATTCGAAGTCGCCGTTCTGGATCCGGCTGATGACGACCTTGGCGAGGGTGGCGACGAAGCCGTAGACGATTCCCGCGGCCACGATGTAGAACAGCGCGCGCATGCGCGAGCGGAGCCAGATCCAGAGGCCGGCCAGCACGATCATGACCCCGGCGAGGATCAGCAGGATGGTGATGAGCTGCTGGTCGGACACGGGGGTCTCGGTCGCGTAGAGCGCCGCGATCGTCACGAAGATGAAGATGCCGCCGACACACATCGTGATGGCGGAGATGGAGCGGCCGGTGGGCTTGTGTCCGGAGATCCGCGCGTTCAGCAGCGTCGTGATGACCAGAGAGATCGCACCGACCGGCTGGACCAGGATGAGCGGCGCGAACGACAGCGCCGACAACTGGAACACGATCGCGAGTCCCAGCATGAGCGTGCCGACGACCCACGAGGGCCGGCGCAGCAGGTTCAGCAGCTGCCCACCGGTCAGGCCGGAGCCGCCCGAGGTCTGCGTGAGCCGCTCGACCTTCTGCACCCCGCGGTGCTGGTACTGCGCACCGAAGGACATGAACACGGCGCCGAGGAGCGCGAGCGGGATGCCGATGAGGATGGCCGGGTCGCGGAAGACGCCGACGAGTTCGTCGGTCAGCTCATCGAGCGCGAGTTCCGCAATCCACACCCCTCGACACTAACGGCAGGTGTCGATCGATAGGCTCAGGACGTGGCTGTTCTTCCGATCCGCATCATGGGTGACCCCGTCCTGCACGCTCCTGCTGCTCCCGTCTCGGAGGTCACCGACGAGATCCGGCAGCTCGTCGAGGACATGTTCGAGACGATGGACGCGGCGCCCGGCGTCGGCCTCGCGGCGCCGCAGGTGGGTGTGGGCCTGCGGATCTACACGTACTCGTACCAGGACGACGACGGCGCCCCGTGGCGCGGCGTCATCGTCAACCCAGAACTGTGGATGCGTCCTCTGGAGCCCGGTGCGCCGGACCCCGACGACGAGTCCGAGGGGTGCCTGTCGTTCCCGGGCGAGCGCTTCGCCCTCCGCCGGTCCGACGAGGTGCTCGTCACCGGCACGGACCTCGACGGCGAGCCCGTGCGGATCGAGGTCGACGGCTGGCGTGCGCGGATCATGCAGCACGAGTTCGACCACCTGGACGGTGTCCTCTACATCGATCGGCTCGACGACTCCGACTGGAAGACCGTGCAGAAGATCGCCCGCAAGCGCGGGTGGGGGCGTCCGGGCGCGTCCTGGACGCCGGGCATCGACGACCTCGACGCCTGAGCGCCGGCCCGGGGAAAGAAGAACGGCTCCGGGGTGGAGCCCGGAGCCGTTGCGCTCCCCGGCTTGGACTCGAACCAAGAACCTATCGGTTAACAGCCGATTGCTCTGCCAATTGAGCTACCGAGGATCAGCCCGCCTCGCGGTGGGCAACCCGACTATCGTAGCAAAGCCGGAGGGGTGCTCGTGAACTCAGGACGCGATCGGCGTGCCGCCGTCGGGCGTCCAGAGCAGGTCCGCCGTCCCGTGCCCGTAGGCGACCGTGTGACCTCCCCGGAGGACGAGCACGTCGGCGTCGAGCTCGGCGATCGCCTCGGGGTCGTTGGTGACCAGGAGGAGCGCCATCCCGTCCTCCTCGCGCCGCCGCTGCAGGGCGTCCCGCGCCGCACGCCGCACCTCCGGATCGAGGTTCGCGTACGGAGCATCGCCGACGAAGACCTGTGGGTCCAGCACGAGAGCCTGGGCGAGCGCGACGCGCTGGCGCATGCCCGCGCTCAGTTCGTACGGGTACTTCGCGGCCGCGCCGAGCGGCAGCTGGAGTTCATCGAGCAGGCTCGCGACGCGCACCGCGAGGGCGCGCTGGTTCACCCGTCGATCCCGTGAGGTGATCGGGGCTCCGATCACCTCCGCGACAGTCAGCCGCGCCGGCAGCTCGGCGCCGGCGCCCTGGGGCAGGTAGCCCGTGACGTAGCGCCGCATGCGCAGTGTCCGGCCCCCCTTGCGGACGGGAAGGCCGTCGACCTCCGCGGTGCCGCCGACGATGCTGAGCGACGCGTCGTCGCTGCCGGCGATGACCGCCGCCAGGCTGGACTTCCCCGCACCGGTCGGACCCATGACCGCCAGCGCCGCCCCGCGTGCGACCTCGAAGCTCACGCCGTCCACGACCCTGCCGGCGTCGCCGCCGCGCGCGATGGAGAGATCGCTCGCACGGATCGCAGCGTCGGTACTGGTGCGGCGTGGCATGGCTTCATCCTGCCCGACGCGGCCGTCGAGCGACAGCGGAGTTCCCTCGGTGGGGCTCAGGACAACTCGGAGAGTTCGCGTCGGCGGACATCCAGTTCGCGCAGTGACACCCGGACCGCGCGCCCCTCTGCCGAGTCGGGCGCCACGCGCTGGATCGCGCCGAGCAGCTCGCGCTTCTGGGCATCGATCGCGCGCACGCGCAGACGTCGGCACAGCGCGAGCGCCGATGCGGACGCCTCGGCCTCGGTGAGCGCCGGGAAGGCGGCGGTCAGCAGCTCGACCGCGAGCGAGCGGAAGGGCTCGCGCACCGCCTCGGCCGCGGTCGACGCCCACCCGACCCGGGTGCGATCGGGTTGCGCGGCGATCGTCTGTCGCACTGCGTCGAGCGCCGGATGGTGCATCGGCAGCGCGAGGGCGGCGTCGACCTCGGCGGCGTCGAGGACGTGTCCGTACTGGAGGATCCCCATCAGTGCGTCGCGTTCGATCGCGGTGTCGGCGGTGCGCGGCAGCGAGGCGATGGTGACGCGGGCGACGGGAGTGGCGTCGGGGGCGGGATCGGCGGCCGCCTGAGGCGTCGTGGCAGCCGCATCGCGTTCGCGCGCACGCGCCGCCGCGCGCTGCACCGCCCGGTGCACCTCCCCCAGCTCCTCGCCGAGGCGCTTCGAGAGAAGGTGCTCGTACCGGCTGCGGATGCCCGCGTCGCGGATGTCCGCGACGATCGGCGCGGCCGATCGCAACGCGGCGACGCGTCCCTCGACGGAGCCGAGGTCATGATCGGCGATGCGGCGATCGATGACGAACTCGAACAGCGGCGACTTCAGCTCGACCATGGAGCGGACGGCCCCGTCGCCGCGCTGCAGGCGCAGGTCGCACGGGTCCAGGCCCTCCGGTCCGACGGCCACGTAGCTGCGGAGAGCCGATCCGCGTGCCTCGGCGAACGCGCGGACCGCGGCCTTCTGCCCCGCTGCGTCGGGGTCGAAGGTGAAGATGATCTCGCCCGCGGAATCGTTCCCGACGACGCGTCCCACCACGCCCATGTGATCGGAGCCGAACGCCGTGCCGCAGGTGGCGATCGCGCTCGTGACGCCGGCGAGGTGGCACGCCATCACATCGGTGTAGCCCTCGACCACGACCACCCGGTGGTCGCGCGCGATCGACTTCTTCGCGAGATCCATCCCGTAGAGGACCTGCGCCTTCTTGTAGATCAGGGTCTCGGGGGTGTTCAGGTACTTCGGCCCCTGGTCGTCGTCGTACAGGCGGCGGGCGCCGAAGCCGATCGTCTGTCCCGTGATGTCGCGGATCGGCCAGACCACCCGGCCGCGGAACCGGTCGTACACGCCGCGCTGGCCCTGCGAGACCAGTCCCGCCGCCGAGAGCTCCTCGTCGGAGAAGCCCTGCGACCGCAGCGCGTCGCGCAGCGAATTCCAGCCTTTCGGGGCGTAGCCGATGCCGAAGTGGGCGGCGGCGCCCGCGTCGAAACCGCGCTCCCCGAGGAAGCGGCGCCCGGCGTCGGCTTCGGGGCTCGCAAGCTGTCCGCGGAACCACTCGGCAGCCGCCGTGTTGGCCGCGTAGAGCCGCGTACGTCCGCTCGTTTCGGGAGCCGCGCCGCCGTCTTCGTAGTGGAGCGAGAAGCCGATGCGAGCCGCGAGCTTCTCGACCGCCTCCGTGAACGTCAGGTGGTCCATCGCGCGCAGGAACGAGTACACGTCGCCGGACTCCCCGCAGCCGAAGCAGTGGTAGTAGCCGACCTGCGGGCGGACGT
Source organism: Microbacterium sp. PA5 (assembly GCF_049860775.1). NCBI lineage: Bacteria > Bacillati > Actinomycetota > Actinomycetes > Micrococcales > Microbacteriaceae > Microbacterium > Microbacterium sp. PA5. Next base: position 1,517,060 of record NZ_CP187567.1, read on the forward strand.
TGAAGCTCGGGCTCTTCTCGTCGTGGAACGGGCACAGCCCCTTCAGCGACCCCACGCCGGCCGACTTCAGCGCCACCCGCTCGCCGATGATGTCGGCGATGTTCGTGCGTGCCTTGACCTCGTCGACGTCGGCCTGCCGGATGCGCGCCATCAGAGACCCTCGATCGGCTCGGGCAGGGCGAAGCCGTGCGCCGCGGTGGCGCGGCCGTCCGAAGACCACAGGCCGAGCTCCCGCAGATCGACGGGTCCGATCAGCCGCGAATGCCATTCGATCGCGAAGCGGTCGGTGAGCGTGGCCACCTGGTCGACGACGACCCGACGTCGCTCATCGTCCGACGGCGCATGAGCGAACTCCTCGGCGTGCAGGCGGTCGAGATGCTCGGGCCGCTCCCACAGCGCCGTGGCGAGGCGCTTGAGGACGCGGCGCTGCTCCTTGTAGAGGCCCTTGCGCCCGTCGATCGAGACGACGAAGGCGCCGAGGACGCCCTTGAGCACGGCCATCTCGACCTCGATCACCCGAGGGACGATGACCCGCCCCCGGTAGCGAGTGAGGACGGGCGCCTCGAAGTGCTCGCGCGTGGCGGCGGTGGCCGCGCGCGCGAAGCGGCCGATGAGGTCGGAGGTGAGGTTCTTCAGTCCGGCGAGGGCGGCGCGCGACCCGTCGTACTCGGTGAGCCATTCGGGAAGCTGGGTCAGGCGGTAGAGGCCGTCGGCGAGCTCGTCGCGCGTGAAGCCGTAGCCCACCCAGGACTGGATGGAGGTGAGCAGCGCTTCGCGCTCGCGGCTGTCCGCCAGCCTGCGCGGATCGAGGTAGCCGTTGAGGATCGCGTCCTCGAGGTCGTGCACCGAGTACGCGATGTCGTCGGAGAGGTCCATGACCTCGGCTTCGATGCAGCGGGCACGGCCGGGGGCCTCCTCGCGCATCCAGTGGAAGACGGCCTCGTCCTCGGGATAGACGCCGAACTTCTGACGCCCGCCCGGGTCGGGAACCGCGTGCGCCGCCGTCCACGGGTACTTGCAGGCCGCGTCGAGGCTCGCGCGCGTGAGGTTCAGCCCGAAGCTCGTGCCGTCGTCGCCGAGCACCTTGGGCTCCAGCCGGCTGAGGATGCGCAGCGTCTGCGCGTTCCCCTCGAACCCTCCGATATCGGCGGCCCACTCGTTCAGCGCCCGCTCGCCGTTGTGCCCGAACGGGGGGTGACCGATGTCGTGGCTCAGGCAGGCGGTGTCGACGACGTCGGGCGACAGCTCGAGGGCGATCGCGAGCTCCCGGCCCACCTGGGCGACCTCGAGCGAGTGCGTGAGGCGGTTCCGGGCGAAATCGGCGGGACTCGCAGGGCTCAGCACCTGCGTCTTGGACGCCAGGCGCCGCAGCGCTGCGGAGTGGAGCACGCGCGCGCGGTCCCGTGCGAAGCTGTCGCGGCGCGAGCGATGCGTCTCGGGATGGAAGCGCTCGGCGTCGTGATCGGTGTAGCCGGACGGGCGACCGGGCGCGACGCCGACGCTGGTCCCGAGGCCGGCACCGGCGTCAGCCGCCACTGTGGTCGAGCTCCGCATCGGCGATGGCAGTCGTCTCGGCGGCGTCGAGGTCGCGCGACTCGAGCCACCGGTCCGGCAGGGCCGGACGCTTGGGCGTGCCGGCGCGGCCGCGCTGGCCCTCCGCGGCCTGACCGGGGTAAGGCGCACTCGGGTCGAGGGTGGCCAGGATCTCGTCGATCTCCGCAAGGCTGGACGCGGTCGCTAGCATCGCCCGCGTCTCACCGCCCACCGGATAGCCCTTGAAGTACCAGGCGACGTGCTTGCGGATGTCGCGGCATCCGCGCCCCTCGTCGTCGAAGAATTCGACGAGCAGCTCGGCATGGCGCCGGAAGGCGCGGGCGACGAAGCCGAGCGTCGCGTCGACGGGGTCTCCCGCGGCGGCCGACGGGCCGCCCAGGGCACGAGCGAGGTCGCCGAACAGCCACGGCCGGCCGAGGCAGCCGCGCCCGACGACGACGCCGTCGCAGCCGGTCTCGGCCATCATCCGCACGGCGTCGTCGGCGGACCAGATGTCGCCGTTGCCGAGCACGGGCACGGAGGTGACCGCCTGCTTGAGGCGCGCGATCGCCTCCCAGTCCGCGGTGCCCGAGTAGAACTCGGCGGCGGTGCGCGCATGCAGCGCGACGGCGGCCACGCCCGCGTCCTCCGCGATGCGGCCGGCGTCGAGGTAGGTGAGGTGGTCGCCGTCGATGCCCTTGCGCATCTTCACCGTGAGGGGCACGTCGCCGGCGGCTCGCGCCGCACGGGTCACGATGTCGCGGAACAGGCCGAGCTTCCACGGCAGAGCCGCTCCCCCGCCCTTGCGGGTGACCTTCGGCACGGGGCAGCCGAAGTTGAGATCGATGTGGTCGGCGCGGTCCTCCTCCACGAGCAGGCGGACAGCGGCCTCGGTGGTGGCCGGATCGACGCCGTAGAGCTGGATCGACCGCGGCTTCTCGGACTCGTGGTGCGTGATGAGGCGCATCGTGGTGGCGTTCCGCTCGACCAGTGCGCGCGTCGTGATCATCTCGCTCACGTAGAGGCCGGCTCCGTACTCGCGGCAGAGGCGGCGGAACGCGGTGTTCGTGATGCCCGCCATGGGTGCGAGCACGACCGGCGCGTCGAGCGCGATCGGGCCGATGCGCAGAGCCGGGGCGGGAGCGAGAGTGGAAGACATCCTGTCCATTCTCCCAGACACGTGCGACCCTTCGGCGGCAGGCGCGGGCTTATCGTGGAGAGCATGACCGAGACGTCGACTGTGGACATCCGCACGATCGCCTTCCGCGCCGCCGACGGGTCCGAGAAGACCCTGGCCGAGTACGGTGACGGACCGGTGCTGATCGTGAACGTCGCCTCGAAGTGCGGCCTCACACCGCAGTACGAGCAGCTCGAGGAGCTCCAGCGGACCTACGGCGACCGGGGCCTCCAGGTCGTGGGCTTCCCGTGCAACCAGTTCATGGGGCAGGAGCCGGGCTCGATGGACGAGATCCTCGACTACTGCGCGGTCACGTGGGGCGTGAGCTTCCCGATCATGGACAAGATCCGCGTGAACGGCTCTCATGCCGCGCCGCTGTACAAGGCGCTCAAGAAGGCGCGCAACGCCGAGGGCGCGAAGGGTCCCGTGATGTGGAACTTCGAGAAGTTCCTGGTCACGCCGGAGGGTGAGGTTCACCGCTTCCGCCCGCAGACCAAGCCCGACGCTCCAGAGATCGTCTCGACGATCGAGGCGAATCTCCCCCGCTGACGCCGATCGTCAGGCTGCGGGAGCGCGCTCGGACCAGACCTGCCGGAGGATCTGCGAGAACGCCTCGGCCGGCTGGGCGCCGGAGACGCCGTACTTGCCGTCGATGACGAAGAACGGCACCCCCTGGATGCCGTACGCGACGGCCTGTGCCTGGTCGGCACGGACGTCGTCGAGGAACTCCGCCGACTCCAGCGCCGCGCGCGCCGCGTCGCCGTCGAGCCCTGCCTCGACCGCGATCGTCACGAGGTCGTCGATCCGGCCGACGTGGCGACCCTCGGTGAAGTAGGCGGACATCAGCCGCTCCGCCACGTCGTGCTGGCGGCCGTGCGCCTTCGCGAAGTGGAGCAGCTCGTGCGCCTTGACGGTGTTGGTGTGCTGCAGCAGGTCGAAACGGTACTCGAGGCCGGCGTCGGCAGCGATGCCGGTGACGTGCTCGTGCATCTGCGACGCCTGCTCGCGGGAGATCCCCTTGTGCTGCGCGAGGAAGTCGGCGATGTCGCCCTCGAAGTCCACCGGGGTGTCGGGCGACAGCTCGAAGGAGTGGTAGACGACCTCCACGCGGGGGGCGTCTGCGTCGGAGCTCGTCGCGGCGAGACCCGACTCCAGGTTGCGCTTGCCGATGTAGCACCACGGGCAGGCGATGTCGCTCCACACGTCGATCTTGATGGTTTCCGTCACACCAGACGCAACACCGGAACGATCCGGGTCTATTCCCCTTCGGGGATATCTCGCCCTGCGCTCGGAGCGTCGACCGCGCCGCCGAAGCGGCGATCGCGCGACAGGTAGAGAGCGATGGCGTCCCACAGGTCCGTGCGCGAGAAGTCGGGCCACAGGCGATCGAGGAAGACCATCTCGGCGTACGCGGATTCCCACAGCAGGAAGTTCGACGTGCGCTGCTCCCCCGAGGAGCGGATGAACAGGTCGACGTCGGGCATGTCGGGCACGTACAGGTGGCGCCGGATCGTCTTCTCGGTGATCGCGCCCGGACGCAGCCGCCCGGCGGCGATGTCGTCGCCGATCGCGCGCATGGCGTCGACGAGCTCGACCCGGCCCCCGTAGTTGATGCACATCGTGAGGGTGAGCACGTCGTTGGAAGCGGTCAGCTGCTCCGCGAACTGCAGCTCCTTGATGACCGAGCCCCACAGCCGCGGCTTGCGACCGGCCCACCGGACGCGGACGCCCCACTCGTTAAGCTGGTCGCGACGGCGATGGAGGACGTCGCGGTTGTACCCCATGAGGAAGCGCACCTCTTCGGGAGAGCGGCTCCAGTTCTCGGTGGAGAACGCGTAGACGCTCAGGTGCTTCACGCCTGCCTGGACGGCGCCGGCCACGACGTCGAGCAGCACCTCCTCACCCGCACGGTGGCCCTCGATGCGGGTGAGTCCCCGGCGGTTGGCCCAGCGGCCGTTGCCGTCCATGACGATCGCGACGTGCTGCGGGACGCCGCCCTTCGGGAACGACGGGGGCGTCAGGCCGGTCCAGTCCAGGGGACGGTAGGGGACGGCATCACGATGCGTGTAGGGCTTGGGGGTCATCGGGGCGCCTCCAGATGCGAGAGCGAGCGGATCCCCCGCTCGAGATGCCACTGCGCATAGGCGGCGACCAGTCCCGAGGCCGCCGCGGTGGCACCGTCGGTCGCCCCGTCGACGACATCCCACTCGCCCGACATCAGTGCGCGCAGCAGCTGCCCGGTCTCGGGGTGGAGCCGCGCCGAGCCGGCCGGGGCGCAGTCGCCGCACACCGTGCCGCCCAGCTGCGCCACGAACCATTCCTGCGGACCCACGGTGCCGCAGCGGGCGCACTCTCCCAGCGAGGGGGCCCACCCCGACAGCGCCATCGCGCGCAGGAGGTAGGAGTCCAGGACCGAGCGCGGAGCGTGCGCGCCCTGAGCCAGCGCCCGCAGGCCGCCGACCAGCAGCAGGTACTGCTGCGCGGTCGCCTCGGCCTCGTTGAGCCGATCCGCCGTCTCGACCATCGCGTGGGCCGCCGTGTAGCGGTCGTAATGCGCGGCGATCTCCGCGCCGTAGGCGCCGATGGACGATGCCTGCTGGACGATGTCGAGCGTGCGGCCCTGGTAGAGCTGGACGTCGGCCACCATGAAGGGTTCGAGCCGCGCACCGAAGCGCGAGGATGTGCGCCGCACGCCCTTGGCGACGGCCCGCACCTTCCCGTGCCGGCGGCTGAGGAGGGTCAGGATCCGGTCCGCCTCGCCCAGCTTGTGGGTGCGCAGGACGACAACCTCATCGCGGTAGGTGGGCATGCCCGTCCCCCCGTCGCCGTCGTGCATCCGTCACTTCTCGATTATCCCCGCCACCGGGGACAATGGACGTGTGACAGAGCCGCTGTTCGTGATCCCCCTGTGGGCAGACCTCGTCGCCGTCGGTCTGGGCGGCGTGCAGGGCGCCCTCTTCGCCTCCGGGTTCCTGGGCCAGCGGCGGCTCGACCTCCTGGGCGTGACCATCATCGGCATCGTGATGGGCATGGGCGGCGGTCTCATCCGCGACCTGCTCCTGAACGTCGAGCTCGCGACGATGCAGAGCAACTGGTATCTGATCACCGCGACGGCGGCGTCGCTCATGGGCATGCTCCTGGCCAACGTGTTCCAGCGGCTCAACGCCGTGATCGTCGCGCTTGACGCTCTCGTGATCGGGCTGTTCGGCGCGTTCGGCACGGCCAAGGCGCTGGCCATCGGGCTTCCGCCGGTGCCGGCGGTCTTCGTCGGCGTGTGCGCGGCGGTCGGCGGCGGCATCCTCCGCGACGTCTTCATGGGGCTGCCCGTCGCGATCATGCACGTCGGGTCGCTGTACGCGGTCGCCGCCGGCGCCGGCTGCGTCGTCCTGGCGGTGGTGCACGCTCTGGGCGCACCGCTCGTGGTGGCGGCCGTGGCCTGCGTGACCGTGACCACGGTGATCCGGCTGCTCGCGGTCATCTTCGACATCTCGCTGCCCGAGCAGCGGGCGCTGCACCGCCGCAAGGTCGCCCTCGAGACGAGCGCCATCCCGATCATCAAGCCCTGACACGTCGGCGCCGCGCCCGCGCTGACGTGCTCGCGAGGCGCGACGGCGGCACGGAGTCCGAGTCGTTGACACTCGTGGTCGCGTCGGCGCCCGCGAGGCGACGACTACTGCCCGCCGTTCGGGGCCGCGACGCGATCGTTGACAGTTCTCGTCGCCTCGGCGCGCCGGAAGCGACGACTACTGTCCAGGATCCGGCGGGGTGCCACGAGGACCTCGTCGGGACCGCGCCCGCGCGGCTGACGCGCTCTCGCACGCCGTCCGCGCGGGGCGGCCTCAGGCCGAGACGCCGGCCAGCGCGCCGGAGCGCTCCCGGGTGCGGATGGCACGGTTGACGCCCGACACGATGGCCTTGAGGCTCGCGGTGGAGATGTCGCCGTCGATGCCGACGCCCCACAGCCGCTCACCGTCGACCTGCAGCTCCACGTACGACGCGGCCTGCGCGTCGCCGCCGGCGCTGAGGGTGTGCTCCACATAGTCGTAGAGCGTGATGTCGAAGCCCTGGGCGCGGACGACCTCGAGGAAGGCCGAGACCGGCCCGTTGCCGACGCCCGTGGTCGCGATGTGCTCGTCGCCGTCGCGCAGCGTGACGTCGAGGGTGACCTCGCCGGACATGTCGCTCTGGGTGCGGGTGGAGAGCAGCTCGAAGCGGCCCCACTTGTCGTCGGTGACGACGGCCGGCAGGTACTCGTCGGTGAAGATCGCCCAGATCTGGTCGCTGGAGACCTCGCCGCCCTCGGCGTCGGTCTTCGCCTGGACGACCCCGGAGAACTCGATCTGGAGCTTGCGGGGCAGATCGAGCGCGTGGTCGGTCTTCAGCAGATAGGCGACGCCTCCCTTGCCCGACTGCGAGTTGACACGGATGACGGCCTCGTACGACCGACCCAGGTCCTTCGGGTCGATCGGCAGGTAGGGCACCGCCCACTCGATCTCGTCGACCGAGACGCCCGACGCCGCCGCACGAGCGGCCATGGCCTCGAAGCCCTTCTTGATCGCGTCCTGGTGCGACCCGCTGAACGCGGTGAAGACGAGGTCGCCCGCCCAGGGGCTCCGCTCGTGCACCGGCAGCTGGTTGCAGTACTCCGCGGTGCGCTTGACGTGGTCGATGTCGCTGAAGTCGATCTCGGGGTCGATCCCCTGGGTCAGCATGTTGATGCCGAGGGCCACGAGGTCGACGTTGCCGGTGCGCTCTCCGTTGCCGAACAGACACCCCTCGATGCGGTCCGCACCGGCGAGGTAGCCGAGCTCGGCGGCGGCGATGGCCGTGCCGCGGTCGTTGTGGGGGTGCAGCGAGAGGATCACGTTCTCGCGGTGGTTGAGGTGACGGCTCATCCACTCGATAGAGTCGGCGTAGACGTTGGGCGTGGCCATCTCGACGGTCGCCGGGAGGTTGATGATGACCTTGCGCTCCGGCGTCGGCTCGAACACGTCGAGCACCTGGTTGCAGACGTCGACGGCGAACTCCAGTTCGGTCCCCGTGTACGACTCGGGCGAGTACTCGTAGTAGACGGCGGTCCCGGGCACGCGCTTCTCGTACTCGCGGCACAGCCGCGCACCCTCCAGCGCGATGTCGATGATGCCCTGGCGGTCGGTGCGGAAGACGACCTCGCGCTGGAGCACGCTCGTGGAGTTGTAGAGGTGCACGATCGCCTGCTTGGCGCCTGCGATCGCCTCGTACGTGCGCTCGATGAGGTGCGCGCGCGCCTGCGTGAGCACCTGGATCGTCACGTCATCGGGGATGACGTCCTCCTCGATGAGGTGACGGACGAAGTCGAAGTCCGTCTGGCTCGCGCTCGGGAAGCCGACCTCGATCTCCTTGTAGCCCATCTGCACGAGCAGGTCGAACATGATCCGCTTGCGTTCGGGGCTCATCGGATCGATGAGGGCCTGGTTCCCGTCGCGCAGGTCGACGGCGCACCAGCGCGGCGCCTTCTCGATGCGGCGCGACGGCCAGGTGCGGTCGGGCAGCTCGACACGGATCTGCTCGTGGAACGGCCGGTACTTCGCGGTCGGCATGCCGGAGGGCTTCTGATGGTTCTGCATGATGCTTCTTCTCTTCGCGGTGGGAAAACGGGCCGACGACGATCTCCGCGACGAGTGAGGCCCTGCTACGAGGTCTCGTCGCGGCGGCTAAGAAGAAGGAGCCCACCGAAGCGCATGCTGCCACGATACACCCGTCTTTCGGAGGAGGGAGAACTTCGAGACGGTCGGGTGCCGCGCGACACTGTCGGGGTATGAACCGTCGCCGCCTCGCCGCCACCGCCGTCGCCGCCTTCGCGGTGACCTGTCTCGCCCTGTCCGGCTGTGCCTCCGCCGCGCCGCCGGCATCGTCCGCCGACGCCGCTCCGCGCCTGGGCGAGGTCTCCCCCGGCCTCCCCGACGGCGAGGTCGTCGGGCAGGGCATGGTCCTCGGAGACGGTGAGGACGGCGCGCAGCTGTGCCTCGGGCCCGTCGCGGAGTCCGCCCCGCCGCAGTGCGCGGGCATCCCCCTCGTGGGCTGGAGCTGGGAGGGGCTCGACGGCTTCGAGACCACCGGCGGCGTGAAGTGGGGCAGCTACGCCGTGCAGGGCACCTACGACGGCACGTCCTTCACGGTCACCCAGCCTCCGATCATGCTCGCGCTCTACGACCCGATGGCTCCCGCCGACCCCACGGGCGGCGAGCCCGGCGCGGGTGCGGAGGACGACCTGCTCGCCATCCAGGAGGAGCTCCCGGACCGCCTGGGCGACGCCTACTTCGCGTCGTATCCGCAGGACGGCTGGCTGTTCGTCGACGTGCTGTGGGATGACGGCACCTGGCAGGACGCCGCTGACGGCGAGTTCGGTGCGGACACCGTCATCATCCGCTCCGCGCTGCGGGAGATCGGCTAGGGCACCCCTGGGACACCCCTAGGGCATCGCGGGAACATCCCTGGCGCACCGCGGGAACATCCCTAGGGCACCGCGGGAGCATCGCTAGGGCACCAGGGCGAGCTTGCCGCCGGGATGACCGGCGGCGAGCACGCGCAGCGCCTCGCGCATGTCTCGGAGCGGATACGTCGCCGCGACGGGCACGATCAGGGCTCCCTCGCCGGCCAGGGCGATGAGCTCGGCGCGGACGGCGTCACGGTACGCCGCGCTGGCGGGCAGGGAGCCGGCGATCCAGCGGATACCGCGCTCGTCCGCGCGATCCGCGGCGGCGATCGTGACGATCCGGTCGCGGTCTCCGACGAGCTCCTGCGACACCTCGAGCGCCTCGTCGGTGCCGACCGCGTCGAGCGCGGCGTCGACGGGGGCACCGCCGGCTGCGTCCTCGACGCGTGCGCGGAGTCCGGGGCCGTACGCGACGGGCACGCCGCCGTAGGCGCGCACCCGGTCGAACGACGCCGGAGACGCGGTCGCGATGACGCGTGCTCCCCGCCGTGCGGCCAGCTGCAGCACCGCCACCCCGACCGCACCGGATCCGCCGTGCAGCAGGACGGTCTCGCCCCGCCCGACGCCGGTGACCTCGAGCATCTCCGCGGCGGTCGTGCCGGCCAGGAGCAGGTTCGCAGCCTCGGGATGGCTCAGGTCGGCCGGCTTCGCGAACACCTTCTCGGCGGGCACGGTCAGCTCGGTGGCGTAGCCGCCCTGGACGCGGAACGCCAGCACCTCATCGCCGACCGACGCCGGGCCCGAGCCGATGACGGTGTCCGGCCCGATCGCGGTCAGCTCCCCCGACACCTCGTACCCGATCGCGACCGGCAGGACCACGCCGGGACGCTCGGACGCGACGTGCTTGTAGTCCGCAGGGTTCATCCCGGCGGCGCGCACGCGGATGGTGACCTCGCCGGAGGCGGGCGGCGGGACCTCGACCTCGGCGAGCTCCCAGGACTCGGGTCCGCCCCAGGTCGTCGCACGCCACTGCAGCGCCATCAGAACCCCAGCCGACCGAGCTGCTTCGGGTCGCGCTGCCACTCCTTGGCGACGCGCACGTGCAGCTTCAGGAACACCCTCGTGCCGACCAGCGGCTCGATCTGGGCACGCGCCCGGGCGCCCACGTCGCGCAGGCGCGACCCCTTGTGGCCGATGATGATGGCCTTCTGGCTGTCGCGCTCCACGACCACGTTCGCGTAGACGTCGGTGATGTCGGAGTCCTCGCGCGGCGAGATCTCCTCGATGGTGACGGCGATCGAGTGCGGGAGCTCGTCGCGCACGCCCTCCAGCGCCGCCTCGCGGATGATCTCCGCGATGCGGTCCTCGACGGACTCGTCGGTGACGACGTCGTCGGGGTACAGGGGCGGGCCGGCGGGCAGCAGGGCGAGGACCTCGTCGGCCAGCACGTCGAGCTGGTCGGCGGTCACCGACGACAGCGGGATCACGGCGGACCAGTCCTCGCGCAGCCCGTCGACCTCCAGGAGCCGCTCGGTGATCTGGTCGCGGCCGGCGATGTCGGTCTTCGTCACGATCGCGATCTTCTTGGCACGCGGATAGCCGTCGAGCGAGGCGGCGATGCGGCGGTCGCCGGGCCCGACCTTCTCGGTCGCGGGGACCAGGAACCCGATCACGTCGACGTCGCCGAGCACCTGCTCGACGAGGTCGTTGAGGCGCTGGCCGAGCAGGGTGCGCGGCTTGTGGATGCCCGGGGTGTCGACGATGACGATCTGCCCGCCCGGGCGGTTGAGGATGCCGCGGATCGCGCGACGGGTGGTCTGCGGCTTGTCCGAGGTGATCGCCACCTTCTCGCCCACGAGCGCGTTGGTCAGCGTCGACTTGCCGACGTTCGGGCGGCCGACGAAGGTGACGAAGCCCGAGCGGAGGCCCGCGTCGGGGCCCGACCCATCCGGGGCGGAGGGCGTGGGCTGGTTCATGAATCCCCCTTGATGACGTCGATCGCACCGGTGCGGAGCGTTCCGAGCGAGACGTCGGGCGTCTCGATGCGCTCGACGAAGACCGTCGCCAGTCCGCGGCCGCGGCCGCGGGAGGTCCCCCCGGTGATCAGGAGTCCGCCGTGCTGGGCGGTGGCGCCGGGCAGCGGGACGCGGCCGAGCAGCTTGCCCAGCAGGCCGCCGATCGAATCGACGTCCTCGTCCTCGAGCTCGACCCCGAACAGCTCCCCCACCTCGTCGAGGCCGAGCCGCGCGCTGACCCGGTAGCGACCGTCGCCGAGGTCGACGACCTCGCTCGAGCGCGGGTCGTACTCATCGGCGATCTCGCCGACGAGCTCCTCGATGAGGTCCTCGAGCGTGACCAGGCCCGCCACTCCGCCGTACTCGTCGACGACGAGGCAGACGTGGACCGCGTCCTTCTTCATCTGCTGCAGGAGGGTCTCGGCCTTCATCGACTCCGGCACGAAGACCGCGGGACGCGCGATGCGGCTCACGGGCGCGTCGCGCCAGGCGCGCTCGTCGCGGTAGGCGAACTGCACGAGGTCCTTCAGGTAGACCACGCCGGTGATGTCGTCGGCGTCGTCGTCGGCGATGGGGATGCGGGAGACGCCCTTGTCCAGGAAGAGGCGCATCGCCTCGTCGGTGGTCACCGTGCCGCTCATGGTCACCATGTCGGTGCGCGGCACCATGACGGCGCGGACGAACGTGTCCGTGAAGTCGAAGACCGAGTGGATGAGCTCGCGGTCGTCCTCTTCGATGAGATCCTGCGAGGCGGCCTCGTCGACCATGCTCAGCAGCTGCTCCTCGGACGCGAACGACGTGCCGCGGGAGACGCCGGGGGTCACGCGGTTGCCGAGGATCACCAGCAGATGGGCCAGCGGGCCGAGCAGGATGCGGGCGCCGCGGATGATCGGCGCGCCGCCCCGGAGCAGACCCTTCGCGTGCTGACGGCCATAGCTGCGCGGGCTCGCGCCGACGAGGACGAACGACACGGCGGTCATCAGCAGCGCCGCGGCGAGCATCGCCCACCAGATGCTGTCGAAGAGGAGGGTGAAGGCCCCCATGACGAGGACGGCGGCGGTCGTTTCGGCGAGGATCCGGATGAACACGACCGCGTTGCCGTGGGCCTCCGGGTCGGCGGCGATCCTGCTCAGCGAGGTGCGGTTGCGCCCCGACAGGGACAGCTCGGCGACATCCGCGCGCGACGTGACGCCCAGCGCGGCGTCGAGGGCCGCCATGAGGCCTCCCAGCGCCACCAGCAGCACGGCGGCGATCAGCAGCAGCGCCTCGGTCATGCGCGTCGTCGGCGCTCGGTCGCCTGGAAGGCGGCGATGAGCTCGCGCTGCAGCCCGAACATCTCGCGCTCCTCCTCGGGCTCCGCGTGGTCGAAGCCGAGCAGGTGCAGCAGGCCGTGGGTGGTCAGCAGGATGAGCTCGTCCACGGTCGAGTGGCCGGCCGCCTGCGCCTGCGTCTCGGCCACCTGCGGGCAGAGGACGATGTCGCCGAGAAGGCCGGCGGGCGTGGGCTGCTCCTCGGTGCCGGGGCGCAGCTCGTCCATCGGGAAGCTGAGCACGTCGGTGGGCCCGGGCTCGTCCATCCACTGCACGTGGAGCGACTCCATGGCGCCCTCGTCGACGAGCAGGATCGCCACGTCCGCATCGGGGCTCACGTGGAGCTCGGCGAGATTCTGCTCGGTGAGCCGCAGGAGCACCGTCTCGTCGACGTCGACGCCCGACTCGTTGGTGATCTCGATGGTCATGATCGTCCTCGCTTGGGGAGATGGTCGTGCGGCCCCTTGGCGCGGGCGCTGCGGGGATCCTGGGCGCGTCGCCGCTCGGCGCGGTTGGCGAACTCGCTCGCCTCGTCGCGCTCGCGACGCGCCGACAGCCGCTGCTCGTCGTACTCGGTGTAGGCGTCGACGATGCGGCCGACGAGCGTGTGGCGCACGACGTCGTCACTGGTCAGGTACGAGAAGTGGATGTCGTCGATGTCCTTCAGCACTCGGGTCACGAGCCGCAGGCCGGACGCGCCCTGCGGGAGGTCGATCTGCGTGATGTCGCCGGTGACCACCATCCGGGTGCCGAACCCGAGGCGCGTGAGGAACATCTTCATCTGCTCCGGCGTCGTGTTCTGCGCCTCGTCGAGCACCACGAACGAGTCGTTGAGGGTGCGTCCGCGCATGTACGCGAGGGGCGCCACCTCGATGGTCCCCGAGGCCATCAGCTTCGGGACGAGCTCGGGGTCGAGCATCTCGTTCAGCGCGTCGTACAGCGGTCGCAGGTAGGGGTCGATCTTGTCGGTGAGGCTGCCCGGGAGGAAGCCCAGCCGCTCGCCCGCCTCGATCGCCGGACGGCTGAGGATGATGCGGCTGACCTCCTTGCGCTGGAGCGCCTGCACGGCCTTGGCCATGGCGAGGTAGGTCTTGCCGGTGCCGGCGGGGCCGATGCCGAAGACGATCGTGTTCTCCTCGATCGCGTCGACGTAGGCCTTCTGACCGAGGGTCTTCGGGCGGATGACCCGCCCGCGCGAGGTCAGGATCGCCTCGCCGAGAACCTCCGAGGGCCGCATGCCGGGGTCGGCCCGGATGATGCGGCTCGAGGCCGTGACGTCGGCGGGATCGAGTCCCTGCCCGGCCCGTGCCATCTCGATCAGCTCGTCCACGAGCGCCCGCGCCCCCGAGACCGAGGAGGCGTCGCCGCTGAGGGTGATCTCGTTGCCGCGGACGTGGACTTCGACGTCCGGGTGCTCGCGTTCCACGACACGGAGCAGGCGATCCTGGGGTCCCAGGAGCTGCACCATGGCGATGCCGTCGGCGTGGATGTGCGCGACGGTGGGTTCGGGGGCGTCAGCCACCGAGCCTCCCTTCCTCGAGACCGCCGGCCAGCACGTGCGCGTGCACGTGGAAGACGGTCTGACCGGCGGCGGGGCCGGTGTTGAAGATCAGACGGAAGTCGCCGTCGGCGTGCTCGGCGGCGAGCGTGTTCGCCAGACCGATCAGCTCCGACAGCAGATCCGGGTCGCCGGCGGCCAGCTCGACGACGTTCCGGTAGTCCTGCGATTTGGGGATCACGAGCAGGTGCACCGGGGCCTGCGGTGCGATGTCGCGGATCGCGAAGGCGTTCTCGGTCTCCGCGATGATCTCGGAAGGGATCTCGCCCTGCAGGATGCGCGTGAAGATCGAGGGTTCGCTCATGTCCCCGAGTCTATCCGCGGGGGCATGCGGTGAGGGGGCGCGTCACCAGCGGCCGACGCGGGCGCTGAGGACGGCGAGGGCGGCAGGCCCGGCCGTCGAGGTCCGCAGCACGGTCTCGCCCAGCCGCACCGGCACGGCGCCGGCCGCGCCCAGAGCAGCGAGCTCCTCGGGGGCGATGCCGCCCTCCGGGCCCACCACGAGCAGGATGCGCCGGGCATCGCCGACATCGACCCGCGACAGGGGCTCCGCCGCGGCGGGATCGAGCACCAGCACCAGTCCGCGCTCCCCCGCCACCTCCGCGGTCGAGACGGGCGTGCCGACCTCGGGCACCCACGCGCGGTGCGCCTGCTTCGATGCCTCGCGCACGATGGACTGCCACCGGGCGACGCCCTTGGCCGACTTGGCCGCGTCCCAGCGGGACACGCTCCGCGAGGCCTGCCACGGCAGGATCGCGTCGACCCCGAGCTCGGTCGCCGCCTGGACGGCGAGCTCGTCGCGATCGCCCTTCGCCAGTGCCTGGACCAGCACGAGCTCCCGCTCCGGCGCCGGGACGTCGCGGCGCTCGTCGACGCGGACAGCGACGAGCTTGGGCGCCACCGATTCCACGGTGCCGCGCAGCCACGTGCCCTTGCCGTCGCCGAGGGTGACCGCCTCGCCCGCGCGCACCCGCCGCACCGCCGCGGCGTGATGCGCCTCCGCCCCGCCGAGCTCGACGAGGTCGCCCGCCTCGGCCGTGAGCGGCCCGTCGTCGAGCAGGAAGTGGAGCGCCACCGGATCAGCCGTTCCGGAAGCGGTCGCGCAGCTTCGAGAACAGTCCCTGATGGAACTCGGCGAGCCGCGGCGCGGGAGCCTTGGTCTTCTTGGCGAAGTCCTCGATGAGCGCACGCTGCTTCGCATCCAGGCGCGTCGGGGTCACCACGTGGACTCCGACCCGCAGGTCGCCGCGCTGCCCGCCGCGCAGCGGCGTGATCCCGCGGCCCTTGATGGTCAGCACGTCGCCCGCCTGCACGCCCGGGCGGATCTCGAGGTCGACCGGTCCGTCCAGCGCCTCGATGGTCGTCTCGGTGCCGAGGATGGCGTCGGGCATCGAGACCTCGAGAGTTGCGAGCACGTCGTCGCCGTCGCGGCTGAACACCTCGTGCGGCGTCACGGTGACCTCGAGATACAGGTCGCCGTTGGGGCCGCCGGCGGGGCCGACCTCCCCCGACCCGGGGAGCTGGAGCCGCAGCCCCGTCTCCACGCCGGCGGGGATGTCGACCGAGACCGTCCGACGAGCGCGGACGCGTCCCTGACCCGCGCACGTGCCGCACGGGTACGGGATGGTCGTGCCGTAACCCTGGCAGGTCGTGCAGGGCTGGGAGGTCACGACGTTGCCGAGGAGGCTGCGCACGGTGCGCTGGACGTTGCCCGATCCGTGGCAGATGTCGCAGGTGACCGGCTGGGTGCCCGGCTGGCAGCAGGAGCCCTGGCAGGTCTCGCACAGTACGGCGGTGTCCACCTCGACGTCGCGGTGGGCGCCGAACACGACGTCGCCGAGGTCGAGGGTCACCCGCACCAGCGCGTCCTGTCCGCGTTCGCGGCGCGACCGCGGCCGGCCGCCGCGGCTGCCGCCCCCTCCGAAGAAGGCCTCGAAGACATCGCCGAACCCGCCGAACCCGCCGGCGCCCCCGCCGAACGGGCTGCCGTCGCCGCCCAGGTCGTAGCGCTGGCGCTGCTCCGGATCGCTCAGCACGTCGTAGGCGTGCGTGACGAGCTTGAATCGCTCCGACGCGTCCTCGCCGGGGTTCACGTCGGGGTGGAGTTCGCGCGCCAGCCGGCGGTACGCCTTCTTGATCTCGTCGGGCGTCGCCTCTCGCGACACTCCGAGCACCTCGTAGTGGTCAGCCACTTTCGCCTTCCTGCCCGTGCGGGCGCGGTCGTCCGGATCCGTCAGCGGGACGTGTCGTCCTCGTCCAGCAGCCGGCTCAGATAATGCGCGACGGCGCGGACCGCCGCGAGATTGGTGGGATAGTCCATGCGGGTCGGGCCGAGGACGCCGACGCGGGCCCGGGTGCCCGTGGCGTCGTAGTCGCCGGCGATCACCGATGCCTCGGGAAGACCGAAGGGCTCGTTCTCGCGGCCGATGCTCGCGGCGAGGCCGTGCTCGTCGGCGACCATCTCCCCCATGAGCCGCAGCAGCGTCACCTGCTCCTCGATGGCCTCGAGCAGCGGGTAGATGCTGCCGCGGAAATCCGACTCCCTGCGGGCGAGGGTCGCGCTGCCGGCCATCACGAGCTTGTCCTGGCGGAACTCCTCGAGCTCCTCCGCCACGATCAGCGCGACGGTCCGCAGCGCCTGGTCGAGACGGTCGCCCGCGGCGGGGCCGGCGAGGAACTCCGCCACCGCCTGCGCCCCGTCGCGCACGCTCTTGCCGGTCACGAGTGCGGCGATGTCGGACTTCACCCGCGTCACGTCGGACTCGGACAGCTCGTCGCGCAGGAAGGCGAGGCGCTGCGACACGCGGCCGGTGTCGGTGACGACGATCACGACCACGCGCGAGGCGCCGAGGTGGACGAACTCGACGTGGGACACGTTCGCTCGCGCGAACGAGGGGTACTGGACGATGGCGACTTGACCGGTCAGCTGCGTGAGCGAGCGGACGGTGCGCACCAGCAGGTCGTCGAGATCGACCGGACCGTCGAGGAACGACGCGATGGCGGAGCGCTGCGCGCCGGTGAGGGGCCGGAGCTCCGCGAGATGGTCGACGAAGACGCGGTAGCCCTTGTCGGTCGGCACGCGCCCCGACGACGTGTGGGGCGCGGTGATGAGCTCCTCGTCCTCGAGCAGCGCCATGTCGTTGCGGATCGTGGCCGCCGAGACGCCGAACTGGTGCCGATCGACGATGGACTTGCTGCCGACGGGCTCGTTCGTGTCGACGTAGTCCTGCACGATCGCACGGAGGACTTGAAGTCCGCGTTCCGAAACCATCGTCACTCCTCTCGCCGTCCGGGTGCTGGCACTCGCCTTCGCTGAGTGCCAATTCTACCGCTCAGACGGTCAGGGCGCGCACGACGGCGTCGGCGAGGAGTCGTCCGCGCAACGTCAGCACGATGCGGCCGTGCACCGCCGCGGCTCCGTCGATCAGCCCGTCGGCGATGAGCGACGCCACCGCGCGGCGCCCCTGGCCGCTCACCTCCGACACCGCCAGTCCCTCGGAGATCCGCGACCGCAGCAGCACGCTCTCGAGACGCCGCGCCGCCTCGTCGGGGCGCTCCCGGCCCGCCGCGGGCGAGGTGTGCGACGCGAGCCGCTGGGCGTAGGCCGCCGGATGCTTGACGTTCCACCAGCGCAGCCCGCCGACGTGGCTGTGGGCCCCCGGACCGTAGCCCCACCAGTCCGCGCCCTGCCAGTACGCGAGGTTGTGGCGCGAGCGCTGCGACGGGTCGCGCGCCCAGTTCGACACCTCGTACCAGGCGTAGCCGGCCTCGCCGAGGAGAGTGTCGGCGAGCTCGTACATGTCGGCCTGCAGGTCGTCGTCGGGCGCGGTCACCTCGCCGCGGCGGATCTGGCGCTCGAGCTTGGTGCCCTCCTCGATGATCAGCGCGTAGGCGGACACGTGGTCGGGCGAGAGCGCGATCGCCGCCGTCAGCGACCGACGCCAGTCGTCGAGGCTCTCCCCGGGGGCTCCGTAGATGAGGTCGAGGCTGACGTCGAGCCCGGCACCGCGGGCCGCCTCCACGGCGGTGCGGACGTTGACCGGGTCGTGCGTGCGATCGAGCGCGGCCAGAACGTGCGGCACGGACGACTGCATGCCGATCGACAGACGCGTCACGCCCGCGTCGCGCAGCTGCACCGCCAGCTCCGGCGTCACGGTGTCGGGGTTCGCCTCGACGGTCACCTCGGCGCCGGGGGCGAGCCCGAAGCGGGTGCGCACGCCGTTGAGCATCCGCGCGAGGTCGCCGCCGGGGAGGAGGGTCGGGGTGCCGCCGCCGAAGAAGACCGTGGTGGCCGGCCGGAGCGGTCCGCGCGCCGCGAGCACCGCGGCCGACAGATCGATCTCACGGAGCACCTCGTCGGCGTAGGCGTCTTGGCGCGCGCCCCGCAGCTCGGTCGCCGTGTAGGTGTTGAAGTCGCAGTACCCGCAGCGCACGCGGCAGAAGGGAACGTGGAGGTAGACGCCGAAGGCGGTGTCCGGCGAGACCGTGATGTCGGCGGGAAGCGCACCGTCGAGCGGTGCGGGCTCTCCGAGCGGAAGGGCGGAGCCCATCAGGCGGGCGTGGTGAACAGCGGAGACAACGCGCGGAGGTAGCCCTGGAACAGCTCACGACGCCGACGCTTCACCAGCGCGGGCACCAGACGGTAGAGCGCCGCGACCGGCCGATCGAACGCCCGCACCGTGAACCACACCTCGTCGCTGTCGGTCCACTCGAGCAGGAACGACTCCTCCCCGCTGACGACGGAGCCGTCGACGGTCCCCAGGCCGAACCCCACGCGACGCGGCTCCTCGATCACGTAGATCACCCGCAGCTGCGCGTCGGCTCGGAGGCCCTTCACGCGCCCGTGAACGCGGATCGTCGTCCCGGCGCCGACGTAGGGCGTGCCGTCCGCGTCGAAGCGCTGGTCCGCCTCGAGGCGGCTCGGAGCCAGCGGCGTGCCCTCGGCATCGAAGCTGACCCCCGAGTACATGGGCCCCGATGCGGGCCGCACGTCGGTGATGTCGAGCCCCGCGCCGCGCAGCGCGGCCCACGACAGCAGGGAGTCGGCGGACGACGTGAAGCGCGCTTCGCCGCTGCCGATCCGCCAGCTCGATTCGGCCGGGACGCTCTTCTCGGGCGGATAGCCCATGAGGTCGGCGGCCTGCGTGGCACCGACGGCCGCGTAGTCGACGGTCCCGTCTTGGAAGCTCCCGCGGCGCATGGCGACCAGCCTACTTCTTGTCCTTGCCCTCGACGTCTCCGGACAGGGCGGCGATGAACGCCTCCTGCGGGACCTCGACGCGACCGACCATCTTCATGCGCTTCTTGCCCTCCTTCTGCTTCTCGAGCAGCTTGCGCTTGCGCGTGATGTCACCGCCGTAGCACTTGGCGAGGACGTCCTTGCGGATGGCGCGGATGTTCTCGCGGGCGATGATCCGCGCGCCGATGGCGGCCTGGATGGGCACCTCGAACTGCTGGCGCGGGATGAGCTTGCGCAGTCTCTCGGTCATCATCGTCCCGTAGGCGTAGGCCTTGTCGCGGTGGACGATGGAGCTGAACGCGTCGACCTTCTCGCCCTGCAGCAGGATGTCGACCTTCACGAGGTCGGCGGTCTGCGAGCCCGCCGGCTCGTAGTCCAGGCTCGCGTATCCCTGGGTGCGCGACTTCAGGTGGTCGAAGAAGTCGAAGACGATCTCGCCGAGCGGCATGTTGTAGCGCAGCTCGACGCGGTCCTCGCTCAGGTAGTCCATGCCGAGCAGCGTGCCTCGTCGCGACTGGCACAGCTCCATGACGGTGCCGACGTAGTCCTTGGGCGCGAGGATCCCGACCTTGACGACGGGCTCGGAGACCTCTGCCACCCGGCCGTCGGGGTACTCGCTCGGGTTCGTCACCGTGACGGTCTCGCCGGTGTCGGTCATCACCTCGTAGGTCACCGACGGGGCCGTCGTGATGAGGTCGAGGTCGAACTCGCGGGAGAGCCGCTCGGTGATGATCTCGAGGTGCAGGAGGCCCAGGAACCCGCAGCGGAAGCCGAAGCCCAGCGCCACGGAGGTCTCGGGCTCGTACTGGAGCGAGGCGTCGGACAGCTTGAGCTTGTCGAGGGCCTCGCGCAGGTCGGCGTAGTCGCTGCCGTCGATCGGATAGATGCCGCTGAAGACCATGGGCTTCGGGTCCGTGTAGCCCGGCAGTGCCTCGGTCGCCGGCTTGCGGTGGTGGGTGATGGTGTCGCCCACCTTCGACTGGCGGACGTCCTTCACCCCGGTGATGAGGTAGCCGACCTCGCCGACGCCGAGTCCCTTGGTCGGCACGGGCTCGGGGCTGGACACCCCGATCTCGAGGAGGTCGTGCGTGGCGCGCGTGGACATCATCTGGATGCGCTCGCGCGGCTCGAGCTTGCCGTCGACCATGCGGACGTAGGTGACCACGCCGCGGTAGGAGTCGTAGACCGAGTCGAAGATCATCGCGCGGGCGGGCGCGGAGGCGTCGCCGGTGGGTGCGGGGATGCCTTCGACGATCCGGTCGAGGAGCTCCTCGACGCCGAGACCGGTCTTGCCGCTGACCCGCAGGACGTCCTCGGGGCGGCCGCCGATGAGGTTCGCGAGCTCGGCCGCGTACTTCTCGGGGTCGGCCGCGGGGAGGTCGATCTTGTTGAGGACGGGGATGATCTGCAGATCGTTCTCGAGGGCGAGGTAGAGGTTGGCGAGGGTCTGGGCCTCGATCCCCTGCGCGGCGTCGACCAGCAGGATCGCCCCCTCGCAGGCGGCGAGCGAGCGCGAGACCTCGTAGGTGAAGTCGACGTGCCCGGGCGTGTCGATCATGTTGAGCGCGAAGGTCTCTCCCCCGCTCGACCACGGCATGCGCACGGCCTGCGACTTGATCGTGATGCCGCGCTCGCGCTCGATGTCCATGCGGTCGAGGTACTGCGCCCGCATGTCGCGGTCGGCGACCACGCCGGTGATCTGCAGCATGCGATCGGCCAGCGTGGACTTGCCGTGGTCGATGTGGGCGATGATGCAGAAGTTGCGGATGAGCTCGGGCGGCGTGGCAGCTGGCTCGAGGGGCTTGAGGGCGCGCGGTGACATGTCCCGTGAAGTCTACCGGCGACGTGGCCGCGCTCCGCCCCGTCGCCTGCCGCGCATGCGGCCCCGGCGAACGGTACCCGACGCATCGCGGGACACGCCAGGGCGGTTTCGCATGAGAAAGAGTTAACCGATCTGACACTTGTCGCGGCGGGTGTGGTCACAGGATGCTCAATGCGGCGGCCGAAGCCTGCGCGATCCTCCCTGCCGCGCGCGGACCGCCTCGGAGACGACACGACATGCACGCAGCAGAGTTCCGTTCGCCCTTGACCCCGCACCCCCGCACCGGAGGCCCTCTGCCGCACCGCCGCAGAGTGTCGGCCGTGGCCGCGACGACAGCGGCCGCACTCGTGGTCGGCGGCCTCACGGTCGCCCCGCTGGCCGCTTCGGCGGCAGTGAGCCCCGAGGCGCCGGTGGTCATCTCGGAGGTCTACGGCGGCGGGGGCAACTCCGGCGGCGCCTACAACCGCGACTTCATCGAGCTGGCCAACGTCTCCGGCGAAGCCGTCGATCTCAGCGGCTGGACCGTGCAGTACGCCTCGGCGACGGGCGCGACCTGGCAGGTCACCGCTCTGGGCGACGTGTCGCTCCCCGCGGGAGAGCGGCTGCTGGTCGGCCAGGCCTTCGGCGCCGACCGCACCCTCCCCGCGGTCGACGCCGATGTGGAGGGCTCGCTCGCGCTCAGCGGCTCGCAGGGCAAGGTGGCGCTCGTCGACCAGGCCGCCGCGCTGAGCGGTGCGACCGGCATCTCCGGACTGGACCAGGTGATCGACCTGGTCGGCTGGGGCGGCGCCACGCACTTCGCCGGATCCGCCGCGGCGCCGGCGACGACCAACGCCACGAGCGTGTCCCGTGACGCCGACGCGACGAACACCGCGGACAACGCCGCCGACTTCACTGCCGGGGCCCCCACGCCGACCGGCCTGTCCGACGACGGGCCGACCCCGACCCCGACCCCGACACCCACCCCCACTCCGACTCCGACTCCGACGCCCACGCCGACGGCCGATCCGGAGGTCGTCGCCATCGCGGACATCCAGGGAACCGGCGAGGCCTCGCCGCTGGCCGGCGCGACCGTGACGACGACGGGCGTCGTGACCGCGCACTACCCCACCGGCGGGTTCGAGGGCTACGTGATCCAGACGGCGGGCTCCGGCGGCGCGATCGATCTCGACAGCCACACCGCCTCCGACGCGGTCTTCGTCTACGCGCCCGGCGCGGTGGGCGAGGTCGCTCTCGGCGACACCGTCGAGGTGACGGGCGTCGTCTCGGAGTGGAACGGCCTGACCGAGCTCACCGTGCGCGCGGGAGCGGCGACCGTCGTCGCCGACGCCGAGGCGCCCGCGCCCGCCACGGTGACGTGGCCGCGCACCGCGGCGCAGCGCGAGGCGCTCGAGTCGATGCTGGTGGACCCGCAGGGCGCGTTCACCGTGACCAACACCTACGCGACGAACCAGTACGGCGAGGTCGGTCTCGCTGCGGGCGAGACCCCGCTGCGCCAGCCCACCGACGTCGCGCGCCCGGAGAGCGACGAGGCCGCCGACGTGGCCGCGGACAACGCCGCACGCGCGGTCGCGCTCGACGACGGCGCCAGCACGAACTTCCTCTCCGCCGCCAACAGCGCGCTGACTCCCGCGTACGTCTCTCTCGCAGAGCCGATCGTCGTCGGCGCGTCGGTGACCTTCACCGCGCCGCTGATCGTCGACTACCGCAACAACACGTGGAAGCTGAACCCCACCGAGCCCCTGGTCGCCGACGGCTCCGGTGCGGACGGCGTGTCGTTCGAGGACCCCCGCACCGCAGCCCCCGAGGCGGTGGGCGGCGACCTGTCCATCGCGTCCTTCAACGTGCTGAACTACTTCACCACGCTGGGCACCGATTCCGCCTCGTGCGTCGCCTACACCGACCGGTTCGGCGACGGGGTGACCGTCCGCGACGGATGCGACCAGCGCGGTGCGTGGGATGCCGCCGACCTCGCCCGCCAGCAGGCGAAGCTCGTGGCCGCGATCAACACGCTCGACGCCGACGTGGTGGGTCTCATGGAGATCGAGAACTCCGCCGCACTGGGCGAAGCGACCGACGAGGCGACGTCGACCCTCGTCGACGCGCTGAACGACGCGGCGGGCGAGGAGCGCTGGGCCTTCGTCGGCTCGTCCGACGAGCTCCCGCCCGCCTCTGAGCAGGACGTCATCACCAACGCGATCATCTACCAGCCGGCAGCCGTCACCCCCTCGGGCGCGGCACGCGCGCTGGGCGACCAGAGCGCGGACGGCGAGGCCTTCGGCAACGCACGTGAGCCGATCGGCCAGGTGTTCGCTCCCGTCGACGGCGGCGCCGAGTTCCTGTTCGTGGTGAACCACTTCAAGTCGAAGGGCTCCGCCGGTCCCTGGCCCGGTGACGTCGACGCGGGTGACGGACAGGGCTCCTCGAACGAGTCCCGTGTCCGCCAGGCGACCGCTCTGCGGGACTGGATCGAGGAGATCCAGGGCGATGTCGAGGCCGTCGCGCTCGCGGGCGACTTCAACTCGTACGGGCAGGAGGACCCGCTGCAGGTGCTCTACGACGCCGGCTACACCGACGCCGAGCAGCACTTCGACGTCGCGACGTCGTCGTACAGCTTCTCGGGCCTGTCCGGCTCGCTGGACCACGTTCTCCTGAACGAGGCGGCACTCGGACGTGCCTCCGGTGCCGACATCTGGAACATCAACTCGGGAGAGTCGGTCGCGCTGGAGTACAGCCGCTTCCGCTCCCACGGCACCGAGTTCTACGCCGATGACGTGTTCCGCTCGAGCGACCACGACCCGGTGCTCGTGGGGCTGGACGCCGAGGCGGCCCCCGTCGAGCTCACCCTCCTGGGGATCAACGACTTCCACGGCCGGATCGACGCCAATACCGTCGCCTTCGCCGGCACCGTGGAGCAGCTGCGCGACGCGGCGACCGGCCCGACCGTGTTCCTGTCGGCGGGCGACAACATCGGCGCCTCGCTGTTCGCCTCGTCGGTCGCGCAGGACCAGCCCACGATCGACGTCCTGAACGCTCTGGACCTGCAGGCCACCGCGGTCGGCAACCACGAGTTCGATCGCGGCTGGGCCGACCTCTCGGGTCGGGTGACCGATGCGTCCGACTATCCCCAGCTCGGTGCGAACGTCTACCTCGCCGGCACCACCACGCCGGCGCTGCCGGAGTACGCGCTGCTCGAGGCCGATGGCCTCACGGTCGGCGTCATCGGCGCGGTGACGGAGGAGACGCCCTCGCTGGTGTCGCCGGCGGGCATCGCCGATCTGGAGTTCGGCGACCCGGTCGAAGCGGTCAACCGCGTCGCCGCGCAGCTGAGCGACGGCGACGCGGCCAACGGCGAGGCCGACGTGCTCGTCGCGCTCTACCACGAGGGTGCCGGGGCGGGGACGCCCGACGGCGCCACGCTCGAGGAGGAGCTCGCCGCCGGCGGACCCTTCGCGGCGCTCGTGAACGACACCGCGGCGGAGGTCGACGCGATCTTCACGGGTCACACCCACAAGGAGTACTCGTGGTCCGCGCCGATCCCCGGCACCGACCGCACGCGACCGGTGGTGCAGACCGGCTCCTACGGCGGGAACATCGGGGAGATCGTCCTGTCGATCGACGCCGACGGCGCCGTCACGGCCCACACCGAGCGTCTCGTGCCGCGCACGTCGACGCCGGCCGCCGAGCTCATCGCGACGTACCCGCGGGTGGCCGAGGTCGACGCGATCGTGAAGGCGGCCCTCGCCGCCGCCGCCGAGATCGGGAACACCGCGATCGGCGAGGTCTCGGCCGACATCACCACCGCCTTCGCGGGCGGGTCCTTCGTCGACGGAGTGTGGACGGGGGGAACGCGCGACGACCGAGCCTCGGAATCGGCGCTGGGCAACACCGTCGCCACGATGCTCCGAGACACGCTGTCCGCTCTCCCCCAAGGTGCTCAGATCGGCGTCACCAACCCGGGCGGCCTGCGGGCGGAGCTGTGGGACACGCAGGCGGAGTTCGGCGCAACAGCGGTCGCGGGACTGCCCGACGGGACGATCTCGTTCTCGCAGGCGAACGCGGTCCTGCCGTTCAACAACACGCTGGCCCTCGTGACGCTGACCGGTGAGCAGTTCACGACGATGCTCGAGCAGCAGTGGCAGACGAACCCCGACGGCACCGTGCCGCAGCGGCCGTACCTGCAGCTCGGACTGTCGGACAACGTCTCGTACACGTACGACGCCTCGGCGCCGGCGGGTTCGCGGATCACGTCGGTCACCGTCGACGGGCAGCCCCTCGACCCGGCGGCCGAGTACCGGGTCGGCACGTTCTCCTTCCTCGCCACCGGAGGCGACAACTTCCGCGTGTTCACCGAGGGTGAGGACTACGTCGACACCGGCCTGCTCGACTACGAGGCCTGGATGGACTACATCGCCGACGGCTCGCCGCTGTCGCCGAGCTTCGCCAAGCAGGCGGTGCAGGTGACGGGCGTGCCCGAGACCGCGACCGCCGGCGAGAGCGTGTCCTTCCAGGTGAGCGGGCTGAACATGACCAGCCGCGGCGCCCCCGAGAACACGTCGCTGGAGATCGCGCTGGGAGACGCCTCGCTGGGTGAGGCGGTCGTGACCGGCGGCGCGGCCACGGTGTCGGCCGAGCTTCCGGCCGATCTGCCCTCGGGCCCGGCGGTGCTCACGCTGACGGCGCCGGCGTCCGGCACCGTCGTCCAGGTCACCATCGAGGTGGAGGCGGCCAGCCAGCCGCAGGCCACGACCACGCGGCTGGTGGCGCTGCTGCCGGTGCACCTCAACCGGCTGCTCCCCTCCACGCTGATCGCCGCCGTCGACCAGGCCGAGGGCACGCCCGAGGGCGTCGTGGAGTTCCGCGAGGGCTCGACTGTGGTCGCGACGGTCCCGGTGCGACGGGGTCTCGCCGCCTTCACCCTGGGCAAGCTCTCGCGCGGCACGCACCACTACACCGCGGTGTTCGTGCCGAAGGACCCGACCGTCTCGAGCGGATCGACCAGCAACGCCGTGCGCGTGCGCGTCGTGTTCTGAGGCTGCTCCGAGTGTCCTGAACGAGGGGCCCGCGACCAGGAGTCGCGGGCCCCTTCTCATAGGCTGATCACATGGCGACCCAGGTGGTGATGGTCCACGGCATCCGCACGTCGGCGACCATGTGGCGTTCGCAGGTCGCCCATCTCGAGGCGCGCGGCGTGGAGGCGCACGCTGTCGACCTCCCGGGCCACGGCACGCGCATGTCCGAGGTGTTCTCCCTCGACGGGGCCTTCGCGACGATCGACCGCGCCGTGCACGCAGCCGCTGAGCGCGGTCCCGTGGTGCTGGTGGGTCACTCCATGGGGGGTCTCCTGTCGATCGCCTACGCGGGGGCTCAGGCGCGCCCGCCGATCGACGCGTTCATCGCCGCCTCCTGCACCGCCGTGCCGCGCGGGGTGGGCCTTGCGACCTACCGCGCACTGGCCCGGGGCTTCGACCGGCTGCCGCGCCGCGGCCAGGGCATCGCGGACTGGGTGCTCGACCGCACGCTCCCCCTCGAGACCCGGCAGGACTTCGGAGCGGGCGGGTACGCCTACGACGCGCAGGATGTCGCGCTGCGCAGCCTGTCGGTGCTCGATCTGCTCGCCGCGCTCCGGCGGATCGATGTGCCCACGTGGTTCATCAACGGGCAGTACGACCAGCTGCGCGCCAACGAGCGCCTCTTCTCGTCGCAGGTGCCGGGCGCGGAGCTGATCGTCGTCCCGCGGACGAGTCACCTCGTGACGGCGATGCGACCGGCGGTGTTCAACGCGCTGCTCGACCTCGCCGTGGCCACCGTCGAGCAGTCAGCTCGCTGACGGCGTCCGTCTGCGGATCGCGAGGGTGGCCAGTCCTCCGGCCGCGGAGAACACGGCGCCCGCAGCGAAGAGGAGCCAGAAGTCGCCGGCGGCGGCGACGAGACCCGCTCCGACCAGCGGCCCGAGCAGCTGTCCGAGGCTCGCGGAGACGTTCACGAACCCGAGATCGCGGGCATGGTCCTCCGGGAACGGCAGCAGATCGGTCGCCAGCGCCAGTCCGACCGACATGTAGGCGCCGTACCCGATGCCCAACAGGGCCGCCGACACCAGCGCGGTCTCCAGCGAGGGCAGCAGGGCAAGGAGCAGGGACGCGGCCGCCTGCACGGACGCAGCGGTCACGATGAGCCCGACGCGGCGTCCGCTGCGGTCCGACAGCCGACCGGCCAGCACCGACGCCGCCACGACGAAGACGGTGTACACGACGATGAGCAGGAGGAGCTCGTCCTCGGCGGTCGCTGCGTCGCGACCCAGCCCGTAGAGCAGGAAGAACAGGAGCAGGCCGGTGCCGAGGGCGTTGCCGATGTTGACGACCAGGCGGCCCACCAGCAGCCAGGCGAAGTCGTGGTCGCGCAGCGCCGCAGTGCGATCGGCGAGACTGCGCGCGGCGCGGGCTGCGCGCGACGCCGCCGGAGAGGGTGGGTCGGGGAGCATCAGTGCGGCGGCGACGCCGGCGACCAGCAGGAAGCCCGCGAGGGCGAGATAGCCGCCGACGGTGCCGAGGCCCAGCAGGACCACGGCGCCCACGCCGAGCACGATGCCCACCGCCTGCGAGGAGGCGACGGCCGCCGAGGCGGCGCCGCGCTGGGTCGTCAGCTGATCCGCGATCAGCGCCGTGAACGCCGACGCCGCCACCGCCGTGCCCACCGACACGCCGACCCACGCGACGCCGACCGCCCACGGACCCTCCGCCACGGACAGCGCCGCGAGCGAGACGGCGGCCACCACGATGCCGGCCAGTGCCCAGGGGCGACGGCGGCCCCGCGAGCTGCGGGTGCGGTCGGACAGGCCTCCGGCCACGGGACCGGCGATGACGCCGGCGACTCCGCCCACCGCGAGCACGAGTCCCGACCACACGACGCCCGAGATCCAGCCGTCGGCGTCGTCGGGGGTGTCGAGCTGGAGCGGGATCAGCAGCTGCAGCGGGGTGAGCTGCACCGTCCACAGCGCCAGCCAGGCGAGTGTGAACAGGAGGAACCAGCTGACGCCCACGCGGCGCTGCGGCGCCTTCATGCGCGGGCCTGCGCGATCAGATCGCGGTACCAGCCGAACGAGGCCTTCGGCGTCCGCGTCGACGTGCGATGGTCCACGTGGACGAGTCCGAACCGCTGGGTGAAGCCGTGCGCCCATTCGAAGTTGTCCAGGAGCGACCAGACCGTGTACTCCCGCACGTCCGCACCGGCGCGGACCGCCGCTGCGACGGCGGAGATGTGCTGGGACAGATAGTCGATCCTCGGGCCGTCGTCGATCGGCCCGGTGACGGTGTCCGGCTCGGGGAAGGAGGCGCCGTTCTCGCCTATGACGAGCGGAGGAAGGGCCGTCCCGTAACGCTCGGAGAGAGCGAGGAGGAGCGTCGTGAGCGCCGCGGGCACGATCGGCCACCCGAAGCCGGTGACCGGGGCGTCGTCCGCCGGGAGGAGCTCGAACGGGACGGTCGCGCCGGCGGCGGCCGCGCCGACCCGCGTCGGGTTGTAGTAGTTGACGCCGTAGAAGTCGCTCGGAGCGCTGATCAGGGCCAGATCGCCGTCCGCCACCGGCTGGTCGGGAAGCCCGAAGGACGCGCCGTCGGGGTAGGCCCCCGTCAGCAGCGGGTCGGCGAAGAGCCGATTGTGCAGCAGATCGTACGCGGCGGCGGCCGCTCGGTCCGCGGGGCGATCGGAGGCGGGAACGACCGTCGTGTGGTTGTTGACGATTCCGACTTCGCCCGCGCCGGACTCCCGGATCACCGCCTGCGCCAGGCCGTGGGCGAGGAGCTGGTGGTGCACCGTCGGCAGCGCGTCGAAGAGGAGGCGCCGACCCGGGGCGAGCTCGCCGATCGCATAGCCCTGCAGTGTCGTGGAGACGGGCTCGTTGATCGTGTACCAGCTGCGGACGCGGTCGCCGAGAGCGTCGACGACGAGCCGGACGTAGTCGGCGAACCGGAAGGCCGTGTCGCGGGCCAGCCATCCCCCGCCGCGCTCCAGCTGAGACGGGAGCTCCCAGTGGTACAGCGTGACGAAGGGCACGACGCCTGCGGCGCAGAGGTCGTCGACGATGCGCCGGTACCGGTCGAGGGCCTTGGCGTCGCCGGGTCCGAGGCCCTCGGGCTGGACCCGCGCCCACGATACGGAGAAGCGGTAGCGGTCGACGCCGAGCTCGGCGAGCAGGGAGACGTCCTCGCGCCACCGGTGCCAGCTGTCGGGACCCGGCTCGGCGGTGCTGCCGTCGATGATCGCACCGGGCGTCTCCACGTAGTCGTCCCAGATGCTGCGTCCGGCGGGTCCCGCTGCCCGCGCCCCCTCGATCTGGAACGCCGCGGTCGCGACCGACCACCGGAAGGACCGGCCGAGCTCCGAGAGGCCCTGCGGGGACGGCGTGACCCGCGGGGGGACGGTCATGCGAGGATCGGAGGACACGGCATCTCCTTCGGGCATGGCATCTCCTTCGGCGGGTCTGCGGCCGGCGTGGTGCGGTAGCACGATCATGCCGCACCGGCGGGAGCAAGCACCGTCACGACGCGTGGCCCCGACATGGGCGCGGGACGGAAACCTGGTAGACTCGGCTTTTGGCTTGCGTGTGGGCTTCTCCCTCACACGACCGCCGTGCGACAGCCCTCTCTTGTCACCCGGCAGATCCAACGAAAACTCCGAAACGAAAGAGCCTCGAACGTGGCGAACATCAAGTCGCAGATCAAGCGCAACAAGACCAACGAGAAGGCGCGCGAGCGCAACAAGGCCGTCAAGAGCCAGCTCAAGACCGAGGTGCGTCGCACCCGCGAGGCCATCGCCGCCGGCGACAAGGCCGCTGCCGAGAAGGCGCTCGCGACGGCGACCAAGAAGCTCGACAAGGCCGTGAGCAAGGGCGTCATCCACGAGAACCAGGCCGCGAACCGCAAGTCGGCCATCGCGAAGCAGGTCGCCGCTCTCTGAGCGCACCGCGTCTGATGAAGGCCCGTCCCCGTGTGGGGCGGGCCTTCGTCGTTGCGCCGCCGCGTCCGGTCGCGGCGGTCAGCCGCCGTAGGGAGCGCGCGTGGCGATGACGGTCACGAGCCGCTCGACAGCGAACACCGGGTCGCGGGAGGCGCCTTTGACCTCCGCGTCGGCGCGTGCGGCGGCCTGGATGGCCGTGCCCAGCGACGCCTCGTTCCAGCCGGTCAGGTCGCGCCGGGCGCGGTCGACCTGCCAGTCCTTCATGCCGAGCCGGGAGGCGAGTGCGCCCGCGGGCTCGCGGGATCCCGCGACGCGCGCCATGGTGCGCAGCTTCGAGGCGATCGCGGCCACGAGCGGCACGGGATCGGCGCCGCTGGCCAGCGCGTGGCGCAGCGCGACGAGCGCGTCGCCGTAACGACCGGCGATCGCCGTGTCGGCCACAGCGAATGCGGACGTCTCCACGCGGCCGCCGTAGTAGCGCTCCACTGTCTCCACGCCGACGTCACCCGGGACGTCGGCGATGAGCTGCTGGCAGGCGGCAGCGAGTTCGGTGAGGTCGTCGGCGAAGGCGCTGACGAGTGCGCGCAGCGCGGCCGGTGCGATGCGCTTGCGCGCGGCCTGGAACTCTCCCGCTGCGAAGTCGAACCTGTCGGAGTCGCGCTTGACCGCGGCGCAGGCGATCTCGACCCCGCCGCCGGTTCCGGCCCGCACGGCGTCGAGAAGCTTCTTGCCGCGGACGCTGGCGCCGGTGTGGCGGAGGATGACGGTCGCGCCCTCCTGCGGCGCGTCGAGGTAGGCGAGCGCCTCGCTGAGGAAGGTGTCGGAGCACTTCTCGACCCCGGCGACCCGCACCAGGCGCGGCTCGCCGAACAGGGATGGCGAGGTGAGGCCCAGCAGGCTGCCCGACACGTAGTCGTCGGCGCGGAGGTCGGAGACCTCGAGACTGGGGTCCTCGGCGCGGAGGAAGTCGCGGACGCCGGCGATCGCGCGTTCGGCGCAGACCTCTTCGGGGCCCGACACGAGGACGATCGGCGCCGGCTGCGGGGCACGCCACGACAGCTGCGGAATAGCCGACGCGGCACGGGTGGGTTTGCGCGTGGTCGCCATTTCCCCAGCCTACCGAGCGGCACCGACGTCGCGCTCCCGCCAGACGTGGAGCCCGGCGGCATCGCTCCAGACCGCGATCGCCCCGGATCGATCGGTCCTCGCGACGACGGCTCCGGTACCGGTGAGGAGTCGGATCGTCTCGGCGCGCGGGTGCCCGTACGAGTTCTCGCCCACGGTGAGAAGAGCCAGCGCGGGGCGGAGGCGCTCGTAGAGGTCCGGGTGCTGGTCGGCGCTGCCGTGGTGGGCCACCTTCACGACCTCGTACGGGCCGCGGACCCGTGCGGTCACGGCGACCTGCGGCGCCGCGGAAAGGTCGCCGAGGAGGATCGTCCGCGGCACCTCTCCCCCGTCCACCTCCACGACCACGCTCGCATCGTTGCCCTCGGCGGCATGGACGTGCGCCGGGGTCGGCCACAGCACGCGCCACGTCGCCGCGCCGAGCCGTCCGCCCATCCCGGCGGCGGCGGGCTCGGCGCGCGCTCCCCCGGCGACCAGCCGGTCCACGGTGCTGCGGCTCTCCTCGTCGCCGGTCGGGCCGTGCAGGACGGTGCCGACTCTTCCGACCGCGGCCGCGACGCCGCCGCGGTGGTCGAGGTCGAAATGCGTGAGCACCAGCAGATCGATGTGGGCGACGCCGAACCGATCGAGACAGCGGGTGAGCGCGGCCGGATCGGGACCGGTGTCGATGAGCGCTGTGCGCCCCGCGGAGCGCACGAGCACCGCGTCGCCCTGCCCGACGTCGCAGGCGGCGACCGACCACTCCGCCGGGGTCTGCACGCGTGTCAGCCAGGCCGACAGGGGGCCGGCGGCGAGTACGGCCGCGCCGGCGATCGCGAGCGCGATCGCCGCGCCGCGCCGCGCTGCGGGGATCACGCCGTCGGGAGGAAGGACGAGGATCGCGACGGCGGCGCCGACGATGGCCAGAGCGAGGACGCCCGGCAGACCTTCGAGCCAGGCCAGCCCGCCCGCGGGGAGTGCTGCGACGGTGCCGGCGGTGCCTGCGATCCAGGCGGCCGGCACCCAGGCCAGGACCGCCAGCCCGTGGGCGAGCACCGGAAGGCCGCCGAGCAGGCACGCGAGGAGTCCGACGAGGGTGGCGGGCGCCGCCGCGGGCGCCGCAACGAGGTTGGCGAGCACCCCGTACACCGGCACCGTCGGCTCGATGACGACGAGGAGGGGACCGCACACGAGCTGGGCGGAGAGGGGCACGGCGACCATGAGCGCCATCGGCTCGGGCAGCCATCGGGCCATCCCCTCGGCAAGCGGACCCGCGAGCAGGAGCAGCGCCGCCGTCGCGGCGGCCGAGAGCGCGAACGCCAGCGAGAGCGACAGCCACGGGTCGACGACGACCAGCACGATCACCGAGACGCAGAGCACCGAGAGTCCCGCGCCGACGCGTCCGAGGAGGAGCGCTGTCATGGCGACGATCGCCATCGCGCCTGCCCGTACGACGCTCGGCTCCGGAGAGACCAGGATGACGAAGCCGACGAGCGCGGCGGCACCCGCGCACACGCGGGCAGCGCGAGGTGCTCCGAGGAGCGCGGCGAGTCCGAAGGCGGCGCCCACCACGAGAGCGCAGTTGGCACCGGACACCGCCGTCAGGTGCGACAGCGACGACGCCTTCATCGCCTGGTCGAGCGCGGGTTCCACGGCCGAGGTGTCGCCGACGGACAGTCCGGCGATCAGTCCGGCCCCCGGTGACGGCAATCCCTCGACCGTCCGCTGCAGACCTCGGCGCAGGTCGGAGGCGGTCGCGAGCACCCCGGTGGCCGGAGCCCGCACGACGATGTCGCGGGCGTCGACGACGATCACCTCGCGCGCTCCCGCATCCGCGGCGAACGCCGTGCCGCGCACCGTCACCAGCGCGCCGAGGTCGAGTGCCGCCACCGCGGCGGCTTCGGGGATGCGGATGCTCACCGGCGCCGATGCGGAGTGCTCGGCAGGCCCCACGCGCACGCGCTCGGCGACGGCGTCGAAGCTCCAGCCGGACATGCCGCGCTCGACCTTCCCGACGACGACCGCGTCGAGCGCGAACGATCTGCCCCCGTCGAGAGGCAGGCCGAGCACGGCACTGCGGGCAGGCTCGGCGAGGGCGACGTGCGCTGCGGCGGTCCCGCCGAACGCCGCTCCGACAGCCAGGACGCCGATGATCGCCGGGCTCCACGGACACGCGGCCACCGTGAGCAGGCACAGTGCTCCGGCGATCAGGCCGACCGCCGCCCCCCAGGCCCCGTGCGGGTGCATGACCGTGACGGCGGCCGCCAGCCACACGCAGGCGGCCACGGGCACGAGCCGGAGATCGCGGCGGCGCGCGCGTCTGGTGCTCACACCGTCACCAGGTCCCGCAAGGCGGCGAGCATCTTGTCGCCGATGCCGGGTACGGCCAGCAGGTCTTCGACAGAGGTGAAGGAGCCGTTCTGCTCCCGCCACTGGATGATGCGCGCGGCGAGGGCCGGTCCGATGCGCGGGAGGGTGTCGAGAGCGTCCTGATCGGCCGTGTTGAGGTTCACCGCTCCCCCGGCCGCTCCGGTTCCGCCCGCCGTGCTCGCCGCGACCGGCTCCTCGCCGAGCCGAGTGACCTGGAGCTGCTCCCCGTCGGCGACAGGTCGGGCCAGGTTGACGCCGGCGGGGTCGGCCTCGTCGGCGAAGCCGCCGGCCGCGGCGATGACGTCGACCACCCGGGCCCCAGCGTCCAGCCGGTAGAGACCGGGGTTGGCCACGGCGCCGAACACGTGGACGTACACCTCCGCCGGAGCAGTCGCGGCCGGCGTCACGCTCACGTCGGCGGGGCGCTGCACCTGCTCGACCGACGAGGCGGCAGACCGCACCATGCCGATCACGACGGTGAGCGCGACCGCGCAGACGACCAGGACGATCGCCGCGGCGGGCGCCAGTCGAGGGCGGCGGGCGGGCGCTGAAGTCACACCTTCAGCGTGGGAGCCGGTGCCTCCCGTGTGGGCGGCGCCGCCGGGATCGGTGGAGACGGGGCGACGCCTCGCCGGCGGGGAGGAAGCGGCGGACGCTCAGCGCCGTCGGCCGAGCGCCGCGTCGTGCACGGCGATCACGATGCCATGGCCGAGCAGAGCGGGCACGTAGGCGCCGATCGCCGCACCGACCAGCGGAGCCAGCGTGGTCAGCGGGAATGCGGCACTCGCCAGCGCCACGAGCACGCCCGCTCCCACCGCGAGCACCGATACGAGGATCGCGATCACGTAGAGCCAGACGATCGGCTGCGGCAGAGGCGGACGGCGTTCGGCTGCGGACGTGGACACGGGTTGCCTCCCTGCGGTGACGGGCTCACCCACACCGTATCGTCCGCGTCGGGCGGCCGCGCGCGGCCTCGCCTACGCCGTGGTGAAGCTCACGACCTTCGGGGCCCGCACCACGGCACGCACGACCTCGCGACCCGCCAGCGACCGCTGCACCTTCTCGTCCGCGCGGGCGAGCGCCTCCAGTTCGTCGGCGGAGATCCGAGCGGGCACCGTCAGCGTGCCCCGGACCTTGCCGTCGATCTGGACGACCGCCGTGACCGAGTCCTCCACGAGGAGCGTCGGGTCGGCCTGGCGCCACGGCACGAGCCCGACGAAGGGCTCGTAGCCGAGGATCTCCCACATCTCCTCGGCGGTGTGCGGGGCGAAGAGGTCCAGGATCATCGCCGTGGCCTCGGCCGCCTCGCGGACGGCAGGGTCGCCGGCACCGGCTCCGGTGTCGATGGTCTTCCGGGTGGCGTTGACGAGCTCCATGAGCCGCGCGACGACGACGTTGAACTTCGTCTGCTCGACCAGTCCGGGTGCATCGGCCAGCAGGCGGTGAGTGACGCGCCGCAGCGCGACGTCGCCCTCGGCCCACACGACGTCGGGGCTGCTCGTGACGTCCTTCGCCACGCGCCAGGCGCGAGCGAGGAACTTCTGGGCGCCGGTGGTCGACACGTCCTCCCAGTTGATGTCGTCCTCCACGGGACCCGCGAACGCGATCGCGACGCGGACGGCGTCGGCACCGGGGTCCACCATGCTGGAGGCGAACTCCACGAGATTGCCCTTGCTCTTGGACATCTTCGAACCGTCCAGCAGCACCATGCCCTGGTTGATGAGCGACGTGAACGGCTCGGTGAACTCGATCAGCCCCATGTCGAAGAGCACCTTCGTGATGAAGCGCGCGTACAGCAGGTGGAGGATCGCGTGCTCGACGCCGCCGATGTACGAGTCGACCGGCGCCCACTTGTTCGCCTCGCGCGAGGAGAACGCCTGGGTGGCATCTCCCGGCGCCAGGAAGCGGAGGAAGTACCACGAGCTGTCGACGAAGGTGTCCATCGTGTCGGCGTCTCGCAGCGCGGGCTCGCCGGTGGCGGGGTCGACCGTCTCGATCCAGTCGGTCGCACCGCCGAGGGGCGAGGTGCCCTTGGGCGCCAGGTCGAGTCCGTGGGCGTCGGGCAGCGTCAGCGGCAGCTGATCCGCGGGAACCGGGACGATGCGACCGTCGGCCGTGTGGATCATCGGGATCGGCGTGCCCCAGAACCGCTGGCGCGAGATCAGCCAGTCGCGCAGGCGGTACGACTTCGACGCGCGGCCGGCACCGAGCGCCTCGAGCTCCTCGATCATCCGGGCGATCGCGTTGCGCTTGCTCAGCCCGTTGAGCGAGCCGGAGTTGATCATCCGGCCGTCGCCGGTGAGCGCGGTGCCGGTGACGGCGGGGTCCAGCTCGGACAGCGCGTCGCCCTCGGGATCGATCGGCACCCCGTCCTCGTCGACCTCGATCACCGTGATCGCGCCGGTGACCGGTGCGGTGGTGTCGACGACGACCTTGACGGGCAGGTCGAACGCGCGGGCGAAGTCCAGGTCGCGCTGGTCGTGAGCGGGCACGGCCATGACCGCGCCGTGACCGTAGTCGGCCAGCACGTAGTCGGCGGCCCAGATGGGCAGCCGCTCGCCGTTGATCGGGTTGATCGCGAAGCGGTCGAGGAACACGCCCGTCTTGGGACGGTCCGTCGACTGCCGCTCGATCTCGCTCGACTTGCCGACCTGCTCCAGGTAGTCCTGGAAGCGCATGCGCACCTCGGCGGAGGCGCCGGCGGCGAGCTCGGCCGCCAGATCGCTCTCGGGCGCGACGACGAAGAACGTGGCCCCGTGGAGCGTGTCGGGCCGCGTCGAGAAGACGGTCACCTTCTCGGCGCGCCCCTCGATCTCGAACTCGATGTCCGCACCCACGGAGCGGCCGATCCAGTTGCGCTGCATGCGGATGACCTTGGAGGGCCAGAACCCCTCGAGCTGGTTCAGGTCGTCGAGCAGGCGGTCGGCGTAGTCGGTGATCTTGAAGTACCACTGCGTGAGCTTCTTCTTGACGACCTCGTGGCCGCACCGCTCGCAGCGCCCGTCGACGACCTGCTCGTTGGCGAGCACGGTCTGATCGTTCGGGCACCAGTTGACCGGGCTCTCCTTGCGGTAGGCCAGGCCCCGCTCGTACATCTGCTGGAACAGCCACTGGTTCCAGCCGTAGTACTCCGGGTCGCTCGTGTGCAGGACGCGGCTCCAGTCGTAGGAGGTCCCGAACTGCTGCAGGCTCGCCTTCTGCTGCGCGATGTTGGAGTACGTCCACTCGCGCGGATCCGCGCCGCGCTGGATGGCGGCGTTCTCGGCGGGGAGGCCGAACGAGTCCCACCCGATCGGGTTGAGCACGTTGTAGCCGCGGTGGCGCCAGAAGCGCGCGACCGAGTCGACGTAGGCGTAGTTCTCCGCGTGTCCCATGTGCATGTCGCCGGACGGGTACGGGAACATGCCGAGCACGTACTTGCGCGGCCGGGTGTCCTCGTCGCCGCCGGCGCGGAACGGATCGGCTTCCTTCCAGCGACGCTGCCACTTCGTCTGGATCTCGTACGGGTCGAAGCCGCTTCCCTCCGTAGGGGCGTGGGCGGCAGAGGAGGACGTCGAGGACACGGAGCACCAATCGTGGAAATTCGGGAACGCGCGAAGGCGTCCCTCCAGATTAGCGGACGGGCCCGGTCACCAGCCGGGCGGGAGCGCTCCCCCGAGTGCCGACAGCGGCCCCCGCGCCTTCACTCCGACTTCCGCCACCTCCGCGGCGGCGTCGGACCGCCAGGTGATGCCGCCGCCGGCACCGACGTAGGCGCCGTCGGGATGGAAGACGACGGAGCGGATCACCATGGCGAGGTCGGCGCGGCCGTCGGCGCCGATCCAGCCGAAGCATCCCGCGAACGCTCCGCGCGGCCCGCCCTCGAGGCGACGCAGGATCGTCATCGCCGACAGCTTCGGCGCGCCGGTCATGCTGCCGGCGGGGAAGGCGGCCTCGAGCACGTCTCCGACGCGCGTGCCGGGGCGAAGCCGGCCGGCGACCGTGCTGACGAGCTGGTGCACCGCGGCGTAGGACTCCACCTCCAGCAGCCGCTCGACGGCCACCGAGCCGGGGAGGCACACCCGCTGGAGGTCGTTGCGCATGAGGTCGACGATCATGACGTTCTCGGCCCGCTCCTTGACGCTGTCCGCGAGCTCCCGGGCGAGGGCCTCGTCGGAGGACGCGTTGGCGCCGCGGGGGCGGGTGCCCTTGATGGGGCGCGTGCGGACGACGCCGTCCGCGACCTCGAGGAACCGCTCCGGACTCGCGCTGGCCAGCGCGTGGTCGCCCACCCGGATGAGCGCCCCGTGGTGCGCGGGCGTCGCGCGCCGCAAGCGCAGGAAGGCGGCGACGGGATCGACGGAGGCCGTCGTCTCGAACCGCGTCGTGAGGCACAGCTGGTAGGCGTCGCCCTCGCGGATCGCCTCGCGGCAGCGCTCGATGAGGGCGGCGTACGCGTCGGGGGTGTGCCGTGCCGCGATGTCGACGGGCGTGGCCGCCGCCGGTTCGTCGCGTGCTCCGCGCCAGGTCGCGACCTCGGCGGCGAACGCGTCGAGATCGTCCGCAGGGGCCCACGCCCAGGCGCGGCGCGCGCGGTGGTCGAGCGCGACGAACCGGTCGGCCCACAGGCCCCGGTCGGCGCGGACCCGGCCGGTGCGGGCAGCTCCGGGAAGGGCCGCGCTGAGTGCGGAGTGGGAGGCGGCGTCGTAGTCCATCCAGCCCACCCATCCACCGGAGAAGGGTCCTGCGGCGTCGTCGCGCGGCGATGCGGCGCACTCCTGCTCGCGGGGCGCCTCCTCCGCCGGACGCCCGGCGCCGACCCAGCTCCAGCCGTCCGTCGCGTCGGGGCCCGCGTCGAGCCAGAAGCTGTACTCGGCGGCAGCCGGACCGGACAGGTAGAGCTCTGCCGGATCGACCCATCCGGGGAGCTCGCGGGCGCGGAGATCGGTCGGCACGTTCTCAGGCTAGACGCCGCGCGCGCCGTAGGCTGGGACGGTGAACGAGTTCCTCACATGGCTGCTCGACGCCGTGCAGAGCGTCGACCCCGTCGTGAGGACGATCCTGGCCGGCGTGGCGATCATGCTGGAGACCAGCGTGCTGATCGGCCTCGTCGTGCCCGGGGACACCGTCGTCATCGTCGCGGGAACGGCTGTGGCGTCGCCGTGGGAAGCGGCCGCCCTCATCGTGGTCGTGATCCTGGGTGCCCTCGTGGGCGAGAGCATCGGGTTCTGGCTCGGCCGCTGGCTGGGGCCGCGCATCCGCTTCTCCCGGCTGGGCATGCGCCTCGGCGAGGACAACTGGACGCGCGCCGAGCTCTACCTCCGCCGCCGCGGCGGACCCGCGATCTTCATCTCCCGCTTCCTGCCCGTCCTCCACTCCCTCGTGCCCCTCACAGTGGGGATGAGCGGCTTCGCCTACCGCAGGTTCCTGGCGTGGACCGCGCCGGCGTGCGCGGTGTGGTCGATCCTCTACGTCTCGGTCGCCGCGGCGGCCGCGGGCACCTACCGGGAGCTCGCCGACCGGCTGCACTATGCGGGGTATCTGTTCGTCGGCGCCATCGTGCTCTTCGTCGGCCTGGTGTACCTCGCCAAGCGGGTCATCGTCGCGCGTGAGGCGCGTCACCTGCGCCTGGACGACGAGCAGGGCTCCGACTCCCCGGCGGACGGCGTGACAGACTGAAGTGATGGCTGCCGCTCCCTCCCCTCGGCCGAAAGTCCTCTGGCTGGCCCGGCTCGAGTACCGATTCCACTCGTGGCGCGAGCGACGCGCGCGCGCACGGGGTCAGAAGCCCACCGTGGCCGCCTACCCGGGGTACGGCGGAGCGGACTGGGTCCGCGTGCTCGGACGGGTCCTCATCGTCCCCCCGCTCAAGCCCCGGCGCGGCGGCGAGTACGCCAGCGTGCGCGGGTGGCGGAGCTTCGCCTCGGTCCCGGTCGGCTACGCGCAGGTCACCGTGACCATCGACGGCGTCTCCCACGAGGTCGTCGCCGACCGGGGCGGCGTCGTGGACACCGTCCTGCCGGCGAGGCTGGCGTCGGGGTGGCAGACGTTCACCATGTCGGTCGAAGGCGGCGAGCCGATCGAGACCCGTGCGTTCATCGTCGGCGCCGACGTCGATTTCGGCATCGTGTGCGACGTGGACGACACGGTGATGGTGACGGCGCTCCCGCGCCCCTTCGTCGCGGCGTGGAACTCGTTCGTCCTCGACGAGCACGCGCGGCAGCCGGTCCCGGGCATGGCGGTGCTGCTCGAGCGCCTCGTGCGCGACAACGCCGGAGCACCGGTGATCTACCTCTCCACCGGCGCGTGGAACGTCGCGCCGACCCTGGTGCGCTTCATGCGTCGGCACCTGTTCCCGCCCGGTGCCCTCCTGCTGACGGACTGGGGGCCCACCCACGATCGCTGGTTCCGCAGCGGTCAGGCGCACAAGAGCGAGAACCTGCGGCGGCTGGCGGGCGAGTTCCCGCATGTGCGCTGGATGCTGATCGGCGACGACGGGCAGCACGACGACGCGCTGTACACCGCCTTCGCGAGCGATTTCCCCGACCGGGTGCGCGCGGTCGCGATCCGGCAGCTGTCGACGGCCGAGGCGGTGCTCGCCGGCGGGCGGACGGCCGTGGACGACCACTCCGCGGCCACCGTGCCGTGGGTGACGGGCCCGGACGGCGCCGAGCTGCTCGAGCGCCTCGCGGCCGTGGGGATCGTCGACGACGCCTGAGCGATCGCGTCGACCGCGCCGCTGTCGCAGGGTCGGCCTAGGCTGGCCGCATGTGCGGTCGGTTCGTGGTGGCTAACGTCGGTTCCGAGCTCGTCGGCGTCTTGCGCGTCGACGTGGTGGGAGACGATCTCCCCGAGCCGTCCTTCAACGTCGCGCCCACCGACCGGGCGGCGATCGTGCTGGACTCCGCGAAGACCGAGCCGCCCACGCGGCGCCTCGAAGCCGCTCGATGGGGATTGGTCCCCGCCTGGGCGAAGGACCCGTCCATCGGTCCGCGGGCGTTCAACGCGCGGGCCGAGGAGGTCGAGGACAAGCCGATGTTCCGCCAGGCGCTGATCAAGCGCAGGGCGGTCGTCCCGGCGACGGGCTACTACGAGTGGCATACGGTCGACGGCGTGAAGACCCCGCACTTCATCCGGCCCGGCGATGACGAGCCGATGCTCTTCGCGGGGCTGTACGAGTGGTGGAAGGACCCGTCGAAGGCCGACGACGACCCCGCCCGATGGCTGCTGAGCTTCACCATCATGACGAGGGACGCCGTCGGCGAGCTGGGCTCCATCCACGATCGGATGCCCCTGTTCCTCGACGCCGATCACGCCGACGCCTGGCTCGACCCGACGACGGAGAACGTCGGGGACGTCCTCGACGCCGCCATCGATGCGGCGCCGCTGCTGGCAGAGACGATGGTGCACTACCCGGTCGGCGCCGCTGTGGGCAACGTGCGCAACAACGACCCGTCGCTCATCGAGCCGCTCACCCACGCCGACTGAGAATCGGGGCGGGAGCGCCGCAGCACCCCCGCCCCGATTCGTCGGCCGCGTCAGGTCAGGTCAGCTCGATCGATGCGCTCTCGTTGTTGAGCACGATGATCGGCGTGACCGCCGAGAGGCCCGCTGCCCGGATCCCGGCGGCGTCGAAGCGCAGCAGCGGCGTGCCCGTGGTCACCCGGTCGCCGGCGGCGACGAGCGTGGTGAACCCCTCGCCCTTGAGCGAGACCGTGTCGATGCCGACGTGGATCAGCAGCTCGGTGCCGTCGTCGAGCGCCAGACCGATCGCGTGCCCGGTCGGGAAGACCGAGGCGACGGTTCCGTCGGCCGGGGCGACGATCGTGTCCCCCGTGGGATCCACGGCGACGCCCGGGCCCATCGTCCCCTGCGCGAACATGGCGTCCGGCACCTCCGACAGCGGCAGGACCGCCCCGGCGACCGGCTGGCGGAGCCGCAGCGTCGTGGTGGCGGGCGCGGCGGTCGTCGTGGTTCCGCTGCCCGCGGCGTCGGCGGCCGGGGCATCCACGAGGGCGATGTGCCGGTCGTTGATGATGTCCTCCATCGCGTCCTTCACGAACTGGACGTTCAGGCCGTACACGACCTGCACGGAATGACCGCCCGCCTTCATCGTGCCGGCGGCACCGGCACGCTTGAGGGCGTGCTCGTCGACCTTCGACACGTCCGCGATCTCCATCCGGAGGCGGGTGGCGCAGTTGTCGAGCTCGACGATGTTGTCCTTGCCGCCGAGGCCGGCGATGAACTTCTCGGCGGTGCCGTGGTAGCCCGTGAGGCTGGTGCCCACGTTGTCCGCGTCCTGCGCGTCCACGTCGTCCTCGCGGCCCGGCGTCTTCAGGTTGAAGCGCTTGATCACGAAGTAGAACGTGAAGAAGTAGATGAAGAACCATCCGATCCCCATGACGATGAGGATCCAGGGGTTCTGGGCGAGCGGGTTCGTCCACTGGAGCACCATGTCGATGAAGCCGCCCGAGAAGCCGAAGCCCAGGCGCGTCGGCAGCAGCGCCGCGAGCCCGACCGATATGCCGGTGAACACCGCGTGGATCAGGTACAGCCACGGGGCCACGAACATGAAGGCGAACTCCAGCGGCTCGGTGACGCCGACGAAGAACGACGCGATCGCGGCGGAGAGCATGATGCCGTAGGTCACCTTGCGGCGGGTCGTCTTGGCCGTGAGGTACATCGCCAGCGCGGCTCCGGGGAGGCCGAACATCATGATCGGGAAGAAGCCCGCCATGTACTGACCGGTCACGCCGTACTCCGCCTCGGGAGTGTTCTGCAGGAAGTTGACCAGGTCGTTGATGCCGGCCACATCGAACCAGAAGACCGAGTTCAGGGCGTGATGCAGTCCCGTGGGGATGAGCAGGCGGTTCATGAAGCCGTAGATGCCGGCGCCCAGCGGTCCGAGCGTCGCGATCCACTCGCCGAACGCGACCAGGCCGCCGTAGACGACCGGCCAGATGAACAGCAGCAGGAGCGCGACCACCAGCGAGACGCCGGCCGTGACGATCGCGACCGAGCGGCGTCCGGAGAAGAACGAGAGGGCGTCGGGGAGCTTGGTGTCCTTGAAGCGGTTGTAGCACCACGCTCCGATGAGGCCCGCGATGATGCCGACGAAGACGTTCTGCACGCGTCCGAAGGCGGGGTCGACATCGGCCTCGTCGGCGATGCTCAGAAGGCCGGCGACCTTCGCGGGGCTGAGGAGGGTGACGATGGTGAGCCAGGACACCAGGCCGGCGAGGGCCGACGTGCCGTCGGTCTTGTTCGCCATGCCGATCGAGATGCCGACCGCGAACAGCAGCGGCATGTTGTCCAGCAGCGCGCCGCCGGCAGCGCCGAGGAACGTCGAGACGACGTTGGCGCCGGCGGCCGAGGTGATCCAGTACGAGATGCCGGACAGGATCGCGGCGACCGGAAGGACGGCGACGGGCAGCATGATCGATCTGCCGAGCCGTTGGAAGAACTTCATCCGAGAGACTCCAACCGTGAGGGAGGGCGCCCGCCGCGTCACGCGCGGGCCTGTCCGTCCGACGCTACTCCCGAACGCGCGCGACGCACAGCAACCACTCAGGAAAGCCGGTTGTTCCACCTCGGACTGCCGGTCCGTTCGGGCCCAGAAAACACAAAATCCCCGGATCACCGGGGATTGTTGTGGACCTGAGGGGACTCGAACCCCTGACCCCCTGCATGCCATGCAGGTGCGCTACCAGCTGCGCCACAGGCCCTTGGTCGCCGCTCGCGGCAACTCGACCAGCTTACTACATCCGGAGGGGTGCCACGAACGCCGGTCACTCCGTGGCGGCTGCGGTCGGGAGCTGGATCGGCACGATCGGGCAGTCCTTCCAGAGCCGCTCCAGTCCGTAGAACGTCCGCTCCTCCTCGTGGAAGACGTGCACGACCAGGTCTCCGAAGTCGAGCAGGATCCACCGCGCCTCGCTGCGCCCCTCGCGGCGCAGCCGCTTCACTCCTGCCTCCAGGAGTCGCTCCTCCACCTCGTCGGCGATCGCGGCGACGTTGCGCTCGCTGGATCCCGTCACGAGGAGGAAGGCGTCGACCAGCGGGAGCGGCTCGGACACGTCGAACGCGACCAGATCCTCCCCGCCCTTGGCGTCGGCCGCCGCGGCGGCCAGCTGTACGAGCTCCACAGAGCTGTCGGCGAGCGTCATCAGAAGACCCCTGTCGTGATGGCGAGGATGAGGACGCCGGCCAGGGCCACCGCGAGGACGCCCGCGGTGATCGCGAGCACCACCATCAGGCGGCTCCCCTTCTCGGGCGCCGGCGGCTTGATGATCTCATCCGCGCTCTTGATGGTGCTGATGGCCGCACTGGCGGCGATCGGCGTCGGTGAGGAGGCGGCGGGCAGCTCGCCGTCGATGAGGACGGCGTCCACATCGGTGCCGTCGGAGCGGCCGGGGACGGCCCCCGTCGAGCCGTAGCGGTCGGGAAGGGCGAACGTGCCCGTGATCAGCACCTCGCCGGTCGCCGTGACGGGCGAGGTGAAGCCGCCGCCGTCGGGCGTCTGGGAGAGGATCAGCGCGTTCGGCATCGACAGCGCCCCCGTCGCGGTGCTTCCACGCGTGAGCAGCTGATCGAAGGAGGCGGGAACCTCGACCTCGGCGGGCTGGCCGCGCAGCAGCTCGGAGCCGAAGTCGGGCGCGATGACGCGGCGCTCCGGCTCTTCCTCCGCCTCGGGCGCGCTCTGCGATGCCGAGGCGTCGGCCGGCTCCGGCTCGTCCTCCGACGGCGCAGCGTCCACCGGCTCGGCCTCGGTCACGACGTCGGGCGATGACGGCTCAGGCTCGGCGGCCTCGGGTTCGGCGGCCTCGGGCTCAGCGGTATCGGGCTCGGCGGCCTCCGGTTCGACCGTTTCGGGCTCGGTGGGCACCTCGACCAGCTCGGCGTCGACGATCATCTCGTCGTCGATGCGGTCCTGCTCCTCGGCGGCGCGCGCCTCGGCCTCGGCGGCGGTCGCCGCGAGCACCTCCGCGGTGATGACGGGCACGGACGCCGTGCGCAGACGCTCCCGCTGCCGCACTTCGCGGCGCGTCAGCGTGGGCGCGCCGCCTGCGGACGTGCGCGGCTCCGCGCGGGGAGGCTCCGCGAGGACGACGGGTTCCGCCGCGCGCGGGAGCGGGGTGGCCGGCGGCTCGCTCGGCGTCGGTGCGTCGGTGACGATCGGGGTCGAGGCGGTGTTGCGCAGCTCGCGCAGTTGC
The DNA here is from genome assembly GCF_049860775.1 of Microbacterium sp. PA5. Taxonomy (NCBI): domain Bacteria; kingdom Bacillati; phylum Actinomycetota; class Actinomycetes; order Micrococcales; family Microbacteriaceae; genus Microbacterium; species Microbacterium sp. PA5. The sequence continues at coordinate 1,561,750 of NZ_CP187567.1, forward strand.
CTGCGCGTCAGCTGAGGCGGCTCTTCGGGTGTGCTCATGGCTTGCTCCGGTAGAGGTGGTGCTTCGCAATGTATTGGACGACGCCATCCGGGACGAGGTACCAGACCGGGTGCCCTCGGCGTACCCGGTCCCGGCAGTCCGTGGACGAGATGGCCAGAGCCGGGATCTGCAGCTGGCTCACATCGTCGCTGGGAAGGCCGTCGGTGCGCAGATCGTGTCCCGGCCGCGAGACCGCGACGAAGTGGGCGAGGTCCCACAGTTCGGCGTGGTCGCGCCATCCGAGGATCTGCGCGATGGCATCTGCTCCGGTGATGAAGAACAGCTCGGCGTCGGGTCGCTGCTGTTTCAGGTCACGGAGTGTGTCGATCGTATACGTCGGACCTGCACGATCGATGTCAACGCGGCTGACGGTGAAGCTCGGGTTGGAGGCGGTCGCGATGACCGTCATCAGATAGCGGTGCTCGCTCTCGGTGACGTCGTCCTTCTGCCACGGCTGGCCGGTGGGCACGAAGACCACCTCGTCGAGGTCGAACGACTGCGCCACCTCGCTGGCCGCGACCAGGTGACCGTGGTGGATGGGATCGAACGTCCCACCCATCACCCCGATCCGCGGGGAGCGCGCCGTTGCCATCACGGCGGCCTAGTGGTGGCCGTGACCCGCCTGGGCGAGGTCGGTGCCGTGGGTCTGGGCGTAGGCCTCGGCCTTGTGCGCGTGGCGGTTGGCGACGTTGCGGTACGACAGCGTGACCAGCCCGAGCGCGAGGAACACGACGAAAGCGATCACGCCGAAGATGAACGTCTCCGCCTGGACGTTGCCGTGGTGCTCGGCCTCCCCTGCGGCGAGGACGGCGATCGTGGCGAGGGTCATTCATGCTCCGTTCGGTTCGGGTGCGCACCTACAGCTTAGGCGGTCACCGGCGGATCTGCCCGGCGCCACGGGCGAGCCACTTGGTACTGGTCAGCTCCGGCAGTCCCATGGGGCCGCGGGCGTGCAGTTTCTGGGTCGAGATGCCGACCTCCGCGCCGAAGCCGAACTCGCCGCCGTCGGTGAACCGCGTGGAGGCGTTCGCCATGACGACCGCCGAATCGACCTCAGCGAGGAAGCGCTCGGCGTGTGCGTCGTCGGCCGTGATGATCGACTCGGTGTGATGGGTCGAGTAGGTGCGGATGTGGGCGAGGGCGGCGTCGAGGTCCTCGACCACGCGGATCGAGACGTCGAGGCTCATGTGCTCGGTGGCCCAGTCGGCCTCGGTCGCCGGCACCGCCTCCGGCACGAGGCGCCGCACGGCCTCGTCGCCGTGGATCGTGACGCCGTGCGCGCTGAGCGCGTCGGCCACCGGAGGGATGAGCCGGGCCGCTCCCTCCTCGACGACCAGCACCGTCTCGACCGCGTTGCAGACGCTCGGGCGCTGGACCTTGGCGTTGACGACGATGTCGCGCGCCCACTCGAGCGGCGCACTGGCGTCGAGGACGATGTGGACGACCCCGGCGCCGGTCTCGATGACCGGGACCGTGGACTGGGTGACGACGGTCTCGATGAGCTCGGCACTCCCCCGCGGCACCAGGACGTCGACGAGCCCCCGCGCCTGCATCAGGGTGCGGGCGCCGTCACGTCCGAAGTCGTCGACCGTCTGGATGGCCTCGGGGTCGACGCCCGCGTCGGCCAGGGCGCCGCGCATGGCGCGCACCAGCGCCGCGTTGGAGGACAGGGCCGCCGTCCCGCCGCGCAGCACCACGGCGTTGCCCGAGCGCAGCGCCAGCGCGGCGATGTCGACGGTGACGTTCGGACGCGCCTCGTAGATCGAGCCGACGACGCCGAACGGCACGGACACCTTCTGGAGGGTCACCCCCGACGGCAGCGTGCGCTCGTCGAGGATCCGCCCGACCGGGTCGGGAAGGGCCGCGACGTCGCGCACCGCGTCGGCGAGGGCGGTGACGCGCGCGGCGTCGAGGCGCAGCCGGTCCAGGAGTCCGGCCCCCAGTCCGTTCGCCTCACCGCGAGCCAGGTCCTCGGCGTTGGCGGCGACGATCTCTTCGCTGTGGGCCTCGAGTGCGGCGGCGATCGCCCGAAGGAGCGTCGCCTTCTCCGCGTCGCCGAGCAGTCCGACCCGGCGGGCGGCGTCCTTGGCCAGCAGGAGGCGTTCCGTGGCGGTGTCGGCGATCGTCGTCATCGCGCCATTCTAGCGAGCCCACCCGCGGCGGGATCGGGTGCGGGGGCGTCAGCCGTCGGTCAGGAGGTGCGCACCGGCGTCGTGCCGAGCGAAGGCGGTGCGTCGGGGTCGGGGGCGAACCAGGTGCCCACGGCCGCGCCCTCCAGCGCCTCCGCGACGAGGTCGGCGCTCGTCACCAGCACGCCGATGCCGGCGGCCGAGGCCAGGCGCGCCGCGGAGGCCTTGGTCGCCGCCCCGCCCGTGCCGACGCTGTTCACGACGACGGATCCGAACTCGTAGTCCGACAGGTCGTCATCCGGGGCCACGCGATCGATCGGCCGCGCGCCGGGCTCGCTCGGCGGTCGCGTGTACAGGCTCGCGATGTCGCTGAGGAGCACCAGGGCGTCGGCCCCGATCAGCTGGGCGACGAGGGCGGCGAGCCGGTCGTTGTCGCCGAAGCGGATCTCGTGCGTCGCGACGGTGTCGTTCTCGTTGACGATCGGGAGGATGCGCAGCCCCAGCAGCCGCTCCATCGCGCGCCGCGCGTTCGAGCGGTGGGTGGGGTTCTCCAGATCGCCGGCCGTGAGCAGCACCTGTCCCGCCACGATGGCGAACGGGCGCAGTGCCGCCTGGTAGCGGTAGATCAGCACGTTCTGGCCGACCGCGGCCGCCGCCTGCTGCGTGGCGAGATCGCTCGGCCGTTCATCGAGGTCCAGGTAGGGCATCCCCGTCGCGATCGCACCCGACGAGACGAGGACGACCTCTGTCCCGCGCGCGTGCGCCGCCGCCAGCGCCTCGACGATCGGCTCGATCTTGTGCGCGTTCTCGCCGCTGATCGACGACGAGCCCACCTTCACGACCACGCGACGCGCGCCGAGGAGATCGGCGCGCTCTCGGACGCTCACCATTCGGTGTCGTCCTCGTCACCGCCGAGCCGCTCGGACTCCAGCTCGGCACGCGCCTCCGCCTTGGCGTCCATCCGCTCGTGATACCGCTCCCGGCGCTGCGACGTGGTGCGGCGCGGGTTGAGGTCCAGGCGCGGGTCGGTGCCGCGCGGCGCCGTCATGAGCTCTGCGGCGGACGACAGCGAGGGGTGCCAGTCGAACACGATGCCGTCGCCCTCGCCGATGACCACGGTCGAGCCGGCGACCGCGCCCGCGCGGTAGAGGCCGTCCTCGACGCCGAGCTTCTCGAGCCGGTCCGCGAGGAAGCCCACGGCCTCCTCGTTCTGGAAGTCGGTCTGCTGCACCCAACGCACGGGCTTGGCGCCCAGCACGCGGTAGATGTTCCCGTAGGTCCCGCCCTCGACCCGCACGGTGAACTCCTTCTCGGAGCCCTGCGGACGGATGATGACGCGCTCGGGCGGTGCGGCGGCCGACTGCGCGGCACGGTGCTCGCCGACGATCTCGCCGAGCGCGAACGTCAGGGCGCGCAGCCCGTCGTGGCTCACCGTGGAGATCTCGAACACGCGGTAGCCGCGCGCCTCGAGGTCGGGCCGGACGAGCTCGGCGAGATCGCGGGCCTCGGGCACATCGACCTTGTTGAGCGCGATGAGCTGGGGGCGCTCCAGGAGCGGCACCTGCCCCTCGGGCACGGGGTAGTTGCCGAGCTCCTCGAGGATCACGTCCAGATCGCTCAGCGGATCGCGTCCCGGCTCGAGGGTCGCGCAGTCGAGCACGTGCACGAGCGCCGTGCACCGCTCGACGTGGCGGAGGAACTCGAGGCCGAGGCCCTTGCCCTCGCTGGCGCCTTCGATGAGCCCCGGCACGTCGGCCACGGTGTAGCGCACGTCGCCGGCCTGAACGACGCCCAGGTTCGGGTGCAGCGTGGTGAAGGGGTAGTCGGCGATCTTGGGACGAGCGGCCGAGATCGCCGCGATGAGGCTCGACTTGCCGGCCGACGGGTAGCCCACCAGCGCGACGTCGGCCACCGTCTTCAGCTCGAGGCGGATGTCGCCTTCCCAGCCGGGGGTGCCGAGCAGCGCGAATCCGGGCGCCTTGCGCTTGGGCGAGGCGAGTGCCGCGTTGCCGAGCCCGCCCTGTCCACCGGGCGCGACCACGTACCGCGTGCCGGGAACGACGAGGTCGACGAGCGTCTCGCCGTCGGCGTCCTTGACGACGGTACCGACGGGGACGGGCAGCTCGACGTGCTCGCCGGCGGCGCCGGAGCGGTTGTCGCCCATTCCGAAGCCGCCGTTGCCGGCGGAGCGATGCGGCGAGTGGTGGTAGGACAGCAGGGTCGTGACCTGCGGGTCGGCGACGAGGATGACGTCGCCGCCGTGACCGCCGTTGCCGCCGTCGGGGCCGGCCAGCGGCTTGAACTTCTCGCGGCGGACCGACACGCAGCCGTTACCGCCTTTGCCGGCGCGCAGATGCAGCGTCACCCGGTCGACGAACGTGACCATGTCGGAACTCCTGAGGAAAAAGACGAGGGGCGAGCCGAAGCCCGCCCCTTGCCATGGGATTGAGGAACAGCGCGAGGCTGTCGACGCCCGTGTCGGTCGGGATTACTCCGCGACCGGGACGATGTTGACGACCTTGCGGCCGCCCTTCTTGCCGAACTCGACCGAGCCCGCCGCCAGGGCGAACAGGGTGTCGTCGCCGCCACGGCCGACGAGCGCGCCGGGGTGGAAGTGCGTGCCGCGCTGACGGACGAGGATCTCGCCGGCGTTGACGGTCTGGCCGCCGAAACGCTTCACGCCCAGTCGCTGAGCGTTGGAGTCACGACCGTTACGAGTGGAGCTTGCGCCCTTTTTGTGTGCCATCTGAAGCGTCTCCCTGGCTTACTTGATGCCGGTGATCTTGACGCGCGTGAGGTCCTGACGGTGGCCCTGGCGCTTCTTGTAGCCGGTCTTGTTCTTGAACTTCTGGATGATGATCTTGGGGCCGCGCTCCTCGCCGAGGACCTCGGCGGTCACGGTGACCTTGGCGAGCTTGTCGGCGTCGGTCGTCACGGCGTCGCCGTCGACGAGCAGCACCGCGGGCAGCTCGAGCTTGTCGCCGACCTTGGCCTGCTGGCGGTCGAGGACGACGATCGTGCCGACCTCGACCTTTTCCTGACGGCCACCGGCGCGCACAACTGCGTAAACCACTTCACACCTGTTTCTTGTGTTGGAGCGCACGGCTCCGATTGTCTTTGCGAGACTGGGAAGTCTTGGTGCGGGGCCTCGGCAGGGGCCTGCTGAGTCTCTCGAGCATCGCCATAGGCCTGCGACGCGGACGCACCGAAGATCTACTTTACCGGATGCCGGGACGATGGGCAAAAGCACGCGGGAGCGTGTCGCCGTAGGATGCCACTCGATGACTGTTCTCGTCGACGATCCGCGCTGGCCGGCGCACGGCCGGCTGTGGGCCCACCTCGTGAGCGACTCCGATCTGGACGAACTCCACCGCTTCGCCGCCGCCCACGGCATCCCCCCGCGCGCCTTCGACCTCGACCACTACGACGTTCCCGAAGACGCGGTCCCCCGGCTCATCGCGGGCGGTGCCGAGCACGTCGACGGACATGAGCTCGTGCGGCGCCTGATCGCCTCGGGGCTGCGCGTCACCGCGCGCGAGCGGCGCGGACGCGCCTGAGACGCGTCCGCGCCGACCTCAGTCCTCGGGCGTCGCCGAGACCGGGGTGCCGCTCAGCGCGGCCGTCGTCACACGACGCCGCGAGCGACCCTGACCGGGCGCCTTGGGCTCGGGAAGCGCGTTGAGCACCGAGTCCAGCAGCATGTCGGCCTCGGTCTTCGGCGCCTCGGCGCGCTTCTTGCGGGGCTTCTTCGCGCGCTCGGGAGCGGTGCGCTCCGGGGCGGGGCGCTCGGGCTCCGCGTCCGCGACGGCGGGCGTCTCCCCGACGGGATGGATCGTGGAGGCCGCGATCTGCGCGAGCGCCGACTTGGCGCCCTCCGTGATCACGTGCGTGCCGCCGCCCTGGGCGGCAGCGCCGTTCGAGCCCCCGTTCGAGCCGCCGCGCGAGCGCCGCGGGGAGCCGTTCTGCTGCTGCGGGGCGCGGTGCTTGACGACGGGGTCGTGGTGCACGATGACACCGCGGCCGGCGCACACCTCGCACGGCTCGCTGAAGGTCTCGAGCAGGCCGAGGCCGAGCTTCTTGCGCGTCATCTGCACGAGGCCGAGCGAGGTCACCTCGGCGACCTGGTGCTTGGTGCGGTCGCGGCTCAGGCACTCGACCAGTCGCCGGAGCACGAGGTCGCGGTTGGACTCGAGCACCATGTCGATGAAGTCGACGACGATGATGCCGCCGATGTCGCGCAGGCGCAGCTGGCGAACGATCTCCTCGGCGGCCTCGAGGTTGTTCTTCGTGACCGTCTCCTCGAGGTTGCCGCCGGAGCCGACGAACTTGCCCGTGTTGACGTCGACGACGGTCATGGCCTCGGTGCGGTCGATGACCAGCGACCCGCCGGACGGCAGCCACACCTTGCGGTCGAGCGCCTTCTCGATCTGCTCGGTCACGCGGAACGCGTCGAAGGGGTCCTGCTCGTCCTCGTACTTCTCGATGCGCTCGAGGAGGTCGGGGGCGACACCGGTCAGGTAGGACGAGATGGTGTGGTGCGCGTCCTCGCCCTGGATGAGCATCTTCGAGAAGTCCTCGTTGAAGACGTCGCGGACGATCTTGACGAGCAGGTCCGGCTCGGAGTGGAGCAGCGAGGGCGCGGAGCCGCTCTCGGACTGCGTGCTGATGTGCTCCCACTGGGCGGTCAGCCGCTGGACGTCGCGCGTCAGCTGCTCCTCGGTGGCGCCCTCGGCGGCGGTGCGGACGATGACGCCGCTGGACTCCGGGAGGACCTCCTTGAGGATCTTCTTGAGGCGCGACCGCTCGGTGTCGGGGAGCTTGCGGGAGATGCCGTTCATGGCGCCGCCGGGCACGTACACCAGGTAGCGCCCGGGCAGCGAGATCTGGCTCGTCAGGCGTGCACCCTTGTGCCCGACCGGGTCCTTGGTCACCTGCACGAGCACCTTGTCGCCCGACTTGAGGGCGAGTTCGATGCGCCGCGGCTGGTTGCCGGTCTCCACCGCGTCCCAGTCGACCTCGCCGGAGTACAGCACGGCGTTGCGACCGCGGCCGATGTCGACGAAGGCGGCCTCCATGCTGGGCAGGACGTTCTGCACGCGGCCGAGGTAGACGTTGCCGATGAGGGACGCGTCCTGGTTGCGGGCGACGTAGTGCTCGACGAGGACGTTGTCCTCGAGCACCGCGATCTGCACCCGGCCGTTCTTGGAGCGCACGATCATGACGCGGTCGACGGACTCGCGACGCGCGAGGAACTCGGCCTCGGTCACGACGGCGCGGCGGCGACCCGCCTCGCGACCGTCGCGGCGGCGCTGCTTCTTGGCCTCGAGCCGGGTCGAGCCCTTGATGCGCTGGGGCTCGGTGATGAGCTCGACGGCGCGGCGGCGCGGCGCGGCAGGCGCCTCGTCGGCGTCCGCTCCCCCGCTGCCGCCACGGCGGCGGTTGCGGCGGCGCGAGCTCGAGGACCCCTCGCCCCCGCTGTCGGCGTCGCGGTCCTCGCGATCGCCGCCCGCCTGCCCGGGCAGGGCCGGCAGCGGCGTGATCTCGGGAGCGTAGAAGTGCAGCGCCGTCGAGACGGTCGAGACGAACACCTCGGGAAGCAGCCCGAGCGCGACGGCCGTCAGCGGCTCCGCCGCAGCGTCGGGCTCCGTCGCCGCGGCGGGATCGTCCGCGCCGGCCGGTGCGTCGGCCTCCGCCGCGGCGTCGGCCTCTGCCGGGGCGTCCGACTTCGCCGGGGCGTCGGAGTCTGCCGGGGCGTCCGCCTCCGCCGGGGCGTCGGCTGCAGCCTCGGCCGCTGCCGGGACGTCCGAGTCTGCCGGGGCGTCGGCTGCAGCCTCGTCCGGTGCCGGGGCGTCCGGCTGCGTCTGCGCGGCGTCCTCCGCTGCGGGCACCGGCGCCTCCGCGGAGCGGCTCTCGTCGCTCAGCGGGGCGTCTGCCGCCGCGGGTTCGGGAGTGTCTGTGTCGTTGTGCTCATCGGCCATCACTGGCTTGCTCCTAGCCGCCGGCTCCGCGTGCCGTCGGGCGAAAATCTGGCGGCGCCGCTCCGTGGAGGCCGGGCCGCGAACTCACTCGGTCTGCAGCGGGCGCGAGGCTCGCGCTGCGAAGGGCGTTCATCGCCCGAAGTCTCTGTGATGCCGTCGCGGCGCGGCCGCGCATGCATCGACAGCCATTATCGCACCATCCGAGCCGAATCCGCGATCCCGCCCCGACGCCTCGCGTGTCGATCGCGCACGCTCAGGTCGTGCCGATCGCGTCGATGGGATAATCGCGGGATGCCGACCCGCCTGACCCACACCCGTCCCACCGCCCTCGGGGTGTGGCTCATGATCGCCGGGGCGATCGGCTGGGTCGCGGCCTTCGCGCTCACGCTGGAGAAGTTCCACCTCCTGCAGAATCCCGGGTCGTCGGCCTCCTGCGACTTCAGCGTCGTGGTGCAGTGCGGGGCGAACCTCACCTCCGACCAGGGATCGGTGTTCGGCTTCCCCAACCCGCTCCTGGGGTTGACGGGATGGGTGGCGCCGATGGTGGTCGGCGCGGCCGTGCTCGCCGGCGCGCGCTTCTCCCGATGGTTCTGGCTGCTGTTCTGGGCCGGGATCGCGTTCGCCTTCGGCTTCGTGCTCTGGCTGATCAGTCAGAGCATCTTCGTCCTCGGCACCCTGTGCCCGTGGTGCATGGTCACCTGGGTCGTGACGATCCCGACGTTCTACGCCGTGTCGCTCCATCTGCTCCGGTCCGGGATCGTGCCCGTCCCGCAGCCGCTGCGCGATGTCGCGGGGACGCTCATGGGATGGCTTCCCGTGCTGGCGGTCGTGAGCTACGCGATCGTCGCCCTCGTCGCCCAGCTGCGCCTCGACTGGATCGGCACGCTCTAGAACCGCCTCGGCCTCAGAACCAGATCGCGAGCTCGCGGGTCGCCGATTCGACGCTGTCGCTGCCGTGCACGAGGTTCTGCTGGACCTTGGCGCCCCAGTCCCGGCCGAAATCGCCGCGGATCGTGCCGGGGGCGGCCGTCGTCGGATCGGTCGTGCCGGCGAGCGACCGGAAGCCCTCGATGACGCGATTGCCCGCGAGCCGGATGGCCACCGACGGACCCGACAGCATGAACTCGAGGAGCGGCTCGTAGAAGGGCTTGCCCGCATGCTCGGCGTAGTGCTGCTCGAGCGTGTCGCGGTCGGGCTCGACGAGCTTGATGTCGACGAGGGCGTAGCCCTTCTGCTCGATGCGGGCGAGGATCGCGCCGGTGAGGCCGCGGGCCACTCCGTCGGGCTTGATCAGGACGAGCGTCTCTTCGGTGGGCATGTCATTCTCCGTTCGTGGCGTCGGCGGCTCGTGCGGCGTTGCGCCGATCGAGTTCACCGCCCTTGATGGTGGCATAGGCGTACATCGCACCGAAAACCAGGGCGACGACACCGAGGGCGGGCACGAGGAACGCGCCGAGGGCCACGATCAGCTGGAGCGCCCAGCCGAGGCCGATCCCCCAGGGTCGTCGCAGTACGCCGACGGTCAGGAGCATGGCCAGCGCCAGGACGGCGCCCCCGACGATGCCCCACCAGTCCGCGACGCCGTCCGGAAGCGCATCGAGCCCGAATACCACGAGGCCGCCGAGGAAGACGATGATCGACTCGAAGCCGAGGACCACCGCCGCCAGCGACTCGCGGGCACCGCGGACGCGTCGTTCCCGCGTCATCGCTGCCAGCCGTCCTTCCAGTCCTCTGCGGCGGCGAGCTGCACCGCCTCGCCGGCGAGCACCACACTGCCCGCGATCACGACGGCGCGCCGATCGGATGCCGACGCCCACTCGCGGGCGGCCTCGGCCGCGTCGGCGAGATCGTGGTGCACCGTGACGGGCACCTCCGCCTCCTCCACGAGGTCTGCGATGCGCTCCGGGTCGGCTGCGCGCTCGGAGTCGGGCGCCGTGGCGAACACGTGTGCGGCGGCGGGCACGAGTGCCTGCGCGATGCCTGCGGCGTCCTTGTCTCCGAAGACGCCGAGCACCAGCCCCCACTCGTCGAAGTCGAACGAGTCGCGGAGGGCGGCGACGAGCGAACGCGCACCATGCGGGTTGTGGGCTGCGTCCACCAGCACCGTCGGCGCCACGCCGATCAGCTGGAGGCGCCCGGGCGAGGTGACCTGCGCGAGGCCGTCGGTGAGCACGTCGATCGCGATCGGCTGCGAGCCCGCCCCGATCAGCGCCTCGACCGCGGCGATCGCGAGGGCCGCGTTGTGCCCCTGGTGCGCGCCGTACAGCGGCAGGTAGAGATCGTCGTACGCGGCGGCCAGCCCGCGTACCGACAGCTGCTGGCCGCCGACCGCGAGACGCTGGTCGGTGAGGCCGAACTCGTCGCCCTCGAAGGCGATCGTCGCCTCATGGCTCCGCGCCGCGGCCCGGAGGGGCTCCTGTGCGTCGGCGACCTGCTCGGCGGAGACCGCGATCGCGCCCTGCTTGATGATCCCGGCCTTCACCGAGGCGATCTCGGCGATCGTGTCGCCGAGACGATCCGCGTGATCGATGTCGATCGGGGCGAACACGGCGACGTCGCCGTCGGCGGTGTTCGTGGAGTCCCAGCTCCCGCCCATGCCCACCTCGACCACCGCGACGTCGACGGGAGCGTCGGCGAACGCGACGAAGGCCAGGACGGTGAGCAGTTCGAAGAACGTGAGCGCCGCCTCTCCGGATGCCGCCAGCTCCGCGTCGACGAGATCGACGAACGGTGCGATCTCCTCCCACGCCTCCGCCACCGCGGCATCGTCGATCGGCTCGCCGTCGATCATGATCCGCTCGGTGAACCGCTCCAGGTGGGGGCTCGTGAACAGGCCCGTGCGCAGCCCGTGCGCGCGCACGATGCTCTCGATGATGCGGCTGGTGGAGGTCTTGCCGTTGGTGCCCGTGACGTGGATCACGCGGTAGGTGCGCTGCGGGTCGTCGAGCAGCTCCAGCACGCGCCGGGTGCGCTCCACCCGCGGCTGCACCCACCTCTCGCCCTGTCGCGTGAGCAGCTGGGCGTACACGGCATCGGCCCGGTTGCGATCGCTCATGCGTCCTCCCCCATCCGGGTCACGGCGACGGTGATGTCGCCCTGGTTGGCGTAGGTGCCCGCGGCGACGGTCGCGGTGTGCTCGGCGTCGAGGGTGTGCCCCGACGCGAGCAGCGAGCCCTCGCCGACGCGCACTCGTCCGTCCGGTCCCACGACCGCGTAGTCCAGAGCCAGCGTCTCGGAGCTCACGCCCGCCACCTCGAAGGCCGACGCCACCGCGCGGGCATCCGCGTCGTCCGCGAACAGCAGCTGCAGGCGGATGCGATCGCTGACGTCGAATCCGGCGGCCTTGCGGGTGTCCTGCACGGCGCGGATGACGTCGCGGGCGAGCCCCTCCGCCTCGAGCTCGGGCGTCGTGGTCGTGTCGAGCAGCACGAAGCCGCCGCCCGGCAGCAGCGCGATCGCCGTGCCCTCCGCGACACCGCCGGCCTCCAGGGTGAGGTCGTACTCGCCCTGCTCGAGGGCGATGCCGTCCACCACCACGACGCCGTCCTCGACGGTCCAGACCCCCGCCTTCGCTCCGGCGATGACGTGCTGCACCTGCTTGCCGAGCCGGGGACCCGCGGCGCGCGCGTTGACCGCCAGTCGCTGGCTGATGCCGTAGCGCTCGGCGAGGTTCTCGTCGAGCTCGATCAACTCGACGGACTTGACGTTGAGCTCGTCGCGGATGATCGCCTCGAACTGTGCGAGCGACGACGCATCGGTCACGGCGACGGTGAGACCCGCGAGCGGCAGCCGCACGCGCTTGCCCTCCTTCTTGCGGAGCGCGTTCGCCACCGACGAGACCTCGCGCACGGCGTCCATCGCGGAGCGGATGTCGGAGGCGGGCGCGAACTCCGCCGCGTCGGGCCAGTCCTGCAGATGCACGCTCCGCCCGCCCGTGAGGCCCTGCCAGACGCGTTCGGCCACGAGCGGGATCAGCGGCGCGGCGACGCGCGTGAGGGTCTCGAGCACCGTGTGAAGCGTGTCGAAGGCTTCGGTGCTCGTCTCGTCGCCGTCGGTCACCCCGATCCAGAACCGGTCACGCGACCGGCGGATGTACCAGTTGGTGAGGACCTCGGCGAAGTCGCGCAGCTTGGCCGCGGCCATCGTGGAGTCGAGGGCGTCGAGATCGGCGGCGACGTCGCGGACCAGGTCGCCGGTCAGCGCGAGGATGTGCCGGTCGAGGACGTTCGTGGAGTCCGTGCGCCAGCGCGCCCGGTAGCCCTCGCCTGCCCCGTCCGCGCCCGAGGTGGCCGCGTTGGCGTACGTCGCGAAGAAGTACCACGCGTTCCACAGGGGCAGGAGGAACTCGCGCACGCCGGCACGGATGCCCTCCTCGGTGACGACCAGGTTGCCGCCGCGCAGCACGGAGGAGCTCATGAGGAACCAGCGCATCGCGTCGGAGCCGTCCCTGTCGAACACCTCGCTGACGTCGGGATAGTTCCGCAGCGACTTCGACATCTTCTGCCCGTCGCTGCCGAGGACGATGCCGTGGCACGCGACGCCGGAGAACGCCGGCCGGTCGAAGAGCGCGCCCGACAGGACGTGCATGACGTAGAACCAGCCGCGCGTCTGCCCGATGTACTCGACGATGAAGTCCGCCGGCGCGTGGGTGTCGAACCACTCCCGGTTCTCGAACGGGTAGTGCACCTGGGCGTAGGGCATCGACCCCGAGTCGAACCACACGTCGAAGACGTCCTCGATGCGTCGCATCGTGCTGCGCCCCGTCGGATCGTCGGGGTTCGGCCGGGTGAGCCCGTCGATGTACGGCCGGTGAAGATCGACCTCGCCGTCCTCGTTCACCGGGAGCCGCCCGAAGTCCCGCTCGATGTCGGCCAGCGAGCCGTAGACGTCGACCCGCGGGTGCTCGGGGTCATCGCTCTTCCACACCGGGATCGGCGAGCCCCAGAAGCGATTGCGGCTGATGGACCAGTCGCGCGCTCCCTCGAGCCACTTGCCGAACTGGCCGTGCTTGACGTTCTCGGGCGCCCAGGTGATCTCCTCGTTCAGCTCCAGGAGACGGTCCTTGATCGCCGTCACGCGGACGAACCAGCTCGACACCGCCTTGTAGATGAGGGGGTTCCGGCAACGCCAGCAGTGCGGGTAGGAGTGCTCGTAGCTCGCCTCGCGGAGCAGCCGCCCCTGTGCCTTCAGCAGCCGGATGAGCGGTCGGTTGGCGTCCATCCACAGCTCGCCGGCGACGTCGGCGACCTGCGGCAGGAAGCGGCCGCCGTCGTCGAGGCTCATGATGAGCGGGATGCCGGCGGCCTCGGTGATCCGCTGGTCGTCCTCGCCGTACGCCGGCGCCTGGTGGACGATGCCGGTGCCGTCGCTCGTGGTCACATAGCCGTCGACGAGGATCCGCCAGGCGTTGCCGGTGCCCCACGTCTCGGCGTCGGCGTAGTAGTCGAAGAGGCGGTCGTACTGCACGTCGGCGAGCTCGGATCCCTGGAGCGTCCGCTCCACGGCGGCCCGCGCATCCTCGGGTGAGGAGTACCCCAGGTCCTTCGCGTATCCGGCCAGCAGCTCGGACGCCAGCAGGTAGCGGTGCGCCGTGGCCTCCACCGGCTCGTCGCCGGGGTGGATGTCGGCCGCGCCCGCGGGCCCGCCGGGCACGACGACGTACGCGATGTCCGGCCCCACTGCCAGGGCCAGGTTGGTCGGCAGCGTCCACGGGGTGGTCGTCCACGCCAGCGCGCGCACACCGGTGAGGCCGAGCGTCTCGGCCTTCGCGCCGACCAGCGGGAAGGTGACCGTGACCGAGGGGTCCTGACGCATCTTGTAGACGTCGTCGTCCATGCGCAGCTCGTGGTTGGACAGCGGCGTCTCGTCGCGCCAGCAGTACGGCAGGACGCGGTGGCCCTCGTAGGCCAGCCCCTTGTCCCACAGCTCCCTGAACGCCCACAGCACCGACTCCATGAAGCCCGTGTCGAGCGTCTTGTAGCCGCGCGCGAAGTCCACCCATCGCGCCTGCCGGGTGACGTACTCCTCCCATTCGCGCGTGTACTCGAGGACGGACGACTTCGCCTTCGCGTTGAAGGCGGCGATCCCCATCTCCTCGATCTGGCTCTTCTCGGTGATCCCGAGCTGCTTCATCGCCTCGAGCTCGGCCGGGAGCCCATGGGTGTCCCATCCGAACACGCGCTCGACCTTGTGGCCGCGCATGGTCTGGAAGCGCGGGAAGAGGTCCTTGGCGTACCCCGTGAGCAGATGCCCGTAGTGCGGCAGGCCGTTGGCGAAGGGCGGGCCGTCGTAGAACACCCACTCGGGCGCCCCCTCGCGCTGGGCGATCGATGCGTGGAACGTGTCGTCCTGCTCCCAGAAGCGCAGGACGTCGGCCTCGATCTGCGGGAACCGCGGGCTGGGGACGACGGGCTCCGGCGCGCGGGAGCCGTCCGTGCCGTGATCGTCGGGTCCGAGAGGGTAGGTCATGTCACTCCAGCAGGTTGCGTCGCTTCCTGCGAGGACGACCCTCCCGTCGGAAGGACCGCGGTACCACCCCGCGTTGCCCCGTGGCCGGGACCTCTCTCACTGCGGCTGTGACGGGCCTGCCCCGCTCGGTTCTACTTGCCCGTCGCCGCGGACGGCGATCAGGTGTTCTTCCGAGAGCTCCCCGGTGATGTCCGGATCGATGCTGATCGGTCCATCATACGCGCCCGGTAGAGTCTCGGCATGGCTCGCCGCGAGGATCCCGCGCCGCCGCGCGACAGCACTCCCGACCTCCCCCCGGTCCTTGCGGTCGCGACCGCTCTCGGGCGCGGGGCCGACGTCGCCGGAGTCCGACTGGAGGGCCTGGCCGGTGAGGTCGACGCCTCGCACGGGTCACTGGTGGAGACGCTCTGGGAGGCTCCGTCGCTGGAGCGGCTCGACCTCACGGGCACCACTCTCGCCGACGCGCGATGGACGGAACCGCGGATCGGTGCCCTCGTGGCCCGCGACGCGCGCTGGCGGAACGTGGAGATCACGGGCGGGCGCATCGGCACGGCCGACTTCCTGCGCGCCGAGCTCGACGGCGTGGTGCTCCGCGATCTCCGGATCGATTACCTCGGCCTCCCGGCCGCGCGGGTCGGCCACGTCCGTTTCGTGGGCTGCCGCTTCGGCACGCTGGATCTCCCCGAGGCGCACCTCGATCGCGTCGCGTTCGAGGACTGCCGGGCCGACGAGGTCGACACCCGCGGGCTGCGGGCCGCGCATCTGGACCTCCGGGGGCTCGAGGCCCTGTCGTTCACCGACCCTGCTGCTCTCCGATCGGCCACGGTGACCGCACGCCAGGCGGAGAGTCACGGGCCGGCCCTCGCCGCGGCGCTCGGCATCCGCGTGCTCGGCTGACCTCCCAGCGCGCGACGCCGGGCCTCTACCCCGGGCGCCGCGCGGCGCGGCCCGGTAGACTGTGCCCATCCCACACTCAGGCACGCTCACACAGTGCCGCACATAACGCTCGAGGAGATCTCCATGGCGCACATTCCCGACAAGCCGGCTCTGGAAGGCCTCGAGCAGAAGTGGGATGCCGCGTGGTCCGCGCAGGGCACGTACCTGTTCGATCGGGACGCGGCGGCGCGCACGGGTCGCGCCGGGGTGTACTCGGTCGACACCCCGCCGCCGACGGCGTCCGGCAGCCTGCACATCGGCCACGTGTTCAGCTACACGCACACCGACATCAAGGTGCGCTTCGAGCGCATGCGCGGCAAGACGGTCTTCTATCCGATGGGCTGGGACGACAACGGCCTGCCCACCGAGCGCCGCGTGCAGAACTACTACGGCGTGCGCTGCGACCCCTCGCTCCCCTACGACCCCGACTTCACCCCGCCCTTCCAGGGCGGCGACAACAAGTCCAGCCGTGCCGCCGACCAGGTTCCCATCAGCCGGCGGAACTTCATCGAGCTCTGCGAGAGCCTGACCGAAGAGGACGAGAAGCACTTCGAGGCGCTGTTCCGTCAGCTCGGGCTCAGCGTGGACTGGACCCAGACCTACCGCACGATCTCCGACGACACGATCCGCACGAGCCAGCTCGCGTTCCTGCGCAACGTCGAGCGCGGCGAGGCCTACCAGGCCCTCGCGCCCACCCTCTGGGACATCGACTTCCGCTCGGCCATCGCCCAGGCGGAGCTGGAGGACCGCGAGCAGCCGGCCGCCTACCACCGCGTGGCGTTCCACAAGACCGACGGCACGGGCGACGTCCACATCGAGACGACCCGTCCCGAGCTGCTCGCCGCCTGCGTGGCCCTTGTGGCGCACCCCGACGACGAGCGCTACCAGCCCCACTTCGGCTCCACGGTGCGCACGCCGCTGTTCGACGTGGAGGTCCCGATCCTCGCGCACCCGCTCGCTCAGAAGGACAAGGGGTCGGGCATCGCCATGATCTGCACCTTCGGCGACGTGACCGACATCATCTGGTGGCGCGAGCTCGACCTGCCCAACCGCACGATCCTGGGGCAGGACGGCCGCATCCTCGCCGACGCCCCCGACGTCCTGGTGACCGAGGCTGCGCGCGCGGCCTACGCGGAGCTCGCCGGCAAGACGGTGTTCAGCGCGAAGAAGCGCATCGTCGAGCTCCTGCAGGAGTCGGGCGAGCTGATCGGCGACCCGAAGCCGTTCACGCACCCGGTGAAGTTCTACGAGAAGGGCGACCGCCCCCTCGAGATCGTGTCCACGCGCCAGTGGTACATCCGCAACGGCGCCCGCGACGTCGCGCTGCGCGACAAGCTGATCGCGCTGGGCCGCGGGATGTCGTGGCACCCGGAGTTCATGCGCGTGCGCTTCGAGAACTGGACCAACGGGCTCACCGGCGACTGGCTCGTGTCGCGCCAGCGCTTCTTCGGGGTGCCGATCCCCGTCTGGTACGGACTCGACGAGAACGGGGAGCGCGACTACGACCGCGTCATCACGCCGGATCTCGGACAGCTGCCCGTCGACCCGACCACGGACGCGCCGGCCGGATACGACGAGTCGCAGCGCGGGGTGCCGGGCGGATTCGAGGGCGAGCGCGACATCTTCGACACGTGGGCCACGTCCTCCCTCACCCCGCAGCTGGCCGGCGGCTGGGAGCGCGACGAGGAGCTGTGGAACCTCGTGGCGCCCTTCGACGTGCGGCCGCAGGGCCAGGACATCATCCGCACCTGGCTGTTCTCGACGATGCTCCGCAGCGCCCTCGAGGACGACCGGGCCCCGTGGAGCGATGCCTCCATCTCGGGCTTCATCGTCGACCCCGACCGCAAGAAGATGTCGAAATCCAGGGGCAACGTCGTCACCCCCGCCGACATCCTGTCGGGGCACGGGACCGACGCCGTGCGGTACTGGTCCGCCTCGAGCCGCCTGGGCGCCGACGCGGCGTTCGACCCGCAGAACCCGACCCAGGTGAAGATCGGCCGCCGCCTCGCGATCAAGGTCCTCAACGCCGCGAAGTTCGTGCTGTCCTTCCCGGTGCCCGAGGGCGCCCGCATCACGCACGACCTCGACGCGTCGATGCTCGCGACCCTCGATCAGGTGGTCCGCGACGCGACCACCGCGTTCGAGGCCTACGACCACGCCCGCGCGCTCGAGATCACCGAGGCGTTCTTCTGGACGTTCTGCGACGACTACCTCGAGCTGGTGAAGGAGCGCGCGTACAACCAGGCCGACAGCGGGCAGCCGTCGGCGGCGCTGGCGCTGCGCCTCGCGCTGTCGACGCTGCTGCGCCTGCTGGCTCCCGTCCTCGCGTTCGCGACGGAGGAGGCGTGGTCCTGGTTCGAGGAGGGGTCCGTGCACACCGCGGCCTGGCCGGAGCCGCTCGGCACCGAGGGCGACCCGGCCATCCTCCGCCTCGTGGGAGAGGCGCTCATCGCCGTCCGCCGCGCCAAGACCGAGGCGAAGGCGTCGCAGAAGACGCCGGTCGACACGCTGACGATCGCCGGTCCCCGCAAGGTCCTCGATGCGGTCGGCGCCGCAGAGGGCGACCTGAAGGCCGTCGGCCGCATCGCCGAGATCGCGTACGCGGAGTCGGACGCCCTGGCCGTCACCGACATCGTGCTCGCGCCGCAGGAGGCATGATGCGACTCGGGACGCGCTGGACGAGCGGTGACGCCA
Organism: Microbacterium sp. PA5; assembly: GCF_049860775.1. Lineage (NCBI taxonomy): Bacteria > Bacillati > Actinomycetota > Actinomycetes > Micrococcales > Microbacteriaceae > Microbacterium > Microbacterium sp. PA5. The sequence continues at coordinate 1,579,994 of NZ_CP187567.1, forward strand.
TCCCCGCGGCGGTGCCGGCCGAGCTGCACGAGCAGATCCGGCTGGTCGATCGCGCCATCCCCGGCGACGGACTCGGGCAGCCGCGCCCGCGCTGGACGCTCACGTTCCTCGAGGGCCGGCCGATCGCCGAGCTCGACACCGGCGTGATGGTGGAACTGGACGCGAGCGGCAGGGTGGTCGTGCGCCACGACGACGAGGACGAGTTCGCCTGAATCCGGGGTGATCAGCCGGGCGTCTCCGCGCCCGCGCGACGCGTCCCACCGATCAGGAGCGGGATCGCGACGATTGCGACGACGACGATCAGCCCGCCGCCGATCCAGAACGGCAGCCGAAGATCGATGCGCCCTACCCAGCCGCCCAGCAGGGTGGCCACAGGGAACAGGCCCCAGGTGAGGGTGCGGATCACACCGAGGACACGGCCGAAGATCTCCCCCGGGACGATCTGCTGGCGCAGGCTCCCCCACGGCACGTTCCACACCGACACCGATCCCGCCGACAGCGCGAACGCTCCGACGGCGGTCCACGCCTCCGGCGCGAGCCCCGTGAGCACGAGGGTGGCGCCGCCGGAGAGGATCGCACCGAACATCACGCGACCGCGCCCGAATCGCGCGACCAGGCGGGGTGCGACGAGCGACCCTGCCAGCGCGCCGATCCCGATCCCCGCGGTGACGAAGCCGATCGCGGCGACGGTCACGCCCATGGTGTCGAGGAAGAAGAGGATGATGACCGCCTGGGCGAACGACAGCGCGGAGCCGATGACCGAGGTGAACACGACCATCGTCCGCAGGTAGCGATGACGCCACAGGTAGAGGAGCGCCTCGCGGGTGCTGATCGGGGCGGCTGCGGGCACGTCGGTGATCGGATCGGCCACGACGCCTGCGGCCACGTCGCCCGAGCCTCCGGCGTCGGCCCCTGCAGCTTCCGGGCGCGGGGACGATCCCCGCAGCGGACGGGCCGCCGATATCGGCAGCAGGATCGCCAGCACGATGGGGATGAGGTACGCGGCGCTGCCGGCCCACAGCGGCAGCGCGAGGGAGACGGCGAACAGGACGCCGGCGATCGGGGTCGCGATGAAACTGTCGATGGTGATCTGCGCCGCCTGCATCCAGCCGTTCGCGCGGTCGAGCTGGTCGCGACGGACGACACCGGGGATGACGGCGTTGGTCGCGTTGTCGAACAGGGTCTCGCCGAGGCCGAAGACGAGGGTGGCGACGAAGAGCGACCAGAGCGAGAGCGTCCCGGTGACGGCGAGGGTCGCGAGCCAGACGGCGACCGCTCCGCGGATGGCGTTGGCCACCGCCATGATGATGCGCCGGTCGAACCGGTCGACGATCATCCCGGCGGGCAGTCCGAACACCAGCCACGGCACGAAGGCGAGCGCGCCGATGACCGAGATCATCAGCGGATCGCGGGTGAGCGTGGTGGCGGCCAGCGGGACGGCGGTGCGTCCGAGCCCGTCGGCGAGATTGCTGAAGGCGGCGGCTGTCCAGAGCTTTCCGAAGTCGGCGCCGAGACGGTCGCGCGCCGGCTTCGCGGTGGCCGCGGGCGCCTGCGAGGTCACCGGGGAAGGATTCCGACGGCGCCGAGGGCCTGAGCCGTACGGCGGTCCTCGACGGCGTCCGTGCCGGGCGCGACGGGCGCGCAGGCCCTGCGCTGCAGGCGGCGGATCATCGCGGCCTCCACGGCATGGGTGAGCGAGAGCAGCAGGCGCTCGGCGCGAGTCGGCAGGGCGCGCGGGGCGAGGTGGGCGCCCGGGTGCGAGGCGAGCGCGGCGGAGATGGCGGTCATGTCAGTGGCCTTCTTCAGGAAGCGGGAAGATGTCGGTGCGGATGCTGATCGGTCGGACGCCCTCGCCGGTCTGGTCGCGGTACTTGTCGACCGCGGCGTCGATGAGCTTCTGGATGCCCGAGATCAGTTCGACTGTCTGCTCGACGGTCATTCGAGCCGTCGCGGTGGAGATCGCCGCCTCGTCCTCGTGACCCTCGGGATCGAGGATCGTCTCGGAGAGGTAGCGCATGAGCTGCTGGTGACGACGGTTGAGGAACTCGGTCATGACCGCCTGCGTGGCGGCCTTCCCCGACGGCGTCTTCATCGCCTCGGGGTTGGTGAACGAGATCCCCCCGCGGGGACGCTCCCACCACCGCTCGCGGGCCGTGCCCCGGTCGTCCACCTCACGGATCAGATCGTGCTTGGCGAGCGCCCGGAGGTGGTAGCTGGTGGCCCCGGAGGACTCCCCCGTCATCTCGGCCAGGGAGCTGGCCGTCTGCGGTCCGAACTGGGACAGGATGTCGTAGATCCGCACCCGCAGCGGGTGCGCCAGTGCCTTCAGAGCACTGGTGTCGAGCATCCGCACATCCTGGCGGGCCTCGTGGGTCGCGTCGGGTGCGTTCTCTTCGCCGGTCATGATGCAAAGATACCTTTGCAGAGGGAATCTTGCAAGCAATATTTTGCAAGCAGTTCTTTGCATGACCGGAACCACCCCGTACGCTGGGGACATGACGGACGACGTGAACCCGCTGCTGACCGATTCGACGCTCCCCTACGGCCTGCCCGACTACCGCGACATCCGCCCCGAGCACTACCTGCCCGCCTTCGCCCGCGCCTTCGCCGAGCATCGCGACGAGGTCGCCGCGATCACCCGCGTGCGCTCGATGCCGACCTTCGAGAACACGATGGTGCCGCTGGAGCGCGCGGGCGATCTGCTCGGACGGGTGGCCCGCACCTTCTACACGGTGTCCTCCGCCGACGCCACGGCCGACATCCAGGCGATCGAAGAGGAACTCGCTCCGCTGATGTCCGCGCACCAGGACGCCATCCAGCTCGACGGTCAGCTCTACTGGCGGATCAAGACGCTCCACGATCAGCTCGATTCCCTCGACCTCGGCTCGGAGGAGCGGTATCTCGTCGAGCGCCACTTCCGCGAGATGACGCATGCGGGCGCCGGGCTCGACGACGACCAGAAGGCGGCGCTCACCGAGCTGAACCAGCGGCTGTCCGTGCTCACGACCACATTCGAGAAGAACCTGCTGGCAGACACCAACGATCTCGCGGTCGTGTTCGAGTCCGCGGACGAGCTCGACGGGCTCACCGAGGGCGAGCTGTCGGCGGCTGCGCGCAACGCGGCCGACCGCGGCCTCGACGGCCGCTACGTCGTGACGCTCACCCTCTTCACCGGCCACCCCTACCTCGCCACCCTCACCGACCGCTCCAGCCGTCGGCGCCTGCTGGAGGCCTCCCGGTCGCGGGGCTCGCGCGGCAACGCCCACGACAACCGCGACGTGCTCCGCGAGATCGTCCGCCTCCGGGCGGAGCGCGCCGCGCTGCTGGGCTACGACACGCACGCCGCCTACGTCACGAGCGATGAGACAGCCGGCTCGCCGGAGGCCGTCCACGCCCTTCTCCGTCGCCTGGCCGCTCCGGCGGCCGCGAACGCGCGCCGGGAGCAGCAGGCACTGCAGGCCATCGTGGACGCGGACGGCGACTCCTTCGCACTGGAGGCGCATGACTGGGCGTTCTACACCGAGCGCGTGCGGCAGGCCGAGTACGACCTCGACCGCACCGCGTTGCGTCCGTGGTTCGAGGCCGAGCGCGTCCTCCAGGACGGCGTGTTCCGCGCGGCGAGCGAGCTCTACGGGATCGCATTCACCGAACGACCCGACCTGCCCGCCTACCACCCCGATGCGCGCGTCTTCGAGATCCACAATGAGGACGGCAGCGCGCTGGGACTCTTCGTCCTGGACCTCTACACCCGCGACACCAAGCGCGGTGGAGCGTGGATGAACTCGATCGTGTCGCAGTCGCGGCTCCGCGGCACGCAGCCCATCGTCGTGAACAACCTCAACGTCCCCAAGCCCGCGCCGGGGCAGCCGACGCTCCTCACCCTCGACGAGGTGACGACGCTCTTCCACGAGTTCGGCCACGCCCTGCACGGGCTCTTCGCCACCGTCACCTACCCGCACTTCGCGGGCACGAACGTGTTCCGCGACTTCGTCGAGTTCCCGAGCCAGGTCAACGAGATGTGGATCTACTGGCCGGAGATCCTGGCGTCGTACGCGCGTCACGTCGAGACCGGGGAGCCCCTCCCGAGCGAGGTCGTCGCCAAGCTCCTCGCCTCGGAGACGTTCAACCAGGGATTCGCGACCAGCGAGTATCTCGCCGCCGCCTGGCTCGACCAGGCCTGGCACTCGCTCGATGCCGAGGCGGCCGCCGGCGACATCGACGTCGCCGCCTTCGAGGCGGCGGCGCTGGCCGACGTCGGGCTCGACAACCCCGTCGTCCCCACCCGGTACTCGTCCACCTACTTCGCCCACGTCTTCTCCGGCGGCTACAGCGCCGGGTACTACTCGTACATCTGGAGCGAGGTCCTCGATGCGGACACCGTCGAGTGGTTCCGCGAGAACGGCGGCCTGACGCGCGCCAACGGCGATCGCTTCCGAAATCTGCTGCTCGGCGTCGGCGGTTCGAAGGACCCGCTGGAGGCGTACCGCGACTTCCGGGGTGCGGACGCCGCGATCGAGCCCCTGCTGGCCCGACGCGGGCTCACGGGCTAGCCGACCGCGTAGACCAACCGCGCGAACTGACCGACCGCCCTGGCCGACACCAGGCGCAGGCGGTCGGCTTCGGCGCGCCGGGGAAGCAGCGGCGCTCCCCCGGTGAGCAGCACCGGAGCGACCGACACGGCGATCTCGTCGAGCGCGCCGGCATCGAGGAACTGGCCCGCGAGATCGCCGCCGCCGACGACCCAGATGTCCGTCCCGCCCGCGGCGGCGCGGATCTCGGGCAGGACGGCGGCGACGGGACCCGAGACGAAGCGGACGTCGGCCCCCTCGGGAACGGGGAGATCCCGCGTGGTGAAGACGAACGTCGGCCGGTCGCCGTGGAACTCCCGCCACTTCTCGGGGTGCGCCAGGATGTCGGACTCCGCGAGGACCCACTCATAGGTCGTCGAGCCCTCGACCAGCACGCCGGCGTTGGTCGGCAGCACCTCGGGGTCGGGGCTCGTGCCGCCCTCGACCGCGAAGAGCCACGCCAGCGAATCGTCCTCGTCGGCGATCCAGCCGTTCAGCGAGGTGGCGGTGTCGAAGATGATGCGGGACATGCGAAAGAACCTAGGGCCTGGCGCCGACATGGACCCGTGCGTCCGCTGCGCGAGGCGGTCACAGCGGCGGGTCGGTGTACAGGCTCGTCGCGCACCCCGTCTCGCCCGGGAGGATCCAGACCGGATCGAACCCCGGCTCGTCGAGGGTGCCGTCGTCGCGCTCGACGATGAGGATGCAGTCGTTGCTCGCCGGTGCGCCGACGGCCACGACCCGCTCCCCGGCTCCTGTGGTCACCAGCTCCACGGTGAAGACGGTCGCGGGGAAGGCGGAGCGCAGGGACTGCTCGGCCGTCTCCGCCGATGGGTCGGTGAGGATGTCGGCGATGACCTCGCGGGCGTCGTCCGGGAGTCGAGGCGGCACCGTGGGCGTGGGTGTGGGCAGCGTCGCCGCGGCGAGGCCGGGAGGACAGTCGATGGGATCCGCTCCGACGAAGTCCGTGCTCGGGAACGTGAACCGGTAGCAGGCGGCTGCCGACCCGGCCGTCGTGCCGCGTTCGCCGAAGGTGGCCGGCGCGCGAGCGTCCACGCGCGAGCGCACGAGCACGTCGACCGTCGCGGCCTGTCCGAGCGCCACGCGCCCCGACCAGGCGATCGGCGTGAACTCGGCCGCGCCGAACGTGCCGGAGAGTCTCTCTGCGGCGACGGTCTCGGCATCCGTCTGCTCATGCCAGTAGCCGAGCCGGTCGACTCGTGCCGCCACCGACCGCTCGACGATGTCGAGCGCGATGCGGTTCCCGTCGCCCGGTCCCAGAACCGCCCCGAACACGGAGAACAGAGCGACGGGCGCGGCGAGCACGCCGACCAGGATGACGACCAGCACCACGCCCGCAAGTGTCACCGCGGCGACGACCAGGCTTCCGACCGCACGCCGCATATCGGCGCGCGCGGGCGGGCCCGGCTCGCTCACCCGATCAGGCGCTCTTGCGCTTCTGTCGCAGGACCAGCGTCGGAGGGGCGCCCTCGGTGACGGCGGCGCGGGTGACGATGACCTTGTCGACGTCCTCGGCCGAGGGGATCTCGAACATGATCGGTCCCAGCACGTCTTCGAGGATCGCCCGCAGGCCACGCGCGCCGGTCTTGCGGGCGACTGCGAGGTCGGCGATGGCACGCAGGGCCTCGTCCTCGAACTCCAGTTCCACCCCGTCGAGCTGGAACATCCGCTGATACTGCTTCACGAAGGCGTTCTTCGGACCGGTGAGGATCTCGATCAAGGCGGTCTGGTCGAGCGGCGAGACGTTCGTGACGACCGGGAGGCGTCCGATGAACTCGGGGATCAGGCCGAACTTGTGGAGATCCTCGGGCTGCACCTCGCTGAACAGATCGAGGTCCTTGCCCTTCTCGTGCAGCGGGGCGCCGAATCCGACGCCATGCTTTCCGACGCGCGAGGAGATGATGTCCTCGAGCCCGGCGAAGGCGCCTGCGACGATGAACAGGACGTTCGTCGTGTCGATCTGGATGAACTCCTGGTGCGGGTGCTTGCGCCCGCCCTGCGGCGGCACGGAGGCGACCGTTCCCTCGAGGATCTTCAGGAGCGCCTGCTGCACGCCCTCGCCCGACACGTCGCGGGTGATCGAGGGGTTCTCGGCCTTGCGGGCGATCTTGTCGACCTCGTCGATGTAGATGATGCCGGTCTCGGCCCGCTTGACGTCGAAGTCGGCCGCCTGCAGGAGCTTGAGAAGGATGTTCTCCACGTCCTCGCCGACGTACCCCGCCTCGGTGAGGGCGGTGGCGTCGGCAACGGCGAACGGCACGTTCAGTCGCTTGGCGAGCGTCTGGGCGAGATAGGTCTTGCCGCATCCCGTGGGCCCGAGGAGCAGGATGTTGCTCTTGGCGATCTCCACCTCGTCGGCGCGCTGCTCGGCCGGCTGCAGCGTCGAGTGCGCGCGGACGCGCTTGTAGTGGTTGTAGACGGCGACGGCGAGGGCGCGCTTGGCGGGATCCTGGCCCACCACGTACTCGGCGAGGAACGAGAAGATCTCGCGGGGCTTCGGCAGATCGAAGTCGGCGACGACGCCGTCACCGGACTCCGCCATGCGCTCTTCGATGATCTCGTTGCACAGCTCGACGCACTCGTCGCAGATGTACACGCCGGGACCGGCGATCAGCTGCTGCACCTGCTTCTGGCTCTTGCCGCAGAAGGAGCACTTGAACAGGTCGGCGCTCTCACCGATGCGGGCCATGGCGCTCCTCCTCAGGGATCTCACAGAACCGCTTCGAGCCTAACCTCTGCCACAGACAACCCGGCGGATTTCGGGCCCCCTGTGTCGATCCGTGATCTCCGGCGTAGAATTCGCCGCCTGCGCGCCCTCCGGAGACCGCCCGGACGATCTCTCGCAGACGCAGCGAAGGGCCCCGGCCGGGAAAGCCGGGGCCCTTCGTGTCGAGCGATGCGTCGAGCGATCGCGAGGTCAGGCGGTGATCGCCGCCGGCGTCCGCTTGCGCGATGTGAGCACCTGGTCGACGATGCCGTACTCGAGGGCCTCCGCCGCCGAGAGGATCTTGTCGCGATCGATGTCCTTGTTCACCTCGGCCTGCGTCTTGTTCGTGTGCCGCGCCATCGTCTCCTCGAGCCACGTGCGCATGCGGAGGATCTCCGCAGCCTGGATCTCGATGTCCGACGCCTGCCCGTGACCGGCCTCGCCGACGGCGGGCTGGTGCATCAGGATGCGCGCGTTGGGCAGCGCCAGACGCTTGCCCGGGGCACCTGCGGCCAGCAGCACGGAGGCAGCCGAGGCCGCCTGGCCGAGCACGACCGTCTGGATCTCGGGCGACACGTACTGCATGGTGTCGTAGATCGCCGTCATCGCGGTGAAAGATCCACCGGGCGAGTTGATGTACATGATGATGTCGCGGTCGGGGTCCTGCGACTCGAGGACGAGCAGCTGGGCCATCACGTCATCGGCGGACGCGTCGTCCACCTGGACGCCGAGGAAGATGACGCGGTCCTCGAACAGCTTGTTGTACGGGTCCTGGCGCTTGTAGCCGTAGGCCGTGCGCTCCTCGAACTGGGGCAGGATGTAGCGGCTCTGCGGCAGCTGCACGCCCTGGGTCGAGTGCGCCGGGAGGCCGAAGGTCGGGGTGTTCATTCTGGGTGTCCTCCGGTCTCAGTTCTCGGTGCCGCCGCCGCCGATGACATCGGCAGCGGACTCTCGGATGTGGTCGACGAAGCCGTACTCCAGGGCCTCCTCGGCTGTGAACCAGCGGTCGCGGTCGCCGTCGGCGTTGACCTGTTCGACCGACTTCCCGGTCTGCGCGGCGGTGATCTCGGCGAGTCGCTTCTTCATGTCCAGAATCAGCTGGGCCTGCGTCTGGATGTCGCTCGACGTGCCGCCGAACCCGCCGTGGGGCTGGTGGAGCAGCACGCGGGCGTTCGGCGTGATGTACCGCTTGCCCTTGGTGCCCGCCGTCAGCAGCAGCTGCCCCATGGAGGCGGCCATGCCGATGCCGACGGTGACGATGTCGTTCGGCACGAACTGCATCGTGTCGTAGATCGCCATGCCCGCGGTGATCGAGCCGCCGGGCGAGTTGATGTAGAGGTAGATGTCCTTCTCGCTGTCTTCAGCGGCGAGGAGGAGGATCTTCGCGCAGATCTCGTTGGCGTTCTCATCGCGCACCTCCGACCCGAGCCAGATGATGCGGTCTTTCAACAGCCTGTCGAAGACGCTCGTCGCGACAAGTGGTTCAGCCATGGATGCTCCTGATTCCGGGTTGTCCGTTCGCCATCGAATCTACCGACGCGCCGGGACCGACCCGCCCGTGTTCGCCGTCGGCATAGTGCGGCCGGCGACGGACGCCTGCGGGAACGACGAGGGGGCCGCATGCCGTGGCACGCGACCCCCTCGTGGGGCGGCAGAGTTACTCCGCGTCGGCCTTCTTCGCCGCCGGCTTCTTGGCGGGGGCCTTCTTCGCGGGGGCCTTCTTGGCCGGAGCCTCGTCCTCGGCGCTCTCGGCGTCGGCGGGCTCGGCAGCCTTCTTCGCGGCAGCCTTCTTGGCCGGAGCCTTCTTGGCGGGCTTGTCCTCAGCCGGCGCCTCGGGGGCCTCGGTCTCGTCCTCGTCCGTGGCGACGAAACCGGTCAGGTCCACGGCCTTGCCGTTCGTGTCGACGACCTTGACCTTGCCGAGGGCGATCGCGAGGGCCTTGTTGCGGGCCACCTCGCCGACCATCAGCGGCAGCTGGCCGCCCTGCTGCAGTGCGTCGACGAACTCCTGCGGAGCCATGCCGTACTGCGCGGCGGACTGGATGAGGTACTGCGTGAGCTCGTCCTGCGAGACCTGGACGTTGCTGCTCTCGGCGAGCTTGTCGAGGATCATCTGGGTGCGGAACTGCTTCTGGCTCGCCTCGGTCACCTCGGCGCGGTGCACGTCGTCCTCGAGGCGGCCTTCGCCCTCGAGGTGCTGGTGCACCTCGTCCTCGACGAGCTGAGCCGGGACGGGGATGTCGACCTTCTCGATCAGCGCGTCGACGAGCTTGTCGCGGGCGGCCGCGCCCTGCACGTACACCGACTGCTCCGAGAGGCGAGCGGCGATGCTCTCGCGCAGCTCGGCGATGGTGTCGAACTCGCTGGCGATCTGGGCGAAGTCGTCGTCGGCCTCAGCCAGCTCGCGCTCCTTGACGGACTTCACCGTCACGGCGACCTCGGCCTCCTCGCCGGCGTGGTCGCCGCCGACGAGCTTCGAGCGGAACGTGGTCTCCTCCCCCGCGGTGAGCGACTCGACGGCCTCGTCGATGCCCTCGAGCAGTTCGCCCGAGCCCACCTCGTACGAGACGCCCTCGGCACGGTCGATCTGGTTGCCGTCGATCGTGGCGATGAGGTCGAGCTCGACGAAGTCGCCGGTGGCGGCGGGGCGGTCGACCGTCACGAGCGTGCCGAAGCGGCCGCGCAGGCGGTCGAGCTCGGCCTCCACGGCGGCGTCGTCGGTCTCGACGGCGTCGACCTCGAGCGTGATGCCGTCCAGGTCGGGCAGGTCGAACTCGGGGCGCACGTCGACCTCGACCTCGACCTTGAGGTCGCCGGAGAAGTCCTTGTCGCTCGGCCAGTCGATGACCTCGGCGGCCGGGCGGCCGACGGTGCGGACGTCGTTGGCGGCGACGGCTTCGCGGTAGAAGCCGTCGAGGCCCTCGCTGACCGCGTGCTCGATGACGGCGCCGCGGCCGACGCGCTGGTCGATGATCGGCGCGGGCACCTTGCCCTTGCGGAAGCCGGGGATCTGCACGTCCTGAGCGATGTGCTCGTAGGCGTGCGCGATGCTGGGCTTCAGCTCGTCGGGGGTGACCGTGATGTGCAGCTTCACCCGCGTCGGGCTGAGCTTCTCTACGGTGCTCGTGACCATGCCTGTTCGTTCTCCTCATGTCCGGCCGCACGCGTGCGCGTCCGTTGGTGATCTGGGTTCTGGGGGCCGTGGTCGGGGCGACAGGATTTGAACCTGCGGCCTCCCGCTCCCAAAGCGGGCGCTCTACCAAGCTGAGCTACGCCCCGGGGCGCGCATATCCACATGCGCCGAAAACGGCCGTGGCAAGTCTAGCCGACATCGCCCTGTACACTCTTTCGAGGCGCCGTCATGGCGACCTCGGGGATGTAGCTCAATGGTAGAGCCTCAGTCTTCCAAACTGATGGTGCGGGTTCGATTCCCGTCATCCCCTCCACACCGTTCCCCGTCCTCAGGCGGGCTCGGCCGCCGCGTGGTTCACCGCATGCTGCCGGTACAGCTGCGCATTGCGGAGGATGCCCGCGCGTTCCTCGTCCGTGAGCGCGCGCCGCACCTTCGCCGGCACGCCCGCGACGAGCGAGCCGTCGGGGATCTCCATCCCCTCCAGCACCACCGCTCCCCCGGCCACGAGGCAGCCGGCGCCGACGCGGGCGCCCGAGAGGATGACGCTCCCCATGCCGATGAGCGTCCCGTCGCCGATGGTGCAGCCGTGGACGACGGCGTTGTGTCCGACCGAGACGTCGGCGCCGATGAGGGCCGGGTGACCGGCGTCGACGTGGACCGTCACGTTGTCCTGCAGATTGCTGCCCTCGCCGAGGACGATCGCGGCGCTGTCGCCTCGGAGCACCGCGTTGTACCAGACGCTCGAGCCCGGGGCGAGGGTGACGTCGCCGACGATGCGTGCTCCGGCGGCGACGAAGGCGCTCGCATCGAGCGCCGGCGCACGCCCGGACACCGAGAGGACGCGGGCATCGGCGGAGACGGTCATGCCTGCGACCCTACACACCGGCATGCGCCCGCCACACCCGCGGAAACACGCGGTAAGACGAGCCTTCTCTTGCTTGCGGAATGCCTGACGCCGAGTAGCGTTTGCTTCAGAGCAGGCGAGACCTGCGCATACGGAGGCGAAGACTGACATGACCAAGACGAACACCATTCCCGCGACCATCGCCGGCACCGAGGCTGCCACCAGCACCGCTCAGCTCCTGAGCCCTGTCGTGCTCGGGCTCCAGGCCCTCGCCGTCAACGGCAAGCAGGCGCACTGGAACGTGCGCGGCAGCAACTTCATCGCCATCCACGAGCTGCTCGACACGCTCGTCGCCAACGCGCAGGCGTCGGCCGACCTGGCCGCCGAGCGGATCGTCGCCCTCGGGCTGCCGATCGACGCCCGCGTGTCGACGGTCGCCGAGAAGACCTCGACGTCGGTGCCCGCCGGGTTCGCCCCGTGGCAGGACGAGATCAAGGCCGTCATCACCGACATCGACAGCGTGCTCGTCGACGTGCAGGCGGCCATCGACGGGCTCGACGAGACCGATCTCACCAGCCAGGACGTCGCGATCGCGATCAAGGCCGGCCTCGACAAGGACCGCTGGTTCCTCTTCGCGCACATCGCGGAGTGATCTGAACGACCGCGAAGGCCCCGGGATGCGAACTCCCGGGGCCTTCGTCATATCTGCGTGCGAGTGCGTCAGCCCAGGTGGGTCAGGCGGCCCGAGAGCAGCGTGGCCGCGACGCGGATGCCGCGCATCTCCGGCTCGCCGGCGGTGAGCGGGTCGCGGTCGATGACGGCGAGGTCGGCCACCATGCCCGGCTGGAGCGCGCTCCCCGTCGCGGACCCGCCCTCGGTGGACGCTGCCAGGGCCGTCGCCGCGTCGAGTCCCTGCTCGGGGCGCCAGGCCGGCCTCCCATCGCGCGTGCGGTGCACGGCGGCCGCCATCGCCGCCCACGGATCCAGCGGTGAGACGGGGGCGTCGGACCCGAACAGGAGGTTCGCCCCGGCGTCGGCGAGGGCGCGCAGCGGGTACGGCAGGGCGGTCTGCTCGGCCCAGATCGAGTCCGTCATGTCCCGGTCGTCGATCGCATGCTCGGGCTGGACGCTCGCTCCGACCCCGAGTCGCGCGAACCGTGCGAGGTCGGCGTGGGCAACCAGCTGGGCATGCTCGATCGTGCCGTGGGCGCCCGTGGCCGCGAACGCATCGAGGGCATGGGTGTTCGCGAGGTCGCCGATGGCGTGCACCGCGCAGGCGAGACCCGCTCCCGTGGCGCGGGTCATGAGCTCCTGGAGCTCGTGCGGCGGCACCGTGAGGACACCGTGGTTGTGGGGATCGCCCGGGTAGGCGTGCGAGCACGCCGCGGTGCGCGTGCCCAGCGAGCCGTCCGTGATGACCTTGAACGGCCCCATGCGCACGAGCCCTGCGGGATCGAGCGCGTCGCCGGTCTCCAGCCCCTCGCCGATCGCGCGTTCCAGCAGTGCCGGATAGACGCCGAACGAGACGCGTGTCGCGTCGAAACCCGCGGAGAGGCGACGAGCCCACGCCTCGGCGTTCCAGGCCATGTCGAGATCGACCACGCCGACGATGCCGCGGGACGCGGCCTCGCCGAGCGCCCGCGCGACGAGCGCGTCGCCGACGGCGGGGTCTGCCGCGTTCAGTCGCCGCGAGATCTCGAAGGCCGGCTCCTCGCGCAGCACCCCGTCCGGCGCGGAGAAGCCCTCTCGACGGAGCGCCGCCGAGTTCAGCCACACGCTGTGGACATCGGCGTTGATGAGATACGTCGGCACCTCGCCGGTGACGGCGTCGAGGACCTCCAGCGTCATCGCGTCCGGCCAGAGCGCATCGCGGAAGCCGGTGCCCACCTTCCGTCCGTCGCCCAGTACGTCTGCCGACGCCATGAGAGCCGCAGCCTCGGCGGCGCTGCGCGCCGCACCGAGGTCCTGGCGCTGCGCCACGAGCGCCCACTGGACCGTGTGGACGTGGTGGTCCCACAGGCCCGGGATGAGCCACATTCCAGAGGCGTCCAGCACGCGGCCCGCGCGCGGGAGAGCGCCTGCCGGCGCGATGTCCACGATCCCGCCGTGGCGCAGGTGCACGTCGACGGGGTCGTCGCCGAAGGGGTCCAGACGATCGGCGCCGGTCAGGCGCACCCCGGCGATGACCGCGGGCTCGTCGCCCCGCGCGAGGCTCATCGCGCGCTCCGCGCCTCGCGCAGCGCGTCGTGCGCGCGGCGCATCTCGCCGGCCAGCCGCGGGTCGGCATAGGGGCTCGCGCCCGCCTCCAGCTCTTGCACGATCGTGTCCACGACTTCGTCGGGGCGGTTCTGGCTGAGCTTGCGCTTGGCCACCACCCTGGTCGGGGTCAGGCGGAAGCCCACGGTCCCGCGCTCGAGGCGTCGGACGTACTCCGGGTCGTTGGGCGGCTCCCACAGCAGCCGCGGGCCCGGCATCGACCTCTCGAAGTGGGCGACGAGTCGATCCAGCACGACGAGGTTCTCCTCCGCCGTCAGGATCTCCGGCACCCCGGCCAGGTGCACCGAGACGAAGTTCCACGTCGGAACCTCGGGACCGGGCGGGTACCAGCCCGGGGAGATGTAGCCGTGGGGCCCCTGCACGACCACCAGGAGCTCACGCTCCCCCAGGCCGTGGATCAGATCGTCGGGCTTGCCGACGTGCCCCACGATCGTGAGGTCGTCGCGGTCCTCGTCGAGGAGCACGGCGTAGTGCGAGGCGACGAGCCCATCGGCCGTGTCGCTCACCAGCGTCACCCAGGGATGATCGGCGATCACACGGCGGAGCTCGGCCACGTCGGTCATCGCGAAGCTGGGGTTCTGTCTCATGTCATCCTCACGGGTTCATCGCTGGCAGGACGGGCACCAGTACAGCTTGCGCGCACCCATCTCCTCGAGCACGATCGCGGTGCCGCACACCCGGCAGGGCAGCCCGGCGCGGTGATAGACCCAATGGCGATCGTCGCGGCTCGCCATGGCGCGCCGGTAGGCCTCGGGGTCGAGGTCGTCCATGGTCATCATCTGCCCGGTCTCGACGCCGATGGCGAGCAGGCGCACCCAGTCCCGCCACAGCTGGCGCACCGTCTCCTCGGGAACGTCGCGTCCGGGCGTGTGGGGGTCCAGCCGGGCACGGAACAGCAGCTCCGCACGATAGACGTTGCCGATCCCGCTCACGACGTTCTGGTCCATGAGGAGGAGCCCGATGGGCGTCGGCGTGCGCCGGACGACGGCGACGAAGCGCTCCTCGCCCTCGGCGACGCCGTCGACCAGCGGATCCGGGCCCAGCTTGGCGATCGTGGCCTGCACCTCGTCGGGGGTCTGCAGCTCGCACGCCGTGGGGCCCCGGAGGTCGGCGCACGTCACCTCGGTCAGCAGGCGCAGGCGGACCTGGCCGACCACGGGCGGCGGCCACGTTCCGGCCTCGTCGGCGAGCCCCGTCGTCTGCTCGCTCATCCGCACATGGACGCGCGCACGCCGCGGGGCGCCGATGGAGCTCAGCGAGTTCTCGCCGGCCGCGTCGAAGACGGGGTCGAGGTCGGTCCCGCGCTGGTTCGTCTGCCCCATGCGTCCGTTGGCCGACGCGATGGTCGGATCCACGAGGATCTCCCCGGCGAAGTCCCACGCGCCGTACATCCCCAGGTGCACGCGCAGCCACAGGTCGTCGTCGAACTCGAGGAACATCTGCTTGCCGACCGCGCGCACCCGGGTGGCGGTCCGGCCGTCGATGATCGCGGCACCCTCCGAGAAGCGGCCCTGCGGACTGGACGCGCCGACGCGCTGACCGACGATGTTCCGATCGAACTGACGCGCGATGCGGTGGACCGAATGCCCCTCGGGCATCAGACCGCGCGGGGGTCGGGAGCGAGGGTCCCGTCGGTCTCGTACGCCGCGAGCTGCGCGATGCGGCGCGCGTGGCGCTCCTCGCCGGGGAACGGCGTCGCGATGAAGCGGTCGATGAACGAAACAGCCTCGTCGAACGTGTGCTGACGCGCACCGATGGCGATGACGTTCGCATCGTTGTGCTCACGAGCGAGCTCCGCCGTCGCGAGGTTCCACACCAGGGCGGCGCGCACGCCGCGGACCTTGTTGGCGGCGATCTGCTCGCCGTTGCCCGAGCCGCCGAACACCACTCCCAGGGTCTCGACGCCCGCCGTCTGATCGCGCACGACCGCCTCGGCGGCCCGGATGCAGAACGCGGGATAGTCATCGAGCGGATCGAACTCGATCGGCCCGTGGTCGACGACGTCGTGCCCCTGCGCGGCCAGGTGGTGCTGCAGCTGCGTCGAGAACTCGAGCCCCGCGTGATCGGTGGCGATGTGGATGCGCATGGCTCCATCCTAGGAGCGCGGAGAGGGGCTCAGTCGCCGATATGATGATTCCATCATGTCACTAACTCCGCGGCAGCGTCCGCTGTACGAGGTCAAGGCGAACCTCTTCAAAGGCCTGGCGCACCCGTTCCGCATCCGGCTGCTGGAGCTGCTCGCCGCGGCACCGGAGGTCACCGTCGCCTCGCTGCAGGAGGAGACCGGTCTGGAGCCTTCGCACCTGTCGCAGCACCTCGCGGTGCTCCGGCGCCATCGGCTCGTGCTCAGCGAGCGCCGGGCGCGGCACGTGTACTACCGGCTCGCCGACCCCGCGGTCGCACGATTGCTGGCGACGGCGCGCGAGCTGCTGATCGGCGTCCTCGTCGAGGAGCGGACGCTGCTCGACGACGCGCGCACGCTCCCGACCATCGGCGACGGACCCGTCGGATGACGGATGCGCCGATCCCTGCGGGCTCCTCGTGGGTCCGGGCGGCGGCGCGTGGGCGCGCCCTGCTGCCGTCGCGGGGCGATTACGCCGGGCTCCGGCGCACCTGGCGTGGCGACCTCCTTGCGGGCCTCACCGTCGGCATCGTCGCGCTTCCGCTGGCACTCGGGTTCGGCGCGAGCACCGGACTGAGTCCCGAGGCAGGGCTGGTCACCGCGATCGTCGCGGGGATCGTGGCGGCCGTGTTCGGCGGGTCGCCCGTGCAGGTATCCGGACCGACGGGGGCGATGGTGGTCGTCCTCGTGCCGATCGTCGCGGCGCACGGACCGGGCTCCGTGGTCGTGGTGACCCTTCTCGCCGGCGCGATGGTGGCTGCCGCGGGCGTGCTGCGGCTCGGCCGGGCGGTCTCGGTCATCCCATGGCCGGTGATCGAGGGCTTCACGCTCGGCATCGCGGTCATCATCTTCTTCCAGCAGGTGCCGAGCCTCGCCTCGGCGCATCCTTCGCCGGCCGGCGCGCACAGCGCCAACGCGATCGTCGCCGCATTCCAGGCGCTCCGCGACCTGGATGCCGGCTACGTGCCGTGGGCGGTCGCCGCCGCAGCGATCGTCGCGGCGATCATGTGGATCGCCCCCCGGATCCACCCGGCCGTCCCGGGGTCGCTCATCGCCATCGTGGTCGTCACGATCCTCGTCTCCCTGGCACCCACGCCGCTCGCCGTGATCGGCGCCCTGCCTGGAGCGCTGCCGGCGCCGTCGGTGCCCGCCGTCGATCCGGCCCTCCTCCCGCAGCTGCTCGTCCCGGCGGCGACCGTGGCGGCCCTCGCGGCCATCGAGTCCCTGCTCTCGGCCCGCGTCGCGGCGTCGATGGCCGACACCGGGCCGTACGACCCCGACCGCGAGCTGGTCGGTCAGGGACTCGCCTCCGTCGGCGCGGCGCTGTTCGGCGGGATGCCGGCGACGGGCGCGATCGCGCGCACGGCGGTGAACGTGAGGTCGGGCGCGCGCAGCCGGGTGGCCGCCGCCTTCCACGCCGTCGTGCTGCTGCTGATCGTGCTGCTCGTCTCGGGGCCCGTGGGCCAGATCCCCCTGGCTGCGCTGGCGGGGGTGCTGATGGTCACGGCGGTGCGCATGGTGCACGGCGGCACGGTGCGCGCGATCGTCTCGTCCACACGCGCGGATGCCGTCGCCTTCGTCGTCACGGCGACCATCACCGTCGCCTTCGATCTCATCGTCGCGGTCGTCATCGGCATGGTGCTGGCCGGCGTCGTGGCGCTTCGCAGCATGTCGCGCGCCTCCGGCGTCCACCGGGAGGAGCTCGCGGGCGACGCGCTGCCCGGCGACGAGAGGATCGCGGTGATGCGGTTCGACGGTCCCCTGCTGTTCGCGGCCGCCGACCGCGTGTTCGAGCAGATGCGGGCGGTGGGCGGGGTCTCGGTGGTGATCCTGCGGATGAGCCAGCTCGAGGTCGTCGATGCGACCGGCGCACGGATCCTCGGCGACATCGTGCAGCTGCTGGAGCGCCGCGGCGTCACGGTGCTCATCAAGGGAGTGCAGCCGCGCCACGAGGGTCTCTTCCGCACCGTGGGGGTGCTCGCCTCGCTGCGCCACCACCGTCATCTCTTCACCTCCCTCCCCGACGCGATCGCGCATGCCCGCAGCCATGTGCGGCGGGAGGCGGCGTCCGCGTAGGCTTATCAGGTTGCCGCCGGCGCCAGCAGCGCCTGCCCTGGCATCCACCCTCACCCTTGGGAGACACACACGTGCCTGGAGAGAACCTCACTCGCAGCGAGGCGCAGGAGCGCCGCACCCTCGTCGACACGGTGTCGTACGAGGTCGCCCTCGACCTGACGACCGGACCGGAGGTGTTCCGCTCGCGGGCGGTGATCCGCTTCGCCGCCACCGAGGGCGCCTCGACGTTCGTGGACCTCATCGCGCGCACCGTCCACGAGATCACGCTCAACGGACGCACGATCGACCCCTCGGCGTTCGCCGATTCCCGCATCGCGCTCGACGGTCTCGCCGCCGACAACGAGCTGATCGTCGATGCCGACTGCCTCTACACGAACACCGGAGAAGGCCTCCACCGCTTCGTCGACCCCGTCGACGGCGAGGTGTACCTGTACTCGCAGTTCGAGGTGCCCGACTCCCGCCGTGTGTTCGCGGTGTTCGAGCAGCCCGACCTCAAGGCGACGTTCCAGTTCACGGTCACCGCGCCCTCTGCGTGGAAGGTCGTCTCCAACTCCCCCACCCCGGAGCCCGTCCCGGCGGGCGAGGGCACGTCGACGTGGACGTTCGAGCCGACGCCGCGCATCTCGTCGTACATCACCGCCCTCGTCGCGGGTCCGTACGAGGCGACGTTCTCGGAGCTGACGAGCGCGTCCGGCCGCGTGATCCCCCTCGGCGTGTACGGCCGCAAGAGCCTGTGGCAGCACCTCGACGCCGACTACATCTTCGACAAGACCCGTCAGGGCTTCGCCTACTTCGAGGAGAAGTTCCAGGTTCCGTACCCGTTCGCGAAGTACGACCAGCTCTTCGTCCCCGAGTTCAACGCGGGGGCGATGGAGAACGCGGGTGCGGTGACCTTCACCGAGACCTACGTGTTCCGCAGCAAGGTCACCGACGCGGTCAAGGAGCGCCGCGTGGTCACGATCCTCCACGAGCTCGCCCACATGTGGTTCGGCGACCTCGTCACGATGAAGTGGTGGAACGATCTGTGGCTCAACGAGTCCTTCGCCGAGTGGGCGTCGACGATCGCCACGGCCGAGGCCACCGAGTGGACCGAGGCGTGGACGACCTTCAACGCGATGGAGAAGACCTGGGCCTACCGTCAGGACCAGCTCCCCTCCACCCATCCCGTCGTCGCCGAGATCAACGACCTCGAAGACGTGCAGGTGAACTTCGACGGCATCACCTACGCCAAGGGCGGCTCGGTCCTCAAGCAGCTCGCGGCGTGGGTCGGCATCGAGGAGTTCTTCGCCGGAGTGGCCGCGTACTTCCAGAAGCACGCCTGGGGCAACACGGAGCTGTCCGACCTGCTCGTCGAGCTCGAGGCCACGAGCGGCCGCGAGCTGACCACGTGGTCGCGCAAGTGGCTCGAGACCGCCGGCGTCAACACGCTCTCGCCAGAGATCAAGGTGGACGGCACCGGGACGATCACGCGGTTCGCCATCGTCCAGACGGCGCCGGCGGACTACCCGACGATCCGCCCGCACCGCCTCGGGGTCGGCTTCTACACGCTCCAGGGCGACCTCGTGCGCACGCACCACGTGGAGATCGACGTGGACGGCGACCTCACCGAGGTCCCCGAGCTCACGGGCATCCGCCGCCCCGACCTCGTGCTTCTCAACGACGGCGACCTCGCCTACGCCAAGATCCGCCTCGACGACACCTCGCTGCAGACGGCCATCGCGCACCTCGGCAAGATCAGCGACCCGCTTGCGCGCTCGCTCGTGTGGGGCGCCGCCTGGGATCAGACCCGCGACGCCGAGGCGTCCGCGTCCGACTACGTCGATCTGGTCCTGCGCAACATCGGCGCCGAGACCGAGTCGACCACCGTCCGCACCACGCTCGCGCAGCTGCAGCTCGCCGCGAACGCGTATGTCGCGCCCGACAAGCGCGAGGCGACCCGCGCGAAGGTCGCCGACGCGCTGTGGCGACTGGCGCAGGACGCCGAGGAGGGCAGCGACAGCCAGCTGCAGTTCGTGACGGCGTTCGCCTCGGCCGCGGCCACCCCCGCCCACGCGGAGCAGGTGCGCGCCCTGCGCGACGGCGAGACGGTGCTCGACGGTCTCACCATCGACGCCGACCTGTCCTGGGCCCTGCTGGTGTCCCTCGCGGCGGCGGGCGCGGTCGACGCGTCGGACATCGACGCGGCCCTCGCGGCCGACAACACGGCCAAGGGCGGCGAGTTCGCCGCTCAGGCGCGGGCCGCGCTGCCGACGGTGGAGGCGAAGCGCGTCGCGTGGTCGTCCCTGGTCGATTCGCCCGACCTTCCGAACACCGTCGTGCGCTCGGCCGCGCTCGGATTCGTCCACCCCGCCGGCGTCGAGTCGCTCACGGCGTTCGTCGACGCGTACTTCGAGATGCTGATCCCGATCTGGGAGTCGCGCACGTACCAGATCGCGAACTACCTCATCACCGGCCTCTACCCCGCCCCCCTCGCGAACACCGCCCTGCGCGACGCGACCCGGCGGTGGCTCGAGGCGAATCGGGACGCGGCGCCCGCCCTGCGGCGCCTCGTCAACGAGAACCTCGCCGGCGTCGAGCGCGCGCTGGCCGTTCAGGAGCGCGACGCGCAGTAGTCCCGCGCCACGACGACGAGGGCGTCCCCCTGCGGGGGGAGGCCCTCGTCGGCTTTCCGGTACCTCCGGCGGATGCGCCGTGCCCGCGGTGCGCCGTAGCGTCGAAGCATGATCGTCGCAGAAGGCCTCACCAAGAGATTCGGGGACACGGCAGCCGTGTCCGATGTCTCGTTCACCGTCCAGCCCGGGAAGGTCACCGGGTTCCTCGGACCCAACGGCGCGGGCAAGTCCACCACGATGCGCATGATCGTGGGCCTGGATCGTCCGACCGCCGGTCACGTGACCGTCAATGGGGCGCCGTATCGCACCTCCCGCGCACCGCTCACGGAGGTGGGTGTGCTGCTGGACGCGAAGGCCGTGCACACGGGACGCAGTGCCCGCTCGCACCTGCGCGCGATCGCAGCGACCCACGGGCTCCCGAAGTCGCGCGTCGACGAGGTCATCGACCTCACCGGGATCGGCTCGGTGGCGCGGCGTCGCGCCGGCAAGTTCTCGCTCGGCATGGGACAGCGGCTGGGAATCGCCGCCGCCCTCCTCGGCGATCCGCAGACGCTGATCCTCGACGAGCCGGTCAACGGACTCGACCCCGAGGGCGTGCGCTGGGTGCGCCAGTTCGTCCGCTACCAGGCCGCCCAGGGACGCACGGTGCTGCTGTCCAGCCACCTCATGAGCGAGATGTCCCTCACCGCCGATCACGTCATCGTGCTCGGTCGCGGCCGCGTGCTCGCCGACGCGCCCCTCGACGAACTGGTGGCCGCATGGACGGCGACCACCGTCCTCGTTCGCACGCCGCGCCCCTCCGAGCTCGTCGAGGCGCTGTCGACCGCCGGCGTCACCGTCACCACGCCGGAGACCGGCGTGCTCCACGTCGAAGGCGTCACTGCGGCGGCGATCGGCGACACCGCCGCGGCCGCCGGCATTCCTCTCCACGAACTCACCCCCACGGCCGGCTCCCTGGAGGACGCGTATCTCGCGCTCACCGGCGATGCCGTCGAGTACCGCACCGCCGACGTCACCGACCCGCACCAGGAGCAGTCATGACCGCCACCACCGTCACCACAGAGACCCGGTCCCCCGTCGCCGCGCCGGCTCCCGCGGGCGCCCGTGCCCGCCTCACCTTCGCCCGGGTGGTGCGCAGCGAGGCGATCAAGCTGTTCTCGCTGCGCTCGACCTGGTGGTCGATCGGCGTCGCCGCCGTGCTGTCGGTGGGGATCTCCCTGCTCATGGCCGCGGCCTCGGCCGATTTCGGCCCCGGGTTCCCCCCGGTCCTGGCGATCGTGGCGCCGATGCAGTTCACGATGCTCGTCGCCGGCATCCTGGGGGCGATCGCCGTGACCGGCGAGTACTCGACCGGGATGATCCGCTCCACCCTGACGGCTGTGCCGCAGCGCGGGGTCGTCCTGGCGGCCAAGGCGCTCGTCATGGGCGTCTTCCTCGCCGTGGCCTCTGCGGCCATCTTCGGCCTCGCGGTCGTGGCGACGTCGGGCCTGCTGAGCACCCAGATCGACTGGAGCGACCCCGCGTCGTCGACGGTGCCGATCGGGTACGGCGTGCTGTCGATGACGGCGTTCGCCCTGCTGGGCGTGAGCTTCGGCTTCATCATCCGCAACGGCGCGGGCGCCATCGCGGCGACCGTCGGCCTGCTGTTCGTCGCCCCGATCGTCGTGAGCCTGTTCTCGATGTTCGGGACGGCATGGGAATGGGTCACCGACCTCGGCCAGTACCTTCCGATGAACGCCTCGCAGACGCTCACGAGCGTGGGCGCGGAGGACACCGTGCCGGCGCTGATCGCGATCATCGCCTGGGTCGTCGCCGGGCTGCTCGGCGCATGGGCGGTCCTGCGCACGCGTGACGCGTAGAGTCGAGGCCGTGTCGACGCGCAGCCGCAGTGCGCCTCCGCTGGAGGACGACCTGCGGCTGCCGCGTCCGCCCGGGGCGATCCGCCGCTTCTGGTCCCGTCACCCCGTCCTCGCCGACGTCCTGCTGGCCCTGCTCGCGCTGCTGCTGACGCTCACCCCCGCATCCACGTTCCGCGAGTCCGGCGGGTCGCCGCACCCCGCGGGCCTGCCGCTGGTCGTGCTGACGGTCGTCGCCTGCGGTCTGCTGCTGCGCCGCCGGCAGTGGCCGCTCACCGTGTTCATCGCCTCCTACGTGCTCGCCGGCGCCTTCCTGTTCGCACCGACGCCGATCGGCTCCGTGCTGCTGCTGTTCACGAGCTATGCGCTGGCGGTCTACCGGTCGTCGCGCGACGCCTGGCTCGGCTTCGGGATCGGCATCGGCTCCCTCGCAGCCCTGGCGGGCGGGCTCACCCTCACCGGCGTGATCGATCTCTCGGTCGCCCTCAACAGCGTCGTCAGCGAGCTCATGCTGTCGCTGGTGGGCACCCTGATCGGCGTGAACGTCGGCGGCCGGAAGCGCTATGTCGAAGCGATCATCGACCGCTCCCGCCAGCTCCTGCGGGAGCGCGATCAGCAGGGACGGATCGCCGCGGCCGCCGAGCGCGCCCGCATCGCGCGGGAGATGCACGACATCGTGTCCCACTCCCTCACCGTCATCGTCGCCCTCACCGAGGGCGCCTCGGCGACGCCCGATGTCGACCGGGCCCGTGCCGCCACGGCGCAGGCCGCCCAGACCGCGCGCAGCGCCCTTCGTGAGATGCGCTCCATGCTCGGGGTGCTGCGCGATGATTCCGGAGGGGACGCGCCGCTGCTGCCGGCCGACGAGGACCTCGTCGCGAGTGCGGTCGAGTCGGCGCGCGGCGCGGGGTTCCCCGTCACCCTCCGCACGGCCACAACCCGCACCGCTTCCCGCGCGCTCCCCTGGCAGGTGCGCTTCGCCGTCGGACGGGTGGTGCAGGAGGGGCTCACCAACGCGATGCGGCACGCTCCGGCCGCCACGTCGATCGATGTGAGCGTCACCGTCCGAGACCGTGACGTGCGGGCGGAGGTGCGCAACGACGGCGTCGTCGAAGCGCCCACGGCCGGCGGCTACGGCCTGCGCGGCCTGCGCGAGCGGATCGCCCTGGTCGGCGGCACACTCACCGCGGGCCGCGTCGGCGCAGGCACCTGGCAGCTGATCGCGGAGATCCCCTGCGCCGACGACGAGCCGGACGACGTCCTCACCCTCGACGACGGCCCTGCCGATCCCGCGGCATCCCCCGGGGCCCTCCCTCCCGGCGGGCCTTCGTCGCCCGATTCCCCCTCACCCGCGGAGAGACCATGACAGACACGGTTCGCATCCTGCTCGTCGACGACCAGGAGCTCATCCGCGTCGGCTTCCGGCTCGTCCTGGAGGCGGAGCCCGACCTCGTCGTCGTCGGAGAAGCCGGTGATGGAGAGGAGGCCCTGCGCGAGGCCGTGCGCCTGCATCCCGACGTCGTGCTGATGGACGTGCGCATGCCGCGCACCGACGGCATCGAGGCGACCGCACGACTGCGGGATGCCGTGCCCGACAGCCGAGTGATCGTCCTCACCACCTTCGATCTCGACGAATACGCGTTCGGGGCGCTGGATGCGGGCGCGAGCGGTTTCCTGCTGAAGGACGCCCAGCGTGCGGAGCTCATCGGAGCGGTGCGCGCCGTGCATCGCGGCGATGCGGTGCTGTCGCCACGGGTGACCAGGCGCGTCATCGACAGGCTCGGACACATCGACACGGCGCCGATCGGTCCCGATCCGGCCGCCTCGCTGACCGAGCGCGAGCGCGACGTGTTCGTCGCGATGGGCCGGGGACTGACGAACGCCGAGATCGCCGCCGAGCTCTACCTCGGGGAATCGACCGTGAAGACCCATGTCGGTCGCGTGCTGGCGAAGCTCGGCGCCCGGGACCGCATCCAGGCGGTCATCCTCGCTCACCGGTGGGGGCACGCGGGCGTGCGGCGCGACGCGGACTGACCCCGCAGCGTCGGGCCGGTGGCGCTGGCTAGGATCGGAGCGATGATACTCGACGCAGCAGACCCGGGCATCTGGACCGAGCTCGGCAGGATCGCGACCCAGGTCGGCCTCCGCGCCGCGGGGATCGCCGCGATCGTCGTCGGCGCGGTGCTGCTCTCCTGGCTGCTGCGCATCGTGATCCGCCGTGTCGTGCGACGGATCGTCGCCGGCGCCAAGTCCAAGGCCAACGTCGACGACACCCGCGCGATCGAGGCATCGCCCCTCGCCCAGGTGCGGCTCGTCCAGCGCACCCGCACGCTGGGGACGATCCTCCAGAACATCGTCAACGTGACGATCGTCATCATCGCCGTGATCCTGTGCGTCCAGGTCATCAATCCGGATGTGCTCGGCTCGTTCGCCCTCCTCTCCGCGGCCATCGGTGCGGGGCTCGGATTCGGCGCGCAGAACATCGTCAAGGATGTGCTCAACGGCATCTTCATCGTCGCCGAGGATCAGATCGGGATCGGCGATGTGGTCGATCTCGGCCTCGCCACCGGCATCGTCGAGTACGTCAGTGTGCGCATCACCCACGTCCGCGACGTCAACGGGACGCTCTGGTACGTCCGCAACGGCGAGGTCACCCGGATCGGCAACATGTCGCAGGGCTGGTCGCGGGTCATCATCGACCTCGCGGTACCCGTCGACGCGGTGATCGAGGACGTCGAGAAGGCGATGCTCGACTCGGCGAAGAGCCTCGCGAAAGACCCGAAGTGGCGCACCCGCATCATCGAGCAGCCCGAGCTGTGGGGGCTGGAGTCGGTCTCCGGCGATGCGCTCGTCATCCGTCTCGTGATGAAGACGCGGGCCAATGCCAAGGACGACGTCGCACGTGAGCTCCGCATGCGCCTCAAGCGCGCGATCGACGCGATGGGGATCACGCTGCCGCAGCTGAACTCGATCACCCTCAGCGGCCTCGAGGGCGCCCAGCGGGTCCGCGGCGCGAATCCGCCGAAGACCAAGCCCACCCCCGTCGCCGGCGCCGAGGCGCGCACGCCCGACGCGAAGCCGGTGTGGCGCCCCAAGCGCAAGGGCTCCGCGGCACCCGCCGCGAAGGACGACGGCGCGACCGCGCCCACCGAGAGCGACACACCGTGAGCGACGACGCGCGTCTGAGCTTCTACGACGAGGTCGGGGGCCACGAGACCTTCGTGCGCCTCGTCGACGCCTTCTACCGCGGCGTCGCCGACGACGAGGTGCTCCGGCCGATGTATCCGGAGGAGGACCTCGGTCCTGCCGCCGAGCGCCTGACACTCTTCCTCGAGCAGTACTGGGGCGGTCCGTCCACCTACAGCGAGCGGCGCGGGCACCCCCGGCTGCGCATGCGTCATCTGCCGTTCCACGTGAACCCGGACGCGCGCGACCGCTGGCTGGCGCACATGCGCACAGCCGTGGAGGAGCTCGCCCTCCCGCCGCTGCACGAGGAGACGCTGTGGGATTACCTGCAGCGGGCCGCGTTCGCCATGGTGAACACCTTCGAGCCGACCGCGATCGGACCCGCGCAGGGAGCGCGCGGCGCCGGCACCCTTCCCCTCCATCCCGACACGACGAAGGAGTCGTCATGACAGCACGCCCGGGCACAGGCGCCGATGGGCGGTACTCGGCCGATGTCCTGGTGATCGGCTGGGGGCTGGCCGGTCTCGTGGCCGCGGGAGAGGCCGTGGCCGCCGGCAAGCAGGTGGTGATCGTCGATCAGGAGCCCCGCACGAACCTGGGCGGGCAGGCGTTCTGGTCCTTCGGCGGACTGTTCTTCGTCGACTCGCCCGAGCAGCGCCGGATGGGCATCACCGACTCCCTGGAACTCGCCCGGCAGGACTGGTTCGGCACCGCGGGCTTCGACCGCGACGAGGATCTGTGGCCGCGCCGGTGGGCCGACGCCTACCTGGAGTTCGCGAACGGGGAGAAGCGCGCCTGGCTGCGGGAGAAGGGTGTCGGGTTCTTCCCCGTCGTCGGATGGGCCGAGCGTGGCGGGTACACGGCGACCGGGCCGGGGAACTCCGTGCCGCGGTTCCACATCACCTGGGGCACGGGACCGGGGCTGGTGGCGCCGTTCCAGGCGGCCGTCGAGCAGGCCGAGACCGCGGGGCGGCTCACGGTGCTCCCCCGCCACAAGGTCACGCAGCTCACGGTCGACGGCGGCGCGGTCACCGGCGCCCGGGGCGACGTGCTCGCTCCGTCGGGCGCGCGGCGCGGAGAGGCGACCTCGCGCGAGATCGTCGGGTCCTTCGAGATCTCCGCTGCGGCCACCGTGGTGAGCTCCGGCGGCATCGGGGGAAACCACGATCTCGTCCGCGCGCAGTGGCCGGAGCGTCTGGGCACGCCTCCCGGCACCATGCTGTCCGGTGTGCCCGCCTACGTCGACGGCTCCATGCAGCCGATCTCCGCCGCCGCCGGCGCACGTCTGATCAACGGCGACCGCATGTGGCACTACGTCGAGGGCATCCAGAACTGGGATCCGATCTGGCCCACCCATGGCATCCGCATCCTCCCCGGCCCGTCCTCGATCTGGCTCGACGCGACAGGCGCACGGCTCCCCGTGCCGCTGTTCCCCGGGTTCGACACGCTCGGCACCCTCGCGCACCTGCGGGCGACCGGCCATGACCACTCGTGGTTCGTGCTGTCGCAGTCCATCGTCGAGAAGGAGTTCACCCTCTCGGGGAGCGAGCAGAATCCCGATCTCACCGAGAAGGACGTGCGCCTGCTGCTCTCGTCGAGGCTGGGGAAGGGCGCGTCAGGACCGGTCCAGTCCTTCCTCGACCACGGGGCGGACTTCGTCGTCCGGCGCACCCTCGACGAGCTCATCGCGGGCATGCGCGCACTCCCCGGCGGCGACGCTCTGGACGCCGAGCGCGTCCGCCGGGAAGTCGTCGCGCGTGATCGCGAGATCGACAACGACTTCACGAAGGACGCGCAGATCGCGATGCTGCGCTCGGCGCGCGCCTACCGGGGTGATCGACTGGTGCGCACCGCCAAGCCGCACCGCATCCTCGATCCTGCGGCGGGGCCGCTGATCGCCGTCAAGCTGCATGTTCTCACCCGCAAGTCGCTCGGCGGCATCGAGACGGATCTGTCCGGGCGGGCGCTCGGAGCGGAGGGCGAGCCCATCCCCGGGCTCTACGCGGCCGGAGAGGCATCGGGCTTCGGCGGCGGCGGGGTCCACGGCTACCGGGCCCTGGAGGGGACCTTCGTCGGCGGCTGCCTCTTCTCCGGCCGGGTCGCGGGACGGGCAGCGGCCGCGGCCGTCTAGGCGGCCGGCGCCTCGCGCGACGCCCACCCGATGGCGGTTCCCGGGCTGCACACGGGTTCGAGCGACGGATCGTCGGGCGACCGGGTGGTCACAGTGCCGCGTCAGCGGCTCCCGGTCGCACGGACGGCGGTCAGTCCCGAACGGACGGTGCTCCGCGCGAGCACGTGGCCGCGAGTGAGGCTCACCCGGGTCCAGGGCCCGCTGCGGCGGATCGCCGCCGTCTCCTCCCCCGCGATGAAGCCCAGCGCGAACGCGGCGAACGCCACGCCCTGCGGAAGGCCCGCGATCTCGTCGTCCTCCGGCCCCCACACCGCGGCGCGCACCGTGCGCACGACGTCTTCGCCGGCGTCGGTGGGGACGGCCCGCGCGACCGCGGCGATCCCGCCCTGCGCGCGTACGGCGAGCGTCGCCGCGTCGATCTCACCGGCGGCCGTCCACCCGGTGCGGGGCGGCGAGATCCCCGCCCACGGCGCGGACCGGCCGGTGTCGGGCAGCAGGACGGCTGTCGCCGATTCCGCGTCGGCCTCCAGGGCGCTCGCCTCCACGACGAGGTCGCAGACGAGCTCCGGGTCGACGGCGAGGAACCGCATGCCCAGCACCGTGGGCGTCTCGTCCAGCAGCGAGGCGGGTGCCAGCGGAGCCGAGGCCAGCGCCAGCACCCCGGCTTCGGCGCGCAGCCGTACGAGGCCGTCGCCGAGGAGCGCGGCGCGCCGCGCGAACGTCACCGCGTCGGCGGCGGCGAGCGGATCGGCGAAGAGGAGGCGTGAGGGCACCCGCCCTAAACTACCAAGGGCGCCCGCGACTGCGGCGCCGGGAGGAGGACCCGTGCCGCACGAGCTCGATCCGGTGGACGCCATGCTGGCGGTGCTCGATCTGTCATCCGGCGACGCGCGGACCACCGAGGACATCTTCACCGGGATCTCGCACCCGATGCCGAGCGGGCGCATCTTCGGCGGGCAGGTGCTGGCGCAGGCGATCCTCGCCGCCGACCGCACCACCGGCGACGACCGGGTGCCCCACTCGATGCACGGCTACTTCCTCCGGCCGGGAGACGCCGGGCAGGGCCTCACCTTCTCTGTCGACCGCATCCACGACGGTCGGTCGTTCTCGACGCGGCGGACGCAGGCCTTCCAGTCGGGCGTCCCGATCTTCTCGATGATCGCCTCGTTCGAGCGCGAGGACCCGGGACTGGATCACCAGGCGGCGCTGCCCGAAGGCATCCCGTCGCCCGATGAGCTGATCGCCCACAGGGGCGAGACGCTGCGTCACCCGCACTCGCAGCGTCTGCTGGACCAGAGCCCGATCGAGGTGCTCCACGTCTCGGGCGATCTGTACGGGGACGCGCCCGCGTCCCACGAGCCGCATCAGGCGGTGTGGATGCGCACGCGACGTCCGATCGGCGACGAGCCGGCCCTGCACCGCGCCGTCCTCGCGTATCTCAGCGACCTCACGATCCAGGAGCCGGTGCTGCGTGCGCACGGGGTGTCCTGGCTGCGGCCCGGACTCAAGGTCGCGAGCCTGGATCACGCCATGTGGTGGCACCGGCCCGCGCGCGTCGACGAGTGGCTGCTCTACCTGCAGGAGTCGCCCAGCGCCCGCGGCGGACGCGGGCTCTCCACCGGGCGCCTCTTCGACCGGGACGGGTCGCTGGTCGCCTCAGTGGCCCAGGAGATCATGATCCGCGTGCCGGCGGACTCATGACCCGCTCAGCCGGCGTCAGCGGCGGTGACCGTAGACGATCGGTTCGCCGAGGTAGGGCGTCCACGCATCGCGCATGCGGTCGCTGAGACGCATCGGCCGACCGGTCTGCGCGTCCACCATCACCACGACGGACGTGGCGCGCGCGTAGAGGCGCTGCGGGTCGTCGCCGAGGGGGCTGAAGACCTCGTAGCAGACCTCGATGCTCGACCCGCCGATCTTGCCGAACCACATCTGGATGTCGAGCGGCTCGCGGCGGTAGGGCACCGGGGCGAGGTACTCGATCTCCTGACGCGCGATGAGGGTGAGCACGCCGGAGGCGATGCCGCTCTCGATCACGGCCGTGTCCGGTGCCGTGTCGCCCGCCTCGGGCGTCCAGAACACGCGGACGCGCGCCTCCTCGAGCAGCTTCAGCATCGACGTGTTGTTCACGTGGTTGAACGCGTCGAGGTCGCCCCATCGCAGGTGGATGGGGACGTGCAGGCGCGTCTCAGTCACGGGTGAGCTTGCGGTGCGTCGAGCGGTGGGGTGCGGCCGCGTCGGCGCCCAGACGCTCGACCTTGTTGGCCTCGTACGCCTCGAAGTTGCCCTCGAACCAGTACCACTGATCCGGCTTCTCGTCGGTGCCCTCGTAGGCGAGGATGTGGGTCGCGATCCGGTCGAGGAACCATCGGTCGTGGGTGATGACCACGGCGCACCCGGGGAACTCCAGCAGCGCGTTCTCGAGGGATCCGAGGGTCTCGACGTCGAGGTCGTTGGTCGGCTCGTCGAGGAGCAGCAGGTTGCCGCCCTCCTTGAGCGTGAGTGCCAGGTTGAGCCGGTTCCGCTCGCCGCCGGACAGGACGCCCGCCTTCTTCTGCTGGTCGGGGCCCTTGAACCCGAACTTGGAGACGTACGCCCGCGAGGGGATCTCGGTCTTGCCGACCGTGATGATGTCGAGGCCGTCCGAGACGACCTCCCACAGCGTCTTGTTCGGGTCGATGTTGGCGCGGCTCTGGTCGACGTAGCTGATCTTGACCGTCTCGCCGATCTTGAGGTCGCCGCCGTCGAGCGGCTCGAGGCCCACGATCGTCTTGAACAGCGTGGTCTTTCCGACGCCGTTGGGACCGATCACCCCGACGATGCCGTTGGGCGGAAGGCTGAAGCTCAGCCCGTCGATGAGGTTCCGGTCGCCGAAGGACTTCGACAGCTTCTTCGCCTCGATCACGACACTGCCGAGACGGGGACCGGCGGGGATCTGGATCTCCTCGAAGTCGAGCTTGCGCGTGCGCTCCGCCTCCGCCGCCATCTCCTCGTAGCGCGCGAGGCGTGCCTTCGACTTGGTCTGGCGGCCCTTGGCGCTCGAGCGCACCCACTCCAGCTCGTCCTTGAGACGCTTGGCGAGCTTGGCGTCCTTCTTGCCCTGGATGTCGAGGCGCTCGGCCTTCTTCTCCAGATACGTCGAGTAGTTGCCCTCGTAGCCGATCAGCCGCCCGCGGTCGACCTCGGCGATCCATTCCGCCACGTTGTCGAGGAAGTACCGGTCGTGGGTGATCGCGATCACCGCACCCTTGTACGAGGTGAGGTGCTGCTCCAGCCACAGCACGCTCTCGGCGTCGAGGTGGTTGGTCGGCTCGTCGAGGAGCAGCAGGTCGGGCTTCTGCAGGAGGAGCTTGGCCAGGGCGACGCGGCGCTTCTCACCGCCCGAGAGGGGGGCGATCGCGGCGTCGCCCGGCGGAGTGCGCAGGGCGTCCATCGCCTGCTCGAGCTGGGAGTCGAGGTCCCAGGCGTCGGCAGCGTCGATCTCCTCCTGGAGGCTGCCCATCTCGGCGAGAAGGGTGTCGAAGTCGGCATCGGGGTCGCTCATGAGGCCGGAGATCTCGTTGAAGCGGTCGACCTTGGCCTTGATGGCGATGCCGTCCTGGATGTTCTCGAGAACGGTCTTGGACTCGTCGAGCTCCGGCTCCTGCATGAGGATCCCGACGGTGAAGCCCGGAGACAGCTTGGCCTCGCCGTTGGAGGGCTGGTCCAGCCCCGCCATGATCTTCAGGATGGTGGACTTTCCCGCGCCGTTCGGACCGACCATGCCGATCTTCGCGCCGGGGAGGAAAGCCATCGTGACGTCGTCGAGAATGAGCTTCTCGCCGACAGCCTTGCGGGCACGGACCATGGAGTAGATGTACTCAGCCATAACGGACCAAGTCTACGGTGCCGTTCACCAGTCGATGGGCCGCGTCTCCCCCACCAGGCAGCCGCCGGTGGGCAGGTGCGGCAGGACGACGGCGGCGGGCTTCTTCGTCGAAGGACCCACCTGGCCGACCAGACACGCGTCCGTCCACCGCACCGAGAACTGGATGCTGTCGGCGGGGATCCCCACGGATGAACGGTCCTTCGTCACTTCCATCGACGCCTTGTCGAACCCGGCGCGCACGAGCGCGTCGATGTACGCGCGGCCCTTCACCCTGTCGTCGGTCTTCCACACCTTCTCCACGACCTCGGTGAACAGCGGCAGGTTGTCCTCGGCGCTGCCGTCGGGGTCGAGCGCAGGCTCTGTCGGCGAAGGGGTGGGGGTCGGTGACGACGGCGTCGCCGCGTCGGTGGGCGAGGCGACCGTCTCCGAGGCCGCAGGACCCGGGCCGGGCTGCGCGTCGGGAGCGCATCCGGTGAGCGCCGCGATCGCTGCGAGCACCGCCACAGCGACGACGCAGGGGCGGGGGTCGAGTCGGCGCACGCACCGAGTCTACGGCGCGCCGGTGTCGGTCCCGACGGCTCAGAACGGGGTGGGGTCGCTGCCGAGCGCGGGGGCCCATGCGCCGCTCTCCTCCCCGCTGGCGCCCGGCTCCTCGTCTCGGGACCGGGCGTCCCCCTCACCCGGCGCGCGTCCGCCGTCGGACGCCGTCGTGCTCTCTGCCCGCACAGGCGCGGTGCGCCGGTAGACGGTCGTCCCCCACAGCAGGTCGTGCCCCAGGGCAGCCGCGTCGATCTCGGCCGCGACGCCCTGTCGGCCGTTGGCCTCCCACTCGCGCAGCTTGAACGATCCCGACACGATGACGCGGTGCCCCTTGCGGATCGACTCGGCGGCGTGCTCGGCGAGTCCGCGATAGGCGGACACCGCGTACCAGTTCGTCTGACCGTCCACCCAGGTGCCGGTCGCCTCGTCGCGGCGGCGGACGTTCGTGGCGAGGCGGAAGTGGAAGACGGGGATGCCCGTCGAGGTCTGCCGCCGCTCCGGGTCGGTCGCCACGGTTCCCACCACGGTGATCTGATCGCTCATCTCCTGCACTCCTTCCGCGGAGTCCGTCCCCGCCTCGCCACAGGCTGTCGGGCGCCCGGAACCCGCGTTCCCTGATCCGCACGAGCAGTGGACAACGGCACCCGGTACGCGGATGGGGAGGAGACGGGGCGATGTCGGCGGTCGAAGCTATGTTCGAACCACAGGAGGACGACATGACCCCGACACCCACCATCGAACCGGCGCAGATCGACGCCGGAGCGCCTCAGAGCGCCGGAGCGCTACGACTGCTGCCCGTCGCCGACAGGCTCTGGCGCGTCGTCGAATCGCACGGCCGGGTGATCGGCCACCTCCAGGTCCGCGGCGATCGCGCACAGCGACGCTTCGTGGCACTGCGCTTCCACGCGGGCGACCGTCGCTTCCGTGAGGTCGGTGCCTTCTGGACGCGGGCCGAGGCGCTGGAGTGCCTGCGACTCTCGCGCTGATCAGACGACGGCTGCTCCCCAGGGCGTCGAGGCCGCGGCCGGGGCGGCGGCGCGCACCGCCGGCCAGATGTCGCCGAGGATCGCCACGGCACGGCGAAGGTCCTCCGGCGGTGCGGTGAAGGGAATCCTCAGATGCCGCTCGTGCCCGCCGTCAGGCGAGAACCGCGGACCGGCGGACAGGTGGAGTCCCCGCGCGCGTGCCGCCATGACGAGACCCGAGCTGAGCGGCGCGTCGAGCTCGACCCACACGCAGACGCCGCCTGCGACCTCGGGCACCCGCCACTCCGGGACGGCGGTCCTCAGGGCATCCACCAGCGCGTCGCGGCCCTCGCGCAGCAAGAGGGCACGCTGCGCGAGCACTTCCGGCATGCGCCGCAGGAGTCGCACCGACACGGCCTGCTCGAACTCCGGTGTGCCGAGCTCACGCGACGGGCGGGCGGCCACGAGCCGTCGGATGAGCGTCGGCTCGGCACGGATCCACCCCACCCTCAATCCGCCCCAGACCGTCTTGCCGAGGGAGCCGATGCGCACGGCCGGGACGTCCGCCAACGCCACCGCGCTCACGGCGCGTGCATCGATCGCCAGCTCGCCGGTGGTCTCGTCGAGCAGCAGCACGGTGCCGGCGTCGGCCGCGGCGCGCGCGATGACGTCCTGCTCCCGGAGGCTCATCGATCGACCCGTCGGGTTCTGGAAGTCGGGCATCAGGTACGCGATCGCCGGACGGGTGCGGGCGATCGCCTGCGCGGCGCGGTCGATGTCCCATCCGGCGTCGACGGAGACCGGGATGCTCACCAGCCGCGCTCCCGCCATCCGAAGGGCCTCCGCGGCGTGCGGGTAGGTCGGTGTCTCGATGGCGGCCCGCTCACCCCGGCGCAGGAGCGTCTGGGCGAGGAGATGGATCGCGCTCTGCGCCCCGGTGGTCACCATCACCTCGTCGGGTGCGGTGGGGAGCCCTCTGGCGGTGTAGCGGTCGGCGATCGCGGTTCGCAGTTCGGCGGAGCCGACGATGTCGTAGCCCGACCGCGCCACGAGCGCCGCGGTGTCCAGGGCGGTCTCGCTCATGATGCCGGCGAGCCCCGGCCACGCGGCCGGGCTCGCCTGTGAGAGGTCGAGGTCGTCCACCCCGACGGCGTCGCGCGGCGGCACCCTGCGCCCGAGTGGCAGGGTGACGCTTCCCGAGCCTCGCAGGCTCTCGATGTGGCCCGTCTCCCGCAGGCTGCGATACGCGGCGGCGACGGTGGTGCGACTGATGGCCAGCGCGTGGGCGAGTTCCCGCTCGGCGGGCAGCGCGGTCCGCGGCGCCAGGCGGTTGTCGAGGCACAGCAGCCGGATGCCGTCGGCCAGCGCCTCGTAGGCGGGCTCGCGCGTGCGCCACCCGCCGAGGGCGAGAGAGAGCATCCGAGCGGTGATCCGGGAGTCCATGCGGCCACGCTAGTGGAATTGGACTGGTCATTGGCGTCCAATTCTGCGATTGGATGGGACCCATGATCCTCCGCTCGATCCAGCTGCTCGTCGGTCTCGTCCTCTTCGGCGTCGGCTGCGCGGTCATGGTCCAGGCGGGGATCGGGCTCGATCCGTGGACCGTCTTCGCTCAGGGCGTCTCGCGCCAGACCGGCATCGGGATCGGCTGGGTCACGAACATCGTCGGCTTCCTGGTGCTGCTGGCGTGGATCCCGCTGCGTCAGAAGCCCGGGATCGGCACCATCGCCAACATCCTCCTCGTGGGAACGAGCATGCAGCTCGCGCTGGGCGTCGTGCCCGTCGCGCGCGGCTTCGTCGTCCAGGTGCTGGTGTTCCTGGCGGGGACCGCGCTCGTCGCACTGGCGTCGGGGCTCTACATCGGGGCCAACTTCGGCCCTGGCCCGCGAGACGGTCTGATGACCGGCCTGAACTCACGGTTCGGCTGGCCCATCTGGGCGTCCCGGTTCGGGGTCGAGGCGTTCGTGCTCGTGGCCGGCTGGCTGCTCGGGGGCACGGTCGGACTCGGCACGGTGCTGTTCGCGGTGCTCATCGGGCCCGCCGTGCACCTCGCACTGCCGTGGTTCGACCGGCGGCCTCGGCACACTGCGACCGCGGCGGTCGCGCAGCCGGCGGTCTGAGCGCGGGTCGCGAGGTCAGTGCTCCCGGAACTGCGGCCAGTCGGCGCCGGGGGTCATGTGCCCGTGCAGCGCGTTCTTCGCGATGTCCATGGTGGGGTAGCTGCCGAGCGTCGAGGACGCCCCCGCCATCGTGACGATGTACTCACCGTCCGTGCGGCGGATGCTCCCGACGACCTGGCCCTCCGCTCCATAGGCGAGCCAGAGGGCGGATGTGGTGGTGGCGGTCATGGTGCGCTCCTTCCGTCCCGTCGAACGCTACGCCTGCCGGTTCCCGAACGCCATGGGGTGGGACGTCGCCGGTCCGGGCCGGCTCCACCCCATCGGCACCGGGGCGGTACGGTAGAGGACGGTTCCCTTCCCCTCCATAGCTCAGTGGACAGAGCGAGCGGTTTCTACCCGCCAGGTCGGGGGTTCGAATCCTCCTGGAGGGACCCGTCGCAGGGCCCGTGACGCCCGCCGCGTCGGACCCGCTCGTTAGGATGGCCCCATGGTGGCTGCAGCGGAG
The DNA here is from genome assembly GCF_049860775.1 of Microbacterium sp. PA5. Classification (NCBI taxonomy): domain Bacteria; kingdom Bacillati; phylum Actinomycetota; class Actinomycetes; order Micrococcales; family Microbacteriaceae; genus Microbacterium; species Microbacterium sp. PA5. Next base: position 1,615,525 of record NZ_CP187567.1, read on the forward strand.
AACGACCGGCTCGTCTGGATCGACTGCGAGATGACCGGGCTCGATCTCGCGGTCGACCAACTGGTCGAGATCGCGATCATCGTCACCGACTACGAGCTGAAGATCCTCGACCCCGGCTTCCAGGTCGTCATCAAGCCCGACCCGTCGGCGCTCGAGCACATGAACGACTTCGTCACGCAGATGCACCGCTCGTCCGGACTGCTCGATGAGATCCCCCATGGAGTCAGCGTGGCCGAGGCCGAGTTCCAGTCGCTGGAGTACATCCAGCGCTTCGTCCCGGAGGGGAAAGCTCCTCTCGCGGGCAACACCATCGGCACCGACCGGATGTTCCTCGCGCGGTACATGCCCCGTGTCGACCGGTGGCTGCACTACCGGAACGTCGACGTGTCCAGCATCAAGGAGCTCTCCCGGCGCTGGTACCCGCGGGCGTACTTCCAGGCTCCCGCGAAGGACGGCGGCCACCGCGCGCTAGCCGACATCCGCGAGTCGATCCGCGAGCTCGCCTACTATCGCGAAGCCGTGTTCGTGCCCGAGCCGGGACCGACCAGCGAGGCGGCGCGCGACGTCGCCGCTGCGACCGTGTCGTCGTTCGGTCCCGTGCTGTAATACAATCGTGTGGTTGCCCGCATGCGGGCGCATGGTGGGTATAGCTCAGTTGGTAGAGCACCTGGTTGTGGTCCAGGGGGTCGCGGGTTCAAGTCCCGTTACTCACCCCATGTACATCCCCGGTGAGGCGTGGCGATGATCGAGATGGATGCCGATGCATTCGAGGCGCTCGTCGCCGCCGAACTCGATCGTCTGCCGGGCGAGATGGTCGACGGCCTCGACAACGTCGTCTTCGTCGTCGAGGACCGCCCCGAGGACGGATCCCTCGATCTCTTCGGCCTGTACGACGGCCTGGCTCTCACGGAGCGCGACCGCTACGGCTCGGGTGAGCTCCCCGACCGCATCATCGTCTACCGGCAGCCGCACCTGGACGCGTGCGACGACGTCGACGGCCTGCGCGACGAAGTGCACACGACGCTCGTGCACGAGATCGCCCACTTCTACGGGATCGACGACGAGCGACTGCACGAGCTGGGGTGGGCATGACTCTTCCGCTCGAAGACACCCGACTCGACGTCGACGCACGGGAGGATCCGCCGTGGGAGACCGTCGTCTGGAACGACCCCGTGAACCTCATGTCGTATGTGACCCACGTGTTCCGGGAGTACTTCGGGTTCAGCGCCGAGCGGGCGCACGAACGGATGCTCGCCGTCCACCACCTCGGCCACGCCGTGGTGGCCGAGGGCGCCCGGGAGCAGATGGAGCTCCATGTCCAGGCCATGCACGACTACGGCCTGTGGGCCACCGTGCGGAAGGGAAGCCGGTGACCGAACGGATCGTCGTGCTGGAGCTCGCACGACTGGAAGCAGCCCATCTCACCGACCTCATCGAGCAGTTCGCCGCGTTGCTCGACGGCGGGACCGGCGACGATCCGGCGGTGGCGCGCCTGGTGCCCGATGCGTACCGCGACGACCCCGACTCCAGTGCGGAGTTCCGACGGCTGACGGAGGACGATCTCCTGCAGCGACGGCGCGACGACGTCCGCGATGTCCTGGCCACCCTCCTGGTCGACGGCGCGCCCCTCACGATCGACACGGTCGACGATGAGACCGCGACCACGTCGATGACCGTTCCGCTCGACGAGACCCAGTCGGCGGCGTGGCTGCGCACACTCGCGGCGCTCCGTCTCGTGCTGGCCTCCCGGCTCGACATCACCGACGAGGGCGACCACGACGAGACCGATCCCCGCTTCGGCGTATACGACTGGATCGGCTACCGGCTGGAAGGCCTCCTGCAGGCTCTCGACGACTGACCGCACCCGATCGGCCCCAGCCGGTCACGGCACGGCGACGACGATCCCCGCGAGGGACGCCGGGTCGTGCTGACGGACGTGCGCTTCCTCCTGGGCGGCCCAGCGGTCCCAGTGCGGACGATAGGTCTCGCCGTCGCGATCGAGTGCGCGCCGCCGGCGCGAGGCCTCCGGCGACTCCAGCCACACCTGGACGTCGCTGAGAGCGCGGCTGGCCGGTGTGAGGACACCGGAGCCCTCGATGACCAGGGCGCCCTCGGCCGGGACCGTGTGCGACTCCGCGGGCCTTTCCGCCGCCCAGTCCCAGCGATGCCACCGACCGGCGCGCCCCTCCGCGCGCGGAAGGAGCACCCCCGCGCGCACCTGCTCGGCCCCCGCGGCGAGCCCATCCCAGCCCGGATACAGCGAATCCAGTGCCAGCAGCGTCGCATCCAGGCGGGTGGCCACGAGACGGGCGAGCGTGGTCTTGCCCGCACCGGACCGGCCGTCGATCAGCACGACGGGACGCGCGAGGCCGGCGACGGTACGCTCGATGTCAGCGGCCGCCGCCGCGATCGAGGCGGCGACGTCAGCGCTTGAGGGCACGGATGACGCGGCTGAGCGCGCGTCCGGCCACCCACACGAACGGGATGCCGATCGCGAGCAGGGAGACGAGGTTCGGCTCGAAGCGGAGGTCGTCGCCCTTGCGCACGTAGGCGCCGAGCGGAACAGCGAACCCGCCGCCTCCGCCGCCGCCGTTGCCGTCGGTGTCCTCGCCGGCGCCGAAGCCCGACCACGACAGGGCGACGGGCACGAGGCGGATGCCGTCGACGTCCTGCTGTTCGCCGTACACGCTGTTGACGCCGAGTGAGGTGGCCTGCTTGCCGAGTTCGAGTGCGAGATTGGGCATGGTCATACCGTAGCCGCACGGCGCGGTGCGCGCGCGGGGGTTGCCGACGGCCCGGATCAGTGCTCCGGAGGAAGACGCGGGTTGGTGGGGAGCGCGTTCACGTCGCGCCGGGCGCCGAGGATGCTGGCGCGGGTGACCGCCGCCTTGCCGAAGCGGGCCCGGGCTCCGTCGAGTGCCTCGTCCACTGCGCGCCACTCCGCGTCGTCGTCCCACAGCGCCAGCATGCCGCCCGACGTGCTCCGCAGCCGTTCGCCGCGGACGCCGACGAGGCGCACCGGCTGGTCGAGAGGGAGCTGCGCGAGCAGCTCGATCGCCACGTCGCCGATCCGCTGTCCGACGTTGGTGGCCTCGGGCAGGGTCACCGACCGGGACACGGTGGTGAAATCCGCGTACCGGAGCTTCAGCGCTATGGTCTGAGCCTCCCACTGTCCGTCGCGAAGCCGCGCGGCCACCCGGTCGGAGAGGCGACGAAGCTCGCTGCGCAGCACGATGGCGTCGGACACGTCCTCGAGGAACGTCTCCTCGTGACCGACGCTCTTCTCGACGTGAACGGTGTCGACCTCGCGCGGATCGATGCCGTGCGCGAGCTGCCACACCCGCTCCCCCGTCGCGGCGCCGAGCGCACGTTCGAGCACGTGCCGAGGGCTGGCGAGCACATCGGCGACGAGCCGGATGCCACGGCCCTCGAGCGCCTCCGCGGCCTTCGGCCCCACGCCCCAGAGCGCGCGCACCGGCCGCGCCGCGAGGAAGGCCTGGGTGTCGGCATGCGAGACGATCAGCAGGCCGTCGGGCTTGGACAGCGTGGACGCGATCTTCGCCACGTGCTTGGTGGAGGCGACGCCGACGCTGCAGGTGAGCCCGGTCTGCTCCCTCACCCGGCGCCGGAGCATCACCGCGATCGTGCCCGGGCTTCCCCACAGACGGCGGGCGCCGCTCACGTCCAGGAACGCCTCGTCGATGGACAGCGGCTCCACCAGTGGGGTGATCTCGTGGAAGATGTCCATGACCTGGCGCGACAGGGCGGCGTAGCGCTCGAAGTGCGGGACCACGACGATGGCCGACGGACACAGCCGCAGCGCCTGGCCGACGGACATGGCAGCCCGCACCCCGAAGCGGCGCGCCTCGTACGAGGCGCTGGCCACCACTCCTCGCCCCTCGACGCCGCCGACGATGAGCGGCTTCCCGCGCAGCGACGGGTCGTCGAGCACCTCCACCGACGCGTAGAACGCGTCCATGTCCACGTGCAGGATCCGGGTGCCCGAGTCGTCGGCGTCGTCCGACGAGACGACGCGCCCTGATCCGTCACCGCGTCCCATGGATCCATTGTCCGGCACGCCCCCGACACGGGGGCTACTGCGCGGCGCGCTCCAGGACGAGTTCGCGCACGCGCGCCGCGTCGGCCTGTCCGCGCATCGCCTTCATCACCGCGCCGATCACCGCGCCGGCGGCCTGCACCTTGCCGTCGCGGATCTTCTCGAGCACGTCCGGCTGAGCCGCGAGGGCGTCATCGATCGCCGCGATCAGGGCGCCGTCGTCCGACACCACGGCAAGGCCGCGGGCGTCGACCACCTCCTGGGGCGAGCCCTCGCCGGCGATGACGCCTTCGAGCACCTGGCGGGCCAGCTTGTCGGTGAGCGTCCCGGCGTCCACGAGCAGCTGCAGCGCAGCGACGTCCGCCGGCGAGACGAGCGAGGTCGCCTCGACGCCGCGGGTGTTCGCGATCCGGGAGATCTCACCCGTCCACCACTTCCGCGCGGCCGCAGGGCTCGCTCCGGCGGCGACGGTCGCCTCGACCTCGGCCAGCAGTCCGCCGTTCGCGACGTCCTGGAACTCGAGGTCCGTGTATCCCCACTCGGCCTTCAGCCGGCGCCGTCGCACGGCGGGCGCCTCGGGCAGGACGGCACGCAGCTGCGCGATGAGCTCTTCGGACGGAGCGACCGGCAGCAGGTCGGGCTCCGGGAAGTAGCGGTAGTCGTCGGCGTCGGACTTCGGACGGCCCGGCGACGTCGTGCCGGTGTCCTCGTGCCAGTGGCGGGTCTCCTGCGTGATCGAGCCGCCGCCGGCGAGGATCGCCGCCTGACGCTGGATCTCGTAGCGCACCGCCCGCTCGACCGAGCGCATGGAGTTCACGTTCTTGGTCTCGGTGCGGGTGCCGAGCGGCGGAAGCGGCTCCCCCTCGGCGACGCGCGGGCGCAGGGACACGTTGGCGTCGCAGCGGAGGTTCCCCCGCTCCATCCGGGCTTCCGAGATCCCCAGCGACAGCACGATGTCGCGGATCGCCGCCACGTACGCCTTCGCCACCTCGGGAGCGCGGTGCTCGGTGCCGTAGATCGGCTTCGTGACGATCTCCACGAGCGGAACGCCCGCGCGGTTGTAGTCCACGAGCGAGTACTCAGCGCCCTGGATGCGGCCGGTGGCACCGCCGACGTGGGTCAGCTTGCCCGCATCCTCCTCCATGTGCGCGCGCTCGATCGGCACCTCGAGGCGGGTGCCGTCGGCCAGTTCGATCTCGACCTGCCCCTCGAAGGCGATGGGCTCGTCGTACTGCGAGATCTGGTAGTTCTTCCCGAGGTCCGGATAGAAGTAGTTCTTGCGCGCGAACCTGCTCGACGGCGCGATCTGGCAGCCGAGGGCGAGGCCGAGGCTGATCGAGTAGCGCACGGCCGTCTCGTTGACGACCGGCAGGGAGCCCGGAAGCCCCATGTCGACCGGTGCGACGAGGGTGTTGGGCGCCGCGTCGTGGTTGTCCGCGTGCGCCGGGTTGCCCGCCGACGAGAACATCTTCGTCGCCGTGTTCAGCTCGACGTGCACCTCGAAGCCGAGCACCGGCTCGAAGCGCGCGATCGCCTCGTCGTAGTCCATCAAGGCGGTCTTGGCCATCAGAGGGCCCGTCCTTCCGTGCCGAGAGCGGGCGCCTTGTCCAGGAGCGGCCCGCCCCACTGATCCACCAGCAGCGCCTCGAGTCCCGCGCCGACGCGGTAGAGCCGCGCGTCCTCGCGAGCGGGCGCGAGGAACTGGATGCCGACCGGCATCCCGTCCTCCTCGGCGAGCCCGGACGGGATCGAGATCCCCGGCACGCCGGCCAGGTTGGCGGGGATGGTCGTCACGTCGTTGAGGTACATCTGCAGCGGGTCGTCGATCTTCTCGCCGAGGCGGAACGCGGTGGTCGGCGCCGACGGCGTCGCGATCACGTCCACCTTCTCGAAGGCGGCGTCGAAGTCCCGCTGGATGAGCGTGCGGACCTTCTGGGCGCTGCCGTAGTACGCGTCGTAGTAGCCCGCGGACAGCGCGTAGGTGCCCAGGATGATCCGCCGCTTCACCTCGTCGCCGAACCCCGCGTCGCGGGTGACGGCCATGACGTCCTCGACGGTGCCGCCGGGTACGTCGACCCGCAGACCGAACCGCACCGAGTCGAACTTGGCGAGGTTGCTCGAGGCCTCGGCGGGGAGGATGAGGTAGTAGGCCGCGACGCCGTACTCGAAGTGCGGTGCGCTGATGTCGACGATCTCGGCGCCGTGCGCCTCCAGCAGGGCGAGCGCGGCGCGGAACGACGCGGAGACACCGGCCTGGAAGCCGGAGTCGGGCAGTTCGGAGATGACCCCGACCCGCAGGCCCCGAAGCGCCGCGCCGGTGGCTCCCTCGCGCGCCGCGGCGGCGAAGGACGGCCAGGTGTCGCTCAGCGACGTCGAGTCGTGGGGGTCGTGACCGCCGATGACGTCGTGCAGGAGCGCCGAGTCGAGGACGGTGCGCGAGACCGGCCCGACCTGGTCGAGGCTGGACGCGAGAGCGATGGCGCCGAACCGGCTCACGCCGCCGTACGTCGGCTTCATGCCGACCGTGCCGGTGACATGCGCGGGCTGACGGATCGACCCGCCGGTGTCGGAGCCGAGGGCCAGCGGCGCCTCGAAGGCGGCGACGGCGGCGGCGGACCCACCGCCCGAGCCGCCGGGGATCCGGTCCAGATCCCAGGGGTTGTGGGTCGGGCCGAACGCCGAGTGCTCGGTGGAGGAGCCCATCGCGAACTCGTCCATGTTCGTCTTGCCGAGCGGGATGAGGCCGGCGGCGCGGGAGCGCGAGACCACCGTCGCGTCATACGGCGACAGGTAGCCCTCGAGGATCCGGGAACCGCTGGTGGACGGCATGTCCGTGGTCACCAGGACGTCCTTGATCGCCAGCGGCACACCGGCGAGCTCACCGAGCTGCTCGCCCGCCGCGCGGCGGCGATCGATATCGGCCGCGGCGTCGAGGGCGCCCGCGTTGACATGGAGGAAGGCGTGCACGTCCGCGTCGACGGCGGCGATGCGATCCAGGTGGGCCTGCGTCGCCTCGACGCTCGACACCTCGCCCGAGGAGAGGCGCGCCGCGAGATCGGCGGCGGTCAGCCGTGTCAGGTCCGCGCTCACTGCTCCTCCCCCAGGATGGCGGTGACGCGGAAGCGCCCGTCGGCGGAGTCGGGAGCGTTCTGGAGGACCTGCTCCAAGGTCAGCATCTCGCCGACGGCGTCCGGACGATAGACGTTCTCCAGCGGGATCGGGTGACTGGTCGCGGGGACGTCGGCCGAGGCCACCTCCGAGACCTTCGCGATGTTGTCGACGATCACGGCGAGCTGACCGGTGAGGCGCTCGACCTCCTCGTCACTCAGCTGGATACGGGCGAGCACGCCGAGATGGCGCACGAGATCTGGGCTGATTTCCGACACCACGACAGTCTAGTTGCGGCGCGCCCCCGGTCCTGTCCGGGCCTCCCCGGCGCGCGCCCCTGCCGCCGGCATTCGCACCGTCGTAGGCTGGCCCCGTGACGACCGCCTACGAGCCGCCTCGCCCCTGGATCGCCAGCTATGCCACGGGGGTACCCGCCGACATGGAGCCGGTGACCGGCTCGCTGCTGGACATCGTCGCCGCCTCCGCACGCGACTACCCCGATGCCGTCGCCCTGCAGTTCTTCGGCCGCGAGACGACCTACCGCGACCTCGAAGCGGCGATCTCCCGCACCGCCGCCGGGCTGAAGGCGCTCGGCGTCGGCCCGGGCGACCCGGTCGCCATCGTGCTGCCGAACTGCCCCCAGCACATCGTCGCGTTCTACGCCGTGCTCCGGCTGGGCGCGGTGGTGGTCGAGCACAATCCCCTCTACACGCCGCGTGAGCTGCGCAAGCAGTTCGAGGACCACGGCGCGAAGACGGCGATCGTGTGGAGCAAGGTCGTCGAGACCGTGCAGCAGTTCCCCGCTGACATCGCGGTGACCCACGTCGTGAGCGTGGACATCACGACGGCGATGCCCCTGTCGCTCCGGCTGGCACTGCGGCTGCCGATCGCCAAGGCCCGCGAGTCCCGCGCCGCCCTCACCACCCGGGTGAGCGGCGCGATCCCGTGGGACCGCATCGCGCAGAGCGCTCCGCTGCCCGCGGGGCACCCCTACCCGCAGACCGACGACCTCGCGATCATCCAGTACACGAGCGGCACGACGGGGACACCCAAGGGCGCCATGCTCACGCACCGCAACCTGCTCTCCAACGCCCGGCAGTCGCAGCTGTGGGTCCCGTCCATCCAGCGGGGAAAGGGCTGCGTCGTCTACGCCGTGCTGCCCATGTTCCACGCGTACGGACTCACCCTGTGCCTCACCTTCGCGATGTCGATGGGCGCCCGCCTCGTGCTGTTCCCGCGGTTCGAGCCCGACATGGTGCTCGAGGTCACCAAGAAGCACCCTGCGACCTTCCTCCCCCTCGTGCCCCCGATCGCCGACCGCCTCCTGTCCGCTGCGCGCGAGGCCGGCGTGTCGCTCGCCGGCACCGAAGTGGCCATCTCTGGCGCGATGGCGCTCCCCCACGAGCTGGTCGTGCCCTTCGAGGAGGCCACGGGCGGGTATCTCGTCGAGGGATACGGACTGTCGGAGTGCTCGCCCGTCCTCATGGCCAACCCCGTCGCGGACAACCGGGTACCGGGGACGGTCGGGCTGCCGCTGCCGGGCACCGAGTGCCGGGTGGTCGACCCCGACGAGCCCACGCGCGACGTCGCACAGGGCGAGCGCGGTGAGCTGCTGGTGCGCGGACCGCAGGTCTTCTCCGGCTATTACGGACGGCCGGAGGAGACCGAGAGCGTGTTCGTCGACGGCTGGTTCCGCACCGGCGACATCGTCACCATCGACGACGGCGGGTTCGTCCGCATCGTCGACCGCATCAAGGAGCTGATCATCACGGGCGGCTTCAACGTCGCGCCGACAGAGGTCGAGAACGCCCTTCGTCAGCACCCCGAGGTGGAGGACGCCGCCGTCGTGGGCCTGCCGAGCGATCGCTCGGGAGAAGAGGTCGTCGCGGCGGTCGTGCTGTCTCCGGGCGTCGACCACCCCGACATCGAAGGGATCCGCGCGTACGTGCGGGGTGTCCTGACGCCGTACAAGGTCCCGCGGCGGGTGTTCGTGGTCGACGAGCTCCCGAAGTCGCTCATCGGCAAGGTGCTCCGACGCCAGGTGCGGGATTCGCTGCTCGCGCTCGCGCAGCCGTCCGACGGCTGACCCGACGGCTTCGGAATCAGGCGCCGCCGGCCTCCTCGAGCCCGGCGGGCCCCTGCTCGACCAGGATCTTGAACTGGGCCGCGTCGATGATGCGGATGCCGAGCTCCTCGGCTTTCGACAGCTTCGAGCCTGCGCCCGGGCCTGCCGCGACGAAGTCCGTCTTCTTCGAGACGCTCGAAGCCGCCTTGCCGCCCGCGGCCATGATCGCCTCCTGCGCTCCCTCGCGCGAGTAGCCCTCGAGGGAGCCGGTGGCGACGACGGTGATTCCGTCCAGCACACCGCCCGCCGCGGCCGCCGCGCCCGGCCCGGGGTGGCCCGGGATCCACAGGCGGGCACCAGCCGCCGTCCACCGTTCGACGATCTCGCGGTGCCAGTCGACCTCGAACCACTCGATCAGCGCGTCGGCGATGATGCCGCCGACGCCGTCGACGGCGGCGAGCTCGTCGCGGCCGGCGGCGCGGATCGCGTCGAGGGAGCCGAACCACTGGGCGAGGGCCCGCGCGGCCACAGGCCCGACGTGACGGATGTTCAACGAGACGAGGAACCGCCACAGATCCTTCGTCTTCGCCTTCTCGAGTTCGTCGAGCAGCTTCAACGCGGCGGCGGAAGGCTGCGGGCCGGTGAGACCCTCCTTCTTCTCGGCCGTGGTCGCATTGCGCTGGAAGGGACGACGCGTCTTGACCGTGCCGTCGGCATCCTCCTTGGCGAGACCCGTCTCGGCGTCGCGCACGATCACCTCGATGGGCACCAGCTGCTCGAGGGTCAGCTCGAACAGCCCGGCCTCCGTCTGCAGCGGCGGGACGGCCGGGACCTCGGGCTGCGTCAGCGCCGCCGCCGTCACCTCGCCCAGCACCTCGATGTCGAGGGCGCCGCGGGAGCCGATGTGCTCGACGCGGCCGCGCACCTGCGCCGGGCACGTGCGCGTGTTGGGGCAGCGCAGGTCGATGTCGCCCTCCTTGGCGGGGGCCAGGGTCGCACCGCACTCCGGGCAGTGGGTGGGCATCACGAACGCCCGCTCCGTGCCGTCGCGGAGCTCGGCGACCGGCCCGAGCACCTCGGGGATGACATCGCCGGCCTTGCGCAGCACGACGGTGTCTCCGATCAGCACGCCCTTCTGCTTGACCACCTCCTGGTTGTGCAGCGTGGCCTGTCGGACGACGCTGCCGGCGACCCGGGCGGGGGCCATCACCGCGAAGGGCGTGGCACGGCCCGTCCGGCCCACCGAGACGACGATGTCGAGCAGCTTCGTGTTGACCTGCTCCGGCGGATACTTGTAGGCGATCGCCCACCGGGGTGCCCGACTGGTCGCGCCGAGCTCGTCGTGCAGCGCGAGCTCGTCGACCTTCACGACGACGCCGTCGATCTCGTGCTCGACGTCGTGCCGGTGCTCCCCGTAGTGGGCGACGTACTCGCTCACGCCCTCGACGTCCTCCCACGTGCGGAAGTACGGACTCGTGGGCAGGCCCCACCCGGCGAGGAGCTCGTACACCTCGCTCTGGGAGGCCACCGGCGGCCTCTCCCAGGCGCCGATGCCGTGGACGAACAGCCGCAGCGAGTCGAGCCGTGCCTGCCCCGCCTCGCGCTCGAGACCCGACTTCTTCTCCAGCTGCTGACGCAGACCGCCGCTGGCGGCGTTGCGCGGGTTGGCGAAGGCCGGGAAGCGGCGCAGCGCCGCCCGGTCGGCCTTCTCCTGGTCGACGCCGCGTGCGGTCGCGTCGGCGATGACGCGTTCGCGCATGCGCGCCTGGAGGGCGTTCAGCTCTTCGAAGGCGGCGACCGGGATGAAGACTTCGCCGCGCACCTCGACCAGCTCCGGGTGCCCGAAGCCGGTGAGCCGCTGCGGCACGCCCGAGACGCGCACGGCGTTCACGGTGACGTCCTCGCCCACGCGGCCGTCGCCGCGCGTGGCCGCCGAGACGAGGACGCCTCGCTCGTAACGCAGGCTGATCGCGAGTCCGTCGATCTTGAGCTCGGTGAGCCAGCGCACCTCGCGACCGGCGGCGTTGCGCGTCTTGACGCACCATTCCGTGAGCTCCTCGGGACTGAAGACGTTGTCGAGGCTGAGCATGCGCTCGGCGTGCTCGACGGGAGCGAACATCGAGTTCTCCGCCGCGCCGACGCTGAGCGTCGGGGAGTCCTGGCCCTGGAGCTCGGGGTGCAGGCGCTCGATCTGCTCGAGGCTGCGCATCCATCCGTCGTAGGTGGCGTCGTCGACCAGCTCCGCGTCGCGGCCGTAGTACGCCTCGCGCGCATCGAGGATGAGGCCGGTCAGCCGCGCCGCCTCGGCACGCGCGTCGTCGAGCGGAAGGGAGTCGAGGTCAGCGGCATCCGTCACCCCGTCAGTCTAGGAGCGACCTCCGACACCGCGACCGGCACGAGCGACCTCAGCCGCCGACGGGCACCGCCGACACCGTCCGGGCGATCGTGAACTGGCCGAGCACGCGCGTGCCGACGTAGAGCACCGCCGTCTGACCCGGCGCCACGCCGTCGAACGGCGACGCGGGACGCACCACGATCTCGTCGCCGACGATCTCGGCCTGCGCCGCCACCGGCTCCGCATGGGCCCGGATCTGGACCTCGCACGCGAACGAGGAGGCCGACGGCGGTCGCCCGGTCCAGCTCCGGCGCGTGCCGGCGATCTCGGCCGTCGCCAGCGCCTCCCTGGGCCCCACCACGACGGTGTTGGTCACCGGGCGCACCTCGAGCACGAACCGCGGCTTGCCGTCCGGGGCGGGAACGCCCAGCGAGAGCCCGCGCCGCTGGCCGACGGTGAACGCGTGCGCGCCCTCGTGCGCGCCGACGACGGCGCCGCTGCGGTCGACGATGTCGCCCTCCGCCGTGCCGACCCGCTCGGCGAGCCACCCGCGGGTGTCGCCGTCGGGGATGAAGCAGATGTCGTGGCTGTCCGGCTTCTGGGCGACCGTCAGTCCCCGCTCGGCGGCTTCGGCGCGCACGAGGGCCTTGGTCGGGGTCGTCCCGAGCGGGAAGTACGTGTGCGCCAGCTGCTCGGCGGTCAGCACGCCGAGCACGTACGACTGGTCCTTCGCCGCGTCGGAGGCGCGGTGGAGCTCGCGTCCCTCCGGACCGTCGACCAGGAGCGCGTAGTGGCCGGTGCACACTGCGTCGAAGCCGAGCTCGACGGCGCGCTCGAGCAGCGCCTCGAACTTGATCTTCTCGTTGCACCGCATGCAGGGGTTCGGCGTCCTGCCGGCCCGGTACTCCGCGACGAAGTCGTCGATCACGTCATCGCGGAACCGCTCGGAGAAGTCCCAGACGTAGAACGGGATCCCCAGCCGGTCGGCCGCGCGCCGCGCGTCCATCGCGTCTTCGATCGTGCAGCAGCCGCGGCTGCCGGTGCGCAGCGTCCCGCCGGCCCGGGAAAGGGCGAGGTGGACGCCCACGACCTCGTGCCCGGCGTCGACGGCACGCGCCGCGGCGACTGCCGAGTCGACGCCGCCGCTCATCGCCGCGAGGATCTTCATGCGTCCAGTCTACGAAGCGCCGGGCAGCCGGGGCCGCGGCACTCAGCGCGATCCCGCGGCGACGGCGCGTGCGTAGGCGGCAGGGAGGGCGGCGAGGAGGCTGTCGACCTCGTCGGCCGTGGACGTGCGCCCCATCGTGAAGCGCAGCACCGAGCGTGCGGCCCGCTCGTCGCGACCGAGCGCGCGCACGACGTGCGACGGCTCCGCGACTCCCGCCTGGCACGCCGATCCGGTGGAGACGGCCACCTCCGCCTGGTCGAGCAGGAAGAGGAGCGTCTCCCCCGCCGCGCCGGGGAAGAGCACGTGGACGTTGCCCGGCAGCCGGAGGTGCGGATCGCCCAGCAGCTCCGCCTCCGGGATCGCGGCGCGAATGCCGTCGACGAGCCGTTCACGCAGCCCGACCAGGCGCGCGGCCTCCGCCTCGCGCCCGCGTTCGGCGGCGGTCAGGGCCGCGGCGAAGGCGGCGGCGCCGGCGACGTCCTGCGTCCCCGAGCGCAGTCCCCGCTGCTGCCCGCCGCCGTGCAGCAGGGGCGACAGGCGCGCGTGGCGCGACACGACCAGCGCACCGGTGCCCACCGGCGCGCCGATCTTGTGGCCGGAGACGCTCAACGCGACCAGGCCCGTGGAGGCGCGTCCCTCTCCTCGCCAGGCGGCGAAGCGGACGTCGACAGCGCCGGCGGCCCCGACGGCGTCGAGGTGGAGGGGGACGGCTCGCGCAGCCGCGGCCCCTGCGAGCGCCGGCGCGTCCGAGACCGTGCCGACCTCGTTGTTGGCGATCAGCGCCGTGGCGAGGGCGGCGCCGGGAAGCGCCGACGCGAACGCGTCCACGGGGACGGCGCCCGTCGCCTCGAGGGGCACGGCGACGACCCGCGCGGCCTCGGCCGCGTGCAGCCACTCGACGGCGTCCATCGTGGCGTGGTGCTCACCGTCGGGCAGCACGATCGCGTCGGAGCCCGCGCGGCGTGCCCACCACAGGCCCTTGATCGCCAGATTGACGGATTCGGTGCCCCCGGAGGTGAACACCACCTCGATGGGATCGCAGTCCAGCGCGGCGGCGACGTCTTCGCGCGCCTGCTCGAGGATGCGCCGGGCGCGCTGCCCCGGGCCGTGGACGGACGAGGCGTTGCCGACCACGTCGACCGCGTCGAGCCACGCGGCGCGCGCCTCCGGACGCAGCGGGGTGGTCGCGGCGTGATCGAAGTAGGCCGTCACCCGCTCACCTCCTCCGCCCTGCGGATCCGCGCGTGGTCGGCGCGCGGCGTTACTACTGTAGATCGCATGCTTCCCGTGCCGGACGTCGCCGACGCCTCCTTCCTGTCGCCCGCGCTCGACCGCCTCGGGGTCACCCAGGGTCCCGACGGCGGCACCCTCCGGGTGTGGTCCGGCGCCGCGACCGCCGTCGAGCTCGTCCTGTTCGACGAGGTGGACCTCGACTGGATCATCGACACGCTGCCGCTGACGCGCCGACCCGGCGACGACGGCGCCGGCGAGGTCTGGGAGGTGACCACCCGCGCCCTCACGCCGGGCGCGCGCTACGCGGTCCGCGTGGACGGGCCGCACGGCCCGGGAGACACCTTCAATCCGCAGACGCTGCTCATCGAGCCCTATACGAAGGGACTCGTGTCGGGGGGCCTCGGAGATTGGCGCTCGGTCGTCGTCGACGAGTCGTTCGACTGGGGCGGCGTTTCCAAGCCCGCGGTCGCCTGGGATCGCACGGTGATCTACGAGGCGCACGTGAAGGGGCTGACCAAGAGGCATCCGGCGATCCCGCCCGCCCTGCACGGCACGTACGCGGGTCTCGCCCACCCGGCCACGATCAGCCACCTCCAGGCGATCGGGGTGACGTCCGTGGAGCTGCTGCCCGTCCACGCGTTCGAGAGCGAGCCCCGGCTCCTCCAGCACGGGATGACGAACTACTGGGGCTACAACACCCTCAACTTCTTCACCCCGCACGCCGACTACGCCACGGCCGCCAGTCGCGCGGCGGGCCCCGACGCGGTGCTCCGCGAGTTCAAGACGATGGTGCGGGATCTCCACGCCGCGGGAATCGAGGTCATCCTCGACGTCGTCTACAACCACACCTCCGAGGGCGAGCTCGGCGGACCGCGCTCGAGCCTGCGCGGCATCGACGGGCGCGCGTACTACCGTCAGCACGACGACGGCGCCTACATCGATGTGACGGGCTGCGGGAACTCCCTCGACACGTCGACCGATGCCGCGGCGCGCCTGATCGTGGACTCGCTGCGGTACTGGGCGGGCGAGCTCCAGGTCGACGGATTCCGGTTCGATCTCGCCGCCACCCTGGGGCGCGGCGCCGACCACTCCTTCTCCCCCGACCACCCGCTCATCCGTGCCATCGTGGAGGACCCTGCCCTGGCGGGCGTGAAGATGATCGCCGAGCCGTGGGACGTCGGAATGGGCGGATGGCAGACCGGCAACTTCGGTCCCGGGTGGGCGGAGTGGAACGACCGCTACCGCGATCGCGTGCGCAACTTCTGGCTCAGCGACGTGGACTACGCGCGTCGCGCGGGGACGGCTCCCGTCGGCATCGGTGGCTTCGCCACCCGCCTCGCCGGCTCGTCCAACACGTTCTCGCAGGCACGCGGTCCTCTGGCCGGCGTCAACTTCGTGACGGCGCACGACGGCTTCACCCTCCGCGATCTGGTGTCCTACGACGTCAAGCACAACCTCGGCAACGGCGAGCACAACCGGGACGGCGCGGACATGAACCGTTCCTTCAACCACGGCGCCGAGGGCTCCACGGAGGACGAGGCCATCCTCGCCCGGCGCCGGAAGGCCATGCGGAACCTCCTCGGCACGCTCCTGCTGTCGGCGGGGGTTCCCATGATCACGGCCGGTGACGAGTTCGGACGCACTCAGCGCGGGAACAACAACGCCTATTGCCACGACTCGCCCCTCACGTGGGTGTCGTGGGAGCACGCGCCCTGGCAGCAGGACCTCGCCGCTCACGTCGGCCGCCTGCTGCAGCTGCGCCGCGACAACCCCGCCCTCCGGCCGTCGCGGTTCGCCCACGAGGCGCAGACCGTGCCGAGCGCCTCGGTCATCGACTGGTACGACGAGCACGGTGAGACCATGTCCGGCGACCGATGGACCGATCCGGCGCACCGGACACTCCAGTACGTCGCGCAGTCGACGCCCGAGAACGAGCAGCCCAACCGCATCCTGCTCATCGTGCACGGGAACGAGCGTCCGGTCGACGTCACCCTCCCCCGCATCGACGGCGTCCGGCGCTACGTCGCCCTCTGGTCGAGTCTCGATGAGCGCCCGACGGCGGAGGAGCCGGTCTTCGAGCCGGGCGACGTCGTCTCCCTCCCCGACACCGCGATGCACCTGTTCCGCGTCGAGTAGCGGCCGCCACGGCGTGCGGCGGTGTACCGCCGCTCGCAACGGAGGTAGGTTCGAGACGTGGCCACGACGACGAACACCACCGGAATGGTGCGCAGCACCGCACAGATCCCCCTCCGCCCGGCGGTCGCGTGGCAGGCCGAGGCGGGCACCCGCAACGGGCGCATCCCGCTGGTGCTGCCGCGGCCGACGACACCGGATCCGCGCTTCCCCGCCAGCGCCTTCGTCGGCGAGGCGGTGCCGTTTCAGGTGACGGCGTTCCGCGAGGGCCACGACGCGATCGGGGTGCACGTCCGGCTCACCTCCCCGAGCGGCGCGGAGTCGCTCCACCGCCTCACCGCCCTGGGCGACGGGTTCGATCGGTGGCGGGTCGGCGTCGCGCCCCTCGAGCAGGGTCTGTGGAGCTTCCGGTTCGAGGCGTTCGGGGACGACTTCGCGACCTGGCAGCACGCGGCGGACGTCAAGATCGCCGCCGGCGTCGACACGTCTCTCATGCGCGAGTCGGGCGCCCTCCTGTTCCTGCGCGCCGCGGCCGAGAAATCGCGGCCCGCCGCCGAGCGCCGCGCGCTCACCGACGCAGCGGCGAGCCTTCGCGACGCGGAGCGCGACGACACGGCAGCGCTGGCGATCGTGCGCGATGCGTACTTCGCGAGCGTGTTCGCCGCCCGTCCGCTCCAGTCCCTGCTGACGGTCGGACCCGAGCTCTCCCTGCTCGTCGAGCGCGAGCGGGCGGGCGTGGGCGCCTGGTACGAGTTCTTCCCGCGCTCCGAGGGCGCTCGACGCCTGAAGGACGGCACCGTCAAGAGCGGGAACTTCCGCACCGCCAAGAACCGGCTGCCGGCGGTGTCCGCCATGGGCTTCGACGTGCTGTACCTGCCGCCCATCCACCCGATCGGCACGCTCAACCGCAAGGGTCCCAACAACACCCTCACCGCCGGTCCCGGCGACCCCGGGTCGCCGTGGGCCATCGGCTCGGCCGCGGGCGGCCACGACGCCGTGCATCCGGAGCTCGGCACGCTCGCCGACTTCCGCGCCTTCGTGCGGGCCGCGGCCGCCGAAGGGCTCGAGGTCGCCCTCGATCTGGCGCTGCAGGCCGCTCCCGACCACCCGTGGGTGACAGCCCATCCGGAGTGGTTCACGACGCTTCCCGACGGCTCCATCGCCTACGCGGAGAATCCCCCCAAGAAGTACCAGGACATCTATCCGATCAACTTCGACAACGACCCCGAGGGCATCCGGGCGGAGGTGCTGCGGATCGTCCGCCACTGGATCGCCCAGGGCGTGAAGATCTTCCGCGTCGACAATCCGCACACCAAGCCGCTGCAGTTCTGGGAATGGCTCATCGGAGCGGTCACGGCCGAGCACCCCGACGTCGTGTTCCTCGCCGAGGCGTTCACGCGCCCCGCACCGCTGCAGGCCCTGGCGTACAGCGGCTTCCAGCAGAGCTACTCCTACTTCACGTGGCGGAACACCAAGACGGAGCTGGAGGAGTTCTTCCGGTGGATCTCCGACGAGACGGCCGACTTCATGCGGCCCAATCTCTTCGTCAACACGCCGGACATCCTCACCGAGTACCTCCAGTACGGCGGGCGCCCCGCGTACAAGATCCGCGCCGCCCTCGCCGCGACGGCGGGAGCCAGCTACGGCGTCTACGCCGGGTACGAGCTGTTCGAGAATGTCGCCCGGCCGGGATCCGAGGAGAACATCGACAACGAGAAGTACGAGTACAAGCTCCGCGATTGGGCCGGCGCCGAGGCCACCGGCGACTCGCTCGCCCCGTACCTGACCCGGTTGAACGAGATCCGGCGCGCACACCCCGCTCTCCGCCAGCTGCGGGGACTGACCGTGCACTGGAGCGACGACGAAGCGATCCTCGTCTACTCCAAGCACCTGCCGGCCGAGCTGTCGCCGGACGGGGTCGCCGACACGATCATCGTGGTGGCCAACGTCGACCCCCACTCGACCCGCCAGACCATGGTGCACATCGACAGCACGGCGTTCGGCGTGCCGCGAGGGCACGATTACGACGTCGAGGATCTCGTGACCGGCGCCCGATGGACCTGGAACCAGGACGCCTTCGTCCGCCTCGACGCGTTCGCCGAGCCCGTCCACATCCTGCACGTGAAGGGGTCCCGATGACCACGCCCTCAGATTCGCTCCTCGACGCGGTCGCCACCGGATCCCACCACGCCCCCCACGACGTCCTCGGCGTCCACCGCGACGGCGAGGGCTGGGTCATCCGGGCCCGCCGGCCGATGGCGGCGACGGTGACCGCGGTCACCGCGGCGGGCGTGCGCATCCCCCTGGAGCACGTGCGGTCGGGCGTCTGGGCGGGGTCCACCGACGCCGATCCCGGCGCCTACGACCTCCTGGCGACCTACGACGGCGGTCCCGAGCATCGCGTCGACGATCCGTACCGCCACCTGCCGACGCTCGGGGAGATGGATCTGCACCTGATCCGTGAGGGACGGCACGAGGAGCTGTGGCGGGTTCTCGGCGCGCACGTCCGCCACTTCACCGGGGCGGCGGGCGTCTCGTTCGCCGTCTGGGCGCCGAACGCACGGGCGGTGCGGGTCGTCGGCGGCTTCAACGGCTGGGACGGCCAGTCCCACGCGATGCGCTCCCTCGGATCGAGCGGGGTGTGGGAGCTGTTCATCCCCGGCCTCGGTGCGGGGGCCACGTACAAGTACGAGCTCCTCTCCGCCGACGGCCACTGGATCCTCAAGGCCGATCCCATGGCGCAGGCGGCCGAGCTGCCTCCGGCCACCGCGTCGGTGGTGACCGAGAGCGCCTACGCGTGGGGCGACGACGACTGGCTGACCACGCGCTCGTCGCGTTCGCCCGTCGACCAGCCCATGTCGACCTACGAGCTGCACCTCGGCTCGTGGCGTCCCGGCCTCGGCTACCGCGACGCCGCCGATCCCCTCATCGAATACGTCACCGCCGCGGGCTTCACCCACGTGGAGTTCCTCCCCCTGGCCGAGCACCCGTTCGGCGGCTCGTGGGGCTACCAGGTGAGCGGCTACTACGCGCCGACGAGCAGGTTCGGCAGCCCCGACGACCTGCGCTATCTCATCGACCGCCTGCACCAGGCCGAAATCGGCGTGATCATGGACTGGGTGCCGGGTCACTTCCCGAAGGACGAGTTCGCCCTTGCGCGCTTCGACGGTCGCGCGCTGTACGAGCACCCCGATCCCCGTCGCGGCGAACACAAGGACTGGGGCACGCTGATCTTCGACTACGGCCGGAACGAGGTGCGCAACTTCCTCGTCGCCAACGCCCTGTACTGGTTCGAGGAGTTCCACGTCGACGGCCTGCGGGTCGACGCGGTGGCTTCCATGCTCTACCTCGACTACTCGCGCGAGGCCGGCGAGTGGGAGCCGAACATCCACGGCGGGCGCGAGAACCTCGAGGCCATCCGGTTCCTCCAGGAGGTCAACGCGACGTCCTACAAGCGCTACCCCGGCATCGCCATGATCGCCGAGGAGTCGACGAGCTTCCCCGGGGTCACGGCCCCCACCGACCAGGGCGGTCTCGGCTTCGGCTTCAAGTGGAACATGGGCTGGATGAACGACTCGCTGGAGTACATCAAGCGCGATCCGATGTACCGCTCGCACCACGAGGGCGAGATGTCGTTCTCGTTCGTCTACGCGTTCACCGAGAACTTCGTGCTGCCCATCAGCCATGACGAGGTCGTCCACGGAAAGGGCACGCTGTTCACCCGCATGCCGGGCGATCACTGGCAGAAGCTGGCCAACATGCGCGCCTATCTCGCGTACATGTGGGGCCACCCCGGCAAGCAGCTGCTGTTCATGGGGCAGGAGTTCGGCCAGATGTCCGAGTGGTCCGAAGGCCGTGGGCTCGACTGGTGGATGCTCGATCAGCCCGCGCACCAGCAGCTGCTCTCGTTCGTGGGCGCCCTCAACCACCAGTACGCCGAGCACGCCCCCCTGTGGTCGCGCGACAGCGACGGGTCCGCCTTCGCCCGCCTGGGCGCGCCGTCGTGGAACCCGAACGTCATCGCCTTCGCGCGCCGCGACAACCACGGCAACACCGTCGCGGTCGTCAGCAACTTCTCCGGCGCCCCGGTGTACGACTACACGCTTGACCTGCCTGAGCGCGGCGAGTGGCGCGAGGTGCTCAACTCCGACGCGGCCGCATTCGGCGGATCGGGAGTCGGCAACCTCGGTGCGGTGCACACCGACCACCGCGGGCAGGCCACGATGACCCTGCCGCCGCTGGGCGTGCTCTGGCTGGCGCACCGCGCCTGACGCGCAGGCCGGTGCGCGGGCCGACGCTCAGAAGAGCAGGCTCGCCAGCCGGCCGCGCGCTCGCACGACGCGCGCGTCCGCGTCGCCGATGAGCCCGAACAGTTCGAGCAGACGCTCACGCACCGGCGCGCGCTCGTCGGTCGGCAGCTCGGAGAAGAGCGTCAGCAGGCGGTCGAACGCGTCGTCGACGTGTCCGCCGGCGACGTCGAGATCCGCGACCGCCAGCTGGGCGGCGACATCGTGCGGGGCTGCGGCCGCCGCGGCGCGCGTCTCCTGCAGGTCCAGTGCCTGCACCCGGGAGAGCAGACGCACCTGGCCGAGGCCGGCGCGAGCGTCCTCGTCACGCGGGTTCTCCGCGAGCGCGGCCTCGTACGAGGCGATGGCGGTGGCGTAGTCGCCGGCTTCGATCGCGTCGAACGCGGCCTGATGCAGGGGCGGCAGGGCCGCGGGCTCCTCATCGGCGTCGGCCACGGCGTCGGAGCCGCTCACGGGCACCGTGCCGGTCACACCGTGCTGCGCGGCCAGCTGGAGCAGCTGCCCGAGCACCTCGCGAACCTGAGCTTCGGGGACGGCGCCGGTGAACAGCGGCACCGGCTGCCCCGCGACGAGAGCCACGACCATCGGGATGGACTGGGCCCGGAAGCCCTGAGCGAGCTGCGGGTTGGCGTCGACGTCGACCTTGGCGAGCACCAGACGACCCGCCAGCTCCTGGACGACCTTCTCCAGGATGGGGCTCAGCTGCTTGCAGGGACCGCACCACTCGGCCCACAGGTCCACGACCACGGGCACCGTGCGCGACAGCTCGAGCACCTGCGCGAAGGTGTCGTCTGTCGCGTCGAAGACGAGCGAAGGTCCACCGGCGGGCGCGCCGTCCGCCCCCGCCGGCGCGGGCTGCGCGGCGGGACGGGAACGGAGGGAGGACAGGTCGACGGCCCCGCGCAGAACGGCGCCGGGGGTGGGATCGGTCACTTCTTCTTCACCACCTTGGCTGAGAGGATGTCGGACGAATAGCCGAGGAACCGGATGCGCTCCGTCGAGCTCTGCGACGGGACGAAGAAGAACAGCTGGTCGGCGTAGCTGCTCCGGAAGCCCGTCGAGGACTGGGTGACGCCGCTCAGCGTCTTGACCACTTCGTTGTCGTCGACCTTGATCACGGCGTCCTCGTTGGTCGGGGTCACGGTGTCGTTCTCGTTCACGGTGACCGCAACGATGGCACCGCTGTCGAGGGTCGCCATGGCGACGGGGTTCGTCGACCCGGCCGACGCCGAGAACGAGATCTTGCCGGTCTTGGACCCGGTCTTGTTGAAGTCCTCGACGCGCGCGGCGCGGTTGTCGGCCACGAGCGTGCGGAACGTGTCGGTCTCCGCATCGAACATGGGAGCGAACTCGCTGTCATCGCCCTTGTCCAGCACGTCCGCGTAGGCGGCTGCGAGGTCCTGCGGGGCGATGAGGAGGAAGGCCGAGTCGGGCTGGACCTTCGGTGCGCCGATGTAGGGCGGGGCGACATTGAGGCTCGCGTCGGCGACCATGTTCGCGACGTACGACAGCTTGTAGTTCGACCATGCGTCGCGCTGCGTGACGGTCATGATCGTCGCGACGCCCGAGTCGGCGTCCTCCACGACGGCGAAGAAGGTCCGCGGCCAGCCCTCGAAGGCCTCCGGCAGCAGGATCTTCAGCGCGCTCGTGGGGATGGCCGGAAGCGGCTCGTGATCGTCGAGCTCCTTGCGCAGCGTGTAGTTGGTCTTGCGCGCCGCCAGAGCGGGACCCTCGAGGCGGACCGCCGCCTGCGCGGCGCTGTTCTTCTCGTCGGCCGCGGCCACCTGGGCGGAGATGCGGGTCAGGATGCGCTCCGCCTGGGCCTCGGTCACTGCCGGCGGGTCGTCCTGTCCCTCGGGCACGACGACCGTCGCCGACGGCGTCGGCGTCTCCGACGGACCGAACTGGGGCCACGAGTCCGCCGAGCACCCCGACACGAGGAGGGCGGACACGACGACGACCGGAAGCGCCACGAAGCCGCGGCGGCCCCCGGAGAGCTGTCGGCGGGACGGCGAAGAGCTGATCACGCCCTTGTCGGCGGAGGCCTCACTGAGATCGATCGGCTCGGTGCGCGCGATCGGCAGGCCCTTGCGGCGAGGGCCGCGCGAGCGACGCACGTGCCGCACGCCCAGGATGTACAGCACGATGCCGATCGCCAGCATGATCCCGCCGCCCACGATGAGCGGCCCCGCCCAGGGCGTGGTCACGCCTGTCGGCCAGGTGACGGAGAGCTGCGCCGGTGCCGGTTCCACCCCGTCGGCGGCAACGAGCACGCTCATGTCGGCGGGCAGCTGGAGCGGCGCGATCAGCACGTCCTCCTGCTGGAACTCGTCGACCCAGAGGTCGGAGCCGAGGGGCGACAGCGGCTCGGAGGGCTCCGCGTCGGCCTCCTCCTGCGCGGCGGCGACGCTCTCGGTGACGATCTCCTCACCCTCGCGGGTGACGTGGACGTAGTCGCTGCGTGCCAGCCAGGCCATCATGTCGTCGGTGCGCCCGTAGGCGGCGAAGATCTCGCCGTCCCCCTGGGCGCGCAGGGTCTGCGACCCGGTGTGTCCGCTCAGGACGCCTCCGTCGACCAGCACGTACGGGGTCGACTCGGCGATCTCGATGGACTGGGTCTCGGTCTTCGGTCCCTGCAGCACGGTGCGCTGGGCGATGCCCGCACCGATCATCACCGTGGCGAGCACGAACGCCGCCACCGCCCAGACAAAACGCACGAAAGGTCACCTTCCTGCACCACGCGGCGACGTCAGAGGCCGCCCTAGTGTGCACAATCGACGTTCCAGACTAGCGAAGTGACCTGAATGTCGCCCGGGAGGGGGTGGCGCTCACCCCGGGATGGGGCGGCCCGCGTAGTGTGGGGCCACCACGACAGGCAAAGGGCTCCCGTTGAAGATCCAGCATCCGTTCCGCACCGCGCTGATTGCCACCCTCGGCGTCGGCGTCGGCATCCTGCTCATCACCAGCGTGCAGACGCTCTCCACGGTCCTCCTCTACGTGGGCACCGCCCTGTTCCTGGCTCTCGGACTGGACCCCCTCGTGTCGTGGCTGGAGCGACGCGGCCTCCCGCGATGGGGCGCACTGCTCATCACCTTCGCGGCGGTCCTCGCCGCTTTCGCGGGAATCATCCTGATGGTGGTGCCGATCATCGTCGGGCAGATCAGCCAGCTCGTCACCGAGATCCAGAAGCTCGTCACCAGCGCCGTCGACCAGGAGTGGGATCCGATCACCGCGTCCAAGGACTGGCTGCACGACATCTTCCCGGCGCTCAACGTCGACCAGGTCTTCGAGTACCTCTCGGACTGGTACGCCTCGATCGACATCGGGAACGTCGGCACCATGGTGGGCGAGAGCCTCGTCACGATCGGCGCCGCGATCATCGCCGGGTTCACCGGCGCGATCATCGTCCTCATCCTGACGATCTACTTCACGGCCTCCACCCCGTCGCTGAAGGCCGCGGTGTACCAGCTGGTGCCCGCCTCCAAGCGCGCGCGGTTCATCGACCTCTCGGAGCAGATCACCGCATCGGTCGGCTACTACGTCATGGGGCAGGTCTCGCTCGGCGTGATCAACGGCGTTCTCAGCGCCATCTTCCTCTCGATCATCGGGGCCCCGTTCCCGGCCGTGCTCGCCGTGATCGCGTTCTTCTTCTCGCTGATCCCGCTCGTGGGCACCCTGACCGGCTCGGTGATCATCGTGCTCACGTGCCTCATCCCGGGGCTCGGATCGCCGCTGACGGCGCTCGTGGCCCTCATCTGGTACGTCGTGTACATGCAGGTGGAGGCGTACCTGATCTCGCCGCGGATCATGAACCGCGCCGTCTCGGTGCCCGGAGCCGTGGTCGTGATCGCCGCGCTGGCAGGTGCCTCGCTCGGCCAGCTGCTCGGAGCGCTGGTGGCGATCCCCGTCGCCGCCAGCATCCTGATCATCTACCGCCAGGTCGTCATCCCGCGTCAGAACGAGCTCTGACGCCCGGCCCGGGCGCGTTCAGGCGTCCGGCCACTCCGTCGCGAGGGGCAGGGCGTCGGGGTTGACCGCGGCCACGATCTCGGTGAGCACGCGGCGGGTCTGGTTCTCCCCCACCCACAGGTGCTTGCCGCCTTCGACCGCGATCACGGTCGCGTGGGGAATCGAGGCGAAGCGCTCTCGCGCCGCGTCGGGACGCAGATAGTCGTCGAGCTCCGGTACGACCACCACCACGGGGCGGTCGACCTGTGCCCAGGCGGCGACTTCCTCCGCGCTGGCGCGATGAAGCGGCGGAGACAGCAGGATGATCCCCTCGATGTCGTGATCGCGTCCGTACTTGAGGGCGAGCTCGGTGCCGAACGACCACCCCACGAGCCAGGGCCGGGGCAGTCCTCGCTCCTGCACGAACGAGACAGCCGCCGCGACGTCGAACGACTCGGCACCGCCCCCGTCGAAGTGCCCGCCGCTGGTCCCGCGCGGCGACGTCGTTCCGCGGGTGTTGAAGCGCAGCACGGCGAGGTCCGCCTGCGCCGGCAGGCGGCCCGCCGCCTTGCGCAGGATGTGCGAGTCCATGAACCCGCCCGCCGTCGGCAGCGGGTGCAGGGTGACGAGCGTCGCCACCGGCGGACGGCTCTCGGGAAGAGCCAGCTCGCCGACCAGCGTCACCCCGTCGAGCGTGTGCAGCTCGATGTCCTCGCGCCGCGCCGGCAGCAGGACCGGTCCCCTGATCTCCATGTCAGCCGATCCTCCAGCAAGCGGTGTGCCAATGACGGCGCGCGGCGAGGTCCGCCGCGTCGCCCAGGACTCCGTCGGCGCGCCACACGACGACGTGCGCGGTCCCGACGCCGACCTCGCGCCCGCATCCCGGGCAGGTGTACGGCTTCTGCGCCTGCGCGGCGCTCACCGGCTGAACGGTCCACTCGACGCCGCGCCGGGTCTCCGTGCGCTTCCACCCGCTCAGCAGACGGGCGAACGCGTCGTCGGACGAACCGGCATCGTCACGCCGCCGGCGATGGGACCTCGGCATGCGTTCAGTACCAGCCCTTGCGCTGGGAATGATCCCAGGCACCGCACGGCGTGCCGTAGCGCCCCTTGATGTAGCCGAGACCCCAGGCGATCTGCGTTGCGGCGTTGGTCTCCCAGTCGGAGCCGGCGCTGGCCATCTTGCTCCCCGGAAGGGCCTGCGGGATGCCGTACGCACCGCTGCTCTTGTTGTAGGCGTTGACCCGCCAGCCGGATTCCTTCTTCCACAGCGCGACCAGGCAGGCGAACTCGTCGTCGCCCCACCCGCGAGCGGTCACCATCTCGTACGCCGTGGCCTGGGCGCTGCCGGGATCCGGGGAGACGAACGGAGGGGCCCAGCCGCTCGATCGGGACGACGAGCTCGACCCCGTCGACGTCGCCGTCGGGGTCGGCGTGGGCTTCGGCTTCGGCTTGACGTAGACGCTGTAGGTCATGTCGGCCCTGCCGAGGTCGTCGTCGGTGACGGTCGACGCGGCGATGTAGGCCTGAGCATCGGCGATCGAGCTGGCGTAGAGCGACACCGGATCGAGCTCTGCAGCCTCGGCACGCGGGCTCCCTGCTGTGAGCGGCAGCACGTAGCCGCCGGCGAAGGCAGCGGCGGCGAACACCGCGAACACCGAGAGCGCCCGGCGGCGGCGCGACCAGCGCGGCGGCTCGGACGAGCTGCGGTTCGATCTCGCGACGGCCCTCGACCGGTTCGCGAGAGACCGCCGTGTCACGGGGATCAGCTCGCCATCAGAAGTCACAGTGACAGCGATTCTACCCGGCGCTCCGGACCGTCGCCACGCCTCGCACGCCGCGCGCCCTCAACCGACCGCGAGCATGACCTCGATGACCGCATCGAGGACGGCGTCGACCTGCACCTCGTCGTAGCCGCCGCGCTGCATGCGGAAGGCGACCGTGCGCACCTGCTCGACGGTGAGGGACTCGCCCGACTCGAGATAGCGGGCGATGCGGTCGGCGACGATGTCGACCTCATCGACGCGGTAGCCCCAGCGCAGCCGGCTGACACGGCGGAATCTCTCCCGCTCGGGACGGCTCAGCCGGTCCAGCACCTCCTGCGCCAGCCGCCGGGACGACCCGACCCACTCCCGCGCGCCGGCCTCGGACAGCGCCTGCTCGCGCTCGCGCGCCGCGAACGCGTCCTCGATCCGCCCCATGGCCGCGTCCACGGCGTCGATCCGATAGCCGTGCTTGACGAGACGGAAGGCGGTGCGCCGGACATCGGCCGCTGTGAGCGGCCCCGCGGTGCCGTCCTCGAAGGATCGGCGGGCGGCGGCGAGGAAGTCGTCCACCTGCGCGGGGTCGTAGCCCTGGACGCGCCCGGTCGTCAGCGGGAAGGGGAGGACCGTGCTGTCCTGACTCATGCGGCCGCCAGCGGAGAGAGAAGGAAGTACATCGCCAGCGCGGTCGCCGCCGACGGGAGGATGGAGTCGAGGCGGTCGAGGACGCCGCCGTGTCCGGGAAGCCATGAGCTCATGTCCTTGATCCCCAGGTCCCGCTTGATCATCGACTCCCCCAGGTCGCCGACCGTCGCCGAGGCGAGCACCGCCACGCCGAAGATCACGCCGGCCCACCACGGGATCTGCAGCAGCAGCATGCCGATGGCCACGGCGGCGGCGATGGCCGCGGTGGCTGCTCCGGCGAAGCCCTCCCAGGTCTTCTTGGGGCTGATGCGCGGCGCCATCGGATGCTTGCCGAACGCGAGCCCCGACGCGTACGCGCCGGTGTCCGCCACGACGACGACCACGATCATGGCCAGCAGCCAGAACTCACCGCCGTCCTGACGCAGCAGCACGAGGGTGAGGCTGGCGAGGAACGGGACGTAGAGCGGAACGAACCCGGCCACCAGCACATCGGAGAGCACGTCGCCGTACCGGCGGCCGTCGCGGGCCGACATCTGCGCGACCATCCGCCACACCACGAGGAAGGCGACCGCCGCGAACGTGGTCACCCAGTGCGTCCAGTGGCCCTCGACGAAGCCCGCGACCATGATGATCGCGCCCATCGCCACCTGGGGCCACACATCCACTCGACGGCCCGCGCTCTGGAGGGCGCGCGAGAACTCGAAAACACCCAGGAGGCAGACCGGGATGGCGAAGATCAGGAACAGCCACTTCACCCACAGGAGCGATCCGAGCACCGCGGCGCCGATCGCCATGCCGCTGAGCGTGGCCAGCAGAAGATTGCGTCCCGTACGCGCGTTGATGCGCTCGTTCACGTGCTCGAAGTCGGCCCGCGCCTTCACGATCTGATGCTCGAACTCGGAGCGAGCCGCGCGCACGTGCGAGTGCAGCGCCGTGACCTCGACCTCGGCGGCACGGCGCGCCTCGGCACGCGTGCGCGGGGCGTCGCCCGCCCCGTGGTCGTCCGAGGGATCGTCGGTCATGGGTGCCTCACACCTCGAGGAGTTCAGCCTCTTTGCGCTTGAGCGCCTCGTCGATCTCGTCGACGTGCGCGCGCGTGATGGCGTCGAGCTCCTTCTCGGCCCGCGCGAGGTCGTCTTCGCCGACCTCGCTCTTGAGCGCGTCGAGCTCGTCCTTGGACTTGCGCCGGATGCCGCGCAGGTGCACCTTGGCGTCCTCGCCCTTGGAGCGCACCAGCTTGACGTACTCCTTGCGGCGCTCCGCAGTCAGCTCGGGCATCGTGACGCGCACGAGATTGCCGTCGTTGGTCGGGTTCGCGCCCAGGTTCGGGGTGTCCCGGATGGCCTGCTCGATCGCCTTGAGCGCCGACTTGTCGTAGGGGGTGATCACGAGCGTGCGCGCCTCGGGGTTGTTCAGCGAGGCGAGCTGCGCGAGCGGCGTCGGCGACCCGTAGTAGTCGACGAGGATCTTCTGGAAGAGCTGGGGGTTGGCACGGCCGGTGCGGACGGTCGCGAAGTCGTCCTTCGCGGCCTCGACGGCGCGGTCCATGCGTGCGGTCGTGTCGGCCAGGGTCTCGGCGATCACGGTCACTCCATTCGTTGTTGCGTCGGTCCAGTCTAGTGCGGTGCAGGGCGCCGACTCAGACGGTGACGAGCGTGCCGATCGACTCGCCCAGCAGCGCGCGCGTCACGTTGCCGGCGGGCTCCATGCCGAACACGCGCATGTCGATGCCGTTGTCCATGCACAGGCTGAAAGCGGTCGAGTCGACGACCTTGAGACCCCGCTGCAGGGCGTCCCCGTAGGTGAGGCGATCGAGCCGGACGGCGTCGGAGTGCGTCTTGGGGTCCGCGGTGTAGACGCCGTCGACGCCGTTCTTGGCGACGAGGACCTCGTCCGCGCCGATCTCGAGGGCACGCTGGGCGGCGACCGTGTCGGTCGAGAAGTAGGGCAGGCCGGCGCCGGCGCCGAAGATGACCACCCGCCCCTTCTCCATGTGGCGCTCCGCACGACGGGGGATGTACGGCTCGGCGACCTGCGTCATCGAGATCGCGGACTGCACGCGTGTGGCGGCGCCCGCCTGCTCGAGGAAGTCCTGGAGCGCGAGGGCGTTCATCACCGTGCCCAGCATGCCCATGTAGTCGGCACGGCCGCGATCCATGCCGCGCTGGCTCAGCTCTGCGCCGCGGAAGAAGTTGCCCCCGCCGACGACGATCGAGATCTCGACCCGGTCCACCGCCGCGGCGATCTCGCGAGCGATCTGGCTGACGATGTCGGGGTTCACGCCCAGCTGACCTCCCCCGAAAGCCTCGCCGGACAGTTTCAGGAGGACGCGTCGGCGTCCGGTGGTCTCATCTGTCACGGGGTTCCTCTCGTCGGTTGCAGGATATCGTCCGATGGGCATCGAAAAGGGGCCCGCATCTTCGCGATGCAGGCCCCTGTTCGAACTTACGCGCCGACCTTGAAGCGGGCGAAGTCGGTGATGGTGATGCCGGCCGCCTTCGCGACCTGCGCGACGGACTGCTTGTTGTCCTTCGCGTAGTCCTGGTCGAGCAGGGCGACCTGCTTGAAGAACGCGCCGACGCGGCCCTCGACGATCTTCGGCAGGGCGGCCTCGGGCTTGCCCTCGTTGCGGGAGATCTCGGTGACGATCTGACGCTCCTTCTCGACCTCGTCCTCGGGGACGTCCTCGCGGGAGAGGTAGGTCGGGTTGGCGAAGGAGATGTGCTGCGCGATGCTGCGCGCCGTCTCGGCGTCGGAGCCGGTGTAGGCCACGACCACGCCGATCTGCGGAGGCAGGTCCTTGCTGGTCTTGTGCAGGTAGATCTCGAAGGCGTCGCCCGAGAGGGTGCGGACGCGGCGGAGCTCGACCTTCTCGCCGATGATCGCGGCCTCGTCGGAGATGAGGTCGGCGACCGTCTGCCCGTTCGCGTCGGCGGCGAGGGCGGCCTCGGCGGACTCGGCGCCCACTGCGGCGGCGGCGGCGAGCACCTTGTCGGCCAGCGCGATGAAGCGGTCGTTCTTCGCGACGAAGTCCGTCTCGGTGTTCAGCTCGATGATGGTGACCTTGCCGTCGACCTCGGCCGCGGCCACGAGGCCCTCGCTGGTCGAGCGGTCGGCGCGCTTGGCGTTGCCCTTCGCGCCCTTCAGGCGCAGGATCTCGACGGCCTTCTCGAGGTCGCCGTCGGCCTCCTCGAGTGCCTTCTTGGTGTCGACCATGCCCGTTCCGAGCTGCTCGCGGAGCGCCTTGATGTCGGCGATGGTGAAGTTGGCCATGGGTGGTGGCTCCTAGTCGTGGTGTCGTGCGAAAGCGGTGGTGATCCCGCTCGGCACCCGGCGTCGCGCGCGGGTGCCGAGCGGGCTCGGTGTCTGATTACTCGGCGGCCTTGTCGGCGGCCTCGTCGGCGGCGGGCTCCTCCGCAGCGGGCGCGGCAGCCTCGTCGGCGGCGGGCTCCTCGGCGACGGCCTCGGCCGGCTCCTCCGTGGCGGCAGGCTCGTCGGCGGCAGCGGCCTCGGTCGCGGAGCCCTGCTCGAGCAGCTCGCGCTCCCAGTCGGCCAGGGGCTCGGCGTCAGCGGACTCCTCGGTCGGCTGGTGACGCTGGATGAGGCCCTCGGCGGCGGCGTCCGCGATGATGCGCGTGAGCAGGCCCACCGAGCGGATCGCGTCGTCGTTGCCCGGGATCGGGAACTGGAACTCGTCGGGGTCGGCGTTCGTGTCGAGGATGCCGATCACGGGGATGCCGAGCTTCTTGGCCTCGTCGATGGCGAGGTGCTCGCGCTTGGCGTCGACGACCCAGATGGCCGACGGCGTCTTCTGCAGGTTGCGGATGCCGCCGAGCGACTTGTGCAGCTTGTCGAGCTCGCGCTTCTTCAGCAGGAGCTCCTTCTTGGTGAAGCCGCTCTCGGCCGGGTTGTCGAAGTCGAGCTCCTCGAGCTCCTTCATGCGGGCGAGGCGCTTGCTCACGGTCGAGAAGTTGGTGAGCAGACCGCCGAGCCAGCGCTGGTTGACGTAGGGCTGACCGACGCGGGTCGCCTGCTCGGCGATGACTTCCTGGGCCTGCTTCTTGGTGCCGACGAAGAGGATCGTGCCGCCGTGGGCGACCGTCTCCTTGGCGAACTCGTACGCCTTGTCGATGTACGACAGCGACTGCTGCAGGTCGATGATGTGGATGCCGGAGCGCTCGGTGAGGATGAAGCGCTTGACCTTCGGGTTCCAGCGCCGAGTCTGGTGTCCGAAGTGGACGCCGCTGTCGAGCAGCTGGCGAATGGTGACGACGGCCATGGCCGTTCTCCTGTTCTTTCGGTTGTTCCCGCGAACCGGATGGTTGCGGAGCCTGGTGCCCCGGCGCACACCCACTCCACCGCTGAGCGATGGAGACCTGGGGTGTGGATGCCGATGTGCGGGCACGCGTAGTCACCCCGACATGCGGAGTGCGCCTCCAGTGTAACAGCCACGAGGCCTCCTCCCCCGCGTGCGACGTCCGTCCCGCGTACACCGATCCGGGCCGCGCGGCGGCAGGGGCGACGCCTCTCCCACACGCTGTCCCCATGCGAACCTCTCTGCGCCCTCGACGTCTGGCCGGTGCCGTTCTCCTCGTCCTGCTCGGGGCGTCTCCGCCGTCCGCCGCGGGCGCGGTCCCGGACGAGATCGACCGCCACGCACGCGCCGCCGTGGTGAGCGGAGAGGAGGAGGCCCGCGCGCCGTGGCAGTGGCCCACCGCGCCCGTCCGCGTCGTGGCCGCGTACGACGCGCCCGCGCACGAGTTCGCCGCCGGCCACCGCGGCGTGGACGTCCTGGCTGCGGCGGGCACGCCGCTGCGTGCGCCGGCCGACGGCGTCGTCGTCTTCGCCGGCACCGTGGTGGACCGTGACGTGGTGACGATCGACCACGGCGACGGCCACGTGTCGACGCTGGAACCGGTGCACGCGGTCGTCCGCCGAGGCGCACAGGTGCGCGCGGGTGACGTGGTCGCCCGGGCCGCCGCCGGCGGGCACGCCGCGCCCGGCTCCGTCCATCTCGGCGTCCGCCGGCACGGCCGGTACATCGACCCCCTCGAGCTGCTCGGCCCGCTTCCCCGGGCCGTGCTGCTGCCGTGCTGCTGAGGTGGCGGGGCGGGGAGGCGATAACCGTCTCAGCCGGGCACGACCTCGTTGCGATCGCCGGTCACATCCGCGGAGCCGATGTCGGCGGCTTCCACCTCGTTGTCGTTGCCGACGATCACGAGGTCGCCGATATCACCGGCGACATCCCACGAGTTCCGGTCACCCCGCACGGCCGCGCGGCCGACCGACCGGAGGTCGAGCTCATTGTCCTGGCCCTCGAGCGTCACGGCCTGCAGCGTCCGCGCCTCGATCTCGTTCCCGTCACCGCGGATCCTGACGGTGGACACCTCGACGCCGGTCAGGTCGATGTCGAGTCCCGTGCCGGCGACGTCGACCCGCCGGCACGAGCCCGTCACGATGAACTCCTCGTCGACCCCCGCAAGGGTGAGCACACCGTCGTCGCACCGGGGCGGCGCCGTGGACGGCGAGGGCGAGACGGAGCCGCCGCCGCCCGGCGGAGCGACAGTGGCGGACAACGGCGGCAGCGCACTCAGCGCCGGTGCCGGCTCAGCGGTGCATCCGCTGACGAGGAACGCGACAGCCCCCAGAAGCGCGACCGATCGCCGTACCCGCGCGCGTTCGCCGGGACGGACGAAGGGGTGCGAGCGCATGCCGCCAGCGTAGATGCCCGCGGCGACGGCGTCAGGCACGCGGGTGCGCGAGCCGATACGTCGCGGTGAGCTTCTCAGCCGAGACGTGGGTGTAGATCTGCGTGGTACCGAGGCTTGCGTGGCCCAGCATCTCCTGCACGGTCCTCAGGTCGGCTCCCCCGTCGAGCAGGTGCGTCGCGGCGGAGTGCCGGAGGGCGTGGGGTCCGAGCGCGACCGCCCCGAGGTCGGGACCGACCAGCCGGTTGACCACGTCGTAGACGGCGCGCGGACCGACGCGGCCACCGCGTGCTCCCAGGAACAGTGCGCGGGCATCGCCCGCCGTCGTGTCGGCGCGCCGGGCGCGCAGAGCGGGACGGCCCCGTACGAGGTACGCGTCCAGTGCTCGCTGAGCAGGCACGCCGTAGGGGGCGATCCGCTCCTTGTCGCCCTTGCCCGTTACCCGGACGGTCGCGCGCTGCGGGTCGAGGTCATCGATGTCGATGCCGCACAGCTCCGACACACGCAGCGCCGAGGCGTAGAGGAGCTCGAGCATCGCCGAGTCCCGCAGGTGTACCGGATCGCCGTCGGCGGCGACCGCCCGCGCACGATCGAGCACGCCCGCCATGGTGTCCGCCGTGGCGACCTTGGGCAGGGATCGTCCGCGCTTGGGCGCCTGCAGGCGGATGCTCGGGTCATCAACCCGCAGGCCGGTCTCGACCGCCCAGGTGAAGAAGGCGCGCGCCGCCGCGGTCCGCCGGGCGATGGTCGCCCGCGCGTCGCCTCTCTTGGTCGCCACCCACAGCCATTCCCTGAGGTGCTCGAGGTCGACATCCTGCAGCAGGGCGACGCCGGTGACGGCAGCAAGGTCACGCAGGTCGGAGCGGTAGGCGCGCACCGTGGCGGGCGACAGACGCCGCACGGTGGCGAGGTGCCGCGCGAACTCGTCGGCGGCGGTGATCAGCTCCATGCTGTCCAGAATGCCGCGCCGCACCGGGGATGCCGTCAGGCTCACCGTGCAGGTGCGCACCATCCATCGCCCACCCGCCGCGCCGCCCCATCCAACGCCAGCAGACCGAGTGCGCTCTCGACGGCATCGATGTCCAGCCCGCTGCGGCGCGCCAGCTCCTCGGGGGTGCGGGCCGCGCGACCACTCAGCGCTTCCTGCACCCGGCTGAGGGTGTCGGCGCTGCTCCCGGGGTCTGCGGGGGTGCTCCTCCAGCCGATCAGTTCCCGCACGTCGTCGGCCGAGGTGATGCACTGCGCGGCGTACTCGCGGAGCAGGCGGTGGCATCCCGCCGACGTCGCACTCGTGATCGGACCGGGCACCGCGCCGAGCGGGCGCCCCAGCGCTGCCGCGTGGCCCGCGGTGTTCAACGACCCACTGCGCCACCCGGCCTCGACGACCACTGTCGCATCGGAGCCGGCGGCGATCAGCCGGTTCCTCGCGAGGAACCTCCACTTCGTCGGTGCCGCACCGCAGGGCGCCTCGCCGACGAGAGCTCCGCCCGAGGCGACCACCTGGTCGAGGAGGGCTCGGTGACCGGCCGGGTAGGCGCGGTCCACGCCGCCTGCCAGCCACGCGACCGTCACAGCTCCCGCCGCCAGTGCCGCCCGGTGCGCCATCCCGTCGATGCCGTACGCCCCGCCGGAGACGATCGAGGCCCTGCCGCGGCCGAGCTCCGCCGCCAGTTCCGCGACGACGTGCTCGCCGTAGGACGTCGCCGCGCGCGCACCGACGAGGGCGACCGTCGCCGCCGGGGCGACCACAGCGCTCACCTCGCCGCGCACCCACAGGCACAGCGGGGCGTGCGGACCGAGGTCGTCCACCCGTGCGGGCCATGGGCCGGCCTCGGGAGTGAGCACCCGCACTCCGGCCCGCTGCGCAGCCGACACCGCATGCGGCGCGTCGCCCGCCCGTGCACGCCAGCGGCGGACGGCGGCGTGCGCGGCCGCGGCATCGAGGCCGCAGCGCTCCATCAGCCGCTCGGAGCCACGCCGGTGGAGGACGAGCTCGAGCGCTTCTCTCGCACCGAGTGCACCCACCAGTGCCCCTGCCACTCCGTCGCCGGGCTCGGTGAGCGCCGCCCACAGCATGCGCGCGTCCAGTGCCTGCAGCCGGCCGAGGTCGTCGTCGGGCCGGGCCAGTCCCTGTGTCCGCCGGCGCACCGCCGCCTCACTCACGTCGATCACGTCGCCGTCGATCCCTTCTTGAGGAAGAGCGCACGCCCGATGTCATCAGCGCGGAGGTGCGCGCGGTCGTCGAGATCGGAGATGGTCCAGGCCAGCCGCAGGACGCGGTCATAGCCGCGCAGGCTCAGCGATCCGCGGCTGAGCGCGGCATCGAGCGGTCGGCGCACGTCCGCGGCCGGCGTGTCGGGGCCCGACCGCAGCCACGCGCCGCTGACCTCCGCGTTCGTGCGCCAGGGCGTCGCTCGCAGCCGGTGGGCCGCGCGTGCCCGCGCCTCGCCGACGCGGCTCCGGGCAGCGGCAGTGGTGACGACATCGCCCGCCGCCACCACGTGCGCGAGCGACACCCGGCGCAGCGACAGTTCGATGTCGACACGGTCCAGGAGCGGACCGCTGAGCCGGCCGAGATATCTCCGGATCGCCAGAGACGGGCAGGTGCAGACGCCTCCCGGCACGCCGTACTGCCCGCACGGACAGGGGTTCGTGGCGAGCACCAGCTGGAACCGCGCCGGGAAGCGAGCGCGAAAGCCCGCACGATGGATCTCGATCTCGCCCGACTCGAGCGGCTGCCGCAGGGCGTCGAGTGCGTGTGCGCCGTATTCGCCCGCCTCGTCGAGGAAGAGCACCCCGCCGCTCGCGCGCGCGATCGCCCCAGGTCGCACGGTGCGGCTGCCCCCGCCCACGAGCGCGGCGACACTCGCCGAATGGTGAGGCGCTTCGAAGGGCGGCGTGCGGGAGAGGACGGTGACCGGCAGGCCCGCGAGCGAGCGCAGCGATGCCGCCTGCAGGGCGGCCGTGTCGTCGAGGTCGGGGAGGATCCCGGGGAGCCGGCGGGCCAGCATCGTCTTGCCCGCGCCGGGCGGACCGGACATCAGGAGATGGTGCCCTCCCGCGGCCGCCACGACCAGCGCGTGGACGGCGTCGCGCTGGCCGATCACCTCGGCGAGGTCGGGAGCCGCACCCCCGGCCGACGGCGCGTCGTCTCGCGACGGCATCGGCACCGGCACCGGTTCCTGATCGACCTCCGCGACCTCGAGCCCGTGCAGGCGCGCGACATCCCGGAGATTGACCGCGCCGAAGACCTCCACGCCGTCGACCAACTCGGCCTCGGCGCGGCACGCGGCGGGAACCACGACGCGGGCGAAGCCCGCTCGCGCCGCCGCCGCGACGGCAGGGAGAATCCCCGGCAGCGGCCTAAGCCGGCCGTCGAGTCCGAGCTCGCCGAGGTGCACGGTGCGGGCCAGCGAACCGGCGTCCAAGGGCAGCTCCGTGGCGAGCGCGGCGATCGCGACCGCCACGTCGAGCCCCGTGCCGTGCTTGGGGAGGCCGGCGGGTGAGAGGTTCACGACGACCCGGCGCCGCGGGAGGGAGAGGTCGCTGTTGCCGCACGCATTGTGGACGCGCTGCTCCGCCTCGCCGATCGACTTGTCCGGGAGTCCGATGATGGTGAACCCCGGCGTCTGGGTCGACAGGTCGGCCTCGACCTCCACGATGTCGCCCAGCAGACCCGTGAGCACCACGCTCCACGTCCGGCCGAGGCTCACCGCAGGTCCTCAAGGTGCTCCAGCACCGCGGTCCGCGGATCCTCGCCCGTGATGCCGATGACGTCGAGACGGAGCCGTCGCCCCCGCGACGACTCCGGGTGCGCGCGCATCCACGCGTGCGAGAGCCGCCACAGGCGCTCGCGTTTGCGCGCGTCGACGGCGTCGAAAGGGTGCCCGAAGGCCTCGCTGCGACGGGTCTTCACTTCGACGACCACGAGATCGGAGCCGTGGAACGCCACGATGTCGAGCTCGCCCTGGGCACAGCGCCAGTTACGTGCGCGCACCTCGTACCCGTGTTCACTCAGATACCGCGCGGCGCGGTCCTCGCCCGCGCGACCGCGCACGTCCTTCTCAGCCATGCGCTCGATGGTGGCCCGCAGCGCCGGTGGCCGGCGCCCGCGGTGCGGCATCGGTGGAGACGCGTGGATCAGCCCCCGCTGTGGAGAGCCCGACGCGCCCGCGTCGTCAGGAGTCGAGCGAGAGCTCGTCGGGGATCTGGAAGTCCCGTCGCTGCAGTTCCTCGACGTTGACGTCCTTGAAGGTCAGCACACGCACCGACTTGACGAAGCGGTCCGCCCGATAGATGTCCCACACCCAGACGTCGGTCATCGAGATCTCGAAGTAGAAGTCGTGCTCGGTGTCGCGGCGGACGACGTTCACGTCGTTGGCGAGATAGAACCGTCGCTCCGTCTCGATCACGTACTGGAACTGCGAGACGACGTCGCGATACTCCTTGTACAGCGCCAGCTCGAGCTCGCGGTCGTAATCCTCGAAGACTTCGTCATCCATGGTGCGTCAATCCTATTGCCCGCGGCGTGCCGCCAGGATCAGAAGAGGGTGGGCGCATCGGCGATCGCCCAGGAGGCACGGTGGTGCGCGCTGAGTCCGTGGGAGCGGATGGCCGCGCGATGCTCGGGACTGGCGTAGCCCTTGTTCCGCGACCACTGGTACACCGGGAGGTCCGCGTGAAGACCCGTCATGAGGTCGTCTCGGGCGACCTTGGCGATCACGGAGGCCGCCGAGGCCGACGCGCAGTCCCGGTCGGCTTTGATGATGGGCTGGACCCGCAGGCCGCTGCCGCCCGCGGGGGTGATGTAGTCGTAGTTGCCGTCGAGGATGATCACGGCGTCCTCGGGAACGATGCCCGCGACACGCAGATCGGCGATCGCACGGAGCGCCGCCAGCCCCAGCGCGCGCATGATCCCGACGCGGTCGATCTCTGCGGCGTCGGCCCAGCCCACGGCGGACGCCGAGACCCACTGGCGCGCGCGACCGGCCACGTCGTGGCGATGGTGCTCCGCGACCAGCTTCGAGTCCCGCAGGCCGACCGGAACACGCCTACGCGCCCCGGCGGCATCCATCACCGCCGCTCCGACGGCGACGGGGCCGGCGAGGGCGCCGCGGCCGACCTCGTCGCACGCGATCACCAGCGGATGCTCCTTGAGCAGCCTCCGCTCGACGGTGAGGCGCGGGACGGCGACGGTCATGGCGCGGAGTCGGGCACGCCCGCGAAGACGTCGTGGTGGAAGTCGATGAGGCCGAAGCGGTCCAGCGGCCAGGTGACGAGGAACGCGCGTCCCACGACATTGTCGAGGGGCACGAAGCCTTGCCCGGGCTGGTCGGTGTTGTAGCGGGAGTCGCGGGAGGCGTCGCGGTTGTCGCCGAGCACCCACAGCGAACCGTCGGGCACCGTGACGTCGTAGGGCACCACCTCGGGCGCGCTCTGCCCCGGAGCCAGGTTGAGGTAGGAGGTCTCGTCGATGGGGATGTCGTTGACCGTCACCTGCCCGAGCGCGTTGCAGCACACGACGTGGTCGCCGGGCACGCCGATGATCCGCTTGATCAGGTGCTCCTTGCTGTCGGGAGCCGAGATGCCCACCAGCGCCAGCACCCAGTCGACGGCTTCGACCAGCACCGAGCGCTCGACCTTGGGCTCCGTGGGGAGCCAGCCGCCGGGATCGCGGAAGACGACGACATCGCCCCGGTCGTATCCGCCGAAGCGCGGGGTCAGCTCGTCGACGAGGATGCGATCGTCGACGCGCAGCGTCTGCTCCATCGAGCTGGACGGGATGTAGAACGAGCGCACCAGGAAGGTCTTGACGAGGAACGAGACCAGGACCGCGATGACGATGATCACCAGCACGTCGCGCAGCAGCGGCCAGACACCGCGGCGCGCGGGACGACGGGGGCGCACCGGATCGGTCGCCGCTCCGGCGGCGATGTTCTCGGGGGTCATTCAGATCCTTCGTCTCTGCAGGAGAAAGGGGCCGCTCTCCTGCGCACCTGTCAAGGGTCGCACATCCCGGCGGACGCGTGTCCACGGCCCACCGGCCGGACGCGTCCGCGCGCGGGAACGACGATGCCCCGGGGGCCGGGCCCCGGGGCATCGTCGATGAGAGCGCGTCAGCGGTCGCGCTTCTCCTTGATCTTCGCCTTCTTGCCGCGCAGGTTGCGCAGGTAGTAGAGCTTGGCGCGGCGCACGTCACCGCGGGTGACGACCTCGATGTGGTCGATTGACGGGCTGTGCACCGGGAAGGTGCGCTCGACGCCCACCTGGAAGCTGATCTTGCGGACGGTGAAGGTCTCGCGCACGCCGTCGCCGGAGCGGCCGATGACGACGCCCTGGAACACCTGGACGCGGGAGCGGTTGCCCTCGGTGATGTTCACGTGCACCTTGACGTTGTCGCCGGGCGCGAAGGGAGGGATGTCGGAGCGCAGCGAGGCCGCGTCGACGGAGTCGAGGATCTGCATGATCGTCACTTCCTGCGACCGCCACAGGTCGATCGCGAGAGTCAGGATTGGAGGATGTGTCGTGCCCGAGGCGACCGTGTCGGCGCCGTGCTCCCCTGAGGCAGAGCCTGTTCAGGGCACAAACAACCATTCTGCCACGGACCCGCGCCGCGACCAAAACGACTACGGAGCCGGCGGCGTGCGGCCCTCGGTGATCACGATGACCTCGGGATCGGACGTGTCCGCGTGCGGCGCCGCCGGAGGGATGTAGCCGATCCCCTCGGAGGTGCGCAGGACGGTCAGTCCCCCGCGTGCCTCGCGCCAGAGCTGCGACAGCGAGCTCCACAGCGCGGCCACGCCCACTCCGACGGTGAGGGCCAGCAGCGGCCACCACCACCGGCTGTCGAAGACGCCGAGAGCGACGATGAGGACGTGCCACGCGCCCAGCAGTCCGAGGTCGAGCCAGGAGACCGCCCGGTCGGCCCGGACCGTTCCGCGCGCGCGGACCAGCAGCGTCAGGATCAGCTGGCCGATGAGCACCACGGGTGCCGAGACGATGACCCACAGCAGCGCCCACGGGTTCGCGCCGAAGACGATCCAGCCCACGAACAGCCAGAGGGGCAGCACGAATGCCGCTGGAATCAGCCACCGGAAGAACGCCTGACGCACCCACATGACCTCGATGCTACGCCGGTCAGCCAGAATGGAACCTGAGTGAAAGGAACCCGATGATCGAACTGCGCACGCCCGCCGAGATCGAGCAGATGCGCCCGGCCGGCCGCTTCGTGGCGGAGGTCCTCGCGACTCTTCGGGACGAGACGACCGTGGGCACGAACCTCCTGGCGATCGATCGGCGCGCCCACGACATGATCCGCCGGGCCGGGGCCGAATCCTGCTACATCGACTACCACCCCTCGTTCGGGGCGAGCCCGTTCGGCAAGGTCATCTGCACCTCCGTCAACGACGCGGTCCTGCACGGGCTCCCCCACGACTACGCGCTCCGCGACGGCGACCTGGTCACCCTCGACTTCGCCGCCTCGGTCGACGGATGGGTGGCCGACTCCGCGGTGTCCTTCGTGGTGGGCACGCCGCGCGACGAGGATCTCGCCCTCATCGACACCAGCGAGCGTGCCCTCGCAGCGGCCATCGACGCCGCGGTGGTGGGGAACCGCATCGGCGACATCTCCCACGCGATCTCCCAGATCGCGCGGGCCGACGGATACTCCATCAACACGGACTTCGGCGGCCACGGCGTGGGGCGCACGATGCACGGCGACCCGCACGTCGCCAACGACGGGAAGCCCGGTCGCGGCTACCCGCTGCGCGACGGACTCGTGCTGGCCCTGGAACCCTGGTTCCTGCGCACGACAGACGAGCTCGTGACCGATCCCGACGGATGGACCCTTCGCAGCGTGGACGGCTCGCGGGGCTCTCATTCCGAGCACACCGTCGCCATCACGACCGACGGACCCATCGTGCTCACGGATCGCAGCTTCCTCGGCGTCCACTGACCCGGCCATCATGAGGCTCGACCCCTACTTCGCCGACCGGCTCCGCAGACATCGTCGCTACCTGCTGCGTCAGGCCCTGCAGCGGCTGCGCACCGCGGGCCCGTGGACTCTGCTCTCGCGGGCGACCGCCTCGGTGACGGGGGCGCCGAGCGCCACCCCGGCCCCTGCTGCCGGGGCGGCGGCGCCGACGCGCGCGGAGCGGTCCGCCCGCGCTCGCGCCCGCCACCGCCGTGCCGCCCTCGCCTGGGACCGCGACGAGCTGGCCGGCGCGGGAACACCCGGCCCGCCGACGATCACGTCCGACCACGTCGTCCCGGTCGCGGGGTTCCCGGACGTCACGGTGCGGGTCTACCGGCCCACCGCCGACGACCGGGTCCGCCCCGCAGCGCTCCACTTCTTCGGCGGCGCCTTCCGCATCGGCGGCATCGACTACCCGACCACGGATGCCGCCTGCCGCCGTCGCGCCGCGGAGGCCGACGTCGTCGTGGTCGCCGTCGCCTACGACCTGGCGCCCGAGCACCGGTTCCCGACGCAGGTGGAGCAGGGCCATGCCGCCCTCGAGTGGCTCGTCCGCGAGAGTGCTGCGCTCGGCGTCGACCCGGCCCGGCTGGCCGTGACGGGCACCTCCGCCGGCGGAGCGATCGCCGCCGCCGTCACCCTCATGAACCGGGACCGCCGCCGCCACCGCCTGCGCCTGCAGGTGCTGGAGGTCCCGGTGACCGACCTCACCGGCAGGCACATCGACGTGCGCCCCACCTGGCGCATGGGCGTGCCGGCGCTGATCGTGCTGCGCGAGCTCCGCTCGATCGCCCGCACCTACCTCGCCTCTCCGGCACAGGCCCGCCACCCCTACGCCTCACCCCTGCGCGCGGCGGACCACACCGGCCTTCCACCCGCTCTGATCCTCACCGCCGAGTACGACACGCTGCGTGGCGACGGAGCCGCCTACGGCGCGGCGCTGCGTCGGAGCGGCGTGGATGCCACGGTGGTGCGGTATCTCGGCGTCACGCACGACACGCCGATCTACACCGGCGCACTGCCCGCGTCGCGCGCGTGGCACGAGCAGGTCATCGGAGCGCTGCGCGGCCTGCACGCGGACTGAGCTCGGCGCGCTCGCGCGTCACTCCGGCAGGAGGTCGGGCCGGCGCTCGCGCGTGCGCTCGAGCTGCTGCGCCCGACGCCAGTCGACGACGCGCCCGTGGTGACCGCTGAGCAGCACGTCGGGGACCTCGTAGCCGCGCCAGGCGGCCGGCTTCGTGTACGACGGATACTCCAGCAGGCCGTCCTCGTGGGACTCCTCGACGAGGCTCTCGGGATTGCCGACGACGCCCGGGATCAGGCGGCCGACGGCCTCGATGATCGCCATCGCCGCCACCTCGCCGCCGTTGAGCACGTAGTCCCCGAGGCTCACCAGTCGCACGTCCCCGCGGGTCGCCGCATAGGCGAAGACGCGCTCGTCGATTCCTTCGTAGCGGCCGCAGCCGAAGACGAGGTGCGGCAGCTCGGCGAACTCACGAGCCGTGGCCTGGGTGAACCGCTCGCCCGCCGGCGACGGGAAGACGAACGTCGGTCGTGCATCCGGCCCGGCGGAGGCGACGATCTCGTCGATCGCCTCACCCCACGGCTCCGGCTTCATCACCATGCCGGCGCCGCCGCCGTACGGCGTGTCGTCGACCGTGCGGTGGCGGTCGTGGGTGAAGTCCCTGAGGTCGTGCACACGCACGTCGATCAGACCCGACGCACGGGCCTTGCCGAGCAGCGACACCTCGAGGACGTCGAAGAAGGAGGGGAAGATCGAGACGACGTCGATGCGCACGTCAGTCCTCGGTCGCCGCGTCCTCGGCGGGACCCTCCGCGGGACGCGGCTCGTCGGCGTCGTCGCCCGGCAGCTCCTCGAAGAGCCCGGCGGGCGGGGTGACCACCACGCGCCCGGCCGCGACGTCGACCTCGGGGACGATCGCGGCGACGAACGGCACCAGCACCTCGCGGTCGGGGTCGCCACTGAGCTTCACGATCAGGAGGTCCTGGGCAGGAAGGTGGTCGACGCGCACCACGCGGCCGATGACGTCACCGTCCCGGACGACCTCGAGCCCGACCAGCTGGTGGTCGTACCAGGCGTCGTCCTCGGCGCCCGCGGTCTCGTCCTGGTCGATCCAGAGGATGGCCCGGACGATCGACTCGGCCGCATCGCGGTCCTCGACGCCGTCGAGGAAGACGACCGGGTGGGAGTTCATCCAGCGGAATTCGCGCACCGTGACGGTCTTGCCGTGCCACGGCGAGGACTCCGGAACCTGGAGGGTGAAGACGGCGCCGGGCACGAAGCGCCCGTCGGGGTCGTCGGTGTACAGCTCGAGCTTGAGGGCGCCCTTGAGCCCGTGCGCCTTGACGAGACGGCCGACGCGCAACTGCGTGCGCGCGGCTCCGGAGGCCGCCATCTCAGTCGTCCGCGACGTCGACGCGCACGCGTGCGCCATCGGCCAGCGCGGTGATGAGCGTGCGCAGCGCCTTGGCGGTGCGTCCGCCGCGCCCGATCACCCGTCCGCGGTCGTCGGGGTGCACGCGCACCTCGAGCACGTCGCCTCGCGGCGACGTCGAAGAACGGACGGTGACGTCGTCGGGGTGATCCACGATCCCCTTGACGACGTGTTCGAGCGCGGCGGCCAGCACGGTCTTACTCGGCCTCGGTGGTCTCTGCCTCGGCGTCGGCCGGGGCGTCGGTCTCGGCGGCGGGAGCGGGCTCCTCGGCCTTCTTCTCGACCTTGGGCTTGATGACCGACTTCTTGGAGTCGTCCACGACGAACTCGGACTTGGCCTCGGCGGTCTTCACGGTCGAGACGGCGTCCTTGTCGCCCTTGAACTTGCCCCAGTCGCCGGTGAGCTTGAGCAGCGCGGCGACCTGCTCGGTCGGCTGGGCGCCGACGGACAGCCAGTACTGCGCGCGCTCGGAGTCGACCTCGATGAACGAGGGCTCCTCGGTCGGGTGGTACTTGCCGATCTCCTCGATGACACGACCGTCGCGCTTGGTGCGCGAGTCGGCCACGACGATGCGGTAGTACGGCGCACGGATCTTGCCGAGGCGCTTCAGACGGATCTTGACAGCCACAATTCTCCTGAATGGTGTTGGGAAGTAATGAACGTCGCCTGGAGAGTGGGGTGCAC
The DNA here is from genome assembly GCF_049860775.1 of Microbacterium sp. PA5. Lineage (NCBI taxonomy): Bacteria > Bacillati > Actinomycetota > Actinomycetes > Micrococcales > Microbacteriaceae > Microbacterium > Microbacterium sp. PA5. The sequence continues at coordinate 1,659,108 of NZ_CP187567.1, forward strand.
ACCCGGCGGGAGCTCTGAGGGCGGACCGCTGCCGGATAGAGGGTCGAGCAACAGGTCCAGCGATCCATTTTGCCAGATCATGACGCATGCTGCGAACCACCCGCCTCTCCCATGCCAGACTGTCCGCATGACGGTGCCGTTCGCGACATCCGCCCGCTCCTCCGTGGGGCTGGAGTGGGAGATCATGCTTGCCGACCCGGAGACCGGCGATCTGGTCCCCCGCGCCCCGGAACTCCTCCCCGAGCTCGAGGAGCGCACGCAGCTGGAGCGGTACACCGTCACCGGCGAGCTGCTCACCAACACCGTGGAGGTCACCAGCGGCGTGGGCGACACCGTCGCCGCCGCCGTCGACGACATCGCCGACGCGATCGCGCACGTCCGGACCCTCACGACGCCCCGCGAGATCGAGCTGCTGTGCGCCGGGAGCCACCCGTTCGCGCAGTGGTACGACCAGCAGGTGACCGACAAGACGCGGTACCACAACCTCATCGAGCGCACGCAGTGGTGGGGGCGCAACATGATGATCTGGGGCATCCACATCCATGTCGGCGTCGACGACGTGAACAAGGTGTTCCCGATCATCAACGCGCTGGCCGTCTATCTCCCGCATCTCCAGGCACTCTCGGCGTCGAGCCCGTTCTGGGCCGGTGAGCGCACGGGCTACGCGTCCAACCGGGCACTGGTCTTCCAGCAGCTGCCCACCGCCGGCCTGCCCTGGCCGCTCACCTCATGGGCGCAGTTCGAGTCCTACCTCGACGACATGGTCCGCACGGGAGTCATGGCCGACGCCACGGAGGTGCGGTGGGACATCCGTCCCGCGCCGCGCTGGGGCACGATCGAGGTGCGCGCGTGCGACGGCATGTCGACGCTCCCCGAGCTGGCCGCCGTGGCCGCGCTCGTCCAGGTGCTCGTCGAGCACTTCTCCCGGGAGCTGGACGAGGGCCGCGAGCTCCCGACCATCCCGCCGTGGTTCGTGCGCGAGAACAAGTGGCGCGCGGCGCGCTACGGACTCGCCGCGCAGATCATCGTCGATCGCGACGGCACCCAGCGTCCCGTCGTCGATCACCTGCGCGAGACCGTGGCCGAGCTGGCGCCCATCGCCGACCACCTCCACTGCGCGCGCGAGCTCGCGGGCATCGAGACCATCCTCACGCAGGGGGCGAGCCACGCACGACAGATCCTCGTCGCCGAGGCCGCCGACGGCGACCTCCGGGAAGTGGTCCAGCACCTCATCCGCGAGTTCCGCGCGGGGCCCACCCTGCGCGACCACCTCGCGGCACTCGGTCACTGAGACCGCGCGGGCTCCGTCACCCCGATCTCTTCGGCGGCCTCCCTCGTGAGGTCCTCGGCCGGTGCGTCGTGCAGCTCGAACGTCGACATGCCGTGCTCTGTCTTCTGCCAGTAATGCGGCTTCGTGATGAGCTGCCACAGCGCCTTGTACGACGCGGCGGAGTGCAGGAGCCAGTAGACGGGGTTCAGCAGAGCCCAGCCGACCAGCCAGAACGAGCCGCGCTTGTACGGGCCCATCATGTTCAGGTACACCATCAGCCCGTTCCCGATGAGGAAGTTCAGCAGGCACAACCAGAGGACGAGCGGCGGGAACGCGTCGGAGATGTCCAGCCACGGCACCGCGAACGAGGCGATGAGCAGCGCGGTGAACGGGATCACGCCGAGGAACGTCAGCGGCGTGCCGGCGATGAGGAGCGCGAACGAGAAGAACCGGCGGAGTCCGACCTGGGCGATCAGCCGCCCCGGGCGCCGTGCGTGCACGAGCGCGGTCTGCATGTAGCCCTTGATCCAGCGACTGCGCTGACCGATGAAGATCCCCATGCGGCTCGTGGCCTCCTCCATCGTTGTGGAGTCCACCACCCCCACGCGGTAGCCGAGAGCGCTCGCGCGGATGCCGAGGTCGGCGTCCTCCGTCACGTTGTAGGGATCCCACCCACCGAGCTCGCGGAGGGCGGAGGTGCGGAAGTGGTTCGAGGTCCCCCCGAGCGGAATCGGAAGGTCGCGCACGTCCAGGCCCGCGAGCATGTAGTCAAACCAGTAGCTGTACTCGAGCGCGAACATGCGGGTCAGCACGTTCTCCCGCGCGTTGAAGTAGTTGAGCGAGGCCTGCATCACGACGGTGGAGGCGTCGGCGCGCGAGAAGGCGACGACCGTCTTCTTGAGCTGGTCGGGCTCGGGCGCGTCCTCGGCGTCGTAGATCACGAGGAACTCGCCGCGGGCCACCTCCAGACCCACGTTGCACGCACGGGGCTTCGTCTGCGGCGAGCCCTTCGGCACCGTGACCACGAGGAAGTTGTCGGGGGGCGAGGACACCGCGAGCGCATCGCGGGTCTCGTCGTCCTCCTCCTCCACGAGGATGATCACCTCGAGCTTCTCGGCCGGATAGTCGAGCCGTCCGAGGTTCTCGACGAGGCGCCCCACGATGCGCGCCTCGCGGAAGACCGGCACCAGCACGGTGTAGATCGGCAGATCGGCGTCGTCGAGTGCGGCGATCGACTCCGCGTCCACGCGCTGCACGAGGTCGTAGCGGGACCCGTGCAGCGCGACCGAGAACTTGAACAGCGTACTCGCGAGGAAGACGATGCTGGCGACGGCGATCCCGACGATGATCGTCGGCAGCGTCCACAGGACGAGCGCCGCGACCACGAGCACGAGGAGCACGACGAGGCCGACCTGCTGCGAACGCGAGAGCACGCGTCGCGCCGACAGCCCGGGATCCGTCAGGTAGAGACCGTTGGCGGCCTGATCGGCGAAGTCGTCGCGGAACTCGGTGACGACCCGGTCGACGATCGCCCGCTGCGACAGCGGCTGCACCGAGATCGGCGCACCCACGCTCGCGCTGATCGCGGTGCGCGCGGCGCGGCCGAGCTCGTGCGAGGCTCCGATGACGACCCTGTCGCCCTCGCGGCCGATCGGCAGCCAGCCCTCCTGCACATAACGCGTGCGGAGCTCGGGCGAGAGCAGCGTGCCGTCGGACATCATGACAATCCTCCCAGCGCCCGCACCCAGTCGGCGAGGGTCGCCCATTGCAGTGTCGTCAGCCATCCGATCACCCACAGCACGACCGACACGGCGGACGTGAGCAGGGTATGGGCCAGTGTGGTCAGGGTGGGGACGATGGCGATCGCCAGGAGCAGCATCAGCGTGTAGTTGATGCCCGCGGTGCCGGGCGGCGTGAGCCCCAGGATGAAGGCGAGCAGCGTGCTGGCGGTCAGCAGCACCGCGATCAGCGCCGTGCCCGGGAACCGGAGCGCGAAGCTCGTCACCACGAGCAGCAGCACCGGGGCGAAGTAGACGACGCCGGCCGGGGTGGCGAAGAAGGCGAGCATCGCCTCGAACCGATCCGGACTCCAGCTCAGGTCGCCGCGCATCATCGCGAGCGGGCCGGCACCGAACGCGATGCCGAGCAGCGCCAGCGAGACGAACAGGGTGATCGTCGGGAACGCCACCACGTACGCGTTCGCGAACCGCGCGCCGGGTCGCGACTGGATGATGAGCGTGCCGGCGACGGCCGCCACGAGGGCGGAGAAGGTGACGGTGGAGTCGGAGAACGCCGCGCAGGCGAAGAGGATGCCCGCGCGGAACCCTGCCTGCGTGTTCGCCCAGGTCACGAAGCGGACGAGGTCGATCATCCCCAGGCCGAAGAACATCAGGCCGACGATCGCCTCGAAGTTCGTCGTGGCGATGTACGCGAACACGGGCGTGGCGCCGAGGGTCAGGATGAAGACGAGCCGGACGAACACGGGAAACTGCCGCCGGCGCATCGACTGCACGACCAGCTGCAGCATCAGCCCCGCCGCGAGACTTCCCGCGATCGCCAGGCCGAGAGGCCCTCCGGGAACGAGCATGGCGATGAGGCTCGTGAGCGGCGGGTACAGGGCGCCGATCACGGCGACGCCGTCGCTGCCGTCCGCCCCGCTGAGCAGCCGTCCCACGCGCTCGGCCAGGGCGGCGTTGGCCGTCCCCTGCCAGTCGCCCGCCGTGGCCACATGGAACCAGACGGCGACCGCGGCATAGAACGCCGCGATCAGAAGACGCAGGCCCCATCGCGCCCAGGCGTTGCGCGGGAACTTGTCGAGCCGTCCGCTGACGCTCTCACGGAAGAGCGGCGTGTCGCGCTCGAAGACCCTGCTCGTCGAGACCCTGCTAGTCACACTTCCTCTGCCGCATCTCCCCAGACGTCCCCAGTCGACCCACGGGTGTCAGCCTAGCGGCGGACGGCGCGGCGACGCGGGCGCCGGGTCGCGTGTGTCTCAGCCCTTGCCGAAGAGCTTCTGGATCTCGGCGAGGTCGGCTTCGGACGGCTGCGGCGCGCCGCCGAGACCGAAACCGGATCCGCTCGGGGCGGAGGCGGTGGCGGCGAGGCCGGCGTTCTCGGCGGCCCGCTTCGCCGGGTTGCCCGAGCGGGAGCCGCCGCCCTTCTTCTGCTTCGCGCCCCGCTTGCTGGACGCTCCGGGCTTGCCGCCCATCGGGCCCATCCCGGGGATCTGGGGCACCCCGCCGCGCGCGACGGTCTTCATCATCTTCGCGGCCTGGTCGAACCGCTGGACGAGCTGATTGACGTCGGTGACGGTCATCCCCGAACCGCGCGCGATGCGCAGGCGCCGCGAGCCGTTGAGCAGCTTCGGGTTGCGGCGCTCCATGGGCGTCATCGAGCGGATGATCGCCTCGGTGCGGTCGATCTCGCGCTCGTCGAAGTTCTCGAGCTGCTGCTTCATGTTCCCGGCGCCCGGGAGCATCCCGAGCATCTTCTTCATGGAGCCCATCTTCTTGAGCTGCTGCATCTGGTCGAGGAAGTCCTCGAGCGTGAACTGCTCGGTCGCGAGCTTCTCGGCGACCTTCTTGGCCTCCTCCTCGTCGAACGCGGCCTGGGCCTGCTCGATGAGGGTCAGGATGTCGCCGAGGTCGAGGATGCGGCTCGCCATGCGGTCGGGGTGGAAGGCCTCCAGGTCCTCCAGGCCCTCGCCGGTCGACGCGTAGATGATCGGGCGACCCGTGACGGAGGCGACCGACAGGGCCGCGCCGCCGCGCGCGTCGCCGTCGAGCTTGGAGAGCACCACGCCCGTGAAGTCGACGCCGTCCTGGAACGCCTTGGCGGTGTTGACGGCGTCCTGACCGATCATCGCGTCGATGACGAACAGGACCTCGTCCGGGTCGACGGCCCGGCGGATGTCGGCGGCCTGCTTCATGAGCTCCGCGTCGACGCCGAGGCGGCCGGCGGTGTCGATGATGACGACGTCGTGCTGCTGGCGGCGCGCGTGCTCGACACCGTCGCGCGCGACGCGTACCGGATCCCCGACGCCGTTGCCGGGCTCGGGGGCGAAGACGGCCGCTCCGGCGCGCTGGGCCACGACCTGGAGCTGGTTGACGGCGTTGGGCCGCTGCAGGTCGGCCGCCACCAGGAGAGGCGTGTGACCGTCCTTCTCGAGAAGGCGCGCCAGCTTGCCGGCGAAGGTCGTCTTGCCCGAGCCCTGCAGGCCCGCGAGCATGATGACGGTCGGCGGGTTCTTGGCGAACTGCAGCCGGCGCTGCTGTCCGCCGAGGATCGCGACGAGCTCCTCGTTGACGATCTGGACCACCTGCTGGGCGGGGTTCAGCGCGCGGCTGACCTCGTCGCCGAGCGCGCGCTCGCGCACCTTCGCGGTGAAGTCCTTGACGACGCCGAGCGCGACGTCGGCGTCAAGGAGCGCGCGACGGATCTCGCGGACGGTGCCGTCGACGTCGGCGGGCGTGAGCTTGCCCTTGGTCCGCAGATTGCGGAAGGTCTCTGTGAGCCGGTCGGAGAGTGTGCCGAAAGTCGCCATGATGCCCCGATTCTACGGGAGCGGCGCGGAGCGGAGCGGCCGACCGCACCGGGGCGGCCGGTCCGCCCGTCGGGCGTCGCGCGGCGGTCAGGGCGCGTCGAGTTCCTGGAACAGCGTGAGCTGCAGACCCGCGGCCCCGCGGACCCGCGCGTTGCGCGACCGCCACGGCGTCTCACGCGGGCCGGCCTCCAGCAGCGCGCCCGCCTCGAGGACCGACGCGGTGGACTCGATCGTGTCGGCGACCTCCAGACCCACGCGGATCGGATCGCTCGGCGCGTCGCCGTCGGTCTCGACCGCGTCGATGAGGTCGATCTGGGCCGCGTTCGCCAGCTCGAGGGTGGCGCGCCCCGCGTCGAGGATCACGACCCGGGCTCCCCCGTCGCCCTGGAACGCGTCGAGCTCGGTCATCCCGAGCACGTCCCGGTAGAACCGCACCGCCCCCTCGAAATGGTCGGCGCGGGCGACGACGCGCAACTGGCGCACGGCGCGCGGCAGGGTGGCTGCGGCCGCATCGAGTGCGCCGCGCAGCACGTCGGGGAGGGACGTGCTGCCCGCACCACGGCAAGCCCATTCGCCGATGGCCGCGAGCACCGCGCCGCCGTGGGCGGCACCGGCCACCTCGGCGACGACCGCCCCGGCTCCCCCGAGTCGCAGCCGGCGCGACACCGCATCGGCGATGCGACCGCGGCGGCCGGCGGATTCCCGGACCAGTTCGGACTCGATCCCCATCGCGGGCGCGTTCACCAGAGCGAGCGCCAGCGCGTCGGGCGCGAAGCCGCTCGCGATCCCGAGAAGCGCCTCGCGCACGTCCGCACCGTCGGACAGCGAGACCTCGGCCGCGTCGATGCGCGCATCGAGCCCCGCCCAGAGCACGTCGGACTTCGAGGAGAAGTAGTTGAAGAAGCTCGATCGACTCACGCCGGCGCGCAGCGCGATGTCGCCCACCGTGGTGCCCTCGTATCCCTTTTCGAGGAACAGCTCGCACGCCGCCTCGGCCAGGACCTCGCGGGACGACGACTTGGGACGACCGGTGCTCATCTCCCCACCATATCCAGGCTATTGTTGGACGCAGTCCAGCAATCGCGAAGGAGACGGCGTGCTCGACATCCAGACGATCGGCCTCGCACCGACGTACGTTCCCTACGGCGACGGCTGGGAGCTCCAGCGCCGCCTGCACGGCGAGATCGTCGCCGGAGCACGACCCGACACGCTCCTGCTGCTGGAGCATGAGCCGGTGTTCACCGCCGGCGCCCGGACCGCGCGTCACGAGCGCCCGACCGACGGCACGCCCGTGATCGATGTCGACCGCGGCGGGAAGATCACCTGGCACGGGCCCGGCCAGCTGGTCGGGTACCCGCTCGTGCGCCTCGCCGAGCCCGTCGACGTCGTCGCACACGTGCGCCGGCTGGAGGCGGTGCTGATCGAGGTCCTCGCCGCCTTCGACGTCGAGGGCTACCGGGTGGAGGGACGCAGCGGCGTCTGGGTGCGCCGTCCCCTGTCGGAGGACAAGATCGCGGCCATCGGCGTGCGGGTGCAGCGCGGCGTGACCATGCACGGCTTCGCACTCAACTGCGACAACAGTCTGCTCCCGTTCTCCCAGATCGTGCCCTGCGGGATCTCGGACGCCGGGGTCACGACCCTCAGCGAGATCGCCGGCACCGACATCTCCCCCGCCGATGTCGTCGACACGGTCGCCTCGGCCTTCCAGGCCGCCTTCGATTCGGCGGTCGCCGCGTGAGCTGCGGCACCGCCCCGGGCGGGCAGAACGCCGGGCAGGCAGCGCCCGAGGGGCGCAGACTCCTCCGGCTCGAGGTGCGCAACGCGCAGACGCCGATCGAGCGCAAGCCCGACTGGATCAAGACCAAGGCTCGGATGGGCCCCGAGTACCAGGCCCTCCACGCCCTCGTGAAGGACGAGCAGCTGCACACCGTGTGCCAGGAGGCCGGGTGCCCGAACATCTACGAGTGCTGGGAGGATCGCGAGGCGACGTTCCTCATCGGCGGCTCGCAGTGCACCCGGCGCTGCGACTTCTGCCAGATCGACACCGGCAAGCCCGCCGACTACGACATCGACGAGCCCCGGCGCGTCGCCGAGAGCGTCGAGCGGATGCGGCTGCGGTACGCCACCGTCACATGCGTGGCGCGCGACGACCTCCCCGACGGCGGCGCCTGGCTGAACGCGGAGACCGTCCGTCAGATCCACGCGCGCAACCCCGGCACCGGCGTCGAGCTGCTCGCCACCGACTTCAACGGCGACCCGGCGCTGCTGTCCGAGGTCTTCGACGCTCGGCCGGAGGTCTTCGCCCACAACGTGGAGACGGTGCCCCGCATCTTCAAGCGCATCCGTCCCGCCTTCCGCTACGAGCGCTCGCTCGACGTGCTGACCCAGGCGCGCGCCGCCGGACTCATCACGAAGTCCAACCTCATCCTCGGCATGGGCGAGGAGCCGGAAGAGGTCGTGCAGGCGCTGCAGGACCTGCGTGACGCGGGCACCGACATCATCACGATCACGCAGTACCTGCGCCCCACCCCCCGCCACCTCCCGGTGGCGCGGTGGGTGAAGCCCGAGGAGTTCGTGGCGTTCAAGGAGGAGGCCGAGCGCATCGGATTCCTCGGCGTGCTCGCCGGTCCGCTCGTGCGCTCCTCCTACCGCGCCGGACGGCTCTGGGCGCAGTCGATGGCGTCTCACGGCCGTGAGATCCCCGCCCACCTGGTGCACCTGACGGCCGACGGCGGGTTCGCGCAGGCGGTCTAGCCGGCGGATTCCCATTCGCGGACGAGGTACTTCGGCGCCTGCGTGCGCCAGGCCTCGACGAGAAGCTCGGTCAGGTGTCCCGGGTCGATCGCACCCAGCCGGAACGCGATCTTGGGCTCGCCCCACCGCGTCGTCTGCGGCAGGAAGACGGCCGGATCCATCTCCCGCAGCGCCCGGGCGTCGTCGGGGTCGCCGACCTTGGCTCCGACGACAGCCTCGGCGAGGATCACCGCGCGCACCGGCTCGGGGATGCTCGGCCACGGGTGGCACTCCCAGGCGAACAGTCTGCCCCGCACGAACCAGGCCGCACCGCCGGTGGTCTGCCGCTCCTCGGCGCCCGGCAGCCCCAGGACCACCCGCCGGACGTCGTCGACCTCGGGCATCCGCGTTCAGTCGGCGCTGGTGACAGACTGCACGGCGCCGTCGCTGGTGAGGTTCACCAGGAGCACCTCGTCGGTGGCGTCCCGATCGAGCGCGTACTCGAGCACGGCGAACGGGTCGGCACCGCCGTGCTCGTCGGCGAGGATCGTCATGCTCACCAGCTGCAGGGAGCGGATCACGTCGATGTGGACGTCGCCGGAGATGTCCACGAGGAAGTCCTCGATCTCCTCGCCCATCTGCTCCTGCTGCTGCAGGATGTACTCGGTGACCTCGCTGGTGCGATCGTCGAGCTCGGAGACCATGGCGTTGCGCGCCTGCAGATCGATCGCCTCGAGGGAGGAGATCATGGCCGCCGCGACATCCAACGCCGCAGGCGAGACGTCGTCCTGATCGGGCGCGGTCAGATCGACGGTGACCCTCTGGTCGCCGAAGTCGATCGCCTCGCTCCAGAAGATCGATCCGTCCGGCCCCGACTCCAGCAGGCCGAAGTAGTCGTGCTCGATCGCCATGGCCCTATGCAACCACCCTCGCGGCCATCATGCGAGCCCGGTGACGCATGTCGCGGCGCTCAATCGACCAGCGCCGACACGAAGACGTGCGGGGTGAAGCCGGTGAGGTCGCCGATCCCCTCGCCCTGCCCGAGCAGCTTCACCGGGATGCCGGTGCGCTCCTGGACCGCGAGGACGAAACCGCCCTTGGCCGAGCCGTCGAGCTTGGTCAGCACGAGTCCCGTGACGCCCGCGTGCTCGAGGAACGCCTGCGCCTGCATGACGCCGTTCTGCCCCGTGGTGGCGTCCAGCACGAGCAGGACCTCGCTGATCGGGGCGAGCTTCTCCACCACCCGCCGGATCTTGCTCAGCTCGTCCATGAGGCCGCCCTTGGTGTGCAGGCGGCCGGCGGTGTCGACGAGCACGATCTCGGTGCCGGTCTGCACCGCGTGGTCGATGGTCTGGTACGCGACCGATGCCGGGTCCTGCCCCTCGTGCTGCGGCCGGACGATCGTCGCCCCACCGCGTTCGGCCCAGGTCGCGAGCTGGTCGACGGCAGCGGCACGGAAGGTGTCCGCGGCGCCCACGACGACCGACCGCTCGAACCGGCGGAGGTAGGCGGCGAGCTTTCCGATGGTGGTCGTCTTGCCCACCCCGTTCACGCCGACCACCAGCACCACCGCGGGACGCTCCGTCAGCCGCAGGGTCGAGTCGAAGGCCGCGAAGTGCTCCTCGAGGGTCTCCTTCAGCATGCGCTGCAGATCGCGCGGGTCCGTGGTCCGGAACCGGTCCACCTTCTCATGGAGCTCGTCCAGGAGCCGCTCGGTGATGTCGGGGCCGAAGTCCGCCGTCAGGAGGGCGGTCTCCAGGTCCTCCCAGGTGGTCTCGTCGATCGTGGGCTTGACGAACATGCCGCGCAGCGCGCGACCGAGCGACCAGGAGTTCTCCGCCATGCGTCCAGCCTAGGAGTTCGCCCGCACCCGGGCGCGCACCTCGCCGCCTGCCCCGCCGATCGACGCGCACCGAGGCACCGCGGCGGCGGTCAGGACGGCACGTGCTCCCGGACGCGCTGCCCCACGACAGCCGAGACGCCGTCCTGCCGCATCGAGACGCCGTACAGGGCGTCGGCGATCTCCATCGTCCGCTTCTGGTGGGTGATGACGATCAGCTGACTGGAGGCGCGCAGCTGCTCGAAGACGCCGAGAAGCCGACCCAGATTCGCATCGTCGAGGGCGGCCTCGACCTCGTCGAGGATGTAGAAGGGACTCGGCCGCGCCTTGAAGATCGCCGTCAGGAGCGCCACGGCGGCCAGCGATCGCTCGCCACCGGACAGGAGCGACAGCCGCTCGATCTTCTTGCCCACCGGTCGCACGGACACCTCGATGCCGGTGGTGAGCGGATTGTCCGGGTCGGTGAGCGAGATGCTTCCCGAGCCTCCGGGGAACAGGATCGGGAACACCTCGCCGAACGCGACCTTCGTGTCCTCGAACGCCGCGAGGAAGATCGTCTGCATCCGCTCGTCGAGCTCTTCGATGATCGTGAGCAGATCGGCCCGGGTCTGGCTGAGGTCGGCCAGCTGCTCGGTGAGGAAGGCGTGGCGCTGCTCGAGCGCGGCGAACTCCTCCAGAGCCAGCGGATTCACCCGCCCGAGCTGAGCCAGCTTGCGCTCGGCGTCCTGCAGTCGACGCCGCTGCGCGGCGCGGTCGTAGGCCTCGCCGTCCTCCTCGCCCTCGGTGGGGATCAGCTGATCCGGACCATATTCCGAAATGAGAATATCCTCGCTGAGACTGAGCTCGCTGCCCACCCTCTCGAGCAGGGAGGTGACGTGGAGGCGCTTCTCGTGCATCTGCAGCTCGAGCCCGTGGACGCTCTCCGTGAGGCCGCTCAGGCGTTCTCTGACCGACGCGTCCTGGGCGCGCAGGTCGACCAGTTCGGCGGTGACGGCGCTGCGCGCCTGCTCGGCCAGCTGCAGCTCGACACGGGCCTGGGACACCGACCGATCCACGGAGTCGAGCAGCGGCGGCAGCTGCCCGGCGACCTCGGCGGCGATCTCCCGCTGCGCCCGGCGGAGGACCGCCCGCCGGGCCGCCTCCTCCGCGGCGGACCGCTCGCGCTCCCGCTGGCGCTCCAGCTGCACGACCCGGGCCTCCCCGGCGCGCACCCGCTCCTTCAGGGTCTCGACGTCGAGTCGCGCACGCATCTCGCCGTCGCGCGCCTGCTCCAGCTCGGCGAGCAGACCGTCGCGGGCGGAGGCGTCGAGGATGGGGCGGGGTGCGTCCTGGGCCCGCGCGAGTGCCTCCTCGGCCGTCCGCGCAGCCGCCTCGGCGTCGGCGACGGCGGACTGGGCCTGCCGCACCCCGGCCTCCAGTCGCTCGCATTCGGCGATCGCGGCCTCGTGGCGCACCGTCGCCCGGTTCACCTGCTCGCTGTGCGCGGCCAGCGCGGCGTCGTGCTCGCGCAGCGTCTGCAGCGACTCCCGCGTGCGCCGTCGCGCGTCGTCCCAGCCTGCCTGGGCGTCCGCGAGTGCCTCGCGGAGGGAGTCGGCGACGACCACGATCTCGCTCAGCCGGTCGGTCGCGGCATCGCGCTCCGCCGCGAGCTCCAGGCGGGAGCGTCCCGAGCCGGAGCCGGCGCGCACGGTGTACGCGGTGACGATCTCTCCGGCGCGGGTGACGAGGGTGACGGGCGACTCGTCGGCCGGGAGCTCGGCCGTCAGCGCGTGCGCCGCGGCCAGGTCGTCGACGATGTGCACCGACGCGAGCACGCCGCGCACACCGTCCGGAGCCGTCACGACCTCGAGCGCGGGGGTGGCGCCGGCGAGCACCCGCGGTGCAGGAACGGGCCCGCCGTCCGCGAGGGCGATGTCCACGGTGCCGAGATCTGCGTCCTGTGCGGTGCGCGCGACCTCGAGTGCGGACGCCAGATCGACGACGAGCACCCCTTCGGCGAGTGAGCCGAGCGCCGCGGCGATCGCCGCCTCGTAGCCCGCGGTCACCTTGACGGCATCGCCGACGAGACCTCGGATCCCGTCCCCGCCGCGCGCGATCAGCGCCGCGGCGGCGTTGCGCACATCGAGCGCCCGCCCGAGTGCCGCTGCCTGGGCCGTGAGCGACTCCACCTCGCGCTCCGCGGCGTGCAGACGCTCGCGCAGCGCCGTGACCTGCGACTCCGCCTCGCCCGCGTCGCGCTGAGCACGCTCGTAGGCGGCGGCGAACTCGGCCGACGACCCCTCCGGCACGAGCTCGGGCTCCACCCCGGCGAGAGCCTCCTCGGCGTCCACCCGTCGCTGCAGCGCCGCGTCGAGTGCGCGCTGCTGACGCTCGACGGCGCCGCGCACCGCCTCGAGGCGCGACGCGGCGGCCTCCGCCGAACCGCGCAGCGCGGTGAGTCGCATGTCGTGCTCGGAGACGAGGGCGCTCTGCGCCGCGATGTCCGCATCGAGCGCGTCGAGCTCGGCGCGGGCACGGATGACGTCACGCGACGCTGCAGCGGCCGCGTCCTGAGCCGCGCCGAGCCCCGATGCGATCTCGTCGACGTCCACCCGCGCCTCGTCGATGCTCGCCTGGCTCACCGTCGCGACCTCGAGCGCGAGCTGTCCGTCGTCTTCGAGCAGCGCGAGCCGCTGACCCGCCAGCGAGTACAGGCCGCGCAGCCGCTCCTGGACCTGCTCGAGCCCGAACGCCGCCGCACGTGCGCGATCGACCCCCTCGGAGCGCTGCTGAGCCTCCAGCGTGTCGATGCGCAGCTTGAGCTGCTCGGCCTGATCCTGCAGCACGATGCGCTCCGCATGCCGCTCGTGCTCGGTGCGCGCGTGGTCGGCGAGCTGCGTGCGCAGCGACACGAGCTCATCGGCATACAGGCGCGCCTTCGCATCGCGCACGACCGCCGCGATCGTGGCCGCCTCGCGCGCGATCTCGGCCTGCTTGCCCAGCGGCTTGAGCTGACGACGCAGCTCGCCGGCGAGGTCGCTCAGCCGCATCAGGTTGGCTTCCATCGCGTCGAGCTTGCGGAGGGTCTTCTCCTTGCGGCGTCGATGCTTCAGGATCCCGGCGGCTTCCTCGATGAAGCCGCGGCGGTCCTCAGGACTGGCCTGGAGCACGCTGTCGAGCCGGCCCTGACCGACGATCACGTGCATCTCCCGACCGAGGCCGGAGTCGCTGAGCAGCTCCTGCACGTCGAGCAGCCGGCAGGTCTCCCCGTTGATCGCGTACTCGCTGCTGCCGTTGCGGAAGAGGGTGCGGCTGATCGTGACCTCGCTGTAGGCGATCGGGAGCGCACCGTCGCTGTTGTCGATCGTCAGCTGCACCTCGGCGCGACCGAGCGGTCCGCGCGTTGCCGTGCCGGCGAAGATGACGTCCTCCATCTTCCCGCCCCGGAGGGTCTTCACACCCTGCTCCCCCATCACCCAGGCCAGGGCGTCGACGACGTTCGACTTGCCCGACCCGTTGGGTCCGACGATGCACGTGACGCCGGGCTCGAGGGCGAAAGTGGTCGGCTGCGCGAACGACTTGAAGCCTTTGAGCGTCACGCTCTTCAGGTGCATGGGCGGTCGTCCTCCGTCAGGTGTCGCGCAGCTGTCGCGACCACGCTACCGGCACCGCGCTTGACGGCGGTGCCAGCCACGCGCTATCGTCACTCTCCGCGTCAGAAGTCGAGAAAGGAGGTCCCGAAATGATGCACATGAACACCACCGGAGGAATGACTCCGCGTCTCGCGTGCGCCGGGACCATCTCCTTCGGCGCCTTCCAGAACACGCGTACGCACGCGTTCATCTGATCCCCGCAGGGGACGAGTCTGCCCGTTACCGGGCTCGATGACCGTTTCCTGCCCGGGCTGATCCGTCGCCCGTCCCCTCGTGCTGCGGCACGATCTCCGCCGCTCTCTCGGCATCCACCCCTTTTCAGCGAAAGCACACTCTCATGAACACTCTCACCGCGCCGCAGCGCTCGGACCGTCGGCGATCCGACGACACCGTCCCGCTGTCGCATCTCCCGCTGCAGGACCGCACCCCGCGGACTGCTCTGCCCGATCGCGTCGCCCTGCGCGTGGCCCTGGCGCTCCTGCTGTGGAGCACCCGGCCGCAGCTGCAGACCACCGCGACCGCGCGTCGCGCCCAGCGCGACCGCGCAACCCGGGAGCTGGACTGGCAGCTGCGCTGCCACCGACTCCCCCACCTGTGATGCGGGTGCCGGTGCTCCGAAGGCCACACGACCACGGACGCACCGGCATCCGCCCTCTCACCTCTTCACTTCTGACGAACGGATCACCATCATGACCACCATCAACGGACTCGACGTCGAGTTCCGCCCGCTCACGATCCCCGCGCACATCGGCGACGACGACGCCACCGACTTCATCGAGATGACTCGTGTGCGAAACGCCGTGTACGCCGAGATCGGCGGCAACGACGACGACGCCCTCACTCCCACCGAACTCCTGCCTCACTATCAGCCCGACCCCGACGAGACGCGTCTCAGCTGGATGGTCGTCGCCGACGGCGCGGTCGTGGGCCGGGTGGGTGTCGACATCCCGCACGAGGAGGGGTCCCGCTCGGCCTACTGGCTGATCGAACTGCTCCGCTCGCATCAGGGCCGAGGCATCGGCACCGCGGCGTACCCGCTCGTCGAGCGGGCGGCCCGGGAGCACGGCCGGACGGTGCTGCAGTCCTGGGCGCAGCACGCCGAAGCAGACGGCCCGCGGCTGAGCGCGCCGACCGGCTTCGGCACGATCCCGCGCGATCGCGCCGCGCGGTTCTATCTCTCGCAGGGCTACGTGCTCGAGCAGATCGAGCGTCGCAGCGACCTCGATCTCGTGGCGAGCGCACCGACCGTCGAGCGCCTGCTCGCGGATGCGGAGCGCGCCGCCGCGGGATACCGGATCGTGCAGTGGTCGCCGCCGACCCCCGCCGAGCACGTCGCCGGATTCGCCTGGATGAAGTCCCGCATGTCGACGGATGCACCGGCGGCCGGGATGGAGTTCGACGAGCAGGCGTGGGATGCCGACCGGGTGGCACGCCACGATCGCCGCTGGCTCGACGGCGGCATGACGGTGCTCGTGACCGCCGCCCAGCACATCGCGACCGGCGACCTGGTCGCCTTCAACGAGCTCAGCATCGGCGCGGACGGCACACGGCCGACCAACCAGGAGGACACCCTCGTCCTCAAGGAGCACCGGGGCCATCGGCTGGGACAGCTCGTCAAGTGCGCAGCTCTCAAGACCTGGCGGGACATCGCCCCCCGCTCACCGAAGGTGATCACCTACAACGCGGAGGAGAACCGTCCCATGCTGGACATCAACGAGGCGATCGGCTTCCGCCCGGTCGCGTACGAGGGCGCGTGGAAGAAGGTGCTCTCATGACCGTCGAGACGCTGAGCGTCGAGCGGGTGGCGGTGCCGCACGCGATCACGGACGCCGAGGCACGCGACTTCGTCGACATGATCGAGGTCTTCAACCGCGGCGTGGAGTACGACATCGGCCTCGACCACCTGCGGTGGGAGCCGACGGAGATGCTGCCGTCGTGGCTCGACCAGCGCTACATCGCCCGCGGGGGCCACCTCGTGCGGCGCAACGGCGAACCGGTCGGCGCCCTGCAGTGGAGCATGTCTCGGGAGGACGGCGCCCGCAACCTCGAGTTCGATCTCCTGACCGCGCCCGAGGGCCGCGGGCACGGCGTCGAGGAGCTGCTGATGCGGCGGCTGATCGACGATGCGCGGGAAGCGGGACGGACATCGTTGCAGACCTTCTCCCTCCACCGGGTCGACGCTCCCGGCGAGCGGCTCGACGCGCCGACGGGCTTCGGCAGCGTGCCGCGGGACGAATGGTCGCGGTTCTTCCTGGACCACGGCTTCGTGCTGCAGCAGGTCGAGCGCAACAGTGCGTTCGACCTGCGCGGATCGTTGGCGGACGTCCGCCGGATGCTCGATGAGGCGCTCGCCCACGCCGGCGCCGACTACCGCGTGGTGACCTGGACGGGCGCCACCCCCGAGGAGCACCGCGAGGCCTACGCGTACATCCTGTCGCGCATGTCGACCGACGTGCCGATGGGCGACCTCGATCTGCCGGAGGAGACGTGGGACGTCGAGCGGGTCGTGCATCGGGATCGGCGACTGGCCGCGGGCGGGCTCCTCATCGCAGTGGCAGCCGTCGAGCACATCCCGACCGGACGCCTCGTCGCGTACAACGAGCTGGGCATCGGGGAGGACCGCACGCGCCCGACGAATCAGTGGGGAACCCTCGTCGTCACCGAGCACCGGGGACGGCGGCTCGGGACCATCGTGAAGTGCGCCAATCTGCTGCGGTGGGCGGAGCTCGTCCCGACCTCCCCCTTCGTCTCGACGTTCAACGCCGAGGAGAACCGTCCCATGCTCGATGTGAATGAGGCGATCGGCTTCGCGCCGCTGACCGTGGCGGGAGCGTGGCAGCGCGTGCTCGAGTGAGGACGGGGATCAGCGTCGGCGCTGACAGTGGGGGCAGTAGTGGCTCGACCGGTTCGTGAAGGACACGCGGACGATCGGCCGGCCGCAGCGCGGGCACGGCTCGCCGGTCCGGCCGTAGGCCCGCAGCGAGTGGGCGAAGTAACCCGCCTGCCCGTTGACGTTGACGTACTGGGCGTCGAAGCTCGTGCCGCCCTCGGCAAGGGCGCGTTCGAGGACGATCCTCACCTCCTCCAGCAGCCGGTTCACGGTGCGCGCCGGCAGGGCCGAGGCGGCGGTCTCGGGGTGGATCCGTGCGGCCCACAGCGACTCGTCGGCATAGATGTTGCCGATGCCGCTCACGACGGTCTGGTCGAGGAGCACGCGCTTGATGGCGGAGGCGGTGCGCGCCAAGCGGGTGCGGAAGAGGCCGTCGTCGAAGGCGGGGTCGAGCGGATCGCGGGCGATGTGGGCCACCTGCGACGGTGTCGCCGCAGCGTCCGTTCCCCAGCCTCCGGGCGCACCGTCGGAGGTCGGGGTCAGACGGTCCACCGCCAGCGAGCCGAAGGTGCGCTGATCGGCGAAGACGACATCGAGCTCGCCGTGCGCGGGGTGGACGACGTGCAGCCGGATGCGCTCGTGCCGCTCGGCGGCGGACCCGGGCGAACGCAGCAGCAGCTGGCCGCTCATGCCCAGGTGCGCCACGATCGCCTCGCCTTCGCCTTCGCCCTCGCGATCGCGGTCGTCGTCGGCCAGCGGCAGCCACAGGAACTTGCCGCGCCGGGCTGCGGCGACGACACGTCGACCGGAGACCGCAGCCTCGAACGACGCCGGATCGCCGACGTGACGCGTCAGCGCGCGCGGATCGAACACGTCGGCGCCGAGGATGGTGGCGCCCGTGACGGCGGGTGCGAGGCCGGCGCGGACGACCTCGACCTCGGGGAGCTCAGGCACGCGCGGAGAGCTCGCGCCAGACGGCGAGGGCTCCCGCCATCTCCGCCTGCTTCTTGCTCGAGCCCGATCCGGTGCAGGACACCTCGCCCACCGACACGGTCGCCGTGAAGCGGCGGTGATGATCCGGTCCCTCCGCGGTGACCGTGTACACGGGCGGCGCGAGGCTCAGCCGTGCGGCGAGCTCCTGCAGGCTGGTCTTCGGGTCCATCGCCGCGCCGTAGCGCTCCGGGTCGGTCATGAGCGGCTCGAGGAGCCGCAGGACCAGTGCGGTCGCCGCCTCGGGGCCCGCGGAGAGGAACGTCGCGCCGAACACCGCCTCCATCGTGTCGGCCAGGATGGAGTCCTTGTCCCGTCCGCCGGTCTGGTCCTCACCGCGTCCGAGACGCAGGTGCGAGCCGAGCTCGATGCTCCGGGCGACCTCGGCCAGGGCGACGGTCGAGACGACGCTGGCCCGGCGCTTCGCCAGCGAGCCCTCGTCCAGCTGCGGGTGCCGCGTGAAGAGGTGGACGGTGACGGCCTGCCCCAGGATCGAGTCGCCGAGGAACTCGAGGCGCTCGTTGTGCGGGATGCCGCCGTTCTCGTACGCGAAGGACCGATGCGTCAGCGCGAGCGACAGAAGCTCGGGGTCGATATCGACCCCGAGCTTGTCGGCGAGCACCGAGTGCTCGATGAAGACGTCCGTCACGACGTGACCGTCGTTCAGACGTCGGCGACCTTGCGGCCCTTGTACTCGAGGAACAGCTCGGTACCCTGCGAGTCGGTGACGACCTTCGCCTGGTGCGGACGGCTGTAGACGACCTTGCCGTTCTCGACGGTCTTGACGAGCGCGGGGGCCTCGGCCTTCCACTGCGCACGGCGCGAACGCGTGTTGGAGCGGGAGACCTTCCGCTTCGGGGGGTTACCTGCCATGGCTAGCTCTTCTCTGTGTCGTCGGCGGCGGGGCGCACTGCCTCGCCGTCGTGGTCTGGGGTGAGGGCCTTCAGCGCGGCCCAGCGCGGATCGACCGGGGCTTCCGGCACGGCGTCGGACGTCAGCCTCTCGCCCGTGTTCGGATCGAGTCCGGGGCAATCCGGCTGACACACCGGCTGGAAGGGAAGCGACAGGACGATCGAATCCCTGACCAGAGTTTCAAGATCCACGTGGTCGTCTTGAACCTCGAAGTCATTCGCTTCTTCACCAGGATACCCGAAGAGCTCCTGAAACTCGACTTCGAGGGGCTGGGCGATGTCGGTGAGGCACCGTCCGCACACCCCCGTGTACTCCGTGTCGATCTGCGCGGACACGAGGATGCCCTCGTGGACCGACTCGAGCCGGACGTCGAGGTCGATGATCTCGCCCTCCGCGACGGAGACCAGTCCCTCTCCCCACTTCGCGGGCGACGCGACCTCCACACGGTGCTCGCGCATCTCGCCCGGGTGGCGGACGATGTCGCGGACGGGGAAGACGAACGGACCGTTCAGATGCTTGCGTGACATCGGTGCTCCTCAGTTCTCTCGCGCACCCGTGTCGAGGAAGCGCGCGACGGGTGCGGGGACGAACGGCGACACGTCGCCGCCCAGCGCCGCCACCTGACGTACCAGCGAGCTCGACACCATCGCGTGCGCAGGATCGGGCAGCAGGAAGACGGTCTCCACGTGGGCGAGGTGGCGGTTGACGATCGCCATCGGCGTCTCGTAGGCCACGTCGACCTGCGAGCGGATGCCCTTCACGAGCACGCCCGCGTCGACGTCGACGGCGTAGTCGACCAGCAGCCCCATGCTCCACGAGGCGACGACGATGTCGCCTTCGATGCCGGCGTCGGCGACCGACTGCTCCAGCAGGGTCAGGCGCTGAGCCAGCGGGAGCATCGCCTCCTTGCCGGGGTTGTGGACCACCAGGACGTGGAGCTGGTCGTACAGCGAGGCCGCCCGTCGGATGACATCGAGGTGGCCGAGCGTCGGCGGGTCGAACGATCCCGGGACGACCGCGATGCGGTTGTTCATGTCGTCCAGCCTACCGGGGTCAGTTCTTCGCGAGCGCGGCGCGCTCCTGCTGGCCGACCCGTCGATCGATGGCGTCCGCGAGACCGGGATGGGACGCCAGGGTCGGGTCCTCGGCCAGCACGCGCTCCGCGGCCGCGCGGGCGCGGGCGATGAGGTCGGCGTCGGCGACCACCCGCAGCAGGCGCAGCGACGAACGCGCGCCGGACTGCGCGTCGCCCAGCACATCGCCCTCGCCCCGCAGCTCGAGGTCGACCTCCGCCAGCTCGAATCCGTCGCTCGTGCGCGCCACCGCCTGCACCCGGGAGCGCGCCATCGTGCCGACAGCGGCCTCGGTCACCAGCAGGCACAGCCCCGGCAGCCCGCCGCGGCCGACCCGCCCGCGCAGCTGGTGGAGCTGGGAGACTCCGAAGCGGTCGGCCTCGAGGATCACCATCGTGGACGCATTCGGCACGTCGACGCCCACCTCCACGACCGTCGTCGCGACGAGCACGTCGATCTCGCCGCGCGCGAACGCCTGCATCACGGCGTCCTTCTGTTCGGCGGGCATCTTGCCGTGGAGGACCTCGACCCGCACGTCGCGGTACGACTCGTCGCGAGCGAGCATCTCGGCCACCTGCACCACGCCCCACCGGGTGCGCTCCGTCTCCCCCTCGACCGCCGGCGCGGACGGCGCGTCCGGATCCGGCTCCTTGGCCGCGGCGTCGATCGCCGCGCAGACGACGAATGCCTGCCGCCCCAGCGCGACCTCCTCGGTGATCCGCTCCCAGACGCGGGCGAACCACCCCGGCTTCTCGGCCAGGGGTGCCACGAACGTCTCGATGCCCGCACGGCCGGCCGGCAGCGTGCGGATGGTGGACACGTCGAGGTCGCCGAACACGGTCATCGCCACCGTACGCGGGATGGGCGTCGCGGTGAGCACGAGCACGTGCGGCGCGGTGCCCTTGGCGCGCAGCGTCTCGCGCTGCTCGACGCCGAAGCGGTGCTGCTCGTCGACGACGACGAGCCCGAGGTCGGCGAAGGTGGTCGTCGAGCTGAGGAGCGCGTGCGTGCCGACGACGATGCGCGCCTGGCCCGACGCCACCCGCAGCGCCGCCTTGCGTCGCTCGGCGGCGGGGAGCTGCCCCGTGAGGAGCGTGGGCATGAGCTCGGGCGCCAGCCGCGGACCCAGCATGCGCGCGATCGAGCGGAGATGCTGCGCGGCCAGCACCTCGGTGGGGGCGATGAGCGCAGACTGCCCGCCCGACTCCGCGACCTGGAGCATGGCGCGCAGTGCGACGAGGGTCTTGCCCGATCCCACTTCTCCCTGCACGAGGCGGTTCATCGGCCAGTCCGCCTGCAGGTCGGCCTCGATGCGGTCGCCGACGGTCACCTGATCGGGGGTGCGCGCGAACGGCAGCGAGGCGTCGAAGCGCTCGAGCAGCTCCCCCGCCGGCCGTGCGGTCGCCGCCAGCGCCCGCACCTCTTGCCGCTGCTGCAGGAGGGCGGCCTGGAGGACGAAGGCCTCGTGCATGCGGAGCGTGTGACGCGCCGGGTCGATCTGCTCGATGTCGTCGGGGGTGTGGAGGTGCCGCACGGCGGTGAGGGCGGGCAGGAGGCCCTCGGCGCGTCGCAGCGCCTCGGGCAGCGGATCGGGGATCTCGGTCACGCGGCTCAGCACGGCGACGATCGTCTTGTGGAGCTGCCAGCTCGACACGGTGCTGGTGGCGGGGTAGATCGGGATCGGCTGGCGCTGACGCGCCTCCGCGCTCTGGCGCGCCTCGCCCTCGTCGTCGAAGAGCTCGTAGTCCGGATGGGCGAACTGCTTCTGCTGCTTGAACTCCCCCACCTTGCCCGAGAAGATGCCCTGCCGCCCCACGCGGAGGTCGGCCTGCCGCCACTGCTGGTTGAAGAAGGTGAGGTTGACCGTGCCCGCGCCGTCGCTGATGACGACCTCGAGGAGCGTGCCGGGGCGCCCGCGCATCGGGCGCACCGACACCGAGCGCACCTCGGC
Organism: Microbacterium sp. PA5; assembly: GCF_049860775.1. NCBI lineage: Bacteria > Bacillati > Actinomycetota > Actinomycetes > Micrococcales > Microbacteriaceae > Microbacterium > Microbacterium sp. PA5. The sequence goes on from NZ_CP187567.1 coordinate 1,680,882, forward strand.
CACGATCGTCACCTGCTCGCCGACGGGAAGCGACGCGATCGGGGTGAGCTCGCCACGGCGCGCATAGCGGCGGGGATAGTGCGCCAGGAGCTCGCCCACCGTGGTCATGCCGAACGCCCGTCGCAGCGTCGCCGCGGTCTTCGCGCCGACGACCTCCTCGAGGGTCGAGGACAGCGTGACAGGCGGCATGAGTCGAGTCTAGGGAGCGGCGCCGACGCGGGCGCGACCCGCGCCCGCGTACAGTGGACGGATGATCCGACGCGCCGTCGCCCGTGTCTTCTGGACGTTCAGCCGCTGGACCCTGCGCACCGAGCCCGCGCCCGTCGCCCCGACGGTCCTGGTCGGCGCGCCGCACACCTCGAACTGGGACTTCGTCCTCATGCTCGCCATCGCGTGGCGGCTGGAGATCCCGATCCGCTGGCTCGGGAAGGACTCGCTCTTCCGCGGGTGGCGCGGACCCCTCATGCGTCGCCTCGGCGGCATCCCGGTCGACCGGCGCGACGCCGGACGCGTGGTGTCCGAGGTCGTCGCGCGCGCGCACGCCGGCGAGGTCTTCGGCCTGGTCGTGACCCCCGACGGCACGCGCGGGCCGCACACCCACTGGAAGAGCGGCTTCTACCGGATCGCCCGCGAGGCGGGGATGACGCTGACCCTCGGCTACGTCGACCGGACCACCATGACCACCGGCCTGGGCCCCACGCTCGCGCTGACCGGCGACGTCGCCGCGGACATGGACCGCATCCGGGCGTTCTACGCCGACAAGGCCGGTCTCCGCCCCGAGCTGCGCGTCGAACCGCGGCTGCCGTCCGAGGCGCCGCACGGCGTGGGGACGTGACACGGATCATCGCCGGCGCCGCCGGCTCGCTCACCCTGGCCGTCCCCGATGCCGGCACGCGCCCCACCAGCGACCGCGTCCGGGAGTCCCTCTTCGGTGCGCTGGAATCCGCCGGAGTCCTCGCCGGCGCCGTCGTCGCCGACCTGTACGCGGGGTCGGGCGCGCTGGCCCTTGAAGCCGTCAGCAGGGGCGCCGCCTCGGCCGATCTCGTCGAGCGTGCGCCGCGCGCGGCCGCCGTCGCCGAGCGCAACGCCCGCACCGTGCAGCGCGCCGTCCCGGGCGCCGTGATCCGGGTCCACCGCGCCACGGCCGATGCCTTCCTGCGCTCCGCGGCCACGCCCTTCGACGTCGTCTTCATCGATCCGCCGTACGACCTCGGCGAGACCGAGCTCGCCGCGACGCTCGCGCTCGTCGCGTCCCGCCTCGCCCCCGGGGGCCTCGTCATCGTCGAACGCGCGGCGCGATCGCCCGAGCCGACCCTCCCGCGCGGGATGACCAGCGACAGGCACAAGCGCTATGGGGACACCGCGATCTGGTGGCTCACGGCCGACACGAGCGAGCTCGACCCCGAGGAGTAGTCCGCGCGGCCGATGCCGGCGGTTCAGCCGCGGACGGCATCCCAGTCGCGCAGCGGATCCCAGCCGCCGGGACCGGCCGGCGGCACCCCGTCCACGGTGACAGGCGCCGTCCCCCGGGCCCGGACGCGTCCGATGGCCCGGAAGCCCTCGGGCAGCGCCGCGTCCTCGGGGAAGGCCGCCAGGAGCGCGTGATCCTCTCCGCCGCGCAGCTGCGGACCGTCGGCGATGCCGCGGAGGTCGACGGTGACCCCCGACGCGTCTGCCAGGCGGGTCGCATCCAGCAGCAGCCCGTCCGAGACGTCCATCATGGCGGTGGCCCCGGCGACGGCGGCGACCGGCCCGAGACCGACCGGCGGCTCCGGCCGGAGCTGCGCGACGAGGTCGGCGCGGGACGCGTCGTCGAGGACGCCGAGGTCGACCGGCACGGGGAATCCGTCCGGGTCGCGGAATCGATCGAAGAGCACGGCGAGGCCGCGCGCGGCGGCGCCGAGACTGCCGGCGACGGCCACGACGTCGCCGGGGCGGGCGCCGCTGCGCAGGACCGGCGCACGGCCCTCGAGCACGCCGACGGCCGTGACGGCGATCGTGAGCGTGTCCGACGCCGTCAGGTCGCCGCCCTCCACCGCGCATCCCGGGGCGAGCAGATCGCAGGCGGCGCGCAGGCCGCGCGCCAGTTCCGTCACGAAGGCGACGGTCGTGTCGGCGGGCATCGCCAGGGCGACGAACAGGGCCGTCGGCCGCGCCCCCATCGCGGCGACATCGGCGAGGTTCACCGCCGCCGACTTGAAGCCGAGGTCGTGGCCGCTCGACCAGGCGAGCCGGAAGTCCGGACCGTGCACGAGGGTGTCCGTGGTGACGACCACGCGCTCGCCCGGGGCAGCCAGCACGGCCGCGTCGTCGCCCGGCCCGACGACGGCGGCGGAGGCGCCCGACAGCTCCGCCAGGATGTGCGCGAGGAGCTCCCCCTCGGACACGTCGCCGACGGTCGGGCCGTGAGGTGCGCTCATGAGTCCACGGTAGCCTGAGGGGGTGACCCGAACCCGCCGCATGCTCCGGCCCGCGGCCGTCGTCGGCGCCGTGGCCGCCGTCGTGCTCCTCACGGGATGCGCCACCACCGTCTCGATGCAGCCCGCACCGGAAGCCGACTCCCCGGACTGCGCCGCGGTGACCGTGCGGCTGCCCGCCGAGGTCGACGGCCAGCCGCGCGTCTGGACCGACGCCCAGGCGACCGGTGCGTGGGGGGCACCCACGACCGTGCTGCTCACCTGCGGGCTCGAGCCCTCCGGGCCGTCGACGCTGCCGTGCGAGACCGTGGACGGCATCGACTGGCTCATCGACGACACCGAGGCGCCGCGCTACCGGTTCACGACCTTCGGCCGCACCCCGGCGGTCGAGGTCTACCTCGACTACGACGTGGTCAGCGCACGCTCGGTGCTCGGCTCGCTGTCGTCGGCGGTGCGGATGCTGCCGGCGACCGAGTCGGAATGCACCGACCGGCCGTCCGCCTGAGCCTCAGCGCACCCGCGCCAGGTCGATGAGCTCGGTGAGCAGCTCGTCGTAGGGCAGCCCCGAGGCGATCCAGCACTTGGGGAACATCGAGATCGGCGTGAACCCGGGCATGGTGTTCACCTCGTTGACGAAGAACTCCGTGCCGGTGAAGAAGAAGTCCACCCGCGCGAGCCCCTCGCCGCCGACGGCCTCGAACGCGCGCGCGGCGACGCGCTGCATCTCCGCCAGCTCGCCGGGACGGAGGTCGGCCGGGCACACCAGGTCGATGCCGGGCGCGTCGAGATACTTCGCCTCGAAGTCGTAGAACTCGCGGCCGGTGATCACGATCTCCCCGGCGACGCTCACGCGCGGCGGGGCGCCATCACGTCCCTCGAGCACTCCGCACTCGACCTCGCGGCCGGTCACCGACTGCTCGACGAGCACGGTGGCATCCTCTGCGAACGCGACATCGAGCGCCGCGTCGAGCTCGTCCCACGCCGAGACCTTCGAGACGCCGACGCTCGATCCGGCCCGGGCCGGCTTGACGAACACCGGCAGGCCGAGCGCGCGCACGCGCCGCTCCCACAGCTCGCGCTCCCGGGAGAGATCGCTCCGCGTGAAGGCGACCCAGGGCACCACCGGCACGCCGGCGGACTTCAGGATGCTCTTCGTGGTGTGCTTGTCCATGCCGATCGCCGACATCAGGAGCCCGGCGCCCACGTAGGGCAGACCGAGCAGCTCCAGGAACCCCTGCACGGTGCCGTCCTCGCCGAAGCGGCCGTGGAGGATCGGGAAGACGACGTCGACGTCGCCGAGGGACTCCTCCGACCCGTCGGCGCGGACGAGCGTCAGCTCGCGCGACCGGGTCGAGTCCGGCCAGCGCACGCGCGTGCCGTTGTCGACGACCTCCGGGAGGCTCCCCGCTGTCAGCGCGAACTTGTCGGGGTCGTCGTCCTCGAGCACGAAGGCGCCGTCGCGGGTGATGCCGATGGGGATCACCCGGAAGCGATCACGATCGATCGCGCGCAGGACCCCTCCGGCCGTGGCGGAGCTGATCGAGTGCTCGCTCGAACGTCCTCCGAAGAGCACCGCCACTGCCGCCTTGTCCATCCTGCGTCCTCTCGCCCTTCGGCTTGTCGTCGTCGGTCGTCAGATGAGGCGCGATGTCGCGCGGATCCATCGTTCCGTCCAGAACCATCTTGACCTGCTCCACGATCGGCATCTGCACGCCCGCCTCGCGGGCCAGCTGCAGCACCGGCGCCACCGAGGCCAGACCCTCCGCCGTCTGGTTCATCTGCTTGACCACGTCCTGGAAGCTGTACCCCTGCCCCAGCAGCCGGCCGGCCGTGTTGTTCCGGCTGAGCGGCGACTGGCAGGTGGCGATCAGGTCGCCGAGGCCCGCCAGTCCCTGCAGGGTCTCGGGCTCGGCGCCCTGGGCGACCGCGAAGTCGGTCATCTCCACCAGCCCGCGGGTGATGATCGAGGCCTTCGTGTTCTCGCCGTAGCCGACGCCGTCGACGATGCCGATCGCCACGGCGATGAGGTTCTTGAGCACCCCGCCGAACTCCGTTCCCACCACATCGGTGTTCACGAAGGTGCGGAAGTAGCCGTTGCGCGCGCGCAGCGCGACCGCCTCCGCCGTCTCGCGGCTGGAGGAGGAGATGACGGCCGCCGTGGGCTGCTCGCGTGCGATCTCGAGCGCGAGGTTCGGGCCCGAGGCCACGGCGATCCGCGCCGGATCGCAGTGCAGCTCCTGCTCGATGACCTGGCTCATCCGCAGCCCCGACCGCTTCTCGACCCCCTTCATGAGGGACACGATCGGCGCGCCCGTCTGGGCGACGAGCGGCCGCACGGCCTTCAGGTTCTGGCGCAGGGCCTGGCTGGAGATCGCCAGATACACCTGGGTGGAGCCCTCGAGCGCCTCCGACAGGTGGGTCGTGGCGGTCATGCTCCGCGGGAGGTTCACGCCGGGGAGGTACTCGCTGTTGCGGTGCCCCTCGTGGATCTCCTGCGCGAGCTCTGCGCGCCGCGCCCACATGACGACGTCGGCGCCGCCGTCGGCGAGCACCTTGCCGAAGGTGGTCCCCCAGCTGCCGGCGCCGATGACGGCCACCCGCGGCCGCACGCCCTCCTGCCTACGACTCAAGGCGGCCCGTCTCCTTCTGGCCGTGCACGCTCGGGTCCCAGCGCTCGGCGGGAGGGTTCTGCCCGCGGAGGATGCCGAGCAGGCGCGAGATGTCGGCCATGACCACGTCGGTGGCGGCCACCAGGTTCGTCGCCGTCCTCGTGGCGCGGTACTCCTCGAGGTCGAGCGCCGGGCCGAACAGCACGCGGACGCGGCGGCGCGGCGGGAACAGCCGCAGCTTGCCGTAGCGCGGCATGATCTCCTGCACACCCCAGGTCGCGACGGGGATCACGGGCAGGCCTCCGGCGAGGGCGAGGCGGACCGCCCCGGTCTTGCCGCGCATGGGCCACATGTCGGGGTCGCGGGTGAGCGAGCCCTCGGGATAGACGATGACGCCGCGGCCCGACTCGACCAGCTCCTTCGCCTGGGTGATCGTCTGCTTGGCGGCGGCCGCCGTCGATGCGCGTGCGACCGGGATCATGCCGGTGGCGCGCAGCAGCGCACCCAGCACGGGCACGCGGAACAGGCTCTCCTTGGCCATGAACCGCGGGGCGCGGCCCAGCCGCCAGGTGGCCACGGCCGTGATCAGCGGGTCGAACTCGCTGTAGTGGTTCGGCGCGAGGACGTACGCCCCCGACTCGGGCAGGTGCTCGCCGCCCTCGATCTCGATCTTCGCGAACCACCCCACGGCCGGGATGACCACCGCGGCGGCCGGCCAGAACGCACTCGGCCGGGACTTCTCCGCCGACGCGCGGCGACGCGTTCCCATCGCGGCCTAGCCCGCGACCGAGAAGTCGGCGCCGAGGGCGGCCAGCTTGTCGAAGAGCTTCTCGTACCCGCGGCGGATGATGTCCACGTTGCGGATGATCGACTCGCCCTCCGCGGCGAGAGCGGCGATGACGTAGCTGTAGCCGCCGCGCAGGTCGGGCACCACGACGTCGGCGCCGTGCAGCGGCGTGGGCCCGGTGATGACCGCCGCCTGCTCGAGCGCGCGGCGCGGGACCCGGCGGTCGGGAGAGGCGATGCCCTCGGGGTGCACGACGATGTCGGCGCCCATCTTGTTGAGCGCCTGCGTGAAGCCGAGGCGGTTCTCGTACACCGTCTCGTGCACGGTCGAGACGCCCTCGGCCTGGGTGAGCGCGACGATGAGCGGCTGCTGCCAGTCCGTCATGAAGCCGGGGTGCACGTCGGTCTCGACGACCACCGGCTTGAGCGCGCCGCCGCGGCGGAAGCGGATGCCGTCCTCGGCGATGTCGAAGTCGCCGCCGGCCTTGCGGAAGACGTTCAGGAAGGTGAGCATCTCCTGCTGCTTGGCGCCGGCGACGAAGATGTCCCCGTCGGTGGCGAGGGCGGCGCACGCCCACGACGCGGCCTCGTTGCGGTCGAAGATGCAGCGGTGGTCGTAGCCGCGCAGCGACTCGACGCCCTCGATGAAGATGACGCGGTTGGGCTCGTAGGAGATGATCGCGCCCATCTTCTGCAGGACCGCGATCAGGTCCATGATCTCCGGCTCGATCGCGGCGTTGCGCAGCTCGGTCGTGCCCTTCGCGCGCACCGCGGTGAGCAGCACCTGCTCGGTGGCGCCGACGCTCGGGTAGGGCAGCTCGATGTTCGCGCCGTGCAGCCCGTCGGGCGCCGACAGGCGGATCCCGCTCGGGAGCTTGTCGACGATGGCGCCGAAGGCCCGCAGGGCGTCGAGGTGGAAGTCGATCGGGCGGTCGCCGATGCGGCAGCCGCCGAGGTCGGGGATGAAGGCCTGGCCGAGCAGGTGCAGCAGCGGGCCGCAGAACAGGATCGGGATGCGCGACGCCCCGGCGTGCGCGTCGATCTCCTCCATGTGAGCCGAGACCGCCCCGCTCGGGTCCAGCCGCAGCACGCCTTCGCCGTCGTCCTCCACGGTGACGCCGTGGACCTCGAGCAGCGAGCGCACCACCTGCACGTCGCTGATCTCGGGGACGTCGCGCAGCACGCTCGCCGACTCGCCGAGCAGCGCCGCCACCATTGCCTTGGTGGCGAGGTTCTTGGCGCCCTTGACGTCCACGCGGCCGCGCAGCGGCCGTCCTCCCCGGATCGTCAGCACCGTCACCTCGTCTGGTTCGCCGCTGCCTTCCGACGGCGACGGGGCGGACTCGCTCAGGAGGGTGTTCATCCGGTGGACCTCACTTGTATCTCGAGGAAACGACTGCGTGCCCCGTCGTGAGGGGCGTGCTTCGGGCTACGGGACAGGAAGCGTCCGTGGCCGCCACGCCTCACGGCGCGCCTCGAACTGCGCGATCTTGTCCTCATTGCGCAGCGTGAGCCCGATGTCGTCGAGCCCTTCGAGGAGCCGCCACCTAGTGTAATCGTCGATCTCGAAAGCGGTCTCGAACTCACCGACACGGGCGGTGCGCGAAACGAGGTCGACCGTCATCTCGACGCCGGGATCGGCCTCCAGCGCAGCCCAGATGCGTTCGATCTCGGGCTCGCCCACCACGCCCGTCACGAGTCCCTGCTTGCCCGCGTTCCCGCGGAAGATGTCGGCGAACTTGGGGCTCAGAACCACGGAGAACCCGTAGTCGCGCAGTGCCCACACCGCGTGCTCGCGGCTCGAGCCGGTGCCGAAGTCGGGGCCGGCGACGAGGATGCTCGCCCCCGCGTAGGCGGGCTGGTTGAGCACGAATGCGGGATCCTGCCGCCAGTTGGCGAAGAGCGCGTCGTCGAAGCCCGTCTTGGTGACGCGCTTGAGGTAGACGGCCGGGATGATCTGGTCGGTGTCGACGGCGGACCGCTTCAGCGGGACGGCGACACCGGTGTGGGACGTGAACGCGTCCATCAGCGGACCTCCGCCTTCGTCGGTTCGTGGCTGAGAGCGGGCAGATCGCTGGGGCTCGCGAGGCGGCCGAGCACGGCGGTCGAGGCGGCGACGAGCGGCGACACGAGGTGGGTGCGCCCGCCCTTGCCCTGCCGGCCCTCGAAGTTGCGGTTGCTGGTCGACGCGCAGCGCTCGCCCGGCGCCAGCTGGTCGGGATTCATGCCGAGGCACATCGAGCAGCCGGCGAACCGCCACTCCGCGCCGAACTCGGTGATGATCTTGTCCAGGCCCTCGGCCTCGGCCTCGAGCCGCACGCGCGCCGAGCCGGGCACGACCATCACGCGGACGCCCTCGGCCTTGGTCCGACCCTGGATGATCGACGCGAACTGCCGCAGGTCCTCGATCCGGCTGTTGGTGCACGAGCCCATGAACACGGCGTCGACCGCGACGTCCTTCAGCGGCGTCCCCGCGGCGAGGTCCATGTACTCGAGCGCCCGCTCGGCGGCGGCGCGCTCGTTGGGGTCGTCGAACGAGGCGGGGTCGGGCACGACGCCGCTCAGCGACACGCCCTGCCCCGGGTTGGTCCCCCACGTGACGAACGGCTCCAGCTCGTTCGCGTCGAGGAACACCTCGGCGTCGTAGACGGCGCCCTCGTCCGACGGGAGCGTGCGCCAGTAGGCGACGGCGTCCTCCCAGTCCTGTCCGGTCGGGGCATGGGGTCGGCCCTTCACGTACGCGAAGGTCGTCTCGTCGGGGGCGACCATGCCCGCCCGCGCGCCGGCTTCGATCGACATGTTGCAGATCGTCATCCGGCCTTCCATCGACAGCGCGCGGATCGCGCTGCCCCGGAACTCGAGCACGTATCCCTGCCCGCCGTTGGCGCCGATCTTCGCGATGATGGCGAGGACGATGTCCTTGGCGCTCACGCCGGGCTTCAGCTCTCCCTCGACCGTGATCGCCATCGTCTTGAACGGCTTCAGCGGCAGGGTCTGCGTCGCGAGGACGTGCTCGACCTCGCTCGTGCCGATGCCGAAGGCCATCGCGCCGAACGCGCCGTGCGTGCTCGTGTGGGAGTCGCCGCAGACGACCGTGATCCCCGGCATCGTCAGGCCCAGCTGCGGACCCACGACATGGACGATGCCCTGCTCCTTGTCGCCGAGCGAGTGCAGCCGGACGCCGAACTCGGCGGCGTTGCGCCGCAGCGTCTCGATCTGCGTGCGACTGGTGAGGTCGGCGATCGGCTTGTCGATGTCGAGAGTCGGGGTGTTGTGGTCCTCGGTCGCGATCGTGAGATCGAGGCGCCGCACCGGCCTGCCCTCGGCCCGCAGCCCGTCGAAGGCCTGCGGGCTCGTCACCTCGTGCACGAGGTGGAGGTCGATGTAGAGGAGGTCGGGCTCGCCGTCATCTCCCTTGACGACCAGGTGGTCGTCCCAGACCTTCTCGGCCAGGGTGCGCGGGCGATCGGGAATCGAAGTGCTCATGTGTCTCGTACTCCAGGATGGGGGTGTGCCCGCGACGGACTCCGCGACGAGAGAGGGCTCAGAACGAGATCTCGTCGCGGCCGCTAAGGAGAAGACGAGCCAACCGCATCGGCTCAGATTACCACTTCACGACCGGCGGTCGTCCGGCTCGGGCGCGTGCGGGTCGGCCACCGTCGGCGGCGTGCCCTTCTCCTCGGCGACGACCTCCGCGGCGGCCACCGGGGTCGACTCCGCCGGTTCGCCGGCCGCGGCGCCGACCGGCACCGCCGCACGCTCGCGCGCCGAGGCCACCAGGCTGGCGACGGTCGCGACCGCCATCGAGACGACGATCACGCCCAGCGACATCCACGTGGAGATCTCGGGCGCCCACTCGATGTGCTCGCCGCCGTTGATGAAGGGCAGCTCGTTCACGTGCATGGCGTGCAGCACCAGCTTGACGCCGATGAAGGCCAGGATGAAGGCGATGCCGTAATGCAGGTAGCGCAGCCGGTCCAGGAGGTCGCCGAGCAGGAAGTAGAGCTGGCGCAGTCCCATCAGGGCGAAGATGTTCGCCGTGAAGACGATGAACGGGCTCTGCGTGATGCCGAAGATCGCCGGGATCGAGTCGATGGCGAACAGCAGATCGGTGACGCCGATCGCCGCGAACACGATGATCATCGGCGTGAAGATCTTCTTGCCGTCGACGACGGTCCGCACCTTCGCGCCGTCGTACTCGTCGGAGATGTCGATCGTGCGGCGCAGCAGCCGCACGATGAAGTTCTCGCGCTGCGCGTCGTCGTCGTGGGTGCCGCCCGGGAAGGCCTGCCGCCACGCCGTCCACACCAGGAACGCGCCGAAGATGTAGAACACCCAGCTGAACTGCTCGATGATCGCGGCGCCCGCCAGGATGAAGAGGCCGCGCAGGACGAGCGCGATGATGATGCCGACCATCAGGACTTCCTGCTGGTAGCGGCGGGGCACCGAGAACTGGCTCATGATGAGCACGAACACGAACAGGTTGTCGATCGACAGGCTGTACTCCGTCAGCCATCCCGCGACGAACTGGCCGGCGAACTCTCCCCCGGCGAAGATCCACATCAGCAGCGCGAACACCAGCGCCAGCGTGACGTAGAAGACCACCCACAGCGTCGACTCCCGCGTGGACGGGATGTGCGGACGCTTCAGGATGATGAGCAGATCGGCGGCGAGGATCAAGGTCAGCACGACGAGCGAGCCGATCTCGAACCAGATGGGGAGGTCGAGGTCCATACGGGCCTTTCAGAGGGTGACGGAACGCCGAAAGTCTCTCCCCCGCCGAAGCGGCGCGCGCCCGGGCCCCCGACGGTGGGGTCCGTGATGACGGACGCGCGAGGCCGGGATACTCCCTCTCGCCCTGACAGAGTACCGCCCCGCGGCCGGGGCGGAGGACACGCTGAGACCATCGGCTCATTGCCGACACTCCTGTGCTGAGAGACGATATGAACACCATGACCGAGCCGTCGGAGCGCAGCGACGCCGAACTCGTCGCTGCGGCGGCGAGCGGCAGCGAGCACGCCTTCCGCACGATCTACCGCACCTACGTGCGGCCGGTCTACTGGATCGCGCACGGCCTGGTGGGAAACCCCGCCGACGCCGAGGAGGTGACCCAGGAGACGTTCCTGGCCGCGTGGCGGAAGCTGCCCGGCATGGAACTGGCGGGCGACTCGCTGCTGCCCTGGCTGGTCACCATCTGCCGCTTCCAGTCCGCCAACCGCATCCGCCGCCAGCAGCGCGACCGCACCCACACCGCCGCCGCCGTCGAGGAGACGCTCCCGTCGACCGTCGACGTCGAGCAGCAGGTGGTCACGTCGCAGCTGGTGGACCGCATCCTGCGCGAGGTCGCCACGCTCAGTCCCCTGGATCAGCAGATCTTCCGGCTGTGCGCCGCCGAGGGATACGCGTATCAGGCCGCCGCCGAGCAGCTCGGCGTGACCCATGGTGTCGTCCGCAATCGCCTCTCCCGGATCCGCACCCAGTTGCGGACCGCCGTCGAACCGGAGGGGACGTGAACGAGGACATGGACACCGAGGACGTGACGCTGCCCGAACTCAGCGACGCGCGCATCGACGAGATCGAGGGCGTGCTCTTCCGGGCGATCGGACGGGAGCGACAGCGCGACGTCGCGGCACAGGAGCGCGCGCGACGTGCGCGGCGCGGGCGGCTGTGGCTCGGAGCCGGGGGCGCCGCCGCCGTCATCGTCATCGCCGCCGTGCTCGCGCCGTCGATGCCGGCGATCATCGGCGGGATGGGAGGCGGAAGCGACGCGTCGACCGCAGAGGGCGCCCCCGACATCGCCCCTGCCGACGGCGGGGATCTCGGCGGCGCGGTCGATCAGGGCGGAAACGGCACGATGTCCGGCGAGGGCGCTTCCGAGGAGTCGGGCACCGCGCGAGAGATCATCGCGACCGCCTCGGCCACCGTCCGCGTGGCGGACGCCGAGGCGGCTGCGACCCGGGTCGGCGAACTCGCGACGGGCGCGGGCGGCTACGTCGAGGCGATGAGCGTGGGCGGTGAGCGAGCGGTCCCCTACGACGACATGGTCGACGGAGGGATGGTCGACGACGGGATGGGCGGCGATGCCGTGACGACGCCGTCGCCGTCGAGCGCGTGGATCACCGTCCGCGTGCCGGCGGCCGAGCTCGCCGACGTGACCGCCGCGCTGTCGGACGTCGGAGAGGTCACCGCCTCGCAGATCGACCGCCGCGACGTGACGTCGGAGGCGATCGACCTGCGCGCCCGTGTCGAGGCGCTGGAGGCGTCGGTGGCCCGCCTGACGGATCTCGTCGGCGAGGCGGAGTCCACCGCCGATCTCATCGCCGCCGAGGACGCGCTCGCGACGCGCCAGTCCGACCTCGAGGCCTACCAGCAGCAGCTGAAGTACCTCGACGAGCAGGTCGGGATGTCGACGCTCACGGTCTCGCTGTTCGAGCCGAGCCCCGTCGTGACGGCCGACCCCGCCGGGTTCGGCGACGGTATCGCGGCGGGCTGGGGCGGGCTCGTGGCGACGCTCAACGGTCTCGTCATCGCGCTGGGGTTCCTTCTCCCCTGGCTCGCCGTCATCGCCGTCGCCGCGACGATCGTGTGGGGCGTCCGCCGAGCGATCCGACGGCGGCGAACCGCGGCCGCCGCTGCCGGCACGCCCGATTCGGACGCTCCCCCGGCCGGCTGAACGCCGCCGGAGACCACGAAACGCCCGTCCAGTGGACGGGCGTTTCGTGTGTTGGTGACCCCAGCGGGATTCGAACCCGCGTTACCGCCGTGAGAGGGCGGCGTACTAGGCCGCTATACGATGGGGCCGATCAGGCAACCGTTCGATTATGCCATGGTCTCCGCGCCTCGTCCAAATCGAGGCCGCACCCGCGACGGGAGGCCGCGGCACGCCGACTCCGACGCACCGTGCGCGTCGTTGACTCCGACCCTCGGGGCGCGTTGACTGAGGGGATGCGCGTCACGAAGCACGAACATGCCTGCCTCCGCATCGAATCCGAGGGTCGTACGCTCCTCGTCGATCCCGGCGGCTTCACCCTCCCCCTCCACGATCTGCGCCGTGTCGTCGGTGTGGTGCTCACGCACGAGCACCCCGACCACTGGACGCCCGAGCATCTGCAGCGGATCGTCGACGCCTTCCCCGACGTGCCCATCTACGCTCCCGCCGGCGTGGCGGCGGCGGCCGCCGGCTTCCGGATCTCCGTGGTCTCCCCCGGCGACCGCGTCGACGTCGAGCCCTTCACGCTCGAGTTCTTCGGCGGCACCCACAACGTGATCCACTCCTCGATGCCGACCGTCGACAACGTGGGCGTCCTCGTCGACGGCACGTTCTACTACCCGGGCGACTCGTACGCGGTGCCCGCGGGCGTCGAGGTCGGACTGCTGGCCGCTCCCATCGGCGCCCCCTGGCTGAAGATCGGCGAGGCGATGGACTTCGTGCTGGAGGTGGCGCCGCGGCGCGCCTTCGGCACGCACGAGATGACGCTCTCGCGCATCGGCCTGGACATGCACCGTCAGCGCCTGACCTGGGCGACCGAGCAGGGCGGCGGCGAGTTCGTCGCGCTCGAGCCCGGCGAGAGCATCGACCTCTAGCCCCCGTACGGGAAAAGACGGATGCCGCGGGCTCTCGCTCCGCGGCATCCGTCTTTCGCTCTGAGGATCACTCGGCGTCGTGGTCCGTCTCCAGGAACGCGACCAGGGAGTCCAGCGCCTCTTCGGCGCCCTCCCCCTCCGCCTTGAGGGTGACGACCGTGCCCTGCGTCGCCCCGAGGCCCATCAGCGTCAGGATGCTGCCGGCGTTCAGGTCGGGACCGCCCTCCACGGCGATCGTCACGGGCACACCGGTCGCCTGGACCGCCTGGACGAAGAGCTTGGCGGGGCGGGCGTGCAGCCCGGAGCTGCTCGCGACGGTGGCGGTGCGTTCTGCCATGGTGTTCCTCCTTGGATCGGTGACTACGAGCCTATGCCGTGACGGCGGTGGCCGGCACCTCGGCATTCCCGTCGATAACCTCCGCGGCAGGGCGGCGGTGCGCGAAGCGCTTGAGCAGCACGACGAGCACGGCGCTGACGACGGTGCCGATCGCGATCGAGAGCACCCACAGCCAGAAGTTGTCGATCGCGAAGAACACGAACACACCGCCGTGCGGGGCCTTGGAGGTCACGGCGAACGCCATCGACAGTGCTCCGGTGACCGCGCCGCCCACCATCGCCGCGGGGATCACGCGCAGGACGTCGGCGGCGGCGAACGGGATCGCGCCCTCCGAGATGAAGGCGGCCCCCAGCAGCCAGGCCGCCTTGCCGTTCTCGCGCTCCGGCTCGGTGAACAGCTTCCGGTCGAGCACCGTGGAGGCCAGCGCCATCGCGAGGGGCGGCACCATGCCCGCAGCCATGACCGCCGCCATGATCTGCAGGTAGCGCTCGTCGCCGGCGATCCCGGCGGCGAGGTTCGCCGTCGCGAAGCCGTACGCGACCTTGTTGACGGGCCCGCCGAGGTCGAAGCACATCATGAGGCCGAGGATCACGCCGAGGATCACGACGCCCGCGCCGGTGAGGCTGCCGAGCCAGTCGTTGAGGACCGTCATGAGCCACGCGATCGGGCCGCCGAGGACCATCAGCAGCAGGCCCGAGGCGAAGATCGAGGCCAGGAGCGGGATGATGACGACCGGCATCAGGCCGCGCAGCCAGCGCGGGACCTCGAGGCGGTTGAGCCACCAGGCGGCCAGACCGGCGAGCAGACCGCCGACGATGCCGCCGAGGAAGCCGGCGCCCATGAACGCGGCCACCGCACCGGCGACGAAGCCGGGCGCGATGCCCGGGCGGTCGGCCATGCCGTAGGCGATGTAGCCCGCCAGCGCCGGCACGAGGAAGCCGAAGGACAGGCCACCGATCTTGAACGCCACGGCGCCCAGGTAGACGGCCAGCGAGTTGTCGCCGAGCGCCCAGAGGGTCGAGGACGCCAGGACGTCGTCGGCGTTGAAGGCGATCTCGTAGCCGCCCAGGAGGAAGCCGAGGGCGATGAGGAGGCCGCCGCCGGCGACGAACGGGATCATGTAGCTGACACCGGTGAGGAGGGCCCGCTTGACGCTCCCGCCGAGGGAGGTCGGCGCCGCCGTGGCGGTCGCACCGGTCGCCGCGGCCGCGCTCACGCGGGCCGCCCCGGGGTTCTTCGCCGCCGCCACCGCCTCGGCGATGAGCTGCGCGGGCTGCTCGATCCCTCGCTTCACCCCCGAGCGGACGACGGGCTTGCCCGCGAAGCGCTGCTGCTCGCGCACGTCGACGTCCACGGCGAAGATCACCGCGTCGGCCTGATCGATGATGGCGGGATCGATCGCCTTGTACCCGCTGGAGCCCTGGGGCTCGACGACCAGGTCGACGCCCTCCTTGGCGCCCGCGGCCGACAGCGCGTCGGCCGCCATGAAGGTGTGGGCGATCCCCGTGGCGCACGCCGTGACCGCGACGATGCGGGCCGGACGGCCGTCGATCTGGTGCGCCGCATCTGCAGCGGCCGCGGAGGGAGCCGCGGCCGCGGCCGGGGGTGCGTCAGAGACGGCGGCGCGCACGAGGGCGACGATCTCCTCGGCGGTGCTCGCCGAGCGGAGCCCCGCGGTGAAGTCGTCGCGCATGAAGCTGCGCGCGAGCTTCGACAGCACGGCGAGGTGCTCCTCCGCGGCGGTGTCGGGGGCCGCGATCAGGAACACGAGGTCAGCCGGACCGTCGGGGGCGCCGAAGTCGACGCCCGGCTTCAGACGCGCGAAGGCGAGGGTCGCCTCGGTGACGGCCGCGCTCTTCGCGTGGGGGATGGCGATGCCGCCGGGGAGTCCGGTCTCGTCCTTCTCCTCTCGCGCCCAGGCGTCTCGCGCCAGCGCGCCGGCGTCGGTGGCGCGCCCCTGCGCGGCGACGCGCGCCGCGAGGGCGTCGATGACGGCGCGCTTGTCTGCGCCGAGCGGCTCGTCGAGACTGACGAGAGCCGCGGTGATGATCTCTGACACGGTGACCTCCAGTGGTCGATTTGTCTTAGGTGAGGAGCGGACGGACCGGCACGTCGCCGGGGGGAAGGTCTGCGGGGGTGGGCGGCTGGGTGCCCGGCAGCGAGGCGCCAGCGGACCCGTAGCGGATGCCGCCGCGCACGCGGTCGGCGGGCTCCGCGCCCGCGGCGACGGCGAGCAGGAAGCCGGCCAGCGAGCTGTCCCCCGCTCCCACGGTGCTGCGCACCTGGATCGGGGGCGGCGTGCCGTGCCACGCGCCGTCCGCGGTGACGAGGACCGCGCCCTCACCGCCGAGCGTGACGAAGGCGGCACGGACCTGCCCGGGGACGAGGCGACGCGCCACGGCCAGGACGGCGTCGGCCAGGGGCGCGCCGGGGTCGAGGGCGACGCCGGCGAGCTCGGCGAGCTCGTCCTCGTTGGGCTTGATGAGGTCGGCGCCGCCGTCGGACACGACGGCGTGCAGGGCCGGCCCCGAGGTGTCGACCGCGATCGCCGGCGCGTGGGCACCCCAGCGGTCGCGGACGGCATGGATGACGCGCACGTAGTAGTCGGCGGGCAGTCCCGGCGCCAGCGACCCCGCCAGCACGAGCCAGTCGGCCCCGCCCGAGGTCTCGACCACCGCGTCGGTGAGAGCCTGGGCATCGGCCTCGGTGAGCGCGATACCCGGAAGGTTGAGCTTGGTCGTGACGCCCTCGGGATCGGCGATCGTGATGTTGGCGCGCGCGGGCCCGTGGACGCGGACCGTCCGGACAGGAAGCCGCGCGCCGCGCAGCGCCGCGGCGAACGGGTCGCTCTCGTCGAGCGGGAGCACGGCCACCGTGGGGTGGCCGGCGGCGGCGATCACGCGGGCGACGTTGATGCCCTTGCCCCCGGCGTCCTCCCGGCCGCCGATGGCCGCCTGCACCTCGCCCACGCGCAACGGCTCGCCGAGGCTGATCGTGCGATCGAGCGACGGGTTGGTGGTGACGGTGACGATCATGCGACGAGGACCTCCACATCGGCCTCGTCCAGCGCGCGGGCGAGTTCGCCGTCCGGCGCGGCGTCGGTGATGAGCACGTCGACGGCGGCCAGCGGTGCGAAGGACACGAGCAGCTCGGCGTCGAACTTCTCCGCGTCGGCGACGACGACGATCCGGCGGGCTGCGGCGACGATGGCGCGCTTGACGGCGGCCTCGTCGGGGTCGGGAGTGCTGAGACCGAATGCACCGGAGATGCCGTTCACGCCGACGAAGGCCGTGTCCGGCCGCAGGCGCGAGACGGCCTCGACCGTCTGCGCCCCGACCGCAGCGGCCGTGAGTCCGCGGACGCGCCCGCCGATGGCGGTGAGCCCCAGGTGCGGCACCCCGGCGAGGGTGTGGGCGACGGTCATCGAGTGGGTCACCACTTCGAGAGCTCCGGCGACCCGGCTCTCGCGGGCGAGGATCTGCGCGATCGCCGCGGTTGTCGTGCCGGCGTCGAGGTACACGGCGCCGTCGAGGCCGGAGCCGAGTAGCTCCACGGCGGCCTGCGCGATCGCCTGCTTGGCGCCGCTGCGCACGCCGGCGCGCTCGGCGAACGAGGACTCGACGGTGCTGACGCGGGAGCGGCTGACGGCGCCGCCGTGCACCCGGCGCACGAGTCCGGTGCGCTCGAGGTGCGCGAGGTCGCGGCGCACGGTCTCGGTGGTGACCCCGAAGCGATCGGCGAGGTCGACCACTGCGACACGACCGTCGGCGGCGATGAGCTGCTCGATCTGCTGCTGGCGCTCCGTTGCGTACATGTGGTCCTCCTCGAACAAGCCACACATTACAACACAGTCCCACATATCACAACAGCCAGCACGTCGCCGCCGGGTGGGCCCGCTTCGCGTGCGCCCCGGGCTCGTTTTGTGAATGGTCTACAAGACACTCAGCGCCACCTTGCGTGAGACTTGGTGCCACCGCGCAGAACATCGCCGGCGTCCCCGGCATCGCCCCGACGGGCTGTTAGCGTCGTCACGCTTCACGACACATCCACGGTGCGCAGCGACGCTCACCGGGAGTCCGGTCCCCCGAAGACCGGCGTCGACGGGTCCCCCTGGAGCGTCCTCGCGCCTGCCCTCGGCAGGCCCTCACGATGGAGTCCTCAATGACGAGAACCCCTGCACACGTCCACGGTCTGGGCATGCGCATCACCGTGATCGTGCTCGGCGTGCTGCTGGCCGCCATGACGATCCTGTACTTCACCACCATCGGGAAGATCGCCGACGGCGCGGTGCGCCTGGACGCCGGCGCCAGCCAGGCCGACGACGGCTCCCGTCAGGTCACCGACGGCGCAGCGCGCCTGGCGCGCGGCGCGGGCGACCTGGCCGCGGGAGCGGAAGAGCTCGGCGCGGGCGCCGTCGCGGCGGCGGACGGCGCCTCCGATCTCAGCGCGGGCGCCGGGCGCGCGTCCACGGGGGCCCGGACCCTCGCTGACGGCGCCGCCACGCTCACCGAGGGCGCCGCATCGGCCGCCGCAGGTGCCGGCCGGCTGAGCGCCGGCGCCGGATCGGCGGCCGCCGGGGCCGACCGCCTCGCCGCGGGCGCCGCCTCCGCGGCATCCGGCGCGGTGCGGGTGCGCAGCGGCGCGGCCGACATCGCCGCGGGCGCGGGCAAGGTGTCCGACGGCGCCTCGGCCGCGGCCGCGGGCGCCGCCCGCGTCAGCGGTGGCGCGACCCAGCTCGCGGCGGGAGCGGGCACGCTCTCCGCCGGCGCGGTGCGCGCCGCCGCCGGGGCCGAGAGCCTCGCCGCCGGCGCCGCCGCTGCGGTCGCGGGAGCGGAGACGCTCGCGCAGAAGACCGCAGCGCTCGCCACCGGGGTGGTCGGAGCCGACACCTACGCCCGCGGTGTCTACAGCGGCGCGAGCGACTTCGCCGCCCTGCTGTCGAGCACGGTGACCGCCGACGTGCAGACCCTCGCGGGCTCGCAGACCGCGATCTCCGGCCTCGCCGACGGTGCGGCCGGCAACGCGCAGACCCTTGCGGACGCGCTGGCGGGACTCGCGCAGTCCGACCCCTCGCTCGAGCCGCTCGCACAGCTCGCCGCCGGCCTCGACCAGCAGGTCGATGCGCTGGGCGCACCCGCGAAGAGCGCTCCCGCGCTCGCTCACGGACTCATGCAGGCCTCCGGCGGTGCCGCACAGGTCAAGGCGGGCGTGAGCGCGCTCATCAACGGCGACTCCTCCCGCGGATGGCCCGGGACCGTCGCTCTGGCCGACGCGGACCGCGGCGCTCCCGCACTCGCACAGGGAGCCGCCGACCTGGCCGAGGGCGTGTCCGCGCTGAGCACCGGCGCACGCGCGCTCTCCGACGGCACGAAGGAGCTCTCGGGCGGAGCGGCGGCGCTCGCCGCCGGGACGACCACCCTCGCCGACGGCGCCGGCGACCTCGCGAGCGGGACCCGCAGCCTCGCGGGCGGCGCGGGCGCGCTCGCGGACGGCAGCGATACGCTCGCCGGCGGCGCCGCCTCGCTGGCGGACGGCACCCGCACCCTCTCCGCGGGCGCCGGCAGCCTGGCCTCGGGCACGCGCACGCTGGCCGAAGGCGCGACCTCGCTGAGTGCGGGAACCTCCGCCCTGAGCGCGGGGGCGACGCGTCTCTCGACAGGCGCATCGGAACTGGCAGACGGCACGGTCGCCCTGTCGGAGGGTGCGTCGTCCCTCGCCGACGGCGTCTCCCGCCTCTCCTCCGGCGCAGCCGCCGTGGCCGACGGATCAACCCAGCTGGCAGACGGCTCGGGTGAGCTCGCGACAGGCAGCGCCTCCCTCGCCGACGGCAACGGTCAGATCGCCGCGGGCACCGGGGAGCTCGCCTCGGCGACCACCGGCGCTGCACCGACGCTGATGCCCTGGCTCCTCGGCGTCCTCCTGGCGGCGCTCATCGCCGCCGGTTTCTGGATCGGTCACCGGATCGCACACCGCGGTCGGGTCGCCGCGCTCGCGACGGCGTGATCCGCCCCTAGAGGCAGACCCCCGCAACAGCGAAGGCCCCGACCGTGAGGTCGGGGCCTTCGTCCGGTGGATCGAGGCTCAGGCCTCGCTCATCACCGTCACTTCCTTCTGACCGCGGGCGGCGAGGGCCGCCGCACGGGCTGCGAGACGGCGCGCCTGCTCGGCCTGACCGGCGTCCAGCGTCTCCTGGTCGACCGGGAAGCTCTCGACGCGGTTCACGCCGTTGTACTTCTCGATGTACGCGTCGAGCTCCGGACCGCTCGTCCACGACGTGATGAGGCAGTAGCGCGGCGAGTCGCCGTAGTGCGTGGCGGCGTGCCACAGGCGCTGCGTGTCGATGATGAGCTGCGCGCCGGCCGGGAGGGCGATGCGCGTCTCCTCGCTCGGATCGGTGCGGTTCTCACGCAGGACGAAGAAGCTGTCCTTGTCGTCGGTGAGGTTGAAGAAGCTGCGGACCACCCAGCCCGTGCCGTCGGGGTTGAGGCGGTTGTTGTCGTCCTGGTGCAGGTTGTACAGGCAGTCGGCGTACGTGTTCGGCTGGAGCTCGATGATGCGGCAGCGGCCGACGTTCGCGCCGGGCTCGAGGGCGCGCTCGGTGAGCGTCGGCGCGATCGCAGTCTGCGAGTCGATCCACACGCCGTCCTTGTCGGTGCGCGGCGGCTTGTGGTTCCAGAAGCCGTTGCACTCGATCTCGCCCTTGGCCGAGGCCAGCGGCGCGAAGCGCGTGTCACCCGAGGACTTCCAGTCGACGTACTCGACGTCGAGCCACTCCTTGGGGTCGATCTGCTTGTTGTAGCGGTCGAGGACGACGTATCCCGTCTCCTCCAGAGCAGCGCTCTTGATGTAACCCATGACGAATCATGCCCTTTCCGCGGACCAGCGAAGTTTTTACAGGTCCGACTTAGGCAAGCCTACAGAGGCGATCTGAGCGGCCGATTAGACTCGTCGGGGGTTCCGAGGAGCGATACGGAGAACATGAGCACTGCCACGAATGTCGATGCGACCGCCGTCAACACGATCGGCTGGCTCTCGGCATCCGACACCACCATCGTCGTGCCCGTGTACCAGCGCCAGTACCGGTGGGACATCGGCGGGTGCGAGCAGCTGCTGGGCGACATCCGCGCCGTCGCCGACACCGACGACGGGCACACCCACTTCATCGGCTCCATCCTCTCCACGGCCTCGACCGCCGATGCCGAGGATGCCCATCTCGTGCTCATCGACGGTCAGCAGCGCATCACGACCCTGATGCTGCTGGTCGCCGCCCTGCACCACACCCTGGCCGCCTCCGACCCGGAGCTCGCGGCGGAGCTCGCCCGCGTGCTCGTGCGCGCCGACGACCCGGCCCGCACGAAGCTCCGGCCGCACCGCGCCTGGGCGGACGTGTTCGAGAGCGTGGTGCTCGACCGGCGGTCGGCGGGTGACGAGACCCGCGAGTCGCGGTTCGACGACAACTACGCGTTCTTCCGCAGTCAGATCCGCCCCGACGAGGCCGCGCACATCTGGCGGGGTCTGCAGAAGCTCGAGCACGTCTCGATCACGCTCGGCGGCGAGGCGAACGCGCAGCAGATCTTCGAGAGCCTGAACTCCACGGGCGAGCCGCTGCGCGACCACGAGCTCATCCACAACTACGTGCTGATGGGGCTCTCGCACGCCGAGCAGACCGAGATCGAGAACGAGTACTGGCTGCCGATCGAGCAGAACACCGGCGAGCAGATCGGCTCGTTCTGGCGGCACTACCTCGTGATGCTGACAGGTCGGGAGGTGACCGTCGTCGGGGAGCGGGGCGTCTACGACGCCTTCCGGCACGAGTTCCCCCGGCTCGGGATCGAGACGCTGCGCGCGCACGCCGCGCAGTGGCGCGAGCTGTCGGAGATCTACCGCACGCTGCTGGACCCGGCGCGCACGCCCGACCCCGCGATCGGCCGGCAGATCGCCTACCTCAACACCTTCGGCCGCGGCATGTATCCCCTCGTCATGCGCCTGTACCGCGATCACCTGCACGGGGCGCTGGGCGTCGACGAGCTCATCGCCTCCCTCGAGCACCTGCAGTCCCTCCTCCTGCGCCGCAAGGTGGTGGGCCTGCCCAACGACCGCCTCGTCGCACGCCTGTGCCGCGCTGCCGACGAGGGGCGTGACGCGCTCGTCCTGGCCATCGCCCGCATCACCCCGTCGGACGAGCGCGCGCGAGTGGGCCTGAAGTACGGCGACCTCCCCCACGCGTCCTACGTGCTCGGGCGCCTCGCGGGGGTGGATGCGCACGACGGCCTCGATCTCGAGCACGTCGTGCCGCTCGCTCCCGGCGACGACTGGAGCGGCGACGGAGTCCGCCGCTGGGCGGAGTACTCCGACGACGAGCAGAACGCCCACCGCGCGCTCGCACAGACGCTCGGCAACCTCACGCTGCTGGAGGCCGAACTGGCGGACCGCGCCTTCGACGCCCCGTTCCCCGCGAAGCGGCCGATCTACGCCGAGAGCGCCATCGTCCCCACCCGGGAGCTGGCCGACGCCCAGGCCTGGGGAACGGCGGACATCGCCGCACGCACCGAGCGGCTCACGGCACGGTTCGTCGAGGTGTGGGAGCGCCCCGCCGTCGTGGGCATCGACGACGACAACCTCACCCCCATCCTCGACGCCAAGAAGCGGCGCGGCTGGCCGAGAGGATGGCAGCGCGAGTTCGACTACGTCGAGTTCCGCGGCGAGCACTGGGAGGTCAAGGACGTCCGCTACCTCTTCAACCGCGTGTTCAAGCGCCTGTGGGCAGACTCGCGCCAGAGCGTGATCGACTTCAGCGCACGCCGCGGCGGGCCGCTGTATCCCGCGATGGCGTGGAACGGGCAGTGGGACGAGATCGCCGAGGGCCAGTACCTCTACATGGGCTGGGACTCGAAGTACATGATGACCGCCGTGCAGGGCGTGCTCGACGAAGCCGGCTGGGCATCCGAGGTGTTCCTCAAGTACTCCTACATCGGCGACGCGATGTCCTGACGCTCGCGCCGCGAAACGCCGGGTCCCCGAGGGGCACCGACCGCAATGCAAAACCCCCGCCTGAGCGGGGGTTTTCCTTGCTGGGGTACCTGGACTCGAACCAAGAACAACTGAACCAGAATCAGCCGTGTTGCCAATTACACCATACCCCAAGGGCTTTACGACCGGAGTCGCACCGAGGATCGAGTCTACCTGACGCGGAGGGCCTCTCCAAACCAGCCGGGCTCCGGGCGTGGCGCGCCTGCCCGCGCCGCGGACTCAGGCGAGTCGCTCGCGCAGGGCGTCCAGGCGGCGGAGGGATTCGGCACGACCGAGGAGCTCCATCGACTCGAACAGCGGCGGCGACACCCGCCGGCCGCTGACCGCGACACGGAGCGGACCGTAGGCGACGCGCGGCTTCAATCCCAGGCCGTCGATCAGGGCGGCCGACAGCGCGTCCTGCACGGAGGCCGCCGTGAACGACTCCTCCGGCAGCGCCTCGAGTGCGGCGACCGAGGCCGTGAGCACCTCGCCGGCGTTCGCGGGGAGGCTCTTGAGCGCGTCCTCGTCGTACACGACCTCATCGCGGAAGAGGAAGCCGAGGAGCCCCGGGGCCTCCCCCAGCAGCTGCATGCGCTCCTGCACGAGCGGCGCGGCGGCATCCAGGATCTGCTGCTGCTGCGCCGTCGGCGGCTCGGAAACCAGCCCGGCGGCGGCGAGGTACGGCACCAGACGGGCGGCGAAGTCGCCGGGCTCGAGCATCCGGATGTGGTCGCCGTTGATCGACTCGGCCTTCTTCTGGTCGAAGCGGGCCGGGTTCGGGTTGACGTCGGCGATGTCGAAGGCGGCGATGAACTCGTCGAGCGAGAACACGTCGCGGTCGGCCGCGATCGACCAGCCGAGAAGGGCGAGGTAGTTCAGCAGTCCCTCGTGGATGAAGCCCTTCTC
Source organism: Microbacterium sp. PA5 (assembly GCF_049860775.1). Taxonomy (NCBI): domain Bacteria; kingdom Bacillati; phylum Actinomycetota; class Actinomycetes; order Micrococcales; family Microbacteriaceae; genus Microbacterium; species Microbacterium sp. PA5. Next base: position 1,704,533 of record NZ_CP187567.1, read on the forward strand.
GCGCTGCAGGAAGAGATCGGCCTGCGGGTCGCGCTTGGAGAGCTTCTTGTTGCCGGTCTCGCCGAGCACGAGCGGCATGTGGCCGAAGCGCGGCACGAACGGCGTGACGCCGGCGTCGATGAGCGCCGCGTAGAGGGCGAGCTGGCGCGCGGTGGACGGCATCAGGTCCTCGCCGCGGATGACGTGCGTGATGCCCATGAGGGCGTCGTCGACCGGGTTGGTGAAGGTGTACAGCGCCTGACCGCCCGCGCGCACGACCACGAAGTCGGGGAACGAGCCGGCGGGGAAGGTCACTTCGCCGCGGATCAGGTCGACATAGGTGAGGTCGTGGTCCGGAACGCGCAGACGCCAGGCAGGCTCGCGTCCCTCCGCGCGGAACGCCGCCTTCTCCTCGTCGGTCAGGTGCCGGTCGTGGTTGTCGTAGCCGAGCTGCGTGGCGCGACCGTTCGCCGTGTTGCGGGCGTCGATCTCCTCGGCGGTCGAGTAGGACTCGTAGACCGCTCCGCTGTCGATCAGGCGCTGCAGCACGTCCGCGTAGATGTCCGAGCGCTGCGACTGCCGGTACGGCCCGTGCGGTCCGCCCTTCTCCACACCCTCGTCCCAGTCGATCTTCAGCCAGGTGAGCGCATCGACCAGCTGGCGATAGCTCTCCTCGCTGTCCCGCGCGGCGTCGGTGTCCTCCACGCGGAAGATCAGCTTGCCGCCCGTGTGGCGGGCGTACGCCCAATTGTAGAGCGCCGTGCGGACCATGCCGACGTGCGGCAGACCCGTCGGCGACGGGCAGAACCGGACGCGGACGTCGGTTCCGGAGGCGGTGGTGGTGCGGGGATCGATCGCGGCAGACATCCTGCCCAGTCTAGTTCGCGGCGGCGGTCGACTTCGTGGCGGCGGCCGTCTCCTTCGTGGCGGCGGCCGTCGACTCGGCGACGGCGCGCTCGAGCATCGCGAGCACAGCGGCCACGGCAGGGATCCGCTCGGCGCCGCGCGCGGTCACCAGGTGGATGGCCCGCTCCTCCCCGCGCGGCAGGCGGCGGGTGACCACCCCCGGCAGCACGGGGAACGATGCGACGCCCAGCGACGGGAGCATCGCCACCCCGATCCCCTGGGCGACCAGGCCCTCCACCGCCACGACGTTGTCGGTCTCGAAACCGATGCGCGGGGTGAACCCGGCGCGCTCGCAGAGCTCCAGGAGGTGGCCGCGGCACCGCGGACATCCCGCGATCCAGTTCTCGTCGGCCAGAGCGGCCGCATCGACGACCGCTCCCCCGGCGGCGGGGTGACCGGCGGGGAGCACGACGAGCAGATCGTCCCGCCCCACCCGGCGGACGGCGAGACCGCGGGCGCTCTCGCGATGGGGGTCGGCGCGGTCGCCGGGGTAGGCGAAGGTGAGCGCGATGTCCGCGCGGTCCTCGCGGACGGCGGCGACCGCCTCGGGCGGCTCGGCCTCGACATAGGTGACCGTGATCCCGGGCTCGGCCTCCGCGATCCGCGCGAGCACCCGGGGCAGGATCGTCGGCGTGGCGGACGGGAACCCGACCAGCCGCACCGTTGCGGCGCGCAGGCCGCGCAGCGCGGCGAGCTCCCCCGCGGCCGCATCGAGCGCGGTCGTCACCGCCGGCGCGTGGCGGGCGAGGACGCGGCCCGCCTGCGTCAGGCGCACGCGCCTGCCGACCCGCTCCACGATCGGGAGCCCGAGGCGGGCCTCGAGGCGGCGCACCTGCTGGCTGATGGCGGGCTGGCTGTATCCGAGGAGCTTCGCTGCGCCTGTCAGCGACCCCGCGTCGGCCACCGCCTTGGCGATGCGCACTGCGTGGATGTCGAAGTCGGCTGCGTCGTCGGTCACCGAGACACATAACCATTCCTCATGTGAATGATGCAATACCTGCCGTAGACGAATGAGTGCTCGCCCGCGAAAGTGGATGCCATGCCCGCCACCCTGCTCGGCACCACCCCGTCCGCCTCGGCCGCCCTTCGCGCCGAGTTCACCGACGGCGCGGGCTATCTGGCTGCGTGCACCGCGGGACTGCCCATGGTCTCGACCCGGGCGGCGGTCGCCGCCGACCTCGTCCGGTGGCCCGACCTCGGGAGGTACACGCGCGCCGCCGAGGCGAGCCGGTCGTACGCGGCGCGGCTGCTCGGAGTGGCGGCGGAACGCGTCGCGATCGGATCGCAGACCTCGGTCATGGCCGGCCTGCTCGCCGCGTCGCTCCCCGACGGGGCCGAGGTGCTCTGCGCGGCCGACGAGTTCTCCTCGATCGTGCTGCCGTTCATGCACGCCGGCCGAGGGATCACCGTGCGCACCGCCCCGCTGTCCGACCTGGCGGACGCCGTCGGGCCGAAGACGGATCTGGTCGTCTTCTCGCTCGTGCAGTCCGCCTGCGGGACCGTCGCCGACGGAGCGGCGATCGCCGCCGCGGCCCGGGCGCACGGTGCGCGCACGCTCTGCGACGTCACGCAGGCCGCGGGATGGATGCCGGTGGCCGGCGAGCTCTTCGACGCCGTCGTCTGCCACGCCTACAAGTGGCTCTGCGCCCCGCGCGGCGTGGCGTTCCTCGCGATCTCGGCGGAGTACGCACAGACCGTCCGGCCGATCCACGCGGGCTGGTATGCAGGCCATGACCCGTGGGCATCGTGCTACGGCGGAAACGCTGTGCTCGCGGAGGACGCGCGGCGCTTCGACGTGTCCCCCGCGTGGCAGGCGTTCCTCGGTGCGGAGCCCGCACTCCGGGCCTTCGCCGACGCGCACATGCCGGCGATCGCGTCGCACACGACGGCCCTCGCCGCCGCCTTCCGTGAGCGCTGCGACCGTCCCGCCGCGCCGTCGGCCCGCCCGAGCGCGATCGTGAGCTGGCCGGACGCCGACGGAGACGATCTCGCGCGACTGACGGCCGCCGGGATCGCGGCCTCGGGCCGAAACGGCCGTGCCCGCCTCGCCTTCCACATCTTCAACGACGAGGACGACGTCGATCGCGCGGCCCGCGCTCTCGGCCGCTGACGGCCGGTCAGCGCCGGGCGAACGGCGACAGCACCGTCACCGCGACGACGATCGCGAGCGCCGTCAGCGCCAGGCCGCCGTAGCCGATCCAGCTCAGCACCACGCCGGCGAGCACCGCGCCCGCAGCGGCGCTGAGCGTCATGATCGTGTCGCTGAGCCCCTGGCGGCGAGGTCGGCGCGCCGTCTCGGTGCTCTCGGTGAGCAGGGCCGCGCCGGCGACCGTCGCCGCGCTCCAGCCGAGGCCGAGGAGGAGCAGCGCCACGAGCACGGCCCACTGATCCTCCGGCGACACGGCCGCGACGACGAGCGCGGCGGCGAGGAGCGCCTGACCGAGCAGGATCACCCGGATGCGCCCGGTCCGGTCGGCGAGGAAGCCGAACACCGGAGAGAGGCCGTACATGCCGAAGACGTGGAGCGCGATGGTGACCCCGACGACGAGCGTCACCTCTCCGGGGGCGAGATGGGCGAGGTGCACCGGGGTCATGGCCATGACGGAGGCCATCACCACGTGCGAGCCCGTCACCGCGAAAACGGCGTACCGGGCGACGCGCGGGCGGTCGACGTCGATCAGGGTCCCCGCCGCCGCTCCGCCGCCCCGCGCCACCCGCTGCGCCGTGAGGAGCGGGTCGGGCCGGAGCGCGACGACGTAGAGCACGAACGCGCACAGCTGCGCCACGATCGAGAACGCGTACGCACCCGTCAGCGGAGGCATCCCGATCGCCTGCCCGACCGCCTCTCCGGGGGTCAGGAGCAACGGGCCGACCACGCCTCCGACCGTGGTCGCCCACACGACCGTGCCGAGGTCGCGCGCCCGCCGCGTGGTCGGGGCGAGGTCGGTCGCGGCGAAGCGCGACTGCAGGTTGCCCGCGTTGCCGGCGCCGATGAGGATCACGCCGAGCAGCAGCAGCGGGAACACGCGCGCCGCGGCGGCGGCGATGACCACCGCGATTCCGACGAGCGCGAACAGGTTCCCGAGGGTGAGGGCGCGACGGCGGCCGGTGCGTGCCGCCAGACGCGCGAGCGGGATCGCGCACAGCGCGGCGCCGAGCGTCACCGAGGCGGTCGCGAGTCCCGACAGCGAGGCCTGCCCCGAGATGTCCGCGGCCAGGAGCGCACCGAGGGACACCGTGGCGCCGAAGGCGATGCCGCCGAGCACCTGTCCGGCCGCGAGCACGCGGACCGTCCGGCGCTGGATGGCGGCGACGTCGTCGGGCGAGAGCGCGACGAGCTCGTCGGTCCGCGCCTCAGGCATCGCGCGCAGTGTTGCGCAGCACGCCGATGCCCGTGATCTCGACCTCGACGGTGTCGCCGGCGACGAACGGCCCGATGCCGGCGGGTGTGCCGGTGAGGATCACGTCGCCCGGAAGGAGCGTGAAGGCCGCCGACGCGTAGGCGACGATGTCGGCGACGGAGTGGACCATGTCGCTGATCGGGCCGTCCTGACGCACCTCGCCGTTGACGCGCGAGACGATCCTCGCCCCGCCGTCGAGGTCGAACTCGGTCTCGATGACCGGGCCGAGCGGGCAGAACGTGTCGAAGCCCTTCGCCCGCGACCACTGCCCGTCGGAGCGCTGCAGGTCGCGCGCGGTGACGTCGTTGGCCACCGTGTAGCCGAAGACGTACTCGTCGGCCTTCTCCGCGGAAACGTCCTTCGCGACCCGGCCGATGACGACGGCGAGCTCTCCCTCGAAGTCGGTGCGCTCGGACTGGCGGGGACGCACGATGACATCGCCCGGCCCGATCACGGACGTGTTGGGCTTGAGGAACAGCAGCGGCTCGGCCGGTGCCTCGCCCCCCATCTCCGCGGCGTGGTCGCGATAGTTCTTGCCTACGCAGACGACCTTGGAGCGAGGGATCACGGGGGCAAGCAGCACGGCGTCGGCGAGCGGCACCCGCTCTCCCGTCGTGTCGAACCCGGCGAACAGCGGATCACCGGCGAGCACCACGAGGTCCGCGCCGTCGACGATCCCGAAGCGGATGACCTCGTCGTGACGGAAGCGCGCGACCTTCATCGGGCGGACTCGGCGTCGTCGAGGCGGAGGAGCCAGCCGTGCGTGTCCTCTGCCCGGCCGTACTGGATGTCGGTGAGGTGCTGACGCAGCTCCAGCGCGAGCGAGCCCACGGGCTGCGTGTCCTCGAAGCCCTGGGCCTTCAGCGTCCCGATCGGGGCGACGACGGCGGCGGTGCCGCACGCGAAGACCTCGACGATGTCGCCGGAGGCGACGCCGTCGCGCCACTCCTGCAGCGACACGCTCCGCTGCTCCACGGTGTGCCCGCGGTCACGCGCCAGCTGCAGGAGAGAGTCGCGGGTGATCCCCTCGAGGATCGAGTCCGACTGCGGGGTGACGATGGTGCCGTCCTTGTAGACGAACACGATGTTCATGCCGCCGAGCTCCTCGACGTTGCCGTCCTGATCGAGGAAGACCACCTGGTCGCAGCCCTGCTCGTACGCCTGGGCCTGCGGCAGGAGGCTGGCCGCGTAGTTGCCGCCGGTCTTGGCGGCTCCCGTACCGCCCTTGCCGGCGCGCGAGTAGTCCTCGCTCAGCCAGATCGACACCGGCTTGGCGCCGCCCTTGAAGTACGCGGCGACGGGGCTGGCGATGAGGTAGTAGGCGACCTTGGCGGCCGGTCGCACGCCGAGGAAGGCCTCTTTGGCGAACATGAACGGACGCAGGTAGAGGCTCTGGTCCGCGCCGGAGGGCACCCAGTCGCCGTCGACGGCGATGAGCTCGCGGATCGACTGGATGAAGTACTCGACCGGAAGCTCCGGAAGGGCCAGCCGGCGCGCGCTGCGCTGGAGTCGGGCGCCGTTCTGGTCGGGCCGGAAGGTGTGGATCGAGCCGTCGGCGTGACGATAGGCCTTGATGCCCTCGAAGATCTCCTGGCCGTAGTGGAGCACGGCGGCTGCCGGGTCGAGCGAGATCGGGCCGTACGGCTGCACGCGCGGCCGGTGCCAGCCGCCTCGCGCCGACCAGCAGATGTCGACCATGTGGTCGGTGAAGGTCGTGCCGAAGACCGGATCGCGCAGGAGCTCCTCGCGCTCGGCGGCCGACTTGGCGGCGAGGTTGCGGGTGACGGCGAACGCCAGCGGGGCGGTCGTGGTCTCGGGGTCGATGAGGGTCATGATCTGTCCTGTTCCATGCGCGGCGTCGACGGATGCGGGGCGCGACTCCAGGTTACGCCTGGAGTCGTGCGACGATCGCGTCGCCGATCTGCGCGGTCGTGCGGGCGGTGGCGCCCCGCGCGGCGATGTCCTCCTCGACCGCGCGGGTGACGCGCCGGGCCTGGTCGCCGAGCCCGAGGTGATCGAGCAGCAGCGCCGTGGAGAGGATGGCCGCCGTGGGGTCGGCCTTCTGCTGGCCTGCGATGTCCGGCGCCGAGCCGTGCACGGGCTCGAACATCGAGGGGAACGCGCCGTCGGGGTTGATGTTCCCCGATGCGGCGAGACCGATGCCTCCGGTGACGGCGCCGGCCAAGTCGGTGAGGATGTCGCCGAAGAGGTTGTCGGTGACGATCACGTCGAAGCGGCCCGGGTTCGTGACCAGGAAGATCGTCGCCGCGTCGACGTGCAGATAGTCTACGGCGACGTCGGGGTGCTCCGATGCCACGGCATCGACGATCCGCTTCCACATCCCGCCCGCATGGACGAGGACGTTGGTCTTGTGCACGAGGGTGAGCCTGCCGCGGCGGCGCTGCGCCTGGGAGAAGGCGAACCGGACGACGCGCTCGATGCCGTAGGCGGTGTTGACGCTCGTCTCGTTGGCGACCTCGTGAGGGGTGCCGGTGCGGATCGAGCCGCCGTTGCCGACGTACGGGCCCTCGGTGCCCTCTCGCACCACCACGAAGTCGATGTCGCCCGGGGCGCTCAGCGGCCCGGGGACACCCGGGTACAGCTTCGACGGCCGCAGGTTGACGTAGTGGTCCAGCGCGAAGCGGAGCTTCAGCAGGAGACCGCGCTCGATGTTCGCGTGCGCGAGACGCGGGTCGCCCGGCACCCCGCCGACCGCGCCGAGCAGGATCGCATCGTGACCCGCGATGGCCGCCAGGTCTTCGTCGGTCAGCGTGTCGCCGGTCTCGAGGTAGCGAGCGGCGCCGAGCGAGAACCGTGTCTTCTCGAAGGCGATCCCCGCCGTGGCCGTGACGGCATCGAGCACCTTCTCCGCCTCGGCGATGACCTCGGGGCCGATCCCGTCGCCCGGGATCACGGCCAGGCGGTAGGTCCGATCGGTGGTCGCGCGCGACATTGCTCTCCTCGTGCTGGGCGATCCCGCCGGGAGGCGCTCAGTGCAGGGCCGGCGCGGTGCGGGTGCCTCCCAGCGTAGTGGCCGCGATCACCGCCGCGACGCCGACGAGCACGGCCCCGATCACGGCGGTGATGCCGACGCCCGCGTCGAAGGCGTGCGCCGCGGCGAGACGCAGCGCCTCGCCGGTGGCCGGATCGAGCGTCGCCGAGGCGGCCACGGCGCCCGCGAGGGTCTCGCGGGCCGCGGCGGCCGCCGCCGCGTCCACGCCGGCGGGGATCACGATGCCCGCACGGTAGGCGGCCGTCAGGATCCCGCCGAGGACAGCGGTGCCGAGCACGGCGCCGAGCTCATAGGCCGTCTCGGACACCGCGCTGGCGGCGCCCGCCTTGGCGGGCGGTGCGCTCGCGAGGATGAGGTCGTTGGAGACGGTCTCCGCCGCACCGATGCCGACGCCGAGGAGGGTGAAGGCGCCGACGAGCATCCCCAGCGCGCCGTCGCCCACGGCGATCGGCACCAGCAGGTAGGCGGTGACGGAGAATCCCAGCGCCACCGGCACCACGATCCGCGGCGCGGCACGGCGGGCGACCGGCACGACGAGCAGCCCGGCCACGATCATCGCCAGCATCCCGGGCACGAGCGCGAGGCCCGCCTGCATCGGCGCGAGTCCCACGATCAGCTGCAGGTGCTGGGCGACGAAGTAGAGAAAGCCCACGAGTGCGATCACGCTGAGGAGGTTCACCAGCAGCGCACCGCTGAAGGTCCCCCGCGCGAAGAGGCGCATGTCGAGCATCGGCGCCGGAGCGGCGAGCTGACGCCGGACGAACAGCACGCCGAACGCCGCTCCGAGCGCGGTGAGCCCCACCGGCAGCCAGCCCGGCCCGTGCACCGCGAGCTCCTTGATCGCGTAGACGACCGGGACCATCGTCAGCATCGAGTAGGCGATGCTCAGCGGATCGATGCGGCCCGGGTCGGGGTCGCGGCTCTCGGGGACGAGGATCGGCGCGAGGATCAGCAGCGGCACGAGCACGGGCACCGACATCAGGAAGACCGAGCCCCAGGCGAAGTGCTCGAGCAGGATCCCGCCGACGATCGGCCCGAGGGCGGCGCCGGCGGAGAACATCGACGCCCAGACGGCGATCGCGAGGCGCCGCTGGTCGCGGTGGGTGAAGATGCTGCGCAGCAGCGAGAGCGTCGACGGCATGAGCATCGCGCCGAACACGCCCATCCCCGCCCGGGCGGCGATCAGCAGCGCGGCCGACGGCGCGAACGCGGCGAGGACCGAGACCGCCGCGAAGCCGACCGCCCCGATGAGGAGCATCCGTCGCCGGCCGAACCGGTCGCCGAGCGTGCCCATGGTGACCAGCAGCCCGGCGAGCACGAGGGGGTACGCGTCGATGATCCACAGCTGCTGGGTGCTCGTGGGGGCCAGATCGAGGGCGATGTCGGGCAGGGCGAAGCTCAGCACGGTGTTGTCGACCGAGACGAGCAGCACGGGGAGCATGAGGACGACCAGGGCCGCCCAGCCGCGCCAGCCGACCCGTCGTCCCGCCGCGTCGGCCAGGGTGATCTCTTCTGTCAGTGTCATTTTCTATACCGTCCAGCCGGTATAGTATCAGGTCACGTCCTGTCGCGTCGATACGATCGGAACCATGAGCCGCCCGCCCCGCGCCCGAGAGAGCGTCCTCGACGCCTTCGAGGCGCTCCTCATCGCCGAGGGCGAGCGCGCGGCCACGATGGATGCCACCGCGCGCGCCGCCGGAGTCTCCAAGGGCGGTCTCCTCTATCACTACGCCTCGAAGGAGGCACTGGAGTCCGCGCTGCTGGAGCGCATGGAGGCGCTCGTCCGCGACGACGTCGAGGAGATGCGGGCCGATCCCGCGGGCCTCGTCGCGGCGTTCGTGCGGACGTCGGTGATGAACGACTCCCCCGTCGACCGCGCGCTCATCGCCGGGTCGAAGCTGGCGCAGGGCGGCAGCGTCGACGCCGCCCACGCGCTCCGGCGCGTCCGCCAGCAGTGGGAGGACGCGCTGCGGCCGCACACCCGCGACGAGACCGCGCTCCAGCTCGTGCTGCTCGTCAGCGACGGCCTCTACTTCAACAACAGCCTCGACCAGGGCGCGGTCCCCGGCCCGGTCCCCCAGGGCGCCGACATGGACGCCCTCATCGCACTCGTCGAACGCGCGACACGCGCCTGACGCACGCGCCGGCGGCACGCCGGCGGGGGTCAGGACTCGGTGATCTCGATCTGCCGGAAGAGGTCGGCGTGGATCGCCGAGCGCACCTCGTCGAGGAGCTCGTCGGCCACGGGCGAGTCGACCGTGAGCACCGAGAGCGCCTGGCCGCCCGCCTGCGTGCGCGCGATCTGCATCCCCGCGATGTTGATGCCCGCCTCGCCGAACTTCTGGCCGTACACGGCCACGATGCCCGGGCGATCGGTGTAGAGCATCACGATGTGATGCTTCTCGATCGGCAGCTCGAGCGCGTAGCCGTTGATGCCGACGAGCTTCTCGGTCTGCTTCGTGCCCGTCAGCGTGCCCGAAACCGACAGCTGCGACCCGTCGGAGAGCGCACCGCGCAGCGTGATGACGTTGCGGTACTCCTCGGACTGGTCGTCGACGAGCAGGCGCGCCTCGATGCCGCGCTGCTCGGCGAGCAGCGGCGCGTTGACGTACGAGACCGTCTCGCTGACGACGTTCGTGAAGACGCCCTTGAGCGCGGCGAGCTTGAGCACCTTCACGTCGTACTGGCTGAGCTCGCCGTGCACCTCGACGTCGAGGCTGGTGAGGGGCGAGTGCGCGAGCGCGGAGAAGATCTGGCCGAGCTTCTCGACGAGCGGGATGCCCGGGCGCACGTAGGGGTCGATGATGCCGCCGGCGACGTTCACCGCGTCGGGCACGAGCTCTCCGCCCAGGGCGAGTCGCACCGACTTGGCGACCGAGACGCCGGCCTTCTCCTGCGCCTCATCGGTCGAGGCGCCCAGGTGCGGGGTGACGAGCACGTTCGGGAGTTCCAGCAGCGGGAAGGCCGGCCCGTCCTGCGCCGGCGGCTCCGAGCTGAAGACGTCGAGGCCGGCGCCGGCGATCTCACCGGTCGTCAGGGCGGCGTGCAGCGCGACCTCGTCGATGAGGCCGCCGCGGGCGACGTTGACCACGTACGCCGACGGCTTCATGCGACGGAACTGGTCGGTGGAGATCATCCCGGTGGTCTCGGGTGTCTTGGGCATGTGGATCGTGACGAAGTCGCTCTGCTCGAGGAGCTCGTCGAGGGTGAGCAGCTGCACGCCGAGCTGCTGGGCGCGTGCGCTTGTGACATAGGGGTCGTACGCGACGACGTTCATGCCGAAGGCCTGGAGGCGGGCGGCGATCAGCGCGCCGATCCGGCCGAGGCCGATGATGCCGAGCGTCTTCTCGAACAGCTCGACGCCGGTGTAGGCGCTGCGCTTCCACTGTCCGGCCGACAGCGACGCGTGCGCCGCGGGGATGCGGCGGGCAAGGCCGAGGATGTGCGCGACGGTGAGCTCGGCCGCCGAGATGATGTTCGACGTCGGGGCGTTCACCACCATGACACCGGCGGTGGTCGCGGCCTTGATGTCGACGTTGTCGAGGCCGACGCCCGCGCGGGCGATGACCTTCAGCACCGGAGCGGCCGCGATGGCTTCGGCGTCCATCTTCGTCGCCGAGCGGATGAGCACCGCGTGCGCGTCGGCCAGCGCCGGAAGGAGCGCTGCGCGGTCTGCACCGTCGACGTGGCGGATCTCGAAGTCCGGGCCGAGGGCGTCGATCGTGGCGGGTGAGAGTTCTTCGGCGATGAGCACGACGGGCTTGGACACGCTGGGCAACCTTCAGGGGCGTCGCGGGAGCGAGGAGCGGTGATGGAATGCCTCGCCGCACACCGTCGGGGCGTGGCCTGACCAGCCTAGCGCTCGCGGCGGGGGGCCACCGACCGCATGACGTCAGCTTCCGAGGAGCGTTCCCCCGCTGGACAGCGCATAGGCCACCACGTTGAGCCAGAAGACGGCCACGAGCGCGATCCCGGCGAGCAGCAGCAGGGCGAACTCCCCCACTCGGCGCCGCATCCCCAGCGCCAGCGCACCGGCGAAGACGAGGATCGGGAACACGGCGGCGAACAACAGGAGTCCCCACCCCAGCCCGTTGAGGCCGAGCGGTCCCGACGCCTGCTGGACCAGGAAGGAGACCGCGTTCCACACCGCGTAGGCGTAGAACAGGCCGAAGGCCCCCGCGACGGTGGCGACGAGCCACGTCGGCATCGCTCGGGAGGCAGAAGCGGAGGAGGCGCTCATTGTCCGACCACTCCGATCATGATGAACGGCCAGGGCACGAGGAGCACCGCGCCGGCGGCGAGCCACGCGAACCGGTGCCACGTCGGACGACCCCGCGTGAGCAGGAGGGTCGTCGAGAACCAGAGGAACGGAGCGAGCACGGCGAGCCAGAAGGCGGGTACGTAGGCGACGGGGCTCACCAGCAGGGCCGGAGCGATGACCTGGAGGCGCAGGCCGCCGATGATCCAGCCGATCGTGTAGAGCAGGTACACCCCGCCCAGGATGCCGAGGGCGACCAGCGCGACGTTCCCGATCTGCGCCGCGTCGGCCTGGGCGTCGTCGGCGGCGGCCTCTTCGGGTCGGACGACCTCGCTGCTCCCCCGGCCCACGGCGGTGTAGCCGTCGGGGAGCACCGGGGCGGCGGGGTCGGGTGCGACGCGCTCCGGCGCGCGCCGGGCGGTTCCCACGTCGAGCGTCGGGTCCTCGTCGCCCTCCCAGGAGAGGGCATCGTCGTCGCGGCTCACGCCTTCAGCGTACCGGGCGTGTCCGCGGCCGCGACGGCTGCCGCAGCGGCACGCACCGCGGCGCCGACCACCGCGAGATCGGTGATGTCGTGACCGTCGGCTCCGCCTCCGGGCCCGGACGGCGCACCTGCCCCGCCCACCGCGCGCGCCGAGAGGTGCACCGCGTCGACGCCGCACGCGACGAGAGCGCCGATGTCGGCGGGGCGCACGCCGCCACCGGCCATGATCTCGATCCCGTCCGACGCGGCGACCAGTGAGGCGAGCGCCGCCACGCCGTCGACCGAGCGCGCGGCACCGCCGGAGGTGAGAACGCGGTCCACGCCGGCCCCGCGGAGGTCGCTCAGCACGGCCAGCGGATCATCTGCCGCATCGATCGCCCGATGGAAGACGAGCGCGGCCTCGCCGGCCGCCTCGCGCCAGCGTGCCAGCGCGGACGCATCGGCGCGCCCTCCCGGCGTGAGCGCCCCGACGACCACGCCGCCCGCCCCGCGGGAGACGCACGCGCGGATGTCGGCGGCGACCAGTCCGATCTCCTCGTCCGAGTACACGAAGCCGCCGCCGCGCGGTCGCACGAGGACGTTCACCGCCGCGGGGTCCACCGCCTCCAGCACCGCCTCGAGGAGTCCGAGCGACGGGGTGAGACCCCCGACGGCCAGCGCCTGGCAGAGCTCCAGCCGGGTGGCACCGGACGCCAGGGCGCCGCGCGCCCCGGCCACGTCCTGAACGGCGATCTCGACGGCGACGGAGCGGCTCATGCTCCCACGATAGTGAAGGCGAAGAGCCCGACCCCTCGTAGGGGCCGGGCTCTCCTGGCTTGCGTGAAGCCGGCTCGGCGGGTGCGCCGAGTGCCTGATGCGCGCCGTCGTCGCGACGCGCCGTCCGTCAGCGGGCGGCCGAGCCCTCGACGTAGTCGGCGTCCTGCTGCTTCCACGCGAACAGCGCGCGCAGCTCCTTGCCGACCGCCTCGATCGGGTGCGCGGCGCCCTTGGCGCGGAGCTCCTGGAACTCGGGCGCCCCGGCGTCCTGGTCGGAGATGAAGCGCTCCGCGAAGGCCCCCGACTGGATGTCGGCCAGCACGCCCTGCATGTTCTCCTTGACGTGGGGATCGATCACGCGGGGACCCGACACGTAGTCGCCGTACTCGGCGGTGTCGGACACCGACCAGCGCTGCTTGGCGATGCCGCCCTCCCACATGAGGTCGACGATGAGCTTGAGCTCGTGCAGCACCTCGAAGTAGGCGATCTGCGGCTGGTAGCCCGCCTCGGTGAGGGTCTCGAAGCCGTACTGGACCAGCTGCGAGACGCCGCCGCACAGCACCGCCTGCTCGCCGAACAGATCGGTCTCGGTCTCCTCCGTGAAGGTGGTCTTGATGACGCCCGCGCGGGTGCCGCCGATCGCCTTCGCGTACGAGAGGGCCGTCTGCCAGGCCGTGCCCGACGCGTCCTTCTCGACGGCGATGATGTCGGGGATGCCGCGGCCGGCGACGAACTCGCGGCGCACGGTGTGGCCGGGAGCCTTGGGCGCGACGAGGATCACGTCGACGCCGTCGGGGGTCTCGATGTAGCCGAAGCGGACGTTGAAGCCGTGCGCGAAGGCGAGGGTCTTGCCGGCGGTGAGGTTCGGCGCGATGCTCTCGCTGAAGATCCCCCGCTGGTGCTGATCGGGCGCGAGGATCATGATGAGGTCGGCCCACTGGGTCGCGTCGGCGACGGACTTGACCTCGAAGCCCTCCTCCTGCGCCTTCGGCGCGGACTTCGAGCCCTCCTTCAGGGCGATGGCGACCTCGACACCGGAGTCGCGGAGGTTCAGCGCGTGCGCGTGGCCCTGCGAGCCGTAGCCGACGATGGCCACCTTCTTGCCCTGGATGATCGAGAGGTCGGCGTCCGAGTCGTAGAAGATCTCAGCCATGGATTCTTTCTCCTTGATAGGTCGGTCGTTGCGTTTCGTCTCGCTTCGCCCGCTCAACGACCGGTGAGCGCGAAGCGAAAGGGTCTAGCCGCGTAGGACGCGCTCGGTGATGGACTTGCCGCCGCGGCCGATGGCGAGGAGACCGGACTGGGCCAGCTCCTTGATGCCGAACGGCTCGAGCGCGCGCAGGATCGCCTCGATCTTGCCGCGATCGCCGGTGACCTCGACCACCAGGGCATCGGTCGCGTAGTCGACGATCGACGCGCGGAAGAGGTTCACCACCTCGATCACGTTCGACCGGGTCTGATTGTCGGCGCGCACCTTGATGAGCATGTGCTCGCGCTGCACCGACGCGCTCGGGTCGAGCTCGACGATCTTGATGACGTTGATGAGCTTGTTCAGCTGCTTGGTCACCTGCTCCAGCGGCAGCTCCTCGACGTCGACGACCACCGTGATGCGGGACAGGCCCGGCACTTCGGTGACGCCCACCGCGAGCGACTCGATGTTGAAGCCGCGGCGCGCGAACAGGCCGGCGACGCGCGTGAGCAGACCCGGCTTGTTCTCCACGAGGAGACTCAGGACATGACGACTCATCTCAGGCCTCCTCGTCGAACTTCGGCGCGTGATCGCGGGCGTACTGGATGTAGCTGTTGCTCACGCCCTGCGGGACCATCGGCCACACCATGGCGTCGGCGCTGACGACGAAGTCGATGACCACGGGGCGGTCGTTCGTCTCCAGCGCCGTGCGGATCGCGGCGTCCACGTCCTCTTCCTTCTCCACGCGCAGCGCCATGCAGCCGTAGGCCTCGGCGAGCTTGACGAAGTCGGGGATGCGGATGGTGTCGTGCCCCGTGTTGAGGTCGGTGTTGGAGTAGCGCCCGTTGTAGAACAGGGTCTGCCACTGCCGCACCATGCCCAGCGACGAGTTGTTGATGATCGCGACCTTGATCGGGATGTTGTTGATGACGCAGGTGGCGAGCTCCTGATTGGTCATCTGGAAGCAGCCGTCGCCGTCGATCGCCCACACCACCCGGTCGGGTTCGGCGACCTTCGCGCCCATCGCGGCGGGGACCGAGTAGCCCATCGTGCCGGCGCCGCCCGAGTTCAGCCAGGCGTTGGGACGCTCGTACTTGATGAACTGCGCCGCCCACATCTGGTGCTGTCCGACCCCGGCGGCGTAGACGCCCTCCGGGCCGGTGAGCTCGCCGATGCGGGAGATCACGTACTGGGGCGACAGCAGTCCGTCGGTGGGCTGGGCGTAGCCGAGCGGGAACTCGTCGCGGAGTCCGTCGAGGAACGCCCACCAGTCCGTGATGTCGGGCCGCGCGCCGCCGGTGACCGCCTGGAACGCGGCGCCGAGGTCGACGAGCACGTCGCGCAGGTCGCCCACGATCGGGACGTCGGCGCTGCGGATCTTGGAGATCTCCGCGGGGTCGATGTCGACGTGCACCACCTTGGCGTTCGGCGCGAACAGCGCCGCCTTGCCGGTCACCCGATCGTCGAACCGCGCGCCGAGCGACACCAGGAGGTCGGCCTCCTGCAGGGCCAGCACCGCGGGCACGGTGCCGTGCATGCCCGGCATGCCCAGGTGCTGGGCGTGGGAGTCGGGGAAGGCGCCGCGTGCCATGAGCGTCGTCACGACGGGCGCCCCGGTCGCCTCGGCCAGCGCCAGCAGCTCGGCCGACGCCTGGGAGCGGATGACGCCGCCGCCGACGTAAAGCACGGGCTTGCTCGCGCCCGCCAGCAGCTGGGCTGCGGCCTGGATCTGCTTGCCGTGGGCCTTGGTCACGGGCCGGTAGCCGGGGAGGTCGATCTTCGGCGGCCAGACGAAGGGCGCTTCGGCCTGCTGCGCGTCCTTCGTGATGTCCACGAGGACCGGGCCCGGGCGCCCCGTGCCGGCGATCTCATAGGCCGCCGCGATGGCGCCCGGGATGTCGGCGGCGTCCTTGACCAGGAACGAGTGCTTCGTGATCGGCATCGTGATGCCCACGATGTCCGCCTCCTGGAACGCGTCCGTTCCCATGAGGTTCGAGAAGACCTGTCCGGTGATGCAGACGATCGGCACGGAGTCCATGTACGCGTCGGCGATCGCCGTCACCAGGTTGGTGGCACCGGGGCCGCTCGTGGCGATCGCGACGCCCACCTTGTTCGATGCGGCGGCATAGCCCTCGGCCGCATGACCGGCGCCCTGCTCGTGGCGCACCAGCACGTGACGCAGCGCCGAGGAGTCCATGAGCGGGTCGTAGACGGGGAGGATCGCGCCGCCGGGAAGACCGAAGACGTCGGTCACCCCCAGCAGCTCGAGCGAACGGACGACGGCCTCTGCTCCCGTCAGCACGGGGGCGGAGGATCCGCGGGCGGGCGGCCGGGGAACGGCCGCAGATGTGTCGGATGACATGAGTGGACCTCGAATGGTGGAGATGACGCAGTCGGGAAGGCCTCAGCCTGTCGTCGCGCCCTCCGCAGCGGAGCGCACGAGCTTCGAGTACTTGGCCAGGACGCCACGGGTATAGCGCGGAGGAAGGGGCTCCCAGCCGTCCCGGCGGGAGCTCAGCTCAGCCTCGTCGACGAGTAGGTCGAGAGTGCGAGCCGCGATATCGACCCGTATCAGATCACCATCGCGCACGAAGGCGATGGGACCAGCGTCCACCGCTTCGGGTGCTATGTGGCCGATGCACAGGCCGGTTGTGCCGCCTGAGAATCTGCCGTCCGTCAAGAGTAGTACATCTTTTCCGAGCCCCGCGCCCTTGATGGCGGCGGTGATGGCGAGCATCTCGCGCATGCCGGGTCCGCCCTTGGGGCCCTCGTAGCGGATGACCACGACGTCGCCCGCGACGATCTCTCCGGCTTCGAGGGCGTCCATCGCGGCGCGCTCGCGCTCGAACACGCGGGCCGGGCCCTCGAACACCGCGGCGTCGAAGCCGGCCGTCTTCACGACCGCGCCCTCGGGCGCCATGGTGCCGTGGAGGATCGTGATGCCGCCCGTTGCGTGGATCGGATCGTCGAACGTGTGGATGACGGTGCCGTCGATCGGGTCGGGATCGAGTTCGGCGAGGTTCTCGGCGAGCGTTTTGCCGGTCACGGTGAGCGCGTCGCCGTGGAGCAGGCCCTCGTCGAGCATCGCCTTCATGATGACCGGGATCCCGCCGTGACGGTCGACGTCGTTCATGACGTACTTGCCGAACGGCTTCATGTCGGCCACGTGCGGCACCTTGTCGCCGATGCGGTTGAAGTCGTGGAGGCTGAGCTCGACCTCGGCCTCGCGTGCGATCGCGAGGAGGTGGAGCACGACGTTGGTGGAGCCGCCGAGGGCCATCGCCAGCGCGATCGCGTTCTCGAAGGCCTCCTTCGTGAGGATGTCGCGGGTCGTGATGCCCTGGCGCAGCAGGTTCACGACCGCCTCGCCGGAGCGGTGGGCGTAGTAGTCGCGGCGGCGGTCGGCCGACGGCGGCGCCGCCGATCCGGGCAGGCTGAGCCCGAGGGCCTCGGCGACGGAGGCCATCGTGTTCGCGGTGTACATGCCGCCGCAGGCACCCTCGCCGGGCGCGATGGCGCACTCGATCCGCTTGAGGTCGGCCTCGCTCATCTTGCCGGCCAGGCATGCCCCGACCGCCTCGAAGGAGTCGATGATGGTGACGTCCTTCTCGGTGCCGTCGGACAGCTTGACCCAGCCGGGAGCGATCGATCCGGCGTAGAGGAAGACGCTCGACAGGTCCAGCCGCGCCGAGGCCATGAGCATGCCGGGGATCGACTTGTCGCAGCCGGCCAGGAGCACCGATCCGTCGAGGCGCTCGGCCATGATCACCGTCTCGACGGAGTCGGCGATCACTTCGCGCGAGACGAGCGAGAAGTGCATGCCCTCGTGCCCCATCGAGATGCCGTCGGAGACCGAGATCGTGCCGAACTGGAGCGGGTACCCGCCGCCGGCGTGGACGCCTTCCTTGGCGCCCTGCGCGAGCCGGTCGAGGCTCAGGTTGCACGGGGTGATCTCGTTCCAGCTCGAGGCGATGCCGATCTGGGGCTTGTCCCAGTCCTCGTCGCCCATGCCGACGGCGCGCAGCATGCCGCGGGAGGTCGTCGCCTCGATGCCGTCGGTGACGACGCGGCTCCGGGGTTTGATGTCGATGGTGTTGTCGGGCGAAGGCATTCTCGAAGTCTATTCCCGCGCGGCCGCGCGTCGGCGCGCCAGTCCGAGCAGCACGGCGGCCAGTTCGGCCTCGTCGGCCACCCGCATCGTCGCAGCCGTCTCGCCCGCGCCGACGCGGATCCCGACGTCGCCCGGGCCGAGGCTGCGCAGGGCGTCCTCGTCGGTCACGTCGTCGCCCGCGAACAGGACGCCGGTCGCCTCGGTGAGCGCGCGCAGGCGCGCGACGGCGGAGTCCTTCCCCTCGTCGCGGAAGGCGTACTCGGTGATCGAATGACCGACGCGGCGACGCCAGCGCGGCGCACGGGCGGCGACCAGCGCGTCCACGCGCTCGTGCACCTCCCCGGCGCGGCCGGGATCTGCGAGGCGCGTGTGCACCCCGAACCCGAACTCCTTGCGCTCGATCCATGCGCCCTCGACCTCGCCGGCGACGTCCTCGGCGGCCGCACGGAGCTCGTCGCGCAGCGCGATGTCGGCGGCGTCGGAGTCGCGGCGGTCGGCGGCGACCGCACCGGACGGATCCCACCACTGCGCCCCGTGGGACGCCGCCAGCAGGATCGGCGACCGGTCGTCGTGCTCGGCGATCACGCGGAGGTCGTCGAGCGTGCGGCCCGAGACGAAGGCGACCGTCGTCCGCGGCGCCGCGACGAGCGCGGCGACCGCTTCGGCGGCTGCGGGGACCATGCGGGCGGTCATGGGCTCATCGACCAGCGGAGCGAGCGTCCCGTCGAAGTCGAGCGCCACCAGCAGCCGCGGCGTGAGCGCCAGCTCGTCGATGCTCACGCGCGACCCTCCCGCACGGCGCGCAGGTCGCCGAGGAACCGGGCCGACCACGCCGCCACGTCGTTGTCGCGGACGCGACGTCGCAGCGCGCGCATGCGGCGACGACGCTCCTCGGCGGGCATCTCGATGGCGGTCATGACGGCGTCCTTGAGCCCTTCGATGTCGTGGGGGTTCACGCGGACCGCCTGCGTCAGCTCGTCCGCGGCGCCCGCGAACTCGCTCAGCACGAGCACGCCGCCGCCGTCGACGCGACTGGCCACGTACTCCTTCGCGACGAGGTTCATGCCGTCGCGAAGCGCCGTGACCAGCATGACGTCGGCCGCGAGGTAGAGCGCCACCATCTCCTCGCGAGGGTAGGAGTGATGGAGGTAGCGCACCGCGGTGAACCCCATGGTGTCGTGGTCGCCGTTGATGCGCCCCACCGCGAGCTCGATCTCGTCGCGCAGCTGCATGTAGGCCGCGACCCGCTCGCGGCTGGGGCTCGCCACCTGCACGAGCGTCGCGTCGCCGGCGCCGAGGCGCTCCTCGTCGAACAGCTCGCCGACCGCCTTCAGCCGGTGACGGATCCCCTTGGTGTAGTCGAGGCGGTCCACGCCGAGCAGCACGGCGCCGGGGTTGCCGAGCTCCTCTCGGATCTCCGCCGCGCGCGCCTGGATCTCGGGCCTGCGGGCGAGCTCCTCGTAGGAAGCGGTGTCGATCGAGATCGGATACGCCTTGGCGACCGCGGTGCGATGTCCCCCGTCGGTGGGCACGCGGATCGATCCCGCCCGGGTCTCGTAGCCGAAACGGCGACGCACGGCGCGCGCGAAGTTCCCGGCGTCGGCGACGCGCTGGAAGCCGATGACGTCCGCGCCGAGAAGGCCGTCGAGCACCTGGGTGCGCCACGGCAGCTGCGAGAAGATCCCGTATGCGGGGAACGGAATGTGGTGGAAGTAGCCGATGACGAGGTCCGGCCGCAGCTCACGGAGCATCCGGGGCACGAGCTGCAGCTGGTAGTCGTGCACCCACACCGTCGCCCCGTCGCCCGCGGCCGCCGCGGCCGCCTCGGCGAATCGGCGATTGACCCGCACGTACGCCTCCCACCAGGTCCGGTGGTACGTGGGCGCCGCGATGACGTCGTGGTAGAGCGGCCAGATGGTGTCGTTCGAGAACCCCTCGTAGTACTGGGCGATGTCCTCGGCCGACAGCGCGACCGGCACCAGGTGCACGCCGTCGAACTCGAACGGCTCGATCTCGAGACCCGGCTGCCCGGCCCAGCCCACCCACGCACCGCCGGTGCTGCGCACCACGGGCTCGAGCGCGGTCACGAGCCCGCCCGGAGACCGGCGCCACGGGTCCGCGTCGTCGTCTCCGCGATCGACGGGGAGACGGTTGGCGACGACCACGAAATCGGCAGCTGCGGACACAGGGTTCCTTTCGGGGGGCGTATAGCCAGGCTAACAACCGCCTGGCAACCCCCTGCCGGTGCTTGTCACGCCCGGTAGCGTGGTGCTATGCGCAAGTACCTGTTCGGAACCGGCATCATCTCCGCCGTCACCGGTGGCCTCACCCTGCTGCGTTCTGCGCGCGACGACGCGCCCTTCAACTGGCGCACCGCGCTGGCGTGGCTCAGCTGGGCGATCACCTTCGCCCTCGCCATCGGGACGATCGTCGACACGTACCGCGCGTCGCGCGGCGGACTCATCGCCCCGGACTCGCCGGTGGCCGGCGACGAGAAGGACCTCCTGCGGCGACGCGTGCGCGGCCGCTGAGCATCAGCGCGGGAGGGCGTCGCCCGTCAGCGCGCGCAGGTGCAGCGGTCGGCGGCGGCGACGCCCGCGAGAGCCTCGTCGACGTGCAGTCCGCAGCCCTGCCACGTCGTCTTGCCGCAGTTCTGGCACCGTACCGGTGAGCACACGATCTGGATTCCTCTCGTCCACGAAGGCGCGACTGCGCGTGGGACCAGGGTAACGCGACCGCGCGCCGCGAGGGCGCGCCGCGTCAGCGGACGAGGATGAGCGCCTCGCCCTGACCGCCGCCGCCGCACAGACCGACGGCCGCCGTGCCCGACCCGCGCCGGACGAGCTCGTGCACCGCATGCACGACCAGCCGGCACCCGCTCGCGCCGATCGGGTGCCCCAGGGCGATACCGCCGCCGTCGGGATTGACCACGTCGTCCGACAGGCCCAGCTCGGCCTGGGAGCGGGCGACGACGGCGCCGAAGGCCTCGTTGATCTCGACGAGGTCGAGGTCCTCCACTCCGATGCCCTGCTTGTGCAGGGCCCGCTCGATCGCACGCGCCGGCTGCGCGTGCAGCGAGTTGTCCGGCCCCGCCACCTGTCCCGACGCCCCGATCACGGCCAGCACCGGCCAGCCGTTCTCATCTGCGTGAGCGCGATGCGTGATGACGACGGCGGCCGCGCCGTCGGAGATCTGCGACGAGTTGCCCGCGGTGATGGTCCCGTCGGCGCTGAACGCCGGTCGGAGCGCGGCCAGCGCGGCCATCGTCGTCCCCGGCCGGACTCCCTCGTCGGCGGACACGGTGAGCGGGTCGCCCCGTCGCTGCGGGACGACCACCGGCACGAGTTCGGCACGGAACCGTCCCTCGGCCTGCGCCGCCGCCGCGCGCTGGTGCGACCGCACGGCCACGGCGTCCTGCGCCTCGCGCGTCACCTCGAAGCGCGGATTGAGCCGCTCGGTCGACGCGCCCATGCTCTCGTGGTCGTAGGCGTCGGTCAGACCGTCGAACGCCATGTGGTCGAGCACCTCGACCGAGCCGTACGTCCAGCCGTCGCGCGATCCCATGAGCAGGTGCGGCGCCCGGGTCATCGACTCCATGCCGCCGGCGACCACCACCGCGGCGTCGCCCAGCGCGACCATCCTGGCCGCGTCGATGATCGCCGTCAGCCCGGACAGGCACACCTTGTTCACGGCGGAGGCGGGCACGTCCCACCCGATGCCCGCCGCGAGGGCGGCCTGACGCGCGGGGTTCTGTCCCGACCCCGCCGGCAGCACCTGGCCGAGCACGACCGCGTCCACTGCGCCGGCCGGGATGCCCCCGCGGTCGAGGGCGCCCGCGATCGCGAACCCGCCGAGCTGGGGCGCGGTGAACGAGGCGAGCTGCCCCTTGAGTCGGCCCTGCGGCGTGCGCGCGGCGGCGACGATGACGACGTCGTCTCTGCTCATGAGGCGTTCTCCTCCTCGATGCGGACGATGAGCGGTGGGTCGGTGGCGGAGACGACGTCGGCGACGCTCACGCCGGGCGCCGTCTCGACGAGCACGAGTCCTTCGTCGGTGACGTCGATGACGGCGAGGTCGGTGATGATGCGGTCGACCACGCCCCGCCCGGTCAGCGGCAGCGTGCAGGCCTCGACGATCTTGGGCGATCCGTCACGGGCGACGTGCTCCATCAGCACGATCACCCGTGCGGCGCCGTGGACGAGGTCCATCGCCCCGCCCGGGCCCTTCACCATCTTGCCCGGGATCATCCAGTTGGCGAGGTCTCCCCCGGCCGACACCTGCATCGCCCCGAGGATCGCGGCATCGATCTTGCCGCCCCGGATCATCCCGAAGCTGAGCGCCGAGTCGAAGAAGGACGCGCCCGGGCGCACCGTCACCGTCTCCTTCCCCGCGTTGATGAGATCGGGGTCGACCTCGGACTCGACCGGATAGGGACCCACTCCCAGGATGCCGTTCTCGGACTGGAGGACGACCGTCACCCCCTCGGGCACGTGGTTCGGCACGAGCGTGGGCAGACCGATCCCGAGGTTCACCGAAGATCCGTCTGCGAGCTCGCGAGCGGCACGGGCCGCCATCTCCTCCCGGGTGCGCGCCATGTCAGGCCCCCTCTCCCGGCCGCGGCTCGCGGACGGTGCGACGTTCGATGCGCTTCTCGATCCCCGTGCCCACGGCGACGATGCGGTGCACGTAGACCCCGGGCAGGTGCACGCGATCCGGGTCGATCGCCCCCGCGGGCAGGAGCTCCTCGACCTGCGCGACGCAGATGCGTCCGGCCATGGCGGCGAGCGGATTGAAGTTGCGCGCGGCGCGGCGGAAGACGAGATTGCCGTGCGTGTCGCCGGCGGCGGCGTGGACGAGCGCGAAGTCCGTGACGATCGCCTCCTCGAGGACGTAGTCGCGCACCTCGCCGTCCTGCTCGAAGGCGCGCACGTCCTTCGGCGGGGACGCCACGGCGACACCGCCGGCGCCGTCGTACCGGCGGGGCAGGCCGCCCTCGGCCACCTGCGTGCCGATGCCCGTCTGCGTGTAGAACCCGGCGATCCCCGAGCCCCCGGCGCGCAGCTTCTCCGCCAGGGTGCCCTGCGGGGTGAGCTCCAGCTCGAGCTCGCCGGAGAGGAACTGCCGTTCGAACTCGCGGTTCTCCCCGACGTACGACGACGTCATCCGCGCGATGCGCCGGTCGGCCAGCAGGATGCCGAGCCCCCAGTCGTCCACGCCGCAGTTGTTGCTGACGATGCGCAGGTCGCGGGTGCCCTGCCGGTGCAGCGCCTCGATCAGCACCATGGGGTTGCCGGACAGCCCGAAGCCGCCGACCGCGATCGACGCGCCGTCGGGGATGTCGGCGACCGCCTCCGCCGCCGTGGGCCAGGTCTTGTCGATCACGTGCACTCCTTCGTCCGCGCTCCCTCCATCGTCGGTCCCCGGGCGCGTCCGCGCACCCTGTTGTTTGCCATGTGGATGCGCGTCGACGTATTGTCCACATCATGGACGGCATCGACGCGGAGACCTCCGGTTCGCGCGCCGCCGGCCCGACCGTGCCGGGCACGCAGTCGGTCGCCCGGGCCGCCGTCCTGCTGCGTCTGGTGACACAGGCGGGCGACGACGGCGCCACCGTCGCCGATCTGGCCCGGCGCGCGGAGCTCACCCGCCCGACGGCGCACCGGCTGCTGGCCGCGCTCGGACGCGAGGGACTCCTCGACCAGGACGAGGTCACCGGGCGCTGGCTGCCGGGACCCGAGCTCTACCTCATGGGGACCGTCGCGGCGACGCGGTACGACATCACCGCGATCGCGCGCGACATCGTGCGCTCGCTCGCCGTCCGCACCGAGGAGAGCGCGTTCCTCTCGGTGCGCCGGGGAGACGAGACCGTCTGCCTCATCCGCGAGGAGGGCAGCTTCCCGATCCGCTCGTTCGTGCTGTCCGAGGGCGTGCGCTTCCCCCTGGGCGTCGCGAGCGCCGGGCTGGCGATCCTCGCGTTCCTGCCCTCCCACGATGTGGACGCCTACTTCGAGCGGCATCCCGATCTCGCGTCCCGCTGGGGCGCCGCCCACGGGGAGCAGCGGCTGCGCGCGCGGCTGCGCGAGACGCACAGCACGGGCTATGCGGTCAATCCGGGCCTCATCGTGGAGGGAAGCTACGGGTTGGGTGCCGCCGTGTTCACGCGGGCGGGTCACCCGCAGTGGGCGCTGAGCCTCACCGGTGTCGAGTTCCGGTTCGGGCCCGAGCGGCAAGCGGAGCTCGGGCGGACGCTGCTGGCCCATGCGCACCAGCTGACCACGCGCATCGCTGCCAGCGCGCGCTGAGTCCGCGCGCCCCTAGCGCGCGGTCCACCCGCCGTCCATCGTGTAGCTCGCCCCCGTCACCATGCCGGCGCCGTCCGACGCCAGCCACGCGGCGAGCGAGGCCACCTCGCCCGGTTCGATGAGACGCTTGATCGACGATTCGGTCAGCATGATCCGCTCCACGACCTCGCCCGGCGCGATCCCGTGCACGGCCGCCTGATCCGCGATCTGCTTCTCGACCAGCGGTGTGCGCACGTAGGCAGGGTTGATGCAGTTGCTGGTCACCCCGTGGGGGCCGCCCTCGAGCGCGGTCGTCTTCGACAGGCCCTCCAGCGCGTGCTTGGCCGCCACGTAGGCCGACTTGAAGGGGCTCGCGCGCAGCCCGTGGGCGCTGGAGATGTTGATGATGCGCCCACGCCCCCGCGCGTACATCCCGGGGAGGGCGGCCCGGATGAGGAGGAACGGGGCCTCGACCATGAGCCGGTGCATGAACCGCCACCGCTCGGGATCGAACTCGTGGATGGGGGCGACGGTCTGCACCCCGGCGTTGTTCACGAGGATGTCGACGTCGAGGGAGAGGTCATCGAGGCGGCTGGTCGCCGAGAGGTCGACGATCCATGCCTCACCGCCGATCTCGTCCGCCGCCGCGCGGGTCGTCGGCTCGTGGACGTCGGCGATCGTCACCCGTGCGCCGCGTGCGGCGAACTCCCGCGCGCAGGCCAGGCCGATACCACTGGCACCTCCGGTCACCAGCGCGTGCCGGCCCGCGAACTCCGCCTCTGGCATCCAGGCCCTCCCTCTCTCCGCACCCACGGTCGATGCCCATCGTCCGCGGTCCGGCGCCCCGCGTCAATCCCATTGCATACACACGGTATATACTTTTGGTATGCATTACTCCGATGACCTGATCCGGCTGCTCATGGGCGCCCACGCCCTGACGCGCATCGCTTCGCTGGAGACACGGAGCGAGGCGCCGTCGGCGCAGTGGCGCACGCTCGCCCTCCTGCGCGATCACGGCCCGCAGCGGCTGGGCGATCTCGCGACCCTCAGTCGCGTCACGCAGCCGGGCATGACGCGCCTCACCGCCCAGATGGTCGATGCCGGGCTGATCTCCCGATCCGCGGATCCCACCGACTCGCGCGCGAGCATCCTGTCGCTGACCGCCGCGGGGGCCGTCGCGCTCGAGGAGTGGCTGACCCTGCTCGCCGACACGCTCGCCCCGCGCTTCGCCCATCTCGACGACGACGACCTCGCCGCGCTCCGGCGCGCGGCCGACATCCTGGCCGCGGTCGCCGCGCCGGTGGAGCCGGCACGATGACGGGGGCGCGTGCCACGAGCAGCGTCTGGCGCCAGCCCGCCCAGGTGTGGGCGGTCGCGTTCGCCAGCGTGGTGGCGTTCATGGGCATCGGGCTGGTCGATCCGATCCTCCCCGCCATCGCCGAGTCGCTGGCGGCGAGTCCGGTCGAGACCGAGCTCCTCTTCACGAGCTATCTGGTCGTCACCGGCCTCGCCATGCTCGTGACGAGCTGGGTCTCGAGCCGCATCGGCGCAAAGGCGACCATGCTGGCCGGTCTCGGCCTCATCGTCGTGTTCGCGCTCCTGTGCGCCCTCTCGGGCTCGGTCGACGCCGTCATCGGCTTCCGCGCGGGATGGGGCCTCGGCAACGCGCTGTTCATCTCGACCGCGCTGGCCACGATCGTCGGCGCGGCCTCGGGCGGAAGCGCGGCGGCGATCGTGCTGTACGAGGCGGCCCTCGGGCTCGGCATCGCGATCGGGCCGCTGCTCGGCGGCTTCCTCGGCGAGATCAGCTGGCGCGGGCCTTTCTTCGGCGTCGTGGCCCTCATGGCGATCGCCTTCGTCGCGGTGCTGGTGCTCCTGCGCAGCCCGGACCGGGCTCGCACGCCGATCCCCCTCGCGGCGCCGCTGCGCGCCCTGCGCGTGCCCTCGCTGGCCGTGCTGGCCGCTGCCGCCCTCTTCTACAACATCGGCTTCTTCGTGCTGCTGGCGTTCTCGCCGTTCCCGCTCGGCTTCGGTGCGATGGGCATCGGGCTGACCTTCTTCGGATGGGGCGTCGCGCTCGCGATCACCAGCGTGTGGATCGCCCCGCTCCTGCTGCGCCGGCTCGCACGGACGACCGCCATGCTCATCGTCCTGCCCCTGCTCGCCGCCGATCTCCTGGCCGCCGCGCTGATGGTCGAGGAGCCCGCCGGCCTGGTCGTCTGCATCGTCGTGGGCGGGCTGCTGCTCGGCCTCATGAACACGATCCTCACGGAGTCGGTGATGGAGGCGACAGACCTGCCGCGCTCCGTCGCGAGCTCCGCGTACTCGGCCGTGCGCTTCCTCGGCGGCGCGGCAGCACCGCCCGTCGCGGCGCTGCTGTGGCACGCGTTCGGCGCCGCCGTGCCGTTCGTCTTCGCCGCGGCCTCGGTGCTGGTGTCGGCCGCCGTCCTCGCCCTCGGGCGGAGGGCGCTCTCCCGCATCGACGCGCGCGAGGCGGATGCCGGCGATGAGGCCGCAGCGGTCCTCGTCGGCGACGCGGTGTGAGGAGTCGGCCAAGCCACGACTCCGCGGTCGGTGGCAGGGCGCCGACGCGTCAGGGGATGGGCCAGCTGAGGCCCTTGACCGAGACGTCCGTCAACGTGACCCCGGACACTTCGCTCAACATCTGCAGGCGGAGCCGATGGTTGGTGCTGCCGAGGCTGGCGACGGTCGAAACCTGACCTGACGTCGAGCCCGACGTGCCGATGACTTCGATCGTGCCGAGCGACAGGACGTTGGCGGTATCGGTGTTGTACTTCACGAAACGGAACTTGGCGATTTGGCCGGCGCCGAGTCCCTCGATGACGAAGTGGGCCGAGACGGATACGAGACTCGTCCCCTTCTCGACCGACAGGGTGTCCGGATCCGGGCGCACCCAGGTCCAGTCGGAGGTGGGGAAGTTCTGAGTCGTGCCATAGTCCTGCTCGATGTAGCTGGGCATTTCTTCTCCGATGGGTTGAGGAATCGAGTCGGGATAGGGGGCGGCGCGCACGATCTGCTCGGGATCGATTCGATTGCCCCCCGGCGAGGGGACGTGACGACTGAACCCGCCCTGATACATCTCGAGATGCAGGTGGACAGGCCAACTGCCCCCCGTCTGACCCATGGTGCCGAGCACCTGGCCAGCCACAACCTGGTCGCCGACGCCGACGACCGGCGTCGACTCCAGGTGCGCGTACAAGGTGTAGTAGTCACCCGCGTGAGCAATGACCGCGCAGAATCCGAGATAGTCGATCCATTCGCTCCGGATGACTTCGCCCGCCGCCATCGAGTACACCGGGGAGTCGGTGTACCCGACCCGCTGCATGTCCAGCGCGCGGTGCAGACCGTCGGGCTCGTACGGGTAGTTGCCGTTGCCTTCCCAGTCCTGGGTGTACGTGATCGGACCATCGAGAGGCTTCACCCAGGCCGGAGCATCGGCCCTCGCGACGAGCGGGACGAGCCCTTCGCCTGCCAAGTACACGAGCGACCCCAGGGCGCCGCCGATCATGACTTGCCTACGTGTCAGCATCCACCGGGGTTCTGCATCGTATCCGTCAGCGCACATGCAGCGACGCTAGCGCACGCTTGTCGCTGAGGGCACGTCCCGTCCCGAAAAAAGCGCCCCCACGCACTCGCGGGCTGTCGCTCACCACGTCCCTCCGCACGAGCAGAAGGCCCCGGTCACTGGCGAGAGTGACCGGGGCCTTCTGTGGTGCACCCCCTGGGACTCGAACCCAGAACCCACTGATTAAGAGTCAGTTGCTCTGCCGATTGAGCTAGAGGTGCAGGCTGTTCGCTGCGAGGCGAACCGAGGGTCAACGTTATCATCCCGATGCCGTCTCCCGCCAATCGAGGCGACCACCCCGCGTATCCTGGAGCACGTGACCACCCCCGCCGCCACGCCCTCCTGGAACGCGCCGTTCGACGGGGATCTCTCGGGCGATCTCGCGCTGGCGCTGCGGCTGGCCGACGCGGCGGACGCGGTGGCCATGGCGCGGTTCGACGCATCCGACCTCGAGGTCCGCACGAAGGCCGACGCGACCCACGTGACGGAGGCGGACCTCGCCACCGAGAGAGCGATCCGCACGATCCTCGCCGAAGAGCGCCCCGAGGACAGCATCCTGGGCGAGGAGTTCGGCACCGGAGGAGCCAGCGACCGCCGGTGGGTGATCGACCCGATCGACGGCACCGCCAACTACCTCAAGGGCATCCCCCTGTGGACGACGCTGATCGCCCTCGCGATCGACGGTGTGCCGCGGGTGGGCGTCGCCAGCCAGCCCGCGATCGGACGGCGCTGGTGGGCGGCAGCCGGCATGGGCGCGTGGACGAACAGCGCGTCCGGTGCGCCTCGCCGCCTGCGCGTGTCGACGGTCTCCGACGTGGGCGCCGCGAGCATCAGCTTCCAGAGCATCGGCCAGTGGGAGGGCGCGGGGCGCATAGACGCACTCCTGCGGGTGAGTCGTGCGGTCTGGCGCGACCGCGGGTACGGCGACGCCTGGCCGTACATGCTGCTCGCGGAGGGACGGCTGGAGTTCGTCGCGGAGTTCGACGTCAAGGAGTACGACATCGCCGCGCTCGTTCCCATCGTGACCGAGGCCGGCGGCCGGTTCACCGACATCGACGGCGTCGACACCATCTCGACGCGGTCGTCGCTGGCCACGAACGGCGTCCTGCACGACGAGTTCCTCTCCCTCATCCACGCTGCTCGCTGAACCGGAGCCCCCGCCGCATGATCGCTCGCGTCCCCTCTCGCCTCGCCCTCACCGTGCTCCTGGCCGCGGGCATCGCGGTCGCGGCCTCCGCGTGCGCGCCGTCCCCGGCGCCCGCGCCGACGATGCCGGGCGACGGAGGCACGACGGAGACCGTCGCACCCGTCGACCCGAGCGCCTCCCCCGGCCCGGAGGAGACGGGGAACGCGGTCGACCCCGCGACCGTGACGTGCGAGAACCTCATCGGCCCCGATCTGGTCACCGAGCTCACCGACCAGGGGTGGACCGCGAGGAAGGACCCGTTCGTCATCGGCGACACCGAGCTCCCCGACGGGACGGCGTGCACGTGGGGCGACTTCGACAACACGACCGGCGACGACCTGCTGCTGTTCGGCTGGTCCCCCATCACCGCGGAGGAGGCCGCCACCGTGCAGACCTCGCTGGAGGCGGAGGGGTGGATCGCCGAGGACGGATCCGAGGGGCTGTACGTCACCGAGGACCCGGCACAGGCGATCGCCGTCGACGAGGACGGCTACGGCATGACGTACCTGTTCGGGGACGGCTGGGTCATGGTGTCCGACACCAAGCAGGGACTCATCCTGATCGAGCGCCCCGGCGCATAGCCGGCTCGTCTCCCGCGGTCCTCTGCCCGGCCGGGCAGCGATGCCGGGCGGTGATGGTCGCGCGGCGGCCTCCGAAGTAGAGTCGGGGCGGAAGCGTCGGAGGGCGCGAGGAGCCGAGCGCGGAGGGCACCGATGGCACACGTCGACACGATCGTGGTCGGAGCGGGCGTCGCCGGACTCACCGCCGCCGGACTCCTCACCGACGCGGGGCGCCGCGTCGTGGTCCTGGAGGCACGCGATCGCGTCGGAGGACGCGTCTGGAGCGATGACGACGGGGGCGTCGTCACCGACCGCGGCGCGTCCTGGATCCACGGCATCACCGACAGCCCCGTCGCCGCCGCTGCTTCGGCCTTCGGCATGCGGATGGTCGAGTTCACCGTCGGCGGCTACCAGCCCGACAGCCGGCCGATCGCCTACTACGGGCCCGACGGGCGCCGGCTGTCGGATGCCGACGCGCAGCAGCACATCGATGACATCCACGCGGTCGACGCCGCGCTGGTCGAGATCATCGAGGCGTCGGCTGCCGACGCCTCGTACCGCGACGTCACGGAGCGCGCCCTCGCGGCGCAGGAGTGGGAACCCGACCGCGCCCAGCGCGTGCGGGAGTACCTCGAGCACCGCAGCGAGGAGCAGTACGGCGCCTGGATCGAGGACCTGGCCGCCCACGGCCTCGACGACGACGCGATCGACGGGGACGAGGTCGTCTTCCCGGAGGGGTACGCCCGACTCCCGGAGGGACTCGCCCGCGGTCTCGACGTACGGCTCGGGCACCTCGTCACGCGGGTGGCCTGGTCGGCCGACGGCGTGACCGTGCACGTGGGCGACGAGGCGTTCACGGCCGACACGGCGGTCGTCACCGTCCCCGTGGGCGTGCTGCAGTCCGGCGCCTTCGAGATCGAGCCTCCGCTTCCTCCCGAGGTGGCCGCGCCGCTGTCGCGTCTGCGGATGAACGCCTTCGAGAAGGTCTTCCTGCGCTTCCCCACCCGGTTCTGGGACGAGGGCGTCTACGCGATCCGGCAGCAGGGACCGGAGAGCCGGTGGTGGCACTCCTGGTACGACCTGACCCCGCTGCACGGCGTCCCCACACTCCTCACCTTCGCCGCCGGTCCCGCCGCCGTGCAGACCCGCGACTGGACCGACCGGGAGATCGTCGACGCGGTCCTGGCCCAGCTGCACCGCCTGTACGGCGAGCGGGTCGAGCAGCCGACGCACGTGACCGTGACCGACTGGCAGGACGACCCGTTCAGCCACGGCTCCTACGCCTACATGACGGTCGGTTCCACGACGGACGACCACGATGCGCTCGCCATGCCCGTCGGCGGCGTCCTCCATCTCGCCGGCGAGGCGACCTGGACCGAGGACCCCGCCACGGTCACCGCGGCGATGATGTCGGGTCACCGCGCCGCCTCGCGGATCCTGCAGCGCGACGTCGCCATCGATCGGGCCTGGCTGAGGGACTGACCCCGCGCGGCGCCCGCCGGGCGGACTACATCTCGGGTCCGCGCCGTCTCGCCGCCCGCTCCCTCTCCCGGTCTCGCAGGCACGCCACCACCTGGGTGCCGATCCGCCGGCCCCATCGCGCGTAGGTCCGGGCGGTGAGATCGTTCGCCGCGTCGAGGGCGATCATCGGCGTGCCCGAGGCGGCGCAGATCCGCCGCGTCTCGGCGTCCAGCAGCCGGGCGTGGCGCCCGGTCAGGCGACGCGCGAACGGCGAGAGGGTGCGGGTCAGCTGCATGCTGGCGGTGCTCGTGACGACGATCGATGCGGAACTGCCGACCGTCAGGGTGAGCAGCGTCGAGGTGTTGTACAGGCGCGATCTCTCGCGAGCGGCGGCGGACCCGTCCTCGGGGCGGTCCCACAGCTCGCCGTCGATGATGATCCACGCGATGACGATGGCGATCGAGGCGATCGAGGCGGCGCCCAGACGCCAGCCCGACAGGGATGCCGCCAGCAGCCACACCGTCGGCTCGATGGTCGCGACCGCGCCGGTGGCCAGCGCGGCGACGAGGGCCGACTTGAGCCCCGCGGCGAGGAGCCACGGCCGGTTCGCGAGCACCATGCCCAGGAGAACCCGACCCCGCCCGCTCAGACCCGGGAGCGTCACCCGCTCCTCGTGCGGCGGCGAGGACCCCGCCATGTCGGTGACGAGTCCGCGCACCGTGCGACGTGCGCGGGAGCGGACGCGGAGGCCTCCCAGAGCGGGCAGCGACAGCACGGCGGCTTTGCGTCGCGTGTCGAGCGCCGCGACGAGGTAGCGCCCGTCGTCGTCGCGGAGCGGGAGCTCCGTCACACCGATCACGAGGTCCCACTGATGGGCCAGGGCCCGCGCCCGCAGCCGCGCCAAGGCGATGTCGACATCCTCGGAGCCCAGCGTGAAGGGCTCGCTCACGAACTCGACCTCCCACACCTCGACGCTCGCCTCCGCGGACGGGGTGAGGTCCGTCATGCGGCGCGCCACGTCGGTGGGCGATGCGGGATCGGCCACCAGTCCTACCCGGATCGGCTCCATGCCCGCACCGTACACCCCGCCTTCGGGCCGGACGACGGCCGTCACGACGAAGGGCCCGGGATCCGCGTGGCGACGCGGCTCTCGGGCCCTTCTTCGTGTGACAGCGGCATCGTGGAGATGGGGGGAATCGAACCCCCGTCCATCGCTGAAAAGCGGCGTCTTCTCCGGGCGCAGTCTGTGTAAGTCGTTCTGCTCGGCCCCAACCCTTGGTCACAGACACCCGAGTTGACGAGCCCAGTCCGGGAGAAGTCCCACGCGACGTCCGGACGCCGTCGCGCAGCAAGATCCCTTAGATGACGCCAGGGAACGTGACGGGATCAGTCACGCACTGACGGACTCGGGCTCGCTGCTCAGGCAGCGAGGGCGAAGTCGGACTGCTTCTTTTCGGCAGTTATTGTTTCGCAGAGATCGTTAACGAGATAACCCTGCATCCTCGGCCCGCTTCCCGCAGCAACGCAGGCGATGTCGAAACCGATCATCCCCGAGGCGCCGTTGAGGCAGAGGCCACTGTCACACTGTGGAGTTGTCATCCCTCACGGGAATCGAGTTCCCGGATGCGTGCACCCGAGCATTACAGCTTACAACACATGCCCACCTCCCACCATTCCACGTAGAGTCGCGGCATGAGCGAAGTCATCATCACCGTCCGCGGCGAGAACGAGGCGCGCGTCGCCCCCGAGCGCGCGGTCGCGCACGTCTCCGTCACCGCCGACGGTCCCGAGCGGGGCGCCGTGGTGGAGCGGATCGCCGCGCTGGCGACTCCCGTCCGCGACGACCTCGCGGCCCGCAAGGCCGCCGGGGCGCTGACGGACTGGTCCAGCCAGCGCGTCTCGGTCTGGTCGGAACGGCCCTGGAACAACGAAGGCCGCCAGCTCGCCCTCGTCCATCACGCCTCGGTCGAGCTGACCGCCACCTTCACCGACTTCATGGTGCTCTCGGACTGGCTGAACGGGCTCGCCGAGCGCGACGGCCTGCAGGTCGGCGCCGTCGAGTGGCTCCTCTCCCCCGAGACCCGGTCCCGCGTGGAGCGCGACGTGGCCACGGCGGCGGTCGCGGTGGCCGTCGACCGCGCCACGGCCTACGCGGGCGCCCTCGGGCTGACGGCGGTGACGCCGCTGGAGATCGCCGACCTGGGGCTGCTTACCGGCGGGCAGGAGGGCGCGCCGTCGCCGAGGATGTTCGCGAAGGCGGCGATGGACTCCGCGGGAGCTCCGGCGGTGGACTTCCAGCCCGACGACATCGTGGTCTCCGCCGCGGTCGAGGCCCGCTTCCGCGCTGCCTGACGGTCGTGGCCGCAGGCGTCAGTCGCCGAGTCGGTTGCGCGTGCGCATCGCCCGCTCGGCTTCGCGCTTGTCCTCGCGCTCGCGGATCGTCTGGCGCTTCTCGTACTCGCGCTTTCCCTTCGCGACCGCGATCTCGACCTTGGCACGACCGTCGCTGAAGTAGAGCTTGAGCGGCACCAGCGTGTAGCCGCCGGCGCTAACCGCGTGAGAGAGCTTGATGATCTCGTCCTTGTGGAGGAGCAGCTTCCGGGTGCGCTTGGCCGAATGGTTCGTCCAGTGGCCCTGCGAGTACTCGGGGATGTTCACGGCGTCGAGGTAGGCCTGACCGCCGTCGATGTACGCGTAGCCGTCGCTGAGGTTCGCCCGTCCCTGACGCAGCGACTTCACCTCGGTGCCGGTGAGCACCAGGCCCGCCTCGTACGTCTTCTCGATGGCGTACTCGTGGTGCGCGCGACGGTTGGTCGCGATGACCTTCTCCCCGCGTTCCCTGGGCATGATGACTCCTCGTGGTTCGCCGTCCGGACGGGTCGAGGGGACGGCAGCCGTCCAGCCTACCTCAGGCGCGGAGCCACCGTCGGATCGCGAACCCGGCCGACGCCGCCGCCAGGACCAGCCCGATGACGATGAGCGCCGGGATCACGACCGCAGCGTCCCTCATGCCCACCCAGGAGGTGATGAAGTCCACACGGTCACGCAGGTAGCCGTTCACGCCGAACTGGATGCCGGCGACGATGGCGATGCTCGCCAGTACCGATCCGATGAGCGCCGCGAACATGCCCTCGAGGATGAAGGGGGTCTGGATGAACCGGTTCGACGCGCCCACGAGTCGCATGATCCCCAGCTCCCGTCGCCGCGCGAACGCCGAGAGGCGGATCGTGGTGGCGATGAGGAGCACGGCGGCGATGAGCATCAGCACGGCGATGCCGACCGCGATGTAGGTGGCGACGGTGAGCGCGGAGAACAGCGGATCCAGGTACTGCATCTGGTTCTGCACGCCGTCGACGCCCGCCATGCTGCGGAACGCCTCTTCGATCACGTCCGCGCGCGTGGGGTCGACGAGGTTGATCCGGAAGGCCTCGTTCATCTGATCCTCGGTCACGAACTCGGCGTAGTCCTCGCCGTAGAGGTCGAGCACCGCCTGGTACGCCTCTTCCCGCGACTCGAAGTCGTAGTCGCTGACCACCGACTGCAGCGCGGGACTGTCGAGCTTCTCCTGCACGGCGAGGATCTGATCGTCGCTGGCCACCCCGTCGGTGCAGTTCGGTCCCGACGAGATGGAGCTGCACAGGAACACCGCCACCTGCGCGCGATCGACCCAGAAGTCGTGCATCTTGGCGATCTGCATCTGCATGAGCATCGCGGCGCCGACGAAGGTGAGCGAGACGAAGGTGACGAGGATGACCGAGATCACCATCGACGCGTTGCGACGGAGCCCCAGGAGCGCCTCGCCCAGGATCAGGCCGATTCTCACGAGGTCGGCCCCACTTCGTCGTCGTCCTCGTCGGCCAGGCCCAGGCGGTCGGCGGCGCCGAGCCCACCGAGTCCGAGCTCCTGCAGGTCGACCGCGGGCGCGGCGATCTGGATGGGCCGGGTCGAGGGCTCCGGCTCCGCCGGGGCGGGTGGTGTCGTCACCTCGGGCGTCACCGGCGCCTTATCGGCGGCAGGAGACGCCGCCACCGCCGCGGCCGCCGCGGAGGCCGCCGCCGCAGCAGCCGCTGCCGCCGCCGATGCGGGCTGGGCGGCGATCTCCCGCTGCAGCTGGAGCACCGCCGTGAGCGCCGCCGTGGCCGCCGCGCCCCTCTCCTCCTGCGGCGCGAGACTCGGGATTGCGGAGGTGTCGCCGTAACCGCCGTGGCGGTCGTCGCGCACCAGCACGCCGCCGCGCAGCTCGATCACGCGCCGCTGCATCTCGTTCACGAATCCGGCCTCGTGGGTGGCCATCACCACCGTCGTACCGCCGGCGTTGATGCGGCTGAGTAGCTGCATGATGTCGACCGAGGTCGCGGGGTCGAGGTTTCCGGTCGGCTCGTCGGCGAGGAGGATCTGCGGGCGGTTGACGAGCGCGCGGGCGATGGCCACGCGCTGCTGCTCACCGCCGGAGAGCTCATGCGGCAGCCGCTTGTCCTTGCCCTCGAGGCCGACGAGCGCCAGCACCTCGGGGACCGCCTGCTGGATGAACGCGCGCGACGAGCCGATGACCTGCAGTGTGAAGGCGACGTTCTGGAACACGGTCTTCCCCGGCAGCAGCCGGAAGTCCTGGAAGACCGACCCGATGTGGCGCCGGAAGTACGGCACCTTGCGCGTGGACAGCGTCCGCAGGTCGCGGCCGAGCACGACCACGCGGCCGTCGCTCGGGCTGTCCTCCCGCAGGATCAGGCGCAGGCACGACGACTTGCCGGAGCCGGAGGCGCCGACGAGGAACACGAATTCTCCGCGCTGCACCTCGAAGCCGACGTCGTGCAGCGCCGGCTTGCTCGTCCCGCGGTAGCGCTTGGTGACGTTCTCGAACCGGATCATGACCCGTCGAGCCTAAGCGCGGCCGTTGCGGATGCCGGACGCGACACCCGCAACGCGTCAGGAAGGCTCGAGCACGCCGCGCACGATCGAGTCGCCGGAGTGCGCCTCGTCGCCGTCGTCGGGCTCCTGGGAGATGTCGACGACGCGGAACACCGCGGTGTCCACGTCGGCGGGGATCTCGAAGGTGCCGCTCCGGCCGTCGAGCACGCCGAGGCTCACGAGGTCGCTGCCGTCCTCGGTCAGCAGCCACACCTCACGGTGGCCGTCGGCGGGGACGTCGGCGTCGAGCTCGACCACGACCCGCTCGGCTCCGGTCGGCTCGCGCTCGAGCGCCGCCGATCCCGAGGCTCCGGGGTGCGAGGGGAACGCGTCGAGCACGGCGGTGGCCACATCTACGGGCCGCGGCACGACGAGGAGGGCGACGATCAGCACGACGGCGGCGGCGCCCACCAGCCCCGAGACGAGCAGGGCGGGGCGCAGGCGCCCCCGGCGCCGGCCGCGTGCGACGCGGTGGGCGCGACGCGGCGAGGAGCCCTCGATCGACGGGTTCTGCGCGGCAGGGGAAGCCGGCACCGAATCGGGCGACGGAGCGGAGTCCGGCGCGGGGGCCGAGTCCGGCGCGGCGTCGTCGCGGATCTCCGCCGCGATGGCGTCCCACACCCGCGGGGCGGGAGACACCATCTCCGAGACGGGGGCGCGCCGCGCCGTCTGCACCGTGCGCTCCAGCGCGGCGAGCTCGTCGCGGCACACGCTGCAGTCCCGCAGGTGCTCGGCCTGCGCGGCGTCGAGCGCGAGCTCGCCGAGGGCGACCATGGCCAGGTCGTCGGGGTCAGTGTGCGACATGGCTGCCCTCCAATCTCGTTCTCATGCGCTGCAGACTTCGTCTCAGGTGACTCTTCACGGTACCCAGTGGCATCCCGAGTCTCTCGGCGATCTGGGTGTGGGTCAGGTCGTCGTAGAAGGCCAGCCGGATGACGACCTGGGCGTCCGGCTCCAGTCTGTCGATCTCGTGGGCGACCATCACCGCCTCGGTGGGATCGGCGGCCTCCTGCACCGCAGGCTCGACGCTGCCCTTCAGCGCGTCGATGACCCGGTGCTCCTTGGCACGGGCCCGGTGCGCGTCGGCGATGCGGCGACGGGCGATCGCGACCAGCCACGTGGCCAGCGACGCCTTGGACGGATCGAAGCCGGCCCGGGATCGCCACGCCGACACGAAGGTCCACTGCGTGACGTCCTCCGCCTCGCTCACATCGCCCAACGACCGCAGCGCGATCGTGTACACCAGTCGCGACCAACGGTCGTAGACCGCCTTGAGCACCGCCTCGTCCGCCTGCGCGAACGCCAGATCGAGGTGCCTCTCCTCCGCGTCGTCGATGACGCACTCCTCTCCGAGCTGCGGGATCGCGATGGTCATCGGACTCACCCCGCCGGGTGGGCGACCGCGACCACATTGTCACTGTACGACCTCGTGGCCTCGTCGAACGACCCGCCGCACGTGATGATGACGAGCGCCGGTTCGCCGGTCCGCGCGAAGAACTCGTCGACGGGGAGCTTCGCCCGCGGGATGTAGTCCACGGTGGCCACCACGAACCGCGAGGTCTCGCCCTCGGCGTCGCGCACCGTGATCTCGTCGCCCGCTTCGAGCTCGCGCAGCCGCGCGAGCGGGCCGATGCCCCGCACGCGCGAGTCCACGTGCGCCGCGACCACCGCCGACCCCTCCGGCGCTCCGGGAACCGGGCCGTAGCGGTACCAGCCCGCCACCGCCGGGTTCTCCGGGATCTCCATCGAGCCGTCGCGCTGCACCCCCACGGGGTCCACCGGGAGAGTCGCGTCGATCGCGGGGATGGCGATCCGCACGGGCTCCGGATCGGGAGCCGCCACCGGGGGCGGCGTCGCCTTCGTCACCGGCACGTCGACGACGGCCGTCGGGGCCGGCGCCGCGGTGGCGGGGGGCGTGGCGCGCTCCCCCTCGGCCATCCCGTCTCCGGGAGCCGAGGGGGAGCACGCGGTCAGCAGCGACGCGGTCACGACGGCCCAGACGGCGGCCGCCACGGATGTGCCGCGCCGCATCATCAGCTGCGCTGCGCGGCGACGCGACGGACGACGAGGACCGAGGCGAGACCGAGGAGCAGGAGGCCGCCGGCCACCACGCCGATCGGCGCCCACGATCCGCGGTCCTCCGCAGCGAGACCGGCTGAGCCGGTGTTCACGCCGTCGGGGTCGGAGTGCAGGCCCTCGACGGTCTGCACGGCGAGGGCGAGGTTCTCGTCCTCGGCGCTGCCCCACGCGTACACGATCGTGAGCGTGCCGTCGGCGATCTCCACGTCTGTCGGTCCGAGCACCGGGTCGGTCGTTCCCGCCAGCGCGACCGCGGCCGACACGGTGCCGGCGGCGAGGTCGAGCGTCGCCTCGTCGGGGTTCTCCAGCCCCTCGACGACGGCGTCGCCACCCGCGAGGATGTCGACGGCGGGGGCGGCCGCCACGTGACGGACGGTCAGTCGTCCCTCGCCGGCGGCGGTCTCGGAGGTGTCGTTCGTGAAGAGCGTCGCCGTGGGCTCGCCGGCGTCGGTGAGGTGCGCGGCCGCGGTGTACGACATGCCGCCCTCGAGCGTGAGGCTGACCGGTCCCAGCACCGGGTCGGAGTCGTCGGCGGCGTCCGTGGCCGTCAGGGCGACGTCGTAGTCGCCGGCCGGGAGCTCGAGGGGTCCGGCGAGGTCCCCGGGCTGGAAGTCGTCGAGAGTGAGATCCCCGTTGACATAGACGTCGACGGGGGTGTCGGGGATGCCGTGCAGCACCGACAGGGTGGCGTCTTCAGAGGTCGCGGCGTTCGCCGGTCCCGCGACGGTGACCGCCGCGAGCCCCGCGATGGCGAGGCCGACCAAGATCCTGGATCGCATGTCGTTCTCCTTCCGTGCGGCGCGCGTATCGCGCCGTCATGGAGGTATTCGCACGAATGCGCGCAGGCGGATGCAGCGGTGGGGAGAACTTTTCCGGGGTGGTCCGGCAGCGCGACTCAGTCGTCGTCTTTGCGCTTGCGCCAGCGGATGCCGGCCGCGATGAGGCCGTCGAGGTCGCCGTCGAAGACCGAGGCGGGGTTGCCGACCTCGTAGCCGGTGCGGAGGTCCTTGACGAGCTGCTGGCCGTAGAGGAAGTACGAGCGCATCTGGTCGCCCCAGCTGGCGGTGATCACACCGGCCAGCTCCTTCTTCTTGGCGGCCTCCTCTTCCTTCTGCAGAAGCATGAGGCGCGTCTGGAGCACCCGCATCGCGGCGGCGCGGTTCTGGATCTGGCTCTTCTCGTTCTGCATCGAGACGACGATCCCCGTCGGGATGTGCGTGATGCGGACCGCCGAGTCGGTGGTGTTGACCGACTGGCCGCCGGGCCCCGAGGAGCGGAAGACGTCGACGCGGATGTCGCCTTCGGGGACCTCCACCTCCTGGGCCTCCTCCATGACGGGGATGACCTCGACGGCGGCGAAGCTCGTCTGCCGCTTGTCGGCCGAGCCGAACGGGCTGATGCGGGCGAGACGGTGCGTGCCGGCCTCGACCGACAGCGTGCCGTAGGCGTAGGGGGCGTCGACCTCGAAGGTGGCCGACTTGATGCCGGCGCCCTCCGCGTACGACGTGTCCATGACCTTCACGGGGTACTTGTGGCGCTCGGCCCAGCGCAGGTACATGCGCAGGAGCATGTCGGCGAAGTCGGTGGCGTCGTCGCCGCCGGCGCCGGAGCGGATCGTGACGACGGCGGAGCGCGCGTCGTACTCGCCGTCGAGGAGGGTCTGCACCTCGAGCTGCCCGATGGCATCCTGGAGGTTGGCGAGCTCGGTGCGCGCCTCGGCGGCGGAGTCCTCGTCCTCCATCTCGTTGGCGAGCTCGATGAGCACCTCGAGGTCGTCGAGCCGCTGCCCGATGTCGTTCACGCGCTTGAGCTCCGACTGACGGTGGCTGAGCGCGCTCGTCACCTTCTGCGCCTTCTCGGGGTCGTCCCACAGGTCGGGGGCGCCGGCCTCGTCGGAGAGTCGCTCGATCTCCGTGCGGAGGCCGTCGACGTCGA
This sequence comes from Microbacterium sp. PA5, assembly GCF_049860775.1. Taxonomy (NCBI): domain Bacteria; kingdom Bacillati; phylum Actinomycetota; class Actinomycetes; order Micrococcales; family Microbacteriaceae; genus Microbacterium; species Microbacterium sp. PA5. The sequence goes on from NZ_CP187567.1 coordinate 1,744,626, forward strand.
CCACCGCCTGGATGTCGGCGAAGGTGGAGCGGAGGGCCTGGATGTCGGCGGACAGATCGAGTTCGAGCATGGCACCCCCAGACTAACGTGGAAGGGTGACCCCCGATGCCTCCTCCGCGCCCGCCGAGGAGCCGATCGGGCGGATCCTGTGGCGGCTCGCCCCCATGATCTACGGGCCGACGGTCCTCTTCGCCCTCGGCGAGGGCGCCGTCATCCCGCTCCTGCCCGTGCTGGCCTCCGCCCTCGGCGCCGACGTCCCGACCGCCGCGCTCGTGGCGGCCGCGCTCGTCGTCGGGCAGCTCTGCGGCAACCTGCCCGCCGGCTGGGCGGTCGCCCGGATCGGCGAGCGCGTCACCATGGCGATCGGCGGCGGGGTCGCCCTCGCCGGCACCGCCGGACTCGTCTGGGCGCCGAGCCTCGGCGTGCTCGCGGCCTCCGTCTTCGTCATCGGGCTGAGCGCCGCGGCCTTCGGGCTGGCGCGGCACTCGTTCATGACCACGCGAGTGCCTCTCGCCTTCCGCGCGCGGTCGCTGTCGCTGCTGGGCGGCACGTTCCGACTCGGCATGTTCGTCGGTCCGTTCGTCGCCGCCGCACTCATCGGACTGTTCGGGGACCCGCACGCCACGATCTGGTTCTTCGGGTTGTGTCTCGTCGCCGCCGTGCTGCTCGTGCTCCTGGGTCCCGATCCCGAGGTCGAGGCGGCGGTCGCCACGACGCGCGCCGCCGGCCGCCGCGGCCGCGATGGCTCCGGCGAGGACGTGGAGGACACCGGCGAGGCCGTCACCGGATCGGTGCCCACGCGTCGCGATCCCGGCACCGGCGTCATCCGCACGATGTGGCGCCACCGCGGGGTGCTGGCGCGCCTCGGCGTCGCCGCCGCGTCGCTGTCGGCCGTGCGCTCGGCCCGACAGGTCGTGCTGCCGCTGTGGGGTGTGTCGATCGGGCTCGACGCACAGACCATCGCCCTCGTCGTCGGCGTGTCGGGGGCCATTGATTTCGCCCTGTTCTATGCGAGCGGGCAGGTGATGGACCGGTTCGGGCGCCTGTGGGCGGCTCTTCCCGCCATGCTCCTCATGGGGCTCGGATTCGTCGCGCTGTCGTTCACGCACGACGGCGATCAGGCGGCCATGTGGTTCGCCCTCTTCGCCGCGGTGCTCGGTGTCGGCAACGGCCTGTCGAGCGGCATCCTGCTGACGCTCGGCGCCGACGCCGCCCCCCAGTCCGACCCGGCCGCCTTCCTCGGCTCGTGGCGAACGCTGACGGATGCCGGTGGGGCCATCGCCCCGCTGATGGTGTCGGCCGTCGCCGCCGCCTTCTCGCTGTCGATCGCGACGGGGCTGATGGGCGCGGTCGGACTGCTGGGCGCCGCCGCGTTCGCACGGTGGGTGCCGCGGTTCGTGCCACGTCGGTGAGCAGCGGCGGTCAGCCGAGCGCGGTGCGCGTCGTGGCGGTCGCATCGATGGTGACGCCGTCGGGCACGAAGAGGCTCAACACCGGCGGGCGCCATCGCAGCCTCACCGTCACGCGCGCGGAGGTGCCGTCCGGCGCGGACGCCGAGACGAGCTCCACTCCCCCGAACTCGTTGAGCAGTGCGGCGGCCTGACGTCGCACCTCCGCGTCGGTCAGCCGAGCGGCGGCGGTGCCGTCTACCACTTCGACCTCGAATCCGTCCGCTCCCGCCAGCGCCGCCGCATCGGCCGCGGCGTCCGCGCGCTTGTGCGCGAGATAGAGGCTCGTGGCGTCGGCGCAGACGAGGATGAGCGCCAGCGCGAGGACCGCGAAGCCGATGGTGAGAAGCATCGCCGTGCCGCTGTCGTCGGTGGCCCCCGCCGACCTCGGCTTCGCCGCTCTCGACCGCGCGGACGGGACGTTCACTGCCCGCCCCATCCGCGTGACACCCGCTGCACTCCAGTGGCCTCCACGGTCACCCTCGCGCGATCCTCGAGGTCGAGGACGGCGGGCACGAGCGGGAGCGCGACGTCGACCGTCACCGTCACGCGGATGAGAGCGCCCGCCGCAGGACACGGCGTCACGGGTTCACAGCGCACATCCACGTCGACCGACTCCGCCTCCCAGCCGTTCTGGGTGATGAGGCTCCCGAGGATGTCGTCGATGCGTCCCTCTGCCTCCGCATCGTCGTTGGCCGTCGCGATGGCGCGCGCCACATGCCGTGACGCGCCGTCAGCCGCCATCGCCCCGCTCTGGATCTGTCCGAGGGCAATCACCAGGTAGACGAGCGGCACCAGGAGCACCAGCCCGACGAGGAGGAACTCGATCGCTGCGGAACCGTCATCGTCACTCCAGACTCTCGAGCGGTGCACGTGCCGTCACCTCCCATCCCTCGGGTATCCCGAAGAGTCCGATGATCGGAAGGCGGGTGGTGACGCGGACCTCCACGACAGCGGTGTCTCCGCGGCCCACCAGGCGCGCCGTCGCAGAGTCGACGAATCCGTCGCCGACGGCACGCTCGAGGATCGCGCGTGCACGTGCGGCTCCTTCGGCGGTCTCGACGTCGGCGAGCGCGGCGAAGTACGCGCCCTCGACCGCGGCATCCTGCGTGAGGTTTCGCAGATAGACCGCCAGCGCGAGCTGAACCACCCCCAGCGTCAGCGCTGTGAGCACGATGCTCACGAGCAGGAACTCGACAGCGCTCGAACCGCGGTCGTCTCTCAGCAGACCGCGCACCAGTGGTTCAGAACCCCGACACGCGACTGATCGCCTGCTCGAACAGCTGCGCGAGCGCCGGTCCCGCCAGAGCCCAGATCGCGACGACGAGCCCCGCCGTCATGAGCGTCACGAGCACCCAGCCCGGCACGTCGCCGCGCTCGTCGTCCCTCAGCCTCCCCCATGCGTTCCGACACTTCTGACTGACATCGAGCTGTTTCACGCCATCTCCTTCTTCCTGTGAACGTCTTCTGGCCGGTTGTCGCCGGTGGTCCGGTACGGCGCCATCACTGCACTCCCAGCCGCAGCATGACGACCCCGGGGAACACGGCGAACAGGACCGACAGCGGCAGCAGGAGGAATACGAGCGGCAGGAGCATCGCGATCTCCTTGCGCCCCGCGAGTTCGATCAATGCGCGTTTCGCGTCGTCGCGAGCGTCGATCGCCTGATCCTGGAGCACCTGCGCGAGAGGCGCGCCGCGGTCGATCGCCGCGACCAGGTGGTCGACGGCGCGACTGAGGGACGCGACATCCAGACGCTGGGCGACCGCGCGCAGCGCGTCGGCGAGGCTCGAGCCGGTCCCCGTGTCGAGAACGGCACGGCGCAGCTCGCGGGTGAGTTCTCCGGTACCCACCTCGCCCACCCGGTGGAGGGCATCGCGAAGCCCTTCACCCGCGGACAGACAGAGGGAGAGGAACTCCAGCACCGTCGGCAGCTCCTCTTCGATCCGCGCCTTGCGCCGTGCCGCCGCGCGCCCGAGTCGCGAGTCATAGCCGACGGCCGCGCCGACTCCGAGCAACGGAGCGAGAAGTGCAGCCCCGGCACCGCCGCCATTCGCCACCGCGGCGACGACCGCGACCACCGCGCCGCCCACGACCCCGGCGATCGTCCACCCCAACTGGCGCGCCCGGAACGACACCGCGCTCAGCGGCGAGCCGGCCTGCGCGAGACGTCGCGCCAGCCCATCCGTGCCCCGCGCGAGCAACGCGGCCATGCGTGCCCGAAGACCGGCACCGGGCGGCATCGCCGCCACCGGCGTGAGTCCGCGCGGGTCGCCGATGTCCCGCAGGTAGGGAGCGATCCGTTGCACGAGCGACGACGCACCCCAGCGCGGGACGCGGGAGACCGTCAGGAGCAGGCCCGCGGCGAGTGCGCCGCCCAGCACGATGGCCGTCGCCAGCTCGCTGAGCCCGGTCATCCGAACCACCGCTGAGGCTCCGGCAGCCGCCCGAGCCTCATCATCAGCCGATAGGCGACGACCGACACACCCGCACCGCCGAGGATGAGAATCACGCCTTCGACGGAGGCGTAGGCGCGCGCGCCCTCGGGCCGCGTCGCGAGGAGCGCCAGCACGACCCACGGTGCCACGACGCCGAGGACGGCGGCTCCGCGAATCCACGACTGACGGGCTTCGACCTCACCGCGAAGCGCCGCATCGGCCCGCACCGATGCCGCCAGGGAGCGCAGGACTGTCGTGAGCTCGGTCCCGCCGACCTGCCGCGCCATGCGCAGCGTCTCGATGATCCTGTCTCCGACGGGATCGCCGATGGCGGCCTTGGCTCGCAGTGCGGCCGAATCGAAGTGCCCCGAGGCGGACAGATCGGCGGCGAACTGGACGAATGCGGGCCGCAGCGCGGGCGGTCCCGACGACGCGAGGGCGGCGACGGAGTCCGGCAGCGGCATCCCCGCACGTACGGACGCGACGAGCAGTTCGCACACGTCCGGCCACAGGACCCGGCGCGACCGTCGCAGCCGCCGGGCGCGGGCACGCAACCACGCGAACGGCGCCATCACCCCGGCCGTTCCCGCGAGGACGGCCAGCACGACCACCCCGGTGCCCAGCCATCCGATCGCGGCAGCCGTCGCGCCGGTCGCCGTGGACACGACCGGCAGCCGAGCCGACGGGGCATGGGCGAACCCTGCGGCGTCAAGAAGCCGTCGGAGGCGGCCGTCGGAGGACTCCGCCGGCCGACCTTCTTCGACCGGCCACAGCCACGGGGCCAGCGAGAGGAGGATGCCGGCCGCGAGGAGCCCTCCGAGGACGACGATCACTGCAGCCCGCCTCGGTACAGCGTGCGCGTCGCGACGCTGCCGGCGGCGAGCTCCCCGGTGACCTCGACCACCTCGGCCACGACGCGCCGGCCGTCGTGCCGTCGTCCGCAGTGCACGACCAGATCCACCGCAGCGGCGATGGCGGGAAGAACGAAGTCCGACGTGATGTTGCGGCCGGCCAGGAGCGGCAGCGCGGCGAGCTTCCGCAGCGCTTCGGACGCGGAGCTGGCGTGGATCGTGGCCGCACCCGGCACGCCGGTGTTGAGCGCCAGGAGGAGGTCCAGGGCCTCCGCGTCGCGCACCTCGCCGATCACCAGCCGATCGGGTCGCATGCGGAGCGCCTCTTTCACGAGACGGCGGAGCGTGACCTCTCCTGTCCCCTCGAGACTCGGCTGGCGCCCCTGCAGCGCCACGACATCCGCAGCCCGCACCGCGAGTTCGAACGTCTCCTCGACGGTGACGATGCGCTGATGCGCGGGGCATGTCCCGATGAGCGCCGCCAGCAACGTCGTCTTGCCGGCGTGGGTGGCGCCCGACACGAGCACGCTGCGACCGTCACCCATCGCCGTCGCCAGCAAGTCCGCAACTGTCGCGGGGAGCGCCCCGCCGTCGACCAGATCATCCAGCGTTCGACGATGCGGCACGAACTTGCGGATGTTGACGGCCCAGTGGCGCCGCGTGATGTCGGGGATGACGACGTGGAGCCGCGAGCCGTCCGGCAGCGACGCGTCGACGAACGGCTGCGAGAGGTCGACGCGGCGACCGGTCGCGTGGAGCATCCGCTCGACGAGGTCGCGGACGGCGGTGTCGGTCAGCGCGACGGCGACATGCTGGGTGCGGCCGTCGCGGGCGCAGAACACCCGGTCGGGAGCATTGATCCAGATCTCCTCGACCGTCGGGTCGTCGAGGAGCGCCTGCAGCGGCCCGTACCCCGACACGCGCGCGAGCACATCGCGCACGAGCGCGCCCTCGTCCTCGACGAGCGCCGCACCACGCGCGAGGGCGTAGTCGTTGTGGGTGCGCACCTCGACGGCGGCGATCTGCGCCGCCCGCTCGGGATGCAGTGACGGATCGGTCTGCTCAGCGCGCAACCGGTCCCGCACTCTCTCGGCCACCGTCCGCGTAACGGCATCGACGGCATCGAGAGAGAGGTGCATGGCTGGCATCCTGCCCGTCTCCGGCCACGACCCGCCGGAGTTCTCCACAGCCCGAATGCGAGCCCGCACGCCCGTGATCGTCTGCGCGACCGTCGTGGTCGGGCGGTGCTCCGGTCGGCCACATTACGATCGCCGGGTGGTTCGGTCAGACCCTCGACGCCGCCCGGAGCCGCCGAACTGCGCGACATGCCAGCGACGGGCGCACTGCATCTGGTCGCCGGTCAAGTTGCGCATGGACAGACGGCGAACCCGTCGACCTCGCTCGACAAGCACCTCGCGAGCCTCACGGGGCTGCTTACTCGGTCTCACCCGTCGCCTTCTGCACCTCGCGGAAGCGATCAGTCGGCGGGAGTGAGAACAGTTCCTTCGCGGCCGCGTCCGGCGAGGTCGACGCCAGCGACCGGGCTACTTCGTCGCGACCCAGACCCCATAGGGTTCGGACCGCTTGCGAAAGTTCTTCTTGCGCTGCTTCGGTGCCGGTCTCGTCAAAGAGAACTTCGCCCTGCCCGACGACGGCGTCATCGAAGGGCAAGACGGCCGTGATCGATAGTGCTTGCCAGGCCGGGTCGAAAGCGTCGTCGTGAACGAGCGGAACCAGATAGGCCCGCCCGACCTCCATGCGAGCTGCCTCGGCGAAGACGAGCAAGCGATCTTCCCCTGCGCTGACGACCCACGCGTTTGGAGAGAGCGTGATCTCACCCGCGGGTGCCAGGCCACGCGGTCCGACCCAGACCGTGTCGACAACCTCGAGGGTTACGTAGCGAAGCTCCAACCCCTCGCCAGCTTGCTCCTCGTCGCGCGTCAACTCCCCGCGCGACTCTCCGGTGACGCGCACGACGACCACAGTGTCGGCGTAGCTCACCCAGTCGGTGAGTGTCTCAGACGGAAGAGCATCCAAGCCTTCCGACATCACTGTCTCGTATCCCGCCAAGGACGAGACCGCCGGGGTTGCGCTTGCAGTACTCAGCCCGGCCGGAACAACCGCACACCCGGTCAGCGCAAGAGCGATCACGGTGGTGGTGACTATGGAGGTGATCCTTGAGTGAGCGTTCAATTCAGTAGGTGTCCTTCAGCTGCGTGACGATGTTCAGGCCGAGGGAACGATTCTCTTCGTCGAAGGGAGTCCTCAAGCACCCGATCTTGCCCGCGCCGCGCGCGAGCTCATGCTCACGCCTGTTCAGAAGGTGTGGCGAGTCACGGTTCGCGGATCAGACTCTCGATCTCACTGATGGTGAGGGTTCGCTTCGTGATGGAGTTGAAGAAGCCTTCCGAAGTCTTCTCGAAGACGCCGTAACCGTCGGCCGCGACCACGAAGTAGTTCGGCTCTGCGGGATGGCGGAGCATGAAGAGGTACTCCTCGCCGGTCACGAGTCGGACCGGTTCCTCGGAGACGTACTGGACGGTCGTCGCACGGCGTTCCATTTCCGACTTCGCGGCGATGCCGTTCTTCTCGGTGCTGTCCGCGAAGTCGGACTCGAACACTTGCTGCAGCGTCACTGTGCCGCCAGGAACGAAGAGTCGGTCGCCAGTCGGGGCCTCGCCTTTCAGGACGCTGCTGGTTTCGACCGTCACGCCTGTTTTGGGTGTGCCACCCTTGGCGAAATCGAATGTGGCCATCGCATCGATGGCGGTGACGCGCGCGACAAGCACGACGTCCGCGTCCCTGACGACCTCGCCCGCGTCGGACACATCGAACGACCACGATCCTTGAACGGTCGCCATCTCCGCATCGGGAGCGAACGTTTCCTGTGTGGTCGGCGATTCGGCCGCTGGCCCGATCGAGGAAGTGGGTTCGGAGGTCGCCTGAACGGTCGCGGCACATCCCGCGAGCACGATGCTCGCGCCCAGTACGGCGAGGAAAGTAAATGAAGCTCGCATCGGATACTCCCTAGTACTTTGCAACCAGGACCGCGTTCTCCGCAGCCGTAAGTCCTGTCGCAGTCCAGCCCGACCTGAACTGGTACATGACCCGAGGCTTGTTGGCGGGGGTGACGAGATCACGTAGCCCGTAGCCGTGCAGCATCTCGTGCAGGACCACGAGCTTGCGCTTAGAGGTGCTCATCGGGTCAAGCATCGCGTCGTTCATCCGCACCTCGGCGTAGCGCCAGTTGTACCAATCCATCGGGATCGGCGCCAGCTTCATGTCGTCCTCGCCGTTTCGGTTCGAATCCTTCAACCACACATTGGGAGAACTTGCCTGGCATCCTGCCGGTCCCCGGCCACGACCCGCCGGAGTTTTCCACAGCCCGAATGCGAGCCCGGACGCCCGTGGTCCCGCTAGATTCGCCTCGGCGGACGTCGTTCCGCGGAAGGAGCGGGTGCGATGCTCAGCATCCCCGAGGCACTCGAGGCGCAAGCCGATGCGGCGATCCACAAGACCGAGGCGGTGCGCTCCCCCGGCCGCTTCCTCGTGTCGGGCATGCTGGCCGGCGCCTACATCGGCATCGGCGTCGTCCTCATGGTCGCGACCGCCGGCCCGCTCATCGAGGCGGGCACCGGACTCGGCAAGCTCGTCAGCGGACTCGTCTTCGGCGTCGCGCTGACCCTCGTCGTGTTCGCCGGCGGCGACCTGGCCACCTCGGCGATGATGGTGCTCCCCCAGGGCGCGCTCATGCGGGCGATCCGCCCCTGGCCTGCGGCCGGCACCCTCCTCGCGACGGTCGCGGCGAACCTCGTCGGGGCCTTGGTGTTCGCGGCGCTCATCGTCGCCTCGGGTGTGCTGCACAGCAACGCGCCGGCGGGCGCGATGCTCCAGGACATGCTGACGGCGAAGGCCCACGAGGCGCCGCTGGAGCTCTTCGTCCGCGGCATCCTCTGCAACCTGCTCGTCTGCCTCGCGGTGTGGATGGCGTCGCGCGTCGCCTCGGACGTGGCCAAGATCCTCCTCATCTTCGCGGCGATCCTCGCCTTCATCAGCTCGGGCTTCGAACACGTCGTCGCGAACATGACCACCTACGGCATCGGCCTCTTCGGCGGCTACGCGGATGCCACGTGGTCGCTGTTCGCCGCCAACGTGCTCTGGGTGGGGCTCGGCAACCTCGTCGGCGGCGGACTGTTCGTCGGCGTCGCCTACTGGATCATCGGGGGCTCGCCGCGCCGCGATCGCGCCGGCGCCGAGTCCCCCGCAACGGCACGCCTGCACGCCTGACGCACCCGGCGGATTCGCAGGCCCGGCACGTCACGCGCAGCCGGTGCCCGTCGGTAGAATGAGCACCCTGCGGGAGTGGTGGAATGGCAGACACGCAGGATTTAGGTTCCTGTGCCGAAAGGCGTGTGGGTTCAAGTCCCACCTTCCGCACGGCCGACGGTCCTGAGACCTGCACTTCCTTTCACAGCACCGCGGAATAGGCCGCCGACCGACGCACGACCGACGGGACCCCTGTGCACTCCATCGCCCTCATCCCCTGGCTCGACCCGACCACGATCATCGAGGCGGCCGGCCCCTGGGCACTGCTCGTGGTCTGCTTCATCGTGTTCGCCGAGACCGGCCTGCTCGTGGGCTTCCTGCTGCCCGGCGACACCCTGCTGATCATCTCGGGCCTGCTGACGCACACGAACGAGATCTTCGGCGTCAACATCTGGGTCGTCTCGCTCCTCATCGCCCTGGCCGCCTTCCTCGGCGGCGAGGTCGGCTACTTCATCGGCCACAAGGGCGGGCCGGCGGTGTTCGAGCGCAAGGAATCGGGACTCTTCAGCAAGAAGAACGTCGAGCGGACGAACATGTTCTTCGAGCGCTACGGCGGCCTGACCGTCATCCTCGCCCGGTTCGTGCCCATCGTCCGCACGTTCGCCCCCGTCGCCGCGGGCGTCGGTCACATGCCGTGGAAGCGCTACAGCCTCTACAACTTCATCGGCGCCATGATCTGGGGCTTCGGGCTCACCATGGTCGGCTTCCTCGTCGGGTACATCCCGTGGGTGGCGCACCTCGTCACCGAGTACATCGACGTCATCCTCCTCGTCGCAGTCGGCGGAACGGCGCTGTTCACGCTCTGGCACTACTTCAGCGAGCGCCGCAAGGTGCGCAAGGAGGCCGAGGCCGGCGGCGACGTCGTGATCGACGCGGAAGAGGCAGAGGAACTCGTCCTCGACCCCGAGGTGTTCGAGCGCGAGCCCGACCTCGGCGGGCACGGCGAGACCGAGCCGCCGCGCGTCTGACGCGACCCGCGACGCCTGGAGGCACCCCTGCGTGTCAGGAGGCCTTGCTGGCCTTCTTCGCCGGCTTCTTGTCGGAGGCCGAGGCCTTCTTCGCGCCGCCGGACTTCTTCGTGGGCTTCTCGGCCTTCGACGACGACGCGCTGCTCTCGCCGCGCGCAGCGCGGCTGCGCTCGACGCTGGCGCGAAGGGCCGCCATCAGGTCGATGACCTCGCCGCCGGAGTCCGCCTCCTCCGAGGCGCCGAACGTCTCGGAGGTGTCGAGCGCGTCGCCCTTCTCGAGCTTGGCGTCGATGAGGGTCCGCAGCTCCTGCTGGTACTCGTCGGTGAACGCGGTCGGGTCGAAGTCGCTCGAGAAGCTCTCGACGAGCGACGCGGACAGCTCCAGCTCCTTCGCGGAGATCTTCACCGGCTCGTCGAGGCCGGCGAACGAGGCCTCGCGCACCTCGTCGGCCCACAGCAGCGTCTGCAGCACGAGCACGTCGCCGCGCACGCGGAGCGCGGCCAGTCGCGTCTTCTGCCGCAGCGAGAAGCGGACGATGGCCGTGCGATCGGTCTGCTCGAGAGTCTTCCGCAGCAGGACGTAGGCCTTCGGCGACTTCGAGTCGGGCTCGAGGTAGTAGGCCCGGTCGAGGGTGAGGAGGTCGATCTGATCGGACGGCACGAACTCCACGACGTCGATCTCGCGACTGCGCTCGGCGGGCAGCGACGCGATTTCGTCCTTGGTCAGCACCACCGTCCGCTCGCCGTCGTCGTACGCCTTGTCGATGTCGGCGAAGGGCACGACCTCGCCGTCGATCTCGCAGATCCGCTGGTACCGGATGCGGCCGCCGTCAGCCGCGTGCACCTGGTGCAGGGGCACGTCGTGGTCCTCGGTGGCGGAGTACACCTTCACCGGCACGTTCACGAGGCCGAACGTCAGGGCGCCCTTCCAGATGGATCTCATTCCCCCAGTACACACCGCGCGCGGCCTCCCCTGCCAGGGGTTGCACATTAGCCTTGCGGCATGGCATCCGCAGCGCAGACGGTCGAGATCGGCGGTCGGCGGCTGCGCGTGAGCAATCTCGACAAGGTGCTCTATCCCGCCACGGGCACCACCAAGGGCGAGGTGATCGACTACTACGTGCGCATCGCGCCGCACCTTCTGCCGGTGCTCGCCGGTCGGCCCGTGACCCGCAAGCGCTGGCCCGAGGGCGTCGATCAGCCGCCCTTCTTCGCCAAGGCGCTGGAACAGGGGGCGCCCGGTTGGCTCCGACGGCACCCGATCGAGCACTCCTCGGGCGCGAAGGAGTACCCGGTCGTCGAGGAGACGGCGGCCCTCGCCTACCTCGCACAGGTGGCGAGCCTGGAACTCCACGTGCCGCAGTGGCGTTTCGATCGCACCGGCGACCGCCTGCCGCCCGATCGCGTGGTGCTCGACCTGGACCCTGGCCCGGGCGTCGGCCTGGTGGAGTGCGCCGAGGTCGCCCGCTGGTGCCGGCTCGTGCTGAGCGACCTCGGGATGGATCCCGTGCCGGTGACCAGCGGCAGCAAGGGAATCCATCTGTACGCGCGACTGGAGGGATCCCGCTCCAGCGACGAGATCTCCGCCTTCGCCAAGGAGCTCGCGCGCGCGCTGGAGGCCGACCACCCCGACCTCGTCGTCAGTCAGATGAGCAAGAGCGCGCGTCCGGGCAAGGTCTTCCTCGACTGGAGCCAGAACAACGGGTCGAAGACGACGATCTCGCCCTACTCGCTGCGTGGCCGCGACGAGCCGACGGTCGCCGCGCCGCGCACCTGGGAGGAGCTCGACGACCCGGATCTGCGACAGCTCCGCTTCGACGAGGTGCTCGCTCGCGCGGCGGAGATCGCCGCCGGGGCCGTCGATCCGCTCGCCGCACTGGTGCCCCATCGCGTGCCCGCGCTCGATCCCTATCTGGCCAAGCGGTCCGCCGACCGCACACCGGAGCCCATGCCCAGTGCTCCGCCCGCGCTGCTCGGGGCGGGCGACTCGCCCCGGTTCGTCATCCAGGAGCACCACGCGACCCGGCTGCACCATGACCTGCGGCTGGAGCGCGAGGGCGTGCTCGTCAGCTGGGCGGTGCCCCGCGGCGTTCCCGACTCCCCCGACACCAACCACCTGGCCGTCATGACCGAGCCCCACCCGCTCGAGTACCTGACCTTCCACGGCGAGATCCCCCGCGGCGAGTACGGCGCCGGGACGATGACCATCTGGGACACCGGCACCTACGAGCTGGAGAAGTGGCGCGACGACGAGCTGATCTTCACGCTCGTCGGCGCTCCGGGCGGTCCGCTCGGCAGCGTCCGCCTCGCCCTCATCCGCACGTCCGGCGACGGCGAGAAGTCCCAGTGGCTGCTGCACCGGATGAAGGATCCCGCCTCCCGCGCCCCGGCCGGACGGCACCGCCCGGGGCGTGCCCACGCTGCGGCGCCCGCCGCATCCACCGGCGACGCGCCGATGCTCGCCACCCTCTCCACCCCGGGGCAGGCCACGGCCGCCGCCCGGCGCTGGGCCGAACGCAGCGGCGAGGTCTGGGCGGAGTTCAAGTGGGACGGCGTGCGCGCGATCGGCACGTGGGACGGCGACCGGCTGCGGCTGCGTGCACGCAGCGGCACCGACATCACGGCCCGCTACCCCGAGCTCACCGACCTCGATGCCGGACTCGGCAGCGAGCCGTGCGTGATCGACGGCGAGATCGTCGCCCTCGACAGCGCCGGCAGGCCCAACTTCACCCGCCTGCAGAACCGCATGCATCTGACCAAGCCGCACGAGATCCAGCGGGAGACCGCGCGCACCCCGGTCGCCTACTTCCTCTTCGATCTGCTCGCCCACGGCGGTACCGATGCTTCGGCGCTCCCGCTGACCGACCGCCGCGCACTCCTCGAACAGGTGGCCGCCGACGCGGTGGACACGATCGCGGTCCCGCCCGTGTCGCACGACGTCGACGCCGCCCTGGCCACCGCGCGCGAGCTCGCGCTGGAGGGCATCGTCGTCAAGGACCCGCGCTCTCGCTACCGCCGCGGGGTGCGGAGCGAGGAATGGCTGAAGGTCAAGCTCACGCAGACGCAGGAGGTCGTCATCGGCGGCATCCGCCCGGGCAAGGGCGGCCGGACCGGTCAGATCGGCTCCCTGCTGCTCGGCATCCCGGGCGACGACGGCCTGTCGTATGTGGGGCGGGTCGGCTCGGGGTTCAGCGAGGCCACGCTCGCCCGCCTGGAAGACCTCCTCACCCCGCTGCGGACCGATGTGAACCCGTTCGTCGGGGTGCCGGCCGCAGACGCGTCGGATGCGCTGTGGGTGCGGCCCGAGACCGTCGGCGAGGTGGAGTTCGCCGAGTTCACCCCCGGCGGCACGCTGCGACACGCACGGTGGCGGGGGCTGCGCTCCGACGTCGCCCCGGGCGACGTCACGCGCTGACGCAGGGTCAGTGCGCGTGGTGCTCGACGTGCCCGTCGGGTTCGAACTGGAAGGTCGAGTGCTCGACGTCGAAGTGCTCCGACAGACACGACTGGAGGCTCGAGAGAAGCTCCGGGGCGCGCCCGTCGGCGAGCACGGCTGCTTCGACCACGACGTGCGCGGTGAAGACCGGCGCGCCGCGGGTGAGCTGCCAGACGTGGACGTCGTGGACCGCCGTCACCCCCGGCTTGCTCAGCAGGTGCGCACGGATCTCCTGCACCTGCGTCCCCTCCGGCACGGACTCGGCGAGCACGGAGACGACCTCCCGCAGCAGCGCGATCGCGCGGGGGACGATCATCGCGGCGATCAGGAGCGAGGCGATCGCGTCGGCCGGGAGCCAGCCCGTCGTCACGATGACGACTGCGGCGACGATCACCGCGACCGAACCCAGCAGGTCGCCCAGGACCTCCAGGTAGGCCCCCCGCACGTTGATGCTGCGCTTCTGCGCGCTGGAGAGCAGCCACATCGCGACGGCATTGGCGAGGAGGCCGACCACCGCCACGACCAGCATGAGGCCGCCCGCGACCTCCGCGTCGGCGGGCTCCGCGAGGCGGCGGACGCCCTCGAACGCGATGGCCGTCGCCAGGACGAGGAGGATGATCGCGTTGATCAGGGCCCCGAAGACCTCCGCGCGCTGATAGCCGTAGGTGCGCCGATCGTTCGCCGGTCGCGCTGCGACGGCACTCGCGACCAGGGCAATGATCAGTCCCGACGCGTCGGTGAGCATGTGGGCGGAGTCGGCCAGGAGCGCGAGCGATCCCGACAGGAGCGCACCGACCACCTGCACGAGGAAGACCACGCCGGTGAGTCCGAGCGAGATCGTCAGGAGGCGGCGGTTGCTCGCTCCTCGAAGCCCCGTGCCAGGCGCGTGATCGTGCATGCCACCAGGCTAGAGCCGCCCCCGGCACGCGGCGGCGCGGAACGCCTAGACGGGAATGAGAACGGTTATAGGTCGCGCAGGAGCGGCGCCAGCGCCACGAAGGCTCGGGCCCGGTGCGACTGCGCGTTCTTCTCCTCGGGCGACAGCTCGGCCGCTGTGCGCTCCGGACCGGTCTGGTCGTCGGGGATGAAGATCGGGTCATAGCCGAAGCCGCCGCCGCCGGCGGCTGCGGTCGCGAGGCGGCCCGGCCAGATGCCCTCGACGACGTGCTCCGCCCCCTCCGGTGTCACGAGCGCGATGACCGAGGTGAAGTGGGCGGTGCGGCGCGGATCGGCGATGTCGGCCAGCTGATCGAGGAGGAGCTCGACGTTGGCGGCGGCGTCCTTGCGGTGCCCCGCCCAGTACGCCGAGAAGGCCCCCGGCGCCCCGCCGAGGGCGTCGACGCAGATGCCCGAGTCATCGGCGAGGGCGGCCAGGCCCGTGTGCGCCGCTGCCGCCCGGGCCTTGATGAGCGCGTTCTCGGCGAACGTCACGCCGTCCTCGACCGGTTCGGGACCGTCGTAGGCGACGACCTCCAGGTCGGGACGGGTCGCTGCGACGATGTGACCGAACTCCTCCACCTTGTGGGGGTTGTGGGTGGCCAGGACGACGCGCGGCACGTCACGCCTCCGCGACGTCGCTCGCCAGCGCGCTGGACTGGAGGTCGCGCAGCGACGCGCAGCCTGCGAGCCCGAGCTCGAGGAGCGCGTCGAGCTCGCGCTTGTCGAACGGCGCGCCCTCGGCGGTGCCCTGCACCTCGACGAACAGGCCGCGCCCGGTGACGACGAGGTTCATGTCGGTCTCGGCGCGCACGTCCTCGACGTAGGCGAGGTCGAGCATGGGGGCGCCGTCGATGATGCCCACCGACACCGCCGCGACCGAGTCGACCAGCACCTGCGCCTTCTTGGCCACGAGACCCTTCGCGCGACCCCACTCGACGGCGTCGGCCAGCGCCACATACGCCCCCGTGATCGCCGCGGTCCGCGTGCCGCCGTCGGCCTGCAGCACATCGCAGTCGATGACGATCGTGTTCTCGCCCAGCGCCTTGGTGTCGACCACGGCGCGCAGGGACCGCCCGATCAGCCGGGAGATCTCGTGCGTGCGGCCGCCGATGCGCCCCTTGACCGACTCGCGGTCGTTGCGCGAGTTGGTCGCCCGCGGGAGCATCGCGTACTCGGCGGTGACCCAGCCCTTGCCCTTGCCGGTGAGCCAGCGGGGCACGCCGCCGGTGAAGGACGCGGTGCACAGCACCTTCGTGTCGCCGAACGAGACCAGCGCGGACCCCTCGGCGTGGGCGCTCCAGCCGCGTTCGATGACGACCGGTCGCAGCTGGTCGGTGGTGCGGCCGTCGGCGCGGACGATGTCGGTCATGGGGTCCCCTTCGGAAGGTCGATGGCGCCGGTCTGCACGAGGCGGACGCTCGAGACGCCGCGCCCCATCAGCCGGTGGGCGAGGCTCAGGAACTCATCGGCGGAGTCGCCGG
The DNA here is from genome assembly GCF_049860775.1 of Microbacterium sp. PA5. NCBI lineage: Bacteria > Bacillati > Actinomycetota > Actinomycetes > Micrococcales > Microbacteriaceae > Microbacterium > Microbacterium sp. PA5. The sequence goes on from NZ_CP187567.1 coordinate 1,760,511, forward strand.
TGGCTTCGTACACGTGGGTGGCGGTGGCATCGGGTCCGGCGAGGAGGTCGCGCGACACCAGCTGGCGGTACACGTCCTTCGCGGTCTCGGTGTCGCTCGAGACGAGCGACACGTCCGGTCCCATGACGTAGCTGATCGCGCCCTCGAGGAACGGGTAGTGGGTGCAGCCCAGCACGAGGGTGTCGACGCCGGCATGACGCAGCGGCGCCAGGTAGTCCTCGGCCACCGCGAGCACGTCGGGCGAGTCGGTGACACCCGCCTCGACGAACTCCACGAAGCGCGGGCAGGCCTGCGCGAAGACGGTCAGGTTCTCGTTCACCCCGAGCATGTCCTGGTAGACCCCCGAGCCGACGGTCCCGGCGGTCCCGATGACCCCCACCCGCCCGTTGCGCGTGGTCGACATCGCGGTGCGCACCGCGGGCCCGATCACCTCGACGACGGGCACGTCGTAGCGCTCGCGCGCGTCGCGGAGCATGGCAGCCGACGCGGTGTTGCAGGCGATGACGAGCATCTTCACGCCCTGATCCACGAGCGTGTCGAGCACCTCGAGCGCATAGCGGCGGACGTCGGCGATGGGCTTGGGGCCGTACGGCGAGTGAGCGGTGTCGCCGATGTAGAGCACGGATTCCCGGGGCAGCAGCTGCGAGACCGCGCGCGCCACCGTGAGTCCCCCGACGCCTGAATCGAAGATCCCGATCGGCGCGTCATTCACGATCCCAGCCTACCCGGCGCAGCCGGGCCGGATGCCGGCGGCGCGTCGATAGAGTGACCGCATGAGCGTCGCGCCGAGCGAGTCCCCGCACCCCTCTCCGAACCACTCCCCGAGCACCGCCCTCCTCACCGACCGGTACGAGCTGACCATGCTCGACGCCGCGCTGCGCGACGGCACCGCGGCGCGGCACTGCGTGTTCGAGCTGTTCGCGCGCCGGCTCCCCGGTGCGCGCCGCTTCGGCGTCGTCGCGGGCACGGGGCGCCTCCTAGCCGCCCTGCAGGACTTCCGCTTCGGCGAGGACGAGCTGCGCTTCCTGCGCGACGAGCGCGTCGTGAGCGCCGAGACCCTCGCCTTCCTGGAGTCGTACCGCTTCTCCGGCTCGATCACCGGCTATGCCGAGGGCGAACTGTACTTCCCGGGCTCCCCCATCCTCACGATCGAGGGGTCCTTCGCCGAATCGGTCGTGCTCGAGACGCTCGCCCTCAGCGTGCTCAACCACGACTCCGCCGTCGCCAACGCCGCCGCCCGCATGAGCATCGCCGCCGGCGACCGGCCGCTCGCGGAGATGGGCTCCCGCCGCGCGGCCGAGCAGTCCGCCGTGGCCGCCGCGCGCGCCGCCTACATCACCGGTTTCGGCGCGACGAGCAACCTCGAGGCGGGCCGCCGCTGGGGCATCCCGACGATGGGCACCGCCGCGCACGCCTGGACGCTGCTGCACGACAGCGAGGAGGCGGCCTTCCGCAGCCAGATCGAGGCGCTCGGCACCGACACCACCCTCCTGATCGACACCTACGACATCCGCGAAGGCGTCGCCGCGGCCATCCGCGTCGCCGGCACGTCACTCGGCGGTGTCCGCATCGACTCGGGCGACCTCCCGACGGTGGCGGCCGAGGTGCGCGCCCAGCTCGACGAGCTCGGGGCCACGTCGACGCGGATCACCGTCACCAGCGACCTCGACGAGTTCGCGATCGCGGCGCTCGCGGCGTCTCCCGTGGACGCGTACGGCGTGGGCACCTCCGTCGTCACCGGCTCGGGCGCACCCACGGCCGGGATGGTCTACAAGCTGGTCGCGCGTCAGGCCGCCGACGGCTCCTGGGTGGGGGTCGCGAAGAACTCCACCGACAAGGGCTCCCGCGGCGGACGCAAGGCCGCCTTCCGCGAGCTCGAGCGCGGGAAGGCGGTCACCGAGCTCGTGACCGTCTCGGACGGGTTCGAACCGGTGCCCACACCCGCCGACCACCCCGACGCACGGGCGCTGCAGGTGCTGCTGGTCGATCACGGCGACACGGATGCCGCTCATCTCGGCCCGGAGGGCGTCGCCGCTGCCCGGGCGCACCACCTGCGGGTACGCGAGGAACTGCCGGTGCGGGCGCTCGCGCTCAGCCGCTCTGATCCCGCCCTGCCGACGGTCTTCCGCGACGTGGAGTGACGCTCAGCCCATCAGGGACTCGTAGATCTCCTTGCACGTCGGGCACACGGGGAACTTCTCGGGATCCCTCCCCGGCGTCCACTTCTTGCCGCACAGCGCACGGACCGGCTTGCCCGTGAGCGCCGACTCGAGGATCTTCTCCTTCTTGACGTAATGGGAGAAGCGCTCGTGGTCGCCCGGCTCGACGTTCTCCTCGCGGATGAGCTCTTCGAGCTCGCGATCGAGGGTGGCGAGGCCTCCCTGGTCGGGACTGTCCAGTGGCGTGCTCATGGACAGCGAGTCTACTGGCGCACGGTCGCCGGCGGACGGTTCACGCCGATTCGACGAACTCCATCAGTCGCCCGCCGCGGCGCTCGAAGAACCAGCCGCCCAGGAGCACCCCGGCCGTCAGGACCGAGGCGCCGATCGCCAGCCCGCCCCAGAACGCCGACCATGCGGCCTCGTCGTCACCGCCGAGCGTGAGCCAGCCCCACCACAGGGCGGGGGCGCTCACGACGAGCGTGCCGACGAGCACGGCGCCCTGGGCCAGCGCTCCCCCGGTGCGCTGCGGCTGCTGGAAAGGCCCGTCGCCCGGGCGCGAGGCCGGGTAGGGGGCGAGCACCGACGAGAGCGAGGAGAGGCCGAGGCCCGAGAGGAACAGGCTGGCGCAGACGCCCACCATCGCGGGAAGCAGTGCCCACCGGCCGTGCATGCCGACGGTCACGGGGACGGCGATCGCCAGCAGCGGCACCGCGATCAGGGTCACCGGCACGAGCCGGCCCAGACGGTCCGCCGCACCGCGGACCGCTGAGGCGACATGCATCCACAGCGCCGTCGAGTCGTAGGCGAGGTCGTTGTGCGCGAGCCAGCCGAAGAAGAGCGCGATGAAGGGTGCCGGCAGCAGCGCGGCGAGCGACAGGGGCACCCCGACCACGACCAGCGGCACCATCGTGAGGATCGCGGAGATCGGGACGACGAGGAAGTTCATGATGTAGCGCGGGTCGCGGAGCCAGTAGATGAGGCTCCGGGCAGCGATCGCGCCGGACGGGGTGCCGGGGGTCACCGCGAACCATCCGAGCCCGCGCTGGGCGCGGGAGCTCAGCGGTCGCTCGGTCGTGGTGAGGAGCCAGTGGACCAGAGCCCACCACGTCGCAGCGAGCAGCAGGACGGTCCCGACGGCGACCAGCGCGGGCAGGAGCGCCGCATCGTCGAGAGCCCGCCACGGGAGCGCCCACGCGGCCCCGACGGGGGTGACCGCGAGGATGTCGACCGCTTCGGTGAGCTGGGTGGGGACGCGGCCCCGCCACTGCAGCGACGCCAGGAAGACGACGACCGGCACGACGACCACGAGCAGCCCCACCAGGAGCAGTCCGGTGAGCTCCCGGGAACGGCGGTGGCGGAGCACGCGTGCCGCGAGCGCGGCGGCCACCTTGCCCCCCAGCACGCAGGTCAGGATGCCGAGGACGACCGAGATCACGCCGACTGCCGGGGCGGCCCCGTGCGCGCCCCACAGCGCGACGAGTGCGACGCCGAGGGCCATCAGGGAGAGGACGGGCACGCTCGCCACGCTCGCCAGGAGCACCGAGCCGGCCAGAGCCGTCGGAGAGACGCCGAAGACCGCGAACCGCCGGGGATCGAGCGGATCCTCCGGCCCGCCGAGGAGCGGGGTGACGAAAAACCCGACCGTGACGCCCGCGCCGCCGACGATCGTCACCGTCTGCGCCACCTCGTCCGGCGCGTCCCGCAGCCGGAGAAGACCCCAGACGACGGCGCCCAGTCCCACCACGAGCGCGGCGAGGACGGCGACCGACCGCGTCACCTGACGGGCATCGCCGCGGAGCGCACCGACGAGGAGAGCGAGCCTCAGCCGGAGAACGTGTGCAGCCACTCGAGGCCCTCCACGTCGCTCAGTCCGCCCGCCAGCTCGATGAACCTCTGCTCGAGCGTCAGCTCGCCGCGGACCTCCTCGACAGTGCCCTCGGCGAGCACCTGTCCGGCCACGACGACGGCCACGCCCGAGCACACGCGCTCGACCAGATCCATGCCGTGGGAGGAGAGGACGACCGTTCCCCCGTGGGCGACGTACGCCTTCAGGATGTCGAGGATGATCGCGCTGGAGACGGGGTCGACGGCTTCGAACGGCTCGTCGAGCACCAGCACTCGCGGCGAGTGGATCATCGCGCCCGCGAGCATGACCTTCTTGGTCATTCCCGCGGAGTAGTCGGCGACGGTGCGCCCCAGATCGCCGGCGAGATCGAACGCACGGGCGAGGTCGGCGGCGCGGCTCTCGACGACTGCCGGCGCCAATCCTCGCAGCACCCCGTAGTAGTGCAGGAGCTGCCGACCGGTGAGCCGGTCGAACGTGCGCAGCCGGTCGGGGAGGATGCCCATCATGCGCTTCGCGCGAGTCGGCTCGGCGGCGAGGTCGAGGCCGGCGATCTCGATCGTGCCGCGGTCGGGACGCAGCAGCCCCGCGATCATCGAGAGGGTCGTCGTCTTGCCGGCGCCGTTCGGGCCGACCACGCCGTAGAAGGTCCCCGCCGGGATGGACAGGTCGATCGCATCGACCGCACGGGTCTCGCCGAACGACTTGGCCACACCGCGCAGCCGCACGGCGGGGACGTCGGTCTCCGTGACGTCCTCCGACCCGGAAGCGACGTCGGCCAGGACCGTCTGCCCGGGCGAGGGCTTCTCGCCGCCCGTTCCGACGTCGGCGACATCGAGGGGGTCGGCGACGACCTCCGCGGTCTCGGTGAGCGCCGGATCGACGGGCGACGCGACGTCGACCGGTTCGGAGGCACCAGCCGCCGAGGTCTCCGGCTCGGGCTCCGTCGGCTCGGGCTCCGTAGGCTCAGGCTCGACGGGCTCGGCGAGCTCTTCCTCGGGTTCGGGTTCGGGTTCGGGCTCAGGCTCCGGCTCCGGCTCCGGCTCAGGCTCAGGCTCAGGCTCAGGCTCGACGATCCCCGAGGCTGCTTCCTCGGCCTCGTCGATCTCCGGCGCTGCCGCCTCGGGCTCGACGATCTCGGGCGCTGCCGCTTCGGGTGCGGCCACCTCGGCCTGCGGAACGTCGGCCTCGGGCTCGGCCGGCGCGACCGGACCTGCAGGGGTCCTCGGCGACTTCCGTGCGGGCGTCCTCTTCTTCTTCGGCGTCGGTCGGGCCACGGGCGCCGCAACCTCGTCAACCGTCGCGGAGGCGTCCGGCTCCGGCGCGGGCGGCACCCCGGCCGGTCGCTCGATCGACGCCTCGTCGCGGTACTGCGCGGCCACGGCGGCAGCCGACACCTGCGGCTTCGGCGGCGTGGCCGGCGGCTGCTCCGTCGCGGAGTCGTCGACGGCGGCCCTCTTGGGCCGAGGGGCGGCCTTCGTCCCCGATGCCGAGGACGTCGCCCGCGCCGACGATGATCGCGCCGGAGTGGGGCGCGGCGGGCGGGGCGGGCGGGGCGATGCAGCGGGTGCGGGAACCGTGCTCTCCGCCGCCTCGGCCGCAGAGATCCCCGGAAGCGGAGGGGCGGCCGAAGAGGAGTCCGTGATGTCCAAAGGATCTTCCTGCGACGGCGAGAGGGAGGCTGTCACCCGACCAACCTAGCAAGACCTCGCCGGGAGTCCGCCGGGTGCGTCACGGTGCGCCACGGAGCGCCGCAGGTCACGAAAGGGCAACGAGCCGCGGGCATTCTGCGGGTTCCCAGGCGTCTTCGGTAGCATCGGATGCGGCACGAAGGCGTGTCTCTTTGTCTAACAGACAGTGAACACCTTCAGGAGCATCATCGTGACTCTTCAGATCGTCATCCTCGCAGCGGGCATGGGCTCGCGGCTCGGGCGCAGCCTGCCCAAGCCGCTCACCGAGCTCGCCGACGGTCGCACGATCATGCAGCAGCAGCACGACAACATCCGCGCCGCCTTCGGGCGCGATGCGCGCATCATGACCGTCGTCGGCTACCGCGCCGAGACGATCGTCGAGGCGTTCCCCGAGGTCGACTACGTCTACAACGACCGCTACGACCAGACCAACACGTCCAAGAGCCTGCTGCGCGCCCTCAAGGCGACGGGCAAGGGCGGCGTGCTGTGGATGAACGGCGACGTCGTCTTCGACCCGCGGGTGCTCGGACGCGCCATCGCGCACATCGAGCGCGGCCAGTCCTTCGTCACCGTGAACACGGCGAAGGTGAGCGACGAAGAGGTCAAGTACACCGTCACGCCCGAGGGATACATCGACGAGCTCTCCAAGGTGGTCGTCGGCGGGATCGGCGAGGCGGTCGGCATCAACTTCATCTCCGCGGAGGACAAGCGCACGCTCATCGCGCACCTCGGCCACGTCGACGACCAGGACTACTTCGAGCGCGGTCTCGAGAAGGCCATCGCCGAGAACGGCCTGCGCATCGAGCCGCTCGACATCTCCGACCTCTACGCGGTGGAGGTCGACTTCGCCGAAGACCTCGAGCGCGCCAATCAGTTCGTCTGACCTCGCGCCCCGGGCTCGGCGGCGCGCCCGCGGCCATCAGCACTCGCCCAGCGAGTGCTCCTACGATCGTGGCTGATATGGCCGAGGTCCCCCGCATCCACTCCCTGCCTCCCGACGCGCCGTGGGCCGGCGGCATCCCACCCGAGGGATCGCCGGAGCATCCGCGCGTGATCCGCATGCTCGACCGGGTCCTCGCCGTCCAGCGACCGGTCGTGGTGGCCCACCTGCGCAGCATCCGGCTGCGCCACCCCGGCGCCGACACCGCGCAGGTCGTGCGGATGCTCGAGCGGCGCTACCTCGCCGCCGTCACCACCGGAGGCGCCGCCGTCGGGGCGACCGCCGTGGTCCCCGGCATCGGCACCGGGATGACCCTCGCCCTGAGCGGCGTCGAGACGGTCGGCTTCCTCGACGCGACGGCGCTGTTCGCCCAGTCCCTGGCAGAACTCCACGGCATCCGCGTCGAGAACCCCGACCGCGCGCGCGCCCTCGTCCTCACCCTGATGCTCGGATCCGAAGGCGTCGACCTCGTGTCGCAGTGGGCTCGGCAGGCGTCCGGCAAGGGCGCCCCGCGGGAGAAGTACTGGGGTGAGCTCATCACGAAGTCTCTCCCCCGCGCCGCCGTCGGCCCGCTCGTCGACCGTCTCAAGACGGCGTTCGTCCATCAGTTCGCGGCCAAGGGCGGTGCCTCGATCCTCGGCAAGGCGCTGCCGTTCGGCATCGGCGCAGCCGTCGGCGGCACCGGCAACCACCTGCTCGGCCGCCGCGTGCTCGCCAACTCCCGGCGCGCTTTCGGAGCGCCGCCGCTCACCTACCCGGTCGAGCTCGAGCCCAAGCCCGGGGCCGTCCGCGTGGAGCACTCGCTGGTGCGCGCCGCCCGGCGCGCCGGCGGCGCGGTCGCGGGCGCCGGCAGGAGCGTCACCGACGCGGTGGGCCGTGCCGCCTCCGCTCCGCGCGCTGCGCTGACCCGACGCACGGACGCGGCCCCGACGGCCGACCCGGACGACCTCGGCGACGACTGACCCCCCTGACAGCGGCGCCGCCCGGGCGGTAGCCTCCGGGCGGGACCATTCGACGGTCCCGGACCTGGGCGAGACCACTGTGCGGGCAGGAGGGGATCGTGACGTCGTCGGAGCGGGACGGGCGGCCGGCGCTGCCGCGCGAGTTCGGGGTGTCGGGCACGGTGCCCGCGGTGGACGGGACGGAGCCGGCACCTCCCGGGCCGCCTCCGGCGTTCCCGCTGCCGGGGATGCCGTCGACGGTGTCCCTGGTGACGGACTCGGTGATCACCCGCCCGCTGGCGGAGCGCATGGCGGGCTCCGGCGACGGCGAGCGCATCGGCATCGTCCTGGAGGTGCGCAGCGACGGCGGGCTCGCGACCGACGAGGCGATGTCGCAGCTGCGGGTGCTGATCACCCTCACGGCTCCCGACGCCCCCGTGTGGGAGACCCGGTCGTACGTCCTGGCGGCCCTCACCCGCGAGGAGATCCTCGAGCTCGTCGAGCGCGACGCCGCGGCGGTCGACGGGGGTCGCGCGCCCTCACGGCACTCCCAGCGCAACGCGCCGCGCCGGTTCATCTCCCGCATCTGGCCGAACTTCGAGGTCCGCGCGACGATCCACCGCTCCGCTCTCACGGTGAAGGCCGATGCGGCGGTGCGATCCTTCGAGGCGACGGGCGCCGGGATCGTCTGGGCCGTGCTCGACACCGGCGTCGACGCGCGCCATCCGCACTTCCAGACCTACGACACCCTGGACCTGCCCGGCCGGCTCGCCCACCGGAGCTTCGTGGCGGGCAGTGACCGCCCTCTGGCCGACGAGAACGGTCACGGCACGCACGTCGCGGGCATCATCGCCGGCGGGAGGACGGCGACCGCGCGCAAGCCGATCGTCGCGGCCACCTGGTACCGCACGCCCGACGGCGGCGCCGGCGTCGAGCGCGTCGAGCTGGAGCGCATCAGCGGGATGGCGCCGCAGACGAAGATCCTGTCGCTGCAGGTGCTGCGGGAAGACCGCACCGGGGACGTGGCGGCGCTGCTCGAAGCGCTCGAATACGTCCAAGAGCTCAATCGCGGCGGTCGTGAGCTCAACGTCCACGGGGTGAACCTGTCGCTGGGCTATCCGTTCGACCCGTCCTGGTTCGGCACCGGGCTCTCCCCCGTGTGCCGCGAGGTCGACCGCCTCGTCGCGATGGGCGTGTGCGTCGTCGCGTCGGCAGGCAACACGGGCTACGGCGCAGCGCGCGACACGGCCGGGCGCGAGATGCGGCTCGGCTTCGGCATGACGATCAACGACCCGGGGAACGCCGCACGGGCCATCACCGTCGGATCGACCTCCCTCAAGCCGTATCAGACCGGCGTCTCGTACTTCTCGTCCAAGGGACCCACCGGCGACGGGCGGTCCAAGCCCGATCTGGTCGCCCCCGGCGAGCGCGTCGTCAGCGCCGGCGCCGGATCGATGCTCGCCCGGGCGCGGGAGCACGTGAAGGACGCCGGATACGTGGAGGATTCCGGGACGTCGATGTCGGCACCGCATGTATCAGGAGTGGCGGCCGCGTTCCTCTCTGTCCACAAGGAGTTCGTCGGCAGACCCGACGACGTCAAGCGCATCCTCATGGATTCCGCCGGCGACCTCGGCCGCGAGCGGACCTTCCAGGGCGCGGGGATCGTCGATGCCATGCGGGCGATCCAGTCCGTGTGAGGAGCGAGGAGGACGCGATGAAGCTTCCGTACGCCGAGGTGCGGATCGACGGGAAGGGCGCCTGGGTGGAGCCCGACGACGTGGACGGCGCCTCCGATCTGCTCGCCACCCACGCCGCGACCGATGTGCTGATCCTCTGCCACGGCTGGAACAACACCCCCGGCGACGCCCGTGCACTGTACGAGCGGCTCGTGACGTCGATCGTCGCGGTGCGGGACGCCGTGCCCGGGAGTCGCCGCCGGCAGTTCGCCGTGGTCGGTGCGATCTGGCCGTCCATCCAGTGGGCACCGCCGGAGAACTCCGGCGCGGGCGCGGGGGCGGACGGCCCCGCGGAGGCCCTCCGATCCGAGATCGAGACCATGGTGACAGGTGCCGCCGCGCGTCGGAGGCTGCTGGCGCTCGTGGACCGGCTGGAGCACGACCCGGACGCGGCGGTGCAGTTCGTCGAGGTGCTGCGGACCACCCTGCCCCGCTCGACGAAGGGCGAGGACGCCGCGGCGTTCCGGATCTTCCGCAGCGCGCCGGCCCTGGAGGTGATCGAGGCCGTGCGCGGCGGCGCCGACGAGACCGCACCCGCCGCCGTCGGCGGAGCGGCCGTGCTGGACCTCGCGGCACCGCCCGAGCCGGTGGGCGGCGGCGCAGGGCTCTTCTCCTCGCTGATCGACGCTGCGCGCAACGCGCTCAACATCGCCACGTATTACACGATGAAGGAGCGCGCCGGAGTCGTGGGGAGGAAGGGGATCGCACGGCTGCTCGAGCGCCTCCACGCGGATCATCCGCAGGCGCGCCTGCATCTCGTGGGTCACTCCTTCGGGGGCCGCGCGGTGACGGCGGCCGCCGACGCCGCGAGGGCTCCGGTGTCGTCGCTCACGCTTCTGCAGGCGGCGTTCAGCCACTTCGGGATGGCGCGGAACTGGGACGGGGCGGGGACCGACGGGCTGTTCGCCGGCGCGCCGGCCAAGGTGGAGGGCCCCATCCTCGTCACGTTCACGCGCAACGACACCGCGGTCGGTCTGGCCTACGCGATCGCCTCGCGCCTCGCCCGTCAGATCGGCGCCGCCATCGGCGACGAGAACGATCCGTACGGCGGAATCGGACGAAACGGCGCGCTGAAGACGCCGGCGTCCCTCCCGCCCGGGAAGCTGCGCGCCGTCGGCGGCGCCTACGACTTCCCGCCGGGACGGGTCGCCTCCCTCAACGCCGACTCCTACATCACCGGGCATTCCGACGTCACCGGCCGACAGGTCGCGTACGCGCTGCTGCGCGCCGTGGACGCCCCCGGCTGAGCGCGGGACGGTGGAGGGCTGCGGCGCTCAGGTGAGACGCTGGCTCCTCCCCAGGTCGCTCTGCGTCGCCGCCATCCACCGCGGACCGGCGCCGAGGGTCGTACGCGCCCTCGGGCGTCGGACGCCGTACCTACGGTGGGGGCCATGCTGCACCTCCGGGAACCCGATCCGACGCCGGCCTACCGCGTCCCGTGGCGGGTCGAACGCCCCAACGAGACCCACCCGCTCATCGTGAACGACGGGGACGCGCCGGTCGACTTCGTGCGGGTCTTCCGCTCAGACGGGACGACCGAGCAGTGGGGCCGGCTGCACCCGGGGGAGACGATCGATCTCTGTCTCTGCGACACCGATCTCGATGCGGTCGTCGTGACCGTGTGCTGGTTCCGATCCGGTACGGGAGTGGAGTACGCGTGGCGATTCGTCATGTGACCCGGCGCTGGCCGCGACGCCTCGAACGGAGGACAATGGCGGCATGGGACTGTTCCAGCAGCGACCGGAAGAGCCGTCCGAGTGGGCAGGGCTTCCCGCCGAGCCGTGGGAGCCGCGGGAGCCCACCGAGATGCTCGCCGAGCGCACGGCGGCCTTCGAGCTGCCGCTGTTCGGCGACGCGCCGCCGCGCGAGACGATCGCCTACACGATCCACACCGCTGAGCCCGCGTCGCAGGCGACGGGCGGCGATCACGTCGACGGGGACGACGCCGACTGAGTCGCGGCGCTCAGCCGATGGACTCGCGCCGCCGCAGCTCCCGGCGGAAATCGGCCTCGGAGTACGGGGTCAGGTCCTCCGGCAGGTCGGCCGCACCGAGTCCGGCGACGAACTCCTCCGGCCGGACGTCGAGCGCCGTGGCGAGCTGGATCAGCACGTAGAGCGTGGGGTTGCCCTGGCCGTTCTCGATCCGCGCGAGGTGCGACACATCGAGGTCGGCACGCTCGGCCAGCGTCTTCCGGCTGATGGTCTGTCGGTCCCGCAGCGCGCGCACGAGCTGGCCCACATGGGCGGATGCTCTCGAGCGGGGTTCAGCCATGCCTACAGCCTGCGGGCGGCGTGCGCGATGTCAGGGGGCTTTCATGAGTGGGCTTTCCTGCCTATGCTGTGCCTCGCGGCGGAGTGAAGCTCCGCGCGGCGCCTCGACGCGGGCATGGCTCCGCACCGCGCGGCGCGCTCGACATGACCCGGGGGCGGCAATACGCTCGCGTCATGGACAGCACGCTGGCGTGCCTCGTCGACTGGATGCCGCGCCAGCGCTGGTACACGTCGAAGGGCCACTCCCCTCGCCTGCGCCTCCTCGGGGCGCTCGACCTCACCTCGCCCGACCCTTCGGCGCGCGTGCGGGTCCTCGTCGTCGCGGACGACGCCGTGGTCCCGGTGGTGGTCTACCAGGTCCCGGTGGTCCTGCGCGCGGGCGCGCCCACCGGCGCGGCGCTGATCGGCCGCACCCCCGACGGGCTCGCGCTCGTCGACGGACCGCACGACCCCGCCTTCACGACCGCGCTGCTGGCGGAGGTGTCGGACCACGCCGCGGCGGCGTCGGGGATGACCGCGCGCGTGCTCTCGGGAGAGCAGTCCAACACCTCGATCATCTTCGAAGGCGCGGGGGCGCCCGTCATCTGCAAGGTGTTCCGGCAGCTGAATCCCGGGGTCAATCCCGACATCGAGCTCCAGACGGCGCTGACCGACGGGGGCTCTCAGCACGTGCCGCGTGCGATCGGCCAGCTGGCCGCCTCGTGGACGGACCCGGCCGAGCCCGGACGGGAGACCACCGGATCGCTCGCCTTCGCGCAGGAGTTCCTGCCCGGGGTCGAAGACGCCTGGCGGGTGGCGCTGCGCGCCGCGGCCGCCGCCGAGTCCTTCACGTCCGCCGCGCACGCGCTGGGGGCCGCCACCGCCGACGTCCACCTCTCCCTCGCACGCCTGCTGCCGACGGCGGCCGCCGACGACGACGCCCGTGCGGCGGTGACACTCGCGTGGCAGCGCCGCCTGGACATCGCCATCGCCGAGGTGCCGCCGCTGGCGCGGCATCGCGATGCGGTGTCCGCCGTCTACGAGCGCGCGCTCCGCACGCGGTGGCAGCCCCTGCAGCGCATCCACGGGGATCTCCATCTGGGACAGGTCCTGCACGCACCCGCCCGCGGCTGGGTGCTGGTCGACTTCGAGGGCGAACCCATGCGCCCGATCTCCGAGCGACGGCGGCCCGATTCGGTCCTGCGCGATCTGGCCGGCATGCTCCGCTCCTTCGACTACGTGGCCGGCTCGCTCGGTCGTGACGGAGCGACCGCCCCGCCGGCGTGGGCGCCCGACGCGCGCCGCGCCTTCCTGGGCGGGTACGAGGGCCGGACCGGACACCCCGCCACCGGTCCGCTGCTGGACGCGTTCGAGCTCGACAAGGCCGTCTACGAGGCGATCTACGAGAGCCGCAACCGCCCCGACTGGCTGGCGATCCCGCTCGCCGCGATCGACCGCCTCGTCGGCACGGGCTAGCGCGTCCGGCATACGTCCAGCGGCGTAGTCGATACCCTGGGTCCAATGTCCAGTCCTTCGCCTCGGGTCGACGGCCGAATCCCGAGCCTCGACGGTCTTCGCGGTCTCGCCGCGACGATCGTGCTGCTGCACCACTGGCTCCTCATCGCCCGGCCGCTGCTCGAGGGGTCGCTGAGCTGGGCGATCATCTCCCAGTCGCCCGTGAAGCTGCTCACCGCGGGCAACGAGGCGGTGCTGGTCTTCTTCGTGCTCTCCGGGCTGGTCGTCGTGCTCCCGGTGTTCCGTCCCGGGTTCTCCTGGATGGGCTTCCTCTCGGCCCGCATCGTCCGCCTGTACGGCCCGGTCATCGCCGCCCTCGCTCTGAGCGCCCTGCTGATCGTCCTCGTCCCGCGAGACCGCTCGACGATGCCCCCGGGATCGTGGATGGCGGAGACCCACGCCGACACCGTGACCTGGCAGGCCTTCCTGTCGCAGGCCTCCCTGGTCCCCCGCCAGTACTCGCTCAACAACCCGCTGTGGTCGCTGCACTGGGAGCTCCTGTACTCGATCCTTCTCCCGTTCGCCACGGCCCTCGCGCTGCTGGTCCGCCGCTGGGCGCTCACGGCGGTCATCGTCTGCTGCGTTCTCAGCCTGATCGGTCGCGTGTTCGAGCAGAGCGAACTGCTCTACTTCCCGATCTTCCTCATGGGCACGATCATGGCCGCGCGGATGCCGGATCTCCTCGCCTGGGTCGAGCGGCCCCGCGCCCGATGGTTCATGCCCGCGTTCGCGACCGCGAGCGTGCTCATGCTCATCGCCAGCTGGCTCGCGCGCCCGATCGCGCCGAGCGGGAGCGAGCTGAGCCACGTGCTCTGGGCCCTCGCCGCGCCGGGGGCCGCCGGCATCGTCGTCGTGAGCCTCGCCTGGGCGCCCGCCATCCGCTTCTTCTCGACGCGCGTGCTGCAGTGGCTCGGCAAGATCTCGTTCAGCCTGTACCTCGTGCACGTGCCCGTGCTCGCCACCCTCGCGTTCGCGCTGGGCTCGGACCAGTGGCCGCTCGTCGGACTCATCGGCATCCCGCTGAGCTTCCTCGTCGCCTGGGTGTTCTATCAGGCGGTCGAAGCTAGAATCCATCAGGCTGCACGCCGCGTGCACCGAGCCGTCGCAGCCCGCGCGCATCGGCGTGCCGGCGAGATCGCGCCCTGAACGCCTCCGAACGAGAGCCCCACACCGTCATGCCCATCCGTCTGCCCTCCGCCGCGCGCTCCCTCCCTTCGCGCGCGCGCCGGATCGTCGCCGCCGAGCAGATCGCGGCGGCGCGGATGCTTCCGCTGCGACCGCGGACCGTCGTCTACGAGTCGTTCGCCGGCAACGGCGCCCTGTGCAATCCCGAGGCCATCTTCCGCGCACTCCTGGCCGACCCGGAGTTCGCCGATCTGGAGCACGTGTGGGCGATCAGCGAGCCGGGTGCGGCGGCGGCGCTGAAGCGCGAGTTCCGCGGCGTCAGGAATGTGCGCGTGGTCCGTCGCGGCGGCGCCGCGTACTGGCGCGCCGTGTCGACGGCGGGATACCTCGTCAACAACGCGACCTTCCCGCCCGCGTTCGGCAAGCGCACCGGTCAGGTCTACCTCAACACGTGGCACGGCACCCCCCTCAAGCTGATGGGCTTCGACATGCCCGGCGGTGCGATGGAGTCCGCCAACACGCTGCGGAACCTGCTCGCCGCCGACTACCTGCTGGCCGCCAATCCCTTCATGACCGAGGTCATGTACGAGGGCGCCTATCAGCTGCGCAACGTCTACCGCGGCGAGATCATCGAAGAGGGCTACCCGCGCATCGACCGCCAGCGGCTGAGCGACGCGGACGCGGCGCGGCTGCGGGCCGAACTCGCCGGATCCGTCGAGGCCGCACTCGACGGCCGGCGCCTGGTGCTGTTCGCGCCCACCTGGCGCGGCTCGTCCTTCCAGTCCCCCGATGCCGACCTCGCCCACCTCGCCTCCCAGGCTCAGCGCCTGCAGGAGGAGATCGGCCCCGACGCGGTCGTGCTCGTCAAGACCCACCAGGTCGTCCACGGCCTCGCGCGCCGCATCCCGGCGCTGGCGCGCCTGCTCGTGCCGAACACGATCCCCACCAACGCGCTCCTGGGCCTGGCCGACGCGCTCGTCACCGACTACTCGTCGATCTTCTTCGACTACCTCGCGACGGGGCGCCCCATCGGCTTCCTCGTTCCCGACGGCGACGCCTACGCCGCCGAGCGCGGCACCTACGTGCCCCTGGACGAGCTTCCCGGCCCGGTGCGCACCGACCCGGCGGCGCTCGGACGCGACCTCGCCGCTCTGCTCGCTCCCGGCGCCGAGCAGCACCCGCAGTACGCGACGTGGGCGGAACGGTTCACCCCCTACGAGGACGGTCACGCCACCGAGCGCGTCGTGGACGTCGTGTTCCGCGGCCGGACCGAGGGGCGTCGCGTGCGCCGGCCCGCGCGCGACGGCCGGGTCCGCCTGCTGTTCTACCTCGGCGGCATCCGCATGAACGGCATCACGACCTCGGCGGTCAACCTGCTGAACTCCCTGGATCCCGAGCGGTACGACGTCACCGCGCTCATGGCCCTCCCCCGCGGCGAGACCACCCGTCGCAATCAGCAGCGCCTGAACCCCGGCATCCGGCAGGTCTTCCGCATCGGCGGGATGAACGGCCTCAAGATCCGGCAGGTGCTGCGTCGCGTCGCCGACGTCAGCACCGATCCCCTGCGCGCGCACCGCCGCCTGGGTCACCGGACCCTCTGGCACGACGAGTGGACGCGCATCTTCGGATCGGCCAAGTTCGACTGGGTCGCCGACTTCAGCGGGTACAGCCCGTTCTGGGCCCACCTCATGCTGCATTCGCCCCGCGCGGTGCGGGCGATCTGGCTGCACAACGAGATGGCCGCCGACCGGGAGCGCACCGTCGCGGGACGCCAGCCCTTCCGCCACTCGCTCGGCCGGGTGTTCGCGATGTACCGGGCGTACGACCAGCTCGTCTCGGTGTCGCCCGCGCTCACCGAGCTCAACCGGGTGGAACTGGCGGCCTATGCCCCCGCCGACCGCTTCCGCACCCTGCGCAACCTGCCCGACGCGGTGAACGCGTCCGCGGCCGCCGCGCCGCCGGCGGACGCAGACATCGACGTCGATCCGGACGAGCCGTGGCGCGTGGCCCTGCGCGCGCCGGGTGCTCGCCGTTTCGTCACGGTCGGCCGTCTCTCCACCGAGAAGAACCACGCCCGCCTCGTCCGCGCCTTCGCACAGGTGCACGCCGACGCACCCGACACGCAGCTGTTCATCGTCGGCGGCGGTCCCCTGGCCGCCGCGCTGCGCGAACAGGTGGCCGCCGCGGGGCTCGAGGAGAGCGTCTTCCTGACGGGCCCGCAGGCGGACCCGATCTCGATCATGCGCGCGAGCGACTGCTTCGTCCTCTCCAGCGACTACGAGGGGCAGCCGATGGTGCTCATCGAAGCCGCGCAGCTCGGCCTGCCCATCGTCTCCACGGCGTTCGGCTCCGCCGAGGGCGCCCTGCCCGGCGATGCCATGCTCATCGTCGAGCGCGACGACGCCGCGCTGGCGGAGGGCATGCGCGCGTTCCTCGGGGGCGGCGTGCCCCCGACGACACTGGACGTCGCCGAGTACACCGCCGAGGTGCTCGCCCAGTTCGACGTGCTGGTCCCCGATCCGGAATGATCGACGGCATGACCCGTGACGCCGCCGTCCCTCCCGCCGGAGCGGGCGTCACCTTCGTCATGCCGGTGCTGAACGAGGCCGACTACCTCGAGCGCGCGGTGCAGACGGTGCTCGCACAGGAGTTCGACGGCCCGGCGGAGATCGTGCTCGCGCTCGGCCCGTCGACCGACGGGACCACCGAGGTCGCCGAGCGGCTGGCTGCCGCCGATCCCCGCATCCGGCTCGTGCACAATCCCGAGGCCGACATCCCCGTCGGGCTGAACCTCGCGATCGCGGCGGGCTCCTATCCGACCATCGTCCGCGTCGACGCCCACTCCGAGCTCGCGCCGGGCTATACGGCCCGGGCGCTGGCCACCCTCGCGCTGGTGCGCGCCGCCAACGTGGGAGGCGTCATGCGGGCGCGGGGCCGCACGCCCTTCCAGCGCGCGGTCGCCTTCGCCTACAACTCGCCGATCGGCCTCGGCGGCGGCGCCTACCACAGCGGCGGCGCGGCCGGAGAAGCGGAGTCGGCGTATCTCGGCGTGATGCGGCGTGCGGTCGTCGCGGAGGTCGGCGGGTTCGACGAGTCGATCCGCCGCGGCGAGGACTGGGAGCTGAACCTGCGGATCCGCAACGCCGGCTACCGCGTGTGGTTCGAGCCGGCGCTCGCCGTCACCTACTGGCCGCGCGAGAGCTGGGTGCGCCTCGTGCGCCAGTTCCGGGCGACCGGGACGTGGCGGGGCGAGCTGGTGCGCCGCTTCGGCCGGCGCAACTCCGTGCGCTTCTTCGCGCCGCCCCTGCTCGTGCTGCTTCTCGTAGTGGCCCTCGGCGTCGCCGTCGCCCAGCTGACGAAGGTCCTGCCGGCAGCCTGGTCGCTCCTGGCCGCCGTCGTGTATGCACCGCTCGGGGCCTACGTGCTCCTCATCGCGGCGGTGTCGCTCTTCGGTCGCGGCCCGGACGGGCGCGCCTCCTGGCATGAACGCCTGTGGCGCCTGGCCGTGATCCCGTCGATGCACGTGGCCTGGGGCCTCGGATTCCTCGTCGGCCTCGCCCGCGGGGCGCGCGACACGGTCGACACGTCGCGCCTGGCACGCAACACCCCGCTTCCCTGAGCGCGGCTGCGCGGGCCTCGGCGCACCTCCCCGGGGCGGCCGGAGCGCGCGTCAGCGGTCGATGAACCCCTGATCGAGGATCCGCGCCACGACGCGCTCGGCGGCCCCGCCGTCGTCGCGCGCGTTGAAGCGCGCCCGCCATGCGGCGTACCGATCGGCGTGACGGGCGGTGAGCGTGTCGTCGGCCAGGGCCTCCTCCAGCTCGGCCTGCGTGCTCACCAGCGGACCCGGCGCCGTCGCAGCCAGGTCGAAGTAGAAGCCGCGCAGCTCGCCGCGGTAATGCGCGAGGTCGGGGACGAAGAAGTAGACCGGCCGCCCCGTCACGGTGAAGTCGAACATGACCGACGAGTAGTCGGTGATGAGGGCGTCCGCGGCGAGCAGGAGTCGGGCCACGTCGGGGTAGGCGGTGACGTCGACGACCCGTGTCCCGCGGGCGTCGGCGCCGGGAAGCAGAGTGCGCGAGTGCCCTCGCACGAGCACTACGGCACCCGCGGCGGCCGCCAGCCGGTCCAGGTCGAGGAAGTCGACGATCCGCTCGCGGTCGTCGCGCCAGGTCGGCGCATAGAGGAGGACGCGCTCGTCGGCGCCGATCCCGAGCTCGCGCCGCACGGCCGATCCGTCTCCCGTCACCAGGACGTCGTTGCGCGGATACCCCTCGACCCAGACCGGGCGGCGACGGAAGGCGTATGCGGCGCGGAGGATGGCGGCGCCGTAGCCGTTCTGGGCGAGCAGCACGTTCCACCGACGCGACTCGCGCAGCACGGCGAGGATCCGGCGGGGGTCGAACCCGCGGCGATGAAGGGCGAGTCGCTTGAGAGGCGTGCCGTGCCAGGTCTGCAGGACGACCTGCCCCGGACGACGCGCGAAACGGCGACGCAGCCAGTCGTTGACGACGAGCAGCCGCGCCGCGCCGCGCGCCCGCCACCACTCCGGGCTGCCCTCGACCACCGGCACTGCCCCCTCGGGCACCTGCACCGAGAGGTCGACGACGCTCCAGTACCGCACCACATCGGGCGCCGCGCGTGCCAGCTCGCGATCGATCGCGAGCGGGTTGCAGCTCGCGTTCCGGCCGTAGAAGCTCTCGAAGAACACGGCGTTCTCCAGGCCCTGCGGTCGCGTCGCGTAGCGGCGCTCCAATGCGTCCTGCCCCTCGCCGGAGTCGTAGGCGGGATCCACGGGCGGTCCCACCACGAGCGCGCCGTCCCCCAGCTGCGCACGGAGGGTGCCGAGCTGGGTCAGCGGGATCTCCGCCTCGACCGGCTGCGGGCCGCCCCCGTCGGCGGGGGTGACGCCCACCTCGTACACGCCGGTGGGCAGCGGCAGGGCGGGACCCGACCAGCGCGACGCCCGGAGCGGGAGCACCGCACGCCAGGTCGTGCCGCGTCCGGTGAGGGCTGCCTCCACGCGCGCACGCGGACCGATCAGCTCCACGGCACGCGGCCTCGCGCCGGTGCCGCGCAGCTCCAGCACGGGTCCCTCGTCGAAACGGGCACGGATCATCGTCTGACTCCCTCCAGCCGCCGGCGGATGACCGCGTAGACGCGTGCCGTGTTCCGGCCGTCGCGGTGGGCGTGCACGCGCGCGTCGAGGGCGACCGCCCGCGCGACGCGAGCCGATCGCTCGGGCCCGGCCGGGATCACCTCGGCCAGCTGCGCCGCCGCCTCGGTCCAGGTGCGCGCCTGCGTGCCCTCCGTGACGTCGTCGTATCGTCCGTAGAACCCGCGCTCGACGGCGTAGTCCTCGGCATCGGGCGCGAGGAACACGACCGGAAGCGGCACCAGCGAGGCATCGAACACCAGCGACGAGTAGTCGGTGACGAGCACGTCCATCCCCGGAAGCAGCGGGGTGACGTCGGGCACGAGATCGCTGCCGAACAGCCGCACGCGCTCCCCCGCACCCGCCGTGTAGTCGCCGGCACCCAGCGGATGGGAGCGGATCAGCAGCACCGCATCGGTCGCCTCGAGCATCGCATGGAGCGCCCGCCAGTCGGCGGCGTCGGGGACGGCCGGGTCGGGGTCGCCGTCACGCCATGTGGGGGCGTAGAGCACATAGGCGCGGTCGTCCGCGCCGGCCGGAGCGCCGACGAGCTGCGCGATGCTCGCCCGGGCGCTGTCGCGGCGTTGCGTCGCGGAGCCGGTCGAGAGGACGTCGACCCGCGGCTCACCGGTCACCGGCACCCGCTCGTCGTCGAGCGCGAAGGCCGACTCGAGTCGTCCCCGCACCAGATGCGACGCGGCGGGGAGCACGGCGATCCGCCGCTGCGTGGCGCGGTAGAGCGCAGCCACCAGCGGCGTCAGGAAGGGCAGCGGCGCACGCACGGTCGCCGGGGAGTCGAGGCCGATGCGCTTGAGCGGGATCCCATGCCACAGCTGGACCACGAGGGCTCCGCCCGTCGCGTACCGGTCGACGTCGCCGAACCCGTGGGTCACCACGACGACGCGCGCCCGCGCGGTCGCCCAGAAGCCGCGGAGCGTTCCGCGCCGCACCGTGGGGATGCCCATGTCCGCGGCCTGAGCGTCCTGGGCCGCGTCAGCGGTCAGCCAGACACCCCGCTGGCCTTCCGCCGCGGCGTGGCGCCAGAGGGCGAGCGCGCCGTCGGCGATGCCGACCGCGCTGCCGAAGACCCAGCCGTCGCGCGTGCGGGGGATCACCCACGTCACGACGCGACCCGCGAGGTACAGCGGTATCCGCAGGAGCTTGGCGGCGTTTCCCGCGCCGAATGAGAAGGACGCCACCCCGCGAGCCTATCGCGGGGCGGCGTCCTTCTCGTGGGGACGCGGGGGCGCGTCAGGGGGTGAGCTCGCCGAGAGTGACGTCGACGGATGCGGTCTGGCCGTCCCGCTCGTAGACCACGGTGGCGGTCGCCCCCGCGGCGAGGGCGCGCACCTGCGCGGTCAGGTCGGTCGCGTCGGTGATCGGCAGGCCGTTGAACGAGGTCACCACGTCGCCGGCGCGCAGGCCCGCCTCGGCGGCGGCGCCCCCGGCGGTCACCTCGCTGATGTAGGCGCCTGCGGTGGTCGCGTCCTCCTGCGAGGCGGCGTCGCCGACCATCGCACCGAGGAGGCCGTGGGTGGCCTCGCCGTTCTCGATCAGCTCGTCCGTGATGCGTTCGACGACGTTCGAGGGGATCGAGAAGCCGACCCCGATGGAGCCCGCCTGGCTCGAGCTGGAGCCACCGGTCGAGGCGATCGCCACGTTGATGCCGATGAGCCTGCCCTCCTCGTCGACGAGCGCGCCTCCCGAGTTCCCGGGGTTGATGGCAGCGTCGGTCTGGATCACCGCGATCGAGATCGAGCTGGTGGCCGTGGACTGCTGGTCGCCCTGACCGAAGTCGAACTGGAACGGCGACTGGCCGCCGCCCTGCTGCTGGTCCTCGTCCTCACCGTCGGGCGCTGCCGACGACGCGATCTGGATCGAGCGGTTCAGGGCGCTCACGATGCCGGTCGTCACCGTGTTCGACAGCCCCAGCGGGGCGCCGACGGCCACGGTCTGATCGCCCACGTTGAGGTCGCTCGAGTCGGCGAACTCGATGGGCGTCAGGCCCGACGCGTCCTCGAGCTTGATGACGGCCAGGTCGTAGGTGGGATCGGTGCCGACGACGGTGGCCTGGTACACCTTGCCGTCCGACGTGGTCACCGTGATGTCCGCGCTCCCGGTCGCGCCGTCGAGGGTGACGACGTGCGTGTTGGTCACGACGTAGCCGTCGCTGGTGAGCACGACCCCCGAACCGGTGCCGCCCGACGACGAGGAGGTGGCCGAGATCGTCACGACGCTGGGGAGCACCTTCGCGGCGATGGCCGTCGTCTGATTGACGGAGTCCGTGTTGTTGACCGTGACGGTCGACGGCCCGGCGGTGACGACGCTCGAGCCGGACGCGCCGAACAGCGACGCTCCGGCGGCCGAGCCGCCCAGGCCGGCGGCGCCGCCCACGAGGGCTGCGGCCACCATGATCGCGACGATCTTGCCGGCGCCGACGCGGCCCTGGTCGGCTTCGGCCGTGTGCGCACCGGTCGAGGCGGCCGGGCCGCCGGTGACGTGCGCGCCCTGCGGCTGGAGGGGCGCGGTGGGCTGGGTGTGGAAGGCGGACCCGTACGACGGGCCCTGCGGTGCGGGGGCGGCCGCCGGCAGCGGCGGGCGCGGCGGCAGGGACTGCTGCTGCGGCGCGGCGACGGCCTCGGACGCTGCAGGGACCTCGGGCGCGGCGGTGGGCGCCGCGGCAGCGGCAGGAGCCTCGGGCGCTGCGGGGGCCGAGGTCTCCGCGGGGGCGACGGACTCACCGGCGGCGGACTCGGCGGGGGTGGAGTCGTTCTCGTGGGATGACGTGGTGCTCATGGCGATTCCTTCTTTCCGGACGACTTCAGCATGACCCCGGAGTCTGTGCGTTTCTTATGGCCACACCCCGATGAGCCTATGCGTGTAGCGTGATCGCGATGCGACACATCCCCGGGGCCTGGTCACGCGCGGCGCGCGGCGCCGGCCTGCTGGCCCCCGACGGCACCGCCGTGGCCACGATCTTCGCCGAGATGAGTGCGCTCGCCGTGTCGACCGGAGCGATCAACCTCGGCCAGGGATTCCCCGACGAGGACGGGCCCGCCGTCGTGCTCGAGACCGCACGCGAGGCGATCGCGGCGGGGGCGAACCAGTACCCGCCCGGGCGGGGCATCCCCGATCTGCGCGCCGCCATCGCCGAGCACCAGGAGCGGTTCTACGGGATGGTCCTCGACCCCGAGCGCGAGGTGCTGGTGACCGCCGGGGCCACCGAGGCCCTCGCGGCGACGCTCCTCGCCCTGATCGACGGCCCCGAGGACGAGGTCGTCGTCTTCGAGCCGTACTACGACGCGTATGCGGCCTGCGTCGCGCTCGCCGGGGCCCGGCTCGTCGCGGTGCCGCTGCGCCGACCCGACTTCCAGCCCGATCTCGACGACCTGCGGCGCGCCGTCGGACCGCGCACGCGCCTCATCCTCGTCAACGATCCGCACAACCCGACGGGGGCGGTCTTCGCCCCGGAGGTGCTCGACGAGGTCGTCCGGCTCGCGGAGCGACACGATGCGGTGATCGTGACCGACGAGGTGTACGAGCATCTCGTCTTCGACGGCGCCCATACGCCGATCGCGGCGCGCGAGGACGCGCGCTCGCGCACCCTGACCATCTCGTCCGGCGGAAAGACCTTCTCGGCCACGGGATGGAAGATCGGCTGGGTCAGCGGCCCCGCCGACCTCGTCGACGCCGTCCTGGCGGTGAAGCAGTGGCTGACCTACGTCAACGGCGGCCCCTTCCAGCCGGCGATCGCGGTGGGCCTGCGCCTGGGCGACGAGTTCTTCCGGGACATGGCCGCGGCCATGCGTGCGAAGCACGACCTCCTGGGCGCGGGGCTGCGCACCGCCGGCTTCGACGTGATCCCGCCGCGCGGCGGCTACTTCACCGTCGCCGACTCGTCCCGGGTGTGCGACCGCCTCGGAGTGGCCGACGCCGACGCCCTGTGCCGCATCCTCCCCGAGCGCGCGGGGGTCGCGGCGATCCCTCTCACCGCGTTCGTCACGGCCGAGCACCGCGCCGAGTACGCCACGCTCGTGCGGTTCGCCGCCTGCAAGCGCGTCGACGTGATCGAGGAGGCCTCCGGCCGCCTGGCGGCGCTGGCCGGCTGACGTCAGTCGCGGGGCTCCACGCGGAAGCGGCGCAGCCGGAGTGCGGGGTTGACGCGTCGCACCCGCTCGACGGTCGCGGTGTCGACGTAGGCGACGGCGACGTCCTGGGCCGTTCCCACGCCGGCGATCTCCACGCCCTGGGGATCCACGACGAGCGACGCCCCCACCCCCAGCGGCGGCGGGTGGTCGGCGGCGGCGACGAAGAACGTGTTCTCGATCGCCCGCGCGTGCAGGAGCGTGCGCCAGTGGTGCTCCTTCAGCGGCCCGCGCACCCACTCCGCCGCCACCAGCACCGCGTGCGCCCCGGCGTCGGCGAGGATGCGCGCGACCTCGGGGAACCGCAGGTCGTAGCAGGTCATGAGCGCGAACCGCACCTCCCCCACCTCGAACGTCTGCGGCGCGGCGATCTGCCCGGGCTCGACCCAGTCCGACTCCCGCTGTCCGAACGCGTCGTACAGGTGCAGCTTGCGGTAGGTCGCCAGAACCCCTGTGCCGTCCACCGCGACGACCGTGTTGCGCACGCGACCGCCCTCCCCGGGGGATCGCGTGCCGCGCTCCAGCAGTCCGGCGACCACCGTGATGTCGTGCCGTCGGGCGAGCTCGACGAGCGCCGCGACGAAGGGCCCGTCGATCTCCTGGGCGTGCTCGCTCAGCGTGTCGTCGAACGGGTCGACGAAGTAGGACGAGTACTCGGGGAACAGCACGACGCGCGCTCCGCGAGCGACCGCCCGCTCGGTCAGCGCGGCGATGGTGACGAGGTTGGCCGTCTCGTCGGCCGCGGGGGCGAACTGCGCCACCGCGACTCCCACGGCCTCCGCGCTCATCGGGAGCCGCCCCGCCGGCCGCGCATCGCCGCGGGCAGTGCGAGCCACAGCAGGGCGATCACCACCGCCAGCACCGCCGCCGCGATCCACGCCGCGGTCTCCCCCACCACGATGTCGAACACGAACGCGACCACGCCGACCGTGAGAGCCGACACGGTCACCAGGGCGGTGAGCAGTGCGGCATGCCCGTAGGCGACCGTCAGCGGCTTCTCCCCGCGGCGGAACAGGCGCCGGTGCAGGGCGACCGGGGCGAGCGCGATGATCGCGCTCAGCGCGGCGAGCACGACGAGCACGAGATAGAACACGCGCTGCCCGCCCGAGAGGTCGGCGAACGCCGGCTGGAAGGCCAGCGCCAGCAGGAAGCCGGTGAGGATCTGTGTGCCGGTCTGGAGCACGCGCAGCTCCTGCAGCACCTCGTTCCAGTTGCGGTCCGCGCGTTCGTTGCGGGTCTCATCGCGGCCGTCGCCCGGGCGGGCGTCGGTACGGGTCTCGGAGCGCGACGCGTCCGCAGTTGCAGCCATGCTCACATCCTCGCCGCTGGCCGGCACGCACGGCAACCGCCCGCCACCCGGATTCGCCCCCTCCCCGAACCCGTGCTAGGCTTTCTTCTTGTGCCGCGGGGTGGAGCAGCTCGGTAGCTCGCTGGGCTCATAACCCAGAGGTCGCAGGTTCAAATCCTGTCCCCGCAACGAGAGAAGGCCCGGAATCCTCGAGATTCCGGGCCTTCCGCCTGTCCGGGCATCCCTCGCTGCGTCCTCACTCGGCGGGAGAAGGCCTCGTGAGCGCCTCCGCCATGTCGCCCAGGAAGCGCACCACGGCGCGCAGCTCCTCGTCGCCGTAGTCGTCCATCGCGGCCGTCATCCGCCGTATCCGCTCCCCGAAGTGGCGGGCGAACTCGGACCTGGCGCTCTCCGAGAGCACGACGATGCGCGCCCTCCGATCGTGAGGGTGCGGCCGGCGCTCCAGGTGGCCGCTCTCGGTCAGCCGGTCCAGCAGCTTGGTGGTCGACGCGGTCGAGATCGCCAGGTGCGTCGCGATGTCATGGGGCGACACGTAGCGCCCCCGCCGCTCGCGGACGATGAGCATCCGCAGCGCGGCGAGATCGCTCGCGTTCATGTCCATCTCGCCGCGCATGCCCGTGTTCATGCGATCCACGGCGTCGGAGAAGGCGCGCACGGCGTGCAGCGCATCCCTCACGAGACCCTCGCGGGCGGTCTCGGGAACCCAGCCCCGCTCCACCGTGTGGACACCTCCTCTGCGAGTAGGTAGTATCGCTGAAAATCGCTAGATAAACTAGCAATAGGAGGCAGAATGTCCCCCGTCGACCTCGTCGTCCTGCTTGATGACGATGGCCGCGAGATCGGTACGGCACCCAAATCGAGTGTGCACGGCACCGACACCGCCCTTCATCTCGCGTTCTCGTGCCACGTGTACAACACGCGCGGCGAGACCCTCGTGACCCGCCGCGCCCTCGACAAGGGCACCTGGCCCGGGGTGTGGAGCAACTCGTTCTGCGGCCACCCGCGGCCCGCCGAACCGGTCCTCGCGGCCGTCCACCGCCGGGCGGAGCACGAGCTCGGGATCACGCTGCGCGACGTGCGCCTCGCCCTCCCTCTCTTCCGCTACCGCGCGGTCGATGCGAACGGGATGGTCGAGCATGAGGTCTGCCCCGTCTACCTGGCGGTCACCGATGACGAGCCGGAACTGAACCCGCGGGAGGTCGCCGAGGCTCGCTGGGTCGATCCCGCCGAGCTCGCGGCAGGACTGCGCGCCACGCCCTGGGCGTTCAGCCCGTGGCTGGTGCTGCAGGCCGAGCAGCTGGACGTCCTCTCGAACGAACAGGAGCGGAGAGCCTCGTGATCGAGCTCTCCGACGCGCATCGCGCCCGCGTCGACGCCGCCATCGACCGGGCGCTGGCCCGGCTCACCGCGCGCTGCGCACCTCACGGCGACGGCGCGCAGGCCCTCGCCGCCGCCGTCAGCGCCTCCGCAGCCGACGGCAAGCGGCTGCGTCCGGCCCTCGTCGTCGCCTCCTTCACCGCCTTCGGGGGCGACACGGCCGCCACGCCGGCGCTGTGGGATGTCGCCGCGGCGTTCGAGATCCTCCACACCGCCCTGCTCGTCCACGACGACCTCATCGACCGAGACGTCGAACGGCGGGGCATCCTCAACGTCGCCGGCCGCTTCCGCGAACGCGCACACGCCTACGGGGCGGACGACCGCGGAACGGCCACCGTAGCCGACGCGGCCGCCGTGCTCGCGGGCGACCTGCTCCTCTTCGAGGCCACCCGGCTGGTGGCCACCGCGGCGCTCACCGACGACGAGCGCGACCAGCTGTTCGCGGTGCTCGACGAGGCGATCCTCGTCTCGGCGGTCGGCGAGCTCGCCGACGCGGAGCACGCCGCGCGCGCCGACCTCCCCGACGCCCACGCCCTGCTCACGGCCGCCCACGACAAGACGGCGGTGTACTCGTTCCGCGCGCCGCTGCGCGCCGGCGCGGTGCTCGCCGGCGCCACCTCGCACGCGGCGCTCTCCGATGCCGCCGCCGCGCTGGGGCTCGCCTTCCAGCTCGTCGACGACCTCATCGGCACCTTCGGATCCCGCCGCCAGGCGGGACGCGACCCGGGTGCTGATCTCCGCGAGGCCAAGCGCACGCCGCTCATCGCGCTGGCCCGGCAGACCGACGCCTGGCCGCGCGTGAGCGACGCGCTCGCGGTGGCCCACACCGGTCCCATCGCCGTCCGGCGCGCGCAGCGCGAGATCGAGGCGAGCGGCGCGCGGGTCGGGCTCGAGGAGCTCGTCCACGACAACCTGCGCCGAGCCCGCGCCCACGCGAGCTCCGCCGAGCTCCCCCCGCAGGCGGTCGTCCTGCTGGCGGCCCTGGCCGACGCCATCGAGAGACGGATCCCGTGACCGGCGGCGCGCTCTACGACCGCTGCGCGAGCGACGCCGCCGCCGCGGTCATCGCGACCTACTCGACCTCGTTCTCCCTCGCCACCCGCCTGCTCGGCGCGCGCGTGCGCCCGCGCGTGCGCGAGGTCTACGCCCTGGTCCGCCTCGCCGACGAGATCGTCGACGGCGCAGCGGAGGCTGCGGGGGTGCCCACCGCCGAGCAGCGCGCCCTGCTCGACGCCCTCGAGGACGAGACCCTGGCCGCGATCGGGCGAGGGTTCAGCACGAACCTCGTCGTCCACGCCTTCGCGCTCACCGCGGCGCGCTGCGGCATCGGCGAGGATCTCGTGCGGCCGTTCTTCGCCTCCATGCGCACCGACCTCGACCTCTCCCGTCACGACGCGGCATCCCACGACGCGTACGTCTACGGCTCGGCGGAGGTGGTGGGGCTCATGTGCCTGCAGGTCTTCGTCAACGCCGGCCGCGCCGCTCCCGTCGCGCCCGCGCCGCATCTCGTCGAGGGCGCCCGGCGCCTGGGAGCCGCATTCCAGGACATCAACTTCCTGCGCGACCTCGCCGACGACTCGGCACGCCTCGGACGCGACTACCTCGCGATGGGCGACGCGAGCGACCGGGCGGGGGTGCTCGCGCGCATCCAGGCCGACCTCGACGCGGCGGCGGTCGTCATCCCCGAACTGCCGGCGGACTGCCGTCGCGCCGTCACGACGGCGCACGGCCTGTTCGCCGAGCTCACGCGGCGACTGCGCGACGACGACGGCGACGCGCGCGTCAGCGTGCCGGCGCCCGTCAAGGCGGCGATCGCCGCGCGGGCCATCGCCGGACGACCTCCCAGGAAGGCTGACGCATGACCGCACGCACGGCGACCATCATCGGCGGCGGCATCGCGGGGCTCGCGACCGCCGCGCTCCTGGCCGACGACGGCTGGGAGGTGACGCTCTTCGAGGCCCGCGACGACCTGGGCGGCCGCGCCGGGTCCTGGGCGCGGGACGGCTTCCGCTTCGACACCGGGCCCAGCTGGTATCTCATGCCCGAGGTCTTCGAGCACTTCTTCGCCCTGCTCGGCACGTCGGCGGCGGCCGAGCTCGACCTCGTCGAACTGACTCCCGCCTACCGCGTGTACGCCGAGCCCACGGGTGACGGGCCCGGCGAGCGGGTCGACGTCACCTCCGGGCGGGACGCCGTGCGTTCGCTCTTCGAGGAGCGCGAGCCCGGCTCGGGTCCCCGCCTCGACGCCTACCTGGACTCCGCCGGCGACGCCTACGACCTCGCGGTCTCCCGCTTCCTCTACGACACCTACGCGTCCACCGAGGGGCTGCGCGATCGCCGCGTCGTCTCCCAGCTCCCCCGCCTCCTCCCCCTCCTGACGCGGCCGCTGGCCGGGCATGTGGCGAAGTTCTTCCAGGAGCCGGTGCTGCGGCAGATCCTCGGGTACCCCGCGGTGTTCCTCGGCGCGTCGCCGTTCGAGGCCCCGAGCCTGTACCACCTCATGAGCCACCTGGATCTCGACGACGGGGTGCTCTATCCCCGCGGCGGCTTCTCCGAGCTGATCGCCGCCGTCGAACGGCTCGCCCGCGGGCGGGGGGTCCGGATCCTGACGGGCTCGCCGGTGCGGGAGATCCTCGTCGACGGCAGCACGGCGACCGGCGTGCGCCTCGAGGACGGAACCGAGCACCGGTCCGATGTCGTGGTCTCCGGCGCCGATCTGCACCACACCGAGACGACCATGCTCCCGCCTCGGCTCCAGTCCTACCCCGATCGCTGGTGGGCGTCGCGCACCCCGGCGCCGGGTGCGCTCCTGCTGCTCCTCGGCGTCGACGGCGAACTGCCCGAACTGGCCCACCACACGCTGCTGTTCGCCCGCGACTGGGAGAAGAACTTCGGCGACATCTTCGGCGACCGCACGCGCATCCCCGATCCCGCATCGCTCTACGTGTGCCGCCCGTCGGCCACCGACGAGACCGTCGCTCCCCCCGGCTCGGAGAATCTCTTCGTGCTCGTGCCCATCCCGGCCGACCCCGGTCTCGGGCACGGCGGGACCGACGGGGGCGGCGACCCCGAGGTCGAGCGGGTGGCAGACCGCGTGATCGACCAGATCTCGCGATGGGCCGGGATCCCCGACCTCGCCTCCCGCATCCGCGTCCGCCGGACGATCATGCCCGCCGACTTCGCCGACGACCTCGGCATCTGGCGGGGTACGTCCCTGGGACTGGCCCACACGCTGCGGCAGAGCGCCGTGTTCCGGCCCCGGAACGTCTCGAAGAAGGTCGAGGGGCTGCTCTACACCGGCGCGTCCGTCCTTCCCGGGATCGGCCTGCCGATGTGCCTCATCTCGGCCGAGCTCGTGGTCAAGCGGCTGCGCGGCGACCGGGGCGCGGGACGGCTCCCCGTGCCGGTCGAGGCGGAGCGCTGAGGTGCCCGGCCTGTATCTCCTGTGCCTCGTGGTGTCGGCGGCCGGACTGGTCGCGCTCGATGCGCGGTTCCGTCTCGCGTTCTGGTGGACCCCGGGGCGCACCGCTGCCGCCGTCGCCCTCGGCACCGCCTTCTTCCTCGCCTGGGATGCCGTGGGGATCGCGACCGGGGTGTTCGTGAAGGGAGACAGCCCGGTGCTCCTGGGCGTGGATCTGGCCCCGCACCTTCCTCTCGAGGAGCCCGTCTTCCTCGCCTTCCTCTGCTACCTCGCCCTGCTCGTGTTCGCCGCCGTGCGGCGTCGGCAGGATCGGGCCGCAAGGGAGGACCGGTGACCTACGCGCTCATCGTGCTCCCGTTCGCCCTGGTGACGGCCGCAGTGACCCTCTCGACGCTCCGCAGGCCCCGCTTCGGCCGGCGCATGGCCGCATCGGGCATCGCCGCCGCCGTGCTCGTCGTGCTGACGGCCGTGTTCGACAACGCGATGATCGCCGCGGGGCTGTTCACCTACCCCGAGGAGCTCATCAGCGGCGTGCGGATCGGGCTCGCCCCCGTCGAGGACTTCGCGTATCCCGTGTGCGCGGCCTTCCTCGTCCCCGCCGTGCACGCGCTCCTCACGCCTCGGTGCGCGCCGGCGGCACCCGCCGGAAGAGAGCGGCGGGCGGCGGCATGACGGGCACCGTCCGGCAGCTCCTGCTCGCCTCGCGCCCTGTCAGCTGGGTCAACACGGCCTACCCCTTCGCCGCCGCGTACCTGCTCACGGTCCGCGAGGTCGACGCCGTGCTCGTGGTGGGCACGCTCTTCTTCCTCGTGCCCTACAACCTCGCGATGTACGGGATCAACGACGTCTTCGACTACGAGTCCGATCTCCGCAACCCCCGCAAGGGCGGCGCGCACGGATCGGTGCTGGACCGCCGCTTCCACCGCACGACGCTCTGGGCCTCCGCGCTCTCGTGCCTTCCGTTCGTCGTGTACCTCGTGGCCGTCGGCTCACCGGCGTCCTGGGGCGTGCTCGCGGTGAGCCTCTTCTTCGTGGTGTTCTACTCCGCTCCGCCGCTGCGCCTGAAGGAGCGGCCCTTCGCCGACTCCGTGACCAGCAGCATCCACTTCTTCTCGCCCGCGGTGTACGGGCTGGTGCTCGCCTCGGCCACCTGGACATGGCCGCTCCTCGCAGTGATCGGGGCGTTCGCCCTGTGGGGCGTCGCCTCGCACGCCTTCGGCGCGGTGCAGGACATCGTCGCCGACCGCGAGGCGGGCATCGCCTCCATCGCGACCGCGCTCGGCGCGCGGACGACGGTGCGTCTCGCCCTCGCGTGCTACGCGCTGTCCGGTCTCGCGATGCTCGGCAGCGCGTGGCCGGGACCGCTGGCGGCCGTGCTCGTGCTCCCGTACCTGGCCGCCGTGTGGCCCTACCGGAGCCTGGCCGACGAGGAGTGCACCGCAGCGACGACCGGCTGGCGACGGTTCCTGTGGATCAACCAGCTCACGGGCTTCGCCGTGACGCTGCTCCTCATCTGGTGGTGGTTCCTGACGGGGTGACCCGCCAGAGGGCGGGCCACCCGGTCGGAGGTCGATCGGCGCTCAGTCGCCGCTCAGGGCGATGAGCTTCTCCACAGCGGCGGTCAGCTTGTCGTCGGCGACGGCGAAGGCGGCGAGATCGCCCGCCTTCAGCGCCGCGTCGCGCTCGAGCATCGCCTGCTGCGCCTCGCGGAGCGCGGTCTGGATGGCGACGTCCGTGCCCTCGCCGGGATCGGTCGGCTCCTCGCCCGGCGTGCCGCTGGGCGTCGGCGTCGGGGTGACGTCGCCGTCTCCGGTGCTGGCTCCCGAGTCGCCCTCGAAGATCGCGTCGAGCGCCTCCTGCAGCGTGTCCTCGAAGGCGACCTCGTCACCGAAGGCGACCAGGATCTTCCGCAGCGCCGGCAGCTGGGTGCCGCTGGAGGCCTGCACGAACACCGGCTGGACGTAGAGCAGGCCGCCGCCGACCGGGAGGGTCAGCAGGTTTCCGTTGAGCACCTCGGACTGCCCCTGCTTGAGCAGGTTGATCTGCGAGGAGATCTCCTGGTCCGAGTTGAACGTGTTCTGCACCTGGCCGGGACCCGGCACGCTCACGTCGGCGCTGATCTCCAGCATCCGCAGCTTGCCGTAGCCCTCGCCCTTGACGCCCTTGGTGGAGCCGGCGTTCGCATCGACGGCCAGATACCCCATGAGGACGTTCCGCGACCCTTCGCCCTCGGAGGCGGGGATGAACGACGTGAACATGGAGTACGTCGGCTCGTCCTGCCCCGGCATCTGCATCGTCAGGTAGTACGGGGGCTGGAGCACCTCGGTGCGCGAGACGGGGTCGTTGGGCGTCTTCCAGGCGTTGTCGCGCGCGTAGAACGATGCCGCGTCATCGACGTGGTAGGTGCCGAGCATGGCCCGCTGGACCTTGAAGAGGTCGCTCGGGTAGCGGACGTGGCTCATCAGGTCGGCGGACATCTCCGACACCGGCTTCAGCGTGCTCGGGTAGACCTTCTGCCACGCCTGCAGCAGCGGGTCGGTCTCGTCCCAGGCGTACAGGGTGACCGAGCCGTCGTAGGCGTCGACGGTGGCCTTCACCGAGTTGCGGATGTAGTTGACGTCGTCGAGCGCGACCCGCGCCGCGTTGGTGGTGGTGTCGCTGATCGCCTGGCGGAGGCTCACGATCGACGAGTACGGGTAGTTGGCGCTCAGGGTGTATCCGTCGACGATCCAGACGATGCGGCCGTCCACGATCGACGGGTACGGGTCGTTGTCGAGCTCGAGGTAGGGCGCCGCCTTCTGCACGCGGTCGACGGGGTTGCGGTCGTAGAGGATCTGCGACTCCTCGTTGACGGCATCCGAGAAGAGGATGTCGGTCGACTGGAACTTGAGTGCGTAGATCAGGCGGTTGAAGATGCCGCCGATGGTCGGCCCGCCGTCACCGGTGAACGTCGTCTTGGTCTGGGCGGCGCCCTCGTCGGTGCCGCGCGGGTAGTCGAGCTCGATGTCCTCGGTGCCCTCGGGGGCGCCGACGATCGAGTATGTGGGCGAGGACTCGCCGAAGTAGATCCGCGGCTCGTACTCCTCCTGCGACGACAGGACGCCCGAGGTGGGGATGCCGCGCTCGAGGAAGACGGGGTTGCCGTCGGCGGTGCGGTCGTTGCCCTTGGCGGCGACCATGCCGTAGCCGTGGGTGTACACGAGAGTCGTGTTGTACCAGGACGCGGCCTGACCGAGCTGACCGAGGTTGAGCTCGCGGACGGCCATGACGGTGTCCTGGGACTCGCCGTCGATCTCGTAGCGGTCGACGTCGAGGGCTTCGGAGAACTGGTAGTACGAGCGGTACTGCTCGAGCTGGCGCACCGTGGGCGGGATGATCGCGGGGTCCATGATCCGGATGGACGAGGTCGTCTCGGCGTCCTCGCGCAGCTGACCGGACTCCACCGTGGTCACCGCGTCGTAGCCGATCTTCTCCAGCCCGTCGATGCCGTACGCCTTCTTCGTGGCGTCGATGTTGCGCTGGTAGTACGTGCTCTCCAGGCGCTCCTGGTTCGGGATCACCTGGAACTGGTTGACGAACCACGGGTAGGCGACGCCGACGACCAGCGACGAGACGATCAGCAGTCCCGTCGCGATCAGCGGGAAGCGCCAGCGGCCGATGATCGCCGTCACGAAGAACAGCGCCGCGACGATCGCCGCGACGATCGACAGGATCGCCAGCCCGGGGATGATCGCGTGCACGTCGGTGTAGCCGGCGCCGGTGATCCGCTCGCCCTCGGACAGCAGCGTCTTGTAGCGGTCGAGCCAGAGGCTCACGGCCTGCACCGCGAGGTAGAGCCCCGCGAGGACGGCGAGCTGGATGCGCGCCGACTTGGAGATCCGCAGCTCCCGCTGTCCCACGCGGACGGCGCCGTAGAGGTAGGCGACCACGGCCGAGACGGCCAGGCACACCAGCAGCACCGCTGAGGCGAAGCCGAGCAGCGACGTGTAGAACGGCAGCTCGAACAGGTAGAAGCTCGTGTCCAGCCCGAACTGGGGGTCGGCGTCACCGGTGGCGACGCGGTTCATCCACAGCCACACGGTCTCCCACTGGGCCGACGCGGCGAAGCCGGCGAAGAAGCCGAAGAAGACGGGGATGCCCCACATGGCGAGCCGGCGCAGCGGCTCGACGACCTCCTGATAGTGGTCGAGCTGAGACGTGAGTCGCGCGTAGACGGGCCGGAGGCGGTAGGCCAGCTGGATCGCGATGAAGACGGGCACCGCCATCGCGGCGAAGCCGACCAGGAACATGACCACGCGCGCCGTCCACTGCGTGACCAGCACGCCGTCGAAGCCCAGCTGCTCGTACCAGAGCCAGTCGGCGAACAGGCTCGCGAACGTGAAGAAGGCCACCACCAGGGCGGCGATCACCGCCAGGGTGATGCCGATGGCGCGACGGAGCGGGTTGGGCGTGGCCTGGTTCGGCGCTGAGGTCGTGGTCACCCCTCCATCCTAGGCGCGCCCTTTCTGGGTGGACGCCGTGGAGATTCCTCGATCTCTCCCAGGAACGACCCGTCGACCGGCCCGGTTCACTCGCAGCCGGGCAGGGCGTCCAGATCGCCGCCGTCGCGCAGCGTCTCGAGCACCGTGAGCGCGTCGTCGAGCGTCGCCACGGAGAACACGCGCAGCCCTGACGGAACGTGCCCCACGACCTCGTCGCAGTTGCTCTCGGGCGCGAGGAAGTAGTCCGCCCCGGCGTCGACGGCGCCGTAGAGCTTCTGCCGGATGCCGCCGATCGGTCCCACGGTGCCGGCCGAGTCGATCGTCCCGGTGCCCGCGATGTCCTCGCCGCCGTTGAGTTCCCCCTCGCTGAGGGTGTCGATGATGCCCAGCGCGAACATCATGCCCGCACTCGGGCCGCCGACGTTGTCGAGCTGGATGGTGACGTCGATCGGGAAGACGTAGTCGTGGAGCGTGGTCACGCCGATGAGCCAGAGCGTCTGACCATCGACGTCGGCCTGGCGCGGCGTCACCTCGACCGTCTCCTCGCGTCCGTTCCGCTCGATGACCAGGGAGACCGGCGATCCGCCGCCCTCGTTGATGACCGCGCGCAGCGCCTCGGTGTCGGCGATGTCGACGCCGCCGGCCTGCCGGATGATGTCATCGGGTTCGAGGATCCCCTGCGCCGCCGAGTCCTCCGTCAGCGCATAGACGCGCACCATCGGCTGCACGTCGTAGCCGAGCTCGGTCAGCGCGGCGGCGGTGGCCTCCTTCTGGGAGTCCACCATCATGGCGGCGCTCTGCTCGTTGCGCTCCTCGGTGGTCTGATCGGGCGGGAAGACGTCCTCGATCGGCAGCACGGCGCGCGAGGGATCGAACCAGGCCATGGCCAGCTCGAACCACGACGGCGTGCGGTCGCGGTTGCCGACCACCTGCACCGTCAGGAGGTCCAGCGACCCCGCCGTCGGGAACGTCTCGGCGCCCGACACGGAGATCAGGGGCACCTCGGCACCGTCGGCGTCCTTCGCCGTGCCGAGCGTGTTGAACACCGGGCCGGGCTGCTGCACGACGAACGACGTCGGCAGGACCGTCAGCGCCAGCAGCGCGAGCAGCGCGACGGTGAGGGCCCAGATGCCGGCGACCGTCGAGCGCGGCAGTCGTCGACGGGGAGCGGGCACGACGTCGTCGCGCTCATCGAACAGTGCCACGTCAGACCTTCCTGGCCGGACGTTCGCGGCCGGCGTACACGAGACGCCCTCGAGCCGGACGGGCGTCGAACACGTGCGACTAGCGTAGAACGCGATGTCATCATCCTGCTGAAAGGCGCCTGACATGACCGACGACGACCGACCCGATCCCGACGACTTCGCCGAGCTGCTGCGCAACCTCCTCGGCGGCCAGGGCGGTTTCCCGAGCGGACCGGGCGGCATCGATCCCGCCCAGTTCGAGCAGCTGCGCGGCCTCGGTCTGGACCCGGCGATGATGCAGCAGGTCATCCGACAGCTCCAGGGCGCGTTCGCCGCCGGCGGCGACGGGGGGATCGACTGGGCCGCTGCGCGCACGCAGGCCCTCCACCTGGCCAACAAGGACGGTCTGGGCATCTCGAGCGGCGACCGGCAGGACTTCGATCACGCCTTCGCGCTGGCCACCCTGTGGCTGAGCGAGGCGACGACCATCTCGGAACTGGCCACCGCGCCGCGCGCTCTGACGCGAGGACAGTGGGTGGAAGCGACGCTGCCCGTCTGGCAGGAGCTCGCCGAGCCGGTGGCGACCTCCATCGCCGACGCGATGACCGAGGCCATCGGCACGCAGCTCCCCGAGGAGATGAAGGACATGGCCGCCGGCGCCGGGCGGCTCATGCGCACGGTGGGCGGCTCGCTGTTCGCCGCGCAGCTGGGCGCCGTGGTCGGCGCCCTCTCGCAGGAGGTCGTGTCCGGCGGCGACGTCGGGATCCCGCTCCTGCCCGACGGCGAGGCGGCGATCCTGCCGCAGAACTTCGCCGACTTCGGGCGCGACCTCGAGATCGACGACGAGCAGCTCGCTCTCTACCTGGCCACGCGCGAGCTCGCCCACGCGCGCCTGTTCCGCCACGCCAAATGGCTGCGACTGCATGTGATCTCGCAGGTCACGGAGTTCGCGCGGGGCCTGCACGTCGACACCGACGCGCTCGAGGAGCTCGCCTCGCGGTTCGACCCGTCCTCGCCCGAGGAGCTGCGCCAGGCCCTCGAGTCCGGAGCACTGCTGCCCGCACGATCCGAGGCCCAGACGGCGGCCCTGACGCGCCTCGAGAACCTGCTCGCGACCATCGAGGGCTGGGTCGACGTCGTGACCGCGGACGCCACCGAGCGGCTTCCCGCCGCCGACCGCATCGCCGAGGCGGTCCGGCGCCGCCGGGCCGTGGGCGGTCCCGCGGAGCGGGCCATGGGCTCGCTCGTCGGCCTCGAACTGCGTCCGCGCCGACTGCGCGAGGCGGCCGCGATGTGGCGCGCGGTGACCGACGCGGTGGGCACGGCCGGGCGCGACGGACTGTGGGACTATCCCGACCTCATGCCCTCGGCCGAGGACATCGACGACCCGGCCGCGCTCATCGCGCGGCTGCAGGCGGCCGCGCGCGGAGACGCGCCCGAGCGCGACGCCATGGACGACGCCCTCGACGCCCTGCTGGCCGCGGCAGCCGACGGATCCGAGGGGCTCTCCCCCGACTCCCCCGCCGGACCGGAAGGCGACGCGCAGACGGACGACGGAACGGACGCGCCGGAGGACCCCCGCCCGGTCTGAGCGTGGGCCGCCGCTGCGGCTCCTCCCCACGACCGCCGGTCCCGCCCGGTCTCCGCCTGCTGTGGACAGTCGGCCCGGCGGGTTCGGGCGACCCGCAGAATCGGGCCATGCTGCGGCTCGCCCCCTCTCACGTGCCCCTGTGGCGCACGCCGACCTCGGTGCAGTTCGGCGCCGACGCCGTCGCGCGGATCGACGACGTCACGCCGTGGCAGGAGCGGCTGATCGATGCGCTCCAGTCGGGGGTGCCCGATGCGATGGTGGGGCGTCTCGCGGCCGGGTTGGGCGCCGCCCCCCGCGACGTGGAGCGGTTCCTCGACGACATCCGTCCGGCTCTCATCTCCCGGGCCGAGGCCGGTCCCGATGTGGTGCTGGAGCTGCCGCCGGACTTCGACCGGCTCGAGGCCGCGACGCTCGAGGAGGCGCTGCGCGACGCGGGAGTGCGCGTCGCGGCCGTCCGTCGCTGGCCGACCGACGACCACCGCCTTCCCGTCGCCGTCGTCGCCCACCGGCTGGTGGACCCCCGGCGGGCCGCGCAGCTCGCCTCGGCCGACGTCACCCACCTGCCCATCGAGCTGTCGGGCGACCGCGTCGACATCGGACCGCTCGTCGTCCCCGGCCGCACCGGCTGCCTCGCCTGCCTGCATGCCCACCGGCGGGAGGCGGACGCGGGATGGCCGCTGCTGGCCGCACAGCTGCTGGCGAGACCGCCGCTGCCCACCGAGCCCGCGCTCCTGCTCGAAGCGGCGCTCCTGGCCGCCCGTCTGCTGCGCACTCCGGCGCAGACGTCGTCGATGTCCGTGTCGGTCAGCGCCGCGAGCGCCCGGCGGAGGTGGCGCGCCCATCGGCCGCACGCACGGTGCCTGTGCCGATCTCCTGAAGGAACCGCGACCGCTGACGCTCTCGGTGACCGCTCGTCTGCGACCACGACAGCGACAGCGTACGCGCGGCCCGCGTGACCCCCACGTAGGCCAGTCTCCGCTCCTCGTCGATCTCCGTGAAGCTCGTGGCGTACGAGATCGGCAGAAGCCCTTCGGACATGCCGGCCAGGTGCACGTGGTCCCACTCGAGCCCCTTGGCGGCGTGGAGCGTCGCCAGCGTCACGGTGCGCAGCGCGAGCTCGTGCTGGTCCTTCGCGCGGGCCAGCAGGGTGTCGGTGAAGCGGCGGAGGGTCATGTCGGCGGGGGCGTCCTCGGCCAGCCGCAGCAGAGCGGCGCGCGCCTCCCACGCCTCCCGCAGCGCGCCGCCCGCCGGCGGCGGCTCATCGGTGAGGCCGAGGGAGCGCAGCACATCGCGGACGGCGGCGACGAAGCCGCTGTCGGTGGGTGCGACGGACGCGCCGCGGAGGGCGAGGAGCGCCTGGCGGACCTCGGGGAGATCGAAGAACCGCGTGCCGCCGAGCACCGTCGCGGGGATCCCGCGCGCGGCGAGAGCCGACAGCAGTGCCGCGGACTGCGCATTGGCGCGATACAGCACGGCGATGTCGCTCGGATCGGCCCCGGCCGACAGCTGCGCGGCGATCCGGCCGGCGATCCCCTGCGCCTCCGTCGCGTCGTCGGCGTACGCCGTGACGACCGGAGTCTCGCCGCGCGCGGCGTCCGAGTGGAGATGGAGTGCGCCCGGCCTGCCGCGCATGAGCTCGTTGGCCACGTCGAGGATCGCCGGATCCGAGCGGTAGTTGCGCTCCAGCCTCACGACCTTCGCGTCGGCGTAGCGCTCCTCGAAGCCGAGCAGGAAGCGCGGATCGGCGCCGGCGAAGGAGTACACGGTCTGGCTGGCGTCGCCGACCACGCACAGGTCGCGGCGGTCGCCGAGCCAGAGCTCGAGCAGCCGGTTCTGCAGCGGCGACACGTCCTGGAACTCGTCCACCGTGAAGTGCCGGTACTGCTCGCGCACCTGCGCGGCCACCCGCGGCTCGGATTCGAGCATGCCCGCGCAGGCCAGCAGCACGTCCTCGAAGTCGAGCTGGCGCCGCTCGTCCTTGATCTTCTCGTACGCCCGCTGGAGGTCGGCCATCGCCTGCACGTCCACGCGCCCGATCGCATCGGGGCGGTCTCGCGCCGCCTGCTCGATGGAGCGCATCGTGACCTTGCGCCATTCGATCCGGGCGGCCACATCGCGCAGGGTCGCGCCGTCCAGGTGGAGCCCGAGCGCGTCGGCGGCCTGCCCCAGCACCCGGACCTTGCCGGAGAGGATGGTGGGCGCCGTGTCGCCGGCGACCTGCGGCCAGAAGTGGTTCAGCTGGGCCAGTGCGGCGGCGTGGAACGTCCGCGCCGCGACGCCCTCGACTCCCAGCGCGCGCAGCCGGCCGCGCATCTCGCCCGCGGCCTTCGCGGTGAACGTGACCGCCATGACGCGCGTGGGCGAGTAGGCCCCCGTGTCGACGCCGTGCGCGATGCGGTGCGTGATCACCCGCGTCTTCCCCGTCCCCGCGCCCGCCAGCACGCAGACCGGGCCCCGCAGGACGGACGCGGCCTCCCGCTGCGCCTCGTCGAGGGCGTCGAGGGGGTCGCGGACGTCGAGAGGGTCGCCGCTCACGCCTCGACCCAGTCGCGGATGAGCCGGTGGGCGATCGACGCGCGTCCGGGGAGGCGGACCTCGCCCTCGCCGGCGAAGGCGGCGACGAGTTCGGCCCGGGTGAACCACCTGACGTCGACGATCTCCTCGCCGTCGGGGCGCGCACGGTCCGGGTCGGCGGCGACGGCGTGGAAGCCGAGCATGAGCGAGCGCGGGTACGGCCAGGACTGAGAGCCCCGGTACCGCAGGTCGGTGAGGTGCACGCCCGCCTCCTCCTCGATCTCCCGCAGTATCGCCGATTCGAGGGACTCCCCCGCCTCGACGAACCCCGCGAAGGTCGAGTACATGTTGCGCTCCGCCCACATGGCGTTCTTGCCGAGCAGCAGGCGTTCGCCGGGCTCGTCGGTGACCGCGACGATCACCGCCGGATCGGTGCGCGGGAAGTGCTCGCGTCCGCACACCGTGCACGAGCGCGCCCAGCCGCCCGATCGCAGCGTGGTCGTCCCGCCGCAGCGAGGGCAGTAGGCGGAGTCGATCAGCCAGCGGCCGAGAGCGAGCGCGCCGACGAAGAGGGCGGCCTGCTCTGCGGGGAGGTCGCCGCCGACGACGCGCAGCGAGCCCCACGTCGACGCGGCGACCGGTGCGTCCGCCTCGGCGTCGACGGCCGCGACGAGCACCGCCGTGCCGTCGGTCGTGCGGCCGAGGAAGGCCCAGACGGCTCCGGCACCGACCTCGGCGGGGGCGGACAAGGCGAGCGTCCCGTCCTCGGACAGGGGCGCGGTGTCGCCGCGCACGACGAGGACCCGGGTGTCGGAGCGGCCCCGGAGGCGCTCGACGATCCCCGGCTCGGCGCGCTCGTCGGCCGCGCGGTCGAAGCTCGCGCGTGCCAGCGGGGGCAGCTTCGGGGCGTCCGTCGGCGTCATCGAGGACCTCTCTTGCGGGCGTGGCGCGAAGGCACCGGGACGTGCCCCGCCTACCCTGGGGGGCATGGCACGCTCACCTCTCACTCTAGCCGCGTCGGTGACGGCCGCCCTTCCTCGCGCGGGAGTCGTGGGCGTCGCCTCGTTGACCGAAGGCGCCGCCGGACGCTACGACAGCGCCCTCGCCGCGCTCGACGACGGCCGCCGCGTGGTGGTCCGCGTGCCCGTCGACGCCGACGCCGACCGCGACCTGCGCGCCGAGGCTCGCGCCCTCGCCGCTCTCACCGCCGGCGTGCGGGCGGTGGTGCCGTTCACTGCTCCCGTCGTCCTCGGCGACACGGTCCTCGGCGGCAGCGCCGTCGTCGTGCAGACCTGGCTGCCGGGATACCGGGTCGATGCGGCGCAGGTCCCTCCCGGACCGGGCGTGGCGACCGCGCTCGGCGCCGCGATCGCGACCGTCCACGACCTGCCGGCCTCCGTCGTCCGCGACGCCGGGCTCCCGGTGCTCGACGCGACCCGAGTGCGCGCCGAGGCCGAGCGACTGCTCGATCGCGCCGAGGCCACCGGCCTTCTCCCCTTCGGCCTGCTGCGCCGCTGGAGCGCGGCGATCGCCGCCGACGCGCTCTGGCACTTCGAGACGACGGTGATCCTCGGCGGCGTCGACCCCGCCTCGTTCCTCTTCGAGGACGACGCCGAGGGCGCCCCCACGATCACGGGTCTGCTTCACTGGGGCGGACTCGCCGTCGGCGACCCCGCCGTCGACCTGCGCTGGCTCGCCTCCGGACCCGATGCCCGCGTCGACGTGCTCGACGCCTACGCCGAGGCGTCGCACCGCGCCGTCGACGGCGCCCTGTGGGAGCGGGCGCGCCTCCACGCCGAGCTGGAGTTCGCATCGTGGCTCGTGCACGGGCACGCCGAAGGCGCGGACGGCGTCGTCGCCGACGCGGTCGCGCTGCTCGACGCCCTCGACGAGAGCGTGCGCGATGCGCCGCCCCTCGCGCAGGAGGCCGTCACCGTCGACGACGCCATCGCCGCGTTCGGACGGGTGCCCGAGGCCGCGGCCGTGGACACCTCGATGCAGACCGACACCTACGACGCCGAGGCGCTCGGGGAGTACACGAGCGATCACCCGGCCGAGGCGGCGACGAGCGGCACCGGCGTCACGGAGGAGGAGACCGCTCCGATCGAGCTGTCCGAGTGGTCGCCGCACCTCCCCCCGGAGCACGCCGACGCCGACGACCCCGACCAGGCGGCGCGCAACGCGCTCCGGCGCTGGACCGAGACGGCCTGACCGCAGCACACCGGCGCGCGCAGGCGCGGCGGCGTCAGCCTCGGAGAACGAGGTCGTCGGCGACGTAGTACAGGACGACGTCGATGCTCTCCAGCGGCGTCCCGTGCTTGCGGTGGTACGCCTGCCGGTACAGCTCGAGCTGCAGCATCCGCTCCTCCCGCTCCGCGGCGGTGCGGGGCGGGCGTCCCGTCTTCCAGTCGACGATCTCGATCCGCCCCTCGCGCTCGTACACGGCGTCGAGCTTGCAGATCACGATGTGGGGGCGGCCGTCCGGCAGCAGGTCGTCGGCGGTGAAGTCGATCTCGGTCTCGACGGCGATCGGCTGCAGGCCGGCCCATTCCGAGGCGAGGAAGCGCTCCTTCAGCGCGGCGAGCGCTGCGGTGTCCGCGCCCGCCATCGCGACCGACTCGTCCTCCTGCTCCCACAGGCCGTCGTCGTCGGAGGCGCCCGCGCCGCTGATCCCCGAGCGCTGCTCGACCCACGCGTGGAAGAGCGTGCCCAGCCGCGTCTGCCGATAGGGCCTCTCCGGCAGCGGGCGCGCCGCAGCCGCGGCGGCAGCGGCGTAATCCCCCGCGAACTCCTTGAACCGCGACGCCGGGATCCGCGTCGGCGCGACCGGCGCCGGGCCCGACCGCCGCGCCTCCCGCTCCGCCAGGAGCAGTGCCAGATCGCGCGACGGTTCGGCCGGGGGCCGCCGGGCGGCCGCGCGCACGGCGGCGGCGGCCTCCTCGACCCGTCTCCGACGCTCCCCCAGCGGATCGAGCGGCCACGACAGGAGGCGACGCTCATCGAGGTACGGATCCTCACCCGGGTCGCCGTCGGCATCGAGAACGAGGTCGAGCGCGGCCGCGATCTCGCGGAGGAACGGGCTGGCCGCCCTCGGCGCGCGCGTACCGGACCACGCGGCACCGGTCAGGAGCAGATGATCGCGGGCGCGCGTGACGGCCACGTACGCGAGCCGGCGCTCCTCCTCGAGGCGGCGCTCCTCCAGCGCCTGCTTGAAGGCCAGGAGCTCGTCACGGAGATCCTGCTGGGTGGGAGCGTCGTCGGCTCCCCACCGCAGACGCGGCAGCCAGTCGCGGTCGCCGCGGAACGGATACGGGAGCACGCCGAAGCGCAGCCAGCCGAGACCGTCCCGCGCCTTGGCCGGCAGTTCCTCCTCGACGGCGCGGACGACGGCCACGGCGTCCCACTCCAGACCCTTGGATCCGTGGATCGTCAGGAGCTGCACGACGTCGTCCTCGGGCGGCTCGGTGCGGGGCGCGAACTCGTCCAGTCGTTCGGCGCGGTCCAGCCACGCGAGCAGCGCGGAGAGGGATCCGGAGTCGTCGGTGGCGAGGAAGCCCTGCAGC
The DNA here is from genome assembly GCF_049860775.1 of Microbacterium sp. PA5. Taxonomy (NCBI): domain Bacteria; kingdom Bacillati; phylum Actinomycetota; class Actinomycetes; order Micrococcales; family Microbacteriaceae; genus Microbacterium; species Microbacterium sp. PA5. The sequence goes on from NZ_CP187567.1 coordinate 1,803,454, forward strand.
TCGTCCACGAACGCACGCAGCTGATCGCCGGCGATGCGCGCCGGACCGCGCGACTCGTTCGCGGCCAGCTCGATGTCCAGCCGGAGCTCGATCTCGATCAGTCGCACCAGATCGGGCACCGGGATGCCCACCGCGCGTCGGAGGCCCGCGAACACGGCGGCGGCCTCGCGGAGCCGGGCGCGGCCGGCGTCGCTGAACCCCGTCAGCCAGCCGTGGTCGGCCGGCTGACGAAGCACGAAGTCGAGGGCGTCGACGAGCGAGGCGGACTCGTCGCCCGCGCGGCGCATGCGGTCGGCGACGTTCGCGTCGAGCTGCTGCAGGGCGGTGTCGTGACGAGCGATCCGCCGCGCGAGGGCCGCCAGCGCGCGAAGATCGGCGAGACCGATCGCCCATCGCGGCCCCGACAGGAGCCGGATGAGCGCGGATCCCGCGGTGGGATCGCTGATGACCCGCAGCGCCGAGACCACGTCGACGACCTCGGGCGTGGACAGCAGGCCCCCGAGCCCCAGGATGCGGTGCGGGATGCCGCGGCGCGCGAGAGCGTCGGCGAAGCGCACCATGTGCTTCTTCGCACGGAACAGCACCGCACCGGTGGTCCCCCGTCCCTCGGCGGCACGCTCGGTGCGCACGCGCGCGAACCACTCGGCGACGCGCTCCGCCTCGCCGTCGGCGTCGGTGTCGTAGCCGACGTCGACCCGGCCCCGCGGCGCCTGCGGGCGGGCCCGCAGCTCGCCCACCGTGACCTGCGACCGCGTCGCCAGCGGCTCGAGCACCGCGTTCGCGGCGGCCAGGACCGACTCGCTGTTGCGCCAGCTCGTCAGCAGCGCGAAGGTCTCGCTGTCGCCCGCCGGAGCGAACGCCGCCGCGAATCCGCCCAGGTTGCCCGCGCTCGCGCCCCGCCATCCGTAGATCGACTGATGCGGATCGCCCACCGCCATGACCGCCGTCCCCGCGAACACCTCGGCCAGCAGGTCGCTCTGAACCACCGACGTGTCCTGGTACTCGTCCAGGAGGACGACGCGGTAGCGGCTGCGCAGCTCCCCGGCCACCGACGGATGGCCGCGGACGATCTCGAGCGCTCCGGCGACCTGGTCGGAGAAGTCGATCACGCCGCGCCGCCGCTTCTGCTCGGCGTACTCGCGGGCGAGCGAGGTGAGGACGCCGAGGCCGTCGATCGCCGCGAGCGCCTTGTTCACGTCGGCGTAGACGCCCTGGCCCTGCCGGCGGGAGGGCCGCTCCCGCACCTGCGCGAGGGTCTCCGGGAAGGCGGCGAGCAGGTCGAGGTCCACCAGGTTGTCGGCGGCATCGCGAGCGATCCGCAGGGCGGCGTCGATGATCGTCGAGGGCCGGTACTCGATGCCCTCCAGACGCGGGTCGTCCGCATCGTGCACGACCCGGCGCATGAGCAGCCACGCCGCCGACTCGCTCAGCACCACGGCCTCGGCGTCGCGGCCCACGCGGACGGCGTTCTCGCGCACGATCGCGTCGGCGAAGCTGTTGTACGTGGCGACCGTCGGGCGGTGGAGCATCGCGTCGGCGGGGGCCTCGGCGGCGGGAGCCCCTGCCGCCAGGGCGTCCAGCGCGGCGCGGCGCGCACTCTCCGGCGCGCCCGCCTGCTCCATCCGGGCGAAGACGTCGAGGGCACCGGCTGCATGCAGCTCGGCGAGGCGGGGAAGCAGCCCGCGCTGCTCGAACTCCGCCAGCCGCTGGAGCCTGCGCTGGATGCGCTCGGCCAGCTCACCCGCCGCCTTGCGGGTGAAGGTGAGGCCGAGCACCTCCTCCCGCCGCACCAGACCGTTCGCGACCAGCCAGACCACGCGCCCGGCCATGGTCTCGGTCTTCCCGCTGCCCGCGCCGGCGACCACCAGCGCGGGCGCCAGCGGTGCGGCGATGACCGCGGCCTGCTCCTCGGTGGGCGGGAACTGTCCCAGGGCGGCGGCGACCGCATAAGGCGAGAGGAGCGCGCGGGTGCCGTCGGTCACGTGGAGCTCACCGCCCCGACCGTGTGGATCCGGCAGAGGCCGTGCGTGTGGTCGTCCCGGCAGTGCGCCTCGTAGGGGGCGAGGAACTCGCGCCCGCCCATCACCTGCACCGCCTGCTGGATGCGGGTCAGGAACGCGCCGCGCGTCTCGTCGTCGAAGGGCTGCTGCGCGGGCGTCGCATAGGGCGCGTTGCGCGTCTGCCGGAGGACCAGGAGCTTGGCGCCTCCCGCGGGCAGTCCCGCCGCGGCGGGGATCGCCCCCCGCTCGTGGGCGAGCTGGTACGCGCTCAGCTGGGGGTTGCCGGTGGCCGCCGCCGTCCCGGTGGCCTGGGAGCGGCCGGTCTTGAGGTCCACGATCACGACCGTGCCCTCGGCGGTGAGCTCCACGCGGTCGACCGTGCCGCTGATGACGGCGGGAAGGCCGGCGCCCTCGACGGGGACCTCGAGCTCGAAGTGCGGCTCCGCGCTCAGCAGGCGCGTTCCGGCGGCCTGCACGTCGCGCAGGTAGCGTCCGAGGCGCGACACGAGGTCGCGGGCTCGCACGCGCTCGGCGCGCTCGATCCAGGCCGCCTCGAACTCCAGCTCGCCCCACCGCTCCTCCACGGTCGCCCAGAGGGCCTCCTCGTCGGCGCCCTCCGCATGCTCGAGCGCGGCGTGGATCAGGGTGCCCAGGCCCGCCGTCACGGTGCCGGAGTCACCGCCCAGGTCGCCGATCACCCAGTTCAGCTGGCACTCGTCGATCGACTCGAGCTTGGACGGCGAGACGCGGGCCTGTTCGGTGCCGAGGTCGTAGAGCGGCGTGTCGGTCGACACCGGCGCGATCCCGTACCAGTGCTCGGGTGGCGCCCCCGCCACTCCCGCGGCCGCCAGCAGCGCCAGCTGCTCGGCAGCCTCCTGCCGCACGGGCGGCGGGACGCGGTCGGCGGTGAGGCTGCGGCGATGCTGTGCGACGAGACCGCGCAGCGACAGCGGGTGCTCGGCCGACCGCGGGGCCGGCTGGGCCGGCGGCAGGAGCTCGAACAGCACGCTCGGACCGGTGTCGTCGTCGTCGACCGCCGTGACGACGACGCGGCTGCGTGCCCGCGAGACCGCCCGCGCGAACAGCCGCAGTTCGTCGTGGAGCACCGCGCGGCGCCGATCGACGGTCGCCGGATCCACGCCTTCGTCGAGTCCGAGCCGCCAGGTCTCCAGGAGGCTCCCGCGCACCCGCAGGTTCGGCCAGACGCCGTCCTGCACGCCGGCGACCACCACGGTGTCGAACTCGGCGCCGAGAGCGCCGGCCGGCGTCATCACGCGGACCGCGTCGTGCGGCACGGGGGCGCTCAAGCGGTCCTCGGCGACGTCCGAGTCCAGGACGCCGCGGACGAACGCGAGCGCCGACGTGCCGTCCTCGCGCTCACCGTGCCGCTTGGCCGCCTGGAAGAGCGCCACGACCGCGTCGAGATCCCTGCCTGCCTGGTCGGCGAGCGGGCCATGGCCGCGCGCGGCCTCCTGCCATGCGCGCTCGCGTCCCGAGCGCTCCCACGCGGTCCACAGCAGCTCGTGCGCCGTCGCACCCTCCGCGAGCTGGCTGCGCAGCGCCTCGAGCGTCTGGGCCACCCGCGCCGCGCGGCGTCCCTCACGGGTGTCGAGCAGCTCGAAGTCGAGCGGATGCCGCATCGCCGACAGCAGGAGCTCCCGCGCCGGGGAATCGTCGGGATCCTCGCGACGGAGTGCGGCGTGACGCAGCGCGGTGCGCAGGCGACGAAGCTCCACCGTGTCCATCCCGGCCCCGCGCAGCGCCTCGACGACCGCGTCCGCCTCCCACTGCCGCGGATCCTCCGCGGCGAGCTCGACCATCCGCAGCAGGTCGCGCACGGCGGCCGACGAGGCCAGCGTGCGCGTCGGCCCGGTCGCCCCGGTGGGCACCTCGCGCGCCGCGAGCTCGTCCTCGAGCGCCGCGACCTGCCGCGCGTCGTGGGCGATGACGGCGCACTGGGCCCACGGGATGCCGTCGTGCACGTGCCGCTCGCGCAGCAGGCGGGCGATCGTGTCGTACTCCTCGCCGGCCGACCGGAGCGCGTGCACGCGCACCGATCCGTCCGGATCGGCCCCGCTCGGCCGCCGTCTATGGGACACGACGCCACCGGCCCCGATGCGCGAGGTCACCTCGGCGACGAGGTCGAGCTGCGACGGTGTGCCGCGGTGCGAGCCGGTGAGCACGTGCACCTCGCCCGCCGAGGCCAGGCGGGCGAAGTTCTCGGGGGAAGCCCCCCGGAAGGCGCCGGAGCCCACATCGGGGTCGCCGAACGCGAGCACCGCGACGCCGCGGGCGCGCAGCGCCTCCAGCAGCTCGACTCCGCCGCTCGTGAGCTCCTGCGCGTCGTCGACCAGCACCACGCGCAGCGAGGCCAGCGGACCCAGCTCGCGCGCACCCTCGGGGAGCGCCCGCAGCAGCGAGACCGCCTCGCGCACCAGCCCGGCCGCGTCGCGGTGCGCACCGCGCATCCGCGCACGGACGTCGTGGTACTCCCGGGCGAAGGAGGCCATCGACGCCCACACCTCCACGCCCTCGCGCTCGGCGCGCGTCGCGAGCATCGGCGGGTCGATGCCGAGCGTGGTCATCTCCGCCAGGAAGGCGCGCACCTCCGCGCGGAAGCCCCGGGCGGCGCGGACATCGGCCGGGAGCCACGCCGGCCATCGCGACGCCCCCTCCGCCTCGTCCTCCGCGTCGCCGGCCAGCAGATCCTGGATGATGCCGTCCTCGTCCGGACCCGTGAGGAGCTGAGGCGGATCGGCGTCGGCGCTCACGCGGACGCTGCGCACGACCTGGAACGCCAGAGCGGCCACCGACTTCGCCAGCGGGCCCGCGGTCGCCACCCCCACGGCCAGCGCGAGCTCGTCGCGCAGCGCCGTCGCCGCGGGCCGCGTCGGCGTGAGGACGACCAGCTCCTCGGGCGACAGTCCGCCGCCGATCAGCGCCGCCACCCTCGCGAGGATGACCGAGCTCTTGCCCGATCCGGCAGCGCCGACCACGACGCCCGAGGCGTCCGCCGGCAGCGCGATCACCGTGCGCTGGGCGTCGTCGGAGACCAGAGCGGGAGACGGCGGCATACGCTCCACGCTAGCCGCCGCGCCCGACACCCGAGGGTGTCGTAGAGTCGGAGTGGCGCGCGAGATCGCACGCCGGAAAGGCAGTCACCCGTGGAGATCCGCATCGGCCTCGCGAACAGCCCCCGCGAGCTCAGCTTCGAATCCGAAGAGGCGGCCGACGCCGTCAAGAAGGCCGTCACCGACGCTCTCGAGTCCGGCACCGGCCACCTGTCCTTCACCGACGCGAAGGGCAACTCCTACGTCGTCCCCACCGCCGCGATCACCTTCGTCGAGGTCGGCACCGACCACTCGCGCCGCGTCGGCTTCGTCGCCTGACATGCAGATCATCATCGCGCTGGTGTTCGGCGCCGGCGTGGGCGGGCTGCTGCACTACCTGCAGCCCGGGCGGGACGTGCGCGGTGCGGCGCTCGCACCCGTCGTCGGCGCGTTCGCCGGTGCGTTCGTGTGGATGGTGCTGACCTGGCTCGGCGTCACCACGCTGAGCCCCTGGCTGTGGCTCGTCTCGTTCGCGGCCCCGCTGGTCGTCGTCCCGGTCCTTCTCGTCGTGCTGACGCGTCTGCGCGCCTCGCACGATGCGCGCGAGCGCGTGCGTCTCGGCATCGCCTGACGCAACCCGCGCGACGCCCTCACCGAGCCGACACGCCGCGTGCGAGCCGACACGGTACGACGCGCACCGAGCTTGTCGGCTCGCGCGGATCTTGTCGGCCCGGCACCGTACCGCCGGCACCGTGCAAGCCGGACGGCGCGGGATCAGGCGTCGAGGCCCATGGCGGCCATGCGACGCGAGTGCGCGCCGAGCAGCTCGGTGAACACCGGCTCCACGCGCTTCTCCTCGGCGGCGTCGAGGGACTGCGGGCGCAGCGCGCCGCGCGCGATCAGCAGCGTGTCGCCGACCAGCCGCCGGCCCCACAGCGCCAGCAGCGACCGCCATTCGGCGTCGGCGGCGATGGCGTCGGTGACGATCCCGACAAGTGCATCCCGCTCGTCATCGCGGTCCAGGATGCCGGCGACGCGCCGTCCGGTCGCCCCGTAGCTGGCGGACAGCGCCCGGTAGAAGTCGTCGAGCATGCCCGCGGTGATGTGCACCGACAGCATCGTCTCCAGCGGGCGGGCGCCGTGCGTGGCGCGACGGAACGCGTCGAGGGGCTCCCGGAAGGGCAGCATGAGGTCGAGCGGATCCTGACCGCGCTCGCGGATCAGGTCGAGCAGCGCGCGGTGCTTGAGGAGCGCCGATCCGGCGGCGAGGGTGAGCGACTCCTTCTGCGTCAGGTCGGGCGTCGGGGCGATGAGCTCGCTCAGCGTCTCGAAGTAGCCGAGCTGCAGATACGCCGCCTGCCCGAGGAAGGTGTCGACCTCGGGCGCGAGCTCCTCGAAGTCCACGCGCGACACGTCGCCGTGATCGCCCCGGGAGCGCACCTTCAGCGTGCGCTCGGGAGCGCGTCCGCGTTGCCAGAACCACCTCACCACGGGTACAGCCTAGGGCGCCCCGCCGCGGCGCGCGGGGACGCCTCGCGAGGCCTCGCGGGGGCGCTGGGCTAGGCTGGGTGCGTCCCGGCGTCGGATCGGGACCCCGCGCCTGTGGCTGAGTGAAGGGCGTGGACCTCATCACCCGGCGGCTTCTCACCGCCAGACAGGCATGGAAACGTGACGACTTTCGCGGACCTCGGAGTCGATCAGGACATCGTCGACGCCCTCACCACCAAGGGCATCGTGGACGCGTTCCCGATCCAGGAGCAGACGATCCCCCTCGGACTGCCCGGTCAGGACATCATCGGTCAGGCCAAGACGGGCACCGGCAAGACCTTCGGCTTCGGCATCCCCGTCGTCCAGCGTCTCGGACTCGACCCCGCGCCCGGGGTCAAGGCCCTCATCGTCGTGCCCACGCGCGAGCTCGCCGTCCAGGTCTACGAGGACATGGACATGCTCACCTCCAACCGCTCGACGAGCGTCGTCGCCATCTACGGCGGCAAGGCGTACGAGGGCCAGATCGATCAGCTCAAGGCGGGCGCGCAGATCGTCGTCGGAACCCCCGGGCGCCTCATCGATCTGAACAACCAGCGCCTCCTCGACCTGTCGAACGCGACCGAGGTCGTCCTCGACGAGGCCGACAAGATGCTCGACCTCGGCTTCCTGCCCGACATCGAGAAGATCTTCACCAAGGTCGCGCAGGTCCGCCACACCCAGCTGTTCTCGGCCACCATGCCCGGGCCCATCGTCGCGCTCGCGCGACGGTTCATGTCCAACCCCATCCACATCCGCGCCACCGACCCGGACGAGGGCCTCACCCAGGCCAACATCCGCCACCTCGTGTACCGCGCGCACTCGCTGGACAAGGACGAGGTCATCGCCCGCATCCTGCAGGCCGAGGGCCGCGGCAAGACCGTGGTGTTCACCCGCACCAAGCGCGCGGCGCAGCGCCTCGTCGACGAGCTGAACGATCGCGGATTCAACGCGGGCGCGGTGCACGGCGACATGAGCCAGGAGTCGCGCGAGCGCTCGATGGCGGCGTTCAAGGCCGGCAAGAAGGACATCCTGATCGCCACCGACGTGGCCGCCCGCGGCATCGACGTCGACGACGTCACGCACGTCATCAACCACACCATCCCCGACGACGAGAAGACGTACCTCCACCGCGCGGGCCGCACCGGTCGCGCCGGCAAGACCGGCATCGCGGTCACCTTCGTCGACTGGGAGGACCTGCACAAGTGGGCCCTCATCAACCGGGCGCTGGAGTTCGGTCAGCCCGAGCCCGTCGAGACCTACTCCTCGAGTCCTCACCTGTTCGAGGACCTCGACATCCCCGCCGGCACGCGCGGGCGCATCACGACCGCTCCGCGGACGCAGACTGTGCGCACCCAGCAGCCGGCGCGCGCGGCCGACGCCGCCGCCGGCGACACGACCGAGGGCGGCAGCCGTCGCCGTCGCCGTCGCCGCACCGCGTCCGGCGAGGGTCGCGTCGGCGCGACGTTCACCGAGGGTGCCGCCGACACCGGCGCCGGCGCGGGCTCGACCGACGGCGGCAGCGACCGCTCGGCCGACGGCGCCGGCACCCACGACGGTGCCGGCAAGGAGCACCACGACGGCAAGCCCGCCCCGGCGCGCCGCCGTCGGCGTCGTCGCGGCGGCTCCGGCTCAGGCGTCCCCGTCGCCGGCGCCTGACTCCGGCTCGGTCGACGGCGTCCGTCGCCGATCGTCCTTGACCGCTCGCGGCGGGTACACCCATGTGACCATCACCACGGAGATGATCATGAGCAGGAACCACGAGCCGAGCTTCGACGGCGACACGGGCTGCCAGCCGTCCAGCTGGTCGGGGTAGAGCCACGCCCCGGCGCCGGTGCCGATGTTCTCCGCGAGGTAGATGAACAGCGCCACCCCGGCGAAGGCCGCCAGCACCGGGATCCGGATCACCCGGCGCCAGACCCGCGCGTGCATGATCGTCGGCAGCCACAGCGCGATCACCGCCGCGAACAGGAGCACGCGCGCGTCCCACCAGAAGTGGTGCGTGAAGAAGTTGGCGTACACGGCGATCGCGACCACGGTCGTCGCCCAGACGGGCGGATAGCGACGGAAACCCAGGTCGAACAGCCGGTGCACCCGCACGAGGTAGGAGCCCACGGCGGCGTACATGAACCCGCTGAACAGCGGCACTCCCCCGATGCGCAGGATGCCGTCGGCGGCATACGTCCACGACCCGGCGTCGGTCTTGAACACCTCCATGGCGGTGCCGGCGATGTGGAAGAGCACTATCACCCACAGCTCGCGCCCCGTCTCGAGGCGGAAGGACACCATCGCGACCTGGATGAGGACCGCCGCGACGGTGAGGGCGTCGTTGGGCGCGACCGCGGCGTCGTCGGGCCACCAGACGCGCACCACGACGATCACCACGAGCAGGCTCGCACCGAACACGCACGCCCAGGCCTGCTTGACGACGAAGACGGCGAACTCCACGAGGCCCGCGCGCAGCCCGCGCGCCGGTGCCCGCGCGAGCAGCCGGTGCGCGGCAGCGTCGAGGCGGCGCTCGAGCGGGGTCGGCTGCTGCATCCTCCGACCGTAGCCGCCGCGCCGCCTCTGCGTCGCCGGCGTCAGGGGTAGACGGGGGCGCTCCCGCTTCCGAGCGCGATGAGCCGGGCCACCATGTCGTCGGCGGTCGTGTTCTCGCCGGGCAGGTTCGGCTTGCCGAGTCCGTGGTAGTCGCTCGAGCCGGTGATGAGCAGATCTCGCCGCTCGACCAGGGTCCGCAGGCGGGACAGCGCGGGCTCCTGGTTCTCCCGGTGCCCCAGCTCGTACCCGGCCAGTCCCGCGGCCAGCATCTGATCGGTGAGGCGTGCCGGCAGCAGCCCCGCGCGGCCGGCGGGATGCGCGACGACCGCGACGCCGCCCGCCGCCGTGACGGCGGCGACAGCGGTGACGGGGTCGGGGGCGTAGAGGGCGATGTAGTAGTCGCTGGCCGGGTGGAGGATCCCGGCGAACGCCTCACCGCGGTCGCGCACGAATCCCTTGGCCACGAGCGCGTCGGCGATGTGGGGTCGCCCCACGGTCGCCCCGGTGGCGGTCTGGGCGACGATGTCGTCCCAGTGCAGGTCGTAATCGCGCGAGATGCGGTCCGCCATGCTGCGGGCACGGCTGAGGCGCGAGTCGCGGATCCGGTCGGTGAGGGCGCGCAGCACCGCGTCGTCCGGATCGAACAGGTAGGCGAGCACGTGCACGCTCCGCCACTCGTGGCGCGCCGAGAGCTCCATCCCCGGGATGAAGGTCATGCCGAGCGACGTCGCCGCCTCGGCCGCCTCCGCCCACCCGGCCGTGGTGTCGTGATCGGTGAGGGCCACCGTGCGGAGCCCATGGCGGTGCGCAGCGGCCATGACCTTGGCCGGGGGCTCCGTGCCGTCGGAGTGGTCGGAGTGCAGGTGGAGGTCGCTCGGGCCGACGAACCGCCGACCGTCCGATCCCCGTCCCGGGACCCGGCGCTGAACGTCCGACGGCATCCTCCGAGCGTACCGCGATGCCGCGAACTCTCAGCCTGCTGACATAGAGTCGGCGGCGTGCTGCGGTTGCTCGGGATCCTCGTGACGGTGGTGTTCGCGATCGCGGCGGCACTCGTCACCTGGCCCCAGTTCTTCCGCCTCGAGCGCACCTTCCCCCTGGCCCAGATCGTCTCGCTGCGCGGCGCCCTCGCCCTCGCCTTCGGACTGATCGCCCTGCTCGCGCTGCTGCTCTGCATGGCCCGCACCGCCCGTGCCTTCGCCGCCTCGCTGCTGGCGATCGCCCTGGTCGCCGGCGGCGCGAACGCCGCGATCCTCCTCTCGCGCGGCACGGGATCGTCCGCCCTGCCCGAGCGCACCGAGCAGTCCCTGCGCGTCATGACCTGGAACACCGCGGGCGCCGCCGCCGACCCGGCGGTCATCGCGCGCACCGCCGTCGCGATGCAGGCCGACATCGTCGCCCTCCCCGAGACGACGATCGAGACCGGCGAGGAGGTCGCCGTCGCGATGCGCGAGATGGGCCACCCGATGTGGGCCCATCACGAGGACTTCGGCGAGCGAGAGGACTACCCCGACTGGGACGCCAACTCCACCACTCTCCTCATCTCGCCGGATCTCGGCGACTACGCCGTGGTGGAGTCGACCTCGGCCGGCACCACCAACACGTCGGCGGTGCCGAGCGTGGTCGCGATGCCCATCGACGGCACGGGCCCGATCGTGGTCGCCGTGCACGCCGTCGCGCCGCGGCAGGACGCGATGGCCGCGTGGCGCGCCGATCTGCAGTGGATCGCCGACCAGTGCGCCGCGGACGACGTCATCCTCGCCGGGGACTTCAACGCGACCGTCGACCACATGGACCGCCTGGGCGTCGACGGCGGGACGATCGGGCGCTGCCGCGACGCCGCGAGCGCGACCGGAAGCGGTGCGGTCGGCACCTGGTCGGCGACGTGGCCGCCTCTTCTGGGGACGCCGATCGATCATGTGATGGCCACCGAGGCATGGACCCCGGCGGCGTCGGTCGTGCTCACCACCCTCGATGACGCGGGCAGCGACCACCGGCCGCTCATCGTCCAGTACGAGCGCGCCGAGCGCTGACCGCCGGCCCTCGGGTCACGTGCTCGGGGCGGGAGCGGCCGTGAAGTGCGAGACTGGATCACATGAGCACGAGCGACAGCGACACCATCGCCGACACCCCCTCGGACGCGGCAACCGCCGAGCCCCAGCAGGCCGCCGAGCCCCAGCCGACCGCCGAGCCTCAGCCGACCGCTGAGCCTCAGGAGAACGCCAACCGCAAGCAGCCGTTCCCGCAGGGCTTCCTCGACACCATCTCGACCGGCTGGGCCGAGCGCCCGAGCACCACACCGGTCGAGCGCGCGCAGGCGCCGTACGCCGCCGCGCGCCGCCGCGCGGTCTCCGCCGAGTTCCCGGGGCGACGCCTCGTGATCCCCGCGGGCTCCCTCAAGCAGCGCTCCAACGACACGGACTACCCGTTCCGCGCGCACTCGGCGTTCGCCCACCTCACCGGCTGGGCCGCCGACGCCGTCCCCGATTCGATCCTCGTGTTCGACCCGACCGACGACGGGCACGACGCCACGGTGTACCTCCGCGAGCGCGCCGACCGGACGACGGCGGAGTTCTACGCCGATGCGTCGGTGGGCGAGTTCTGGATCGGCCCCCGCCCCGCGCTGGAAGGCGTGGCGAGCGATCTCGGCATCGCGACCGCGCACCTCGACGACTTCGCGGCCCATGACGACGACGTCGTGCTCGACGAGGACGCCGAGCTCGCCCGCTTCGTCTCCGAGCTCCGGCTCGTCAAGGACGCGTACGAGATCGAGCAGATGCGCCTCGCCGTCGACGTCACCGCACGGGGCTTCGACGACATCGTCGCCGACCTCCCGCGGATCATCGCCACGCCGCGCGGCGAGCGCGCGGTGGAAGGCGTCTTCCACCACCGCGCCCGCGTGGAGGGGAACGGCGAGGGCTACGACACGATCGCCGCCTCCGGGCCGCACGCGTGCTACCTGCACTGGACGCGCAACGACGGCCCTGTCGTCCCGGGCGACCTCATCCTCATCGACGCCGGGGTCGAGGTCGACAGCCTGTACACGGCCGACATCACGCGCACGCTGCCGGTGTCGGGCACCTTCACGCCGATCCAGCGCACGATCTACGAGACGGTCCGCGAGGCGGCCGACGCCGCGTTCGCCGCCGCGCGCCCCGGGGTCACCTTCCGGTCCGTGCACGAGGCGGCGATGAAGGTCATCGCCGCGCGCGTCGCCGAGTGGGGGCTGCTCCCGGTCAGCGCCGAGGAGGCGCTGGATGCGACCTCCGGCGGACAGCACCGGCGCTACATGGTGCACGGCACCAGCCACCACCTGGGCATCGACGTCCACGACTGCGCCCAGGCGCGGCGCGAGATGTACTACGACGGTCTGCTGGAACCCGGCATGGTCTTCACGATCGAGCCCGGTCTGTACTTCCAGATCGACGATCTGACGGTGCCCGAGGAGTACCGCGGCATCGGCGTGCGCATCGAGGACGACATCCTCATGACCGAGGACGGGCCGGTCAACCTCTCCGCAGGGATCCCCCGCACCGCCGACGACGTCGAGGCGTGGATCGCCCGGCTGACCGCGTGAGCTACACCGCGCCGGCAGCCTTCACGACCCGCCCGCAGCTGGAGGGCTCGCACGGCTTCGCCGCCTCGACGCACTGGCTCGCCACCGGTGCCGCTCAGGCCGTCCTCGAGCGCGGCGGGAACGCGTTCGACGCCGTCGTGGCCGGCGGGTTCGTCCTGCACGTGGTGGAGCCGCACCTGAACGGTCCCGGCGGCGACCTCGTCGGGATCTTCCAGGCGGCCGGGGCGCCGGATCCGATCGTCCTCATGGGTCAGGGTCCCGCTCCCGCCGGGGCGACGATCGAGCACTTCCGCGCAGAGGGCCTGGATCTCGTCCCGGGCGCGGGGGGCCTCGCCGCGGCGATCCCCGCGGCCGTCGACGCCTGGCTGCTGCTGCTGCGCGACCACGGCACGCTCGAGGTCGGCGACGTCCTCGCCGCCGCGAGCGGGTACGCCCGCGAGGGCCATCCCCTGCTCCCGGCGGCCGCCGCGACGATCGGACGCGTCGCGGACCTGTTCCGCCGGCACTGGCCGACGTCGGCGGACCTGTGGCTGCCAGGCGGCGAGGTTCCCCGCGCCGGCGACATCGTGCGCAACCCCGCGTACGCCGAGGTGCTCGAGACGCTGATCGCCGCGGGTACGGCCGGGCAGACGCGCGAGGAGCGCATCGACGCCGCCCGGGCGGCCTGGCGACGGACCCTGCACGACGCCGTCGACTTCCTCGCCGTCCCCCACCGCCACTCCTCCGGGACGGACCACGCCGCGGTGCTGACGGCCGGCGACGTGGACGGCTTCTCGGCAGGCTACGAGGACGCCGTGACCGCGACCTTCCGCGGCTTCACCGTCGCGAAGTCCGATGCGTGGGGACAGGGCCCCGCCCTGCTGCAGGCGCTGCGCATCCTCGAGCCGCTTCCGGATGAGCTCCTCGACCCGTCCACCGAGGAGGGCGCGCACACCGTCGTCGAGACCCTGAAGCTCGTGCTGGCCGACCGCGACGCGCACTTCGGCGACGGCGTCGACACCGCGCCCCTGCTCGCCGACGCCTACATCGCCGAGCGACGGGCGCTCCTCGGTGCGACGGCCTCGCGCGAGTGGCGGCCCGGATCCCCCGCGGGCGCCGCACCCCACCGCCCGCCGCTGCGTGAGGAGCAGGGCCGCACCGCCGGCACCGGCGAGCCGACCGTCGCGGTCTCGGGGCGCACCCGCGGCGACACCTGCCACATCGACGTCGTCGACCGCTGGGGCAACATCGTCGCCGTGACGCCCTCGGGCGGCTGGCTGCAGTCCTCGCCCACCGTCCCCGGACTCGGATTCTGCCTGGGCACGCGGCTGCAGATGTGCTGGCTCGATCCTGCCTCCCCCTCCGCGCTGCGGCCCGGCGCGCGCCCGCGCACGACCCTCACCCCGACGCTCGTCCTCCGCGACGGGGCGGCGGTGATGGCGCTCGGCACGCCCGGCGGCGATCAGCAGGACCAATGGCAGCTTCCGATGCTGCTGCGCATGCTCGTCGGCGGCTACACCGCGCAGCAGGCGATCGACGCGCCGACCCTCCACACGACCGCGATGATCGACTCGTTCTGGCCGCGCACGTGGAATCCGGCGGGCGTGGTCGCGGAGGACCGGCTCGGCGACGGCGTGCTCGACGGCCTCGCCGCGCGCGGGCACGACGTCGTCCGCGCGGGCGACTGGTCGCTCGGCCGGCTCTCCGCCGTCGGCATCGACGAGGTCCGCGGCGTGCTGTGGGCGGCCGCGAACGCGCGCGGGATGTCGGGGTACGCGGCCGGCCGCTGAGCGCGGCGCGCGCTCACGCGGAGGACAGCCGCCGGCCGAGCCAGGCGACGACGGGCGCCGCGAGGCGGGCGCCGACCTCCGCGGCCGGCCGCTTGGCGCCGGCGACCTCGAAGGAATGACCGCCGCCGTCGATCCAGAACACCTCGGCGTCGCGGCACGAGGCCACCACCTCGTCGAACTGCGTGAGGGGCTGGATGAACGGGTCCTTGGAGCCCTCGACGAACAGCTGAGGCGCGGCGATCGCCGGAAGGTGCGCCGCCCGCACCTTCAGCGGATCGCCGGGCGGATGCAGCGGGTAGCCGAGGTAGACGAGCGCCGACGGATCGATGCGGCCCTCGGACGCGGCCATCGACGCCATGCGGCCGCCGTACGACTTGCCGGCGGCGACGGCGGGGATCCCCGGCAGCTGCCGGCCGGTCTCGGCGAGGACGGCCTCCCACGTCGCGGCCGCGTGCGCTGCGGGACCGGGCATCCGCCGACCGGCCTCCACGTAGGGGAAGTTGAACCGCAGGCACGCGACCCCCGCCTCGCGCAGCGCGTCGGCGAAGCCCGCGAGGAACGGATGATCCATCCCCGCACCCGCACCGTGGGCGAGGGCGACGACCGCCGTCGGCGAGGCGGGGGCGCTCCACGCGATCGTGACCGTCGTCGCCCCGGCGGGGAGGGCGACGGGGATCGTGCTCACGCGACCGGGTTCGCCGGAGGAGCGGGGTTCTCGCCGGGTTCGCCGGGATGCGCCGACGGCCCGGGCTCGGGGTGGGGCGCGGGAGCCGGGGCCGGATCGATGCGCTCTCCGTACTGCGGCGGGACGGAGGGATCCACGGCCGGCGCGGGCGGCGCGGCCACCGCCGCGGGGGCGCCGAGGATCTCGCGCGCGCGGCGCAGCGACCGCGGCAGGACCGTGACCTCGTAGTGGTCGGCGATGAGCTGCGTGATCGACGTGTAGTCGCGACGACGACGGAGCACCGAGTAGGTGATGATGCTCATCAGCATGCCGATCGCGATGCCGACCAGCATGACGCCGACGAAGAGCTGGATCGCCGCGTTGGGGGTGCCCAGCACGAAGATCGCCGAGAACAGCAAGCCGAGCAGGATGCCGTTGATGGCCCCCTGACGCGCCGCGGCGGCGTAGCCGAGGCGACCGGTGACCGTCTCGACGGAGCGGAGCCCTCGGCCCACGATCGCGATGTCCTTCGCGGGGATCTCGGCGGCGATGAGGCGCGAGACGCTCTTCTGCGCGCCCTCGTACGAGGGGTACTCGGCGATGGTCTCGCCGTGCTCCTGGGGGGTCCCGCCCATCATGCTCACGCGGTCCATCTTGTCACGGCGGGCTCGGAAAGGCCCGAGTGCGACAGACCGGCCGCGCACGGGCGCCCCGCGGACACGCGCACTACGCTGGTCAGGTGAGTACGCAGCGGGTTTTCGTCGCGCGCCTGGTCGGGTGCGCCGTCTTCGACCCCGCCGGCGACCGGCTCGGCAAGGTCCGGGATGTCGTCGTCATCTTCCGAAAAGACGATCCGCCCCGCGTCGTCGGCCTGGTCGTCGAGATCCCCGGGCGTCGGCACGTGTTCCTCTCGATCGGGCGCGTGACCTCGATCGCCACCGGGCAGGTCATCACGACGGGTCTCATCAACGTGCGCCGCTTCCAGCAGCGCGGGGGCGAGGTGCGGGTCATGGCCGAGCTCCTCGGCCGCCGCGTGTACCTGCGCGACGGGTCGGGACCGGCGGTCATCGAGGATGCCGCGATCGAACGCAACCGCCTGGGCGAGTGGGACATCGGGCAGCTCTTCCTGCGCCGCCCCAAGACCAGCGCCTCGCCGTTCGCGAAGGGCCCGACCACGTTCGCGCAGTGGAGCGACGTCCGCGAGGACTCCACGCCGGGCGAGGCGCAGTCCGCCGAGCAGCTGGTCGCCAGCTACTCCGAGCTCAAGCCCGCCGACCTGGCCAACACCCTGCTCGACCTTCCCGAGGAGCGTCTCCTGGAGGTCGCCGAGGAGCTCCCCGACGACCGCCTCGCCGACGCGCTCGAGGAGATGCCCGAGGAGGAGCAGGTCCACATCCTCGAGGCCCTGGGCGACGAGCGCGCCGCCGACATCCTCGACCAGATGGAGCCCGACGACGCCGCGGACGTGCTGGCCCAGCTTCCCGAGCAGCAGCGCGAGGAGCTCCTCGAGCTCATGGAGCCCGAGGAGGCCGAGGACGTCCGCGAGCTCCTGAAGTACGGCTCCGACACCGCCGGCGGTCTCATGACGAGCGAGCCGATCGTGCTGTCGGCCGACGCGACGGTCGCCGAGGCGCTCGCCCTCATCCGGCGCCACGAGCTGCATCCCGCGCTGGCCGCCGCCGTCTTCGTCACGCTGCCGCCGTACGAGACGCCGACGGGACGGCTGCTGGGCACCGTGCACTTCCAGCGGATGCTGCGCTATCCCCCGCACGAGCGGCTCGGCGCGATCATCGACGACGCGGTCGACGCCGTGCCGGTGACCGGTTCGGCCGCCGAGGTCGCGCGGCTGCTGGCCAGCTACAACCTCGTCTCCCTTCCGGTGGTCGACGCCGCGCACCGTCTGGTGGGCGTGGTCAGCGTCGACGACGTGCTCGACTACCTGCTGCCCGAGGACTGGCGCTCCCATGACGGCGACGCCGCTCCCGCACCCGCGACGGCGCGAGGGAGGCGATGATGGCCCGCACCCCCCGCCAGACCACTCCGCTGGACGCCCCGCTCGGACGCACGACCCGGCGCGCCCCGCAGCCGTCGCGCGACCGCTTCGGCCGCTTCACCGAGTGGATCGCCCGCGCCATGGGCACGCCGATGTTCCTCCTCATCCTGTCGCTGTTCTGCATCGGCTGGATCTCGTGGAACACGCTGATGCCGGTCTGGCTCCGCTTCGACTCGCAGGAGTACGGATTCACCGTCCTCACCCTTGTGCTCTCCCTGCAGGCCTCCTACGCGGCCCCGCTCATCCTTCTCGCCCAGAACCGCCAGGACGACCGCGACCGCGTGCAGATCGAGCAGGACCGTCAGCGGGCCGAGCGCAATCTCGCCGACACGGAGTACCTGGCCCGCGAGGTCGTCGCGCTGCGGATGAGCATCACCGATCTCACGGGCGAGCTCGTGACCAAGGACGCACTGCGGCAGGAGCTCGCCCGGCTGATCGAGCAGCTCGACGCGCGCGAGACCGCCCCGACCGACGACGCGCGACCGTGAGCGCGGACTCCCCCGCCGACGAGGTGCGGCGGGCGGTCTCGGCCGTCATGGATCCCGAGCTGCGCCTGCCGATCGGCGAGCTGGACATGGTGCGCGAGGTGGTCGTGACCGGTGACGTCGCCGAGGTGGCGATCGCCCTGACGATCGTCGGATGTCCGGCCGCCGACCGGATCGAACGCGAGGTGCGCGCCGCCGCGGCGGGCGTCGCCGGCATCGGGCGGGTGGACGTCGCGGTGGGCGTCATGTCGCCCGCCGAGCGCGCCGCGCTCACCGAACGGCTGCGCGGCGGCCGGCGCCGGATGCCGTTCGGGCCCGAATCGCTCACCCGGGTCATCGCCGTCACCAGCGGCAAAGGGGGCGTGGGCAAGTCCACGGTCACGGCGAACCTCGCCGTCGCCCTGGCCGGGCGCGGACTGGCCGTCGGGCTGATCGACGCGGACGTCCACGGCTTCTCGATACCGGCGCTGCTCGGACTCGTCGGCCGCGACGGACTCCCGCCCCAGCCGACCCGGGTCGACGACCTGATGCTGCCGCCGGTCGCCTACGGCGTCAAGGCGATCTCGATCGGGATGTTCCTCCCCCGGGGCGAGCGCGGCGGCGGGGCCGTCGCGTGGCGAGGACCGATGCTCCACCGCACCATCCAGCAGTTCCTCACCGACGTGTACTTCGGCGACCTCGACGTGCTGCTCATCGACATGCCCCCGGGCACGGGCGATGTGGCGATCTCGGTGGGTCAGACCCTCCCCCACGCGGAGGTCGTCGTGGTCACCACCCCGCAGACCGCCGCCGCCGACGTGGCGATCCGCAGTGCGCTCGTCGCACGCCAGACCGGTCAGAAGGTGGTCGGCGTCATCGAGA
Organism: Microbacterium sp. PA5; assembly: GCF_049860775.1. Taxonomy (NCBI): domain Bacteria; kingdom Bacillati; phylum Actinomycetota; class Actinomycetes; order Micrococcales; family Microbacteriaceae; genus Microbacterium; species Microbacterium sp. PA5. Next base: position 1,821,978 of record NZ_CP187567.1, read on the forward strand.
ACATGGCCGCGATGACCCTGCCCGACGGCACCGTCCTCGAGCTGTTCGGTGCGGGCGGGGGCGCTGCCGTCGCCCAGGCGCTGAGCACCGACGAGGACGTGCCGCTGCTCGGATCGATCCCCCTCGACGCGCAGGTGCGCGTGGGCGGCGACACGGGCGCGCCGATCGTGGTCTCGCACCCGGACGATCCCGCCGCCCGGGCGATCCTGTCGGTCGCCGAACGGCTCGTCGCGCGGCCTCGCGGACTCGCCGGCCGCGCGCTGCCCGTCACCCCCCGCTGATCAGGTGGCCTCGGAGTCGAACGGCACCGGGGCGTCGGGATCGCGACCCGGCCGGGGATCGGAGTCGGCGAGCGTGCCCGTCGGGGACGGCGCGACAGCGGGCGCGGCGACGACGGCAGGGGCGATCGCCGAGGCCCGGGACGGCGGTGAGGGGGTGTCGTCGAGGAGCGCGTCGCGGATGATCCGACGCGGGTCGTACTGCCGCGGGTCGAGCTTGCGCCACTCGATGTCGTCGAAGTCCTCGCCCATCTCGTCCTTGACGCGGGAGCGCGCCCCGTTGAGCCAGTCGCGGGCACGCACGGTGAACTTGGCGAGCAGCTCCGCGTAGCGGGGAAGCTTCTCCGGGCCGAGCAGGAGCGCCGCCACCACGAGGATGATGACGATCTTCTCCATGTCGATGCCGAAGAACATGGCTCAAGGTTACCCGTGCGCCTCGGCCGTCACGGCGCCCTCGCGGCCTACTCTGGCAGAGGAGGTCCAGGCGATGCGTGACAACGAGGCGGCCCGCGAACACGAGGCTTTGCGCCGGTACGCGGATGAGGCGACGATCGAGCCGGAGGCGATCGCCCGCGCGCGCGCTCACGCCCTCGAGCTGGGCGCGGACCCGGTGAGTGCGCCGGTGGGAGCGCAGTGCGCCGTCATCGCGGCGGCGACCGCGGCGCTCAACATCGTCGAGATCGGCACCGGCGGCGGCGTGTCTGGGCTGTGGCTGCTGCGCGGCTCGCCGCGCGCCACGCTCACCACCATCGACATCGAGCCCGAGCATCTCGCCGCCGCGCGCAGCGCGTTCGCCGACGCCAAGGTGCCGCCCGCGCGCGCCCGCTTCATCTCGGGCCGCGCCGCCGACGTGCTGCCGCGGATGAACGAGGCGTCCTACGACATCGTGCTCGTCGACGCCGACGCCGAGGGCGTCATCGAGTACGTCGAGCACGGCCTGCGGCTCGTGCGCGCCGGCGGCACGGTGCTGGTCCCCCGGGTGCTGGCCGGGGGCGCCGTCGCGGATCCGGTCAAGCGCGACGCGATCACGAGCGCCTACCGCTCGCTGATCCAGGAGACGCAGTCCTCGCCGGCGGTGCTCGGCGCACTGTCGATCGTGGGCGAGGGCCTGCTGCAGCTGACCACCACGGCGACCGACGGCCGCTGAGCCCGCCGCGCCGCGGACCGAGCGGAGACGACGAGAGGCCGGTCCGAAGACCGGCCTCTCGTCTGTCGTGAGGTCAGGCGGCGCCGACGACCTCGCCCAGAACGCTGTGGAGTTCCTTGGCCTCGTCGTCGTTCACCGATACGACCAGACGTCCGCCGCCTTCGAGAGGCACGCGCACGATGATCAGGCGTCCCTCCTTCACGGCCTCCATCGGTCCGTCACCGGTTCGCGGCTTCATGGCTGCCATTGCGGCTCCTTTTCGTTGACTACCTGTCAAGTTTACCCGTCCGCGCGGAGAGCGCGTTCCCAGGGCCGAGGAATCGTCCGCAGAACGTCGACGCGTGCGCTCAGGGGATCTGGAAGTAGGTGCTCGCGAGGGCGAACATGTTGTAGATCCACCACCACTGGCCGACGAGGCACGCGGCGAGCACGCCGAACCGCCACGGCATCGAGCGCGGGACCGCGAACGCCCCCAACAGCGGCGACAACGGCACGAGGAGGCGGAAGATGCTCGACTGCGGGAAGAACACCGCGAGCAGGTACAGGAGGTAGGACGCGGACCACAGCCGGATCTCCGCCCCCAGCCGCTTCACCGGCGGGGCGAACAGCAGGAGCGCCGCCGTCGCGGCCACGCCGAGCGCGAGCGCGACGTAGCCCCACGCCTCGGGAAGCCCCCACAGGCGGAACCAGATCGCGGCAGCCTGCACGAAGCCGTCGAACGGCACGAACGCCCCGTCCTCCCCCGTCCACGAGCGCCGCCAGCTGAGCTCGGTCTCGAGATATCCCGAGGGGTCGCCGGTGACGGCGCCGGCGATCAGCTGCCAGGAGAACCCGACGGCCGCCGCCAGGAGGCCCGTCGCCACGATGTGGACGATCTCGCGCCCGCCCAGCGCGTCGCGGTCCCGGCGCAGCCAGCGCCAGATCCCGTAGAGCGCCAGGAAGAGCGAGAAGGCGAGCACCCCGGGGCGGGTGTAGCCCATGAGCGGGATGAGCGCGTACAGCCAGCCGAAGCGGCGCTGCTGCACGCACCGCAGCGCGAGGAACAGCCAGAGGAGGAACAGCGACTCGGCGTAGCCGATCTGGAAGAGGGCCGCCAGCGGACCGTTCGCGAAGAGCACCACCGCCCACATCGCCGCGGTCGCGCCGATGCGTCCGCGGAGCAGGGCGAACAGCACGAGCGCGGCGAGGTACCCCGCCACGAGCGACACCACGAGGGCGCCGCGCGAGTAGTCGCCGAGGCCGACCACTTTCGCCAGCGCCGGGTACAGCGGCATGAACGCCCACTGGTTGGTGGTGACGTTCCCGGCGTCGTCGCGCGGCAGCTCGGTCGGATAGCCGACGCCCGCGATGAACGAGTACCACTCGGCATCCCACCCCATGACGAACGAGCCGACGGTGGCCTGGTCGCCGAACCGCGACCCGGGTCCGGAGAGTTCCGCCGCCACGAAGAGCATGGCCGTGGTCACCGCGCGCGCTAGGAGGTACACCACGGCGACCCGCGCAGCGACGGGCAGCCGGCGCCAGCGCGCGTGCGCGGCCGCCCCCGCCGATCCCCCTCGCCGCCCGCGCCGGGGCGGGCCGGCGGCGTCGCCCGCGCTCAGGGCGCCGTCAGCCACGCCCGCAGTCCCCGCTCGACGTCCTCGATCTGGGCGACGGGCACGCGCTCCTCGTCGTGGTGGGCCAGGTGCGGATCGCCCGGCCCGTAGTTGACGGCGGGCACCCCGAGCTGCGAGAACCGCGCGACGTCGGTCCAGCCGTACTTGGGGCGCGGCTCGGCGCCGACCGCGGCGAGGAACTCCTGCGCGAGCGGCGCGTCCAGCCCGGGGCGGGCGCCCGGGGCGACGTCCACGATCTCCACGTCGAAGCCTGCGAAGACGTCGCGCACGTGGGCCGCGGCCTCCTCGCCGCTGCGCTTGGGCGCGAAGCGGTAGTTCACCTCGACCTCGCACAGATCGGGGATGACGTTGCCGGCGATGCCGCCGCGGATGCCGACCGCGTTCAGCCCCTCGCGGTACACCAGGCCGTCGACCTCCAGATCGCGCGTGCGGTACTCCGCCAGCCGGGCGAGGATCGGCGCCGCCTTGTGGATCGCGTTCTCCCCGATCCAGGAGCGCGCACTGTGGGCGCGCACGCCGCGGGTGCGGACGACCGCGCGGAGGGTTCCGTTGCATCCGCCCTCCACGTGTCCGTTGGAGGGCTCCCCGAGGATCGCGAAGTCGGCCTGGAACAGGTCGGGCCGGGTCTCCACGAGGCGGGTCAGCGCGTTGCGGTCGGAGTCGACCTCCTCGTGGTCGTACCAGATCCACGTCAGATCGACACGCGGCGCGACGAGCTCGGCGGCGAGCTTGAGCTGCACCGCGACCCCGGCCTTCATGTCGACGGTGCCGCGCCCCCACAGGTACGCCTCGCCGTCGATCTCCATGTCCCGCGTGGGGAGATTGGCGTTGATCGGGACCGTGTCGATGTGCCCGGCGATGGCGACCCGCTGAGCGCGTCCGAGCCGGGTGCGGGCGATGATGGTGTCGCCGTCGCGCTCGACGTGCAGGTGCGCGTACGCGCTGATCGCCGCGTGGATCGCGTCGGCCAGGGTGGTCTCGTCGTCGGAGACGCTCGGGATGTCGCAGATGGCCCGGGTGAGCTCGAGCGCGGACACGGTCAGATCCAGCGTGGGCATGACGACGAGTCTACTGAGGCGTCGGGGCCCACTAGCCTGGAGGGATGAGCGATCAGCGTCGGGTGTGGGGTGTCGGTCTGGCCACGGTGAGCGCCGATGGGACGGTCCTCGACACCTGGTTCCCCGAGCCCGCACTCGGCTCCGCGCCCGCGGACGCCGACACGGAAGCCCTGGCAGGCGCCGCCGGTCCCGACGAGCGGCGGGCGGTGACCGTCGAGGTCGTCCTGATCGAGGCCGATCTCGACGAGGAGCCCGCCGGCACCTCCGACGCCTACCTGCGCCTGCACGCGCTCTCGCACCGCCTGGTCGCGCCGAACGACGTGAACCTCACCGGCATCTTCGCCCACCTGCCCACCGTCGCCTGGACCAACGCGGGCCCGGTGCACCCCGATGAGCTCACCCGCCTGCGCCCGCAGCTCCAGCGCGCCGGGATCCAGGTGCAGAGCCTCGACAAGTTCCCGCGCCTGCTCGACTACGTCGTGCCCTCGGGGGTGCGCATCGCCGACGCCTCGCGCGTCCGCCTGGGCGCCCACCTGGCGGCCGGCACCACGGTGATGCACGAGGGCTTCGTCAACTTCAACGCGGGCACGCTCGGAACCTCGATGGTCGAGGGGCGGATCTCGCAGGGCGTCGTCGTCGGAGACGGCAGCGACATCGGCGGCGGGGCCTCCATCATGGGCACGCTGTCGGGCGGCGGCAGCCACCGCGTCTCGATCGGGCGGCGCACCCTGCTGGGCGCCAACGCCGGCATCGGGATCTCGCTCGGCGACGACTGCGTCGTCGAGGCCGGCCTGTACGTCACGGCCGGGTCCAAGATCGTGCTCGCCGACGAGCCGCCGCGCGCCGACGGATCCCGGCCGACGGTCAAGGGCGCCGAGCTGTCCGGTCGCGACGGCATCCTGTTCCGCCGGAACTCCCTGACCGGCGCCGTGGAGGCCGTCCGCCGCGCCGGCGCGGGCGTCACCCTCAACGACGCGCTCCACGCCTGAGAGCGCGGCCTCAGCCGCGCAGCACGGCGGCCCGCGCCTCCCGGTGCTCGTCGGCGGTGATCACCCCGCGCGCCAGCAGTCCGTCGAGCTCGGCGAGGCGCTCCTCGATGGAGCGCGGCGCCGTCGCAGGCTCGTCGGAGCCCCGGAGCACGTCGCTGCGGAGCACCTTCGCCGCGACCGCCGCATCCACGGTGAACGGATCGGTCCCGGCGTCGCGCAGGATCCGGTACTTGCGGATGCCGACGACGGCGCTGAAGATCGCCGCCCCGATGAAGAGCACGACGAAGAGGCCGATGAAGCCCCCCATGCCGGTGGCGGCACCCATCGTGGTGGGATCGATCACGGGGTCGTCGACGAGACCGGCGGTGCGCATACGGTCAGCGTAGAGCCCGGCGACGGGCTCGTCGAGATGCGGTGAGCCGTCAGTCGCGGATTCGCACCGAGAGGCAGGTGACGCAGCCCTCGAGCTTCTCGAACTCGCTCACCGGCACGGTCACCACCTCGAGGCCGCGTTCCCGGTAGACCGCCGCGGTCCTCGGCGCGTCGTCCGACATCAGCACCGTGGCGTCGTCGAGCACCACCACGGCGGTGCCGTGCTCCTCGGGGATGCCGAGGAAGACGGGGAAGAGCGACGGATCGTCGACCAGCGGCGCGAAGCCGACCACGGTGCCGTCGGGGAGCGCGGTGACCCCCGACTTCAGGTGCAGCACGCGGGTCACCGGGATCTCCACCACGTCCCAGCCGCGGGGCTCGAGCAGTGCGCGCAGCTGTGCGATGCCCGCCGCGTTGGTGCGCGAGGAGGCACCGACGTACACCGTGCGCCCGACCTTCAGCACGTCGCCGCCGTCGAGGGTGCCCGGCTCCTCGATGCTCTCCACCGCGAGCCCGGTCGCCCGGGCCGCCGCGGCGGCGGTCGTCGCCTCTCCGCGCCGGCTCTCCGCGCCCGCCCGGCAGAGCACCACCAGGTCGCCGAAGACGATGAGCGCGTCCTCGACGAACACGCCGTCCGCCTGGGCGTCGTCCGGCTCGATCTCCACGACGTCCCACCCGCGCCCGCGGAAGACGTCGACGTATCCCCGCCATTGGCGCACGGCCAGCTCGGGGTCGACGGGCACCCGCTCGAGGTGGGTGAGCTCGCCGTCGGCGAGTCGCGGGGACGGGCGGCGGACGAGGAGTCGAGGCATCCCTCGACCCTAGCGCCAGGAGGATCCCGGCGCGGGCGCGCGTCAGACGGTGCCGGGGTAGTCGCGCTCCGCCGCACCCGTGTACAGCTGCTGCGGACGACCGATCTTGGTCTGCGGGTCGAGCTGCATCTCGCGCCAGTGGGCGAGCCAGCCGGGAAGTCGGCCGATCGCGAACAGCGGCGTGAACATGCGCGTGGGGAAGCCCATCGCCTTGTAGATCACGCCGGTGTAGAAGTCGACGTTGGGGTAGAGCCGTCGCTCCTTGAAGTAGTCGTCGTTGAGGGCGATGTCCTCGAGCTCCTTGGCGAGGTCGAGGAGCGGGTCGTGCACGCCCAGCTCTGCGAGGACCTCGTCGGCGGACTCCTTGACGAGCTTCGCGCGGGGATCGTAGTTCTTGTAGACGCGGTGCCCGAAGCCCATCAGCTTGACACCGTCCTCCTTGTTCTTCACCCGCTCCACGAAGCGCTGCACCGTCTCGCCCGAGTCGCGGATGCGGGCGAGCATGTCCAGCACGGCCTCGTTGGCGCCGCCGTGGAGCGGGCCGTAGAGCGCGTTGATCCCCGCGGAGATCGACGAGAACTGGTTCGCGCCGGTCGAGCCCACCAGGCGGACCGTCGAGGTCGAGGCGTTCTGCTCGTGATCCTCGTGGAGGATGAGCAGCCGCTCCAGCGCGCGCGAGGTCACCGGGTTCACCTCGTAGAGCTCCGCGAGGACGCCGAAGTTCAGCTTGAGGAAGTTGTCGACGAAGCTCAGCGAGTTGTCGGGGTACAGGAAGGCCTGGCCGATGCTCTTCTTGTGCGCGTAGGCCGCGATCACCGGGAGCTTGGCGAGCAGGCGGATCGTGTTGAGCTCGACGTGGTCGGGGTTGTTGGGGTCGGACTGCCCCTCGTAGTAGGTCGAGAGGGCCGCGGTGGCCGCCGACAGCATCGACATCGGGTGGGCCGTGTGGGGCAGCGCGGAGAAGAAGCGCTTCAGGTCCTCGTGCAGCAGCGTGTGGCGGCGGATCTTGTCGTCCCACTCGGCGAGCTGATCGGCCGTCGGCAGGTCTCCGTAGAGCAGCAGCCACGCCACCTCGAGGTAGGTGCTGTTCGTGGCGAGCTGCTCGATCGGATAGCCGCGGTAGCGCAGGATGCCGGCGTCACCGTCGATGTAGGTGATCGCGGACTTCGTCGCCGCGGTGTTGACGAAGCCGTAGTCCAGCGCCGTGTGGCCGGTCTGCTTCGTGAAGGTCGAGAAGTCGACGGCGGGAGTGCCCTCGGTTCCGGTGAGGATCGGCAGCTGCGCCGTCCGCTCTCCGACGGTGACAGTGGCCTGCTGGGGGGTTCCCGACTCGCTCACGAAGCCTCCTTGCGGTCGATCTGGGCGTCTTTACAGCCTAGTGGGCCCGGCGGCCTACTCCGATCGGAGCCAAAGGATCACGGCATCCATAGGAGGAAATCTACGACGAGCTCGAGGCGTCCAGGCGTGCCGCCGCCGCGGCGATGCGCTCATCGGTGGCCGTCAGCGAGAAGCGGACGTGCTGCGGGAAATGTGTCCCGTAGAAGTGGCCGGGGCCGGCGAGGATGCCGATGGCGGCGAGCCTCTCCATCGACGCCCAGGCGTCCTCGCCCGCCGTCGCCCAGAGGTAGAGGCCGCCCTCGCTGTGGTCGATGCGGAATCCGGCCCGCTCCAGGGCGGGCTTCAGGAGGTCCCGGCGGGCGCGGTAGCGCTCGCGCTGGGCGACGACGTGCGCGTCGTCGCCGAGCGCCGCCGTCATCGCCGCCTGCACGGGGGCGGGGAGCATGAGGCCGAGGTGCTTGCGCGCGGTCAGGAGGCCGGCGACCAGGGCGGCGTCGCCCGCGAGGAAGGCGGCGCGGTAGCCGGCGAGATTCGACTGCTTGCTCAGCGAGTAGACGGACAGGAGCGAGGAGACATCGCCTCCGGTCACGCGCGGGTCGAGGACGCTCGGCACGGGCTGCTCCGCCCACGGGCCCTCCCAGCCGAGCTCGGCGTAGCACTCGTCGGACGCCAGCACGGCGCCGAGCTCGCGCGCCCGCGCCACCGCGGCGCGCAGCTCGTCGACGTCGAGGACCCTGCCGTCGGGGTTGCCCGGCGTGTTGATCCAGATCAGACGGGCGCCCTGGGGCCACTCGGCGGGATCGTCGGCCGCGACCGGCGTCGCGCCCACGAGCGTGGCCCCGACCTCGTACGTCGGATACGCGGCCCGCGGATGCACGACCACGTCGCTCGCTCCCAGGCCCAGCAGCAGGGGCAGCAGCGCCACCAGCTCCTTCGAGCCGACGGTGGGGAGCACCTGGTCCACGTCGAGGCCAGAGACGCCCCGGCGCCGGGCGTACCAGTCCACGATCGCCTGGCGCAGCGCCGCCGTTCCGACCGTCTGCGGGTACGCGTGCGCGTCGGTCGCCGTGCGCAGCGCGGTGGCGACCACGTCAGGGGTGGGGTCGACGGGCGACCCGATCGACAGGTCGACGATCCCCTCGGGGTGTGTGCGCGCCGTCGCGGCGAAGGGCGCGACGGCGTCCCAGGGGTAGTCGTCGAGGTCGTGGACCGTCATCCGTGCGACTGCGGGGGAAGCGCCGCGATCAGCGGGTGGTCCTTGGCGATGACGCCGATCTTGGCGGCGCCGCCGGGAGAGCCGATGTCGTCGAAGAAGTCGACGTTGGCGGCGTAGTAGTCCTGCCACTCCTCCGGCAGGTCGTCCTCGTAGTAGATCGCCTCGACGGGGCACACGGGCTCGCAGGCGCCGCAGTCCACGCACTCGTCGGGGTGGATGTACAGCGAGCGCTCACCCTCGTAGATGCAGTCGACGGGACACTCGTCGATGCACGCACGGTCCTTCACGTCCACACAGGGCAAGGCGATCACATATGTCACGCCTTCGAGTCTAGTTCGTCACTCCGCGTGCGGACCGCCGCGCGCCGCGCTGGGCCAGGCGACGATCAGGGCGACGAGGATCGGCACCGCGATCGTCCAGACGACGCCGGTCGAGAACGCGCCCTCGGCGGGCGCGGGCACCACCACCGAGCCCCCGGGGCCGCGACCCGAGAACAGCAGCGTCGTCGCCATGGCGCCGAGTCCGGTCGCCAGCGCGGCCCACCGGTCCCCCGTCAGCAGCCGCACGGCGAGGACGATGGCGCCCGCGCCGACGACGGCGACCAGCAGGCCCACCGGGAACCAGCCCCACAGGGCGGACTGCGCGATGGTGCCGGCCACGCCGAAGACGGCACCGATGATCAGCGCGACGAGCCAGGTGCCCACCCGCGAAAGCGTCATTCCCACCGCGTCAGTCTAGGCGCCGCGTCATGCCGCGAGGCCCCACAGGCGCAGGAGGGCCGCCACGACGGCGGCGGCGATGACGACGACGAGGAAGGGCGCGCGGAGCAGGAGCAGCCCCGCGGCGACGAGGACCGCGGGCACGCGCGCGTCGACCACGATCTGCTGCCCCGCCCCGAACGTCTGGACGGCGACCAGCGCGGCCAGCAGCGCCACCGTCAGCAGATCGGTGATGCGCGACGGGACGGGCGCTTCGAACCAGCGCGGCGGGATCAGGTAGCCGATCCCCTTCAGTGCGACGCAGACGATCGAGGCGATCAGCACCGCATTCCACATCGTCATGCCGGCACCTCGAAGGTTGGCCGCGCACCGAGCCAGTTCGTCCATCCGACGAGCACCGCGACGAGCGCGGCGACGAGGACGGGGATGCCCGGCATCAGCGCGGGGGTGAGGACCGTCGCCACGACGGCGGCGGCCACCCCGACGGCGACCGCCTGCCTCCGCCGCAGCCGCGGCCACAGGAGCGCGAGGAAGGCCGCGGCGGCCGCCGCATCCAGCCCGTAGGCGCGCGGATCCCCCAGGACGTCGCCGAGGAGCGCGCCGGCGAGGGTGGAGAGGTTCCACCCCAGCCAGATGCCGATCCCGGTGACCCAGAAGCCGACGCGGCGAGCGCGCGGCGTCTCCTGGGCGAGGGCGACCGCCGTCGACTCGTCGATCGTGAACTGCGCCGCGGCGGCACGCCGCCAGGGGCCGGCGCCGACGACCGGCGACATCCGCAGGCCGTAGGCGACGTTGCGCACCCCCAGCAGGCCGGCCGACGCGATGGCCGCCGGCGCGGCGGCGAGGCCGCCCGCGCCGAGGACGCCCACGAAGGCGAACTGCGAACCGCCGGTGAACATCAGCAGGCTCAGCACGCACGTCTGCCAGACGTCGAGTCCGGAAGCCACCGAGAGCGCGCCGAAGGAGACGCCGTAGGCGCTGGTGGCCAGCGCCACGCCGACGCCGTCCCGCCAGGCCCGGCGCGACGCCGCCTCCTCGGCGAGGGCCGTGCGGCGGCTGCCTTCCGGCTGCTCTGGTGAACGCATGATCAGAATGATGAACGATGACTGACTGTTCGTCAAACTGACCGACTGTTTGTCATACTGAACTCATGGACACCCTCGGACCTCGCATCGCGCAGACGCTGCGGCGCGAGCGCGAGCGGGCCGGGCTGGCGCTCTCGGAGCTCGCCCGGCGCGCCGGCGTCTCCAAGGCCACCGTCTCGCAGCTCGAATCCGGCAGCGGCAATCCCAGCGTCGAGACCCTGTGGGCGATCGCGACCGCGCTCGAGGTGCCGTTCTCGGTCTTCGTCGAAGAGCGTCGCGACGGGCCGCAGCTCATCCGCGCCGCCGATCGGTCCGGCATCCGCTCCGCCGAGTCGCCGTACGAGGCGCTGCTGCTCGCCGCCGGTGCGCCCCACGCGCGCAGCGACCTGTACCTGCTGCGCGCCGAGCCGGGCGAGCCCCGGCGTTCACTGCCCCACTCGGCGGGGACCACCGAGCATGTCGTCCTGGTCACCGGGCGCGCCCTCGTCGGGCCGGCAGACGGCGCCTTCACGCTGGATCCGGGCGACTACCTCCGCTACCCCGGAGACGAGCCGCACGTCTTCGAGGCGCTCGAGGAGGGCACCTCGGCCGTCCTGGTGTCCGAGGTCCGGTGACCCGGTACCCTGCCAGCATGAGCAGGATCGAGCGCATGGCCTTTGCCGCGGTCTACCCGCTGTACGTCCAGAAGGCGGAACGGAAGGGGCGCACGAAGGCCGAGGTCGACGAGATCATCGAGTGGCTCACCGGGTTCGGCCCGGCGGACCTGCAGCGTCACCTGGACGCCCAGACGACTTTCCCGGCATTCTTCGACGACGCCGACCTCAACCCCGACGCCTCGCTCATCACCGGGGTGATCTGCGGCGTGCGCGTCGAGGAGATCGACGACCCGTTCATGCGGAAGGTCCGCTATCTCGACAAGCTCGTCGACGAGCTGGCCCGCGGCAAGGCGATGGAGAAGATCCTCCGTCACTGAGCCGCACGCCTCGCGCGTGTCCGGGCGGACTCAGGCGTTGGCGTCCTGGCGCTTCAGGCGAGCCGTGGCGCGGCCGCGCTCGGTCGCGTCGAGCACGACCTTGCGGATGCGCACCTTCTCGGGCGTCACCTCGACGCATTCGTCGTCGCGGGCGAACTCCAGCGACTCCTCCAGCGACAGGGTGCGCGGCGGCGTCATCGACTCGAACGAGTCCGAGGTCGAGGAGCGCATGTTGGTGAGCTTCTTCTCCTTGGTGATGTTCACGTCCATGTCGTCGGCGCGCGAGTTCTCGCCGATCACCATGCCCTCGTAGACCTCTTCGGTGGGCTGCACGAAGAACGACATGCGCTCCTGGAGCGCGATGATCGCGAACGGCGTGACCACGCCGGAGCGGTCGGCCACGATCGAGCCGTTCTGGCGCGTGGAGATGTGACCCGCCCACGGCTCGTAGCCGTGCGAGATGGCGTTGGCGATGCCGGTGCCGCGGGTGGTCGTGAGGAACTCGGTGCGGAAGCCGATGAGGCCGCGCGAGGGCACGACGAACTCCATGCGCACCCAGCCGGTGCCGTGGTTGGTCATCGTCTCCATGCGGCCCTTGCGGGCGGCCAGCAGCTGCGTGATCGCGCCCAGGTACTCCTCCGGCGCGTCGATCGTCAGGTGCTCGAACGGCTCGTAGGTCTTGCCGTCGACCTTCTTGGTGACCACCTGGGGCTTGCCGACCGTGAGCTCGAAGCCCTCGCGGCGCATGTTCTCGACCAGGATGGCGAGGGCGAGCTCGCCGCGGCCCTGGACCTCCCACGCATCGGGGCGCCCGATGTCGACGACCTTCAGCGACACGTTGCCGATGAGCTCGCGGTCCAGACGGTCCTTGACCATGCGGGCGGTCAGCTTGTGGCCCTTGACCTTGCCGACCAGCGGCGAGGTGTTGGTGCCGATCGTCATCGAGATGGCCGGGTCGTCGACCGTGATGGCCGGGAGCGGACGGACGTCCTCCGGGTCGGCGATCGTCTCGCCGATGGTGATCTCCTCGATGCCGGCGATGGCGACGATGTCGCCGGGGCCGGCCGACTCGGCCGGGTAGCGCTCGAGCGCCCGGGTCTTCAGCAGCTCCGTGATGCGGGCGTTGCTGTGGGTGCCGTCATGGCGCACCCAGGCGACGGTCTGGCCCTTCTTGAGCGTGCCGTTGAACACGCGCAGCAGCGCGAGCCGGCCGAGGAACGGCGAGGAGTCGAGGTTCGTCACCCACGCCTGCAGCGGAGCCTCGTCGTCGTACGACGGTGCGGGCACGTGCTCGAGGATCGCGCCGAACAGCGGCTCGAGGTCGTCGTTGTCGGGCAGCGAGCCGTTGTCGGGACGGGTGAGCGACGCGGCGCCCGCGCGCCCGGACGCGTAGACCACCGGCACGTCGAGGAGCGCGTCGACATCGAGGTCGGGCACGTCGTCGACGAGGTCGGAGGCGAGTCCGAGGAGCAGATCGTGCGCCTCCTCCTCCACCTCGGCGATCCGGGCGTCGGGACGGTCGGTCTTGTTGACGAGCAGGATGACGGGCAGCTTCGCCTCGAGCGCCTTGCGCAGCACGAAGCGGGTCTGCGGCAGCGGACCCTCGCTGGCGTCGACGAGCAGCACGACGCCGTCGACCATCGACAGCCCGCGCTCCACCTCGCCGCCGAAGTCGGCGTGGCCCGGGGTGTCGATGACGTTGATGGTCACGGGCACGTCGGTGTGGACGCCGTTGTAGGTGATCGCCGTGTTCTTGGCGAGGATCGTGATGCCCTTCTCACGCTCCAGGTCGTTGGAGTCCATCGCCCGCTCCTCGACGTGCGCGTGCTCGCCGAAGGAGCCCGTCTGACGGAGCATCGCGTCGACCAGCGTCGTCTTTCCGTGGTCGACGTGCGCGACGATCGCGACGTTGCGGAGGTCGGGACGAAGGGCGCGCGCCATGAGATTCCTAAAAGAAGAAGGGGATGCACCCGGAGTCGGGTGCATCCCATTCTACAAGCCGTCGGCCGCGTGCGCGGCCTCGGGGGTTCCTCAGCTCGCCGGGCGGTACTTCTCCTGGGTCGCCAGGAGGGCGGCGCGGGCCTCGCGGCGCTCACGCTGCTCGGTCGGGTCGGGCACCGGAACCGCCGCGATGAGGCGCTGCGTGTACGGATCCTTCGGGTTGCGGAGGATCTGCTCCTTCGAGCCCTGCTCGACGATCTTCCCGTGCTGCATCACCGCGATGCGGTCGGCGAGCAGGTCGACGACGGCGAGGTCGTGCGTGACGAACAGCGTCGCGAACTGCTTCTCCTTCTGGATGTTCTGCAGGAGCTCCAGCACACGCGCCTGCACGGAGACGTCGAGGGCGCTGGTCGGCTCGTCGGCGACGAGGACCTCGGGGTCGAGCGCGAGAGCGCGCGCGATGCCGATGCGCTGGCGCTGACCGCCGGAGAGCTCGTGGGGATAGCGGTTGCGGAAGTCGCGCGGGAGTTCGACCATGTCGAGCAGCTCCTCGACGCGCTTGCCGATCTTGCCGCGCTCCCACTCGGCGAGCTCGAGAGGCTCGCCGATCGAGACGCCCACGGGCCACCGCGGGTTCAGCGACGACCCCGGGTCCTGGAACACGATGCCGAGCTTGCGGCGGACGGCGCGCAGCTGCTTGGCGTCCACGCCCACCATCTCCTGACCGGCCACGCGCAGGGTGCCCTCGGAGATCGGGACGAGACCCACGATCGCGCGGGCGATGGTCGTCTTGCCGGAGCCGGATTCGCCCACGAGGCCCAGGACCTCGCCGGGCTGGATCTTCAGCGACGCGGCCTCGACGGCCTTGAACGCCGGCACGCGCCCGCGCTTGGGGTACTCGATCGAGACGTTGTCGAGGAAGAGCGCCGCCGTCGCGTCCTCGCTGATGCGGTCCTCCTCGGGAGTCGCCTCACCGAGACCGAGGTGCGGGACGGAGGCCATGAGCGCCCGCGTGTAGGGGTGCTGCGCGTTCTCGAAGATCTGCGCGACCGGACCGTGCTCGACGACGTCGCCGTCCTTCATCACCATGACGTCGTCGGCCATGTCGGCGACGACACCCATGTCGTGGGTGATGAGGATGATGGCCGAGTCGAGCTTCTGGTGGAGGTTGCGGAGGAGATCGAGGATCTCCGCCTGCACCGTGACGTCGAGCGCCGTCGTCGGCTCATCGGCGATGAGCACGCGCGGGTCGAGCGCGATCGACTGCGCGATCATGGCGCGCTGCCGCTGACCGCCCGACAGCTGATGCGGGTAGGAGTTGTGCGCCTTCTCGGGGTCGGGCATCTCGACGAGGCCGAGCAGTTCGATCGCGCGGTTCTTCGCCTGCTTGCGCGTCATGCCCGGACGGTGCGTCTGCAGCGTCTCGGCGATCTGGAACCCGATCGTGTAGACGGGGTTGAGCGCCGTCATCGGCTCCTGGAAGATCGCCGCGATGCCTTCGCCGCGCACCTTCCGCAGCTGCTCGGGCGACGTGCCGATGAGCTCGTGACCGGCGAGTCGGGCACTGCCCGTCACGCGCGCGTTCTTGGGCAGCAGCCCCATGATCGCCATGGAGCTCGTGCTCTTGCCGGACCCGGACTCGCCGACGATCGCGAGCACCTTGCCGGGGTGCAGGTCGTAGGTGACGTGCTTGGCGGCGGCGGCCCACTTCGATCCGACCCAGAACTCGACGTTGAGATCCTTGACGGCCAGCGCGGGTCCGTCGTACTTCGCGCCCGGCACGTAGGTGCGCAGGGAATTGCGGCCGTGCTCGATCGAGCCGGTCTCGGGATTCACGTTGTTCGTCTGGGGATCCTTCGCCGCGGTCATCGCTGTGCCTCCCGTGTCAGGATGGGCAGATGCCCCACCCGGTTGTCTTCCGTCCGCGCGGCGGCGTGATCCTCGCCGTCCTCGCCATCGCCCTGTGCCTGGCGATCCTGATCTCCATCGTCGTGACCGACGGTGTCGCGGGCCTGCTCGCGTGGAGCTGGCCCGTGATCGCCGTCGGCTGGCTCGCGTGGCTCCTGTACGTCCGTCCGAGCGTCACGCTCACCGACGGCTTCGTCGAGATCCGCAATCCGCTCCGCACGCATCGCGTGCCGTGGGGCGACATCCTCGACGTCGAGTCGCGCTACGCGCTCAGCATCACCACGACCGATCGTCGGGTGATCCGCGCGTGGGCCGCTCCGGCGCCCGGCGCACGCCAGGCCCTGGGGACCCGCCGCGCCGATGTCGCGCGCGCTCCCGGCGACGGCGAGACGCGCCGCCCGTCGGACGCCGAGGGCACCCACTCGGGCGATGCGACCGCACTCGTGATCCGCGCGCTCGAGCAGCACCGTCGCACCGGCGGCGCGAGCCTGCCCGGCGGCACCGTGTCGACGTGGGCCGTGCTGCCCCTGGCGGTCACCGCGGTGCTGCTGATCGCCGCGGTGGTCAGCCTGTCGCAGGCGATCGCTCACGGCTGATCGCCCCGCTCACGGGCGGCGGCGTTCGGATCGTCCGAGGCCACGCCCTCCGGGTCGCTCGCGCTCGTCGGGCCGTCGACGAAGATCGGCGCCTGGGCCGACGGGATCGCGGCGACGGCACGGGCGGCCTTGCGCTTGCTGACCTTCGACTGCTGGCGCGGGTCGAACGCATCCCGCAGGCCGTCGCCGATGAAGTTGATGCACAGCGCCAGGATGATGATGAAGAAGCCGGGCCACCAGAAGAGCCAGGGACGCGTGCGGAACGCCTCGCGGTACTCGGAGATGATCTGGCCGAGGGAGACGTCCGGGTAGCTGATGCCGAAGCCGATGAAGGCGAGGGCCGCCTCCGTCAGCACGGCCGCACTCATCAGCAGCGTCGTGTTCACGATGATGATGCCGACGGCGTTGGGCAGGATGTGGCGGAAGATCACGCGGCCGCTCGACGCGCCGGCGACGCGTGCGGCGTCGACGAACTCGCGCTCGCGCAGGGCGAGGAACTCGCCGCGCACCAGTCGCGCGAGGCCTGTCCAGCTGAGGATGCCCAGGAAGAGACCGAAGACGATGGCACTGGAGCCGCCCAGCAGCTTTCCGATGATCGAACCGATGACGATGATCGGGATGATGATCACGACGTCGGTGAAGCGCATGATCACCGCGTCGACCCAGCCGCGGTAGAAGCCCGACAGGGCGCCGAGGAGCACGCCGAGGACGAGCGACACGATCCCGACGATGAACATGACCGTGATCGACTGCTGGGTGCCGCGCATGACCTGCGCGAACACGTCCTTGCCGAGCGTGTCCTGCCCGAACGGGTGCTCGCCGATCGTCAGCGTGAAGATGTTGAGGGTCGGCATTCCGCCGTTGACGACCGGGTACGTCGTGAACCAGTCGAGCGGCCACCAGCCGGGGATGCGGAAGCCGTTCACCTGGAGCGCGCCGTCCGGACCCGCCTCGAGGCTGCCGGTGCCGCCGACGACGGTGCCGACCGACGTGAACGCCAGCAGGATCGTCAGGACGAGGACGACGAGGGCGACCATCGCGCCCTTGTGGCGGAAGAACCTGCGGCGGACGAGCTGGCCCTGACTGAGACCGGCGAGGGCCTTCTGCTCGAGGGACTGCTCCGACCCGCGGTCCTGCGGGGCGTCGGTGGGAAGTGGTGTGGTCGACATGTCAGCTCACCCGGATCCGGGGGTCGAGTGCGGAGTACAGCAGGTCCGCGATGAGGTTGAAGATGACGGCGAGGACGCCGGTGACGAGGAAGAAGCCCATGACGAGGTTCACGTCACCGTGCCCGAGGCCGTCGACGAACAGGGAACCCATGCCCTTCCACGCGAAGATCGTCTCGGTGATGACGGCACCGCCGATCAGGGCGCCGATGTCGAAGGCGATGATCGTGGCGATCGGGATGAGGGCGTTGCGCATCGCGTGGCGGACGATGACCGTCCGCTCGCTCAGGCCCTTGGCACGCGCCGTGCGGACGTAGTCCTGGTTCATGACCTCGAGCAGGCTCGAGCGCGCGTACCGCGTGTAGGCGGCGATCGACACGAGGGACAGGGCGATGGTCGGCAGCAGCAGGTGCGTGAAGCCGTCCATGATCTGGAACCACATGTCCCCGGACAGGTTGGGGGTCTGCGAGCCGATCGTGGCGATCGCGCCCGACTGCGGGATCTTCCGCAGGTAGTCCTCGTACACGAGCATCGTGCGGTCCACCACCATCGTGAAGAAGGTGATGAAGCTCACGATCGCCGCCGTGCGGGCGGCCTCCTTCTTGCCGTCGCCGCCGACGACGAAGCCGACGCCGATGCCGAGGGCGATCGCCACGAGGTACATGAGGATGAGCATCCAGCCCTGCGGCACGAAGAAGAACAGGTACTGGATCGGGAAGTACACGGCGACCCAGATCGCCACGACGATGAGCGCGGCGTAGAGCGTCCGGCGGTTGGCGAGACCCGTCGAGATCGCGGTGACGCCGACGGCTGCGCCGACGCCGGTGAGGATCACGCCGACGATGCCGATCGACGGCGAGGCGAACCAGTCCGTGATCTGCAGGAACGCGAGCAGGAGGACGGTGACGAGGAACGCCGAGCCGAAGGTGATGAGGCGCTTCCTTGCGCCTCCCCCGAGGATGCTCATGAAGACGAACCCGGCGACCAGGCCGCTGACGATCATCACCGTGATCGGGATGTCGGGATCGGCGAGGAACTGGTTGAACTGGATGGCGCCGAACTCCTTGAGGAGCACCGCGATCCAGAAGATCGGGAGCGAGTACACGATGAAGGTCATGAAGGTGACCGTGTAGTCGAAGCCGCTGTACTGACGCAGCGCCGTCAGGATGCCGATCGTGAGACCGACGATGATCGCGATGATCGTCGCGGCGGTGACGAGCTGGATCGTCGAGTTCGCCGCGTTGGCCACAGCGGCGGTGACGGGCTGGTCGCTGCGGCTGAAGGCGACGCCGAGGTCGCACTGGCCGATGAGGCACTTCGATGCGCCGCCGAGCCACAGGAAGTAGCGGACGATGACCGGAGAGTTGAGGTTGAGCTTCTCGATCCGCAGAGCGATCTGCTCTTCACGGTTCGGGGCGTTGCTGCCGCGCAGTTCGCGGAGCGGATCGGACCCGATCGACGTCAGGGTGTAGACGATGAACGAGGCGACGAGGAGGACCAGCAAGATGGCGCCGAGCCGACGCAGGATGAAGGTCAGCACGTGCAGCCTCTCAGGTGGGTGGCTGAGGACATGGGTATTTCCATTCGCAACGAGGCGGGTAAGCCTCAAAAGTACTACGCGTCGGCGCCGAGGACAGGACGGAGGAGACGGCGGGCCGACACGACTGTGGGTGCCGAGGGGTCACCTCGGCACCCACAGTCAAGAGTCAGAGCGAAGGCTCCGGGTGGGAGGCGCTGGCCGCCCACCCGGAGCTTCGGATCACTCCGATGCCGCGCCGGCCGGCGCCCACTCCCAGAAGTTCCAGAAGTAGTCGGGGCTCAGCGGCATGATCTTCACACCGGTGACGCGGTCGCTCGAGACGAGCAGGCCCGGGAACTGGTACAGCGGGATCGAGGCGGCGTCCGCCCAGATGCCGGTCTCAGCCGTCTTGAGCAGCTCCGTCTGAGCGTCGGCGTCCGACGTCGTGTTGAGCGTGCGCAGCGCCTCCGAGGTCTCCTCGTTGCAGAAGCCGTTGTAGTTTCCGCCCTTGGCCATCGGGTCGTCGTAGCAGGCGTAGATCTGGTCCGAGCCACCCACGGCGAGCGAGGTCTGCGACCAGGCGAAGATCGTCGCGTCGTGCGGGTTGATCGGCTCCTGCGACGGGTCGGTGAAGACCCAGTTCGGCTCGCTCTCGTCGACGAGCTTGAAGCCCGCCTTCGCTGCCGAAGCGGCGATGAGCTCGTACTCCTGACCACGACGGACGTTGCCCTCGGGGTACCAGAAGCCGACCTCGACCTCACCGGTCACGCCGGCCTCGGCCAGGAGCGCCTTGGCGCCCTCGATGTCGACCTCGGCGTAGTCGGCGGAGCCGTTGGCCTCGGACAGGATCGGGTAGCGGACCGTGTCGGACGCGCTCACCAGGTGCGTGTTGCGGACGGTGGCGTCCGGGTTCAGCGGCTTGATGATCTTGTCGACGATCTCCTGACGCGGGATGGTCTTCAGGAACGCCTGGCGAACCTTGAGGGCCTTCTCCTCGTCACCGCCGTAGGTGGCGGGGTCGAACGGACCGCCGTTGTTGAACGTCAGGTCGACGTGCTCGTGCGAGGCCTGGACACCGGTCTGCACCTCAGCGGTCTCGATGCCGTTGGCGAGCTCGAGGATGTCCGACGTCGGCTGACCCGTCCAGATGTCGAGCTCACCCGACTGGAGGGCCTGCAGCGCCGTGGTCGAGTCGGCGATCGCGCGGATCGTGATCTTCTCGTACTGCGGCGACTCGCCCCACGTGAACAGCGGGTTGGCGACGAGGGTGGTGTACTCGTCCTCCTTGGTGTCCAGCAGGTTGTACTGACCGGCGGTCAGGAACGCCGCGGGGCTCTCCGGCATCTCGGTGTAGACGTAGTCGTCGTTCCACGCCGTCGCGAGGGCGGTGAGGACCTCGGTGTCGCCGTCGGTGATCGCCGCGATGACCTTCTCCTTGGCACCCTCGGCGAAGGTCTTCGCCGCGTCGGTGTACTTGGTGAAGTCGTCGTCCGACTCGGAGGACTTGTAGGTGTCCCAGGCGGCCTGGACGTCGGCGTACTCGTCCGGGTAGGCGAGCGCGTAGGTGCCGTGCGCCGAGACGGTCAGCGGCTGGATGAGCTCCCAGTCCACGTAGGGCTCGTCGTACTTGAGCGTGATCTCCTTGTCGCCGGTCTCCGGCGTCTCGGTGATCAGCGCGTAGCCCGTCGTGGCGGCCGGAGCCCAGCCACCCTCGACGTTGCCCGAGAGCGCGGCCCAGGCCATCAGCATGTCGGCCTCGTCGATCGGGACACCGTCGGACCAGACCGCGTCAGCGGTGATCTTGTAGTTGACCGTCAGCGGGTCGTCGCTCGTCTTGTCGTACGTACCGAAGTCCGTGTTGCGGACCCACTCCGGCGTGTTGTCGTAGTAGCCCCACGACGACGCCGAATCGGTGATGTACTTCACGTTCGAGTTGGCGGTGTTGTTGCCCGCGCTGCTGCTCGAGTTGAAGGCCATGAAGCCCTCGTTGTAGGCAACGAAGATCTCGGTGCCTTCCTGAACGTCCGACTGGTACGGGTTGCCGCAGCCGGAGAGCACGAGTGCCCCCACTGCCAGGACACCCACGCCCGCCGCAAGACGTGCGATCTTCACATTTCCTCCTGTGCAAAGGTGATGCGCCCAGCCTGAAACAGCCCTGGGCACGGATACGACACACCATAAGCACGGGGCCCGGCACCGGACAAACCGACTCGGGGAACCGTTACAGATCCTTTACTGAAATCAACATGCCTGTGACAATCTGACAACGTGACCGACACACACGCCGCGATATCGCCCAGTTCTGCTCACGCACGCGCGCGATTGTGGTGGGAGATCGCGCTCGTGCTGGCGCTGTCGGTCGGCCGCTCGGCGCTGTACTCCGTGCTCTCGCTGATCCAGGCGCTGACGCGGGAAGAGGCGCTCGGCGACCAGTCGACCTCCCTCAACCCCGGCGCCGACGCCCAGCAGTTCTGGGACGTGCTCTACCAGTTCCTCTCGCAGTTCTTCGCACTCGTGCCGGTGGCGCTGGCGATCTACTTCCTCTGGGAGCCGGGCCGCTCGGCGTTCCGGCGGATCGGCCTCGACTTCCGGATGTTCGGCCGCGACGCCGGGGCCGGCGTGCTGCTCGTGGCGGTCATCGGCATTCCGGGCCTGGCGCTCTACGCCGGCGGACGCGCCCTCGGCATCACGGTGCAGGTCGACGCCTCGCCCCTCGATCCCTCGTGGTGGACGATCCCCCTGCTGCTGCTCGCGGCGCTGCGCGCGGGTCTGACGGAGGAGGTCGTCTTCCTGGGCTACCTCTTCGATCGCCTCCGCCGCCTCGGCTGGAGCACGTGGACGATCATCCTGTCCACCGCGGCGCTGCGCGGCGCCTACCACGCCTATCAGGGCTTCGGTGCGATCGTGGGCAACATCGCGATGGGCGTCGTCTTCGGCTGGGTGTACCACCGCTGGGGCCGCGTCATGCCGCTCGTGATCGCCCACGTGCTCATCGACATCGTCGCCTTCGTCGGCTATCCCCTGGCCGCCGCCTGGTGGCCCGCCCTGTTCTGACCTCGTCGCCTCGCGGAAACACGACGAGACGACGAGGTCGGACGGTCAGGCGAAGGCCTCCACCGGGGGGCACGCGCAGACGAGGTTGCGGTCGCCGAAGGCGTTGTCGATGCGGCGCACGGGCGGCCAGTACTTCGTGCGCACGAGGCTGCGCACCGGATAGACGGCCTCTTCGCGGGTGTAGGCATGATCCCACGCGGTCGCGACGACCGCCTCCGCGGTGTGCGGGGCGTTCACCAGCGGGTTGTCGGATGCCGGCCACTCCCCCGCCTCGACGCGGGCGGCCTCGGCGCGGATGGCGACCATGGCCTCGACGAACCGGTCGAGCTCGCCGATGTCCTCGGACTCCGTCGGCTCCACCATGAGGGTGCCCGCGACCGGGAACGACATCGTCGGAGCATGGAACCCGTAGTCGATGAGGCGCTTGGCGACGTCGTCGACGGTGATCCCCGTCTGCTCCTTGAGCGGACGCAGATCGAGGATGCACTCGTGGGCGACGAGGCCTCCCTCGCCCGCGTACAGGACCGGGTAGTGGTCCTGCAGGCGATGCGCGACGTAGTTCGCCGCGAGCACCGCGGCCCCCGTCGCCTCGCGGAGACCCTGTGCTCCCATCATCCGGACGTACGCCCACGAGATCGGGAGGATCGAGGCCGACCCGTAGGGCGCCGCGGAGACGGGACCGCCGTCGAACACGAAGCCGCCGGCATGCTCGGCGCGCTGGGCGAGCGGGTGCGACGGCAGGTACGGCGCGAGGTGCGCCTTGGCCGCCACCGGACCGACGCCCGGGCCGCCCCCGCCGTGCGGGATCGCGAACGTCTTGTGGAGGTTGAGGTGCGACACGTCGCCGCCGAGGTCGCCGAAGCGGGCGAAGCCGAGGAGGGCGTTGAGGTTCGCGCCGTCGACGTAGACCTGTCCGCCCGCGGCGTGGACGGCCGCGGTGATGTCGAGGACGTCGTGCTCGTAGACGCCGTGCGTGGACGGGTAGGTGATCATGAGCGCGGCGAGCGCGTCGGCGTGGGCCGTCACCTTCTCCCGCAGATCGCCCAGGTCGACGTTCCCGGCCTCGTCGCACGCGACGACGACCACCTTCATCCCGGCGAGGACGGCCGAGGCCGCATTGGTGCCGTGGGCGGAGGACGGGATGAGGCAGACGTCGCGGTGCGTGTCGCCGTTGGCGTGGTGGTAGCCCCGGATCGCGAGCAGACCCGCCAGCTCCCCCTGCGAGCCCGCGTTGGGCTGCAGCGACACCGCGTCGTAGCCGGTGACCTCGGCCAGCCACGACTCGAGCTGCTCGATCATCACGAGGTAGCCGGCGACGTCCTCGGCGGGCGCGAACGGATGCACCCGGGCGAACTCGGGCCACGAGACGGCCGCCATCTCGGTGGCCGCGTTCAGCTTCATCGTGCACGATCCGAGCGGGATCATGCCCCGGTCCAGCGCGTAGTCGCGGTCGGCGAGCTGCTTCAGGTAGCGCATCATCGCCGTCTCGGAGCGGTGCGTGTGGAAGACCGGGTGCGTGAGGAACTCGTCCTCGCGCACCAGCGAGGCGGGCGCCTGGTCGGCGAACGAGCCGGACACGAACGCGAAGGCGCGCGACTCCGGCCCGCCGAACACCTGGGCGAGCGCATGCAGCTCGGAGACGGTGGTGGTCTCGTCGACCGAGATGCCCACCGAGTCGGCGTCGCGGAACCAGAGCTGGAGCCCGCGGTCGCGCGCCGCATCGACGATCGCCTCGGCGTTGCCCGGCGTGCGCACGACGATCGTGTCGAAGAAGTGCTCGTGGAGCACCTCGCCGCCGGCGTCGACGATCCAGTCGCGCAGGAGCGCCGCGTGTCCGGCGACGGTGCGGGCGATCTGCGCGAGACCGTCCGGACCGTGGTACACCGCATACATCGACGCCATCACGGCGAGCAGGACCTGCGCGGTGCAGATGTTGCTCGTCGCCTTCTCCCGGCGGATGTGCTGCTCGCGCGTCTGCAGGCTGAGGCGGTACGCCGGATGGCCGACCGCGTCCTGCGAGACGCCGACGAGGCGCCCGGGGAGCTGACGCTCGAGTCCGGCCCGCACCGCGAGATAGCCGGCGTGGGGGCCGCCGAAGCCCATCGGCACGCCGAAGCGCTGCGTCGTGCCGACCGCGATGTCCGCGCCGAGCGACCCGGGCGAGCGCAGCAGCGTGAGCGCGAGGAGGTCCGCGGCGACGACCACGAGCCCGCCCTGGGCCTGCACGGCGGCGATGGCCTCGGAGGGGTCCCAGACCCGTCCCGTCGCGCCCGGGTACTGGATGAAGGCGCCGAAGGCGTCGACGGGCTCAGGGGCGCCATCGGCCGGCGACGGGTCGAAAGCGGTCTCTCGCACCTCGATGCCGAGGGCGGCGGCACGGTGGGTGATCAGCGCCTTGGTCTGCGGCAGGGCGTCGGCGTCCACGAGGAACACCTGGGAGCGGCTCCGCGAGGCGCGCCGGGCGACGAGCATGCCCTCCACGACCGCGGTCGACTCGTCGAGCATCGACGCACCGGCCGTCTGGAGACCGGTGAGGTCGGTCACCATCGTCTGGAAGTTGATGAGCGCTTCGAGCCGGCCCTGGGAGATCTCCGGCTGGTAGGGCGTGTACGCCGTGTACCAGGAGGGGTTCTCGAGCACGTTCCGGGCGATCACCGACGGCGTCAGCGTGTCGTAGTAGCCGAGCCCGATGAAGGAGCGCGCGACGCGGTTCTGGGATGCGAGGTTGCGCAGCTCCGCGAGGGTCTCCGCCTCCGATGCCGCAGGCGGGATCACGGAGGCGTCGCCCAGCGGCGTCGCGTGGATGGAGGCGGGGACGGCGCGCTCGACCAGCGACTCCACGCTGTCGAATCCCAGGACGCCCAGCATCCGCTCCTGCGCCGGGGCGTCCGTGCCGATGTGCCGGCGGGTGAAGGGAACGGTCACGCCTCGCCGCCCGTGAGTGCGACGTAGGCGGCGCGGTCGAGCAGACCGTCGACGTCGGCGGGCGAGACCCGCAGGCGCACGAGCCACCCGGCGAACGCGTCGGCGTTCACGAGCGACGGGTCGGCCACGACGTCCTCGTTCACCTCGAGGACCTCACCGGTCAGCGGCGCGTAGAGCTCCCCCACCGACTTGGTGGACTCGATCTCGCCGCACACCTCCCCCGCCGTCACGGCGGAGCCGACGGCCGGGAGGTCGACGTAGACGACGTCGCCGAGCTTGTCGGCCGCGTAGTCGGTGATGCCGACGGTCGCCACGTCGCCGTCCAGGGCGATCCACTCGTGCTCGTCGGTGTAGCTGAGGCTGTTCAGGTCGGTCACTTCGTCCTCCGGTAGAAAGGCAGTTCGGTCACGGTTGCGGGGATGCGGGTGCCGCGCACGTCGAGGGCGAGCTCGGTGCCCGCGGTCGCATGCGTGGGAGCGACGAGGGCCATCGCGATCGGATGCCCGAGGGTGGGGCTGAGGGCGCCGCTGGTCACCGTTCCGACCGTGGCGCCGTCCGCGTCCACGACGGCGTAGCCGGCACGGCCGGCGCGTCGGCCGTCGGAGACGAGGCCGACCAGCACGGGCGCGTCCGTCGCGACGACCGACTCGAGCGCGGCCTTGCCGACGAACTCCGCCTTGTCGACGGCGACCACACGGCCGAGACCGACCTGGACCGGGAGCAACTCGAGCGACAGCTCGTGCCCGTAGAGCGGCATACCCGCCTCGAGCCGCAGCGTGTCGCGCGCGGCCAGGCCCGCGGGGACCAGCCCGTGCGGCGCTCCGGCCTCCGTCAGCGCATCCCACAGCTCCTCGGCGCGCGACGGCTCGATGTAGAGCTCGAACCCGTCCTCGCCGGTGTAGCCGGTGCGCGCGATGAGCACGCGAGCACCGCGGAACGACCCCTCGGCCGACGCGTAGTACGGCAGATCCTCGAGCGGCCTCGTGCGCGCAGCGAGCCCCGCCGTCTGCTCCAGGATCGTCCGGGCCGACGGCCCCTGGACGGCGATCAGCGCGTACTCGTCGGTCACGTCGGTCACCGTGCCGTCGAACCCGGCGCTGCGCGCCCGGAGGGCCTCGGCGACCGGGGCGCGGTTGCCGGCGTTGGCGACGACGAAGAAGCTGTCCTCGGCGAGACGGTAGACGATCAGGTCGTCGACGATGCCGCCGGACTCGGCCAGCAGCAGGCTGTACTTGGCCTTCCCCACCGGCAGGGTCGACAGGCGCCCCGCCAGCGCGTGATCGAGCAGGGCGCCGGCGCCCGGGCCGTCGACGGCGAACTCCGCCATGTGCGAGATGTCGAACAGCCCCGCGGCGGAGCGCACGGCGTGGTGCTCCGCCAGGTCGGAGCTGTAGCGCACGGGCATCGACCAGCCGCCGAAGTCGGTGAACGACGCGCCGAGGGCGCGATGACGATCGGCGAGGGCGGTCTCGCGCGGCGGGGCTGATTCGCACGGAAGGGCTGGGTCGGTCATGAGTTCTCCCGGGCTCGGGCGGGCGGACACCGGGGACCCGGCGTCCGTGAACTCCCCCTCTGTCATTGGCCTGAGAGTTTCACCGGCCGGCGCGCGGAGCACGATCGACGGTTTTCACCTTCGGCACGGACGCCGACGCGAGGTCGAAGCCCGTTTTCCAGAGCGGCCGGGACGCGAGCGGTACGCGGACCTGAGAGATTGGCGGGGAGGCTTGCTCCTTCGGTGCCCGGGCGGTGCCGCCCGGAGCTCTCCCGCACACGTCATGCGGCCTGTCTTCAGTTGCACGGCCAGCATAGCGCGGCCTGCGCGGCGGTCCGGTCAGGCGGTGCACCGTCCGGGCTCCACAGCCGGATCCGACGCCTCGCGGCCGTCGAGGGCCGGCCGCAGCTCCGTCGTCGTCATAGCGTATCCGCGCCCCTCTCCGTCGGCGCCGCGTGCGAAGACGACGCCGACGACCCGGCCGTCGCCGTCGAGCAGCGGGCCCCCCGAGTTCCCCGGCCGCACATCGGCATCGAGCGCGTAGATGTCGCGGGGGGTGGTGGAGCGGTCGTAGATGTCGGGGACCGGCACCTCGGCGACCGACAGCACCGCGGCCGCCGTGCTCGTGAAGGGACCGCCCAGCGGGTATCCCTGGACCGCGGCCCGCGTGCCCGGCGCCGCCGGGTCGGCGATCTCGAGCGGCGCCGCATCGAGGCCGGGGACGGCGATGAGGGCGAGGTCGTCGACGGGGTCAACGTAGATGAGCCGCCCCTCCTGCACGCGCCCGCCGGGCAGCTCCACCACGGGAGCGGACACCCCCGCCACGACATGGGCGTTGGTCACGACGATGCCGTCGGCGGCCACGAACCCGGACCCCGTCATCGAGACGCCGCAGGCGTAGGCGGTGCCGCTGATGCGGGCCACCGAGGCGGAGGCCGCCTGCAGGTCGGGGTCGTCGAGCGCGATGGGCGGCTCGGTGGGCGCGACGACGGTGCCGATGACGTCGCCGAGCCGCGGCAGGGTGTCCGTCATCACCATCCCCCGCACCTGCGAGAGCGCGTCGTCCAGCGGCGCGGGGGTCAGCCGGTCGAGCACGTCCAGCACGCGGGAGGAGGCGACGGCGGGAGAGAGCACGGGGATGCCCGAGGACATCACCCCGGCCGCGACCATCACGAGCACGAGCCCCGTCGCGACGGTGGCGACCACTCCGCCCAGGAAGCGCTCCACGCCGCGGAGGGGCGTGCGGTCGACGCCGCGGCGGATCAGCGCGCCGACACCGGCGCCCAGGGCCGTGACGACGATCACGATGCCGATGACCAGGGCGGCGAGCGCGGCGCTTCGCCACATGCCGATCGGCACGACGGCCGAGACGGCGGGCGTCGCGAGCGGGACGAGCCACAGGGCGATGAACGCCCCGGCCACCATCCCGACGATGGTGCCGAGGCTCGCGAAGAACCCGCGGGCGAGACCGGTCACGAAGGCGGCGAGCAGCGCGACCACGGCGACGATGTCGACGATGAGCATGGGGGTCCTCCTGACGGGCCACGCTACCGGCCCCGGGCTCGGCATCCGCTGAATGCCCGGCGCGCGCCGTTTGCCTTCGGGTCGCAGGGACTATAAGATCGTCCCCGAGGTTATAGTCACCATGACAAGAACAAGCGCATCACCCGCCGACGACACGATCCGCGTCGCGGTGTCGACCGTCATCTTCAGCCTGCGGCGGCACCCGGACGAGGATCGCGCGCGCGTCGTGCTGCCCCTGGTCAAGCGCACCCGCGACCCGCACGAAGGGCAGTGGGCGCTTCCCGGCGGGTGGCTCGGGACCGACGAGAACCTCGAGGCGGCCGCCTCGCGGACGCTCGCCGAGACGACCACCCTGGCCCCGAGCTACCTCGAGCAGCTCTACGCGTTCGGCGACGTGGACCGCTCCCCCACGCGCGTCGTGTCCATCGTGTACTGGGCCCTCGTGCGCGAGGACGTCTCGCTGAGCTCGGAGCAGCACAACGTGGCGTGGTTCGACGCGGGAGCGCTGCCCTCGCTCGCCTTCGACCACGACCACATCGTCGACTACGCCCTCTGGCGGCTGCGCAACAAGGTCGGCTACAGCCGCATCGCCCACGGCCTCCTCCCCGCCGAGTTCACGCTCGCCGAGCTCCGCGAGGTGTACGAGGCGATCCT
The DNA here is from genome assembly GCF_049860775.1 of Microbacterium sp. PA5. NCBI lineage: Bacteria > Bacillati > Actinomycetota > Actinomycetes > Micrococcales > Microbacteriaceae > Microbacterium > Microbacterium sp. PA5. Next base: position 1,850,360 of record NZ_CP187567.1, read on the forward strand.
CGGGCGTCGCCTGGATCCCGCCAACTTCCGCCGTCAGGTCGAGAACTCCGACACCCTCATCCCCACCGACGACTTCCGCACGGGCAGCCACCGCCCCGCGCGGCTCTACCGCTACAACCACGACGTCGAGCTGGCCGACCGCGGCCCACTCCCCCAGCACTGACTGCGAAGGACAGATCATGGCAGCCTCGATCCTCACCCTCTCCCCGCGGCCCGAACAGCCGCTCCCGAAGGACCCCAGCGTCGACCACGAGATCCAGGCGATCGTCTCGGGCCGGATCGTCGCGGAGACCTGCAACACCGACCTGGCCGCCGCACCGTGGACGTTCGACACGCGCCCCGGGTACGGACCGGGCTCGTCGATGGGAGATGTCATCCCGACCGGCGCCCCGCGGCAGGGCGAGCTGCCCGAGGAGTACCGCACCGCCTCCGAGTCCGAGCTCGCCGAGCGCATCCGCGCCGCCAAGGCGACCCTCGGCGACCGCGTCGTCATCCTCGGGCACTTCTATCAGCGCGAGGAGGTCGTGACCCACGCGGACTACGTCGGCGACTCCTTCCAGCTCGCCAACGCCGCCCTGGCGCACCCCGAAGCGGAGGCGATCGTCTTCTGCGGCGTGCACTTCATGGCCGAGACCGCCGACCTGCTGTCGCGGCCCGAGCAGGCCGTGATCCTGCCGAACCTGGCGGCCGGCTGCTCCATGGCCGACATGGCGGACATCGACCAGGTCGAGGAGTGCTGGGAGCAGCTCGCCGACGTCTACGGCGACCTCGACGTCCCCGACGCCGAGGGGCTCCTGCCGGTGATCCCGGTGACGTACATGAACTCGTCCGCGGCCATCAAGGGCTTCGTCGGGCGTCACCACGGGATCGTCTGCACGTCTTCGAACGCGCGCACCGTGCTGGAGTGGGCCTTCGCCCGTGGACGGCGCGTGCTCTTCTTCCCCGATCAGCATCTCGGCCGCAACACCGCCAAGGCGATGGGCGTGCCCCTCGAGCAGATGCCCATGTGGAACCCCCGCCGCCCGCTGGGCGGTTCCACCGAGGCGCAGCTCGACGACGCGCGCGTCATCCTCTGGCACGGGTTCTGCTCCGTGCACCGGCGGTTCACCGTCGACCAGATCGCGGCGGCGCGCGCCGAGCACCCCGATGTGCGCGTCATCGTCCACCCGGAGTGCCCCATGGACGTCGTGGACGCCGCCGACGCGGCCGGGTCGACGGACTTCATCCGCAAGGCCATCCAGGCCGCGACCGAGCCGACGACCTTCGCGATCGGCACCGAGATCAACCTGGTGCAGCGGCTGGCCGCCGAGCACCCTCAGCACGAGATCTTCTGCCTCGACCCGGTCGTCTGCCCGTGCTCGACGATGTATCGCATCCACCCCGGCTACCTCGCCTGGGTGCTCGAGGGCCTCGTCGCCGGCGAGGTGCGCAACCGCATCTCGGTGACCGACGACGTCGCCGAACCGGCGCGGGTCGCGCTGGAGCGCATGCTGGCGGCGAAGCCGTGAGCGGCCGCGCACCGGCGGTCGACGTCGTCGTGGTCGGCTCGGGCATCGCGGGGCTGACCGCTGCCCTCCACGCCCACGCCGACGGGTGCCGGGTCACGGTGGTGACCAAGGGCGCGCTGAGCGACTCCAACACGCGCTACGCGCAGGGCGGGATCGCCGGAGTGACGTCGGCCGACGACAGCGTCGCCGACCATGCGCGCGACACGCTCGTGGCGGGGGCGGGACTCGCCGACGCCGCCGCGGTGGACGTGCTCGTCTCCGAGGGCCCCGCCCGTCTCGCGGAGCTGATCGAGCGGGGCGTCGCGTTCGACCGGACCGCGGACGGCGCGCTGGTGCGAGGTCTCGAGGCGGCGCACTCCGCGCCGCGGATCCTGCACGCCGGCGGGGACGCGACGGGCGCGGCCATCGAGGAGGCCCTGGTCGCCGCCCTCCGTCGCGCGTCCCGCGACGGCCGCCTGCAGATCCTGGAGCACGCCTTCCTCCTCGACCTCGCGCGGGAGCACGATGCGATCCGCGGCGTCGAGGTGCTCGTGGACGCTGACCGCCGGGTGCTCCCCGCCCGGGCCGTCGTCCTGGCCACCGGCGGTGCGGGCCAGCTGTACGCCCACACGACCAACCCCGCCGTCGCCACCGGCGACGGGATCGCCGCCGCGCTGCGGGCCGGCGTCGCGGTGAGCGACCTCGAGTTCGTGCAGTTCCATCCGACCGTGCTTCCGTCGGCGGCCGGCCACGGGGCGTTCCTCGTGTCCGAGGCGGTGCGGGGCGAAGGGGCGGTGCTCCGTGACGCCCACGGCAGCCGGTTCATGCTCGACGTCCACCCCGACGCGGAGCTGGCCCCCCGCGACGTGGTGGCGCGCGCGATCGCCGAGACCATGTCGGCGCAGGGCGGGCGGCCCGTCGTGCTCGACGCGACCGGTCTCCGCGACTCCGGTGCCGAGACCGCCTCCTTCCTCGCGCGACGATTCCCGACGATCGACGCCGCGATGCGCGCGCGGGGCCTGGACTGGGCGCGCGTCCCGGTCCCGGTCACGCCGGCGGCGCACTACCTGATGGGCGGCATCGACACCGATCTGCACGGGCGCACGAGCCTGCGCGGCCTCTACGCGGTGGGCGAGACCGCGCGCACCGGCGTGCACGGCGCGAACCGGCTGGCGTCGAACTCGCTGCTGGAGGGCGTCGTGTTCGGCGCACGGGCCGGCGACGCGCTCCGTGACGACGTCGCGTCCGGGACGTGGCCCGCCGGCGGCGGGACGTCCGACGCGACCCCCCTCGCGGAGGTGGCCGCGTCGGCGCCGGCGTTCGACCGGCGAGCGCTGCAGGAGCTGCTGTGGCGTGACGCGGGGCTGGTGCGCGACGCCGACGGGCTCCGCCGCGCGGCGTCCGTTCTGGCGGGCTGGACCGCGCAGCAGCGGGAACCTCGGACCGTCGCCGAGTGCGAGGACCGGAATCTCCTCCTGGTCGCTCAGCATCTCGTGGCGGCCGCGCTGGCGCGGCGTGGGTCTGTCGGTGCGCACTTCCGCTCCGACGCACCGTCGAGCCGAGCGTCCGCACCCCGCGGCGCCGATCGCGACACCCGGCAGCAGAGCCGCCGCAGTGCGCCGCGACGCGCACCCGAGCCCGCCCGAAAGGTCCCCGCCTGATGCTGACGCCGGCACACATCGATCGCATCGTCGCTGCGGCCCTCGAGGAGGACGCACCCTGGGGCGACCTCACCAGCGAGTACCTCATCCCGGCAGAGGCGACCGCGCAGGCCGATCTCGTCGCGCGGGAGCCGGGGGTGTTCAGCGGCGGCGCGGTCTTCGCGGGCGCCTTCCGCCTCACCGATCCCCGCATCGAGGTCGAGCTGCTCGTCGACGACGGCGCCGTCTTCGCCGCCGGCGACGCCCTGGCGACGGTGGCCGGACCCGCGCGCGGCGTGCTCACCGCGGAGCGCGTCGGTCTGAACTTCGCACAGCGGATGAGCGGCATCGCCACCCTGACGCGCCGCTACGTCGACGAGGTCTCCCACACCGGCGCGCGCATCGCGGACACCCGCAAGACCACTCCCGGCCTCCGTGCGTTCGAGCGCCACGCCGTCCGCAGCGGCGGCGGGCACAACCACCGCTTCTCGCTCTCGGACGCCGTGATGGCGAAGGACAACCACCTCGCGGTCCTCACGGCGACCGGCCCCGACGGATCCGTCTCGATCACGGATGCGCTGCGCGCGGCCGTCGCGCGGCTGCCGCACACGGTGCACCTCGAGGTGGAGGTCGACCGGCTGGACCAGATCGACCCCGTGCTCGCCGCCGGACCCGGGACGATCATGCTCGACAACTTCTCGCTCGACGACCTGCGCACCGGCGTCGCGCGCATCGCGGGCCGCGCCACCGTCGAGGCGTCGGGCGGTGTCTCGCTGGAGGGCGTCCGCGCCATCGCCGAGACGGGCGTCGACGTCATCTCGGTCGGCGCGCTCACCCACTCGGCGCCCGCGCTGGACCTCGGCCTGGACGTGCGGGTGACCGTGCCGGACGGCGACTGACGTGCTCTACCTCGATCATGCGGCGACCGCCCCCGTGCGCCCCGAGGTGCTCGAGGCGATGCTCCCCTACCTGCGCGACCGGTTCGGCAACCCGTCGAGCCATCACACGGTCGGCGAGGCGGCCGCGCATGCCCTCGACGACGCGCGGCGGCGGGTCGCCTCGGTGCTCGCGATGCGTCCGGGCGACGTCGTGTTCACCTCGGGCGGCACCGAGGCGAACAACCTCGCTCTGAAGGGGCTCTCCATCGGGGCGTCGCAGCGCTCGGGCACGCCGGTGCACCTGGTCACCACGGCGATCGAGCACGAGTCGATCCTCGCCGCCTGCGAGTACCTGGAGCGCGTGCACCGGTTCGCCGTGACGCGACTGCCGGTGTCCTCGACGGGGCGGATCGATGCCGACCACCTCCGCGACGCGCTGCACACGCGGCCGGGCGGCGCGCCGACGGCGCTGGTGAGCGTCGGCTACGCGAACAACGAGGTGGGGACCGTGCAGGACGTGGCGGGCCTGGCAGCGGTCTGCCGCGAGGCCCGCGTGCCGCTGCACCTCGACGCCGTGCAGGCCGCCGGCTGGCTGCCCCTGGCCGGCACCGGCGCCGACGCCCTGTCGATCGCCGGCCACAAGATCGGCGCCGCCCCCGGAGTCGGCGTGCTGGCCGTGCGCAGCCGGCTTCCCCTGGAGCCGCTGCTGCACGGCGGCGGACAGGAGCGCGAGCGACGCAGCGGGACCGAGAACGTCGCCGGCGCCGTGGGGTTCGCGGTCGCGCTGGAGCGCGCCGAGGCCGAGCGCGTCGACACGGCCGCGCGCACCGCGGCGCGACGCGACGCGTTCATCGCCCGCGTGCTGTCGCTCGTGCCCTCCGCCCGCCTCACCGGCGACCCGGTGGAACGTCTCCCGGGCACCGCGAGCTTCACCTTCGCGGGCGTCTCCGGCGAAGCGGTGCTCCTGGAGCTCGAACGGCGCGGCATCGTGTCCTCGAGCGGCTCCGCGTGCGCGGCGGGCAGCGACGAGCCCTCGCATGTGCTGCTCGCCCTCGGCATCGCTCCCGAGGTCGCCCAGACCGCGGTGCGCTTCACCTTCGGCCACGGCGGCGACCTCGACCTCCTGCCCGTCGCCGACGCGGTCGCCGACGCCGTCGCGGCGGTACGATCGGGCGGGTGAGCCTGCCCGCCGTCACCGTCATCGTCCCCGGCCGCGACGTCGCCGCCTACGCCGCCCAGGCCCTGGACTCGCTCCGCGCGCAGACGTTCCCCGACTGGCGTGCGATCCTCGTCGACGACGGCTCGACCGATGCCACGACGACGATCTTCGAGGCGGCCGCCGCCGGCGACTCACGATTCACCGTGATCCGTCACGACGCCCCGAGGGGCCTGGGGGCCGCCCGCAACGCCGCCCTCGACCTCGTCGACACGCCGTTCGTCGGCTTCCTCGACGCCGACGACGAGCTCACCCCCTCGGCGCTGGAGCGACTCGTGGGGACGCTGTCGGCCTCGGGCAGCGATCTGGTGGTCGGCGCATACGTGCGCCTGCGTCCGGAGACGGGACCGGGCGACACGGTCGTCTACTCCCCGGGAGTCGTGCAGCCTTGGGTGGCCGCGGCCACCGACCCCGCCCGCCGGGGCACGACGCTGGCCGCCCACCCGGAGGTGTCGGGGAACATCGTCGCCTGGTCGAAGGTGAGCCGGGTCGAGTTCTGGCGCCGTCACGGAATCCGCTTCCCGGAGGGGAAGCTCTACGAGGACCAGATCGTCGCCCAGCGGATGTACACCCTCGCGCGCGCGATCGACGTCGTCCCCGATGTCGTCGTGCTGTGGCGGGAGCGCGCGGACGGTTCGTCGATCACCCAGCACAAGGACGCGGTCGCCGTGCTCCTGGACTACCTCAATGCACTCCGCGGCGGACTCGCGGTGCTCGATGCGGCCTCGCAGCACGCGGCGGCGCGCGCGCGGGTGCGCCTGATCCTCGACATGGACACCCCGCCGCTGATCCGGATCGCGCAGGACCACCCCGACGACGCCTACCGCCGCGCACTCGGGGCGTTCGTCCGCGACTTCGCCGGCCGGGCCGACGAGGCCGGCCTCGTGCTCGACCCCGCCGCCGCCCCGCTGCTGGCCGCCGCGCGCCTGTGGTGAGCCCTCGGTCGGGCATCCAGACGGCCGGCGGAGAGGGCGCGGCCTGCTTCCCTCGTCAGCCGAGCGGCGTCCACTCCGACTCCGCGCGCGGAGGTTCGGTCACGACCACCATGGGCGCCGGCGTGTCGGACGGCGCCTGATCGGCGCGCCGGTCGGCGTGGTCCGCGGGCGGCGTCGCGGCATCGATGCCCTCGATGCGGGCCGCGGCCATCTGCTCGGCGGCCAGCTCCGCATACAGTCCCCCGCCGGCGAGGAGCTCGGCGTGCGTGCCGGACTCGACGATCCGCCCGGCATCGACCACGTGGATCACGTCGGCGCCCACCACCGTCGACAGCCGGTGCGCGATCGACAGCGTCGTGCGCCCGCGGGCGACGTTGTCGAGGGCCTCCTGCACGACGCGCTCGGAGACCGTGTCGAGCGCCGAGGTCGCCTCGTCCAGCAGCAGGATGGGCGGATCCTTCAGCAGCACCCGCGCGATCGCGATGCGCTGCTTCTCGCCGCCCGACAGGCGGTACCCCCGCTCGCCCACGACCGTGTCGTAGCCGCGTTCGAATCCGGCGATGATGTGGTGGATGTTGGCCGCGGCGCACGCGGCCTCCAGTTCCGCGTCGGTGGCGTCGGGCTTCGCGTACCGCAGGTTCTCCCGGATCGTCGCGTGGAACAGGTAGGTCTCCTGCGACACGATCCCGATGTGGTCGACGATCGACTCCTGTGTGAGCCGCCGCACGTCAGCACCGGCGAACAGCACGGCTCCCTCGGTGGCCTCGTACAGCCGGGGCGCGAGGTACAGCACGGTGGTCTTGCCCGCGCCCGACGGTCCGACGAATGCCACGTGACGTCCGGGCTCGGCCACGAAGCTCACGCCGTCGAGCGTCGCGCGGGTGTCGCCGGCGGCATCGGGATAGCGGAAGACGACGTCGCGGAACTCGATCCGCCCGATCGGTCCGGGCGCCGCCGAGACGGGGATCGCGTCCGGCGCGTCGACGATGGCCGGACGCAGATCGAGGTACTCGAAGATGCGCGCGAAGAGGGCGCGCGAGGTCTGCAGGTCGAGGGCGACGCGCATGAGGCCCATGAGCGGCTGGAGCAGCCGCGCCTGGACGGTCGTGAAGGCCACCACCGTGCCGGCCGTGATGAGCCCGGCCTCGCCCGCCAGGAGGTACCCGGCGACCAGGTAGATCACGGCGGGAACGGAGGCCATGAGCACCTGGACGACGGCGAAGAACCCCTGACCGCTCATCGCTCGGCGCACCTGGAGCTGGACCTGATTGCGGTTCTCCTCCTGGTAGCGGGCCGACTCCGAGCGCTGACGGTTGAACGCCTTCGAGAGGAGGATGCCCGACACCGAGAGCGTCTCCTGCGTGATCGAGGTGAGCTCGGACAGCGACTCCTGGGTCTGTCCCGCGATCCTGGCGCGCACCTGTCCGACGCGGCGCTGCACGATCACCAGCACCGGCATCAGCACGACCGCGATGATCGTCAGCCGCCAGTCGATGAGGATCATCGCCACGAGCGCGGAGATCACCGTGACGGCGTTTCCGAGGATGCTCGTCACGGTGTTCGTCAGCACGCCCGAGACCCCGCCCACGTCGTTCTGGAGCCGCGACTGGATGACGCCGGTCTTGGTCCGCGTGAAGAATCCGAGCTCCATCGACTGCAGGTGCTCGAACAGCTGCACGCGGAGATCGCCGGTCACCTTGTTGCCGACCGTGGCGGTCAGCCAGGTCTGGACCACGCCGATGCCGGCGGAGAGCAGGAACAGGCCGATCATCAGCAGCACCAGCACGAGCAGGAGCGGAAGATCGGGACCGGACCCGTCCACGGGGAAGAGCGCGTCGTCGAAGATCCGCTGGACGATCAGGGGCGGGATGACCCCGACCGCCGCGCCGACCACCACCAGGATCCCGGTGACGACGATGCGCGCCGTGTACGGGCGGAAGAGCGCGACCACGCGGCCGCGGAGGTCGCGGATCTGCGGGGCGTCGGCGTTGAGCCTGCGCTGAGCGTCCTCGTCGACGCCGCGGAAGCCGCGGGGCCCGCCCATGCCGCCCATGCTCATCCGTTCACTCTAATGAGCGCGGAGGACACCGGGGCCGGCCCGGGCCCCGGCAACGGGCGCTCAGCCGAGCGAGGTGACGAGGTTGATGACCGTCGCCAGGATCACCGCGCCGAACAGGTAGGCCAGCAGCGTCTGCGCGATGACGATGCGGCGGATCTCCCCCCGCGTCACGTTCGTGTCGGCGACCTGGTAGGTCATCCCGAGTCCGAGCGAGAAGTAGGCGAAGTCGGTGTACGCCGGCGGCTCCGCCTGGTTGAAGTCGATGCCGCCCTCCGGCTCGCCGTAGTACTCCCGCGCGTACCGGAGGAGGTAGTCGACCTGGATGAGCGCCCACGAGGCGGCCACCGCGACGACCGCGACCCCGGCGAGCACGAAGGCGGTCACCTCGTCGGCGTCGCGCGTCTGGACGAGCACGACGACGACGGCGCCGAGGCTCGCGACGCTGCCGAGCACCGCCACGACCCGCGCCACCCGTCTGCCGGGATCCTCGATCAGGGCGTGGGCGCGGGTCTGCGCGGCATCCATCCGCCACACCACGGCCAGCACCCAGGCCACGTCGATCGCCGCGAGGAGCGCCCATCCGGCCAGCAGCCCCGCCGCCAGCCCGAGCGCCTCCGTCACGGCCACGGCGCCGACGACGCCCGCGATCACGGCGACCGCTTCTCGCAGCGGTGCACGGGTATGGTGGAGGGCTCCCATGAGCGCTATCGTTCCACGGATCGGGAATGCCGTGTCGGCTCCCCGGGTTACCGTCGTCAGGCGCCCCCTTCGCGTGGGCGCTTCTGCTTTCCCACCACTTCATCCGCCGAGGAGACCCATGACGTCTGCGACGACGACCCGCACCGCCGCCCCCCTGCTGGCTCCCCGCGAGAGCCGCATCGTGTGGCTGCTGCTGGCGGCCGCCTTCGTCGCGATCCTCAACGAGACGACGATGGGCGTGGCGATCCCGCACCTGATCGACGACCTCGGCATCACGGCGCTGGCCGCACAGTGGCTGACCACCGCGTTCATGCTGACGATGGCGGTCGTCATCCCGATCACCGGCTTCCTGCTGCGCCGCTTCACGACGCGGCAGGTGTTCATCACCGCGATGAGCCTCTTCTCCCTCGGAACGCTGATCGCCCTCCTCGCCCCGGGGTTCGGCGTGCTGCTCGTGGCGCGCGTCGTGCAGGCGATGGGCACCGCGATCATGATGCCCCTGCTGATGACGACGCTCATGACGATCGTCCCGGCCCACTCGCGCGGCCGCATGATGGGCCGCGTCTCCATCGTGATGTCCCTGGCGCCGGCCATCGGTCCCACGCTGTCGGGCGTGCTGCTGGAGACCCTCAGCTGGCGCTGGATCTTCGGCATCGTGCTGCCGATCGCCCTCGTCGCGCTCGCGATGGGCGCCCGGTGGATCCAGAACCTCGGTGAGACCACCCACGCGCCGATCGACGTGCTCTCCATCGTGCTGTCCGCGTTCGGCTTCGGCGGCATCGTCTACGGGCTCAGCCAGATCGGCGGGGCGGCCGCGCACGGCGGCACGGCCGCCGAGACGGCCGCCCAGAACTCGTCGACCCTCGCGCTGGTCGTCTCGTTCGTCGTCGGGATCATCGCCCTCGGCCTGTTCCTGTGGCGGCAGGTGCTGCTGCAGCGCGCCGACGACGCGCTCCTCGACCTCCGCGTGTTCCGCGACCGCAACTTCTCCCTCGCGATCGGACAGATGGCCCTGCTGTCGCTGGCGTTCTTCGGGACGATCACGGTGCTGCCGCTGTACATGCAGCGCGCGCTCGAGTACAACGCCCTCGAGACGGGCCTGGCGGTGCTCCCCGGGTCGCTCCTCATGGGCGTCGCGGGACCGTTCATCGGCCGCGTCTACGACGCGCGCGGCACGCGGGTGCTGCTGGTGCCCGGCGCGATCCTCGCCGTAGCGGTGCTGTGGCTGTTCGCGCTGACGTTCACCGCCACCACGCCGATCTGGTTCATCGTGATCGCGCAGACGATCCTGTCGCTCGGTCTCGCGCTCTCGTTCACTCCGCTGTTCACGGCCTCGCTGGGGTCGCTCCAGCCGCGGTTCTACGCCTACGGCTCGGCAGTGCTGGGCACGGTGCAGCAGGTCGCCGGCGCGGCAGGGATCGCTGTCATGATCACCGTCATGTCGGCGGTCTCGGTCTCGGCCCAGGAGTCGGGCGTCGTCGAGACGGCAGCCGAGGCCCAGGGGGCGCACGCCGCCTTCCTGCTCGCGGCGATCGTGTCCCTGCCCCTCCTCATCGGCGCCCTCCTCATCCGCAAGCCCGAGGACGCGCCGGGCGGCGCAGAGGGTGCGCCCGTCGGTCACTGACACAGACGGGTCGTCGACGCCCGTCGCGCACCGACCTTCGCGACGTATCTGAGGTGGCATGACGGGCCTCCTGCGAGTAAGCCGGTATCACCGCATTCTCCAGGAGGCCCCCATGCTCATCCGCACGCCCGATCCCGAGACGGCAGACGGCGTCGTCGCCGACTTCTACCGCAGCGATCTCGACGACGACGGATTCGTGTTCAGCCATACCCGCGCGATGGCGGTGAACCCGGAAGCGCTGGCCGCGTTCGAGACCCTCGTGCACGCCATCGTCCCCTCGATCGGGGTGCGCACGTACGAGCTCGTGACGCTGGCCGCGGCGGGCGCCCTCCGCTCGCCCCACTGCCTGCTCGCGCACGGACGCAAGGCGCTGCGGACGGGTGCGCTCGACGAGGATCAGCTGGAGGGCGTGGCGTACGAGGGCGACCACCCCGAGCTCAGCGACGCCGACCGCGCGGTCATGCGCTTCGCCCGACGCGTGTCGACGGAGCCGACCGCCATGACCGACGCGGATGCCCAGGAGCTGCGCGACGCCGGATTCGACGACCGGCAGATCGTCGACATCACGCTCGCCGCCGCGGCGCGGAACTACTTCAGTCGCACCCTCCAGGCCCTCGCCGTGCCGGTCGAGACCGACCTCGTGGGGCTGAGTCCACGGCTGCGCGACGCGCTGCTGTCGCCCACGCGCGGATGACGCGCCCGCGCCGCGGGGCGCGCAGCGTCAGCGTCAGCGTCCGTCGAGCGCGGTAGCGAGCGCGCCCGACTCCTGAGCGATCGTCGCTTCCGGCACGAGGTCGGACGCACCCGCGGTCAGGGTGTCCGTCCACGCCTGGAGGATCGACGCCGCGTCGCCCGAATCGACGAGCTCCGCCTGAAGGCGCTCGAGCTCCGCCGCGTACAGTGCCTGGAACCGGTCGGACGCGAGGAAGCGCTCAGCGAGGATGTTGGATCCGCCGCCGCGGCCGGGTCCGCCCACGTCCGCGGCCGTCTGCGCGTCCCCGTCACCCTCGGCCGGCGGCTCGCGCAGCTGGTCCCCCTGCTCGCCGCGACCACCACCGCCGTCGCCCGGGACCTGACCCATCCCTCCTCCGCCGGGACTCGCGCCGAACGCGAGGTTGAGGTCCCAGGTGACGACGGTCATCAGTCCGGTGTCGGGATCGTAGGAGAGGTACGAGTTGTTGCCCGGCCCGTCGATGTCGTCGAAGTTGTCGACGAGCTCCTGGAAGGCCAGATAGGTCGCGAAGGCGTCCACGTCGAGGTGCGCGCCGAGCTCGGCCGCGAAGGTCGCGTCGGAGGCCTCGTTGATCCACTCCAGAAAGTCGATGAGCGGAGTCAGGTCGTCCTCCCCCGCCTCCTGGTCGAACACGTCCTCGTATGCGGACGCCTCCTGGCCGCGGTAGCTGTAGTCACCACCCGCCTCCGCCTTGTAGAGCAGCACGTCGCCGAGCTCCCGCTCGGCCCACTCGTCGCCCGGGTTCTCGATCACGAGACGCAGGGTCTCGGCCGACCCGTCGACGCTGAACCTCGTCGCGATGGCCGCCTCCGACGCCAGCCCCGTCTGCGCGAGGAGGTCGAGCGCCAGCGCCTCGTTGAGCGAGGTCTCCGAGCTGTTGCCGCGCACCACGAGCTCGGTCGTGCCGTCGAGGCTCTGCCCATCGACGAACTTGTCGAGGCGGATGATCCACGGGAGATCCTGCGGGTGCTGCGAACTGAGCGCGGCGTCGGCGCCGGTCGAGAGTGCCCGCAGCGAGGAGTTGCCCTTGAGCTTGAGCCCGACGTCGTCGAACGTCTGGCCGTCGATCGTGACCGCCGCCGTGATCCAGATCTTCTCGCCCGTCGACAGATACGTCTCGATCAGGTCGTCGTAGTCGGCGTCGTCGTACGACACGGAGACGGAGTGGACGGTGGTCGAATCCCAGAGTTCCGATGCGGCCGCGTCGGACGTGGCCGGGGCGTCAGAGCCCGACGACGCGTCCACCCCATCGTCTCCGGCGGCGCATCCGGTGAGGATGAGGGCCGTCAGGCCGACGAGAACACTGACGCGGGCGATACGAGGGGCTGCCATTCCCCCAGATCAGCCGACGCGCCTATGCGTCAGCCCGCATGCGGATATGACCGCCGTACGAACGAGGCGGCGCGTGCCGACCGCGTCAGCTGCAGCAGCCGCCGCCGCAGCAGGAGGCGCCCTCGGAGACGACCTCGATGAGGTTCTTCTCGTCGGCAACGGGCTGCAGCTGCGGGGTGGGGAGATTCGAGGTGGCCATACCGCCATCCTACGACGTGCCGCCGGGACGGGACCCGTGCCGGCGCCGTGTCTGTCAACCCCCTCGGATCCAGCGCGGGCCGCGCCTAGCGTGAGGCCATGGCAACTCTCACCGGTAAGAAGATCGCGTTCCTGGCCACCGACGGATTCGAGGACAGCGAGCTGACCTCTCCCTGGCAGGCGGTGACGGAGGCCGGCGGATCGCCGGTCATGATCGCTCCGGCGTCGGACCCCATCACCGGCAAGAACGGGCACGAGCAGCCGGTCGATGCCACCTCGGGTGACGTCGACGCGTCGGACTTCGACGCGCTGGTGCTCCCGGGCGGGGTCGTGAACGCCGACCACCTCCGACTCGACGAAGCCGCCGTCCGCTTCACGCGGGACTTCTTCGCCCAGCACAAGCCCGTCGCGGCGATCTGCCATGCCGCGTGGATCCTCGCCGAGGCCGAGGTGCTCGACGGACGCACGCTCACCAGCTACCCGAGCCTGCGCACGGACCTCACCAACGCCGGCGCGACCTGGGTAGACGAGGAGGTCGTCGTCGACGAGGGCCTCGTCTCGAGCCGCACCCCCGACGACCTTCCCGCCTTCAACGCGAAGCTCGTCGAGGAGATCTCCGAGGGCAAGCACGACGGTCAGACCACCTGACGTGAGCGGTCGGCCGTTCGGGTTCTCAGTCCGGGCGACCGAACTCCGCCGCGTGCTTCTCGACCTCCACCGCGACGTCTTCGGCAGTCCGGCCCGTGACATCGATGACGCGGTGCGTGTCGACCCACGGCGCCATCGCGCGCCCGGCCACGTCGGCCCAGCTCGGCTCCGGGAGATGCACGAAGCCCCGCTGTCGATCGCGCAGCCGCGACGCGTGGCCCTCGGAATCGGTCATCGTCAGCACCACCCAGCACAACGGCGCACCCGCTGAGGCCGCAGCTCTGCGCCACGTGTCACGGGCGGGCTCGCTGTCGTTGACGGCATCGACGACGACGCTGCTGCCCGCCCGCAGGTTGAGTTCCGCCAGGGCGCCGACGGCTTCATACGCGGCGACACCGGTCTCCCATCCGCGCGGGAGGCCTGCCGCGAGCAGGGCGTCCTCCACCGTGTCGATCGACAGCCGCACTGCTCCGAGTCGTGCGCCCACGAGATCGGCGGCGGTCGTCTTGCCCACTCCGGGCAACCCGGAGATCACGATGAGCATCGGTCGCGTCGTTGGTGAGCGGAACTCCACCGGGTTGCGTCACGGATAGGCATCTGCCTCGCCGCCGTCGACCATCGGGACAGCGACGAACCGGGGAGGCGGATCCGACGCCAAGCGGCCGTAGGTATCGACATCGACCCGCTGTCCGTCGAGGAGGAACTTCGCGCGCTCCGTCCCTTCCTTGACGAAACCCGCATGTCGGGCGATCGCACCGGACGCGGGGTTGTTGACACGATGACCCAGTTCGAGGCGTTGCAGTCCGCGCACCGCCAGCGCCCACTCCGCGACGGTAGCGGCGGCACGAGACATCCAGCCACGACCTCGCGCGGCATCCGACATCCAGTACCAGAACCATCCGTTGCGGTTCGCTTCGTCGACGGTCACGCAGACGAGGCCGACAAGCGTGTCGCCTGCCGCCACAGCCCACGCCTCATGCGGGGAGTCGGCTGCAATCAGGCGGGCAACGTAGTGCTCAGCTTCCACCACAGTCGACACCTCACCTTGGCGCACCATGTCCGCGTTCGACTCGAACGCGTCGAAGACAGCGCAAGCATCAGTCGGCCGAAGCCGCCGGAGTACGACGGACGGCTCGCTCACGCCACCCTGAGCGGGGTGATGGATGCGCCCGGGTGAATCGGGGGAATCCTGTCAGTGAGAGTCAACGATCTCCACCTCCTTGGCCCCGCTTCGGTCGACGCGAAGCAGATCCGCCACTGGTCATTGATCCTGATGCTCTTGCCGACCCGGTCACCCTTCAGCGCTCAACGCTAGTTGTTGAACCGGAACTCCACGACGTCGCCGTCCTGCATGACGTAGTCCTTGCCCTCCAGGCGCGCCTTGCCCTTGGCGCGGGCCTCGACCACCGACCCGGTCGCGACGAGGTCGTCGAACGAGATGACCTCCGCCTTGATGAAGCCCTTCTCGAAGTCGGTGTGGATGACGCCCGCGGCCTGCGGCGCCTTCCAGCCCTTGCCGATGGTCCAGGCGCGCGCCTCCTTCGGCCCGGCGGTGAGGTAGGTCTGCAGTCCGAGGGTGTCGAACCCGATCCGCGCGAGCTGATCGAGCCCCGACTCCTCCTGGCCGGTCGACGCCAGCAGTTCGGCGGCGTCCTCCGGGTCGAGGTCGATGAGCTCGGACTCGATCTTCGCGTCGAGGAACACCGCCTTCGCGGGCGCGACGAGCGCAGCCAGCTCGGCGGTGCGGGCGGCGTCGGTGAGGACGGCCTCGTCGACGTTGAAGACGAAGATGAAGGGCTTGGCGGTCAGGAGGCCGAGCTCCTTGATGGGTGCCAGGTCGATCTTCGACGCCGACAGCAGCTCACCGCGCTGGAGCGCCTCCTGCGCCTGCTGCGCGGTCTCCAGGACGACGGGGTCGAGCTTCTTGCCGCGCACCTCCTTCTCGTAGCGGGAGATGGCCCGCTCGAGCGTCTCGAGGTCGGCGAGCTGCAGTTCGGCGTTGATCGTCTCCATGTCGGAGGCGGGATCGACCTTGCCGTCGACGTGGACGACGTCGCCGTCGGCGAATCCGCGGACGACCTGGGCGATGGCGTCGGCCTCGCGGATGTTGGCGAGGAACTTGTTGCCGAGACCCTCGCCCTCGCTCGCGCCGCGGACGATGCCCGCGATGTCGACGAACGAGACGGCCGCGGGGAGGATCCGCTCGGAGTGGAAGATCTCGGCCAGCGTGTTCAGGCGCGGATCCGGGAGGTTCACGACGCCGACGTTGGGCTCGATCGTCGCGAACGGGTAGTTCGCCGCGAGCACCTGGTTCTTGGTCAGCGCATTGAAGAGCGTCGACTTGCCGACGTTGGGGAGACCGACGATTCCGATGGTAAGAGCCACGGGAGGTCAGTCTACGTGGCCGGAGAGTCTCCCTCCGGCGACCCCTCGCGGGCGGCCCCGCTGTGGAGTGATGCGACCCGCGCCGATCACGACGGCGGGCCCGAGGGGTCGACGCGCCAGTGCTGCAGCACGTGCCCCGACTCCTCCCACACGCGCGTCCCGAGGAGCTTCAGCGCCACCGGCGGTCGCTCGTCGAACAGATGCACGCCTCGCCCGCCGATGAGCGGGAACGTCACGAGCATGAGCTCGTCGACGAGCTGGGCGTGCATGAGGTCGTTCCACAGCAGTCGTCCCGCGATGACGACGATGCCGCGTCCCTCCTCCGCCTTGAGCGCCCGCACGACGTCACGGCTCTCGGCGAGTCGCACGATGCGGGTGTTCGGCGCGTCCTCGACATCCGACGGCTGCAGCGTGTCGGAGACGACGACCTTGTCGATGTCGAAGAACCGCTCGGCGAAGCGGCGCCGGATCTCGGTGGCCTCCGGGTTCCCGCGCACGCTCGACCAGTAGTCCACCTGACCGCGGAAGGAGCGTCTGCCCGCGAGGAGCAGGATGTCGGCGTCGTCCACCAGATCGGTGTTGTGGAAATCGAAGGTGTCTGACCCGTGATAGTCGGGATGCCAGTGCTCGAACAGGGATCCGATGTCGTGGGCGTCGTCCTCGTAGACGCCGTCGATCGTCGCGAAGTTGCAGACGGTCAGAGTGCGCACGTCACGGCCCCTCTGCGCGGTAGGCGCGGGTCACGTACGGCAGCGGGACGCGGACGTCACCGACCGCGCCGATCTCGTCGAACAGCTCGCCGATCTCGCGCTCGATGCGCGCGCGCTCCGAGGCGCCGGCGGTGATGACGTAGCTGCGCGAGCGCACCATCGCCGTCAGCGTCTCCCGCGTGACCGCACGCTCCCAGGACCATCGGCGCTCCTCGAGCCGCTCGAACGGCGGGCCGACGGGTGGGTCGCCGGCCGCGAGGAGCGTCTCGGCGTGGCTTCCGCGCATGGCCGCCGTGAGACGTGCGACCCACGGCACCGTCTCGTCACGGATGTTCCAGACGAGACCGAGCACGCCTCCGGGCCGCAGCACGCGCGCGACCTCTCTGCTGCCGGCTGCGGGGTCGACCCAGTGCCAGGCCTGCCCCAGCACGACGGCGTCGACCGAGGCGTCGGGCAGCGGCAGCGCCTCCGCGGACCCGACGAAGGTGGGCACGTCGGGAATCGCGGCGTGGAGGGTCGCGAGCATGTCGGCGTCGGGATCGATCGCGACCGTCTCCGCGCCGAGGTCGCGCAGCGTGCGCGTGAGCTTGCCGGTGCCCGCCCCGACGTCGGCCACGCGCGGCGGCGCGGCACCGGATGCCGGTGCGAGGAGCCAGGACACGGCCTCGGCGGGGTATCCCGGCCTTCCGGCCTCGTAGATCCCGGCGACCTGACCGAAGGACGTGGAGAGCTTCTGCGCGTTCACCATGACCCGACCATACGCCCGCGCCCGGCGCGCCTCCACGGCGACGAGGCCTCGCCGGGCGAATGTGGGTGCGTGCCCCTGGACTTCACCGCGATCGACTTCGAGACGGCGAACTCCTCGAGCGCGTCCGCGTGCGCCGTGGGCCTTGCCCGCGTGCGCGGCGGGCGCGTCGTCGCCACGGCCGGCTGGCTGATCCGGCCCCCGGCCGGCCACGACCGCTTCTTCGAGATCAACATGGGGATCCACGGCATCCGCCCCGAGGACGTCGTCGGCGCCGCCGACTGGTCGACGCAGCTGGCCGACCTCGTCGCCTTCGCCGGCGACGACATCCTCGTCGCCCACAACGCGGGTTTCGACATGACGGTGCTCCGGCGGGCATGCGAGGTCACCGGCGACGCCTACCCGGCCTACCGCTACCTCTGCAGCCTCCAGGTGGCGCGCAAGACCTACGAGCTCGACTCCTACCGGCTCCCCGTCGTGGCCGCCGCCGCGGGTCACCTCGACTTCGCCCACCACGATGCGGCTGCCGACGCCCTGGCCTGCGCGCACATCGTCATCGACGCCGCGGCCCGCAACGGCGTCCAGGACGCCGTGGAGCTCGCGATGCTGCTGGGACTGCGGATCCCGCAGATCCCGCTCCCCGCTGAGACTCCCGTCCCGCAGCGCCCGGTCCCGCAGCACCCCGTGCAGGCCGGCGCCGCCGTCGCCTGACGGGGCGCCTCCGGGCCGATGTCGGGGGTGTGCGGCATCCTTCCCCCATGGATGTCGTCTTCGTCACCGCGACCGCGGTCGTCTGCCTGCTGGCCGGACTCCTCGCGGGATGGTTCGCCGGCGCGGCCCGTGCCGCCGAGCGCGCCGCCTCCGCACGCGCCGCGCTGGGGGCGCGCCTTGCCGCAGCCGAGGCGGAGCGGGGCGCGCTGACCGCCCAGCTCGATCAGCAGCGCTCCCTCACCCGCGAGATGGCCGCGCAGGCTCGCGCCGACCAGGCGGCCCGAGACGAACGGGAGCGGCGCGAGCAGCAGGTGCTGCGCGCGCTGACGCCCGTCCAGGAGTCGCTGCAGAGCATGCAGCTCAAGGTCGACGAGCTCGAGCGCGACCGTCGCCTGCAGTACGGCGCGATCGCCGAGCAGCTGCGCCGCGCGCACGAGGAGAGCGAGACCCTGCGCAGCACGACGGAATCGCTGGCGGGGGCGTTGCGGTCCAACTCGGCCCGCGGCGTGTGGGGCGAGACGCAGCTGCGGCGCATCGTCGAGTCCGCGGGGCTGACGCGCTACGTGGACTTCGACACGCAGTCCTCGATCCTGACCGAGGCCGGGGCCGGTCGACCCGACCTCGTCGTGCGCCTCCCCGGCGACAAGGCTCTCGCCGTCGATGCGAAGGTGCCCCTCGACGCCTACCTCGAAGCCAGCGCGATCCCCGTGACCGCCACCGGGGAGGAGGGGGCTCGTCGCAAGACGCTGCTGGAGCGCCACGTCAAGGCGGTGAGGGCGCACGTCGACGCGCTGGCGAAGAAGTCGTACTGGGCGGGACTGCCCTCGAGCCCCGAGTTCGTCGTCTGCTTCATCCCGAGCGAGTCGCTGCTTGCGGCGGCGCTCGAGGAGGACCCGTCGCTGCTGGACTACGCGTTCGGGCGACGAGTCGCCCTCGCCTCGCCGGTCAACCTGTGGGCGGTGCTGAAGACCGTGGCGTACACGTGGACGCAGCAAGACGTCTCCGACGAGGCCCGCACGCTGTTCGACCTCGGCAACGAGCTCTACCACCGCCTGGGCGGACTGGCCCGCCACACCGACGACCTGCGGCGAGCGATCGAGCGCACCGTCGCCAGCTACAACCGCTTCGCGGGCGCCCTCGAATCACGCGTGCTCGTCAGCGCACGGCGGTTCCCGGGCATCGACGAGACCAAGCTCGACGCCGTCGCGGCACCGCAGCCGATCGAGGCCGCTCCGCGCCCGCTGACCGCGGCCGAACTGATCGCTCCCGAACTCGGCGCCGACGTGGGCGATCTGCGGGACCGCCTCTGACGCGCAGGGATCAGCCGCCGGGGAGCAGGCTCATGGCGCTGACGACCGCGACCGAGACGGCCACGAACGCGCCGATCATCCACCAGGCGCTCACCTGATGCCCCTCGGGGGCGCGGCGGCGCAGCAGCACGTCGGGACGGCGAGCGGGGTCGAGGGGAACCGCGATCTGACCGGTCTTCGGACTGTTGGTTGCTGCGGACATCGATGACTCCAAGCTGTGTGGACGGCGACGTGTCGCCGGTGACACCGCGGTCCATTCTGCCAGACGCGGTCACACCCGAGAGGTGTCGCCACGCGCGGGACCGTCTCGATCAGGTCACGGGCGTGCGCAGCGGACGATCACAGCCACTTCGACGTCAGGTGCTCCGAGGAGATCCGGCGGAGCGTTCCCGAGGCGCCCCGCAGCACCACCGACTCCGTGTAGATGAAGTCGCCGTCGCGACGGACCCCCGCCACCAGCTCGCCGTTGGTGACGCCGGTCGCCACGAAGATGGTGTTCTTGCCCCGGACCATCTCATCGGCCTCGTAGACGTGGTCGTCGAGCTTCAGTCCCGCATCGATCCCGCGCTGCTTCTCGTCGTCGTCGCGCGGCCAGAGCCTTCCCTGGATGTGTCCGCCGAGCGCCTTGATCGCGCAGGCGGTCACGATGCCCTCGGGGCTGCCCCCGATGCCGATGCACATGTCGGTACGGGCATTGTGGCGTGCCGCGTTGATGCCGCCGGCGACGTCGCCGTCGCTCATGAGCCGCGTTCCGGCGCCGGCCTCGCGGATCTCCTCGATGAGCCGTGCGTGGCGCGGGCGGTTCAGCACGGACACCACCATCTCGTCGACCGGCTTGCCGAGCGCCTTCGCCAGGCGGTGCACGTTCTCGGCGACGGGCAGGCGGATGTCGACGACGCCGACGCCGGCCGGTCCGGTGACGATCTTGTCCATGTAGAAGACAGAGGAGGCGTCCAGCATCGCGCCCCGGTCGGCGACGGCGAGCACGGACAGCGCGTTGTTGCGTCCTTCGGCGGTGAGCGTCGTGCCGTCGATCGGGTCGACCGCGATGTCGCACTGCGGACCACGACCTGTTCCCACGTGCTCCCCGTTGAAGAGCATCGGCGCGTTGTCCTTCTCGCCCTCCCCGATCACGATGACGCCGTCGAAGTTGACGGTGGAGAGGAAGGCGCGCATGGCGTCGACCGCGGCACCGTCGGCGAGCTCCTTCTGCCCCCGCCCGATGAACGGCACGGAGCGGATCGCGGCCGCCTCGGTGGCCCGGACGAGCTCGAGGGCCAGGTTGCGGTCGGGATGCAGCGGGCTCATATCCGCGGTCAGACTCACCATGGCGTCAGACTACGCGCCTCACGTACCCGCCGTGAGGACTTTCGCCCTGATTCGCACGAAGGAATCGCGTTTCTTTCCGCCCGGGCACAGACAGCCGGAGCGGGCCGTTTTCCCGGTCGGCCACCACGCGGCGTGCGCCCCGCTTCGCTAGGCTGACCGTTGGAATCACCGCCGCACAGACACATCGCTAGGAGCTGTCATGCCCGTCGCCACCCCTGAGCAATACGCAGAGATGCTGGACCGCGCGAAGGCCGGTGGATTCGCCTACCCGGCGATCAACGCCGCCAGCTCCCAGTCGGTCAACGCCGTCCTCCAGGGCCTCACCGAGGCCGGTTCGGACGGCATCCTCCAGGTCACCACGGGTGGCGCCGACTACTTCGCCGGCCACACCGTGAAGGCCCGCGCCACCGGCGCCCTCGCCTTCGCCGCCTACGTCCACGAGGTGGCCAAGAGCTACCCGATCACCGTCGCGCTGCACACCGACCACTGCCCCAAGCCGGCGCTGGAGGACTTCCTCCTCCCCCTCATCGCCGAGTCGGAGAAGGTCGTCGCCGCGGGCGGTCGGCCGATCTTCCAGTCGCACATGTGGGACGGCTCCGCCGTTCCCCTCGACGAGAACATCGAGATCGCCAAGGAGCTCCTGCCCCGCCTGAAGGCCATCAACGCGATCCTCGAGGTCGAGATCGGCGTCGTCGGCGGCGAGGAGGACGGCGTCAAGCACGAGGGGTCCAACGAGGCCCTCTACACGACCACGGCCGACGTCGCCAAGGCCGTCGAGGCGCTCGGCCTCGGCGAGCAGGGCCGCTGGATCGCCGCCCTCACCTTCGGCAACGTGCACGGCGTGTACAAGCCGGGCAACGTGAAGCTGCGGCCCGAGCTGCTCGGCGAGATCCAGGAGGGCATCGCCGCCCGGTTCGGCACCGGACCGAAGCCGCTCGACCTCGTGTTCCACGGCGGCTCCGGCTCGACCGACGAGGAGATCGCCCTGGCCGTCGCCAACGGCGTCGTCAAGATGAACATCGACACCGACACCCAGTACGCGTTCACGCGCTCGGTCGCCGGCTTCATGTTCAAGAACTACGACGGCGTCCTGAAGGTCGACGGCGAGGTCGGCAACAAGAAGGCCTACGACCCGCGCGCCTGGGGCAAGGTCGCCGAGACGGCCATGGCGGCCCGTGTCGTCGAGGCCACCCAGCAGCTCGGCTCGTACGGCAAGTCGACCTCCTGATCGCACCTCGCGCCCACGCGGATGCCGCGACCCGCTCCCAGGGTCGCGGCATCCGTCGTTCCGGCGCCGGACGATCAGCGGGCGCCCGGGAGGAGGCCCGGCCGCTCACTGAGCGCTCGGGAGGGCGATCAGTAGGAGGCGCCGAGCAGCAGGTCGCGCGGGTAGAGCAGCTTGGCGACGCCGTCGACCTTGACGCCGAGGTGAAGGTGCGGACCGGTGGAGCATCCCGTCGAGCCGACCTCGCCGATCTTCTGGCCGGCCTTGACGGTCTGCCCGTTCTTCACCGAGAAGGCGCTGAGGTGCGCGTAGGTGAGGACGAACTCCGTGCCGTCGATGGTGGTCTTCACCAGCACTTGCTTCTGACGCGTGTTGTTCGGCGCCCAGGACGGGCAGCCCGAGGTGATCCAGATCTCCTGGACGGTCACGGTGCCGCCGCGCATCGCGTACACGGGCGTCCCCGTTCTGGCGGCGAAGTCGTCGCCGGAGTGGCCCGAGTACGTCGTCATCGTCGCCGAGGGCCGGATGGGGAAGGCCCAGCCGTACTTCCCCGGAACGCCCGAGCCTGCCGCGCTCGCGTCCGAGTAGGCGGGAAGCTTCTTTCCGGTCCAGGTCGACAGTCCGTCCACCTCGACCAGCCGCAGCTGGCCGTTGTCGTCGAGGGTGAGCCCCGCGACCGCGTAACCGTTCGTCCCGGAGCCCCATGCGGCTCGCCCGTCCCTGGTCGAGTAGACCGCGAGCGCACCGTCCTCGCGCAGGAGCAGGACGGGTGCTGCGGTGCCCGTGGTCCTGGTCGTCCGCAGCGGCGTGCCGCTCCGGCTGAGGACCACGTTCCCATCGCCCTGCACGGTGAAGCGGTAGGTGCCGTTGGGTGAGGCGATGTAGGTCCCCGCGCGCATCGGGATACCGGGGCGCAGGACGTTGCCGAGCGACCACGAGGCGGTCCGCTTGACCGACGTGCGGGTGACGGTGAGGTAGCCGCTCTTGGTGGCGGTGACCGTCACGGTCACCGCCCTGCCTGCGGCCCATTCCGGAACCCGCCAGGTGGAGGAGGTCGCGCCCGCGACCACGGCCCCGTCGACCCGCCACTGGTAGCCGAGATTCGGAGTCGGGCTCCACGTCCCGATGACCGCGGTGAGCGTGCGCCCGGCTGCCACACTGCCGCTCACGGTGGGCGTGGGGGCACTCGTGAAGGCCCATTTCACATCGACGGTCGCGCTGGTGCGCGACACCGACGTGTACCCCG
Source organism: Microbacterium sp. PA5 (assembly GCF_049860775.1). Taxonomy (NCBI): domain Bacteria; kingdom Bacillati; phylum Actinomycetota; class Actinomycetes; order Micrococcales; family Microbacteriaceae; genus Microbacterium; species Microbacterium sp. PA5. The sequence goes on from NZ_CP187567.1 coordinate 1,873,470, forward strand.
ATTTCGATCCGCCGATCCGCACCGACACCTCGTGACCGGCGTCGGCGGCGACGAGCTTGTAGGTCTTGGCGGTCGCGCCGGGGATCGAGGCTCCATCCCGGAGCCACTGGTATCGCAGCGTGACCGGCGACGGACCCCAGGTGCCCGGCGACGCGGTGAGCGTGGAGCCGACAGCGGGGGTCCCGCTCAGCGCCACGCGCGACGGAACGGTCAGCACGCGCGGAACCGTGACCGCGGCGCTCGAGCGGGTGACGCTCGTGTATCCCGTCTTCACGCCCTTGAGCCGGACCGAGACGGCCTTTCCGGCGTCGGCGCTCGTGAGCTTGTACGACGCCGCGGTGGCGCCTGCGATGGCGCTTCCGGCCCGGTACCACTGGTACGTGAGAGCCACCGGCGACGGACCCCACGCCTCGTGGGTCGCCGTCACCGTGCGGCCGACGGCCACCGTGCCGGTGATGACGGGAGCGGGAGACGCCGTGAACGCACGGAGGATCGTCCGACCCGAACTGGTGGCGCTGGTCGTCACGTAGCCGGTGCGCGACGCGGTGACCCGCACCGACAGCACCTGGTCCGCGTCGGCGGCGGTGGCGACGTAGGTCGCCGACGTGGCCCCGGCGATCGCGCTCCCGCCGCGCAGCCACTGGTAGCGGAACGTCGACGGCGTGGGCGACCAGGTCCCGCGCACGGCGGTGAGAGTGCGGCCCACCGTCGTGGTGCCCGAGACGGTCGGTGTGCCGACCGTGGTGAAGCGCTTGCTCGGGGCCGGGGTCGGAGTCGGGGTCGGCGTCGGCGTCGCGACCGCGGTGGCGGTGGGCGTGGGCGTCTGCGCACCGGCCGGGAGCATGTGCGAGGCAGCGCTCGCGGGCAGCACCGTCAGGGCGCCGGCGGCGATCAGCGCGAGGCCGGCGAAGGTCGCGAGGGCGCGACGAGGGAGGGCACGTGAAATCACAGGCTCCCTCCCGGGGGGTGTCGGGGCGTACGCCGAGGCGCAGCGTCACCGTATCAGACGACCGGGTGGATGCAGCAGGGGCGTGCGGAGTGGCGCGCAGGACTCCGGTCCGCGGCCGTGCCCCGTCATCCGCTGCGCAGCACGCCCTCGATCACTGCGGGGTCGCTCATGAGCGGCACGCTCAGACAGATGCTGACGACGATGAAGGAGACGACCGCACCGACCAGGGCGATCCACCACGACAGCCGGCCGCGCATGATCGCGCGCCACGACAGCAGGGCGGTGACGATCCACCCGACGGCGAAGAGGACGGCAGCCGTGGTGCCCCAGGCGCGGCCCTCTGCGACAGCGGTGAAATCGGCGTCGATCCCCGCCATCCGCATCCACAGCTCGGCGAAGGCGGCGTAGTCGATGAGCTGCGGGATCGTCGTGACGACGGTGAAGAGACCGTAGGCCAGGAGCGCGATCGTCACGAAGCGGTCGCGCCGTCGCGGGTTCGCCGCCGCGGCCGCGGCCTCGGGAGCAGGGGTCGACGCGACCGACGGGGGCGGCACGGCCACCGGCAGAACCTGGGCGTCGCCCGCCGGGACCGCACCCTGCGGCCCTCCGGAGCGGCGGATGATCTCCTGCTGCTCCTCGGGCGTCGCGTACTCGCCGTACTGCGGCGCCGGGCGCGGGGTGTCGGTCACGTGCGGTCCTGTCCGGCCGCCGCGGGCCCTCCCGCCGCCCTCCCGCCGAGCGCCCGCTCGTCGCGGCGTCCACTGGAGTCCTGGCGCAGCTCCTTCGGGAGGGAGAACAGCAGATCCTCCTCCGCGGTGCGCACCTCCTCGACGTCGCGGTAGCCGGCGCCGGCGAGCTCGGAGAGGACCTCTCGCACGAGGACCTCGGGCACCGAGGCGCCGGAGGTCACACCGACGGTCTCGACGTCGTCGAGCCACTCCTGCTGGATCTCGTGGGCGTAGTCCACGCGGTACGCGGCCTTCGCCCCGTACTCGAGCGCGACCTCGACGAGGCGCACGCTGTTGGAGGAGTTCGCCGATCCGACGACGATCACCAGATCGGCGTCCTTGGCGACCTTCTTGATCGCGACCTGACGGTTCTGGGTGGCGTAGCAGATGTCGTCCGAGGGCGGGTCCTGCAGGTTCGGGAACCGCTCGCGGAGGCGGCGCACCGTCTCCATGGTCTCGTCGACCGAGAGCGTCGTCTGCGAGAGCCACACGACCTTGTCGGGATCCTTGACGACGACCGTGGCCGCCTCGTCGGGCGAGTTGACGACGGTGACGTGGTCGGGCGCCTCGCCGGCGGTGCCCTCGACCTCCTCGTGGCCCTCGTGGCCGATCAGGAGGATCTCGTAGTCGCTGCGGGCGAAGCGCACCGCCTCGCGGTGCACCTTCGTGACCAGCGGGCACGTCGCGTCGATGGCGTGCAGTCCCCGGTCGGCCGCGGCCGACACGACGGCGGGCGAGACCCCGTGCGCACTGAAGACGACGTTCGCGCCGGGCGGCACCTCGTCGACCTCCTCGACGAAGACGGCCCCCTGGGCCTCGAGCTCGGTCACGACATGGATGTTGTGCACGATCTGCTTGCGCACGTACACCGGCGCCCCGTAGCGCTCCAGCGCCTTCTCGACGGCGATGACGGCCCGGTCGACACCGGCGCAGTAGCCGCGCGGCGCGGCCAGCAGCACCCGCTTCTGTCCGGAGACCGGGTTATCCTGGAGCCGCCCTCGCGGCCCCGGTACGCGGGGCAGGGGCAGCTGGACGACGGATGTGCTCACACCCCGAGTCTACGAGGCGCAGCATGACAGTGGCCTGAGCGGCGGGATCGTGCCGGGCCGACCGATCCGCGACGCCGCACGGCGGCCGGGGCGCATCACCCGGGGCGCAGCGCAGGAGGAGGACACGTGACGTCGTTCGAGACGGTGGAGGGCCAGACGCCGCCGCCCGACTCCGTGCATCCCCGGGAGTCCTCCCCGCAGGCCCCGACCTCCGTCTCGCGGCTGAACGAGACCATCCGCGATTTCGTGCAGCGGTGGAACTCGGTGTGGGTCGAGGGCGAGGTCACCTCGTGGAACGTGCGCGGCGGGCACGTCTTCGGACGTCTGAAGGACGCCGCGAGCGATGCGGCCATCTCGTTCCGGCTGTGGTCGTCCACCCTCCAGCGGCTGCCGGAGAAGATCGCCGTCGGCGACCGGGTCGTGGCCTGCGTCAAGCCCGACTACTTCGTCAAGAGCGGCGACTTCACGTTCACCGTGTCGTCGATGCGTCACACCGGACTGGGCGACCATCTCGAGCGGCTGGAGCGCCTCCGCTCCCAGCTGCGCGCCGAGGGGCTCTTCGACCCGGCGCGCAAGCGTCCGATCCCGTTCCTCCCGCACGTCGTCGGCCTCATCACGGGCGAGCGCAGCGACGCCGAGAAGGACGTGCACCGCAACGCGGAGCTGCGCTGGCCGCAGGTGCGCTTCCGGACGATCCATGCCGCCGTGCAGGGCGACCGGTGCGTCCCCGAGACGATCGCCGCCCTCTCGGCGCTCGACGCCGATCCCGAGGTCGACGTGATCGTGATCGCACGCGGCGGGGGCGACCCGCAGACCCTCCTCGGGTTCAGCGACGAGCGCCTCCTGCGCGCCGTGGCGGCCGCGGCCACGCCCGTCGTCTCGGCGATCGGCCACGAGAACGACCACCCGCTCCTCGACGACGTCGCCGATCTGCGCGCCTCGACCCCCACCGACGCGGCGAAGAAGGTCGTGCCCGATGTCGCCGAGCAGCGCGCCCTGGTGCAGCAGCTGCGCAGCCGCGCCCGAAGCCGGCTCACCCAGCGCCTCGGCCACGACATCGCCCAGCTGGAGCAGCTGCGCTCGCGTCCCGTGCTCCGCGATCCCGAGTCGCTGCTGACCGGGCGGGCGCAGGAGGTGTGGACCCTGCAGTCGCGGGGACGCGACATCGTCCGCCGGCGGATGGACGCCGCCGCCACGGCCACCGCCGAGCTCCGCGCCGCGCTCCGGGCCCTCTCCCCCGGCGCGACGCTCGCCCGCGGGTACGCGATCGCGCACGTCGGCGAGGGCGTCATCGTGCGCGACGCCTCCCAGGCGCCCGCGGGGACAGACGTGGTCGTGACCGTCGCCCGGGGCTCGTTCCTCGCGCGCTCGGACGGCGAGCTGGCTGCGGACCCGGGCACGGCGGCCGCCGAGGCCGGGGGCACGTCCGCCGAGGACCGTAGGATGGAACCATGACGAGTGACGGCACCGCCGACATCGCCGGCCTGTCCTTCGAGCAGGCCCGCGACGAGCTCGTCCGCGTCGTCGCCGAGCTCGAGCAGGGTGCGCCCACCCTCGAGGACTCCCTCACGCTGTGGACCCGCGGCGAGGCCCTCGCCGCCCGCTGCGAGGAGTGGCTGCTCGGAGCCAAGCGCCGGCTCGACGCCGCCCGCTCGGTCGACGCGGAGTCGTGATGGCCTCCGGTCCTCGGATCGTCGCCGAGCTGGGTCGCCCCGAGACTCCCGACGAGACGGCAGCCCGTAAGGCGGAATCCTCCCGCGTCTACCGCTCGAGTCAGACGTTCCGCAACCTCATCGCCGCCCTCATCGCCACCGTCGCGGTGGTCGCGGTCGTCTACTTCGGCGTGCCGCGCGGCACGCCCCCGCAGCAGCCGCCGGTGGACGTCTCGGCGGCCGCCGCCGAGGTGTCCGCATCGCTGGGCCGCACCGTGATCGTGCCGGAGACCCCCGGATCGTGGCGGGCCAACGCCGCCCGGGTCGAGGACGGCGCGTGGACGGTCGTGTACGCGCCCCGGACCGGGTTCGTGCGGATCGCGCAGGGATTCGACGCGCCGGACACCTGGACGTCGACGCTCCTCGGCGGATTCGCTCCGACCGGGGCGACCAGCGTCGACGGGATCGAGTGGGACGTCTACGACCTACCCGGCGACGACGGCATCCGCTACGCGCTGACCACCGACGCCGGTCCCGACACGATCGTCGTCTACGGCTCGATGTCCGCCGAGACCGCCGAGACGGCGGCTTCCGGGCTCACCGCACAGATCCGCGCCCTGCGAGAGGAGACACCGTGACCGACGCACGCCCCACCCCGACGACCGTCTGGAACGAGATGCGACGCGGCAACGCGCGCTTCGTCGCGGGTGAGCCCCGCCACCCGCGACAGGACGTCGAGCGACGCCATGAGCTGGAGAGCGCCCAGAAGCCGCGCGCCGTCCTCTTCGGCTGCTCCGACTCCCGCCTGGCCGCCGAGATCATCTTCGACAAGGGCCTCGGCGATCTGTTCGTCGTCCGCAACGCCGGCCAGGTGGTCTCGGACTCGGCGATCGCCAGCATCGAGTACGCCGTGGCGGTGCTCGACGTGTCGCTGATCATCGTGCTCGCGCACGACCAGTGCGGCGCGGTGCGCGCGGCGATCGACTCCACCGCCCTGGACGCGCCCGAACTGCCTCCGCACATCTGGCGCCTCATCGCGAAGATCGTGCCCGCCGTCAAGCGCGTGCTGCGCACCGACCCGGACGCGACGCCCGAGTCGGTGGACGCCGAGGCCGTCGGCGCCGAGCACCTCCGGGGCACGGTGGACGAGCTGCTGGCCTCGTCCCGCCTCATCGCCGACGCGGTGGCCGAGGGCCGTCTCGCCATCGTCGGCGCGAACTACCGGCTCGGCGAGGGCACCGCCGTGCCGCAGGTCAGCGTCGGCATCGACGCCTGAGCGCACATCAGACACCCACCAGGAAACGAGGACGTGACCGACATGACAGAGACCGACTACCGCATCGAGCACGACACGATGGGTGAAGTCCGCGTGCCCAGGGACGCGCTGTACGCGGCGCAGACCCAGCGCGCGGTCGAGAACTTCCCGATCTCGGGCACCGGCCTGGAGTCGACGCAGATCGCGGCCCTCGCCCGGATCAAGAAGGCCGCCGCGCTCGCCAACAAGGAGCTCGGCACCCTCGACGCCGCGATCGCCGAGGCCATCGCCTGGGCCGCCGACGAGGTCGTCACCGGCCGGTACGACGCGCAGTTCCCGGTGGACACCTACCAGACCGGGTCGGGCACGTCCTCGAACATGAACATGAACGAGGTGCTGGCCACCCTGGCGACCCGGCACCTCGGCTCCCCCGTCCACCCCAACGACCACGTCAACGCATCGCAGTCGTCCAACGACGTGTTCCCGACGTCCGTGCACATCGCGGTCACCCAGGCGCTCATCGACGACCTGATCCCGGCGCTGGACCACCTCGCGGTGGCGCTGGAGGCCAAGGCCGAGCTGTGGAAGGACGCCGTCAAGTCGGGGCGCACCCACCTGATGGACGCGACGCCGGTGACCCTCGGCCAGGAGTTCGGCGGGTACGCGCGTCAGATCCGCCTGGGCATCGAGCGCGTGCAGGCGGTGCTCCCGCGTGTGGGCGAGGTGCCCCTGGGCGGCACCGCGGTCGGCACGGGCATCAACACGCCCCTGGGCTTCCCGCAGAAGGTGATCGCCCTGCTGCAGGCGGAGACGGAGCTGCCGATCACCGAGGCGAAGGACCATTTCGAGGCGCAGGCCAACCGCGACGGCCTCGTCGAGGCCTCCGGCGCGCTGCGGACCATCGCGGTGTCGCTGACCAAGATCAACAACGACATCCGCTGGATGGGCTCCGGGCCCAACACCGGCCTGGGAGAGCTCCACATCCCCGACCTGCAGCCGGGCTCGTCGATCATGCCCGGCAAGGTCAACCCGGTGGTGCCGGAGGCCACGCTCATGGTGTGCGCGCGGGTGATCGGCAACGACGCCACCGTGGCGTGGGCGGGCGCGTCGGGCTCGTTCGAGCTCAACGTCGCGATCCCCGTCATGGGGACCGCGCTGCTCGAGTCGATCCGCCTGCTCTCCAACGCGATGCGGGTGCTCGCCGACAAGACCATCGACGGCCTCGAGGCCAACCTCGACCGGGCTGCCGCATACGCGGGGATGTCGCCCTCGATCGTGACGCCCCTCAACAAGCTGATCGGCTACGAGGCGGCGGCGAAGATCGCCAAGCACTCCGTCGCCAAGGGCATCACGGTGCGCGAGGCCGTCATCGATCTCGGGTACGTCGAGCGCGGCGAGCTGACCGAGGCGCAGCTCGACGAGAAACTCGACCCCCTGTCGATGACCCACGCGGGTTGATAATCGGAGAGTGAACCGCGCGACATCCGTGCACTCCCGGCGCACACGAACTCTGGGGCTCCTCGTCGCCGTCGTGGCGGCCGGCTTCGCGCTGGCCGCGCTCGGTGTCGTCCTCGTGCACGTCGTCACCGAGCAGCCCCTGCCCTGGGCGACCATCCCCGTTTACACGACGCTGACCCTGGCCACCCTCGTGGTCGTGGGCGTCGTGGGATGGACCATCCTCCCGTCGGCTCCCGCGGAGCGGGTGGCCAACGACCAGGAGGAGACGGCGTACGAGGCCCAGCGGAGACTGCTCGACGACGTGCGCCATGAGCTCAAGACGCCGATCACGATCGTGCGCGGCCACCTCGAGGTGATGGACCCCAACGATCCGTCCGACGCTGCGGCGATCCGCGACCTCGGCATGGCGGAGCTGGACCGGATGACGCGCCTCATCGGCGACATCGATCTGCTGGCGGCCGTGGAGACCGACAAGTTCACGATGTCCGAGGTCGATCTGGGTCTGCTGACCCAGCGCGTCGGCGAGCTGGTGACGGTGATCCCCGACCATGCGTGGAGCGTCGAGCAGGCTGCGGACACCGTGATCCGCGGTGACGGCGACCGCCTGCTCCAGGCGTGGCTGCAGCTGGCCGACAACGCGGCGAAGTACACGCCCGCCGGCAGCGCGATCGAGGTCGGCAGCGCCGTGCACGCCGGCGGCGTGCAGCTGTGGGTGCGCGATCACGGTCCGGGGATCGCCCCGGCGATGCGGCACCGCATCTTCCGGCGCTTCGACCGGGGCACCGGCAAGCGGTCGGTCGGCGGCTCCGGGCTCGGGCTGGCCATCGTCGACGCGATCGCCAAGGCGCATCGCGGCCACTGCACGATCGCCGACACCGCCGGCGGCGGCGCGACGTTCACCCTCGAGATCCCCTTCGGCACGAAGGCCACCGTCCCCTCGCCGGTCCGCGCCGGCGACGTCCTGATGCAACGAGAGGCCACCGGATGACACGTATCCTCGTCGTCGACGACGAACCCCACATCGTCTCGCTGGTGACGCGCAGTCTCCACGCCGACGGCTACGAGACCGTCGTCGCCGAGGACGGCGCGGAGGCGCTGGAGCGCGCTCTCGAACCGGACATCGCGCTGGTCGTGCTGGACGTGGGACTGCCGTCGATGGACGGGTTCGAGGTGCTCCGTCACCTGCGGGCGCGCGGCAGCGCGATCCCCGTCATCATGCTCACCGCCCGCAGCGGCACCAGCGACACGATCGAGGGACTCGACGCCGGCGCGAGCGACTACGTCGCGAAGCCCTTCGCGGTCGCGGAGCTGCTCGCGAGGGTCCGCTCCCGCCTGCGCGAGTCCGCGACCGCGCCGGTGCTGCTCACCCGCGGGGATGTGACCCTCGACGTGCTCGCGCGCCGCGTCACCGTCGCCGATCGCGAGGTGGACCTCTCCGCACGGGAGTTCGCCCTCGCCGAGCAGTTCCTCCGCCACCCCGGCGAGGTCCTCACGCGCGAGGTGCTGCTGAGCCGGGTGTGGGGCATGGACTTCGATCCGGGCTCGAACGTCGTCGACGTGTACGTCCGCTACCTGCGGGCGAAGCTCGGCCCCGACAACATCGCCACCGTCCGTGGCGAGGGCTATCGCTGGGACTGAGGCGTGCCGCTCCCCGATCGCGACACGCTGGTCGCCTACCCGGCCGGCGACGTGTCCTCCACCGGCACGGTGCTCCACGTCGAGCGCCTCGCCGACGGCCGCTCCGCGGTGGTGCTCGATCGCACCGCCCTCCACCCCGTGGACACCGCGTGGCCCGATCAGCCCGCCGACCGCGCCGCCCTGCGCTGGGGTGACGACGAGCGCGTCGTGCAGGACGGCGTGACCGGCGGCATCCACCAGGGCGTCCTGCACCTCGGCGCCGACCTCCCGGTGCGAAACGGCACCGAGGGGTGGACGTTCGTGGTCGCCCACGTGATCGAGGGCGCACCGCCCGCCGTCGGGACGACCGTCGAGGTCGAGGTCGACGCCGCGTACCGGCGCTCCCTCTCGGCGGGGCACACCGGCTGCCACCTGGCATCCCTCGCCCTCGACGCCGCCCTCGCTGCGGCCTGGTCCAAGCCGGTCGCGCTCGACGCACTCGGCCACCCCGCCTTCGATCAGCTCGCCATCCAGCGCTCGCAGATCGTTCCGGACGGGTCACTCGACACCTACCGCGTGGGCAGATCGCTGCGCCGCAAGGGTTTCGATCCCGCCGCCCTCGACGATCCCGGCGCCGTCGCCGAGCGGGCGAACGCCCTGCTGACGACGTGGGTCACGGCGGGCGGCGACGTGCGGATCGAGCGCACCGACGACGCGCTGTCCGCCCGGCGCCGCTGGGTGTGCGCGCTGCCCGACGGCCCGGTCTCGATCCCGTGCGGCGGGACCCACGTGGAGTCGCTCTCCGCGCTCGGGAGCGTCACCGTCGCCCTGACGACGCGTCCGGTGGACGGCGGCCTCGAACTCGAGATGCGCACGCAGGTCACGCCGGCCCGCTGACACGAGCGCTCACCGCCCCGCGCCGCCGACCCGCCGGTTCGCCGTCGAGAGCACGGATGGTGCCCGCGCTCTCGACGGCGAGGACGGTCGTCTCGCGCCGCGGGGATCTGGGAGCGGTCAGCTCAGCTCGCCCTGCTCCAGCAGGTCGGTGACCAGCGCGGCGATCGCCGAGCGCTCCGAGCGGACCAGGGTGACGTGGCCGAACAGGTCGTGCCCCTTGAGCGTCTCGATCACGCTCGCGACGCCGTCGTGCCGCCCGACGCGCAGGTTGTCGCGCTGCCCCACGTCGTGGGTGAGCACGACGCGCGAATTCTGCCCCATGCGGCTCAGCACCGTCAGCAGCACGTTGCGCTCGAGGGACTGGGCCTCGTCGACGATCACGAACGCGTCGTGGAGCGAGCGGCCGCGGATGTGGGTGAGCGGCATCACCTCGAGCATGCCGCGCTCGACGACCTCCTCCAGCACGTTGCCCGAGACCACGGAGCCGAGCGTGTCGAAGACCGCCTGGCCCCACGGGTTCATCTTCTCGGCCTGATCGCCGGGCAGATATCCGAGCTCCTGCCCGCCGACGGCGAACAGCGGACGGAAGACGATGATCTTCTTCTGCTGCTGGCGCTCGAGCACCGACTCGAGGCCGGCGCACAGTGCGAGCGCGGACTTGCCCGTCCCGGCCCGGCCGCCGAGCGAGACGATGCCCACCTCGGGGTCGAGGAGGAGGTCGATGGCGATGCGCTGCTCGGCGGAGCGGCCGTGGAGCCCGAAGACGTCGCGGTCGCCGCGCACCAGACGGTACTCGCCGTCGCCGGTCACCCGGCCGAGCGCCGAGCCGCGCTCCGAGTGGATCACGAGGCCGGTGTTCACGGGAAGGCCGCGGACGTCCTCGCTGAGTGCGACCTCGGTCTCGTAGAGGTCGCTGACCTCGTCGCCGGAGATGTCGATCGAGGCGATGCCGGTCCATCCCGAGTCCACCGCCTGCTCGGCGAGGTACTCCTCGGCGTGCAGGCCGAGCGAGGCCGCCTTGACGCGCATGGGAAGGTCCTTGGAGACCACCGTGACCTCGTGGCCCTCCTGCGCCAGATGCATGGCCACGGAGAGGATGCGGGTGTCGTTGTCGCCGAGTCGCATGCCGGCGGGAAGGACCGAGGGGTCCGTGTTGGTGAGCTCGACGCGCAGCGTGCCGCCGTCTCCGACGGCGACCGGGAAGTCCAGCCGCCCGTGCTCGACGCGCAGTTCGTCGAGGTGACGCAGCGCCTGGCGGGCGAAGTAGCCGATCTCGGGATCGTTGCGCTTGCCCTCGAGCTCGGTGATCACGACCACCGGGACGACCACCGAATGCTCGGCGAATCGGAAGAACGCCCTCGGATCGCTCAGCAGCACCGACGTGTCCAGGATGTATGTGCGCAGATCCTGACCTGCGGCGGTGTCCTCGCCGGTGCTGATGCGGCGCTGCTGCTCTGGTGCTCGTGTGGTCACAACCCACTCCCGCCCCGGGTGATGATCACCCGGCAGTTACGAGTCGACCAGGGGCCACGAGTCAGTGGATGGCCGACTCGAACGGGCGCCTTGCCCGATGTGATGACGGTACGTCGCGCGGCCCCGGCGCGACGCATGCGACACGCCCTCGCCAGATGTCCGGCACGTTAACTCTCGACGGCGGGCGCCGGGACGACGAGGCGATGGCTGGACACCTCCGCGAGCGCGTCGCCGAACAGCTGCAGGCTGTCGGCGGCGGTGCCGGCGTGGGCGCTCACGCGGATCGTGCCGCCCCGGGCAGTGGCGGTCACCCCGTGGTTGGCCAGGGCCGCGGCCAGCGCGCCCGCGTCCTGGGGATCGGGCGACAGCGCGACGATGCCCGCGTGGGAGTCGCGGGGAGTGAGCACGGGCATGCCGTAGCGGTCCGCGAGCGCCATCATGTGCCGGGCCCGGTCCCGCACCGCCTCGGCGATGCGGCCCACCCCGACGTCGCGGATCTCGCGGACGGCGGTCGCCAGTCGCGCCGCGGCGAGCGCGTCGATCCCCGACACGGCGAACGCCGCGGCGCCGGGCGCCGGGGCGGGCACGCCGGGTGCGCCGATCTCGCCGTCCATGCCGGCGAAGCCCGACAGCACGGGCTCGATCCGCTCCCGTGCACGGGGGGTGAAGCGCGCGAAGCCCGTGCCGCGACCGGCGCGGAGCCACTTGTAGCCGTTCCCGCAGACGACGTCAGCGGCTGCGTAGTCGGCGTCGACCACCCCGAAGCCCTGGATCGCGTCGACGATCAGCAGACGATCGCCGATCACGTCCCGGAGTGCCGCGAGGTCGGCGACGAAGCCGGTGCGGTAGTCCACGAGGCTCACCGCCACCGCGGTCACGTCGTCGTCGAGCGCGTCGCGGACGGCCTCGGGCGTCACGAACGTGCCGGGAGCAGGCAGGTCGCGCACGCGGAGGCGGCCGAGCGCGTCCTGCGCGCGCCGTGCGGTCACCGGAAGGGCGGGGAACTCCGCGGCGGAGACCAGCACCTCGCCGCTCAGGCCGAACATCGCGTGCATGAGGCCGTAGGAGGTCGACGGCTGAAGGGTGACCTCGTCGGGTGCCGACCCGAGCAGCTCGGCGAGCAGGGCGCGCGCCTCGTCCGCGCGCTCGGCGACGAGGCCGATGCCCGAGCGGCGCCCCGCGCCGAGGAGCTCCGCGTCGGCGGCCGACTCGGCCTGGACGGCCGGCGACAGCGGCCCGAACGCCGCCCAGTCGAGGTATCCGGGTTCCTCGTCGAAGCTCTCGAGATACGACTCCAGCTCGATCACCCCTCCAGTCTGGCACGGCCCGTCCGGTGCCGCCGCGCCCGGCACGGCACGGCCGCGGCCGGGACGGCGACCGATCAGCCGCCGAAGCGCCGGTCGCGCGTCGCGTAGTCGCGGATCGCCCGCAGGAAGTCCACCTCGCGCAGGTCGGGTCCGAGCGCCTCCACGAAGTAGAACTCCGAATGAGCCGACTGCCAGAGCAGGAAGTCGCTCAGACGCTGTTCGCCGGACGTGCGGATGACGAGGTCGGGGTCGGCCTGCCCGCCCGTGTACAGGTGCTCGCCGATCTGCTCCGGCGTGAGGCTGGCCGCCAGCTCCTCCAGCGAGCCGCCGCGCTCCTGGTGCTTGGCGATGATGCGGCGCACCGCGTCGACGATCTCGCCGCGTCCGCCGTAGGCGACGGCGAGGTTCACGTGCAGCCCGGTGTTTCCGGCCGTCCGCTCCTCCGCCGTCCGCAGGGCGCGCGCCAGGTCGGCCGGGAGGAGGTCTGCCCGGCCGACGTGCTGCACGCGCCACTGGGGCTCGTGGGAGATCGCATCGGCGAGTTCGGCGATGATCTCGATGAGGTCGGCGAGCTCGCGCGAGTCGCGCTTGGTCAGGTTGTCGGTGGACAGCAGGTACAGCGACACGACGCGGATGCCGAGGTCGTCGCACCAGCGCAGGAACTCGCGCATCTTGGCGGCGCCGGCGCGGTGGCCGTGCGCCACGGTCGGGAATCCGGCCTGCCGCGCCCACCGCCGGTTGCCGTCGATCATCATCGCGATGTGATGCGGCACGACCTGTGCGTCGAGCTGACGCTTCAGCCGGGAGCTGTACAGCCGATAGAGCAGCCCCCTGCCCTCCGCCGTGCCTTTCGCCGTCACGCGTCTACGCTACCGCCCGACGGCGTGAGCCGTATGTGCGGCGCGGCATACCGCGCGGCGTAGGCTCGGAGCGTGACCGCCTCCCACGAGGGCGCAGAGATGCCCCAGCTTCCCCTGATCGACGCGGCCGCGGCGAGCGGTCACGTCGAGTTGAAGCCCTCCTGGCGCGGCTGGATCCACGCGGCGACCTTCCCCGTGGCGATCGCCGCGGGCGTCGTGCTCATCGTGCTCGCCGACGGCGCCGCCGCGAAGTGGGCGAGCGCCGTCTTCATGGCCACCTCGCTCCTGCTGTTCGGCAACTCGGCGCTGTACCACCGCTTCAACTGGGGCCCGCGCACGCGGGCGGTCCTCAAGCGCATCGACCACGCGAACATCCTGCTGCTGATCGCCGGCACCTACACGCCCATCGCGGTGCTCGCGCTCACGCCCGACAAGGGGATGCTGCTGCTGATCCTGGTGTGGTCGGGCGCGCTGCTCGGCATCCTCTTCCGCGTCTTCTGGATCAACGCGCCCCGCTGGCTCTACGTGGCGCTCTACCTGCTCCTCGGGTGGGCGGCGGTCATGTACATGATCGACCTCTTCCAGGCGAACGTGGCCATGATGTTCCTCGTGATCGTCGGCGGACTCCTCTACACCGGCGGCGCGATCGTGTACGGGCTGAAGCGGCCCAATCCGTGGCCCGGGCACTTCGGCTTCCACGAGATCTTCCACGTGTGCACGGTCCTGGCCTTCCTGTGCCACTGGACCGCGTGCCTGCTGATCGCGCTGCGACCCTTCAGCCCTTCGCTGGGCCTTCCGGGCTGACGTCGTCGCCCTCGTCGGCGGCGCGTGCGGCGGCCTCCTCGGCGTCGAGCTGCTCGGCGATCTCCGCACGGTAGCGGCCCCGGCGGATGCGGCGGATCATGTCGATGAGCAGCAGGACGACGGCGATGGCGATCACGGCGATCGCGATGAAGCCCGCCACGCCGGGAGTGACGTCGGAGGGGTTCACGGTCGGCGACGGAGACGGGACGAAGGGGGTGTTCGTCGCGATCCACGTGAACGGCTGCATGTGTCCTCGATCCGCGCGCAGAGCGCATAGCCTGGAAGTCCAGCCTAGAACGCCACGGAAGCCCAGATGACCTCCCCTGCCACGCCCGCCCTCCTCGAGGACCGCTACGGTCGCACCCCCACGCGCACCCGGCGCGTGTGGTGGATCGTGGCGGGCGTCCTGGCGGCCGCGCTCATCGGCTATCTCGCCTGGTCGACCGTGGCGCGGACCATGGATGCCGTGGACGTCGACACGACGGGGTTCCACTCCGTCGACGCGCACGGCATCACGATCGACTTCCAGGTCACCCTGCGTCCCGGCGAGCCGGTCGCCTGCGCGCTCGAGGCGCAGGACACCGAGCACGGCGTGGTCGGCTGGCGCGTGGTCGAGTACGCCGCCGACGACGCGCACACGCGCCGCTTCAGCGAGACGATCCCCACGGTGGCGCCGGCGACGACGGGTTTGGTGACCTCCTGCTGGATCCCGTAGTCTGATCCGACACACTCTGCGCCCCGGCACGTACGCCGGGGCGTTCGGTTTACGACCCGCTGACCCCAAGGAGACGACGTGTCCAGCGACAGCACCGTGACCTTTCTCACGCAGGACGCCTACGACCGGCTCGCCGCCGAGCTCGAGCACCTCTCGACGACGGGTCGCGAAGAGATCGCCAAGCGCATCGAAGCCGCCCGCGAAGAGGGCGACCTCAAGGAGAACGGCGGCTACCACGCGGCCAAGGACGAGCAGGGCAAGCAGGAGGCCCGCATCCGGACGCTCCAGCAGCTGCTGAAGGACGCCAAGGTCGGCGAGGCGCCCGAGTCGGACGGCACCGTGCAGCCGGGCACCGTCGTGACGGCGCTCGTGGCCGGTGGCGAAGAGGTGTTCCTCCTGGGCAACCGCGAGATCGCGGCGAACTCCGAGCTCGACGTCTACAGCGAGGCCTCTCCGCTGGGTGCGGCCATCCTGGGGCTGCGCGAGGGTGCGAAGACCTCCTACACCGCGCCGAACGGGCGTGAGATCTCGGTCGAGATCGTCAAGGTCGAGACCTACGCCGGCCAGTAGGAGCGTTCGCCGGCGCCTCAGTCGGGCATGACGAGGGGCTCGAAGCCCGCGCCCTGCAGGATCTCGATCACGTGGGCCCGATGGTCCTCGCCGCGCGTCTCGACGCTCAGCTGAAGGATGACCTCGCTGATCTGGAGCCCCTGGCCGTGCCGGGTGTGGAGCACCTCGATCACGTTGGCCCCCGCGATCGAGAGCAGCTCCGAGACGCGGGCGAGCTGGCCCGGGCGGTCGGGAAGCGGGATCTGGAGGGTCATGTAGCGCCCGGACGCGGCCAGTCCGTGGGCCACGACGCGCTGCAGGAGCAGCGGGTCGATGTTGCCCCCCGACAGGACGGCCACGGTCGGGCCGTGCGCGGCCACCTCGCCCGCGAGGATCGCCGCGACGCCCACCGCTCCGGCGGGCTCGACGACCTGCTTCGCCCGCTCGAGGAGCACCAGCAGCGCCCGCGCGATGTCGTCGTCGGTGACCGTGACCACTTCGTCGACGAGGTCGCGGATGATCTCGAAGGGCACCGCGCCCGGCCGCGCGACGGCGATCCCGTCGGCGATCGTCGGTGTCGTGGCCACCGTCAGCGGCTCCCCCGCGGCCAGCGACGACGGATAGGCCGCGGAGTTGGCCGCCTGCACGCCGATCACGCGCACGGTGCGCCCGTCGGCCGCCGCGCGGGCCTTGACGGCCGCGGCGACGCCGGCGATCAGCCCGCCGCCGCCGATCCCCAGCACGATCGTCTCGACGTCGGGCACGTCGTCGTAGATCTCGAGGCCGACCGTCCCCTGGCCGATGATCACGTCGCGGTGGTCGAAGGGGTGGATGAGGACGGCTCCGGTGCGCTCGGCGAACTCCGCCGCGAGCCGCAGCGGCGTCTCCACCGTGTCGCCCTCCAGGACGACATCGGCGCCGTAGCCGCGGGTGGCGAGGAGCTTGGGCACGGGGACTCCGAGCGGCATGAAGATCGTGGCGGGGATGCCGAGCTTCTGGGCCGCCCGGGCCACGCCTTGCGCGTGGTTGCCCGCCGAGGCGGCGACGACGCCACGGGAGCGCTCCTCGTCGGTCAGTCGTGACATCCGGTAGGCGGCGCCGCGGATCTTGAACGAGCCGGTGCGCTGCAGGTTCTCCATCTTCAGGTGGACCGGGGTGCCGAGCACCTCGCTGAGATGCTCCGACACGTCCATCGGGGTGCGCACGGCGACGCCGGTGAGGAACGCGGCGGCGTCCTCGAACTCGGCGAGGGTCGGATGGGTGGTGTGGGCGACGTCGGTCACGCGGGCCTCTTCCTCGTGCGCGGCACGGTGCTCCAGATGAGATCGCCGGGGTCGGGTCTGCCGCCGGTCTCCCATTGCCTTCTCGACAGGTACAGCGCCGCCACGTTCACAAAGGCCGCGAGCGGCACCGCGAACAGCGCGCCCGGGATGCCGGCGATCATCGCACCGCCGGCCACCACGAGCACGACGGCCAAGGGGTGGACCTTCACGGCGGCGCCCATCATCAGCGGCTGGAGGACGTGGCCCTCCAGCTGCTGGACGCCGAGGACGACGAGCAGCATCCACAGCGCGATCCACGGGCCGTTGTAGACCAGCGCGAGGAACACCGCGAGCGCGCCGGTCACGACGGCGCCGACGAACGGGATGAACGAGCCGAGGAAGACGAGCACCGCGACCGGGATCGCCAGCGGGACGCCGAGGAGGAAGGCGCCGAGACCGATCCCGATCGCATCGATCGTCGCGACGAACATCTGGGTCCGGGCGTAGGTCACGACGGTCACCCAGCCGGTGCGGCCGGCTCCGTCGACCGCCTCGCGAGCGCGCGACGGGAAGAGGCGCACCACCCACCGCCAGATGCCGCCGCCGTCGGCGAGCGTGCACAGCAGGATGAACAGCGTCAGCAGCGCCCCCGTGGCGACGTGGCCGACCGTCGAGCCGATGACGAGGGCACCCGACCACAGCAGCTCGGCCTGCTGCTGCAGGAACGTCCACGCCTGCGCCAGGAGGTCGTCGATCTGGGTGGCTGTGAGATGCAGCGGTCCGTCGATGAGGTACTGGCGCAGCTGGGCGACCGACTCGACCGTCCGCGCCCGCACCGACGGCCACTCGCGCGTGATCTGCCAGATGGCCAGGTACAGCAGCCCCGTGATGATCGCGAGCGTGCCCAGCACGCTGACGACGAGCGCGAGCCAGCGCGGCACGCGGTGACGGAGCATGAAGGTGAAGGCGGGCCACACGAGAGCGGTGAGCAGCAGCGCGATCAGCAGCGGGATGACCAGGAGCTTCAGCTGGATGACGATCCAGATGAAGACCGCGATGGCGCCGGCGATGACCAGGAACCGCCACGAGTACGCCGTCGCGAGACGCAGTCCGCGCGGGATCGACTCCCCGATCTCGGTCGAGACCGTCCGGGATCGGATCGTGTCGAGGAAGGATCCGCGAGGCTTCGGATCGGTCATCCCGTCAGTCTACGACCCGCCATATGTCGCTGAGGGCACGCGGAGGCACCCGAGGCGGAACGGATCGGACGGTCAGAACTGGATGCGCGGCGGCTCGGCGATCGCGGCGCCGTCGACCACCTCGAAGAACTCGCGCTCCGAGAAGCCGAGGTTCCGGGCGAAGAGGTTGTTGGGGAACACCTTGATCTTCGTGTTCAGCTCGCGGACCCCGCCGTTGTAGAAGCGCCGCGAGGCCTGGATCTTGTCCTCGGTGTCGACGACCGCCTGCTGCAGCTGGAGGAAGTTCTGGCTCGCCTGCAGCTGCGGGTAGGCCTCGGCGACGGCGAACAGCGACTTCAGCGCCTGCTGCATGTGCCCCTCCGCCACGCCGGCATCGACGGGGGTGCTCGCCGTCAGGGTCTCCGCTCGCGCCCGCGTGACGTTCTCGAAGACCGCCTTCTCGTGCGCGGCGTAGCCCTTGACCGCCTCGATGAGGTTCGGCAGGAGGTCGGCGCGCCGCTTCAGCTGCACCGTGATGTCGCTCCACGCCTCGTCGACCCGCACGTTGAGGGCGACCAGGGAGTTGTACGTCGCCCACAGGTAGATCCCGACGATGACGGCGAGACCGACGACGATCAGAACGGGGATCAGGATTTCCATATGGCTCCCATCAGGTGTGTGCTCATCCTATCCGGGCCCGCTCCTCCCGCGGACGCGGCCCCCGGGCTCTCCCAGCCGTTACCCACCGAGCACGCGGTCGAGGTACGCGTTGGCGAAGCGGCGCTGCGGGTCGAGGCGATCGCGGAGCGCGACGAAGTCGTCGAACCGCGGATACGACGCGCGGAGGCTCTGCGCGTCCTGCGTGTGCATCTTCCCCCAGTGCGGACGACCGCCGTGGGTGCGCATGACCCCTTCGACGGCCGCGAAGTACGCGGTCGGATCGGCGCGCCAGTACCGGTGCACGGCGAGGTACCCGCTCGCGCGGCCGTGCGCCGTCGAGAGCCAGAGGTCGTCGGCCGCGGCGACGCGCACCTCGACGGGGAACTCGATCCGCCAGTCGTTCTCGTCGATCACCCGCTGCAGGTCGCGGAAAGCGTCTGCCAGGCGCTCCACCGGCACCGCGTACTCCATCTCGCGGAACCGCACACCGCGGGCGGTCGCGAAGACGCGGTGCGAGGCGTCCGAGAACGACCTGTCCCCCCAGACCCTGGCCGACAGCCGGTTGATCGACGGGATGGATGCGGGCACTCCCCTGCCGACCGAGCAGACCGCCTGGTGCAGGGCGTTGCCGACGAGCAGGTCGTCGACCCACCTCGTCAACGGCCGCAGCGGCGCGGTCGGGACGTCGACGGGCAGGCGCGTGTTGGTCTTGGTGAGCGCGACGTCGGTGTGCGGGAACCAGTAGAACTCGAAGTGGTCAGCCTCGGCCGTGCGCGCATCGAGGCCGGCGAGCACCTCTTCCAGCGGCTCGGGGCGCTCCACCGCCTGCAGCACGAAGGCGGGCACGCACTGCAGCGTCACGTCGACGAGGATGCCGAGGGCGCCGAGCCCGAGCGCCACCGCGGGAAGCAGGTCGGCGTTCTCGTCCTCGTCGACGGTGAGGAGGTCGCCGTCTGCCGTGACAAGCGTGGCGGCGACCACCTGCGTCGCGATGCCGCCGAATCGCGCACCCGTCCCGTGCGTCCCGGTGGAGATGGCCCCCGCGATCGACTGCCGGTCGATGTCGCCGAGGTTCTCCATCGCGAGGCCGTACGGCGCCAGGAGGGCGGGGATCTGATGCAGGCGGGTGCCGGCCAGCAGGCGCACCCGCGCCCGCTCCCGATCGACGGAGACGAGACCGCGTAGATCGGAGAGCTCCAGCAGCACGCCGGGGGCCACAGCGATCCCGGTGAAGCTGTGACCCGCCCCGACCGCCTTGACCCCGAGGCCCCGGGCCGCGGCGGCGGCCACCGAACGGCGCACCGCGGCCACCGTCGGCGGATACTCCACCCGCTGGGGGCGCACGCGCTCGGTGCGCGACCAGTTCTGCCAGACGCCGCCGGGTCGTGTCACAGGAAGCTCTTCCCCTCGCCTCGGTAGGTGACCGCCTCGCCGACCAGGTCGGCGCCGCGGGTCAGGTGGTAGCGGTCCACGCGCTCGGCGAGCTCGCCGCTCTTGGCGTGGCGGAACCACACCCGGTCGCCCACCCGCAGCGAGCGGGCCGCCTCGCCCTGGAGCGGGGTCTGCACCTCGCCGGCGCCCTCCCGTCCGAGCGTGTGCAGCCCTGCGGGCCACACCGGCAGAGGCTGTCGGGATGCGACGGGTGGGCCGGACGCGATCCAGCCTCCGCCCAGGACCGTGGCGATGTCGGCCGTGGGCTTGCGGACGACCTCGAGGGCGAAGGCCGCGGCGGGGGCCGGGGTGAAGGCGCGGTAGCCGTCGAAGAGGTGACCGGCCAGCAGCCCGCTGCCGGCGGTGGTCTCGGTGACGGCCTGATCGGCGGCGGTGATCTCGAGCGATCCGGTGCCGCCGCCGTTGACGAACTCGAGCGGCGCGATCTGCCGGAGGGCGGCGACGATCGCGCCCCGGCGGTCGACGAGCTCCTGGCGGCTGCGCCCCTGCATCCAGCGGATCACGGCATCGCCGGAGCCCGTCGCATCGGGCTGGCCGGCGATCTGCGCCTCGTACATCATGAGGCCGACCAGCCGGAAGCCCGGACGCGCGGCGATCCCGCGTGCCAGGCGCGCGACCTCGGCGGCGTCGTGGACGGGAGAGCGCCGTACGCCGATGTGACCGAGCACGGGCGCTCGCCACGAGGCGTCGGCGTCGATGGCCACCCGCAGCACCGGTCGCGTCGCGGGCGGCGCCGCCGCGTCCACGGCGTCGAGCTGGGCGAGATCGTCGACCATCAGCGTGATCCGCGCGGCCGCCGCCTCATCGGCGGCGAGCTGGGCCAGCGCCGCTCGGTCGACGGAGGGATAGCCGAGGACGACGTCGTCGTGGGTCTCGGCGAGCCACAGCGCTTCGGGCAGCGTGAAGGCGAGGATGCCGCGGTACCCCGCGAGCGCCAGGGTGGCATCGAGCACCTCCCGGACGCGGATGGACTTGCTCGCCACCCGGATCGGCACACCACTGGAGCGCACCACGAGGTCCAGCGCGTTGTAGCGGAGGGCGTCGAGGTCGATGCTGGCCACCGGTCCCGACAGCGACGACACCGCCTCGGTGCGCGCCCGCCAGTAGGCGGCGGCGTCTGTCCAGGGCTCGGCCGCCACGGGGGTCGGGCTCAGCAGATCGAGGCTCATGAGGCTCCTTCGCAGCGCAGATCCCCAGCCTAGGGCGAGAGCGAAGGCGAGACCGAGTGTTCCGCCCGATGAGACTCCGGTCCGACCCTGTGCGCGCTGACGGTGGGCGCCGGCGTCCTGGTACCCCCGCTGGGACTCGAACCCAGACTGAAGCGATTTTAAGTCGCCTGCCTCTGCCATTGGGCTACGGGGGCGTGGGCCATCGGCCCCGCCCCACGATAGCCGGGACTCAGCCGGCGGCGGGCTCCTTGGCGGGCGCCTTCTTCGCTGCGGGCTTCTTGGCGGCCGGCTTCTTGGCGGCCGGCTCCTTCTCGGCGACGACGCTCTTCGGGTCGATCGGCGCGGACGCGGGAGCCTCGGTCACGGCCGGACGCGGACGCGCGGCGAACTCCTCGAAGACGTAGCGGGGGTTCTGCACCGTCTGCAGCGACACGTTGTCGCGGTTCAGCCAGAAGTTGTGCCACCAGTCGCCGACGACGCGCCACTTGCGCTCCCACGAGGGCATCGCCAGGCCGTGGTACCCGCGGTGGGCCACCCAGGCGACGAAGCCCTTGAGGGCGATGCGGCCGGACTGGAAGACGCCGTTGTAGAGGCCGAGGCCGGCGACGGCGCCGAGGTTGTGGTGGATGTACTCGCGGGGCACCTCGCCGCGCAGCACGGCGACGAGGTTCTTCGCGAGAAGCTTGGCCTGACGCACCGCGTGCTGCGCGTTGGGCACGCAGTAGCCGCCCACGCCCTTGCCGGTGAGGTCGGGCACCGCGGCGACGTCGCCGGCGGCCCACGCGCCGTCGATGATCTCGTCGGCCGTTCCGACGCGCAGGTCGGGACGGGTCTGGATGCGGCCGCGCTCCTCGACGAGCAGGTCGCTGCCGCGCACCACGGTCGGGTTGGCCATGACGCCGGCGGTCCAGATGATGAGGTCGGTCGGGATGACCTCGCCGGTGGACAGCTCGACGTTGCCGTCGACCGCGCCGGTCAACTGGGTCTCGAGGTGCACGTTGGCACCGCGCTTGGCGAGGTCCTTCAGCACCCACTCGCTCGTCTTCAGCGAGACCTCGGGCATGATGCGTCCCATGGCCTCGATGAGGTGGAAGTGGGTGTCCTCGAAGCGCAGCTGCGGGTAGTCCTTCAGCAGCGACGACGCAAGCGCGCGCGTCTCGGCGAACACCTCGATGCCGGCGAAGCCGCCGCCGACGACCACCACGGTGAGGAGGCGATCGCGCTCGGGTCCGGGCGGCAGGTTCGCGGCCCGGTCGAAGTTCGTGAGGATGCGGTCACGGATCGCGACGGCCTCCTCGATCGTCTTCAGGCCGATCGCGTTGTCGGCGATCCCCGGGATCGGGAAGGTGCGCGAGACTGCGCCGGCGGTGACGACGATCTGGTCGTAGGACTCGGTCCACGGCTCCCCCACGCTGGGCGTGATGGTCGCGGTGCGGGTGGCGTGGTCGATGCCGGTGACCTTGGCGGTGACGACGCGCGTCTTCTTGAGGTGACGACGGAGCCCCACGATGACGTGACGCGCCTCGATCTCGCCCGCGGCGACCTCGGGGAGGAACGGCTGGTACGTCATGTACGGCAGCGGGTCGACGATCGTGACCTCGGCCTCGCCCTTGCGGAGGTGCTTCTCGAGCTTCCACGCGGTGTAGAAGCCGGCGTAGCCGCCGCCGACGATGAGGATCTTGGGCACAGCCTTCGCCTCGGGACGGAGGGCAGGGCTGGTCTCAGTGCTGGTCACAGGAAGGAGAGCTCCTTGAATCAACGGCTCGGCACGCGCGAGGTGCGCGCCGATCTAACTCGCCGGGCAGCAGCAGTGACGCCGAGCCCCACCAGTATAGCGGCCAGCGTCGCACCCGAGAGCGGGACCGTGCCGTAGAGGAGGGTCTCGGCGCTGGGAAGAAGCGGCGAGCCGGGGCGCGTGGCGGCGTCCGGTGCGGGCAGCGGCTCGATGTCCACGGGCTCGACGGTGGGCTGCGGCAGCGGCGTCGCCTCGGCGCGGCGGTGCAGCCGGATCCACTCCGAGAGGCTCCCCATCGGGTTCTCGTCGACACGGGGGACGCGCGCCGAGACGGCCGCCGCCGCATCGATCAGCCCGCGCCCGTAGAGCTCGGGCTTGGCACGCGAGTCGGGCGTGGACCGCGCCGTCGAGATGATGCGGTTGATCACGTTGTCGGCGTCGAGGTCCGGGTGCGCCGCGCGCACGAGTGCGGCGACGCCCGCCACGATGGGCGCGGCGCCGCTCGTGCCGTTCCACACCATGATCTGCCCGTCGGCCGACACGCCCAGCAGCTCCTCGCTGGGCGCCATGACGCCGATGGAGATGCCCTGGGTCGAGGCCTCCACGCTGGCCTTGCCCTCGCGGTCCACGCCGCCGACGGTCAGGACTCCGGGGATGGTGGCCGGCGCACCGACCTCGTCGGTGCCGCTGCCGCGGTTGCCGGCCGCGACGACGACCACGACGTCGTGCTGGAAGGCGTAGAGGAACGCGGCATCCCACGACACGTCCCACTCGAGGGTGTTCGTCGTGAACGAGAGGTTGATGACGTCGGCGCCGTTGTCGACCGCCCAGCGGATGGCGTCGGCGACCTGATCGACGAACGGCACGGCGGAGGATGCGCCGAAGCCCACCGACAGCGACAGCAGCCTGGCCGCCGGGGCGACGCCGAGCATGCCGGCGCCGTCGCCGGTCCCCCGCGACGCGGCCAGGGAGCCGACCCAGCTGCCGTGGTTGAAGTCGACCGCCCCGACCGGCGTGCGGCCGTCGGAGGAGCCTCTGCCGGAGAAGTCGGCGCCCCCGACGACTGCGCCGTCGAACTCGGCCGGCCCCTCCCCGATGCCCGTGTCGATCACGGCGATCGTCACGCCCGCGCCGCGCGTGGTCTCCCAGGCGTCGCGGATGCCGTAGTCGTCGAGCCAGTACTGCGCCGACTGGATCGGGTCGGCTTCCTCCTCGGCGACGGGCGTCTCGTCCGGCGCCGCGGCTGCGCCGGTCGCTCCGACGAGGACCAGCGCGAAGGCGGCGGCCGCCGCGGCGAACCGCGCCCTCATCCGGCCACCCGCGGCGAGACGCACGTGCACACCGACGGCGACCAGTCGCCGCGCGCGAGCGCGAGGTCGCCGATGGGATTGACCCCGGCGCCCGCCGCCAGCGAGTGGGCGGCGAGCGCGTGCAGGCACTTCACGCGGGTGGGCATCCCGCCGGCGGAGATGCCCTCGATCTCCGGCACGTCGCCGTAGTGGGCGCGATCGGCGAGGTAGGCGCGGTGGGCGGCGGCGTACGCCGTGGCGACGTCCTCGTCCTCGGACAGCAGTTCGGACAGCTCGCGCATCACCTGCGTGGCCTCGAGCGCGCTCATGGCCGCGGTCGCCCCGGGGTGGGTGAGGTAGTAGAACGTGGGGAACGGGGTGCCGTCGGGCAGGCGCGGCTCGGTGGCGACGACGGTCGGGTTGCCGCACGCGCAGCGCGCCGCGATGCCCACGACGCCGCGCATGGGACGGCCGAGCTGCTCGCGCATCGTGTCGAGGTCGGCGTCGGTTGCGGGTGTCAGCGGCACCCCTCCAGGGTACCGGCAGTCATCTGGACGCCCGCCGACGGGCCCGCGCGCTAGTCGGCGCTCGTGGCGGTGCGGGAGACGCCGGCGCCGGCGACCGAGCGCAGCAGCTGCGACATCCAGTCGTTGCGCGTCTCCTGGACCTCGTCGCTGACGGCGGACTGCTCCGGCGGGATCGCGCTGTCGGGAAGGTCGTCGTCGACGAGGTACACCACCTCGCCCGGCTTGACGTAGTACAGCCGCTCCCGGGCCTGCGAGGTGATGTAGGCGGGGTCGGCCCAGCGCTCGCGCTCCGCCTCCAGGGCGGCGACCTCGTCCTTGCCGAGGGCGACGGACCGCTCCAGCGCGGCGAT
Source organism: Microbacterium sp. PA5 (assembly GCF_049860775.1). Taxonomy (NCBI): domain Bacteria; kingdom Bacillati; phylum Actinomycetota; class Actinomycetes; order Micrococcales; family Microbacteriaceae; genus Microbacterium; species Microbacterium sp. PA5. The sequence continues at coordinate 1,898,405 of NZ_CP187567.1, forward strand.
CTGCTGCCGCTGCTCGAGGTAGATCCCGACGCTCGGCACGAGCACGAACGCAGCCAGCACCACCAGTCCGAGCATGATGCCCGTGAAGGCCGACAGCCGCACGCCGCCGACCCAGTCGCGCACGTCCACCCGGCGGGGCGGGCGGGCACGAGAAGAGGGAGCCGGCGCAGTGCGTCCGGCTCCCTCTCTCGTCATGTCCTCAGCCTACGCGCGGGGCGCGCGAGGGCCGGGCAGGCACTCCGCGTGTGCTCAGCCCTTGAAGCGCGGGAACGCGCCGCGACCGGCGAAGACCGCGGCGTCGCCGAGCTCCTCCTCGATGCGCAGGAGCTGGTTGTACTTCGCGACGCGCTCGCTGCGGGCCGGCGCGCCGGTCTTGATCTGGCCGGCGTTGACGGCGACCGCGAGGTCGGCGATCGTCGTGTCCTCGGTCTCACCGGAACGGTGCGACAGCATCGAGCGGTAGCCGTTCTGGGTCGCGAGGGAGATCGCGTCGAGCGTCTCGGACAGCGTGCCGATCTGGTTCACCTTGACCAGGAGGGCGTTGCCCACGCTGAGGTCGATGCCCTTCTGCAGGCGGACCGGGTTGGTCACGAAGAGGTCGTCGCCGACGAGCTGGACCTTCGAGCCGAGCGCGTCGGTGAGGTTCTTCCAGGCGTCCCAGTCGTCCTCGGCCAGCGCGTCCTCGATCGTGACGATCGGGTAGTTGGCGACGAGGTCGGCGAAGTACTCGGTCAGCTGGTCGGCCGACCAGGCCTTGCCCTCGACGGTGTAGACGCCGTTGTCGAAGAACTCGGTGGCGGCGACGTCGAGGCCCACGGCGATGTCCTTGCCGGGCGCGAAGCCGGCCTTCTCGATCGCCTTCATGAGGAAGTCCAGACCTTCGCGGTTGCTGGGGAGGTCGGGCGCGAAGCCGCCCTCGTCGCCGAGGCCCGTCGCGAAGCCGGCGGCCTTCAGCTCGCCCTTGAGGACGTGGTAGACCTCGGTGCCCCACCGCAGCGACTCGGCGTAGGTGTCGGCGCCGATCGGGGCCAGGAAGTACTCCTGGAAGTCGATGCCGTTGTCGGCGTGCTCGCCGCCGTTGATGACGTTGAACAGCGGGACGGGGAGGACGTGTGCGTTCGGTCCGCCGATGTAGCGGAACAGCGGCAGGTCCGCGCTGTCGGCGGCGGCCTTCGCGACGGCCAGCGATACGCCGAGGATGGCGTTGGCGCCGGTGCGCGACTTGTTCTCGGTGCCGTCGGTCTCGATGAGGATCTCGTCGACGATGCGCTGCTCGCTGGCCTCGACGCCCTCGATGGCGGGGCCGAGCTCGTCGATGACGGCGGCGACGGCCTTCAGCACGCCCTTGCCGCTGTACCGGCTCTTGTCGCCGTCGCGCAGCTCGTACGCCTCGAACGCGCCGGTGGATGCGCCGGAGGGGACGGCCGCGCGCTGGACGATGCCGTCGTCGAGCAGCACCTCCACCTCGACGGTCGGGTTGCCACGCGAATCCAGGATCTCGCGTGCGCCTACAGCCTCGATCAGTGCCACAGGGGACTCCTTGCTTGTGGAGGATGGATCTCGGAGCGTCGTCGGTCCGTCCCCGAGTCTAGTGATGCCCGGAGGGGTGCCACAGTGGGGCGCACCGGATCAAAGCGCGCTCACGCTTCGCCGGGTCGCACCACGAGGGCGATCGCGACCCCGTCCCACCCCTTCGCATCGAGGGTCTGCAGGGCCGTGGCCTCGAAGCGCGGGTCCTCGCCCAGCAGCGCGAGTCCCTTCCGGGTGCCGATCACCTGCGAGGAGGTCGTGCCGGCGTCGGCCACGGCGCCGCCCCGTCCGACGTTGTCGACGACGACGACGGTGCCGACGCGCCCGAGCCGCGCCGCCCAGTCGAGGTAGAGGGCGTTGGACTCCTTGTCGGCGTCGATGAAGACGAGGTCGAACGGCTCCTCGCCGGCGAGGGTGGGAAGGACGTGCTCGCCCCGCCCGATCCGGATGTCGACCCTGCCGCCGACTCCCGCGCGGTCGATGCTGGCGCGCGCCACGGCGGCGTTGTCGGGCTCGGCTTCGATGGTCACCACGCGGCCGTCCTCGGGGACGGCGCGCGCGAGCCAGATCGTGGAGTAGCCCCCGAGCGTGCCGATCTCCAGCACCCGCCGGGCGCCGCTCATCCGCGCGAGCAGGTGGAGGAGCTTGCCGTTGACCGGCGCCACCTCGATGTCGGGCATCCCCGCGGCGCGCTGGGCCTCGACGGCGGCCTCGAGGTCGGGGTCGGGGCCCACGAGGGTGTCGGCGAAGTAGCGGTCGACGGCGCGCCAGGTCTCGGGCGTCGGATCGTGTGCGGTCATGCCCCCAGCGTCGCCACCCGCGTGGGATCCGTCAAGGCGCCGTGTCCGCTCGCCGCCGGCACGGGCTTGCGCGCCGGTGGCGGCTCAGCCGAGCGGCTTCACCTCGAGCGCGTCGCGCGGCTGACCGGCCGCGACCGCGGCGAACGAGGTGTACCCGTCGGCCGTGGCGCGCTCCAGCAGCGCCTTGAGGTTCTTGGTGCGCTGCTCGAGCCGGACCCGGGCGCCCTCGGCCACCAGCGCCGCCTTCAGGGCCACCAGCTCGGCGACCGGGACGTCGCGGTCGTGGACGAGCACCACGGCGCCCGCCCGCTCACCCTCGCCCAGGGCGACGAGGTCGACCAGACGTTCGAAGCCGATCGAGAATCCGACAGCCGGCACGTCCTGGCCGAGGAAGCGGCCGATCATCCCGTCGTAGCGCCCGCCGCCGCCGAGCGAGTACGTGACGGACGGGTGGGCGAGCTCGAAGATGGTCCCGGTGTAGTAGCCCATCCCGCGCACGAGGAACGGGTCGAAGCGCAGGGGCACCCCGCCCGCCGCGGGGCGGGCTGCGGCGACCGCGTCGCCGATGCCGACGAGGAGGGCGACCAGGTCGTCGGCGATCCCTTCGGGGAGCGCCCCGCGGATCTGCGCCGCGCCGAAGGGCTCGTCCTCGGCGGCGTCCGGGCGACCGAGGAACTCCTCGAACGCGTCGACCGCGGCCGCCGTCGCGCCGCGCGCGCGGAGTTCGTCGGCGACGCCGGCGGGGCCGATCTTGTCGAGCTTGTCGATCGTGATGAGGACCCCGGGGCGCTCCTGCGGGGAGAAGCCGAAGGCGTCGAGCATCCCGTCGAGCACGCGGCGGTCGTTGATGCGGACCGTTCCGCCCTCGAGCCCGAGGGCGTCGAGGGTGTCGAGGCTCGCGACGAGGAGCTCGGCCTCCGCGCGGGCCGACGGGTCGCCGATGATGTCGATGTCGCACTGGACGAACTGGCGGTAACGACCCTTCTGCGGCCGCTCCGCGCGCCACACCGGAGCGATCTGGATCGCCCGGAACACCGAGGGGAGCTCGGACCGGTGGCTGGCGTAGAACCGCGCGAGCGGCACCGTGAGGTCGTAGCGCAGGCCGAGGTCCGACAGCGCCGCGGGGTCGTCGGCGGCGGCCCGGATGGCCTCGGCATCCATCCCGCGCTTGAGGACGCTGAAGGAGAGCTTCTCGTTGTCGCCGCCGATGCCCGCGTGCAGGCGCGCGTACTCCTCGACGACCGGCGTCTCGATCTCGTCGAACCCGTGCGCGCGGTAGCGGTCGCGGATGACGGCGAGCACGCGCTCGCGGCGGGCCTTGTCGGCGGGGAGGAAGTCGCGCATGCCGCGCGGCGGGTTCACGGATGCCACAGGTCTAGTTTCCCAGATCCGTCTCGGCCGCCCGCCCCGCGGCGGACGACGGCGCCGCTTCGGCACCACGGATGTCGTCCTCGAGCCGGCGCAGCCGCTCGCGCAGCGCCCGCTCCGCGTCCCATCCCCGTGCGCGCGCCGTGGCGACGAGGGACAGCAGCGCGTCGCCGAGATCCTCCTCACTCGCCGGCCCGCCGACGCTCTCGCTCGGCGCGGGCAGCGCCGGCACGGCGGCGGCGCGGGAGAGCAGCTTCTGGGCCAGCGCCAGCGACGGCATGTGCGGGGAGACGCCGTCGAGGACGCTCGTGCGGGTGCGCTTCTCGGCCGCCTTGGCGGCGTTCCAGTGGACGAGGACCTCCTCGGGGGTCGTCGCGACCGCGTCGGCGAAGACGTGCGGATGCCGGCGGACCATCTTGTCGGTGAGGCCGCGGGCGACGTCGTCGATGTCGAACGGCTCCTCCCCCGCCTCGGCCGCGACGGCCGCGTGGAACAGCACCTGCCACAGGAGGTCGCCGAGCTCCTCGCGGAGGTCGGCGCGCGACCCCGCCTCGACGGCGTCGATGAGCTCGGCCGACTCCTCGACGAGGTAGGGCACCAGATCGCGGTGGGTGATGCGCGCGCTCCACACGCAGTGCTCGCGCACCGCCCGCATCGCCTCGGCGGCGGCACGGAGCGGGTCGTCGGAGCGCGGGAGGCGGTCGCGCCCGGCGGTGCCGGCCGGGGTCAGACCGCCGGGATCAGGAGACGTCGGTGATGCCATGCCCGCCACGATACGAGCATCGCGGCCAGAACGAGCGAGAGGAGCGAACCGGCCAGCACGCCGAGGGTCGCCTGGTCGCGGACCGCGGCGTCGCCGGCGAACGACAGCTCGGCCAGCAGCAGCGACACGGTGAAGCCGATGCCGCCCAGCGCACCGGCCGCGAGGAGGTCGCCGATCTCGAGCCGCGGCGCCCCCGGCAGGTGCGCCACGCGCTGGGCGATCCATCCCGCCACGGTGATCCCGACGATCTTGCCGAGCGGCAGCGCGGCGGTCACGGCCCAGAACGCCGGCGACAGGGCTCCCGGCGACACCTGCGGGATGGCCACGAGGGCCGCCGACAGGGCGAACACCGGCAGCACGACGGCGTTGACCCAGGGCTCGAGGGCGTGGCGCGCGCGCAGCGCGGGCTGCTGCGCCATCACCAGTCCGAGGGCGACGCCGGCGATGGTGGCGTGCACACCGGAGGTCAGGACGCACCACCACACGAGGACGGCGACGATCACGAGCGCGACGATGAGGATCGGGCGCGTGGAAGTGTCGAGCGCGCGGCTGAGCAGCCGGAACGCGACGAGCCCCACCGCGGCGAACGCGAGCAGCAGGAGGTTGACGTCGCTGGTGAAGAGGACCGCGATGAAGACGATGCCGACGATGTCGTCGAGGATCGCGAGTGCGAGCAGGAAGACGCGCAGCGCCGAGGGCAGGCCCTTGCCGAAGACCGCGAGCACGCCGAGCGCGAAGGCGATGTCGGTGGCGGTGGGGATCGGCCAGCCGCGGGCGCCCTCGGTCCCGCCTGCGATCAGCAGATAGACGGCGATCGGCACGAGCACGCCGCCGGCGGCGGCGATGGCCGGCTGGAGGGCCGTGCGCGCCGAGTTCAGACGGCCGCTGGTGAGCTCGAACTGCAGCTCGACCGCGGCGATGAAGAAGAAGACGGCGAGCAGACCGTCGGAGATCCAGTGGCCGACGGACAGATGGACGATCCCGGGGATGCCGAGGTAGGTGGCCTTCGCCGCCTGGGCGCCGTCTGCCCAGGGAGAGTTCGCGAGGGCGAGGCCGAGGACGGCGGCCAGCAGCAGGAGGACGGCAGGGAAGCGGGCGGAGCGCAGCAAGGCCACAGGGCCTCCTTCAGGGTCGGTGAGCACGACGCCGACCAGACTTCCCGGCACACCTTCCTCCAGCGTAACGCGTGACGAGCACGAAACGTGGGGCCATTACCGTGGAGTCATGCGTGAACTCACCCGGACCGAAGCGATCGATCTCGTCGGACGCGGCGAGGCCGAGCAGGAGCTGCCCGAGCGGATGCGCGCCGACGTCCGCCTGCTCGGCGGCATCCTCGGCCAGGTGCTGCGCGAGAGCGGCTCGCCGGGCCTCTTCGACGACGTCGAGCGACTGCGCACCGCGACGATCGCCGCCTACACGGACGAGTCGCCGGAGGCCTTCGAGCGGGCAGCCGCGATCGCCGAGTCCTTCTCGGTCGACCGCGCCGACGAGGTCGCGCGCGCGTTCACCGTGTACTTCCACCTCGTGAACCTCGCCGAGGAGCACCAGCGGGTCCGCGTGCTCAAGGAGCGCGACGGCCGTCCCGAGAAGGAGGACGTCACCGACTCCGTCGCCGCCGCCTTCGTGCGGCTGGCCGGCGAGGTGGGCGACGACACGGCGCTCGACCGGCTGCAGAACCTGCGCTTCCACCCCGTGTTCACCGCGCACCCCACCGAGGCGCGCCGTCGCGCGGTGTCGTCCAGCATCCGCCGCCTGGCCGCTCTCCTCGTCGAGCACGATGCCGCCCTGCGCGGCGGCGCCGACGAGCGCCGCGCCGAGCGACGCATGATCGAGGAGGTCGACACGCTGTGGCGGACCGCGCCGCTGCGGGCCGAGAAGCCGACCCCCGTCGACGAGGTCCGCGCGATCATGGCGGTCTTCGACGAGACGCTCTACACGGCCGTCCCCCACGTCTACCGGCGCGTCGACGACGCCCTGCAGGGACCGGGCGCCGGCAACCGCGCCCCGGTCGTCCGCCCGTTCGTGCGGCTGGGCACCTGGGTCGGCGGCGACCGCGACGGCAACCCGTTCGTCACGGCGTCGGTCACGAAGAAGGCGGCGGCCATCGCGGCCGAGCACATCCTCCTGGGCCTGGAGCGCACCGCCGACCGCGTCGCCCGCACCCTCACGCTGGCCGCCGACACCACTCCTCCGAGCGCCGCGCTCCAGGCGCTGCTGCAGCGCCTGACAGCCGCCGACGAGGAGGGCGGCGCGGACGCGGTCAAGCGCGCCACCGGCGAGCCGCACAAGCGCGCGATGCTCCTCATCACCCGGCGGATCTCCGCCACGCGGCGCCGCGACGCCGACCTGGCGTACCGCGATCCCGAGCATCTGCTCGCCGACCTGCGGACGGTCCAGGACTCGCTCGTGGCCGCCCGGGCGGCCCGGCAGGCGTACGGCCACCTGCAGCAGCTGCTGTGGCAGGTCGAGACCTTCGGCTTCCACCTCGCCGAGCTCGAGGTGCGCCAGCACTCCGCGGTCCACGCCAAGGTGCTCGCGGAGTGCGAGGCGGGCGGCGCCCTCAGCACGCAGGCCGAGGAGGTGCTCGAGGTCTTCCGCACCATCGCCCAGGTGCAGCAGCGCTACGGCCCGCGGGCAGCGGGCCGCTACATCGTCTCCTTCACCCAGTCCGCCCAGGACCTGGCAAACGTGCACCGGCTGGCGCGGTACGCCGTGGGCTCCAGCGGCATCCCCCCGGTGCTCGACGTCATCCCGCTGTTCGAGACGTTCGCCGACCTCCAGGCGGCGCGTCGCATCATGGCGGAGGTCGTCGAGCAGCCCGAGTTCGCGGCGCGGCTGGAGGCCACCGGGCGCCGCCTCGAGGTGATGCTCGGCTACTCCGACTCCTCGAAGGACGTCGGTCCGGTCGCGGCGAACCTCGCCCTCTACGAAGCGCAGGCGGAGATCGCCGCCTGGGCCCAGGAGTCCGGCATCCGTCTCACGCTCTTCCACGGGCGCGGCGGAGCGCTCGGACGCGGCGGCGGCCCGGCGAACTCCGCGATCCTGGCGCAGCCGCCGCACTCGGTCGACGGTCGGTTCAAGCTCACCGAGCAGGGCGAGGTCATCTTCGCCCGCTACGGCGACCCGGCCATCGCGATGCGCCACATCGATCAGGTCGCCGCCGCGGTGCTGCTGGCCTCGGCGCCCTCGATCGAGCGGCGCAACGAAGAGGCGGCGGCCCGCTTCGCCGAGGTCGCCGCGACGATGGACAGGGCCTCGCGCGAGCGCTTCTTCTCGCTCGTCAAGGCGCCCGGCTTCGCGCCGTGGTTCGCGACGGTCACCCCGATGGAGGAGATCGGGCTGCTCGCCCTCGGGTCCCGTCCGGCGCGCCGCGGCCTGTCGGTGGAGTCGCTCGAGGACCTGCGCGCCATCCCCTGGGTGTTCGCGTGGTCGCAGGCGCGCATCAACCTGGCCGGCTGGTTCGGCCTCGGCACCGCCCTGGAGGCCGTCGGCGACGTCGAGCTGCTGCGCCGCGCCTACGAGGAATGGCCGCTGCTGCGCACCGTGATCGACAACGTCGGCATGAGCCTGGCCAAGGCCGACACGCGCATCGCCCGCCGCTACCTCGCTCTCGGCGATCGGGACGACCTCGCCGAGCTCGTGATGCACGAGATGGAGCTGACCCGCGACTGGGTCGTCCGCATCACCGGAGGCGACGAGCTGCTCGCCAACCGTCCCGTGCTCCAGCGCGCGGTCAAGATGCGCGACCCGTACGTCGATGCGCTCTCGCTGCTGCAGCTGCGCGCGCTGCGCGTGCTGCGGTCGCAGGAGACGGCCGCGCCGGAGTGGCAGCGGCTGCTGCTGCTGTCGGTCTCGGGGGTCGCTGCCGGGCTTCAGAACACCGGCTGAGCGTCAGCCGTCGACGCGGCGGTCGCCGGCGTGGCGGGCCAGCGACGAGCCGTATCGCTCGGTCAGCTGCACCATCAGGTCGGGGGTGGCCCGGTCCAGGCCGAACACGTAGCCCGGGAAGTCCAGATCGTGCTGGAGCGCCCAGATCTCGTCGTGCCGGTCGGGCGGCAGCATCTGGGCGGGATCGCCCACGGCGACCCAGCCGATCGGGACGACCGACTCGGGCGGCAGCACCGTGCGCAGGTGGACGACCGCGTTGATGCGCACCTCGCTGTGCGTTCCGATGCGGGCGCCGTTGAAGACGCGCGTGCCGGTGGCGAGGAACACCTCGTCCTCGACCGTCGCCCCCGAGATGCTGGCCATGGGGCCCACCAGCACGTGCGAGCCGATGTGGACCGGGTGGGAGGCGCTCGCGCGGATCAGCGCGTTCTCCATGACGATCACGTGCTCGCCGAGGGTCACCGGACCTCCCTCGGCGGTGAGGACGGCACCGTGGAGCACCTGGCAGCCCGCCCCGATGGTCACATCCCCCGAGACCACGGCGGTGGCCGCCACGACGGCGTCGGGATGGATGCGGGGCTGCGCCCCGAGGTGCTCGAATCGCATGTCGCCAGCGTATGCCGCCGGCGCCATGTCCGTCGAGGCGTCCCCGCCGCGCCGGTAGGGTGAGGGTTCGCCCTCTCCCCCAGCCGGAAAGCTCTCCCGTGACCTCGACGCCGCAGCGCACGACGACGACGGTGTCGGCCCTCACCCTCGCCGGGTTCGTCGTCGGCTCCATGGTCGGCGCTGGCGTGTTCTCGCTGCCGGGGCGCTTCGCCGCCGAGACCGGCGTCACCGGAGCGCTCATCGCCTGGGGCATCGCGGGCGGCGGGATGCTGATGCTGGCCCTCGTCTTCCAGCACCTCGCCCTGCGACGACCCGACCTCGACGCGGGCGTGTACTCCTACGCGCGCGCCGGCTTCGGCCGCTATGCCGGCTTCTTCTCCGCGTTCGGGTACTGGGCGAGCGCGTGCGCGGGGAACGTCTTCTACTGGGTCTTCATCATGTCGACCCTCGGCGCCGTCTTCCCCGCCCTGGGCGCGGGCGACACGGTGCTCGCCGTGGGCGTCTCGTCCGCCGGCCTCTGGCTGTTCTACGCGCTCGTGCGCAGCGGCGCGCGGGAGGCCGCCGCGATCAACCGGATCGTGAGCGTCGCCAAGGTGCTCCCGATCGTCGTCTTCGTTTTCCTGTGCCTGTTCGCCTTCGATCCGCAGGTCTTCGCCGGAAACCTCACCGGCGGCGCCGGCGCCCCGGTCCTCTACGAGCAGGTGCGCGCCACTCTCCTCGTCACCGTCTTCGCCTTCATCGGAGTGGAAGGCGCCAGCGCCTACTCCCGTCACGCGCGGCGGCGGTCCGACGTCGGCCGGGCCACGGTCTTCGGCTTCCTGTCGGTGCTCGCGATCTTCCTCTCGGTGACGATCGTCTCGTACGGCATCCTCCCCCGCGAGGAGATCGCCGCCCTGCGCCAGCCCTCGATGGCGGGGGTCCTGGAGGCCGTCGTCGGCGGATGGGGCGCGGTGTTCATCGGCGCCGCGCTGGTCGTCGCCGTCCTCGGGGCGTACCTGTCGTGGACGCTGATGGCCGCGGAGGTGCTGCTCGTGGCCGCGCGCTCCGGCGACCTGCCGCAGGTGTTCGCCCGCACGAACGCGAAGGACGTGCCGGTCGGCGCGCTCACGCTGTCGACCGTGCTGGTGCAGGTGCTGCTGATCGTGGTGCTGTTCGCCGCCGACGCCTTCGACGTCGCACTGAACCTCACGAGCGCGCTCGCCCTCATCCCCTACTTCCTCACCGCGGGGTTCGCGCTGAAGCTCGCGCTGGCCGACCCCGAGCGGCGGTCGCGCGCGCGCCGTGCCGGCACCCTCGTCGTCGCGGTGCTGGCGACCGCCTACACCGGCTTCCTCCTGTACGCCGCCGGCGCGGAGTACACGCTGCTGTCGCTGCTGATCATCGTGCCGGCCACGGTGCTGTATGCGGCCGCGCGGCGTTCGCGAGGGGAACGGGTCTTCTCCCCCGCCGAGTGGGTGCTGTTCGCCGTCGCGGCGGCCGGGGCGATCGCTGCCGCGACGCTCATCGCGACCGGCGTGCTCGTGATCTGACCGGCGTGCTCGTGAGCTGAGCAGCGATCGAGAGCGATGCCGACGGCGTGCTCACGGTGCGGGCGCCCGATCAGTACGCCGCGCAGCTCTCGTCCGCGGGCACGACGGTCACCTCGACGCCGGTCGCGCCGGTGAGGCCGTCTCGACCGAGCGCGCGGTAGGCGAGGCGGACGGCGTCGGCCCGCCCGGGGCGGGCGGGGTCGATCAGGGCGTAGCCGACCTCGACGTGGCGCTCGGTGCCGGCCGGTATCGCGTGCTCCGGGGCCGCCGTGTCGAACCCGCGGGCCGTGCCGGTGAGGGTGCCGACCAGGGGACGCGTCCGCCAGCCGACGACCTCCAGGTTGTCGCCCTCGACGAGCTCCACACCGACGAGCTCCGCGTCGACCGTCGCGGTGACGAACGTCGTGCCGATCGTGACGCGCGGATCGCCCGCGGTGACGGGCGTGCAGATGCCGTCGCCCGCCTGCTGCGCCGACACGGGCCGCAGCGCCGCGCACCCCGACGCCGCACAGCCGAGGACGGCGAGCGCGGTGAGGACGGCGGGAACCCGGAGTCGACGGCGCATGTGCCGACCCTAGCGAATCCGATGGCGGCGAAGCCGCTCATCCCTGAAGGGCCGCGTCCGCCTCGCTGCTGTCCGGCACCGGCAGCGGGAACAGCTGGTCGAGCAGCTGCCGGGTCCATGCGATGAGGTCGGCATCGGCGAGCGGCTCACCGCCCGCGCTCGGCAGCGGCACGATCATCGCCTCGCCGCCGGAGAGGATCTTCGCCTTCGGGTGGAGGCGTTGCAGCCGCACGCGCAGCGAGTCCGGCAGGCGCGCGGGGGCGACGCGGAGGTTCGGCCCCATGGCGACGACGTCGGTCAGGCCCGACTGGGCGGCGCGGCGGCGCAGACGGGCGACCTCGAACAGTCCGTCCACCTCGGGCGGCGTCGCCCCGTAGCGGTCGCGGAGCTCGTCGGCGACCAGGTCGATCGCGTCGGCGGCCGCGGTGACCGATGCCGCCGCCGACAGCTTCTGATACGCCTCGAGCCGCAGCCGCTCGCTGTCGATGTAGGACTCGGGGATGCGCGCGTCGACCGGCAGCTCCAGCCGCAGCTCGGCCGGTCCCTCGGTCTCCTCGCCCCGGAAGGTCGCCACCGCCTCGCCGATCATCCGCAGGTAGAGGTCGAAGCCGACGCCCGCGATGTGACCGGCCTGCTCGGCCCCGAGAAGGTTGCCCGCTCCCCGCAGCTCCAGGTCCTTCAGTGCCACCTGCATGCCCGAGCCCAGGTCGTTGTTGACGGCGATCGTCTCGAGGCGGTCGGCGGCCGTCTCGCTGAGCGGCTTCATCTCGTCGTAGAGGAAGTAGGCGTACGCGCGCTCGCGTCCGCGCCCCACCCGGCCGCGGAGCTGGTGGAGCTGACTGAGCCCGTACTTGTCGGCGCGGTCGATGATGATCGTGTTGGCGTTGGAGATGTCGAGACCGGTCTCGATGATCGTCGTCGAGACGAGGACGTCCGCGCGGCGCTCCCAGAAGTCGTCGACGACCTGCTCGAGCGCGTGCTCCCCCATCTGCCCGTGCGCGACCGCGATGCGGGCCTCGGGGACGAGCTCGGCCAGATGCGCCGCCACGCGCTGGATGGACTGCACGCGGTTGTGGACGTAGAAGACCTGGCCCTCGCGCAGCAGCTCGCGGCGGATCGCCGCGGCCACCTGCTTGTCGCCGCGCGGTCCCACGTAGGTGAGGATCGGATGGCGATCCTCGGGCGGGGTCTGCAGCGTGGACATCTCGCGGATCCCCGTGACCGCCATCTCGAGCGTGCGCGGGATGGGCGTCGCACTCATCGCGAGGATGTCCACGTTCGTCTTGAGCTTCTTCAGCTGGTCCTTGTGCTCGACCCCGAAGCGCTGCTCCTCGTCGATGATCATGAGCCCGAGATCCTTGAAGATCACCTTCTCGGTGAGGATGCGGTGGGTGCCGATGACCATGTCCACCGTGCCGTCGGCGAGCCCCGCGATCGTCTCGCGCGCCTGCTTGTCGGTCTGGAAGCGCGACAGCGGACGCACCTTGACGGGGAAGCCGGCGAAGCGCTCGGTGAACGTCTCGAGGTGCTGCTTGACGAGCAGGGTGGTCGGCACGAGCATGGCGACCTGCTTGCCGTCCTGGATCGCCTTGAACGCGGCCCGCACCGCGACCTCGGTCTTGCCGAACCCGACGTCGCCGCTGAGCAGGCGATCCATCGGGATCGGCCGCTCCATGTCGGCTTTGATCTCATCGATGGTCTGCAGCTGGTCGAGGGTCTCGGCGAAGGGGAACGCCTCCTCCAGCTCGCGCTGCCACGGCGTGTCGGGTCCGAACGCGTAGCCCTTCGCCGCCATGCGCGCCGAATAGAGCTTGACGAGCTCCACCGCGATGTCGCGCACCGCCTTGCGCGCCTTGCCCTTGGCGGCCGCCCAGTCGCTGCCGCCCATCTTGGAGAGCGTGGGGGCTTCGCCGCCGACGTACCGCGACAGCTGGTCGAGCTGATCGGTCGGCACGAAGAGCTTGTCGCCGGGGAAGCCGCGCTTGGACGGCGCGTACTCGAGCACGAGGTACTCCCGCTGGGTCTTCACGGCGTTGCGCCCGCCGGTGGAGACCTCGCGCTGCACCAGCTCGACGAAGCGCCCGATGCCGTGCGTGGTGTGCACGACCACGTCGCCGGGCTTGAGCTGGAGGGGGTCCACGACATTGCGCCGGCGGGACGCGAGCTTCTTGACCACGCGCGAGTCGGCGCCGATCGTGCGGCCGTAGAACTCGCTCTCGGTCAGCACGGCCAGTCGCGCGCCGGCGTCCTGGAACCCGGCCTCGAGCGTCGCCACGACCGCGGTCGCCATGCCCGCCGGGGGCGCGTCGGCGAGGTCCTGGGCCGTGCGCGCCGGCACGCCGCGCTCGGCCAGCACGTCACGGGCCCGGTCGACGAGTCCCGTGCCGCCCGAGGCGATCACCACGCGCCAGCCGTCGGCCACGAGCTGGGCGACATGACCGGTCGCCCCCTCGACGTTGCCGTGGAACGAGGGCACCGGCGCGGCGGTCACCCGCACGGCGCCGGAGGACTCGACGAGGCCCTCCGCCTCGGCATCCGCATCGCCCGAGTCGAACCCGCTCAGAGTCCACCACACGCCCCCGCGCTCGCGGGCGGCCTCGCGCAGGGCAGGGAGGGTGAGGAAGTCGCCCGCACCGAGGTCCACGGGCGTGTCGGCGCCCGCCGTGGCCGCGCTCCACGCGGCTTCGAGGAACTCCTGGTTCGTCTCGCCGAGCGTGATGGCGCGCGTGACGGAGCGCTCCGGATCGAGGAGGGCCGCGGCCGTTCCCCGCGGAAGGTAGTCCATGAGCGGGACCACGGCGTCGGCGACGACCGGGAGCAGGGACTCCATGCCCTCGGTGGGGATCCCCTCGCTCATCTTCTCGAGCATCCCGCGAAGGCCCGGGAAGCGGTCGCGCAGCGCCGCGGCGCGCTCGCGCACGCCCGCGGTCAGCAGCAGCTCACGGCTGGGGATGAGGGTGACCGATGCGACATCGCCCGGGAGCGAGCGCTGGTCGGCCACCGAGAACGCGCGGATCTGCTCCACCTCGTCGCCGAAGAACTCGACCCGCAGCGGGTGATCGGCCACCGGGGGGAAGACGTCGAGGATGCCGCCGCGGACCGCGAACTCGCCTCGGCGCGACACCATGTCGACGCGCTGATACGCGAGCTCGACGAGGCGCCGCACGACGTCGTCCCGCTCGTGCCCGCGCTCGCCCGCGACCAGCTCGATCGCGCCGGCATCGGTGAGTCCCGAGGCGATCGGCTGCAGGGCCGCACGGACGGAGGCCACGACGATCAGGGGCGCCGACCCGTCCCACGCGTGGGCCCGGCGGAGCACCTCCAGCCGCCGTCCCACCGTCTCGGGACTCGGGCTCAGCCTTTCGTGCGGCAGGGTCTCCCACGCCGGGAAGTGCAGCACCGTCGCGTCGGGGAGCAGGCACTCCAGCGCGGCGCCCACGCTCTCGGCGCGGCGCCCGGTCGGGGCCATCACGAGCATCGCGGGAGGCGAGCCCGCCTCCGCCGCGGTCGCACGGGCCGAGACCAGGGCGGCGAGCAGCGGCGCGTCGAGACCGGTGACGAGGGAGAAGTCGGTGTCGGTGCGGCTCCCGCGGAGCACCTCGGCGAACGGCTCCGACTGCACGAGGGCGCGCACGATCCCGGCGACTGTCATCCCTCCAGTCTAGGGCGGACCCCCGACACGCCGACCGGTCGGGCGCACGACACCCGGCATCCGCTCCGCGTTCACTCGCGCGTCACGCGGCCTGCCTAACGTGGCGTCCTCCCGCACCCGCGGGGCAGGATCGAGAGGCGCGGACCATGGGCGGTGTGACGACGCACCGGCGGACGACGATGGAGACCGCCACCGGCGTCCGCGTGGTCCTCGAGCCGGCCGCCGAGGCCATCGCCTTCCTGGGGGCCGATCTGCCGCTGCAGCGGATCGCGGTGACCGAGGTCACCCTCCGTCCCGGGGAGCTGCTCGTCGAGGTCGAGCTCGCCACGGTGTGCGAGCGGGATCTGCGCACGGCCCTGGGCGAGCGGCCCGCCTCCGCCGCGCAGGTGCTCGGGCACGAGCAGGTGGGTCGCATCGTCGCGTGCGGGCCCGGATCGCCCGCGACCACCGTCGACGGCGTGCCGCTCAGCCTCGGCGACCGCATCGTCTGGGCGGCGACCGTCGACTGCGGCGCGTGCGAGATGTGCCGGGACGGCATCCCCGAGGCATGCCTCGACCAGCGCCGCTACGGCCATGAGCGCGTGCGCCGCGGCTGGGAGCTGTCGGGCGGGCTCGCGACCCACGTGCACCTGGTCGCGGGCACGGCGGTCGTGCGGGCGCGCGACTGGATCCCGGCCGAGGTGTTCGCCCCCGCCGCGTGTGCGACCGCCATCGCCGCAGCGGCTCTCGACGCCGCCGAGCAGGTGCGACCCCTCTCCGGCGAGACGGTGCTCGTGTCGGGTTGCGACGCGGTCGGGCTGACCGCGGTCGCGATGGCCGCGGCGCGCGGCGCGCGCGTCCTGGCGGTCGACCCCGATCCGCATCGCCGCACCCCGGCGCCCGCGTTCGGGGCGGAGTCGACCCATCGGCCGGGACGCGCCCCGGCGGGCTAC
This sequence comes from Microbacterium sp. PA5, assembly GCF_049860775.1. Classification (NCBI taxonomy): domain Bacteria; kingdom Bacillati; phylum Actinomycetota; class Actinomycetes; order Micrococcales; family Microbacteriaceae; genus Microbacterium; species Microbacterium sp. PA5. The sequence continues at coordinate 1,914,038 of NZ_CP187567.1, forward strand.
CGGGTCGCGCTGGAGTTCGGGGGCTCGCCCGAGGCGGTGACCGACGCCGTCGCGGGCGCCGGTCCCGGGGCGGTGCTCGTCCTCGCCGAGAGCGCGGAGGGGGCATCCGGCGCGGTGCCGGCCGCGACGCTGGTGGAGCGCGGGCTCACGGTCCGGGGCGTGCGCGGATACCGTCCGGAGCACCTGCTCGATGCCGTCCGGTTCCTCGAGCGCGCCGACCACGGCCTGTTCTCGGGGCTGATCGGACGCACGGTGCCGTTCTCCGACGCGGTCGCGGCGCTGACCTCGCCGGTCGCGCGCGGCGCCCTCATCGCCGTGCGCCCCTGAGCCGCCGGGGAGGCTGAGCGCCCGGCCCCGGACGGCACCCCCGACCCGGCCGCGGCGCGATCAGGCGCGCGGGGCGTGCCAGCGCTGCTGTGCGGCGAGCAGACCCTCGTCCACCAGCAGCTCGACGGCGTCGGCGGCGTCGCCGATGAGGCTCGGCAGGGCGGCGCGCTCGGTCGACGAGAACGGATCGAGCACCCAGTCCGCCGGATCCTGACGCCCGGGCGGACGGCCGATCCCCACGCGCACGCGGGGGAAGTCCGCCGTCCCCAGCGCCTTCGCGACGTCGCGCACCCCGTTGTGGCCGCCGTGGCCGCCGCCGACCTTGAGCTTGACCGTGTCGAAGGGGATGTCGAGCTCGTCGTGGACGATGACCACCCGCTCGGGGGGCACGTCGTAGAAGCGGGCCAGCGACGAGACCGGGCCGCCCGACACGTTCATGAAGGAGTTCGGCGTCGCCAGGACGAGCCTCGGTCCCCCGGGACGCAGCCACGACTCGGCAGCGCGCGCATTGGCCTTGTGCGCCCGCAGCGTCTCCGAGCGACGCGCCGCGAGCTCGGCGACGACCATCTGCCCGACGTTGTGCCGGGTCGCCTCGTATCGGGGGCCGGGGTTGCCCAGTCCGACGACCAGCCAGCTCTCTGCCATGGGGGTCCCTTCCGACGACGACGCCCGCCGCCACCAGTATCGGCGGCGACGGGCGTCGTGGGGTACGGTCACTCGGCCTCTTCGGCCGCCTCCGCCTGCTCCTCGGCGACGGCCTCGTCGGCCGCCTCGATCTCGTCGGCCTCGGCGATCGTCGCCGCCGGCACCGCGATGGCGACCACGAGGGTCTCGGGGTCGGTGACGAGGGTCGCGCCCTTGGGCAGCGTCAGGTCGGCCGCGGTGATGTGCGTGCCGTCCTCGAGACCCTCGACGTCGACGACGACGTGCTCGGGGATGTGGGTGGCCTCGACCTCGAGCGACACGGTCGCGTTGTCGAGGTTGACGATGGTGCCCGGGAAGGGCTCGCCCTCGACGAGCACGGGGATGTCGACCTGGACCTTCTCGCCCTTCTTCACGACGAGGAGGTCGATGTGCTCGATGATCTGGTGCACCGGGTCCTTCTGGACGTCCTTGACCAGCGTGAGCTGCTCCTTGCCGTCGAGCTGGAGCTCGAGGACGACGTTGGCGCGGCGCACGAGCAGCGCGACCTGGTGGCCGGGCAGCGCGACGTGCACCGGGGTGCTGCCGTGGCCGTAGATGACGGCGGGGATCTTGCCGGCGGCGCGGAGGCGGCGGGCGAAGCCCTTGCCGAAGTTCTCGCGGGTCTCGGCGATGACCTTGGTGTCGGTCTCAGTCGACATGGTGATTCTCCTTGCGGGCCGCATCTCTGTGCGCGGGCCCTGGTCTGGGGTCTGGTGGATTCGACTCGAACGCCCGCGCGTGAGGAAAGCCACAGGACAGCCGCCAGGCAGAATCTCTGAGCCGATTCACCGCGTCGATCACGGATGCCGGAGCATCCCTCGCCGAAGTACGTCCCGAGTCTACCAGCGCCCCCGCTACGATGGTGACGCGCCCGCACCGACCTGCGCCGACCGAGGAGGACCCATGGACTACGGCTGGATGTCGCACGCTCTCCTGTGGCTGATCGGCCTGATGTCGGTCGGCGCCACCCTCGGCGCCCTCGGCGCCCTGTGGTCGCTCGGGCGCGCGGGCTACCGCAAGGACTGAGCGTCCCGCACCGCCGCGATCCGGCGGACCACCGACTCGAGGTCGGCGTCGTTGGCCACCCGCGCCCCCGCTTCGTCGGTCGCGAGCGGCTCGAGGGTCGCGAGCTGGGAGTCCAGCAGCGTCGCCGGCATGAAGTGGTCCCGCCGCGACACGCGTTGGCGCAGCTGGGTCTGCGGCACGACGAGCTCGACGAACCAGGCGTCCGCCGTCGTGGCGCGGATGCGGTCGCGGTACGCGCGCCGCAGCGCCGAGCAGGCGACGACCACCGGCGCCTCTCGCGACAGCACGAGGGCGACCGCGTCGAGCCACGGCGCCCGGTCCTCGTCGTCCAGCGGCTTTCCCGAGGCCATCTTCGCGACGTTGCTGCGCGGATGGAGATCGTCGCCGTCGACGAACCGCGCGCCCAGCCTCGCCGCCAGAGCGGCCCCGACCAGCGACTTGCCCGAGCCGCTCGGCCCCATGACCACGATCCTGCTCACACCCGCTCCTCCATGGCCGCGGTCCGCACCCGCGGCCCCGCCCGGACTCGCGCCGGGGAACCGTCGGTTCAGACACTACGCGCGACGACGTGCCCGACGCGTCACGCGGCGACGCCACACGCCGGGGCGGACTACGCTGGGAGGTGATTCCCTCCCCCGTTTCTCCGAGGAGTTCTCTGTGTCAGAAGCCGTCGCGGTCCCGCCTGCAGCCAACATCGGAGTCGTGGGGCTCGCCGTCATGGGGTCCAACCTCGCCCGCAACCTCGCATCCCGCGAGGGCAACACCGTGGCCGTCTTCAACCGCAGCAGGTCCAAGACCGACGAGCTGATCGCGGAGCACCCCGAGGCCGAGTTCGTCCCGGCCTTCTCGTACGAGGAGTTCGCCGCGTCGCTGCAGAAGCCGCGGACGGCGATCATCATGGTCAAGGCCGGCGGCCCGACCGATGCGGTCATCGCGTCGCTCATGGACGTCTTCGAGCCGGGCGACATCATCATCGACGGCGGGAACTCCCTGTTCACCGACACGATCCGTCGCGAGCGGACGGTGCGCGAGCGCGGTTTCAACTTCGTCGGCATGGGCGTCTCCGGCGGCGAGGAGGGCGCGCTGAACGGCCCCTCGCTCATGCCGGGCGGACCGGACGAGGCGTGGGTCACGCTCGGCCCGATCCTCACGTCGATCGCCGCGGTGGCCGAGGGCGAGCCCTGCGTCACCCACGTCGGCCACGACGGCGCGGGGCACTTCGTCAAGATGGTGCACAACGGCATCGAGTACGCCGACATGCAGCTGATCGCCGAGGCGTACGACCTGATCCGCCGCGGCACCGGCAAGTCGCCCGCCGAGATCGCCGACATCTTCGCCGAGTGGAACCGCGGCGAGCTCGAGTCCTACCTGATCGAGATCACCGCCGAAGTGCTGCGCCAGACCGACGCCGCCACCGGCCGCCCGCTGGTGGACGTGATCGTCGACGAGGCCGGGGCCAAGGGCACCGGCGCCTGGACCGTGCAGACCGCCCTCGACCTGGGCGTGCCGGTCTCCGGCATCGCCGAGGCGACGTTCGCCCGCTCGCTGTCGAGCCACCGCGAGCAGCGCGATGTGGCCGGAGGGCTTCCCGGCCCTTCCTCCGAGGACTTCACCGTGGCCGATGCGGACGCGTTCGTCGAGCAGGTCCGCCTCGCCCTGTACGCGTCGAAGATCGTCGCCTACTCGCAGGGCTTCGACGAGATCCGCGCCGGCGCCGCCCAGTACGGCTGGAACATCGACCTCGGTGCGATCAGCAAGATCTGGCGCGGCGGCTGCATCATCCGCGCGCAGTTCCTGAACCGCATCGCCGACGCCTACGACGCGGCGCCGGAGCTCCCGGTCCTGCTGACGGCCCCGTACTTCGTGGAGGCTCTGGGGCGCGCGCAGGACGCGTGGCGCGAGATCGTCCAGGTCGCCGCCGGCGCGGGGATCCCGGCCCCCGCCTTCTCGTCGTCCCTCGCCTACTACGACGGGCTGCGGGCCGAGCGCCTCCCCGCCGCACTGATCCAGGGTCAGCGCGACTTCTTCGGAGCCCACACCTACCGCCGCACCGACAAGGCCGGAACCTTCCACACCCTGTGGTCGGGCGACCGGACCGAGGTCGAGGCCGAGGACACCCACTGACCGCGGTCGTGGCGGCGCCGGCCGAGGAGTCCACTGCGCTGCGCGTGCATCGCGCGGCGGCGCGCGTCGTGCTCGCCATCCTCTCCGGGCTGTACCTGTGGGCGGTGGCGTGGATGACGCTGCGGGCCCGTCCCTACGGCTCCGACATCGCGGCCGCCCTGGACCGGCTGCTCGCCTGGTTCGCCCAGCGCGAGTCGACGGCCTGGATCACGTTCGACCGCGTCGAGTTCGGCGCCAACGTGGCGATGTTCGTGCCCCTCGGCATCTTCGCGGTGCTGTGGTTCGGGGTGCGCGGCTGGTGGACCGCTCCCGTGCTGGGGCTGCTGGCCAGCGGCGCGATCGAGTTCGCTCAGGCGCTGTTCCTCGATGCGCGCGTCGCCGATGTCCGCGACCTGGTCGCGAACACCCTCGGCGCCGTGATCGGGATGCTGCTCATGCTCCTCCTCGCGTTCCTGCTCTCGCCCTCCCGGCCCCGGAGGTGAGGACGTCGCCGCACGTCAGCGGGTGATGTCGCGGATCGTCCCCTTGTCCAGTCGCAGTCGGCGCCCCGCGCGGCGCGCCACCGCGGAGTCGTGGGTGACGACGACGAGCGTCAGCCCCTCCGCGTTGAGCTGCTCGAGCACCGCGAGGATGTCGTCGCGCATCGACTCGTCGAGATTGCCCGTCGGCTCGTCGGCGAGCAGCACCCGTGGTCGCTTGGCGATGGCGCGGGCGATGGCCACGCGCTGCTGCTGACCGCCGGAGAGCTCCCCCGGTCGATGGTCGGCGCGCTCGGCGAGCCCGACGCGCTCCAGAGCGTCGGCCACCAGTGCCGCCCGCTCGGAGCGGTCGAGCCCGAGCGGCTCGAGGCCCATGTCGACGTTCTCCGCTGCCGTGAGGGTGGGGATGAGGTTGAACGCCTGGAAGACGAAGCCGATCTCCCGGGCCCTCACGTGCTCGAGGTCGGTCGCCGAGGCCGTGGCGAGGTCGGTCTCGCCGATCATCACGTGTCCGGCGCTCGGGGTGTCGAGTGCCCCGAGCAGCTGCAGCAGCGTCGACTTCCCGCCGCCGGTCGGCCCCTGGATCGTGACGAACTCGCCGGACGCGATCTCGAGATCCACTCCCGTGAGGGCCTGCACCACGCGACCCTTCTGCGCGTAGGTCTTCACCACGCCGGCCAGCCGGTAGGCTGCCGCCTCCGGCGTGGCGGCGGGGTCGGCGGGGCTCTGGTCGATGAGGGTCATGTCGTCGTCTCCTGGATCGGATGGGTGGGATGGGCGTAGGAGGGCGCAGCCGTCGTCAGGCGACCGCGCGGAGTGCTTCGGCGGGGCTCAGGCGCGCGGCGCGCCATCCGCCGAAGGCGCCGGCCACGAGGCCGCCGGCGACTGCCAGCAGGAGCGCGAGCAGGATGATGCCCACCGACAGCGGCGCACTCAGGACGATGTCGGCGGAGGTCTGGCCGAGCTGGGCGCCGAACGCGCCCATGCCGCCCATGCCGCCGGGCCCGCCCTGTCCGAGGGCGTCCTCGGCCGCGGGTGCCGAGGAGATCGTGGGAGAGATCAGATTGACGGCTACCACGCCGGCGAGCCCCAGCACGATGCCGACGGCCCCGCCGATGAGCGCCTGGACCACCGACTCGCCGGCGACCTGCCCGACCACGCGCCGGTTGGACCATCCGATGGCCTTCAGGGTGCCGATCTCGCGCGTGCGCCGTGAGATGCCGGACATGGTCAGCAGGATCGCGAGGGCCACGGCGACGGCGAGCACGATGACCGACAGCCATGTGCCGAGGCTCGTGATGAGCGAGGAGGCGCTCGACAGCGACCCGGACACGTCGGCGGCGAGGTCGGACTGCGAGCTGACGGTCGCCTCCGGCAGCGCCTCCTCGAGCGCGGCTTGGACGGTCGCGATCTGGTCGCTGGAGGCCGCCTGCACGTAGACCGTCGAGACGACGTCCCCCGCGCCCGAGAGGTCCTGGGCGACGTCGAGCGGGATGTACACGTTCGCCGCGGTGTCGGCCTCGGAGGAGGTGGACGCGACGATGCCGACGATCTCGAAGGCGGTGCCTCCGACGTCGGTGGTGTCGCCGACGGCGAGATCGGCGCTCGTCGCGTACGAGGCGTCGAGGACGGCGACGTCCGCACCGGCGTCGGCGTCGGTCAGCGCGCGACCCTCGGTGACCTCGACGGCCGACAGCGGCCCCACGGCGGTGTCGGCGGCCTCGACCCCCAGGACGGTGAACGAGTCGACGGTGAAGGATCCGCCCCCGAATCCGCCCATGCCGCCCTCGCCGTCCTCGGGCATGGGCTGTGCCTGGCCGGCGTCCGCTCCGCCCTCCGTCGCGGCGTCCGGCCGCTGGGGCAGCTCGCCGTCGAAGGTCGTGTTGGTGAGGCTGAGCGCGCCGGAGGCCGCGGCCACACCGTCGATGCCGGTCACCGTGTCGAGGGTCGCGGCGTCGATGGTGCCGCGGAGGAAATCGGTCATGAGACGCGACTGGCTGAGGCTCGTCGTCCCGTCGTCGGAGGTCGTGCCCTCGTCGTCGTCGAAGTCGAACTGCGGACCGCCGCGACCGCCCTCGCCCGGCTCGGCCTGCGCGCCCGAGACCGTGAGGTCGGTGCCGACGCCGTAGACGGATTCGAGCGCCTGGGCCTGGGCGTCGCGCACGCCCGCCGACAGCGCGTTGACGACGATGACGAGCGCGATGGCGATGGCGAGGCCGGTCGCGACGATGGTGGTCTGCTTCTTGCGCCCGGACAGCTCACGGCGCAGGTACGTCCAGTACATGGGTCTCCTTCTCGACGGCCGGTCGGGCCGCACCGGCATCGACATCCGGCATCCCGACGCTAGGGAGCGTGATTCTGCGCGCGGTCTGCGGGAGGTATGGGGACGCTATGAGCGAGGGGGCGACGACGCCCCCGCTTTCACAGAGGACGCATAGGTCTTCCCATAGGAACCGCATAGCCGGAGGGACACAATGGGAGCCATGACCGCACCCGCCGCCGCACCCGCCCTCCGCCGCCCCGACGGCTCACCCCTGCGCGTGCTCGTCGTCGACGACGAGCAGATGCTCACCGATCTGCTCTCCATGGCGCTGCGGATGGAGGGCTGGGAGGTGCGGACCGCGGGCTCGGGGTACGACGCCCTGACGGCCACGCGCGAGTTCGACCCCGATGCGCTCGTGCTGGACATCATGATGCCCGACCTCGACGGCATGTCCGTGCTCCAGCGCCTCCGCCACGGGGGCAACGATGTGCCGGTGCTGTTCCTCACCGCGAAGGACGCGGTCGCCGACCGCGTCGCGGGGCTGACCGCCGGCGGCGACGACTACGTCACGAAGCCTTTCAGCCTCGAGGAGGTGGTCGCACGCCTGCGCGGACTCATGCGCCGCGCCGGCAGCGCGACCGCCGGCGGCGCCGACCCGATCCTGCGCGTGGGCGACCTGACCCTGAACGAGGACTCGCACGAGGTCGAGCGCGGCGAGGCGCAGATCGAGCTGACGGCCACCGAGTTCGAGCTGCTCCGCTTCCTGATGCGCAACCAGCGCCGCGTGGTCTCCAAGGCGCAGATCCTCGACCGCGTGTGGAACTACGACTTCGGGGGCCGCTCGAGCGTCGTGGAGCTCTACATCTCGTACCTGCGGAAGAAGATCGACGCGGGCCGTGAGCCCCTGATCCACACCGTCCGCGGCGTGGGCTACATGATCAAAGCCCCGCAGTGATGACCGACGCCCCCACCACGCTCCCCCGGCACCGCTGGAGCCTGCAGACGCGGCTCATCGTGGCCGTCGTGTCGCTCGTGGCGCTGATCCTCCTCGCGATCGGCTTCGCCACGGGCACGATCCTGCGCTCGATCATGGTGGAGAACCTCGACGCGCAGGTGACCTCGGCGGCGGAGCGCATGCACCTGGCGCCCACCGGCAGTGCGGCGGAGATCCTCAACGAGGGCCGCCAGGAGGTCGGCACGCTGCTCATCGTCAGCAACCTGTCGGGAACGACGGGCGCATACGTCAGCGACGACGAGGTGGCCGTCGCGCTCTCGGACGATGACGTGCGCGGCGTCCTCACGAGCTTCCAGTCGGTGGACCGCCTCGGCTGGGGCGACGCCACGGTCGCCGGCGCCGGCGACTACCGCATCCGGGTGCAGGGCACGGTGTCGGGCGGGTACATCGCCGTCGGGATGCCGACCTCGGAGCTGGCCTCGACGGTCGCGCAGATCCTGACGACGGTGACCCTGCTCACCCTCGGAGGCCTGCTCGTGCTCGCCGCCGTCATCGCGGTCGTGATCCAGCAGGCGCTGAAGCCCCTGCGGGTCGTCGCGGACACCGCGGCGCGCGTCGCCTCGCAGCCCCTGGACTCCGGCGACGTCAGCATCACCGAGCGGGTGCCGGCCGCCGAGGCCGACGCCTCCGACGAGATCGGCCGCGTGGGGGCGGCGCTGAACACCCTGCTCGACCACGTCGACACGTCGCTGTCGGCGCGGCAGCGCAACGAGGAGCGGATGCGCGCCTTCGTCGCCGACGCGAGTCACGAGCTCCGCACCCCGCTCGCCGCCATCCGCGGGTACTCCGAGCTGTCCCTTCGATCGCTGCAGCGCCCCCACGACACCGATGACCAGCGTCAGGCGGCCGCGCAGCAGTCCGAGCAGGGGCTGGAGCGCATCCAGGCCGCCTCGCTGCGGATGACCACGCTCGTCGAGGACCTGCTGCTGCTGGCGCGGCTGGACGAGGGCAAGGAGCTCGTCTACGGCGCGGTGGACCTCACGCGCATCGCGATCGACGCCGCCGCCGACGCCCAGGTCGCGGGGCCCGACCACACCTGGCGGGTCGACGTGTCCGAGGAGCCCGTGGTCGTCGCCGGCGACGGAGCGCGGCTGCATCAGGTCGCGGCGAACCTGCTCGCCAACGCGCGCGTGCACACCCCGGCGGGTACGCAGGTGACGGCGTCGGTGTCGCTCGACGGCGGCGACGCGGTGCTGCGCGTGCACGACGACGGCCCCGGCGTCGACCCGGCGGTCGCCGACGAGCTGTTCGAGCGCTTCGCCCGCGCCGACTCGTCCCGCGCGCGTCAGACCGGCGGCACCGGACTCGGCCTGTCGATCGTGAAGGCGATCGTCGCGGCCCACCACGGCACGATCACCGTCGACAGCCGGCCGGGGTCGACCACGTTCGAGGTCCGTCTCCCGGCCCGCCCGGCCGATCCCGCCTGAGGAGCGGCCGACGGTCGCGCTCAGTAGCCGGAGAAGGCGTCGGTGGTGATCGACCGGGCCTTGTCCAGCGCCGGCGCGAGCTCGGCGATCAGTCCCGGAGGGCCCGAGATGTAGGCGTGGCGCGTGGCGATGTCGGGGACGACCTGCAGGAGCCCCTCGGCGTCCAGCCGCACGCCGCGCGCCCAGCGCCAGTGCGCGGGCATCGCGTCGGGCTGGTCGCGCGTGAAGACGATGACGGGGATGCCGGAGTCCTCCAGCTCGGAGCGGAAGGCGAGCTCCTCGCTCCCCGATGCCACGTAGACGAACACCACGTCACGGTCCTCGCGGGCCAGACGCAGATGCCGCAGCTGCGAGACGAACGGCGTGACTCCGATGCCGGCCGCGACCATGAGGACGGGGCTGGAGGGCTTCGCGGGGAGCACGAAGTCGCCCCAGACTCCGGTGACCGGCAGCGACTGCCCGGGCTCGACGAGGGCGAGCGCCTTCTTGTAGGTCGACTGCGACCCTTCGCGGAGCGCGATGCGGACCGTCGGCAGCTCTTCGGGCGCCGAGACGATGCTGAACTCGCGCCGCGTCCCGCGGGCGTCGGGCTTGGGGTGGGCGACCTCCAGCTCCAGGTACTGTCCGGCCGCGAACCGGAAGCCCCGCCGGGCGCGGAACACGAGTTCGCGCACGGTCGGCGTGAGGGCGACACGCTCGACGAGGGTGAGGCGCACGGCGGAGCGGAACGCGAAGGCGAAGGCGAGGAGGTTGCCGACGAGGAGTGCGCGCTCCTGTCCCAGGCTCACCTCTCCGAGGTCGATCGGCCATCCGGCCAGCACCCCCACCACGGCGGCGACCGCGAACTGCTGCCACCGTCGCGGCGGCAGCGTGAGCGGCTCGGACAGCATGAAGGCACCGAGGAAGAGGAACGGCGAGGACCACAGCAGCTGCCAGAACACCGTGCCCGCATCGAAGTCGAGTCCCGCGCTCTGGTACTGGCTGACCGTGCGGGCGAAGCCGACGACGACGGCGATCACGAGGAAGACGAGGATCACGCGCACCTTCTCGGTGCGCAGCAGCACGACGAGCCCAGCGAGGATGACCGGTGCGGCGAGGTAGGGCGAACCGACCCACCACGCGGAGGATCCGAGGTCGGGGAGCCAGACGCTCAGCACGGTCAGGAAGGTCGCGCCGACGGCGGCGGGGTTGAAGACGTGCCGGCCCTGCCAGGCGAGCAGGTACTTCGAGGCGGAGGCGACGATCCCGGCGATCGCCAGGCCGACGAGACCGAGCGGCTCCAGGGTGGGGCGGAGCACGAACAGCAGGATGAGCGCGGTGATGAGCGTCGACTCCCAGCGCCACGCCTTGCCGAGCACCCGGTGGGCCACCGCGTCGGTTCCCGCGCAGGCGGCGCCGAGCACGGCCCAGGCGGCCAGCAGCTCCACCGCGGTGGGCGCCAGCACGCCGAAGAAGGAGAGCACGACGGCGATGGCGGCCAGCGCGACGAGCGAGAGGACGACGAGCCGGTACATCGACACGCGGCCGACGACGCCGTAGAGACGCGTCCACAGGGCGGTGAGGGAGGAGATCACGTGAACAACTCTGCCTTACAGTCGGGCGACCACTCCACGCGGCCGTCGGTGGTCATCCGGACCCAGTGGACGCCCCAGCGGTGGGCGAGTTCGGGCCCGCCCTCGAAGAACAGGGCCGTGGCGACGGCGTCGGCGGTCATCGCGTCGGCGGCCAGGGCCCAGGTCGCCGAGACGGTGCGCACCGGCTGCCCGGTGCGGGCGTCGAGGACGTGGTGCAGTCCGTCGCCCCACGCGCGCCGATTGATCGCCGAGGCGCAGAGGGCGGCGTCGGTGACCTCCCAGACCCCGATCGCCCGACGCGGATCGTAGGGGTGCTCGAGGCCGACCCGCTCGGGCCCGCCGCGCACGGCGAGGTCGCCGCTGGCGTCGACGACCACTCGGCCGTCGACCCACGGGGCGATCTCGGCGAGCACGCGATCGACGAGGCGTCCCTTCCCGAGCGCGCCCACATCGATCATCGCCGGCGACGACAGGCCGAGTCGTCCGCCGGACCATTCGAGACGGCTGGTCCAGTCCCCCGGCGCCGGGCGCGCGCCGTGGTCGATGAAGCCGTAGCCGGGGTCGTATCCGCGCCCAGCCAGCGCGTCGCCCACGAGCGGGTTGACCGCACCGGCGGTGGCGGCCGACAGCTCCGCATAGGCATCGAGCATCGCGGCCGCGTCGGGCGGCGTGGGGACGGCGCCGCCGCCCCGTGCCAGCGTCGTCACGAGCGAATCCTCGCGGAAGCGGGACCAGTCGCGGTCGAAGGCGTCGATGAGATCCCTCACCGACTCACGGATCGCCGCGGGAAGCGGCGTCGCCGTCTGGATCTCCCACGCAGTGCCGATCGCGGAGAAGCTCCACCGCGTGTCGGCGCCCGCGGTCATCAGGCGGCCGCTTCGGCCTTGATCGCGTCGATCGCCTCGTTGAAGCCGCCGCTGGTGAGGGAGGAGCCCGCCACGCGGGAGACCGAGATCTCGTCGATGTCCTTGCCGACCACGGCGTCCTGGATGCCGCCGATGAACTGCGACTGGTACTGCTCGGACTCGCTCTTGGTGGGGTTGCCCGTCACCTCGACGGCCGTGATGATGTCGTCGGCGAGCGTGACGGTGACGCTGATGGTCTCCACCGACTCGGGGGTCGCATACGATCCGTCGGCCGTGTAGGTGCCGTCGGTGTAGGCGGCGGACCCGCTCGACGAGCCGGTGTCGGTCGTGTCGGCAGCCTGGTCGGTGCTCGAGGCGCCGCTGCCGGCGTCGGTGTTCGCGGACGTGGTCCCGGCGCAGCCGGCGAGCACGGCGATGCCCAGAACGGACGCCGCGGCGGCGCCGACGCGCAGCTGGCGGGGAACGGCGGTGGTGCGGATCATGACTGGTCCTCCTTCTGTCGTGCCCCACCGCATCCGGTGTGTCCGGCCGATCCGGCGGATCCGGGGGCATGGACAACGCTAGCGGCGCCGACACAGCAGGGAGCTTCGTGGAGGCTATGCGTTTGCAGTGAGCCGGGATGCGTCAGAACGGCGGTTCAGGACGGTGCCCCGGCGGCGATGCCGGCGGCCCAGGCCGGCGGGCTGCGTCGGGACCGGTGCCCGGGTCGAGGCCGCTGCCGGAGTCGGTGGTGAGGCCGGGGTCCGGGTCGGGAACGAAGACGAGGGTGCGCGCAGGCCGGTCGGGGTAGTGCCTGCCGGTGGGGCTGGTCCAGTGGAGGATCCCGTCGGGGGTCTGTCTCACCCGCCAGGCGGAGTGGTGTTTCAGGGTGTGGTGCCGTCGGCAGAGGTGGGCGAGGTTGCCGAGCTCGGTGGGTCCGTCGTGTTCGCGGGCGGTGGTGTGGTCGATGTCGCAGCGCCGGGTCGGGATCCGGCAGCCCGGGAACCGGCAGTGCTCGTCCCGCACCCGTAGCGCCCGCTTCAGCTGATCGGACGGCCGGTACCGGTCCACCGCGAGCACGCTCCCCGTGACGGGGTGGGTGAGCACCCGGTCCCACCCGGTAGCGGTGCCCGCCAGCCGCAATGCCGTAGCTGTGTCGATCGGGGCGTGGCCGGTCAGTTCCGCCGGCGCGTCACCGGCGCCGACGGCCGTGAGGACGGGCAGGGTGACCTGCACGTGCGCGACGATCGCGTGCGTCTCGGGGTTCGACGCGTTCGAGACCTCGGGCGTCGCGTGCCCGGTCAGCAGGAGATCCGCGAACACGTCGGCACGGACCTCATCGATCCCGCGGATGTCGTGCACCGTGGGCTCATCCAGCAACATCGCCTCGACGGCCGCATCATCACCTGCACCACGGCGCCCGTCGATGACCCGCCGCGCGTATCGGTCGAGGCGGTCGCGGATCCCGTGCGCCAGATGCGCCGGCAGCGTCGCGATGAGTTCCGCCATGCCGTCGTCGAGGTCGCGCACCCACACCGACCGCCCCTTCGCCGCCACGGCGTGCCGCTCCGCGAACGGCAGCGGATGCAGTCGCGCTGCGAGCAGCCGCACCGCCGGCCGAAGTCGTCCGGGCGTCTCCCGCCGGGCCACCTGCAGCGCGCCCTCTTCGTACTCCGCGCGGGCCTCGTCGTCGTCGATCGGCAGTCCCGCCTCGACGATCACCCGCACGTGCGCCCCCGAGACGTCCCCGGCAGCGAGAGCGGCCCACGCCGCGGGGAACCGCTCCGTCAGCACCACCGCGTTCGACAGCTGCCGCTGCACCGTCCGATCCGACACCCGCAGCGCGACGCCGAGCTGCGCCGCCATCGACCGCAGCGGCACATCCCGCACCTCCGACGGTCCCGGCGGATCGTCCTGCGCCCGCACCACTTCCACGGCCCGCGCCAGAACCGCCGCCTCGCGGGCCTGCAGCGCCGCCATCCCGCGTCGGATCTCGACGAGCTCCTCGACCACCGCATCCACCCCGAACGTCGCCGGGCGGAGCGCAGCGGTGTTCGTCATGCCTCCATCCTTCCCGGAGGCACCGACACCGACACCGACAAAGCCCCGGTCAGGGCCGCTTCCTGTGGACAACCCCGACGTCACCCCACCTGGGGAGGAAACGCCACCTCCCGGACGCCAGGGAGACGACCGTCACGCGGTGCGTCGACGCAGCGCCTTCAGCCCCTCGACGGCCACGAAGATCACGACGGACAGGACGACGGGAGCGATCCAGCCGGTCACGCTCAACGGGCTCGATCCGAACAGGCCGTTCATGAACGGCACATAGGTGTAGACGAGCTGCAGGGCGATCAGCGCCGCAGCCGACCACCATACGACGGGGTTGCCGCGCAGCACGTCGACCGTGAAGCTCGAGCGCCCGAGGAAGCGGCAGTTGAGCAGGTAGGCGAGCTGCCCGAGCGCGAGCATCGCCACCGCCTGGGTGCGTGCGACCTCGACGGGGGCGCCTCCGACCGTGGCGAGCCAGAACACCGCGAGGGTCGCACCACCGATGAGGAGCGACACGATGAGCACGAATCCGAGCTCGCGCGCGTTGATGAGCGTGCCGCCGGCTGCTCGCGGCGGGCGATCCATGATGCCCTTCTCCGCCGGCTCGTAGGCGAGCGCGAGCGACAGGGTCACCGCGGTCACCATGTTGACCCACAGCACCTGGACCGGGGTGAGCGGCAGCGTGAGCCCGAACACGATCGCGACGAGGATCACGAGCGACTGCGCGCCGTTGGTCGGCAGCAGGAAGACCACCGACTTGCGCAGATTGTCGTAGATGCGCCGCCCCTCGCGGATGGCGCTGCGGATCGTGGCGAAGTTGTCGTCGGCCAGGACGATCTCCGCCGCCTCCTTCGTCGCCTCCGTGCCCTTGATGCCCATCGCCACGCCGACGTCGGCGCGCGTCAGCGCGGGGGCGTCGTTCACCCCGTCGCCGGTCATCGCGACGACTTCGCCGTGCGCCTGCAGCGCCCGGACGATGCGGATCTTGTGCTCGGGGCTCGTGCGCGCGTAGACGTCGACGTCGCGGGCGACGGCCTTCAGCTGCTCCTGGCTCATCGCCTCCAGCTCGGCGCCGGTGAGCACGTGCACGTCGTCGCCGGAGGCGAGCCCCATCTCCCGGCTGATCGCGAGGGCCGTCCCCGCGTGGTCGCCCGTGATCATCTTCACCCGGATGCCGGCGCGGTGGCAGTCGGCGATCGCGGTGATCGCCTCGGGGCGCGGCGGGTCGAGGATCCCCCAGAGCCCGAGGAACTCGAGGTCCACCAGGTCGTCGATGTCCAGCCGGTCCGAGCGGGTGGGCGTGCGGGCGGCCGCGAGCACCCGGAGCCCCTCGCCGCTGAGCTCGTCGATCGCGCTCTCCCAGAAGACGCGGTCGAGCGGTTCGCTGCCGCCCGTGCCCCGCTGGGTGAGCGAGCGATCGAGGAGCCGGTCCGGGGCCCCCTTGACGAGGATCGCCCGGGCGCCGTCGGCGGACTCGTTGAGGGTCGCCATGAACTTGTTCGCCGAGTCGAACGGGACGACGCCGATGCGGCGCGGTCGGGACTCCGGTCGCACGCCACCCTTCATCGCGACGACCTTCAGCGCGCCCTCGGTCGGCTCCCCCACCAGCGTCCAGCCCGATCCGTCCTCCGCGCGGACGATGTGGGCGTCGTTGCACAGGTCGGCGACGGCCAGGAGCGCGCGCACGTCGCCCCCGAGCGCGCCCGCCTGGGCCGTGCCCGCGTCCTCTCCGCCGGCTAGCCCGTCGCCGCCCTCGGGGATGATCGCACCGTCGGGGTCGTAGCCGAGTCCCGCTGCGGAGTACCGCCCGACGGGGGTGATCAGCCGCCGCACGGTCATCTCGTTCCGGGTGAGCGTGCCCGTCTTGTCGGAGCACACCGTGGTCACCGACCCGAGCGCCTCGACGGCGGGGAGCTTGCGGGTGATCGCGTTGCGGCGCGCCATCTGCTGCACGCCGATCGCGAGGGTGATGGTGACAAGAGCGGGCAGGCCCTCGGGGATCGCCGCGACCGCGAAGCCGATCGTCGCCGAGACGAGCTCGCCCACGGGCATGCGGTGGACGAAGCGCCCGATGAGCATCATGAGCACCGCCATCCCGAGGATGACGAGGGTGAGCACCTTGCCGAACTGTGCGAGCTGCTTCGTCAGCGGCGTCTGGAGCGACCCCGCCTCGCCGACCAGCGTCTGGATGCGGCCGATCTCGGTCGACGCGCCGGTGGCCGTGACGATCCCGCGGCCCTGCCCGGCGGACACGATCGTGCCCGAGAACGCCATCGACGCACGGTCCCCGACGCCGGCGTCCTCGGCGACCGGCGAGGTCGCCTTCGACGACGGCACGGATTCGCCGGTGAGCGCCGCCTCCTCGATGCGCAGCTGATGGGTCTCGATGAGGCGGACGTCGGCGGGCACCTTGTCTCCGGGCGCGAGTCGCACGACGTCGCCGGGGACGAGGTCGGCGGCCGCGATCGTCGCCCAGCGACCGTCCCTGCGCGCCTGGGCGTCGGAGGAGAGCATGCCGCGGATGCCGGCCAGCGCCTTCTCGGCGCGTCCCTCTTGAAGGAAGCCGATGACGGCGTTGATGATCGCGACCGCCATGATGACCCAGAAGTCGAGCCAGTCGGCCATGATCGCCTTGATCGCCGCCGCTCCCAGCAGGATGTAGATCAGCGTGTCGTTGAAGTGACCGAGGAACCGCAGCCACGCCGGCGTGCGCGCGGGCTCCGGGAGCACGTTGTGGCCGGCGACCGCGAGCCGGGCGGCCGCGTCGTCGGCGGTGAGGCCGCCGGCGTCGGTGCGCAGCTGTGCCGCCACGTCGTCCACGCTGCGCGCGAAGGGGCGCGCGACGTCCAGATCGGCCTCGGTGAGCGGTGAGACCATCTCGGAACTCCTACGCGGCGCCGTCGAACATGCTCGTGACCGAGCCGTCCTCGAAGACCTCCTTGATCGCGCGGGCCAGCAGCGGCGCGATCGGGAGGATGGTGAGGCCGGGGAAGATCTTCTCGGGCGGCAGCGGCACCGTGTCGGTCACCACGACCTCGTCGATGGCCGGATCCTGCAGGCGCGTGCTCGCGGGGTCGCTGAAGATGGCGTGGGTGGCGGCGACGATGACGCGCTCGGCACCGTCGTTCTTCAGCGCCTGCGCGGCCTTGACGATCGTGCCGCCGGTGTCGATCATGTCGTCGACGAGCAGGCACACCCGCCCCGCCACGTTGCCGACGATGTCGTTGACCGTGACCTGATTGGCCACGTTCGGATCGCGGCGCTTGTGGATGATCGCCAGCGGTGCGTCGAGGCTGTCGGACCATGTGTCGGCCACGCGCACGCGTCCGGTGTCGGGAGACACGACCGTGAGCTTCGCGCGGTCCTCCGGCGACAGGCTCTTCTCGAAGTAGTCGAGCAGCACCGGCTTGGCGAACAGGTGGTCGACGGGTCCGTCGAAGAAGCCCTGGATCTGGGCGGCATGCAGATCCACGCTCATCACGCGGTCGGCGCCGGCGGTCTTGAGGAGGTCCGCGACGAGCCGGGCGCTGATCGGCTCGCGCCCGCGCCCCTTCTTGTCCTGCCGCGAGTAGGGGTAGTACGGCGCGACCACCGAGATGCGCTTGGCCGACGCGCGCTTGGCCGCGTCGAGCATGATGAGCAGCTCCATGAGCCACTCGTTGACCGGCGGGCCGAAGGACTGGATGAGGAAGATGTCGCAGCCGCGGATCGACACCTCGAACCGCGTGAGGATCTCGCCCGAGGCGAAGGTGCGGTGCTCGGTCGGGACCAGCGACGAGCCGAGCTCGTCGGCGACCTGCTGCGCGAGCTCGGGGTGAGAGCTGCCCGCCGCGACGACGAGCCGCTTCTTCGTCTTGACGACGAGTCCGGGGGCGATGTCGTCCCGCTCGATCTCAGTCGCCTTCTTCTTGCGCGCCATCGTCCGCTTCCTGTGCGGACCGTGCACGTGCGGCGGCTGCTGCCGCCGCGGTGCCCGGTCGGTGGTTCTCGACCCACCCCTCGACGTTGCGCTGAGGGGTCACGCTCAAAGCCAGCGCTCCGGCGGGGACGTCCTTGCGGATGACCGCGCCGGCGCCGGTCTTGGCGCCATCTCCGATCCTAACGGGCGCGACGAACACGTTGTGCGAGCCCGAGTGGACCTCGTCGCCGATCTCGGTGCGGTGCTTGGTCAGGTCGTCGTAGTTGGCGGTGATCGCGCCGGCGCCGAGGTTGACGCCGCGACCGATCGTGGTGTCCCCGATGTAGGACAGGTGCGGGACCTTGCTGCCCTCGCCGATCGTGGAGTTCTTCGTCTCCACGAACGTGCCGATCTTGCCGTGCGCGGCCAGCTGCGTGCCGGGACGGAGATAGGCGAAGGGACCGACGGTGGCGCCCGCGCCGATGACGGCCAGCGTCGCATCGGTCCGTCGGACGACCGCACCCTCCCCCACTTCGCAATCCTCGAGCGTCGTGTCGGGTCCGACGACCGCCCCCGAGGCGATCGCCGTCGCGCGCAGGATGTGCGTGTTCGGCAGCACCGTGACGTCGGGGGCGAGGGTGGCGGTGACGTCGATCCAGGTGGTGGCCGGGTCCTGCACCGTCACTCCGGCGAGCTGCCAGCGCCGGACCGTGCGTGCGTTCAGCAGGCGCCCCGCCTCGGCCAGCTGCGCCCGATCGTTCACGCCCAGCGTCAGCGACACGTCGGCGACGACGGAGGCCGCGACGCCCCGGCCGTCGGCGCGCAGCAGTCCGATCACATCGGTGAGGTACTTCTCGCCCTGCGCGTTGTCGGTGCCGACCCGCGAGAGCTGCGTGCGCAGCTCCGCGGCCCGGAAGACGTACACGCCCGCGTTGATCTCGCGGACGGCGGCCTCGTCGGAGGTGGCGTCCTTCTGCTCGGCGATGCGGGCGACGGCGTCCGCCTCGTCGCGGATGATGCGTCCGTATCCGGTGGGGTCGTCGACCAGGGCGCTCATGAGCGTCGCCGCCGCGGCCCCGGCGCGGTGCTCGCGCACGAACGCGGTGAGGGTGTCGGCGTCGAGGAGCGGCACGTCGCCGCTCAGCACGAGGACATCGCCCTCGAAGCCGGGCAGGTGCTCCAGCGCGATCTCGACCGCGCGACCGGTTCCGGGGACCTCGTCCTGATCGACGACGACGACCTCCGGCGAGACGCCGAGCACGGCGTCTGCCACCTGATCGCGCTCGTGCCGCACGACGACGAGGACATGGGCCGGGGCGAGGTCGCGCGCGGTGTCGAGCACGTGCCCCACGAGCGGGCGCCCGCCGATGCGGTGGAGGACCTTCGGCAGGGAGGAGCGCATGCGCGTACCCTGCCCGGCCGCGAGGATCACCACGGCCAGAGCGGGATCGAGAGTGTTCTGCGTCATGCTCCGCCGCCAGGACTCGAACCTGGACCTCACAGCTCCAAAGGCTGTCGTGCTGCCATTACACCACGGCGGACCACGGCCACCCGGGTCCGCACGTGGTGCCCACGTGGTCCGCCGGAGCGGGGCCGCACGTCAAGTCTGCCACGGGCGACCCCGCTCGCCCGGGCGCGGGAGCGGGGTCGCCGAGCCCGCCGCCTACTTCGTCACGCGCACCGTCAGATCGGCGCTCGTGGTCGTCCCGGCGGCGTTCACGAACTCGACGCGGTAGACGTGGGTCCCCTTGGCGGCCGCGGTCACGGCGAGCGACGCCTGCTGGGCCGCGGGGGTGCGCGCGGTCAGCGCGCCCTCCTTCACGAGCGCGCCGTCCTGGAAGAACCGGAACGAGGTCGCGTTGGTCCCCCACCACATGTTCGCCGTCACGGTGTAGCGGCCGTCGCCGTCGTGGTTGTCGTGGCTGAGCACCGGCTTGCCCGGGGCGGCGGCGGTGACGCTCACCGTGATGGGGGCGAGGGTCGTCTCCCCCTGCGTGTTGGACAGCACCGCGCTGTACCGGTAGGTGCCGTTCGCGCGCCCGGAGACGGGCACCGCGGCGTACTGCGCCGCTGTCCCGCGGGCCGTGAGCGGCACGGTCGCGAGGAGGGCGCCGTTCTCGTACAGCCGCAGCGACGAGGCGTTCTGCCCCCACCACAGGTTCATCTTCACCGTGTAGTCGCCGTCGAGGAGGCCGGTGTCCCAGCCGTTGTCGTGCGAGAGCACTCCCCGCGCCGGAGCCGCGGTGGCCTCGTCGGCGTCGCGGCGCACGAGCCGGGCAGCGGCGTCGTCGAGCGCGGCCCGCGCCGCCGCGACGGCCGTCGCGGTCGGCCAGTCCGCAGCCGCGACGACACGCGCACGCGCGACGGCGTCGGGCAGCGAGGCGGACGACCAGGCGGTGTAGTCCGCGAGGTCGAGGGCGGCGAGGTCGTCGGCCCGCGCCGCGAGAGCGCCCGTGTCGATCCGCTCGCCGGCGCGGGTGAGGCGGATCTCGTCGATCGTGCCCCACGCGCCCGCCGACAGGGAGAACGACGCCGACACCGTCAGGACCCCGTCGGCGCCCACGGCGACCAGCGGAGTGGTCGCGGTGCGCCACGCCTGCCAGCCGGCCAGCTCGAGGGGTGCCGAGACCGTTCCCGCCGCGCTCGTCGCCCGCAGGGTGGCGGTGTCGGCAGGGCTCTCGCCGTCGCCCTGGACCGTCGCGGAGAGCGTGTACGTGCCCGGTGCCACGCCCGAGATCCGCTGCGTGACCGCGAACGCGTACGCCGTGTCGAGCCAGAAGCTCACAGCACGGCCGCCCGCGGCGGCGTCGGCCGTCGCGCCGATGCCGGCGCCGCTGCCGGTAACGCTCCACATCGAGACGTCCGTGGATTCGAACCCGGGGTTCGCGACCCACTGCCGCGGCGTCACGGTCACCGTCGCCGCGGCGGCGAGGCCGGCCTCGGTCGTGCCCGGGATCTCGTAACGCCCCGATCCCGCGATCGCGTCGACGGCCGCGGACCACTCGACGTCCTGGTCGGCGCGGACGCCGTTCCAGCGCCGCACCTGCACCGTCGCCGGGAGCGCGATCGGGGATCCCTCGACGACCGTCAGCGTCACCGGCAGCACGGTCGGTGCGGGCTCCTCGCCCACGAGCTCCAGCGCGGCCCAGGCGGCCTCCAGCGCCGCGAGGGCGGCGTCGACCTTGGCCTGCGACGGCGCCGCGGACCCCAGGACGACGTCCGCGATCTCGAGGGCCGCATCGAGCGCGACGAGCGAGTCCGCCGTCACCGCCTCCCGGTCGAGAGCCTCCGAGCGATCGACGAGGTCCGCCAGAGCCGACGTGTCGGCCCCGGCCGCCTCGCGCGTGAGGACGACGTCGTCGATGGTCCCCCAGGCGCCGGCCGGCAGCGTGGCCGAGATCGTCACCGTCGCCGTGCCGCCCGTCGCGACGGCGACCGCCTCGGTGACCGGCGTCGACCAGTTGCGCCAGCCGTTCAGCTCGAACGGCGCGGAGGCCTCCGCCCCGCCTGCGGCAGCGAGGGTGATCCGCACGTCGCTCGACGCGTTCTCGCCGTCGCCCTGCAGCGAGGCCGACGCCGTGTACGAGCCGGCGGGAAGGCCGGTGACGCGCTGCGTCAGCGTGTAGCTGAAGGCGGAGCCGGAGTAGAAGTGGGCCGACCGCGTCCCCGACCGGGGATCGTCGGTCGCCCGCAGCGTCAGAGCGGTGCCGGTGCGCGTCCACATCGAGACGTCCGCCTCCTCGAAGCCGGGGTTGCGCAGGAGGTTGACGGCGGTCACCGTGACGGTCGCCGTGGTGGTGCGACCGGACGCCGTCTCGCCCGCGATCCGGTACACGCCGGGACCGGAGATGTACTCGGCCGCGGCGGACCACGTGACCGCCTCCGCCTCGGTGGTGTCGTCGTTGTAGGTGATCGTCACGGTCGCCGGGAGCGCGATGTCCGCGCCGTCGGCGACGGTGAGCGCCGGCTGCTCGACCGCGATCACCTCGCGCGGGGCGATCGCTCCGGTGCGCGCGTAGGAGAACACGCGGAGGGACTCCAGCGGCGTGCCGTCGAAGGCGAAGAGCGCCTGGTTGTCCCACGCCGAGCCGCCGTACCACTCGCCCGCGTCGTCGGGGTCGTACTCGGCGGCGTAGCTCGACGCCCATCCCGACCCGTCGCGCTCCCAGAGCGCCCGGTTCTGGGCGAGCTCCGACGGCGGTCCCACCGGCAGCCAGGCGGGCTCCCAGTAGAAGACGCCGATGCCCGCCTCGCCGACGTCGGCAACGGCCTGGACGACGTCGCGGACGGCCGCGGCCTGCCCCTGCACGCTGATCGGGTACTGGGTGGCCTCGGACGCGAGATCGATCGTGTTGCCGTGTCCGTCGCCGTCCTCGAGGGTCGACGCCCAGCTGGTCTCGGCGACCATGACCTTCTTCCCGTACGTGTCGGCGACGTGCGAGAGCACGGCGGTGAGATTGCCGAGCGAGCCGTGCCAGTACGGGTAGTACGACGACGCGAACACGTCGTAGTCCACCCCGGCGGCGTCGAGGTTCGCCGCGTAGCCGGCGTACCGGCCCGAGGTCTCGGGATTCGTGAAGTGCAGGGCGACGAGTGCGTCGGGGAAGACGCTGCGCACCGCGGCCGAGCCGGCGGCGAAGATCTGCGTCATGCCCGTCCACCCGGTGACCCCGGCGACGCCGTTGTTGGTCTCGTTGCCGACCTGGACCATCTCCACGTCGACTCCGGCCGCGGCGAACTCCTCGAGTGCCGCCGTCGTGTACTCCTCCACGGCGACGGCCTTCTCGGCGACGCTCAGCGCGGCCCAGGCCTTCGGCGCCTTCTGCTTGGCCGGATCGGCCCAGAAGTCCGAGTAGTGGAAGTCCACCAGCACGCTGAGCCCGGCGGCCGTCGCGCGTTCGCCGATCTCCACCGCGCGCGCGACGTCCACGTCGCCGCCGCCGTAGCCGTTGCCCTCGGCGTCGAACGGGTCGTTCCACACCCGCACCCGGACGTCGGTGATGCCATGGTCGGCGAGGACCTCGAAGAGGTCGGCGGGCTCCCCCGCCTCGTCGCGGAACACGACCCCCGACTCCTCCAGTGAGAGGACCGAGGAGACGTCGACGCCGCTGCGGAAGCCGTCGGGCAGGTTCTCGACCTTCTGGACGACGATGCCCGCCTCGACGGGGCCGTCGTCGGCCCGGGCGGCGGGCGCGCTCAGCAGGGCGGTGCCGACGGCCACGACGGCGGAGACGGCGACGATGCGCCGGCGGGCGTCGCGAGCGGGGCGGGGGCGGGGGTGCGACATGACAGAGATCTCCTTCGATCCAGGTGCGCATCGCGGCGCGCGCGACGGGCATCACCCTACTGTTACCGGTCACAGTCTCCCCGGCGACTCCGACGCCGGAAAGGGCTCTCCCGCATTCGTTACCGAACTGAGACCGGTAACAGGGCCACCGATCCCGGTCGGCCGGCGCACGACGCCGCACGCCCGCGAGCGAACCGCGATAATGACGGAGTGACCCCCGAGCACGACGAGGTCGACCGCATCGTCGACGCGTGGATGACCCAGCGTCCCGATCTCGACTTCTCCCCGCTGGAGGTGCTGTCGCGCGTCGACCGCCTCTCCCGCCACCTCGACCGCGCGCGGCGCGAGGCCTTCCGGCGCAGCGAGCTCGAGCCCTGGGAGTGGGACGTGCTCTCCGCGCTGCGCCGCGCGGGAGAGCCCTTCCAGCTCAGTCCCAAGCAGCTGCTGCAGCAGACGCTCGTCTCCAGCGGAACGATGACCAACCGCATCGACCGCCTCGTCGGCCGCCGCCTCGTGCGGCGCGAGGCCGACCCCGCCGATGGCAGGAGCGTGCTCGTCACCCTCACCGACGACGGCCGCACCCGTGTCGACGCGGCCATCACCCGCCTCGTCGACGCCGAGGCCCTGCTGCTGGCGATGCTCTCCCGCAACGACCGCGAGCGGCTCGCGGGGCTCCTGCGCAAGCTCAGCCTCGGCTTCGACGCCTCGCGCTGACGCTCAGCAGCCCAGCTTCCAGCGGCGCGGGGAACGCCGGCGACTCACGACTCCAGCTGCTCCGACAGCTCCAGCCATCGCTCCTCGAGCGCCGCGATCTCCTCGTCGACGGCGCCGATCGCCCGCATCTTCTCGCCGATGCCCACGTAGTCCGACTGGTCGTGATCGGCGAGCGCCGTGCGATCGGCGTCGACCTGCGCGGTGAGCTTCGACAGCCGACGCTCGAGCGCCTGCAGCTCCTTCTGCGCGGACCGGCGGTCGGCCCCCGCCAGTTCGGGTGCCGCCGGCGCGGCGGTCCCGCGGGGGGTGGCCGCCGCCGCGGCCGGGATGCCGTCGGGCACGCCGCCCGCCTGCTGCGCGCGCCGCAGCCGCACGTACTCGTCGATGCCGCCGGGGAGGTGGCGCAGGTGCCCGTTCATCACGGCGTACTGCTGGTCGGTGACGCGCTCCATGAAGTAGCGGTCGTGACTGACCACCAGCAGCGTGCCCGCCCAGGCGTCCAGGAGCTCCTCGATCGCGGCCAGCATGTCGGTGTCGAGGTCGTTCGTGGGCTCGTCGAGGATGAGGACATTGGGCTGATCGAGGAGGATCAGGAGGAGCTGCAGGCGGCGCTTCTGCCCGCCCGAGAGGTCCTTCACCGGCGTCGAGAGCTGCGCCGACGAGAAGCCCATGCGCTCCAGGAGCTGACCGGGGGTGAGCTCCTGCGCCTTGGATCCCGTGCCGAACTCGTAGGTGGTGCGCAGCCGTCCGACGACGACGCGCACGGGCTCGTCGAGGTGGGGGTCGAGCTCGTCCATCCGCTGGGTGAGTGTGGCCACGCGCACCGTCTTGCCGCGCTTGACGCGACCGCTCGTCGGCTCGACGGTCCCGGCGACCAGCCCCAGGAGCGTCGATTTGCCGGCGCCGTTGACGCCGAGGATGCCGGTCCGCTCCCCCGGGGCGATCCGCCACTCCACGTCGCGCAGCACCTCCCTGGTCCCGCCCGTGTCGGTGGGATACGTCACTCCCGCGTCGAGGAGGTCCACCACGTCCTTGCCGAGCCGGGCGACGGCCAGCGACTGGAGCGAGACGCGGTCCCGCAGCTCGGGGACGTCGGCAATCAGCGCGTTGGCCGCGTCGATGCGGAACTTCGGCTTCGCGGTGCGCGCCGGCGCGCCGCGGCGCAGCCAGGCGAGCTCCTTGCGGGCGAGGTTCTGGCGGCGCGCCTCGATCGAGGCCGCCTGACGGTCGCGCTCCACCCGCTGGAGGATGTAGGCCGCGTAGCCGCCCTCGAACGGGTCGACGATGCGGTCGTGCACCTCCCACGTGCGCGTGCAGACCTCGTCGAGGAACCAACGGTCGTGCGTGACGACGAGCAGCGCACCGGCGCTCGGCGACCAGCGGCGCTTCAGGTGCTCGGCCAGCCATGCGACGGCCTCGACGTCGAGGTGGTTGGTCGGCTCGTCGAGCGCGAGCACGTCCCAGTCGCCGGCCAGGAGGGCCGCCAGCGCCACGCGGCGGCGCTGGCCGCCGGAGAGGCCGGCGAGCGTCCCGTGCCAGTCGAGGTCTCCGACGAGGCCCGAGATGACGTCGCGGACCGCAGCATCGCCCGCCCACTCGTGCTCCGGCCGGTCGCCGACGACGGCCTCGGCCACCGTGAGG
The DNA here is from genome assembly GCF_049860775.1 of Microbacterium sp. PA5. Taxonomy (NCBI): domain Bacteria; kingdom Bacillati; phylum Actinomycetota; class Actinomycetes; order Micrococcales; family Microbacteriaceae; genus Microbacterium; species Microbacterium sp. PA5. The sequence goes on from NZ_CP187567.1 coordinate 1,939,391, forward strand.
TCATCGGAGAGCACGTCGGCCTGATCCAGCATGCCGATCCGCACGCCTCCGCGCACGGTGACGCGACCGGAGTCCGGTTCGCGCCGACCGGCCAGCATCGCCATGAGGCTCGACTTTCCGTCGCCGTTGCGGCCGACGATGCCGATGCGGTCGCCCTCGTCGACCCCCAGCGAGACGCCGTCGAAGACGACCTTGGTGGGGTATTCGAGATGGAGGGCCTCGGCCCCGAGAAGATGTGCCATGTCGCCTTCCAGGCTAGGCGGTGCCGAGCCTCCCCCGCGCCGCACGGCTCCCGGGCGACCGCCCTCGTCGCCCGGACCGGAGGTGCGTCAGTACCAGAAGCCGAGGCTCGGCGCCTGCGTGCCGGCGAACAGGCGGGTGACCCGGGACGGGTCGTCGGTGTGCAGGCGCCCCGCTCGGGCCAGGGTGGACGGCGAGACGCCGCCGAGGAGGATCGCCGACAGCTCCGCCACGCCGAGACGGACGCGGAGAGGGTCGTCACCCGCCGCGCCCGCGTCGAGCACGCGTGCCGTGCCGTCCGGCTCCGTCCGAAGGACCACCGGACCCGCGGCGATCCCGAGCGGATCGTCGATCTCCAGCACGATCTCGTCGGCCACGGCGTAGCGTCGCGCCCCGAGTGCCGCTGCGGGGTCGAGCACCCGCACGTACTGGTGGTCGCGCACGGTGATGGTCGCCGCGCGCTGGTCGGCGATCATCCACCACAGCGGCTCGTCCACCGACAGCTCCCCCGCACGGATGGTGCCGATGAGGTCCATCGAGAGGAAGAACCGCCAGAGCCCGGAGTAGGCGGCGTCGGTGGCCGCCAGGAGCAGGTCGAGGTCGATCGTGGACGCGGCGAAGTCGTCGTGGTTCTCGGCGACGCGGTAGAGCGCGAGGCCCTCCACGGCGCCCGCGGGCGAGCGGTACTGCACGACGCGGAGGGCCTCCGCCTTCTCGGCGTCCGGTCGCGTGCCGAAGAAGCGGTCCCAATGACCGCCCGGCATGTCGATCTCGCCCGGCGTCGCGGCCCGCACGCGGTCGTGGAGGGCCTCGGCGAGCGCGCGTCCCTCCTCGCGGGTGACGAAGTCGATGCGGCCCGCCTCGGGGGCGTCCGGCCCGCGCCAGCCGGCCCGGCGCACGTCGATCCGCCAGTGCGCGGCCGACGCCGCCGGTGCGAACCCGAAGCGGCCGTAGATGCCCGACTCGCTGACGGTGAGGACCGCGACGGCGAAGCCGGCCGCCGCCGCCGTCCGCAGCTCGCCCGCCATGAGGGTCCGCAGGAGACCGCGACGGCGGTGGGTCGGGGCGACGGTGACGGAGCTGATCGCGCAGGCGGTCGCCGCGCCGCCGGGCACGGTCAGCCGGGTCCCCCACGAGGCGAAGGTGGCGACGGGCACCTCGGGGTGCGGCGCATCCGCGTCGAAGACGCCGAGCTTGCGCCGGTAGGCGCCCCGGTCGAAGAAGGCCTGGCGCTGGGTGTCGTTGCGCTCCCCGTCGAGGAACCCGCGGGATACCGCGTCGAGCCAGGCGTCGACCTCCGCGCGCGACGCGTCGTCGACACGGCGCACGTCCAGGCGCTGCGCGGCGAGCTGCGCGCTCAGCTCGGCGTCGAGGGGGGCGTCGTGGAAGGAGGTGTCGAGGTCGGTCACGGGGCTCTCCGCTCAGTCGATCGTGAGGATGCGCGCGCCGGCGACGGGGCCGTGCGCCGCGGTCGCCGCATGTCCGCGGTCGCCGAGGCTGCGCGCGAGGTCGGCGGCCGACCGCTCGTCGGACGCCAGGAAGGCGACGGTGGGACCAGACCCCGACACGAGACCGGCGAGTGCTCCGAGACCCACGCCCTCGTCCAGGAGCGCGCCGAGCTCGGGGCGGCGGCGCACCGCCACCTCCTGCAGGTCGTTGCGCGTGGCCGCCGCCAGCGCCGTCGGGTCTGCTCCGCGCAGCGCGTGCAGCACCGCCGGGTCGACGGCGGGCACGCCCCGCGCCGGCGCGATGTCGGCTTCGGCGCGCAGCGCATCCAGTCCCGCGTACGCCTCGGGAGTGGACAGCCCCTCCACGTGGGTGACGAAGACCCAGTCGAAGCGCCCGCGCACGAGGGCGGGCGCGAGCTCGTCGCCGCGGCCGGTGCCCACGGCCGTGCCGCCGCGGAGGGCGAACGGGACATCGGCGCCCAGCTGGGCACCCAGCGCATGGAGCTCGGCCGTCGACAGCCGCCCGTCGAGCAGCTCGTTCACCGCCACGAGCGCGGCGGCGGCATCGGCCGACCCGCCGCCCATGCCGCCGGCGACGGGGACGCCCTTGTGCACCTCCAGGTGCACGCCGCCGTCCCAGCCGAGCTCGCGCGCCACCAGGCGGGCGGCACGCACGGCGAGGTTGCGGTCGTCGAGCGGCACGCCGCTGACGTCGACGTCGCCCGTGACCGCGATGGTGAAGTCGTCGGAGATCGTCGCCCACACGTCCTCGTGCATCGAGACGGCCTGATAGACGGACGCGACGTCGTGGTAGCCGTCGGGCTGCACCTGGCCGACCTCGAAGAAGACGTTGACCTTGCCCGGTGCACGCACGTGCACCCGGCGCTCGGAGACGCGGCTGAGGCTCACTCGGTCGGCGCCCACAGGGTGTCGATGCCGGCGGCGATCACGTCGATGCGCTCGAGCTCCTCGGCGTCGAAGGCGGGACCGTCCAGCGCGGCGAGGTTCTCGTCGAGCTGCTCGGGACGCGAGGCGCCGATGAGCGCGGAGGCGACGACGCCGTCGCGCAGCACCCACTGCAGGGCCATCTGCGCGAGGGTCTGGCCGCGCTCGCGGGCGATGACGTCGAGCGAGCGCAGCGCCGCCAGCGCGCTGTCGGTCAGGCGGTCGCCGGCCAGCGACGATCGCTGCTGGGAGCGCTCGGAGGTGCCGTCGCCGAGGTAGCGACTGGTGAGCAGGCCCTGGGCGAGCGGGACGAAGGCGATCGCGCCCATCCCCTCCTGAGCGAGGAGGCCCGTGAGACCGTCCTCGATCCAGCGGTCCAGGATCGAGTACGACGGCTGGTGGATCACGAGGGGCGTGCCCAGCGACCGGGCGATCGCCGCCGCCTCCGCCGTCTGGGTCGGGCTGTAGGACGAGATGCCCGCGTAGAGCGCCTTGCCCTGGCGGACGAGCGTGTCCAGCGCACCGATGGTCTCCTCCAGCGGCGTCACCGGGTCGAAGCGGTGGGAGTAGAAGATGTCGACGTAGTCCACGCTCATGCGGGTCAGGGACTGCTCGGCGCTGGCCAGCAGGTACTTGCGGGACCCCCACTGCCCGTAGGGCCCGTCCCACATGTCGTAGCCGGCCTTGGACGAGATGATGAGCTCGTCGCGGTACGGCGCGAAGTCCTCGCGCATCATGCGGCCGAAGTTCGTCTCCGCGGAGCCGTACGGCGGGCCGTAGTTGTTGGCGAGGTCGAAGTGCGTGATGCCCCGGTCGAAGGCGTGGCGCAGCAGCGCGCGCTGACCGTCGAACGGGAAGTTGTCGCCGAAGTTCCACCACAGCCCGAGCGAGATCGGCGGCAGGTACAGACCGCTGGATCCCACCTGCCGGTACGCGGTGGACGAGTAGCGGTCGGCGGCCGCGGCGTAGGGACGGTGGAGGTCTCCGCCACGGGACGGCGGGAAGCGGTTGTCGGTCACTCACCCAGGCTAGCGACCCGCTCCCACCCCGACCACGGTGAACGCGAAACGTCGGCGACACACAGTCCGTCTAGGTTGGTCACGACCGCATCTCCGATGCGGGCGAGAGAGGAGCACATGACGGCTCTGCAGGCGCTGCCTCCCCACCCCCATCCGTGGTCGACGCTTCTGGCGCGCGGCGACGTCGTCTTCGACGACGGCGTGTTCCGGCTCCGCCACGTCGACACGACACCCGCCCAGGCACTCGAGGCCGACCTGCTCCTGGTCGCGGACGCCCTCGACGCCGCCGGCATCGCCACGACGCTGATCCGTCACGGGCGCACCTCTCCCGCGCTCGTGGTCGACGCCGACGAGCGGGGCGCCGTGCTCGGTGCGCTGCGCGCCCTCGGCGAGCGCGAACCGCTCTACGCCAAGCCCGCCGGCGCGGCGCTCGCGCTGGCTGCCGATCTCGGTACGACGACGTCGGCGGCCGCCGACGGCGCCCGATCCATCCGGCTGTTCCGGCCGCGCATCAGCGGCACCGGTTCGCTCCGCTACGACAGGGAGTGCGGCTTCGCGCTCGAGTTCTGGCGGCGCGACGGCGACCTCGTGCACGCTCCCCGGGCGAACGCGCTGACGCGCCGCGTGTTCCCCGCCGACGATCTGCGACCGGCGACGACGCACCGCTACGGACGGTCGTGGCGGACGCTCGACGGCATGTTCGACCCCCAGCCGGACGAGGTCGTCGACGAGATCGACCTCGTGTTCTCGTGGGTCGACGGTTCGTCCAGCGAGTTCCAGCGGCAGCGGGCCGCGCAGATGGCGGGATACGTCGTCGGCGAGGGCGACGAGAGCGCGGCGCGCTACCGTCACGTCGACGAGCTGCGGTACGCCCTGCGGAGCGTCCACATGTACGCCCCGTGGGTGCGGCGCATCTTCATCGCGACCGATTCCCCGCGCCCGGCGTGGCTGGCCGATGATCCCCGCGTCACGCTCGTGCGCAGCGAGGAGTTCTTCGCCGACCCCTCGGTGCTGCCCACCCACAACTCGCACGCGATCGAGGCGCAGCTGCACCGGATCGACGGTCTCGCCGAGCACTTCCTGTATTCCAACGACGACATGTTCTTCGCGCGCCCCGTCGACCCCGAGCTGTTCTTCACCGCCGGCGGCGTGTCCAAGTTCGTCGAGTGCCCGATCCGGATCGGCACGGGAGAGCCGATGCCCCACCGCAGCGGCCACGACAACGCCCTGCGCGTCAACCGGGCGCTGCTGCACGAGCGCTTCGGCCGCACCATCCTGCGCGATCTCGAGCACTGCGCGACGCCGCTGCGACGCAGCGTGCTGAGCGAGCTCGAACGCGAGTTCCCCGACGACTTCGCCCGCACCGCGGCGTCGCGCTTCCGCTCGGCGACGGACATCTCCGTCACCAACAGCCTGTACCACTACTACGCGCTGATGACGGGCCGTGCCGTCGTGTCGACGGAGGCTCGCGTGCGCTACGTGCAGTCGACGCTCGCGACGTCGCTGCGTCAGATGCGGCGGCTCGAGAAGCGGCGCGACGTGGACATGTTCTGCCTCAATGACGGCGGATCCTCCGAGGTGCCCGAGGAGCTGCGCATCCGCACGGTGCGCGACACGCTCAAGCGGATGTTCCCGGTCCGCGCGCCGTGGGAGCGGCCCGCGGAGCAGGTCAGCGCTTCATCGGTCGGTGCTGCACAGGTCGGTGCAGCACAGGTCAGTGCAGGACCGGCACCGGACGAGTCGGCGGAGCGGATCGGCGCGCCACACTGACGCCCGTGACCCCGGCCTCGGCCAGCAGTTCGCGTGCGCGCCCCGGATCGGTGTACTCGACGGGGACCGGAACGTCAACGGGAACGACGGCGTGGACGATCGTGTCGTCGTACACGTGCACGAGGTTGAACGCCTGGGCGCCGTCCTGCGGCCGCGTCCCGCCGACCGGGACGGTGAGATCCTGCGCGTAGCAGGTGGACGAGGCGACCGACACGGGGATGCCGGCGAACGTCCCGAACGTCGAGTAGTGAAGGTGCCCGGCGATGATGGCGCGCACGTCGGTCCCCCGCAGCACGTCGGCGAGGCGGCGCTGGTCGCGCAGCTCGACGCTGGCGGCCAGGGCCAGGACGCTCGGCACCGGCGGGTGGTGCATGGCGAGGACCGTGCCCAGGGGCGCGGGAGTCACCAGGACCCCGGCGAGCCACGAGAGCTGCTCGTCGGTGACCTCGCCGTAATGGTGGCCGGGCACGCTCGTGTCGAGGGTGACGATGCGAAGGCCGTCGAACTCGTCGACCCTGTCGACGGGGCGTTGATCGTCGCCGTGCTCGTCCCACAGCTCCGCCCGGAACGCGGCGCGCTCGTCGTGGTTGCCCATCACCCAGACGACCTCGGCGCCCAGGCGCTGCGCGAACGGCTCGACCCGCTCACGGAGGTCGGCGTAGGCGCGCCGCTCACCCAGGTCGACGAGGTCGCCGGTGAACACGATCACGTCGGGGCGGACCCCGGAGGCCTCGATCCCGTCCAGTGCCCGGCTCAGCCGTTCGCTGCCGTCGATCGCGTCGAAAAGGAGTGGCGCACCCGCGCGCAGGTGCGTGTCGCTGAGGTGCAGAAGAACCCGTTCGGGAGCCGGGTACTCGGCGTTTGGCATGCGCCAGATGTTACAGGCATGTTTCGTAACGTCGCGAGAACGCGCGCGGAACGTCAGATAACGTGCGCGCGCGAGATGGCGACGAAGTCGTCGATCGTCAGATCTTCGCCGCGCGCGGTCGGGGCCACTCCGGCGGCCTCGAGGACGGCCGAGGCCTCGGCGGCCGTCCCGCCCAGAACGCCCGCCAGAGCCTGGCGGAGCATCTTGCGGCGCTGCTGGAATGCGGCGTCCACGATCCGGAAAGTCCGTCGCCGCTCGCCCTCGTCGCCGCGGGGCTGCGGGTCGCGGTCGAAGGCGACGAGGACGCTGTCGACGTTGGGGACGGGCCAGAACACCTGACGCGAGACGGTGCCGGCGAGCCGCCACGTCCCGTACCAGGCCGCCTTCACGCTCGGCGCACCGTAGGTCTTCGACCCCGAGGGGGCGGCGAGGCGCTCGCCGACCTCGGCCTGGACCATGACGACGCCGCGCCGGATGCCGGCGAAGGTCTCCATGAAGTGGAGCAGCACGGGCACGCTGACGTTGTACGGCAGATTCGCCACGAGGACGTCGGGTTCGCCGGGCAGCTCCGTGATGCGCAGCGCGTCGGCGGCGATGACCGACAGCGCCCCGTCGGGGACGCCGTGCGCGGCCGCCGTCTGCGCCAGGCGCGCGGCGAGACGGTGGTCGATCTCGACGGCGGTGACGGGTGCGCCGGTCTCGAGGATCGCGAGCGTCAGCGACCCCAGACCCGGACCGACCTCGACGACGTGGTCATCGGCGGTCACGCGGGCGACGTGCACGATCTTGCGGACCGTGTTCGCGTCGACCACGAAGTTCTGGCCGAGCTTCTTCGTCGGCGTCACGTCGAGATCGGCGGCGAGCGCGCGGATCTCCGCGGCCCCGAGCAGTGTGACGACCATCCCCCCAGCCTAGGGCGCGCTCCCGCCGAGCCGACACGCTCCGCGCGAACCGACAGGCTGCGCCCGCACGCGGGATGTCGGTTCGGCACAAGCGTGTCGGCTCGCCGGTGACAGCGGGCTCAGGCCGCAGCGGCGGCGGCGCGTGCGGCGCCGGGCAGCGCGTCGATCACGCGCGAGAGCACGTCCTCGTCATGGGCCGCGGTCACGAACCACGCCTCGAACGCGGAGGGCGGCAGGCTCACGCCGGCATCGAGCATGGCGTGGAAGAACCGCGCGTACGCGGCGGCGTCCTGGCGCTGCGCCGTCGCGTAATCGGGCACGCCCGCCTCGATCGTCGCGCCGAAGAACACGCTGAACAGGGTCCCGGCGCGCTGGACCACGTGCGGCACGCCGGCGGCCGAGAGCGCGTCGGCCACAGCGCCCGAGAGCGTGTCGGCGGCCGCGGCCAGCGCCGCGTACACCGCGTCGTCGGCCAGGCGCAGCGTCGCCAGTCCCGCCGCCACCGCCACGGGATTCCCGCTGAGCGTGCCGGCCTGGTAGACGGGCCCCAGGGGGGCGAGCAGATCCATGAGATCGGCGCGGCCGGCGACCGCGGCCACGGGCAGGCCGCCCCCGATCACCTTGCCGAACGTCACCAGGTCGGCGGCCACCGGCTCGCCCGCGTCGCGCAGGACCTGGGCGTATCCGCCCGCCGCGGCGCGGAACCCGGTGAGCACCTCGTCGCTGATGAGCAGGGCGCCCTCGCGGTGCGCCAGATCGCGCAGCGCCGCGGTGAACCCGGGCGCCGGAGGGACGACCCCCATGTTGGCCGCGGCCGCCTCGGTGATGACGGCGGCGATGCGGCCGGGGTGCGCCGCGAACGCCTGCTCGAGCGCGCCGAGGTCGTTGTAGGGCACCACGAGGGTCTGCGCGGCGACCGCCTCGGGCACGCCGGCCGAGCCCGGGAGGGCGAAGGTGGCAAGACCCGACCCGGCGGCGGCGAGGAGCCCGTCGGAGTGGCCGTGGTAGTGGCCGGCGAACTTCACGAGGAGATCGCGCCCGGTCGCGCCCCGCGCGAGACGGATGGCGGTCATGGTGGCCTCGGTCCCCGTGGAGACCAGACGCACCTTCTCGACGCCGGGCACGCGCGCGGCGATCAGCTCGGCGAGCTCCGCCTCGGCCGGGGTCGGCGCACCGAAGGACAGTCCGCGGCGCGCGGCGGCCACCACCGCCTCCACGACCTCCGGGTGCGCGTGGCCGAGAAGGGCGGGGCCCCAGCTGGCGACGAGGTCGACGTAGCGCCGACCGTCGGCGTCGGTGACGTACGCACCGGCGGCCGACGTCAGGAACCGCGGCGTCCCGCCGACCGAGCCGTACGCGCGGACAGGCGAGTCGACGCCCCCCGGGATGACGCGCTGCGCGCGCGCGAACAGCTCCTCGTTGCCGGTCACGCCGACTCCTCCCCGCCGCGCAGTCGCTGCGCGACCTCGATGGCCCAGTAGGTCAGGATGGTCTCGGCGCCCGCGCGGCGGATGCCGATGAGCGTCTCGGCGATGGCGCGGTCGCGGTCGATGAGTCCCGCGGCGGCGGCGTGCTCGACCAGCGCGTACTCGCCCGACACCTGGTAGGCCCAGACCGGCACCGGGGAGACCTCGGCGACGCGCGCGAGGACGTCGAGGTAGGGGCCGGCCGGCTTCACCATCACGATGTCCGCGCCCTCGTCGGCGTCCACCAGCGCCTCCTGCACGCCCTCGCGGCCGTTGGCGGCGTCGAGCTGATAGGTGCGGCGGTCTCCGTCGAGGGTGGACTCCACGGCGTCGCGGAACGGTCCGTAGAACGCCGAGGCGTACTTGGCGGCGTACGCGAGGAGCGCGACATCCGTGCGTCCGGCCGCGTCGAGGGCGGCGCGGACCGCGGCCACCTGGCCGTCCATCATCCCCGAGAGCCCGAGGATGTCGGCGCCTGCGGCGGCCTGGGCGACGGCCATACGGCCGTAGACCTCGAGCGTCGCGTCGTTGTCGACGGAGCCGTCGGCGGCGAGCAGGCCGCAGTGGCCGTGATCGGTGAACTCGTCGAGGCAGAGGTCGGCCTGCACGGTGAGGCGCCCTGCGGCGGCCCGGGCGGCGACGGCGATCGCGCGGTTGAGGATGCCGTCCTGCGCGGTCGCGCCCGACCCGACGGCGTCGCGGTGCTCGGGCACGCCGAACAGCATGACGCCGCCCAGCCCCGCCGCCGCGGCCGCCTCGACGACCGCCGGCAGCCCGTCCAGCGGGTGCTGGGCGACACCGGGCATGCTCGCGATCGGCTGCGGCGCGTCGATGCCCTCCTTCACGAACACCGGGAGCACGAGCCGGCGCGGCGTCAGGTCGTGCTCGGCGACGAGGCGTCGCAGGGCAGGGGTGGCGCGCAGGCGGCGCAGGCGCCGCTCGGGGAACGCGGTCATGGGGTGGTCTCCGTTCGTGCGGAAGCGAGAGGGATGCGGGAGTCGTCGAGCTCGGCGACGAGGGCGTCGACGCTCTGGGTGCGGGCGGTGTGCCCGACGGTGAAGCCGATCTTCGCGGCGTCGCGCGTCGTCCCCGGGCCGATCGACGCGACGAGCGTGGAGGCGGGCGGGATGCCGATCTGGCGCCGGAGCTCGCGCGCCACGCTGAGCGAGGTGAGGAGGATGACGTCGACCTCCCCCGATCCGATCCGGTCGCGGACCTCGGGGGCGAGGTCGACCCCGACCGTCCGGTAGCCGATGCAGACGTCGACGCTGAAGCCGCGGAGCTCCAGCTCGTCCGAGACGACGGAGGTCGCGAGATCCGAGCGCAGCACGAGACAGCGTCCCGTCGCACGCGGATCGCGGCCGGCGCACCACTGGGCCGTCAGTGCGGCCGCCGACGACTGCCCGGCCGGCACGAACGCCACCTCGCTTCCGGCGTCGGCGACCGCGCGCGCGGTCGCCGATCCCACGGCGGCGATCTGCGTGGTCGCCGGCACCGTCACACCGTGGCGGGCGAGCTGCTCGACCGCGGCGGCGCTCGTGACGAACAGCCAGGCGTACTCACCGGCGGCCAGTGCCGCGAACGCGCGGTCCCGCGCGGTCAGGTCGCGCGGGGCTGCCGAGGCGATGACGGGCGCCACGATCCCCTCCGCGCCGCGCCGCTCGAGGTCTGCGCGCACCCGCGCGCCCCAGGCGCCGCCGCGCGGGATGAGCACGGACGCACCGCGAAGTCCCCCGCTCCCCGCTGCACCGCTCGCCGTCACCGCGCCGACCCCGTGAGGTCGGCGAGCTCGCCCGCGCCGGCGTCCAGGAGCTCGGCCACCACGTCGGCGGCGGCCGTATCGCGCCCCGCGGCATCGGCGAGCGTCGCGGCGGGCACCTCCCGGGCCACGCGCACCGACCGCGCGCCGTCCAGCGCGTACACCTCCGCCACGAGGGCGACACCACCGGCCGCCGCGTCGGCGGCGTCGCCGAGGGCGAGGGCGCTGATCCCGACCGGGGCCGCGCATCCCGCCTCGAGCCGGCGCAGCACGTCGCGCTCCCAGAGACTGGTCAGCGTCGAGGAGCCGTCTCCGATGACGCCGACGGCTGCGGCGAGCTCGGCGTCGGCGGCGCGCACCTCGACGGCCAGCGCGCCCTGGCCCGCCGAGGTCGGCCATGCGCCGAGGTCGAACGTGTCGGTGATCTCGTCGGTGCGCCCGAGTCGTGACAGTCCCGCCTCGGCGAGCACGGTCGCGTCGTACTCGCCCTCGTGGACCTTGCGCAGACGCGTGTCGACGTTGCCGCGGATGCCGCGCACGACGAGGTCGGGGCGATGCCGGAGCAGCTGCGCGACGCGGCGGGGCGACCCGCTGCCGACGACGGCCCCGTGCGGGAGGGTCTGCAGGGTGAGCCCGTCCCGCGCGCACAGGACGTCGCGCTGGACCTCCCGGGGAGGCACGGCCGCGATCACCAGTCCCGGGACGGCACCCGTGGGCAGGTCCTTCATCGAGTGCACGACGAGGTCGCACTCCCCGCGCAGGAGCGCCTCCCGGAGGGCGGCGACGAACACGCCGGTCCCGCCGAGCTGGGCGAGCGGGCCGGTGAGCACGTCACCGGCGGTGGTGATCGGGACGAGCTCGACCTCGCGGCCGGTGGCGGCGCGCAGCGCGTCGGCGACCTGCCCGGACTGGGTGGTCGCCAGCGCGCTCGCGCGTGTGCCCAGCCGGAGGGCGGGAGCAGTCGTGGTCGTCGTCACGGGGCGATCCCGGCGAGCGCCGGCTGGAATCCGAGCCGCTTGTTCTCGCAGCAGCCCGGGCGGCACACGTCGTACCAGGGACCCAGATCGGTCACGTGGGGCCGCTCGTCCGGCGCGGTGCCCCGCAGGCGCTCCTCCATGAGGTCGACCAGCCCCGCGACGTAGGCGGGGTGGGTGCCCGGCGTCGCCGTGCGCAGCGCGACGAGACCGAGCTCATCGGCCGTCTCGAGCGCTTCGGTGTCGAGGTCCCACAGCACCTCCATATGATCGCTCACGAAGCCGAGCGGCACGATCAGCACCGCGCGTCGGCCACGACCGGGAAGCTCCTGGAGCGCGTCGTTGATGTCCGGCTCCAGCCACGGCACCTGCGGCGGGCCGGAGCGGCTCTGGTACACGAGCTGCCAGGCGCTGCCGATCCCCAGCTGCGCCATGATCTGCTCGGCGACGGCGAGGTGCTGGGCGACGTAGGCGCCTCCGGGGCCGAACTCCCGCTCGGGCGGTCCCGACCGGTCCGCATCGGAGTCGGGGATCGAATGGGTCGAGAACAGCACCTCGACCTCGCGCTCGAGGTCGGTGATCCCGCGCTCGGCCAGCTCGGCGACCGCCGCGCGGATCCCGTCGACGAACGGTGCGACGAACCCGGGGTGATCGAAGAACTGACGCACCTTGTCGATCTCGACGCGGCCCGCGAGCCCCGTCGCCTCGACGGCGTCGGCGAGGTCCTCGCGGTACTGGCGGCACGAGGAGTACGACGAGTACGCGCTCGTCGCGATCGCGAGCAGGCGGGTGCGCCCCGCGTCGGCGGCGTCCTGGAGGGCGTCGGCGACGTAGGGCATCCAGTTCCGGTTGCCCCAGTAGACGGGAAGGTCCAGCCCGCGCGCGGCGAGCTCCGCGTCGAGAGCCGCCTTCAGCTCCCTGTTGTGGTCGTTGATGGGCGACACGCCGCCGAAGTGACGGTAGTGGTGCGCGACCTCCTCGAGGCGCTCGTCGGGGATCCCGCGGCCGGCGGTGACGTTGCGCAGGAAGGGGATGACGTCGTCCTGCCCCTCCGGGCCGCCGAAGCCGAGCAGCAGCACGCCGTCGTAGGCGACCGGCGTGGTCGCGTGGGCGTCGCCGGCGCAGGTCGCGGGCGTCGCCGCCGGGACGCGGCAGCCCTCGCCGAGGGCGGGCGCGGAGCTCGCACGCGGCGGCTTGGGCCGGAAGCCCTCCGGGACGGACCGTCCGATGTTCTCGGCCATCAGCCCAGCACCTCCGCGAGCTCGGAGGTCGCCACGCGGCGACCCGTGTAGAAGGGCACCTCTTCGCGCACGTGGCGGCGGGCGTCGGTGGCCCGCAGGTCGCGCATGAGGTCGACGAGGCTCAGCAGCTCGTCGCTCTCCAGCGGCAGCAGCCACTCGTAGTCGCTGAGCGCGAAGGTCGAGACGGTGTTGGCCACCACGTCGGTGAAGCGCGCCCCCTTCCTCCCGTGCTCGGCCAGCATCGCGGCGCGCTCGTCCTCGGGGAGCAGGTACCACTCGTAGCTGCGCACGAACGGGTACAGGCAGAGCCATTCCCGCGCCGCCTCGCCGCGGAGGTATCCGGGCACATGCCGCTTGTTGAACTCCGCCTCGCGGTGCACCCCCATGGCGCTCCACTCGCACCCGAACCCGGCGAGGACATCGGTGCGCCGGAGGGCCCGCAGGGCCTTCTGGAGGGCTGCCGCGTCGTCGCCGTGGAGCCAGACCATGAGGTCGGCGTCGGCGCGCATGCCCGTGACGTCGTAGATCCCCCGCAGGGTCACTCCGGCATCGGCGAGCGCGGCGATCTCGCTGTCGAGCGCGGCGATCGCCGCGGCGTCGGGAGCGCCGGCGCGCGGGCGGGGCGCGGTCAGCACGGCGAACAGGGTGTAGCCGACGAGGTTCTCCTCGGTCATGCGGTCCTCCGGTCGTTCGAGGTCGGTGGGGTGTTCGGGGTGAGCGTCGCGGCGGCCGCGAGGGGGTCCGGCACCGCCGGGGTGCCGGGTCCGATCGGCGAGGGCCCCCGCAGTTCGGCGACGAGGGCCCGCGCGAGCTCCCGGGCGTGCGGCACGACGGACGCCAGCCCCGTGCCTGCGGCGGCGGCGCCCGCCAGCAGCACGCCGTCGGCGGCGAGGGCGGCGCGGCGGGCGGGATCGACGGGCGGGGCGGCGACGGCGTCCGGCCACGCCTGCTCGACGACGGCGACGACGTCGGCCGGGTCGAGCGCGACGCCGGCGAGCACGTCGAGCTCGCGGACGACGTCGGCGGCGGTGCCGAGGCGCGACGCCCCGTCGCGGGCCGAGAAGCGCACGATGTGGTGTCCGGGCGGCACGGCCTGGGCCACCCACTCCCACTTCGACGTCACGTGGGTGAGAGCCTTGGCCTGCGCAGGAACATCGGCGGCCGCGATGACGCCGGATCCGACGGGTGCGTCATCGAGCGCCGGTGCACGGACGAGGGCCGCCGCGACCCGCACGACGGGCGGCGCCGCCGCCGGCGTCGCGAGCAGGCTCCGTGCGGCCGCGGTTCCCGTGGCGAGCACCACGCGCCGCGCGCGGAGCGTGGCGTCGCCGGCCGCGACCGACACCCGTCCCTGCTCCCTCGCGATCTGCCGCACACGCACCCCGGTGCGGATGTCGGCGCCCTGTGCCGTCGCGGCGCGATGCAGCTCCTCGGCCAGGCGCCACATCCCGCCCTCGATGCCGCCGACGGCCGCTCCGGCGCGCTCGGGGGCCGCGAGCGAGGCCGCCGCCGCGGTGAGCGATCCGAGGTCGCAGAAGGCGCGCCACAGCGCCGGATGCAGCCGCGAGAGGCGGACCTCGGCCGCCGGCACCGAGTACACGCTGCGGCAGAGCGGATCGACGAGCCGGTGCAGGAGCGCCGGTCCGGACCGCTCGGCGACGAGGTCGGCCAGGGAGGGCTCGGCGGGCTCCCGCCCGCCCGACGGCATCTCCGCCTCCGCGGCGGCGCGGCCCGCGCCGGCCTCGCCGAGGATCCGCACGACGTCGTCGGCGAGAGGGTCGGCGGGGATGCCGAGCACCGTCCGGCGCGGCAGCGGGGCGCGGAGCACGCCGTGGTCGCCGACGGCGGCGAGGTGGGCTCCCCCGGCCGTGGGGGCCACGATGCGCAGGCCCAGACCCGCGTCGGCGATGAGGTCGGCCACGCCCGTGGTGCGCGTGGCGAAGGATTCCGCGCCGATGTCGATCGCGACGCCGCCGAGGTCGGCGCGGCGGAGCATGCCGCCGGTGCGGTCGCCCTCTTCGAGCACCACCACATCGAGCCCCGCACGCGCGGCGTCGTGCGCGACCGCCAGGCCGCCGATGCCGGCGCCCACGACGACGAGGTCCACGGTCACGGCATCCGCCAGTCGTGCACCGCCCGCACGACGTCGCCGATGGCGTCGGGGTCGGCGTCCATCGGCACGCCGTGGCCGAGGTTGAACACGTGCGCGCGGGCCGCGGATCCTGCCTCGAGCACTCGGTGCACCGCCGCCGTGCGCACCGGCTCGGGCGCGAACAGGAGGGCCGGGTCGAGGTTCCCCTGCACGGTGAGATCGCGGCCGACGCGGCGCCGGGCCTCGTCCAGCGGCACCCGGTAGTCCACGCCGATCGCGTCGATGTCGAGCGAGGCCATGTCGGCCAGCAGCTCCCCGGTGCCCACGCCGAAGTGGATCAGCGGGATGCGGTCGATGCCCGCGCCCTCGGCGACCGCGGGGAGCGGAAGCTCGCGCACCGCCCGCAGTGCGGCAGCCGAGGCGGGGAGCACCGACGCGCGGTAGACGTCCGGGGCCAGCGCCCCGGCCCAGGAGTCGAACAGCTGCGCGGCGCTCGCCCCGGCCGAGACCTGGAGCGCGAGGAACTGGCCGGTGACCTCGGCGAGCCAGCCGGTGAGGGCGCGCCACGCCGAGGGGTCGTCGTGGATGAGGCGCCGGGCGGCGAGGTGATCCTTCGACGGTCCGCCCTCGACGAGGTAGGCCGCCAGCGTGAAGGGGGCGCCTGCGAACCCGATGAGCGGCAGCGGCTCGCCGCGCGCCTCGGACTCCTCGGCGAGCATCGCGGTCGTGCGGCCCACGGCGTCCGCGATCGCCTCGCCGCGTTCGCGCACGAGGGCGGGGTCGATCTCGACGGCTGCGGCGATGTCGGCGGCGGTGCGCAGCGGCCGGGAGAAGACCGGGCCGCGCCCCGCGGCGATCTCGACGTCGATGCCGATGAGGGCCAGCGGGACGACGATGTCGCTGAAGAAGATGGCCGCGTCCACGCCGTGGCGGCGCACCGGCTGCATCGTGATCTCGCTCGCGAGGGCCGGGTCCAGGCACGCCTCGATCATCGTGCCGCGGCTGCGGAGCGCGCGGTACTCGGGCAGCGAGCGCCCGGCCTGGCGCATGAACCACACCGGCGTCACCGCAGGGCGGTCGCCGCGCAGCGCGCGCAGCAGACGCGACGAGGCGGTGTCGTGAGCGGTCAGCGGATGGGACGAGGCGGCGCCGGAGACGGCGACCCCCGCGTCAGGGGCTTCGGGTGCAGGGATGATGCGGCTCCTCGATCGAGTTAATCGTTATACTAACCCTGTTCGCCGAGCGTCCTCGGCCCGCCGCCCCGATCGGAACCCCACGTGCTCGTCTGCCTCACCGCGCATCAGCGCACCACCCCGCTCGAGTCCCTGGAGCGCCTGGCGGGGATGGGCGACGAGGTCGCCGTGCGGCTGAAGGACGCCCACGACGAGATCCGCGGCGCGGTCGTGCTCTCCACGTGCAACCGATTCGAGGCCTACTTCGACCTCGACGACGCCTCCCCCGTGCCCGCGATGGACGCCGCCATGGAGCAGTTGTCCGGACTGGCCGACCTGCCGTTTCGCACCGTGCGGGACACCGTCGACTTCGCGCAGGGGCACCGGGTCGCCCAGCACCTGTTCTCGGTCGCCGCGGGGCTGGACTCGGTCGCCGTCGGCGAGGACGAGATCGCCGGCCAGGTGAGGCGCGCCCTCGACGCGGCCCGCCGCGACGGTCTCACCACCGCGCCGCTCGAGCAGCTGTTCCAGCGGGCCACCGAGGCCTCTCGCGCCGTCCGCAACAGCACGCGCCTCGGCGAATCGGGGCGCTCGCTCGTCCGGCTCGCGGTCGAGCTCGCCGGCTCCCGGCTCGACGGCTGGGAGGACGCGCGCGTGCTCCTGGTCGGCACCGGCCGCTACGCGGCCGCGTCGCTCGCCGCGCTGCGCGACGTGGGGGCGCGCGACATCCGCGTGCACTCGAGGTCCGGACGCAGGAAGTTCGCGCACCGCGAGCACCTCACGGTGGTGCCGGCCGAGGACTACGCCGCCGAGGCCGCAGCCGCCGACGTCGTCGTCACCTGCACCACCACCTCGCACGAGTTCGCACTCACCGCCGACGACCACGCCGTCGCACGCGCCGGCATCCGCTCCCCGCAGGTCATCGTGGACCTCGGCATGCCGCGCAACGTCGATCCGGGCGTCCGGGCGCTCCCCGGCGTCGAGCTCCTCGACCTCGAGACCATCCGCGTGCATGCGCCGATCGACGAGAGCGCGACCATCGACCACGCGCGCGAGATCGTGCAGGCCGCCGCTTCCCGCCATGCCGCCGCCCACCGCGTCCACGGGGTCTCCCCCGCCGTCGTCGCCCTGCGCGAGCACGTGCGGGGCGTGCTGGAGGAGGAGATCGCCCGCGGCGTCGGCGCCGAGACCGAGGCCGCGCTCCGCCACTTCTCCGGCGTCCTCCTCCACGGCCTCATCGCGCGCGGCCATTCGCTGGCGGCGGGCGGGCACGGGACGGAGTGGGCCGACGCGGTCGAGACGGTCCTCCCGCCGCGGGCCGGTTCCGCGGTCGCCTCGGACAGCTCCGATGCGCCCGACGTGCGGGTGAACTCGTGACCGAGCCGCGCGGAGTGACCCTGAAGGACATCGCGCTGCGCGCGGGGGTCTCCACCGCGGCGACGAGCCAGGCGCTCAACGATCGCGGCAGCATGCGTCCCGAGACACGGGAGCGGATCAAGGCGATCGCCGCCGAGCTCGGCTATCGGCCCAACAAGCATGCCGCCGCCCTCCGCAGCGGCCGGACGATGTCGGTCGGCTTCGTGATGGCCGACAGCTCGCTCGACGACGGACGCCGCGCCCTCCAGCGCGCCCGTCAGCTGGCCTCGCTCGTGCGCTCCTCCGCCGAGCACGGCTTCACCGTCACGGTCCTCCCCGACTCCCGTCCCGATCTCCTGCCCGGCGCGCAGATCGACGTGCTCTACTTCCCCGACCCCGCCGACGACCGCGCCATCCTGCGCGAGGCGGCGAGCCGCGGCGTCCCCGTCGTCGCGACCGACCTGTACATCGCCGGCGCGCCCGGGCTGAGCGTGCGCACCGGGTACGACGCCGCCGTCCGCGCCGGCTTGACGCACCTCGAGGCGACGGGGGCGGAGCGGATCGGTTTCCTCGTCGACGAGAGCGAGGTGCCGCGCGATCAGATCGGCGAGAGCGCCTACCTCGCCTGGACCGCGGTGCGCGGCCGCACCCCGCTGGTGGCGCGGGTCGACGCCGGTCGCCGGCGCCTCGCCCGCGAGGTGCGCGACCTCCTCGACCGCGGAGCCGACGCGATCTTCGCCTTCTGCGAGGACGGTCCGGAGATCTACCTGCAGCTCGAGGCCACGTCGCTCGTGATCCCCCGCGATGTCCAGCTCGTCGCGCTGTGCACCACCGAGGCGGGAAGCGGCGAGTGCGCCCTCAACGAGCGCCTCGGCGTCACGCGGGCGTGCGTGCACCCCGAGCTGGCGGCCGAGGCGATGTTCACCGCCCTCGGCGGCCCGCTCCCGGCCGACGGACCCGCGGTCGTCGACCTGCCGTGGGAGCTCATCAGCGGCGCGACCACGCGCTGACGCGCGCCCCGCCCCGCGCCCCTCCCGCGCTCGCGCCCGCTCAGTCGAACGAGCCGTAGACCTCGAGGGTGTTCGCCGCCAGCTGCGCGCTCAGCTCGTCGACGTCCAGACCCAGCTCGGCGGCGAGGAAGCGCACGGTCACGGGGATGAGGTACGGCGCGTTCGGGCGGCCACGGTGGGGGGCCGGGGTGAGGAACGGCGCGTCGGTCTCGACGAGGATGCGCTCCCGCGGCGTGACCGCGAGCGCGTCGCGCAGGTTCTGCGCGTTCTTGAACGTGACGTTCCCCGCGAAGCTCAGCCAGTAGCCGCGATCGGCGGCGATCCGAGCCATCTCGGCGTCGCCCGAGAAGCAGTGGAACACCGTGCGCTCGGGGGCGCCGACGCGTTCGAGGGTCTCCAGCACGGCCTCGTGCGCGTCGCGATCGTGGATCTGCATCGCGATGCCGTGCTTCTTCGCGAGCGCGATGTGCGCCTCGAAGCTCTCGTGCTGCGCGGGAAGGCCCTCGGCGTCGGTCCGGAAGAAGTCCAGCCCCGTCTCGCCGATCGCCCGCACGCGCGGCTGGGCGGCCAGCTCGTCGATGACCGCGATGGCGTCGCCGAGCGCGCCGGCGGCCGCGTAGGCGGGGGCCTCGTTGGGATGGATCGCCACCGCCGCGAGCACGCGGGGATGGGAGGCGGCCGCCCAGGCCGACCACCGGCTGGAGTCGATGTCGCCGCCGGCCTGCACGACGCCGGCGACGCCCACCTCGGCCGCGCGCGCCAGCTGCTCGTCGAGCGACAGTCCGACGCCGTCCTCGATCTCCAGGTGGGTGTGGTTGTCGTAGACGGGGACCGCGAGCGGCTCGGGGGCGTCGGGATAGGTGACGTCCCGGGTGCCCTTCTCGCGGGTCCGGACGTACTGCGAGGGATCGGTGGCATCCTTCACGGCATGTCCCGCTTTCGGTCGTTCACGGCGCTGTCGACGCGCATGTTTCGGGACATGTCCTGCGGAAATCGGGACATGCGGTGTCGATTTCGGGACATGCGCCGATCAGGCCTGCTCGATGCGCGGGAACAGCGGGGCGAGGCCGTTGACACTGGTGCCCGGGCGCAGCACGCCCCACGCGCCGGCGTCGCGCAGCGGCTGGTCCTGCAGGCGGCCGAGCGACTCGGCCGCGCCCAGGGCGATCCAGAGCTTCTCGGTGGCCACCGGCATGATGGGCGACAGCAGCACCGCGAGCGCGCGCAGGGCCTCCGCGGCCGTGTACAGCACGGTGCCCAGCCGCTCCCGCTGCGTCTCGTCCTTGGCGAGGGCCCACGGCTCGTTCTCGGTGATGTACCCGTTCGCGGCGTCGACGATCGTCCAGATGGCCGCGATCGCCTCGTCGGGACGGAAGCGCTCCATCGCCGCGTCGGCCTCGGCGGCTGCCGAGGCGACCGTGTCCCGGATCGCCCGGTCGCGCTCGTCGCCCGCGGCCGCCGGCGGCACCACGCCCTCGAAGTAGCGCTCGATCATCGCCGTCGTGCGCGAGGCGAGGTTGCCGAAGCCGTTGGCGAGCTCGGCCTGGTAGCGCGCCGAGAGGTCCTCCCACGAGAACGAGCCGTCCTGGCCGAAGGCGATCGCCGAGAGGAAGTAGAACCGGTACGCGTCGGAGCCGAAGACATCGGTGATCTCGGTCGGCGCGATGCCGGTGAGCTTGGACTTCGACATCTTCTCGCCGCCGACCAGCAGCCAGCCGTGGGCGAACACGCCCCGCGGCACGTCGAGCCCGGCGGCCATCAGCATGGCGGGCCAGATCACGGCGTGGAAGCGCAGGATGTCCTTGCCGACGACGTGGTAGGCCGGCCAGCGCCGGGCGAACTGCTCCGGGTCGGTGCCGTAGCCGACGGCGGTCGCGTAGTTCAGGAGCGCGTCGACCCACACGTAGATGACGTGGCTGTCGTCCCACGGCACCCGGATGCCCCAGTCGAAGGCGGAGCGCGAGATCGAGAGGTCCTTCAGGCCGCTCTTGACGAACGAGATCACCTCGTTGCGCGCCGACTCGGGGCGGACGAAGTCGGGCACGCTCCGGTAGAGCTCCAGCAGCCGGTCGCCGAACTCGCTGAGCTTGAAGAAGTAGTTCTTCTCCTGCAGGAGCTCCAGCGGCTTGGAATGGATCGCGCAGACCTTGAGGCCCTCGAACGCTCCGGTGCCGTCGACGATCTCGGCCTCGGGCTTGAACTCCTCGCACCCCACGCAGTACAGCGCCTCGTACTCCCCGGCGTAGATGTAGCCGCGATCGAACAGGGCCTGCACGAACTGCTGCACCCGCTCCTCGTGGCGGGGCTGGGTCGTGCGGATGAAGTCGTCGTTGGCGACGTCGAGGGTCTTCAGGAGCGGGAACCACGACTCCTCGACGAGCTTGTCGACCCACTCCTGCGGCGTCACGCCGTTGGCCGCGGCCGCACGGAGCATCTTCTGGCCGTGCTCGTCGGTGCCGGTCAGCATCCAGGTGTCGTCCCCGGCCTGCCGGTGCCAGCGCGCGAGCGTGTCCACGGCCACCGAGGTGTACCCGTGGCCGATGTGCGGAAGATCGCTCGGGTAGTAGATCGGGGTCGTGATGTAGAAGGAACGGCCGTTGCTCACCCGAGGATTCTAGTTGGGCGGGACCGGCCGTTCTTCGCGTGTGACGCTCAGGCGGTCTCGCGGACCACCAGCGAGGTGGGCAGCACCACGGACTCGCGCGGACGTCCCGCGATGACGTCGAGCACCATGTCGACCATCGTGTGGGAGATGTCGGTCCACGGCTGGCGCACGGTGGTCAGGGGCGGGTCGTGGATCTCGGCCAGGCCGGAGTCGTCGAAGCCGGCGACGGCGATGTCCTCGGGAACCCGCTTGCCGGCGCGGCGCAGGGCGGCGATGGCTCCCACGGCCATGACGTCGGAGGCGGCGAACACCGCGTCGATGTCGGGCGCGCGCTCGAGGAGCCGCGTCATCGCGGCGTCGCCGCTGGACTGCTCGTAGCTGCCCTGCTCGACGAGGTCCGGATCGAACGCGTCCCCCATCTCCTCCTGGAAGCCGACGAGGCGGAACCGGCCGCCGGGGGTGTCGTTGGGGCCGGTGATGAGGGCGATGCGGCGGTGCCCGCGGCCGCGCAGGTAGCGGGTCATCTCGCGCGCGGAGGCGACCTCGTCGACGGAGACGTGCGGCACGGCCTCGGCGGCCAGCGGGATGCCGGCGCACACCGTGGGGACCCCGGCCGCGACCAGGGAGGCCAGCAGCGAGTCGGACTCGTGCGAGGACACCAGGAGCACGCCGTCGACGTGGCCGGCGCGCACGTACTGCTCGACGGTGGCCTGCTCCTCGGGCGTGCCGGCGATGAGCAGCACGAGGGTCATCGACCGGGCGGCGAGCGCCTCGGTGGCTCCGCGCAGGAGCAGCGCGTAGGTGGAATCGGCGAACAGCAGGTGCTGGGGCTCGGTGAGGAGGAACGCCAGGGAGTTCGCCCGGCCGGTGGCCAGGCTCCGGGCGGCGTGGTTCGCGGTGTAGCCGGTCTCGAGGATCGCGGCATCCACCGCGGCGCGGGCCTCGGGCGACACCCAGTGCCCGCCGTTGATCACGCGCGACACGGTGCCGTGCGAGACCCCGGCGACGGCCGCGACGTCGCGGATCGTCGGCTTGCGGGGGTGATCTGCAGCAGCCATCACCGGTGACTCTACCGCCTGGCACCCTCGCGTCCGCGCGCGTTCTGGGACCGGTCACAGTTCGGTAACGAAGGGCGGTCGGGCACGAGGGGCCGACGTACACTGATCGGGAGGCTGTGACCGGTCACAGCCAGGACATCCGGACAACGAGGACCCGACGCCATGAGCTCCACGCCTTCGCCCGCCACCGCGTGGCCCGCGATCTCCGGCATCGCCTATGGCGGCGACTACACGCCGGAGCAGTGGCCGCGCGAGGTGTGGGACGAGGACGTCGCCCTCATGCGCGAGGCCGGCGTCAATCTCGTGAGCATCGGCATCTTCGCGTGGGGGCTGCTCGAGACCGCCGAGGGCGAGTTCGACTTCTCGTGGCTCGACGACGTGATCGAGCTGCTGCACGCCAACGGCATCGCCGTCGACCTCGGCACCCCCACCGCCTCTCCCCCGGCGTGGTTCTTCGCCGACCACCCCGAAGCCCGCGCCGTCACCCGCGACGGCGTGCCGCTCGGGTTCGGCGCGCGCGGCATGGCCTCGCACTCGGCGCCGGCCTACCGCGAGGCCGCGGTCCGCATCGCGACCGAGCTCGCCCGCCGCTACGGCTCCCACCCCGCCGTCGTCCTCTGGCACGTCCACAACGAGTACGGCGTTCCGGTCGGCGAGGACTACTCCCCCCACGCCGTCCGTGCGTGGCGCGAGTGGCTGCGCGCACGCTACGGCAGCCTCGACGCGCTCAACGCCGCCTGGGGCACCGCGTTCTGGGGCCAGCATTACGGCGACTGGGAGCACATCGGCGCGCCCGCCACAGCGCCGTCGGTCATCAACCCCGCGCAGCGACTCGACTTCGCGCGCTTCACCGATCACCAGCTCCGCGCGTGCTTCATCGCCGAGCGCGACGCGATCCGCGCCCACAGCGACCGCCCCATCACCACCAACTTCATGGCCAACCAGCACCATGGCTGCGACCTGTGGGCCTGGGCGCGCGAGGTCGACGTCGTCTCCGACGACCACTACCTGTGGGCCGCCGACGACGAGGGCGAGATCGGCCTGGCCATCGCGGCCGACCTGACGCGCTCGGTGGGACGAGGCGCGCCGTGGATCCTGATGGAGCACTCGACCTCGGCGGTCAACTGGCAGCCCCGCAACGTCGCCAAGCGCCCCGGCGAGATGGCGCGCAACTCGCTGTCGCACTTCGGGCGCGGCGCCGACGGCATCCTCTTCTTCCAGTGGCGGGCCTCGCGCTCGGGCGCCGAGAAGTTCCACTCGGCGATGCTCCCCCACGCCGGCACGTCGTCCCGCGTGTGGCGGGAGGTCGTCGACCTCGGCGCCAAGCTGCAGCGGCTCGACGAGGTGCGCGGCAGCCGCGTGCACGCCGACGTCGCGATCCTCTGGGACTTCGAGTCCTTCTGGGCGCAGGACCTCGAGTGGCGCCCGTCCGAGGACGTCAGCCACGACGAGCGCATCCGCGCCTTCTACGAGAAGCTGTGGCGCGACGGGATCACCGTGGACTTCGCGCTCCCGGGCCACGACCTGTCGGGCTACAAGCTCGTGCTCGCCCCCGCGCAGTACATGCTGAGCGCGGCGGATGCGGGCAACCTCGACGCCTACGTCGCCGCGGGCGGCACGCTCGTGGTCTCGTTCTTCTCGGCGGTGGTCGACGAGAACGACGCCGTGCACCCCGGGGGCTTCGCCGCGCCGCTCGAGCCGGTGCTCGGCGTGCGCGTCGAGGAGCACCTGCCCCTGCGGACCGGACACGTCGCCGCGATCGAGTTCGACGGCACGCCCTACCCGGCCGACACGTGGCAGGAGGATCTCGTGCCGACCACCGCCGATGTGCGGGCGATCTTCACCGACGGTCCGGCCGCCGGTCGTGCCGCCGTCACGCGCAACGCCCACGGCGCGGGTGCCGGCTGGTACCTCGGCACCCGCCCCGACAGCGCCGGGCTCGCGGCCGTCCTCGAGGCCGCCTACGCCGACGCGGGGATCGCTCCGGCCGGCCTGCCCGCCGGGGTGGAGTCGATCCGCCGGCGCTCCGACGAGGCCGAATACCTCGTCGCCATCAACCACGGAACGGATGCCGTTTCGTTGCACACTTCGGGCTTCGACCTGCTGACACAGGAGGAAGCACGAGGCATGCTGGTGCTGAACGCGGGAGACGTCGCCGTCCTCCGCACGCAGCGCACAGCCGAAGGGGGTGGTCGATGACCGACCGCACTCCTGCGGGCCTTCCCGCGAATCCGCACTGAGAGACACACACCTGCCTCGGCCACCGGCCGCGGCATCCCACCATCGGTCGTGACGAGGCGACTTCACCGAGGCCGCGCCGGATCGACCACCCTTTGGAAGGACAATCCATGCGCAAGATGGGTATCGGCATCGCCGCCCTCGCCGCCACCGGCCTCCTGCTGGCCGGCTGCAGCAGCACCCCGCCGGCGACCACCCCCACCGAGACCGAAGAGGCGATCGACGCGAGCGGCGTGACCCTCACGGTCTGGACCGACGAGAACCGCAAGCCCGCCATCGAGGCGGCCGCGGCGACCTTCGAGGAGGAGACCGGCGGCAAGATCGAGCTCGTCCAGAAGAACTTCGAGGACATCCGCACCGACTTCACCAACCAGGTGCCCACCGGCGAAGGCCCCGACATCACGATCGGCGCCCACGACTGGCTGGGCAGCCTCGTCCAGGCCGGTGTCGTCTCGCCCGTCGACCTGACCGACACCGCGAGCAGCTTCGCGCCGGTCTCCCTCGACGCGTTCACCTACGACGGCCAGCTGTACGCCCTGCCGTACTCGCTCGAGACCATCGCGCTCATCCAGAACACCGAGCTCGTCGGCGACGACGCGCCCGCCACCTGGGACGACGCCATCGCCGCGGCCGACGCCGCCGGCGCCGAGCGTCCGATCGTGATCAACACCGGCGGCCAGACCGGTGACGCGTACACGATGTACGGCTTCCAGACCTCCTTCGGCGCCCCGGTGTTCGTCAGCGACGCCGACGGCTACACGACCGAGGTCGGCATGGGCGGCGAGGCCGGCACGGCCTTCGCCGAGTGGCTCGGCGCCAACGGCGAGAAGGGCACGGGCGACATCTCGACGACGATCGACTACGACACCAACAACGAGCTGTTCGCCAGCGGCGAGGCCGCCTACACCGTCCAGGGCCCCTGGGCGATCGAGGCTCTCACCGCCGACGGCGTCGAGATCAAGGTCAACCCGATCCCCTCGGCCGGTGGCGAGACCGCGTCGCCGTTCGTCGGCGTGCAGGGCTTCTACGTGAGCTCGCAGAGCGAGAACGCCCTGGTCGCCCAGGAGTTCCTCACGAAGTACCTCGCCACCTACGACGCCCAGAAGGCGCTGTACGAGGCCGACCCGCGCATCCCCGCGTGGAACGACCTCGCCACCGAGGTGTCCTCCGACCCGGTGATCGCCGGCTTCGTGGCCTCGTCGCAGAACGGCGTCCCGATGCCCAACATCCCCGAGATGGGCTCGGTCTGGGACCTCTGGAACGCCGCTCAGGTGCAGATCATCAAGGGCGCCGACCCGGCGTCCACGTGGGACAAGATGATCACCGACCTGCAGGCGCTGATCGGCTGATCGGCTGATGCCGCCGGGGGCGGACGGACGGGCCTCCGCCCGTCCGTCCCCGGCCCTTGCCCGCACCCCCTCGAAGGAGATGCACATGTCGGTTCCGCAGGACACCGCCCCGGCGCAGGCCGCGCCCCCGAGCAAGGCCCCGCCGGCTGCCGCGCCGAGCGAGCCGCACGGCCGACGCTGGAACGGCGTGGGCTGGGGCTTCCTCGTGAAGCTCGTCATCATGGCGATCGTCAACGCGTTCGGCCTGCTGGGCATCTTCGCCGCCGCGCAGGCGCAGTCCTGGATCATCTTCGGCGCCGCGGTCCTGCTGCTGGCCGCCGCCGACATCGTCTACTTCACCAAGCGCGCCCTGCCCCTGAAGTACCTCCTGCCGGGGCTCGGCTTCCTCCTGGTCTTCCAGGTCTTCATCTTCGGCTACACCGCCTACATCGCCTTTACCAACTACGGCGCCGGACACGTCGGCTCGCAGGAGCAGGCCGTGCAGGCCGCCCTCAGCCAGGGCGAGCGCCGCGTCGAGGGCTCGCCCACCTTCCCCCTCGCCGTCGTCGAACAGGGCGGCACGCTCGGGTTCGCGATCGTCGAGGAGGGCGAGATCAAGGCGGGGTCGGCCGAGAGCCCGCTCGCCGTGGTCGGCACCACCACCGCCGCGGGCGCCCCTGCCGAGGTCCCCGGGTGGACGATCGTCCCCCGCAACGACATCATCAGCGACCAGGCCCTCCAGAAGGAGGTCATCGCCCTGCGCGTGCCGGTGTCCGACGACCCGAACGCGGGATCGATCCGCACCAACGACGGCAGCTCGGGATCGATCTACCAGTCCACCCTGCAGTGGGACGCCGAGAGCCAGACGATCACCGACACGTCGTCGGGCACCGTCTACCGGGCGACCGCCTCGGGCAACTTCGCCTCCGACGACGGGGTGACCCTCCCGACCGGGTGGACCGTCCACGTCGGATTCGACAACTTCGTCCGCCTCTTCACCGACCCCGCCATGATCTCGCCGCTGGCGACCGTGACCCTGTGGACCTTCGCCTGGGCGATCCTGTCGGTCGTCGTCCCGTTCGCGATGGGACTCGTCTTCGCGATCATCTTCAACGACGAGCGGATCAAGGGGCGCAAGATCCTGCGGACCCTCTTCATCCTCCCCTACGCCTTCCCGGCGTTCATGTCCGCGCTGCTGTTCCGGGGCATGTTCAACGCCGAGTTCGGCGTGATCAACGAGTTCTTCTTCGGCGGGACGAACATCGACTGGCTGGGCGATCCCTGGCTCGCGAGATTCGCGGTGCTGTTCGTGAACGTCTGGCTGACCTATCCGTACTACTTCCTCGTGTGCACGGGCGCCATTCAGGCGCTGCCCTCGGACGCGCTCGAGGCGGCCTCCATCGACGGCGCCGGCCGGTTCCGCCAGCTCCGCTCGATCATCCTGCCGCTCGTGCTCGTGGCCACCGCGCCGCTGCTGATCTCGTCGTTCGCCTTCAGCTTCAACAACTTCACGATCATCTACATGTTCAACAACGGCGGCCCCGCGATACCGGGCGCGCCCTACGCCCTCGGCTCGACCGACATCCTCATCTCCGCGATCTGGGACATCTCCGGCGTCTCGGGCGGCAAGGCGGACTACGGTCTGGCCAGCGCACTGTCGATCCTGGTGTTCATCGTCGTCGGACTCATCTCCGCCCTGGCCTTCCGCCAGACCAAGAAGCTCGAGGAGTACCAGTGATGTCCGCTCCGAACGACACCCGCACCGAGGCCGCCCAGGCCCGGGCCGCCCGCTCCTCCGTCACGCTCGACGCCGGCCGCCGCAGCGCCGTCCGCCGGCGCTGGCTCATCGAGGTGGGCTGGAAGTACCTGGTCGCCGCCGTCATCCTCTTCTACGCGATCTTCCCGCTCGTGTACGTGCTGTCGGCGTCCTTCAACCCGGGCGGCAGCCTGGCGGCCAGCAATGCGCTGTTCTCGGTGTTCGACGTGGGCAACTACGCCGCCCTCGGCGGCACGCGGTACTGGACCTGGTACGGCAACACCCTCCAGGTCGGGATCGCCGCGGCCGTCGGCGCCGTCCTCATGGGGGCCGCCGCCGCCTACGCCTTCTCGCGCTTCCGCTTCCGCGGGCGCCGCATGGGGCTCACGGCCCTGCTCATCATCCAGATGTTCCCGCAGGCGCTCGCCTTCGTGGCCATCTTCCTGATGCTGCTCGCCCTCGGCGAGGTCTTCCCCGCGCTCGGACTCAACTCGAAGATCGCCCTCATCTGCGTCTACCTCGGCGGCGCCCTCGGCGTGAACACGTTCCTCATGTACGGGTTCTTCAACACGATCCCGATGGAGCTCGACGAGTCGGCGAAGATCGACGGCGCCACCCACGCGCAGATCTTCTGGACGATCATCATGCCGCTGGTGACGCCGATCCTCGCCGTGGTGGCGCTGCTGGCGTTCATCGCGTCGTTCGGGGACTACATCATCTCGAAGATCGTGCTGGTGTCGGAGGACAACTGGACGCTCGCGGTCGGCATGTTCCAGTGGGTGTCGAACCAGCTCTCCAGCAACTGGGGACTGTTCGCGGCCGGAGCGATCCTCGCGGCGATCCCCGTGCTCGCGCTCTTCCTCGGCCTGCAGCGCTACATCATCGGCGGGCTGACCGCCGGGTCGGTCAAGGGCTGAGCGGGCGGGGAGGGCTGCAGCGGCACCCGCTCGCGCGGGGACGCCTGCGGTCCTCCCCGGTCGCGCGGTCAGCGGGCGGCGAGGGCCGCCTGGTAGAGGTCGCGCGAGCTGCGCCCGGTCTGACCGGCAACCTCCGAGGCAGCTTCGCGCAGGCGGACCCCGTCAGCCACGAGCGCGAGAACCTGCGCGACGGCGTCCTCCTCCGACACGGCGCGGGCGGGCGCACCGCCCACGACCACCACGATCTCGCCGCGCACGCCGTCGGCGGCCCACGTCGCGAGCTCTGCCAGCCCGCCGCGCACGACCTCCTCGTGCAGCTTGGTCAGCTCCCGGCAGACGGCCGCCGGGCGGTCGGGCCCGAAGGCGACAGCCATGTCGGCGAGCGTCGCGGCCAGCCGGGAGGGCGCCTCGAAGAAGACCATCGTGCGCGGCTCGGATGCCAGCGCCGCCAGGGCGGAGCGCCGCTCCCCCGGCTTGCGGGCCGGGAAGCCCTCGAACGTGAAGCGGTCGGTCGGGAGCCCGGCGACGGCGAGCGCGGTCACGACCGCCGAGGGACCGGGGATCACCGTGACCGCGACGCCCTGATCGACCGCGGCGGCCACCAGCGCGTAGCCGGGGTCGCTGACGGTGGGCATGCCGGCGTCGCTCAGCACCAGCAGGTCCTCGGTCGCCGCCCGCGCCACCAGATCGCCGGCGCGCTGCTTCTCGTTGTGGTCGTGCAGGGCGAGCAGCCGCGGCCGGTTGGCCACACCCAGCGCCTGGAGGAGCCGCTGCGTGGTGCGGGTGTCCTCGGACGCGATCACCGTGGCCGCCTCGAGGGCCGACACCAGTCGCGGCGAGGCGTCCTGGAGATTTCCGATCGGCGTCGCAGCGAGGATGATCACCGCCCCAGCATAGGCTGGTGCCCGTGACGAAGTCGGCCGAGCCCCTGCTCCCTGCCGAGCCCGCGTCGGTGACCGAGCGGTGGCAGGCGAGGCTGTCGTCGCAGCCGCGGCTCCAGCGCCTCTACGGCTGGGCGGTGCCGGCGGCGATCACCCTCCTGGCGCTCGTGCTGCGGGTGTGGAACCTCGGCCATCCGCACGTGCTCGTCTTCGACGAGACCTACTACGTCAAGGACGCGTGGAGCCAGTGGATCCTCGGCTACGCGGGGTCCTGGCCCGAGGGCGCGAACGAGCAGTTCGTCGCCGGTCAGACCGACGTGTTCACCACCGATCCGAGCTTCGTCGTCCACCCCCCGCTGGGAAAGCTCCTCATCGGCGTCGGCATGTGGGTGTTCGGCCTGGAGTCCTCGTTCGGCTGGCGCATCTCGGCCGCCCTCTTCGGCACCGGATGCGTGCTGCTGCTCTACCTGCTCGCCAAGAGCATGACCGGCTCGATCGTCTTCGCCGGCACCGCCTCGTTCCTGCTCGCGATCGACGGACTCGGCATCGTCATGAGCCGCGTCTCGCTGCTGGACATCTTCCTCACCTTCTTCACGATCCTCGCGTTCTGGTTCGTCGTCCTCGACCGCAACCGCCACCTGGACCGCCTCGCCGCGCGCGTGGCCGCCGCGGCGGCCGGCGATCGCGGACCCGACTGGGGCCCCCTCCTCTGGAATCGCCCGTGGGTGATCGCCGCGGGAGCCGCCGCGGGAGCCGCCACCGCAGTCAAGTGGTCGGGCGTGTGGGTGCTCGCCGCCATCGGCCTCTACCTGGTGGTGACCGACGCGCTGGAGCGCCGGCGGCTGGGCGTCGGCTTCTGGCCCGTCGACGCGGTCCGGCAGGGTGCGGCGTCGTTCGTGCTGCTCGTGCCGGTGGCGTTCGTGGTCTACCTGGCGTCGTGGACCGGATGGCTCACCACCGACGGCGGCTACGACCGGCACTCCGCCGACGCCGAACCCGCGTCCGGGCTGTTCGGCTGGGTTCCCCTCGCACTCCAGAGCCTGTGGCGCTACCACCAGACGATCTACGACGCGATGACCCGGATCACCGCCGAGCACAGCTACGAGAGTCCCGCCTGGCAGTGGCCGCTGCTGTGGCGGCCGACCTCGATGCACGCCGCATCGACGATCGACGGGCAGGACGGCTGCACGGGCGGGGCCAACGGCTGCCTCGAGATCCTCTACAGCATGCCCAATCCGCTGCTGTGGTACGCCTCGATCGCCGCCGCCGTCTACCTCGTCTACCGCTTCACGCTCGATCGCGACTGGCGGCACGCGCTCGTGCTGGTGGGCATCGGCGCCACCTGGCTGCCGTGGCTCCTCTTCGACCGCACGGTGTTCCAGTTCTACACGATCGTCATCTGGCCCTTCCTGCTCCTGGCGCTGACCTTCGCGCTGCGCGACATCGCGGGCGGCGAGGACGCCGACCGCCATCGCCGGCTCGCCGGGCGGCGTACCGTGGCCGTCTTCCTGATCGTGGTCGTGGCGCTGTCGGCGTTCTGGTACCCGCTGTGGTCGGCGATGCAGGTGCCCTACGACTTCTACCGCCTCCACAACTGGCTGCAGGGCTGGGTGTGAGCCTGCTCCCGCCGGCGGCACTCGGGCGCGCCGCGCCCTCCCTTTAGGCTGGTCTCGTGTTCACCTATGCCGTCGCCAGCGACCCCGCCGTCGCCGGCTTCGCCATGGTGTCGGACCGGTTCCTCGCAGTGCTGGCCGCGGACGCCGACGACGCCGTCGCCCTGCGACTGTGGAGCACCCTCGGCGAAGCGTCCACCGGCGCCGGCGACGCCGGCACGACCATCTCGTCGGTGCTGTCCGCCCTCGCCGCGGACGGCATCGCCGCCGTGCCCGACTTCGCCCTGGTCGAACTCGTCGACGCCCCCACCCGGGCCGTGGCCCTCGCCGTGCGGGGCGGCGCGCAGATCCTCCTGGCGGGCGGCGACGTGCGCACCGGCGACCCCGCGACGGCGTGGACGGAGAGCACCGCCCAGGAGGTCACCGGCCTCACGCTGCAGCTGGGCCCGTCGCGCGCACTGCTGGGCAGTCTGCCCCTCGGTCGCGGGGTGGTCCGCGCCGACCGCCTCGACTGGGGCCCGGGCGGCGACCGCGCGCCGGCCCCGGCCGATGCGACGCCGGCCGCCGCGCCCGCGGCGGCGACCCGCCGCGGCTCGGCCCGTCGTGCCCCGACCGAGCCGCAGGCCCCCGCCGAACCGCCGGTGACGGCTCAGCCGCCGGCGGGGACCGTCCGCCGCGAGCGGCTCGCCGAGGTGATCGACGACCGCACCGAGCTCAGCCGTGCGCATCGTCGGGCCGCTCGGCCGGTGCTGCGGATGGGGAGCGACCGGGTGCTCGAGCTGGACCTCCCGGTCGTGTTCGGCAGGTCGCCGCGCCCGGCGGCCCACCCGGGCGCACGGCTGGTCTCGCTGCCCTCGCCGCGGCGGGAGATCTCCGGCGCGCACCTCGAGGTCCGCCTCGACGGCGATGCGCTCGTGGCCCGCGACCTCGACTCCACCAACGGCACGATCGTGCGCAAGCCGGACGGATCGATGCAGCTGCTGCGGCACGGCGCTTCGGCCCGCCTCACCCGCGGGGCCTCCCTCGACCTCGGAGACGGCAACATCGCGATCTTCGACGTCGCCGACGGCGCGAGGGGCTGAGATGGCGACCCGCCTGCCGTCCGCGCCACCCGTCCTCGGCGGCTTCACCTACGTCCGGCCGCTCGGGACGGGTGGATTCGCGGACGTGTTCCTGTTCGAGCAGAACCTGCCGCGGCGCCCGGTGGCGGTCAAGGTGCTCCTCAAGGACATCGTCGACGAGGGTCTGCTGCGCATGTTCAACGCCGAGGCCGACGTCATGGCGCGGCTGAGCTCCCACCCCTCGATCCTGACCGTGTACGAGGCGAGCATCTCGGCCGACGGGCGCCCGTACCTCGTCATGGAGTACTGCCCCACCTCGCTGACCACCCGCTACCGGCGGGAGGCCATCCCGGTGGCCGAGGTGCTGCAGCTGAGCATCAAGATCGCGTCGGCTCTCGAGACCGCGCACCGATCGGGCCTGCTGCATCGCGACATCAAGCCGTCGAACATCCTGGTGACCACCTTCGGCGCCCCCGTGCTGAGCGACTTCGGGATCGCCGCGGCCGTGAGCGGACGCACCGGCGCCGACGAGGTCTTCGCCATGTCCGTGCCGTGGAGCGCACCGGAGATCGTCGACGAGCGCATCCCGGGATCGATCGCCGCAGAGGTGTGGAGCCTCGGGGCCACGGTCTACTCGCTGCTGGCGGGGCGCAGCCCGTTCGAGCGCGCCGGGAGCGGTCAGAACACGCGCGAGCAGCTGAAGACCCGCATCCGCCGTGCGGTGTACACGCCGGTCGGACGGGCAGACGTCCCGCCGCGCCTGGAGGCGACGCTGGCGCGCGCCATGAGCAAGGACCCCGCCCAGCGCCACGCGTCGGCGGCCGAGTTCGCCTACGACCTGCAGCTCGTCCAGCACGAGATGGGGCTGGCGCACACGCCGATGGACGTGGCCGTCGACGAGTGGGCGACCGCCGGCGCCGCGATCGACTTCGCCGACGATCGCCAGCGCGGGCCGGTGCGACCGAGCGTCGCGTACCCCTCCCGCCGCGCCGGCCGGGCCGCACCCGCTCCGACGCGGCGCGCGCCAGACGACGGAACCGTGCTCGCGGGAGCCGAACCCGCCCGGCGCCCCCGCACGGCGCTGCGGATCGGCCTGTGGGCGGGGGCGGCGGTCGTCGCGGTGTCCGCGATCGTGACCGTCGTCGCCCTGGTCGCGGGGGGAGGCTGACATGGCCGAGCCCGGGCGCCGCCGGAGGCCCCGCACGAGCACCCTCGTCGGCGCGGCCGCCGTCGTGGTCGTGGCCGGCCTGGTCACGACGCTGGCCGTGATCTGGCCGGGATTCGACGCGCGGGAGACGCCGCTGGACGACGGCACGCTCTGGGCGGTGCAGACGGGCGCCGGCGACGCCTACGCGCGCGTGAACCTCGAGCTGGGCGAGCTGGACACGGTCAAGACCGCCGAGAACGCGAGTTCGCTGGCTCAGACGAGCGACCGGCTGTTCGTCTTCGCCGACAGCGACACCCAGTTCGCCGACGTCAGCATGGCCACTCCCCCCGACCTGACCGCGACCACGACCGACGCCTTCACACGCGCGCCGGCGGGGACGGTCGAGGTGGCGGCGGCGGGCGACTTCCTCGCCTTCCGCACCGACGCCGGCGGGGTGTCGGTGGGCACCCTCTCGGGCGGCGGCGACGCGATGCCCATCGACCCCTATGCCGACGTGCAGGTGGAAGAGGGCCAGGAGCGCCCGCGGTTCGCCGCCGCCGCGGTGGCCGTCGACGCCGACGGGGTCGTCTACCTCTACTCCGCCGCCGAAGGGCGCGTCGTGCGCGCCGACGGCAGGACCGGTCGCATCGTCGGCGACGATGCCGTCGCCTCGGCCCCTGCGGACGCGCAGCTGACGGCCGTCGGCGGACGCTGGGCGCTGCTGGACGAGGCGACCGGCGCCGTGCGGGTGCAGGGGCGCGAGGAGGCCATCGCGACCGACGCGACCGTGGGCGCCGTGCTCCAGCGCAGCGCCGCCGCGGCGGGCGACCTCTACCTCGCCGACTCCGGCGGCCTCGTGCGCGTCTCCTTCGACGCCGGCACCGCCGAGCGCGTCGTCGCCGAGGACCTCGGCACCCCCGCGGCGCCGCTGACGCAGGACGGCACGACGTACGCCGCATGGCTGCGCGACGGCGAGGGGGGCGGCACCCTGTGGACCACCGAGGCTCCGACGCTGAACCCGCTCGACTACGGCGCGGCCGCCCTCGGAGAGCAGGTCGACCCGACGTTCCTCACCGACGGCACCCGGGTGGCCCTCAACGAGCGGAGCTCGGGCTGGGTCTGGACGGTGCCCGCGGGCGCTCTGATCGCGTCGTCGCAGCAGTGGGCGCTCGAGGAGAGCTCGGAGGCGGCGCCCGACGAGGACACCGTCGCCGATCGCGTGATCGATCCCAAGCCGCCGGTCGCCGTCGACGACGCGTTCGGAGTCCGTGCCGGGGCGGTCGCGCTGCTGCCCGTGCTGCTCAACGACCACGACCCGAACGAGGACGTGCTGAGCGTCGACGTGGCGTCGATCTCCGGGCTGGATCCGGCGTTCGGCACCGTCTCGATCTCCGGCGCCGAGCAGACGCTGGTCGTGGACGTCTCCCCCGACGCGACCGGCTCGGCGACGTTCCGCTACCGGGTGACCGACGGCACGACCGCGGACGGCCTGCTCTCCGGTGAGGCCACCGTCACCCTCACGGTCGTCCCCGACGACGTCAACCGTCCGCCGGCGCCGTGCGATCCCGACGACTGCCTCGCCGAACGGCCACGACCCACCGTCGCACCCGGCGGCACCGTCACCGTCGATGCGCTGTACGGGTGGGTCGATCCCGACGGCGACCCGATCTACCTGGCGTCGGTCGTCAACGAGAGCGGGATCGGCACCGCCGCCGGCCAGCCCGACGGCACCGTCACCTACCAGCACCCCGATGCCCAGGCGACCGAGGCCGTGGACGTCGGTCTCGCCCTCACGGTGTCCGACGCGCGCGGCGGGACGACACGCCGCGGCATGACCGTCGCCGTCACCCCGGCCCCGCGCCTGACGGCGGACTCGTTCGCCCTGGTGGGTGTGGCGGGCACGCCGCTGTCCATCGACGTCGACGCCCATGTGAGCGGCACCACCGGGATCCCGCTGCTGACCGGAGCGGTCGTCCTCGACGAGAGCGCGGCGACCGTGTCGGCGAACTCCGCCGACCTCAGCATGGAGTTCAGCGCCGATGCACCCGGCTCCTATCTCGTGCAGTACACGGTGCGCGACGACCGCGGCGAGGAGACGGCGACGGTCCGCGTGACCATGCGCGACCCCGCGGAGACCATCATCTCCACCCCGCCGCTGACCGCGTTCGTCCGACCCAACGAGGACGCCACCGTCGACGTCTTCCCGGCCGTCTCCAACCCCGCCGGGCTCGTGCTGCTGCTGAGCGACCTGCTCCCCGAGAGCGCGCCGCAGGCCACGCTCAGCGTCGACCTCGTGGGGCAGAGCATGATCCGCGTGAGCGGTTCGACCGACGACGGCTCCCCCGGCGTCCTGGGCGTCGTCCGCTACACGGTCTCGGACGGATCGGGAGCGGCCGCGGCGACCGCCGAGGGCGAGCTGACCGTGATCCTCCTCGACTCGCCGCAGAGCGATCCGCCGATCGCGGTCGACGACGCGGTCACCGTCCGCGCCGGCGCGCAGATCGACATCCCCGTGCTCGACAACGACAGCGCGCCGGCCGGTGCGCTCTTCTCCGTGGACCCGTCGGAGATCGTCAACGAGAGCGGGGCGGGGCTGGCCTTCGCGACGGGGCGCCTCGTGCGCTACCTGGCGCCCGCCGAGCCCGGCACCTACAGCATCGGCTACACCATCTTCCGCCTCGGCTTCCCGGACGCCGTCGACTCCGCGCGCGTCATCGTGACCGTGGTCGGCGACGAGGCGAACCGCGCACCGCTGCCCCGGGTGCTCGAAGGACGGGTGCTCAGCGGGGAGTCGGTGCGCATCCCGTTCGACCGCTTCGGCGTCGACCCCGACGGCGATGCCGTCGCGCTGGATCGCATCCTGACCCAGCCCGCCCAGGGCGGCACGGCGACGATCTCGGCCGAGGGCGACGCCATCGTCTACACCAGCCCCGACCGCTTCAGCGGGCAGGACTCGTTCACCTACCAGGTGCGCGACGCCGAGGGAGCTCTAGGCCAGGCCGAGGTGCGGGTGGGCGTCCTCGCCGCGGAGTCGGATCCCAGCCCGGTGACCTTCAGCGACTACCTCCAGATCCAGGTCGGCGCCGGCAGCGAGGCCAACGTGCGTCCGGCCGACAACGACGTCGACCCGGCGGGTGGGGCGCTGACGCTCGAGTCGGTCGTGCCGAACGCGCCGGAGGGCTCCGAGGAGTACGAGGCGCTCTCCGCGCTCCTGGGCGAGGTCGCCGACGGCCAGGTCACGGTGCGCGCCGGCGAGACGCCGGGCACGTCGTCCTACGTGTACACGGTGCGCAATCCGACCGGCGACACCGCGATGGGCCTGATCGTGGTCAAGGCCGTGCCGATGCCGGTGCCGGACTATCCGGTCGTCACCGACACCACGCTGACCGTCGAGACGCGCGAGGCCTTCCCTGCGGGCATCGACGTGCTCAGCGGGAAGGTCGCGTGGAACACCGGCGACCCCGGGCGACTGACCCTCTCGCTGTGGGGCACGCACCCCGGCATCGAGGTCGACGGCACCCGCATCCGCGGCGAGATCCCCGCGCAGTCGCTCCTCATCCCGTTCCGGGTCAGCGGCACCTCCTTCGACGGCACCGAGGTCGTCTCCTACGGCTTCCTGCGCGTCCCCGGCGATCAGGACGTGCGGCTCTCGCTGCGCGCCGACGCCTCCCAGCTGGATGTCCGGGAGAACGAGTCGCGCGATCTCGACCTCGCGGATGCCGTCGCGGTGCCCGCGGGACGCGCGCTGGAGATCGACGGCGGCGGCGTCCGCGCCGGCGGGGCGCGGGCCAACGCGCGGTGCGAGCTCGTCTCGGGCACCACCATCCGCTACACGGCCGGGGCCGACGCCCCCTGGACCGACACGTGCGTCGTCCCGGTCCGCCTCGACGTGCAGGACGACTACACGTTCCTCACCCTCCGGGTCGTCATCGAGGCCGAGGATCCCGAGCCGATCCTGCGCAGTGCCTCGATCACCGTCGGTCCGGGCCAGACCCAGGACTACGACCTCACCACCATGGTGGGCTGGGCGGGTCGCGAGGACTGGGACAGCCTGCAGTTCGCGGACGCCTATCGCGGCGATCAGTTCACCGTGAGCCGGTCGGGCGCCACGCTGACCGTCACCGCCGACGACGCCGCCCGCCCCGGCCGCGAGGAGGCCGTGTCGGTCTCGCTGAGCAGCCACCCCGACGCCGTCGGCGCCGCGCTGAACCTGACCGTCGGGCCCGCGCCCTCCCAGCTCCCCAAGGGCGGAACGGCCAGCCAGCGCTGTTCGCAGTCGGGCGGGAACTCGTCGTGCACCATCACGGTGATCGGCACCCCGGGAGAGATCAACCCGCTGCCCGGCACGCCGCTCGCCCTCGTGTCGGTGAGCTCCCCCGCCAACTGCGCCGGCGTGACCTTCACCAAGGCCGGTGCGACGGCCGTCCGGGCCTCGTGGTCGGCCGATGCCCCGGGCGCGGCCGACTGCACCGGATCCTTCGTCGTGGCCGATGCACAGGGGCGGTCCTCGGCCGGCGATCGCAACGGCACGGTGCTGCTCGACCTGCAGGGCCTGCCGGCGGCCCCCACCCGTCTGGAGTGGATCGGATTCTCCGCGAACAGCGTCACGCTGCGGGTGATCGCCGACACGAGCTCCTACCCCTCGGTCGACGGCTTCCGGATCACCGCGGGCGGCCGGGTGGTCGCCACGTGCGACGCGTCGGGCGCGTGCCCCGAGATCCCCGCCGAAGCGGGCGAGCCGGTGACCTACCAGGCTCGTGCGTACAGCTCGGTCGGAGAGTCCCGGGGCGCCGTGCAGGTGTCGGCGTGGGCCTACGCCGCACCGGCCGCCCCCACCGGCGCCATCGTCGAGCCCGTGCCCAGCGGGACGGCCGGCGGCGTGGCCACGATCACGGTCACCGGCATCGACTCGTCCACCGGCACGGTCACCCTCTCGGGCGGGGCCGGCGGCGAGGTCACGCTGCCGGTGCGGGGATCGAGTGTGACCTTCCGCGACTACAACGTGGGCTCCAACACACCGACGTCCCTCACCGCGACGCCGATGACCCGCTTCGAGCTGCCGCCCATCCCCGGCGGCTCGCAGGCGGGAGCCGCCTACTCGTTCCGCGCCAACGGCATCGGCGCGCCGTCGCTGACGCTCGACGTGACCGCATCGCGCAGCGCCAACCCGGGGACCGTCACCGCGACCGCGACGGCGACCCCCAACGGCGTCGGCGACCGCATCCTCGTCGGATTCGCGATCGACGGCGCGACCTGCACGCCGGAACTGGTGGTGGCCGCAGGCGGCGGCACGGTCAGCCGCACGTTCGACAACCGCGAGCTCTGGCGGGAGAGCACCGTGACCGCCTGCGCTGTGACGGAGCGGAGCGGGCAGGGCTTCGGACGCACCGAGAAGTCCGGATCGGCCACGCCGACCGAGGGCATCCCCGCCCCGGGCGCCTCGTCGTACTCGATCTCGCAGACCAGCGAGTACCTCTGGGACACGGTCAACGGACCCGACCACTCGGACTCCGCGCTCTATCGCGTCTTCTACAGCAAGAACGGCGGACCGAAGACGGACGACTTCGCGAGCCTCTTCCCGTCCGATCAGCTCGGCCAGCACCCGGGGACGATCCAGGCCTTCTCGTGCGTGCGCTTCAACACCTCGCGCTGCGGCGACCCCGTCACGGTGACCCCCGCCGCCGGGGCGGAGTACACCGCGCGCGTCTCGTTCCCCGCCGAGCAGTGCCGCAGCGAGGACACGTCGGCACCGGCCCCGACCGTCACCGCCAATCCCGGCGACTACAGCGTCTCGACCACGTCGAGCACCGATGATGCCGGGGGCGTGACGTGGACATGGACCGTCACCTGGCAGAACCGGCTCGCGTCCTTCGGCACCGTGACGCAATCGCTCACGTGCGCACCGCCCGAACCCGAGCCCGAGCCCGAGCCCGAGCCGACGCCCGAGCCGACCCCCTGACCTCCCCCGACACCGATCCCCCCGATCCCCTTTGAGAGGACCCCGATGACCGTCACCGCGGAGCAGACCGCCTGGTTCCAGGAGACCTTCAGCACGCTCGTCGACAACGTCGAGCAGGTCGTCCTGGGCAAGCGGCATGTGATCGAACTGGCCTTCACCGCGATGCTGTCCGAGGGCCATCTGCTCCTGGAGGACGTGCCCGGGACGGGCAAGACCTCGCTCGCCCGCGCGATGGGCCAGACGGTGCAGGGCACGAGCAGTCGCATCCAGTTCACCCCCGACCTGCTCCCCGGCGATGTGACCGGCATCACGGTCTACGACCAGCGCAGCGGGCAGTTCGACTTCCACCAGGGGCCGGTCTTCGCCAACATCGTGCTCGCCGACGAGATCAACCGCGCCTCGCCCAAGACCCAGTCGGCTCTGCTGGAGGTGATGGAGGAGGGTCAGGTCACCGTCGACGGCGTGACCCGGCGCGTGGGCGTGCCCTTCCTCGTGGTGGCGACGCAGAACCCCGTCGAGCAGGCCGGCACCTATCGCCTGCCGGAGGCTCAGCTGGACCGCTTCATGATGCGGACGAGCCTGGGCTACCCCGACCACGCCTCGACCGTGCGGATCCTCGAGGGAAGCGCCGCCGCCCGCCGCGAGGTCGCCCCGGCCATCAGCCCTCAGGGAGTGATCGACATGGCCGACATCGCGGGTGCGGTCTACGTGAACCCCCTGGTGCTGGACTACATCGCCCGGATCGTCGAGGCCACGCGCCTGGCGGCGCAGGTGCGCATGGGCGTGAGCGTCCGCGGCGCGCTCGCCCTCACCAAGGCCGCCAAGACCTGGGCCGTCGCGCACGGGCGCGGCTACGTGACCCCCGACGACGTGAAGTCGCTCGCCGAATCCGTGCTCGCCCACCGCCTGATCCTCGATCCCGAGGCGGAGTTCGACGGGGTGACCGCCGAAGCGGTCATCGGCCAGGTGCTGCTGGACACGGTGCCGCCCAGCCAGAGAGAGGTCGTGTGAGCTCGAACACCGAGTCGCGTCTGACGCGTACCTCCGCGGCGACGGGGGGTACCGGCTATTCGCGCACCCGCTATTCGACCGCCAGCTCGTCGACCGCGCTGGCACTGCGCGGTCTGCGCTGGTGGCGCCGCATGCAGGTCGGTGCGGCGGCGACCTGGGAATGGGTGTCGGGGACGCTGTCGGTGGCGGGGTGGATGCTGGTGGCCACCGCCGCCCTCGGGCTCGGCCTCGGGCTGGGCTTCGGGTGGATCGAGTTCGTCGTCGCCGGCCTCATCGCCGGGGTGCTCGTGCTGCTCTCGGTGCCGTTCCTCTTCAGCGCCCGCTCCTACGACGTGGACCTCGCGCTCGGGCACGACCGGGTCGTCGCGGGGACGCAGGTGGCCGGTACCCTCACGGTGACCAATGTCGGGCGCGGCATCGCGCTCCCCGGGCGCATCGACATCCCCGTGGGCGAGGGACTGGTCGACGTCTACATCCCGCTGCTGCGCCGTGAGCACCAGCACGTCGAGCGCGTCGTGGTGCCCACCCACCGGCGCGGGATCATCCAGGTCGGGCCGGCCCGCACCGTGCGCGGCGACCCCCTGGGCATCCTGTCCCGCGAGGCGACCTGGGCCGACATGCACACGCTGTGGGTGCACCCGGTGACGACCGCGCTGCGCAGCACGAGCGCCGGCTTCATCCGCGATCTCGAGGGCAGCGCGTCGCGCACCGTGGTCGACTCCGACATCTCCTTCCACGCGATCCGCGAGTACGTCCCCGGCGACGCGCAGCGCCAGGTCCACTGGAAGTCGACGGCCAAGACCGGCACCCTCATGGTGCGCCAGTACGAGGAGACCCGCCGCTCGCGCATGGTCGTCGCCCTGGCCGTGTCGGAGTCGGAGTACGCCTCCGACGACGAGTTCGAGCTCGCCGTCAGCGCCGCCGCGTCGATCGGCGTGCGCGGGATCCGGGACGGTCGCGACGTCGACGTGGTCATCGGCGGCGAGGTGCCGGAGTTCGTCCGCGCCTCGGCCCGCACGATCCGGGAGCTCGCCACCGTGAGCGCGCGGACCCTGCTCGACGAGCTGAGCGGCGTCGAGCGGCACGCGCGGGCGAGCGCTCTCGGCGAGGTCACCTCGCTCGCCGCCGAGACGCACCCCGACGCCTCCATCGCCTTCATCGTGTGCGGCTCGACGCAGACGGCCCGGTCGTTGCAGACCGCCGCCCTCGCCTTCCCCTCGGACGTGGGGGTCGTCGCCGTCATCTGCAACCCCGAGGCCGAGCCGGGCTTCCGGCGCCTCGGGTCCGTCTCGGTCATGTCGATCGGCCTCCTCGACGATCTCCGTCAGCTCCTGGGCCGGGGGGCGCAGTCATGAGCGCGGCCGGAGCGCCCCCGATGAGCCGTCGCTCGCGCCGGCAGTCCTTCCGCGTCGACCGCCCTTCCGCGCGGCTGCTCGTGGTCAGCGCCGTGCTGCTGGACCTCCTGTTCGTCGTGGGCGCCGTGGCCGCCTGGCCGATCTACCGCGCGCCCGCTTTCGTGATGGTCGTCGCGATCGCCCTGGCATCGGCGCACGTGATCGCCTGGGCCGGCGTGCGGTGGCGGCTGTCCGGGTGGTGGCTGGCCCTCCTCACCTTCGGCGTCTACGTCGTGCTCGGCCTTCCCGTCGTGGCCCCGGCGATGCTGACGGGAGGCGGCGATCAGGCCCTGCGCGGACTCGTCGGCGTGATCACCGCGCCCGTCACCGGCTGGAAGGACCTGCTCACCCTCGACCTGCCGCTGGGCACCTACCAGACGACGCTGGCGCCGGTCTTCCTCATCTGGCTCTCGGTGCCCGTCGCCGCCCTGTCCCTCGCCTGGCGTGCACGCCGCCTGTGGGTGCTCGCCCCTCTGCTCGGCCTCCTGCTCCCGATCTTCGGAGTGCTCTTCGGGGCCGCCGCGCTGAGCGATCCGCTGGCGTGGGGTCCGCTGATGATCCCGGGACCGATCGAGATGGCGGTCGGCGCCGCGGCCGTGCTCCTCGCGCTGGCCTACGTGGTCTGGCGCACCCTCGACGATCGACGGCGGTCGCTGCGCGCCGCCGAAGCGGCCACCGGCATCCGCACGACGGGGCGCAGCGGATCCGCGGTCGCCGGCCGGATCGCCATCTCCGCGGCCATGGTCACCATCGCCGTCGCCGCGGGGGCGATCGCCGCGCCCCTGGCGGTGGCCGGTCAGCCGCGCGACGTGCTGCGCGAGCGGATCGACCCCCGCCTCGAGATCCAGGCCCAGCTGTCGCCCCTGGCGCAGTACCGGAGCTTCTTCGCCGACGACCGGTACGACGAGGTGCTGTTCTCCATCGCCACGGACGCCGACCGCGTGCGGCTCGCGACGCTCTCGTACTACGACGGCCGCCTCGCGCGCGTCCTGGATCCGTCGGTGGACGGCTCCGACCAGACGACGGCCTTCGTCCGGGTGCCCTCGTCGCTGCCCGCGCCCGGCGGCACGGTGCCCGCGACCGCCGATGTGACGATCGCCGCCTACGACGACGTGTGGATGCCCACCGTGGGCTCACTCACCGGCATCCAGTTCCGCGGGGAGTCCTCGTCGGCGCTCGCCGACGGCTTCTTCTACAGCCCGTCCGCCCAGACCGGCGTGGTCCTGGGCGGCACCGCTCTGACGACGGGCCTCGGCTACCGGCAGGAGGCCGCCGTCCCGACCTCCCTCCCCGCCGTCGCAGACCTCGTCCC
Organism: Microbacterium sp. PA5; assembly: GCF_049860775.1. Lineage (NCBI taxonomy): Bacteria > Bacillati > Actinomycetota > Actinomycetes > Micrococcales > Microbacteriaceae > Microbacterium > Microbacterium sp. PA5. The sequence goes on from NZ_CP187567.1 coordinate 1,981,933, forward strand.
CGGCCGCACCAGCCCGCAGCTGCTTCCTGCCACGGTGCCCGAGAGCCTGACCGACTGGATCCGCGCGCAGGAGGCGCCCGGCGGCGGCGAAGGGCTCGCCCTGCTGATCGAGCGGCTCCGGGCCCGCGGATTCCTCAGTCACGCGCTCTCGATCGACGCCGAGAGACCGCCGCTGTGGCGCGCGGAGCTCGGCGACTACACGTTCGAGCCCAGTCGCGCCGGACACTCCACGGATCGCATCGACGCCATGTTCACCGCGCTCCTGCAGCGCGAGACCGATGTCGGCGGCGAGGACGACGCCCTGCTCGTGGCGGCCGTCGGCGACGACGAGCAGTTCTCGGTGGCGGCGGCCATGATCGCCGATCAGCTGGGGTTCGCCGTGCGGATCGTGCTCGGCGCCCGGTTGACCGGCGACGAGCTCCCCCGCTGCGAGGACGGCGGGTGCCGCGGCGGCGACGTCTCGGCGTGGATCGAGGTGCAGGACGCGTCGGGCGTGTGGGTCCCCGTCGACGTGACGCCTCAGCACGAGAACGCGATGTCGCCGGACGTTCTCGAGGTCCGCGACCCCGAGGTGCCGACGGAGGTGCACCCGGAGGGCGCCGAGCAGGTGCTCCCGGGCGATGCCGACCCCGCCGACAACGGCGAGCGCAGTGACGACCCGCTGCCGGAGTCGGTGGACTGGGCGGCGATCTGGGCGGCCGCGCGCATCGGCGCGATCACGCTGTCGGCGCTTCTGCTGGTGACCGGCCCGTTCCTCCTCGTGCTGCTGCTGAAGGCGGTCCGTCGCCGGTCGCGCCGCTCCGCGCCCGATCCGGTCGGCCGTGTCACCGGAGGATGGGACGAGTACGTGGATGCGGCCGTCGACAGCGGCCTCCCCGCACCGGGGACGCGCACGCGCCAGGAGGTGGCGGACCTCCACGGCGCGGGGGACCACGGCAGTCGCGCGACCCTCCTCGCGACGTGGGCGGATCGATCGGTGTTCGACGCCGAGCCGACCACGAGCGCCGATTCCGACCGCTTCTGGGAGATCGTGGAGGCCGAGCGCTCCCGCCTGCTCGCCGAACGCGGCTGGTGGGCGCGGCTGCGGGCGCGCCTCTCGCTGCGCTCGCTGACGCGGCGGACGCGGACGTGAGCGGGGGGCGCGGCCCGGACGGCGGCGGGAGCGGACCGAGGGATACGGAACCGGATGTGACGATGAGGAAGGCGTGGTGACGGATCAGATGACGGATGCGTTCGGCATGATCGCGGCAGTCCAGCTGGTGGGAGGCCTGGGCGTCTACGTGTGGACGTCGCTGGCGCTGATGGCGGTGTTCCGCAAGGCCGGCGCCGCGCCCTGGAAGGCGTGGGTGCCGGTGTGGAACGCATGGACGCTGTTCGAGTGCGCCGGCATGCGCGGCTGGTGGGCGGCCGTCCTCGCCGGCGGCGCGATCGTCTTAGGCGCCGCGGCGGCGATCGTGGCCGGAGCGCTGGGAGCGGCGGCGGTCGGCGCGTCCTTCGGCGGCGACCCCGCCGATGCCCAGGCGGCGATGGTCGCCGCGGTGCTCGTCCCCGCGCTGCTGGGCCTGGTGGTCGTGGTCCCGGCGGTGGTGCTGCACGTGCGCATGGTGCGGGGCCTCGGCCGCCGCTTCGGGCTGGGGACCGGGTACGCGGTCCTCGGCGTGCTGCTGTTCCCCGTCTGGGCGAGCATCGTCGGCTGGGGCTCCGCGCGCTGGCTCCCCGGCCCCGCTGCCGACCCGGCGCCGGTCGCACCGGCCGAGGCCGCACCCGCCTCGCCGATCGTCCCCGCCCTGGCCGACTTCTCCGCGCGCACGGGCACCGCACCGGGGTTCAGTCACACCCCGGTCTTCGGCGCGCCGTCCGCGCCGTCGGCGTCGGCCGCATCCGCCGCGCCCGGCTTCGCGTCCGGTCCCCCGCCCGCCTTCGGTGCACCCGCGCGTCCGGCCGCCAACCCCTGGGCTCCCCCCACCGGTGTCCCCGCTCCGCCGGAGCCGGCGTCGTCCTTCATCGCCGCGCCGTCGTCGGCGCCGGCCGCCGCGGGACCGGCCGCCGCACGACCGGCCGCCGCGATCCCGGCGCACCCGTCCGACATCGAGGACCGCACGGTGCTCGCCGGCCGCCGGCTTCCCGGATGGTCGCTGGTGCTCCCCGACGGACGCGCGATCGCCCTGACCGCCGACGCCGTGGTCCTCGGCCGCAACCCCGCCGCACCGCCGCGCGCGCCGCACGCGCAGCTGGTCGCCGTCGACGACGTCACCCGCACGGTCTCCAAGACCCACGCCCTGCTCACCCTGACCGCGACGGGATGGGTCGTCACCGACCTCGACTCCACCAACGGGGTCTCCCTGGGCGCCGTCGCCGATGCCGGCACCGAGGTCACCGGCTCCGCGCCGGTGTCCGGGCCGTTCTTCCTCGGCGACGCGCCGCTCGAGCTGAGGGCCGACGGATGACCCTTCCGGCGCGCAGCGGCCGTCCGCCCCGAGAGCCCCGCACCACGTGGGGGGCCCACACCGACACCGGACGACGCCGGACGGTCAACGAAGACGCCTACCTCGCCGAGATGCCCGTGTTCGTGGTCGCCGACGGCATGGGCGGCCATGACGCCGGCGACCGGGCCAGCGCCGCCGTCGTCGAGGTGTTCCGCTCCCTGCTCGGGCGCGGCGAGCTGACGTTCGACGACGTCACCCGCGCCGTCGACGCCGCCCACAGCGCGGTCTCCTCCATCGCGGCGAGCACGCAGCGCGGAGCCGGCTCCACCGTGGCCGCGCTCCTCGCCATCCACCACGAGGCGGAGCTGCGATGGCTGGTCGTGAACATCGGCGACTCCCGCGTGTACCGGCTGCGCGGCGACCGGCTCGAGCAGGTCACCGTCGATCACTCGGTCGTCCAGGAGATGGTCGACGCGGGGCGGCTGGACCGCGCCGACATGGCGACGTTCCCCGGGCGCAACGTCATCACCCGCGCCGTGGGCGAGGAGCGCAGCGCCGCCGACTACTGGCTGCTGCCCGTCGTCACGGGCGAGCGGATCCTGCTGTGCTCGGACGGCCTGCCCGCCGAGCTCAGCGACGAGGCGCTGCGCGCGGGACTGACCCTCGGCGGCGCGCCCGCGCAGACGGCCCGGGCGCTGGTGGCGCAGGCGGTGACCCTCGGCGGCCGCGACAACATCACGGCCGTGGTCGTCGACACCGTCTCCGGCGGGGTGAGCGCGATCGGCGAGGACATCACCGGAGGATTGTCTCTGTCGGCCGAATCGACCACGATCGAAGTGGCGACGGTACGCAGTCGACGCACGAGGGCACGACGGGGCTGAGGCGGAAGGGCGACATGATCGACGACGAACGGACCGAACTCCGACGGGACAGGATCCCGGTGGAGGAGGCGACGCGAGCCGTCGACCGGTCGCTCGACCTGCGGCGACCGGCGGCGGACGACGCGGCCCCCGCAGCCCCCGAGGCTCCCGTGGCCACGGCGGCCGCGGGCCGCGTCGCGCGCGTTCCCGGCACGACCGCGGACGACGCGGCGTACGGCATCCGCCGCAGCGCGTCGAGCGCCCCGGTGACCCGGTCCACGGCGGCCGAGCCCGCGGTCCGGCGGCGCGAGGCGGCGCCCCGGCGGGCGCGGACGGGCCTCGCGCTCGTGATCGCCGTCGCCGCGTTCGCCCTGGTGCTCGCGGCCGCGGCCGTCGTCCTCGTGCTGCTGGTGGTCTCGTGAGCGGTGCCGTCGAGGCAGGCGTCGCCGCAGAGGTGACCGATCTGCAGATCGAGTTCTGCGGCGAGTGGTTCTCCCCCGAGCGTCCCGGGCCGTTCACGATCGGGCGCGAGGGCGACCTCGTGGTCGACGAGAACCAGTACCTGCACCGACGCCTGCTGGCCTTCACGCACGAGGGCGGGCTCTGGTGGCTCGCCAACGTCGGCCAGTCGATCGGGGTCAGCCTGTCGACCGGCGACGGCGTCTACCAGGCCGTCCTCGGGCCCGGCGCCAAGGTGCCCCTCGTCTTCCCGCGGCTCGTCCTGCTGTTCACCGCCGGCCCGTTCACCTACGAGCTCGCGGTGCACTGCGCGCAGGCCGCGTTCCACTCGGCGCCCATCGTGGCCGATGTCGACGACCCGCACCACATGACGATCGGGAGCGTCTCGCTGACCCCCAGCCAGCGGCTGCTGGTGATCGCGCTGTGCGAGCCGCTGCTGCGCGACGGTCTCGTCGGGCAGAGCCAGCTGCCGACCTCGGCGCAGGCCGCCGCCCGTCTCGGCTGGCCGCTCACGACCTTCAACCGCAAGCTCGACGCCGTCTGCGACAAGCTCGACCGGGAGGGCGTCCCGGGCCTGCGCGGCGGCGTCGGCAAGCTCGCGACCAACCGGCGCGCGCGACTGGTCGAGCACGCCGTCCTCTCCCGGCTCGTCACGCCCCAGGACCTCGCCCTCCTCGACGCGCCGTCCTGACCCTCGGCGGCCTACGATGGAAGGCCATGCCTGCGCCCGTCATCACCTATCCGCCCGAGCTGCCCGTCAGCGCGGCGCGGGACGAGATCGCGCAGGCGATCGCGGAGCATCAGGTCGTCATCGTCGCCGGCGCGACCGGCTCGGGAAAGACCACGCAGCTGCCGAAGATCTGCCTGGAGCTCGGCCGGCGCAGCATCGCGCACACCCAGCCCCGCCGCCTCGCGGCCCGCACGATCGCCGAGCGCATCGCCCAGGAGCTGAGCGTGCCCCTCGGCGGCCTCGTCGGCTACAAGGTCCGCTTCACCGACCAGGTCTCCGCCGACACGCAGATCGCACTGCTCACCGACGGCATCCTCCTCAACGAGATCCATCGCGACCGGCTCCTGCGCCGCTACGACACGATCATCATCGACGAGGCCCACGAGCGCTCGCTCAACATCGACTTCCTGCTGGGCTACCTCACCCGCATCCTGCCGGAGCGCCCCGATCTCAAGGTCGTCATCACCTCCGCGACGATCGACCCCGAGAGCTTCGCGCGCCATTTCTCGCGCCCCGGCGCCGGTGACGGCGAGGAGCGCATCCCCGCCCCCGTCATCGAGGTCTCGGGTCGCACGTACCCCGTGGAGATCCGCTACCGCCCGCCGGCCGGGATCGCCGACACGGGCGAGGACGCGCCGCGGGCCGACGGGCGCGCGCCGGGGCCGGACGACGGCGACGACATCGACGCGCTCCTCGCGGCGCTGCGCGAGCTCGACCGGGAGCCCGACGGCGATGTGCTGGTCTTCCTCCCGGGCGAGGCGGAGATCCGCGACGCGACGGATGCCGTCCGCGGCATGTACGCCCGCGATGCGCGCCCGACCGAGGTGCTCCCCCTCTTCGGGCGGCTGTCGGCGGCCGAGCAGCACCGCGTCTTCGAGCCGTCGACGGTGCCCGGGGTGCGCCGGCGCGTCGTCCTGGCCACGAACGTGGCCGAGACGAGCCTCACCGTTCCCGGCATCCGCTACGTCGTCGACGCCGGCACGGCGCGCATCTCGCGCTACAGCGCCCGCTCCAAGATCCAGCGGCTCCCGATCGAGGCGATCTCGCAGGCCTCCGCCCTGCAGCGCTCCGGGCGGGCGGGGCGCACCTCGCCCGGCATCGCGATCCGCCTGTACGCGCAGGAGGACTTCGAGGGACGCCCCGAGTACACCGAGCCGGAGATCCTCCGCACCTCGCTGGCGTCGGTGATCCTGCAGATGCTGGCGCTCGGGTTCGGCGACATCACCGCCTTCCCGTTCCTCACTCCGCCCGACTCCCGCGGCGTCAAGGCCGCCATCGAGCTGCTGACCGAGCTGCGCGCGGTCGCGCCGGCGGGACGCCCGTCCCGCGGCGAGCAGCCCCAGTGGCGCCTCACGAGGATCGGCCGCGAGATCGCCCGCCTTCCCATCGACCCCCGCCTGGCGCGCATGCTCATCGAGGCCGAGCGGCTGCACGTCACCCGGGATCTGCTGGCGATCGTGGCGGGCCTGTCGATCCAGGACGTCCGCGAACGGCCGTCGGCAGACGACGGTGCGCGCCGCGAGGAGGCCGACCGGCTGCACGCGCGGTTCGTGGACCCCACCAGCGACTTCCTCACACTGCTCAACCTGTGGAACCACCTCCAGGACCAGCAGCGCGAGCTCGGCTCGAGCGCCTTCCGGCGACTGTGCCGCAGCGAGTACCTGAACTACGTGCGCGTGCGCGAGTGGTTCGACGTGCACCGGCAGCTGCGCACGCTGATGCGGCCCACCCGCGGCGCGCAGCCGACCGGTGGACAGAGCGCCGCACCGGGCGCCGAGACGGCGGCGGCCGACCCCGATGCCGTGCACCGCGCGATCCTGTCGGGTCTGCTGTCCCACATCGGCATCCTCGACACACGCTCGCTGAAGACGTCCCCGGCCGACAAGAAGCGCCGTCCGCTCGCGGAGTACCGGGGAGCCCGAGGGGCGAAGTTCTCGATCTTCCCGGGCTCCGGACTCCACGGCTCCCGCCGGGGCAGCGCGTCGCCCGACGCGGTCGTGGCGGCCGAGCTCGTGGAGACCTCGCGGCTGTTCGCGCGCACCGTGGCCGTCATCGATCCCGCCTGGGCCGAGGAGCTCGCCGGCGACCTCGCGCACCGCACCCTCAGCGACCCGCACTGGTCGAAGGACGCCGGAGCGGCGGTGGCGACCGAGAAGGTGACCCTCTTCGGCGTGGAGATCATCCCGCGGCGCAGGGTGCAGCTGGCCCGCACCGACCGGCCGCTCGCCCGCGAGCTCTTCCTGCGTCACGCCCTCGTCGAGGGCGAGTGGAACAGTCAGCACCTCGACAAGCGCCTCACCGCGTTCGAGCGGCGGAACCTCGAGCTGCGCCGGCGGCTCGAGAAGCTCGAGGAGCGCGAGCGCCGCCGCGACATCCTCGTCGGCGACGAGGCGGTCTACGCGTTCTACGCGGCGCGCATCCCGGCCGACGTGTTCGACGCGCGATCCTTCGAGGCCTGGTGGCGCACCGAGTCCGAGCGCACTCCGCGCCTGCTCGACATGAGCGAGGCCGATCTGCTCGACGACGCCTCCCGCGCGGACGAGCAGGACTTCCCCGCCCGCTGGCGCCAGCGCGACCAGGTGCTCTCGCTCGCGTACCGCTTCGAGCCGGGTGCGCCCGATGACGGGGTGAGCGTGGTCATCCCCCTCGCCCTCCTCGCCCAGCTGTCGCCCGACGGTTTCGACTGGCAGGTGCCGGGCATGCGCGACGAGCTCATCGCCGCGCTTCTGCGCGCCCTGCCCAAATCGATCCGCCGCCACGTCGTTCCCGCCGCGGACTGGGCCGCGAAGCTCGGCGCGGAGATCGCCGCAGACGGTCCGGAGTCCCACGACGGCGTCCCCGCGCAGACGCTGCGTGCGGCGCTGGCGTCCCGGATCCAGCGTGTCGCCAATCAGCCCGTGTCGCCGGACGACTTCGATCTCGAGCGCGTGCCCGCGCATCTCACCGTGTCGTTCCGCGCCGTCGACGAGCGCGGACGCGCACTGGGCGCGTCCCGCGATCTCGGCGAGCTCCAGCAGCGTCTGGCCGGCCGTGCCCGCACGGCGGTCGCCCGGTCGCTGAACGCTCGTCCGGGACCGGCGGCCGTGGCCGGTGCCGCGGCGCCCGCCACGGGGGTGACCATCGCGGAGCGCACCGGACTCGTGACGTGGGATCTCGACGCGCTGCCCGAGGTCGTCGACACCCGGGTCGCCGGCGGTGTCGTCCGCGGCTATCCGGCGCTGGTCGACGAGAAGGACGCGGTCGCGATCCGCATCGAGGCGACCGCCGAGCGCGCGGCGCGCCTCACCCACGCGGGCGTCCGCCGGCTGCTCCTGCTGGCCGTGCCGTCGCCCTCCGCGTACGTCCTCGAACACCTGACGGCCGCGGAGAAGCTCGCCCTGGCCACCTCGCCGTACCCGTCGGCCAAGGCCCTCATCGAGGACGCCCGGCTGGCGGTCGCCGACGCGGTGATCGCGCGCACCTCTCCGGTCGTCCGCACGCGCGCGCAGTTCGACGCCGTCCGCGACGCGTTCTCGGCGGTCGTCGTGGACGAGCTGTTCGCGGCGGTGTCGCTCGTCGCGCGCATCCTCACGCGCCTGCGCGACGTCGAGCGCGCGGTGCGGGCGCAGAACTCGATGACGCTGCTCGGCGCTCTCGGCGACGTCAAGGCGCAGGTCGCCGGTCTCGTCTTCCCCGGATTCGTCTCGCGGATCGGCCTGACACGGCTGGCCCACCTCCCGCGGTACCTCGAGGCCGCCGGCGAGCGCGTGTCGGGACTGGCCGACAACCCCGGCCGCGATCGCCAGCGCATGACCGAGTACGAGCGCGTCGCCGCCGCCTTCGCCGAGGCGGGCGGGACGATCCCGCTCCCCGCCGACGCCCCGCCCGCGCTCGTCCGCGCCCGGTGGCTCCTCGAGGAGTTCCGCGTGAGCCTCTACGCCCAGCGGCTGGGGACCGCCGAACCCGTCTCGCCCCAGCGCATCGCCAAGGCCCTCGCCGGTCGGGAGTAGTCTCCGCGACGTCTCCCGCCGTCTCCCCGCGGCACGCCCGGCGGGTAGCGTGGAGCACATGGCTCAGGCGATCACCTACACGCGATTCGGAGGGCCGGAGGTCCTCGCACTCACCGACGTCGAGGTCGGCGACCCCGGGGCGGGCGAGCTCGCGATCCGCGTCGAGGCGGCCGGCGTCAACCCGCTGGACCACAAGCTGCGCTCGGGTGCCCGCGCCTCGGGCGAGATCACCGCACCGCGGCGCGTCGGGAGCGACGCCGCCGGGATCGTGACCTCCGTCGGCGCCGACGTCGAGGGCTTCCGCCCGGGCGACGCCGTCGTGGTGGCCGGCGCCACCGGCGCCTACGCGACCGATCTCGTGGTGGCCGCCCGCCAGGTCTGGCTCCGGCCTCCGGCGGTCTCGGCGCCCGTGGGCGCGGCCCTGGGCATCCCCGCCGGCACCGCCTACCAGACGCTGCGCTCGCTCGCCGTCGGCGCGGGCGACACGCTGCTGGTCCACGGCGGATCCGGCGCCGTCGGTCAGGCCGTCATCCAGTTCGCCACCCTGTGGGGCGCGACGGTGCTGGCCACCACGAGCGATCGCCGTGCCGCCCGCGTGCGCGCGCTCGGAGCGACGCCGCTGTCCTACGCCGAGGGTCTCGAGGAGCGGATTCGCGCGGCCGCGCCGCAGGGCGTGACGGCCGCGATCGACATCGCCGGCACCGACGAGGCCCTCGCCGCGTCGCTGGCGCTGGTCTCCGACCGCAGCCGCATCGCGACGCTCGTGCGGGGCAAGGACGCCGACGGGCTCGGGATCCGGGGATTCATGGGCGGAAGCCCGCGGCCGCTCAGCGCCGGCGAGCTGGCATGGCGGGCCGAGGCGATCGCGGTGACGCTGCCGCTGATCGCCGCCGGTGCCTTCTCGGTCGAGCTCGGTCCGTCGTTCGCGCTCCGCGACGCCGCCGACGCGCATCGGCAGGTGGAGGCGGGGGTCGACGGCAAGGTCGTGCTGCTGCCGTAGCCGGCGCCCGGCTCACGGCTCAGGCGCCGGCTGACAGACCGCCGATGACGCCCGAGACGATCATGTACAGGCCGATGGCGCCCACCACGATCCAGATCGTGATGCGCGCCGTCGACGGCCCCTGCGGGGCCGGATCCCCGGGCCGGAACGAGTCGTCCCGGCCCGAGGAATCGCGTCCGAAGAGGTTCATCAGTGACCGGCTCGACGCTTGTTGTAGACGTCGAACGCGACCGCCAGCAGGAGCACGAGGCCCTTGACGGCCTGCTGCCACTCGATGCCGATGCCCATGATCGACATTCCGTTGTTGAGCACGCCGATGATGAGACCACCGATGATGGCGCCGCCGATGGTGCCGACGCCGCCCTGCACCGCGGCACCGCCGATGAAGGCCGCCGAGATCGCCTCGAGCTCGAAGCCGTCACCGGCCTTCGGGCCGGCGAGGTTTAGACGAGCGGTGAAGATGAGCCCGGCCAGCGCGGCCAGCACGCCCATGTTGACGAAGAGCCAGAAGTCGACGCGACGTGTCTTGATGCCCGACAGCTCCGCGGCGTGACGGTTGCCGCCGATGGCGTAGATGTGGCGGCCGAACACGGTGCGGTTCATGACGATGCCGTAGACGAGCACCAGCACGGCGAGCACGATCAGCGTGACCGGGATGCCCTTGTACGAGGCGAGCGCCCAGGTGAACCAGCCGATGACGACGGCGATGAGCGCGAGCTTGGCGACGAACCACAGGAACGGGTCGACGTCCTGCTCGTACTTCTGCCGCGCCGAGCGGGTGCGCACCTGCTGCACGATGAGGGCCACGATCGCCACGGCGCCGATGACGAGCGTGAACAGGTCGATGTCGGACTCGCCGAACAGGCCGGAGAGGAACCCGTTGCCCAGTGCCCGGTACTCGGTGGGGAAGGAGCCGATGTTCTTGTTGCCGAGGACCACCAGCGCGAGGCCTCGGAAGATGAGCATGCCGGCGAGCGTCACGATGAACGCCGGGATGCCCACATAGGCGACCCAGAAGCCCTGCCACGCGCCGACGAGGGCGCCGATGAACAGCGACAGCACGATCGCGAGCCACCAGGGCAGCCCCCAGTGCACCGCGAAGACGCCCGAGACCGCCCCGATGAATGCGGCGACCGAACCGACCGAGAGGTCGATGTGGCCGGCGATGATGATCATCACCATGCCGATCGCGAGCACGAGGATGTAGCCGTTCTGCACGACCAGGTTCGAGATGTTCTGCGGGCGGAGCAGGATGCCGTTGGTCAGGATCGCGAAGAGCGCCACCACCGCGATGAGGGCGATGAAGATGCCGTTCTTGCCGAGATCGGACAGGACGGTCGTGAACCACCGGGTGAACTTGTTCTCGGGCGGGTTGACCAGCCCGCCGGCGGCGGTGTCGGGGGAAAGGGTGTCGTTGGACATGTGCGGTTCTCCTGCCCTCAGCGGGGCTTCTCCATGGTCATGAGCTTGAGGACGTTCTCGGGGGTCGCGTCGCCGATCGGCAGCTCGCCGGTGATCCGCCCCTCCGAGAGCGCGTACACGCGGTCGGAGATGCCGAGGAGCTCGGGCAGCTCCGACGAGATGACGATGACGCCCTTGCCCTCCGCGGCGAGCTTGTTGATGATCGTGTAGATCTCGTACTTGGCCCCGACGTCGATGCCGCGCGTGGGCTCGTCGAGGATGAGCACCTCGGGGTCGGAGTAGATCCACTTCGACAGGACGACCTTCTGCTGGTTCCCGCCCGAGAGCTTCCCCGTGGGCACCAGCACGTTGGGCGCCTTGATGTTCATGCTGCGGCGGTAGCCGTTGGCGACCTTGTACTCCTCGTTGTCGTCGACGAGGCCGCCCCTCTCGAGCTTCTTCAGCGACGCCATCGAGATGTTGCGCTTGATGTCCTCGATGAGGTTCAGGCCGTAGGTCTTGCGATCCTCGGTGGCGTACGCGATGCCGTTCTCGATCGCTTCGGCGACCGTGCGGGTCTTGATCTCGCGGCCGCGGAGGAACACCTTGCCGGAGATGCGGGTGCCGTAGCTGTGGCCGAACAGGCTCATCGCGAACTCGGTGCGGCCCGCGCCCATGAGGCCGGCGATGCCGACGATCTCGCCGGCGCGGACGTTGATCGACACGTTGTCGACGACCACGCGGCTCGGGTCCTGCGGGTGGTGGGCCGTCCAGTCCTCGACGCGCAGCAGCTCCTCGCCGATCTGCGGCTCGTGGTCGGGGTAGCGGTGCTCGAGGTCGCGGCCGACCATGTCCTTGATGATCCGGTCCTCGGTGACGTCGGCCTTGGCGATCGTCTCGATCGTCTTGCCGTCGCGGATGACCGTCACCGTGTCGGCGACCTTCTTGATCTCGTTCAGCTTGTGGCTGATGATGATCGACGTGATCCCCTGCTCGCGCAGGCTCAGGATCAGGTCGAGCAGGTGGTCGGAGTCCTCGTCGTTGAGCGCGGCGGTCGGCTCGTCGAGGATGAGGAGCTTGACCTCCTTCGACAGCGCCTTCGCGATCTCGACGAGCTGCTGCTTGCCGACTCCGATCTGGTTGACGCTGGTCGTCGGGTTCTCCTTGAGGCCGACGCGCTTGAGGAGCGCGGCCGCCTCGTAGTTCGTCTTGTTCCAGTCGATGAGACCGCCGGCGCCCTTGCGCTCGTTGTTGAGGAAGATGTTCTCCGCGATCGACAGGTACGGGCTGAGCGCCAGCTCCTGATGGATGATGACGATGCCGCGCGCCTCGCTGTCGCGAAGGTTCTTGAACTCGACGACCTCGTCCGCATAGCGGATCTCGCCGTCGTAGCTGCCGTGGGGGTACACACCAGACAGCACCTTCATGAGCGTCGACTTGCCTGCGCCGTTCTCGCCGCAGATGGCGTGGATCTCGCCGCGCTCGACGCTGAAGTTGACGTTCGACAGGGCTTTCACGCCCGGGAACGTCTTGGTGATGCCACGCATCTCGAGGATGGTTTCGCTCACGATCTCCGACTTCCTTGTGGGGATTAGGGGGGAGGCTACCGGATGGCGGCGGTGGCGGGAGGGATTCCCGCCACCGCCGCGACGCGGATCGGACTCAGAGCCCGAGCTCCTCCGCCGTCCAGTATCCGGTGTCGACGAGCGCCGACTCCACGTTGTCCTTCACGACCTGCACGGGTGCCAGCAGGTACGAGGGGACGACCTTGACGTCGTTGTCGTACGTCTCGGTGTCGTTGACCTCGGGCTCCTCGCCGTTCAGCGCGGCGACCGCCATGTCGGCGGCGACCTTGGCCAGCTCACGCGTGTCCTTGAAGATCGTCGCGTACTGCTCGCCGGAGAGGATCGCCTTGACCGAGTCGACCTCGGCGTCCTGGCCGGAGATGATCGGCCACTCGTCGCCCACGGAGTAGCCCGCGTCGGTCAGAGCGGAGATGATGCCGCGCGAGATGCCGTCGTAGGGCGACAGCACCGCGTCGACCTGCGAGCCGTCCGAGTAGTTCGCCGTGAGGATGTCCTCCATGCGGCTCTGGGCGGTCTCGCCGTCCCAGCGCAGCGTCGCGGCCTGCTCGATCGTGGTCTGACCCGACTTCACGACGAGCGTGCCGTCGTCGATGAGGGGCTGCAGCACGTCCATGGCGCCATCCCAGAAGAAGAACGCGTTGTTGTCGTCGAGCGACCCGGCGAACAGCTCGATGTTGAACGGACCCGCGGGGGCGTCGGCCTTGGCCGTGCCGTCGAGCTCGGTGAGGCCCAGCCCGTTGAGGACGGTCCACGCCTGCTGCTGTCCGACGAGGAAGTTGTCGAAGGTCGCGTAGTAGTCGACGTTCTCGGTGCCCTTGATGAGGCGGTCGTAGGCGATGACCGGGATCTCGCTGTCGGCGGCCGTCTGCAGCACCTCGGAGAGCGTCGTGCCGTCGATCGAGGCCACGATGAGCGCCTCGGCACCCTTGGTGATCATGTTCTCGATCTGGGACACCTGCGTGGGGATGTCGTCCTCGGCGTACTGCAGGTCGACGGTGTAGCCCTGGCCCTCGAGGGCCGCCTTGACGGCGTCGCCGTCCTGGATCCAGCGCTCGGAGCTCTTGGTCGGCATCGCGACGCCGATCAGGCCGCCGTCGCCGCTGCCCTCGCCGCCGTCGGTGCTGCCCGGCGTCGTGTTGCCGGCGCACGAGGTGAGCAGGAGCGCGCCCGCGGCGACCGTGGCCAGCATGATCTTCTTGATCTTCACTGTGGTTCCTTTCCCCTGGACATCTCTGTCATGGGTTCTTGGTGTTCTTGGTGTTCAGTTGTGACCGCTTTGTCGCATCGGGGAACGCCCCTCGCGGCTACCGGCGGTCGTCGGTGGTCTGTCCGTACACGTTCTGGTAGCGGTGGTACAGGGCGTCGATGGACTCCTGCGGGATCGGGATCAGCTCGCCGCCCTGCCGGGCCACGTGCACCGTGCGCGCGACGTCCTCGAGCATGACCGCGGCCTTCACGGCGTCCTTCGCGGTCGCCCCGATGGTGAACGGCCCGTGGTTCTGCATGAGCACGGCGCGGCTGCGGTGGCCGGTGAGGGTCTCCACGATCCCGCGGCCGATCGAATCGTCGCCGATGATCGCGAACGGGCCGACGGGGATGGGTCCGCCGAACTCGTCGGCCATCGCGGTGATGACGCAGGGGATCTCCTCGCCGCGCGCCGCCCATGCCACCGCGTAGGTCGAGTGCGTGTGCACGACTCCGCCCACCTCGGGCATGTTCCGGTAGACGTAGGCGTGCGCCGCGGTGTCGCTGGAGGGCGCCCGCTCGCTGCCGGGAGTGCCGGGGATGACGTTGCCGTCGAGGTCGCAGAGGATCATGTTCTCGGGTGCGAGATCGTCGTACGAGACGCCGGAGGGCTTGATGACGAACAGGTCGGCGCCGGGCACGCGACCCGACACGTTGCCGCCGGTCCAGACCACCAGGCCGTAGCGGACGAGCTCGGCGTGCAGTGCCGCCACCTCGGCGCGCACACGGGCGATCGCCACCTCGGTCTTGACGCCGTTGACGTACCGGTCAGCGTCCCTCGTTGACACCACTGTGCAGACTCCCTTGTCCCGCGTCGATTCGCGTGGATGATGTGACGGTTCATGTGACCGTTCACATTGCGACACTATAGCCATGACCCGGTCCGGTGTGTCAACTCCGGAGATGTCTCGGCTTCGTAACGGCGCCTACAGGCGCGGTGCGCGACCCGTCGAGGAGCGCACGAGGAGCTCGGGGATGATGGCCGGGATCGCGCGATCGGTGCCTCCCCCGAGCAGCAGATCGACGCACCGCCGGCCGAGCTCGGCGAAGTCCTGGCGCACCGTCGTCAGCGGCGGCCAGAAGTGCGACGACTCGGGGATGTCGTCGAAGCCGACGATGCTGATGTCGCGCGGGCAGTCCAGCCCCTCGTCGCGGATCGCGTGCAGCAGGCCGAGCGCCATCTGGTCGTTGGACGAGAAGATCGCGGTGAAGTCGCGGAAGCGGAGCAGCTCGCGGCCCGCGTAGTAGCCGAACTCCGCCGTCCAGTCGCCGAGGATCGGTGCGGTGGTCGGGATGTCCCACGCGCTCATCTCCTCGAGGAATCCGCGCATGCGCGCCTCGGCCTCGATCCAGTCCTGCGGCCCGGCCAGGTGGTAGATCGAGCGGTGGCCGAGCTCGATGAGGTGGCGCGTGGCCAGGCGGGCACCGGCGATCTGGTCGACGCTGAGGGTGTGGTCGGGGTCGAGGTCCGTCGACTGCAGCGTCACGTACGGGATGTCCAGCGGCTGCGCGGACAGCGCCCGGATCACCCGGACCTGCGGCGCGATGACGACGAGCCCCTCGATCGACTGCGCCATGAGGTGCGACAGCCCGTCGGGGATCGCCTGGGCGTCGGCGGCGTCGATGTTGGCGGTGGACACCCAGTAGCCGCGCGCCCGCGCCGCCGCTTCGATCGCCGCGATCGACGAGGCCGGACCGTACTGCGTGGCCGAGGCGGCCAGGATGCCGATCGTGCGCGAGCGGCTGGTGACGAGCGCCCGCGCCGCGCGGTTGGGGCTGTACGAGATCTCCGCCATGACCGCGAGGACCCGGTCGCGCGTCTCGGGGCGGATGCTCGGGTGATCGTTGAGGACGCGGGACACCGTCTGGTGGGAGACCCCCGCCAGACGCGCGACATCGCGGATGCTGGGCCTGCGTCCGCCGGCGTCGTCGCTCATGGCATCTCCGAGTTCTCGATGTGCACGGTCACACCGATTGAGGCCATTATGCACGGAAATCCGCCGGAGCACCCGATCGGAATGTGACAGTCACACTAATCCCGCGCCCGGGGCATGTGACAAGGGCTCCCCCTGTCACACGACCGCATCCCGGGCCGCGGGCCCGCCGCCCGTCCTATGCTGTGCCCATGGCCGACCTGTCCCGACACCTCCCGCTCAGCAACCGGCCGTCGCAGGACGAGTCGGGAGTCACCGCCGACCGCCGCGAGGCTCTCGCGGTCGTCGTGCGGCAGGCCCACGACCTGACGGCCGGCACGCAGGCTCCCCCGGCCGAGGCGGCCGCGCGCTTCCTCGCGGAGTCCCGGCTCGACCGGGAGTTCGCCGGACGCCCCCTCCCCGAGGTCGCCGACGCGGTCGCCGCCGGCGCTCCCCGCGGGATCCGCGCCCTCGCCGACGCGGTGCGCGCGCTGCTGAGCCTCGCCGCGGACCGTCCGGTCGACCTCGATCCGGTCACGACCGGCTCGGTCGCCCTCTACGCCGTCGGCCGAGCGCCCTTCGACCGCCGCGCGGTCGTCGGCGGCTGCACCCTGCGGGCGACCGACGCCGGGTGGGAGTTCGGCCGCGGTCCCGAGCGCGCCGCCCCCGCGCGGCAGATCCTGGACTTCGCCCTCGGGCTCGCCGACGTGCCGCCGCCGCTCACGACGCGGCGATGAGCTCGCGGTAGAACCCGATCCCGCGCAGCCAGACGGCCACGCGGATCCGCTCGTCGTGGGAGTGGAGCGCGTCGCGCTCGCTGCGGGTGAGGTGGAACGGCGTGAAGCGGTAGACGTGATCGCTGATCTCGGTGAACCACCGGCTGTCGCTGGCGCCCAGCTGTATGTAAGGCGTCGTCAGGATGTCGTCGCCGAGCGCCGACGCCACCGCCGTCGCGATCCGCCGCCAGGCCGCACCGCGCCACGGCGACACGGGCGACGGGTCGGATCCGTGCCGCACCTCGATCTCGAGCTCCGGGTCGGCGACCACCTGTCGCACGCGCTCGGCGGCCGAGGCCACGGTGTCGCCGGTGAGCAGGCGGATGTTGATCGCGGCGCGCGCCGTGGTCGCGAGGACGTTCTCACCCGGGGCACCCGACAGCTCGGTGGCCACCGCGGTCGTGCGGACCATGGCGTTCATCTCCGGCCCGAGCCGCGGGAACACCCGCGCGAGCAGCGGACCGGTGAGGCCGAGGTTGCCGAACACCCAGCGCAGCGGCTGCGGCGCGTGCGGCGCCACGGTCGCGAACAGCGCCCGCACGGGCGGCGCGATCCGGGGTGGGAAGGGGCGGCGGTGGATGCGGTCGATGGCGCGCGCGAGGCGCGCCGTCGCGGGAAGGGCCGGCGGGGTGGAGGCGTGCCCGCCGCCCTCGCGGGCGGTCAGCAGCAGCGTCATGACGCCGCGCTCGGCGACTCCGACCATGGCGGTGGGCACCTCGACGCCCGGGATGACGCCGTCGACCACCGCGCCGCCTTCGTCGATCACGAGGCCGGGCCGCACGCCGCGCTCCCGCAGGGCGGCCACGATCGCGCGGGCCCCTCCCCCGGCGGTCTCCTCGTTGTGACCGAAGGCGAGGTAGACGTCGCGCGCCGGCCGGCGCCCCTCGGCGACGAGCCGCTCCACGGCCTCGAGGATCGCCACGAGCGATCCCTTGTCGTCGATGGCGCCGCGGGCATGGATCTCGGCGGCCTCGCCCTCGCCCACGAGCTCGGCTCCGAACGGGTCGTGCCGCCACTCGCCCGCGACGACGGGCACGACGTCCAGGTGGGCCATGAGCACCGTCGGGCCCTCCGACGCCGTCGCCGTCGCGCCCGGCCAGCGGTACAGGAGCGAGTGGCCCGCGATCACCTCGCGCTCGAGCACGGCGTGGAGCCCGGGGTAGAGGCGCGGCAGGGCGGCGAGGAACAGGTCGAACGGCACCGGATCGACGAGCGCCTCGTCGGCGTGGGAGACGGTCGGGATCCGCAGCAGCTCGCGGAAGCGCTCCACGGCATCCCGGGAGGCGCGATCGAGGTGGTCGATGGTCACCCACCGAGCCTAGGGCGCGACGCCGGCGGCTGACGCGCGGTCGCCGGGTCGATAGGCTCGACCCATGACCGGACTTCGCTGGGGAATCCTCGCCACGGGCGGCATCGCGCACGCCTTCACCCGCGACCTGCGGACGGCGGGACGGACGGTCGCGGCCGTCGGCTCGCGCCGCCCCGAGGCTGCGCAGGCCTTCGCCGACGAGTACGGCATCCCCCGGGCGCACTCCTCCTACGAGGCGCTCGTGGGCGATCCCGATGTCGACATCGTCTATGTGGCGACCCCGCACAGCCGCCACTTCGAGGACGCCGCGCTCGCCCTCCAGGCGGGCAAGCACGTGCTGATCGAGAAGCCGGTCACGCTCGACGCGGACGAGGCGCAGGCCCTCCAGGACATCGCCGCCGACGCCGGGCTGCTCGCCATGGAGGCGATGTGGACCCGCTACCTGCCGCACATGGTGCGCATCCGCGAGATCGTCGCCGCCGGCACGCTCGGCGAGGTGCGCACCGTCTTCGCCGACCACACGCAGCGGATCTCCGCCGATCCGCAGCACCGTCTGAACGCGCTCGCCCTCGGCGGCGGGGCGCTGCTGGACCTCGGCGTGTACCCGATGTCGTTCATCTGGGACGTGCTCGGGGAGCCGACCGGCATCCGCGCCCTCGGCCGGCTCGCCGACACGGGCGCCGACAGCGAGGTCGCCGCCTCGATGGTCCACGCCGGCGGCGCGGTCTCCTCGTTCGTCACCTCGTCGCGCGGCGCGGGGCCGAACACCGCGAGCATCGTCGGCGCGGACGCCCGCATCGACATCGACCGCGTCTGGTACACCCCGACGGCCTTCCGCGTGGTGACGCCCGACGGCGACGTCCTCGAGGAGTACCGCTCCGAGGTCGACGGACGCGGGATGCAGTACCAGGCGCTGTACGCCGAGAAGCTGCTCGCCGAGGGCCGCACCGACAGCGACCTGCTGCCCTTCGCCGAGAGCGTCGCGATCATGGCCGCGCTCGACGAGATCCGCGCGCAGGTGGGCGTCGTCTACCCGGACAAGGACTGACCCGGCGGGCGACTCCGGGCCCAGGCACGCCCAGGAGGTCCAGGCCACGCCCAGGAGGTCCAGGCCACGCCCAGCAGGTCCAGGCCACGCCCAGCAGGTCCAGGCCACGCCCAGCAGGTCCGGGGCACGCCCAGGAGGTACAGTGTCGTTCGTGGTACGCCGGAACACGCCACCCGGTTCGCAGTCGTCGCTCCGGGAAGCCAACAGGACTCGCGTCGTCGAGTCCCTCAAGAGGCATGGGCGCCTGACGCAGATCGAGCTCGCCGGCAGCACCGGGCTCTCGCCGGCGACGGTGTCCAACATCGTCAAGGAGCTCACCGCCGCCGGAGTGCTCCACACCTCGTTCACCTCCCGCAGCGGCCGCCGGGCGACCCTCGTCGCGCTCGCCCGCCGGGTGGGCCTCGTCGCCGGCGCCCACTTCAGCACCCGGCAGCTGCACATCGCGATCGCCGACGCCACGCGCACGACCGTCGCCGAGACCGTCGTCCCGCTGGCACCCGGTCACCGCCACGACGCCGAGCTCGATCGGCTGACCCTGCTGCTGGGCGACATGGTGGAATCCCTCGGCGGCTCGCTCGGCGATCTGCTCGCCGTGGGCGTGGCCCTGCCCGCCCCGATCGACCCCCGCACCGGGATGGTGTCCACACCGGGGCTGCTCCCCGGATGGGAGGGCGTGGACGTCGCCGCGAGCCTGTCGGCCCGCATCGGCCGCCCGGTGTTCGTCGACAGCGAGGCGAACCTCGGCGGCCTCGCCGAGGCCCGCGAGGCCAGCGGCCGCGGCGCGAGCTCGTCGGTGTTCGTGCGCGTCGGCCACACCATCAGCGCCGGGCTCGTCGTCGACGGCGACCTGTTCCGCGGCGTGAGCGGCAAGACGGGGCAGATCGGCCACGTGACGATCGACGAGAACGGCCCCGTCTGCCGCTGCAGCAACCGCGGCTGCCTCGAGATGTACGCGGCGGCGCCCGCGCTGCTGGCGCTGTTCCCCGAGAGCGAGGGGATGCAGCGCCTGGCCGACCTGCTGGCCGCCTCCGACGCGGGCGTCGGCGCGGCGCACCGAGTGATCGCCGATGCCGGCCGCCACATCGGGATCGCTGTCGCGAGCCTGTGCAATCTCTTCGATCCCGAGGTCATCATCGTGGGGGGCGAGCTCGCCCAGGCGGGCGAGATCCTGCTCGCGCCGATGCGGCACGCCCTCGCGCGCTCGGCGCTGCCGGCGACGGGCGGGCTGCCGGAGATCGTCGCCTCGTCGTTCGGCGAATGGGGCGAGACGCGGGGCGCCATCGCGATGGCACTCGATCACGTGAGCGTCGACGCCGACGTCACCGCGCGTCTGGCCTGACCCGGGCACCATCCCATCCGAGGAGACCCCTTCGTGCAGCGTCGCACCCCTCTCTCCGCCGCAGCCTCCGTGCTCGCGGGCCTCCTCGCGATCGCCGCGGCCGGCTGCGCGCCCGTCGGCGGCGCGCCGGAGATCGCGCTGCTGCTCCCCGACAAGAAGACGGCGCGGTACGAGACGTTCGACCGTCCGATCTTCGAGGAGCGCGTCGCCGCGCGGGGAGACTACGACGTCCTCTACGCGAACGCGGATCAGGACGCCGCCAAGCAGCAGCAGCAGGCGGAGTCCGCGCTCGCCGCGGGCGTGAAGGTGCTCGTCCTCGATCCCGTCGACGCGAAGGCGGCCGCCACGATCGTCGGAGCCGCCACCGCGCAGGGCGTGCCCGTCGTGGCCTACGACCGCCTGGTCGACGGCGGAGGGCTCGCCTACTACATCTCCTTCGACAACGTGCGCGTCGGCGAGCTGCAGGCCGAGGCGCTCGCGCAGGCGCTCGCCGCCGACGGCGCACCCGACGGCGGCGTCCTCATGGTCAACGGGTCGCCCACCGACAGCAACGCGGCGCTGTTCCGCGAGGGCGCCCGCCGCGTGCTGGCCGAGCGCGGGGTGACGGTGCTGGCCGAGTACTCGACGCCGGACTGGAGCCCCGACAAGGCGCAGGACTGGGTCGCCGGCCAGATCAGCCAGTACGGCGAGAGGATCTCGGCCGTCTATGCGGCCAACGACGGGACCGCCAGCGGCGCGATCGCGGCGCTGCGCGCGGCCGACGTGCAGCCTCTCCCGATCGTGACCGGTCAGGACGCCGAGCTCACCGCGATCCAGCGCATCCTCACGGGCGATCAGTACATGACGGTCTACAAGGCGCTCCGCCCGCAGGCCGAGCGCGCCGCCGACGTCGCGGTCGACCTCGTCGAGGGACGCGAGGTCACCGGCGAGCTCGAGGTCGACGGCACGCCGGCGACTCTGCTGGTGCCCGTCGCCGTCACCGTCGACGACATCGTGTCGACGGTGATTGCGGACGGCTTCTGGACTGTCGAAGATATCTGTACTCCCGCGTACGCAGCCGCGTGCACGGCCGCCGGCATCCGTGAGGACGAGACCCCGTGACGACCCCCGCCCCGCTCCGGACGGGTCGATCCCGCGAGCGCGTGCTGACGATGCGCGGCGTCGGCAAGCGCTTCGGCGCCGTGCGCGCGCTCACCGACGTGGACTTCTGGGTGAACGAGGGCGAGGTGGTCGCCCTCATCGGCGACAACGGCGCCGGCAAGTCGACGCTCGTCAAGGTGCTGGCCGGCGTCCACGCGCCCGACGCGGGCACGATCGAGTTCGAGGGCGAGGCGGTCGAGATCGCCAGCCCCGCCGACGCGCAGGAGCTCGGCATCGCCACCGTGTTCCAGGACCTGGCGCTCTGCGACAACCTCGACGTCGTCGCCAATCTCTGGCTCGGGCGCGAGCTGACGATCGACGGCGCCCTCGACGAGGTGGGCATGGAGCAGCGCACGTGGACGCTGCTCCGCGAGCTCGCGGCGAAGATCCCCTCCGTCCGCACGCCGGTGGCGGCGCTCTCGGGCGGGCAGCGACAGACGGTCGCCATCGCGCGCTCGCTCATCGGCCAGCCGCGCGTCGTCATCCTCGACGAGCCCACGGCGGCGCTCGGGGTCGCCCAGACCGCCGAGGTGCTGAACCTCATCGAGCGCCTCCGCGAGCGCGGGCACGGGGTCGTGCTCATCAGTCACAACATGGCCGACGTCCTGGCGGTCGCCGACCGCGTCGCCGTCCTGCGGCTCGGGCGCAACAACGGCGAGTTCACCGCCGCCGAGGTCACCAGCGAGACGCTCATCGCCGCGATCACCGGTGCCATCGACGTCTCCCGGCGCGCGGGCGCCGCCCCGCCGCCCCCCGAACGCCCGGGCAGTCCGCAGAGCCCGATCATCCCGCTGTCGGACCGCCGCCGCCGTCCGGGGAAGACCTCGTGAGCGCAGGCGACGAACCGCGTCCCGCGCTGCGCGCGCGCCTGGAGTCGTTCGGCACGCGCATCCGGGGAGGCGACCTCGGGGCGCTGCCGGTGATCGCCGGGCTCGCGGTGATCTGGGGCGTGTTCCAGACGCTCAACCCCGTGTTCCTCTCGAGCACCAACCTCGTGAACCTGACGATGCAGTGCGCCTCGATCGGCACGATCGCCCTCGGGATCGTCGTCGTGCTGCTGCTCGGCGAGATCGACCTCTCGGTCGGCTCGGTCTCGGGCATGGCCGCCGCGATCCTCGCCGTGGCCTTCGTGCAGGCCGAGTGGCCGCTGGTGCTGGCGCTGCTGGCCGCCGTCGCCTCCGGCGCGGCGGTGGGACTGCTCTACGGACTCCTCTACACCCGCTTCGGCCTGCCGAGCTTCGTGATCACCCTCGCCGGGCTGCTCGGCGTCCTCGGCGTGCAGCTGTGGGTGCTCGGGGAGACCGGATCGATCAACCTGCCGTTCGACTCGTGGATCGTCCAGTTCGCGCAGCAGATGTTCCTCCCGCCGTGGCTGTCCTATGTGCTCGTGGTCGCCTCGGTCTCCGCGTACGCCTGGTCCGCCCGCCGTCGCGCGGTGCGGCGCGCCGCGGCGAACCTCGACAGCCGGAGCACGTGGGAGATCGTCACGCGCAGCGCCGTGACGCTCGTCCTCCTCCTCGGCGCCGCGTGGTACCTGAACCTCTCGCGGGGCGTCGGGGTCATGTTCGTCTTCTTCGTGGCGCTCGTCGTCGCCGTGCACCTCGTCCTCTCCCGCACCCGCTGGGGCAGGGCCGTCTACGCGGTCGGCGGATCGGTGGAGGCGGCGCGCCGGGCCGGCATCCGGGTGGAGCGGATCTACCTGTCGGTCTTCGTCCTGTGCGCCACCCTGGCCGCCGTCGGCGGGGTCCTCGCCGCCGGGCGCCTTGCGGCCGCCAATCAGAGCACCGGGACCGGCGACACGAACCTCAACGCCATCGCGGCGGCGGTGATCGGCGGCGTCTCGCTCTTCGGCGGTCGCGGGACCGCCTTCGCGGCGCTCCTGGGGGTCATCGTCATCCAGTCGATCAGCTCCGGGCTGACCCTGCTGAACCTCGACTCCTCCGTGCGGTTCGTGGTGACGGGGGTCGTCCTCGTGCTCGCGGTCATCGTCGACTCCCTGTCGCGGCGCACGCGCGCGGCCGCCGGCCGCGGCTGAATCGCGCCCCTCGTCGCCGCATTCTGAGTTCACCACGCAAACGATGCGAGACCGATATCTCTTCTTTATGTTCATGTCTTGACTCCAAGAGGTGAACTCATCAGGATCATCACCAGGTGGTGCGACGACGCGCCTCCCTCGGCTCGCGATTTCGATGTGGAAAGGCGAATGATGAAGAAGTCCGCTCTCCTGGCGGCCGCTGCGCTCAGCAGCGCCGTCCTCCTCCTGGCCGGCTGTGCCGGCGGAGGCACCCCGACGCCCACCTCGACCGACGGCGAACCCGCGCCGGAAGCCGGGCGCGCGTGCGTCATCCTCCCCGACGCGGCCTCGTCGCCGCGGTGGGAGAACTTCGACCGGAAGTACCTGCAGGAGGGTCTGGAGGGGGCCGGCTTCGAGGTCGACATCCAGAACGCGCAGGGCGACGTGTCCAAGTACGCGACGATCGCCGACCAGCAGCTCACCCAGGGCTGCGGCGTCATGCTGCTCGTCGACTACAACGGCGCCGCGGAGGGCGTGGCGACCAAGGCGAAGGGCCAGGGCATCCCGGTCATCGCCTACGACCGTCCGTTCGCCGGCGCCGACTACTACGTGTCCTTCGACAACGTCGAGGTCGGCCGCCTCGAGGGCCAGACCGTCCTCGACGGGCTGAAGGCCGCCGGCAAGGACCCGGCCACGGCGCAGGTGTTCTACATGGGCGGCGACCCCACCGACGGCAACGCGGCGATGTTCCGCGAGGGCGCGGTGGAGGTCATGGAGGCCGCGGGCATCACGGCGGTCGCCGAGCCCACCGGCGTGTGGGACGGCGCGAAGTCGCAGACCAACTTCGAGCAGGCCCTGACGGCCAACGACGGCAAGGTCGACGGCGTCTGGGCCGCCAACGACACCAACGCCGACGGCGTCATCAAGGTCCTGCAGGACAAGGGCCTGGAGGGCGTCGCGGTCTCCGGTCAGGATGCGAACCTCGAGGGGCTCCGCAACATCCTCACCGGCTGGCAGACGGCCACGGTGTACAAGCCGGTCAAGCTCGAGGCCGACAAGGCCGTCGAGGTGGCCACGGCACTCCTCAAGGGCGAGACCGTCGCCGCCGACCAGAAGCTCGAGGACGGCACCCCGTACATCGCGGTGGCTCCCCAGCTCGTCGGACCGGAGCAGGTGAAGGACGTCGTCGCCGCCGGTGACGCGTCGGCCGCCGAGATCTGCACCGGCGACATCGACGGTGTGAGCCTCGCCGACAAGTGCGCGGAGTTCGGCGTCGAGTGACACCCGCCTCGGGGGGCGTCGCGTCTTCGCGGGCGCGACGCCTCCCGTCACGTATCCCATGACATCGCAAGGAAGCGGGACATGACAGAACCGATCATCAGACTGCGCGGAGTGAAGAAGGCCTTCGGCCCCGTAAGCGTGCTCAAGGGGGTGGACCTCGTCGTCATGCCGGGCAAGGTCACCGCGCTCGTCGGCGACAACGGCGCCGGCAAGTCCACCCTCATCAAGGGACTGGCGGGCGTGCAGCCCTACGACGACGGAGAGGTGCTCTTCGACGGCGAGCCGGTGACGCTGCACACGCCCCGGGACGCGGCCGGACTCGGCATCGAGGTCGTCTACCAGGACCTCGCCCTCTGCGACAACCTGGACATCGTGCAGAACATGTTCCTCGGGCGCGAGGAGCTCTCCGGGGGCACGTTCGACGAGGGCCGCATGGAGCGCGACGCGTCCGACACGCTGCGCTCGCTGTCGGTGCGGACGGTCAAGTCGGTGCGTCAGAAGGTGTCCTCCCTCTCGGGCGGCCAGCGCCAGACGGTCGCGATCGCGCGCGCCGTGCTCAAGCGGGCACGCGTCGTGATCCTCGACGAGCCGACCGCCGCTCTCGGCGTCGCCCAGACCGAGCAGGTGCTCAACCTCGTCCGGCGGCTGAGCGACCAGGGCGTCGCCGTCGTGCTCATCAGCCACAACCTCACCGATGTGTTCGCCGTCGCCGACGACATCGCCGTGCTGTACCTCGGCCAGATGGTGGCCCAGGTGCGCACGGCGGAGACGACCCGGGACGAGATCGTCGGCTACATCACCGGCACCAAGGTGCCCGCCGGCGTCGACCTGATCGGCACCAGCACCATCGCCATCGGAGGAGACGCATGACCACGACCGAGCGCACCGCGGCGGCTCCCGACCCCGTCGCGAGCGACCTGATCGGCAGCGGCGTCGAGGGCGGCCTCAGCGACCAGCTGAGCGCCTGGTGGCAGCGCGTGCGGGGCGGAGAGATGGGCGCGCTCCCCGCGATCGCGGGGCTCGTCTTCCTGGCGATCCTCTTCGGGTCGCTGAGCCCCTTCTTCCTCACCCCGATCAACTTCGCCAACCTCATGAACCAGTCCGCGGCGCTCGTCGTGCTCGGCATGGCGCTTGTCTTCGTCCTGCTGCTGGGAGAGATCGACCTGTCCGCCGGCGTCACCGGCGGCGTGTCGATGGCGGCGTTCGTCGTCCTGAACGTCAAGGGCGGGATCCCGTGGCCGCTCGCCCTCGCGGCGGGCTTCGCGGTCGGCATCGCCACCGGCGCCCTGATCGGCTTCCTGGTGGCGCGGGTGGGCATCCCCTCGTTCGTCGTCACCCTGGGCCTCTTCCTCGGCTATCAGGGGCTCGCACTCCTCATCATCGGCGCGGGCGGCCTGTATCCGATCAACGCCCCCGAGGTCATCGCGCTGCAGAACGGCCGGCTGCCGGTCTGGGGCGGGTGGGTGATGCTCGCCGTCATGCTGCTCATCTCCGGGGCGACGTCGTTCTGGGACCGGCGGCGCCGCACGCGCGCCGGCGTGCCCAACCGTGCGATCTCGCTCGTGTGGATCAAGCTCGCGGTGATCGCCGTCCTCGGCGGCGCGGCGGTCGCGATCCTGAACCTCAACCGCTCGCAGTCGGTCATCCCCATCGAGGGCGTGCCGATCATCGTGCCGGTGGTGCTCGCCATCCTCTGGATCGGCACCTTCGTGCTCGATCGCACCCGTTTCGGACGCTACGTGTACGCGATCGGCGGCAATGCCGAGGCGGCACGGCGCTCGGGCATCAAGGTGCGGTGGATCAAGTGGTGGTGCTTCGTGATCTGCTCCGGCCTCGCGGTCGTGGCGGGACTGTTCGCGCAGGCGCGCATCGGGTCGGTCGACGGTGCCGCCGGGCGCGACATCGTCCTCTCGGGTGTCGCGGCCGCGGTCGTGGGCGGCGTGAGCCTGTTCGGCGGCCGCGGACGCCTCGTCCACGCCGCGATCGGCGCACTCGTGATCGCCGTGATCATCAACGGGCTGGCGCTCCTGCGCCTGGAGGCCGGGATCAACCTGCTGGTGACCGGCGGCGTCCTGATCCTCGCCGCGACCGTCGACGCCCTGTCGCGCGTGCGCAGCGGCGGGGCGCGGGCCTAGCTGCGGCCGGGCCCGTCCTGCTGCGAACGGCGGCGGGCGAGCTCGGCGCGGAGGCGGTCCTCCTCGATCTCCCGCTCGAGGTCGGCGAGCTGCTGCTCGGTCGAGCGCTCCTCGCGGCGCACCGTCGGCGGGGCGGGCGGCGCCGACGCCCAGGGCGCGAACTGCGGCGCGCGCGGCGCCGCCTGCCGCTCCGGCCACTCGCGCCCCAGGGCGAACCAGAGGATCGAGCCGATCAGCGGCATGAGGATCACGAGGATCAGCCAGACCGGCTTGGGCAGGTGCTTCACCTGGCTCTGGTCGCGCAGGATGATGTCCACGATCGCGAGCACCATCACGGTCACGACGAGCAGCGACACGAGGAACGGCATGTCGGGAGTCTAGGAGGCCGCCGCGGTCCGCCGCATCCCCGATCCGCGCCTCGGCCGCGTCGCCGATCGCGCGATCCCCCGGTCCGCCGTGGAGCCTGACACACTGGTGCCATGCCCGATCCGCAGAACCGCGTCGCCGTCTACCTCGACTTCGACAACATCGTCATGAGCTGGTACGACCGTGTGCACGGCCGCAACTCGTTCGCCCGCGACCGGCAGAAGATCGCCGAGAACTCCGCCGAGCCCGAGGTCGCCCAGCGCCTCAAGGACGCCACGATCGACGTCGGGGCGGTCATCGACTATGCGGCGTCGTTCGGCACGCTGGTGCTCACGCGCGCATACGCGGACTGGTCCTCGCCCGTCAACGCCGAGTACCGCTCGCAGCTCGTGGCGCGCGCCGTCGACCTCGTGCAGCTGTTCCCGGCCGCGGCGTACGCGAAGAACGGCGCCGACATCCGCCTCGCCGTCGACACGGTGGAGGACATGTTCCGCCTGCCCGACCTCACCCACGTCGTCATCGTGGCCGGCGACAGCGACTACGTGCCGCTCGCCCAGCGGTGCAAGCGGCTCGGCCGCGTGGTCGTCGGCGTCGGCGTGGCCGGATCGACGGCGAAGTCCCTCGCGGCGGCGTGCGACCAGTTCGACGCGTACGACACGCTGCCGGGCGTCCAGGCGCCGGAGCCGGCGAAGAAGCCCGAGTCGGCGCCGGCATCGCGCCGCAAGCGCGTCGCCGCCGATCCGACCGCGGAGCTGCTGGCGAGGGCGCTGCGCCTGGAGCAGGAGCGCACCGACGAGGACTGGGTGCATCTGTCGGCGGTGAAGAACCTCATCAAGCGGATGGATCCGTCCTTCAGCGAGAAGGGCCTGGGCCATCGGTCCTTCTCGGACTTCGTGAAGGCCCATCCGGCCGTCGCAGAGCTCGACGAGTCGACCAACATCGTGCGCGTGCGCCTGGTCGGCGACCGCTGACCGGTCGGCGCCGGGCCCGATCAGCCCGCGCGGAGGGTCAGCGGCGCGTGCTCCACAGGGCCCACGCCACGAGGACGGGCTGGAACAGCAGCCGGCCGTACCGTGCGGCATCGCTGTCGAGACCGAATCCGTCGCGCTTCCCGAGCGCCTGGGCGATGTTGCCGGGGAAGACGGCGACGAAGAACGCGGCGAGCAGGGCGCCGATGCGCCGGCGCTCGCGCGGCAGGGCGACCAGCGCCGCGCCGAGCATGATCTCGACCGCACCCGACGCCACGACGACACCGTCCTTGTCGATGGGGAGCACCTCGGTGACGAGGTCGGGGACCTGCGCCTGGAACTCCCGGCGCGCCCAGAACAGGTGGCTGACGCCGGCGAACACCATCGAGGCTGCGAGCAGCCACCGCGCGAGAGTCCTCATGCCCCGAGCGTAGCCCGCGCCTCCGGATGCGAGGCGCGTCGGTAGGCTGGTGACGTGAGCGATGGGGCGCAGTCTGCGATCGTGCGGATGCCGGACGGCACCGTCAAGCAGGTGGGACCGCTCACCGGCACGCGGGTGTGGACCGTCCCCGGCCGGGCGCATCGGCCCCTGGCTGCGCCGCGCGACGACCCGCGCCGACTGGCTCCCGGCGAGGAGCGCCGGCTGTGCGCCTTCTGCACCGACCGCTACCTGGAGACGACGCCGGAGAAGGCGCGGCTGGTCGGCCCGGACTTCCGCGAGCTGCGCCGGGTGCCTGCGGACGAGGTCGACGACACCGTCGCCGAGTTCCGGCGGTTCGGGAACCTCTTCGAGATCGTCTCGGCGGAGTACTGGCGCGAGAACCACGGGTTCCGCCAGCCCGCGTCGATCATCGAATGGGCCCGGGACTACCTGTCCAACCCGGTGGGTCGCGCTCATCTCGAGAAGTTGGCCGCGATCCGCGCCGCCGCGTCGGGCACGATCTCGTCGCTCGAAGAGGCGACGCTCGATCTGCTGGGCGGGTCGCACGATGTGATCGTCGCGCGTCGCCACGTGGCCGACGGGGCGGAGCGCGACGACGAGCTCGTCTCGTCGGGCGCGCTGACCCCCGACGAGCATGGCGCGTACGTCGCCTTCACGGTCGCCGCGCTGGCCGACATCCAGGCCGCTCAGCCGCACGCCGCGTACGTGTCGGTCTTCCAGAACTGGCTGCGCCCCGCGGGCGCCTCGTTCGAGCATCTGCACAAGCAGCTCGTCGCCATCGACGAGCACGGTCCGCAGACCGACCGCGAGCTGCGGATGCTCGCGGGCGACCACCTGCTGTACCAGCACCGCATCATCGATCTGTCGGTCGACGAGGGCCTGGTCGTGGCCGCGAACGACGGCGCGGTGGCCGTCGCCGGCGTCGGCCACCGCTACCCCGCGTTCGAGGTGTTCTCCACCGCGCGGGAGAACCTGCCGCAGGATCACTCCCCCGCCGGCGTCCGCGCCGTGTCCGACCTCGTGCACGCCCTCCACGCGGTCACCGGTGTGCATGTGCCCACCAATGAGGAGTGGCACTACCGCCCGCCCGAGGCGCCGTGGCCGATGCCCTGGCGCGTGGTGCTGAAGTGGCGGATCTCCAATCCGGCGGGGTTCGAAGGCGGCACGAAGGTGTACGTCAACACGATCGACCCGTGGGAGCTGCGCCGCCGCGCCGTCGCCGACCTCCAGGAGCTCCGCCGTCGGGGGGTGATCGCTCCGGGAATCCGCGTGGGCGACGAGGTGACCGCCGACGACACGAGGCTGCGCTACTCCGAGGGGATCGATTCCGAGTGACATTCCCATACGAGCAGCTGCGGCGCCGTCCCGACGTCGAGGCCCCGGGGCTCGTCGCCGCCGATGCCGCCGACCGCCTGCTCCTCGACGAGTCGGCCGACGCGCGGGCGGACCTCGACGCCGCGGCAGCGGGCGCTGCGGGCGGCCTCGTGGTGATCGGCGACGCGTACGGTGCGCTCACCCTCGGGGCGATCCATGCGGGCGCCCGGGGAGTGCGGGTCCACCAGGACGCCGTCACCGGCGAGGAGGCCCTGGCGGCGAATGCCGGCGCCCTCGGAATGCGGCCGGACTTCGCATCGATGCCGCTGACGGCCCCGCTGGTCGAAGGCGCCCGAGTGGTCCTCCTCCGCCTGCCGCGGTCGCTCGACGCGCTGCGCGATGTCGCGGGCCTGATCGCCGCGCACGCCTCGCCGGACGTCGTCGTCTATGCCGGTGGCCGCATCAAGCACATGTCGACGGCGATGAACGACGTGCTCCGGACGCATTTCTCGTCGCTCGACATCACCCACGCGCGGCAGAAGTCGCGCGTGCTCGTCGCGCGCAGCCCGCGCGACGGGCGTGATCCGGAGCCTGCGGCGAGCGTCGTCGACGGCATGCAGGTCCGCGCCTTCGGCGGCGCGTTCGCCGGCGCGCGCCTCGACATCGGGACGCGCCTGCTGCTCGCCCACCTTCCCGTCTCGTTCCCGCCGGGCGCGGGCACCCGCGAGGATCCTCTGCTCGACCTCGCATGCGGCACGGGGGTGATCGCCGCCCACCTGGCGCTGCACCATCTGGGACTGCACGTGGTCGCCTCCGACCAGTCGGCGGTCGCCGTGGCGTCGGCGCTCGAGACGATGGCCGCCAATGGCGTCGCCGATCGCGTCGAGGTCGTCCGCGACGACGCCCTGCGGTCCCGGGCGGACGCCTCGGCGTCGTTCATCGCGCTGAACCCGCCCTTCCACAGCGGCGCCGCGGTGTCGGACCGGGTCGCCCCGCGGCTCTTCGCCGATGCGGCGCGCGTGCTGCGCCCCGGCGGAGAGCTCTGGGCCGTGTGGAACTCGCCGCTGGGCTACCGGCCGACGCTGGAGCGTCTCGTGGGGCCGACACGTCAGGTCGCCCGCGACGCCAAGTTCACCGTCACCGTGTCGACCCGGCGCTGACCCCGGGATTCCGCGGCCGGCGGTCGCTCAGAAGGGCGCTCCGAGATCCGTCCCGGCGTCAGGCTCCGCGTCGGGGACGAACACCAGCGTCCGCGCGGGCCGGTCGGGGTACTGTCTGCCGGTGGGGCTGGTCCAGTGGAAGACCCCGTCGGGGGTCTGTCTCACCCGCCAGGCGGAGTGGTGCTTCAGGGTGTGATGCCGGCGGCACAGGTGCGCGAGGTTGCCGAGTTCGGTGGGTCCGTCGTGTTCTCGCGCGGTGGTGTGATCGATGTCGCACCTTCGCACCGGGATCCGGCAGCCGGGGAACCGGCAATGCTCATCCCGCACCCGCAGCGCCCGCTTCAACTGGTCGCTCGGCCGGTACCGGTCCACCGCGAGCACGGTTCCGGTGACGGGGTGGGTGAGCACCCGGTCCCATCCCGACGCGGTGCCCGCCAGCCGCAGCGCCGTCGCGGTGTCGATGGGCGCGCGGCCGGTGAGCTCCGCCGGGGTGGTGTCCGCACCGAGCACGGTGAGTACCGGGACGCTGATCTGCACGTGCGCGACGATCGCGTCCGTCTCGGGGGTCGACGCGTTCGAGACCTCGGGCGTCGCGTGCCCGGTCAGCAGCAGGTCCGCGAACACGTCGGCACGGACCTCATCGATCCGGCGGCAGTCCTGCGCGATCGACGTATCCAGCAGCGTCGCGGCACCCGCCTCTGCGCTTCCTGCACCACCGCGCGCGTCGATCACGCGCCGGGCGTACCGGTCGAGGCGGTCGCGGATCCCGTGGGCGAGGTGCGCCGGCAGGGTCGCGATCAGCTCCGCCATCCCGTCGTCGAGGTCGCGCACCCACACCGACCGCCCCTTCGCCGCCACGGCGTGCCGCTCCGCGAACGGTACCGGATGCAGTCGCGCCGCGAGCAGCCGGGCGGCGGGCTTGACCCTCGCGGGCGTCTCGCGCCGGGCGACGTCGAGCACCACGGCTTCGTACGCCGCGCGAGCCTCGTCGTCCTCGATCGCCAGCCCCGACGTGACGATGACGCGCGCGTGCCCTGGAGAGACCTCCCCCGCAGCCAGCGCCGCCCACGTCGCCCCGAACCGCCCCGTGAACACCAGCGCATCGGAGAGGTCGCGCTGCACGGTGCGGTCCGACACCCGCAGCGCGGCGCCGATCTGCGCCGCCATCGACCGCATCGGAATGTCCCGCACCTCCGACGGACCCGCCACGTCGTCCTGCGCGCGGACGATCCCCGCGGCACGCGTCAGCACCGCTGCCCGTCGTGCCTGCAGCGCGGACAGTCCCCGCTGGATCTCCACCAGCTCGTCGACCACCGCGTCCACGTCGGAGGCGATCCCGGCGGTGATCGTGGCGGTGTCCGTCATGCCCCGATTCTTCCCGGAGCCCCCGACACCCGACCCCGAGAATCCCCGGTCAGCGGGGTTTCCTGTGGATAACCCCTGATCGCTGTCTTCTGGGGAGGAGAAGGCGACGCGCCGCGCCGACGTCGACGCCCGCCCCGATCCCGATCACACCGCGGGAAGCCGCGGCACCGACGCGAGCAGGCGCCGCGTGTACGGGTGAGCGGGCGCCGTCAGCACCGATCTCGTGGCGCCCTCTTCGACGATCCGCCCCGCCTCGAGCACCGCCATGCGCTCGCACAGCGCCGAGACGATGGTGAGGTCGTGCGACACCAGCAGGAAGCCGATGCCCTGCTCCCGCGCGAGCCGCTGGAGCAGCTCGATCACGGTCATGCGGACGGAGGTGTCCAGTGCGCTGACCGGCTCGTCGGCCAGCAGCAGGCGCGGGCGGGGGGCCAGGGCGCGTGCGATGGCGATGCGCTGTCGCTGGCCTCCGGAGAACGCGTCGGGATAGCGGTCCGCCGCATCGGGGGCAAGTCCCACCGCCGCCAGCAGCTCCGCGACCCGCGCGCGGTGATCGCCCTCGATCTGCAGCGAGCGCAGCGGCTCCGCGATGGAGCGGCCGACCGTCATCCGCGGATCGAGCGAGGAGAACGGGTCCTGATACACCGGCTGCACCGCTCGCCGGAACCGACGCATGCTCCGGCGGTCGCGCACATCGAGCCGGTCGCCGTCGAAGCGGACCTCACCGGCGGTGGGGAGCGACAGACCCAGCAGCAGGCGCAGCAGGGTGGTCTTGCCCGCCCCCGACTCGCCCACCAGCCCGAGGCTCGCCCCCGGGCCGACCGCGAGGGACACATCGGCGAGCACAGGGCGGGAGCGGCCGTAGCCGAATCCCACCCCCTCGGCCGCCAGGAGCGGCGTGATGTCGGTCATGCGTCCGTCCCCTCCCCCGGTGCAGGAAGGAACTCGTCGAGGCGGCGCGACGCGGCGACCAGCTGCGCGCTGTAGGGGTCGGCGGGCGCGCCCAGGATCTGCGCGGTGGCGCCGAGCTCGACCTGGCGACCGTCCTTCATGACGAGCACCCGATCGGCGATCCCGGCGAGCACCGGGAGGTCGTGACTGATGAACAGCAGGGACATGCCCCGGTCCGTCACCTCCCGCTGCAGCAGCTCCAGGATGCCGGCCTGCACGGTCACGTCGAGCGCCGTGGTCGGCTCGTCGGCGATCAGCAGCCGAGGATCGGCGGCCAGGGCGAGCGCGATCGCCACGCGCTGGCGCTGACCTCCCGAGATCTCGTGGATGTAGGAGCGGGCGATGCGCTCGGGCTCGGCCAGCTGCACCTCCGCGAGCGCGTCGAGCACCGCGCGCCGCAGTTCGTCGCCACGGAGTCCGCGATGATGGCGCAGCGGCCACTCCAGCTGCCGGCCGATGCGCATCAGCGGGTCCAGCGAGGCCAGGGGCTCCTGGAACACGGCGCTGACGACCGCCCCTCGCACGCCGTCCAGGCGTCGTGCGGGCGCACCGACCACCTCGACGGCGCCGCCGGGCGCGGCGATCCGCGCCGACCCGCCCGCGACCAGCGGATAGGGCAGCAGGCCCAGCACCGCGAGCGCCGTCAGAGACTTGCCCGATCCGGATTCCCCGATGATCCCCAGTCGCTCGCCCGGCGCGAGGGTCACGTCCACCCCGTGGACGAGCGCGCGCGGTTCCGGACCGCCGACGCGCACGGACAGCCCCGCGAGCTCGAGCATCGCCGGCACGGTCTCGGCGCTCATCGGATGCTCCTGGTCGTGGGGTCGGCGACGTCGCGGAGTCCGTCGGCGAGCAAATTCACGCCGATGATGAGGGCCACCAGCAGGATCCCGGGCAGCACCGCCGCGGTCGGCGCGACGAGCACGGTGCTCTGCGCCTCCTGCAGCATCCGCCCCCACGACGCATTCGGCGGGGGCGAACCGAGACCCAGGTACGACAGCGACGCCTCGGCGCCGACCGCTCCCCCGAACTGGAGCGCGAGCGGCACGATGAGGGTGGGCCAGACGTTGCGGAGCACGTGATGCCGGATCACGCCGAGCGTCCCCGTGCCCGACGTGCGCGAGGCCGTGACGAAGTCCTGCGCGAGCACCCGCGTGGCCGTCACCCGCGTCAGGCGCGCGATCACCGCCGCTCCCGCGAGGCCGATCGCGAGGATGGCGGACTCCAGCGACGCCCCGCGCCACGCGACGATGAGCATGGCGAGGAGGAGCGTCGGGAACGCGATCGCGATGTCGAGCAGACTCGAGACGGCGTCGTCGACCCACCGGCGGGCGACGGCGGCCAGCAGCCCCAGCGAGATCCCGACCACGGCGGCGATCGCGACCGAGCCGAAGCCGACCGCGAGCGCGAGCCGCGCGCCGATCATCAGCTGGGTGAACAGGTCGCGACCGAGACGGTCGGTGCCGGCCCAGTGCTCGGCCGACGGCGGCTGCAGGCGTCCGCCCTCGGTGTCGTCGAACGCGTACGGCGTCCAGAAGACCGACAGGATCCCGACCGCCGCGATGAGTCCGAACAGCACAGCGCCGACGGCGAGATTGACCGACCGGCGACGCCGCGGGCGGGCCGGCGGCGGCGTGGTCGCGGGCAGGGTGACGGCGGTCATGCGCGGGCCCTCGTCCGCCGGTTGCCCGACAGGCTGTCCCGCAGCCGGGGGTCGATGATGCGCTGGGCGATGTCGGCGGCGAAGCCCAGGAGCAGCACGAGAGCGGTGGAGAACAGCAGCACGCCCTGCACGCTGGGGAAGTCCTGCTCCTTGATGCCGACCAGCAGCATGTCGCCGAGACCCGGCAGCGCGAAGACCCGCTCGATGATCACCGCGCCGACGAAGGTGGTCGACAGCTGGATGGCGAGGATCGAGATGAGCGGCACGACGCCGTTGCGGACGCCGTGACGGCGCAGCGCCGCGCCGAAGCTCTGCCCCGTGGCGCGCGCGGCGCGGAGGTACTGCTGTCCGAGGATGTCGAGCGTCGCGCTGCGCACATACCGGGCGAGGTCGCTCCCGGCGACCAGCGCGATCGTCAGCACGGGGAGGGCGAGCGCGTACAGCGCCGCTCCCGGGTCCTCCCAGTCGGTGCGCGGGAACCCGCCGGCCGGGAACAGGCGCCAGCCGAGGGAGAGCACCGACACGAGCAGGATGCCGACCCAGAACACCGGGATCGCGCCGCCCAGCTGCGCCGCGGCCGAGAACGCGGTGCCGTACCACGTGCGGGCCTTCCAGGCGGCGAAGAAGCCGACCGGGACCGCGATCAGCACCGACAGCGCGAAGGAGATGAGCGTCAGCGGCAGCGTGACGTTGAGCCGGCGGACGATCTCGTCGCCGACGGAGAGCCGGTTGGTGAAGGACTGCCCGAGGTCGAACGAGAGCAGCTGCCCGACGTACTCGGCGAACTGCACGGGGATCGGACGGTCCACCCCGAGCCGGGCGGCGGCCGCAGCGATCTCGGCGTCGGTGGCCCCCACCGAGATGAGCGCGAAGACGGGGTTGCCGAGCACCCGGAGTACGACGAACAGGATCGTCACCGCCAGCGCGAACGCCAGCAGCAGCAATCCTGTCCGTCGTATCAGGTAGCGGGTGATCGCTCCGACCTTTCCGGGATTACGCCTTCGCGATGTCGTACACGTAGAACAGCGAGTTGAGGCCGTTCTGCGGCACCCCCGTCACACCGTCCGCGGCGATGCGCAGCTGCGGGTTGAGGTAGAGCCACACGCTGGCCGCGTCATCGGAGATCTGCTGGTTCGCCTTCTTGATGAGCTCGGCCTGCTCCTCCACGGTAGCGGCCGCCTCGGACTCCTTCAGCCACGTCTGCACGTCGGCGTTGTCGTAGCCCCAGTAGAAGTCCGGGTTGCCGTAGAAGTTGATGTCGCGATCGTTGACGTGACCCTGGAGGGTCGCCTGGAAGTCGGTGTCGGTGTACACCTTCTGGTACCACTCGTCGTCGGTGATGATGTTGATCTCCACCGTGATGCCGACCTTCGCGAGCTCGGACTTCACGAATTCCGCCACCGTCGAGTGCACGCCGGAATCGGGGGTGTCGAGGGTGAAGGTGAACCCGTCCGCGTAGCCGGCCTCGGCGAGCAGCTGCTCGGACAGCGACGGGTCGTAGGGGTTGTTGTCCGCGAGGTCGAGGTACCAGGGCTCAGACGGCGGGACCATGGAGCCGATCAGCTCGCCGCGGCCGTCCCAGATCGCGTCGAGCAGCTTCTGACGGTCGATCGCGGAGTACACGGCCTTCCGCACCTCCACCGAGTCGAACGGCGCGGTGCGGTCGTTGAACGCCAGGAGCTCCTTGGTGGTCGAGGTGCCCTCGATGATCTGGAAGCCCGCCGCCTCGAACTCGGCGAGGCTGTCGGGGTTGGACTGGCTGGTGACCAGGTCGACGGCGTTGGTGAGCAGCGCGTTGTTCAGCGCCGTCGGGTCGGCGTAGTACTGGTAGACGACGCCGCCGTTGGCGGGCGCCTCGCCCCAGTAGTCGTCGTTGACCTCGAGGGTGATGGAGTCGCCCTTTCGGTAGTCCGCCAGTGCGTAGGGGCCGGTGCCGTCGGCCGTGGTGGTGAGGTCGCCCGCTTCGGAGTTCACGATCCACACGTAGCCGAGGTTGTACGTGAAGCTGATCGACGGCTGCGAGAGCGTGACCTCGACGGTCTTCTCGTCCAGCGCCTCGACGGCGTCGATGACGCTCAGCTGATTCTTGCGGGCCGCGATGGAGTCCTCGCCGATGAAGCGCTCGAGGCTGTACTTCACGTCGTCGGCGGTGAGCGCCTTGCCGGAGTGGAACGTGGCGTCCTGCAGCGTGAAGGTGTACACGAGGCCGTCGTCCGACACCTCGGTCTCGGCGGCCAGGAGCGGCTCGACCTCGGCGTCGTCAGTGATCTTGAACAGGCCCTCGTAGACGTTGCCGGTGAAGACCTCGGTGACGCCCGATGACCCGCCGAAGATCTGGTCGAGGTTCGTCGGCTCGTTCTGGGAGCCCACGACGATCTCGGCGGCGGGGTCGGCCGATGCCGAGGCGCCCGCGCCGGAGGTGCCGGCCGCGCAGCCGGCGAGGACGAGGGCCCCGGCGGCGGCCGCGGCCGCGGCGGTCAGGAGGCGGGACAGGCGGCGTGAAGTCACGTCAGTTCCTTTGCTGTGGATGATCGTCGGCCGGGTGCGGGGCCGACGGGAGGGGGGAAGCAGGTCAGAGCGAGAAGCCGTCGGCGAACCGCACGCGGCGCTCGCCGGCCCGCACCGGGAACGGCAGGCGGTTCTGCAGCGGAGGCAGCGGGCAGTTCATCTGATTCGAGAAGCCGCACGGCGGCACCGTCGCCCGGTTGAAGTCGACCGTCACGGGGATGCTGTCGCCCGCCGTCAGTCCGGCCGCCGCGGCCGGATGGTCGAGGAAGAGGAAGCGCCCGGCGCCGTAGGACTCGGCGCCGTTGGTCCGGTCGCCGAACACGAGCTGCAATTTGGCCGTCCCGCCGTAGACCGTGTCGAACGCGGCGAGCCGGTACTCGGTGCCGTCGACGTCGAACACCAGATCGCCCGAGACCGGGAGCGTGCGCGTCGCGCCGGCGTCCTTGATGTGCTCGAAGGGGACCACGCGGTCCTCGTCGACGAGCTCGAAGCGCCCCTCGATGACCCAGGCGGGGTCGTAGTCGTACCGCTCGATGTCTTCGAAGGCGAGGTTCGCGGGCGAGTCCTCTCGCCAGATCCGGTAGCCCTCCTGGGGAAGGCCCGTCTCGAGGTCGGTGCGCTGCAGGCGCGTGAACAGCGCCGACGCGGGGTGTCCGTCGCGGGCCGTCTCCTCCGCCACCGGCTCGGCCCCGGCGGGCGACCAGTGGGTGAGCACGAGCGCGAGCGCACCCTGCGGGGCGGTCACCGTGCGCCGACGGGCGTCGGCCCACTCGAGGTAGGACTTCTCTTCGGACTCGATCGCGCGCAGACTCACCATGACAGGCAATCAAACGCCTGTGCGTCCGAGAAATTCCGTTGCAGACTGTTTCGCCTGAATAGATCTGCGCCCGCACCGGCGAGCGCCCCTCCGTCGTGGCGGCCGCCGCTCAACGACGTCGCGTCGCCCACAGCGCCCACGCGACGAGCACGGGCTGCAGGAACAGGCGCGCCAGTCGGCGTGCGTCCGTGTCGAGCCCCGGCGCCGAGGTGCCCTGACGCCATTGGTGGACGTTGCCGGGGAACACGGCCACGAAGAACGCGGCGATCGCGGTGCCGATCCGGGCGCGCTCGGCGGGCAGCAGCACCAGCGCGGCGCCGAGCGCCACCTCGACCACACCCGAGACGACGACGATCGTGTCCTTGTCCGTGCGCAGCACGCGGGTCGCCCAGTCCGGCACCGCGATGCGGAACCCCCGGCGCAGCGTCGTCAGGTGGGCGGCCCCCGCCGCGATGAGCAGGGCGGCGAGCGCGGCACGGGCGATCATGCGGATCATGCGGGCCACGCTACCCGGCGCGCGGGTCGTCACTTGCCGCCGGGAGGCCCGATGAGCAGGAGGACGGCGAACAGCGCGGTCACCGCGAGCGCGATGAGGAGCACCAGCACCCACGGGCGACGGAGGAACCACTGGAGGGGCGTGTCGTACCAGCGGCGGTCGGCGGCCTCGGCGGCGGGCGACGTGCGCCAGAGTCCGCCGAGCAGGCCGCGGCGGTGGAGCAGGATCTCGGCGGGGATGGTCGCATACGGGACCACCGCCGACGCGATGGCGAGCGCCGTCGGGCCCGGGCGCCAGCGGTTGTTCAGCGCGACGAGCACGGCGGTGGCTCCGTACGACAGGAAGACGAACCCGTGGATGCCGCCGGCGACGGTCACCGCGAGGCTCCAGCCGAGGGCGGCACGCAGGATGAGGGCCGTGATGAGGAGGGTCCAGGTGAGGGCCTCGGCGACGGCGAGGATGCGGAAGGCGGAGGCAGGGGTGCGGAACACGCCTTCAGCTTACCTGAAGGAAGGGGACGACCCTGTGAGCTGCCCGTGCGGTCGGCGGCGCCTCAGACGATTCCGGCGCGGATGCCGTCGAGCGACTCGGCCACCTTGGGCAGGCGCTGGGAGAGCACGCCGTCGAGCTCGAACAGCCTGTCCCGCGCCTCCTGCAGCACGCGGGCACCCTTCGGGGTCACGTTGAGATCGCTGGCCGCACCGGCGTGAGCCGTCGCGTCCTCCACGAGCCCGTCGTCGACCAGGGTCCGCACCGCGGTGTGCGCCGACTGCACGGTGATGTGCGAACGGCGGGCGAGCTCGGAGAACGAGATGCCCGGCTCCGCGTAGATGTGGCCGAGCAGCCCGAACTTGCGCGTCGTGATCCCGAGATCGCGCAGGATCGCCGCGAGCTGCCCCTCCCACATCGCCGACACCGCGAGCAGCGCGATGACGGGGCTGAATCGAGGCTTGTCGTCGGTCATAGGCACCATGCTAACGACGCGCACGGCGTGTCGGAGGCCCCGCGTACCGTGACTTGCGAGAGAAGGAGACTCCCATGGACTGGAAGATCGAGCTCATCTTCGTCCCGGTCACCGATGTGGACCGCGCGAAGGACTTCTACGTCGGGATCGGCTTCCATGCCGACCACGATCAGCGGCCATCGCCCGACATCCGGTTCGTGCAGCTGACCCCACCGGGATCGGCGTGCTCGATCGCGATCGGCGAGGGACTGGGCATCGACCTCGAGCCGGGGCGCCAGAACACGATCCAGGTCGTCGTCCCCGACGCCGATGCCGCCCTCGCGCAGCTCCAGGCGGCGGGAGTGACGGCACGGGGCGTCGAAGAGCTGGACTGGGGCCGCTTCGTGACGTTCGACGATCCCGACGGGAACACGTGGACCCTCCAGCAGCTGCCGGTGTGGTCATGACGACGCCGGACGCCGAGGAGTTCACGCAGCTCCTTCCGCTCGAGTTCCACGCGATGGCGGGCGTCGAGGACTGGCGGGTGCTCTACTGGGGTGCCCACGCGTTCTACGCCACCGGCTCGTTCGCCGAGGCAGCGGAGTTCGTCGCCGCGATCGCGGCGGCCGCCGCGGAGGTCGGGCACGACCCCGACGTCGACGTGCGACCCGAGGGCGTCACGATCCGTGCCTTCAGCCGTCGTGACGGAGCACTGAGCCGCAAGGACGGCGAGCTCGCCGCCGCGATCAGCGTCGCGGCCCACAGTATGGGCCTGCGTCCCGACCCGAGCAGACTGCAGGTGGTCGGGATCGCCGTGGCGCAGGACGCCGGCGTCGACACACGCCCGTTCTGGGAGGCGGCGTTCGGAACCTACGAGCGCAACGGCGCCGAAGACCTCACCGATCCGCTCCGGCGGGGACCGCACCTGTGGTTCCACGAGATCTCTCCGCCGCGGCCGGGCCGCGGGCGCACGCACATCGACGTGTCGGTCCCCGCGGAGGAGGTCGAGGCCCGGGTCCAGGCGGCGGTCGCCGCCGGCGGCCGCATCGTCGACGACTCGCAGGCGCCCAAGTGGTACACGATGGCGTCGCCGGACAACCACGGCGTCGACATCGCGGGGTGGGCCGACTCGATGGCGTGAGCCCGACTCAGCCGGCCGGGACGAGCGTGCAGTTCTGGAGGAAGGGCTCCGTCCACTCGGCGGTCAGACCCCCGTAGACGCTCAGCCGCGTGAACTCGTACAGCTCGGCCTCTCCGCCCGGCAGCAGGTGCAGGACGCGCACGCGTCCCGGCGAGTCCTCCACGAGGCGCCACATGTCGCCGTCCACCCACAACCCCGACGACAGGACCGCGTCGGCGGTCGGGCCGACCAGGTCGTCGACCGTCGTCGTGCTGGCGAGGCCCTCAGCGGTGACCGTCGCGGATCCGCACGTCACCGCGCCGGAGCCGCCCGGCGGTTCCGGAACCGTCGCTGGGACCGGGCGCTCGGGGT
This sequence comes from Microbacterium sp. PA5, assembly GCF_049860775.1. Lineage (NCBI taxonomy): Bacteria > Bacillati > Actinomycetota > Actinomycetes > Micrococcales > Microbacteriaceae > Microbacterium > Microbacterium sp. PA5. Next base: position 2,023,069 of record NZ_CP187567.1, read on the forward strand.
CGATGCGGACGTCGTCGGTGCCGAACACCTCTGACGCGGACGCGTGCCCGACGTCGATGACCGTGCGCTCCCCGACGGGATCGTCGAGTTCGACGGTCAGTTCGAACACCGCAGGCTCCAGCGGGAGGCACAGGGCCTCCACCCGCCGCTCACGATACGACAGCGCCACGGTCACCTCCACGGTGTCGGCGGTCTCCGTCACCGCCCACACTTCGTAGTCCTCCGCGCGCGGTGCGCAGCGGTGCGTCTCGACGGTGACCGTCAGCTCGGCGGACCGCGGGTCGACGATCGGCGCCACCTCGAACGCCACCGCTTCTCCGTCCGGCACGTCGCGCCAGAGCGCGCAGCGTCCCGTCAGGAGCGTGCGCTCCCCCACCGCATCCGCCGCGAAGATCCGCGCGAATGTCACATCCGCGCTCGACTCGTCCGCCGTCTTCGCCGGCGCCAGCAGCAGCAGTTCCCCGCCCGCCTGGGAGCCTACGACCCACTCGGCCGCGTGCGACGCGATCCCCGGTGCGGCCTCTCGCAGGATCCGTGCATGTTCGGCGTCGAGCTCGGACGCCCTGACGTCGGCGACGAGGGCGTCGCCGTCGACGACGACCTCGCCGCAGCGGTAGTCGCCGAGCGGCTGCCAGGTCGGGGTCGGCTGCACGCCCACAACGTCCGCGTCGGGACGGGACGCGACGGCCCCGGCGACCCCCGCGACGATGCAGGCGACAGCGGCCAGGGCGGTCGCCGCCGGCAGCCATCTCCGTGGGAGTCCGCGGCCCCGGGCGCGGCCGGGCGGCCTTGACGCTCCGGATGCACGGGTCTGCGCGTGCGCCGCGGGCACGACACCTGACGAGGGCGATGCGAACTCATCCGTCAGCCGCCGACGCACGCGGTCCACGGCGGCGGCGTCGAAGTCGTCGCTCCCGACCTCATCCAGAACGTGACGCAGATCCACGGCTCTCCTCCTTCGCCTCGCCGGCCGCCTGCGCGGCGCCGAGCAGTCGTCGCACACGATGCAGTCGCGACCGCACGGTGCCCACCGGGACGCCGAGCACGTCGGCGAGTTCTTCGTACGTCAGCCCTGCCCACGCGTAGAGCTGCAGCGTTTCGCGGTCGCTCGCCGAGAGCGCCTGCAGCGCGGGGGCGAGCGAACGCACCGCCACGGACGCATCCGTGCGTGCGTCGGCGGCATCGATCCCGCCCTCGTCATGTGCGTGCGCGTCGCGGGTCGCTGAGACGATCGACCGCCAGTGCGCCGCCTCGACGGCGCGGTGTCGGCGGATGAGCCGCACCGCGATGCCGAGGAGCCAGGGCTTCGCGGACTCCGTCTCAGCATCGAACGACGCCCGCCGCCGGAACGCCGTCAGGAAGGTCTCGCTCACGATGTCCTCGGCCGCATCTGCGCCGGCCCGGCGCGAGACGAACGCCCCGATCACCCGAGCATGACGGTCGAACAGCGCGGCGAACTCCGCGGGCGCGGCGAGGGAACGCCGGATGATCTCGCCGTCGCTGGTCACGATCAGTATTGGCGGATCTGACGTGTTCGGTTCACGAGGTCAGGATGACACGTCCGCCGGCGCGTGAGCGGCAGGGAACAGCACGCGCAGCGAGAACCAACGGTCGTCGGTGATCACCGAGACGGTGCCGCCGTACGCCAGCGCGGCGGTCTCGATGTTGCGGAGCCCGTAGCCGTGGCCCTGTCCGCGCTGTCGCGTCACGATACGGTCGCCGTCTCGCAGCACCACGCCGTCGAAAGTGTTCTCCACCCTCACCATCGTGAAGTCGTCCTGGGCGAAGACCGCGAGCCGGATCATCCGCTGCTCCGGCACTGCGAGCGTGGAGGCGCCGTCGATGGCATTGTCCAGGGCGTTCCCGACGAGCGAAGTGAGCTCCAGCGGCCGCATGAAGGCGAGCAGGCGGCCGTCCGCGACCACCGAGACCTCGATCCCCCACTCCCGGGCGCGAGCGATCTTGGCCGTGACGATCGCGTCGAGCACGTGACTGCCCGTGCGCACCACCGCCCCATACCGGTCGATCGACTCCTCCAGGTCATCGATCATCCGCGCACGCGTCGAGGCGTCTTGCTCGGACCGGATCGCGTCGAGGTGGTGCTTCATGTCGTGGTGCTTGCGGTTGACCTCGTCGATGGAGCGACGAGTGATCTCGTACTGGTCGTGCTGGCTGCGCAGGAGCTGGGCCATGGCCTCCGCGTCGCGGCGCGCCACCGCCTCGTTGTGCACGCGCAGCTGCACGTGGAGCGCGATGTAGCCGCACAGGTCGACGAGCGTGCGGATGTAGAGGATCTCGGTTCCGAAGCGACCGCTGAAAGGAGTGTCGGTCGTCACGAAGCTGAGATTGGAGATGCCGAACGTCGCCACCGCGATCGCGACCGCCCCCGCAAGCTGCGTGCCGCCGACGTCGAAGCGCGCCTGGCGGGTGAACTGCCGATGCTCGGCGACGGCCACCCCCACGAAGATCGTTCCGTACACGAGGAGCGCGCCGACGGTCTGGACGTACGGGTCGATGAGCCCGGCGTAGAACCTGTCGATCTGCCAGAAGCCCGATGCGGCGAGCTCGGCCAGTACGAACGCGCGCGTGACGACGAAGCCCGCGCCCCGCGCCGAGGCGTCGATGCCGGTGAAGACGAGCGCGTACATCGTGGCCGCAGCCAGCAGCATGCCCGGGATCCACCACTCCAGCGGCAGGGTGCCCGCCCACAGCTGCACGGCCAGAAGAGCCGCCAGACCGCCGAGCGCGATCCCGGCGGTGGCAGGCGCCCGGAAGCGGCGACGCGCGATGACGATGTAGACGGCGCAGGCACCCCATTCGGCGATGGCGGTCAGGTAGCGCGGGATCTCGGCGAGGACGGGCCCGTCGACGTCGTTCACGCCGAGATCCCGCGCGAGCCGATGTGCTCCGCCAGCGCGGCCAGGAACTCCCTCTTCCGGGGCCGGCTGATCGGCAGGCGCCCGCCCCCGCGGATCCGGCAATCGCTGCCCTCGATTCCCGTGACGTGCCGGAGATTCACCAGCAGCCCGCTGTGGCAGCGCATGAAGCCGCAGTCGGCGAGCTCGGCCTCCATCGCCTTGACCGTGGTGGCGATGCTGAACGTCGTGTCCAACGTATGGAGGTCGATGCGGTGACGTACCGACTCGATGTAGCGGATGTCGTCGACGCCGATGCGATGGTGGGCGCCGTCGGTGGCGGTGAACAGCAGCTCGCGCCGCGGGCGCCGGCGGATACGCGTCAGCACGCGTGTCATCTCCTGCTCGAACGACGCGTACGAGACGGGCTTCAGGAGATAGCTCAGCGCGTCGACCTCGTAGCCGCTGACCGCATAGTGCGGAGAGCTCGTCACGAAGACCATGATGACCTCCGAGTCGACCTCGCGGATCCGGCGCGCAGCCGTCATCCCGTCGACCCTCGGCATCTGCACGTCGAAGAACAGCACGTCCCAGTCGGGCCGGTAGTCGGCGATGACGTCGGCACCGTCGTGGAAGGCGCCGACGTGGAACTTCTCCCCGTGCGCCCGTTGGAAACGGTCGAGGTGCGACAGGAGGCGCTCGATGGCACCCGCGTCGTCCTCGACGATCCCGATGCGGATCACTCCGCCACCTCCGACTCTCTCAGCTGAACCCCACGACTCTGCGCGCCACGTGGTACGCGAATCGCGTGGCGCTGCGCCCCGCCTGCCCGGGGAGGTTGCTCACCGCGCCCAGCAGGGTGCGCCGCATCCGCGTGTAGAGCCACGGGTTCTCGGCCCGGACCTCGCGCCAGAACCGGTCGCGCTCCCGCAGGTGAGCGGGTGACCCACCGCGGGCAAGCGTAGCGCTGGTGACCGCGCAGACGCCCTCGACGTGGTGGAGGAGCGCCCGTTGCAGCTGGATCGGCACGTCGCCGCTCGCGACCTCCGCCTGGGCCGGGAGGGTCGCGAGCGCCAGACGATTCACACGCAGCTGCTGGTCGACGCGGCGAAGCATCACCTCGGGCGCCACAGACTGGCCCGCCCGTCCCACGAAGTAGCGGTAGAGCGGCACGGGAAGGTAGCGCATGCGGCGCACGTGGCGCAGCGGCGTCATCACGAACAGGTTGTCGACGTAGAAGGTGTGCTCGGGAAGGCGCAGTCCGCAGTCGCGCAGCAGCTGCGTGCGGTAGACGATCGCGTGCATCATCAGCACCTGGCGGCGGGAGAAGCGATCGGTCTCGGCCCAGGTGAACACCCGGTCCACAGGGAAGACCGAATCGAAGCGCGCCACGCGCGGGGTCTTGTCGAGCCGTTCGTGCACGAAGTCGGTGAACACGGCGTCCACGTCGGTGCCCGCGGCCTCTCCCTCGGCCAGTGCCCTCACGAGCACCCGCAGGGCATCGAGGTCCAGCCAGTCGTCGGCATCGAGCACCTTGAGGAACGTGCCTGTCGCGGCGCCGATCCCCGTGTTGATCGCGCCGCCGTGGCCGCGATTGACCTGGTGGATGACACGCAGCCGGTCCGGGGCCTGCGCGGCCCAGGCGTGGGCGACCTCCCCCGTCCGGTCGGTCGAGCCGTCGTCGACGACGATGACCTCCACCCCGTCGATCGCGGTCAGCCCGCTCAGCGCCCGTCCGAGGTAGGCGGCCGCGTTGTACGCGGGCACGACGACGCTCAGCAGGGGCACGCCTCCCACCTTGGCCGAAGGCGCGCTCATCGCCCGGCCCCTTCGGCCGTGCTTTCCGCGACCTCGACCGAGACCGGCACCTGGCGGAAGATGACCTTGAAGATCGGGTAGAAGACCCAGAACGAGATCGCCGAGTTGATGATCATGGTGAGGACGTCGGCGGTCACCGCTCCACTGCTGCCCCAGCCGAGGGTCACCATGAAGAAGTCGTAGATCGCGGCCTTGTAGAAGCCCTGGGCCGCGGCCGCCAGGAAGGTGATCGCCACATAGGCGACGGTGTACCAGAGCGCGGCGACCCACACCGAGGTGTTGGACTTGAAGGTGATGTTGCGCTGGAGGAAGAAGTTGATGATCTGCGCGATGAGGAGCGTGATCTGGACCGCGAGGAAGTAGGCAAGCCCGCCACCGCCCTCCGGCAGCGCTCCGGCCGCGTAGTCGAACATGTAGTACTGGCTGCCGTCGACGTTCGAACCGACCGGGAGAACCTGGAAGCCGACGTCGGTCAGACCGGTGAACGTCGCGAACCCCCAGCGGAACAGCGGCATGAGCGCCAGCTGCAGCACCGTGACGCCGTTGGAGAGCACGAAGAACATGAGGAACTTCGACAGCTCGGGGCGGCTCGTCTGGAACCCGATCCACCACTTCTTGATCGCGGCGAACATCATGCACTCCTGTTCATGGCTGCGGCGTCGAACGCCTTCTGGGTGGCCCGCTCGGCACGCCGGCCTGCGAGGAACGCGACCAGGACACGGCCGAGGCCACGGATGGACTGGCCGTTGACCAGGGTGAGGACCGCGGCGGTGAGCCGCCGCGTGGCGAGCCCCCCGCTCATCTTGGAGATCACGCGGAACGGGCCGTTGAGGAGGAACAGGACGTTGAGGTCGGGCGCCCCGGCGCGCTCCGCCGCACGCCGACGCCGGTCAAGGATGCCGTACGCGATGCGGGCGAGCGCGCTGCGCGCGCCGGCCATGCGGTCCATCGGGTCGTTCTCCCCCAGCGGTCCCGGGGCCCAGTCGCGCGGCGGAATCGGTCTGCCCAGCAGCTCGGCGAATGCGGCGTCGGCGTCGGTGGCCGCGGCGCCGCCCGCCGGAGCGTCCCGCGGCGCGAGCGAGACCCCGCCCCGCGACACGACCGCGCTCAGCCGCTGATCGCCGACGTGGGCGCCGACGATCACGTCGTACTCCCCCGCCTCCACGAGCCACGATCCGGACGTGACGTCGAAGAAGCGGAAGGTGCGCGGTCCGAACGGGAGGCTCACGCGCTCCGCGCCGCCCGGCTCCAGCCGCACCTTGGCGTACGCCTTGAGCTCGCGCACCGGACGGAGCACGCCGCCGGCGCCGGCGCGTCCGACGTACAGCTGCACGACGTCGGCGCCCGCGCGCGACCCGGTATTGGTCACGGTCACGTACGCGCCCGCGTCGTCGACCTCGAAGTCGCTGTACGCGAACGACGTGTAGCCGAGTCCGTATCCGAAGGGGAACGCGACCGGCACTCCGGCGGTCTCGTAGTGCCGGTAGCCGACGAACGGGCCCTCGCGGTACTCGGCGGTGCGGTCGGTGCTCGGGAAGCGGGACGCGGTGGGCGTGTCGGACAGCACGAACGGCATGGTCTCGGCCAGCCGGCCACCCGGCTCGACGGCGCCGGTCAGGACGTCGGCGATGGCCTCGGCGCCGGCCTGGCCGCCCAGGTAAGCGTGGATCAGCGCGGTGGCGTCGGCGGCCCACGGCGTCTCCACCACGCCGCCGGCGCTCAGCACCACCACGACCTTCGAGGTGACGGTGCGGATCGCCCGCAGCAGCCGCACCTGCTCCTCGGGCAGAGCTAGCGACGAGCGGTCGAGACCTTCGGACTCGGCGATCTCGGGCAGGCCCAGCGCCAGCACGACGACATCCGCGCGGGCCGCGAGCGCCACGGCCTCGCTGTGGAGCGCCAGGTCGGCGCGTCCGTCGCGGCGGAAGCCCTCGGCCACCCCCACGAGGTCTACGGGCGCCGCGGCCAGTGCCTCGGCGAGCGTCGGCACGCGTGTCGCATTGACCAGCGACGACCCGGCCCCCTGGTAGCGCGGGACGGTGGCGAAGGCTCCGATGAGCGCAACGGCGGTGCCGTCCGCCAGCGGCAGCAGGTCGTCCTCGTTGCGCAGCAGCACCGCGGACTCCGCAGCCGCCCGGCGCGCCAGCGCATGGTGGGCCTCAAGGTCGGCGACACCCCGGGGCCCCGCCGTCACTCGCCGTACGAGCTCCACCAGCTCCGTCACGCGGGCGTCGAGGTCGGCGAGCGACAGCGTCCCCGCCTCGACCGCGGCCACGATCTCCCGCGCCGAGTCGAAACCCGGCGACGGCATCTCCAGCGTGCCCCCGGCGGCGACGGCCGCGACCGCGTCGTTGCCACCTCCCCAGTCGGAGATGACGGCTCCGTCGAATCCCCATTCCCGACGGAGGATGTCGATGAGCAGATGTGCGTTCTCGTGGGCGTAGACGCCGTTGACGAGGTTGTAGGACGACATGATCGCCCACGGGGCGGCCTCGCGGACGACGATCTCGAACGCCGTGAGATAGATCTCGCGCAGGGTACGCTCATCGACCACCGAGTCGCTGACCATCCGGCGCAGCTCCTGGCTGTTCACGGCGAAGTGCTTGGGCGTCGCGGCGACGCCCTCGGACTGGATGCCGCGGACGTACGCGGCGGCCAGGCGCCCGGACAGCTCCGGATCCTCCGAGAAGTACTCGAAGCTGCGCCCGCCCAGCGGGCTCCGCTTGATGTTGAGCCCGGGTCCCAGCAGCACCCCGACGCCCTGCGCGGACGCCTCGCGTCCGAGCGCGGCGCCGATCTCCTCGGCGAGGGCGTCGTCCCAGCTGCACGCCACGGTCGCCGCCGTGGGGAAGCAGGTCGCCGGTTCCGAGCCGTTGATGCCGAGGTGGTCGGCCGAGCCGACCTGCTTGCGCACGCCGTGCGGTCCATCGGCGAGCCAGACGGCCGGGAGGCCGACGCGTGCGATCGCGCGGGTCTGCCAGGTGTTGGCCCCGCTCAGCAGCGCGGCCTTCTCCAGCAGGCTCAAGCCGGCCACGAGCGTGGAGGTGTCTTTCACGGGAGGTCTTTCGTCGGAGAGGTGGGCAGGAGTGGCCGCCGGGCCGGCGAGCAGACGTCCGGCCCGGCGACCACGTTCATGCGGTGACGGTGCTGCGGTGACGACGCACGCGCAGGATGACCATCACGAGCGCCGCGGCGATCAGCAGACCGATCACCGAGGTGATCACGATCTGCCAGACGACCCACGCCGGCGGCGTGTACTCGACCGTCGCGCCGGGCGCGAGGCCGTCCATCGCGTTGGAGTTCGCGACGGTGAACAGAATGTTGTGCGTCGCGGTGCGGATGTCGGTCACCGCCTTGGCCGAGCTGCTGTCGTTGAACGACTTCGACGGCTGGAAGGTGAGCATCAGATCCGTGCCCGCGTCGATGCCCTCATTGGGGTTCATGTACGGGTACAGGTTGAAGTCGGAGATCGCGAAGCCCTCGAAGCCCCACTCGCCGCGCAGCACCGTGTCCATGAGAGCCACGGAGCCACCCGCCCAGGTGGCGCCGATGCGGTTGAACGAGCTCATGATGCCCGCTGCGCCGATCGACGTCTGCGCGACGGTCCCCTGGTCGTCGGACAGGTACGTGACGTCCATCGAGATGTTCTTGACGCCGATCTCGAAGGGCTTCAGATAGATCTCCCGGATCGTCTGCTCGGTCGCCCACGTCGCGATGCCGTTGTTGACCCGGTTGGTCTCCTGCTCGTTCATCGCGAAGTGCTTGATCATCGTGTAGACGCCCTTGGTGCCCACGCCGTTGGCGACCGCCGTCAGGAGCGCGCCGGAGAGCACCGGATCCTCGGAGTAGTACTCGAAGTTGCGACCGGCGAACGGGGAGCGGTGGAGGTTCACCGCCGGGGCGTACCAGCCGTTGACGTTCTTGAAGATCGCCTCGTTGCCGAGCATCACGCCCATCGCCGTGCCGAGCTCCACGTCCCACGTCTGGGCGATGAGCACCTCGGACGGGTAGGCCGTGCCGTTGATCTCGGAGTTGATGAACGAAGAGAACCCGGCGGGCCCGTCCGGCTCCAGCGTCTGCGGCTTGCCGATCGATCCGATCGCCGCGGTCTGGTAGGCGCCGTTGAGCAGCATCGCCGACATGTCGCCGACACTCAGCGAGTCCAGCAGCTCGTCCCACTTCGGGTCGTCCTTGGCGAGGCCTCGCATGTCGATCAGCGAGAGCTCCGACGCGGCGCCGGTCGTGGGCATCTCCCCCTCGAACGCGGCGGCGGCACCCTCGTGATCCCAGGCGCCGAACCCGGCCGCCACGGCCTCGTCGGCGACGAGCAGCTCGCCCTCCGGCGCGGTCGGGAAGGTGCCGGCGAAGTCGGCGCGCGACATCACGGGGATCTTCCCCGCCTCGCCCTGAGTGGTGAACTGCGCCGACACGTCGTCGAACTGGTTCGTGACCGCCGCCAGGTCGGACGCACGGTGCTGGTCGCCCGCGTAGACCACGTCGGCGTCGACCGTGTAGGTGAACGGCTCGGTGCCGGCGGCGACCGTGTGGGAGTCGGTCCGGACGCTCAGCGCGTAGTCGCCCGCCTCCAGCACGTACGCACGCTCGCCGAGGTGGTCGTAGGAGGCCATGTCCTCCACCGCGATCTCGACGGTCACCGACTCGGACGCGCCCGGCTCGATGACCCCGGTCTTCGCGAAGTCGCCGAGCACGACCGCCGACTTCTCGATGCCGCCCGGCGTGTAGGGCGCCGAGTAGTACAGCTGCACGACGTCACGACCGGCGACGTCACCCGTGTTGGTCACGTCGACCGTCACGGCGATCGTGCCGTCGGTGGCCCCCGCCTCGGTGCCGGTGATCCGCCACGCGAAGTCGGTGTAGCTGAGGCCGTAGCCGAACGGGTACACGACGGCGTCGTCGTAGTCGATGAAGCCCTCCGCTGCCGCCGTCTCGTAGTACCGGTAGCCGTAGTAGATGCCCTCGGCGTAGTTGACGAACGGGGCCTCGTCGGTGACGGTCGCGTTCGACGTGGCGCTCTCGGTCACGGGCACCGGGTAGGACGGCGACACGTTGTCGTAGAGGAAGTGGCCGAAGTTCGCGAAGGTCGGGTCCGCCGTGAAGTCGGCTGCCCACAGATCGACGGTGTGGCCGGACGGGTTGACGTCACCGCTCAGGATGCGACCGAGCGCGTTGAGCGCGGTCGCGCCCGGCGAACCGGCTAGCAGGATCGCGTCGACCTCGGCATCGTCCTGGAGATCGCCGAGCTCGACGGTCGTCGACGCGTTGACCACGACCACGACGGTCTCGAAGTTGTCCTGAGCGAGGGCGATCATGTCGCGCTCGTCCTTGTTCAGCTCGAGCTGGTGCTGGCCCGGCTCGGCGTTCTCGTCCCACCCGGTCATGTCACGGGTCAGGTCGCCGCCTTCGCCGCCGGGACGGCCGATGAACACCACCGCGGCGTCGGCGAACTGCGCGAACGTCGACTCCTGAGCCTCGTAGCCGGCCACCGGCATCTCGCCGATGTCGTACGTGGAGATCTCCGGCTTGTCCATCTCGATGTAGCCGCGCGGGTTCTCGGCGGCGAAGGCCTCGATCGACGCGTACACGGCGTCGTTGATCTCGAACCCGGCGTTCTCGAGCCCGAGGCGCGCGTTGACGGCGGAGTTGGTGTCGACCGAGCCCGATCCCGACCCGCCGTAGACGGGGTCGGCGGCGGCGCGGCCGAACATCGTCACCTTCGCGCCGGCATTCAGGGGCAGCGCGGCAGCGTCGTTCTTGGCGAGGACGATGCCGCCCGCGCCGATCTCCTCGACGAGCTCGAGCGACGCGGCGTCGACCTCGTCGATGTCGGCGTAGTCGGCCTCGTAGTACTCGGTCTCCCAATCCGCCGACTCCTCGGAGTTGGTGAACGTGTACGTGCCCGACCCCAGCTGAGAGGCGACCCATCCGGTCGCGACGTTCAGGCCGACGTTCGCGACGACCGTGACGATCGTCACGAGCGCGATCGCGGGGATCCAGATCGCCAGGTACTTCTTGTTGGACATCCGTGCCTTGGCGGCCGGCGCGCCCGGGGAGGGTCGTGCGTTCACGGCTCTTCTCCTTCAGTGGTGTAACGCGGGGTGGGGAAAGCGGGGGCGGGAGTCAGGGGCGCGCCGCGCGCGCCGCCCTTCCGCGAGCAGGGTGCGCCGCCCGCCCGATTTCGGGTTCGGACGGGCGGCGCGGAGAGGTCAGCCGGTGACCTCGGAGATGTTCCCGTCCTGGTCGATCTGCCAGGTCTGGCCGGTCGCGGCCGACTCGGCCTCGATGACGTACTTGCCGCCGTCGATGTTGACGGTACCGGTCACGCGCTCGGCGGCCTCGGACTTCACGAACGGCATCACGAGCAGGCCGTACTTCTCGGTGGGCTGCTGGACGTCGCCGGCGAGCATGACCTGCTTCCAGCTGGGGTCCTCGGCGAGCGCGTCGACCACGGCCTGGCGCGCCGCCTGCAGGTCGGCGGCCACGTCCACGTCGGCGACCTCGGTCTGGGAGCCGTTGTCGGCGGGGGTGGTCGAGCACGCGGTCAGGCCGAAGGCACCGGTCGCGAAGATCAGGGTGGCGAGCGTGGCCGCGCGCATCTTGTTGGTGTTCATCTCTGCTCCTTTAGGGGGTCGGGCCGCGAGGTTCCGGGGCCCGGGTCTGTGTTCTGCGACGGCATCCTGGGACGCCGTCCCCGGTCGAGGCCGGCAGAAACGTTCTCTGCCGGCCTCGAGCGGGTCGGTCGGCGACTACTCGGAGATCACTCCCGCGTAGTTCAGGCCGAAGCCGTAGTCGTACGCGTTGCCGTTCGCGTCGGTGTAGGGCGTCATGTCCTTCGCGACGTCCTCCAGCTGCGCCTCGACGGTGTCCATGTCGGCGGGGAACTGGATCGGCAGACGACCCTGCGGCTCGTAGAGGCCGAGGGCGACCTGCAGCAGGGCCTTGTCACTCGTGCCGAAGCCGACGAGGATCGCGTCCGAGTCGGCCTCGAACTCAGCCGGGATCGTCGCGTTGGACGCCTTCAGGACGGTGATGACCGGGATGTCCTCGCCGGACGCCTTGACAGCGTCGACCGCGCGCTCGAAGGCGTCGAGATCGGCCTCGTTCAGCACGTGGGAGGTGTTCCCGTAGTACGACCGGTTCTCCTTCGTGCCGTCCTCGAGGATGTCACCGCTGATGGAGGTCTTCCGGACGTTCTCGCCATCGGCCGTGTAGGGCCGGTACTGCAGCGAGAGCGGGTAGAACTCCTTCGACTCGGAGTCACGGCCGGCGTTGGTGAACGTGCCGCCGTTGTCGGGGCTGTTCATCCCGACGAGCACCAGGTCCACATCGCTCAGGTCGGGGGCGGTGTAGCTCGTCACCACGCCGTCGTCGTCCATCACGACCTCGTCGGTGAGCACGGTGCCGAAGTACTCCTCGGCGACCTCGAGGTCCAGTCCCGCGTATTCGGTGTAGGTGGCCGGCCCGAAGGCGCCCGCGATCCCGATGTTGTACGAGCGGGGGATGTAGACCGTCTTGTCCTCCCAGTCGGCCGCCTCGGCCGCCGACACCGTCTCGCCGTCGTTCTTGAGCATGACGACGGAGTCGAGCTGGGCGGCATAGCCCGCGGCGACCTTGTCCTCGCTGGCGAGGACGGCCTTGGAGGCTTCGAGGTCCACGAACGCGTTCTCGTACAGACCCGGGTTGAACATCAGCGTGAGGATGCGCGCCGCGGACTCGCGGAAGCGCGTCTCGGCGTCGACCTCCTGGTCGCCCGCCTCGAACTGCTCCTGCCACAGCTCGGCGGCCTCGAGGATGTGGGTGGCGTCGTTCACGCCGCCGAACATGTCGTGGCCGGTGCCCAGCACCTTCACATAGCGTTCTGCGGGCGTCAGGTCCTCCGCGCCCCACGCCATCGCGATGAAGGCATCGGGGTCGGTGGCGCCGGTCATGACGCCCCAGTCGGTGACCACGACACCGTCGTAGCCGTTCTCGTCGCGGAGGATCGACATGCGGCCCGAGTCGTACGCGGTGCCGGTGCGGTCCTCGAACAGCGGCTCGCCGTCGGCGTCGAGTGCGATCGAGTACGCCGTCATCACCGCGGCCGAGTCGAGCGAACCGAGGAAGGCCTCCGTGTGCTCGGCGAGGTTGTCGCCCGGGTACACGCCGTACTTGCCGGCTTCGGTGTGCGACTCGCGGCCGCCTTCGCCCGGTCCGTCGCCGGCCCAGTGCTTGATCATCGCGTTGACCGACTCGGGGCCCCACGCGTCTTCGCCACCGCTGCCCTGGAAGCCGTCGACGTACGCGGCGGCGAGCTCGGCGTTCTGCGCGGCGTCCTCGCCGAAGGTGCCGGCCACGCGCAGCCAGCGCGGCTCGGTGGCGAGATCGATCTGCGGGCTCAGCGCCGTGGCGATGCCGAGGGCGCGGTACTCCGCTGAGGCCATCTCGCCGAACGTGCGGGTGTGCTCGACGTCGAACGTCGCAGCGAGGCCGAGGCTGGACGGCCAGCGCGAGATGTCCTCGCCGTCGGCGTTGTAGCCGCCGCTCCCGGCGGTCGAGCGCGGGTCCGAGCTGAAGTTCACGGGCACGTACGGGGTGTCGGCTGTCGCCAGGGTCTCCACGAACGCCTGCATCTCGTTGACCCACGGCACAGTGTCTTCGACGTTGCTGCCCGCGGCGTTGAGGACGTTGCGGAGGTTCGACTCCTCCAGGTACGTCTTCTGCGGGTCGGTCAGACCGTCGGCGGGCGAACGCTCGTGCGAGCTCACCAGCATGAGACCGGCGATCTGCTCGATCGACATGTCCTGGGCCAGGTCGGCGGCGCGCTCCTTCGAGTCCAGGCGCCAGTCCTCCCACGTGTCGAGTTCGCCGTTGGCGTTCATGTCCTTGAATGCGAGCGTGTCGTCGCCGTCGGCGACCTCGAGCAGCTCGATCGGTCCGTCAGCGGAGTACGACAGCGTCTTGCCGCCGTTGGGGTTCTCGACGACCACGAAGTCCGTGGTCCCGTCCGTGACCTCGCGGGTCGTGTAGGAAGCCGGCTCGGAATCTCCGAACGTGCATCCGGTCAGAGTGATCGCAAGTCCGATCCCGGTGATCGCTGCGATTCCCTTTCTTGGCAGGGCCCTCATTGGCCTATCCCTTTCGTCATCGACGTTCACCCGCCACGCGTCATGCGGGAGGGTGCTGGCCCCGCCTCTGGGGCCACACCGCCGTGGTCCGTCGCGACTGTGCGTCTGCTCGTGCAGGGGGACGGGGTGGTGCTGAATCGACGTTTTCACGCAGGGGTGGACGGCCCGGGGGCAGACGCACGAATGGTCGTTTCCGTCGCACGATCTGTCGCCGGCGACCCGATCGGGCGGGCTTCCGTGACCGTTCCGTGATCCGCGAGCCGGGGTGATGCCGTCGTGCCCATAGGCTCGGAGACATGGTGGAGCAGCATCAGGGACACATCAGTCCCGACAGCCAATGGTCGACGTACGAAGCGAACGTGCAGTCGTACCGAGGCCTGTCGATGTCGGCCCAGTCCCTCTACCTCGCCGTCGGCGCGATCCTGCTCGGCGTGGGCGACAGGCTGCCGTTCTTCACGGTGCTGATCCTGGCCATGGTGACGACCTGGTACGTGTTCTTCCCCGTGATCTTCGCCCGGTGCGCGATCGTCGACTTCCACAAATTCGACCTGGGATCGCGGTTCGACCGCGACGGCAACCCGCGGGAGTCGACCGACGACTCACGCCTGTCGGAGCGCGCATACGCGAACCTCTGGCGCGGTCGCGGGCTGCGCGCGCGGGTCGCGTCGCACATCGACATGCCCGCGGGACAGCGCTTCCGCACGATGCGCCAGACGCGGCTGAAGCTCGACCTGTTCATCCCGATCAGCGTCACGATCGTCTGGCTCGTCTTCGCCGCGTACATCCTTCTCTCGGCGTAGCCGCGGCTGATACGACCTGGTCCTGCTCACGAGCGCCACCCGTACGCCCGGTTCCGACCACAACGAGGGGCGCGCCGGCGAGCCCGTGCCGTAGCGCCTTTCGTTGCGGCACGCAATGCGACGGTCTCTCCCCTCCTTGCACAGCCGCGAGCGGGAGAGGAGTGTGAAAGGAAGCCGGGCGTGGTGTTTCACGGAGCCTTCGAGCAGCTGCATGCCCCCGCGTGCAAGCCGACCCGATAGTCGACGTCCAGGAAAGAGGTCCCGATGGGACGTTTTGATTACGACACGCTCGCCAAAGTCGAGGTCGAGGATCGCGCCCTCGCACACGTTCAGCTTGTCGTGGGCAACAAGCTGCGCCGTGTCGAACCGTTCTACTTCACATGGCGGGAAGACCCGAGCACGGGCGAAGGCCGCCGATCCGTGTGGCTCCATCCGGCCGCCACCCTGAGGTACGACTTCTTCGGCAGCCGCACGCCGGCATTGAATCGCGACTGGCTCGAAGCCCTCGCGCTGACGGCGAACTCCCCCAACGGACTCCACCTCATCCCCGAACCGGCGGGCCCGGTCCCCTCGGACGCGGACGTCGATACATCCCTCGAGCCCTGAGCGAGAGCGTCACCACACCCCATCTGCCACGATCGCCGCACTCGACACGATGTCACCGTCGTCGCCCGGGCGATGAGCGAACGTGCGCAGCACGTGGGGGAAGACGCAGGAGCCCCCGGCGAGTCGCGCATGTGCAGCGACCTGCCGGGGGCTCCCCGTATCAGTGAGGTGGTACTACTGACCAGGAGTTCTAGAAGTCCCAGTCCTCGTCTTCCGTCGCGACGGCCTTGCCGATGACGTACGACGAACCCGACCCGCTGAAGAAGTCGTGGTTCACCCTGCGTGCGCGCAGGAGCACGTCTCCCCCGGAAAGACGCGGGTTATCAGGGGGCGACGGAGGATAACGCAGGGCGTCCGGGAAGGGCAGGTGTGGGCAAAACGTGGGCAGACGACGCGCGCAGCCTGTTCACCCAGTGAGCCGTCAGCGGATCGTGCGCCTGCCCATCGAGGGACGCGGCCGCCCGGTGGAGCAGCTGGTCGTAGCGGGCGGCGCCCACGCCGAGCTCGTGGTAGATCGCCTCGTCTTTCGCGGCGGTGTGGCTCGGCCATGCCGCCTCGAAGTCGAGCAGCTCCTCGATCGACGGGCGCGGCCGCCGTGCTCCCCCAGTGCGCATGGCGACGAGTCTGCCCGGGGCCACCGACTCGTCAGAAGCGGCTGAGCAGGTCCGCCTTCTTCGCCGCGAACTCGTCCTCGGTGAGGATCCCCGCGTCGCGGAGGCTCGCGAGCTGCTGCAGCTGCGCGGTCACGTCGACGACCGGGGCGGCAGGTGCTGGCGCGGCGGGTGCCGGCGCGGGTGTGGCCTGCGACGGGTGCGAACCCATGATGAGGCTCGTGAGCGTCGACTTCACGATCTCGGCCTCCTTGTGCGAGACGCGGAAGTCGACCGTGTTCCCCGTGGTGATCACGGAGACGAGAGAGTTCATCATCCCGTCGCGCTTCGTCGTGACCGACGACATCGACTTCACCGGGATCATCTCCGTGCCTGCCTTGCCGTTCTTCACGCCGGTGGCGAGCATCGACAGCCCGCCCGTCAGGACGCCGGCAGTCACCTTCGCGCCGGAGACGCCACGGTCCAGGCGCCACTCGATCCGGTCAGGGTAGATCTCGACCTTCGCGTTCTTCCCCGCGATGTGCGACGTGAACTGGTACAGCGGTGTGTCAGCCATGACTTCTCCCCAGAAGTGTGTGTGCCGCCGAGCGTAGCGCAGCGCCCGCACGGATCACACCGCAGGAGACCGTACGCGACCGCGTGACGCGCAAAACGCCCCGCCACGCCTCCCAGTGAGGGAACGGCATGGCGGGGCGGCCTGCAAGGCGTGAGGGTGGGCGACGTCGGAGGTCGCGTCGTACGATGGATGCTCTCGGCCGGAGAAGGGGACTCTCGGGTCAGTGGGGACGAACAGGCGATACGCCGACGCGGTCGACGCGCGCATGAACGACCGCGTCCTGCAGACCGTCGCTCGCGGGGCGAACCTGCAGACGCTCACCCCGCTCGAGCTGCGCCTCGACGAGAAGCCCCTCACGATCGACCCGAGGCCACGCCGGCGCGTGAAGGCGTGGGTACGGTTCGGAGACACTCCCGTCCAGGTCGACGCGGTCGCCGCACGGTGGACCGCGGACGCCGTCGGGATCGTGTTCACCATCGACGGGCACGAGCACCGGTGCTGGGTGTGGTCCTCGGCTGTCGAGGAGAGGGCTGAGCGGTAGCGAGGCAGACGCGCTCAGATGAGCCTTGGCGCCGCGGTTCGGGATCGTCAACAGCAGGGTCATCGCATGGTTGACTCGCGTGGCGACCGGAGTGAGAGTAGAGCGTTCGAGACCGGAGGAAACTGCAATGGGTCGGTTCAACTACAACGGGCACGCCAAGGTCGAGATCGAGGATCGCGCTCTCGCGCATCTCCAGGTCGTCATAGGCAACAAGCTGAGGCGCGGAGAGCCGTTCTACTTCAGCTGGCGTGAGGAGCCGAGCACGGGCGAAGGTCGCCGGTCCGTCTGGGTCCACCCGCACGCCAACTTGACGTTCCAGTTCTTCGGCAGCCGGTCTCCCTCGCTCAATCGTGACTGGATCGAAGCGCTCGCCCTCACCGCGAACTCCGCCGGCGGACTCCACCTCGTCCCCGAGCCCGCAACGCCCGCCACCACCGACGCGGACCCCGGAATCCACCTCGAGACCTGAACGATTCGCGTCCGCAAACCCCCACCCCCACGGAGATCACATGCCCTACCGCGATCGCGCCCAGGTCGAATCCTGGCTCACGGGCTTCTGGGACACACACAGTCTGTTCGCCGAGGAAGTCAGCGTCGTCGACGACAGCTTCCGTCCCCGGCACCAACAGCGGCATCGTCGTCGTCACCCTCGCCCGCTCCGGCGGCGTAGCCTTCCTCAGCGTGACACTCGTCAACGACCGACCCGTGTGGATGGTCACGCTTGAACCGCGCACCGAAGAAGTCCGCCTCGACCGGGCTGGCATCGCGAACCTCGCCGGCGAGATCGGAGCACTTGGGCTCCTCTGCGAATACCTGCAGACGCGCACCGACGACGCGATCCGACACGCCTGAGTCCTGCCCCGCTCGCTGAGCACATCGAAGCGCAGTATGTGGACCCCGGAAACAAATCTGGTGGAAGCGTGCCGGTTCGGTTATGTTCACGGTTACGGGTACCAGTTCCCCCAACAGCGACATCCCCCAGTCGCGCGGTCCCGATCGAGCCCTCACCACGTTCCGTGAGAGGGCTCGAACCGTGCGCGCGAGGTCGATCCAGTGAGCGCCGATATGCCAGCTGCTAGTGGCTCTCCTGTTCAGCCGAGGTGTCATGAGCGGGTGTGACGGGTCGCTCTGCGTGGGGCAATGCCTGCTCGCGTTCGTCGATGAGGGATTGTCCGGAGATGAGTCCGGGGAGGCCTCGCCCGTGGGCGGTAGCGATGGTCGCGCTGACCGCGACGAGGGCGAACATGCTGGACGCTGCATCCGCGGGCGCGGGTAGCAGTTGGAGCAACCCGTAGCCGCCGATCCCACCCAAGAACCGCAGCAGCCGCGCCAGAAGCGGCCGGAGCGAGCTGCCGGAGTATCTGAGCATGACGGCGATATCGCCGATCGAGCGACCCGAGATGAGTAAGACGATCAGGAAGAGGGCGACGGCTGCAACTCCTCCAGTCAGAGAGCCGAACCGCCCGTCGGCAACAGCCGCGGCGTCGCCAGCGACATAGAGAAGGTACGACTGCACCCCCGTAGCCACCGCGCCCCCGATGAGGGTGAGCGCCACCCAGTCGCAGAGCATAGCCAGCAGGCGCCGTCCCTTCGTCACCGGGTGCGGTCGCTGATTCACGGGGCGTGCACCGCCGCGGAACCGAGACGGCACGGCCAGCGCCAGGATCGAGCCCAACGCCGCGCCCGTGGTGTTGGTGAGCATGTCGTCGACATCGAACACTCGGTACGCGCACGGGTATAGGCCCCACACGCCGGTCAACTGCGTCGTCTCGATCAGCGCCGACAACAACAGCCCCGCGACGCCCGCAACGACCACCCCGCGGCCTCCGAGGATGCGCAAGAAGAAGCCCAGCGGAACGAACAACAGCACGTTCAGCGCGAGCTGCAGGACCGCAGTATCGGTCAGGGCGTGCAACGGGCTGCCCGCGGCGCGCGCCCACGCCCCGCTGATGTCGTCCACAAACTCGAACAGGTTCGTGTTCGTGCCCACGCACACGATGTTCGTCGGATCGGGTAACGGCAGCAGTGTGTACGTCCAGATTGCCCAGCCGTACACGAGCGCCGCGGCCCATACCAGCGTGCGACGCAACCCCACCCGTCCACGTCTGCGATAGCTCACGGCAACGAACGGGACCAGCAGCACTACACCAGCCACCCCAGCAGGACGGCAATCCCGCCCAGCAAGACCTGCTCTGACATCACAGACCGATCCTGCCACCGATGGCGCCTCCGAGCAGCGTGCCAGGGCGCTCGTGTCCGACTTCGGCCCTCGACCGTGCGCCCCCGCCGGGTCAGCTACGGGACGTACTGGTACGGGGTTGTGGGGGTGGGCGTCGTCCAGTAGTTGCCTGTGTTGGGGTTGTATGCGCTCCCCACCGCGCTCGTCCGGTAATTGCCGGAACCGCAGTCGTACTCGACCTTGACGATGAGTCTCACCAGAGACTTCGTGTTATATGTCATCCCGACCGTCGCGCACGATGCGGTGCTGCGCTGCAGCGTGGCGGCGCCCCCCAAGTATCCCGTCGGTGAGGTGCTGCCGTTGGCTTTCTCGACCTGTGAACCGCCGATCGGCGTGCCGCTCGAGTCGACCGTGTACGCGCGAACGTGATGGCCATTGCCGAAGCTCACCCAGCTTGAGTACGTCGTCGCGACGGCGGCACCCACGGGGATGCCGACCAGGAAGCCGCCGAGGAGACACCCTGCGATGAGAAGCCGGGAGCGGATGGATCGGCGCGCGGGGGGCGAGAAGACCTCACTCATCAGTGGACTCGACCGTCGCGGGCAGAATCGGATACTCGCCGATCTGGGTGACGCCGTCGGTGAGGTATACGGGGATGGTCAGCACCCCGTGCGACTGATCAGCCACCTCGTTGGGATCGAGATCAGCCGGTGGCTGAAGAACCTCAGCCAGATCTTTCGCGTAGTAGTAACCGATCTGCCCGTTCGTGGCGATCGCCTCGACAAGGTCAGGGAGCGGCTCGGTCGGGCCGGCGTCGTAACCGTATGTCAGACCCGCGTCGTTCGTGCCGTGGCTGCCCGGCTGAACGCCACGCGCGGGAGCGGGTGTCTCGTATGCGCGTGGCGCGAAAGCGTCGGCGACGTGAACCTCCTGGTCGCCTGCAGGGCGCTCGGCCTCCGGCGACGCAGTGATGGCGTTGACTGCCAATGCGCCCACGATGAAGCCTGCGACGACGGCCGCACCCGCAGTGATTAGTAGCTTCCGCATGGGACGACCTCCTCGGCCAGCTAACAGGCGGACTTGACGACATAATCGCACGAAGAGGACCCAAGCCGCTATCACCGCCGACGGATCCGAAGCTGTTCGAGCTCGAGGACCTCGAGTGACGGACGGCGCGGCGCGACACTACACACAACAACGAAGAGCCCCGGCTCGCCACCCGCGAAGGTGAGCGAGCCGTCATCGACGCGATACCGACACCCGCGACACCAGCCGCCCCGCGAGCGAGGCCCGCGTCGATCGTGTCGCCGCTGGACGTGTTGATGATGAGACGGCCGCTGCTGTTGATCTCGACGGACTGGATCGTCCGGCCGATGAGGGCCATCGAGTCGCCGAACTCTTCCTCGGTGCCGTTGTAGCCGGCCTCCGAAGCGAACTCGCACGCCGACTTCCCGGCCGGGCCGCGGGAACCGTCGACCGAGCGGAGCCGCGTGACGAACGACCCGGACTTGACGATGACCTCCTCCGGGTCGCCCTCCACCCGGAACTGCGGGAGGACGCCGACGTTGGACGAGACGAGGGCCGACAGCCCGACGCCCGACGCAGCCTCGAAGACGTCGAGGGGGTTCGTGAGCGCGAGGTCGTCGACGGCGTAGACGTCGAACGTCGCCCCGGTGACGAGCTGCTGCGTGGTCGGGTTGTAGGCGACGTTCAGGTCGAAGAAGTCGGCCATCAGCCCACCGCCTCAGCACCGCGCTTCGGGACCGAGCCGAGGCCGATCTTCGTCAGCCAGGCGTTCACGGAGGAGATCGCCATGATGCGCGTCAGCACGCCAGCGACGACCGTGATCGACGCGATGACACCGGCGAGCCAGGCGACCCATGACCCGGGAAGGATCTTGGCGAGCTCGGCGAGCACCTGGGGAGCGATGAGCACGAACGCCGCCCAGACCGAGAGCGCCGCCGTGAGGACCTGCACGATGGTCCGGAGGACGCGCTGCGGCTTGAACCAGATCTCCTGCGGAGCGGTGGGAGTGGCGTCGTTGGGGATGCTCATGATGAACCTGCTTTCGGTGTGGTGGGTTCGGTGTCCTCGAGCGGCAGCCCGAGAAGGTGCCCGAGGCCGAGGCGCTCGAGGATGGGGGCGGGCAGCATGGGGAGATCGCCTGCGCGGCCGCGGAGGTCCCAGAGCCACAGCTGCGTCTCGCGTGCCCTCACCGCGTGGTGCATCTCGCTCGACTCCGCCTTGACGGTCGCGAGCTCGTCTCGGATCGGCTTGACCTTCTGCTCGACCCGCTCGTCGATGTACTTCGCGATCTGCGACGCGTCGTCGAATCGGGCGTTGAGCGCGGCCTGCTGCGCTTCCGTCTCGGCGACGGATGTTTCGCCTCTCTTGCCGCGGAGCCCGAGCCACGCCGCGATGACGATCGCCGCAGAGGAGAAGATGATGCTTCCCCAACCGAGGAGGGGATCCATCACGCCCTCCCCTCGGTGGCGCGTTGCGTCGCGTCGCGTCGGCGCCTCCACTCGCGGGTGAGCCAGAAGACCCGCCACACGACGACAGTGGCGAGCCCGGAAGAGGTGCCGGCCACGATGCCTCGAGCGGGGTACTCCCCCGCGGCGGCGACCATGAGCAGCACTCCGTAGGTTGCGAGGATGAAGCCAAGACCGCACTTCGAGACGAGCTCGAGCACCCACAGCGCGGGGAAGGACACCCCGAGCAGGCAACCTGCCGCGAAGACGAGCACGGCCAGCGCTCCGACGTACGAGGCGGTGTCGTTGAAGACGAGCGCGAAGGTAGGCATGCCGCCGTGGATGCCACGGAACGCCCCGATGATCATCAGGATGTCGATCACGGGGAGCAGGTAGCGCTTCACGTCCCGCGCGATCTCTCCTTCGTCGGCGGGGATCGCATCCGGGTGCCAGATCGAAGCCCGCCACAGCGCCCGGACGCCCCTCATCGGAGGAACTTCCGCGCCACCCAGACCTCACGTCCGCCGACCGTGACCCGCGCCCACTTCGCCGATGACGTGGAGCCGTCGACGCCGAGGATGGTGACGACCGTGCCGTGCGGGAGTGCGCCGAGGATCTTGCCCGTCACGGTGCTGGGACGGCTCCGGTAGCGGAGGTCGCTCCCCGGCGTGTGAACTCGCGCCTTCTGGGTGACGAGACGCGACGCGAGGATGTACGCCACAGCATCGGAGTACTTCACCCGGAGGAACCCGCCGACGGCCGATCCGACCGTGACGACCCGGGTGTCCTTCGGGAGGTTCTTCAGACCAGGTGCGTCCTTCGCGGGCGCGGCGAACAGGCGGGTCGCACGCGTCGTGACACGCGCGATGCGCGGGTCGGGAATCGTCAGGGTGTCGCGGATCAACGGGGCGGGGTCGAGGTAGACCGCTCCGGCGACCTTCCGGTACGCGGCCTCGGGGTGAGTCGAGACGACCAGGTGCAGGTGTGGGCCGTTCCACAGCGAACCGCCGTAGCCGGGGTTCTGCGGGTAGTCCGTCCACGCGAGGCGCCCGATGATCTCGCCCTTGCGGACGCGATCGCCGACCTTCGGCAGGTGCGTGGTCTTGGCGAGGTGGCAGTACGCGAAGTACAGCAGGCCCCACCGGAGGACCACCACCCACGCCATCGTCGTCGTGCGGACGACTCGGACCACCTTCCCGACGCGGAGCGCGGGGACGTCGCCGGTGGTGGCGATGTCGATCCCGATGTGCCGGAACCGGACGATCGTGTACGCCCAGCCGAACGCCCAGAAGGCGAGCGACACCGGGGCGGTGAAGAACTGGCGCAGCAGCGTGTTCATGGATGCCTCCTCAGGCGTCAGGTGGTCGGCGGCGGGGTGACGAGCGACCCGTAGAGGCGCGCCATTGTGACGGGCTTGAATGCCATGATCCGGTCTCCTCTCACACGCCGACGGCGAGCCATTGCACGTTGGTGGATGAACCGCCGCCCGCTTCACCGGTCGCGCGGGTCTGAATGCGGAACCCGGTCGATGTGATCAGGGTCGGGAAGGCGAAGTACCAGATGCTCGTCGCCTGGACGAGAACGAGCGGGGTGCTTGTGAACCCGGTGAGGGTCACGTCAACTTGTCCGTTCGGTGCTCCGCTGACGGCGACGGTGCCGCGCTGGATCTTCGTGACGGCACCGTTCTCCAGCCCGAGGTTGGCGCGCGCCGTGGGCGCGTCGCCTGCGCTGGTACCGCCCCGCGCGACGGGCAGCTGACCGGAGGTGAGCTTGCTGGTGTCGTGGTTCGGGATGCGGTCGACGTGGAACGCGCCGGACACGATCTTCGCGGCGTCGAGGTCGGGGATGCGGGCGAGAGCCAACACGCCCGACGTGATCTTCGACGTGTCGAGGTTCGGGATGTCGGCGGCGACGAGCGCGAGGAGCGCCTTGAACACGGCCGGCCAGTAGGTGCGCCGGTCGGTGAGGTTGCCGGGTGCGATCGTCACAGCGGACGCCGCGACGGCGATGTTCGCGAGCGGGAACTCGTAGATCCCGCTGTCGGTCTGGGTGAGGGTGGGCGCGGCCGGTGACGCGGCCGGGGTGCCCTTCTTCACGACCAGGCGGACGTCGTTGACGGACCCGTACTCGAGCCGGAGGACGACGGTGTCGATGCGCGCCTGCGCGGACCCCGCGTCGACCGCGAGGGTTTCCTGCGCGTTGCTCGAGTAGAAGTGTCCACGGACGTAGGCGGTGCCGGCAGCGACCTTCACATTCAGGCCGGACGAGTCCGCGGAGACGGTGAGGCCGCTGATGACCGCGGACGGGAACACCTGCTTGAACATGGCCGAGAACTCGGCGTCGGTCGTTGACCCGTTGACGAACGGGTATGAACGCTGCGTCATGATGCCTCCTCAGGCATGGAAGCGAGAGCCCTGTGGGGCTTCGGAGGTGAAGGGCGGGTCAGTAGTTCGTGATACCCGTGGTGACTTCGACCAGCCCTGACGGTGCGGTCGTCGTCTCAGAGTCGAACAGCAGTTCACCGAACAGGACGTCGCCGGGGCGGAGGGTGATGGTGCTCGCGAAGCTGGGCAGCAGAAGCCACAGTTCGAAGTTGAACTCGGCGGTGTACTTCGTGAACCACCGGAGGGTGGTCGCGCCGTAGTTCCACACCTGCAGGCCGACAGCCCCGGTGCCCGCTCCTCGCTGCGTGAAGTGCGCGCGGCCACTGGCTCGGCTCAGCACCCCGTAGTTCGATCCACCGAAGTAGTCGAAGAGGACGTGCGCGCCACCCGATGCACCGCCGCCGTTGACCCGCGCCACGCGGATGTACCGGCTACCGGTCGGATAGTACGTGCGCGGCGACTGCGGCAGGACCCCGACCGTGTTGCGTTCCAGGTTCGAGATCCGGGCGTCGTGGCTTGTGAGCTCTGAGTCGACACCGGACTCCCAGTCCGTCGCGACGTCGTCACCGATCGTCACGCCGACGAACACGCCCTCCGTGCGAACGGCGATAGCGGCCGCGTTCACCCGGGCCGGCACCTCGACGTCGCCGATGACCGCCGTGACCCAGTCACCGACGGACCACGACACCCCGTAGGTGCCGGCAATGTCCTCAGACGGGACGATCTTCAGCGCGCCGATGGTGATGCCACCCTCGGCGATCGCCGCGTCCCCCGCCTCCTGCAGCTCGGTCGTCTCGTTCGTCTGTCGCTGATCGATGAACCGCTCGATGCGCCGACCCCACACCGCACGCGCAGTGGCACTCTCCCGGGTGATGATCTTCCGGGTGGCACCCTCGCCCTGCCCTGCGACGATGACGTCCGTGACCGTCGGCGCGGCGATGCCGTTCTCGATCGAGTCCAGCTGCTGGTTGTCCAGGTCGAGGCGGATGTCGAGTGTCCGGTCGACGCAGACGCCGGTCACGAAACGCAGCTGCGCGTCATCCTGCCGGATGTCGAACCACAAGTCCGAGCCGATGCTGATCTGCTGCAGCAGCTCGAGCAGGTTCTGGAACCGCGGCGACTGGGTGATCGAGCCACCCACCCCAGTGTTCGTCCCCATGACGAGGCCAGCTTTGCGGCGTGCGACGGGGGCGGCGGGGCCGATGTTGGCGTTGACGTACGCGTGCAGCAGCGTCTCGCGGGCGCCCGAGCGGACGTCGTTCGACACGTTCTGTGTTGCCGGGTTCACGTTCGACGGCTGCGGGTACGCGAGCGCGTCCTCCGCGGCGGTGAGGTCGGAGATCCCGGAGATCACCCATTCACCTTCGAGGGTCTCCGTGTCGACACGTTTCACGGCGGCGGTCATTGGCCCGGAGAGGATGACCCCTCCGGGGCCGGTGACGATGATGCCGGCGCCCTCCTGCGCGAGCTCGGTCGCGAGGGTGTACTCCTGCCCGTCGACGGATGCGGGGAGCGTGACCTGCCATGCGCCGACGCCGCGGAAGCGTGGGACGAACAGGGCACCGGGGAGATAGTCCTCGTCGATCTGTCCGATGCGAGACAGGTCCGCGGCCCTCACTTCGACGGTCAGGTCACGGACGTCCATTCACATCACCAGCTTCCGCTTCACCTTGAAGAAGCCCGTCACGGCCGCACCGGATGCGAGGTCATCCATCTGGATGACCGCTTCGGTGCTGCCCTTCGGGACGAATGGGAACTTGGGTGCCGGGCCGAGGTCCGCGTACCGGTTCGCGCCGAGCTGGTCGAGTATGGTCCACCCGAGGGGCCCGCGCTCGATGGTGACGATCTCGCCAGCGATCAGCGGCGTCTCGAACGTGAACCCGACACCGCCGAGCAGAACGCTCGTCGGACCACCGGGGCCACTGATCCGCCACGAGACGGGCGACGGGGCGTCGCCCGGGTTCTCGACCGTGACCGCCCCGAACGTGGACGACTTCCCCACGTGGAGCTCGGCGAGGTCGGGCAGCAGTCCGACGGGGACCGGTTCCGCGCCGATGGGCCCGATGGTGACGGGCACGTCAGACACCCAGTACGGGTCCGGGCATCGGACTGACAGCACCCATCGCAGGTGCGAGTCACCCCACCCTGCGACCGGGTTGTCCGCCCCGCCGACCCGGTAGAACCCGAGCCGCCACACTTCGCCGGTCGTGTACCGGGCGACGAGCTGCGGGTCCGCTTCGTAGTCGATGATCCGGGCGAGCTCGTTCGCGAGCGTGTTGATCTCGTCCTGCGAGGCACCGAGGATCACGATCGGCCATTCGGCGTCACGCATCCCAACCCGGTGGGAGCGGACCCGCCCGCCCGCGACCGGCGACTCCTGCCATTCGAAGAGATCCGGTGGGAGGCCGAGCCCGGTCACACCGGGTTCGAACACGTAAGGTGTCGTGTTGCCGCCTCGGGTGGCGAGCGGAATGGTGCCCGCAGTCGACTCGATCGAGAACTCGATCACGCCGTCACCTCCGACAGTTCGCTGCGCATCCGCACGAAACCACGCTTGGATGCGAGTCGCTGCGCCGCCCGGTCAACCTGCACCGCCAGCGGTGTCCCCCGCTCGGGGGTGAGCTCGGCGCGCAGGATGAACGTCTCCCCCCGGCCCGAACCGGACAGGCCCTCCTCGAGGGCACGGTTCATCAACCCGGTGTCCACGACCGACTCGGGGCGTCCCGCCTCGGCGAGGACCGCGAGAGTCCCGCCCGCACGGGGCATGATCGTCGCGCCGGCCGCGAGCATCGGGATCGTAGGAAGCGACAGCCCCCACGTCTGACCGCCCACGATGGGCACCCAATCGGGGATCGTGACGCTGATCCCGTTGACCGCGCGGATTGCACTGTTGACGAGACCGATGATCCCGTTCAGGGGAGCCTTCACGACACCGAGGACACCCTTGAAGGCGTTCTCAATGAACCCGCGGACACCGTCGAAGATGTCTCGGAACGCGCGCCCGACAGACTCGACGGCGTTGAGGATGCCGTCCCAGATGCCGCCGAAGAAGTCGCTGATCCCGGACCAGAGACCGTTCCACCAGTTGCTGATGGAACGGCCGACGGAGACGAGTCCGTTCCACAGCGTGGTGAAGTAGTTCGTGACACCGTTGACGATCCCGTTCCACACGTCGGAGATCCACTTGCCGATGCTGGACCAGAGACCGTTCCACCAGTTGCTGATGCGGACACCCATGGTGAAAAGCCACACGATGAACGCAGTCCACAGGGTGGTAACCCAGGCGGTGAATCCGTCCCAGACGCCCTTGATCCAGGCGCCCACGGCGTTCCAGGTTGAACCCCACCAGGACACGAACCCGTCGATGACGGTCTCCAACCAGCCCATGAACCCGCCCCACACGTCGGTCACCCAGGCGACAACGGCATCCCAGTTCATGATGAGCAGGACGAGCGCGGCGATGAGCGCGAGGATGCCGAGGATAATCCACGTGATCGGGTTGGCGAGGAGGGCGGTGTTCATCGCCCACGTCGCGACGGTGACGCCGACGAACGCGACGGCGAGGAACCCGAGCGCACCGATGAGGATCGGCATGACGGCCTCGTTTTCGGAGATCCAGCCGACGAATCCCTGCAGCATCCCGACGACGCCCTCGATCGCGGGCATGAGCGACTCGACGGCCGCGCCGGCGAGGTTCTCCCACGAGTTGTTGAGCTTGTTCAGGTTCCCCTCGAGCGTGCCACCAGCGGCCTCCGCCATCCCGCCATAGGTCGACTCGAGCGAATCGAGGATGACCTTCTGCGCGCCGGCAGTATCGCCAGCCTTCGTCATCGCCTTGATCTGCTCCTGCTGCTGCTCGGTGAGGCTGATGCCCATGCGGCGCAGCTTGCCGGCGGCGGTAGCCGGATCGGCGAGAGCCTTCCCGAGACCTTCGGCGACGCCCGACGCGTCCTTGCCGGTGGCGGCGAGGTCGTTGACGCTGGCGACAGCCTTCTTGTAGTTCTCCTCCGAGATGTCGCCGAACTTGAGGATGCTGTTCCCCGCGGCCTGCAGGTCCTCCTCGGAGATCCCGGACAGCTGCGACAGGGACAGGGTGTAGTCCTCGATCTGCGACGTCGCCATCGCAAACCCGGTGTTCTTGATCAGCACGTCCGTCTGGGCGCTGACCTTCTCCCCGAACTTCAGCTCCTCGACACCTGTCGTGAAGACCTTGACGACGCCGGCCGTGATCGCGGCCGCGCCGACAGCCATCGCTGCCTTCGCGCCCGCGGACCACTTCTTGCCGGACTGCTTGCCGGCGTTCTCCATCTCAGAGCCGCCGACGGACTTCACGACCTGGTCGGTGATGCCCTCAACCGAGGGGACCAGCCTCACCCACGCTGTTGCGAGCTCGACGCCGTCTGCCACGACTGGTCTCCTTCCGCTTCGAGTCCCACCAGTCGTTGAACTTGCTGATCGGGATCGGCATCGAACCGAGCTTGCGCGCCGCGGTCTTCTCCCACGGCCGCTGCAGCCGCTTCGGCTTGGGTGCGTTCTTCTTCCCGGACCGCTGCCAGTTCGCGTGCTGCAGGACGTCGTAGATCGTCGCGAGCAGCTGGTCCGTGACGGGCCAGTGGACGACGCCCTGCACGGACTCGCATGTCGCGGTCCCGGGCGTCTTCTGCCACCTCATGACCAGCACCCACAAGTCACGCCACGAGAGCGTGGACCCGAGTTCGTCGAGCGAACGACCCGCGTTGAGCAGGTCGAACTCGATGGCCTCTGCGTGCAGCTCGATCAGTCGGCAGAGGCTGAGGATTCCCCCACCGTGATGCTCGACGCCTCCTGCCAGCCCTCGAAGATCGCTTGCACCTGGTCGTCGGAGACGAGCTTGTACACGCCGGGCGCGTATGTCTCGAGGAGCTCACGCTGGATGGCGGAGAGCGCGGCGGTCTGCTCGGGCGAGGGCTTGTCGCCGGCATCGATGACGGTCTTCAGCTCGACACCGATCTGCGTCATCCGCTCACGGATGTCGGCGTTGAGGTACTGCATCTTCGGGACGGTGAACGACTCGCCGGTGGGCAAGTCGAACGTCCACTTGTTCTGGTCGATGGACGCCTTCGACTCGGGCACCTTGAACGACATGGGGAACCTCCGGTTGGTGGGGAACGGTGGGAAAAGCCGAGGGCGGGTCTGGTTCCCCTCAGACCCGCCCTCTGGCGTGCACGGTGTCAGGCGCTGACGATGCCGTCGTCCGTGTAAATGTAGATGTTCTTGCCGGCCGCGTCGGGGTAGGTCGACAGGGTGACGGGCAGCTTGATCGCGGAGGACGCGAGGAGCGCGATCTCGCCGCGCTCGGTGACCTGGCCGTGGGGCACGAAGACGAGGGCGCGACGGGTGCCGTCCTTGATCTTGAAGTACCAGGCCTTCACGGGCCGGGACTCGCCGGCGATCGCGGCGCGGATCTGCTTGCCGTGTCCGCTGGTCGCCGCCTCGACGGACACGTTGCTCGCGCCCATGTAGTTCGTGAGCGCACCCTCGGAGAGCTCGAGGTGCGACCAGGCGATGGTGCCCTCAAACTCGGACAGCACCTTCCGGATCACCTTGAGCGACCAGTCCTTGATGGACTCGGTGGTCTCCGAAGGGGTGATCGTGACGCCCTCCTCGTCGACGTAGCCGGAATCGGTGAGTCCGGTGAAGACGAAGTCGTCGATCTGATCGGGGATGACGTCGGTCTCGGGTCCGGTGAGGATCGCTCCGGTGGTCGCCTGGTCGGGCGCGCCGACGAAGACGTTCTTGCTTGACACGGTCATGCGTGGTGCCCCTTTCGGGCGTAGCGAAGCGGCGCCCGGTCGGACGCTCGCGGGGTTGGGGAACTAGACCGCCGTGCGGCGGAGGTCTGCGGAGACGGTGGCCCGGTACCGGAACCGGTCGGGCACGGTCGGGAGGGGCAGGTTCGCGGGGAGCGACAGGACTCGCACCCCGTAGCAGGTGATCCCGCCGAGGGTGCCGGTACGCCCGGCGGACTGCAGAGCGGCGACGGCGTGCGCGGTGATGCGTTCCGCGCGGGTCTCGGAAGTCGCGAACCCTTCGATGAACAGGGTGGGGGTGTCGGTGACGAGATCGCGTTCGGTGCCACCTGTGACGGTGACGCGGATGAACTCGGCGGGCTGCGGGTTCGGAATGCGTGTCCCGGCGTGGAGCCCGTCGAAGATGTCGGGCATCCGCGAGTTGAGCTCGTCGACGAGCGCAACTTCGGAGTCGGCGGGAACGAGGAGTTCGGCCACGGTCACCTCCCGGCGTCGATCGCGTTCGTGAGCGTCCCGTTTTCGGCTTCGGCCTGCATCGCTTCGACGGTCGCTGTGGTGACGAACGCGACGGCGCGGTCACGGTTCTTCGTGACGCGGACCTCGTGGCCGGGCCCGGCGGCAGCAGCGATCCGTTCGGCGCGTGCCTCGAGGTCGGAGGAGATCTGCGAGGACTGCAGCAGGTTGGCGATCGCGTTCGAGTTCAGTTCGATGCGGACACTCCGGACGGTCTTCGGCATCATCCCTCCCAGCGGGTGAGGCGCAACGCTGTGTGGCTCGTGAGCGGGCTGGGACCGGGTTGACGCATCACGCCCCCGGTGACCTGGAACAGGCCGCCCAGGAGGCGCACACGGTCCGTCGCGACCACATCTGCTGTGTAGGGTCCGCGGATCGTGTACTCGACGGCGGAACCGTCGCGGTTCGTCTCGTCTTCGATGGTGGAGCCGGCGTCGACCGCCCACCCGTGGAGGGTGGTCTCGGTCGCGTTGACCCAGTCGCGGGTTTCGTTGCCGCGGCCGTCGTCGACGAGCGGCGCCCGGACGACCACGATCGAGTGGCGGGCGACGGCACCGGTGATCACGGGAGCCGTCCGATCTGGTACGCGGCGAGGCGCCGGGCGGGGGCGGAGCCGTCGTCGATGCCGCCGCCTGCGCGCGCGAAGGTGACGGACACACTGCCGGCCTGTTCGCGCGCGTACCCGAGGGAGGTGCCCAGTGCGGTCGCGGCGAGCTCGAGCGTGAGCGTCTCGATGTTCGCGGGGACCTCCTCGAACCCGGCGGTGTACTTGACGGTCACGTAACGGCCGCACAGGCTCGTCCATCCCGTGTCGGGGTTGAACTCGATCGCGGCAACCTGGTCCTCGGTCCAGACCGTGCCGTCGGCGGTGACCTCGTCGATCGACTGGATCTGCATGGCGGGGAGCCACACGTGCTCGACGAACGGGCCGCGCTGGTGGTGGGTGAGCTGCTTGCGGGGGGCGATGTGCCACCGGCAGAAGTCGCGGATGTCCTGCGTGGCGGCGTTGAGCTCGGACGGCAGGTACGGGTGGGTGGTGGTGGTGATCGCGCCCTGCGAGCGCTGCTCCATGAGCGTCGGGGACGCGAACGGGTCTTCAGCTTCGATGGGCACGATCACCACCTCCTGGTCACTCGGATGCGTCCGGGTCGGACGCCGCCTCGACCGCCGGGGCGGTGGGCTTCTTGGTGGCCGGCTTGACGGCCTTGTTCCGGGGGGCGCGCTCCTTGTTGGGGGGCGTGTCCGCTTTCTCGGCGGGGGCTCGGAACGGGTAGTTCTTGTCGTCGTCGTTCACCTGCACGGTGTGCGGGGTGCCGTCGATCATGATCTCGACCTGCCTGATTCCCATGGGGGTCTCCTTCGGTGCGTGGGGAACGGGGGTCGGGGCGACCAGGCGGAGGTCCTGGCCGCCCCGATTGATCACGGTGCGGCCGTGATCGTGGTCTTCACGAAGCCGACGGGACGACGCACGGCGAGCGCGATGCGCTCCTCCGCACGGATCGTGACGAGGTTCGACGTGAAGTCGGAGGCGTGCGAGTTGGTCGACTCGACGCGGACGCCACCCTTGCGGTACACGGTCGCCGACTGGCCGAACGCGCCGACCAGGACCGTGCCCGTGGCGATCGCCGGGGTGATGACGGTCTTGAGACCCCACACGTTGGGCTGCTCGGACAGGCCGCCGTTGCCGTAGGCGCCGGAGAAGAACCCGCCACCGTAGTACTGGCCGTTGACGTCCTTCGCCAGTCGCAGCGACTGGTAGTCGGACGGGTGGATGACCAGACCGTCGGCGTCGAGACCGGAGCCGGTGGAGACCTTCGTGATGGCACGGAAGATCGTGTCGGCGACGGTGTCGTTCGAAGCGAGAGTGCCGCGCGCTTCGGTCTGCACGCCCGAGCGGTTCAGGATGCCGAGAATGGTCGAGCCGGTGCCCGGGCCGTTCAGCAGCTGCGCCTCTTCGAACTTCGCGAGTTCGTAGAGCAGGCGGTTGTTGATCTCGGAGACGACGAAGTCGAGGTCTTCGACCATCTCGTCCGAGATCTTGATCCAGCCGGCGATCTTCTTGAGCGCGTCGGTGACGGCCGTGGGGTCGGCGACGTGGAGCTGCGGCTTCGCGCCCGCCTCAGCGACGGTCGTGAACGCGCCCTCGAGCGCACCCTCGACGAAGTAGCTGATCGCGTTGCCCGAGAGGGTTCCCGTGCCGAGGAGGTCGGCGACGACCAGGCGCGGGCGCACGGCCTGCACGATGGTGCGGTCGACCTCGGTGAGCGCCGGGGCGAAGACGGAACCGATCACGTGCGTGTCGGTCGCGGCCTTGAACTCGGGGGCGGCCACGGAGGCACCCTTCTCGCCGCGCTTCTCGCGCAGCGCCTGACCGGCGTGCTTCACGAAGTGCTCACCGAGCGACTTCGCGATCTCGCCGATGGCTTCGACCTTGTCGACCGGGATGTCGAGGCCGGAGATCCGGTCCATCATCGCGCTCGACTTCTCCGACCGCTCGATCTTGCCCTTGAGCTCGATCGCCTCGGCGGACTTCGCCTCGAGGTCGGTGATCTCGTCGTCGGTGAGTTCGCGGCCGGACGCCTTCGCGCCGTCCACGATGGCCTGACACTGCTTCTGCAGTGCGGCCAGCTGATCCTTGAGGTTCACGATGTGACCCCTTCCTGCTTCCTCAGAAGCTCTGGATGTACTGGTTGACTGCCAGTGCTCGGGCGGACGGGCTGACGCTGACGTCCTCGGACTTGACGCGGACCGCGCCCTCGTCCTTGACGTCGGCTTGACCGGCGGCCTTCTCCTGGTCTTCGCCTGCCGCGAGCTGCGACAGGACGTCTTCGAGCGGCTTCACGACGCCGGTCTTCACCGCGTCGAGCACACCGCGGAGGTTGTCCTCGTTCTTGGCCGAGAGGACCCGGCCGGCCTTGACGCCGTCGAGGAGCGCGTCGACCGTCGACTTCACGGCGATGATCTCGGTCTCCTGGTTCGCGCCAACGGTGACGACGGACACCTCGTAGAGCTCGAGCTCGCGGAGCTCGTAGAACTCTTCGCCGTCCTTCGTGACCCAGGCGCCCTCGATCACGTCGTACGCGAACGACATCTGATTGAGGCGACCTGCCTTCATCGCCCTGTGCGTCGACGAGCCCTTGGCGGTCTCGAGGTCGATGTACCCGTGGACCCAGAGGCCGTGGTCGTCCTCTTTGGCGTCGACGTGCCCGATGTTGAAGTCGGGGTCGTCCATGCGGTGGCCGAAGAGGAGCGGGATGAGTGCGTCCTTCGAGGCCCACCGTTCGAGGGTCCCCTTGAACGCGCCGGGGATGACGACGTCACCGTACGAGTCCTTGTTGCCGAACACGCTCGCGTAGGCCTGGAACTCGCCCTCCTCGAGGCCGGCTGCTTCGCCCAGCTTCACCTGGACAAGCTGCTTGATCTTCACAGCGGCTCCTTTCAGCCGAAGGTCACTTCGACGTCGCAGGTACATCCCGCGACTCCATCTGCGCCGAGTACCGGATCGCCCGGCCACTTGGCTCCGTTCGAGAACACGTCGTCGATGCCGACGGTTTCGCCGTCCATCGATGCGTGGTCGGGGCGGGGGTTCGCCGAGGTGACGATCCACGTCTTCTGGGCGCCGCCGTTCTGCCGCCCGGCCTCGACCGTCGCGAACGTCGCGAAGGTCGTGACCAGGGTGGCGGCGGTCTGAGTGGACCGCTCCCCCTCGGCGAGGTCGAACACGTGAGCGGGGCCATCCGCGGCGTCTGGGCCGTCGCCATCGAGAATCGCGACAAGCTGATCGCGGGTCGTCGAGTTGATCGCGCCGGCGCGGGACTTCGCGACATCCCGGAGGAAGGCCTCCGTCCGTGCGACGTCGTAGTCGTCCGCGGCGAAGCCCACCGACTCGAGCACGTCGCCCGCGACCTTCGCGGTTACGGTGAGCGCGACGGCGAAGAGATCGTCGGAAAGCTCCGAGTCCCATCGCTCCGCGTCCCACCAACCGGGGGACGCTTTGGCGCCCAGCGCGGACAGGACCGTCTTCCGCTGCCTCTTGAAGAAGGAACGGACGACCTCTTCGGTCTTCTGCTCGTACGTCGCTGGGGGCTGCGCCTTGAGGCGGAGCTTCGTGCCCGCGGCGGGCAGCACCTTGAGTTCGATCTCGCCACGTGAGTTCTGGTTCTGGGTGCCGGAGTCACGGGGTGACGCCTGACCGCCGGTGAGCACGTTGAGCGGTACGACGAGCTCGTCGGCCCCGTCGATCGCGGGCAGGTTGCGGAGCGCGCGGACCTCGTTACGGGTCATCCACGGTGCACCGGCCGACGTCGACAGGATCGCCGCCTGCTCTTCGAAGTCGCCCTGCAGCTTCTCCTCGATGTTGAACTCGACGTACGCACCTTCCGTGCGTGCGATGCGCGGCACCAGGAACGTGTTGATGCGGTCCTCGATGCGGGCGAGTTGCGGTCCGAGAGTCTCGGAGTACAACATCTTCCGGAACTCCTTGGTGTTCGAGAAGTTCGCGTTGTCGAGGATGCCGACCATCACCGGGTTGACGTGGTAGACCGCGGCGACGGTGGACAGGGCGATCTTGGAGACCTCGGCCCACTCCTCTTCGCGGGCGTTGAACCCGAGGCGGCTGAGCGTCATCCCGTCCTCGAGGATCGGTGTGCCGCCGGCGCGCTCACCGTCCATGCCGGTCCAGCGTGCTTTCCAGTCGTCGGCGAACCGCTTGCGGGCGGTGTCGGACCAGGGGGTGTCCTTGGGGCGGGTGATGACGGTGCCGACTCGGCCACCTCGCTGCCAAATCTGCTCCCGGTAGGACCACGCCTGTACCTGCTCGGCCAGGATGTGCTTCAGGGTCTCAACCGGTGACGTGCCGTGCTTCGGGCGGCCCGGGTTCCACCCGTGGAACACGAGCAGGTCGTCCGCGGACACCTCCGTGCGCTGCCCTGACGGGTTCGCGATCACGTACTTGCTGGCGGCGAAGAACGTGCCACCCTTCTGCTCGACCACCCATGACGGCGGGATCGGCTGCAGGAACCAGCCCGACGGTGCGTCGACATCCTCCCCGACTAGCCAGTACGCGACGTCGTAGAGCCCGAGGTCGGAGGCGAGCGTCTCGAGTATCTCGAACATCGTCATCGTCGGGTTCGGGCGCGCGAACAGCAGCGCAAGCGGGTCATCGCGGAGACGGGTGCGGTCCGTGTCCGAGGTGCGCGCGTACGCCTTCAGCCCGAGGTGAGCGATGTTCCGCGCCACGAACGACAGCACGATCCGAAGATGCGGCTGCGTCCGATACAGCTCCTCAGGAGTCATCCCGAGGATCATCGACCGGAAGGTGGGGCCGAGCCACTCGACCGTGACCCGGTCGTTGCGCCCGAACAGCGTGTCGAAAAGTCCCACGCCAGCCCCTCTCGTTCAGTCGAGCACGAGAAGTCCCGTGTGCTCGTAGGCCGACTGGAAGGTCGGCGCAGGTTCGGAAAGCAGTAGACCAACGGCGGCGATCGCGGCCATCAGCGGGGCGGCGTCCTCGGGCGACGACTTCCGGTCGATCACCCAGCCGCCACCATCGAACGTCTTGATCTGCGCGGTCAGAGCCGCGAGGGTCAGCGCCGGCTGCGCACCGTGCGACATCCGGACACGTGCGCGACGGTCCTCGTCGGACTCGCCCTTCACGGCTTCGTCGAGCGCCGCGGCGCGGACCAGGTCGTAGAACTGACCGTGCCACGCGGCGAGCTCGGAGCCCTCCCACGCGTGCACGTCGACGCCGGCACGCTCGAACTCGTCCCACATCGACGACACCGGCGCCCCGCGCCGCTGGAACGCGACATGCTCCGGGGCGACCTTCCGCTCCGGGGACAACAGCCACGGCAGCACCCAGTCAGCGCCAGGCACCCGGGCCACGTTCTCCACACGGATGCGGCCCTCGGTGTCCCAGAAGGCCATCGCCACGTACACGAGCGACCGGTTCATCGTCATGTCGAGCCCGTAGCAGGCGGGCCGGCTCCGGTCACGGGTCACCCCGCGCGCCGCCCGCGCCGCCTTCAGGTCCGCCGCGCCCTCCCACGCCCCGTTCGGGAACGGGCCAGCACCGGCCATGTTCACGAACTGGCACAGCACCTCAGTGCGGAACTCCCACTCCGGGTCCGTGGCGGCCGCGTTCGCGATCGCCCGCTCATCCAGGTCGGTGTACCCCATCGACGGGTTCGCCTGCGCCCACCCGTCACGGTCCCACTTGCCCCGCAGCGGCCCATCCTCACGACCATCGGTCGTCCCGGCGGACCACTCGAACAAGCCGATCGAGTCGAGTTCGATGTCAGCGGCGATCTCGTCGGGCACGTCGTCGAGGCCCTGCCCAGTGATGTTCGCGAGCGCGACCGCCCGCACATGCCGGAGCACGACCGACGACAGGTCGCCCGCGTTCGACACACCCCACACCTGAGCACGCCGGCGAGCGAGAGTCGTCTTCGACGTCGCCGACCATGCCCGCCAGTCCTGATGCTCACGGAGCTCGTCGAAGATGACGAGGTCACCACGGAACCCGCGACCACCGCGACGGTTCGCGGTCGCGATCTTGAACCGCTCACCCCCGTCGAGGAGGAGAAGCTCGGAACCTTTCCCGGCCTTCACGTCCGCGATCTCGTTCGACAGTTCGGGGATAGCCTCCGCGACCGCGACCGCTTCCTCCCACGCCGCCTTTGCGTGCTCGGTCGTCGCGTGCGTCTCGAGGACCATGCGCGCCGAGTCCTGGAACAGGCGCCACAGGATCAGAACCGTGAGGAGCGTCGACTTCCCGTTCTGACGGGCGACGAGCAGCAGCACGGTCCGGAACCGGAACACACACCCCGGACCCTCGAGGAGTTCGAGCGCGTGGACCAGCAGCCACCGCTGCCACTCCAACGACCGCGGCAACAGGCCCAGGTAGTCGGTGTCGTCACCGCGGAGACGGTTCGCGTCCAGCTCCTCGAGCCGGTCACGCATCCAGTCCCAGAACTCGATGACCTCGAACCCGAGCGACGTCTCCGGCGTCAGGTCACGCTTCGGCGGGGTGAAAACCCGCGGTGTCTGACACCCGAGGACCCTACGCTTGGCGCTTCGAGGGGCGCTCGAACTGGGTGACGTTGCCGGGCTTCGACGCTGCGCCTTCGCTCGGGTTCCGCTCATCGTCACCCTCCGGCTTCGGCGCGTTCTTCAGCGACCGCAACTCCCGCTGCAGGCGAACCAGCGGCGTCCCGCCGAGGTCGTTCAACACCCGCGACAGCTTCGCGTGAGCGCTCAGCGCCTTCGCGTCGTCACGCTCATGCCGGTACCGGTCCAGGTCCTCCGCGATCGACTTCGCCTGCGCGACCGACGCCGCGTCAGACGGGACCAACCACTTCATGTGCTCGAGCGCATCCGCGACAGCGTCGCGGATCGTCGTCGGGATCTCCGCGTCACAAGCATCACGCTTAGCCGCCGCGACCACATCAGCCTCCGCACGCTTCCGCGCTCGGTACTTCCGTGCCCGCTCCGCAGCCTCAGCCCGTTTCTCGTCCTCCGACTTCGGCATGCTCTCCTCACAGTGCTCGTGACGCGTACGCGTGATCGTGTGACAGTCACTCCCCCGATGGGGGAAAAACCTGCCGGTGGAGGTGCCTCGGGGTAGGGATGGTGGAGATCCGAACGCCCCTACCCCCTGCGTTCTATTTGCCTGACGTCCGGAAGCCCTGCAACGTGTTCCGGATCCCTTCGGGGGTTCGACCTCCGGACGTCAGGTCAGTCGGTTGCCTCGGGCTTGTCGGGCTGCCACTTCGCGGTGCGGGCGGTGAGCTTGTAGTGGCCGCCGTCTGCGGCCAGGGTGTCCTGCTCGGCGGGGACGTGGTAGGTCTTCCCGTCGAGGGGGCCGCCCTTGAGGGTGAGCTTGCGCATGGGTCAGAACTCCTCGCTGGTGTCGCCGATGCCTGCGGGCATCTCTGCTGTGCCGTGGATGCGGTTGCATCGGCTATGTGTGGGGAGCGCGTTCCGTCTGTCGAGCGCGAGGTGCGGATGCGTCTTCCGCGACTTCGGGTGATGGAGCTCGAACGATGCTGGCTCGTTCGGTGGGCCGTCCCAGTCGATGGTCGCTTGGTGGCAGAGAGCGCACGGTGCGTTCCGCGGCTTCCAGACTGCCTTCAGCTCGGCACGCATCTCTCGGTACTGACGGGACTGGATGACACCGTTGGGCATCGTCTTCTCCCTGTGTTGCGTGCTCGCGTGACCGTGCCGGGCTCTATATAGCCCGGCGCAGTCATTCGGTCCGTGCCCGGCATGGTCCGGCACGGTTGGGAGGGGTTACCCGCGGTGCTGTTTCCTTGATTTTCCGGGGTTGTTGACTATGCCGGAGAGTCGGGGCACAGTCGGGCGACCGCGCCGGACTGTGCCGGGCACGGTCAGGCGGCGCGTTGGAGGAGGGTCGCGAGTTCGTCGATTTTCGCCTCGAGCTGCTTGATGTGGCCGACGGTTGCGGCTTCTTTTTCGGCGTCGTGGGTGGCGACTTTTTCGACGATCCAGGACGCGAGGGTGGCGGTGACGACACCGAGGAGTGCGATGCCTCCGAGCATGAGTCCGACGGCGATGAGGCGTCCTTGCGCGGTGATGGGTGAGAGGTCGCCGTAGCCGACGGTGGTGATGGTGACGAATGCCCACCAGATCGCGTCCCAGAAGGTTTGGATGTTGGAGGTGGTGCCGCGTTCGCTGTCGAGGACGGCGAGCGCGGCGACGAAGACGAGGAGGGTGGCGGCGGTGGAGACGTACATGACGATGCGGCCGCGTATCGCGTTCCCTGCGGTGCGTTCGAGGACGCTGAGGAGGGTGACGAGTCGGAGGATGCGGAGGGGTCGCAGCATGGGGAGGATGACGATCGCGAGGTCGAGCAGGTGGGTGTAGAACCACCGCCACCGTTTGTTGTGTGGGACGAGGATGAGGTTCGCGATGTAGTCGATGAGGAACAGTCCCCAGGTGAACCAGAGGATGGTTTCGGCGATGGTGTTCGCGGTGCCGGTGAGGTTCCCGATGACTTGCCACGCGTACGCGGTGAGGAACAGTACGGATGCGACGATGAGGGGCCACTCGGTGGCCCGCTGCCAGCGGCCCTGATTCATGTGCCTGATGCTAGTTGGTGGTGTGGCCGGCCCGGGCGTCAGATTGCCTCGCGGGCCGGCCACACCCTCTGAGTCCACGACCGCACCAGCACGACGGGTCAGGCCTCGCGCGACGTTGCCCTACACGTGGGTGCGCCCCGCGTTGGGGGTGCGGGGCGTGGGGTGCAGGTGTCGCTACTTTGAAGGTAAGGGGTGACAGTACCTGGCCGTCAAACACGGTCGGGATGCGGCGTGTCGCTAGGCTTCGGTGCCATGGTCTGGGAACCCTGGGATGCAACTGAAGACGAGCTGGTTGAGCTGCGAACCGTGCGAGAGGTGCTCCCCGTCTCGTTGCGTGCTGGGCTGCATCTCTGGTTACGGACCGCACTGGCAGATTACGGGTCTTCGCGAACATCCGAGAGCCTTGTTGCGAGGATCCAGTCCGCGTTGAGGATGACGCTCACGTTCGGTCCCGCGCTGGACACTGACGACTTGATCGACGAGGTCGAGGAGGACTACGGCGAACAGGGTCTCATGCGTCTGGTCGACTTCGCGGTTGCCCGGTATCAGGGTGTCGGTCCGACCCGGCAGGCGCCGCCGGAGGTGAGGACGTTGCAGTGGCATCTCGACGCGAACTCGTCTGCGGTCACCGTTGTAGTCAGAGACGGGTTGTTCCGTCTCGCACGTCGCCTTCCTGAAGGTGTAGAAGAAGCGGCGCAGGCCGCGGTGAACGCCGGTTCGGGGAGTGCGGGTGAGCATCTCGCACGGGCGTTGCACGCCGGTCGCGGACTGACACCTGATCCGAGTGCCGCGATGTCGGAGGCGATCAAGGCGGTGGAGGCCGCGGCGGGCCCGGTGGTGTTGCCGAATGAGAAGCGTGCACCGCAGTTGGGCAAGATCGTTGCCGCGTTGAAGGACAAGTCGGGATGGGGGCTGCGGTTCCGTCAGCGTGATGGTGGGCATCCGGACCACCGCGCGGTGTTGGTCGGGATGCTTGAGACATTGGTGTTCGCGCAGACGGATCGGCACACGGGGCGGGCGCCGACGGTTGAGGAGGCGCAGTCTCACGTGTTGTTGGCGTCGACGTTGGTGGAGTGGTTCTCGTCGGGCACGGTTGTGATGCGGCTCGCCGACTGATTTTCCTGTTGTTAATACATACGGATGTGTGTATAATGAGGGTACAACAACAGAGAGGAGGACGGATGAAGCCCAAACAGGTTCGCGAACTGATCGCAACCATCGGGGCTGTGGTTGCCGGCGTAATCACCGCAGTAGCCGCCCTGATCATAGCGATCAAGTCGTGACCGAGACGGGGCCGGAAGTAGCGTTAATACCTCCGGCCCCACCCTCAGGGTCTCATCCCAACCAGCATGAAGACAACGAACTATGCGGGCGCCGCGATGATGGCGCTGGTCGCAATCCTCGCGTTCGTCGGCGTGACACCAGTGATCGTGGGGCTGCTCGCGTTGAGCTCGGCCGCGGTGGTGCTGTCAGGCCAGTTCGCTCGGGGTGGTGTGCGGTGATCGAGTACTTGTCGCGCGCGCAGCTCGCCGAGCGCATCGGTGTGGCTGTCGGTACGCTCTCGAGATACAAGCTGCCGGAGCCGGACGCGATGATCGGCACCACTCGCGGGTGGCTGCCTGAGACCGTTGATGCGTGGAACGCTGGCCGTCCCGGTTCAGGAAACTGGCGGTAGATCGTGGAGTGGGTTATCAGCCTCGCCGCTCTCGTCGTGTCCGTCGCAGCGCTGGGGCACACGCTGTACACAGGACCCGTGTTGTTCGTGGACACGGCCACTGTGCGGCAGGTGACCGAAGATGGTGAGGAACACGTACGCGGGATCCTTCTCACCGTCTTCAACGTCGGTCGGTCGTCCCTTCCAGTGCGCAGCGTTGGGGTCGGCCCGAAGGGCAGGGACTCGATGTACGTGGCTCGGCCTGGTACGCAGATCCCCGGTGGCGCGTCCGGCGACGTGAATCCCGCATTTCCCCTGACGGTCGGAGCGGGTGAAGCCGTCGTCGTGTTCTTGACAATGGAAATCGAGGATCATTCGTTCTTGAAGATCGAGTACATGTCGCGAGGGCTTCTGCTTCGCCCGAAGCGGAAGTGGTGGACGATGGCGATCGAGCCCGGGATGCGTCCGACGCTCAGCTCCTAACCGGTCGATTCGAGATCCAGCGCCGCGACCCATGCGACGGCCATGGTTGCGACCTGAACCAACTCGGTTCGGAGCGCGGTGCGGTCGATGGGCCGAGACTCCACCGTGGCGTCGTTGAACTCCTTCG
Organism: Microbacterium sp. PA5; assembly: GCF_049860775.1. Taxonomy (NCBI): domain Bacteria; kingdom Bacillati; phylum Actinomycetota; class Actinomycetes; order Micrococcales; family Microbacteriaceae; genus Microbacterium; species Microbacterium sp. PA5. The sequence goes on from NZ_CP187567.1 coordinate 2,064,676, forward strand.
CCACCTCGCCGACCTCTTCGGCCAGGATCAGGTAGCGCTCGGTCGACAGTGCGGGCCATGACTCCATCGAGTGGTCACGGTGCTTGGCGTGAGCCCGGACCCGCTCATCGACGATCTCGCCCGCCACTTCGACGGTGGAACCTGCCAGGCAATCGGCATCGATCTCAGCCATTGCTCTCCTCCTGTACAGCCGATCCGTTCGTGAGCGTGAAGCGGTGCCCGAGATGTTCACACTCGGCGAGATCGACGTTCCACCCGATGAGCGCTGACGGATGCGATGCGGCTTCCTGTCGGCGGTTCTCGCGAAGCACGCCGAACTTCACCCGACCCTTGATGAGCACCATTGACGTGGCCGCACTGAGTGCCTCCTGGAAGACGCGAGTGTCGGTGTGCGCGGGCATGAGCACGATCACGCGCGTCCCGGAGGCTCCGAGCGATGCGGCGTACTTCACCCACGCGTCACGGGCTTCGCCGTAGGGCGGGTTCACATAGATCGAGTCCGCCCAACCCCACGGCTGCGCGAGGCCATCGTCCTCGGCGGTATAGAACCGCGTCGCCCCCGTCGGGTTGTCAGGCTCGGTGCACGGATCGAGTGTGATCGTGCCACCGAGCGCGGCGCGCACGGGCTCGAGAACGTATGCCGGCGTCAACTGGCGCTGCATGATGTGGTTCGCGGCCCGTCGACGAAGCGCGTTTGTCGAACCGGTCAGTCGTGTTGACGGGCATCAGCTCTGCTCCTGTTCGGTGGGTTTGTACGTCTGGTTCACTGCTGTTCTCCTTGCTGTTCCCGGCGGAGCCGGTACTGGTGGGTGGGCCAGTTGTTCATCCGTTCCACCCACCAGGCGACGAGGATGCTCTCGTCGACGACGCGGCGCCCGTCATGCCACTGCATCGGCATCCCGGCCCGCCGCCACCGTTTGATGGTGCGGACGGAACGGCGGACTCGTTTCGCTGCCTGCCGGTACGTCAACTGCTGGTTCATGGGTCACCTCCTCGGTGGGGTCGTAGCGGGTGAGGCACACGGTGCATTGCACGGTCCGGTGGATGGTCCCGGTGCGGTCGGGTGCCCATTCGGCGCGGACCGCGTGTTCCCCACACACCCGGCATCTGGTCGGTGACGTGCGGAGCCTCGCCGGGGTGATCCGGTACTTCGCGAGGAGCCGGCCGATCAACGTGAACAGGGTCACGTCGAGGCCGTGGTCGTCGATGACGGTCAGGTCCAGCTGTGCGATGCGGTCCTCATGGTGGATGAGCCACGCGGTGATGGTGTGTGCCGCGTCGCCCGCCTCATGCCACTGCACGGACGCTGTGAGCCTGGTGGTGAGGGCGTGGGGCGCTGGGGTGATGTGCCAGCCGATGACGGCCCCGTAGGCGGTCAGCGCCGCCCACAGGTCGTCGGCGTCCTGCATGGGTTCGATGCGGAGCGGGAGGGCAGGGTCTCGGGTTCCGTCGACGCGGGTGCGGTCGTAGTCGGTGGCGGCGAGGGGGATCATGCTGTCGCGGAGGTGCGCGATGATGACCGGGACCTGGGAGAGCTTCCACGCGTACTCGCTCATGCCTCTCCTCCAAGAGCAGCGCGGAGAGCGGCCTTCGCCCAGTGGAATGCGTCGAACGGCAAGTTGTCGGCTTCGACGTACTTGACCAGTTCGGTCGCGTACTTCGCGAGCACGGCAATCTGGTCGTCGGTGATGGTGGGTGGAGCGGAAACCACCGAGGCTTCGACGAGTTCGAGGACGGCTAGCATCATCGCCGCACCCTTCTCCCCCTCGCCTCGACGCACGTAGTCGATCGCCCCGTTGACGAGATGCTTCACCCCGTGGATGCGGTCGTGGTCAGCGTCATAACCCTTCTCGGGCTGACGCGCGCGCTCGGCGTGAACCCGGCGTGCCCACTCGTCGATCGAGGGCGTGACCACCACCGAACGACGACCCGCGTCGAACGCGATGTCGAACACGGAGCGCACGTCATGCCGGTCGGTCGGCTGATAGTCCGGCCCGTCACGGTAGACGCCCCAAGCGGCCTCGCGCGCGTCTTGGTCTGTGGGTAGAGGGCCGGACATCGGCACTGTCGCAGCTCGGCCATCACGACGGGAGCATCCGAACTTGTGGTCTCCCGTGCGCCCACATTCGAGGCACTTAGCGGGTAGAGGGGAAGTCACGACGACACCCCCTCGGGCTGCAGCCACACGAGATGACCTTCCAGGCCAGAGTTTGCGAGCGCCTCCGTCCCGGCGTACATGCGATCAGCGATGTCAGCCGCCTCGCGAAGCCCTGCGACTCGTGCGTCCTCGCTGGGTGGTGCGGACACCCGAGAAGCCAGAGCGGCGGCGGCGCGGTCAAGCAGATCGGCTGCTTCCTCCCACCCGTCAATGAGTTCCTGATCCCACTCGCCGTCCTCGTAGTCGCGGAGGCGAATCGCGTGATCGTTAAGTTCTCGAATCAGCGCTCGGGCTTCTTCTTCTGATGGGGTAGTCATCGCCGGGCCTGCTTCCGTCGGATGAGTCCCGCACCGGCCGCGACGGCGATGATCCCGGCGATGGTGAGGGGGTTGGTCATGATTCCTCCTGGGTGGTGTGGCAGGTGCAGCCCTTCCGGACCGCGCAGCCGTACGGGGTCCAGCAGCACGACCTCGAGCAGCGCGACGTCGACTGCTTCGGTACGGTCGGCGGGGTGTACACGGACACGAATGGGCGGGTCATGCTGCGTCCGCCTGTTCGGCCCGGTACGCGTCGGCCTCGTCAGCGGCGGCCGTGATCTCCGCGGCGAGCTCACGCGCCTCAGCGGGAGTGATCGTCTGTGTTGCGGCGAAGATCGAGCCGATGACGGCGACGGTCACGTTGCCGAGGTCGTCCGCTTCGGCTCGGGCGATGACACGGGTGGTGTTGCGGGTGATGGGCATGCTGGTTCTCCGTTCAGAAAGGGCAGAGGGCGGGGGCCGGTTCAGGGTCGGTGAGAGGTGGGAGGGTGGTGGGGATGCGGGCGCCGCACCGGTGCTCAGGCAGCAGCACCACCCCGTTCGGGATGGGGCGTGCCCACAGACAGGCGAGATGCCGACGCCCAGCCCGGTCCACGTGATGCCGGTACAGAGGGCGGCCTGTCAGCCGGCAGGCGATGGCGAGGTCGAGGGTGAGCGGGGTGGGGTCGACCTTCACCGGCCCCATGTAGCAGCGGAGCTGGTCGTCCCAGTCGTAGGCGAGGACACGCACCTGGCAGACACCGCACCGGTTCACTGGTCGCCCCCGTCGACGAAGTCCGTGATGCGGGCGATGAAGTGGTGGACGGCGCTCCGCTTCCCGGGTTCCGTGCGGACACGGCCCGTTTCGATCAGTGTCTGCAGTGCCGTGTCGATCTGCGCGTGCCCGGCGCCCCCGTTCGTCGCGTCGCGGACGAGGCGACGAACCTCGTTCTTCGTGGCGCCCGGGTTCAGATCGAGGACGCTGATCACGGTCCCGGTGACCTTCATGTACCGTTCCGACGTCCGCGACTTGCCTGCGTCGAACGTGAGCCGGCGGGTGGTGTCGTCGTAGTCGAGGCGCCCCTCGTCGACCTCCACGTCGCGGCCGGTGGCGCGGAAGAACCGTGACCCGGCACGGTCGCGGGTGAGCAACCATCGGACGTCAGCCCAGTCGTCGAGACGGGTGGCACCGCGGGCCCGCTCCGACCCGGTCTCATGCTCTGCACGACCGGTGTGGGTGGGGAGGATGAGCTCGGAGACCCCGGCGCGTTCCTTGATGATGTCGAGGGTGTCGAGGAACACACCGACTTCGGTGTTGTCGTTCTCGGACGCCCCGGACCCGGTGAACGCGCGCGCGAACGGGTCGACAACCCACACCCGGATGTGATTCTCGGCGAGCCACCGGACCGCCCAGTCCTCAGCGCGCGGGGTGGTGAGGGGGAGGCGGAAGCCGCGCAGGTTGAGGACGGTGACGTTCGCAGGTGCGGCGATCCCGGTTTCGCGGAGCCACCGCCGGTACATGCGCTCGTCGACCTCGTAGTTCCACAGCGCCACCCGCCCCGGTGCGTCCGCGACAGTGAACGTGTCGAGGAAGTCGTCACCGTCCGCGAGGCACCGGGCCAGGTTGTTGACGAGGGTGGTCTTCCCCGTCTTGAACTGGGCGGTGAGGAGCACGTTCGACCCGGTCGGGATGACCTGGTCGACCGTGTACGAAACGGGCTCGTCAGGCTGCTGCAGGTCCTCCTCGAGGGTCCGGTACCAGACGGGTTCACGGAAGTGCGCGGCGGCCTCTTCATCGGCGAGGAGCCGGGTCGCTTCACGGCGCGCCCGTTGGCGTTCCAGTTCCTGCGCGAGCAGCTGCTGCCGGAGGGTGTCAACGTCATCACCGACCGGGGCAGCCTCCTCCTCCGCGGTGGGTGCAGGGTGGACCTCGGTGGTTCGGGACCATTCGCCGTTGTCGTACTGAACCTGCTTCTCCACCGTCTGTGCGGGTGTGCGGTCGATGAGGCCGTGGAACGGGTCCACGCACGGGTCGACCTGCTCAACCGTGTGCACGTGCGCGAGCGCGCCCCGCAGCGACCGGTCCCACTCCGCCTCACCCTCACCGGGGCCCCGCTCCCCCGACACCGACTTCAGGAACGCGTCCCGCAACTGGTGGAGCGCCGCGGGCACCCCTATGTGTCCTTCGATGCCGAGGCGGACGAGACGCTCCGTGCCGAGCAGCATGAGCTCGTGACGGGCGCCGTGCCCGGTCGCGGTGAAGTCGACGAGGCGACGGTCGACGGCACGCTTCACGTCACGGCACGGTTCACCGTCGTTGAACAGTGCGATCGCCGCGTTCGCCGCCGCCGTGTTCAACGGGGTCCGCGCCTCACGTGTGTCCTGACGGCCGCGCGTCAGACCCTGCACCCACTTCGCGGGCAGCGGGGGCAGTTCATCGACCGTGGGGATCGTGCCGATGTGGGTGAGGCCGTCGTCGGCGATCCATTTGTACGTGTGCCCCGTGTCGGGGTGGATCGACGGCCACACGATCGCGTACCTGTGAGCGAACCGGATCACCTCGATCCCGGGGCCGACCTCGTTCGGCCATTCGAGCCCTTCGGGGATCGTGTACAGGCGGATGCCGGACACCCCGTCGTCGCGGGACGTGGTGCGCCAGGTAGCGGGAAGCCGCCCCCACGCGTGTTCCGTGTTGACGAGGGTGGCCGCGCCGGGCTTCCCCGGGTATGCGTCGATGTCGATGCCGATGACGTTCTCGGGGAGGCGGAGGGCGACGTTCCCGTGCGCGTGGTCTTCCATCCACGTCCACACGTCCGGGCCGCCCGGCCACTCCCCCGCACGCCCAGTGAACCCGGAAGGGACGGGCTTCTTCTGACGGGGCGGGAGCGGGAGAACACCACGCCACCCGGCGTCAATGTAGGCGCGTGCGGCGGCCCCGTAGACGGGCTGCTCGGGGGTCTGGGCAGGCATCACGCGGCCACCCCCGAGACCGCTAGAGTGCGACCATGACTCAGGAAATCGACAAAGCCAGCACTTCTGCCATCGGACTCACAGATGAGCAGATCGACCAGACCGCAAAGAACGTCATTGAGCTCATGGATGAGGTGTCCCGTCTCCCCGACGACATGCCGATCTCCCAAGCTCTCGCTTCCTTCTTCGTGATCCATGTCGACCACGAAGGCAAGGTCGAACCCGAGCAGAACGCGACGAACTACCACCTCCTGCGAGCCGTAATGCAGCTCGAGGTGCGCGTCCTGAAGCTGGAACGGAAGCTGCGCGCGGCGGGTGACCCCGACCTGACGTGACAGGGCAGGGCGAGTCGTCAGGGACGACGTTGCTGGTGTTGTGCTGGCCATGTGCCCGGGCGGGGAGTCGAACCCCACCTGCGACCATCCGGGCGGTGAGCGCGAACGCTCAGCGGGTGGTCAGGCTCCGCGGAGCGCTGCGATGATCGCCGGGTCGAGACCCGTGACCTGCTGGATCTGCGCGTCGTCGAGGCCGAGGCCGATCAGCTTCTGCGCCTTCGCCGCCGGGGTCTCCTCCGAAGGGGCAGCTGCGGGAGGCGTGGCGACCGGGGCGGGCGCCACGTCGGGGGTGTCGCCCAGGAGGCGGTCGACGGCCGAGGCCTTCGCGACCGTGTACTGGAACTCCTTCGGTGGGCTGAACGCCTTGTTCTTCTGCTCACCGTCGCCCGTGTAGGTCGCGGTGAAGGTGTCGCCGACGGCCGGCTTGCCCCCGTCACGCACCGCAGTACGGAACGCCTGGATGTGCTGACCCCACGACTTGATGTAGATCGTGCGGACACCGTCGTCTTCGGCATCCTCGCGCTGGCCGGTCTGGACGCTGATGAGGATCTGCTCCTGGGGACTTCCGTCGTCCCAGGTCTGCAGCGACCCGTCCTTCGGGTCTGTCCGCTGCCGGATGTCGATGCTCGTGATCTTCCCGGTGACGCTGTCACCGATGGTCGCGAACTTGGCGGTCTTCGCGCCTCCGCTGAGGAGGTCGTCGAGAGTGGACATAGGTTTCTCCTTGGTGTGTCCGTTGATGGGTGGGCCCTACGCCACGAGTGAGGCGAGGGAGCTGATGTGCGCCGGGGCGTCCGCGAAGCGGGCGCAGTCGTAGCAGCGGTCCGCGCGAGGCAGCCCGGCGATCCACACGTCGACCGCGGCGGGATCGACCGTGCGGAGCATGTTGATCTGGTCGACGATCTGGTTCGCGCGGCCGAGGGTCTGCTGGGCGGCGGCAGGGTCGAAGTGGTCCTCCCACCAGACCGCCTGCGCGAGGGACACGGCGTTGCGGGGCAGGTAGCAGATCGCCACCTTCTTCACGTCGTGGCCGGCGTTGCGGAACCCGAGCCCGTAGAGGTTGATCTGCCGGTAGTAGACCGGCGAGGGGCCACGCTTCGCCGCCGTGATGGTGGTGGGGCCGACGACCTTCCAGTCAACGACCGTCCCCTCCTGCACGTCGAACAGGTCAGACGAACCCCATACTTCGGCGTCCCCGACCCACCCGACCATCACCGGCGTCTCAACCAGCCAACGGTCACCTGCGGCCTCGAAGATCTCGGCGGCCTGCGCGTGCACGCTCGTACCGATGAACGGCAGCCAGTCGGCGTCGCGCTTCTGCTGCCAGCCGGCGAGTTTCGCGGCGAGGCAGTGGTCGCAGTCGGTGCCGAGCTCGGACGGTCCGATGGTCTTCTGCAACGACCGAGGCTGGTTCGTGATGCCGTCCTTCAGGGTGGCGATCGCCGCATGCTGGGTGCTCATCGTGAGATCCGCCGGTACTTCGCGGCGAGGGTGCCCTCGTGCATGCTGCTGACGTTGCCCACAGCACTCGGGTTCAACGGGTGCGCCTCCGTGCGAACACGGAACCGGGTCTCGCGCTTGCGCAGCCACTCCTCGTGCTCGTCCGCGTTGCCGCCCCAAGCGTTGAAGAGGCGCATCGCCCGCTCCCGCCGAGTGCTGCTGATCTTGCTGTCCGTCGGCAGAGCCTCGACGACCTCGATGACACGGCCTGCATCGCGGTTGTCTTTCGTCGCGAATCGATCGCCCACCTGAACCGGGCGGGTGGCGTCGCTCACTTGATCACCACGGACGGCGTGTTGTCGACGTAGAACTTGTCGAGCTCGACAGCCGCGACATGCGCCTTCAGCGACGCCGTGTCGATCGCGGGCTTGTACAGCTCGGGGTGCTGCGCGACCGGGTACGCCTCCGCGACAGCCTTCGCGTCGAGCCGCCGCCCGGCACGGACCTGGACGGTGTACGCGCCCGCCCGGTGAGTGCCGATGCCCTGCTCGCGGATCTGGTCGTCGATGGTGTCGAGCTGCACCTGGATGTACTCCTGGTCGAGCTTCAGCGCCACACGCCGCTCGACGAGCTCCTCGAGGGTGACGGGTTCACGGCGGATCGGGGTGATCGGGGCGCCGGGTGCTTCGTGTGCGGACATGGGTTAGTTCTCCTTGCTGGTGAGTAGTGCGGTGAGGTCGCGGACGGTCATGAACACGACCTGTTCCGCGGGGTTTGTAGTGCCGCGACGCTTCGCGACAACGAGGCCGACGGCAGCCCCGTCGTTGAGTCGCTCGTTGTTGGCTTCGTTCAGCCAGGCGCCGACCTCGAAGCGGCCGGAGTAGTTCTTGCACTCGATGACGACGCGGCGCCCATCCGGGGTTCGGACCCCGCCGATGTCGCCCTTGTCGGCAGCACCGGTCTTCACCCGACGGTCGATGCGGTCGTCGACGACGTCGGCGAGGTGGTCGGCAATGAGCCGCTCGAACGATGCCCCGGCCTTCTTGGCGGTGGCACGCGACCGGGTCATCGAGTCACCTCGTCGATAGCGGCGAGACGGCGGCGGGTGTCCGCGGCGATGCGCAGCGCACCGATGATGGCGAGGATGATCGCGACCGGCCACCACTGGATGCCGTCCTCGAGGTCGAGGGCGAGCAGCAGGAGTGCTGCTGCGACCCATCCCCACCCGTTCACCGGGTGGCCTTGCGGGAGCGTGCGATGAGCCCGGCACCGAGGGCAGTGAGGGTGATCGCGGCGATGGTGGCAGGCCAGGCGAGGAACTCGCCGCCCGTCTCCGCGAGCCGCGGGACGGGCACCGTGGGCGCTTCGGTGTACTGCGGGGTGGGTCCGACCTCACCGGTCGGCTCGATGGTGGGCACCGGGACCGGCGGCATCGGAAGGATGGGACCGGTCGGCGTGTGAGTGGGTGTCGGCCGCGGGGTCGCTGTGGGGGTGCCGGTGGGTGTGGGACGCGGCGTCTCGCTCGCCGAGGGGGTCGGCGTGGGTGTGGCCGTCACCGTCGGTGTGGGGGTGGGTTCGGGTGCGCATCCGCGGCCGACGGGCGTCTGCCCGCCTTCCCCGTGGTGCTCGTTGAACATCGACATCTGCACCCACGCGACGCACACGGTGGCCGGGTCGAGGCCGAGCGCCGACCACGGGAGGAAGCTCGTGCCGATGTAGACGCCGGACGGCTGGTTGTTCAACGCCTCGAAGTGAATGCCGTACCCGGCACCGTCGAGGGTGCGCATGTTGACGTGTCCACCGTCGGGGAACGTGACCCCCACGGGGAGGGTGATGCCGTCCTCGGCGACCGTGTACGGGGTGGGATCATCGGACCCGCCAGCGTGGGCGGGCGCTCCGAGGAGCGTGACAGCGAACGCCGTGGCGAAGCCGGCACAGACGAGGGTGCGGAGGTTCATGACTGGTCCTTTGTGGCGATCCGGGAACGGGAGACCCACTCGTCGACGTCGGTGAGCGCGTAGACGACGGTCTTCGGGGTCGGCTTGAAGTACGCGGGGCCCTGCCCCTTCTTCCGCAGCTCCTGCAGGTTCACGACTGTGATCCCAGGAACGCGGGCGGCGACCTCGGCCGGGGCGAGCCAGATGGGCTCAGCCTTCGGCCGGATCGGGGTGACGCGAGCGGTGGCGGTCACGACGCCACCGCCTCGTCGCGGAGACTCTTGGCAACGACCCCTGCCATGTCGACGCCGAGCCAACGGCAGACAGCCGCGAGTTCGACGATGTTGAACGGGCGCTCTCCGTTGAGTCGGCGACCGGCGGTGTGGGGTGCGATACCGATGACGGCGGCCATGTCGGACGCGGTGCGCTTCTGGCGAGCGAGTTCGGCCCGGATCTCCCCTGCGATCCGCTCCGATGCGTGCTTCGCTGCCACTTCCCCCTGTGCATGAAGTTCCATGCGGATAAGGATGCATGGATGTTCATGCGATGTCAACCATGCCATGCATCTTGACGAGAATTCATGCAATAGGGCAGAATCGCTGATCGTGGACAACGACTACCCCCAGCGGTTCTCTGACGCGCTCATCTCCGAGATCAAGGCCGAGATGGGTCGGCGCGACCTCATGAGCTCCCGCGCTCTCGGGCGCCTCATCGGCAAGTCATCGCAATACATGTCGGACCGTCTCGACGGCGGCAACTCAAAGACAGGCAAGCGCGTCACCTTGACGATCACCGACGTCATGCTGATCGCCAACGCCCTCGAGATCGACGCCACTGACCTCATCGACCGGGCCGAGCGCTACGCGTCTGGTGCGGAGAATGTCGTGCGCGGACGGTTCGGTGTCGGAAGGTCCCCGGAGGATCTACCTGCCGCCGCACGCACGACCGACCCGGAGTCGGGAGAGGACCAAGACTGATGCACCGAGATGCGATGCTGATAGACATGCTCGCCGCACTCGGTGTCACGGTTCAGTACACGGACCTGCACCCCGGCCGAGACGGCGAGTACATCCACGCGCTCCGCCTCGTCCGTCTCCGCAGTGGAATGAGTGAGCGCCTCCACCGCTCCGTCCTCGCGCACGAGACCGCTCACGCAGTGTTCGGAGACGAGCCCTCCATGTTCGGCCCAGCGAACGCCAAGCAGGAGCGGCGCGCTGACGAGTGGGCGGCGCTGCGACTGATCGACCACGACGCGTACGCGCGAGCCGAGTTCATTCACCACGGGCACGCGGGCGCGATTGCGCATGACCTCGGCGTCGTGCGCAGCATCGTCGAGGCATACCACCGCGTCCTGCTTCGCATCGGAGACACGGTCTATGTCGAGCCCAAGATGGGCGCCGGCCAGTGGACCCACCGCGAAGACGTTGCCTGATGGCGGGGACCATCTCGAAGTACGCCACCGCGGCCGGACCCCGCTACCGCGTCCGCTACCGGAAGCCGGACAAGTCGCAGACGGACAAGCGGGGCTTCAAGACGAAGCGTGAGGCCGAGCTCTTCCTCGCGTCCGTCACTGTGTCGAAGTCCCGGGGCGAGTACATCGACCCCACCGAGGGGCGCCGCACGATCGGGATGCTGGCTGAACAGTGGCAGACGGGGAAGCTCCCGTCGCTGAAGCCGTCTTCGCGTGAGGCAATGCTGTCGTCCTGGCGTACCCACGTGGAACCGAAGTGGGCGTCCCGTGCGGTCGCAGGCATCCGCCCCTCGGAGATCTCCGACTGGGTGGGCGAGCTCTCCGGCCGCCGGAAACCCCAGACGGTGCGCCGCGCCGTGTTCGTGCTGTCGCAGATCCTCGCGATCGCCGAACGGGACAACGTCATCCCACGCAACCCGGTGAAGGGTGTCGCGCTTCCCGCGAAGAAGCGGAAGACCGCGCGCTACCTGACGCACGCGCAGGTGGAGCTCGTCGCGACGTCGTCGCAGCACCCCGACTTCGTCCGCTTCCTCGCATACTCCGGCCTCCGGTGGGGTGAGGCGGTCGGCCTGCAGGTCGGCGACATGAACATGCTCCGCCGCCGTGTCGCCGTCGAGCGGAACGCGGTCCTCGTGCGCGGCGTCTACGAGATCGGCACCCCGAAATCAGGTGAGCGACGAGAGGTGCCGATGCCGGTGTTTCTCGTTCCGCAGCTCGCTCGAGCGTGTGAGGGGAAGCCTCGCGACGGGTACGTGTTCGGCGACGGTGCGCAGCCGCTCCCCTACCCGAACGCCGGCTCAGGCTGGTTCGTCGGCGCAGTCCGTCGTGCGCAAGCGATCGACGAGACGCTCCCCGAGATCACGCCGCACGACCTCCGCCACACCGCGGCATCCCTCGCGATCCAGGCCGGCGCGCACGTGAAGGCCGTGCAGCGGATGCTCGGCCACGCGTCGGCAGCGATGACCCTCGACGTCTACGCAGACCTGTTCGACGACGACCTCGACATCGTCGCGACGGCGATGAGCGAGGCACGCGCCGCGGCCGTCTCGTAGCGCTAACGTAGGAACACGGCGAGGCCCGGATCTCTACTCCGAACCCCGCCGTGTCCATCACTGCTTACTTACCGGTGCGCTTGGTGGGCTTCTCCACGACGGTCGTCCGCGGGTTGCGGGCGGCCGTCGTCTTCTTGACGAAGCGTCCGGTGATCGCGCTGCGCGCGTGTCCCTTCGAGGCCATGTCTTCACCTCCCTTCGAATGAAATGTGGGCAAAACGTGGGCAAGCCCCCGATGAGAGGCTCGCGAGGAGCACTCCGCATCGGGGGCTTGCGATCGAAGCCCGCCCACGTTTTAGGCATCGATCAGGCATTTTAGAAGTCCCAGTCCTCGTCTTCGGTCGCGACGGCCTTGCCGATGACGTACGACGAGCCCGACCCGCTGAAGAAGTCGTGGTTCTCGTCGGCGTTCGGCGAGAGGGCCGAAAGGATCGCGGGGTTCACGTTGGTGACACTCGAGGGGAACATCGGCTCGTAGCCGAGGTTCATGAGCGCCTTGTTCGCGTTGTAGTGCAGGAACTTCTTGACGTCCTCGGTGAGGCCGACGCCGTCGTAGAGGTCCTGCGTGTACTGCACCTCGTTGTCGTAGAGCTCGTACAGGAGCGAGAACGTGTAGTCCTTGATCTCGTCGCGCTCCGCGGGCGTCAGCTTTTCGAGACCCTTCTGGAACTTGTAGCCGATGTAGTAGCCGTGCACGGCCTCGTCACGGATGATGAGGCGGATGATGTCGGCCGTGTTCGTCAGCTTGGCCTTGCTCGACCAGTACAGCGGCAGGTAGAACCCCGAGTAGAACAGGAACGACTCGAGCAGGGTCGAGGCGACCTTGCGCTTGAGCGGCTCGTCGCCACGGTAGTAGTCCATGACGATCTGCGCCTTGCGCTGCAGGTTCGGGTTCTCGACCGACCAGCGGAACGCGTCGTCGATCTCGGGCGTCGAGCACAGCGTCGAGAAGATCGACGAGTAGCTCTTGGCGTGCACCGACTCCATGAACGCGATGTTCGTGTAGACGGCCTCCTCGTGCGGGGTGATCGCATCGGGGATGAGCGAGACGGCGCCGACGGTGCCCTGGATCGTGTCGAGCAGGGTGAGGCCGGTGAACACCCGCATCGTGAGCGTCTGCTCCTCGGGGGTGAGCGTGTTCCACGACTGGATGTCGTTGGACAGCGGCACCTTCTCGGGCAGCCAGAAGTTGTTCACGAGACGGTTCCAGACCTCGAGGTCCTTCTCGTCCTGGATGCGGTTCCAGTTGATCGCCTGCACGTGGTCGACGAGCTTCAGCGGTTCGGGGGTCATGGTCGTTCCTTGGGAATCGGTCGTTGAGCGAGCGAGCCGCGGCTCAGAGCATGCAGGAGACGCACTCGGACATGTCGGTGCCCTCGAGCGCCAGCTGACGCAGGCGGATGTAGTAGATCGTCTTGATGCCCTTGCGCCAGGCGTAGATCTGCGCGCGGTTGATGTCGCGCGTGGTGGCGGTGTCCTTGAAGAACAGCGTCAGCGACAGTCCCTGGTCCACGTGCTGCGTCGCCGCGGCGTACGTGTCGATGACCTTCTCGTAGCCGATCTCGTACGCGTCCTCGTAGTACTCGAGGTTGTCGTTCGTCATGAACGGCGCCGGGTAGTAGACGCGGCCGATCTTGCCTTCCTTGCGGATCTCGATCTTCGACGCGATCGGGTGGATCGAGCTCGTCGAGTTGTTGATGTACGAGATCGAGCCGGTCGGCGGCACGGCCTGGAGGTTCTGGTTGTAGATGCCGTGCTCCTGGATCGACGCCTTCAGCGCCGTCCAGTCCGCCTGCGTCGGGATGTGGATGCCGGCGAACAGCTCCTTGACCTTCTCGGTCTGCGGCACCCACTCCTGCTCGATGTACTTGTCGAAGAACTCCCCCGACGCGTAGGTCGAGTCGGCGAAGCCGTCGAAGGTGGTCTTCCGCTCGATCGCGATGTTGTTCGAGGCGCGCAGCGCGTGGAACAGCACCGTGTAGAAGTAGATGTTCGTGAAGTCCAGGCCCTCTTCCGAGCCGTAGCGGACGTGCTCGCGGGCGAGGTAGCCGTGCAGGTTCATCTGGCCCAGGCCGATGGCGTGCGAGCGGTCGTTGCCGTCCTCGATCGAGCGGACCGAGCGGATGTGGCTCTGGTCGCTGACCGCGGTGAGGGCGCGGATGCTCGTCTCCACCGTGCCCGCGAGGTCCTTGCCGTCCATCGCGAGGGCGATGTTCATCGAGCCCAGGTTGCAGGAGATGTCCTTGCCGATCTGGCCGTACGAGAGGTCCTCGTTGTAGGTGGTCGGCGTGTTGACCTGGAGGATCTCCGAGCACAGGTTCGACATGTTGATCCGGCCCTTGATGGGGTTCGCCCGGTTCACCGTGTCCTCGAACATGATGTACGGGTAGCCCGACTCGAACTGGATCTCGGCGATCGTCTGGAAGAAGTCGCGCGCCTTGATCTTCGTCTTCTTGATGCGGGCGTCGTCGACCATCTCGCGGTACTTCTCGGTGACCGAGATGTCGCCGAAGGGCACGCCGTAGACCTTCTCGACGTCGTACGGCGAGAACAGGTACATGTCCTCGTCGTTCTTGGCGAGCTCGAACGTGATGTCGGGCACGACGACGCCGAGCGACAGCGTCTTGATGCGGATCTTCTCGTCGGCGTTCTCGCGCTTGGTGTCGAGGAACTTCATGATGTCGGGGTGGTGCGCCGAGAGGTAGACGGCACCGGCGCCCTGACGCGCACCGAGCTGGTTGGCGTAGCTGAAGCTGTCTTCGAGGAGCTTCATGACGGGGATGATGCCGCTGGACTGGTTCTCGATCTGCTTGATCGGGGCGCCCGCCTCGCGGATGTTCGAGAGCAGGAGCGCCACGCCGCCGCCGCGCTTGGACAGCTGCAGGGCGGAGTTGATGCCGCGGGCGATCGACTCCATGTTGTCCTCGATGCGCAGCAGGAAGCACGAGACGAGCTCGCCGCGCTGGGCCTTGCCGGTGTTGAGGAACGTCGGGGTGGCCGGCTGGAAGCGGCCGGAGATGATCTCGTCGACGAGCTGCTCGGCGAGGGTCTCGTCGCCGTCGGCGAGGCCGAGGGCGGTCATGACGACACGGTCCTCGAAGCGCTCGAGGTAGCGCTTCCCGTCGAAGGTCTTGAGCGTGTAGCTCGTGTAGTACTTGAAGGCGCCGAGGAAGGTCTCGAAGCGGAACTTCGCGCCGTAGGCGCGGTCGTTCAGACGCTGGATGAAGTCGAACGAGTACTTCTCGAGGACGGCGCCCTCGTAGTATTCCTTCTCGACCAGGTAGTCCAGGCGCTCCTTGAGGGAGTGGAAGAACACCGTGTTCTGGTTGACGTGCTGCAGGAAGTACTCCCGCGCGGCGCGCTTGTCGGCGTCGAACTGGATCTTGCCGTCCGCTCCGTAGAGGTTCAGCATCGCGTTCAGCGCGTGGTAGTCGAGTCCCTCGAACCGCTCATCGGTCTTGAAGGTCGTGTCGGTCACTGCAGCTTCCACCATCGTTCCAATCCGTCGGTCACCCGATCGACGTCGTCCTGCGTGCCGAACAGTTCCAGCTTGTACAGGTGCGGCACGTGGCACTTGCGGCTGATGATGTCCCCGGCGGCGCAGAAGGCGTCGCCGAAGTTGGTGTTTCCTGCGGAGATGACTCCGCGGAGCAGGGACCGGTTGGCCTCGTCGTTGAGGAAGCGGATGACCTGCTTGGGGACCGCGCCCTTCTCCTCGCCGCGCCCCTGGCCCCCGCCGTAGGTGGGTGTCACGAGCACGAACGGCTCGTCCACCACCAGGGCGGGGTCGGAGGCGTGGAGCGGAAGGCGGAGCGCCGGCATCCCGAGCTTCTCGATGAAACGCGCCGTGTTGCCCGACACGCTCGAGAAGTAGACGAGCAGCGGTGCGTCGGTTGCGGTCAGCATCTCAGCGCACCCCGCTCTCTCTCGGATTACGCGAGCCGGGAGGCCAGCTCGTCGATCTTGTCGGGACGGAATCCCGACCAGTGGTCCTCGTCGGTGACGACGACCGGGGCCTGCAGGTAGCCGAGCGACTTGACGTGCTCGAGCGCCGCCGGGTCCTCCGACAGGTCGAGGATCTGGTAGTCGATGCCCTTCGAGTCCAGCGCCCGGTAGGTCGCATTGCACTGAACGCAGGACGGCTTCGTGTAGACCGTGATCGCCATGGTGATCCGCCTTTCCCCTCTCAAAAACCTGGTGTGTGTCGGCGGTGCCTCCGCCGGGAGTCCAATACTACATATGGGTACGGACATTGGGGGCAACCACAAGGGATAGTAGTTACATCCGTGTAGTTTTCCACCGCTCTCCCCTGATACAACACAGGTTGTCCACCGTTTCATCCACAGCCGGCACCCCGATTCCGAACCTGGAAAATCCCTGAATCACGGGCATTTCCTCCGGCCGTCCGGAAACTGTCCACAGGGCCGACGCTACGACCGCCCTCCGACACGCGATCGCCCTGTGGAAACGACGGTCCGGCGTGTCGCGGCGTGTCGCGCGGATGGGTAGCGTGGTGGGGTGGCCGGCTACCGGGATCTTCTTCGCACCCCCGGGGTCGCGCGCATCATCGCGGCACAGCTGACCGCGCGGTTCCCCAACGGCATGACGAGTCTGGCGATCCTGCTGCACGTCGAACGGCAGACCGGGTCGTACGGGGCGGCGGGCCTCGTCCTCGCGGCGGCGTCGATCGGCCAGGCGGTGGCCGGACCGGTCACCAGCCGCTGGATGGGCGCGTGGGGCATGCGGCGCGTGCTGACCCTGACCACGGCGGTCTGCGCGGCCGCGATCCTCGTCCTGGCGCTCGTGCCGATGCACCTCGTGGGCTACATGGTCTTCGGCCTGATCGCCGGGCTCTCGACGCCGCCGGTCCAGTCCGCGGTGCGCACGATCTACCCGAAGATCGTGAACTCCCGCCAGCTGACGCCGCTGTTCTCGCTCGACGCGAGCCTCCAGGAGATCATCTGGATCCTCGCGCCGGTGCTCATCACGATCGTCGCGACACAGGCGGGCACCGTTCCGGGCCTCCTCATGATCGTGGCGATCCTCGTGGGCGGGGGCGCGTGGTTCATCCTCTCGCCCGAAGTGGGGCGGGTGCGCATCCCGCGCAGCCGGCGCGCTTTCGGGAAGGTGCTCGGCAAGCCCGTGGTGCTGCTGGCCACGGTCACCGGCTTCCTCCTCATCGGCGCGTGCGCCGCGGTCGAGGCCGGCGTCGTGGCGACCTTCGGTCACGGCGGGCTCGAAGCGGGGCTCGTGCTCGCCATCTTCTCGGTCGGCAGCCTCGCCGGCGGCCTGTCCTTCGGCCACATCCCGATCGGCCCCTGGGCCATGGCACGGCGGCTCACCGTCGTCGCCGTGGGACTCATCGCCAGCGTCTTCCTGCTGTCGTCGTTCTGGGGCCTCAGCGCCTCGCTGTTCGTCGCGGGCATCGGCATCGCGCCCGCCCTCGCCGTCATGTTCGCCATGACGAGCGCGAGCGTGAAGTTCAGCGAGACCGCCGAGGCCTACGGCTGGATCGGGACCGGCCAGCTCATCGGCGCGGCCGCCGGGTCGGCCGTGGCGGGGTTCCTCATCGACGGCGTCGGCTACGTCGGCGCCTACTGGGCTGCGGCCGCCTTCGCGATCGTCGGGGCGATCGTCGCCGCGACGTGCGTGCGCGGCTTCCCCGATCTCCGCGGCCGCGACGTGAGCCCGATCCCCGACACCGAGCCCGTCCCGGTCATCACCTGACCCGTCGCCGCGGACGCGTCCGGTCCTAGGCTGGGCGCATGCCCGCTGCCCTCACCCTGCCCCGCCTCGCCTGGGGCTCGCCCGACGCCCCGCGGCACGCGCTGCTGATCCACGGCCTCGGCTCCAGCGGCGCCCTCATGTGGCGCTTCGGGACCGCGCTCGCGGACGCCGGCTGGTACGCGACGGCGGTCGACCTCCGCGGGCACGGCACCGCGCCCCGCGCGCTGGACTACACGATCGGCGCGTACGCCGCCGACGTGCACGGCACCGCGCCGCAGCGGCGCGACGGCGGGAGCGGCTGGGACCTCGTGATCGGGCACTCCCTCGGGGGTGCCGCAGCGACCGTCGCGAGCGCGCAGGACCCGGCCTGGACCCGGCGGCTCGTGCTGGTCGATCCGGGCATCCATCTCGTCGACGCCGATCGCGAGGCGGTCACGGCCAGCCAGGAGCAGGCCTTCGCCGACACTTCGCAGGCGGCGGTGCGCGCCGAGCACCCGCACTGGCACCCGCAGGACATCGAGCTCAAGTCGCTCGCCGCCCAGCAGGCGAGCCGATGGGCCGTCGAGCAGACCGGGGCGCAGAACACGCCGTGGGACGTCCGGGACGACGCGGCGCGGCTGACCGTGCCCACCCACGTGCTGGGCGCCGACCCGGCCGTGTACTCGCTGTTCACCGGTGAGCTCGCTGCGCAGGTGCGCCGCAACCCGGTCGTCACGATGTCGGTCGTCGCGGGCGCGGGCCACTCACCGCACCGCGACGCCCCCGAGGAGACGATCCGCCAGCTGTTCGCCGCGCTCGGCTGACGGGCCCTCGGCTGACGACCCCTCGGCGGACGCCGGGCGGGATCAGGCGATGCGCGCCAAGAGCGCGAGGACGGCGAGCGCATAGGCGTCCTCGGGCTGCGGGTGCTCGAACCGGTGCAGCTCCTCGGCCGATCCCTGATCGCGGCGCAGCGCGATCTCGACCACGTGCGTGTCGGCGAGACGGTGGAGCGAGCGGAAGGCGCCGCGGAGCAGCTCGCGCAGCTGATCCTCACGGGGCAGCCACAGCGCGTCCTCGAGGGCGACGGAGTCCAGCGCCCACTCGGTGGTGCCGTTGAACGCGAGGATCGTGCCGGTCGGGTAGGACCGCGGCTCGATGGTCATCTCGCTCACGGTGAAGACGTCGGCCTCGAACTCGGGCTCGTCCAGCTGGAAGCGGTCCCCCGAGGCCGGATGCCAGACGAGGCCCGCGTCGCGCAGAGCCAGGGCGAGGTCGGTCGAGATCATGCGACCATCCTCTCCCGCGCGCGACGGAGGCGGGGCCGTGCTCCCTCCGCGGGAGCAGAATGGAACGGTGACGACGTTCGACCCCACCGACCTCCTGCCCGACGATCTCCTGGAGCGCATCCGCTCCCGCGCCGCGTCCGTCGACGCGGGCAACGTCTTCCCCGACGCCGACCTCGCCGAGCTGCGGACCACCGGGTACCTCGCGGCACTGGTGCCCGCAGACCTCGGCGGGGCGGGACTGGGCCTGGCCGAGGTGTCCGTCCTCCAGCAGCGGCTGGCGACGGCGGCGCCGGCGACGGCCCTGGCGATCAACATGCACCTCGTGTGGACCGGGGTCGCGAAGGTGCTCGCCGACCGCGGGATCGACACGCTCCGCTTCGTGCAGGAAGGCGCGGCCGCGGGCGAGGTCTTCGCCTTCGGCATCAGCGAGGCCGGCAACGACCTCGTGCTGTTCGGGAGCGACACCGTCGCCGAACCGCTGCCCGACGGCGGGTACGCGTTCACCGGCACGAAGATCTTCACCTCGCTCGCGCCGGTGTGGACCCAGCTCGGCCTGCACGGCCTCGACACGACGAGCCCCGACGGCCCGCAGATGGTCTACGCCTTCGTCCCCCGCACCGAGGCCGTCGTGACCCGCGACGACTGGGACACCGTCGGCATGCGCGGCACGCAGTCCCGCACCACCGAGCTCCACGGCGCGGTGGCCGCACCGGACCGGGTCGTGCGGCGCATCGCGCCGGGGCCGCAGCCCGATCCGCTCGTCTTCGGGATCTTCAGCGTGTTCGAGCTGCTGCTGGCCTCGGTCTACACGGGTATCGCCCGGCGGGCGCTCGACCTCGCGGTCGAGGCGGCGAAGTCGCGCACGTCCAAGCGGACGGGCCGGTCATACGCCCAGGACCCCGACATCCGCTGGCGCATCGCCGACATGGCCCTCGCCTACGACGCCCTGCTCCCCCAGATCGAGTCCCTGAGCCGCGACGTCGACGAGCGCGCCGACCACGGCGGGCTCTGGTTCGCCAAGCTCAGCGGCGTCAAGCACCGCGCGGTGACGACCGCCAAGCAGGTCGTCGACGAGGCGATGCTGGTGGCCGGCGGGTCGTCCTACTTCACGCGCAACGAGCTCAGCCGGCTCTACCGCGACGTGCTGGCCGGGATGTTCCACCCGTCCGACCCGGAGTCGGCGCACAGCACGGTCGCCGGCGCCTGGCTCGGTCCGCTGGAGGCCTGAGCGCCGCGGCGTCAGCGCCCCTCGAAGTCGTACGCCTTCAGCAGCTCGGCGACGGCCTGCTCGCGCTCCGCTCCCCCGCTCTCGAACATGTGGGCGACGTGGGTGCGCAGGTGATTCTCGATGAGGAGCTTGTCGAGCGACGCGAGGGCCTTCTGGATGGCACGCGACTGGCCGATGATGTCCATGCAGTAGTCCTCGTTCTCGATCATCCGGGCGAGGCCGCGGATCTGGCCCTCGAGGATGCTCGTGCGGTGCAGGGCGCGCTTCTGGATGTCATCGATCACGCCGCCAGAATACGCCGCGCGCGGGGGTGCGGTTCCGGCGGCAGTCCCGCGCGCCGTCGTTCCCGCGGCGGCCGTGCGCGTGCGAACATAGCGGGATGGTCCGCACCCCGACGTCGCTGCTGAGCCCTGCAGACCAGGAGCGGCGCCGCGGCCTGCGGATCATGAAGGGCGTGGCCCTCGGAGCGCTCGTGTTCATGGCGGTGCTCTTCGTCGTCGCGTTCGCGCTCGAGGACCGGTACCCGTGGCTGTCGTACGTCCGCGCCGCCGCCGAGGGCGGGATGGTCGGCGCCCTGGCGGACTGGTTCGCCGTCACGGCCCTGTTCCGCCACCCCCTCGGGATCCCGATCCCGCACACCGCGATCATCCCGCGCCGCAAGGACGAGATCGGCCGGAGCCTCGGCGAGTTCGTCGAGACCAACTTCCTCGACGGCGACGTCGTGCGCGAGAAGCTGCAGTCGACCGCCATCGCCGCCAAGGCCGGCGACTGGCTGCGGGTGCCGGACAACGCCGAGCGCGTCGCCGCCGAGGGTGCGGCGATGGCCACCGGGATCCTCCGGGCGCTCAGCGACGACGAGGTGCAGGACCTCATCGGAGACCTCGCGCGCGAGCATCTGCTGAGCCCCGAGTGGGGGCCGACGGTCGGGGCCTGGCTCGACCGCGTCGTCGACGCCGACGCCCACCGCGGCGCCGTCGACCTCGCCTTCGACAGCATCGCCCTGTGGCTCGAGACGGGGCGCGAGTCCTTCACGGGCCTGGTCTCCCGCCGGCTGCCCTCCTGGGTCCCCTCGGTCGCCATGCGTCTGGTCGACGACACCGTGTACAACGAGGCCGTGAAGTTCGTCGCCGCGGTGCAGGCCGATCCCGCCCACCCGGCTCGGGCGGCCATCGACCGCTACCTCGCGCGGCTGGCCGACAACCTGCAGCACGACCCCGAGACGATCGGGCGCCTGGAGGATGCCAAGAGCGCCGTCTTCGACAGCCCGCGCGTGCGTCAGCTCGCCGCAGAGGCGTGGAACACCGCCAAGGCGGGCCTGCTGCGCGCCCTCGAGGACCCGGCGAGCGGGCTGCGCCGCCGCGCCACCGAGGCGCTCGCCGAGATCGGCGGGCGGCTGTCGGCCGACCCCGCGCTGCAGCAGCGCGTCGACGACCGCATCACCGACGCCGCCGTCTTCCTGGTGGGCCGTTACCGTCACGACATCGCCTCGATCATCACCGACACGGTCGAGAAGTGGGACCCGGCGGAGACGACCGAGAAGATCGAGCTCATGGTCGGCCGCGACCTGCAGTACATCCGCCTCAACGGCACCGTCGTCGGCGCCCTGGCCGGAGTGGCGATCTTCGCGATCGCCCACGCCTTCCTCGGCTGAGCACCGGCTCGTCACGTCGCCCCCGCCGCGGCCCCGGGGTAGCCTGAAACCGTGGCAGACGCGACCGAGCTCCTGTTCACCTACGGCACGCTGCAGTTCGCCGAGGTGCAGCTCGACACGTTCGGGCGCGTGGTCGCCGGCGACTCCGACGTCCTGCCCGGGTACACCATCGACTACGCCGAGATCGAGGACGCGCGCGTCGTCGACGTCTCGGGCCTGTCGGTGCACCCCGTCCTCCGCGCGACGGGGAACCCCGTCGACAAAGTCATGGGAAAGGTGCTGCACATCACTTCCGAAGAACTCGACGCCGCCGACGAGTACGAGGTGTCGCTCTATCGCCGCACCTCCGTCACTCTGGCGAGCGGACGCACGGCCTGGGTCTACGTCGGCTGATGACGAACGCACCAGACACCACGCTTCCCACCGACCCGCTGTGGCCGCGTGCCGGTCACTGGCCGGCCTGGGAGGGCTCCTCCGACGCGGTCCTCGTCGGCGCGCCCGCCTTCCGCACCTCGCTGTCTCCGACGGGCGCGCACGCGACGCCGACCGCCGTCCGTGCGGCGCTGCGGCGATTCAGCCCCACCCTGGTCGGTCCGCCTGCGCTCGACCTCACCGACATCCTCCGCATCGCCGACGCCGGCGACGTCGACGATCCCGACGGGCCCGAGGGCGAGGAGCGCCTGCGCGCCCGCGTGCGCGAGCTCGCCTCCGCGGCGCTGGTCGTCACCCTCGGCGGCGACAACTCGGTGACCTACGCCGCGGCCCAGGGCGCGAAGGCGACCGGGCTCATCACGATCGACGCGCACTTCGACCTGCGCGACGGGATCTCCAACGGCTCGCCCGTGCGCCGCCTCATCGAGGACGGACTCGATCCGCGGCGCATCGTGCAGATCGGCATCGCGGACTTCGCGAACTCCGCCGCCTACGCCCATCGCGCCGCCGAACTCGGGATCACGGTCGTCACCCTCGACGAGCTCAGCCGCCGCGGGATGGACGACGTCGTCGCACAGGCGCTGGAGATCGCGGGCGCCGGCGACGGCGCGGTCATCCACCTCGACGTCGACGTGGACGTCTGCGACCGGTCGGTCGCCCCGGCCTGCCCCTCCTCGCTTCCCGGCGGCCTGGCCGCGTGGGAGCTGCGCGCCCTGGTGCGCGCGCTGACCGTCGACCCGCGCGTGCGCTCGGCCGACATCGTCGAGGTGGACGCCGAGGCCGACGCGCCCGACGGGCGGACCGTGCGGCTGGCGGCCCTGTGCGTCCTGGAGATGCTGACGGGACTGGCCGGACGCGCCGTGGGCCGGCAGAGCGGTCCCGCGCCCACGGTCGACGCGCCGCGCGCGTCCGACGCGGCGAGCGACGCGGACGACGCACATGGTCACGACGCCTCCGAGAGCACGAGCGACGCGGACGACGCGCCTTCCGGCGGTGCGCCCGGATCGGAGTGGGCGCCGCCGGACGATTCCGAGCCGGAGCCGTGGCCCGCGGGGCCGGCACCGCTCGATCAGGCGGGGCAGGAAGACGAGGACCGTTCCGAGGAGGAGCATCGGTGATCACCCTGGCGCTCGTGCGGCACGCCAAGAGCGACTGGGGCGACCCCGGACTGGACGACCACGACCGTCCGCTCAACGATCGCGGACGTCGTGACGCGCCGGTGCTCGCGGCGCGCCTGGCGCAGACCGGCTTCCGGCCCGAGGCCCTCCTCACCTCCACGGCGCTGCGGGCCCGGACGACCGCCGGCTTCTTCGCGGAGGCGCTCGGCGTGCCCGCTCAGGAGCGCCCGGAGCTGTACGGCGCGCCGGCGCGCACGCTCCTGTCCGCCGCCGCCACCAGCGGCGCACGGCAGGTGATGGTCGTCGCGCACGATCCCGGGATGTCGGTGCTCGCCGACGCGCTGTCGAACGGCGACATCGGCGCGATGCCGACCTGCGCCGTGGCCGTGTTCACCTGGGACACCGACG
Organism: Microbacterium sp. PA5; assembly: GCF_049860775.1. Lineage (NCBI taxonomy): Bacteria > Bacillati > Actinomycetota > Actinomycetes > Micrococcales > Microbacteriaceae > Microbacterium > Microbacterium sp. PA5. The sequence continues at coordinate 2,088,167 of NZ_CP187567.1, forward strand.
ACTGGGATGTCGCCACCTCCGTCGACCCGGCGTCGTGGTCCTTCGACAGCCCCCGCTGACCCGTCCCGGCCCGTCGGCCGGCAGCCGGCTCTAGCGGATCCTCTCGCCGTCCCGATACACCTCGCGCACGAGCGGGACCCCGGGGCGGTAGGCCAGGTGCACGCGCGTCGGCGCGCCGAGCACGACGAGGTCCGCACGCGCACCGGCGCCCAGGCGTCCGACGTCGTCCCGGCGGAGAGCCCGTGCTCCCCCGGCGGTGGCCGCCCACACCGCCTCGGCGGGCGTCATCCCCATCTCGCGGACGGCGAGGGCGATCATCAGCGGCATCGAGCTCGTGAAGCTCGACCCGGGATTGCAGTCGCTGGCGAGGGCGACCGTGACGCCGGCATCGATCAGCCGCCGCGCGTCCGGGTACGGATGACGGGTGGAGAACTCCACACCGGGCAGGAGCGTCGCGACCGTGTCGGAACCGGCGAGAGCCGCCACGTCGGCATCCGTCAGGTACGTGCAGTGGTCGACGGAGGCCGCGGCGTGCGCGACGGCCAGCGCGGCCCCCGCGCCTTCGCCGAGCTGGTTGCCGTGCAGCCGGGCGGGAAGTCCGGCCGCCGCCCCCGCGGCGAGGATGCGCTCGGTCTCGGCCGGGGTGAAGGCCCCGGTCTCGCAGAACACGTCGATCCACCGCACGAAGGGGCGGACCGCGTCGAGCATGGGCCCGCACACGAGGTCGACGTAGGCCTCGCGGTCCTCCGCGAACTCGGGCGGGACGACGTGCGCCCCGAGGAAGGTGACCTCCTCGGTCACCTCCGCCGCCAAGCGCGCGCTCCGTGCCTCGCCGTCGACGGTGAGGTCGTAGCCGGTCTTCACCTCGAAGGTCGTCGTCCCCTGGTCATGGAGCTCGGCGACGAAGCCCGCCAGCCTCGCGCGCAGGACGTCCTCGTCGGCGGCACGGGTCGCCGCCACGGTGCGCCGTATGCCGCCTGCCGCATACGGCGTCCCCGTCATCCGCGCCTCGAACTCGTCGGCCCGGTCGCCGCCGAAGACGAGGTGGGTGTGGCTGTCGACGAACCCCGGGATGACCGCGGCCCCGGCCAGGTCGACGACCTCGGGCCGGGCGTCCGACGAGGCCGCCTCGAGGGCCGACGCGGGGCCGGCCCAGACGATCCGACCGCCGTCGATCAGCAGTGCGGCGTCCGCGATCGTGCCGAGCGCGTCGGAGGGGTCGTCACCGAGGCCCACGACGTTCGTCGTCAGCTCGCCGATCCCGGTCAGCAGCAGCGCGCTCACAGCATCGGCACTTTCAGCCCGCGCTCCCGGGCGACCTCTGCGGCCCGCTCGTAGCCGGCGTCGACGTGCCTCATCACACCCGTGCCGGGATCGTTCGTCAGCACCCGCTCGATCTTCTCGGCGGCGAGCTCCGTGCCGTCGGCGACGATCACCTGCCCCGCGTGGATCGAGCGGCCGATGCCGACGCCGCCGCCGTGGTGGATCGAGACCCACGACGCACCCGACGCGGTGTTGAGCAGGGCGTTCAGCAGCGGCCAGTCGGCGATCGCGTCCGAGCCGTCGGCCATCGCCTCCGTCTCTCGGTAGGGCGAGGCGACCGAGCCGGCGTCGAGGTGATCGCGGCCGATGACGATGGGGCCCGACAGCTCGCCGGAGGCGACCATCTCGTTGAACCTGAGCCCGGCGAGATGGCGCTCCTTGTAGCCGAGCCAGCAGATCCGCGCCGGCAGTCCCTCGAAGTGGACGGTGCGACCGGCCTTGTCGAGCCAGCGACGCAGCGGCGCATCGTCGGGGAACAGCTCGGCGACGGCGCGGTCCGTCTTCGCGATGTCCTCCGGATCGCCCGACAGGGCCACCCAGCGGAACGGCCCGCGGCCCTCGGCGAACAGCGGACGGATGTAGGCGGGCACGAATCCCGGGAAGGCGAACGCCCGTTCGCATCCGCCGAGCTCTGCCTCGCGGCGGATCGAGTTGCCGTAGTCGAAGACCGCCGCTCCGGCGTCCTGGAAGCCCACCATCGCCGCCACCTGACGCGCCATCGACGACCGGGCGCGGTCGGTGAAGCCCTCGGGATCGCGCAGCGCCTCGCTCCGCCACTGCGCGAAGGGGATCTCGCTCGGCAGATACGCGAGCGGATCGTGCGCACTCGTCTGGTCGGTGACGATGTCGATGTCGATCGTGCCGGCGTGCTGACGTCGCAGCAGCTCGGGGAAGACGTCGGCGGCATTCCCGACGACGCCGACGCTGAGCGGCCGGCCGGCGGCCTTGGCCGCCAGCGCCCGTTCCACCGCGGCGTCGAGGTCGGTGGTGTACTCGTCGAGGTAGCCGTGCTCCACCCGGCGCGCGAGCCGCGACTCGTCGACGTCCACGACGATGACCGCTCCGTCGTTGAGGGTGACCGCCAGCGGCTGGGCGCCGCCCATTCCCCCCGCTCCCCCGGTCAGGGTGAGCGTGCCTGCGAGCGACTCCCTCCCGAGCGATCGGGCCACGGCCGCGAACGTCTCGTACGTGCCCTGGAGGATCCCCTGGGTGCCGATGTAGATCCACGATCCGGCCGTCATCTGCCCGTACATCGTCAGGCCGAGCTGCTCGAGCCTGCGGAACTCCGGCCAGGTCGCCCAGTCACCGACGAGGTTGGAGTTCGCGATCAGCACCCGCGGAGCCCACTCGTGCGTGCGGAACACGCCGACGGGCTTGCCCGACTGCACGAGCAGGGTCTCATCCGGCTCGAGCTCGTCGAGCGTGCGCACGATCGCGTCGAACGCCTCCCACGACCGGGCGGCCCGGCCGGTGCCGCCGTAGACCACGAGGTCCTCGGGGTGCTCGGCGACCTCGGGGTCGAGGTTGTTCATCAGCATCCGCTTGGCCGCCTCGGCGCCCCAGCTCTTGGCGGTGAGGTCGGCGCCGCGCGCAGCGCGGACCGGGCCCCGCGCGTTCGCAACTCCGGAATCTTCGGCACCATGCGACGACATCATGTGTTCCTCCTCGGTTTCAGGCCGGGTCTTCCGGAGTCGTGAACGCCGGATCGCTGGCAGCGACGGCGGTGCGGGCGATCTCCCCCGCGAGCACGAGCCCGGTGACAGCCTCGAGCTCGGGCGACACGACGCGGTCGGGCCCGGGGCCCGCGACCGATCGGCGCACCAGGGCGCGCACCGCGCCCGTCACCGGGCCCGGCTGCAGCGGGGCGCGCAGGTCGAGGGCGCGGCAGCCGGTGATCACCTCGATCGCCAGCACCCGCGCGAGCCCGTCGATGCCGCGGCGCAGCTTGCGCGCCGCCGACCAGCCCATCGACACGTGGTCCTCCTGCATCGCCGACGACGGGATCGAGTCGACCGACGCGGGGACCGCGAGGCGCTTGAGCTCCGACACGATGCCGGCCGCCGCGTACTGCGCGATCATGAGGCCGGAGTCGACGCCCACCTCGTCGGCGAGGAACGGCGGCAGCCCGTGGCTGCGCGAGCGGTCGAGGGCACGGTCGGTGCGGCGCTCCGAGATCGACGCCACGTCGGCGACCGCGATGGCGAGGAAGTCGAGCACGTAGGCGACCGGGGCGCCGTGGAAGTTGCCGTTGGACTCGACCCGTCCGTCTTCGGTGATCACGGGGTTGTCCACGACGGATGCCAGTTCGCGGCCCGCGATGGCGCGCGCATGATCGATCGTGTCGCGCGCGGCGCCGTGCACCTGGGGCGAGCACCGCAGCGAGTAGGCGTCCTGGACGCGCGTGCAGACGGCGGGGTCGCGGTGGCTGGCGACGATCGGCGACCCCGCGAGGAACGCCCGCAGGTTCGCCGCCGACGCGGCCTGGCCGAGCTGGGGTCGCAGCGCCATGAGGTCGGCGGCGAAGACGGCGTCGGTGCCGAGCTGGGACTCGATCGACAGCGCGGCCGCCGCGTCGGCGGTGACCAGGAGCGCGTCGAGGTCGTGGAGGGCGAGGGCGAGCATGCCCAGCATGCCGTCGGTGCCGTTGATGAGCGCGAGCCCCTCCTTCTCCTCCAGCAGGAGCGGGGCGATGCCGGCGGCGGCGAGCGCGTCGGCGGCGGGGACGGGATCGGGGAGGCCGGGGAGGCGCACCTCGCCCTCGCCGAGGGCCGCCAGCGCGACGTGCGAGAGCGGTGCCAGGTCGCCCGAGCAGCCGAGCGAGCCGTACTCGCGCACGATCGGGGTGATGCCCTCGTCGAGCATCTGCGCGTACGTCTCGACGACCACGGGCCGGACGCCGGTGTGCCCGGAGGCGAGCGTCTGGAGCCGCAGGAGCATGAGGGCGCGCACGACCTCGCGCTCCACTTCTGCTCCGGTGCCCGCCGCGTGGGAGCGGATGAGGCTCGCCTGCAGCTGCCGGCGGCGCTCGGGGGCGATGAACGTCGTCGCGAGCGCGCCGAAGCCGGTGGAGATGCCGTAGTGGGGCTCGGGGTCGTCCGCGAGACGTTCGACGAGCGCCCGGCTGCGCGCGACGCGGTCGAGGGCCTCGGGCGCGAGGCGCACGCGGGCGTCGTGCCGCGCGACCGCGACGACCTCGTCGATCGTGAGCGGCCGCGCCCCCACCGTGACGGCGGGGAGGGCATCTGTGCGGGCGACGGTGGGGACAGCGGAGGCCATGACCCGATTCCACTCGCCTCCAGAGCCGATCACCAGCGACTTCTGTCATCCTGTGTCTGTGATCCCAGACAGTTCCGACCGCCCGCAGGTGCCGGCCGCAGACCAGACGCTGCGCGTGCTGTCTTTCCTCGCCCGCCAGCGCGGCCCCGTCGCCGCCCGGACCATCGCGGAGCAGCTGGCGATCCCCCGGTCCACGATCTACCACCTGCTGGGCGCCATGGCGCGGCACGGGTTCGTCGTGCACCTCGAGCCCGACCGTCGGTGGGGGCTCGGAACCGCCGCCTTCGAACTGGCCGGCGGCTACACCCGGCAGGAGCCGCTCGCGCGGCTCGGACGTCCGCTCGTGGCCGCTCTCGCCGACCGCACCGGCGAGAGCGCCCATCTGGCGGTGATGACCGGACGCGACGTGCTGTACATCGTCGAGGAGCGCGCGCCGCGTCGCCCCGCCCTCGTCACCGACGTCGGCGTGCGCCTTCCCGCCCATCTGACCGCCACCGGGCGCGCGATGCTCGCGCATCTTCCCCGCGAGCAGGTGCGCGCGCTCTATCCCGATGCCGCGGCGTTCTCGGACCGCACCGGCCGGGGGCCGGGACGGCCGAGCGAGCTTCGCGACCTGCTGCGCGGCAGCCGGGAGCGCGGCTACGCCACCGAGGACGGCGAGGTGACGATCGGCCTGCGCTCGGTGGGTGCTCCCGTGCTCGACCACACCGGCTGGCCCGCGGCGGCGATCGCCGTCACCTGGCCCGACGATGCCGACCGGGACGCGGATCAGCTCGCCGCGCTGGCCGGTGAGGCGGCGCGCGAGCTGTCGCGTCGGATCGGCCGGCGGTGATCGACCCGCCGCACGGGCGACGGGTGCGGGATCAGCGGACGATGAGGCGCGGCTCCACGAGCACGTGCGCGCGGCCGGGGGTGGGGCTGCGCAGCGACACGGCGCCGGCATCCCCCATGAGGAGGTCGAGCGCCCCCGTCGCGACGCGCTCCGGCAGCTGCTCGACGCTCGACAGCCCCAGCGCCTCGGCGGCGGGGGTGTTGTCGAAACCGACGATCGGCAGCGAGGGGCACCCGGCGGCGACCGCGGCGAGGTGGGCGCCGACGGCCAGCGAGTCGCTGACGCAGACCAGTGCGTCGATCGTCTGCGACGCCAGCGCCTCGGAGACCACGCCGCGCGCCCGCGCGACGTTCTCCTCGCAGACGAGGCGCACGGCCTCCGCCCCCGCCGGAAGGCTCTCCCGCCAGCCGCGCTCGCGGTCGTCCCCGGTCCCCGATCCTTCGGGCCACCCCAGGAACGCCACCCGGGGCCCGGCGGTCGCGAGCGCGTGACGCGTGGCGGCCGCGGTCCCGGCTGCGCCGTCGACGTCGACCCACAGATGGGCGGGATCGGCGACGTCGTCGACTCCCCACGGGCGACCGAACGAGACGAAGGGCACGCCCCGCTCGATCAGCCAGGTCGTGCGCGGATCGCCGTGGAAGGTGCCCGTGATGACCACGCCGTCGATGTCGCCGCCGTCGCGGAGGTCGGCCATCTTCCGGATCTCCTCCTCGGGCGAGCGCGCGGCATACAGCGTCACGCGCAGCCCCCGCTCGCCCGCGTGCTCCGTGAGGGCGTGGACGAAGCGGTCCAGGACGACCCCCGAGATGCCGCCGGCATAGGGATCGAGGTGGATGCCGATCGTCGAGCTTCGGCGCGTCCGCAGCCGGCGCGCCGAGGCGTGCGGCGCGTAGCCCAGGCGCTGGATGGCCGCCTGCACGCGCTCGCGCGTCTGCTCGCGCACGATCGCGGGCGAATTGAGGACGTTGCTGACCGTCTGCCGGGACACTCCGGCGGCGAGGGCGACGTCCTCGATGGTGGCGGGCCTGTTCATCGTCTCCTGGTCGTCGTCGGTCGGAGGAGGGCGGTCGTCCGCGGTCTGGACGGACGGTCTTGACGGAGGGGGCGACGACGCCTTATCTTGTCAAGCATTCCACAATTTGAACGATCAAAGAAGTGCGCTGGCACGAATATGAACGTTCAAGCCGTGTAACCCTGTGAGGGTTCCACACCGTTTCGAAGGAGATGCGATGAAGCGACACACAGCACGGACGCTGCTCGCGACGGGAGGGCTCGCGGTCGTCGCCGCGCTGACCCTCACCGGCTGCGGCCAGGGATTCAGCGAGACCCCCGACCCGTCGGGATCGGCGGGGGGCGACGCCGGCAGCCTGACGTCGTCCGACGACGCCCTGACGATCATGATCGGCTCCAGCGGCGACGCTGAGACCAAGGCCGTGCAGGATGCGGTGGCCGCCTGGTCGGCGGAGTCCGGCGTCGACGCGGAGGTCGTCGCGGCGACCAACCTCAGCGAGCAGCTCGCGCAGGGCTTCGCGGCCGGCTCCCCGCCGGACCTGTTCTACCAGTCCACCGACCAGCTGGCGGCCTACGCCGACAACGGATCGCTGCAGCCCTACGGCGACCTCCTGCCCAATAAGGACGACTTCTACGAGTCGCTCGTGGCCAACTTCACCTACGACGGCACCTTCTACTGCGCGCCGAAGGACTTCTCGACGCTGCAGCTGATCATCAACCAGGGCCTGTGGGAGGAGGCGGGCCTCACCGAGGCGGACATCCCGACCACCTGGGAGGAGCTCGCCTCCGTCGCCGAGAAGCTCACGACCGGCGACACCACCGGCCTCGTCTTCGGCGGCGAGTACGCGCGCATCGGAGCGTTCATGGCCCAGGCCGGCGGGCGCCTCGTCTCCGAGGACGGCACCACCGCCGAGGCCAACAGCGACGCGAACGTCGAGGCGCTCGGCTACGTGCAGGAGCACCTGAAGGACGGCACGTTCGCCTACGCGGCGGATGTGGGCGCCGGCTGGGGCGGCGAGGCGTTCGGCAAGGAGCTCGGCGCGATGACGATCGAGGGCAACTGGATCACCGGCGCCCTCGGCGACTACCCCGATGTCGAGCCGCTCGTCGTGGAGCTGCCGGCCGGCCCCGCCGGTCAGGGCACGCTGCAGTTCACCAACTGCTGGGGCATGGCCGCCGACAGCCCGAACCAGCAGGCCGCCCTCGAGCTCGTCGAGTACCTGACGAGCGCCGAGCAGCAGCTGGCGTTCTCCGAGGCCTTCGGCCCCATGCCGTCGGTGCAGTCCGCCGCCGACCAGTGGAAGGCCGACAACCCCGGCCTCGTCGCCTTCCTCGACGGCTCGGCGTACGCACAGGGCGTCCCCACGAACAAGGGGTCGGCCGACGTCGTCACCGACTTCAACGCCCAGCTCGGCTCGCTGAAGACGGGTGACCCCAAGGCCATCCTCGACTCGGTGCAGTCGAACCTCGAGGCCATCGTCGGCTGACGGACATGACCGCGCCCGTCACGCCGGCCGCGGCATCCACCCGTCCGGCCTCCACTCGGTCGCCCCGCTCCGGCGGGACGCACCGGGGGGAGGCCGGCGCGGGCTGGCTGTTCGTCTCGCCCGTCATCCTCATCCTCGGCACGTTCCTGTTCGTGCCGGTGCTCATGGCCCTCTGGGTCAGCTTCTCCGACTGGTCGGGGCGCGGCAGCCCCCTCTCCTCGAACGTCTCGTTCGTCGGTCTCGACAACTACGCGACGATCACCACCGGCGGTCTCGCGACGCGCGACTTCGGCACGGCGCTGCGCAACAACGCCTGGTACGTGCTGCTCGTCGTGCCGCTGCAGACCGCGCTCGCCCTCTTCCTCGCGGTGCTCGTCAGCCGCCGCATGCTCCGTGCACGCGGCTTCTTCCGCACCGCCTTCTACTTCCCCTCGGTGACGAGCTCGGTCGCGATCACAGTGCTGTGGCTCTTCCTGTTCTCGTTCGCCGGGCCCGTCAACGGGATCATCGCCTGGTTCGGCGGCGAGGGACCGAACTGGTTCCGCGAGCCGACCGGGCTCGTGCACCTGGCGCTCGGCGCGTTCGGCATCACCAGCGGCCCCGACGCCCTGACCCAGAACACCGCACTCGGCCTGTCGTGGTGGGACTGGCTCGCCGGCCCCTCCGTCGCGATGTTCGCGCTCATGCTGATGGCGGTGTTCACGACGAGCGGCACGTTCATGCTGCTGTTCATCGCGGCGCTGCAGAACGTCGGCTACGAGCTGACCGAGGCGGCGATGATGGACGGCGCGAGCGCGTGGCAGCGGTTCTGGCGGATCACCCTCCCCCAGCTGCGACCGACGATCTTCACCGTCGTGACCCTGGGGCTCATCGGCTGCTGGCAGGTGTTCGACCAGATCTACACCGGGACCAAGGGCGACCCCGCCAAGACGACGATGACACCGGCGTATCTGTCCTACACGGCCGCGTTCCGCGAGAACGACTGGGGCGTGGGTGCGGCGATCGCCTTCATCCTCTTCCTCATCATCATCACGTTCACGCTCTTCCAGCGGTGGGTGCTGCGGGACCGTCCGGTCTCGCGCCGTCGCATCCGCGCCTACCAGAGCGCCACCTACCGGAAGGGGGCCACCGCGTGACCGACACCACCCTCGCGCGCGCCACGACGCCTCCCGCCGAACCGGCCCCCGCACCGTCGCGGCGCCGGCGTCGCTTCACCCTGCGAAGCGCAGCCGGTCAGGTCCTGCTCTACGCGATGATCGTCCTGCTCGCGGTCGTCTACATCTACCCGTTCCTCGTGCAGGTGGCGACCTCGTTCAAGACCGAGCAGGAGGCGGCGTCCAACCCGATCTCGCTGCTGCCGCAGACGTTCTCGATCGCCGCGTACGAGCGCCTGTTCCTCAACAGCGACTTCCCGCTGTGGTTCGCCAACTCCGCGGTCGTGACGATCCTCGTGACCCTCGGGCGCGTCTTCTTCGTCTCGCTCGCCGGCTACGCCCTCGCCCGGCTGCACTTCCGGGGTCGCGGATTCGTCTTCGCGATGGTGGTGGGCGTCATGGCGGTGCCGGCGGTCGTCCTGCTCATCCCGAAGTTCCTCGTGCTCAACCAGATCGGCATCTACGACTCCTACACGGGCATGGTGCTGCCGCTGCTGGTCGACGCCGCGGGCGTGTTCATCATGAAGAACTTCTTCGAGTCGATCCCGGCCTCGGTCGAGGAGCAGGCGCGCATCGACGGAGCCGGCACGTTCCGCGTCTTCTGGTCGATCGTCCTGCCGATGGCGCGGCCCGCGCTCGTGACGATCATCATCCTGTCCTTCCAGGGATCGTGGAACGAGCTCAGCCACTTCATCGTGGCGACCCAGTCGCCCGAGCTCACCACCCTGACCAAGGGCGTGGCCTCGCTCGCATCGGGACAGCTCAGTCAGGGCACGCAGTACCCGCTGAAGCTCGCGGCGGCGGCGATCATGACGATCCCGGTCGCGGTCCTCTTCTTCATCTTCCAGAAACGCATCATGAACACCAGCGAAGGAGCAGTGAAGGGATGACGGACGGACTCCAGCCGTTCCTGTCGGATCGGGTGGTGGCGCTCAGCGCCCCCACGCAGACGTGGTCGGGAGCGGACGGCGACATGGGCGCCGCGCCGATCGACGGCGTCTACCACGGCGACACGAGGTTCATCCGCGGGGTGGAGCTCCGCTACCTCGACGCGGAGGGGCTCGAGGTGCGGCCGGAATGGGTGCGCGCGAGCGTCCCGGCCGCGACCGAGGTGCGCTTCGACGCGCTGCTGCGGGGCGTCGACGACCGGTGGCCCGATCCGAAGGTCCGGCTGGAGCGCGTGCGCCGGGTCGCCGACGGCACGGTCTCCGAGACGCTGACCGTGCGCTCCCACCTCGACGCGCCGCTGCGGCTGGCACTGCGCGTCGCCGTGACCCCCGACTTCTCCCCTCTGCAGGAGGTCAAGGCGGGGGCGCCCGCGCCCGGCGGGTGGACCGCCGACACCGACGCGCCGGGCGCGGTGGTCGTGCGCCGCGGCGCGGCGGACCTCACGCTGACGGCCCCGGACGGCGAGGTCACCGTCGCGGCGGACGACCTGCGCGTCGCGTGGACGCTCGAGGTGCCCGCACGCGGCGTCGCCGAGGTCGCGTGGACGGTCGCGCTGCACGACCCGTCGCTGGTCGTGCGCGGCGTCGCCGACCCGGCGCCGTGGAGCGTGCCGCCCGCACCCGCATCCGCCGACCCGCGCCTCGGCCGGTGGCTGACCCAGGCCCTCGGCGACCTGGAGGCCCTGCGCCTGGCACTCCCGGACCACCCGGACGACGTCTTCTACGCCGCCGGGGCCCCGTGGTTCTTCACCCTCTTCGGGCGCGACTCCCTCTGGGCCGCGCGCCTCATGCTGCCCGTCGACCGCTCGATCGCGGCGTCCACGCTCCGCGTCCTCGCGCGCCTCCAGGGAACCGCGACGACGCCCGCGACGGCCGAGCAGCCCGGCAAGATCATGCACGAGCTGCGGTCGGACACCCTCTCGATGCCCGGCGAGGGGATCGAGCTCCCGCCGCTGTACTACGGCACGGTCGATGCGACCCCGCTGTGGGTGTGTCTCCTGGCCGATGCGGCGCGGCTCGGCATGCCGGACGGCGAGGTGGAGGAGCTGCTCCCTGCGCTGGAGCGCGCGCTGGCGTGGATCGTCGAGAGCGCCGGCGAGGACGGATTCCTGGATTACGTCGACGAGACGGGCCACGGCCTGTCGAACCAGGGCTGGAAGGACTCGGGCGACTCGATCCAGTGGCGCGACGGCCGGCTCGCCGACGGCCCGATCGCCCTCAGCGAGGTCCAGGGCTACGCCTACGAGGCCGCTCTCGGCGGCGCCGACCTGCTCGACCGCTTCGGGCGCGCGGGCGGCGAGGCGCTGCGCGCGTGGGCCGCGGGCCTGAAACGCCGCTTCGCCGAGCGGTTCTGGGTCACCACCCCCGAGGGCCGCTACCCGGCCATCGCCCTCGACCGGGACGGCCGCGCCGTCGACACCCTCACCTCGAACGCGGGGCACCTGCTCGGCACCGGAATCCTGGAGCCCGCGGAAGAGCAGGCGATCGCCGCGCTCATGGTGGCTCCCCCGATGTCGTCGGGGTTCGGCCTGCGGACCCTGTCGACCGGCGCCGCGGGCTACTGGCCGCTCAGCTACCACGGCGGCAGTGTCTGGACGCACGACACCGCCATCGTCGCGCGCGGCATGGCGCTGGCGGGTCGCACGACCGAGGCGCGCGCGCTCGTGACGGGACTGCTCGCGGCGGCCGAGGCGTTCGACTACCGGGTGCCCGAGCTGCACGCGGGCGACGCGGCATCCGAGGTGCGCGCTCCCGCGCCGTATCCGGCGGCGTGTCGCCCGCAGGCGTGGTCGGCCGCCGCCGCCGTCACCGCGTGGCAGATTCTGCGCGGCTGAGGCCGTGCCGTTTCGTCTCGGTCGCTCCGCTCCCTCGCTCGACGACCGGACCGCCCGCGGACCCCGGTCGTTGAGCGAGCGCAGCGAGACGAAACGCTCAGTCCACGCGTGCGACGGTCCCGCCGGTCAGCCGCACCAGCTCGTCGAACGTGAGCGGGAAGACGGTGTGCGGCGTGCCGCCGGCGGCCCAGATCTCCGGGAAGGCGGCGAGCGCCTCGTCGACGACGGTGGGAAGCGGCGAGGGATGACCGGTGGGCGCCACGCCGCCGATCGCCTGACCGGTGGCCTCGCGGACCTGATCGACCGTCGCGCGCACGATCCCGCCTCGCCCCAGCCGCTCGGCGAGCGCGGCGGTGTCGACGCGGTGCGCGCCGCTGGTCATCACGAGAAGCGGGGCGCCGTCGGACCAGAACACCAGACTGTTCGCGATGGCGCCGACCTCCACGCCGAGTGCGGCGGCAGCCAGCGCCGCCGTCGAGGCGGCGTCCGGGAGCACCACGATCTCCCCGTCGATCCCCGCGGCGCGGAGAGCGTCGTGGACCAGGCGGCTGCGCGGGTGGAGCTCGGCGGGCGTCGTCATGCCGTCAGCCTAGAGCGAACGCTGGACGCTTCGCCCCGAGGGGGTGGAGACTGAGTCCGACCCCACCGAAGGAATCCGCACGTATGGCCGCACGCCCCTCCATCGCCTCCCGCATCCGCGCCATGGGCCAGAACCGCATCGGCGCGCTCCTGCTCCTGCTGGCGACCGTGGCGGCGATCGTCTGGGCCAACGTCTCCCACGGGTCCTACGAGACGCTGTGGGAGACCCACCTCAGCATCGGGGTCAACGACCTCCGGCTCGACTTCACCCTGCACGCGCTCGTGAACGACGCGCTCATGGCGATCTTCTTCTTCACGGTCGGGCTCGAGGTGCGGCGGGAGTTCGCGATCGGCGAGCTGACCAGCTGGTCGCGCGCCATGGTGCCCGTCCTCGCCTCGATCGCCGGGCTCGCCCTCCCCGCGCTCCTCTTCGTCCTCATCGCCGCCCCCTCCGGCCACGCCGACGCGTGGGGCGTGGTGATCTCCACCGACACGGCCTTCCTCGTCGGCGCCCTGGCGCTCGTCGGCCCGCGCATCCCTGGGCGCCTGCGGATCTTCCTGCTGGCCCTCGCCGTCGTCGACGACATCGGCGCCTTGACGATCATCGCGCTCGTCTACACCGACACCTTCACCCCGATGCCGCTCATCGTCGCCGCGATCGGACTCGCGGGCGTGTACGCGACCCGGTACCTCCGCAGCGGCCGTGGGCCGGTGTATGCGACGCTCGCGATCATCGTCTGGCTCTCCTTCCTCGCCTCCGGGGTGCACCCGACCCTCGCGGGGGTGGCCATCGCCCTCCTGGTCCCCGTCTACCGCCCGAACCGCCGCGACGTCGAGCACGCGCTCGAGCTGGCCCGGACCTTCCGCCAGTCGCCCAACACCGAGTACGCCCGCGCCGCCGCCAACAGCCTCCGCGAGTCCATCTCGATCAACGAGCGCCTCCAGTCGGCGTACGCGCCGTATGTGGCCTACGTGATCCTGCCGCTGTTCGCCCTCGCCAACGCCGGCGTCGTGGTGAACGGCGAGATCCTCGCCGCGGCCGCCCGGTCTCCGCTCACGTGGGGCATCGTGGTGGGCCTGGTCGCCGGGAAGTTCCTCGGCATCTTCGGCTCCACCGCCCTCCTCAAGCGGTTGCGCCTCGGCGAGTTCGGCCCGGGGCTCACCCTCGACCGCATCGCCGGCGGCGCCGCGCTCAGCGGCATCGGCTTCACGATCTCGCTGTTCATCATCGACCTCGCGATCGACGACGAAGCGGCGCAGAACGAGGCCCGCGTCGGCGTGCTCGCCGCCTCCGTCCTCGCCTTCGTCCTCGCGACGATCATCTTCCGGATCTCGGACGCCGTCCGCGGCGACATCGAGACGGGGCAGACCCTCGCCCGCCCGGTCGATCCGCGGCGCGACCACGTGTGGGGTCCGATCGACGCGCCGTACACGATCGTCGAGTACGGCGACTTCCAGTGCGAGTTCTGCCTGAAGGCGTCGGGGTCGATCCAGGAGGTCATCCGCGAGCTCGACGGCGACCTGCGCTACGTCTGGCGTCACGCGCCGCTCACGACCCAGCACCCGAACGCGCTCGCGGGCGCCGAGGCCGCCGAGGCGGCGTCGCTGCAGGGCAAGTTCTTCGAGTTCGAGCGCGGCCTGTTCGCCGACCAGGAGCACCAGCTGCCCTCGGACATCGTGCGGCTCGCGGCGTCGCTCGGGCTCGACGTCGAGAAGTTCGAGCGCGACCTCGAGTCGGCCGAGGTGACCGGACGCGTGCGCGACGACATGCTCGACGCAGAGGCGATGCACATCACCTCCGTGCCCACCTTCTTCGTCAACGGCCGCCGGCACGTCGGCCCGTACGACGCGCAGTCGCTCATCCGCGCGCTGCAGTCGCCGGCCGACGACGCAGCGGCATCCGCCGGCCCGGCCCCGGTGGCCGTCACGATCGCGTCGCGCCCGCCGGACGGCACTGCCGGCACCGCGGCAGGTCCCGGCACCGCCGCCCCCTCGACCACCCCGCCCGCGACGGAGGACACGTGAGCGCCGACGAGACCATCTCCCCCACCCTGACCGACGATCAGTGGGCCCGCCTGACCGCGATCGGCACGACGGAGGAGGTCGCCGAGGGCGACTACGTCTTCCGCTCCGGCGACAGCGACTACGACCTCATCGTCGTCGAGGAGGGCGAGATCGAGATCGTCCGCGACGCGCTGAAGTGGGTCGATGAGGTCGTCATCTCACGCATGGGTCCCCGCACCTTCGCGGGCGAGCTCGGGCTCCTCAACGGCCAGGGCGCGTTCCTGTCGGCGCGGGCCACCGGCCCCGGGCGCGTGCGTCGCATCACGCGCGCCGAGCTGCGCCGGCTCATGAACGAGGACGACGACCTGTGCGACCTCATCCTCCACGCGCTGTGGGCACGCCGGGAGTCGCTGCGCAACGGCCCCGCCGCGATGACCCTCAAGTTCGTCGGCTTCAGCTCCTCGAGCGACTTCCTGGCCCTGAGGCGATTCGCGGAGCGGCTCGACCTCGTGCACGTGGCCGTCGCGGTGCCGCCCGACGGCATCGAGTACCTCGTCGGCCACAGCATCCCCGAGGACAACCTGCCCCTCGCCTTCATCCAGGGCGAGCCGATGCCCCGTGCCACGCCCGGCGCCGTGGCCGAACGGCTGGGGCTCAGCTACCAGGCCAACGCCGACGAGGTCGTCGATCTCGTGGTCGTCGGCGGCGGCCCCGCAGGCCTCGCGGCGGCCATCTACGGCGCGTCGGAAGGCCTCAGCACCGTGCTGCTGGACGCCGTCGCCCCCGGCGGCCAGGCGGCGGCGACCTCGCGCATCGAGAACTTCCTCGGCTTCCCCTTCGGGGTCAGCGGCGGCGACCTCATCGGCCAGGCCACCCTCCAGGCGCTGAAGTTCGGGGTCCGGGTCTACGCACCGTGCGAGGCCGTCTCACTCGCCACCGTCGACGGCGGCTCCGAGCTGGACATCACACTCGCCGACGGCCGCATCATCCGCGCCCGCGCCGCCGTCATCACCTCCGGCGCCGCCTACCGCCGCCTGGCGCTGGACCGCTGGAGCGACTTCGAGCGCGCCGGCATCTACTACGCCGCCACTCCGCTCGAACTGCGGCAGGTCACCGGGGCGCCGGTGGTCGTCGTCGGCGGGGCGAACTCCGCCGGGCAGGCCGCCCTGTATCTCGCGGCCAACGGCAGCCCCGTCGACCTCGTCGTGCGCGGCACCGATCTGAGCGCCCGGATGTCCTCGTACCTCGTCGACCGGCTCGTCGAGGATCCGCGCGTGCGCATCCACCGCGGCTCGAACGTCGTGGGCCTCGGCGGCGACGCCGAGCTGGAGAGCGTCCGCATCGACAGCGTGGGCGAGGTCGATGCCCGCGGCCTGTTCTGCTTCATCGGAGCCGATCCCGCCACCTCGTGGGTGCCCACGCTCGACCGCGACACCGAGGGGTTCATCCGCACCGGCACCGACGTCGGCCTGCAGTCGCTCGAGCGGTGGCAGCACCTCGGCCGCGAGCCGCTGCCGTTCGAGACGTCGATCCCCCGGGTCTTCGCCGCGGGCGACGTCCGCCGCGGCTCGATGAAGCGCGTCGCCGCCGCCGTCGGCGAGGGCTCCAGCGCCGTCGCCTCGGTCCACCGCGCCCTCGCCGGCTGAGCCGGTGGGCACCCGTCCCCCATCCGAACCGGAGGATCCCCGATGACCGACCTCGCCGCGAGTTTCAACCCGGCCGCCGCCCCCTCGGGCACCGGCTGCGACGAGTGCGACGCCGTCGACGGCTGGTGGGTGCACCTGCGCCGCTGCGCGGCGTGCGGCCACATCGGCTGCTGCGACAGCTCGCCCGCCAAGCACGCCACCGCGCACTACCACCGGACCGGCCACCGCGTCATGCAGAGCTTCGAGCCGGGTGAGGACTGGTTCTGGGACTTCGAGGCCGGCGAGATGGTCGAGGGCCCCGAACTCGCCCCGCCCACCAGCCACCCCGACACCCAGCCCGCCCCCGGCCCGCGCGGCCGCGTGCCCCTGGACTGGCGCGACCACATCGGCTGACCGCCCGGCGGCCGCGTCGGTCGGTCCGGCCGCTCCCCGTGGCAACGGCAGGGCCGACCGACCGAGCCGGGGCCGAGACGGCGCCCAGCCGCTGTTCAGCCTGCTTTTGCCCCGCGGCGCCCGGCCACCGCACCCCGGAGCGCCGCCAGCACCACCTCCGGCCGCCACATGATGTCCTCCGCGATGAGCCGCAGCACGAGGAACCCCTGCGCGGCGGCAGCAGCATCCCGGCGCCGGTCGTTGCGCTGCTCCGCCCAGCCCGCATGGAACTGCGCGCTGTCGCACTCCACGATGAGCCAGCCGTCGACGAGGAAGTCCACCCGCCCCACGCCGACGATGACGACCTGCGGCTCGTACCGACATCCCAGACCTCGCAGCATCAGTCGCACGAGGGTCTCCGGACCCGACTCGGCCCGGGCATCGAGGAGCCTCCGGAGCCGCCGATACCGGCGCGGAAGCCCGGCGAACAGCTCGTCCAGGTCATCGACGGCCACGAGCCCGAGGTGCAGTGCGGAGTCGAGCGTCGCGATGGCAGCCCGGGGGTCCTGGCAGGTGACGGCGTCGTGGAGCGCATCGAGCAGCTCCACGCTGAGAGCGCGTGGATGCGGCGTGCGGTGCAGCCGTCGGCGATGCACTCGCGCGCCGGCCGGCCGCGCGGGGAGCCTCGCAGCCGTCGGGGACACGTGCACATGCACCATGGAGCGGTCGCGGACGAACACCCCGCGCCGCCGCAGCTCGGACACGCACGTGAGCCGCCCGCGCAGCTGTCCGGCCGCGACGCACTCCTCCGGTGTGCCGACCGGGCAGTACGCCCCCTGACGCAGCCTGATCAGCGCACCCGCCGCGACCGCCGCGGCGACACCGCGCCATGACAGTCCCTCCGCTCGCAGGTCGGACGTGCGGAGGAACCGCGGAGAGGAAGCATCGCGGATGGTCGACGTCGTCATCCGGCGACCGTGCCGCGTTCATCGACCGGTCGTCGCCCGCTCCGCCCACGCCGTGGCGGGCCCGGTGAACTCGCGACCTGGGGAGGAGCCGGTGCCGACGGTGGCAGGAGCAGGCCCGATGTACCCCACGGCCCCTGCCAGCCGCCGAAACCGGCGGTCGGGCCTGCTTTTGCCACGCGCCGCGGGCGGGCCGCCGCGTGACGACCGGGCGCCGCTGGGGCAGAATGGACGCGGATGCCGCAAAGCCGCGGCGTCTGCAGCGCAGAGCCCACAAGGCCGGCCGAAAGAGGACGCGATGACGCACACCCCCTTGCCCGAATTCACCCACGAGCGCGTGGAGGTGATCACCGGCAGGCGGAGCGGCCTCGTCATCACCGTCGCGCTGCACTCGTCGGTCCTCGGCTCCGCCCTCGGCGGCGCGCGGCTGTGGACCTACCCTCACTGGTCCGACGCGGTCGCCGACGCCCTCCGCCTCTCCGCGGCGATGACGCTGAAGAACGCGACGGCGGGGCTGGATGCTGGCGGCGGCAAGTCCGTCCTCTGCCTTCCGCCCGGGACCGTCCTGGATGCCGATCGCCGACGCGCCGCCTTCCTCGACCTCGGCGACGCCGTCGCGTCCTTCGACGGCCTGTACCGCACGGCCGAGGACGTCGGGTCGACCACCGAGGACATGCTGGTCGTCAGCGAGCGCACCTCGCACGTCGTCGGCCTCCCCGACGCCGTGGGCGGCTCGGGCGAGCCGGCAGGGCCCACGAGCCTCGGTGTGTACGAGTCGGTGCGCGCGACCCTGGAGCGGGTGACCGGCAGCGCCGAGGTCACCGGCCGCCGGATCACCATCTCGGGCCTCGGGCAGGTCGGGAGCCGCCTCGCGGTGCGGCTGTCGACCGAGGGCGCGGTCCTCACGGTGACCGATGTCGATCCCGCCAAGCGCCACCTCGCGCTCGAGCTCGGGGCGACGTGGGTGGAGCCGGGCGAGGAGCACCGGGTGCCGGCGGATGTCTTCGTGCCGGCCGGCATCGGGGGGCTGCTCACCGATGAGGTCATCGACGCCCTCGCCGCCGCCGCCGTCTGCGGACCGGCGAACAATCCCCTCGCCGACCACTCCGGCGCCGACCGGCTGGCCGCGCGCGGCATCCTGTACGCGCCGGACTTCGTCGTCAACGCGGGCGGGGTGATCTATCTCGACTCGGAGGCCAAGCGCCTCTCCGGCCGCGAGGAGACGATGACCCGGGTGGCGGCCATCGGTGACACGCTGCGCCGCCTCTACGACGATGCCGAGGCGCAGGGCATCACGCCGCTGGCGGCGGCCGAGGAGCTCGCCGCGTCACGGCTGGCGGCCGGCGCACGGGTTCCGGTCTGAGCGGCCCGGAGACGACGGAACGCCCCTCACGAGGAGGGGCGTTGCGTCTGTTTCGGTGGACCTGAGGGGATTCGAACCCCTGACCTCTTCATTGCGAACGAAGCGCGCTACCAACTGCGCCACAGGCCCGAGAACCTCGAAGAGCCTATCACGGGCGAGACCCCTCGCTCGCACGGCGACAATGGATGGATGCTCCTCTCCGGCCCGCTCTCCTCGCTGCGCAATGTCCGACTCGCCGCCTCCGACGGCACCATCGCCGCGGTGGACCTGCAGCTCGCCGACGGCGTGATCACGGCCGTGACGCCGACCGGTGCGGCGGCGGATGGGGCGGGGGCAGACGGCGCGTCGCGCGACGGCGGTGGCCTGCTCGCCCTCCCCGGTCTCGTCAACGCCCACGCGCACGTGGACAAGTCGTGGTGGGGTCTGCCGTGGGAGTCCTACGGCGGCGAGGGCGGCACGGATGGGCGCATCCGCCACGAGCGCGCACGCCGCGATGCCCTCGGCATCCCGAGCGTCGGGATCACCTCCCGCGTGCTGGCCGAGCTGGTCCGCCACGGCACGACCGCGATCCGCACCCACGTGGACGTCGACCTCGGCCTCGGACTGCGCGGGATCGACGCCGTCCGCGAGGCGGCCACCGCCTACGGGAATGCCGTGCGCGTCGAGATCGTCGCCTTCCCGCAGGACGGGGTGCTGCGCCGTCCGGGCGTCCTGGATCTTCTCGCCGACGCCGCCCGCGCGGGCGTCGAGCACATCGGAGGACTCGATCCCGCCTCGATCGACCGCGACCCGGTGGGACAGCTCGACGGGCTCTTCGCGATCGCCGCGGAGCACGGGACCGGCGTCGACATCCACCTGCACGATCCCGCCGAACTCGGCGCCTTCCAGATCGAGCTCATCATCGACCGCACGGCGCGGCTGGGCCTGCGGGGCCGGGTGAACGTCGCCCACGGCTTCGCCCTCGCGCAGGTGGCGCCGACGCATCGCCGCGATCTGCTGCAGGCGATGGCCGAGCTCGACATCACGATGACGACGGTGGCGCCGCTGCGGCTGCCGCAGCTCCCCCTGACGGAGCTCGATGCGGCGGGGGTGCGCTTCGCGTTCGGCACCGACGGGATCCGCGACCTGTGGAGCCCCTACGGCACCGGCGACCTGCTCGGGATCGCGTGGCAGTACGCGCGGGCGTCGAGCGTCGTGCGCGACGAGGACCTGCGCCGCGTGGTCGAGATCGCCACCGGCGCATCGGGCGCGTTCGTGGGACTCCCCGTGAACGCCCTCCGGGCCGGCGACCGCGCCGACATCGTGCTGGTCGACGCGGAGAACCCGATGGACGCGCTGGTGCGCACTCCGCCGCGCGCGCTCGTGATCGGCGGCGGCCGCGTGCTGTCCGAGGGCTGACGCCGGGAACACGCCCGACCGGGGAACCCCGACCGCAGCAGGCCGACTACTGGCCGACGGCGCGCCGTGCGAGCAGCGAGCGGACGTGCTCCTCGATCGCGGCGTCGTCGACGTAGCCCATCCGGGCGAAGTCGGGAGCCTCGGCCGCGGGTGCACGGCGGGCGGTGTCGATCGACGGCGGAGCCGCGCGCTCGGCGCGCTCCCGGATCGTCTCCTCGACCGCGGCCTGACGCAGCGCCTCCTGCGCGGCGGCCGCGTCGAGGAGCGCGGCGGCCCGCGAGCCGGCCGAGGCAGTCAACGGACGGGGCAGCTCCCTTGGGGTCCACGCGGCGCGATCCGAGGCGAGCGAGACGTCGGGCACCGAGGCCGGCGCGGACGCCGCCTGCCGGGCCGTCTGGCCCGAGACGGCGCGGCGCACGGCGGCCCGCTGCACCGTGGACATGCGGTGGAGCATGGCCGCAGCGAGGACGGCGACGAGGCCACCCGCGACGAGCGGGGCCGGGGATCCGGAGCGGGCGAGGTCGATGGCGCCCCATGTCGCCAGCGCAAGCGCGGCGAGGGCGATGACCGTGGTCGACAGGCGCGCGCGACGCCGTGCGCGGGCACGGCGGGCGGCGGGATCCTCGGCGGCGATCGCGGCGTCGGCGAGGGCGCGCTCGCGGGCGGCGAGCGCACGCTGGCGGGCGACGGCGGCCTCCGCAGCGGCGCGCGCCTGCGCGGCCTCGTGCTCGGCGCGGGCGGTCTCGCGAGCCAGCTCCTCCTGCTCCGCCTGCGCGCGGCGGGCGAGCTTCTGCTGAGCGAGCGCCGTGCGCGCCGTGAGCTCCAGCCGCACCTCGTCGGGGGTCTCGCTGGTCTGCGCGAGCACCCGGAGGGCCTGATTCAGCCGCACGGCGTTGCGCTCGGCGGCGTTGTAGCGGTGGCGTCCCTGCCACGACGGCAGCAGGTAGACGAGCCAGAGGAGCACGGCGACGAGAACGATCACCCCGCCGCCCAGTACCTGCCCGTCCATGGGGTCAACGGTAGGTGCCGCAGGCCGGGATCGCCCGGCACCGGCGGGCGTGTCTCAGGTTCGACCTCAGGTTGAAGTCTCGGCCGGCGCGCGCGGCGCGATCGGTCAGTGCGCGATGCGGTCACGCGGCGGGATGGTGGCCGCGTCGGCGGGCGCGCGCCCGGTGAGCCAGCGGGTGAGCACACCCTCGGGCACGTCCTCGCGGACGAGGGCGAAGCAGTAGTGGTCGCGCCAGTCGCCGTCGATGTGGATGTACCGGCGCCGCAGGCCCTCGTAGCGGAAGCCGAGCTTCTCGACGACGCGCAGACTCGCCACGTTCTCGGGTCGGATGCAGATCTCCATGCGGTGCAGCCGCAGCTCATGGAAGCAGAGGTCGGTCGCGAGCGCCACGCTGGTGGGAGTGATGCCGCGACCGGCGAACCGCTCGCTCACCCAGTACCCGATGGTCGCCGACGAGAGCGAGCCTCGCGAGACGCCCCAGACGTTGAGCTGTCCCGCGATCTCGCCGTCGTACTCCATGACCAGCGGCACGCCGGCGCCGTCGCGGTACTGCTGCAGCAGTCGCCGCACGCCCAGCCGCATGTCGAAGGACACCGGACCGTCGGGGCTCGTCGCCTCCCAGGGCCGCAGCCACGAGCGGTTGGAGAGGAGCTCGGACTGCAGCACGCGCGCGTCGCGCTGACGCACGAGGCGGATCGAGATCGGGCCGTGTGCGCGCGGCATCGTCAGGTCCATCTCACCCCCCTCGCCTGGCGGCGTCAGAGATTGGCCGCGAACTCCTTCAGCCAGGGGCGCAGGTCGGGTCCGAGGTCCTCGCGGTCCGCGGCCAGCTGCACGATGGCCTTGATGTAGTCCAGCCTATCTCCGGTGTCGTACCGGCGACCACGGAAGACCACGCCCAGCACGCCCTCGGTCAGTGCGAGCTCCTGCAGCGCGTCGGTCAGCTGGATCTCGCCGCCCTTGCCCGGCTGGGTGCGATCGAGGATGTCGAACACGTTCGCGTTCAGCACGTATCGACCGATCACCGCGTAGTTGGAGGGCGCGTCCTCCTTCGGGGGCTTCTCGACGAGACCGGTCACCCGCACGATGTCGGGGTCGTCGGTGGCCTCGACGGCGGCCGCGCCGTACATGTGGATGTGGTCGGGGTCGACCTCCATCAGCGCGATGACGGTGAGGCCGGTGCGCTCGTTGGCCGCGATCATGGTCGTCAGGAGGGCGTCGCGCTCGTCGATGAGGTCGTCGCCGAGGAGCACGGCGAACGTCGAGTCGCCCACGTGCGCGCGGGCGCGCAGCACCGCGTGGCCGAGTCCGCGCGGCTCGCCCTGGCGGACGTAGTGGATGTCGGCCAGGTCGCTGGACTCCTTGACCCGCAGCAGCCGATGCAGGTCGCCCTTGTTGGTGAGGTTGGTCTCGAGCTCCGGAACGGCGTCGAAGTGATTCGAGATGTTGTTCTTGTTGCGGCCGAGGATGACCAGGATGTCGTCGATGCCGGCTCCCACCGCCTCCTCGACGACGTACTGGATGGCCGGCTTGTCGACGACCGGGAGCATCTCCTTGGGCATGGCCTTGGTGGCGGGGAGGAATCGGGTTCCGAGTCCGGCCGCAGGGATCACTGCCTTTATCCGAGAGGTCATGGGTCCCACCCTACTGACCGACCGGGACGCCTCGGTGCCGCCGGCCGCCGCGCGAAACCGAAGACCGGATCGTTCTCGGCGATCTCCCTCCCGCAGCCGCCTACAATCGGAGCATGACCGGGGCGACCGACAACGCGAAGCGCGCACTGCGCGCGGAGCTGCGCGAACGTCGGCAGCAGCGCTCCGAGGCGTCGCTCGAGGCGGACGCCCGCGGCGTGAAGGCCCAGCTCGATCGGCTCGTCGCCGACCATGCTGCCTCCTCGATCTCCTGCTTCCTGTCGGCGCCCACCGAGCCCGGCACCCACGACTTCATCGTCGACGCGGTCCGTCGCGGCATCCGCGTGCTCCTTCCGATCACGCGCTCGGACGGGCTGCTGGACTGGGCGGTCGCCGACGAGACCGGCGACATGGTCGAGGGGCTGTTCGGCACACCGGAGCCGGTCGGAGAAGTGCTGAGCCCGTCCGCCGTCGACGACGTCGATCTGCTGGTCATCCCGGCGGCCGCCGTCGACCGCACGGGGATGCGGCTGGGATGGGGCCGGGGCTACTTCGACAAGACCCTCGGCTCGATGGAGCACTGCCCGCCCGTCTACGCCGTCATCTTCGACTCCGAACTCGTCGACGAGGTCCCGAGCGAGCTGCACGATCAGCCCGTGACGGGCGTCGTCACCCCCACCCAGACCGTCGTCCTCGCGTCATCCCGACGCTGAGAGCGACGCCTTCCCTGCGAGGATCACATGCCCACCTACGCCTACGCCTGCAAGCAGTGCGGCCACCGTTTCGACATCGTCCAGTCCTTCTCGGACGCCGCGCTGACCGAGTGCCCCGAGTGCGGCGGCACGCTCCGCAAGCAGTTCGGCACGGTCGGGGTGACCTTCAACGGCTCGGGGTTCTACCGCACCGACTCGCGCGCCGGCGGTGGCGCGGGCGGCTCGACTGCGACATCATCGAAGTCCGAGGCGACGTCCTCGCCCGCAGCCGCGGGTTCGTGAGCCGGCCCCCCGGCGGAGACAGGAGCATCCGATGATCAAGGGCTTCAAAGACTTCATCATGCGCGGCAACGTCATCGACCTCGCCGTCGCCGTCGTGATCGGCGCGGCGTTCACCGCGATCGTCAACGCGTTCGTGACCGGACTCATCAACCCGCTCATCGGCGTGATCTTCCAGGTCGGCGACCTCAGCGGTTGGGTCTGGGAGGTGCCCACTCTGACCGGCGGCGTCTCCACCTTCGGCCTCGGCACGATCGTCGGAGCACTCATCAACTTCGTGGCGGTCGCCGCT
Organism: Microbacterium sp. PA5; assembly: GCF_049860775.1. NCBI lineage: Bacteria > Bacillati > Actinomycetota > Actinomycetes > Micrococcales > Microbacteriaceae > Microbacterium > Microbacterium sp. PA5. The sequence goes on from NZ_CP187567.1 coordinate 2,112,283, forward strand.
ATCGTCTACTTCGTCTTCGTCCTGCCGATGAACACGTTCAAAGAGCGCGCGGCGGCCAAGGCCGGTGTCGCGGAGCCCGAGGGCGAGAAGCTGCCGACCGAGCAGGAGCTCCTCGTGCAGATCCGCGACCTGCTGCAGAAGCAGGACACCCCGCCGCCGACGGCGCGCTGAGCGCTCGCCACGGCGCGCTGAGCGCTCGCCACGGCGCCGGCGCCGACGACTCGAACTCAGTAGTGCGGCGGGACGTCCCGGCGCAGGCGCTCGTCGTTCGGACCGGATGACGCGGTGTCCGCCGCCGGTGCGGTCTCGTCGACGACGGGCAGCTCCGGCGCGGCGTCGGTCCCGGGCGCGGGCGTCAGCTGCGCGCGGCGCGAGCCGGCGACCCGCACGATGCGCTGGCGTTCACTCCCCGACATCGAGGGGCTGGGTCTCCGTGTCGGCCGTGGGCGTCTCCGGCTCGACGCCGAGGATCGCGGCGATCCGCCCGGCGACGCCGGCGGGGTCGCTGTAGAGGTCGAACGCGTGCACCCGCACGTAGTGCCATCCCAGGCGGCGGAGGGTCTGCGGGCCGAGCCGCAGGGACTCGCGCAGCGACTCCCCCGTGGTCTCGGGGTCGCTGACGGCCACGACGGCCTTGCCGTGGTGCTGGGCGACGAGCGGGAGAAGGCCCCGGTAGTCGACGTCGACGGCGATGCCGAGGCGGCGCAGATGCTGGGCGAGGATGAGGGTGAGCGGGTCGGCGAGGTCCTCGAGCCGGGCCTCGCGGGCGCGGGCGGCGATGCCGTTCAGGATCGACATGAGGGTCGCGGCGCCCGACTCCAGGCGCCCCTCGTCGAAGGACGACGGGCGGATGGACGACACGATCACCATCGAGCGGCGGGCGCGGGTCATGCCGACGGTCAGCAGCCGCTCGCCGTCGGGGCCCGACAGCTCGCCGAAGTCGCTCAGCACGCGGCCGTGCTTTGTGAGGCCGAAGCCGAGGGAGAAGACGACGCGGTCGCGGCTCTCGGCCACCGACTCGTCCAGGCTCAGCACGGCGAAGGGCTCCGCGGTCTCGCGTCCGACGAAGTCGGCCACGTCGCTGCGGCCCGCGAACGCCGAGGCGACGGCCGCACGCACGCGCTCCGCGTGCCGCGGGGAGGCGGTGACGACCATCAGGGACTCCGACGGCCGGTTCACCGCGTGCTCGACCACGAGGGTGACGACGCGGGCCACCTCGGCGTCGGGGCTCTCGACGGCGCCGGTCTCGGGATCGGGGGTCCCCGTGCCGCCCTCGACGTAGTCGACGCTCAGGCTCCCGCGGCCGAGGTAGGAGCCGGCCCACGGCAGCGAGACGAGCTCTCCGCCGTAGAACGCGTCGTTGACGAGCTCGGCGAGGTCCTCGCCGCCGGCGCGATAGCTGCGCGTGAGCGTCTCGACGGGCACCAGCTCCGCCAGCCGCTCGAAGACACTCGTGTCGTCGAACGGGAGCTCGTCGCCGTCGAGGTCGTCGGAACGGCCGGCGGCGATCTGGAACGGCGTGGGCTTCTGGGTGACGGGGTCTCCGAAGAGCACCACCTGTCGCGCCCGGCGCAGGGCGGGGGCGACCTCGGCGAGGCAGACGGCCGCGGCGTCGGCGACGATCACGACGTCGAACTCGGGACGGTCGGGAATGGCCGGCACGTCGTAGGGCGAGGCGATCCAGACCGGCGCCAGCGTGCGCAGGAGCGTGGGGGCGGCGGCGACCAGCTCGGCGGCCGTCGCGGTGCCGGCCCGCAGCGCGGCCTTCAGCGCGGTGGCCTCCTGCGCCTCGTCGACGATGGCGATCTTCCAGCGCGTGGCGAGCTCGGCGGCCAGGAGCGGTCCGGCGAACGAGGCGTGGGCCTCGTCGACCAGCCGGAAGTCGCGCTCGAGGCGGTCCACCACCGAGGTGTTGGCGCCCAGGAGGGCGCGGTCCGAGCGCAGCATCGCTTCGAGCGCCGACTGCCACCAGGTGAACTCGAACTCGGCGGCGACGTCCTCCTCGGGGACGTGACGCACCGACAGCTCCGTCAGCAGCCCCTCGAGGCCGAGCTCGGCGAGCTGGTCGCGCAGCGTCGCGCGCTCCACGAGGTTGTCGAACACGTCCGACTCCGCCGCCAGGCCCGACAGCGTCCGCAGCAGCTGCGGGATCGGGAGCGAGGCGAGCGGCTCGGAGCGGCCGAGGGCGGCGTCGAGCGTCGCGAGATCGGCGTTGACGCGCTGCCAGGCGGTGGCGACGTCGTCCAGTCCGAGCGGGATCTCGGGCGTGACGCCCGCGTCGACCAGCCGCTGCCACTGCGTGCGCTGCTGCTGCACGCGCACGAGCGACTCGTGCATGTCGCCGATGTGCATGCCGGGCCGCACGTACTCGCGCGACAGGCGGCGCAGGCGCCGGCGGTTGGCGCTGGACATCGTCGGGGCGTCGCGCCGGTTGCCGTGCGCCTGGATCAGCTCGCCCAGCGGGCGCTCGAACACGGTGACGCTGAACCGGTCGAGCGACGCGCGGATCCCCTGCAGGAGCCGCACGTACGCGCCCATCTCGGCGATCGTGCCGAACGGGCGCATGCGCGTCTGGGCGATCAGCTCGTAGCCGCGCTCGAGGATGCCGGGGACATCGACGCGGTGCAGCCGCCCCGCCAGCGTGTGCGCGGAGCGGGCGGCCTCGGTCGTCGCGAACGACACCCCGTACCAGGGCGAGTCGTTCGGGCCGAAGCGGAACTCGCCCAGCCGGGCGGCGTCGGCGAGGGCGGCGGCGGCCTCGGCGCGGCGCGTCGACAGCCGCTGCAGCGTGGTCAGGTCGAAGCGGGTGGTCGCCGAGGGCTGCGGGGAGCGGGCCGCGATCACGGCGAGGGTGCGCAGCGCCTCGAGCGGGGACACCCCCAGGTTCGCGTGCCGCTGCGTGAGCGCCCCGCGGTAGTCCCGCAGCACCGTGCGCAGTCGCACGAGGGCATCGTCGACGTCGGCCATCTTGGGTGCGACCGCCTTCTCATTGCGGGCGATCGCGCGGATGAGGTCGCGGTGCAGATGGCGCGGGGTGACGGCCAGCCCCGGGAGCCCGATGCCGGCCAGCCGGTGGCGTACGCCGTCGAGGGTGGAGCGGCGGGTGCTCACCACGAGCACCCGCTTGCCCGCGCGGACCAGCTCGCCGACGGCGTTGATGACCGTCTGGGTGCCACCGGTGCCGGGGAGGGTGTGGACGGCGAGGGACTGGCCGGCGACGATCCGCGCGAGCACGGCCTCCTGCTCGGCGTCGGCGTCCAGCAGCAGGCGGTCCGACGCGGGCGACCGGTCGTCGGCGCCGACGAGCGGCGGCAGGGCGCGCACCAGCGACAGCGACTCCCGTTCGGCGTCGTGCCCGGCGAGGGCGTCGAGGACGGGGTGGTCCAGGCGCGCGGCATCGCGCTCGAGGTCGGACGCGACATCGGCGAACGTCGAGACGATGAGCCTCGGGAGCACCGTGAAGGTGGGGATGTGCGCGGTCAGCGCCCGGAGGTGGTCGATCACGGGCTGCGGCTTGAACACGCCGTCGTCGTGAGCGAGTGCGGCGAGCGCGCGGCCGTCGACGGCGATGCCGAAGTGCGTACGCGCCGCCGCGACCAGCTCGGGGTTGATGCCGAACTCGCCGTGGAGCTTGAGATCGAAGTCGGTGTGGTGGCGGCGGATCGCGAGCGGCCGCAGCAGCACCGGCGCGGTGTAGGCGACGCCTCCGATGCGCCACGACGCGATGCCGACCGCGAGGTGGACAGTGTCCAGTCCGCGCGCCGTGCGCAGCTCCACGTCCTTGGCGGCGATGCGCTCGGCGGCCAGCCGCGCCGTGCGCAGGGCCACCTCGTCGCGGAACAGGTTCGACAGCAGGGTGGAGCGGCCCGTGATGAACTGGGGCAGGCTCCCGGGGTGGGCCTTGGTGATGTCGATGCCCGCGTCGCCGTCGTCGCTGTAGTGGAGCAGGGTCGAGCGGCCCCCCAGCTGCGCGGCCTCCTCGCGGAGCCGGTTGCGAGCGGGGTCGGCGACGTGCGCCACCTCGACGCCGGGCTCCGCCACCTGGAGCGTCCCGGGGGTCGCGGAGGTCACCGTATCCTCGTGCTCGGTGTCTTCTGCACCTCGCACGGCGCCACCATCTCCTCGCCACACACGAGTCACCTTAGGCACCGCGCCCGGTCGTTCCCTGTATCCGCCGCCGAGTTTCGCGGGATCGACGGGCTCCGCCGGCCCCGCGGCTCCTCCCCACCCCGCCGCAGGCCGGTCGCGTCTCCCCAGACGGCGCCGGGATCCCGCCGCCCTGCCGGCGACCACCATCATGGAGCCATGACCTCCGCAGCGTTCCACGTGCATCCCACTCCTCTCGGACCGGTCCTCCTCGTCGTCACCGACCGGGGACTCGTGAGCCTCGACGTGCTCGACGGTCCGCACGACGATGCGCTCGAGCGCGTGAGCCTGGCCCTTCGGACGGTGCCCGAACAGGACGCGGCAGCCGCTGCGGAGATCGCGGCACAGCTCGACGCCTACTTCGCCGGCACCCGCACCCGCTTCGACCTGCCCCTGGACTGGCGGCTCGTCCAGGGATTCGTCCGCGACGCCCTCGAGGCCGTGTGCGAGATCCCCTACGGCGAGACCGCGTCCTACGGCGAGGTCGCGATCGCCGCGGGCTCCCCCGGCGCGCATCGGGCGGTGGGCTCGGCGTGCGCGCGCACGCCCGTCTCGATCATCGTGCCGGCGCACCGCGTCGTGCGCTCCGACGGATCGATCGGCGAGTACGGCGGCCGACCGGAGCACAAGCGCTTCCTCCTCGACCTGGAAAGCCGGGTGGCACGGGCACGGGCCGAGGAGGGGAACGCCGGCGCGTAGGCCGCCGGCACCGGGACGGCCCCGGCTCCGCGGTCATCCGCGAGGCCGGGGCCGTCCCATGGAGAGGGTCCGTCAGACCCGATCCGTCAGTGCGAGGTCGCCTTCTCGGCGCCGTGACCGGTCAGGGAGCGGACCTCCATCTCGGCCGCCTTCACCGGGTCCTCGCTGCGCCGCGAGGTGACCGATCCGAGCCAGCCCAGGAAGAAGCCGAGCGGGATCGAGACGATGCCCGGGTTGTTGAGCGGCCAGATGGCGGTGCCGACGTTCTTGAACACGCTGGTCTCCGTGCCCCAGAACACCGGCGAGAGCACGATGAGGATGATCGCGGCGGCGAGACCGCCGTACATGCTCCACACCGCGCCGCGCGTCGTGAACCGGCGCCAGAACAGCGAGTACAGGATGGTCGGGAGGTTGGCGGACGCGGCCACGGCGAACGCGAGCGCCACCAGGAACGCCACATTCTGCCCCTGCACGCCGATGCCGCCCAGGATGGCCAGCACGCCGATCACGATCACCGTGCGCCGGGCCACCTTGACCTCGCCGTCGGGCGGGACGTTCCCCTTCTTCACGACGTTGGCGTAGATGTCGTGCGCGAACGACGCCGCCGCCGTGATGGTGAGTCCCGCCACGACCGCGAGGATCGTCGCGAAGGCCACCGCGGAGATGAAGCCGAGGAGGATCGGGCCGCCGAGCTCGAGCGCCAGCAGCGGCGCCGCGGAGTTGACCCCGCCGGGGGCGGCGGCGATCCGCTCGGGACCGACGAGAGCGCCCGCGCCGTAGCCGAGCACCAGCGTCAGCAGGTAGAACAGGCCGATCAGCCAGATCGCCCAGACCACCGACCGCCGCGCCTCCTTGGCCGTCGGGACCGTGTAGAAGCGCATCAGCACGTGGGGAAGGCCCGCCGTGCCGAGCACCAGGGCGATCGCCAGCGAGATGAAGTCCCACGGGTTCTTGCCGTACTGCAGCCCCGGTCCGAGGATAGCCTCGCCCTGGGGAGACGCGGCGACGGCCGCCTCGAGCAGCGTGTTGAGGTTGAACCCGTTGATGGCGAGCACCCAGATGGTCATGACGATCGCGCCGCCGATGAGGAGGAACGCCTTCACGATCTGCACCCAGGTCGTGCCCTTCATGCCGCCGACCAGCACGTAGACGATCATGAGCAGGCCGACGACGGCCACGACGATCGACTGGCCCAGCTGCTCGGTGATACCCAGCAGCAGCGACACGAGACCGCCGGCACCGGCCATCTGCGCCAGCAGGTAGAAGAAGCAGACGGCCAGCGTGGTGATGGCCGCCGCCATGCGCACCGGAGCCTGCTTGAGCCGGAACGACAGCACGTCGGCCATCGTGAACTTCCCGGTGTTGCGCATGAGCTCGGCGACCAGCAGCAGGGCGACCAGCCACGCCACGAGGAAGCCGATCGAGTAGAGGAACCCGTCGTAGCCGTTGATGGCGATGGCTCCGCAGATGCCGAGGAACGACGCCGCGGACAGGTAGTCGCCCGCGATCGCGAACCCGTTCTGCGGGCCGGTAAACGAGCGCCCGGCGGCGTAGTAGTCGGCGGCCGTCTTGTTGTTGCGGCTCGCACGGATGACGATGAACAGCGTCACCGCCACGAACGCACCGAAGATCGAGATGTTCAGGATCGGATTGTTGTCGACCGTGGTCCCGGCGGCCTCGATCGCCGCCCCCACCTGCTCCCACCACGGTCCCTGCGCCTGCCGGGCGGTCATGCGCCGGCCTCCCGGCTCTCGAGGTCGGCACGGATCTCCGCCGACACGGGGTCGAGCCGGTGATTGGCGTACCAGACGTACCACATCGTGATGCCGAAGGTGGTGACGAACTGACCGAGACCCATGAGCAGGCCGATCGTGATGTCACCCGTGACCCGCGTCGACATGAACTCCGTCGCGAACGACGACAGGAGCACGTAGGCGAAGTACCAGACGAGGAAGACGATCGTCAGCGGCCAGACGAAGCTGCGGTGCCGCTTCTTGAGCTCTCGGAAGGTCGGGGAGTCCTCGACGGCGACGTAGTCGATCGTCCCTGCCGGTGTGGGGGGCGGTGATGCGGATGGTGCGGACATGCGATGGCTCCTATCCTTCTGAGCCGTCGTCATCGACGGCTGCTGCGCCGGTCTCCGGTGACCGCCGCGGTGGTATCGTCGACCCTACGAAAACGGATGACGCAGCCGTCACCCCCGGAAGTAGGTACACCGCGATGGCACTGTCCGGCCTCGCCTCCGACGCCGACCTGATGGCGCATGCCATCGGCGACCTCGCCACCCGCACCGGCCTTCCCGTCGCCTTCGGCGGCTACGAGCGCGAGGAGGCCGTCGAGGTCACCTCCGTCGTCGGCAACCGCACCGCGCACCTGGCGGGCCTCGTCGTGCGGGCCAGCCGCGGGCTCGGCGGGCGCGCGATGGTCGAGAAGCGCCCGCGCCTGGCGCTGGACTACAAGACGTCGCGCCACATCACGCACGACTACGACCGGGTGATCCTCGGCGAGGGGATCTCGACGCTGTTCGCGGTGCCGGTGCTCGTCTCGGGCGTGACACGGGGCATCCTCTACTGCGGCTCGTGGAACCAGCTGCCGTTCGGCGAGAACGTGGCCCGCAACGCGGTGGCCGTCGCCAACGACCTCGCCACCGAGCTGCGCGTCCGCGAAGAGGTGCAGCGCCGGCTGTCTCAGCTCCCGCAGCCCGAGTCGGCTCCGCTGATCGCCCCCGCGGCGCGGGAGCAGCTGCGCGAGTCCTACGCCGAGCTGCGCTCGATCGCCGCGGAGATCACCGACGCGGGGCTGCGCGAGCGCATCGCGGGCCTGGAGAGCCGACTGGCCGCCCTGTCCCGCGAGGACGCCGACCCGCACGACCACCTGGACGTGCGGCTGTCGCCCCGCGAGACCGACGTGCTGGCGTGCGCGGCGCTGGGTGCCACCAACAGCGAGATCGCGGCCACGCTGCAGCTGCGCGAGGGGACGGTCAAGTCCTACCTGCAGTCGGCGATGTCCAAGCTCGACGCCTCCACCCGTCATGCGGCGGTCGCCAAGGCGCGGCGCGCCGGCATCCTGCCCTGAGCGGCCACGACGGACCGACCGGCCACGACGGACGCCCGCGGCATCGCCTCGACTCCCGAGGTGTCGCGCACCGGCGGCGCTGACTAGGCTCGGTCCATGGCTCGCAGAATCGTGCATCAGCTCGTCGACGATCTCGACGGCACCGTCCTGGAGGTCGGCGCCGGGGAGACGGTGCTCTTCTCGCTCGACGGCGTCGCGTACGAGATCGACCTCACCGATGAGAACGCGGCCGCGCTGCGCGACGCGTTCGCGCCCTACATCGCGGCGGCGCGATCGGTCTCCGCTCGCACGGGGGCATCGCGCGCGAGCACCGGCACCCGCTCCGCGGCCGCGCGCGGCGGCACCCGCACCCAGCGCCGCGCAGGCCAGCGCGACTACGGCCCGGTGCGGGAGTGGGCGGCGAAGAACGGATACACGCTCTCCGAGCGCGGGCGTGTGCCGGCCGCCGTGCTCGAGGCGTTCGACGCCGCGCACTGACCGCACGCCTGTCAAGGCCCTCGGCGTCGTGACACGCGCGCCGTAGCGTCGGCGCATGACAGCGCTCACCGCCCTCGCCCTGAACTGCACCCTCAAGCCGTCGCCCGCCGATTCGAGCACCGATCTGCTGCTCTCCCAGGTGATGACCGAGCTCGGCACCCACGACGTCACCGGGACGACGGTGCGGGTGGTGGACTTCGACGTGCGGCCCGGCGTCGAGACGGACATGGGCGACGGAGACGAGTGGCCGAAGATCCGCGAGCTCGTCCTGGCCGCGGACATCGTCGTGATCGGCACGCCGATCTGGATGGGCCACATGTCGAGCATCGCCCAGCGGGTGCTCGAGCGGCTGGACGCCGAGCTCTCCGAGACCGACGAGCAGGGTCGCCCCATCCTCTTCGACAAGGTCGCCGCCGTGGCCGTGGTCGGCAACGAGGACGGCGCGCACCACGCCACCGCGGAGCTCTATCAGGGGCTCGTCGACGTCGGCTTCACGGTCGCAGCCCAGGCCGCGACGTACTGGAACGGCGAGGCGATGCAGACGGTCGACTATCGCGAGCTCGACGAGACGCCCGAGGCCGTGGCCAATGCGACGGAGATCCTCGCGCGGACGAGCGCGCACCTGGCGCGCGCGCTCCGCGCGCAGCCGTACCCGGCCGCCGACTGAGGCGGCTCGCCTCAGCTCTCGGTGCCCGGGTCGGGGGCGTTGGCGACGAACACATGGACCTCGTCGCCGACGACCGCGAACCGCACCGCCGTGACGTCGCCGAGCGCGGCCCGCGCGGTGGCGGACAGGTCGCTGTCGACGGTCGACACGTCGATCACCGCTTCGAAGCCCGGCGCCGAGCACGCGCCGCGCGTGCCGCGCGAGTCGAACTCGTCATTCCTGTCGGGCTGCAGCTCGACGAGGATGCACCGGCCCTGCTCGTAGTCCAGTGCGCCGGTCGACACGTGCATCCCCAGGAAGTCCTCGTAGCGCTGCGCCTCCGACTCGGGACTGAAGAAGACGGTGTTGGGCGGCGCATCGATGGGATGCAGGATCGCGTAGGGCTGCTCCGGGAGCGCCGCGACCCAGAGCGTGATCGGGACGGTCACCGCGACGACGCCCACCGCGGTGAGCGCGCAGGCGGCGACGACGGTGCGCCAGGCACGCCGCCGCGGCGGCGGCGCGGTCGTGCCGTCGCTCCCGTCCGAGGGCAGCGCCTCGCCGGGCGCTGCGGCGGGCGCGTCGGCCGGAGACCCCGCCGCGGCGCTCGTGCGCGGCGCGTCGGGAGTCGTGGCGGCGGTCGTCGGCTCGGGCGCGGGGACTCCCGGCGGCGGATCGAGCACCCGACCTCTGACGCGCACGCGCTCCTCCAGCGCACGCAGGCGCGTCACGGCGTGGTGGTCCGCGGTGATGTCGGCGTCCGGCCCGTAGGCGCGACGCCGGAGCGCGGTGAGCTCGTCGTCGAGACTGTCCCCCATGGCTCCACTCTGCCACGGCGCCCACCCGCGGTCACCGGGGTCGTCGCGATCCCGCGCGGCCCGCGCCGACGCCGCGCGCCGCTCCCCCACCGCGTTTCGCATTTCGGCTCAGCGCGCTTCGGCTGCGGGCCTCGCGGCTCCATAATGAAAGGGGTGCCGCATGGGCACCCGTCGAGTCGAGTGAGGTGGCATGCCGTACCGCGATCAGGCGACGGTCGAGGGCTGGGTGGACGAGTTCCGCCAGCAGGAGAACCTCGAGACCGCCGTGTCCGTCCTCGAGAAGGACTTCACCGCCGGTCCCGACTCCGGACTGGTCGTGGTCTCTCTGCGAACCGCCTCCACCGTCACCTACATCCAGCCCGTGGTGCGCGACGGCGTTCCCACGTGGGTGGTGACCTTCGAGCCGCGCCACGATGGCTTCGATCTCGACAGCGACGGTGTCGCCGCCCTGTCGCACGACCTCGGCACGCTCGCCCGGCTCTGCGAGTTCCTCCAGCGGAAGACCGACGAGATCCTCGCGTCCCGCTGAGGGGTCCGACCGCCCGAGCGGTCAGAGGTAGGGAGCGACCGCTCCCGCGGTGAGTGCCAGTCCTCCCGCGACGACACCGCTGACGACGGCGGCACGACGGAGCGTGCGGGTGACCCGGCGCGTCCGCGCGTCGGGCGGAGGCGTCGTCGGCACCGACAGGACGGCGCGCTGGGCCTCCTTCAGGGTGTCGTAGCGGCCCACGGGCGTCGAACGCCCGTCGAACGCGAGGAAGGAGCCGTCGCGCCACTGCTCGACGTAGCCGAGGAACTCGCCGGCGCGGGAGGCGACGTGGAAGCCGGACTCCACGTGCGCCCACGTGGCGCGGGCGGGGACGAGTTCGAGGACCGGGGCGCTCATGCCACCCGCCTCAGGTCCGCGACCGGCTGCGACGCGGTCGCCTCGGCGGCCAGGTCGACGAAGACGCCCGCCGAGGACGTGGCGGCCTGGGCCATCTCCTCGAGGTAGCGGCGGTCGATGGGCTCGGTGCGGCCGAGCTCGAAGCGCAGCGGGATCGCCGCCTGCAGCCAGATCGTGGTGCGGGCTTCGGAGTCCTCCGCCTTGTTCCACGAGACCGTGAAGCTCTCGGAGCGGCGCAGCTTGGTGGCCGCGACGACCTTGAGGTGCGCGAGCACGCGGTCCGGGATCTCGATCGGCTCGGTGCTGTTGCCGTAGTAGAGGTAACCCATCGTGTGACTCCCTTTCAAGCGAACTAACTTGCCTGAAAGGTTACTCACAAAAAAAGTAGTTAGTCAAGCAAGATACTTCACGGCCTGTATTGTGTATCTTCGAGAGGTATCGGACATCGGAGGTGACCATGACTGACATCGAGCTCGACGAGAGCGTCGGCGCCGTGCTCGCCGCCTACCATCGCTTCCGCGACGCCGACTCCGCCATGGCGCTGCGCATCCGCTCGGAGACGGGGATGAGCGACAACGAGATCGCGATCATCCGCTACCTGCTCCGTGAGCGCTCGGACGAGCACGAGGTGATGCCCAGTCAGATCTCACGCCATCTCGGCATCAGCTCGGCGTCGACCACGGCGCTCATCGACCGCCTGGAACGTGCCGGCATGGTCGAGCGCGTCAGTCACCCGACCGACCGGCGAAGCATCCTCGTCGCAGCCACCGACCTGGCCGCCGAGCGGATCGCAAGCACCCACGACGCCTTCGAACAGCGCCTCCTCGACCTCACGTCGAACCTCGGCGACGTCGAGCGGCACGATGTCATCGCCTATCTGACGGCGCTGGCCGAGGCCGCCGACGCCACGGCCACCGGTCCGCGCCGCTGACGACGCGGCGGTCGGCTGACGCCGGTCAGGCGTCGATCTCGTCGACGGCCTCGCGCAGCGCGTCGAGGAACCGGACGATCGTCTCGCGGTCCTCCGCACTGATCGAGCGCACGACGTCCATCATGCGACCGTGCATCGAGGACAGGGTGTGACGGATCTCCTCCTCGGCGAGTTCGCTCGAGGTGATGATGACGCTCCGCCGGTCATCGGGATTGGGCATGCGGGTGATGTGGCCGCTCTTGGCGAGCCGGTCCAGCAGCGCCGTGGTCGACGCGGACGTGATGCCGAGGTAACGGCTGAGGCTCACCGGCGTCACGGGCTCGTCGCGCCGCCGCGCGCGCGCCAGGTAGCGCAGGACCAGCAGCTCGTTCTCGCCCATGTCCATCGCCTGCTGCGTGCGCCGGCGCATCGCCACCTCGGCGGCGCGATAGGAGCGCATCGCCTCCAGCACCGCCGTGCTGCGCGCGCCGTCCGCCTCGTCGTACCAATACGACGCGGTGCTCTCTGTCCCCCCGGTCACGATCATCCATTCTCCCCCATGGACAGCGGGAGGGCGGGATTGCCGCGAAGGCAGACCCCGCCCGCACCCACCTCAGGCCACGTCGCCCCGCCACGAGCCGGTCTCGCCGCCGCGGGACTCGATGAACGACTTGAACTCCCCGAGCTCCTTCTTGACGGCGTGGTCGTCCATGCCGAGCACGGCGCCGAGCTTCTCGCGCAGGCCCTCCGGGTTCCAGTCGAGCTGCACCGTGACGCGCGTGGTCGTGTCGCTGAGCCGGTGGAAGGTGACCACGCCCGCGTGGTCGACCTCGCCGTCGACGCTGTTCCAGGCGACGCGCTCGTCGGGGTGCTGCTCGGTGATCTTGGTGAGGAACTCCCGCTGGACGCCGCCGATGGTGACGACCCAGCGGTTGGTGACGTCGTCGATCTGGGTGACCGTGTCGACGAAGCTCAGGAACTGCGGGAACTCCTCGAGCTGCGTCCACTGGTTGTATGCCGTCGTGACGGGAACCTCGACGTCGATGCTCTGGGTGATGTTCGCCATGCGGATGACTCCTCTCGTGCCGCCGGCCGGTCGACCGACGGGATAACGAGTCTTCGGGAACGGCCGGATTCGCGAATCCCCATTGACATCGGCGAACGCTTGTGTCGAGGAGGCGAGCGGCGGCGCCGGTACGGCGATCACAGCCGTCGATCCGATGTCAACCCCCTACCCGCATCTTTACGACCGGCTTTATTTTCGATGCAATGGATACGTGTGTGTGTAGGTGGCTGTAGGTGGCGGAACGATGGCGACTTCGCACAGCGGGACCGGATGCCGTGGAGGAGACCTGGCAGACGGTCGTGCCGTCGTCGCGGCTGCATCGCGTCGATCCGCAGCGCTTCGCATTCGACTGGACGTCGTCGACGCTCGAGGGGATGACGGTCGTCGCCTACGACCTGGAGGCGTCGGTGCGCGCGGCCGTCGACGCGGTCGACCAGGTGATGGTGTGCCGGGTCCTGACCGCTGACGGCGGCGCGTGGGACGAGCACGGCCCGCTGGACACCCGCCATCCGTGGGTGAGCGCGGGACGTCCGATCCGCGCGCGCTGGGACGGCCGCGCCCGCGTGCACGCGCTGGTCTTCGACCGGCGCCTGGTCGAGCTGTCGGCCCGTCGCATCAGCGGCGACGACTCGCTGTGGCTGGGTCCGTGGGATGCGCGCCCGGTGAGCGACGCCGCCGCGCGCCACTGGCAGCGCACGTACCGCTACATCGCCGAGATGCTCCTCGCCGACGACGAGGGTCCCGGGAGCCTCGCCGAGGCGGAGCTGCGGCGCCACGCGGTCCACGCGACGCTGACCACCTACTCCCCCGCCTTCCTGGAGCGCTCGGCGCGGTCCGCGCAGCGTCGCGCGGCCCCCGCCACGGTGCGCCGGGCGATGGCCTTCATCGAGGAGCACGCGCACGAGCCCATCACCGTGGACGACGTCGCCCTCGCCGCCGGGATCTCCACGCGAGGCCTGCAGTACGCCTTCCGGCGCGCGGTGGACACGACGCCCACGGAGTGGCTGCGCCGTGCCCGCCTGTCGGGGGCGCACCGGAGCCTCTCGGACCCCGAGGGCGGAACCGTCGCCGAGATCGCCCGTCGCTGGGGCTTCGAGCACCCCTCGCGCTTCGCCGCCCACTACCGCGCGGCATACGGCGTGAACCCCGCGCAGACGCTGCGCGCGCACCGATGAGCCGCCCGGTTCGCCGGGGGGACCTCCCCTTCGCTGCACGGACATCGGTGGAGCGGGGGGTCGAAGCGCGGTCATCGTGGTCTGGGAGCGGACATATGGGCAGACTGGTATACGACGGCGCCGTGCGCTTCGTCATCGACGACCGCACACTCGCGCATCTCCAGGTGGTGATCGGCGACAAGCTGCGGCGACGGGAGCCGTTCACCTTCACCTGGGCCAATCCGCTCGACGACGGCGGCGGGCGCACGTCCGTGTGGATGTCGCCCGCATCGAGCCTGGCGTTCACCTTCGACCGTCACCGCCCGCAGCGCCTCAACCGCGCGTGGCTCGATGCGCTGTCGGCCGCCACGCATTCGCCGGCGGGCCTCTCGGCGATCCCCGAGCCGGAGCCGGAGGACGACCGCCCATGAGCGTGGATCCGGTCGAGGCGACGGTCGAGCAGATCGCCCGCCGCGTGCAGGACCTCGGCGCCACCGTCGGCGCCGTCGAATCCCTGACCAGCGGTGCGGTCGCCAGCGCGCTCGGCCGCGGCAGCGACGCCGCCGGGTGGTTCCGCGGCGCCGTCGTCGCCTACCAGATGTCCACGAAGGAAGCGGTGCTGGGCGTGGCACCGGGCACCGACCCGGCCACGCCGGACTGCGCCGCGCAGCTCGCCACGGGGGGACGGACCCTCCTCGGCGTCGACGTCTGCGTCTCGGTCACCGGCGTCGGGGGACCCGACCCCGAAGGCAGCCACCCCGCGGGCGAGGTGCACCTCGGGATCGCCACCGCGGCCGGCGTCGAGACCGCCTCACACCGCTTCGACGGCGATCCGGCCGACGTGGTCGAGCAGAGCGTGAGGGCCGCCGTCGAGGCGATCCGCAGCGCGCTCGACGGGTCGGCCACCGGCGCGACCGAGCGCCCCGCGGACGGCATCCGCATCGAGCCGATGCGCGTGGCCGACGCGGGCGAGGTGCTCACCGTGCAGCGCGCCGCCTTCGTCAGCGAGGCGCAGATCTACGGCGCCGCCGACACGGCGCCCCTGACCCAGACCCTCGAGCAGCTGGAAGCGGACATCTCCGGCGGTCAGGGGTGGGTCGCACGCCGGCACGGCCGGCTCGTGGGTGCGCTCAGCTGCCGGGAGGCGGACGACGTGCTGCTGATCGGCCGGATCGCCATCGCGCCGGACATGCAGGGCGAGGGAATCGGCCGCCGCCTGCTCGCACGGGCCGAAGCAGCCAGCACGGCCGCCGAGGCGGAGCTGTTCACCGGGAGCCTCAGCGAGGCGAACCTGCGCCTGTACCGCAGCTGCGGCTACGTCGAGACGGAGCGGATCGACCAGGGCGACGGCACGGCGCAGGTGTTCCTACGCAAGCAGCTGCGCTGACCTGCGAGTACCCGGCGCGCGCTCACCACGCGCCGGGTGCCACGCCCTCGCGGAGGAAGCGCCCGACGATGCCGTACAGCCTGTCGGTCTCGTGCGGGATCAGCGTCTCGAAGAACGCGAACGCGTGGATCATCCCCGGCGCGACGACCAGGCTCACGGGCGCACCGGCCGCCCGGGCCCGCGCGACGTACTCCTCGGCCTCCGAGCGCAGCGGGTCGTATTCGGCCGCGATCACGAGCGTCTCGGGCATGTCGGCCGCGTACGGCCCGGACAGCGGCGACGCGGCGCGCCTGTCGGCGTCCGCCGGGAAGTAGTGGTCGAAGTACCACGCGACCCGCTCCGCCGTCAGCAGGTGACCCGTCCCGAGCTCGCGCAGGCTCGCGCCGCTCATCGTGTAGTCCAGGCTGGGGTAGAGCAGCACCTGGCGCCGGATGGGCGAGATCCACTCGCCCGCGGCGACGCGCATCGCGATCGATGCCACCTTGGCGGCGCCGCCGGAATCGGCCATCGCGTGCACGTGCCCGGTCGTCGGGATCCCGTCGATTCCTTCCGGGAGCGCGCGCAGCACCGCGTAGACGTCGGTCAGCCCCGCCGGGAACGGCGCCTCGGGTGCTCGCCGGTAGTCCACCGACACGACCACCATCCCGGTCGCGGCCGCGGTCCGCCGCGCGGAGAAGTCGTACACGTCGAGGTCGCCGGCGAGATGGCCGCCGCCGTGGACGAACAGGACGACGTCGCGCTCCTCGTCGGGCACGGGTACGTAGCGTCGCACGGGCACCCCGGCGATGACCGCGTCATCCACCCGTGCCACGTCGACCGGGGCCGCCGCGAACCCGGCGAGCGCGGCCAGCGCGGCGCGCGCCGATTCCGGGGTCGCCACGACGCCCGCGCGGGCTGCCTCCTCGGCACGCGGGTTGAGCTCATCGAGATGGGCGCGCAGAGTCGGGTGGAGGGGCATGCCTGGATGCTAGCGCCGACGCGGCCCTCCCCCTCCGCCCGGCTCGGCCGAACCGCTCCGTCAGGGCTGGAGGACGACCTTGATGCAGCCGTCGGCCTTCTTCTGGAAGAGGTCGTAGTGCGCCGCGGCGTCCGCGAGATGCGGGCGATGGGTGACGAGGTCCTCGGTGCCGAGCGGATCGTCGTCCGCCTCGACGAGCGGCATCAGCATGTCGGTCCAGCGCTTCACGTTGCACTGCCCCATCCGCAGGGTCACCTGCTTGTCGAACAGGGTCTTCATGGGCATCGGGTCGGCCTCGCCCGCGTACACGCCGCTGATGGAGACCGTTCCGCCGCGTCGCACCATGTCGATCGCGCTCATGAGCGCCGCCGTCCGGTCGAGACCCGCCGTCTCCATGAGAGGCTGCGCGATCGCGCCGGGGAGCGATCCGATCGCATGGTGGGCGGCTGCGACCACGGGGTTGCCGTGCGCCTCCATCCCGACGGCGTCGACCACCGCATCGGCGCCGCGGCCGGCGGTCGCGTCACGGATCGCATCCACGGCGTGCTCATCGCCGACCGACCGGATCCCGTGACGCTCCGCGAGGGCGCGCCGCTCGGGCACCGGGTCGACGCCGATCACGTCGTAGCCGTGGTGACGGCCGATGCGGGCGGCGAACTGCCCCACCGGTCCCAGCCCGACCACGGCGAGAGTCCCGCCCTCGGGCACGTGCGCGTAGTTCACGCCCTGCCAGGCCGTCGGAAGGATGTCGCTCAGGAACAGGTAGCGGTCGTCGGGGAGATCGTCGCCGACCGGGATGGTGTTGTAGTCGGCGAGGGGCACGCGCAGGTACTCTGCCTGGCCGCCCGGGACCTGCCCGTACAGCTTCGTGAACCCGAACAGCGATGCGCCCGAGCCGTACTCGGTCACCTGCGTCGTCTCGCACTGGGACTGGAGTCCCCGCTCGCACATGAAGCACTCGCCGCAGGCGATGTTGAACGGGATGACGACGCGCTGCCCCACCCGGAGGGTGTGCACGTCGCTGCCGACCTCCTCGACGACGCCCATCGTCTCGTGCCCGAGGATGTCGCCCCGGTCCAGGTAGGCGCCGAACAGCTCGTACAGGTGGAGGTCGGATCCGCAGATCGCGGTGGAGGTGACGCGGATGATCGCATCGGTGGTCTTCTGGAGGCGCGCATCGGGGACCTCGAGCACCTCGACCTTGCGGCGCCCCTGCCAGGTCAGGGCCTTCATGCGCTGCCCACGGGGGGAATGCCGGCGGCGGGATCGGACGCGTCGCCCGGAAGCTCGGTCCGCAGGTCCTGCGGCGTCGCCTCCGCCTCGGAGTCGTCGCCGGGTCGCTCGTCGCCGAGGTCCTCGGGGGCGAGGTCGCCCTGACCGTCCTCGCCCAGTTCGGCGTCGACGGGATCGGCGCCCTGCGTCTCGGGCTGGAAGGCGTCGTCGGGGAGGTCGGCGGAGGGGATGTCCGCACTGCCGGCGGGGAGATCGGAGTCGGTGGTCATGCGGCCCACCCTCCTCGGCGCCGGTGCGCGCGGCGAGGGGGTTGCCCCGCGGCGGCGCACGGGCTACGGGACCGCGCCGCCGGACGGCCGTCCGCGGGAGCGTATCCCTCAGTCCGCGCGCACCACCTCGGCGAAGACCGGCCGGTGGTCGGTGGACGCTCCCGGCACCTCCAGGGTCGCCGCGTAGGACGCGCGCCGGTCCGGAGCGACCATGATGTGGTCGATCGCCCCTCCCCACCGGGGGGACACCGACGTCGGCCACGACGGCGCCAGGCCCTCGACCGTCGCGCACCCCCCGAGGCGCCCGCCCGGCATGTTCCGGACGCTCGCGTTGAAGTCGCCGAGCGCGATGACGTCGTCGGCCGCGCACTGCTCGGCCACCCAGTCGAGGCCGTCGGTCCACATCCGGCTGCCCCAGCTGAGCGAGATCCGCATCACGTGGACGGCGACGATGCGCGGCAGGGCGGCATCGGGGTCGTCGGGAGCGAGCACGATGCCGGTTCCGCCGTCGTCGGCGTCGACGACGCGGTACGGGCCGAGGCGATCGGCGACGAGGACGACGATCGCGATCCCGGGCTGTCCGAGCAGCTGGTAGCCGTCGGGAACGCCGCCGGCGGTGGCCTGCTCCATCGTGAGCTCGGGGAACACGGCGACGTCGGCGGCCGTGTCGCGCACCAGCCGGGCGCGTGCGGCCGCGTCGACGTCTCCGTGCCGCACGTTCCATGCGAGCACGCGGATCGCGTCTTTGCCGGCCGCGACCGGGAGCTGTGCGACCGTGCGGGTCGGCGCGACGATCACGACGTGCACCACGAGCGCGACGGCGAGCACCGTCACGAGCGCGCCGCCCCCGATCAGGAAGGTCCGCCGCCGGATCCCGGCCGCCCAGGCGAACAGGAGGGTCGCGAGCGCCAGCGCCGTGAGCACCGCGAGCACCACCCGAGGAAGCGCGAGCGCACCCGCGAACAGGCCCCATCGCGACCCGACGCCCAGCACGAGGCCGCCGAGGTAGGCGATCGAAGCGACCCCGACCAGCGCCAGCGCGACGGCGAACACGCCGCCGAGCAGGGTGCGCAGCCGCGCAGCGGATGTGGTCATGGGCGCCGTCCCTTCGGGAGGAAGGTGCCCCGTCGCACGAGCAGGAATGCCCGGAGCGTATCGCACGGGCCCGAGGTCGTGCGAGCACGGACCGGGACGCGGCGCGGTCAGCCGATCTCCTCCAGCGTGAGGTCCAGCATGCGCACCACGTACGACGCCTCCTCGCTCGTGAGGGTGAGCGGCGGCTTGATCTTGAGGACGTTCTGGCGCTCCGACGTGGGCTGCACGATGACGCCGCGCTCCCGCATGCGCTCGCACACCGCGGCCGTCTGCCACACCGCGGGGGTCAGCGCCTCGTGGTCGGTGACGAGCTCGACCCCCTGATAGAGCCCGGTGCCGTGGAGCGCGCCGATGAGCGGATGACGGTCGGCGAGCGCCTCCAGGTCGCGCCGCAGCTGGTCGCCGACGACGCGGGCGTTGTCGACCAGCGCTTCGTCCTCGAGCACGTCCAGCACGGCGAGCGCGGCCGCGCACGAGGCCGGAGCGCCGCCGGCGGAGGAGAAGAACTGCCCCTCGCGCCCGAGCGCGTCGGCGATCTCGCGACGGGTGATCACGGCGCCGACGGGGTAGGCGTTGCCGAGGGCCTTGGCCGTCACGACGATGTCGGGCACGGCGCCCTGATCGAGGAAGCCCCAGAAGGATCGCCCGAGTCGGCCGAGCCCCACCTGCACTTCGTCGGCGATCGCGAGCCCGCCGATCTCCCGCACCGCCTCGTAGGCCCCGGCGACGTAGCCCGCGGGCGGGATCACTCCCCCGCCGTTGCCGTGGACCGGTTCGGCGATGTACGCGGCGGGCGGGCGGCCCGCGTCCACGAGCCCCTGCAGCTGCGCGCGGAGGTCGCGGAGGTACGCCTCCCCGGCGGCGGGCCCGCGATGCACCCCGCGGAGGGGGTGGGGGGCGTCGGCGATGTGCACCCAGTCGGGGCGGGAGTCCAGCGCGTGCGGGTTGTCGAAGGCCGAGGTCGACACCGCGTCCGCCGCGTAGGTCCAGCCGTGATAGCCCTCCCGCACCGCGACGACGTCGCGTCGTCCGGTGGCGATCATGGCGAGCCGCAGCGCGAGGTCGACCGCCTCGGTGCCGCTGTTGACGAGCAGGACGGTGTCGAAGTCGCCAGACGGGATGGTCGCCAGCAGACGCTCGCTGAGCTGCGCGATCTGCGGATACAGGAACCGCGAGTTGGTGTTGAGAGTGTCCAGCTGCCGCGCCACGGCGGCCGTGAGCCGGGGATGGGCGTGGCCGATGCTCGACACGTTGTTGACCATGTCGAGGTGGGGACGTCCGGTCGAGTCGATCAGGTGGCTGCGCCAGCCGCGGACCATGAGGGGCGGCTGCGCGTAGTAGTGCTCCTGGGCGGCGGCGAACACGCGCGCCTTCCGCTCCCCCTCGGCGCGCGCGGTCG
The DNA here is from genome assembly GCF_049860775.1 of Microbacterium sp. PA5. Lineage (NCBI taxonomy): Bacteria > Bacillati > Actinomycetota > Actinomycetes > Micrococcales > Microbacteriaceae > Microbacterium > Microbacterium sp. PA5. The sequence continues at coordinate 2,132,501 of NZ_CP187567.1, forward strand.
GCGACGGTGTCAGGGCGGGAAGGCCGAGAAGCGCCGCGGGGTCGTGGGTGAGGCGCCGCCAGCCGGTGGCCCACGGCTCGGCAGCCCACTCCGGCGGCTGGGGCGCGGCCGCCGGGCTCCACACGACACGCAAGCGCCCGGCGGTGCGCCCGAGCGCCTCGCCGGCGGAGACCCGGCCGGCGGAGACGCCGGGGGCGACGCCGTGCACCCGCACCGCCGTGCCCGCGAACCTCAGCACGAGAGCGTCGGGCGCGACCTCGGTGACCTCTGAGTCACTGGGAGCGCGGACGATCGTGCCGGGCGGCAGATCGACGGCCACACCCAGCGGCACATTCGACGGCGGCGCGTCGCCGAGCGGCTGCGCCCGGGTCAGGTCGGGTCTGCCGTGCGGCAGCGCGACTGCGCCGGAAGGGCTGCGATGCGCGGCGATCAGGCGCTCTCTGGCCCCGTCTCCGTCCCGCCAGACGCCGCCCGCCATGAGCGGGCTCTCGGGCGCGAGGTCGATCATGACGGCCGCGGCATCGATCATCGGCGTGAACGGCCCGGCCGGCGGCGGTGCGGCGTCGTGGCCCAGCAGACCCGCGATCGTCGCGGCGGCCAGGTCGATGTCGACCGACACCGCGGTCTCGAACACGCCGAGCTCCTCGGCGAGCCGCTCCTGCACGTAGTCGTTGTCGGCGTCGAGGGCGCCCTGATGCATGCCGCTGACCACGAGCACGCACCCGCGCAGCACGACCAGCGGCCACAGCGCCGCGACCTCGTCCGGTGTCAGCGGCACGATCTCGGCGTACGCCTGGACGGCGCTCAGGGCGAGCGCGGCGTCGCCGTCCGCACGGGTGAGCAGCCCCGACGCCGTGACCGCGATCTCGGCCACCCGCCAGCCGAGCGCGAGGTCGCCGAAATCGATCACCGCGAGCCGGTCGTCGGCGGTGCGCACCACGTTGTCGGGCGTCAGGTCGCCGTGGATCGGGGCGACCGGCAGGCCGCTCGCGACCGCCTGCACGCGCTCCCACGCCGTCTCGGCCGCGCGGCGCAGGCGTTCCGCCAGCGCCGTGTCGGTCACGGACGGCAGCAGCTCGTCGATGACGGCGCGACTGCGGCGCATGTCCCACTGGAGGTGCCGGTCGAGGCCCGGATGGGCGAAGTCGACGAGCGCCGCATCGAGACGCGCGCCGAGGGCGCCGAGGCGCCGCGCATCGTGGTGGCCGAGCCGCACCGCGTCGGCCAGGGGGGCGCCCTCGACGAAGGTGAGCAGCCGTGCGCGGTACGCGGCGGCAGGGGTGTCGAGCGGCTGGAGCATCGCACCGTCGACCCCCGGCACCGGCTCGGGGGCGAGCACACCGTGCGCGGCGAGGTGCTGGAGCCCGCGGGTCTGCGCCTCGATCTCCTCGGCCCGGAAGACGGGGTTGTCGACCTTGAGCAGGTGGCGCCGACCGTCCGCACCCGCGAGCAGGAAGTTGCGGTCCTGGTTGCTGCCGAGCTCCGAGACCGAGGCGTCGAGGCCGAACCGCTCCCGCGCGAACACGGGGATGCCGTCGGCGCCGACGTCGGGGCGGCTCATCCCGTACGACGAGGGGCTGTCGGACACGCGGGGACCTCTCTTTCGCAGGCAGCCGGCTGCGCGCCGCCCGCCGGGTGGGGCGTGCGGCCGTGCTGACGTCGATCATGGCACGGCGCGCGCCGGCACCGACGTCCGGGGGACGACGGTGCTCCGGTCGCGTGTCAGCGGACGCGGGCGGTGGTCTTCGAGGCCTTCGTCACCGTCGCGTAGCCGGACTTCTTCCCCGTGACCTTCACCGTGATCTTCTTGCCCCGCAGCGACGACGACAGGCTCAGCGTCGAGGTCGTCGCTTTGCTGATGGCCTTCCCATTCGCGTACCACCGGTACGTGAACGTCGTCCCCTTCGTCCACGCACCCGGCTTCGCCGTCAGCTTCTTGCCGACCGCGACCGTCCCGCTGATCGACGGCTTCCCAGCCGTCATCACCTTCGCCGTCGCCGAGGACGTCACCGACCGGGAGGCGTACCCCTTCTTCGACCCCGTCACCTTCACCGAGATCTTCTTGCCCGCCTGCGCCTTCGTCAGCGTGAACGTCGACCCGGTCGCCTTCGAGATGGCGACGCCGTTCGCGTACCAGCGGTAGGAGAAGGACGTCCCGCGGGACCACGTGCCGCGCTTCACCGCGAGCGTGCTCCCCACGGCGACCGTCCCCGAGACGGCCGGCTTCGCCGCCACCAGCGTCCCCGCGGCGACCTTGTCGTCCATGGTCCAGCCGGTGCTCTCCCATGTGTCGTAGGAGTCGGGCGTCTCGGCCGGACGGGTGCGGCCGAAGACGGACACGCTGATCCGCTTGCCGAGCTGCGATGCGGTGAGGGTGAGCTTCGAGCTCGCCGCTCCGTCGATCGGCACGTCGTCCGCCCGCCACTGGAAACGCACCGTCGTGCCGGCATCCCAGGATCCGCGGGCTGCGGTGAGCGTCTTGCCGACTGCCGGCGTGCCCGTGATCCTCGGGTAGATGAGGACGCCGTCGGCGTAGTCGAAGTCCTGGTCCACGCCGGTGCGCTGCTCGTGGTCGGCGAGCGTCAGGACGGTGGCCGACTGCGCACTGGGCTTCTGCGACCAGTACACCGCGCGACGGCACGACCACAGCCACTCGTCGCCCACCTCGTACTCGCCGCAGCCGCCCTCGCCGCCGAACGCGATCGTGTAGTCGTCGGCCGGGAGACCGGCGAGCGTGTACGAGCCGTCGGCATCCACCTCGAAGTCGCACGCGTTGGCGTCGGTGGTCCGGCCGACCGCGCAGACGGCCGCGATCGCGCTCGGTCCGCCGGAGAGATAGGTGGTGGACACCGTGCCGCTGATCGAGGCGCCGGTCGCCAGTGTGGCGACGAGTCCGGTGCGCGTGTGGCCTCCGGCGAGGGAGATCGTCGCAGCCGCGTCACGGTCGGGCTTGTCGTCCCACCACTCGGGCAGGTAGTTCTGACCCTCGCCCGGGGCGAAGGAGATCGTGTAGTCGTCGGACGGAAGGCCCGGGAAGGAGAAGCCGCCCGAGGCGTTCGTGAGGGTGCTCGTGACATAGCCCCAGCCCCACGACATCTCCGCGTACAGCTCGGCACGAACGCCGGCGATCGGCGCAGCGCCCTCGTCGCGCACCGTGCCCGAGATCGACGCGGTGTCGGCCGCCGATGCCGCGACCGCCGATCCCGAAACGATCAGCGAGGCCAGTGCGACCGCCGCCACCGTGATGACCGTGGACTTCGCGCGCGCGAGTGCGTTCATTGCTTCCCCCAGAAGCGGCCGCGCTCCCCAGCAGCGCGCGACAACAGGCTCACGCTATCGGCTGGTCGCGCGCGCCGACAAGCACGGATCCTCGGCCCGCGGCGGTCGTGCGGCGCGGCCGGTCGCCGCGCGTGGCTAGGGTCGAGGGATGCAGGAACTGACCTCTCTCACCACTCTCGTGTCGGCCATGTGGTTGTCGGTGGCGATCCTCGCCGGCGGGCTGGCCCGCACCCGCAACCGCTCACCCTGGGTCTGGTTCCTCCTGACCGCTTTCCTCGGCCCGATCGCCGCCTTCCTGCTGGTGGTCTGGCCCCCTCTCCCCGCCCGCCCCTGAGCCCCGCCTGGCCCGGCGCTCGGCGAATGTGGCGCATCTGGGGGCTTCCCGCGTGATGTGACCCCCATTTGCGCCACATTCGTGCGCCCGGATCGAGCCGTCACGGGGATGCTGCGGTCGAGGAGGCATTCATGAGATGCTCTTGTGAACCGGATTGGGCCCTTGAATGAGGAAACGTGTGCGATGGTGAACCCGCTCCTCCCCACGCTGATCGACGTCGTGTGGGCCGGCGTGCTCACGGCCCACGTGTTGCTCGCTGGCGTTGCGCTGATCGTACTGGTCGCACGTCGACGAACGGAGGGACTCTGGGGCTCGATCTTGCTGATCACACTCGTTCCCGTGGCCGGCCCTGTCGTATGGCTGGCAAGCCTTCGTGCCATCGGCGCCCGCAGCCCGATGAAAGTGGCGCAGAAGCGGGTCTCCTCGCGCGGTTGACCCTCAGTCGCGCCACATTCGCACGGCGGAGACGGGCGCGAGCCCGTCAGGGGGCGGGGGCCAGGTTCTCACGGGCCCAGGCGCCGAGCTGGTCGAGCACGGGAAGCAGGCGACGGCCGGCGTCGGTGAGTTCGTACGCCACCGCGATCGGGGGGCCGGCGTCGACCGCGCGCTCGGCGAGTCCGGCCGCGGTCAGCTCCGCCAGGCGATCCGACAGCACCGTGTCGCTGATGCCGGACACGGCGCGTCGCAGACCGACGAACGTCGTGGCGCCCGCGCCCAGCGACGACAGAATCATGCCGTTCCACCGCTTGCCCAGCACCGAGAAGGCGAGCGTCACCGCGGCATCGCACTCAGCGTGCTCACCATTCGTCGTCGACTCGGGCATGACCCCAGATTACCCGTGCTAGAGTCTCGCTAGTCGCTCTGTTTTTCTTAGCGACTCGGATTTCTTGATTGGAGTGTCATGTCGCTGTTCCGCCTGGATGCCAGCATCCTCCCCGCGTCGAGCGCCAGCCGTTCGCTCGCCGACCTCGTCGAGCAGGAGTGGGTCGCCGCCCACCCCGACTCGACCGTGACGCGTCGCGACCTCGGCGCCGACCCGGTCCCCGCGACCGCCTGGGCGGACGTCGTCACCGCGAAGTTCGCCGCGGAGGCCGACCGCACCGACCGTCAGCGCGAGGCGCTGAGCCTCGCGACGACGTTCGCCGACGAGCTCATCGCCGCCGACGCGCTGCTGTTCGCCGTGCCGCTCTACAACTACGGCGTCTCGCAGCACTTCAAGGCATGGTTCGACCTGGCCTACACCGACCCGCGCATCGACCCGCAGGGAACGGCGCTGCGCGGCAAGCCCGCCACTCTCGTCACCGTGCTCGGCGGCAACTACGCACCCGGCACCCCGAAGGAAGGCTGGGACCACTCGACCGGATGGCTCCGCCGCGTGCTCGAGGACGTCTGGGGCCTCGACCTGCGCGTCGTCGAGCGCCCGTTCACCCTCGTCGGCGTGAACCCGGCGCTCGATGCCTTCGCGGATGCCGCCGCCGCACTGAAGGCCAAGGCCGAGGTCGAAGCCGTCGCCTACGGCCGCGAGCTCGCCGCCACGAAGGGCGAGTCGGCCGCCTGACGCCAGCCGGGGCGGCGGTCTTTCACGGCCGCCGCCCGGGGCGGGCGGGAGGGCGACGGGGTACGTTCCCGGCGTGGGGTTCTCCGGGTATGGGCTGGCCGTCGGGCTCGCCGTGCTGGCGCCCAGCCTGCTGCTGATCCGGCTCCCGCCGCGCCCGCCTCTTCCCGCCGTGCACGTGCCGGTCGCCCTGACGTGGCTCGAACGCGCCGGCCAGGCCGCCTGCCTCGTCGTGCCCGCGATTACCGCGCCCGGCACCGTCGCCGCAGGCTGGCTGATTCCCCTCACCATCGCGCTGGCCGCCTACTACGCGCTCTGGGTGCGCTACCTGCTCACGGGCCGGCCGCTGACAGCGCTCTACGGATCGCTGTGGACCGTGCCCGTCCCGATGGCGATCCTGCCGGTGATCGTCTTCTTCAGCGCCGCGGGGTGGCTCGGCAACCCCTGGATCGCCGCCTCGGCCGCCGCGCTGGCCGCGGGGCACATCCCCGCCGCGCTCATCGTCGCCCGGGCGGTCGCGCCGGGGAGAGGCGAGACTGTGTGAGCTGTGGTGCCCCTGGAGGGACTCGAACCCCCAACCGTTTCCTTAGGACGGAACTGCTCTTCCATTGAGCTACAGAGGCTGGCTCCCCGAGTCTATCGGGCGTCGGCGGCGAGGATCTCGGCGTTGAGCGCCGCCTGCCACTCCCTCAGCTGCCACATCGGGTGATGCGGCGCGGCGTTGGAGCACAGCACCACCCCCCACACGCCGTGCGCGAGCGCCGTCCGCACCCCGTGCTCGGCGAGCGCGCGGCCGATCCCGCCCTCCTCGAAGTCGCCGTGGAGCGGCGTGTAGCCGACCCATCCTTCGCCGACGATCGCCGGCACCTGCTGCCAGCGCGCCCACCGCGCGATGGCGATAGTGCGCGAGGCGATCTCGCGCAGCATCACGTGCTCGTAGGGCGGATAGTGCTCGACCAGCCACGCGTCCCACTTCTGCGGGTCGACCCAGTCGTACCCGTAGACCATCTGGTCGGTGATGACGGTCGCCCGGAACTTCCAGTCCGCCGCACGCCCGTACGCGTCGACAGGCGGTGCGTCGTCACGCAGGAGCGCACGCAGCTCCGCGTTCGGGAACCCCTCGCTCCCCTCCGAGCGGATGTCGATCCGCTGCTGCAGCGCGTCGAGCACCCCGTAGCTGTACACGTGGAACTGCGCGGCGCCGAGCCCGTCGGGGAGGCTGTGCATGTCGAGGTGCGGCGGCTTGCCGTAGCTGGCGGTCACCAACAGGTCGGGATGCCGCTCCCGCAGCCACCGGACCTCGTCCGCTCCCCCGTCCTCGAGCGCCGGCAGGATCGAGAAGTCCACCTCGTTGTGCAGCTCGACGAGGGCGATGCGCGCGCGGTGTCCCTCGGCCGTGAGCCACTCGATCATCCGGTCCCACGCCCGAGCGAGCAGTCGGTAGCGCTGCTCCAGCGGGACGGCGTCGATCGCCTCGAACCACCGCGGCGACGCGGCGAACGCCGGCGACTGCTGGTACTCCCAGCTGGCGAGGATCACCACGATCCCGTGGCGGGCGGCGGCCTCGAACAGCTCGCGCAGTCTGGCGCGCACGTCGATCGTGTACCCGCCGGGGGTGTCGTACCAGCGGGTGCGCTGACCGTAGAAGCCGCCACCGGGCGACGCCCCGAGGCCTTCGATCTCGAGCGCACCGGCGAGGTCGTCGAGCCCCAGCCCGCCGAACAGCAGCAGCGGCGCGGCGCAGATCCGGATGGCGTTGTAGCCGAGGCTCGCCGCATCGGCCACGGCCGTATCGATGTCCTCGTACGGCTGACCGGGACCGGCCTGCGTGTACCAGGAGAAGTCCCACAGCGTGATCGTCAGTCGCGGCGGCAGGTGCGCGGGCACCGGCCCGGTGAGGGGCCGTTCGTCACGCTCGATCGTCCCGGAGCCCAGATAGCGGTCAGCCACGGGTTCCATCCTCTCCGATCGAGGCGAGCACACCGCCCGGCGGCGCCGGCTCGTACGCGCGCCCGGCGACGGCCAGGCGCTCCAGCTCCGCCGCGGCGGCCGCGCGCACCGACGCGGTGCCGACATCGAACAGGGTGAGCTCGGGCACGGAGGTGGCGAAGTAGTCGACCTCGTCGCGGGCTGCACGCAGCTCCGCCGCGCGGGCATCGAGCGCCGCCCACTCCGCCTCGGCTGCGGCACGCTCCCCCAGGTGCACGAGGGCCACCCCGCGCCAGTAGGTCGACGCGTCGGCGGCACGGGGCGCGACGGCGAGAGGCGTCGGTGCGACGGCGGCCCGCCACGCCGCGCGTGCCCCGTCGAGGTCTCCGGCGGCGGCGCGCGCGTGCCCGAGCAGCACCCACCGCTGCACGGGACGCTCGGCGGGATGCCTTCCCTCGCCCAGCGACCGGGGCGGCACGAGGCCCGCCTCCAGCAGGGCGGCGGCTTCGGCGGGGCAATCGACGAGCATTGCCTCGGCGCGCCGGCAGGCGGCGCGGTCGAACGCGGCGATCACCCGCCCTTCGCCGCCTTCGAACGGGCGGAAGCGCCGCGTGGTGAGCAGCTGCCACGCCTCGTCGACGCGTCCGACGTCGAGCAGGAGGTCCGCGTGGCGCACGGCGAGGTCGTCGCGCCGGTCGAGCAGCTCCGGATGCCGCTCGAGCAGCGCCAGCCGCTCCCGGGCGTCGAGCCCACGCCGGACCGCGAGCACATCCCGCTCGACCACGAGTCGAGCGTCGGCGCGCAGCTCCAGCGCGCGGGCGAGGGCGGCGTCGGCGGCGTCCTCCTCATGCGCGGCGACGACGAGGGCGATCGCGAGGTTCCGCCACACGACCGGATCGGTCGATCCCGCCTCGGCGGCGGCGCCGAGCCGCACGAGGGCGTCGCGGGTGCGACCGGCGTCGAGCAGCCACATGCCGAGGAGGCCGGCGGCGACGGCATCCGCATCGTCGGCGGCGACGGCCGCGACGAGGGCGTCGTACTGGTCGAGCCCGGCAGGGAAGGCCAGCTCCGTCGGCGTCGCCGCGGCGGCACGGCGCTCGGCGGCGGCCTCGGCGGCACGGCCGGAACGATCGAGCCACGCGGCCCGCAGGTACCCGCGGATCGGCCCCGCCAGCCCCGCGGCAGGCGTGGCGTCGCTCACGACGTCGGTGGCCGCGAGAGCTTCGGCGTACGCCCCGGCGCGGGCGAGCTCGGCCCCCACCTCGAGCGGCATCTTCGCGTCGAGCGCGAGGGCCTCCCCACGGAGCGCGCGGAGAGCGGGATCGAGGGGATCCGCCTCCGCGAGCGCGTCGAGCATCCGCGCCGCCTCGGCGGGCGAGCCCTGCCGGGCGAGCGCCAGTGCCTCCAGGCGCCGTGCCTCCGGGATCGGACCCGCCGCACGCGCGAGGCGCCGCGCCGCGTCCGCCCGACCGGCCCGCAGCGCCAGCCGCGCGCGACCGAGTGCGGCCGACGGTGCGAACGCCGCGTTCCACGACGCCTTCGCGAACCAGCGGTCGGCACCCTCGTCGTCACCCAGGCGCTCGGCGACCAGCGCACGCAGGTAGACCGCCTCGCCGTCGCGCGGGTTGAGGTTGCGGCGCGTCAGGCGCTCGATCGCGACGTCGAGCACGGCCGCGGCGTCGGCGTACTCGCCGCGGTGCAGGTGCCACGCCCCGAGCGCGGTCGCCGCGCGCGTGTCGGCGGGGTCGCGGCGGAGGGTCTCGCGCAGGTACGGCTCGGCCGACCGCGACGGATGACGGTACTGCAGCAGGTGCACGGCGGTTGCGTAGAGCTCGTCGGCCGAAGCGATCTCCTCGGGCGCGTCGGGCGCGGTGGCAAGCCACGGCTCGGCGAACGCCGCCTCCCCCGCGCGCGAGCGCCAGATCACGAGGGGCTCGCCGGCATCCTCGACAGACACCTCCAGGCCGGGCGTCTCGGGATCGATCCCGACGACGCCCGCGAACGGCCGATCGGGGCCGAGGTCGACCGTCCAGCGCGTCAGCTCCTCGCCGTCGCACCGCACGGCGACCGCGACACCGGCGCGGACACGCGTGGCGAGCGCCGTCACCCGCGTGCCACCCTCCGCGGCCGTGATGCCGACAGCTGCGTCGGTCGTGGCCTGGCGCACGGGCCCGGTCGCATGGATCGGGAACCAGAACTGGGAGAACCGCTTCGTCTCGCCCGGGAGCAGCCAGCTGAAGTCGGGCTGGTTGTCGGTGTAGACGCCGGCCATCAGCTCGACGTACGGCCCGTCGCCGTCAGTGAGCTGGTCGTCCCAGGCGCGTCCGATCTCGCCGTCGCCCCACGTCCACTGCTTCTTGCCCGGCGAGATCGCGCGATCGGCCCAGTGCACGAATCCCGCATCGGCGGCGTGGTCGTATCCGCCGAAGAAGTCGTCGTCGGTGTCGGTGATCATGTACGAGGTCGGCACCGGGATGTTGCTGTAGATGTCGATGCGATCCGCATCGGCGCGGCCCGGCTGGGCGGCGAGCGCCGGATAGTCCACGCCGTAATACGGCCGGTCGGCGCGGGGGAAGGCGGTGATGGCGCGGCGCGCGTGGTCGGCGACGTAGGCGACGTCGTCGGGGAAGAACGACTGGTACTGCTCGTGCACCCTCGCGGCGACGTTCGCCCACCACAGGAACGTCTGCGGCACGTCGGTGCGGTTGTGGAGCTCGGCCTCCAGCTCGATCACCGACGAGCCCGGACGCAGCCGCACCCCGTGGAGGCCGCGCATCCGCTGCAGCGGATCGAGGTCGCTGTGCCACACGACGACGGCGCCGTCGTCCTCGCGCGCGATGCGGGAGTCGACCGGCAGGAACGTCGCCGGCCGGTGGTGCTGCGGCCAGTTGAACTCGACGCCGCCCGAGATCCAGGGCCCGGCGAGCCCGACGAGCGCGGGCTTGATCACGTTGTTGCGGTAGAAGAAGTCGTAACCGGCGACCTTGTCGTAGCCGATGTGGATCCGCCCGCCGATCTCGGGAAGCAGCACGAGCCGCACGTACGCGTTCTCGAGGTGGATCGCCTGCCACTGCCGCGGCGCCTTCTCGTGCGAGACGGCGTCGATCATCGGGAGCGGGTACACCCGGCCGCTGGAGCCCTGGTACACACGACGGTCGAGGAACAGCGGATACGGGTCGGGCTCCCCCGGCTCGTACGTGTCGATCCACAGCGGCTCGCTCCAGCACGCGACACCCCCGGCCTCGAGGATCGCGGCCTGATCGGCGGGGGCGTCGGGCAGCTCGATGCGGCTCGGAGTCACGTCGTCGGGGATCACCTGGCAAAACTATGGGGTGCGGCGCGCCGGCGGAATGGGCGATCCCCCACCGCACCTGGACGATCCGATGGTGACGTGACGGGGTCATCGTGTGACAGAATCCCGGCATGGATGCGACGGAGAGTCCAGGCGCCCCCGGGGCCTCGGCAGCGGCGACGGAGCGCGCCGACGGGTTCGACCGGCAGCGGCTGAGCGTCGTCCCGCGTCCTGCGGTGGAAGCCGCTCTCGCGCGCCCCGTCACCCGCCGCATGCTCGTGACCGACGCCGGGTACTTCCCGCACGCGGACCACCACGGCCGGCACCGTCCCGACGGCGTCGCCGAGACGATCGTCATCGTCTGCGTCGCCGGCGGCGGATGGGTGGAGGCCGCCGGCATCCGCACCACGGTCGGGTCGTCGATGGCGATCGTCATCCCGGGCGGCACGCCCCACTCCTACGGCGCCTCGGCCGAGGACCCCTGGACGATCTGGTGGTGCCACGTGCGCGGCACCGACGTGCCCGAACTGCTGGAGGCCACCGGCATCCGACCCGACCGGGTGACCCTGTCGCTGCGGGCCGTGGAGAGGGTGACGGCCCTCCTCGACGAGATCTCGGTCTCGCTCGCCCGCGACACCACGCCGGTGCGGCTGCTGGCGACGTCGGGCATGGCGTGGCGGCTGCTCACCCAGCTCGCCGTGGATCGGGTGATCCCCAGCGAGGGCGCCCCTGTCGAACGGGCGATGCGCTACCTCGAGGAGCGCGTCGACGGGCATGTGCAGGTGCCGGAGCTGGCCGCGATGGTGGGGGTGTCGCCGTCGCACCTGGCGGCCCTGTTCCGGGAGGCCACCGGCGGCGGCGTGCTCGCCCACCACAACGCGCTCAAGATGGCGCGGGCCCGGGAACTGCTCGACACGACGACCCTCGCCGTCGCCGAGATCGGGCGCCGGATCGGCCTGGACGATCCGTTCTACTTCTCGCGCCAGTTCCGCCGGACCCACGGCATGAGCCCCCGCGCCTACCGCGAGACCCGCAAGGGCTGACCGCCGGGCGTGCCGGCGCGGCCGCCGGCGCAACGGCTTCCGCCCGCTTCGCGTGGCGAAAGCAGGGCGGATCGACCCGAATCCGGCCCCACAGCCGCCGTGCGTCGTCTCAGCCTGCTTTTGCCACGGACAGCACGACACAGGGCGGCCGGCCGGGTCAGCCCTTCGTCGCCCCGGCGGTCAGGTCGGCGCGCCAGAACCGCTGCAGCCCCGTCATCAGGGCGACCAGCAGCAGCGCCGACACGGCGGAGCCGGTGACCACCAGCGAGTAGAACATCGGGTCGCGCTGGGTCTGCCCGTTCCACAGCGTGAGCCCGAGGGTCACCGGGAAGGTCGAGGTGTCGTTGAGCATCACGAGCGGCAGCAGGTAGTTGTTCCAGATGGTGACGAACTGGAAGAGGAAGATCGTCACGAGCGCGGGCATCATCATGCGGCTGGCCATCGACGCGAAGATCCGCAGGTCGCCGGCGCCGTCGAGCCGGGCCGCCTCGATCACCTCGTCGGGCACGCTCGCATTGGCATGGATGCGGGCGAGGTACACGCCGAACGGGCTCACCATGCTCGGCAGCAGCACGGCCCAGTAGGTGCCCGTGAGTCCGACGGTGTTCAGCAGGAAGTAGAGCGGCAGGGCGATGACGGTGGCCGGCACGAGGACCCCGCCGAGGATGACGGAGAACAGCAGCTCCCGCCCCCGGAACGGGAACTTCGCGATCGCGTAGCCGCACGCGGCGGAGATCACCATGGCGACGAAGGCCCCGACGCCGGAGTACAGCACGCTGTTGAGCACCCACCGGGTGAACGAGCCGCCGTCCTGGGTGAAGAGGGCGACCAGGTTCTCCCACGCCCGCGGGGTGTCGGAGAACCACAGGCCGAACGTGCCGAACAGGTCGGCCGGCGACTTGGTGGCGGCGATCAGCACCCACACGAGCGGCAGCAGGAAGTACACCGCCGCGACCAGCAGGGCGACGTTGATCGCGATGGAGCTCACCGTCCCGGCGGCATGCGGGGCGGGACGCCGTCGCCTTCCCGACGCCGGGGGCACGGTGAGGGCACGGGTGGCGCCTGTGGGGGCACCGGCGTCGACGGTCACCATGCGCGGCTCCCCTTCCGGTTGACGAGGCGGAGGAACCCGAACGAGAACGCGAAGCCGAGCAGGGCGACGATGACGGCCATCGCGGCGGCGAGGTTCGGGTTCCCCTGCGCGAACGCCTGGTTGTAGGCGGCGAGGTTCGGCGTGTAGGTCGAGCTGATCGCCGTCGTGAGCGGTCGCAGCACGAGCGGCTCGACGAACAGCTGCAGGGTGCCGATGATCGTGAAGACGGTCACGAGGATGATCGAGGGTCTCACGAGCGGCAGCTTGATGTGCCAGATGGTGGCCCAGCCCGAGGCGCCGTCTACGCGGGCGGCCTCGTACAGCTCGGACGGGATGGCGTTCAGCGCCGCCATGAGGATCACCATGTTGTATCCGGCGAATCCCCACAGCGCGATGTTCGCGATGGAGAAGAGCACGTTGCCGCTCGAGAGCGGATCGAATTCGATGCCGGCCGCACTCAGCAGCTGGAGCACCGGGCTCGTGGCGGGGACGTAGAGGAATCCCCACAGCAGCGTCGCGACGACGCCGGGAACGCCGTACGGCGAGAAGAAGACGACCCGGAAGAAGCGGGGGGCGAGAGCGCGCCCGGAGTCGAGGAGGAGCGCCAGCCCGAGGGCGGTCAGCACCATCAGCGGCACGAGGATCGCCGAGAAGCTCACGAGCCTGCCGAGGCTCTCGACGAAGGACGGGTCCGAGAGGGCGCGCACGTAGTTGTCGATGAAGACGAACGTGGTCTCGGGGGCGCCGTAGCCGAGGCCGGAGCTGCGCGTGGTGAACATGCTCTGCACCAGCGCGTACACGATCGGCGCCACGAAGAAGGCGACGAACATGATCGCGAACGGCAGGATGAGCACCCACACCGCGCCGGGGAGCCGGCGGCGGGGGCGGGTGGCGAGGGCGGAGCTCACGGATCTTCTCCCGGGTGGCGAGGGGGTGGGCCGGCGCGGGCGGGCCCACCCCCTCGGGTGTCAGTCGGCGACGGAGATGCCGCGCTCGGTGAGGGCGGCGACCATGTCGGCCTGGGTCTCGGCGTACGCGTCGACGAGCGGGGTTCCGCCGTCGACGGCGGCCTTGACGTTGTCGGTCAGGCTGGCGAACAGCGTCGAGGACAGCGGCGGCCAGGCCCACGAGGTGTCGACGGCCTTGTCCGACTCTGCGAAGACATCCCAGATGTCCTGTCCGCCGTAGAACTCGAACACCTCGGGGGCGTCCTGCAGCGACGCGATCGCGGCGGTGTCCACGATCGAGGGCCAGCCGGCGCCGATCTCGGTCAGGATGCTGACGCTGTCGGTGTTGGAGTTGAGCCACACGGCGAACTCGGCCGCGGCCTCGGGGTTCTTCGAGCCCTTCAGCACCGCGTTGGCCGAGCCTCCCGCCCACGTGGCCGACACGTTCTCGCCCGCGTTCCACTGCGGCAGCTCGCCGACAGCCCAGGAGCCGCTCGTCTCGGGAGCCGTGCCGCGGAGGATGGCATCGGCCCACGAGCCCGAGATCCACGACAGGATGTCGCCGTTCTGCAGGTCGGCGTTCCACTCGCTGGAGAAGTCGGCCTCGACCTTGACGAGGTCCTCGTCGATGAGCTTCTGCCAGAACTCGGCGACCTTCGCGGTCTCGTCGCCGTCGATCGACACCGACCAGGCGTCGTCCTCGGCGACGAACCAGTTGGCGCCGCCCTGCTGGGCCAGGCCGATCATCCAGGGAGCCTGGTTGAAGGCGAACGCGGTGATGTAGCGGTCCGGGTCCGACGCGCGGACGACCTTGGCGGCCTCGTAGAACTCGTCCCAGGTCTCGGGGTACTCGATGCCGAGCTCCTCGAAGATGTCGGCACGGTAGAACTGGCCGAGCGGACCCGACGCCTGCGGGATGGAGTAGACCTTGTCGCCGAACACCCCGGTCTGCCACTGCCAGGGGACGAAGAGGTCCTCCGAGTCGGCGACGTAGGGGGTGATGTCTTCGAGGGCGTCGTTGATGAGGAAGTCGGGGATCGCGTCATAGCCGAGCTGCACGACGTCCGCGGGATTCCCGGCCTGGACCGCCGACAGCATCGTCGCGTAGCCGCCGTCGGGTCCGGCGGTGATCGTCTCGAGCGTGACGTGGATGTCGTCGTGCGCGTCGTTGAAGGCGTCGACGGCGCGGTCGATGTTGGGCACCCACGACTGGAAGGTGATCTCGACCGGCTCACCGTCGGAGGGCTCCTCGGGCGAGGTGCCGGCGGCGCAGCCGGCGAGCGCGATGGCAGCCACGGCGCCGATCGCGAGGGCCGCCACTCGGGTGCGGCGGCGTGCGGAAATGGACATACATGCTCCCTTGCAATGCAGGCGATCAGGCCTCGTCTGGATGGTGCGGACTGACACTATGCGGGCACGGCATGCCGGGAACATAGTCGAACAACGGGATCACCTGGACGATTCTACGGATCCGGCATTGACCCGGCCGGCGCGTCTTGCGGCGGCCGCCGCTCGCCCTCGGCCCGCGTCGCTACGGCGTGCGGCGCCGGCCGCGCCGCCAGAGCAGCACGCCGGCCGCACCACCCTGGACCATCACGATCGCGCTGATGGTCGCGGCGATGGCACCGGCGGACTGGTCGGCCGCGGTCAGCAGGTCGAACCCGGCGTGCCACACCAGGACGGGCACGATGCTGCCGCCGGCTCGAAGGGTCATCCACGACAGCAGGAGCGAGCCGCACAGCAGCGCGATCGCCCAGCCGATCGCGCCCGCGCCCATGGCGGTGTAGGTCGGGTTGAACAGGAACGCCGGCGCGTGCCACGCGATCCACACCGCACCGACGAGAAGCGCCGCCCGGAGCGGGGACAGCCGCTCCGAGAGCGCGGGGAACAGCCAGCCTCGCCAGCCCGCCTCTTCGCCGACCCCGAACGTCAGAAGCCACACCAGCACGACGAGAGGCCACGCCAGCCCGGGGAGCTTCGAGGTCACGCCGAACGCCGCCGGGTCCGGCCACGTGCCGGTCGTGATCACCTGGGCGGCCCATCCGGCCGCGAGGTACAGCGCGAGCATGACCGCGGCCTCGAGAAGGCGAGGGCCGACGCCGCGCACCGCGAACGTGCGACGCCCCCAGGCCGACAGACCCGGCCCGCCGCCCGACCAGGCCGAGGCCGCGAGGGCGCCGCACAGCGGTCCCGCCGAGGCGGCGAAGAACGTCCACGGCATCCGGTCGAGTCCGGTGGACATCGCCTGCGCCGCCAGCGGCAGCCACAGCGCCCAGGTCACGCCGAACGCGATCACCAGGAAGACCGCGATGCCGCCGCGCCGCACGCGCGGCGAACGCGACGAGGCCGGCGAGACGCTCATAGGGCGAAGTCAACTCCTCCTCGCGCAGCGGGGTCCGCGGCATGGACCGGGAGAAAGCACCGAGCCCTCCGGGGCCGCGGGTTAGGCTCGCGATGATGAGCCGACACGTCCACGCCTCCGTCGCGAGCCGCGGCATCCGTGCGCTCGTCGCGGTCGCGGCGGCGCTCGCGCTGGCCGGGTGCGCGATGGGTCCGGCCCCGCGGGCGACGCCGGACGGGACGCCGGCCGGGACCCCGGCCGGGACGCCGGAGGGGGCCCCGGCTCCTTCCTCCTCCGCCGTGCTCATCGCGTCGCCGCCGGTCGCCGGCGCCCCCGACTACCAGCTGGGCGGTGCGTACGAGCCGGCCACCGAGGTCCAGATCGTCGCGCGCGACCGCACCGACCCGCCCGTCGGGCGGCTGTACTCGATCTGCTACGTCAACGCGTTCCAGACGCAGCCGGGCGAGGCGGCAGACTGGCCGGCCGACCTGCTCCTGCGCGACGCCGCGGGCGAGTTCGTGGTCGATCCCGACTGGCCCGACGAGGTGATCGTCGACACCCGGGACGCCGAGGCCGTGGCCGCCGTGGTGTCCCCGTGGATCGAGGGGTGCGCGCGCGACGGCTTCGACGCGGTGGAGTTCGACAACCTGGACACCTACACGCGCACCGACGGCGCGCTCTCGCGCGAGGACAACCTGGCCGTCGCCGGACTCCTCGTCCGGGCGGCTCACCGCGCGGGGCTCGCCGCGGGTCAGAAGAACGCGGCCGAGGATGCCGCCCTGCTGCGCTCCGAGGCGGCCTTCGACTTCGCGGTCACGGAGGAGTGCGCCGCCTACGACGAGTGCTCCGCCTACACCGACGTGTACGGCGACGCGGTCATCGGCATCGAGTACACCGACAATCTGCCGGCGCCCTTCGCGGAGGTCTGCGCGAGCCCGGAGCGTCCGGCGTCCCTCGTCCTGCGCGATCGCGACCTGACGGTACCCGGCGACCCCGCGTACGTCTTCGAGCTCTGCCACTGAGCCGCTCGGCGACGCGGCACCAAGACGACGTCCCCGACGGCCGGGTGGCCGCGGGGACGTCGTCGGGGGTGCTGGAGCGGGATCTGCAGGGGGTCAGACGCTCAGGGGATCAGCGACCCGGGCTCTCACCACAGCCAGGTCTTGTCGCCGACGAGCGCACGCCAGGGGCGGGCGAGGCTCAGGCGCTGGGTCGGCACCGCGAAGAACGCGATCGCCATGACGCCCATGTCGATGATGTGGCTGTCGATGAGGGGGTTGGTCGCACCGGTCAGTGTCAGGGGGAACTCGGCCAGGTACATGAGGAAGAGCATCGCGACGCCGGCGATGGCACCGATGCGCACGCCGATCCCGGTGAGGAGCGTGACGCCGACCCCGAGCAGACCGAGCATGAACAGCCAGTCCACCAGCGGCACGCCGGCCAGCGCCGTGAACAGGCCCGCGAGCGGGCTCTCCGCGGTCGCGTTGCTGAGGAACCCGGTGGTCGGGCTGCCGCCGTTGATCCACGCGCGCTCGGCGGGGGTGACGAAGCCGAGGCCGAACACCTTGTCGAGGAAGGCCCAGAGGAAGTAGAAGCCCATCAGCATCCGCGTGACCGCGATGGCGATCGGCAGTGCGCGGGTCGTGGGGACCGGGGTTTCGGTGGCACCGCCGTGCGGGACGGGGGTGGCGGTGGGGACGGCCATGATCGGGACCTTTCGTGTTCTCCTGCTCCGGTGGATCCGGGGCGATGACCTCAGTTTCCGTCCGTCTGGGAGGACCCTGGGAAAAGTCGGTGCGCGGCCGACATGTGGTCTGACCACAATCCCTTTTGCACGGTCGATCATCTACAAGCGGCACCGAAAACCTCCGGATCCGGTGTGAGTCGGGCCGCATGGTGTGTCAGCGTTTGCGATCCGCCGCGATTCTCGGCATCGTGGCCGGTCCGCAGCAATCCACGGAAGGAGAGCACCATGCTCACACTCACCGAGAACGCCACCATTGCCGTGAAGTCCCTCACGGAGCAGATCCCCACCACGACCGGAGGCCTCCGCATCAGCGAGGCCGTGGCCCCGGACCAGGGCTACGCCTTGAATCTGGCCAGCGCCCCCGAGTCCGACGACACCGTCGTCGAGAACGACGGCGCGCGGGTGTTCGTGGACCCGGTCGCCACCGTCGCCCTCGACAACCGGGTGCTCGACGCCCGCGTCAGCGAGGACGGCGCGGTCGGTTTCGCGCTCGCCGAGCAGCGCTGAGCGCGCACAACTCGCACGACTTCCGGTGGCCCTCGATCCTCATGGATCGGGGGCCATCGTGTGTGTGCTGCGAGGGCACTCCGTCGTCGCGGCCGCTCGCCGGCTCCCCTCCCGCCGGCGAGCTGCCGGGCCCTCGCCTCGGGAAGAGTGGCGCGAGTCGAGCGACGCCGATGCGCGCGAGGTCGACCTCGTGGCGGGACAGGAGATAAGCCTCTCGCCCAGCGCCTCATGGCCGTCCCGACGGCGACCGCGCGGATCGGCATCAGCGGAAGTCGCGCGAGCGGTGCTGCACGCCGACTTTGAGATCTTCGAACGCATCGGCGAGGAGGTTCGTCACACCCTCCGGCGAGCGCTCCAGCATGCCGCGGGCGATGAGCGCCGGAGAGTCCCGGAGCACGCGCCGGTACTTGTTCCAGACGCCCAGCGAGCAGATGACGTTGACGAGGCCGTGCTCGTCCTCGAGGTTCACGAAGGTGATCCCGGATGCCGTCGCCGGCCGCTGCCGGTGGGTCACGAGCCCGGCGACCTCGATCCGCCGCCCGGTCTCGTGATCGCGGAGCTCGCGCGAGGTGAGCACCCCGCGCGCATCGAGCTGCGCTCGGTAGTGGGTGAGCGGATGGTCGTCGGTCGAGATGCCCGTGGCCCACAGATCGGCGGCGAGGATGTCGTAGCTGGTCTGGTCGGGGAACAGCGGCGGCTGCACCGAGATGAGCGTGCCCTCGAGGAACTCGGGGCGGTTCTGAGCGGCGTCCCCCGCCAGCCAGATGCCCTCGCGCCGCGACACCCCGAGGCTCTCGAACGCCCCGGCTGTCGCGAGGGCTTCGAGGTGGGCCTCGGTGGCGCCGGTGCGACGGACGAGGTCGCGGAGGTCGCGGAACGGGCCGCCGCGATCGCGCTCCGCCACGATGCGGTCTGCCAGCGGCTTCCCGATGCCCGTCACCGCGGCCAGACCGAGCCGCACGGCGAAGGCGCCGTCGCGGCGGTGGGCGGCGTCCGCCACGGGCGCGGTGGGGTCGAAGTCGGGCACCGGCGGCTGGATCCGGTCGGTGCACGACGCGAGCCCGGTGGGTGGAGCCGGTGCGGGCTGCTCCTCGGCGGTCCGACGGACCGGGGGCGGGGCCTCCACCGACTCAAGGACGGCTTCGGTCTCCGAGGCGTGGATGTCGGGGCGGCGGACGGTCACCCCGTGCCGCCGGGCGTCGGCGGTGAGTGAGGCGGGCGAGTAGAAGCCCATCGGCTGCGCGCGCAGCAGGGCCGCCAGGAACGCGGCCGGATAGTGCAGCTTCAGCCAGGACGACGCGTAGACGAGCAGGCCGAACGACAGCGAGTGGCTCTCGGCGAAGCCGAAGTTCGCGAACGCCTGGATCTTCGCGTACAGATCGTCGGCGACCTGGCCGACCAGGCCGTGCCGGGCCATGCCCTCGTAGAGCTTGCGCTTGAGCGACTCGATCCGCTCGATCCCGCGCTTGGAGCCCATCGCGCGGCGAAGGAGGTCGGCATCCTCCCCCGACAGGTCGCCCACGGCCATGCCCATCTGCATGAGCTGCTCCTGGAACACCGGGATGCCGAGGGTGCGCTCGAGCACGGGCTCGAGCTTCGGGTGCACGTAGGTGACCTTCTCGTGTCCGAGCTTGCGGCGCACGTACGGGTGCACGGCGCCGCCCTGGATGGGCCCGGGCCGGATGAGGGCGATCTCGATCACGAGGTCGTAGAAGCGCCGCGGCTGCAGCCGCGGAAGGAGCCCCATCTGCGCGCGCGATTCGACCTGGAAGACCCCGATCGAATCGGCCCGGCAGAGCATGTCGTAGACGGCGGCCTCCTCCTTCGGGATCGTCGCCAGCTCCCACCGCTCCCCCGTCGCCTCGTCGATGAGATCGAAGCCGTACTGCAGCGCCGCCAGCATCCCGAGGCCCAGCAGGTCGAACTTCACGAGCCCCATCCAGGCCGCGTCGTCCTTGTCCCACTGGATGACGGTGCGGTTCTCCATGCGCGCGTGCTCGATGGGGACGACCTCGCCGACGGGCCGGTCGGTGAGCACCATGCCGCCGGAGTGGATGCCGAGGTGCCGCGGCGCCTTCAGCAGCTCGCCCGCATAGGCGAGCACCCGATCGGGGATGTCGTGGTCGGCGGTCTCGAACTGACCGTCCCACCGCTCGATCTGCTTCGACCAGGCGTCCTGCTGGCCCGGCGAGTGACCGAGCGCGCGCGCCATGTCGCGGACCGCGTTCTTGGGCCGGTACTGGATGACGTTCGCGACCTGCGCGGCGCGGTCGCGGCCGTAGGTGGCGTACACCCACTGGATGATCTCCTCGCGCCGATCGGAGTCGAAGTCGACGTCGATGTCGGGCTCCTCGTCGCGCAGCGCCGAGAGGAACCGCTCGAACGGGAGCCGGTAGAAGATCGAGTCGATCGCCGTGATCCCGAGCAGATAGCAGACGGCGCTGTTGGCGGCCGATCCGCGGCCCTGGCAGAGGATGCCGCGGCGGCGCGCCTCCTGGACGATGCCGTGGACGATGAGGAAGTACCCCGGGAAGTCCTTCTGCTCGATGACGCCGAGCTCCTTCTCGATGCGTGCCCGCCCGTCGTCGTCGAGGTCGGGATAGAACCGCGGCACCGCGTCCCACACGAGGTGGCGCAGCCAGCTCATGGGGGTGTGACCCTCGGGCACCGGCAGCTTCGGCAGCGCGGGCTTGGCCCGCCGGAGCGGGAAGGCGAGCTCGTCGGCGAGGGCGACCGTGCGGCTGACGGCGCCGGGGTACCGCCGGAACCGGCGCTGCATCTCGGCCCCCGACCGCAGGTGCGCGCCGGCGTGGGAGGGCAGCCACCCGTCGAGCTCGTCGAGGCCGCGCCCGGCGCGCACCGCGGCGACGGCCGCTGCGAGGGGCATGCGCTCGGGCACGGCGTAGTGGACGTTGTTGGTCGCCAGCAGCGGCAGGCCGCGGTCCCGGGCGAGGGCCGCGAGCGCGTCGTTGTCGCGGGTGTCGGTGGGGTTGCCGTGGTCGATGAGCTCGACCTCGACCGCGTCGGGCCCGAACAGCGCGACCAGCCGGTCGAGCTCGTCGCCCGCGGCCCCCGGTCCCCCGCCGGCGAGGGCCCGGCGGACGGCGCCCTTGCGGCACCCCGTGAGGATCGACCAGTGTCCCCGGCCGCGCTCGGCCAGGTCGGCGAGGTCGTAGTGGGGACGCCCCTTCTCCGCACCGGCCAGCTGGGCGTGCGTGATGGCGGCCGCCAGCCGGTGGTAGCCCTCCTCTCCCCGGGCCAGGACCAGCAGGTGCGTGCCCTCGGGATCGGGAAGGCCGGTGCGCGGCGACGCGGGCGCGGAACGCGGCGCCGATGCGGGCGGCACCCCGAGCAGCCCCGCTCCCGGCGGGCCCGCCGTCTCGCCGAGCGACAGCTCCGCGCCGAAGACGGTCTTCACCTGCAGGTGCTCGGCCGCCTCGGCGAAGCGCACGATGCCGTAGAAGCCGTCGTGGTCGCTGATCGCGAGGGCGTGCAGACCGAGCCGCTCGGCCTCTTCGGCGAGCTCGGCAGGCGAGGAGGCGCCGTCGAGGAACGAGAACGACGAGTGCGCGTGCAGCTCGGCGTACGGCACGGGATCGTCGGGACGCACGATGGGAGTCGGCTCGTACGGCCCGCGCTTGCGCGAGAACGCGGGACCGTCGCCGCCGTCGGGCTCGGGACGCCCGCTCAGCACCCGCTCCATCTCCGACCAG
Organism: Microbacterium sp. PA5; assembly: GCF_049860775.1. NCBI lineage: Bacteria > Bacillati > Actinomycetota > Actinomycetes > Micrococcales > Microbacteriaceae > Microbacterium > Microbacterium sp. PA5. Next base: position 2,154,281 of record NZ_CP187567.1, read on the forward strand.
GTGACCGACGGGTTGTTGAAGCCCATCAGTCGTACCGCCCCTCGGCATGCCAGACCCCCGCCTCGCACACCAGCAGCCACGCCGTCTGGTGCACGTCGACCACCTGGAAGCGGTGCGCGTGGCGTGCTCTCACGGCATCCCACGCCCGCTCCACGACCGGCCAGGGCCCTGCCCACGTCTGCACCGGCCGCGTCGTCCCCGCTGCCACCAGGGCCGCCGGCGCCGCCGTCGGCTCGCCCCGCGCATCGACGGCCACCATGTCGCCGTCGCCGTCGACCACCGCCACCGGCACCGGCTCGGCGAAGACCGTGGACGGCAGCGGATCGGGGATGCTCCCCGGCCACGGCCGTGCACGGTCGGCGGGCACCACGCGGTCGCCCCACGGCACGAGCACCTGCCGCTCCTGCAGCCACCTGCCGCCTCCGACGACCGGTGTGACCACCCCTCGATGGCCCAGCATGGCCTGCACGCGCGAGAGGGCGTGATGCACCTTCTCGTCGGGCCCGCCGCCGAAGAGGGCCCGCGCGTGGTGGGCTGCGGCATCCACCCGCTCCGGTTCGAGCCGCACATGGGCGACGGCGCTGCGCAGGGTCTGCTCGGCCAGCTGCCAGCGCACCCGGTCGACGACCCCCGACGCGTCGAACGCTCCCGGATGCAGCCAGACCCGGGAGCTGCGCTCGCCCCTCTCCCCGGTGACCACGACCCGCAGCTCGGTGCAGACGAGGTCGACGGCGCCGAGTCCCGTGATGAACTCGTCGGCGGCGACGCGCACACCGAACGCGACCTGCTCGGCGAGCTCCAGCGGCGGTTCGAAGGCGACCTCCCGGTGCAGTTCGGGCGGCGGGGTGCGCGGCGTCACCGGACGGGAGTCCGCCCCTGCTGTGAGCGCGTGCAGCCGCGCCCCGCGGGCGCCGAACCGTTCGATCAGCCGTTCCACCGGGAGCGCGGCGACCTGCCCCAGGGTCTGCACCCCCAGCCGCGCGAACAGGTCGACGATGTCGTGCTCGAGCACCGTCACCGGCAGGGGCGCGAGAAAGGCCGCCGACTCCCCCGCCGGCACCAGACGGATCGGCTGGTCCGTGCGCGTGCCCGAACGAGCTGCCTGCTCGGCCGTGAAGGGGCCGTCGGCGACGCCCGCCCGCACGTCGTCGATGCCCGCGTCGCCCAGGATGCCGGTGAGCACCGTCGCCGCGGCCGCCTCGCCCCCGTAGTAGCGGGCCGGTCCTCTCGCCTTCAGTGCGCACAGCCCCGGCTGCAGCAGCTGGACCCCCGGTGCGACGTCCTCGAGCTGCGCGATCAGCGGGGCGAACACCCGCTGATCGCGCACCGGATCGGCGTCGGCCACCACGAGGTGCGGGCAGCGCGCCTGCGCGTCCCGCCGCCGCTGACCGCGCCGCACCCCCTCGGCCCGCGCGGCGGCGGAGCAGGCGACCACCATGCCCTTCGCGAAGATCGCGATCGGCAGGGCCGCATCGGGCGGGTCGGTGCCGTCGCGGGTGAGGGCGACGATCGGCCAGTCCGGGACCCACACGACGAGGCTGCGCACCGGCGCGCCGCCGGTCTCGGCGACGGCGGGCGCCCCCCGCGCCGGCATCAGCTCACCGCCCGCATCGGCGGCGCCTGCTCGCGCACGATCCTCTCGACGGGGGCGATGGTGCCGTCCGGCGCCGGCAGCATCATCCGATTGCTGCGGGGCACCGGGAAGCGCCGGCTCGACACGGTGACGGTGAGCTCCCGCCCCGACAGGATGCCGTATCCGTCGCCGAGGCCCGACCATTCGGGGCTGTCGACGTCGATCATCGCCTCGGTCTGCGGCCAGGGTCCCTGCACGAGGAGCACCGATCCGCGCTCGCGCATCCGCGCCGCGAGCCGGCCGATGTCGGCGTCCTTCGCCCGCGACGGCGGCCGCACGGCCACCACCGGCAGCACCTCGGCGATGGTCGCCGTCACCGCGAGCCACCGGGGCCCGGGATCGGGGATCAGTACGAGGCGCGACAGATCGACACCGATGCGCTCGGCCGCCTCGACGCCGAAACCGGGCACACCCACGACCCCGCACCACGACCCCGCCTGAGAGGGCTGCGCCAGGAGCGCGAACAGCAGCGACATCGACCGCCCGAGCGAGTACGCCGCTCCCGGACGGAGTCCCCGCCCCGGGAGGAGCTCGCCGATCGCAGGGTGGACGGGCAGCACCGGGGCATCGAGACGACGGCCCTGCACCCGCTCGAGCTGGGCGCGCAGCCGCTGCACCTCCTGCACCGCAGCCGCATCCCGCACGATCGTCCTCACCTCGACAGGCTAGAACATTTGTTCTAGCTCCTCAATCCGTCGAGATCGAAGATACGGACGACCACCGACATCCCGTCGGCGGCGCTGGTCAGGCGGCGAGCGCCAGATACGGCTCCCAGACCGGGTCGGTGCGCTCGGTGCCGCGGACCGTCCACTGCGCCCCCCGAGGCGGCTGCGGGATCCACTTGAGCTCCCAGCCCATCTCCTGCGGGGTGCGGTCGCCCTTCATGTTGTTGCACCGCAGGCAGCAGGCCACGAGATTCTCCCACGAGTCCGCGCCTCCGCGTGACCGCGGCAGCACGTGGTCGATCGTCGTGGCGCCCTTGCTGCAGTACGCGCAGCGGTGGGCATCCCGGCGCAGGACCCCCCGTCTGGTCACCGGCACGCGGCGCCCTCCGGGCACCCGGACGTAGCGGGTCAGCAGGATCACGGCCGGGCGGTCGTACGCGCCTCTCGCTCCCCAGACCGGATCGTTGTCGACGTGCTCGACGACGGTGGCCTTGTCGTTCATCACGAGCACGAGGGCTCGCTTGAACGAGACGACGGCCAGGGGTTCGTATCCTGCGTTCAGCACCAGAGTGCGCATTCGGTGTCCTCTCGAACTGCCGTGACGGCTTCAGCGGTTGTTCGGTTGCGACGCCGCCCGGGCGAAGAGGGTGCGAGCACGAAAAAAGGCGCTGTCGAAAGACAGCGCCTTTGATCCACGACCGAGGTCGCGGCAGTCGTGCACACGATGCCGAAGGACATAGCGACCGGAGTCATACCGGTCTGTGGCATTCATGGATCGAATGCGGGGTACTACGTCCATCTGCTCCCCCTGGGCTCGTGCGAGCGTCGGGATCAGGCTAATACACCGCGCGCAGGGCGAGGCGCAACGTGATGCGATCGTCGCCGCGTGTCGGAGGTGCGTCGAGGACGCGGGGGATCAGCTGGCGTTGGCCTGCAGCCACGACTCGGCGTTGACGTAGCCGCCGTTGAGCCGGATCTCGAGGTGCAGATGCGTGCCGAAGGCACGACCCGTGTCGCTGACCTGCCCGATGAGCTGACCCGCCGAGACGGTCTGGCCGACCGAGACGCGACGGCTGCCGTAGAGCATGTGGGCGTAGAGCGAGGTGACGCTCTTGCCGCCGATGTTGTGCGCGATCTTGACGTACACGCCCCAGCCCGGGCCGCTCTCGCTCGAGGCGACGACGACGCCGTCGGCGATCGCGTAGATGGGAGCGCCCCGGCCGACCATGTAGTCGGTGCCCTTGTGGCCGGCGTACGGGGTGCCGAAGTTGTTGAACGAGGTGAGCGGGCGGACCACGTCGCCTGCTGCGGCGATCGTGGCGGGGACGGCCATGCTCACCGACGACGACGAGGAGTACGAGGAGGACTGCGCGGCCAGGCGCGCGGCCAGGGCGGCCTTGGCGGCCTCCTCCTGCTTCTTCTTCTCGATCTCCTCGGGCGTGGTGGCCGAGTAGCCGCCGCGCTTGAGGGCCGCGGGCGTAGCCTCGGAGGCGATGACGAGCGACTGGGCGTTCTCGGCGGCGACCTGCTGGATCGTGACGGCCTCGTCGGTCACACCGCGAGCGGCGGCGAAGGCGGGGATCGCGACGGTGGCGACCATTCCGGCCACGGCGGTGACGGTCAGGAAGCTGCGCACCGGGTGCGCGGTGCGGTGGCGCGCGCGACGGGTGGCCACGGCCGGGCTCTTCGCCGCGGTGCGGCGGGCGAGCATCCGGCGCGAACGACCGCTCCGCGCGGCGTCGATCGCCTGGGCAGGGGTCGTCTCGGAGTCGGGTGCTTCCTTCGACGAATCGAACTGTTCAGCCAAACTTTCCTCCCGGCCTCCGCTTACCCAGGCCGGGTGAGACGCGTCCGTCGGCAGTGTTCGTCGTACTGTGTCGGGCACAGATGTACGGGCTTCATCCACGCGAACGACGGACCGTAGAGGCTTTCCGCGTGGAGGTCCTGTGGCGGGCTTCTCGCCGTCGGACTCTTGCACGCTACCGGAAAGTAACGAATAAGTCACGCAAGGACCCTGTCTGTCAGGACCCTCCCCGGTGATGCTCAGGCTTGCGGGCGTGCCTCGACGAGGAAGATGTGCGACGCGACCTCGACCGGGAGCTCCAGTCCGTCGTCCTGTCCGTCCATCTGCACGAGCACGTATCCCTCGCTGAAACGGAACTGCCCGGAGGCGCCGGGCACGACCCCGGCGGCGCGCAGCTGGTCCAGCAGCTCCGGGTCGACCTGCACCGGCTCCGCGAGCCGGCGGACGGTGCCGGCGATGGGCCCGCCCTCGGTGTTCAGGGCGCGGACGAGGCCGACGACGCCGTCGTGGAAGGTGTGGGCGGGGACGTCGCCGAGCTGGTCGAGCCCCGGGATCGGGTTGCCGTACGGCGATTCGGTGGGGTGGCCGAGCAGCTCGATGAGGCGCCGCTCGACGAGCTCGCTCATGACGTGCTCCCACCGGCAGGCCTCTTCGTGGACGTAGGCCCAGTCCAGGCCGATCACGTCGCTGAGCAGCCGCTCCGCGAGACGGTGCTTGCGCATGACGTCGACGGCCTTCTGCCGGCCGGCGTCGGTCAGCTCCAGCGAGCGGTCCTCGGAGACGACCACGAGACCGTCGCGCTCCATGCGGCCGACCGTCTGGGAGACCGTCGGGCCCGAGTGACCGAGACGCTCCGAGATGCGGGCACGCAGAGGCGTGATGTCCTCCTCCTCGAGCTCGAGGATCGTGCGCAGGTACATCTCGGTGGTGTCGATCAGATCGGTCATGCAAGGCCTCGTCGCGCGGGTTCTGGGGTGGCCTTCCAGCCTATCCGTTTGTGACGGCCGGTGGCCGGGCGCCGGCAGCCGCCGACCATAGAATCGGTCCATGGCCCACGTCACGCTCCCCCGCGAGATCCTGCCCACCGACGGACGCTTCGGCTGCGGCCCGTCCAAGATCCGCGCGGAGCAGCTCGCCTCGCTCGCCGGCCCCGGGTCGGTGCTGATGGGGACCTCCCACCGGCAGTCGCCGGTGAAGAGCCTCGTCGGCCAGGTGCGGATGGGGCTGTCCGACCTCCTGCGCCTTCCCGACGGCTACGAGATCATCCTCGGCAACGGCGGCTCGACGGCCTTCTGGGACGCTGCGGCGTTCGGGCTCATCGAGTCGCGCGCCCAGAACCTCGTCTTCGGCGAGTTCGGCGGGAAGTTCGCCGGTTCCGCTTCGGCGCCCTGGCTGGAGGCCCCCGACGTGCGCAAGGCCGAGCCGGGGACGCGCGTCGCCGCCGAGGCCGTGCCGGGCGTGGACGTGTACGCGTGGCCGCACAACGAGACCTCGACCGGCGTCGCCGCCCCGGTGACCCGCGTCCGCGGCGACGAGGGCGCCCTCACCGTCATCGATGCCACGAGCGCCGCCGGCGGCATCAACTTCTCGGTGTCCGAGAGCGACGTCTACTACTTCGCACCGCAGAAGAACCTCGGCTCCGACGGCGGCCTGTGGTTCGCGGCGGTCTCGCCGGCCGCCATCGAGCGGATCGAGCGGGTCGCCGCCTCGGGCCGCTACATCCCCGAGTTCCTGAGCCTCAAGAACGCCCTCGACAACTCGCGGCTCAACCAGACGCTCAACACGCCGGCGGTCGCCACGCTGCACCTGCTCGACAAGCAGCTCGAGTGGATCAACGGCAACGGCGGCCTGGGCTGGGCCGCCGCCCGCACCGCCGAGTCGTCGGGTGCGCTCTACGCGTGGGCCGAGCAGGCGCCGTACGCGACGCCGTTCGTGGCCGACCCCGCCGACCGCTCGCCGGTGGTCGTCACCATCGACTTCGACGACACGGTGGATGCCGCGGCCGTCGCGGCGAGCCTGCGCGGCAACGGCGTGGTCGACACCGAGCCGTACCGCAAGCTCGGCCGCAATCAGCTGCGCATCGCGACGTTCGTGTCGATTGAGCCCGACGACGTGCGCCAGCTGATCAAGTGCATCGAGTACACGATCGACGGCCTCAGGGGCTGATCGCCGGCCGGGCCTGGCGGAGGTCCGCGCCCCGGGCTCTTGCGAGGGGGCGGCCTCACGGTCCCCGAACCCGCCGGGCCTCCTCCCCAGGCGGCTCCGCGGCGTGGTTATCCACAGGAAATGGCTCTGACCTGGCCTTCCCTTCCTCGGATGTCGGAAGCCCCGAGCAGGATCGGCCGTATGACAGGCATCAGCGCGAGCGATCCCGACGTCGCTCCGCCCCGGGTCGACGCGCTGCTGGATGCGCTGGCGGACGCGGAGCGGACGATCGCCGCCGCACAGGCCCGCAAGATCCTGCTGCTCGCGGAAGCGGTCGAGATGGCGCGGGCGCAGGCAGAGGCGGATGGCGCGGCGTCGTCACGCGATGCAGACATCCCGATGAGGTCGATGGCCGCGCAGATCGGCGCCTCGCTGCGTCACCCCGACCGATCGGTGCAACGCGAGCTGTCCGACGCTTTCGAGATCGTGACCAGGTTCCCGGCGACGCTCACCGCTCTGGCCGACGGGTCCATCTCCCGCGCACATCTGGAGGTCGTCGTGGACGCCGGAACCCGGATCGACGACGATCAGGTCCGGCGGGAGTACGAGGATGCCGCGCTCGCGATCGCTCGCCGGGAGGCGCCCGGGCGATTGCGGCCCGCGGCGAAGCTCCTCGCGAGCAGGCTCCACCCGGTCCCGCTCAACGAGCGGCACGCGGTCGCTGCGAAAGGCCGCTCGGTGTGGGTGCGTGACCTCGACGACGGCATGGCGGAACTCATCGCGACGCTGCCGGCGGCGATCGCGCACGGGATCAAGAACCGGCTCGACCAGATCGCCCGCCAGGCCATCGATGCCCGCGGCACCGTCGAGGCATCGCCGCTCGACGAGCCCACCCCGATCGACAGCCGGTCGGCGGGCGAGGTCCGCACCGACGTCCTCACCGACCTGCTCCTCACCGGGCACGCCTCACCCGAGGTCACGAACGGCTCGCTCCCCGAGCGCGAGGCGATCGTCGCGCAGGTGCAAATCACGGTCCCCGTGCTCACGCTCCTGGGCGCCGGCACCGCACCCGCGGAGCTCGTCGGCCACTCCCCGATCGACACCGCCACCGCGCTCCGGCTCGCGGGGACGGCGACGGGATGGGACCGGGTCCTCACCCACCCGATCACCGGATCCGTCGTCGCGGTCGACCGGTACCGGCCGTCGGATCAGCTGAGACGGTTCCTGCGAGTCCGAGACGAGCACTGCCGCTTCCCCGGCTGCCGGATGCCCACCGCCCGCTGCGACGTCGACCACACCATCGCGAGGGCGCACGACGGACCCACCGAGCTCGGCAATCTCGCCCACCTGTGCCGACGCCATCACACGCTGAAGCACCACTCCGCGTGGCGGGTCCGGCAATCACCGGACGGCGTCCTCCACTGGACGAGCCCCACCGGCCGCGTCTATCCCGACCGGCCGGCGCGCACGCTGTTCTTCACGACCGGCGACCCTTCAACCGGCGATGTGACGGAGCGCGCGCCGTTCTGACGGTCAGCCGTCGGGCGACCCCTCGACAGGCTCGGGGACCGCCCCTCGACAGGCTCGGGGGCCGGGGAACGGCTCGGAGACCGCGACCGCGGGCTAGTCGGCGAGCGGCGACGGCCGCGGATCGAGCACCGCGGAGACGATCGCCTCGATCGCGAACTCCGAGGCCCGGGCGAGATCGACGTCGGTCGGATCGAGGAGCCACTGCACCTGCAGACCGTCCATGGCGGCGAGGATGCCGGCAGCGGCATATGCGATCGTGTCGGGCTCGGTGACGCCGCGCTGCGCGCAGATCAGACGGAAAGCGGCCGTCGCCTCGGCGCGCAGCGTCCGGTAGCGGCCCTCGAAATACTCCCGCCCCGGGTGACCGTCGGTGACGGACTCGGCCGAGAGCACCGCGTAGGCCTGCACGATGCCGGCACGGCGCGCGTTGAGGAACGCGGTGCGCACGAGGTGGCGGAAGAACTCGACCCCGTCGGGAATGTGCTGGCCCTCGATGTCGGCGACATCGGTCTGGTCGCGATGCTCCAGCACCTCCAGGAGGAGCTGATCCTTCGAGCCGAAGTGGTGGAGGATCCCGGCGTGGGTCATGCCCACCTGATCGGCGATGTCCTGCAGCGTGCCGCCCGCGAAGCCCTTCGCGCCGAAGATGTCGACGGCGGCGTCGAGGATGTCCCGACGGCGCGCGATCGTCTCGGGCCGCGATCGCGGCTGACGTCGTCCGTCGACCATGTGTCGCCCTTCCCTCCGATGCCGGATCAGAGTCTACGCAGGTCGATTCCGCAACGATCCCGCATCATGAGTTGCTTACTTACTTACTTGATTGTAAGTTAACTCCCGCAATCACACTCAGTGCCGAGTTGCTCGTTCGAGAGTCCACCCGGCGCCGGGGATCCACTCACGAAGGAGAAGCAATGAGGCTCAAGACCTCCCTCGCCGCCGTCGGCCTCGCCGCGGCCCTGGTGCTGACCGGCTGCGCCGGTGGCACGGGCGAAACCACCGATCCGGCAGGATCGGGTGCCGCCCTCACGATCGCCAAGCCCGACGGCGCGATCACCACCGAGTCCAACAACCCCTACCTCGGCGACTCGTCCGCCTCGAAGTACGGCTACGGCAAGGTCATCTTCGAGTCGCTCGCGCTCGTCAACCCGACCGGCGACCTCGGCACGACGCCGTGGCTGGCCGAGGAGGTCACCTGGAACGAGGACTTCACCCAGCTGACGGCGAAGGCCCGCAGCGGCGTGAAGTGGAGCGACGGCGAGGACTTCACCGCCGAGGACATCGCGTTCTCGTTCAACCAGGTGCTCGACGGCAAGCTCAACGACACCAACGCGCTCGATCTGAAGAGCGTGGCCGTCGACGGCGACACCGTCACGATCGACTTCAACAGCTCGAAGTTCACGCAGCAGGCACGCGTGCTGCACTTCCAGATCGTGCCCGAGCACATCTGGGCCGACATCGCCGACCCCAACACCGACCCGCTCACGGGCGAGGGCCAGGCCGTCGGCACGGGCCCGTACGTGCTCGACTCGTGGACCACCGAGTCGGTCACCCTCGCCGCGAACCCCGAGTACTGGGGCGGCGAGCTGGCGGTGCCCGAGCTGCACTACGTCTCCTACGGCGACAACGCCGCCCTCACCACCGCGCTGGCCACCGGCGAGGCGGACTGGGCGCAGGCGTTCATCCCGCAGATCCAGGACGCCTACCTGTCCGCCGACGACGCCAACCAGTTCCTCGTCTCGCCGACCGCCGGCGCCGGCACGCTCTTCCTGAACCTCCAGAAGAAGCCGTTCAACGACGTCGCCCTCCGCCAGGCGCTGGCGTGGACGATCGACCGCCAGGCCTACGTCGACATCGCCCGCGAAGGCGCAAGCTCGCCGGTCTGGAGCGTCACCGGCCTCGGTGAGGTGCTCGACAGCGAGATCCTGCCCGAGTACCAGGGCCAGGACTACTCGGTCGACGTCGAGAAGGCGAAGTCGATCCTCGAGGACGCCGGCTACACCTGGAAGGACGAGAAGCTCATCGACCCCGACGGCGAGGCCGTCTCGTTCTCGATCTCGGTCCCGGCCGGGTGGAGCGACTGGAACACCGAGCAGGCCCTCATCGCCGAAGAGCTCAAGGAAGGCCTCGGCATCGACGTGAAGGTCGACCAGCCGGACTGGGGCGGCTGGGACGCCGCCCGCCAGGAGGGCACGTTCGACGCGATCATCCACTGGCTCGAGGACACCGGCAACGCGTACGGCATGTACACCTCGACGATGGACCCCAAGTGGATCGTGGACGGCAAGGCCGCGTTCAACTTCGGCCGCTTCGACGACCCGGCCGTGACCGAGGCGCTCAACACGTACGCCAACGCGTCGTCCGACGAGGACCGTCAGGCCGCCCTCGCCGTCATGCAGAAGGCGTTCGTCGAGAACGTGCCGGCGATCCCGCTCGGCTCGCACCCGCTGCTGGGTGAGTTCAACACCCGCAACTACGTCGGATGGCCTTCGGAGGACGACCAGTACGCGTCGGCCGACCCGACCCAGCCCGCCGTCGTGCAGGTGCTGACGAAGCTGACCCCGGCCGAGTGAGCCCGTCCCCGGTGGAGCGGATGCGCACTCCGCGTCCGCTCCACCGGGGCGCGCACCCGAACGAAAGCGAGCACGCTCCGATGAGCGAACCCCTCCTCACCGTCCGCGACTTCTCCGTCGTCTACGACGTCGACCCGCCCGTCGCCGCGGTCAAGAACGTCACCCTCCAACTCCAGCGCGGCGAGATCCTCGGCCTCGCCGGCGAGAGCGGCTGCGGCAAGACGACGCTGGCCTACGGCGTGCAGCGCCTGCTGAAGGCCCCCGCCGTCATCACGAGCGGCTCCGTCGTCTTCCACGACGCCTCCGGCGACGACATCGACGTCAACGCCCTCGACGCCGAGCAGATGCTCGCGTTCCGCTGGGACAAGATCTCCATGGTCTTCCAGGGCGCGATGAACGCGCTCAATCCGGTCGCCACCATCGGCTCCCAGCTCGAGGACGTGTTCATCGTGCACCGTCCCGAGCTGACGCGGTCCCAGCGCCGCGAGGCCGTCGTCGAGCTCCTCGAGATCGTGAAGGTCGGCGGGCAGCGCTACCGCTCCTTCCCGCACGAGCTGTCCGGCGGCATGCGACAGCGCGTCATGATCGCCATGGCCCTCGCCCTGCGGCCCCAGCTGATGGTGATGGACGAGCCGACCACCGCGCTCGACGTGCTCGTGCAGCGCGAGATCCTCCGTCAGATCTCCCAGCTGCGGCGCGAATTCGGCTTCTCGGTGATCTTCATCACCCACGATCTGCCCCTGCTGCTCGAGATCAGCGACCGCATCGCGATCATGCGCGAGGGCGAGATCGTCGAGCTCGACACCGCGGAGCGCATCTGGTCGAACCCGCAGAACGAGTACACGAGGACGCTTCTCTCCTCGTTCCCCCGCCTCACCGGCGAGCGGGGGGTGGTGGTCCGATGACGCTCCTCGAATTCGACCACGTGTCCAAGATCTACTCCGTCCGCGGCGCCGGCCAGATCAAGGCGCTCGACGACGTGAGCTTCACCCTCGAGTCGGGCCAGACGATCGGCCTGGTCGGCCAGTCCGGAAGCGGCAAGTCGACGATCGCGAAGATCCTCACCCAGCTGGAGGTGCCCTCCAGCGGAGAGGTGCGGCTGGACGGTGCGCCGATCCCCCGCCGCGGCGCGGGCCTGCGCTCGTACCGGCAGCAGCTGCGCATGGTGTTCCAGGACCCCTTCGCCTCCCTCAACCCGTACCACTCCATCCGCTACCACGTGGAGCGCCCGCTGCGGCTGGACGACGTCGTGCCGGCGTCCGAGACCGAGGCGGAGGTGCGCCGCCTGCTCGAGCGCGTGCGCCTCGACGCCGATGCGGTCATCGACCGCCGCCCGCACGAGCTGTCCGGCGGTCAGCGTCAGCGCGTCGCGATCGCGCGCGCCCTCGCCTCGCGGCCGCGGCTGCTCATCGCGGACGAGCCCGTCTCGATGCTCGACGTCTCGCTGCGCCTGGGGGTGCTGAACCTCCTGGCCGACCTCCAGCGCGAAGAGGGACTGGGCGTCCTCTACATCACCCACGACCTCGCGACGGCGCGGCACTTCAGCGACGAGATCATGGTGCTCAACCAGGGTCGCGTCGTCGAGCGCGGCCCCGCCGACGACGTCATCCTCCGCCCGCAGGACCCGTACACGCAGGAACTGCGCGCCGCATCGCCCGACCCCGAGAAGCACTTCGCCGCGGCATCCGGGTCGGGACGCACCGAGACCCTGGGAGGTTCCCTGTGACCGCCGTCGAACCCCAGCTCCCTCCGGAGTCGCTGACGCGCACCCCCGACCCGCTCGAGGTCGGGACGACCGCCACCGTGGCCGAGAAGGGCCACTCGCGGATCCCCTGGCGCTTCCTCGGCGGACGCGCCGCGTTCTACCTGTTCACCCTGTGGGCCGCGATCACGATCAACTTCTTCCTGCCGCGCCTGATGAAGGGCGACGCCGTCGACCAGTACCTGGCGCGCAACCGGAACGTGAGCCCCGAGGCCGCGGAGGCGCTGCGGGCACTGCTCGGACTCGACTCCGACAAGAGCCTGCTCCAGCAGTACATCGACTACTGGGGCCTGCTGCTGCGCGGCGACCTCGGCGTCTCGCTGCTGCACGGCCTGCGCCCCGTCACCGAGGTGATCGCGGGGGCGCTCCCCTGGACGATCGGACTCGTGGGGTTCGCCACGATCATGTCGTTCGTGATCGGCACCCTCGGCGGCGCGATCGTCGGATGGCGCCGCGGCAGCAGGCTCGACGGGCTCATCCCGCTCACCACCTTCCTCAGCACGATCCCCTACTTCTGGCTGGGGCTCCTCGCGATCGCCGTCTTCTCGGTGAACCTCAAGTGGTTCCCGATCGGCAAGGCGTACGGCGTCGGCGTGCAGCCGGAGTGGTCGGCCGAGTTCATCGGCGAGGTGATCCACCACGGCACGCTTCCGGCGGTCACGATCATCATCGCCTCGCTCGGCGGATGGATGCTGGGCATGCGCAACATGATGCTCACCGTCCTCGACGAGGACTACATCACCGTCGCGCAGGCCAAGGGCATGCCGAACCGGCGGGTGCTGTGGCGCTACGCCGCGCGCAACGCGGTGCTGCCCCAGATCCAGAGCTTCGCCCTGTCGATCGGCTTCATCGTCGGCGGCACGATCGTCATGGAGATGGTCTTCAGCTACCCGGGCGTCGGAAAGCTCCTGCTCGACGCCACCAACGCGAAGGACTTCGCGCTCATGCAGGGCGTCTTCCTCGTGATCACCCTGTCGGTCCTCGTCGCCAACATCCTCGCCGATGTCGCGTACGCGTTCCTCGACCCCCGCACCCGCCAGACGGAGGCCTGAGCATGACCACCACAGCCCGTATCGCGACCGCGCGCCCCGAGGCGACCTGGCGCACCCGGTTCGGCGCGGCGTTCGCGATGTTCCGCAACCGCAAGTCGATCGCGGGCCTGTCGATCCTCGGCTTCTTCGTGCTGGTCGCGATCTTCGCCGACGTGCTCGCGCCCTACTCTCCCACCAAGGTCGACAACACTGCGCGCTTCCAGCCGCCCTCCGCCGCCCACTGGCTCGGGACGACCCACATCGGCGAGGACGTGCTGAGCCAGGTGATCCACGGCACGCGCGGCGTGCTGGTGGTCGGCTTCCTCGCTGCCGTCATCGCGACGATCATCGCGATCGTCGTGGGCGTGATCTCCGGCTACCTGACCGGCTGGCGCAGCGAGGCCCTGTCGGCGCTGACGAACGTCTTCCTCGTGATCCCCGGGATCCCGCTCATCATCATCGTCGCCTCGACCTTCGAGGATCCGCCCCTCATCCTCATCGCCGGCGTGCTCGGCATCATCGGCTGGGCCTGGGGTGCGCGGGTGCTGCGGGCGCAGACGATGTCGCTGCGCAACCGCGACTTCATCCAGGCCGCGCGCGCCAACGGCGAGCCGCTGCGCCGGATCATCGCGGTCGAGATGCTCCCCAACCTCATGGCCCTCATTGCGGCGAGCTTCGTCGGCACGGTGACTGCCGCGATCCTGGGACTCACGACGCTCTCGTACATCGGCGTCATCCCCGTCGACACCTACAACTGGGGGACGATCCTGAACTGGGCCAGCGCCCAGGGCGCGTTCCGGCAGAACCAGTGGTGGTGGTACCTGCCCCCGGGCCTGTGCATCGCCGCCATCGGCGTCGCCCTCTCGCTCATCAACTTCGGCATCGACGAATACGTCAACCCGCGCCTGCGCTCCGCCGGTGAGCGCGCCCGCGCGATGAAGAAGAAGGGGCTCGACGTCAACGACGCCGTCACCGTCGTGCGCCCCGCCGCCGCCGTTCCGCCGCTCTCCCCGACCACCAAGGACTCTCCCGCATGACCACCGTCGACCTGTCGACCTCCCCCTACCTCGACCCGAACCTGCCCGTCGACGACCGCGTCGCCGACCTCCTCGGCCGCATGACGCTGCCCGAGAAGGTGGGGCAGATGCTCCAGCTGGACGCCCGCGAGGACCTCGACGAGGCGGTCCTCGGACGCCACGCCGGATCGATCCTCCACACCTCCCCCGAGAAGGTGCTGCAGGCCGCGCGCCTGACCGCCCAGACGCGGCTGCGGATCCCGCTGCTGGTGGCCGAGGACTGCATCCACGGGCACTCGTTCTGGGAGGGCGCGACGATCTTCCCCACCCAGCTCGGCATGGCGGCGACATGGGACACCGACCTCGTCGAGCAGGTGGCCCGCGCGACCGCCGCCGAGGTGGCCGCCACCGGCATCCACTGGACCTTCTCGCCGGTGCTGTGCATCGCACGCGACCTGCGCTGGGGCCGGGTGAACGAGACCTTCGGCGAGGACCCCTTCCTCATCGGCGAGCTCGCCTCGGCGATGGTGCGCGGGTATCAGGGCGGCGGACTGGACGACCCGGACGCGATCCTCGCCACGGCCAAGCACTTCGCGGGATACTCCGAGACCCAGGGCGGGCGCGACGCGAGCGAGGCCGACATCTCGCACCGCAAGCTCCGCTCGTGGTTCCTCCCGCCGTTCGAGCGCGTCGCGCGCGAAGGCTGCCGCACGTTCATGCTGGGCTACCAGACCACCGACGGCGTGCCGATCACAATCAACGACTGGCTCCTCAGCGACGTCCTGCGCGGCGAGTGGGGCTACACCGGCACGCTCATCACCGACTGGGACAACATCGGCCGCATGGTCTGGGAGCAGAAGGTGCAGCCCGACTACGCGCACGCGGCCGCGGCCGCCGTCAAGGCCGGCAACGACATGGTCATGACCACGCCGAAGTTCTTCGAGGGCGCGCTCGACGCGGTCGCCTCCGGCATGCTCGACGAGTCCGACATCGACCGCGCCGTCGCCCGCATCCTCAGCCTCAAGTTCCGCTTCGGCCTGTTCGAGAACCCTCGCCTGCCCGACACGGCGCGGATCGGCTCGGTGATCGCCCAGCGCGCCCACACCGACCTGAACCTCGAGGTCGCCCGCCGCTCGCTCGTGCTGCTGCGCAACGACGGCACGCTGCCGCTGGAGCCCGCCGCCGCGCCCCGGCGGATCGCGGTCGTCGGACCGCTCGCCGACGACGCGCAGACCCAGCTCGGCGACTGGGCCGGCTCGTCCGGCCAGGTCGACTGGATGCCCGACGGCCACCCGCGCGCGCAGATCACGACGGTGCTCGACGGCCTGCGCGACCTCGTCCCCGCCGACTGGAGCGTCGAGTTCACCGAGGGCGCCGGCATCCTGGACCTCTCCGACGACCCCACCGGCGTGTTCCCCGACGGCCAGCCGCGGCCGCCGATCGTCGTGCCGCGCGAGCCGGACGCCGCCGAGATCGCCGACGCCGTCGCCGTCGCGGAGCGCTCCGACGTCGTCGTCGCGGTCGTCGGCGACCGCATCGAGCTGGTCGGCGAGGGACGCTCGACGGCCACCCTCGAACTGGTCGGCGGACAGCGGGCGCTCCTGGAGGCCCTGGCGGCGACCGGCACACCGCTGGTCGTGGTGCTCCTCGCCTCCAAGCCCCTCGTCCTGCCCGAGGCCGTGCGCGAGGCGTCGCTCGTCTGGGTCGCCAACCCCGGCATGCAGGGCGGCCGCGCGATCGCCGAACTCATCCTCGGCCGGATCGAGCCGCAGGGGCGGCTCCCGATCTCGTTCGCACGTCACGCGGGGCAGCAGCCCACGTACTACAACCAGATCCGCGGCCAGCACGGCGACCGCTACGCGGACCTCACCCAGAGCCCCGCGCACGCGTTCGGCGAGGGACTGTCCTACTCGACGGTCGAGTACGGCGAGGTGGAGATCCTCACGCCCGCCGTGGACGTCGGCGACACCGTCCGTGCCCGTGTGACGCTGCGCAACACCGGAGCGCGCGCGGCGCACGAGGTGGTGCAGGTGTACGTGCGCGACCAGGTCACGTCGGTGAGCTGGGCCGACAAGGAGCTCAAGGCGTACCGGCACGTCGACCTCGCCGCCGGCGAGACGGCGGTCGTCGAGGTGACCGTTCCCGCCGCGGACTGCACGATCGTCGACGCCGCGGGTCGCCGCATCGTCGAGCCCGGCGCGTTCGAGCTGCTCATCGGGCCGTCGTCGCGCGACGAGGTGCTCCAGCCGGCGGCGTTCGAGATCCGCTGAGCCGTCGGCCGGGCACCGCGTCTCGTCTCGGTCGCTCCGCTCCCTCGCTCGACGACCGGATACGTCACCGGTCGTCGAGCGAGCGCAGCGAGACGAAACGCAGCGTCTCACCGGTCGTCGAGCGAGCGCAGCGAGACGAAACGCAGCGTCTCACCGGTCGTCGAGCGAGCGCAGCGAGACGAAACGCATCGTCTCACCGGTCGTTGAGCGAGCGCAGCGAGACGAAACGCAGCGTCGCACCGGTCGTTGAGCGAGCGCAGCGAGACGAAACGCAGCGTCTCACCGGTCGTTGAGCGAGCGCAGCGAGACGAAACGCAGCGTCTCACCGGTCGTTGAGCGAGCGCAGCGAGACGAAACGCAGCGTCAGTCCTCGTCGTCGTCCGGCTCGGAGTCGTCGCCGGAGTCATCCAGCTCGTCGATGTCGACGCCGTCGACGTCGCCGGAGTGGAGGATCGGCGAGCCGTCGTCGTCGAAGTCGGCCGCGTCGAGGTCGTCCAGATCATCCTCGCCGTCGAGCTCATCGTCGTCGTCGTCGAGGTCGTCGTCCTCCCCCTCGACATCTCCGCCCTCGGCCTCGGCCAGCGCGGCCTGAGCGGCCTGGTAGTCGGCAAGACGCTCCGCCCACGGCACCCAGTCCGGCGCGAGCAGGGCGCCCTCGCCGGGCAGCAGCTCGACCTCCAGCACGGTGGGCTCGGCATCCTCGACGACGGCCACGCTCACCGTCCAGAACCAGTTCGGATAGCCCGCGAGGCGGTTGTAGAAGCGCAGCGAGACGACGCCGCCCTCCTCCAGGGTGTAGCCGGCGGGCTCACCGACCGTCGCCGCCGGAGTGATCTCGAGCAGCGCGGCGCGCGCGAGGTCATGGGCGGTCAGCAGCCGGTCGTCGACCGACTCAGGCGTCGAGGTCATCAGCCACCTTGCGGAGGATCGCCGCGACCTTCTTGCCGTGGGCGCCGCTGGGGTAGCGACCGTGGCGGAGGTCGCCGCCGATGGTGTCGAGCACCTTCACCAGGTCCTCGATGACGACGGCCATGTCGTCGGCCTTCATGCGGTTGCGCTTGGAGAGGCTGACGGGCGCGTCCAGCACGCGCACGGCCAGCGCCTGAAGGCCCTTGCGGCCGTCGGCGACGCCGAAGTCCACACGGGTGCCGGCCTTGAGGGACTCCGTGCCGGCGGGGAGCGCCGTCGCGTGCAGGAAGACGTCCTGGCCGTCATCGGTGGTGATGAAGCCGAACCCCTTCTCCTCGTCGTAGAACCTGACCTTGCCGGTGGGCATCTCAACCTCGCTGGGTACTGCCGGGCCCGGGACGCGCACGTCTCCGGGCAGGATGGAAGAGGGGCCACAGGGCCCCGTACCCAGCCTACGCCACGGCGGTCAGCCGCTAGGCTGAGTCCGATGACTACACCTGCCTCCGGTGACGACCTCCCGGTCCGTCGCATCGACCGCATCCTCGCGATCATGTCGCTGGGGCTCCTGGTGCTGTCGCTGCTGTGCTTCGTCGCGATCATCATCGGCTCGGCCGTCAAAGCCGACTTCAGCGGCGGGGTCTGGCCCACGGTGGGCGTCGTCGTCTACATCGCGCCGATCCTCGCCTTCGCCCTGCTGCTGGCGGTGCTCATCATGACGTTCGTCCGAAGGGCTCGTGCCGGCAAGGGGCGCTGACGTGGCTGCTCCCGACGCGCGGACCCTGGCGACCCACCTCGCCACGCTCGACGACGCCGCGCTGCGAGAGCTCCTGTCCGCCCGGCGGGTCGCGCCGACCGCCGGCTGGTCGGACTACTTCGACGCCGCCGACGCGCTGCTGGACACCGCATCGATCGTGCGCGGAGCAGCCGTTCTCCCCCGTCGAGCGGCCGATGCGCTCGAGAGCGCGGTCTCGCAGGGGACCGCCGTGCCCGCCGGATCCGAACGCGACCTGCTGGTCGCCCACGCGTTCGTCACGCCGGACGGCATCCCGTATGCCGCGGTCACCGCCGCGTGGGGCTCGGTGCCCACCACCCGCGCGGAGCCGCCGTCGCCCGGTCCCGCAGAGGACGCGGCCCACGCCGCCGAGCGGGCCTTCGCCGCATCCACCTCGCTCGCCGACGTGCTGCAGTCCGCGATCGCCGCTCCGCTGTCGCGCATCGGGTCGGGTGCCCTGGGCGCCGCCGAGCGCCGCCGACTGATCGAGGAGGGCGCGATCGACGCCCCCGAGGTCGCCGACGATCTCATCGCGATCGCCGCCGCCGCCGGACTCGTCACCGACGTCGACCGCCAGTGGCTCGTGACGCCGCTGGGCGACCAGTGGCTGGGAGACCGCACCGTCACGCGGTGGCACGACGTCGCCCGACGCCTGCGCGACGCGCTCCCCGCAGCGCTGCGCCCGGCCGACGGCGGCTGGATCGCGCTCGACCAGTGGCGGGCCGCGTACCCGTTCGACCCGTCGTGGCCGGCCCGGGCCGATCATCTCCGCCGCCTCCTGTGGCGATGGGCGATGATCGGCGGCGACGGCGCCAGCCCCGAGTGGGCGACAGGTCTCGCCCGCGGCGAGGACGCCGACGAGGCGGCCCTGCAGGCGCTGCTGCCGGCCGAAGTCGATCGCGTCTTCCTCCAGAACGACCTCACCGCCATCTCGCCCGGCCCGCTCGATCCGCAGCTCGACCGGCGGCTGCGCACGATGGCCCACCGCGAGTCCCGCGCGCAGGCGTCCACCTACCGGTTCACCGCCGACACCCTCACCGCCGCGCTGACCGCCGGAGAGAGCGCCGAATCGCTGCGCAGCTTCCTCCGCGACCTCTCGCTCACGGGTCTGCCGCAGCCGCTGGAGTACGAGATCGAGCGCAGCGCCCGGCGGCACGGGAGCGTGCGCGTCGGTCCCGACTGGTCCGGGCGCACACGGGTGACGGCGGACGATCCCGCGCTGCTGCAGTCGATCGCCGTCGATCAGGCGCTGCGCCCGCTGGGTCTGCATCCCGAGGACGGCGCCCTCCTCACCCGCAGCGGACCCGACACCGCCTTCTGGATGCTCGCCGACGCCCGCTACCCGGTGACCGCCGTCGACGCGGACGGCGAGGTGCGCGCGCTCGACCGCCTGCGGCTCGCGCCCCGCGAGGAGCCCGCCGCGCCGGCCGACGCCTCGGCGCCGCTGCGCGCCCGCCTGCGCGCGGCCCACGCGTCCGACGCCGACTCGGCGTGGCTCGGGCGCGAGCTCGAGCAGGCGGTACGCGCCCACACGGTGCTCGTGATCGTCGTCCGGATGCCCGACGGCAGTGAGCGCGAGATCACGATGGAGGCCACCGGGCTCGGCGGCGGGCGCCTGCGCGGCCGCGACCGCGTCGCCGACGTCGAGCGCACCCTCCCCGTCTCGAGCATCGCCAGCGTGCGCCCGGCGTAACCGGCGCGCCCGCCCGCACCCGCACGGTCGGATGGCAGTCGTCGCCGCCTCGGGGCAGTCGGATGGCAGTCGTTGCCGCCTCGACGGCCGGGACCCGACGACGACTGCCATCGATCCGGCGCGGAGCCTCCTCCCCCAGCGGCTCCTGCCGGGCGGCTGTCCACCATGTGGAGTGAGAGCGGGCCATCGCGGGCGCGAGGACGTCAGGGTAAGCAGATGCCGTCGCCGCCCGCCCCGCTGCCACCGGAGCTCGGCCGCACGTTCCACTACGGCGAGGCCCGCGCCCGCGGAGCCTCACCGCGCCGGCTGCGCGCCGGCGACCTCGCCGCGCCCCATCGCGGGGTCCGTGTGCGCGTCGCCGAGGTCGGCCGAGAACCGGACGACACCGATCGCGCCTCACGGATCGGGCACGCCGTCCGGCGGCGCGCCGAGGCGTACGACGTCGTCAGACATCCCGACGCCTTCTTCGTCGGGCGGACGGCACTCGCGCTCTACGCGCTTC
This sequence comes from Microbacterium sp. PA5, assembly GCF_049860775.1. NCBI lineage: Bacteria > Bacillati > Actinomycetota > Actinomycetes > Micrococcales > Microbacteriaceae > Microbacterium > Microbacterium sp. PA5. The sequence continues at coordinate 2,174,583 of NZ_CP187567.1, forward strand.
CCCTCGAGCGTCTGCCGGGCGAGCAGCTGAGCGGCGACCTGCTCCTCTCCGGCGGCGCAGCGCTCGACGTCGGCGTCTTCGCACCGCAGCGAGCACCCCGGGCGCGCGGCGTGCGCGGCGTCCAGGTCCGCCCTGCCCTCGCCACCCTCCGCAGCGTCGGCGGGTTCCCCGTCACGAGCCCCGCATCGACCTGGGCCCTCCTGGCCGGCGAGCTCGATGCAACCGGTCTCACACGACTCGGCGATGCGCTCGTCCGCATCCCGCGCGACGAGCGCGGCCGCCTGCTCCCGGATCATCGACTCGCGACCATGGAACAGCTCCGCGCCGCCGCCGACGTCCCGCGCCGCCGCGGCAGGCCTGCGCTGTACGCGGCCCTCGCGCAGATCCGGGTGGGGAGCGCGTCGCCCCTCGAGACGAACTGGCGTCTCGCGGCCGACGCCGAGGGCATGCCGGAGTTCGCCCTCGACGTCGAGATCAGGGACGCGCGCGGCGCCCTGCTCGGCATCGCGGACGCCGCCCATCACGGCTACCGCGTGGCGGTCGAGATCGAGGGCGATCACCACCGCACCGACCGCGCGCAGTGGTCGCGAGACATCGAGAAGCACGCGGCGTACGTCGCGGCGGGGTGGGAGCCGGTGCGGCTCACCGCCGCGCACATCCGCTCCGGTCGCGCGACGATCCTGCTCGGCGATGCCCTGCGCCGCCGCGGCTGGATCGGCTGATCGGTCCCGCCACCTCCCCTCCGCGCCGCTCCGTGCCCAGCCGGATGACCGCGATACGGATGGCAGTCGTCGCCGCCACGCGCTGGAGGGATGGCAGTCGTCGCCGCCACGCGCTGGAAGGTTGACAGTCGTCGCCGCCACGCGCTGGAGGGATGGCAGTCGTTGCCGCTTCGACGGCCGGGACGCGACGACGACTGCCACCGACCCGCACACACCCGACGACGACTGCCACCGACCCGGGCGGACGCACCCGACGACGACTGCCACCAACCCGCACACACCCGACGACGACTGCCACCAACCCGCACACACCCGACGACGACTGCCATCGATCCGGGCGCACCCGACGACGACTGCCATCGAGCCGCCGGGACGCGACGACGACTGCCACCGATCCGGACGCACCCGACGACGACTGCCATCGATCCGCACGGACCCGACGACGACTGCCACCGATCCGGGCGGACGCACCCGACGACGGCCGACGGACGGGCGGCGGGCGGCCGCATGCGCCCCCGGCGGCCATCCGCCGGTAGACTGGCACGTTATGGCTGACGGCCCCCTCATCGTGCAGAGCGACCGGACCGTGCTCCTGGAAGTCGCCCACCCGGCGGCCGAGGACGCACGGCACGAACTCGCCATCTTCGCCGAGCTCGAGCGCGCACCCGAGCACATCCACACCTACCGGATCACGCGGCTGGGCCTGTGGAACGCGCGCGCGGCCGGACACGGCGCCGACGACATGCTCGCCACCCTCGAGCGCTGGTCGCGCTTCCCCGTGCCGCCCTCGGTGTCGATCGACATCCGCGAGACGGTCGGCCGCTACGGCCGCCTGGTGATCGAGCGGGGCGAGGACGGCGAGCTCCTCCTCCGCTCCACCGACGTCGCCGTGCTGGCGGAGGTGTCGAAGAACAAGCGCATCCAGCCGCTGCTCATCGGTCACCCCGAACCCCATGTCTTCGTCATCGACGCCTGGGCCCGCGGACACATCAAGCAGGAGCTGCTGAAGATCGGCTGGCCGGCGGAGGACCACGCCGGCTACACGCCGGGGACGCCCCACGAGATCGACCTCCACGAGGACGGCTGGACGCTGCGCCCGTACCAGCGCAAGGCCGTCGACATCTTCAGCGAGGGCGGGTCGGGCGTCGTGGTCCTCCCGTGCGGTGCCGGGAAGACCCTCGTCGGAGCGGCCGCCATGGCCGAGACGAAGACGACGACCCTCATCCTGGTGACCAACACGGTGAGCGCGCGGCAGTGGCGCGACGAGCTCCTCAAGCGCACGAGCCTCACGCCCGACGAGATCGGCGAGTACTCGGGCCAGGCCAAGGAGGTCAAGCCGGTCACCATCGCGACGTACCAGATCCTCACCGCCAAGCGGAAGGGCGAGTACGCCCACCTCGCCCTGCTCGACGCCCTGGACTGGGGCCTCATCGTGTACGACGAGGTGCACCTGCTGCCGGCGCCCGTGTTCAAGCTGACCGCCGACCTGCAGGCGCGGCGCCGCCTGGGCCTGACCGCCACGCTCGTCCGCGAGGACGGCCGGGAGGGCGACGTGTTCAGCCTGATCGGGCCCAAGCGCTTCGACGCGCCCTGGAAGGAGATCGAGGCCCAGGGCTTCATCTCCCCCGCCATCTGCTACGAGGTGCGGGTGGACCTCCCGGCATCGGATCGCCTCGAGTACGCGGCCGCCGCCGACGACGAGCGCTACCGCCTGGCCGCCACCGCCCACGCCAAGATCGGCGTGGTGCGCGACTTGGTCGAGAAGCACCGCGGCGAGCAGATCCTGGTGATCGGCCAGTACCTCGACCAGATCGACGTGCTGGCGCAGGCCCTGGACGCACCGCAGATCACCGGCGCCACCCCGGTCGACGAGCGCGAGGAGCTGTACGGCGGCTTCCGCGAGGGCCGCATCCCGGTGCTCGTCGTCTCGAAGGTCGCCAACTTCTCGATCGACCTCCCCGAGGCGTCGGTGGCGATCCAGGTGTCCGGCTCGTTCGGCTCTCGTCAGGAAGAGGCTCAGCGTCTGGGCCGGCTCCTGCGTCCGAAGACCAGCGGCCACACGGCGAGCTTCTACACCCTGATCGCCCGCGACACGGTGGACCAGGACTTCGCCCAGAACCGTCAGCGGTTCCTGGCCGAGCAGGGGTACAGCTACACGATCCTGGACGCCGAAGGGCTCTCCGCCGCCTGATCCCCGGCCGCCGCCTGATCCCCGGCCGCCGCCTGATCCCCGGCCGCCGCCTGATCCCCGGCCGCCTGATCCCCGGCCGGGCCCTGGGCGGACGGCTCGTAGGCCGGGACGGCCGGTGCGGGAGACCCGGCCCACGCGGGGGCGACCGGCGGGACGGGAACGGGGGCCGGCGTGACGATGACCGTGCGGCCGAGGCCCGAGCGCCGGAACATCCACTCCACGACCGCGACGTAGGCGCCGATGAGCAGCGTCGAGAAGACGAGGCTCATCCACCCCGGCGACTGGGCATTCACGTCCGAGAGGCCGGCCAGCGCCAGGAGGAACGCGAGCAGGTTGTTGACGACGTGGAGCGCGATCGCCGCCTCGAGCCCGCCCGTGCGCCACGTGAGCCAGCCGGCGGCGATGGCGAAGACGCCGACGCCCACCTGCCCGACCGGGTCGTAGAGGTGACCGAGCACGAACAGCGGCACGGGGAGCAGGATCGCGAACGCCGGATGCCGCAGCCACCGCCCCACGGCCTGCATGAGGTAGCCGCGGAACACGTACTCCTCGGCCGCCGCCTGGAGGGGCACGAGCAGAAGGAGCACGACGAGCGTGGTCCACAGCGCCGGGTTGTCCGCGGGGGCGACCACGCCCGACCCGTCGGTGACCCCTTCCGCGCCGCCGGGGAGGAGGAAGGAGAGGCCGCTGAGCACGACCGCGAGGACGACCGCGGCGCCGGTGGTCCGCAGCAGCCAGCCCCAGCGCAGGCGCCCCGCCGCCGACGAGATGAAGCCCAGCTTCCCGCCCTGCACGATGAGCGACGCCAGCACGTAGGAGGGCAGCAGGAAGACGATGCTCAGGAGCAGCACCGCCACCAGCACCGGGTCGGTGAGGTCGAAGAAGACCTGGGGGCCGCCCGCCAGCGAGAGGAAGCGCTCCGCCATCGACGCGTCGGCGAAGGCCAGCAGACCGACGGCGACTCCGAGCACGATCGTCAGGACGAGGTAGAACGCGGCGGCGAGGAGCCCCGTCACCAGCGGCGTCCACCAGCCGCGGCGGCGGCGTGCGAACCCGAGCCGGTGGAAGGCGAGCCCTCCCACGATGGCGTCGACGGGGAGGGGCTTCGGCATCGAGGTCGGCGCGGGAGGCGGCGTCATGATTCCATCATGCCCGCCCTCGCGCGTTCGGGCTCAGCGGACCGCGGCGACGGTGGCGCCGATCGCGACCCCCAGGCACGAGAAGTAGACCGCCCCGGCGAACAGCGCGTGGAAGACGACCGCCTTCGGCATCCGCCCTCGGAAGACCGCGCCGATCGCGCCGCCGTAGTCGCGGCCGAACCCCTCGGAGCGTCCGGACATCCCGCGCCAGCGCCGCCGGAGCAGGGCGTCGCCGAGAGTGTTGCCGATCGTCAGCAGCACGACGGCGAGCCATGCCCAGCCGATCGCGCCGGTCACGGCGAACACGACCCAGACGACCCCGGCGGATCCGTTGGCGACCACGTGGCCGGCGATCGATGCCGCCGATCGTCGCCCGTGTCGCCACCAGGCGACGAGCAGGATGACCCCGGCGATCGCCTGGATCGCGAACAGCGCAGTGACGACGTGGACCATGGCCGGGATGTTACTACTTCTGTAGTGCATTCACTAGACCTATAGTGAATTCATGGCCGACACCCGACGACGCGCGCTCGACGCCGCCGTGACGCTCGTCGGCACCGGAGGCATGCGCGCCCTCACCCACGCGCGGGTCGACGCCGAAGCCGGCCTTCCCGCCGGCTCCACGTCGAACTGGTTCCGCACCCGCGCCGCCCTCGTCGCGGGACTCGTGGACTGGATCGCAGAGGCCGAGCTCGCGGATCTGTCCGGCACGGTGAGCGCCCCCGGCGGCGGCGACGCCCCGCTCGACGCCGACGGCTTCGTCTCGGCGCTGACGGCGATGATCGAGCGGCAGACCGAGCAGCATCCGCTGCGCACGCGGGCGCGCCTGACGCTCTTCCTCGATGCGGCGCCGGAGGTGCAGACCCCGCTCCACGCGCAGCGCCGCGTGTTCGCGCGCTGGATGCGCGAGCGCGCCGAGGAGCTCGGGATGCCCGATCCCGACGCCGCCGCGCGGACGCTGCTGGCCTGCGGCAACGGACTCGTCATGCACCGCCTCACCGTCGATCCCGGCGCCCCCGTGCGCCCGGTCGTCGAGCGGGCGGTGCGCGGGTGCCTGAGGGGCTGATCGGCCCCCGCCGCCGCATTTCCCGCATCCGCACAAGATCGGATGCCAAGATGGGCGTATGAACGCTGCGCGCATTCTCGTCGTCGACGACGAACCGAACATCCGGGACCTGCTCGTCACGAGCCTGCGGTTCGCCGGCTTCCAGGTCCGTGCCGTCGCCAACGGCGCTCAGACCATCTCGGCGGTCCTCGAGGAAGAACCCGACCTGATCATCCTCGACGTCATGCTGCCCGACATGAACGGCTTCAGCGTCACCAAGCGGCTGCGCGGGGCCGGGTACACGGCGCCGATCCTCTTCCTCACCGCGAAGGACGAGACCGAGGACAAGATCGAGGGGCTCAACGCCGGCGGCGACGACTACGTCACCAAGCCGTTCAGCCTCGACGAGATCGTCGCACGGATCCAGGCGATCCTCCGCCGCACCATGCAGGCCGACGAGGAGTCGACCATCAAGGCCGGCGAGCTCACCATGGACCAGGACACGCACGACGTCCTCGTCGGCGACGTGTCGATCGACCTGTCCCCCACCGAGTTCAAGCTCCTGCGCTACCTCATGCTCAACCCCAACCGAGTGCTCAGCAAGGCGCAGATCCTCGACCACGTGTGGGAGTACGACTTCAACGGCGACGCCGGCATCGTCGAGAGCTACATCTCGTACCTGCGGCGCAAGATCGACCCGTACTCGTCCGAGCCGCTGATCCAGACCAAGCGCGGCTTCGGCTACATGCTCAAGACCGGCAAGACCACGTAGTCCGCGCGCGATCGCGCGTCCGAGGGGGTCCGACCTGAGCGGCACCAGCACCAAGACCGACCGCCTCACCGCGTGGTGGCGCGGCACGAGCCTGCGCGCCAAGGTGACGGGGGTCACGGTCGCCGTCCTCGCGATCGGGCTGATCTCGGCGGGCGTGGGCACGATGGTCTTCCTCCGCAACTCCCAGCTCGCCTCGCTCGACGACTACCTCCGCCAGCTGGCGCCGACCGACGTCGCGAGCACGGTCTTCGATGTCGAGGTGTACGACGGCGTGCCGATGTTCATCGCCAAGGAGACGCCCGGCACGCAGTACTTCGTGGCCGTGTACGGACCCGACGGCGCCCTCAAGGCCACGGCGGGAGACAACGGCCCCGAGCCCGACTTCCCCGAGATGTTCACGCTCGAGGACACGCTGACCAAGGGCACCGAGCCGTTCGAGCTGACCACGGTCGACGGGAGCGGGAAGTTCCACGCGAGCGTCGACTTCCTTCCGCCGCTGGAGGGCGTACGGCTCAACTACACGCAGATGGTCGCGATCCCGCTGTCGAGCGTCAACCAGACCGTCGCCAACTACATCGGCATCTACACGATCCTGGCGATCCTCACGATCCTCGCCGGCGCCCTCGCCACCCGCAGCGCGGTCACGCTGGCCTTCCGCGGCCTCGGGCAGGTCGAGGACACCGCCATGTCGATCGCGGCGGGTGACTTCAGCCAGCGGATGGGCGACATCACCCCGGGGACCGAGGTCGGGCGCCTGAAGACCGCGATCAACGCGATGCTCGACCGGATCGACCACGCGCTCGCCCAGCGCGACGCGTCGGTGCGCCAGATGCGGCGCTTCATTGGCGACGCCAGCCACGAGCTGCGCACGCCCCTGGTCACCGTGCGCGGGTACGCCGAGCTCTACCGCATGGGCGCCATCTCGGGCGACGAGCAGACGGCGCAGTCGATGGAGCGGATCGAGAAGGAGGCGGTGCGCATGGGCGCCCTCGTCGAGGACCTCCTCGCGCTCGCGCGCCTCGACGAGCGACGCGACATCGTGATTCTGGACGTCGACCTGCGCCCGATCGCACGCGACGCCGTGCTCGACGCGCGCGTGACCTCGCCCGACCGGACCGTCACGATGATCGACGAGACCGTGGTGATCGCGACGGTGCGCGAGGAGCCGCCGCGCGAAGAGCCCGTGCGCGGCAAGGACACCGTCATCCGCGGACGCCGCTCGGGCGCCAGCCTCGCCGACGCCACGCGCTCGATCCTCCGCCGCCGCCCCCGCGGCGCCGCCGCAGAGGGCGGGGCCGAGACGCAGCGCACCGTGCCGGCGTCGTCCGACGCGCCGGCCGCACCGCCGGAGACGACGACCTCGCCCGCTCGCCACGTCGTGGACCCGATCGTGCTCGGCGACGAGAACCGGGTGCGTCAGGTGGTCGCCAACCTGCTCGCGAACGCGCGCCGCTACACGCCCGCCGGCAGCCCCATCGAGGTCGCCGTCGGTGTGGACGAGCGCTCGGGCATGGGCTGGATCGCCGTCATCGACCACGGCGAGGGCATCCCCGAGATGATCCGCGACAAGATCTTCCAGCGCTTCTGGCGCGCCGACACCTCGCGCACCCGCGAGACCGGCGGTTCGGGGCTCGGCCTGTCGATCGTCGCGTCGATCGTCGAGGCCCTGCACGGGTCGATCGAGGTGACCGAGACCGCCGGCGGCGGTGCGACGTTCCGCGTCTCGTTCCCGCTGGCCAAAGCACGGCCGGTGGAGGATCACCTGCTCATCGAGACGCAGCCCCTCCCGCGGCTGCGCGAGAGCTGACGCCTCCTCCCCAGCGCGGGGATCCGCTCGGTGGCGCACGGCGGCGCGGATGCCGGGCACGCACCCCCGCGCGGATGCGTAGCGTGGCGGCATCCACAGAGAAGGAGCCTCACATGGCCGTATTCAGCGTCGACTCCGACGCGGTGATGTCCGCCACCTCCGCCGTCCGCGCCACCGGCGACCGACTGCAGACCGACACCGCAGCGATGATGGTGCAGCTCACGCAGCTGCAGGGATCGTGGACCGGTTCGGCCTCGGTGGCCTTCCAGGCGGTGATCGAGCGCTGGCGCACCGCGCAGCGGGAGGTGGAAGCGGCGCTGGCAGACATCAGCGGAGCGCTCGGCCACGTCGCGCTGCAGTACGCGGAGACCGAGATGGCCGCCGTGGGCGTGTTCCGCTAGCGGCAGCAGCGCGCAAGCAAGAAGGGCCCCTCCGAAGAGGGGCCCTTCTCGTCAGTGCCTGTTAGGCGTGGATCAGAAGTCCATGCCGCCGGTCGGGTCGCCGGCCGGGGCCGACACCTTCTCGGGCTTGTCGGCGACGACGGCCTCGGTGGTGAGGAAGAGGCCCGCGATGGACGCCGCGTTCTGCAGCGCCGAGCGCGTCACCTTCACCGGGTCGTTGATGCCGGCAGCCAGCATGTCGACGTACTCGCCGGTCGCGGCGTTGAGGCCCTGGCCCGCGGGGAGCTCGGCGACCTTGTTCGCGACGACACCCGGCTCGAGGCCGGCGTTCAGGGCGATCTGCTTCAGCGGCGCCTCGATGGCGACCTTGACGATGTTCGCACCGGTCGCCTCGTCGCCCGTGAGCTCGAGACCGGCGAACGCCTTCTTGCCGGCCTGGATGAGGGCCACGCCACCACCGGGGACGATGCCCTCCTCGACGGCCGCCTTCGCGTTGCGGACGGCGTCCTCGATGCGGTGCTTGCGCTCCTTGAGCTCGACCTCGGTGGCCGCGCCCGCCTTGATGACGGCCACGCCGCCGGCGAGCTTGGCGAGGCGCTCCTGGAGCTTCTCGCGGTCGTAGTCGCTGTCGGTGTTGTCGATCTCGCGCTTGATCTGGGTCACGCGACCCTCGATCTGCGCCGAGTCGCCGGCACCCTCGACGATCGTGGTCTCGTCCTTGGTGACGATGACCTTGCGGGCACGACCGAGCAGGTCGAGCGTCGCGTTCTCGAGCTTGAGGCCGACCTCCTCGGTGACGACCTGGCCGCCGGTGAGGATCGCGATGTCCTGCAGCTGCGCCTTGCGGCGGTCGCCGAAGCCGGGGGCCTTGACGGCGACCGACTTGAAGATGCCGCGGATCTTGTTCAGCACGAGGGTCGCGAGGGCCTCACCCTCGACGTCCTCGGCGATGATGACGAGCTCCTTGCCGTCCTGGATCACCTTGTCGACGATCGGCAGGAGGTCCTTGATGTTGGAGATCTTCTGGTTCGCGATGAGGATGTACGGGTCCTCGAAGACCGCCTCCTGGCGCTCCGGGTCCGTGACGAAGTAGGGGTTGATGTAGCCCTTGTCGAAGCGCATGCCCTCGGTGAGCTCGAGCTCGGTGCCGAAGGTCTGCGACTCCTCGACGGTGACGACGCCCTCCTTGCCGACCTTGTCGATCGCCTCGGCGATGAGCTCGCCGATCTCGGGGTCGCCGGCGGAGATGGATGCCGTGGCGGCGATCTCCTCCTTGGTCTCGACCTCCTTGGCGTCTTCGAGCAGCTGGGCGGTGATGGCGGCGACGGCCTTCTCGATGCCCTTCTTGAGCGAGATGGGGTCGGCGCCGGCGGCGACGTTGCGCAGGCCCTCGCGCACGAGCGCCTGGGCGAGGACGGTGGCGGTGGTGGTGCCGTCACCCGCGACGTCGTCGGTCTTCTTGGCGACCTCCTTGACGAGCTCCGCGCCGATCTTCTCGTACGGGTCGTCCAGCTCGATCTCCTTGGCGATCGAGACGCCGTCGTTGGTGATCGTGGGGGCGCCCCACTTCTTCTCGAGCACGACGTTGCGACCGCGGGGGCCGAGCGTCACCTTGACGGCGTCGGCCAGGATGTTGAGGCCGCGCTCGAGACCACGGCGGGCCTCCTCGTCGAAAGCGATGATCTTTGCCATGTGTGTGTCGTCCCTCCCGGACGTAGGCGATGTCTTTAGCACTCAACGAGAGCGAGTGCTAAATCATTCTGGCACTCGACCATGGCGAGTGCAAGCCGCCGAGCCGGGCCGCGCCCGGGGTCTAGAGGACGACCTTCACCGATCCGCGTTCCGGGACGAGCTCCACCCAGGTGTTACCCGGAGCCAGCGTCACCACCGCCCCGTCGAGGTCCTTCAGCACGATCGGGGTGTCGCGACTCTTCTTCGACCACGTGACGCGGATCGTGCGGCCGTTCGCCGAGACCGTGCCCTTGCCGGTGCCGATGAGCCGCGTGCGCGGAACGGTGCCGTAGTCGACGGGAACAGTCAGCGTCACCACGTTGCTCGCCCGCAGCTGTCCGCCCTCGGCGGAGCGGTCCTTCACGCCGTCCTGCCACCGGAGGTACCGCTGGGACTCGCCGTTCCAGCGCCAGGTGCGCTCGGACTGGGACGAGAAGACGATGTCGAGCCCCCGCGTCTTCCGGCCGTTCGCGCCGGCGGACGATGCCGCTGCGCTCTCCGCATACGCGAACTGCGCTGTGGGCGGATCGATCTTCTTGTAGGCGGCGCGCAGCTCCTGTGCCCGCACGACCACGTTGTGCGGCGCGCGCTTCGCAGACGATCGGAACATGTACCGGTCGTCCTTGCCGCCGTGGATGGACGTGTGGAGATCGGTCGCACGGATCATGTCGACGAACTTCCGCTTGCCGCCGGAGAAGGCGATGATCCCGCCGAGGGGCCCCACGATCTCCGGGTCCATGGGCCGGATGCTGCGGATCGGACCGATCTCCTTCGGCACATCCGAGAACCAGACGGCGACGTACCGCGTGATGCCGCCTTCGACGAGCTCCTCGAACACGATGTCCGTGTGCTCGAGCCCCCACTGCGGGCGCGCGTCCCAGTGGTTGTCGATCTTCGCGGCGAGCGCCGGGCCGGTGATCTCGGCCAGCGGCACCTCGGTCCCCCGCAGCGGCGATGCGCCGGTCGTGGGCGTGGGCGTCGGAGTCGGGGTCGGCGTGGGTGTCGGCGTGGCGGTGGCGGACGGCGTCGGGGACGGCGCGGCCTCGGTCTGAGGCGTGCAGCCGACCAGCGCCGCCGCCGCGAGCGAGAGCGCGGCGAGGGCGGCTGCGGGGCGTGGGGGAAGGTTCACCCGGGCAGGATAGCCGAGCGAGATGACGTCACGCCGTCACGACGCGGACCGACTCGGCCTGCGGGCCCTTCTGCCCGGTGCCGACGGTGAACTCCACCGTCTGGCCCTCTTCGAGCACGCGGAAGCCCGACATGTCGATGTTGGAGTAGTGGACGAACACATCCTGGCCGTCGACGACCGTGATGAAGCCGAAGCCCTTTTCGGCGTTGAACCATTTGACGGTGCCCTGCGTCATGTTTTCTTTCCCGTCATGCGAATCTCGTGAAGCGGTGGAACGTGGCAATGCTAACGACGCGCCCGGCAGCCGATCCGCCGTTCGCGCAACTGTTGACACGGCTGAACCGAAGTCTTCACACGCAGGAAACACGCGCCCGTCCGCGGGCGGAGGAGGTCAGTCCGAGGCGCCCGCGGCGCGGTCCAGTCCGAGGACGATGACGAGCTGCTTCAGTCCCTCGCCGTCCTCGTACGCCTCGCTGAACTCGATGTCCGCGCCGCCGATCGCCTGCGCGAGCCCGCGCGCGGCGCCCTCGTCGTCGGCGGCGGCGTAGAAGACCGTGGTCCGGTCGAAGTCCTGGGAGCCGGCATCGCCGACGGTGACGTCGTTGGCCGACCAGCCGGCGGCGATGACGTCGGCGCTGACGCTCGCTCCCAGCTCCGAATCCGTCGTGGCGTTGAGGATGAGGATCGTGTACGACGTGTCGACCACCGGCTGCGCGGTCGGCCCCGCCGTCGGCATGACGGCGCCGGTGGGTGCCGCGCCGAAGCGACCGCCCGCCCAGAGGGTCCCGACGATGCCCAGTCCGATCAGCACGACGGTGGCCACGGCCGCCCACAGGAAGATGCGCCCGCGTCGCATCCGCGGCTGCTCGGCGCGGTGGGCGCCCACTCGGCGGGCGTCGCGCTCCGTGGCGGACGTGATCTCGTCGAATCGGTCCGACGGGGGCGTCGGAAGGGAGCTCGGCATCCCCGAATTCTATCGGCCGGTCCCGGACGCCGCCGTCGCGGGCGCCGTGCGCGCTTCGCGCATCCGACGCAGCCGGTGGACGAGCATCGGGTCGTACGCGAGGGCGTCCGCGTCGTCGACGAGGCGTCCCAGCAGCTGGTAGTACCGCGCGGGGGTGAGTGCGAGCTCGGCGCGTACCGCCTCCTCCTTCGCCGCCCCGTGCCGACCCCAGCGCGCCTCGAAGTCCAGGAGGACGCGGTCGCGATCGGAGAGGGGCACGCGTCCAGGGTAGGTCGCCCGATCCCTCCTCCCCGGCAGCGCCACTCGCGTCTGCCGAACCGGAACACCAGCGGCCCATCTCGGGTTGAATGGAGTGGACGTGTTGAATGGAGTGGACGTAAGGAGCCGTGATGACCTACAGCGTGAACAAGACCGACGAGCAGTGGCGCGAGGAGCTGACCCCGGAGCAGTATGCGGTGCTCCGCCAGGCCGGGACCGAGCGCGCCTGGACCGGCGAGCTGCTCGACGAGAGCCGCGCCGGCCTCTACACCTGTGCCGCGTGCGGAGCGGAGCTGTTCCAGAGCGGGACGAAGTTCGACTCCCACTGCGGCTGGCCGAGCTTCTACGAGTCGGTGCGCCCCGAGGCGGTCGAGCTCATCGAGGACCGCTCCCATGGCATGGTCCGCACCGAGGTGCGCTGCGCCACCTGCGGATCGCACCTGGGCCACGTCTTCCCCGACGGCTTCGGCACCCCGACGGGCGACCGGTACTGCATGAACTCGCTGTCGCTGTCGTTCAGCCCCGAGAAGTGACCGGCGCCCTGGAGGCCGTGCGCGCGCGACGGTCGTGGTCCAAGGTGACCGAGACGGCACCGACGCGCGCGGAGCTCCTGGTGCTCGTGTCGGCCGCGGGACGGGTGGCCGACCACTCGTCGCTACGGCCGTGGCGGCTCATCGAGCTGCGCGGCGACGACCGCGCGCGGCTGGGCGCGGCCATCGCCGAGGCGCAGGGCGACGACGAGCCCTCCGCGAAGCCGCTGCGCGCGCCGCTGCTGATCGCGGTCGTCGCGAGCTACCGGCCGAGCGAGAAGGTGCCGCGCTGGGAGCAGGAGGCGGTCGCCTCGGGCGTCGCGCACGTGCTGAGCCTGCTGCTGGACGAGGCGGGCTGGGGCGTCATCTGGCGCACCGGTGGGTACACCCGCTCGCAGGCGGTGGCACGCATGCACGGGCTCGGCGAGGACGAGGAGCTGCTGGGCTGGCTGTACGTCGGCGGCAAGCCTGCGGGCGCCCGTCCGGGACGACGCAAGATCGTCGATGCGCGCACGAAGCTGCACCGCCTGCCGGCCGCCGCGGACCCGGCATCCACGGAGCCCGGCGAGGAGAAGCCCGCGGCGACGGTCGGCAAGAAGGCGAAGAAGAAGGCGCGCAAGCGGGCGAAGAAGGCCGGGAAGAAGGCGCGCAAGGCCGAGAGGAAGGCGCGCGCTCAGGACTGACGGCGCCGGCGCCACGGCACGGCGGCGACCACGACCGAGGCGAGCGCGACCACCACGGTGATGAGCTCGACGATCCACCCCGGGCCCGCCGACGCGGGCCATGCCACATCGATCACGAGCGCGGTCAGCAGCTGTCCCGCGACGGCGCCGAGTCCGAGCAGCAGCACTCCCGTGTGCACGACGATGGCCGCCGACAGGAAGATGTAGAACACGCCCATGGCGCCGCCGGCGTACAGCCACGGCTCGGGCGGGAGGGCATCCGGGGCGCCGCCGACCACCGTGCTCACCACCGCTGCGGCCACCAGCAGCACGGTGCCGCCGATGAAGTTCACGAGCGTCGCGGTGAGGGGTGTGCCGACGCGCTGACGCAGGCGGCCGTTGGTCGCCTGCTGCCACGCGATCCCCACGCCGGCGATGAGCGGCAGCACGAGCATCCACAGCGGCACGCGCTCGAGCACCCCGCCCTGCAGCGACACCGCCACCGCCACGAGCGCGAGCGCCCCGCCCAGCACACGGGGCACGGTGACGGCCACCACGCCGGCGGGGCCGTAGCCGATGCGGTCGAGCACCAGCCCGTTGAGGGTCTGCCCCGCCACCACGCCGACGGTGAACAGCGAGACGCCGATCACCGCCACCGCGAGGCCCTGCGTGGCGACGGTGAGCGCGCCAGCGACCCCGCCCAGCAGCATCCACCACGGGATCGTCCGCTCGCGCATTCCCGCGCGCAGCGCCCGCACGCCGCGCCGCCCGCTCGGCAGGATCAGCGACAGGACGATCAGGATCAGCAGCCCCGAGCCGAAGGAGATCGCCGCCGCGACGAGTCCATCGCTCAGGCGCAGGCCGAGCTCGCCGTTGATCCGCGCCTGGGCGGTGGTCATCATCCCGATCAGGACGGCGCCCGAGAGCGCCAGCCAGGCCGGCATCCGCCTCTGTTCCGGTGTGGAGCTCACCGCACGAGCCTAGGCGAGGTCGTGCCCGGGCGAGGTCGGGGCGCCGCCGCACAACGAGAAAGAGCCTCGGCTCGCTCACCCCCCGATGCGCGAGCCGAGGCTCTTCTCGTTGCTGTGCACAGCACGAATTCCCGTGCTTCGGCTACTCCGTCCCCCCAGTTCGGGAGCGCCTGCGCGTTCGATTCACAGTATCCGGCGCCGGCGCCGCCGACGCCCATTCCGGCCGATCTGAGCTTTTCCTTGCACAATGCTGAGGTTCGCCGGCGGGCGCGCCGACGCATCGGGGTTCGGACGCGCCGGGAGGGAACGCGACGGGACTAGTGCGTGGCGATCCACACCGTCGCCTCGGCCGGCACGACGGGTCCGCTCGCGTCCGCGCTGGCGAGCACGATGCCGCCGGCACCGGCCGCCAGTGCATCGGGCAGCCGGTAGTCGGCCTCGCCGAAGTTGGTCACGACGTGCCAGCCGCCGGGGCGGACGAAGTGGAGCACGTCATCGCGGCCGGTCTCGATCCATTCCAGCTGCTCGGGTCCCTGCAGGCGGCGGCGGAGGTGCAGCGCGCGGCGATACAGCGACAGCGTGGATGCCGGGTCGCCCTCCTGGCGCTGCACGGCGAACTCGCCGAACCACTCCGGCTGCGGCAGGTGCGACCCGTCGTCGCCGAACCCGAAGGCGGGCGCGTCCGGGCGCCACGGGAGCGGCACGCGGCACCCGTCACGGCCGATCTCGGCGCCCTGCGTGCGGAAGTACGTCGGGTCCTGCCGCTGCGCCGGAGCGATCTCCGACACCTCCGGCAGGCCGAGCTCCTCACCCTGGTACAGATACGCCGACCCCGGGAGTCCCAGGACGAACAGCGTCGCCGCCGTCGCGCGACGGTGGCCGCGCTCGGCGTCGACCTCGTCGCGGCGGCCGCCGTCCAGCAGCCACTGCGCGGCGCGCCTGGTCGGCACGAGCCCGGCATCCTCCGCCCCGCTCAGGCCGTAGCGGGTGGCGTGGCGCACCACGTCGTGGTTCGACAGCACCCACGTGCTCGACGACGACGAGCCGTGCGTGCGCGCGAGGTTGTCCGTCACGATGCGACGGAACTCGGGCCCGTGGAACGCCGCCTCGAGCAGGTCGAAGTTGAACGCCTGACCGAGGCTCTCGGGACGCGCGTACAGGTGGATGCGGGAGGGATCGACCCAGGCCTCGGCGACGGCGGTGCGCGGCGGGTCGTAGGAGTTGAAGACCTCCCGCCACTGCGCGTAGATCTCGTGCACGTCGTCGCGGTCGAGGAGCGGGTGGCTGCCGTCGCGCGGGAGGAGGTCGAGCTCGGCGCGCGAGGGAAGCGGCTCGGTGAGGTCCTTGGACAGCATGTGGGCCACATCGATGCGGAACCCGTCGACACCGCGGTCGGCCCAGAACCGCAGCGTGGTGACGAAGTCCTCGCGCACCTCGGGGTGATCCCAGTTCAGGTCGGGCTGCTCGCGGGCGAAGTTGTGCAGGTACCACTGACCGTCGTCGACCCGCTCCCACGCCGGACCGCCGAACGTCGACAGCCAGTCGGTCGGCGGCTCGGCGCCGCCGGGGCCCGTGCCCTCGCGGAAGATGTACCGCTCGCGTGCCGCGGATCCGCGCCCCGCGGCCAGCGCCTCCTGGAACCAGGCGTGCTGATCGGAGGTGTGGTTGGGGACGATGTCGACCACGACCTTGATCCCCCGTTCGTGCAGCGCCGCCAGCATCGCGTCGAAGTCCGCGAGCGTTCCGAGCCGCGGATCGACGTCACGGTAGTCGGCGACGTCGTACCCGCCGTCGGCGAGCGCCGACGGGTAGAACGGGCTGAGCCACACCGCGTCGATGCCCAGGCTCGCGAGGTAGCCGATCCGCGACGTGATGCCGGGCAGGTCGCCGATGCCGTCGGCGTCGGCATCGGCGAAGCTGCGCGGATAGATCTGGTAGACCGCGGCCTGCCGCCACCACGGCGGGGTCTCGTCGTGCGCCGCCGCGTCGAGGTCGGGGCGGAGGTCGGAGTCGAGGTCGAGAGGGGTGGTCACTGCGCGGTGCCTTTCCGAGGTGAGGGTGGGGTGAGGGATGTCGTGCCGGGCGGGGCGGTCAGCCCTTGACGGCGCCCTGGGTGACGCCCTCCATCACCCATCGCTGGGTGAAGAGGTACGCGATCAGGGCCGGGGCCATCGCCATGAGGTACGACGCGAACGACACGTTGTAGTTGTTGCTGAACTGCGTCTGGAACAGGTTCTGCCGCACCGGCAGGGTCTGGAGGGCGGGGTCGGAGATGATCAGCGACGGCATCATGAAGTCGTTCCACGCGTAGAGGAAGGCGAAGATGCCGACCGTCGCGCTCATCGGCGCCAGCAGCGGGAAGATCAGCCGCCAGAAGGTCTGCCAGGTGCTCGCCCCGTCGATGCGGGCGCTCTCCTCGAGCTCGATCGGGATCGACCGCAGGAACGCCGTGAACAGCAGCACGCTGAAGCTCAGCTGGAACATCGTGGCGAGGATGATCACGCCGAACGGGTTGTCGAGCCCGACCCGGCCCGTGAGCTGGATCTGCGGGAGCGCGACGACGGGGAACGGGATGAACATCGCCGCCAGCAGGTAGAAGAACGAGTAGCGGAAGAGGCGCCGCTCCCAGTTGCGGACGATGGCGTACGACGCGAAGGCGGCGAGGACGATCGTGGCGGCCACCGTGCCGGCGGTGACCAGGAACGAGATCGCCGCGCCGACGGGGAACTTGGTGAGCGTCCACGCCTGGACGAAGCCGTCGATGCTGAACGGCGCGGGCAGCGAGAACGCGTTGCCGTCGACGGCCTGTGCGCTCGTCTTGAAGGCCATGGAGATCGTGACGTAGAGCGGCAGCAGCACCGTGACGGCGCACAGCATCAGGACGATCGTCGCCGACCAGTTCACGCGCTCCATGCGGGGCGTCCCCCGGCGGCGGCGCGGCGGATCCACGGCGACGTCGGCCTCTTCGAAGGCCAGGGCCGGCTGGCTGGTGGAAGTGGTCATGAGAGCTGGTTCCTTCCGCGCGTGAGCGAGAGTTGGAGCACGGAGATCACGACGGCCACGATGAAGAAGATCGTCGCGTTGGCCATCTGGTAGGCGTAGTCGCCGCCGTTGAAGCCCGCGATGATCGTCATCGCGATGCTGCGGGTCGCCGTTCCCGGTCCCCCGTTGGTGAGGCCGACGATGATGTCGTAGGCGTTGAGGAAGCCCTTGAACCCGAGGATCACGTTGATCACGACATAGCCGGCGACGAGCGGCAGCGTGATGCGCAGCAGCTGCTGGCGCTTGTTCGCCCCGTCGAGGTCGGCCGCCTCGTACACGTCGCCGGGCACCGAGAGGAGGCCGGCGATGTAGATGAGGAGGGTGCCCGGGATCGCCTGCCAGGCGGTGACGATCACGATGGCGATCCATGCCAGATCGGCGTTGGCGAGCAGGCTCGTCTCCAGCCACGGCACTCCCACCGCCGAGCCGAGCGCGGGCACGGAGTTGGAGAAGAGGAAGTTGAAGACGTAGGCGATGATGATGCCCGAGATCACCATGGGGATCACGAACACGGTGCGCAGGCCCGTCTTGAACCGGATGCGCGCGGTCAGCGCGACCGCCAGCAGGAACGCGATCACGTTGACCACGATCACCGTGGCGATCGAGAAGCCGAACGTGAACAGGTAGCTCTGCAGGATCGCCGGGTCGCTGAACAGCGCGATGTAGTTGGTGAATCCGATGAAGTTCCAGTCGCCGATGCCGATGGAATCGGTGAAGCTGAAGAAGATCCCGATCACCCCCGGCACCGTGATGGCGAGCGTGAACAGCACCAGGCTCGGCAGCAGGAACAGGTAGTAGATCGGCTCCACCCGCCGCTTCTTGTGAGCGAGGTCGCGGGGTCCGCGCCCCGCCCCTCCGGTGACGATCGTGCGGGTGGTGGTCATCTCGAGGTCTCCTTCGACTCTTCGGAAGACGGCACGGGCTGACGGAACGCGAGACGCGACCAGTCCCGGTCCATCGTGCGGAGGATCGACGACGGCGCGTCGCCGAGCACCATGGCCTGTGCGTAGTTGAAGACGGGGATCGTCTTGGGCACGAGCACCGACGGCCCCTGGTAGACCTTGCCGTCGGCGTAGTACTCCTGCATGCCGGCCACCCGCGAGTCGTCGGGCGGGGCGGCGTCGGCGAGCGGCGAGAAGCCCAGCTGCGAGGCGTTGTACGCGTCGATCACCTCCGGCTGATAGAGGTACTCGAGGAAGTCGCGGGCCGCCTCCTTGTGCCGCGACGCCTCGGGGATCATCGCGGCGAGGTCCATGTTCACCCGCACCGCGAGGTCTCCCGCGTCGTCGGTCATCGGAAGCGGGAACGTGCCCAGCTCCAGGTCGGGATCGATCTTCGCGATCTCCGCGAAGGCCCACGGCCCCTGGAGGTACATCGCCGCCTCGCCGCGGGCGAAGGCCAGGTTCCCGTCGCCGTAGGCGCGGCTGGCCGCGTCGTCGTTGACGTACTCGCCGGCGAGTTCGAGCATGCGCTCCATCGGCTCGGTGAAGTCCTTCTCGAACGAGACCTCGGATGTCGCCCCGACGTCGGCGCCCTCGGCCGCCAGCCGGTCGAAGAACTCCAGGACCGGGAGCGAGCCGCCCACGGCGTAGTCGTACCAGCCCTGGGCGACGGTCCAGTCGTCCTTGAACGTCGCGTAGAACGGGGTGATGCCGGCGTCCTGCAGCGCGGTGCAGACCTCGATGAGCTCATCCCAGGTGGTGGGCACCTCGAGCCCCTGCTCCTCGAAGATCTGCGGGTTGTAGATGACCGACGCCGCCATGACCGAGTAGGGCAGCGCGCTCACCGTGCCCTCGCACGAGCCGTACTGGTCCATCAGCGGCTGGAGGTCCTCGCGCACGCTCCCCGCCGCGTCGGTCCCGGAGAGATCGCTGAGTGCGCAGCGCTGCACGAACCGCGCGACCTCGTAGTTGTAGTTGGCGAGCATGATGTCGGGCGGGTTGCCGCGCACGAAGCTCGCGGAGACGACGTCGACGCCCGAGGTGTCCATCTCGACGGTGACGCGATCCTGCGACGCGTTGTAGTCGGCGACGGTCGCGGTCATGAAGTCGAGCGCCTCGCGCTTGCTGAAGGTGAAGCGGATCGTCTCGCGCCCGTCGCTCGAGCAGCCCGCGAGCATTCCGCCCGCGAGCACGAGCAGCGCCCCGGTGGCCAGCAGCCGGATCCTCCTGTGGTGTGCCATCGACATCCTCGTCTCTCACCGCATCGTCGCGGATATATGGTCGCCTATTAGATTTACTCGTCAAATCAATGTCTGCACGGCAGTATTGCAGCAGCAGAAAGTGAAGGTCAAGACCCTTGTCCACTCCCCTCGGAACCACGGCGACCCGCCCGGCGAGCCTCGACGCCGTGCTTCGGCACGCGTGGCAGGCGCGCGAGTTCACGGCTTCCGAGGTGATGGCGGCCACCGGGCTCACCCGGTCGACGGCGATCGAGGCGATGGACACCCTGGCCGAGATGGGGCTGCTCGAAGAGCTCCCCAACGCGCGCCTGGCGGGCGACTACCGCAAGGGACGCCCCGCCCGGCGCTTCGCGCTCAGGGCGGATGCCGCCGTGCTCCTCGGCGTGGACGCCGGACACGCCCGCATCACGGCGACCGTCACCGACCTGCGCTCGCGCGCGCTCGCCTCCCACGAGACCGCACATGAGATCGACAGCGAGGGGCCCGATGCGCGGCGCGGCGCCGTGCTCGCGACGATCGACGAGGCGCTCGCGCGGGCGGGCCGCACCCGCGGGGACGTCCTGGCCGTGGCCGTCGGGGTCCCGGCCCCGGTGGATGCCGCGGGGCGCTCGCCCCGGCACCCGCACAGGTTCTGGGAGCGGATGAACCCCGGACTGGCCGAGGCGCTCGATTGGGCGCCCCTCGTCCGCATCGACAACGACGCGTCACTGGCCGCCGTCGCCGAGGGGGCCGTGGGCGCGGCCACCGGGTGCACCGACTACATCACGCTGCTCGCGGGTGACCGCCTGGGCGCCGGCGTCGTCGTGGACGGTCACCTCCTGCGGGGCTCGCACGGCGGCGTGGGCGAGATGGTCGCGTTCGACCACGTCGAGGGCGTCGGATCGGCGCACGGCCTCGGCGCCATGGCGGCCACGTGGGCCCGCGCAGCCGTCGACGAGGGGCGGCTCTCCCCCGACGGCGCGCTCGCCGGACTCTCCAGCGACGACCTCGACGGCCGCCGGGTGCTGGAGGCGGCCGCCGCCGGCGACCCGGACGCGCGCGAGATCGCTGCGCGCGTGGGAGGAGCGCTCGCCCGGATCGTCAGCGTGCTCGGCAGCATGTTCGACCCGCAGCGCGTGGTGGTGTCCGGGGCCATCGCGGCCGGCATCGACGACGTCGTGCGCGCGGCGCGGCTGGCCCTCCCCACCGACCTGCACCTGCCCGCGCCCGAGCTGGTCGTCTCGACGCTGGGCGCGGACGTCGTCGTCACCGGGGCCGTCTGGGCCGCTGCCGACGCGGCGCGGACGGCCGCTCTCGACGTATGGGCGTCCCGCCGCGCCGGCTGACGCGCCTCGGGGCGGCAGTCGCTCACGGCGTCGGGCAGGCGCCGCGCTCCCCGACGATTTCGCACCCGGTCGTCACGCCTGTGCTCCGGCAGACTTCTCCTGCGCTCCCGCAGACCCTTCCGGCGGCGTGGACGAGGCATGGTGGACAGGGTGCCTGCGCTCGAGCGCGGCTCCGATCGCTGGTGGCGGCCGCCGCCGGAAACGCCGAGACCGGCCGGCGTCTCCGTGTCGAGGTCCTGGCGGCTCCGCTGCCGCAGATGCGCTTCTCGGTGCCGTCATCCGGCGTGCGCTGAGCCGTGAGGACTTCGCGTTCGCCGTCGCGCTAGAACTCGGTCGTCGTGGGGACGAGCACCCACAGCACGATGTAGACCGGGATCGTTACCGAGGCGATGAGCACCGCGGACAGCCGGACAGCGAGCGGCGGGAGGCCGAGCTGGCGAGCGAGGCCACCGCACACGCCGGCGATGAGTCTGTCCTTCGTTGCTCTGCGCATGGCGCTACCTCGGCTTCCGGGCCCCGACGCCCCCACACGGCTCACGGTACTAGGAGCGCGGGAGTTTCGCTCCTGCGAGCGCACACCACGGTCGCACGGGCATGACGAGGGTTCGGTGCCGGCTACAGGACTTGAACCTGCAACCCCCGTATTACAAGTACGGTGCGCTACCAATTGCGCCAAGCCGGCGAGGACGCCCCAGTCTATCCGGGCGGTGGGATCGCTTACGGCGTGGGGCTGGGCGACGACGAGGGGGCGGGCGACTCGGTCGACTCCGCCTCCTGCGAGCGGTAGAACGCGTCGCTCGCGCTGGTCATGACGAACTGCGAGAACTCGGCGGGGTCCCCGAGGGCGCCCACGTAGGCCTGGCCGTTGACGAGCACCATGGGGATGCCGGTGAGGGCGAGCCCGTCGGTCTCGGGGATGTCGGTGACGGCGCGCTCGGTGGCGTCCTTCACCCAGGTCGAGAAGTCGCCCGACTCGATGCAGGTGCGCACGCGCTTGGGGTCGTCGGCGCCGGAGGCGATCGCGAGGTCGGCGAGCTCGGCGTCGGTGTAGCCGTCCGAGTCGACGGCGGGCTGGCGCGAGAGCAGCTCGTTGTTGAAGTTGAAGAAGTCGTCGGGCGAATAGGTCGCCATGCAGGCGGCCGCTCCTGCTGCGCGCAGCGAGTACTTGGTGCCGTTGGACTTGGCCGCCATCATCGACACCGGGTGGTAGGTGAGCGTCGCCGCCCCCTGCTCGACCCACGCCGAGAGCTGCTGTACGTTGGCGAGCTGCCATTCGCGCGCGCCGGGCGACAGGTAGTCCACGTAGACGCGGATCTCGACGGGAGGCACGGCGTCGGCCGTGGCATCCGGCGTCGGCGTGGGCGTCTCGGTGTCCTCGGCGACCGGGGTGGGGCTCGTGTCGACGCCGACCTGCGCCTCGGGGTCTCCCCCGACCACGCCGGCGACCGACGAGATGGCGAAGCCGTCGGCGGTCGCGTTCAGCGGCTCCAGCTGCGGGCGCCCGGCCGTGGCCGAGATGGTCCACGCGACGACGGCGGTCACGGCCACGCCGGCCACCACGACGCCCGCGACCAGCGCGGAGCGGCGGGCCAGGCGGGCGCGCGACTGCTGCACACGCACCTGCTGCGCCTTCTCGCGCACCGCCTCTCGGCGGTCGATCGAGGCCAGCTCGGGGCGGGAGTCGTCGGTGGACATGGAACCTCTTGTGAAAACGAGTGCGGCGGCATGATGAAGCCGCCCGGTCGCACGGGATTGCGACCAGATCGATGGTAGTCAGACACCCTGGGAAAACCCCAGACACGGTTTGCCCGCGAATGCGCTTTCACACTTCTGGGGACCGGGTCCGCGTGCGATACTTGACCTGCGTCCTCCCGGGACGTGCGGGCCAAGCCCCCGCTCATTCCATTCACTACGGATCGTCCGGCACGTACCTGCCGGTGAAGGAGAAGAACAAATGGCGTCCGTCACCTTTGACAACGCAACCCGCCTCTACCCCGGCGGAACCCGCCCCGCGGTCGACAAGCTGAACCTGGAGGTCGCCGACGGCGAGTTCCTCGTCCTGGTCGGTCCGTCCGGTTGCGGAAAGTCCACCTCGCTGCGCATGCTGGCCGGCCTCGAAGAGGTCAACTCGGGCCGCATCCTCATCGGCGACCGCGATGTCACCGACATCCCGCCGAAGGACCGCGACATCGCGATGGTGTTCCAGAACTACGCGCTGTACCCGCACATGACGGTCGCCGAGAACATGGGCTTCGCCCTGAAGATCGCCGGCGTCGGCAAGGAAGAGCGCGCCAAGCGCGTCGAGGAGGCAGCGAAGCTCCTCGACCTCGAGCAGTACCTCACGCGCAAGCCGAAGGCGCTCTCGGGTGGTCAGCGTCAGCGCGTCGCGATGGGTCGCGCCATCGTGCGTCAGCCCCAGGTGTTCCTCATGGACGAGCCGCTGTCGAACCTCGACGCCAAGCTCCGCGTCCAGACGCGCACCCAGATCGCGTCGCTCCAGCGCCGCCTCGGCGTCACCACGGTCTACGTCACGCACGACCAGACTGAGGCCCTCACGATGGGCGACCGCATCGCGGTGCTCAAGGACGGCCTCCTCCAGCAGGTCGGCACGCCGCGCGACCTGTACGAGAAGCCGAACAACGTGTTCGTCGCCGGCTTCATCGGCTCGCCCGCCATGAACCTGTTCCCGGCGGACCTCGCCGAGGGCGGCGTCAGCTTCGGCACCGCCGTCGTGGGCGTCGAGGCCGACACGCTCGGCAAGGCGCACGGCTCGCAGGTCACGATCGGCGTGCGTCCCGAGGACATCGTCGTGAACCCGGCCGACGGCAAGGGCCTCACGGTCGACGTCGACCTCGTCGAGGAGCTCGGCGCCGACGGCTACCTCTACGGCCACACCGAGATCAACGGCAAGCGCGCCGACCTGGTCGCGCGCGTCGACGGTCGTCGTCACCCGAACGCGGGCGAGAAGGTCGTGCTGGCGCCGGTCGCCGGTCACGTGCACGTCTTCGACCTCGAGTCCGGCGAGCGCCTGACCGACAAGGCCATCGCCTCGGCCTGATCGACAAGCAAGCCAAGCGACGCGGCGCGGCGGGTCATCGACCCCCGCGCCGCGCCGTATGTCAGCACCGGAGGGGAACACCGTGGTGGAGTCTCTGACCATCACCGCCAGCAGCGTCGACGCCGGCCTGCTGTCGCTGCCGTGGTCCACCCCGCTCGAGGAGTGGACGAGCGACACGATCGTCTCGCTCCCCAAGGGCATCTCCCGCCACCTGGTGCGTTTCGCGAGCCTGTCGGGACGGGTCGTCGCCGTCAAGGAGACCACGGCGGAGATGGCGCGCCGCGAGTACGAGATGCTCGGCGCCCTCGCCCGCCTCGACGTCCCCTGCGTCGACCGGTTCGCCGTCATCGACGGCCGGCGCACCCCGAAGGGCGAGCCGCTTCCGGCCGCGCTCGTGACGGCGCACCTGCGCTTCTCGCTCCCCTACCGGGCCCTCTTCACCCAGGTGCTCCGGCCCGACACCGCCGGGCGCCTGGTCGACGCGCTGGCGGTGCTGCTGGTGCGCCTGCACAACATCGGCTTCTTCTGGGGCGACGTGTCGCTCTCGAACACGCTCTTCCGACGGGATGCCGGCGAGTTCGCCGCCTACCTCGTCGACGCCGAGACCGGCGAGCTCCACGAGCGCGGACTCACCCGCGGACAGCGGGAGCACGATCTCGACGTGGCGCGCACGAACATCGCCGGCGAGCTGATGGACCTCGAAGCCGGCGGCCGGCTGGAGCGCGGCATCGACGCCGTCGCGATCGCCGACCGCATCATGTCGTCGTACTGGTCGCTGTGGGGGGCCCTGAACGATCAGGAGACGTTCTCGGCGAACGAGTCCTGGCGCCTCACGGAGCGCGTGCAGCGCCTGAACGAGCTGGGCTTCGACATCGGCGAGATGTCGATCCAGTCGGCACCCGACGGCACGCGCGTCACGATCCAGCCGAAGGTCGTCGACGCCGGGCACCACCAGCGCCGCCTGCTGCGACTCACCGGCCTCGACGTCGAGGAGAACCAGGCCCGCCGCCTGCTCAACGACATGGACGAGTTCAGCGCCCGCGTCTCACGCCTGGGGTCGGACGAGGAGATGGTCGCCCACGAGTGGCTCACGCGCGTGTTCGAGCCCGTGATCAAGGCCATCCCGTACGACCTGCGCGCCAAGCTGGAGCCGGCCGAGGTGTTCCACCAGGTGCTCGAACACCGCTGGTACATGTCGCAGGCCCGCGGCACGTCGGTGCCGATCGCCGAGACCGTGTCGTCGTACATCGACGACGTGCTCAGCCACCGCCGCGACGAGGCGACCGTTATGGGCCCGCCCACCGAGACGACGGCGCTGCCGGTCCTCACCGGCGCGATCGAGCTCGACTCGGACGAGGACGACGCCGTGGACTGGCGCGACCTCGTCTGAGTCGGCTCCCGGGTCTCAGTACCCGACGGTGAAGCGCTCGCGCGAGTGCTTCGGGTTCTCGATCTCGTCGAGCACGGCGACCGCCAGGTCGGCGCCGGAGATGAACGACTCCCCCGCCTCGTCGGTCACGATGACGTCGCCGCCGTCGCGGTAGACGCCGGTGCGCTCACCGGGCGCCCACGCACCGAAGCCGCCCGCCGGGTGGATGAAGAACCAGTCGCGGCCGGACTGCTCGGCCTGCAGGTCCTCGAGGATGCCGATGGCCTCGAGGGCCTCGGGCTTGAACTCCTCGGGGAAGCCGCTGTCGACCACGCGCGGGCCGCCGGGGGCGACCAGGCTGCCGCCGGCGCCGCCGATGACGCCGACGCGCACGTCGTCGGGGAGGACGGAGAGCAGCGCCTCGATGTTGGGGCGCACCTGCCCGAGCATGTCGCCGCGCGGGGCGATCGCCGACACGACGACGTCGGCGCCGGTGAGCTCGTTGGCGAGAGCGGGGACGTCGAGCAGGGTGCCCTCGACGTAGGTGGCGCCCTCGACGCGCTCCGAGGGGAGCGTGCGGGCGATCGACAGCACGGTGTGACCGCGCTGGACGGCCTCGGCGACGATGTGGCGGCCGGCGTAGCCGGTGCCTCCGAGAACGGCGATGGTGGCCATGGTGTTCCTTTCGAAGAGGGTCACCGGGTCCAATCGCCGCGCGCAGCGATTCATTCCCAGGAATCCAGATCACCCGCGCAAGGGACGTGCGAGCGCGGGACGGGTCAGGGCCGCGGCGGGAGGACGAGCGACTTCACCGCCGGCGGACGCCCGTCGGCGATGGGGGCCAGGGCGCCGTCGACGAGGCGCTCGAAGGGCAGCGGCGCGGGCGCGACGACATCCCACCGGCCGGCACGCGCGGCGACCAGCCGGGCCGCGTCGTCGAGGTCGGTCTCGCGCACCATCGCGTTCGTGCCGACGAGGGTGATCTCGCGGACCGTCACGCGGCCGAGGTCCACCGGGGCCGGCGCCTTCGCGATGCCGACGGCGACGATGGTGGTGCCCATGGGGACGATCTCGATCGCGAGGTCCAGGCCGCGCTGCGACCCGGTCACCTCGAAGAAGACGGGGAGCTCCTCCCCCCAGGCGGCGACGAGCTCGTCGGCGGTGGTCGCCGTGGCACCGACGACGGTGAGCGCCGCACCGAGCTCCGCGGCGAGGCGGAGCCGCCCGGGATCGAGGTCGACCGCCACGACGCGCGCACCGAGGTCGACGAGCACGTGGATGAGGAACGCGCCGATTCCCCCGACGCCCTGGACGACGGCGACGTCGCCGGATCGCACTCCCGAGCGGCGCGCCGCGTGCACGGCGATCGACATCGGCTGGACGAGCGCCGCCTCGTGCTCGTCGATGCCGAGGGCGCCCGCATCGACGCAGCTGGCCGCCGGGGCGGTCACGTAGCGCGCCAGCGCACCGTCGCGATGGAGGCCGACCGCCGCGTAGCGACGGCAGACGTTCGAACGGCCGATGCGGCACAGGTCGCACTCGCCGCACGGGCCGGCACCGCACGATGCCGCCAGCCGGCCGATCCAGGCCGGGTCGACGCCGTCGCCGACGGCCACGACGCGACCGGCGAACTCGTGCCCCATCGTCAGCGGCCCGAGGTGCCCGGTGACGGGGTGGCGAACCTCGATCGGCAGGAGCTTCGGGCCGTTCCCCCACTCGGCGGCATCCGTCCCGCAGACACCCACCGCGGTGACCTCCAGGAGCAGCTCGCCGGGGCCGGGTGACGGCGTCGGCACCTCCTCGACGCGCAGATCCCGGCCACCGTGCAGCACGGCCGCGCGCATGGTCGCCGGGATCGCGGCGGTCATCGGCTCAGTCCTGCAGGCCGTCGGTGACAGCGGCGTTCTCGGGCTGCAGGTCGAGCCCGGCCCCGCGCGCGACGGTCAGCAGGAGCGTCGCGAAGTCGAGCTCGGTGTTGCCGGCACCGACCTCCTGCGCGACGATCTGGCGCGTCGCCGAGGCGATGGGCATCGGCGCGCCCAGCCGGTAGGCGGCGTCCAGTCCCAGGTCGAAGTCCTTCTGCAGGAGCGGCATCGTGAACGTCGCCGTGAAGTCGAGGTTCACGAAGGCCGGCGTCTTGTAGCCGGTGAACACGGATCCCATCACGGAGTCGTTGAGGAACGACAGGAACGCCTCGCGGGACACGCCGCCCTTCTGGGCGAGCACCGTGATCTCGGCCAGCGACTGGGTGACGACGCCCAGGAACACGTTGTGCGCGATCTTCACGAGACGCGCCACCTCGCCCTCGCCGACGTACGTCACGCCCCGGCCGAACACCTGGAGCACGGGCTCGACCTCGTCGAACACGTCGCGGGGACCGGAGACGGCGACGGTGAGCTTGCCCGCCGCGATCACGGCCGGGTTGCCGGAGACGGGCGTCGCGAGGAACGCGGTGCCGCGCTCGGTGGCCGCGGCGCGCACCTTCTCGCTCGTGGCCACCGACACCGTCGACACGTCGGCGACGATCCGCGGTGCGGTGTCGCCGGTGAGCAGGCCGTCCGGACCGAGCAGCACCGCCTCGAGGTCCTTGTCGGCCGAGACCATGCTGAACACGAGGTCGCGGCCGGCGAGATCCACGGGACGCGCCACGTGGCTGGCTCCCGCGTCGACCAGCGGCTGCACCTTCGACGCCGTCCGGTTGTAGACGGCGACGTCGTAGCCGGCGTCGAGGAGGCGCTGGATGAGCTGTGCTCCCATGCGTCCCGCACCGATCCAACCGATGGTGGGCAGGGTGTCGGACATGTGGTGTTTCCTTTTCTCTCGGTATCGGGTGCGCGAGCCGTCGTAGGGATTCTCGCGCTAGACGAGCAGCGTCAGCGGGTTCTGGATGCGATCGGTGAAGGCGGCGAGCCACTGCGCGGCGAGCGCGCCGTCGAGGACGCGGTGGTCGGCCGACAGCGTCACCGTCATGACCGTCGCCGCGGTCAGTTCGCCGTCCGAGCCGACGACGGGCCGGCGCTCGGCCGCTCCCACGGCGAGGATGCCGGCGTGCGGCGGGTTGATGATCGCGGAGAAGCGCGACGTGCCGTACATGCCGAGATTCGACACGGCGAACGAGCCGCCCTCCAGCTCGTGCTGCTTGAGACGTCCCGCACGGGCGCGCTCGGCGACGTCGCGGACCGTGCGGTTCACGCCGCTCAGCGAGAGCGCCTCGACCCCGCGGACGACCGGCGTCACGAGTCCCCCGGGGATCGAGACGGCCACACCGATGTCGACGCTCGCGAAGCGCCGCGTCGCCTCGTCGGTCCAGATCGCGTTGGCCTCGGGAACGTCGAGCATCGCCGCGGCGACGGCCTTCAGGACGAAGTCGTTGACAGAGATCTTCGACTCGGCCTTCTCGTTGATGCGCGTGCGCAGCTCGAGGACCTCGTCGACGATGCAGTCCGCCGACAGGAAGAAGTGCGGCACGGTGACGGTGCTCTCGGTGAGCCGTCGCGCGATCGCTCGACGCATCCCGGTGTGCGGCACGTCCGTGTACGGTGCGGGCTCCCCGGTGGCAGGGACCGGCGCCGCCGTCGTCGCGGCGGGCGCCGTCGCGGGTGCGGGTGCGGTTGCGGTTGCGGATGCGGGCAGATCGTCGAGGTCGCGCCGCACGATGCGGCCGTGGGGTCCCGACCCCTTCAGGCCGGTGAGGTCGAGGCCGCGCTCGCGGGCCAGCTTGCGCACGAGCGGACTGGCGAACTGGCGGGAACCGTGCTCCGCCGGGGTCTCGACGGCAGCGGCCGGCGCCGCCTCGGGAGTCGCGGGAGCCTCCGGTGGCACGGGCGCCGGAGCCGGGGCGAGCAGACCGTCCTCCGACGACTCCGTCGCGGGTTGATCCCCCGCTCCGGCGGCGGTCGTCGCCGGCTCGGTCGCGTCCGGCTCTGTGGTCTTCGGCTCTGTGGTCTTGGGCTCTGTGGTCTTCGGCTCTGTGGTCTTGGGCTCCGGGCCGGCGTCCGCGACGCCCGCCTCGGCGAGCGCATCCTCGGCGGACTGGCCCTCGCCTGCCAGCACGAGGATCGGCGATCCGACGGCGGCCGCCGCGCCGGCGTCGACGAGCACGGCGGCGACGATCCCCGCCTCCTCCGCCTCGTACTCCACGACCGCCTTCTCGGTCTCGATCTCGACGATCTCCTGGCCGACCTCGACGCGGTCGCCTACGGCGACCAGCCACGCCTGTACCGCCGCCTCGGTGGCACCGGCGGCCAGCGCGGGCATGCGCACGACGGCGGCCATCAGCGTCCGCCTCCGTTCGTCCGCACCCGCTCGAGGCCCTCGGCCACTTCCTCCGTGCGGGCGATGGCCGCGCGCTCGAGCACCTTGGAGATGCTGGGGCTGGCCTCGCCTCCGGTGACCCGCTCGATCGGCTGATCGAGCCAGTCGAACAGCCGCCGCTGAAGCTCGTCGGCCAGCCACGCACCGTACGAGGTGCCGCGCGCGCCCTGCTCGACGATGAGGACGGCGCCGGTCTTGCGCACGCTCGCCTCGATCGTCTCCCAGTCGAGCGACGCGCGGTCGAGCCAGCGCAGGTCGATGACCTCGGCGTCGACGCCGGTGCGCTCCACGGCCTCCAGGGTGTGACCCACCATCGAGAGGTAGGTGAGCACGGTCACCGTCGAGCCCTCGCGGCGCACGGCGGCCCGCCCCGGCGGGATCACGTAGTCCAGATCACCGTCGGGCACCCGGTCGGCGGTTCCGTACAGGTCGACGTGCTCGATCACCAGCACGGGATCCTCGAGAGCGAGCGCCGCGTTCAGGAGGCCGATGTAATCGGCCGCCGTCGAGGGTGCCACGATCCGCCATCCCGCGGAGGTCGCGAAGATCCCGGCGGGATCCATGAGGTGCTGCGACCCGTAGCCCGACCCCATGGCGACCTTGGTGCGCAGCACGAGCGGAACGGTGTTGTTGTCGCCGAACATGTGCCGGGCCTTGCCGACCTGGTTGAACACCTGGTCGGCGGCGACCCACATGAAGTCGGGGTACATGAACTCCACGACGGGACGGAACCGGCCGTCGAGCGCCATCCCGCCGGCCAGTCCGAAGAAGCCGTTCTCGCTGATGGGCGTGCCGATCACGCGGTCGGGACCGAAGGCCGCGAGCAGCCCCTTGGTGGCGCCGTTCGTGCCTCCGGCGAGGCGATGGACGTCCTCCCCCATCACGACGATCCGTGGATCGGCGGCCATCCGGCGCTCCATCGCGGCGGCGACGGCGTCGACGAACTTGACGTCGGTCCAGCCGCCGGTGTGGTCGGCGGGCTCGGCAGCGGTGAGGGCGTCGAGCTCGCTCGCGTCACCGCGGATGCCGGTGTCGACCACCGCCGGGTCGGGCCACAGCGCGGGGACGATGCGGCGACGGCCGGCGTTGTCGGGGTCGTCCTCGGTGAGGGCGCCCACGGCCGCCGCCATCGCCTCGCGTGCCTGTGCGCGCAGAGCCGCCGCCTCGTCGGGGCCGAGCACCGAGAGCTTCGCGAGCTCCTTCTCGAGGCGCGCGATGGGGTCGCGCGCCTTCCAGCTCTTCTCCTCGTCCTTGGTGCGGTACCCGAAGGCGCTCCCCGGATACGGCCCGTTCTGGTGGAAGAAGCGGTACACCTCGGCCTCGATGATCGCCGGCCCTTCACCGGAGCGCATGCGCTCCAGCGCCTCCTGGGTCGCCAGGTGCACGGCGAGGGGGTCCATGCCGTCTACGCGCCACGAGGGGATCCCGAAGCCCTGACCGCGGACCGAGAAGCGCGGGTCGGCGGTCGCCTCCTCGGCACGGGTGGAGACCGCGTAGAGGTTGTTCTCGATGAAGTACATGACGGGCAGGCGCCACGCGGCGGCGAGGTTCATCGATTCCAGCACGGAGCCGATCTGGCTCGCGCCGTCGCCGAAGTAGTTGATCGAGACGTCCGTCGTCCCCGCGTGCTTCTGCGCCCAGGCGTTGCCGGCGGCCAGCGGGGCGCCGCCGCCGACGATCGCGTTCGTGCCGAGCGCCCCCGCCTCCAGCCACTGCAGGTGCATCGATCCGCCCCGCCCGCCCGAGAAGCCCTGGGCGAGCCCGAGGATCTCGGCGAGGGTCCGCTGCAGGAGCGCCTGCATCTCGGCGTCGACGAGATGGGCGGGATCCAGGCGGCCGCCCGAGACGTGCCCGATCGCCTTGGCGAGGAACTGGTGATGGCCGCGGTGCGAGCCGTTGACGGCATCGGTCGAGCGGAGCGTCACGATCGAGCCGACCGCGCCGCCCTCCTGGCCGATGCTGGAGTGCGCCGGTCCGTGCACGAGTCCGGCACCGGCGAGATCGAGCACGCTCTCCTCGAAGGCGCGGATGAGGTGGAGCTGGCCGAGCATGGTCGTCAGCAGGACGGGATCCGCGGCCTTCCAGTCGGCTGCCGTCGTGCTCAGCTCGATCCAGGGAACGTCGGTCGAGAGGGTGCGTCGTCGCGGCATGTTCGTCTCCATCGATGTCATGCGGTGTGATCACGGTAGAGGACAATTGCATCCAATATCAAGACCCGCATCCCTTCCAGAGTCGATTCGGGTTGATTCGCGGCGGCAAGTGGATACAATCGGGGCAATCACATCGGAGTGACGAGAGGAGCCGACATGCCGATCCCCGGAATGCGCGGAACCGACCACATCGGCTTCACGGTGCCCGACCTCGACGAGGCGGAGCGGTTCCTCGTGGACGTGCTCGGGGCGGTCCGCGTGTACACGCTCGGCGCGAAGCGGTCCGACGACGACTTCATGGCGGTGCAGCTGGGCGTCCACCCCCGCACCGCCATCACCGAGATCCGCTTCTACCGACTCGGCAACGGCAGCAACCTCGAGGTGTTCCACTACGACAGCGCCGACGGGCAGGCGCCACTCCCCCGCAACAGCGACATCGGCGGCCACCACCTCGCGCTGTACGTGGACGACATGGACGCGGCCGTCGCCTACCTCCGCACC
Organism: Microbacterium sp. PA5; assembly: GCF_049860775.1. NCBI lineage: Bacteria > Bacillati > Actinomycetota > Actinomycetes > Micrococcales > Microbacteriaceae > Microbacterium > Microbacterium sp. PA5. The sequence goes on from NZ_CP187567.1 coordinate 2,206,846, forward strand.
CACGACGTGGACGTGATGGGCGAGCCGGTGGTGAGCGCCGGCGCCTCTGCCGGACAGCGCTGGCTCTACTTCCGCAGCCCCTGGGGCATGCAGTTCGAGCTCGTCTCGTTCCCGGACGGCAAGGCGTACGAGGCGGATGCCGACACGCTGCTGTGGCACCCCGCGGATCCGGCGAAGTGATCGGCGACCGGTCAGAGTGAATCCATGAGCCAGATCGACATCACCCGCACCCGCGACGGCGACGCCGGGGCGCGGATCGCCGAGGGCATCCGCAGCCGCATCATCGGGGGCGCCTACCCGCCCGGCACCCGCATCCGTCAGGAGGACGTGGCCGCCGAGTACGGCGCGAGCCGCGTCCCGGTGCGCGAGGCGATCCGGCAGCTGGAGTACGAGGGCCTCGTCACCGTCGTCGCCAACTCCGGCGCGTGGGTGTCGCGGCTGACTCTCGCCGAGTGCGAGGAGGTGTACCAGATGCGCGAGCGGCTGGAGCCTCTGCTCCTGCGGTACTCCGCCCCGCAGCTGGATCCCGCCGCGCTGGAGCATCTCGCCGATCTCGCCCAGCGCATCAGCGAGGCCGGCGACGACACCGAGGCGTTCCTGCAGCTGGACCGCGAGTTCCATCTGGCCAGCTACGCCGCCGCACGCACCTCGCAGCTGGATCCGCTCATCCGCAAGCTCTGGAACACGACGGCGCCCTACCGGCGCGCGTACGTCTCGTCGTGGGACCGCGACTCGCGCCGCATCGCCTACGAGGAGCACCACCTGATGGTGGCCGCGCTCAAGGACGGCGACCTCGAGGAGGCCGAGCGCGTGCTCGGCGGACACATCCGTCGCACACGACGTCAGCTCGCCCGCACGCCGCACATCTTCGACCACACGCACGACGTCTGATCCGCAGACCGCCCCTCAGAAAGGCCCGCCATGCCCATCGCCTCCATCAACCCCGCCACCGGCGAGACGATCGCCCGGTTCGAGGAGCACGACGACGCCGAGATCGACGCCCGGATCGCGGCGGCCGCCGCGGCGCACCGCACCCTGCGCGGCACCGGGTTCGCGCAGCGCCGGGAGTGGATGCACGCGGCCGCCGACGTGCTCGATGCCGACGTCGACACGGCGGCCGAGATGATCACCGCCGAGATGGGCAAGCCCCTCGCACAGGCCCGCGCCGAGGTCGCGAAATCGGCGAAGGCGATGCGGTTCTACGCCGACCGCGCCGAGGAGTTCCTGTCGGGATGGACGCTCGACGACCCGTCCGCCGTCGGCGCGTCGCGCGCGCACACGGTCTACCAGCCGCTCGGCGTGGTCCTCGCGGTGATGCCGTGGAACTACCCCATCTGGCAGGTCATCCGCTTCGCCGCGCCCGCGCTCATGGCCGGGAACACCGGCCTCCTCAAGCACGCGTCGAACGTGCCGCAGGCCGCGCTCTACCTCGACACGCTGTTCGAGCGGGGCGGGTTCCCGGAGGGCTCGTTCCGCTCGCTCCTGATCCCCGCCGCCAAGGTCGAGGGCGTGCTCCGCGACCCGCGCGTGGTCGCCGCGACCCTCACCGGCTCCGAGCCCGCCGGGCGGTCGGTGGCCGCCATCGCCGGATCGGAGGTCAAGCACGTCGTGCTCGAGCTCGGCGGATCCGACCCCTTCCTGGTGATGCCGTCGGCCGACCTCGACCGCGCCGTGGCGACCGCGGTGACGTCGCGGACGACCAACAACGGTCAGGCCTGCATCAACGCGAAGCGGTTCATCGTCCACGCCGACGTGCACGACGCGTTCGTGGAGAAGTTCGCCGCCGCCATGTCGGCACTGCGCGTGGGCGACCCGATGGCCGACGGCACCGACATCGGCCCGCTCGCGACCAGGTCGGGCCGTGAGGACCTCGTCGAGCTGGTCGACGACGCCGTCGCCGGCGGCGCGACAGCGGTCGTGGGCGGGAGCGTCCCCGACGGCGACGGCTGGTTCTACCCGCCGACGGTTCTCACCGGCCTGACCCCGCAGATGCGCCTGTACCGCGAGGAGGCGTTCGGACCCGTCGCCTCCGTCTATCGTGCCGCGGATGCCGAGGACGCACTGCGGATCGCCAACGACACCACCTTCGGGCTGAGCTCGGCCGTGTGGACGGAAGACGCCGACGAGGAGGAGCGACTGGTCGCCGGCCTCGACGCGGGCGCCGTCTTCGTCAACGGCATGTCGATCTCCTACCCGGAGCTGCCGTTCGGCGGCATCAAGGACTCCGGCGTGGGTCGCGAGCTGTCGGCGGAGGGCATCCGCGAGTTCTGCAACCTCAAGTCGGTCTGGAAGGCGTGATCCCCCCGGTCGTCGAGCGAGCGCACCTCCGGTCGGTGAGCGAGCGCACCTCCGGTCGTTGAGCGAGCGCAGCGAGACGAAACGCCACCCCGCCCCGTTTCGTCTCGGTCGCTGCGCTCCCTCGCTCAACGACCGACACCCCCACCGGACCGCGACACGCCCGGTGGTTGAGCGAGCGCAGCCCCGGTCGTTGAGCGAGCGCAGCGAGACGAAACGCCACCCCGCCCCGTTTCGTCTCGGTCGCTGCGCTCCCTCGCTCAGGCGTGCGGGACGGGGTCGTTCGCGTTCCGGTCCCGCACGAACCAGATCGCGCGCACCTCGACGTCGCCCTCGTTCCAGAACCGGTGGGGCAGCGCCGAGTCGAACACGATCGAGTCGCCCGGGACGAGCGTCGTCGCCTCGCCGCGCACCTCGACGCTCAGCCGCCCCGCGATGATCACCCCGTACTCGCGGCCCTGATGGACGATGTGCTCGGCGGGCGCCTCCGTGCCGGGGGCGTAGACGACCTCGAGGAACTCGGCGTCGGCCTCGCCGCGCGCCGTGAGCCTGCTCCACCGCGGGCCGGAGCTCAGCTTGATCGAGGGATGCTGATCGGCGCGCTGGACGATGCCGCTCGCCTCCAGGTCTCCGCCCTCGCCCGAGCCTGATCCGCCGCTGTCGGACGTCGCCGCTGCCCGGACCGGCGGACCCTGCGGGTCGAGGATCTCGTGCATCTGGACGCCCAGCTCGGCGGCGACCGCGTAGAGCGCCGGCACGCTGAAGGACCCGATCCCGCGCTCGACCTGCGAGACGTGGCTCGCCGAGACGCCGATCCGGCGGGCGAGCTCGCGCACGGTCAGGCCCGCACCGGCGCGCAGCTCCCGCACGCGCTCCCCTACGGTGTTCCAGGGCGTCTCGAGCTCGGTCATGCGCTCGCCTCCTCGTTCAGCCTGCGCTGCGACGGTGCAGCCGGCCCATCACGTCGAGCACGTCGACGGCGTTGCGGATGTCGACGGGTGCGTCGGCATCGGTCCGGCGGGTCGACCCGACGATGTACCAGACACCCTCGGCGACCTCGTCTGTGTGGTTGAAGTAGTAGTGGGGCCGCTGGGCGTCGAAGCACAGCGAGTCGCCGGGCCGCAGGACGAAGGTGTCGAACTCGAGCTTGAGCGTCAGCTCGCCGCGCACGATGTAGCCGTGTTCGACGCCGACGTGCCGCATGTGCGTCTCGTCGATCGAGCTGGCCGCGCCGGGCTGATAGGTGGCGAGCACGGCGTCCATGCCCTCGTCGCCGCCGACCGCCAGACTGCGCCACGTGACACCGTTCTGCATGACGATCTCGGGCGCCGCCGAGAACGGCTGCACGGGGTCGGGCCGCATGCGGGGCCGGGCGGGCGCAGCGACCGGCGGGTGATGACCGAGCACGTCGTCGACCGAGAGGCCGAGGCAACTGACGATGGCGTACAGCGTGCTCACCGAGGGCTGCACCTTGCCGGTCTCGACCTGCGACAGCAGGCTCGGCGAGATGGCCGCCTCGGCGGCGGTGGCGCGCAGGCTGAGGCCCCGCGCGGTGCGTGCCGCACGGATGCGGTCACCGAGCTCTCCGGTCATGAGCCTCCCTTCGCGAGACCGACCCTACTCCTGGCTGTGCCGTCAGACTGAACACCACGACGTCTCGTGACGAGGTCAGTACGGATTCGCGACGAACAGCTCCTGGGCGGGGAAGCGGGTGAGCACTTCGATGCCGTAGTCGGTCACCACGACCTCCTCTTCGATCCGCGCCGCGGACGATCCGTCGGAGGCGGGGCAGTAGGTCTCCATCGCGAACACCATTCCGGCCTTCAGCTCCACCGGGTCGGCCATGGAGTTCAGGCGGGAGATGATGGGGCGCTCGTGCAGGCCGAGGCCGAGCCCGTGGGCGAACTGCAGCCCGAAGGCGGCCAGCTCGTTCTCGAAGCCGAAGTCCTCGGCCTTCGGGAGCACGGCGGCGACCTGGTCGCTGCCGACACCCGGCCGGATCGCATCGAGCGCGGCGTCCATCCATTCCCGCGCCTGCTTGTACGCGTCGTGCTGGCTGGGCGTCGCCCATCCGACACCGAAGGTGCGGTAGTAGCAGGTGCGATAGCCGTTGTAGGAGTGGATGACGTCGAAGAACGCCTGATCCCCGGGCCGGATGATGCGGTCGGTGAAGTTGTGGGGATGCGGGTTGCACCGCTCCCCCGAGATCGCGTTGATGGCCTCGACCTGGTCGCTGCCGTACTCGTACAGACGCGCGTTGGCGAGGGCGACGATCTCGTTCTCGCGCACGCCCGGACGCAGGGCGTCGGCGATGTCCTGGTAGACGCCGTCCACCATCGCCGCCGCCTGGTTCAGCAGCATGATCTCGTCCCGGTTCTTGATCACCCGCGCATCGAGCATGTGCTGCTGGGCGTCGGCGATCCGGATGCCGCGGCGCTGCAGCTCGAACAGGAACGGCGGCTCGATGATGTCGATGCCGACGGGCGCATCCTTCAGCCCCGCCGCCGCCAGCAGCGACTCGATCTCGTCGATCGCCGTCTTCATGAGGTCGGCGCCGCCCTCGGGCGCGACGGCGCCCTTGAACCCCAGGAAGCCCGCGCGGTAGTTCTCGTCGGGCACCCAGTCGGAGTAGAGCTTGTGGTGGCGCACCGCCGACCCGAAGTCCCAGAGGATCGGCTCGTGGCCGCGCATGAGCAGCGCGTAGCGGATCATCTTGTCGCCGAGGGCGCCGCCGATCCAGGTCTGGGTCGTGTAGCGGATGTTGTAGAAGTCGAAGAGCAGGAAGGCCCCGCACTCGCTCGCCTCCAGCGCCGCCTGAGCGCGGCCGAGGCGGTACGAGCGCAGCCGGTCGAAGTCGACGCGGTGCTCGTAGTCGACGCCCATGATGCCGGGCGAGCCGAGGGGACGGACGCCGGCCGGCCGGTCGACGGGCCGCTCGAAGCGGCGCTGGCCGTGGCCGTGTCCGTGGTGGGCGCTCACGCGTCCTCCGCCGGTGCGGCGGCGACCACGTGGAACTCGAAGCGCAGCCGCGCGTCGGTGGCCAGGCGCACCACCTGCACCGTCGTGCTCGTGGGGATGTGCCCGCCGAACCACGCGGCCTGGTGCGCGTTGACGACGTCCTGGTCGGCCTCGACGTCGGCGAAGAAGCGGATCATGTTGACGACGTCCTGGCGGCCGCAGCCCGCCGCCGCCAGCGCCTGATCGAGGTGGTCGAAGGCGTTGCGGACCTGTCCCGCCGCATCGGTGGGCATCGCGTCGAACACCTCGGCCACGTGAGGGTGGTCGTGGTAGACGGGAGCGCCGGTCACGCCGCTGATGAAGACGAGCCGCGCCGGGGAGACCACGCGGATCGCGGGCACGAACGGGCTCACGATGCCGGCGTCGAAGCCCTCGTGGTGGATCACGTCGGCCTGGCCGACCCGACGCGGCGGGGGGATCTGACTCATCTGCTTCTCCTGTCGGTGATGTCCGTCACCGGACGCTGGTCGTGGATCGGTGGGTGATCCGCCCGCCGAGGACGGTCAGGTCGCTCCGGATGTCGCGGAGCTCCTCGTCGGCGCAGGTCAGCGGATCGCGGGTCGGCACGCACAGGTCGGCGTCGTAGCCGGGCACCAGGCGACCGCGATGGCCCTGCTCGCCCGTGAACCAGGCGGCATCCCTCGTGTACGCCGCGATCGCGTCCCAGCGGTCCATGCGGTGAGCGGGATCGCGGCGGCCCCGGCCGTCGAGCGTGTCGCCGGTCACGAGCCACCAGATCGACGCCCACGGCGAGAACCAGTTGGCCCGGGTGGCGTCGGTGCCCGCCCCGATGACGATGCCGAGCTCCCGCATCGTGCCGATCGGCGGGGCCTGCGCGGTCGGGGTCTCGCCCCACGCGTCGGCGTAGTCGCTCCCCTTGAGGATCAGCCGGTTCTGCACGAGCACGCCCGCCCCGAGCCGCGCCAGCCGCTCGAGGTTGCCCCGGCTCGCCTCGTCGGCGTGCACGATCGACCAGCCGCGACCGGCGACCAGCCCGGTCTCGGCCTCGACGCGCTCCCACGCATCGAGGATCCGCCCGAGCGTCGCGTCGAGCACGGCGTGCACGCTCATGCGCCAGCCGCGACGTGCGCAGAGGCGGACGATGTCCACGAGCTCTTCGGCGGCGTCGTCGGGCATCGCGAACGGGTCGAGCCCCTCCATGTCGTGGCAGCCGAGGTGCGGGATCTCGCCGACGCCGACGATCCGCAGCATCCCGTCGCCGGAATCGGGCTGCACGAGGGTCGTGAGCGCATCGATGTCGGCGACCTCGCCCCCGCGGGTCCAGGCCGAGACGAACAGGCGCGCCCGGATCCCGAGGTCGCCCGTCCGCCAGACCGCGGAGATCGGGTCGTAGTCGCGCGGGGTCATCAGCAGCCCGCCGCCGTCGACGACGCCCGTCAGTCCGTGCCGGGCGAACTCGGCGGCCATCTCCCGGACGCCCTCCTGCGCCTGTGCGGCCTCGGCGCCCAGCGACAGTCCGATCGGCACGGCGAAGGCCCCCACGCCGCGGATCCGTCCGGTGAGCGCACCGTCTTCGTCCCGCTCCAGCACGCCGCGCGGCGGGTCGGCGACGGCGTCGGCGAATCCCGTGGCGCGCAGCCCCGCGGCGTTGAGGATGCCGAGGTCGTACAGCTCCTGCAGGTACACGGGGTGATCGGGCGCGACGGCGTCGAGCTCGGCGCGGTCGGGCGCGCGTCCCTCCGCGAACTGCGAGCGGTGCCATCCGCCGACGACGGAGATCCAGGCGCCCGGCGGAAGGGCCTCGGCGGCCTCGGCGATCGACGCGAGCGCGCCCTCGACCGAGCGCACCGACTCCCAGTGCAGCGAGCGGGACCACGAGTTGGCGCCGCGGACCGCGTGGATGTGGGAGTCGTTGAGGCCCGGGATCACGCGACGACCGTCGAGGTCGATGACCTCCGCGGCCAGGTCGGCGTAGGGCGCGAGCTGCTGATCGGTGCCGACGGCGACGACGCGACCGGCGGCGATGGCGATCGACTCGACCTCGGCCGGAGCCTGGTCGGGGTCGGCGAAGGTGGTGATGCGGCCGCCGCGCAGCACGAGGTCGACGAGCGGCAGGGCGCCCGTCAGACGGGGCGCGCGGGGATCGGCGGGCATTCGGGCTCCGGTCAGATGCTCAGGTGGCGCTCGAGGAGCACGTCGTCGGCGCGCAGCTCCGCCGGGGTGCCCGACCAGGCGATCGTGCCGGAGTCGTCGATCACGATGACGCGCTCGGCGATGTCGAGGGCGAGGTCCACGTTCTGCTCGGCGATGAGGATCGACAGTCCCGACGCGCGAAGCCCTTCCAGGCGGTCCTGGATGACATCCAGGACACTCGGGGCCAGGCCCTCGCTGGGCTCGTCCATGATGAGCAGCGACGGGTTGGTCATGAGGGCCCGCCCGATCGCGAGCATCTGCTGCTCGCCACCCGAGAGCGACCGCGCCATCGAGCCGGAGCGCTCGGCGAGCCGGGGGAAGAAGTCGAACACGCGCTCCACGGTCCACGGCTCGGAAGCGGCGGCGCGCCGGGCCCGCGGGACCACGGTGAGGTTCTCCAGCGTCGTGAGCGAGCCGAAGACGCGACGGCCCTGCGGCACGAGCGCGATCCCGGCGCGGGCGATCCGGTGCACGGGAAGCTTGGTGAGCTCGGCCCCGTCGAAGACGATCGATCCGGCCGTCACCGTCGGCGGACGCAGCCCGCAGATCGCGCGGACGAGCGTCGTCTTGCCCATGCCGTTGCGACCGAGGAGGGCGACGCTCTGCGCGTCGCCGATCTCGAAGTCGACGCCGTGGAGCACCTGCGCCGTCGCGTAGCCGACGTGCAGGCCGGTGACTGTGAGGCTCACTTCTTGTCCCGCCTTCCGAGGTAGATCTCTTTCACGGTGGGGTGCTCGCGCACCTCGGCCGGCGTGCCGGTGACGACGTGGTGGCCGTTCTCCATGCACATCACGCGGTCGGTCAGCCCGAGCGCCAGGGACATGTCGTGCTCGATGAGGAGGATCGGCAGCGTCCGCGGCAGCGCCTCCACCAGCTCGCGCAGCGTCGTGCGCTCCACCGCCGACAGACCCGCGGCGGGCTCGTCGAGAAGGAGGATGCGGGGATCGGTCACGAGCGCCATCGCGATCTCCAGCTGCCGCTGCTCGCCGTGGGACAGGTCGGCGACCGTGTCGTCGCGGCGGTCGACGAGGTCGACGGAGTCCAGCATCTCGAGCGCGCGCGTGGTGACGTCGTCGCGCAGGCCCTGGGTGCGCCAGAACACCCGCGCCTGCGGCGAGCCGCCGCGCGCGGCGACGCGGACGTTGTCGAGGACGGTCATCTCGCGGAACAGGTTCGAGACCTGGAAGGTGCGCCCGACGCCCAGGCGCGCGCGGCGGGAGGCGTCGACCCGGGTCACGTCGCGGCCGAACAGCTCGATCGCGCCGGCCGTCGGCGGGACGTCGCCGGCGATCATCTTGAACAGCGTGGTCTTGCCCGCGCCGTTGGGACCGATGACCCCCATCCGCTCGCCGGGAGCGAGCGTCAGCGAGATGTCGTCGACGGCCTGGACGCCGCCGTAGCGCTTGCCCAGTCCCGTCACGGTGAGCGCGGGGGCGGTGGCCCCGGATCCGTGAGGACCCGGGGCCATCGCCGGTGCCGATGCGATCACTCGAGCCCCTGGAAGCTCTGCGAGTACGTCGGCTGCGCGAGGGCCTCTTCGGGCGTGCGGCCCAGCCACTGGTCGACGTCCTCGAAGGTCGCGATCGGCGTGTTGTAGAAGTTGCCGTCGTCGCCGGCGACCACCTCTCGCACGTACACCGGTCCCACCATGTTGTTGTAGTCGTCCCACGAGACGCGTCCGAAGATGCTGTCCTCGAAGGTGTACTCGGTGATGGCACTGACGAGCTCCTCACCGGTGACCAGTCCCTTCTCCTCGAGCACGGAGGCCACCAGCGACGCCGTCATGTAGCCGCCGGCCACGTAGGCGCCGGGGACCTTGCCGTCGGCGAACTCCTTGTAGGCCTCGATGAACTTGGCGACCGCGTCGCTGTCGCGTCCCTCGGACCAGTAGCTGATCGACTTCACGCCGACCACCTGGTCGCCCATGGCGCGCAGGGTGCCCTGGTCGAGCGAGCAGCAGTTCATGAGCAGCTTGCTCGAGTCCAGCCCCAGGCCCTGGTAGGCGTTGAGGAAGTTCGGACCCGGGGCGCCACCGGCGGTGGCGACGTAGACGACGTCGGCACCGGCGGCCTGGATCTGCGACACGTACGTCGAGAAGTCGGTCGTCGTGTTCGGGAACCAGATCTGCTCGACGACCTCGCCGCCGTTCTGGGTGAAGCCCTGCACGAAGCCGGCGCACGACTCCCAGCCGAACGCGTAGTCGGCGCAGAGGGTGACGGCGGTGTCGAAGCCGCCCTCGGTGGCCGCCCACTCGCCGCCGGGGTAGTTCGCCTGCGAGCCGCCCATGGAGCCGGTGCGGACCGTCAGGTCGTTGGCGTTGCGCTGGGTCAGGTCGTCGGAGGCGGCGACGGGGTGCAGGTTCGGGACGCCGACGCTCGCGGCGTACTCGGCGACGGCCAGGGCCGTGTTGGCGATGAGGGGGCCGACGACCACGTCGACCTCGTCCTGCTCGACGAGCTTGCGCGCCTTGGTGAGGGACGTCTCGGGGTTGCCGGCGTCGTCCTCCACGATCGTCTCGATGCTGACGCCGTTGACCTCGGTGCCGTTGAGGTCCCAGTAGAGGTTCCAGCCGTCCACCATCTCCTGACCGGCGACGGCGAAGTTGCCGGTCGTCGGCGAGATGTAACCGACCTTGAGGGTGCCGCCGGCCTCGCCGCTCGATCCCGAGGTGGGCGCGGGCTCGGCCGCTCCCGGAGGGGCACAGGCGGTGAGGGCGAGGGCGGTCGCCGCCGCCAGGCCGGCGACGGCGAGCGCCGATCGGCGACCGCGTGTCTTCATTGACGTCATTGCAGGTCCTTTCCTTGGTGCTGTTCGGTGGGGTGAGGGTCGGAGTCTCCCGGCGGCGAGGCCGCACGTCGGGCGCGCAGGCGGCGGAACAGCTTGCGCGTGCTGCCGGCGATGCCGGCGCGGGCGAAGAGGATCACGAGGATGAAGATGAGGCCGAGGACGGTCGGCCAGCGGTCGACGTGGCTCGACAGGACGTTCTCGACGAGGACGACCACCGCGGCGCCGATCAGCGGTCCGAGCAGCGTGCCGACGCCGCCGAGGATCACCATGACGATGAGGTGCACCGAGCGGTCGACGCCGGCAGACGAGGGGCTCACGAAGTGCGTGTGCCACACCGCCAGCAGTCCGGCCAGCCCCGCGACGCTCCCCGAGATCATGAACGCGCCGAGCTTGTAGGAGCGCACGCTGTAGCCGAGGCTCCGCATTCGGCTCTCGCTGTCGCGGATGCCGCGCAGGCTCGCGCCGAACGGGGAGTTGCCGACGACGTACAGCAGCGCGGTGGCGGCCACGAAGGCGGCCAGGACGACGTAGTAGTAGATCCAGTACGACGCCATCCACTCCGGTCGCTGGATGCCCGAGATCCCGTTCTCCCCGCCGGTCACCGACGACAGACGGAACGCGAGCCCGTAGATCAGCATGCCCACCGCGAGGGTGACCATGAGGAAGTAGATGCCGCTCGTGCGCATCGACAGGAGCCCGTAGATGAGGGAGACGAACACCGTCATCCCGAGGGCGAAGAGCACCTGCATGCCCGGATCGAACCCCTCGCGCGACGCCCAGCCCGCGCCGTAGGCGGAGGCGGCGGCGATGCCCGCGTGCCCGAGCGAGACCATCCCGCCGTTGCCGGCGAGGAAGTTCACGCTCGCCGCGAGGGTGGCCGAGATGAGGATCGTGGACACGAGCGAGACGACGAAGCCGGAGGCGCCGAGGTAGGGAAGGGCGATCGCGGCCACGAGCAGGGCTCCGAGGAGCCCGAGGTTCATGAGCTGGACGCGGTCGCGGCGCGGGGCGCCGAAGGTGCGGACGGTGCGGGTCTCGACGATGCGGTTGCTCATCAGGCAGCCTTTCCGAACAGGCCCGTCGGGCGGAACACGAGGACGAGGGCCATCGGCAGGAAGATCGTGAAGTAGGCCAGCTCGGGGATCCAGGCCTTCGCGAACGCGTCGATCAGGCCGATGAGCACGCTGCCGACCGCGGCGCCCGGGACGCTCCCCAGGCCGCCGATGATGATCACGACGAGGGCGTAGAGCAGCACCTCGTTCTGCACGCCGGGAAGGATGCTCTGCATCCCCGCGCCGATCGTGCCGCCGATCGCGGCGAGGCCGGCGCCGACGACGAACATGCCGGTGAACACCCACCGGATGTTCACCCCCATCGCGCCGATGATCTCGCGGTCATCGACGCCGGCCCGCACCACCGCTCCCACGCGGGTGCGGGTCTGGACGAGGGCCAGCGCGACGCCGATCGCGATCGCGAGGCCGATGACGAAGATCCGGTACCAGGGGTAGGCGAAGTCGCCGAGGACGAACGCCCCCGGGATGCGGACGGCGTTGGGGAGGTTCTGCGGGTCACCGCCGAAGAAGGCGAGGCAGAGGTCCGCGATCACGAACGAGACGCCGATCGTCAGCAGCACCTCGGGCATCTCCTGGCCGCGGACGAAGCGCAGCAGCACCACCTCGACGAGGAACGCCGTCAGGCCGACCGCCACCATGGCCGCGATCACGGCGACCAGGAGGTTGCCGGTGAGCGTCGCGATCACGACGCCGATGTAGCCGCCGAGCATGTAGAACGCGCCGTGCGCCATGTTGACGATGCGCATCAGTCCGAACACGAGCGTGAGACCGCTCGCCAGGAGGAACAGGAGTGCGCCGAAGCTCAGTCCGTTCAGGACCTGCTGGGCGAGGAATACGGGTTCGAACACCGATCTGTCAGACCTTCCACATCGTCGGGGAGCTGCCTGGGTGGGACCCAGTGAAGCAAGGAGTGAACACCCTGTCAAGTGTTACTGCACATCAATCAAGTAACAGTGCACAGGCGCGGGCGGGCAGGCACCGGGGCCCGGGGCGCGCGGCGGGAACGCGGCCGGAGTGCTGCCCGACCGCGTACCGCGCACGGGGTCCCGCCGCCGGAGGACGGCGCGTCTCAGACGATCTCGCCGCGCCCCTCGGGCGTGTTGAGGTGCGACTGGGAGTCGCGGATCTTGGAGAGCGGGCCGTTGACCGTGAAGTAGCGGCCACCGCCTGCCACCAGCAGCTCCTCGGCGGGGAACTTGGTGATGACCTCGCAGCCGTCGGCGGTGACGACGACCTCCTCCTCGATACGGGCCGCGCCCCAGCCGTCGGCGGCGGGCCAGTACGTCTCGAGGGCGAAGACCATGCCCTCCTCGAGCACCTCGGGGTGATCCAGCGAGGTCAGCCGGGAGAAGATCGGCTTCTCCCAGATCGAGAGTCCCACCCCGTGGCCGTACTGGAGGGCGAAGGCCGCCTCCTCGTCGGGGAAGCCGAACTCCTGCGCCGTCGGCCACAGCTCCACGATGTCGGCCGTCGTGGCCCCGGGCCGGACGGCCGCGATCGCGCGGTCCATGTACTCGCGGCAGCGCGTGTACGCGTCACGCTGGGCGGGACTGGCCGAACCCACCGCGAAGGTGCGGTAGTAGCAGGTGCGGTACCCGTTGAACGAGTGCAGGATGTCGAAGAAGGCGGGGTCGCCCGGCCGCACCGCGCGGTCGGAGTAGACGTGCGGGTGCGGCGCGCAGCGCTCTCCCGAGATGGCGTTCACTCCCTCGACGTACTCGGACCCCTGGTCGTAAAGCGACTTCGCCACGAGCCCGACGCACTGGTTCTCGCGCACACCGGGGCGGAGGAACTCGTACAGCTCGTCGTAGGCGGCGTCCACCATCGACGCCGCGGTGGTGAGCAGCGTGATCTCGTCCGCCGTCTTGATGCGCCGCGCCTCCATGAACACCTGCTGGCCGTCGACGACGTCGATGCCCTCGCGCTGCAGCGCGAACAGGATGGGGAGCTCGACCACGTCGACGCCGAGCGGCTCGTTCGCCAGGCCGAAGCGCTCGAGCTCGCGCTTGATCTTGCGCGCCACCTCCTCGGCGATGCCCGCGTCGGGCGGGAAGGCTCCGCGCAGCGTCGAGATGCCGGCGCGCGCCCCGGACTCCAGCCGCGGCCGCGTCGCACCGTGGTGCGGCGCGTGCGGGTCCGCGTCGGCCTCCATGTGCGTCTCGTGCAGCCACGGGTTGAGCAGCGCGTGATGCTTGGCGGCCGAGCCGAAATCCCACACGATCGGGTCGGTCTTGCGGGTCACCAGGCAGAAGCGGATGAGCTTGTCCATCGCCCAGGTGCCGATGTGGGTGGCCGAGGCGTAGCGGATGTTCGAGAAGTCGAACGCGAGCACGGCTCCGAGCGAGGATCGCTCCAGCTCGGCGTGCAGGCGCGCCAGGCGCTCGTCGCGCAGGCGCTCGAAGTCGACGCGCGCCTCCCAGTCGACGCCCATCGTCCCTCGTGTGGCGATGCTCATGGTCTTCTCCCTGTCTCGGTGTGCTCGATGGTGCGCGCGGCCGTGGTCAGCTGATGCGCCAGCCGCGGTCGACGTTGAGGCTGTGCGCGGAGACGCCTCGGTTGAACAGCAGGAACTTCACGGCGTCGACGACGTCGGCCATGGTGGCCAGCGCCCCGCCGGGGGTGCGGCCCTCGTATCCGCTCAGCACGCCTTCGGGCTTGGCCGACCAGAACGGGCTGTCGCCGATGATGCCGGGGTGGAGCGCGTTGACGCGGATGGGCGCGAGCTCGTGGGCGAGCGTGTTCATGAGCCCGTCGACGCCCCCGTTGATCGTCGACACGGTGGTCGAACCGGGGTACGGCGCGTCCTTCGCCCGCCCGCCGAACAGCACGATGCCGGTCGCGACGGTGGGCTCCAGCCGATCCAGGAGCGTGTGGATCGTCTCGGTGTAGCCGATCAGCTTGAGCGTGACCAGGCGGCGCGCGCGAGCGATGTCGTACTCCCGCAGCGTGTTGGCGTCGCGCTCGATCGCAGCGAGGACCAGCCCGTCCAGGCGTCCGACGCCGGCCAGCTGCGCCGCGATGCCCTCGGGCTCCGAGACGTCGAGCGCGATGCCGGTGGCGCCCTCGCCCACGCTCGCGGCCACCTCCTCCGCGCTCTCCCGGCTGCGGCTCGTGAGGATCACGCGGTCGCCGCCGGCGACCAGGTCCTTCGCGAGTTCGAGCCCGATCCCCGAGGATCCTCCGGCGATGAGTATGGTCCGTGCGCTCACATCTCCTCCTCGAGACGTTCTTCCAGGTACTGCCAGTCGCGTACGAAGCGGTACGCGTGTCGCGGGGGCATCTGCGGCGACTGGGTCTCCAGCCACTGCACCTCGGCGCCGGTCGCCTCGAACGAGTGGACGCAGCCCACGCCCGCCCAGGCGATGTCGCCGGCCTTCAGCAGGAACTCCTGCCCGTCGAAGCTCGCGCGCACCTCGCCCTCGGTGATGAGGTAGGCCTCCTCGAGCGGGTGGTCGTGGGGACCGGCCTTGCCGTCGGGCGCGTAGCGCACCATGAACAGCGTGCCGAGCGTCGCGCCCAGGTCGGAGTCGACCATCATCTTCAGCGTGATGCCGCTGTAGACCAGCAGAGCGGTGCGCATGCTCGCCGACACGGCCAGGAGCTCCTGGGACTGGCGGCCCGGGTTCATGTGCTCGGTGGTGATGTTGCCGAACGAGCGCGTCCTCGGATCGCGCGTGTCGATCCGGATCGGCTCGCGCTCGGCGATCTCGGGCACCCGGTAGGTGTCCGAGCCGTAGCGGGAGCGCGCGGGCGGGGTGAACAGGTCGGCCCACGACGCCGCGGCGTCGCCGGCGGCGCGCCAGGCGTGCGGGACGCCGATCGGGATGACCCCGTAATCGCCCGCGACCAGGTGGACGGTCGCCTCGGGGGTGGCCAGGACCACCTCGCCCTCCAGGATGTGGAAGCTCTCCTCGAAGGAGTGCACGTGGGTGTCGGTGCGACCGCCCGGCTCCAGGCGCGAGATGCCGAAGTCCGTGTGGGCCGCCCCGTCGTCCTCGCCGACCCCGCGCCAGCGCGTCATCCCGACGGCGCCGGGCGCGAGCGGCCCCGGATCGAGGTACTCGGCCTCCGCTGCGTGACGGACCACGAACCTGGCCATGCGCTGCCTCCCTGGGGATCCGACCCGGCCGCGCCGCGTCGCGGGGCCGGGGAGACACCACCGTCTCGCGGTGTTCAGTCTCACTAAACCCTATGTAAACGACACGACCCTCGGCTTGTCAAGCGGACGACGCGGACGAGAGCGCCGCACCCGCCCCGGCCATCCGAAATCGGGGGGAAACGGACTCTTCCGAAACGAGCGCCGATGCGGCATGCTGTTGGCCATCCGGCGTTTGACCCGACTGTACAAGCGCTGAACAATCTGTTTGCGGACACTGCTGATCAAAGGAGATGGCGATGTCAGACGTCCCTGCCCCCACGGCCTCCCCCGCCCCCGCACCGCACGCCGGACAGCCGGTGCTGTTCCGCGGCGGCATCGTGCTCACGATGGACGACGCCCACACCGTGCTGCCGCGCGGCGACGTGCTCGTCCGGGACGGCGTCATCGCAGAGGTGGGCGTGAACGTCGACGCCCCCGACGACGCGCTCGTCATCGACGCCTCGGGCGGCATCGTCATGCCGGGCATGGTCGACACGCACCGGCACATGTGGCAGACCGCGATGCGGGCCTACGGCGCCGACTGGACGCTCACGCAGTACTTCGTCTGGTACTACCTGCAGCACGGCGCGAAGTTCCGCCCCCAGGACTACGCCGCCGGCAACCTCATCTCCGCTCTCGATGCGATCGAGTCCGGCGTGACGACCAGCGTGGACTGGTCCCATGGCCTGCGCACCGTGGAGCACGGCGAAGCGGCCTTCGACGCCCTCGTCTCCTCGCCCGGCCGGTTCGTCTTCGCCTACGGCAACATCCACCAGTCGCCCTGGGAGTGGACCGCCGATCCCGCCATCCAACGGCTTCTCGTCGCCTCGCGCGACGACTCCCGCATGTTCGGCACCCAGATCGCCTTCGACGTGCCCAACCAGGACGAGCAGTTCCCCGAGCTGGCCGCCTACCGCGTGGCCAAGGAGCTCGGTCTGCGCGTGACGACCCATGCGGGCGTCTGGGGCGCCACCAATGACTGGGGGATCCGCAACGCCTACCGCGCCGGTGTCATGGAGGAGGGGTTCACATACGTCCACGCGGCCTCGCTGTCCGAGGAGAGCTACCAGATGATCGCCGCCACCGGCGGCAACGTCTCGCTGGCGACCGAGTCCGAGGACACCTGCGGGCAGGGGTACCCGCCCATCCACCAGCTGCGCCGTCACGGCATCCCCACCTCGCTCTCCGTCGACACGAGCGTGTGGTTCAGCGCCGACCTGTTCTCGGCCATGCGGGCCACCGTCAACGCCGACCGCGCGCTCGAGCACTTCCACGCCCACCGCCGCGAGCCGGCCGAGACCGTGACCCACGTGAAGCTGCGGGCCGAGGACGTCGTGCACATGGCCACGCGGGGCGGGGCGCAGGCCATCGGGGAGGACTCCCGGATCGGCTCGCTGGAGGTCGGCAAGCTCGGCGACGTGATCCTCCTCAAGAACGAGGACTCCCCCACCTGGGCACCGCTCATCAACCCCTGGGGCCAGATCGTGTACCAGGCGCAGCGCGGCGACGTGCACACCGTGCTCGTGGGCGGCGAGGCGGTGAAGTGGAACGGCAAGGTCATCGCCGGCGACCTCCGCGGCGTGCGCGCGAAGCTGGACGACACCGTCGGCTACCTCGAGCGCGAGGTCGGCGACGACTGGATCGCCGGGCAGCACCCCGACATCCCCGAGACCGAGGTGCTCACCAACCCGTACCAGTACAAGAAGTGAGCGCCGCGGGCTCCGATCCGTCCGGCGGACGGGTCCTCCGGTATCCGGCGCCGGTCTACCCGGGGATCTCCGACAGCGTGCGCGTGCGCGCGGGCGAGCTCCTCTTCGTATCCGGGGTCGTGGGCCTCGAGGACGACGGATCGGCGCCGGCGTCGTTCGAGCGGGCGGTGGCGCTCGCCTACGCGGGGCTTCGCCGGGCCCTCGCCGCAGCCGGTGCATCGCCGGAGGACATCGTGCGCGTCGGCGTCTACATCGCCGGTCTCGACGAGCGGAAGCTCGCCGTCTGGCGTTCGGTCCGCGACCGCATCATGGGTGGCGACGACCTTCCCGCCAGCACGCTCCTCGGGGTGTCGTGGCTGGTCGGGGGCGCAGCGATCGAGATCGACGCCGTGGCCGCGGTCTGACCCCTTCCCTCATCCCGAGCCGACACGCTTTGCGCGAGCCGACACGCTGCGCACCGCACGCAGCGTGTCGGCTCGCGCGCATCGTGTCGGCTCGGCGAGGTGGGTGAGCGTGAGCGGCGGGCCTACTCCTGCGCGGCGCGGAGGGTGGACACCTGGTAGAGCGCGACCGACGCGGCGATGCCGGCGTTGAGCGACTCGGTGGCCGTCGAGATCGGGATCGAGACGATCTGGTCGCAGTTCTCGGTCACCAGGCGCGAGAGTCCCTTGCCCTCCGAGCCGACGACGATCACGACCGGACGGTCGGCCAGCTCGAGCGCGGGGAGCGACACGTCGCCGTCGCCCGCGAGCCCCAGGACGAACACGCCCTGCTTCTTGAACTCCTTGAGCGTCGTCGTCAGGTTGGGGGCGACGGCCACGGGGATGCGCGCCGCCGCGCCGGCACTCGTCTTCCACGCCGCGGAGTTCACGCTCGCCGACCGCCGCTGCGGCACGATGACGCCCTGCCCGCCGAAAGCCGCGGTCGAGCGGATGATCGCGCCGAGGTTGCGCGGGTCGGTGACGCCGTCCAGCGCCACCAGCAGCGGCAGCTGGCCGCGGTCGATGATCTCCTCGAGCAGGTCCTGCGGGTGCGCGTACTCGTAGGGCGGCACCTTCAGGGCGACGCCCTGGTGCACGCCGTCGAACCCGGCCATGCGGTCGAGTTCGGGACGCGTCACCTCGAGCACGGGGATGCCGCGCTGGGTCGCGGTGGCGAGCATCTCCTTGACGCGGTCGTCCATCTCCACGCGCTGGGCGATGTAGAAGGCGGTCGCGGGGATGCGCGCGCGCAGCGCCTCGAGCACCGAGTTGCGGCCGGTGACCACCTCGGTGTCCTCGTCCTTCTTCGCGCGGCCGCCGGAGGTCGACGTGCGCGCCTTGCCGGGCGCGCCCTTGCCGCCCGCCGCGGCGTACCGCTCGGCCGCGGCCTTGCGCTTGCCGGCCGGGTGCCAGGCGCGGTCCTCGGCCTTGGGGGTCGGGCCGCGACCCTCGAGCGAGCGCCGGTTCTTGCCGCCGGTGCCCTTCGTGGGTCCCTTCTTCTTGCCCTTGCCTGCGGAGGGGTTGCCGGGCTTAGCCATCGTTCAGACTCCAATGGGTCCCGTCGGGACCGTCTTCGAGGGCGATGCCGGCCGCCGCGATCGCATCGCGGATGCGGTCGGCTGCCGCCCAGTCCTTGCTCTCGCGCGCCTGGGCGCGCTGGGTGATCATCGTCTGCACCAGGGCGTCGAGCGCCGCGGTCTCGGCGCCGCCGCCGGCGGTGCGCCACTGCGGATCGCTCGGGTTCAGCCCCAGGATGCCCGTCATGCGGCCGACCTCGACGGCGGCGGTCGCCGCGGCGGCGTGGTCGCCCGCGTCGAGGGCCGTGTTGCCGGCTCGCACGCGCTCGTGCACCACGGCGAGCGCCTGCGGCACGCCCAGGTCGTCGTCCAGCGCCGCGGCGAACTCGTCCGGCAGGTCGGCGGCGGTCATCCGGCCCTTCAGCCCGAGGGCACGGGTCGCGCGCTGCTGGAAGGTGCGGATGCGGTCGAGCGCCGCCTCGGCCTCGTCGAAGGAGGTCGGCGAGATGTCGAGGCTGGAGCGGTAGTGCGCAGCGGCGAGGGCGTAGCGGACGACCAGCGGATCGTGGTCGCGGAGCACGTCGTCGGCGAGAAGGAAGTTGCCGAGGGACTTCGACATCTTCTGGTCGCCGACGGTGACGAGGCCGTTGTGCACCCAGTAGCGCGCGAACGCATCGCCCGCGGCCGTCGACTGGGCCAGCTCGTTCTCGTGGTGCGGGAAGCGGAGGTCGAGACCGCCGCCGTGGATGTCGAACTCGGCGCCGAGGTACCGCCTGCTCATGGCGGAGCACTCGATGTGCCAGCCGGGGCGGCCCGCGCCCCAGGGCGAGTCCCACACGGCCGACGCGGGCTCGTCCGCCTTCGCGCCCTTCCACAGCGCGAAGTCGCGCGGATCCCGCTTGCCGCGGGGATCGGCGTCGGCGGCGGGCTCCATGGCGTCGATCGACTGGTGCGTGAGCGCGCCGTACGTGGGCCACGACCGCACATCGAAGTACACGTCGCCGCTCGCCCCGGCCCCCGAGCTCCCCGAGGGGTACGCATGGCCGGCCTCGATCAGGCGCTCGATCAGCTCGATCATCTGCGGGATGGACGCCGTCGCGCGCGGCTCGTAGGTGGGGGGAAGGATGCCGACCGCGGCATACGCCCGCGTGAACTCGCGCTCCATGCGGTACGCCAGCGCCCACCACGGCTCCGCGTCGGTCGCGTTGAGCAGCACCTTGTCGTCGATGTCGGTCACGTTGCGCACGAACGTGACCCGCCCGAAGCGGTAGGTCAGCCAGCGGCGCAGGAGGTCGAAGCTCAGCGCGGCGCGGACGTGACCGATGTGGGGACCGGACTGCACGGTCGGGCCGCAGACGTAGAGGGTGACGTTCGACGGATCGAGCGGCGCGAAGTCGCGCAGCGCCTGAGCCTGGGAGTCGTAGAGGCGGACCGTCACCGCACCAGCCTACCGGCGCGCGCCCTGTAGAACTGTAGGGTGCTCGCCGTCCTCGCCGTCCTCGCCGCCGCCGTGCTGTTCGGCACGACCGGCACCTCGCAGGCGCTCGGCCCGGAGGGCACCACGCCGCTGTCGATCGGGGTGATGCGCCTGGTCGTGGGCGGCACCGTCCTCGCCGCGATCGGCTTCACGCTCGCGCGGCGCCGCATCCGCCGGCATCCGAATCCGCTCCCCACCCGTCGCGCGATCGCGCTCATGGCCGTGACGGGCGTCTGCCTCGCCGCCTACCAGCCGCTGTTCTTCCTCGGGACGGCCCGCGGCGGCGTCGCCGTGGGCACCGTGATCGCGCTCGGGTCGGCGCCCGTGATCGCCGGCCTGCTGGAGTGGGCGCTCACGCGCCGCCTGCCCTCGGCGACCTGGATGGTCGCGACGGTCCTCGCCACGGCCGGCGTCGTGGTCCTCGGTGTCGGGGGCGCGGCGGGCGGAGCGGGCGGCACCGACCCGCTCGGCCTCGTCGGCTCGGTCGGCGCCGGCGCCTCGTTCGCCGTGTTCGCGAACGCTCAGCGGCGGCTGATGGACGCGGGATGGGACCCGTTCACAGTCGCCGGGGCGATGGGCGCGTGGTCGGCGGGGGTGGCGGTGCTGGCTCTGCCGTTCGTCGACGTCTCGTGGGTGCTCGATCCCGCCGGCCTCGTGATGACGCTCTGGCTCGGCATCGCGACGATCGCCGTCGCCTACACGCTCTTCACCTGGGGACTGGAGCGGCTGACGGCTGCGACGGCAGCCACGCTCACCCTGGCCGAGCCGCTGACGGCGAGCATCCTGGGCATCGCGGTGCTCGGCGAACGGCTGAGCGGACTCGCCGTCGCGGGCCTCGGCATCCTCGCCACCGGTCTCGTGCTGCTCGCCTGGGGCTCCCGCCGCCCCCGCGACCCGGCGCCGTACACCCTCGAGGGCTGAGCGGGAAACGCCGGCGAAACCTGGCCCTGGCATCCTGACGACCGTGACCCTCCGCATCATCGTCGACGACCTCTCCGGCACGCAGACCCTGCGACTGATCGCCGCGCACCTCGCGGGCATGCACGAGCTGACCCCGGCGTGCAGCGTCCACGCCCTCGACGCGGGCGCCCTCGCCGATCCGGCCGTCACCGTGTGGTCGGCCTGGCAGGGCGAGGACCTGGTGGGGATCGGCGCGCTGAAGCAGCTCGACGACGAGCGCGGGGAGCTCAAATCGATGCGCGTCGACGACCGGTTCCGCGGCACCGGGGCGGGGCGGGCGCTCCTCCTTCACATCGTCGCGGAGGCGCGGGCCCGCGGCATCCGCTCGCTCTGGCTCGAGACCGGCGCCGAGGCCGCGTTCGTCCCCGCTCGCCGGCTGTACGCGAGCGAGGGGTTCACGGAGTGCGGACCCTTCGGCGACTACCGGCACGACCCGCTGTCGGTGTTCATGACCCGGTCGCTCTGAAGCGCTCCGTCGGAACCGGTTCAGACCGCGACGACGAGCGCGACGGCGAAGGCGGCCACGCCCTCGCCGGTCCCGGTGAAGCCCAGCCCGTCGGTCGTGGTGGCCGACACGGAGACGGGCGCCCCGAGGGCGTCCGACAGCACGCGCTCGGCCTCGAGCCGGCGCGCGGCGAAGCGCGGGCGACGCGCCTGCACCTGCACCGACACGTTGCCGATGGCGAAGCCCGCCTCGGCGAGGATCGCCCGGGTGCGGGTGAGGAAGGCCGCCGCGTGGGCTCCCGCGTACTCGGGGTGGTCGGTGCCGAAGTGCAGGCCGATGTCCCCCAGTCCCGCCGCCGCCAGGAGCGCGTCGACGATGGCGTGCGCGACAGCGTCGCCGTCGGAGTGACCGTGCAGCGCCGTCTCCCCCGGCCATTCCAGGCCGGCCAGCCACAGCGAGCCCCCGCCGCCGAACGCGTGCACATCTGTGCCGATGCCCACGCGCGGAAGCGCCGGGCGGGGGGCCAGGGAAGCGGTCGACGGGGCGATCGGCGCGACGGCGGCGCGGGCGCGCTCGAGGTCTGCCGCGGTCGTGATCTTGAAGGCCCGCTCGTCGCCGGGCACCGTGGTGACCGCGTGGCCGGCGGCCTGGACGAGGGCCGCATCGTCGGTGTGCTCCTGATCGGCCTCGGCGAGCGCGGCCAGCAGCACGTCGCGGCGGAAGCCCTGCGGCGTCTGCGCGGCGGCCAGCACCGACCGGTCGACGGCCTCGACGACCGCCTCGCCGTCGACGCGCTTCACCGTGTCGACGACCGGCAGGACGGGGAGCACCGCCTCCCTCCCCTCTTCGAGCGCGGCGATCACGCGCTCGAACACCGCCGGCGGCGTCAGCGCCCGCGCCGCGTCGTGCACGAGGATGTACTCGACGTCGGGCCACACCGCCGCGAGCCCGGCGGCGACCGACTGCTGCCGGGTGGCGCCGCCGGAGACGACCGTGACGAGGTCCCGCCGCTCGCCCGCCGATTCCACGACCTCGGTGAGCGCATCGCCGCGCCGGTCGCCGGGGACCACCAGCACCACCTGCGCCGCGGGCGCGGCGAAGACGCCGTGGAGCGCATGCCGGAGCACGGTGTGGGCGTCGATCCCGACGAAAGCCTTGGGCGCGTCGGCGCCGAGCCGGGTGCCCGACCCGGCGGCGACGACGACGATCGCGGTACGCGGGCGGGCGATCGGCGAAGACGGCGCGGTCATGGGTTCGACACTACCGACCGCTCCCGCGGTGGGAGGCGAAGACCCGAGGAGCTCCGCCGGCGAAGATGGAGCGCGTCAGCTCGCGAGGACGTCGTCGAGGACGGCGGACGCCTTCTCTTCCTCGGTCTTGAGCGCGAGCGCGATCTCGGACACGAGGATCTGGCGCGCCTTGGCCAGCATGCGCTTCTCACCGGCGGACAGGCCGCGGTCCTGATCGCGGCGCCACAGGTCGCGCACGACCTCGCTCACCTTGATCACGTCGCCCGATGCGAGCTTCTCGAGGTTCGCCTTGTACCGGCGCGACCAGTTCGTGGGCTCCTCGGTGAAGGGCGCGCGCAGCACGTCGAAGACGCGCTCCAAGCCGTCCTTGCCGATCACGTCGCGAACGCCGACCAGGTCGACGTTCTCCGCCGGGACCTCGATGATGAGGTCTCCCTGCGTGACGTTGAGCTTCAGGTATTTCTTGGTCTCGCCCTTGATGATCCGGTCCTTGACCTCGATGATCGTCGCGGCGCCGTGGTGCGGATAGACGACCGTCTCGCCAACCTCAAAAAGCATGCAGTTATGTCCTTTCGGCAACCTCAAGGATACCACAGCGCAGATAGGGTAAGGTTCGCCGCCTGACCGCTCCCACCGGCTTCAGTCTGCACGAAACCGCCTCTAGGATGGTGGCGTACGCCCCGTCGCACCACCCGCATCATCCCAGGAGGATCCGTGATCTCGCGCCGCCTCGCGCCCCTTGCCCTCGGAGCCGCCGTCCTGCTCGGTGCGACCGGGTGCTCGATGGTCTCGCCGCAGGCCACGACGATCCCCTACTCGCCGTCGGACGGCGTCAACGTCCCGGCCTCGGGACCCCTGCAGGTGCGCAACGCCATGGTGATCGCCAACGAGGACGGCACGCTGGGCAACCTCATCGGCGCCATCGTCAACGACACCGACAGCGCGGAGACCCTGAACGTCGGGATCGCCGGTCGTGTCGCGACCGTCCAGGTGCCGGCGCGCAGCGTCGTGAGCCTCGGCGTCGACGGCGCCCAGCCCCTCTTCATCGACGCCCTCGGCGCCGCGCCGGGCGACAACGTCGAGATCGCCTTCCAGTCGGGCGACGGCACGGGCGTCGAGGTGGCCGTCCCGGTCCTCGACGGCACCCTTCCGCAGTACGCGGAGTTCGTGCCGGCGGCCGTGCCCGCCGGGGACTGAGCGCTCTCAGCCCTCGAAGCGGTATCCGAGGCCGCGCACCGTCAGCAGCATCGTCGGCTCGCTCGGGTTCTGCTCGATGCGCGAGCGGATCCGCTTGATGTGCACGTCGAGCGTCTTCGTGTCGCCGAAGTAGTCGCTCCCCCAGACGCGGTCGATGAGCTGGCCCCTCGTCAGCACCCGTCCGGTGTTGCGCATGAGCACCTCGAGCAGCTCGAACTCCTTGAGCGGCATGGGGATCACCGTGCCGTCGACCGCGACGGTGTGCCGGTCGATGTCGATCCGCACGCGGCCGCCCTCGACCACGCGCTCGTCCATGTCGAGCTCCGGCCCCTCCGCGCGGCGGAGCACCGCCCGCATCCGGGCCAGCAGCTCGCGCGAGGAATAGGGCTTGGTCACGTAGTCGTCGGCGCCCAGCTCCAGTCCCACGACGATGTCGACCTCGGAGTCCTTGGCGGTCAGCATGATGACGGGGACCTGCGAGGTCGTGCGGATCACGCGGCACACCTCGGTGCCCGGCATCCCCGGCAGCATGAGGTCCAGCAGGACGATGTCGGCGCCGCGTGCGGTGAACGCGTCGAGCGCCGTCGGGCCGTCCTCGGCGATCTCCACCTCGAACCCCTCGCGTCGCAGCAGATACGCCAGCGGGTCGGCCAGGTCGGGCTCGTCCTCGACGATCAGCACCCGGGTCATCTCTTGTCTCCCTTCACCCGCGCAGCGTCGCGGGTGGCTTTCTTCTTCTTCTTCTTCGAGGCGCGCTTGCGCTTGCCGTCGTCGTGGGGCGCGGCCACGGCGGCCAGGCGCACGGTGAACGTCGAGCCCCGACCGGGCCGCGACCACAGCTCTACCTCGCCGCCGTGCCGCTGCACCGCGTGCTTGACGATCGACAGTCCCAGCCCCGTGCCGCCGGTGCGGCGGGAGCGGGCCTGGTCGGCGCGGTAGAAGCGCTCGAACACACGGGCCTGCTCGCCCTCGGGGATGCCGATGCCGCGGTCGGTGACGGCGATCTCGACGGCCCCGTCGACGACTTTGACCCCCACGCCCACGGTGGATCCGGACGGGGAGTACGCGACGGCGTTGGCGACGAGGTTGGCGATCGCCTCGGTGAGCACCTGCACGTCGCCGCGCACCCAGGCGCCGCGCACCCCGCCGCGCACGATGGTGATCTGCGCCGCGTCGGCCGCGATGGTCTGCGACTCGATCGCGGCGGTCAGCACCTCGTCGATGGACACGTCGCGCAGCTCGGTGAGGTCGTCGGCCGCCTGCAGCCGGGACAGGTTCATGATGCGGGACGTCAGCTGGCCGAGCCGCGACGCCTCCGCGCCCAGCCGCCCGGCGAAGTGCCGCACCTGATCGGGGTCGTCGGCGGCGGACTCGATCGCCTCCGCCAGGAGCGTCACCGCCCCCACCGGCGTCTTCAGCTCGTGGCTCGTGTTGGCCACGAAGTCGCGGCGCATCTCCTCCACGCGCTCGCGCTCCGTGATGTCGCGGATCACGACGAGCGTCAGGCGCGCGCTGATGCTGCTCGCACGGGCGGTGACCGAGCGCAGCTCCACGCCGCGGCGCAGTCGCAGGGTCTCGGCCTCGGGGCGGGCGGTCGAGCGCGCGGAGCGCACCAGGTCGCGCAACTCGTCGGAGGACAGTAGCTCGCCCTCCACCATCCCGAACAGCTCGGCCGGGGCGGAGGCGGCGACGATGTGCAGGGACGAGTCGACGACGACGGCCACCTCGTCCATCCCCTGCAGCACGGCGCGCGTGCCGTCGGGCAGGTCGGACGACGCCTGCAGGCGGGCCGCGTCACGCGCGCGCAGGGCCACCAGCAGCAGCGCCGCCAGGGCGCACCCGATGAGGGTGCCCACGCCGAGCGCGATCAGCGCCAGCTGCGTCGAGTCCATGACCCCAGCGTAGAGTCGCAGGGACCACGCGAAATGCCTCCCGCCCGCGCTGGCGGGTCGCTCTCGCGCAGTGTTCACCGACGCGGCACCGTCCGTTAACCTTCGGAGGGGATGATCGCCGCGTCGCCGGCTCGGCATCGTGCCGCGCCCGCGAAGAGAGAGGTTTCCGCTGATGCGCGAAGTGTTCCACCAGTCGCTCGAAGACGTGCAGGCACGTCTGGTCGAGATCTCCGAACTCGTGACGGTCGCCGTCGACAAGGCCACCCGCGCGTTCGGCACGAGCGACGTCGCCCTGGCCGAGGAGGTCATCGAGGACGACCAGGTGATCGACGACAAGGCGATCGAGCTGGACGAGCTGGCCATCGAGAT
This sequence comes from Microbacterium sp. PA5, assembly GCF_049860775.1. Taxonomy (NCBI): domain Bacteria; kingdom Bacillati; phylum Actinomycetota; class Actinomycetes; order Micrococcales; family Microbacteriaceae; genus Microbacterium; species Microbacterium sp. PA5. The sequence continues at coordinate 2,233,108 of NZ_CP187567.1, forward strand.
CCTCGCGCGCCAGCAGCCTGTGGCCCGCGACCTCCGCATCGTCGTCGCCGCGCTGCGGGTCAGCGCGTCGCTGGAGCGGATGGGTGACATCGCCGAGCACATCGCGCAGCTCACGCGCATGCGCTTCCCCGAGCGCGCCATCCCGAAGGGCCTCAAGAGCACCTTCATCAAGATGGGCGAGCTCGATGTCGAGGTGGCGCGCACGCTCACCGAGGTGCTGCGCACCGAGGACCTCTCGCTCGTCGAGAAGCTCCGCTCCCTCGAGGAGGAGCTCGACGACCTGCACCTCGCGATCTTCGAGAAGGTGCTCGGTGAGACCTGGAAGGGCGAGGCGGCGGCGACCGTCGACGCCACCCTCGCGAGCCGCTACCACGAGCGCTTCGCCGACCACGCCGTCTCGGTCGCCAAGAAGGTCGCCTACCTCGCGACCGGCGACTGGACCCCCGACACGAACGCGATCTCGATCATCGTCACCGGCGAGTGAGCCGGGCGTTTCGTCTCGCTGCGCTCGCTCAACGACCGGAAGCCATCACCGCCCGTCGAGCCTCCGCTCGTCGACCCCCGGTCGTTGAGCCCCCGGTCGTTGAGCGAGGAGCGCAGCGACGAGACGAAACGCCGTCAGCGCCCCCCGGTCGTTGAGCGAGGAGCGCAGCGACGAGACGAGACGCCGTCAGCGCTCCCCGGTCGTTGAGCGAGGAGCGCAGCGACGAGACGAAACGCCGTGGCTGAGCGCTACTTCTTCCCCTGCGCCGCGACGGCGGCGGCACCGGCGGCGGCGGCCTCGGGGTCGAGGTACTCGCCCGGTCCGAGCGGGCGCAGGTCCTCGCCCAGCTTGTAGACGAGCGGGATGCCGGTGGGGATGTTGAGCTCCGCGATGTCGGCGTCGCTGATGCCGTCGAGGTGCTTCACCAGGCCGCGCAGCGAGTTGCCGTGCGCGGTCACGAGGACGGTCTTCCCCGCCTGCAGGTCGGGGACGATCGCGCTGTCCCAGTACGGGAGCAGGCGGTCGATGACGATCTTCAGCGACTCGGTGCGGGGGACGTCGCCGTCGATCCCGGCGTAGCGCGGGTCGTTGACCTGGCTGTACGGGCTGTCGTCGTCGAGGTCCGGCGGCGGCACGTCGAACGAGCGGCGCCACAGCATGAACTGCTCGTTGCCGAACTCCTCGAGGGTCTCGGCCTTGTCCTTGCCCTGCAGCGCACCGTAGTGGCGCTCGTTGAGGCGCCACGAGCGCTGGACCGGGATCCAGAGGCGGTCCGCGGCGTCGAGGGCGATGTTCGCGGTCTGGATGGCGCGCGACAGCAGCGACGTGTGCAGCACGTCGGGAAGGAGCCCGGCCTCCTTGAGGAGCTCGCCGCCGCGCTGGGCCTCGGCCTTGCCCTGGTCGGTGAGGCGGACATCCACCCAACCGGTGAACTGGTTCGTCTTGTTCCACTCGCTCTGCCCGTGGCGGAGGAGGATCAGCGTGTACGGCGCGGTCATGGCGCCAGTCTATCGGCCGGGGCACTGCCATCATGGGGGGATGACGCCGGAGAAAGTGCCCGGCAGAGTGGTCGGGCAGATCACGCGCGGCACGACCAACACGAACCGGCTGAGACGGGTCGATCGCTGGATCGCACGGCACCCGGCCCTGCGCCGCGCGACCGACCCGCTGGTGGTCGACCTCGGCTACGGTGCGAGCGGCGTCACCGCCTTCGAGCTCGAGGCGCGGCTGCGGCGAGCGCGTGCCGACGTCGAAGTGCTCGGACTGGAGATCGACCCGTCCCGTGTGGCCCGCGCGCAGGCGCAGCTGGCGGAGATCCGTGCCGGTCGCGGGCAGTTCGCGCCCGACGCGCGGGTGTCCTTCGCCCGCGGCGGGTTCGAGGTGCCGGTGGCCGATGGCCGGCGCGCGGCGGTCATCCGCGCCTTCAACGTGCTGCGGCAGTACGACGAGTCCGACGTCGCCGACGCGTGGCAGCGGATGTCGGCACGGCTGCACCCGGACGGCATCCTCGTCGAGGGGACCTGCGACGAGCTCGGCCGGATCTGCACGTGGGTGGAGGTCGGGGCCGACGGCGCGCCGCGCTCGCTCATCATCTCGCTGCGGCTGCGGGACCTGGACTCCCCCGCCGTCGCCGCCGAGCGCCTGCCGAAGGCGCTCATCCACCGGAACGTCCCCGGGGAACCGGTGCATGCGTTCCTCGCGGCGCTGGAGCTCGAGTGGACGCGCGCCGTCGCGGCCTCCGCGTTCGGGCCCGCTCAGCGCTGGCGGGCCGCCCTCACCGCCCTGGACGCGGCGGGCTGGCCGGTCGCCTTCGCGGCTGGCGCCCGCTCACGGTGGCGCCTCGGCGAGGTCACCGTGCCGTGGAGGACCGTGGCGCCGCACGCCTGAGAGCGTCGCTCAGACGCGCGGGAGCGCCGCCCGGGCGTCGGCGGACGGCATTCCCGCCGCCGTCATGAGGTCCACCGCGAGGGGGCGCAGAGCGCCGACGAGGTTCTGATCCAGGCTCTGCCGCCCCGCGGCGAGGGTCGCGGGGTCCAGGCGCGCGGCGACCGCGCGCACCGCCTCCCGCGCCGCCGGCTCGAAGGAGATGTCGTCGAGCGAGTCGCCGATGAGCCGGGCTCCGGCGGCGAGCTCGCCGAGGAGATCCGCGGCGACCGGGCGCGGGCGGCTGTCGTCGCACACGTACACGACGCGGCGGCCGATCACCCGCAGATTGCGCACCGCGAGATCGATGTGCACCCGCACACGGTCCTGGCGCTCCAGCTCGAACCGCTGCCGGCGCAGGAACGGCGAGATGCGGGCGATGGCACGGCCCGACTCCAGCGACGCCTGCCACCGATCCACGAGGGGCTGCAGCGCACGGGCCTTCTGCAGACCGCGCTCGGCGCGCATCCGGTCGCCGCGCCGCAGCGCCTGCACGAGCGTCAGCACGGCGCCGTCGAACGCGGCGAGGAGCGCGTGCCCGTCGCGCGTGACGGCGCGGACGGGATTGCGGGGCACGAGCGCGGTGACCAGCAGCGCGGCGATGCCGCCGACGACGCCGTCGACCAGGCGCAGGAAGGGGACGCTCGCAGGGATCACCATGACGATCGCCGACTGGATGGCCGCGGCGATCGCGAAGCCCGGCTGTGGCGAGAGGAAGCGGGCGACGGCCAGGCTGGCGGCGAGCGTGATCGCCAGCTGCCACCACCCCACTCCGGCGACGAGCAGGATGAGCTCGGCGATGAGGATGCCCACGACCATCCCCACCACGGTCTCCAGCACGCGACGGGGGCGCGCGTCGCGCACGAGTCCGAGGCTCGAGATCGTCACCGTCGCCGCCAGCAGCGGCGCCGCGCGACCGAGCACGAAGTGCGCGAACGCGTAGGCGGCGGTGGCGGCCAGCACGATCTGCAGGATCGGCGTCGACGACTCCCGCAGCCGATCGAGCCCGGCGCGCAGGTCGGCGCGCGCCCTTCCGCCGGCCGGGACCGGCGCGGTCTGCAAATCGCTCACCGGCGCCTACCGCCGGCGCGACAGGCGCGGCATCCGCGGGACGGATGCCGTGCGCCCCGCGTCGGGCGGCACGATCTGCTCCTGGGCGGCGGTGATCTCCCCACCGTCGACCGCGACGGTCAGGGCGGCGTCGACGGGGGTCGTCCGCCGCACGAGGGCCAGCGCGATCGGACCCTCCTCGTAGTGGCGGGCGGCGGAGGTCAGGACGCCCACCACCTCGCCGTCGGCGCGGACCTCGGCACCGGGCTCGGGGAGGACCGCGTCGCTGCCGTCGAGCTGGAGCGAGACGAGCCGGCGCGGCGGGTGCCCCAGGTTGTGGACCTTCGCGACGGTCTCCTGGCCGCGGTAGCAGCCCTTGGAGAGGTGGACGGCGGTGCGCAGCCAGTCCACCTCGTGCGGCAGGGTGCGCCCGTCGGCCTCGGCGCCGGCGCGCGGTCGCCAGGCCGCGATCCGCAGGGCCTCCGCCGCGAGCGTCCCGGCGACGGAGCGCTCACCGCGGACCGCCTCGGCCGCCAGCTGCTCGGCGACCGCGACCGGCACCACCGCCTCCGCCCAGTCGCGGGAGGCTGCGGGGTGAGGATCGACCGCGGCGTAGCCCCAGCCGCCGGCGGCGACGGCCGGCCACGGGTCGCGCCAGACCACGGCGGAGGCGATGTCCGCCACCGCCGCTGCCGTGCCGCCGATCACGACGTGCTCGGCGGAGACGTCCTGCGGGTCGACGCGCAGGCGGAAGCGCATCCGGGTGAGCCAGGCGAGCAGCCCCTCGGCATCCGTCCGGTCGGCGATCAGCCAGGTGCGGACACCGTCGTCGACGACGGCCGCCGCGTGCTCCACGTGACCCTGCGGGTCCAGGACCAGCAGCTCGGTGCTCACCCCGGCCGGCAGAGCGGCGAGCGCCTGCGAGGTCAGCGAGTCGAGCCAGCTCAGCCGGTCCTCGCCCGAGACGGTGAGCACGGCCCGGTCGGCACGGGGCACGATGGCCTCGCCCTGCTCCAGAGCGCGCTGCTCCCGGAGCGGGCTGCCCACGTGCAGCAGCACGTCGCCGTCGAAGACGGCGGCCGGCACGTCGTGGAACGGCGAGGTCATCAGTCGGCCCGCGCGAGTCGTGCGGAGGCGTGGGCGGCCAGTCCGCCCCCGAGGGCGGCGATGTCCCACGCCCACAGGAGGTGGCCGTCGACCAGGCCGTACATGCGCGTGGCGGCGGCGTAGTCCTTCGCGCTGGCGGGACGGACGACGGCGTCGGTGGCGAGGTCGATGCGCGGTCCCTGCACCTGTCCGACGTAGAGCTCGCTCACCCCGTCGGAGTGGATGATCGCGACCTCGAGATCGAAGCCGCCGGAGGCGTTGCGCAGGCGCTCCACATCGTCGGCGGACCGTGCCGAGAGGCGCGCCTCGATCGCCGGGAGCAGGGCCGGGCCCGCGTCCATGTCGCCGGCCGGACGCGCCAGGCGCCAGAACCCCTGCTCGGCGACCAGCGGCGTGCGGGCGCCGTCGTCACCCAGGAACCAGGCATTCGCCGCGTAGTTCACGTAGTCGCCGCCGTCGTGGCTGAAGCTCACGCGGTGCGCGAACTCGCCCGAGTAGTGCCGGTCGCCGCTGTCGTAGTCGATGACGCCGGTGCCCTCCCAGACCCCGAGCAGCCACGAGAGCGGAACAATGTCCGCCGGGAGGTCCGTGGGCAGATCGATCACGGGTTCAGCGCTGGCCGCGGTACAGGTTCTTGAGCACGACGGCCGAGACGAACACGATCGCGACCGACGCGAGGCCGAGCAGTCCGACGAAGAACAGTTCGAGTGCGACGAGGTCCATGGGCCCTACTCTACGCCGAGAAGAGGGTCGCCAGGCCCAGGCCGACGCCGATGAATCCCATCACCAGCAGCCCGCCGATCACGCTCAGGGCGACCCGCTGGATGAACCCCTGCGACCGACCCGACCACAGCTGCACGGCGAAGGCGACCGGGACGATGAGCCCCATCCCGACGCCCATCCACGCCGCACGCCAGTCCTCGGGGGCGAGGATCCCGACGAGCACGGCCGCCACGGCGGCCAGCACCCAGACGACGATGACGCCGGTCATCGAGCGGCGAGGGGCGATCTCCGGAGCGGTCACCCCTCCATTGTGGCGCACGCGCGTCGTCCGCGTCCCGGGCCCCGGCGACCGGTGGAGGGCGGGCGCCTCTCGGGCAGCGCGCCGAGAGGCGTGTCGGGTGGTTCTAAGATGGGGGCACGGTTCCGGCATCCGGACCGGGAAGGACCCTCTTGGCTCAGCTTCTCGTCTTGAGCTCCGCACCTTCCTCCACACCGGGAGGCGGAGCGGTCCTTCCCGCGCTCGAGCTCCTGAGCCACCGGGTGCGCCAGATCCCCGCCGAGCCCGCTCAGCTGGTCAACGCCCCGAGCGCCGACGTCATCTTCGTCGACGCGCGCGTGGACCTGGTGGGGGCGAAGTCGCTCTGCAAGATCCTCAACACCACCGGCCTCGACGCGCCGCTCGTGCTCGTGGTCACCGAGGGCGGCCTCACCGCCGTCTCCACCGACTGGGGCATCGACGACGTCATCCTGGTCGGCGCCGGTCCCGCCGAGGTCGACGCCCGCATCCGCCTCGCGATCGGCCGGATGACGAAGGACCCCGTCTCCACCCGCATCCAGACCTCGGGCGTCACGATCGACGAGTCGTCGTACTCCGCGAAGGTCCACGGCAAGCCGCTGGACCTCACGTACAAGGAGTTCCAGCTCCTCCACTTCTTCGCGACCCATCCGTCGCGCGTCTTCACCCGCGAGCAGCTGCTGAGCGAGGTGTGGGGCTACGACTACTTCGGCGGCACCCGCACCGTCGACGTGCACGTGAGGCGCCTGCGGGCCAAGCTCGGCGACATGGAGCAGCTCATCGGCACGGTCCGCAACGTCGGCTACCGCTTCAACGTCTACGAAGAGGACCAGATCGCCTCGCCCCGCGAGCGCTCGGAGGCCTGATCGGTTAACGCGTCGGTCACGTCGCCCTGCAATGATGAGGGGATGATCGACACCGCGGTGACCGACTCCGGCCTGGGCGACGCCGACGACGACGACTTCGACGCCGTCGAGCTCGCCGACTCCCAGCTGCCCGACCACCGGTACCTCGATCGCGAGCTCAGCTGGCTCGCCTTCAACCAGCGCGTGCTGGAGCTGGCCGAGGATCCCACCCTGCCGGTGCTCGAGCGGGCCAACTTCCTCGCGATCTTCGCGAGCAACCTCGACGAGTTCTTCATGGTGCGCGTCGCGGGGCTCAAGCGCCGCATCATGACCGGTCTCGCGATCCCCACCAACGTCGGCCGTGCGCCGCAGGAGGTGCTGGGCGACATCTCCGCCGACGCGCACGCCCTGCAGCTGCGCCACGCCGCGGTCTGGCAGGACCTCGTCAAGCCCGCCCTCGCGGAGGGCGGCATCGAGGTGGTCACCTGGGACGACCTCTCCGAGTCCGACCGCGAGAACCTGTACGGGTACTTCCAGAACCAGGTGTTCCCGGTGCTCATGCCGCTCGCCGTGGATCCCGCCCACCCCTTCCCCTACATCTCCGGCCTGTCGCTGAATCTCGCGATCCGCATCCGCAACGCCCGCACGGGCCGGCAGGAGTTCGCCCGCCTCAAGGTGCCGCCGATGCTCCCCCGCTTCGTGGAGGTGCCCCGCCCGGACACCTCGCGCACCGACGCTCCCTCGCGGTACCTGCCGCTCGAGGAGCTCATCTCCAACAACCTCGGCGACCTCTTCCCGGGCATGGAGGTGCTCGAGCACCACGCCTTCCGCCTCACGCGCAACGAAGACGTCGTGATCGAGGAGGACGAGACGGAGAACCTCATCCAGGCCCTGGAGGCCGAGCTCCTGCGCCGACGGTTCGGGCCTCCCATCCGGCTGGAGGTCACCGAGTCGATGGACGACGTGACCCTCGACCTGCTGCTGAACGAGCTCGACATCACCGCGCAGGAGGTCTACCGCCTGCCGGGACCGCTCGACCTCCGCGGCCTGTTCGACCTCGGCCGCATCGACCGGCCGGAGCTGCGCTACCCGGCGCACGTGCCGACGACGGCCGCGGCGTTCCAGCCCGCGGAGCAGAACGGGCGCGCCGACCTGTTCGCCGCCATCCGCAAGGGCGACGTCCTCGTGCACCACCCGTACGAGTCGTTCAACACGAGCGTGGTGGCCTTCCTCGAGCAGGCCGCGCGCGACCCGCACGTGCTGGCCATCAAGCAGACGCTGTACCGCACGTCGGGCGACAGCCCCATCGTCGAGGCGCTCATCGACGCCGCCGAGAACGGCAAGCAGGTGCTCGCCCTCGTCGAGGTGAAGGCCCGCTTCGACGAGGCGGCGAACATCGTCTGGGCGCGCAAGCTCGAGAAGGCGGGCGTGCACGTCGTCTACGGCCTCGTGGGGCTCAAGACCCACTGCAAGCTGCTCCACGTCATCCGCGAGGAAGACGGCATGCTCCGCAGCTACAGCCACATCGGCACGGGCAACTACAACCCGAAGACCAGCCGGCTCTACGAGGACTTCGGCCTGTTCACCTCCGACGAGCAGGTGGGCAGGGACCTCACCCGTCTGTTCAACGAGCTGTCCGGCTACGCGATCGAGAAGAAGTTCAAGCGGCTCCTCGTCGCCCCTCTGCACCTGCGCAAGGGCCTGCTGCGCCACATCGACAAGGAACGGCGCCACGCGCAGGACGGCAAGCCCGCGCACATCCGCATCAAGGTCAACTCGATGGTCGACGAGCAGATCATCGACGCGCTGTACCGCGCCAGCCAGGCGGGCGTGCGCGTCGACGTCTGGGTGCGGGGCATCTGCTCCCTGCGCACCGACCTGGAGGGCGTGAGCGACAACATCACCGTGCGCTCGATCCTCGGGCGCTACCTCGAGCACTCGCGCATCTTCGCGTTCGCGAACGACGGCGACCCGCAGGTGTACATCGGCAGCGCCGACATGATGCACCGCAACCTCGACCGCCGCGTGGAGGCGCTCGTGCGCGTCGTCGCACCGGCGCACGTCAAGGAGCTCGTCGACCTGTTCGACCTCGCCATGTCCGAGGGGACGAGCTCCTGGCACCTCGGCGCCGAGGGGGTCTGGACGCGCCACAGCACCGACGCCGACGGCGCGCCGCTCATCGACCTGCAGGAGAGGACGATGACGCAGATCCAACGGCGCCGTCGCGCGAGGGCGGTGCGATGACCGACACCGCGGTGTACGCCGCGGGCGGGGTCGTCTGGCGCGTGGTCGACGGCAAGCTCAAGGTGCTCGTGATCCACCGCACGGCGTACGCCGACGTCACCCTGCCCAAGGGCAAGGTCGACCCGGGCGAGACCCTCGCCGAGACGGCCGCGCGCGAGATCTTCGAGGAGACCGGCATCCGCGTGCGCCTGGGCATCCCCGTCGGCGTCTCCCGCTACCGGATGCCGAGCAAGCGTCAGAAGATCGTCCACTACTGGGCGGCCGAGGCCACCGACGACGCCATCCGCGCGTCGAGGTTCGTGCCGAACAAGGAGATCGCCGCGATCGAGTGGATGAGTCCCAAGCGGGCTCTGAAGCACCTCAGCTATCCGGTCGACATCGAGATCCTCGAGAACTTCCTCACCTTCGTCGGCGACGGCATCCTCTCGACCTTCCCGATCATCGTCCTGCGCCACGCCAAGGCCACCCCCCGCGAGGAGTGGACCGGCGCCGACGCGGCGCGCCCGCTGACCGCCCGGGGCGCGAAGCAGGCCAACGCGCTCGTGGGGCCGCTGCGCACCTTCGGGGCCCGCAAGATCGTCACGAGCGACGCGGTCCGCTGCGTGACCACCGTCACCCCGCTCGCCGCCGCGCTCGGCAAGGAGATGGAGCGCACGCCGCTCATCGGCCAGGACGCCTGGGAGGACGGGACCTCCGACGTGCGCGCCGTCGTCGGCAAGCGCGTGCGCGCGCGCAAGCCCGCCGTGCTGTGCAGCCACGGCCCCGTGCTGCCGGACATCATGAGCGAGCTCGCCCTCGCGACCGGCACGCTGCGCGGGTCGTACCTCGGCAGCGCATCGGCGCTGGAGGTGGCGGCTTTCTCGGTCGTGCACCTGTCGGCGACCAATCCCGGCTCGGGCATCGTCGCGATCGAGACGCACGAGCCCAAGGTCTGACCGGCGCTCCCGGGCTGCGCCCGGAGACCGGGGGATCCCGCGGTTCTCCGCGCCGCACCGGCACTGTTCACCTTCCGTTTACCGACACAGCGCACTCTCTTAAGAGTCGATGTCTACCGTCACGGTCGTGCCCTGCACCAGGGCCGCACCCTGACACCCGAAGGATCTCACAGTGAAGCTCAACCGCATCGCCCAGCTGGGCGCTGTCGCCGCCATCGCGGCTCTCGCACTCACCGGCTGCGCCGCCAACGAGGGGACTCCCGGCACCGGTTCGACCTCCGACCCCGCCGGAGAAGCGCCCACGCTGTCCGGTGAGCTCGCCGGCGCCGGCTCGTCCGCGCAGGATGTCGCCGTCCAGGCCTGGGCCGCCGGCTTCCAGACCACCAACGAGCGCGCCACCGTCACCTACGACCCGTCCGGTTCGGGTGCGGGTCGCGAGTCGTTCCAGGCCGGCGCCGTCGGCTTCGCCGGCTCGGACCGTGCCTTCACCACCGAGGAGATCGCCGCCGGACCGTTCAGCGCGTGCGCTCCCGACACCGACATCATCCAGATCCCGTCGTACATCTCGCCGATCGCCGTCATCTTCACGCTCGACGGCATCGACACGCTGAACATGGACGCCGCCACCGTCGCGGGCATCTTCGCCGGCACGATCACCAACTGGAACGACCCGGCCATCGCCGCGACCAACGAGGGCGTCGAGCTGCCCGACCTGGCCATCACGCCGGTCCACCGCGCCGACGACTCGGGCACGACCGAGAACTTCACCGACTACCTCTACCAGGCCGCTCCGGACGTCTGGACCTGGGAGCCCGACGGCGTGTGGCCGCTCGACAGCGGCGAGGCCGCGCCCCAGACCTCGGGCGTCGTGGCCGCGGTGCAGGGCGGCAACGGTGCGATCGGCTACGCGGACGCCTCGCGTGCCGCCGACTTCGGCACGGTCGCGGTGCAGATCGGCGACGAGTTCGTCCCGTTCTCGCCGGAGGCCGCCGCCGCCGTCGTCGACGCGTCGCCGCTCGAGGAGGGCCGGACCGAGGGCGACCTCGCCATCGCGCTGGACCGCACGCCGGACTCCGCCGCCTACCCGATCGTGCTCGTCAGCTACATGATCGCCTGCGAGCAGTACACCGACGCCTCGGCCGCGCCGCTGGTGAAGGGCTTCCTCGAGTACGTCATCAGCCCCGAGGGCCAGGACGCCGCGGCCTCCGCCGCCGGCAGCGCCCCCATCAGCGACGCGCAGCGCACCGCGATGCAGTCCGCGCTGGACCTGATCGTCACCGAGTGACCCTGAACGTGCACGGCCCGGCGCACTCCGCCGGGCCGTGCACGCGTCATCAATACCGAGGAGACTGGAGATCATGACGACCACCACGAGCCGGGCGTCGGCCGCACCGGCCAAGCAGCGCCCGGGCGACCGCTGGTTCTCGGGCACGGCGCTGGCGGCCGGGACGATGATCCTCGTCACGCTCGCCGCCGTCGCGATCTTCCTGATCGTCCAGTCCATCCCCGGCCTGACGGCCACATCCGCCACGGCGTCGATCCTCACGTCCGACTTCTGGGACTACGTGTGGCCGCTCGCCTTCGGCACGATCTGGGCGTCGATCCTCGCCCTCGTCATGGCGGTCCCCCTGTCGGTGGCGGTCGCCCTCTTCATCTCGCACTACGCGCCCCGCCGCCTGGCACAGGGGCTCGGCTACATCGTCGATCTCCTGGCCGCTGTCCCCTCGGTCGTGTTCGGCCTCTGGGGCATCCTCGTCCTCGCTCCGGCGGTGCAGCCGGTGTACGCGTGGCTCAACGTCAACGCCGGGTGGTTCCCCCTGTTCGCGGGCACCGTCTCCGGCACCGGCCGCACGATCTTCACCGCCGCGATCGTCCTGGCCGTCATGGTCGTGCCGATCATCACCGCGATCTGTCGAGAGATCTTCCTCCAGACCCCGGTGCTCCACGAAGAGGCCGCCCTCGCCCTCGGCGCCACCCGCTGGGAGATGGTGAGGATGGCCGTGTTCCCGTTCGGGCGCTCGGGCATCGTCTCGGCGTCGATGCTCGGCCTCGGACGCGCGCTCGGGGAGACCATGGCCGTGGCCATGGTGCTCTCGGTCGCGAACATCGTCACGTTCCGTCTCTTCACCGCGGAGAACCCCGGGACGATCCCGGCGAACATCGCGCTCACCTTCCCTGAGGCGTACGGCACCAACATCAACGTGCTCATCGCCACCGGCCTGATCCTCTTCGTCGTGACGTTCGCCGTCAACGCGGTGGCCCGCTGGATCGTCAGCCGCCGCAAGGAATTCTCGGGAGCCAACTGATGTCCGCCGTCTCCGCTCCGCCCCAGGGACCGACGATCGTCTCCGCCTCGCGGCCCACCCGCTCGCTCACGAGCGGGCACCTCCCCCGCTGGACCCCGTGGGCGCTCCTCGCCGGCACGGCGGGCCTGAGCGCGCTGCTGTTCGGCGTGCTGTCGCTCGCCTCCGACGGCGAGTTCGCCGTCGCCGGATGGGCCGTCGTCACGGGAGTCGTCTACCTCGTTCTGATCACGGTCGTCTCGAGCCTCGTCGAGGGCCGTCGGCGCGGTGTCGACCGGCTGGTGACCGGCGTCGTCACCGTCGCGTTCCTGATCGCGATGATCCCGCTCGTGTCGGTCGCCTGGACCGTCGTCGTCAACGGCGTGGCGGGCGTCTCGGCGGACTTCTACTCCATGTCGATGCGCAACGTCGTCGGCGAGGGCGGCGGCGCCCTGCACGCGATCGTCGGGACGCTGCTCATCACGCTCGCCGCGGCGGTCATCTCGATCCCGATCGGCCTGTTCACCGCGATCTACCTGATCGAGTACGGCGAGGGGAAGCGCCTGGCGCGCGGCATCACCTTCCTCGTCGACGTGATGACGGGCATCCCCTCGATCGTCGCGGGCCTGTTCGCGTACGCGGTCTTCGCGCTCTTCTTCGGCCCGGGCATCCGGCTGGGCATCATGGGCTCGGTCGCCCTCGCCGTGCTGATGATCCCTGTCGTCGTGCGCTCCAGCGAGGAGATGCTGCGGCTCGTGCCCAACGAGCTGCGCGAGGCCTCCTATGCGCTCGGCGTGCCCAAATGGCTCACCATCGTCAAGGTCGTGCTGCCGACCTCGATCGCCGGGATCACGACGGGCATCATGCTCTCTATCTCCCGCGTGATCGGCGAGACGGCACCGCTGCTGCTGACGGCCGGCGTCACCGCCTCGATGAACTACAACCTGTTCGAGGGCCGCATGATGAGCCTTCCGGTCTTCGCCTACGCGCAGTTCATGAACCAGGGCATCCCCGCGCAGGCGTACGTCGACCGCGCCTGGGCCGCCGCCCTCACCCTCATCCTGATCGTCATGGTGCTGAACCTCCTCGCGCGACTGATCGCGCGGGTTTTCGCCCCCAAGTTCGGCCGCTGACCGGCATCCGCTCCTTCCAGAAAGAACCCGACGTGTCCAAGAGCATCGAAGTCAACGACCTCAACGTCTACTACAGCGATTTCCTCGCCGTCGAAGGCGTGTCCCTCGAGATCCAGCCGCGCAGCGTGACCGCGTTCATCGGCCCCTCCGGCTGCGGCAAGTCCACGTTCCTGCGCACCCTCAACCGCATGCACGAGGTCATCCCCGGTGCGCGCGTCGAGGGCGAGGTCCTCCTCGACGGCGACGACCTGTACGGCCCCGGCGTCGACCCGGTGCTGGTGCGCCGGCAGGTGGGCATGGTCTTCCAGCGCCCCAACCCGTTCCCGACGATGAGCATCAAGGAGAACGTGCTGGCGGGCGTCAAGCTCAACAACAAGAAGCTCTCCAAGGGCGACGCCGACGCGCTCGTCGAGCAGTCGCTGCGCGGCGCCAACCTCTGGAACGAGGTGAAGGACCGCCTCGAGAAGCCCGGCTCCGGCCTGTCGGGCGGTCAGCAGCAGCGTCTGTGCATCGCGCGCGCGATCGCCGTGTCTCCGGACGTGCTCCTCATGGACGAGCCGTGCTCGGCCCTGGATCCGATCTCGACCTTCGCGATCGAGGAGCTCATCCAGGAGCTCAAGAAGGAGTACACGATCGTCATCGTGACCCACAACATGCAGCAGGCGAGCCGCGTCTCCGACAAGACGGCGTTCTTCAACATCGCCGGCACCGGCAAACCCGGCAAGCTCATCGAGTACGACGAGACGGGCACCATCTTCACCACCCCGTCGGTCCAGGCCACCGAGGACTACGTCTCCGGCCGCTTCGGCTGATCAGCCACGCCCACCACCACGGTTGTCCCACTTACGGTGGCCGTTGTCCCGATCTCAGCGGACCCTGTCCCATTTCCGGCTGCTTCCGCCTCGGCGAAGCGACCGGAAGTGGGACATCGTCGTTCCGGCGGGGCTCAGTCGCGCGGGCTCAGCAGGTAGGCGTTGAGGGAGGCGGTGAGCTCGGCATCGTGCGGGAGCGCCGCGCCGTCGACGGCGATGACGGGAGCGGCCAGGCGGACGCTCGACACGAGCCACGCCGCATCGGCCGACGCCAGGTCCGCGGCCGGGACCGTCTCGTAGGCGGTGGCGAACCCGCGGGCCTCCAGGTGCTCGAACAGGCTCAGCTGGGTCGTGCCGTGCAGGATGCCGCCGTTGGGGGCGGGCGTGACGAACGTGTCGCCCCGGCGCAGGATGAGCGAGGCCGTCGGCGCCTCCAGCACGAAGCCGTCGGACGAGACGAACACCGCATCGTCGGCGCCGCGGCGCTTGGCCTCGCGGATGGCGGCCATGTTCACCGCGTACGACAGCGTCTTGGCCCCCAGCAGCAGCCACGGCGCACGGGCGGGCACATCGATGTCGTAGCCCCGGTCGAGCGTCACGACGCGGATGCCGTCGGTGCGGGCCGCAGTGAAGTCCGCCGCCGAGGCGACCGTCACCCACGCGGTCGGTGCCGGGCCGTGCTCCACGCCGCGGCTGAGGATCAGCTTGATGACCGCCTCGCCCGAGCCGGCGTGCGCGGCGGCTCGCGCCACAGCCTCTCGCCACTGCCCGACGTGGGGCGCCGGAAGGTCGCACAGCCGGGCGGAGTGCGCGAGACGGTCGAGGTGGGCCTCGACCTCCTGCGCGTGCCCGTCGACGACACCGATCGACTCGAAGATGCCGTCGCCGCGCTGCGTGCTGAGCTCGCCCACGGTCAGCGCCGGCGCCGACGGGTCGATCTCCGCGAACGTCGGCGAGAAGTCGGTGTCGGCGGCATCCGCGTCGACAGGGGTGATCATGAGGGCGTATCGCCAGGCCATGGCTAGAGCCTAGGCCGGGTGCGGGGAACGGGTGCGAGGCCGGACGCGTGGCGAAAGCAGGGCGGATCGACCCCGGCCCGTCCCGCAGGGGTAGATCGCATCGATCGACCCTGCTTTCGGCACGGGAATAGGTCGGCGCGAGGTCCGGTTACACTGGTACAGCCGGGCCGCAGTAACCCCGGGCTCCATCTTTTGCCGCTTCGAGCGGCACCGCGCCGAGAGGCGTTCTGCGGCCCGGCATCTTCATGCCCACCGCGAGCCCCGACCGGCGCACGTGCCGCGCGGCTCCGCGGGTCAGGTGAGCGAGTCCCGGCGCCACAGGGCGGCAGCGGCGGACAGGTCCTCGGCGTAGGTCGTCAGCCGCAGCGCGCGGGTCGTGAACGCGGTCGCCCGCTCGGGCTCGGTGCGGTCGTGGTCGTCGGCGAGGTCGGCGGCGCCCGCCGCCTCCACGCGGCAGAACGACGCCGCCCGCTCCAGCGCGACGGCGAAGTCGCCGCTGAACACCCCGCGCAGGATGGAGTCGCTGAGCGAGACCAGCTCGTCCGGTCCGGCCGGGGTCGGCGCACCGGCCACCACATGATCGGCGGTCGCCAGGCGCACCCGGCCCCGCTCGTACAGCAGCGCCGCGGATCGGGCGTCGTCGTGGACCATCAGCTGCAGCAGGTAGAGCCGCCACAGGGTGCCGGGCAGCGACTTCGCGGGCGCCCGCGACCAGAGCTCCGCGATCGTGTCGATCCCGTGCTCGTCGGTGAAGGCGATCAGACGGTCGACGACCGCATCGGCCGGCTCTTCCCGCACCCGCGACAGGAGGGCCACCGCCGTGGCGTGCGCCACGCGCGACACCTCCGCGGGGTCCTCGGCGCTGAAGAGTCGGTCGAACAGCTCGGCGGGTCGCCGAACGGGCTTGTGGAAGGCGCGGGGGTCGTCGGACATCGCCTTCCAGGCTACCCGCGTGAGATCACGCCTCGGCCGGGACGATCGCCACGATGGGATCGGTGGTCGGCGCCCCGTCGGGGGAACCGCCCTCCTGCTCGACCGTCACGGCCACGCCGTCGCCGGTCTGGATCTCGCCCGCGAGGAGGGCCGTCGCCTCACCGTCGGCCGAGTCGAAGGTGCCTGCGGAGACGGGCGTGCCGTCGCGCAGGAACCACATCTCGAACGTCCGGTCGGCCTCGATCTCGGGAAGCCCGGAGGCGACGATCACCGCTTCGCCCAGGGACGGCGACCAGTGGAGCGTCGCCTCGCCGCCGCCGCTGAGCTCGCTCGTGGCCTCCTGCGCGTCGGGCGCCGCCTCGATCTGGGCGAGCGTGGCGACCGCGGGAGGCGTGCGGAGGGCGTCGGTGACCGCGCCCACACCCCAGCCGATGCCGACGAGGAGGGCGATCGAGGCGACGAGGGCGAACATGCCGCGCGTCCACGTGCGGCGCTGGATGGCCTGGACGATCTCGGTCGGCGGAGCTGCCGCACGCAGGGCGGCCTCTTCGGGTGCGGCCTTCTCGGGGATGGGCGGCGTCGCCGGCGCGTCCGCCTCGTCGGCCGGCGCGTCCACCTCGGCGTACTGCGGGAGGGCGACGGTGTCGTCGGCGGGGACGGCGGCGCGCGGGAGGGCGACGGTGTCGTCAGCGGGGGCGGCGGCGCGAGGGAGGGCGACGGTGTCGTCCGCGAGGACGGCGGCCCGAGGGAGGGCGACGGTGTCGTCCGCGGCGGAGTCGTCGGCGGCCCGGTCGTCCGCGGGGGCCGAAGCCTCCACCGGCGACTCGGCATCGGCACGGATCAGGCGGAGCAGCTGCGAGCGCATCGCCAGCGGGGGCGCCACCGGGGCGACCGACTCGCCGAGGGTGGCGGCCGTCTCGAGGTCGGCGTCGACGATCCCCTGCCATTCGGGGTGCTCGCGCAGAGCCTCCTGGAAGGCGGCCTCGTCGTCGGGGGACAGTGCGCCGAGGGCGCGGCCTGCCGACAGGTCGGCGAAGTCCTGGATGTTCATACGGTCACCCCCATCTCGGTGCGCAGGCGCGACAGGCCGTCGCGCATTCGGGTCTTGATCGTTCCGAGCGGAGTCCCGCTCATGGCAGCGATCTCGCTCTGAGAGTAGCCGCCGAAGTAGGCGAGGGTCAGTGCTTCCCGCTGCAGCTCAGGCAGGGCCTGCAGCGCCCGGGCCACGCGCCGACTCTCGATGCGCAGCTCGACCTGTTCCTCCACTCCGGCGGCCGCGGTGTTCAGCTCCCGCATGCCGGCGCGCACGTCCCGTTCCCCGGCCGCTTGCGCGGACCGGACCCGGTCGACGGCCCGTCGGTGTGCGATCGTGAGAACCCACGACCTCCCTTGTCCTCTATTCGGAGCGAACGAGCCAGCGGATTGCCACACTTCGAGGAAGACCTCCTGCAGTACTTCCTCGCTCTGCGCGCGGTCCACGAGCACGCGCAGGATCAGGCCGAACACGCGGGAGGAGAGCATGTCGTAGAGGCTGCCGAAGGCGCTCTCGTCACGGTCGGCGATGCGCATGAGCAGCTCCGCCACGCGATCGGCGCTCTCGCCGTCCTCGCGCACTTCCACCCCGTCGATGACCATCTCGACAAGCATGCACCATCTCCTCGATCAACTCCGAACCCTTGCTCATCCGAACGTGAATGAGTAGACCTCGACTCCGGCGGGCACCTCGAGCGTGATGACGCCCTCGCGGGCATCGCCGGGCTCCAGCACCGCGTAGGAGCGCGGGGTGCCGCCCACGTCGATCGTGGAGGTCTCCCCGTCGACATCGGCGGTGATGGTTCCCTCGCCCGCCGCCACGATGCGGACCTCGGACGCGCGGTACGTCAGGCGCACCCGGGCCTCGTCGCCGGTCGGGGTCACGAACTGGGTCTGCACGTTCCATCCGCCGTCGAGCGCGAAGGTGTCCGGCGCCTGGTCGGCCGGGAACGCGAAGGTGTCCTCGCCCTGGCCGTACGCGTCGGGACCGGCGAAGTTGCGGTCCTTCGACGAGCCGAGGAACGTCTCGGGCGTCGTCGATCCGACGTCCGGCGTCGTGTCGTCCACATCGGTCGCGGCCGGGAGCGAGACGCCCGGGTCGGCGTCTTCGAGCAGCTCGCGGATCATCTTCTCGGTCGCCGCGTAGTTCCCCTCACCGAACGAGATGTGGCGCACGGTGCCCGACGCATCGATCAGGTAGTGGGCCGGCCAGTAGCGGTTGCGGTAGTTCGTCCACGTCGACAGGTTGTTGTCGAGCGCGACCGGGTACGTGATCCCGAAGTCGCGGGCGCCGGCCTCGACGTTCGCGGCGTCCTTCTCGAACGCGTACTCGGGCGAGTGGATGCCGATGACCTGCAGCCCCGCATCGCGGTAGGCCTCATCCCACGCGACGACGTGCGGAATCGAGCGCTGGCAGTTGATGCAGGAGTAGGCCCAGAAGTCGATGAGCACGACCTCGCCGCGGAGCTCGGCGAGGTCGATGCCCTCGCCGCCGGGCGTGTTCAGCCACTTCTCGATGCCCTTGATCGACGGCGCCGTGCCGCACGACTCCAGCTCGTCGGCGCCGTTCGTGCACTTGTCGAGGTCGCGGTTCTCGTCGTTCACGAGACCGCCGAGCCCCAGCGCCTCCGCGGCCTGCTCGTTGTCGGTCAGGTCGCGCTGCAGCTGCGCGGTGTAGTCGGGCAGCAGCCGCTGCAGCGCCTGCGGCACGTTGAAGACCAGGCCGACGGCGAGCGCCAGCATCGCGACGCCCGCGGCGATCCGGAGGCCCCGCTCGCGCTTGCGGAAGGCGCGGATCCGCTCGACCAGTCCCCGACCGGCCAGCGCGAACACCAGCAGCGGGATCGCGACGCCGATCGCGAAGGATGCCGTGAGCAGCACCGTGTCGGCGCCGATGCGCCCGGTCGCGCCGGCGACGATGATGGCGGCGAGCACCGGACCCGCGCACGGGACGAAGACGGCGCCCAGCGCGAGGCCCACCCCGAATCCGCTCCCCCGGTTCTGCACCTCGCGGCGCGGCAGCCACTGGAACGGCTTCTCGAGGATCTGCTCGAACCGAGGGATGAGAAGGCCGACGCCGATCACCACCAGCACCGCGATCCCGACCCAGCGGATGATGTCCTGCGGCAGGTTCAGCAGACCGAGGATCAGCGAGCCGACGAGCGTGACGAGCGTGAAGCTCACCACGAGGCCCAGGATCACGAGATACGGGCGGCTGCGGCGCGCCGGGAGCGGACCGTCGTCGGCCGAGGCGCCGTCGCCCTTGTCGAACCGGGCGGACTGCGCGCCGCCCGTGAGGAAGATGACCGGGAGCACGGGCAGGATGCACGGCGAGATGCCCGTGATCAGTCCCCCCAGCAGGCCGATGATGATCAGATCCATGTTCTCCCTCTTTCGTCGGGAGTCATTCGTGGGCGAGCGCGCATCGGATTGATTCCGACGGTGTTCGCAGTTCTTCCCATCCGATCTCGACAGGGCTCCGAAGAACCCCTGAAGCCGCCAGAGGAGGCGGCCCTGAGAAACGGAGAAAAGCCATGCTCAGCACCAAGAAGACCACCGCAGCCCTCGCCCTCACCTTCGCCGCGGCGTTCGCGCTGGCCGGTTGTTCCATGGGCGGAACCACCGCAGAGGAGTCCACGGCTCCGGAGCCCTCGATGAGCGAGAGCGCCCCCGCCATGGAGAACGACCCCGCCGCCAACCTCGTGGGCCCCGGCTGCGCCGACTACGCCGAGGCCGTTCCGGACGGTGCCGGCTCGGTTCAGGGCATGTCGCAGGACCCGGTCGCCGTCGCGGCGTCCAACAACCCGCTCCTGACGACGCTCGTCTCGGCCGTCAGCGGCCAGCTGAACCCCGACGTCAACCTCGTCGACACCCTCAACGGTGACGAGTTCACCGTCTTCGCGCCGGTCGACGACGCCTTCGCCAAGATCGACGCCGACACCATCGAGGTCCTCAAGACCGACAGCGACCTGCTGAGCTCGATCCTCACCTACCACGTCGTCCCCGGCCAGATCGAGCCCGCCGACATCGCCGGCATGCACACCACGGTCAACGGCGCCGACGTCGAGGTCACCGGCTCGGGCGACGCGCTCATGGTCAACGACGCCAGCGTCATCTGCGGTGGCGTGCAGACCGCCAACGCGACCGTCTACCTCATCGACACGGTGCTGATGCCGCCGACCGAGTGATCCCGCTTCCCGTTCCGGTATCGGGGATTTTCGGACGGTGAGCACGACGGCACCCGCTGGAGCGCAGAGCTTCGGCGGGTGCCGTTCGTGTGCGGTGAGGTCGGTAGGCTGGATCCCGAGGGCCTCTAGCTCAGTCGGTAGAGCATCGGACTTTTAATCCGCGGGTCGTGGGTTCGAGCCCCACGGGGCCCACCTGTCAGACACGAGATCACGTCGTAGTGTCGTATTCGCGGCTCGCCGTTCGTTGCATCGGTAGGCGGTTCGAAACGGATCGCTGCGACCGACGCGCCATGCGGCGGCCGCCATCTCGACAAGAGGAGACGACAGTGCCGAACTACCTGATCGCGTTCAACGACGAGTGGGTTCCGCCGCAGACCGCCGAGCAGCTCCAGAGCAAGAGCCAGGCGTCGATGGCGGTGCTCGAGGAGATGAAGCAGGCGGGAGTGTTCGTCTTCGCCGACGGCGGCATCGACGCGTCGACGGCACTGTTCAGCGTGGAGCTGGCCGACGGCGAGCCGGTGTTCACCGACGGCCCGTACACCGAGACGAAGGAGCACCTCGGCGGGTTCACCGTGATCGACGTGCCCACCGACGACGACGCACGCCACTGGGCCGGGCGCCTGGCGGCCTCCCTCGACTGGCCGCAGGAGGTGCATCGCTTCCCGAGCGGCGTGGTGGAGATCATCGACCGGCAGACCCCCGAGGCCGGGTGACCGCTTCTCCCGCCTCACACGGGATCACCCGCGCGCACCGCGAGGAGTGGGCGCGGGTGGTGGCGGGTCTTGCCCGTCGCTTCGGCGACCTGGAGCTCGCCGAAGACGCTGCAGCCGACGCGTTCGTCGCCGCCGTCGAGCTCTGGCCACGCGACGGCGTGCCGCCGAACCCGGGAGCCTGGCTCACCACCACCGCCACTCGCAAGGCGATCGATCGAGTGCGGCGGGAGTCTCAGCGCGGTCGCAAGCACGACGAGGCGCAGATGCTGGTCGATGACGACCCTCCCCCACCGATCGGCGCCGTGGACGACGACCGGCTCCGACTGCTGTTCATCTGCTGCCACCCCGCGCTGAAGATGTCGGCGCGGGTCGCCCTGACACTGCGGATGGTCGGCGGACTCACGGTCGCCGAGATCGCCCGGGCGTTCTTCGTGCCGACGACCACGATGGCCCGGCGCATCACCCGCGCCAAACGCACTCTCGCCACCGCGCGCGTCCCGTTCCGGATGCCGTCGGCGGACGACGTGCGGGAGCGGCTGGCGGGCGTGCTCGCCGTGGTCTTCCTGATCTTCAACGAGGGCTACCTGTCGACCTCCGGTGACGACGCGATGAGGGTCGAGCTGAGCGAGGAGGCGATCCGCCTGGCGCGCCTGCTGCGAGAGCTCCTCCCTGAAGAGGGCGAGGTCGCGGGGCTCCTCGCACTGACGCTGCTCATCGACGCGCGCCGCGCTGCGCGCGTGTCGCCCGACGGCCAACTGGTGACCCTTGCCGAGCAGGACCGCAGCCTCTGGAGTCGGGAGCGCATCGCCGAGGGGCACGCGATCGTGCACGAGCGGATCGCCGCGGTCGCCGACGGCTCCGCCTCGCCCGGTCGCTACCAGCTGCTGGCGGCGATCAACGCCGTGCACACCGATGCCGCCTCGGCCGGAGAGACCGACTGGCGGCAGGTCGTCGCCCTGTACGACAGGCTGCTCACCGTCGATGCCTCGCCGATCGTCAGACTGAACCGCGCCGTCGCGGCGGCCGAACTCCACGGGGCCGCCGAGGCCCTGGAGGAGGTCACGCGACTCGCCGACGTGCTGTCGGGCTACCACGCCTTCCACGCCGCACGGGCCGATCTGCTGCGCCGTATCGACCGCGTCGACGACGCACGGCGAGCCTACGACCGCGCCATCGCCCTCGCCGGCAATCCCGCCGAACGCGCCTACCTCTCGCGTCGCAGCGACGACCTCCCCGGTTGAGGACGGACGGGCGAGAGCACGGTCGCCGTTCCTCCGGGTGAGGATGGATGTGTGGATTCTGCTGCAGCACGCTTCATCGACCACACGCTGCGGTCCGAGGCGTCGGAGTGGCGCACGTGGGCGGACGGCGATGCGTCCGTCGGTGGACTGTCGGTGTACGGCGCCTCGATCGGTGCGATCCGAGGCACTGTTCGAGATGCGCTGCGTCGGCATCGGGATCTTCCGCACGACGACATCACGGCGCTTGCGTCGGAACTGTGGGCGGTTCCGGTTTTCGAGCGCCGCCTAGCGGCGATCGTGCTGCTGCAGAGTGAGATCGGCGCCCTGACCGGGAACGACCTCACCCGCATCGAGGGGTTCCTCCGCGACGCGCGGATCCCACAGCTCATCGAGCCGCTCACTCTCGATGTCGTCCAGCCTCTGCTTCGCCGGCTGACGGGACCGGAGGCCGACCGAGCGCACCGCATCGTCACTCGATGGGCGGCGTCGAGTGTCGACGGACTGCGCGCCGCCGCCGCACTGCTGTGAGCCCGCGCGGTGCGACCTCCCCCGCATAGCGGTGGCACCCAGGGCGGAGTACGGTTCGAGCATCGACCGCGGGAGACGCAGATGTCCGATGTCCTCAGCCCCAGCAACCCTCTCGAGCCCGTGCCAGGAGTGGCCTCATTCCGCGACGACTCGCCGTCGGCGATCGCGAGCCGCGCCGCGCAGTACCTCGGCATGTCGGCGTATGCGTTCGGCGGCGATGATCTCGCTCTTGCGATGCAGGAGGATGCGGATGCGCTGGGCGTCCCCCACGTGGGTCCCGCGCCGCCGCAACTGGAGGAGTGGTTCGAGGAGAATCGCCTCGATGACCTGACGGATCAGGCTTTGCGGCACCATGCGGGCACGTCCTGGGATGGCGGGTTCGATCCCGATGCGGCAGCGGCGCTCTGGGAGGAGCTCAATGCCACCCATCTCCCCACCACACTCCTCGCGCTGCTCAATTACGCGCAACGCAGCGACCAGCGCCTCGAGTCCGTCGCAGCGGCCGGCAGCCTCGCCATCGTCACCGAACGGCAGACGAGCGCACCACCGGAGACCCTGCTCCTCGGCCTCGAGTCCGCCGATCCACTCACCCGTGGCGTCGCCGCGGCGCTCGCGGGCTGGGAGACTGCGGGCCCGTCGTCGTCCGGCGACACAGCACGCGAGCGAATCGTCGGGCCGACGAGCGTTCCCATCCATGGCACCTGGGGATTGGTGACAGACACCGGCTGGCACAAGCCGCATTCGCCTCTTCACGACCATCTCCGTTCGTCGGTCACCCCGAACCTCTACTCCGACGACACGTACTTCGTCTGGAGCGGGGAGTACTCGGAGCAGGGACGCGCGGACGGCGCCCGCGACCTCGCCCTCTGGCGCGACCTCGTCTCCGATGCCGGCTGGCTCGACACCGTCTACGCGCACAGCCACGGCGGAAACGTCGCGCTCAGCTCGCTCGCCGACGGCAACCAGATCAAGATGCTGGTGCTCCTTCACACCCCCGCGATCCATCGCTCCGACGAGGAATGGGCGACGATCCGCGGCAACGTCGGCGGAGTGATCACGATGCGAACACGCATGGACCTCGTCGTGCTCGGTGATTCGCTCCGGCACTTCGAGAATCGGTTGAAGTTCAATCCGCGCAAGCTGCCTCACTTCCCGGTGGTCGGTCACTGGGCACACAAGGATGCCTGGCTGTCGCACGCCCACTACGTCACCGTGGACAACTGGATCACCGAAGACCTCGCCGATATCGTGAGGACTCGCTACGCCCTCATCGGGCGGAGTTGACCCCCGGGCACCCTTGCGCCTACCCGGATCCTCGGAGAGCCTGAGGACATGTGGGATCGCGAATCAGCCGCCGCCGCCGCTCGGGAGTGGATGGACCGCTACATCCACGCGTGGACGACCAACGACCCGGACGACGTCCGCTCGCTGTTCACGCCGGACGCGGAGTACCGTGACGGTCCGTCGACACCGCCCTGGGTCGGTCACGACGCCATCCTGGCGGGGTGGCTCGGTCAGAAGGACGATCCCGGCACCTGGAGCTTCGACTACGAGCTCACCGCGGTGGACGGGGATGTCGCCGTGATCCGAGGCCGGACGGAGTACCCGACCGCGACGGAGAAGAACCACATCTACGACAACCTCATGGTGATCCGACTGGACGCCGACGGGCGAGCGCAGTCGTTCACCGATTGGTGGGTGACGCCCGACGCCGGGACGGACGGCTGAGATCGGGCGAAGGGCGCAAAGAAAAAGCCCCGACTGCTACCACACAGCCGGGGCGAGACGAATGAGAAGTCCGCCTATCCCGATCATCGTATCGCGCCCACCTGGGAGGTGCCTGCGGGCAGCCTCGCCCCGCGTGACGCGGTCGTCGCATCAGCCCCCGACGGTCGAGACGAGCACGCCGCTGTCGGTCGGCAGCACGCGCCAGACATTGCCCGCGCCCTCGACCCGCAGCCCGCCGTCGCCCACGATCAGCGCGGTGCGCTCGTCGATGCCGAGTGCGCCGGTGACGAGGCCGGCCTCGGCGGCGGCGATCACGCGGGAGAGCACGCCGCGCTGGGCGACGTGGACCTCGATCGTCACGTCGACGAGGCCGATGCCCGCGTCGAGCTCGAGCTCCTCGCCGGGCTCGGCGGCGTCCTCCGGCGACACGACGACGCCCCCGATGCGGGTCCCGCTCCCGAGCGAACGCTCCCCCGCGATCATCGCGCCCGCCGAGACGCCGAGATAGGGGACGCCGGCGGCGACGTGTCGGCGGATCCGATCGAACACCGGCTCGAGCCCCGCGCGCACCGTCTCGACGTTGCCGCCGCCCACCGCGATGCCGTCGACGTCGTCGACCGCGTCCTGCGCGATCGGCTCTCCGGCGCGGCCGGCGGTCAGCTTCAGGTCGATGGCGGCACCGCCGCCGGCCACGACGAGCAGCTCGCCGAGCGCTGCCGCCTTCTCCTCGGCCTCGGGGTGGAGTGAGATCACGGCGATGCGCGCCCGCTCGCGGCCGGCGGCCTCGGCCCGCCTCGCGGCTTCCCTGACGAATGAGGCGTGGAGCGGAGCGTCGGCGCTCGTCGTCGCGCCTCCGCCGATGAGGTGGATGCTCATGCGGCACCGGCTCCGTGGCGAGGGGTGTTCGAGGTCATCCCCAGAGGCTAGCCGGTCGCCGGCCGAGGCGCGGACCCGGTCGGCGGCAGCGCGGCGAGCGCGGTCGCCGCGACGGCGCGGACCTGTTCGCGAGTACCGCCGTCGCGCGCCATCCCGGACATCCCGCGCATGACGGCGACGATGTAGGCCGCGAGGGCGGCCGTATCCGTGGACGCGGGCAGATCGCCCTCGCTGACGCCTCGATCGAGCCGTTGACGGATCTTGTCCTGCACCACCTCGCGCTGGGATGCGAGGCGGGGCTCGGTGAGCAGCAAGCAGCCCGGCGGCGTCGAGGCATCGGTGTGCGCGCGGGCCGTGTCGTCCAAGAGGCGCGCGATCGACGCCCGCGTATCGGAGAGCTGAGCAGCGGCATCGACTCCGTCGCACGTGCGGGCGAAGTAGACGCCCGCCGCTTCCTCGAAGAGCGCCTGCTTGTCGCCGAACGCCGCATACAGGCTGGGCGGGTTCACCCCCGTCGCCTCCGTCAGCTCGGCGATCGACGTCCGATCGAATCCTCGGCGCCAGAACAGCTCGACCGCGGTCGCCAACGCGGCATCGCGATCGAAGCTCCGCGGTCGTCCGGCCATGTGCCGAGCCTAACATTAGTGATCGCTACAGAACTCTGTTACGGTCGACGAATAGATAGTGATCGCTACAGAAAGGCTCTCCTGTGAACGTCGAAGGTCGGAACATCCTCATCACCGGCGCGAACCGCGGCATCGGCGCGGCATTCGTCGAAGAGGCGAAACGGCGCGGAGCGGCGAAGATCTACGCGGCCGCGCGTGACGTGGACAGCATCGCCGCCGCCGGTGTCGAGCGCCTCCGGATCGATGTCACCGACCCGCAGCAGATCGCCGCAGCCGTCGAGGCGGCCGGCGACGTGCACATCCTGGTCAACAACGCCGGCATCTCCACGAGCACGCCGCTGGTGACGGGAGACGAAGAGAGCATCCGCCGCGAGATGGACACCAACTTCTTCGGCCCTCTGCGCATGACCCGCGCCTTCGCACCCGTGCTCGCCCGTGGCGGCGGCGGCGCGATCGTCAACGTGATCTCCGCGCTGTCGTGGTTCACGACCCCGATGTCCGGCGCGTACGCCGCGTCGAAGGCGGCGGCCTGGGCCCTGACCGACAGCACCCGCCTCGAGCTGACCGCCCAGGGCACGCACGTGGTGGCCGTGCACATGGGACTGGTGGACACCGACATGTCCAGCGGCTTCAACGGTCCGAAGGTCGCGCCTCTCGCGGTCGCACACGCCGCTCTGGGCGCCGTCGAGTCGGGCACGCAGGAAGTGCTGGCCGACGACTGGTCGATCTTCGTCAAGTCCGGACTGACTCTCGCCCCGGCCGAGCGCTACGAACAGATCCTGGGAGCGCTGCGCGGCTGACGGCATCGACCACGTCGGGCCGCCCGCCGCTCAGCGCACCGCGGTCTCCGTCGCGCGCTCCTGGCTGCTCGCCGCGCGCGCACGGGAGCGCGCGACGATCCGGCCGCGGATGGCGAAGGCGAGCACCACGGCCAGCACGACGTAGAGGCCGACGCTGATCGGGCTGTGCACGAGGATCGAGAAGTCGCCGTTCGCGCTCATCGCGGCATCCCGCAGGCTCGTCTCCGCCAGCGGCCCGAGGACCATGCCGATGATGAGCGGCGCGAGCGGGAAGTCCAGCGCCCGCAGCAGGAAGCCGACGACGCCGATGCCCAGCAGGATCAGCAGATCGACGAGCGACCCCGACGTGGCGTAGATGCCGAGTGCGCAGAAGACGGTGATGCCCGCGAAGAGGTAGGGGCGCGGGATGAGCAGGAGCTTGGCCCACAGCATCGCGAACGGCAGGTTCAGGATCAGCAGCACCACCATGGCGATGAAGAAGCTCGCCAGCAGCGACCACACGAGGTCGGGGGCGCGGTCGAACAGGAGCGGTCCCGGCTGCAGCCCGTACTGCCGGAACGCGGCGAGCATGATGGCGGCCGTGGCCGAGACCGGCAGTCCGAGCGCGAGGAGCGCGCCCATGGCCATGCCCGTGGTCGAGTTGCCCGCGGCCTCGGGTGCGGCCAGCCCGCGGATGGCTCCCGTGCCGAACTGCGGGTGCGGGCGACGCGCGTCGAGCCGCTTCTCGAGGCCGTAGGCGAGGAAGGTGGGGATCTCCGAGCCGCCCGCGGGGATCACGCCGAACGGCAGGCCGATCGCGGTGCCCCGCAGCCACGCGGGGGTCGCCTCGCGGAGGTCCTTGCGGCTGAGCCACGGGCGCCCGGTGGGGCGGAGCATCTTCTTGTCGGAGGTGTGGCGCTCGAGGCAGGCCACGTAGATGACCTCGCCGAGGGCCAGGATGCCGACGGTCACGGTGACCAGCGACACCCCGTCGAACAGGTACGGCGAGTCCATCGTGAAGCGCGGAGCGCCCGAGACGCCGTCGACGCCGATCACGGCGATGCCGAGGCCGATGAAGAGGGCCGTGAGCCCCTTCAGCGCGTTGTCGGTGACCACCGACGACGTCGCCGCGAAGGCGAAGACGGCGAGCGCGAAGAACTCGGCGGGGCCGAAGCGGCTCGAGAAGTCGGCCAGCGCCGGCGCGAGGAACACCAGCACGATGCAGGCGACGAACCCGCCGATGAAGGCGCCGATGGCGGCGGTCGCGAGAGCCTGAGCCGCCCGTCCGTTGAGGGCCATCTTGTGCCCCTCGAAGGTGGAGGCGATCGCCGAGGCCTGCCCCGGCGTGTTCATGAGGATGCCCATCGTCGAGTCGCCGAACAGGCCGCCGAAGTACACGCCGGCGAACATGATGAACGCGGCCGTCGGGTCGAGCGAGAACGTGATGGGGAGCAGGAGCGCCACCGCCATCGAGGAGCCGAGTCCCGGCAGCACGCCGACCGCGGTGCCCAGCACGCAGCCGATCAGCACCCACATGAGGTTGATCGGCGTGAACGCGCCGAGGAACCCCTCACCGAGCATCTGCAGTGCGTCCATGTCAGAAACCTCCGAGGATGCCCGACGGCAGCGGCAGGCCGAGGACCATGTCGAAGCCGATGTAGGCGAGGGAACTCATCGTCAGTCCGACGACGAGGCTGGCCAGTGGCTTGGTGGAGCCGAAGCCGCGGGCGACGCACCAGAACAGCAGGCCCGCCGCGATGACCCATCCGAGCACGTCGAGCAGGAGCGCGAAGGCTAAGAACGAGCCGATGATCCACAGGAACGAGCGCACGTCGATCCGCACCGCACGCGGCTCGGCGGGCGCCTCCTCACCCGCTTCGGCGGCGAGGAGCTCGGCGACGTGCGGGTCGGGCAGGCTGCGCACCTCACGGATGCCCGACACCGCCAGCGCCACCGCGAACGCGTAGAGACCCGCCGTGATGATGGCCGGGAAGAACTGCGGCCCGGGGAAGTCGGCCGAGCTCGGCACGCGCATCGTGAAGATGCCGACCAGGAGATACGTGGCGAAGGCGGCCACGACGACCGGCATCGTGAGCGCCTTGGCCAGCGCGGCGATGCCAGGGCGCGAGACGATGCGCAGGCGGTCGCCGAGGACAGCGGATGCCGATGTGGGGTTGGGGGGGAAGGTCACAGGCCCATCTCCTCGTACAGGGTGCGGATGCGGCTCTCCTCGTCGTCGAGGAAGTCCGCGAGCTCGTCACCGGTGATGACGCGCTCGGTCCAGCGGTAGCGATCGATGGCATCGCGCCACTGCGGCGTCTCGACGCTGTCGACGACGAGCCGGGTGAGGCTGTCCTCCTCCGACGCGCTGAGTCCCGCGGGCGCCGCCACCATGCGCCAGTTGGTGAGGGTGACGTCGTAGCCCTGATCGACCGCCGTGGGGATGTCGATGCCGTCGACGGGGTCCTGAGCGACGAACGCGAGGGCGCGCAGGCGTCCGGCCTCGATCTGGTCGATGTTGTCGGGGTACCCGCCCGCCGCGGCCTTCGCGGTGCCGTTGAGCAGGGCCTGGATGGCCTCGCCGCCGCCGTCGGACGAGATGTACGTGGTCTCCAGCGGGTCGATCCCCGCGGCCAGGGCGAGGTCGGTCACGACGAGCTGGTCGAACGATCCGCCGCCCGTCCACGGCAGGGCCTTCGGATCGTCGCGCCACGCCGCCACGAGGTCGTCGAGCGTCTCGTACGGGGAATCGGCGGGCACGACGATGACGTCGTACTCCTCGACGATGACCGCCAGCGGGGTGACGTCGTCCAGGGTCGCCGCGGAGTCGAACTGGATGGTGGCGGCGAGCAGCCCCGTGCCGCCGACGAGCAGGTTGTTCGGCTGGCCGCTCAGCACCGAGACGTTGCCCAGCGCGATCGTGCCGCCCGCTCCCGGCATGTTCACCACCTGCACGTTGTTGACGAGGCCGTTCGCCTTCTGCGCCTGCTGGAGCTCGCGCGCCACCCCGTCCCAGCCGCCGCCGGCGGCCGCGGGGGCGATGATCGTCATCGACGCGCTGATGTCCTGCCCGGACGCGGCCGAGCTGATCGAGCCGAACACAGCGACACCGACGGCGGCCGCGGCGATCGCGCCGCCGAGGGCGCGGCCGATCAGTCGTGCGGGCCCGGATCTGGGGGGAAGGGGCTGCGGTGTCATCTCTGCTCCATTCGCGCGGACATCGTCGTCGCCGCGGGATCGACCTAGGATGGCACCGCCGGTCCGAGGTGCGGCGGCGCGGGCGAATTGTTCTCTTAAACGCCGTCAGCAGACCGGCGGTGCGTCTCGACGGGGAGTGTGATGACCATGGCGATGCGGCCGAGCCCGCGGGCGATCCGCCTGGCGATGATCCTCCTCCCCTCGGTCGTGACCCTCGCGGCGCTGGCCGCGACGGTCATGGTGGCCCTCTGGCTGCAGGAGAAGAGCATCCGCGACGCCACCGCCGAGCGGGTGCAGGAGGTCGCGTCCAGCCTCGCGGCGCTGCCGCAGGTGCGCGCCACCCTCGCCTCGACCGTCGACGCGGGCACCCCGGGCGACCTCGCCGACGCCGCGGATCTCGCCACGGCGACGGAGACCCTGCAGCCCATCGCCGACCTCGTCGCCCAGGCCGCGGGCGTGTACTACGCCGTGATCACCGACGACGAGGGCGTGCGCATCACGCATCCGCTCGCCTCCGAGCGCGGCGTCCAGGTCTCGACCACGAACGAGTCCGTGCTCGCGGGCACGCCGTTCCTCGGAACGGAGACGGGTCCGTCCGGCCGCTCGCTGCGCGCGAAGGTGCCGGTGCGCGGTGCCGACGGCGACGTCGTCGGGATGGTCGCGGTGGGCGTGCTCGAATCCGACATCGAATCGGAGCGCATGGAGGCGCTCACCGGCCTCCTCCCCTGGGCGGCCGGCGCCCTCGTCGTCGCGACGATCGCGAGCTCGCTGCTGACCGCCGCCGTCGAGCGACGTTTCCGCCGGCTCGACGGACTGGCCGCCGAGCACGCGCAGATGCAGCGCACGACCGCCGCACTGCAGGAGCAGGCCCACGAGTTCCACACCCGGCTGCACGTCGTGCACGGGCTGGTCACCCACGGGGAGCCCCGCGCCGCGCTGGACTACATCGAAGACGTCGTCGCCGTGAGCGACGCGACGCCGCCCGATGGCCGCGGCGGCGCCGGGGACGGCGTTCCGGGAACCGCGCTGCGGGAAGCCGCGATGCACGCCGTGCGTGCCGATCTCCTCGAGCGCGGCGCGCTCGCCGAGTTCGACGTCGAGCCCGGCGTCCACGTCGACGACGACGTCGTCTCGATCCTCACCAACCTCAGCCGCAACGCCGGCGAGGCGGGCGCCACGCGCGTGCGCTGCACGCTCCGGCAGTCCGGCGACCGGCTGTACGGCGTCGTGGAGGACGACGGCCCGGGCGTCGATCGGCACGTCGCCGCGCGGATCTTCACCCGGGGGCTGTCGTCCAAGGCGGACACCGGGGGACGCGGACGCGGGATCGGGCTGGACCTGGTGCGCCGCCTCGTCACCTCCCGCGACGGCTCGGTCGAGGTGGGCGCGTCGACGCTCGGCGGCGCGCGGTTCTCCTTCGAGCTGGAGGTGCGCCCGTGAGCGCGCCCATCCGCGTGCTGGTCGTGGACGACGACCGCGGCGCACGCGCGCTGCACGCCGGGTTCGTCGCCGCGACGCCCGGCTTCGTCGTCACCGGGACCGCGGCGACCGGCGCGGAGGCGCTCTCGCTCGCGACCGCCGCCGATCTCGTGCTGCTCGACATGCGGCTGCCCGACATCAGCGGCGTCGAGGTGATCCACCGCCTGCGCACGATGGGCGAGGGCGAGCCGGACGTCCTCGTGATCAGCTCCTCGCGAGACCAGACCACCGTCCGGCAGGCCATGGCGGGGCGGGTGGTGGGGTACCTCATCAAGCCGTTCACGCGAGCCGCGCTGCAGGAGCGGCTCGTGCACTACGCCGCCACGCGCGCCGAGCGGCCGGAGACGCCGCGCGACGTGCCCCTCGGGCAGGGTGAGATCGACCGGCTGTTCACCGGCGGCATCCGCACCGCCCGGCGCTCGCCCGCGGCGCTGCCGAAGGGGCTCGCCCCGACGACCCTCGAACGCGTGGTCGCGGCGCTGGACCCCGTCAT
Organism: Microbacterium sp. PA5; assembly: GCF_049860775.1. Classification (NCBI taxonomy): domain Bacteria; kingdom Bacillati; phylum Actinomycetota; class Actinomycetes; order Micrococcales; family Microbacteriaceae; genus Microbacterium; species Microbacterium sp. PA5. The sequence continues at coordinate 2,264,774 of NZ_CP187567.1, forward strand.
CGCCCGGACGGCCGCGCAGGTCGCGACGGAGTGCGGACTCTCGTCGGCGACCGCGCACCGCTACCTCACCCATCTCGTCGAGACCGGCGCGATCGACATCGCCCACCGCTACGGACGCCGAGGGCGGCCGCAGGTCCTGTACCGGCTGACCCCGGACACCGCTCCGTCCGGCCCCGGCGAGGCACCGGGCGCTCGCTAGGCTTGCTACATGATCGTGTCCTGGCGTGCCCGCGCCGCAGGGATCGTCGCGATCGTCGCCCTGCTGATCGGTGCGGCGCTCGTCGTGCTCGGAGCCCCCGCAGACACCTCGGCATCCGTCGGGTGGTTCGCGTACCAGCCGTTGGCGGCGCAGGCGTTCTTCCCCCAGGGCGGCATCTCGCTCTCGCTCACGAGCCTGGCGGGCATCCTGCTGGGAGCCGCCGGGCTGACCGTCCTCGCGTTCTCGACGGGCCGATGGGTCCGGCGACGCCGCGAGGCGACGCAGCCATACGCCCGTCGGCGCATCAGGACCGCCTGGTGGGGCGTCGCCGCGGTGGTCGTGGTCGGCGCGATCCTCACGTTCACGGGGTGGCCCGCTCCGCAGCCGCTCTTCTCTCTCGATGACTCGTACATCGCCTTCGCCGACGGCTGGTCGCCCGCCTCCGCCGACGGCTTGCTCCTCGGCGGCTTCCTCCTCGCACCCGTCGCGCTCATCGGCCTCCTCCTCGTGCTGGGCGCGCTCGCGATCTCGGCCTTCCTGATGGGCCTCACGCGCACACCGCCCCCGACGGCTACGCCCTCGACGTGATGACAGTCGTTGTCGGGTCCGGCCCGCCGAGGCGGCAACGACTGTCAGCAGACCACGCAACGGCTCACACGGATGACAGTCGTTGTCGTATCCCGTCGGTCGAAGCGGCAACGAGTGTCAGCGCACCCGCCCGCGCGAGCCCACGACGCGGCCCCGCCCCGCGCCGCGGAGCACGTCCTGACGGAGGGGCGATCTGGCAAGGGGGGTGAACTCCCGGTCGAAAGGTGATCAGGTGTCGTAGGTGAACACCACTCCGACCTCTTCCACCGACGCCGACGCCTCCGCCGACGCCGAGACCGCGACCCCGCCGACGGACGCACGGCGCGCCGCCGTGGTCTACAACCCCGTCAAGATCGACCTGGACGCCGTGCGAGCGGCCGTCGCCGCCGAGCAGGAGGCGGCGGGATGGGCGGAGACGCTCTGGTTCGAGACCAGCATCGAGGACCCCGGCGGCGGCGCGACCGCCGACGCTCTCGCGGAGGACGTGGACATGATCATCGTCGCCGGCGGCGACGGCACCGTGCGCGCGGTGGCCGAGGCCCTCGCCGACCACGACGTCCCGCTCGCACTGCTCCCCTCCGGCACCGGCAACCTGCTGGCCCGCAACCTGAAGCTCACCCTCGACGACCTCACGCACTCGCTGAACTCCGCCTTCACGGGGCAGGACCGCCGCATCGACCTCGGACGGATCGAGATCCGCCGCGAGAACGGCGACACCGACCGTCACGCCTACCTCGTCATGGCGGGGCTCGGCCTCGACGCGAAGATGCTCGCCCACACCGACGACGAGCTGAAGGCGAAGATCGGCTGGCTGGCGTACGTGAAGGCCATCGTCCTCGCGCTCCGCGACAAGAACCAGCTCCGCATCCGCTACAAGCTCGACGACGAGCGCACGCGCTCCCTGCGCGCGCACACCGTCATCATGGGCAACTGCGGTGCCCTGCAGGCGAACATCCTGCTGCTCCCCGACGCCGCCGTCGACGACGGCGAGCTCGACATCCTGCTCCTGCGCCCCGAGGGCGTCGTGAGCTGGGCGCAGATCGTGACGAAGATCATCTGGGAGAACGGCGTGCTCAGCCGCACACGGCTCGGCCGTCGGCTGCGCACCAACGAGGTGCGGGCGCTGAACTACATCAAGGGCCGGCGCTTCACCATGCTCGCCAACCGCCCCGAGCTGATCCAGCTCGACGGCGACGAGTTCGGGCAGACGACCGCGATCCGCACCTGGGTCGACCCGGGCGCGTTGACGGTGCGCGTTCCCGCGGAGGACTGACGCGCCCCGGCCGCGGGACCCTGCACGATCGGAACGCGTTGGCAAGCCCCGTGCCAGCGAGCGCCGGCGGGTGTCTGATCGGAGTCCACGACGAGAGGACCCCCGATGGCTGACGGAACCGAGCAGGAGGACGTCGCCTCACCCGACGCCTCTGCACCTCAGCGCAACGACGCCCCCGACAAGCCCGCGCCCGATCCCGAGGGCGTGCTGCCCGAGACGACGGACGACGAGGGCATGCCGCTGGACAACCCGTCCGGCTGACGATCGAACCACGACCTGGAGGTCACCCATGAACGAGGAACACCACGGCTCGAACGACGCCGATCACACCGACGCGCACGCGGACAGCGCGGCAGCGGCTGGCTCGGAATCGCCCGAAGAAGGCCAGGCGGCCGAGGATGCCGCGGCGGACGCGGTCGACGGGCACGACGACGCGTAGCCCTCGCCGTTCTGAGCGCTGAGCCCTGCTCACCCCGTCATTCGTGTTCGGGGAGGACGGGCGCCGACCAGCCGGGATCACGGCCCAGCTGCGCCGCGCGCGCGAGTGACGCCGCGCCGAAGCGGTCGCGCACCGCGTCGGCGACCGTGTCGAGCCGCGCGCTCTCGCCCCAGTCGATCCGGAGCTCCTGGGGCACGTCCTCGCCGCGCACGAGCTGGCCTAGCGAGATTCCGATCAGGGTGATGCCGCGGGACTCGATCTCGGGCCGCGCCGTGGCGAGGAGCCCGCGCGCCGCCGCCAGCAGCACGGCCGTGCGGTCGGAGGCGAGCCGCAGGCTCCGGGACCGCGTGGCCTTGGTGAAGTCGCCGAACCGCAGCCGCAGCACGACCGTGCGGCAGCCGCGGCCACCGTCGCGGAGCCTGCGCGCCAGCCTGTCGACGATCTGGCTGAGGATGACGTCGAGCTCCTCCGCCGTGCGCGGCCCGGTTCCGAGCGCGCGCTGCGAGCCGATCGAGCCGCGGCGGGTCGTGGTGATCACGGGGCGCGGGTCGAGGAGCCGCGCCATCGCGTGCACGTGGGCGCCGGCGGCGCGTCCGAGCAGTCGCTCGGCGGCAGAGGCCTCGAGCTCGGCGAGCTGGCCGACGGTGCGGATGCCGTGCCGGTGCAGCTTCTCCGCCGTCACCTTTCCGACGCCCCACAGCCGCTCCACCGGGAGCGGCAGCAGGAACTCCTCTTCGCGGTCGGGCTCGACGATCAGCAGACCGTCGGGCTTGCTCACCGCGCTCGCGACCTTGGCGAGGAACTTCGTTCGCGCGACGCCCACCGAGATGGGCAGCCCGACCTCGCGGCGCACGCGCTCGCGGAGGCGCACCGCGACCTGTTCGGGGGTGCCGGCCAGCCGCCGGAGCCCGCCGACCTCGAGGAAGGCCTCGTCGATCGACAGGCCCTCCACGAGCGGGGTGGTGTCGCGGAAGATCCCGAAGACCGCTCGGCTCGCGGCGGTGTAGGCCTCCATGCGCGGCGGGACGATCACGGCATCGGGACAGAGCTCCCGCGCCTGCCGGCCGCCCATCGCGGTCCTCACCCCGCGCGCCTTCGCCTCGTAGCTCGCGGCGAGCACGACGCCGCCGCCGACGATGACCGGGCGTCCGCGCAGCGCGGGCGCATCGCGCTGCTCGACCGACGCGTAGAAGGCGTCGAGGTCGGCGTGCAGCACCGTCGCCTCGCCGCGCATGCGCCCTCCCGCCGATCCGCCGCGGATCGTCCGGCCCGCCGATCCCTCGAGGGGATCGTCCCATGCGCCCCCGACACGGGACTGCCGGGCGGATCAGGCGGCCGCAGCCTCCTCCCGCACCCGCCGCACAAGCTCCGCGACGCCGCCGGACCACGGGGCGCCGTGGCCGGGGAGCACCCAGCTCGCCTCCAGGTCGGCCACGACCGCGAGCGAGGCCAGCGCCTGGACCGGATCGTCGGTGAACGGCGCCGGCTGCGGGCCGACGCGGCCGGTGAGCACATGGCGCGTGGTCAGCGCGTCGCCGACGAAGAGGGCCCCGACCGACGCGGCGTGCACGGCGACGCTCCCCGGCGAGTGCCCCGGGAGCGGGATCACCCGGGGCCCGCCGGGCAGATCGAGCACCTGCTCGCCCGCGAGCTCGACGACCTCGGTGAGGTGGTGGGTGCGCGCACCGCCCTTGCGGAGCGAGTAGCCCAGGAAGCCGAGCGTCGGCGCGATCCGCATCTTCGGCCACGGCGTGGCCGGCGGCTTCTCGCCGCGCGCGCGGCCGGCGTCGCCTTCGTGGACGTACACGGGGATGCCGTGCTCGCGGCGCAGCCGCTCGGCGAAGCCCACGTGGTCGCTGTCGCCGTGGGTCAGGATCACGCCGCGCACGTCGGCCGGCGTGCGGCCCACGGTGGCGAGCTCGGCACGCAGGTCGGCCCACATGCCCGGAAGGCCGGCGTCGACGAGCGTGACGCCGTCGGCGGTGACGATCGCATACGCGGCGACGATGTCGTTGCCGATGCGGTGAAGGCCGGGTGCGAGCTGCATGTTCCCCTCCGAAGGGTGCGTGATGACGATAGCTAAAGTATATAGCTATCATGGCTAGGGTCAATAGCTATACTGATCGTGGATCGAGAGGAGCGCCATGCCCACCCCCGCGCGCACATCCGTCGGAGAGATCGTCTCGGCCGGCTCCCGCATCCTCGACGACGCGGGCCTGCCGGGCCTCACCATGCAGGCCGTCGCGGCGCGGGTCGGGGTGCGCCCACCCTCGCTCTACAAGCGCGTGCGCGACCGCGATGAGCTGCTGCGCCTGATCGCCGACGACACCGCGCGCGAGCTCGGAACGCGTCTGGACGCCGCCACGACTGCGGTGGGCCCGTCAGCCGCCGCCTCGGACCGGCTCGTGCAGCTGGCGCACGCCCTGCGCACCTTCGCCCACGCGAGCCCCGAGCGCTACCGCCTGCTCTTCACGCCGCCCACCGCCGCCCACCGTCCCGACCCCGACGCGCAGGCGCGCTCGGTGCGCGCCCTCCTGGACACGACCGCGCAGCTGGTCGGTCCGGGCGACGCGCTGTCGGCCGCCCGCACCGTGACCGCATGGGCGACCGGCTTCATCAGCATGGAGTTCGCCGGCGCGTTCCAACTGGGCGGTGATGTCGACGAGGCGTTCTCGTACGGCATCAGGCGGATCGCCGCGGCTCTGGCCGCCGACGGCGCCGCCTGAGCCCGCGGTCCCGCGCATGGCCGGATGTCAGCGGGCGGTCACGCCGTCCAGTCGCTCCTGGAGCACCGCCAGCCCCGCGTGCACCGTGGCCGCCGCTTCGGGATCGAGCAGCTCGGCCAGCACCTCGTTCCGCGCGACGGTCGCGTCCCGCAGCGAGGCGGCACCGAGCGCGGTGAGCGCGATGTACGACGAGCGCCCGTCGGTCGGATGCGGGCGCCGCTCGACCAGCCCCGCCCGCTCCAGACGGTCGACGAGTTTGCTGGCCGCCCCCACGGTGATCCCGATCTCGGCGCTGACGTCTAGGACCCGCCCGGTCTCGCCGTGGCGGTCGATGATCGTCAGCGCGTGATGCTGCGCCGCGCTCACGTGGCCGCGCTCCCGCAGCGCGCCGTCGACGGCGTTCCAGAGCCCGACCTCGTAGCGGATGAGCGTCTCGAAGAAGTCCATGACGCGTGCAACGGGGCGTTCGGGAAGTATGTTCCGCGGAATGCAGAGCCTCGCCTCATCGCTGCCCGACGATGGCGGCTTCACCGGATCGGCGTGACGGTGCGCGTGGCCGAATCCCAGCGCCGCAGCGCCGCACCCGTGCCCGCACGTTCCGGTCCGAGAAGGCGCAGCGCGTCATCCAGGGCATCCAGCCGCACGCGGCGCGCGAGCGTCACGTGGGGCGTCCAGTCGCCGGGCGCGGTGTGCGGCGCGTCGACGCCGGGCGGGACGGCCGCATGGACCGCCTCGTGCAGACGGCGGAGCTCCTCGGTCGGCATCACGCGACGCGCGAGGACGCCCCGATCACCGTGCCGGAACACGAGCGGCTCGGCGAGGGTCAGGGCCACGGGAAGCAGGGCGAGGGCTTCGCCGAACGCGACCGGTGCGAGCGCCGGCCGCACGAGCAGCGTCACGTGGGGCCTGTTGCTCGGGGCCGTATGGGCGGCGAGGCTCGAGTGGCCCGCTGCCCGCAGCCTCTCCCAATCGGCGCGGACGGCCGCCTCGGAGGCGTCGTCGAGCAGCAGCTCGATGCTGACGACGTCGCTCACCGGCACCTCGTGAGCGCGGTCACCGGTCCGCCGGGAGCACCTCGGCCAGGAGATCCTCCACGTGGGCCCGGATCTCGTCGCGCACCCGGCGCACGCCGTCGAGATCGAGCCCGGCCGGGTCGGCGAGGTCCCAGTCGAGGTAGCGCTTGCCCGGGTACACGGGGCAGGCGTCGCCGCATCCCATGGTGACGACGGCGTCGGCCGCGCGCACGATGTCGTCGGTCAACGGCTTCGGATACGCCTCGGTGACGTCGATGCCGATCTCGGCGAGCACCTCGACCACCTGCGGGAGGATGCCGTCACCCGAGGGCTGCGAGCCCGCCGAGCGCACGTGCACGCGCCCCCCGGACAGGTGGTCGGTGAGCGCCGCGGCCATCTGCGATCGTCCGGAGTTGTGCACGCAGAGGTACAGGATCTCCGGCACCGTCTTCACGATGAGCCCGCGGGACTGCGCCAGCGCGGTGAGACGATCGCGCGCGAACCGCTCCGCGAGGCTCGTGAGGTGCGCGGTGACGGTGGCCGTCCGTCCGAGCGCCGTGTAGGACTCGAAGACGACGCGCTCCACCGTCTCGGGGCCGACGATCCCCTCGAACCGATCGGCGAGCCTCTCGGCGGCGCGCAGGAGCACCGCCTCGGGCGCCAGGAGGCCGCCCTGCCCCGACGACGCGGTCATCCCCGCGCACCCTCGCCGACGAGCTCGCCGATCAGGCGCTCGACGCGCCCGCGGATCTCGTCGCGGATCGGTCGCACCGCGTCGATGCCCTGGCCGGCCGGGTCGTCGAGCTCCCAGTCCTCGTAGCGCTTGCCGGGGAAGATCGGGCAGGCGTCGCCGCAGCCCATGGTGATCACGACGTCGGACTCCTTCACGGCGTCGACCGTGAGGATCTTCGGGGTCTGGCCGGCGATGTCGACGCCGACCTCCGCCATCGCCTCCACGGCGACGGGGTTGATCTGGTCCTTCGGCTCGGATCCCGCCGAGAGCACCTCGACGCGGTCCCCGGCGAGGCTGCGGAGGAAGCCCGCGGCCATCTGGGAGCGGCCGGCGTTGTGCACGCAGACGAAGAGGACGGTGGGGGTGCTGCTCATCGGGTTCTCGCTTTCGTTTCTCAAAGCATAGACCCTGATCTATGTGTTCGCAGGTGAATCCTCGGTGAACGCGGAGGCCGGGAGCAGCTCGTCGAGGAGCGCGCGCACCCGCTCGGCGATGTCGTCGCGGATGACGCGCACCTGCGGCAGCGGCAGGCCCGCCGGGTCGTCCAGGTCCCAGTCGAGGTAGCGGCGGCCGGGATACACCGGGCACGCGTCGCCGCAGCCCATCGTGACCACGACGTCGGCCGCCCGCACCGCTTCGTCGGTCAGCGGCTTGGGGAACTCCCCCGCCAACGGCACCCCGATCTCGTCGAGCGCCGCGACGATGTGCGCCCGCACCTCTCCGCGCGGCGCCGATCCGGCCGTCCGCACGCGCACGCGGTCTCCGGCGAGCTGGCGCAGGATCCCGGCCGCGAGCTGGGAGCGACCCGCGTTCTCCACGCAGACGAAGAGCACCTCGGGCACCTCCGGCGTCGGGCGGCGCGCGCGGCTGAGCGCGTCCAGCCGCGCGGTCGCGAACGACGCCACGCGGGAGGTCAGCAGCGCGGTCGTCCCGCCGTCGGCCAGGAGCTCAGCGGCGGCGGCGACGTTCTCGCGCACGGTCTCGACGCTGAGGACGCCGCGGAACCGCACCGACAGGTCGTGCACCACGCGCTCCAGATCCGGATCGCGTCGCGCGTCGGGAGAAGGGACGGACAGCAGCGCGGCCACGCGATCCGCCTGGTCGGGCGCGAGCGAGTACCAGGCGTGACGCCCTTCGGGATGGCGCTCCACCATGCCCTCCTCGCGCAGGGTCCGCATGTGGTGACTCACGGTCGGCTGGCGCAGCCCGAGCTCGTCGGCGAGCTCGCCCACCCGCACGCGTCCCGACGGCGACCGGGCGATGAGCGCGAGGATGCGGGCGCGCGTGGGATCGGCCAGCACGGTGACCGTCCGCTCCGCCGCATCCATAGACGGGAGTCTATCGGCCCTACGGATCCTCCCGGCCGTTGCGGGTGCTCCGCCGCTCGACGAGAACGGTGTCGCGCCACCGGCCGGCATGCGGTCCGCGCACCGATGTCGCGATCGCCTCCCGGCGACCGACCACCCGGAAGCCCGCCGCCTCGTGCAGGCGCAGGCTGGCGGCGTTCTCGGGGAAGATGCTCGACTGGATCGTCCATACGCCGGCCTCCGCCGCCGCCCCGATGAGCGCGTCGAGCAGGATCCGGCCGATCCCCCGGCCGCGCGAGGCGCGCGCGACGTAGACGGAGTGCTCGACGACGCCCCGGTAGGCCGCGCGGGCCGAGACGGCCGAGGCGGCGGCCCACCCGACGACGGCCCCCGCCTCGTCGACGGCGACCAGCCGCAGGTCCGCCCGCTTGCCGGCGTCGAAGTCCTCCCACGCCGGCGTCGCCGCCTCGAAGGTCGCCTCGCCGTCCTCGATCCCCTCGGCGTAGATGCGCTCGACCTGCGGCCAGTCGGCGGGCTCGAGCCGGCGGGTGGCGATCACGAGCAGCAGCCCACGGCCGACGGACCCGAGCCGGTCGAGCACACCCCCGTCGCCGGCAGCACGAGCTCCACCTGCGACGCCGATGCGAGATCTCCCCCGATCCACGCGGTCACCGACCTCACCTGCTCGTAGCCGGTCGCCAGCAGGAACGTCGGCGCGCGGCCGTAGGACTTCATCCCGACGATGAAGAAGCCCGGCTCGGGGTGGGTGAGCTCGCGGAAGCCGTGGGGCTCGACGGTGCCGCACGAGTGCACGTTCGGGTCGATGAGCGGCGCGAGCCGCACCGGGGCCTCGACGATCGGATCCAGTTCGAGACGCATCTCGCGCAGCGCGGCGAGGTCGGGGCGGAAGCCGGTGGCGTTGACGATCACGTCGGTCTCGTGCGTCGCCGCCTCCCCCCGGCGACGGCCGACGAGCACCGCGGCGCCGTCGCCGCCGCGACGGGCGCGGAGGATCTCGAATCCGTCGAGCACCGCGACGCGACCGGCGGCCACGGCGTCCTCCACACGACCGCCGAGCCGCGCGCGGTCGGCCAGCTCGTCGTCGGGCGAAGAGGTCACGCGGGCGGCGCGGGAGTTGCGGATCAGCCAGGTCACCGACGTGTCGGGCTCCTCCTCCGCCAGCTGCGCCAGCGCCAGCAGCGTGTTCGCCGCGGAGTGCCCCGCCCCGACCACGGTCGTCCGCCGGCCGGCGAAGCGGCTGCGGTCGCGACCGAGCACATCGGGCAGCGCCGGCGTCACCGCATCGGCGATCTCGCCCATCCCCCGCAGCGGCAGGCCGTCGGAGGACAGCGAGTTGGGCGTCCGATAGGTTCCGGAAGCGTCGATGACGGAGCGTGCCGAGAGCTGATCGTCGCCGTCGTCGCCGGGGACGTCGCCGACGATCCGCACCGCGAACGGCACGCCGTCGCGGCGGCGCGACCGCGTGCGATCCATGCCCTCCCGGGTGACGCCGGTCACGGTGACGCCGGTGCGCACGTGCGGGGCGATCGCGTCGAGCGCGGCCAGCGGCTCGAGGTAGCGGGCCACCAGCTCGGCGCCCGTCGGCGCGCGCTCCGGGTCGGGGAGGGTCCAGCCGGTGGCCTCGAGCAGCCGTCGCGCGACGGGATCGACGAGGTGCTTCCAGGGCGAGAAGAGACGGGTGTGCCCCCACTCGCGCACGTTCGCCGCGACGACCGGACCGGCCTCGAGCACGACGAAGGGGATGCCGCGGTCGGCGAGCTGCGCCGCGGCCGCCAGTCCGATCGGGCCTGCGCCGATCACGACGACGGGGAGGGCGGTGAGGCGCTCGTCCACGCGAGGGCGAGGGGTGATGTCCAGCAGGGTCATGGCTACTCCATCGATGGATGTCGATATCTCGGAGACCGAGTCTGCACCCGTGTATCGATGGATGTCAATATCGAGTATTGTCGATGCATGCAGACTCTCGAGGTCACCGACGTCACCGCGGCATGCTGTGCGCCGCTCACCCGCGAGCCGCTCTCCGCGGCCGACGCCGACGCGCTCGCGCACACCATGAAGGCACTGGCCGACCCGACCCGGCTCCGGCTGCTGTCGATCGTCGCCGCCTCCGACGGGGCCGAGGCCTGCGTGTGCGACCTCATCGACCCGGTCGGCCTCAGCCAGCCCACCGTGTCGCATCACCTGCGCATCCTCATGGAGGCCGGCTTCCTCTCGCGCAGCAAGCGCGGGACGTGGGCGTACTACTCGCTCGTCCCCGGCGCGCTCGACCGCGTCTCGCAGGTCCTCGTCGCGCCGTGACCGTCGCACCCGCGCGCGAGCTCCTGGCAGAGTTCCTCGGCAGCGCGCTCCTCGCCGCCACCGTCCTCGGCTCCGGCATCGCCGCGGCCCGCCTCTCCCCCGCCGACACCGGACTGCAGCTCCTCGAGAACGCGTTCGCGACCGCGCTGGGGCTGGCCGTCCTCATCCTCGTCTTCCAGCCGGTCTCGGGCGCCCACTTCAACCCGGTCGTGACGCTCGCCGACTGCGCCCAGGGGCACCGGCCCTGGCGCGACGCGGCGCGCTACCTCCCGGCGCAGATCGCGGGCTGCATCGCCGGCGCCGCGCTGGCGAACGTCATGTTCGACCTGCCCGCCGTCACCTGGAGCGGCACCGCGCGGATCACCCCGGGAGCCCTCGCCGCCGAGGTGGTCGCCACCGCCGGCCTCATCCTCGTGATCTTCGCCCTCGCCCGCACGGGACGGGGCCACCTCGCCGCCCCGGCTGTGGGTGCCTACATCGGCGCCGCGTACTGGTTCACGTCCTCGACGAGCTTCGCCAACCCGGCGATCACGATCGGCCGGATGTTCTCCGACACCTTCGCCGGCATCTCACCCGCGTCGGCGCCGTGGTTCGTCCTCGCGCAGCTCGTCGGCGGGGCGATCGGTCTCGCCGTCGCGGTGGCCCTGTTCCCCCGGCGCCCGGTGGCGGCGCCGGCCGATGCGGTGGCAAAAGCAGGGTGAATCGACACCCCCGGCCGGTATCGGGCCCGGGACAGCCGACCCATCCTGCTGTTGCCACGCGAACCCTCGGCCGCGCCCGCGCGAACCCGTCCGGTCAGCGCACGCGGCGCCGATAGGCCAGCACCGCGAGGGCGTAGGCCACGACCAGGATGACGCCGCACCACGCGAGCGCCACCCACAGCGACGCTCCGGGGGCGCCGCCGGTGAGCAGGGCGCGGATCGCGTCGACGATGGCGGTCACGGGCTGGTTCTCCGCGAACCAGCGGACGGGACCGGGCATCGTGCCGGTCGGCACGAAGGCCGAGCTGATGAACGGCAGGAAGATGAGCGGATAGCTGAAGGCGCTGGCCCCGTCGACGGTCTTCGCCGACAGACCCGCGATCACGGCGATCCACGTGAGCGCCAGGGTGAACAGCACGAGGATCCCCGCCACCGCGAGCCACGCCCCCACGCTCGCGGGAGACCGGAACCCCATGACCAGCGCCACCCCCACCACGATGGCGAGCGACACGATGTTGGCCACGACCGAGGTGAGCACGTGCGCCCACAGGACGCTCGAGCGGGCGATCGGCATCGATTGGAAGCGCTCCACGATCCCGCCCTGCAGATCGAGGAACAGCCGGTACGACGTGTACGCGACGCCCGAGGCGATCGTGATGAGCAGGATGCCGGGGAGCAGGTAGTCGATGTAGGCGGTGTCGCCGGTGTCGATCGCGCCCCCGAAGACGTAGACGAACAGCAGCATGAACGCGATCGGCATGACCGCGGTCGTGATGATCGTGTCGGGGCTGCGCAGGATGTGGCGGAGCGACCGGCCGGTGAGGACGGCGGTGTCGCCGAGGACGTGCGTGGTCATGACGGCTCCTTCGAGGGAGGTTCTGCGGGGGACGTGTCGCCCACGATGGAGAGGAAGACCTCCTCGAGGGTGGGCTGCTTCTCGACGTACTCGACGGTCGCCGCCGGGAGCAGGGCCTTCAGCTCGGCGAGCGTGCCGTCCGCGATGATGCGTCCCTGGTGGAGGATCGCGATGCGGTCGGCGAGCTGTTCGGCCTCGTCGAGGTACTGGGTGGTGAGCAGGACGGTGGTGCCGCCCGCGGCGAGCTCCTTCACCGCCTGCCAGACCTCGAGCCGGGCCTGCGGGTCGAGCCCCGTGGTCGGCTCGTCGAGGAAGATCACCGGCGGATCGCCGATGAGGCTCATCGCGATGTCGAGCCGGCGGCGCATGCCTCCGGAGTAGGTGCCGGCCCGGCGGTCGCCGGCGTCCGTCAGCGAGAAGCGGGCGAGCAGGTCGTCGGCGATCGCGCCGGGACCCGGCAGGTGGCGAAGCCGCGCGACGAGCATGAGATTCTCCCTCCCGGTGAGGATCTCGTCGACGGCGGCGAACTGGCCGGTGAGGCTGATCGACTCGCGGACCTCGGCCGCCTGGGCCCCGACGTCGAACCCGTGGACGGCGGCCGTGCCCGCGTCGGCGGCCAGGAGGGTCGACAGGATGCGGACGAGCGTCGTCTTGCCCGCGCCGTTGGATCCGAGCAGTGCGAAGACGCTTCCCGGGGCGATGTCGAGGTCGACGCCTCGCAGCACCTCCAGGTCTCCGAAGGACTTCCGCACGCCCGAGACGCGGATGGCGGAGGCGGTGGCGACGGCACTCATGACGGGTCCTCCTTCGCCGCCTTCTCGACGGCCTCGACGAAGCGGGCGCGCTCCTTGTCGATCCACTGCCGTCCGCCGTACGCCTGGGCGAACGTCTCGGCGAAGTCGACGGGGTCGTCGCCGACGATGTCGCGGACGGGCGTCCCGTCGAGCGCGGCGCGCTCCCACAGGTCGGCGCCGTCGACGTACATGCGCACGATGGTGTCGCCGTCGACGGTGCCGCCGTAGTACATCAGGTAGCGCTGGAACGCCTCGGCGGCCCCGCGATACGGCGCGGGGAGTGCCTCGATGCGCGCCTTGGCTGCGCGGTACTGCTTCTTCTGCTCGAGCGGTCCGACGATCAGCTCGATCCATTTCGCGGTCATGATCGGTTTCCTCCGTGCTGGTGGAGCTGGTCGAGTCGTTCGGTGAGGAAGCTCCAGGTCCTCCAGAACTCGCCGAGGTAGGCGCGGCCCTCGTCGTTGAGCGAGTAGACCTTGCGGGGCGGCCCCTTCTCCGAGGGCACCTTCTCGATGTCCACGAGTCCGCGCTGCTCGATGCGGACGAGGAGCGCGTAGATCGTCCCCTCGGCGATGTCGGTGAAGCCCTGCTCGCGCAGCGAGGCCGTGATCTCGTACCCGTATGCGGGACGCCCCGCGAGGATGGCGAGGACGATGCCCTCCAGGACGCCTTTCAGCATCTCGGTCGCCTGCTTGCCCATCGCGCCTCCGTCTCGGTCGTGGTCGGTCAGTATCTAGCGACACTGACTACCGCTAGATAGTAACGCTGAATACCGGTAGATAGCAACACTGAATACCGACCGCACTCGAGATCGGGAGTCGGGGGCGTGCGGGCGCGCCGGCGCGCTCAGTCGTCGAGCTGCAGCCGATATCCCATGCCGGCCTCGGTGAGGAGGTAGCGCGGGTGGGCGGGGTCGCGCTCGAGCTTGCGACGCAGCTGCGAGATGTAGAGGCGGAGGTAGCCGGTGTCAGTGACGTGCTCGGATCCCCAGATCGTCGTGAGGATCGTCTGTCGGGTCACCAGGCGCCCCGGATTGCGCAGGAGGATCTCCAGCAGCTGCCACTCCGTGGGGGTGAGCCGGATCCGCTCGGTGCGGCCGTCGGCGCTGCGCGTCACGCTCCGCGCGGGCAGGTCGACCGACACGTCGCCGAGCTCGACCACCGGGTCGGGCTCCTGCTGCGGCGCCCGCCGGGTGAGCGCGCGGATGCGGGCCAGCAGCTCGTCGATCGAGAACGGCTTCGTGACGTAGTCGTCGGCGCCCGCGTCGAGCGCGTCGACCTTGTCGCCCGACCCGGTGCGCCCCGACACGACGAGGATCGGCGCGTCGGACCAGCCGCGGATGGCGTGGATCACGTCGATGCCGTCCAGCGCCGGCATGCCGAGGTCGAGCAGGTAGATGTCGGGGCGGTGGTCGACCGCCGCTGCGATGGCCTGCGTGCCGTCGGCGGCCGTGACGACGTCGTATCCCTGAGCGGAGAGCGTGATCCGCAGCGCCCGCACGATCTGCGGGTCGTCGTCGGCGATGAGGATCCTCACTCCGGAGCCTCCTCGGGACTCGCCTGCCCGGCGGCCGGCAGTGCGATGACCATCGTGAGCCCTCCCCCGGGTGTGTCCTCCGGCGTGAGCGTACCGCCCATCCCCTCCACGAACCCCTTCGACAGGGCCAGTCCGAGCCCGAGCCCCGTCGTGTTGTCGGTGTCGCCGAGGCGCTGGAAGGGCACGAAGATGTCGTCCCGGCGGTCGGCGGGCACCCCGGCGCCGTGATCGACGATCCGCAGCTCGACCATGTCGCCGAACGCGCTCGAGGCGATCCGCACCCGCGCGCCGTCCGGCGAGTGCCGCACCGCGTTGGCGAGCAGGTTGACCACCGCCCGCTGGAGGAGCACCGGATCGGCGCGCATCGGCGGCGCAGCCAGCGCCAGATCCACGGTCGCCGGGCCGAGGCCCAGCTCGTCGAGGGCGGGCAGGACGACGTCGGCGGCGTCGACCGTCGAGACCGAGATCGCCAGCGCTCCGGCCTGCAGACGGCTGACGTCGAGCAGGTCGGTGACGAGCGCGGCGAGCGTGGCGAGGCTCTCGTCGGCCGTGGCGAGCAGCTCGGCGCGGTCGTCCTCGCTGAGGGGGCCGTCGAGCGGGGCGCTGCGGAGCCCGCCGACGGCGGCGGTCGCCGCGGCGAGGGGCCGGCGCAGATCGTGACTGAGTGCGGACAGGAGCGCGCTGCGCACCCGATCGGAGGCGGCGAGCGGCTCCAGGCCGCTGGCGACCTCGGCGAGGTCGCGGTGGGCGAGCGCGGCGTCCAGCTGCGCGACGATGACGGCCAGCAGCCGGCGCTCCGAGGCGGGCAGGTCGGCCCCGTGGAGTTCGAGCACGGCCCGCTCGCCGATCGGCACCGGCGTGTGTCGACCGTCGGGGAGCGGCTCCCCGCTCGTGGCGAGCACGACGTCGCCCGCGACGAGCCGCACGCCGGCGAGGCCGAACGCCTCGCGGGCGCGCTCCACCAGGGCCTCCACGGCGCCCGAGCCGCGCAGGACGCTGCCGGACACCGTCTGCAGCAGCTCCGACTCCGCCGCCGCCCGGCGCGCGGCGCGGGTCTTGCGGGCGGCACGGTCGACTACGAAGCTCACGAGGATCGCGATCGTCACGTAGAGCCCCAGCGCGAGCAGATGCAGCGGCTCCTGCACCGTGATCGTGAACAGCGGCTCGACGAAGAAGTAGTCCAGCGTGATGCCGCTGAGCACCGCCGCCCACAGGGCCGGCCAGATCCCGCCCACGAGCGCGACGACGACGACGAGCAGCTGATAGCTGAGCACATCGCTCGTGATCGACTCGGTGCTGCGGAACGAGACCAGCAGCCACGTCAGGAGCGGGCCCCCCACCATCGCGAGCGCGAACCCCGCGAGTCGGCGGCGTGCACTCAGCGCGCCGCCCAGCCGCGGCAGCGCGAATCTCCCGCCGGCGGCGGAGTGGGTGACGATGTGCACGTCGATGTCGCCGGACTCGCGGATGACGGTGGCGCCGATCCCTGGGCCGGTCAGCAGCGCCGCGAGCCTGCTGCGTCTGCTCACGCCGAGCACGAGCTGGGTCGCATCGACCGAGCGGGCGAACTCGACGAGCGCGCGCGGGACGTCCTCCCCCACCACCTGGTGGAACGTGCCGCCGAGCTTCTCGACGAGGGCGCGCTGCTCGGCGAGCGCCGCCGGGTGCGCGGCGCGCAGGCCGTCCTGGCTGGTCACGTGCACCGCGAGCAGCTGCCCGCCCGCCGAGCGCGCCGCGATCCGGGCGCCGCGGCGCAGGAGCGTCTCGCCCTCCGGTCCGCCCGTCAGCGTGACGACCACCCGCTCGCGGGCCTCCCACCGGCGCTCGATGCCATGCTCGGCGCGGTAGTCCTTGAGCGCCTGGTCCACCTCGTCGGCCAGCCACAGCAGGGCGAGCTCCCGCAGCGCCGTCAGGTTGCCGAGACGGAAGTAGTTCGACAGGGCCGCGTCGACGCGCTCCGCGGGATAGACGAGCCCGCCCGCGAGCCGGTCGCGCAGCGCCTGCGGCGCCAGGTCGACGACCTCCACCTGGTCGGCCGCCCGCAGCACCTCGTCCGGAACCGTCTCGCGCTGCGGCGCTCCGGTGATCTGCTCCACGACGTCGTTGAGCGACTCGATGTGCTGGATGTTGACGGTCGAGATGACGTCGATCCCTGCGTCCAGCAGCTCCCGCACGTCCTGCCAGCGCTTCTCGTGGCGCGAGCCCGGAGCGTTGGTGTGGGCGAGCTCGTCGACGAGCGCGACATCGGGGCGGCGGGCGAGCACGGCGTCGAGGTCCATCTCGGTCAGCTCGACGTCGCGGTGACGGACGGACCGGCGCGGCACGGCTTCGAGCCCCCGCGTCATCCGCAGCGTGGCGGCGCGGCCGTGGGTCTCGACGACGGCGACGACGACGTCCGCGCCCTCGTTCTGCAGGCGCGCGCCCTCCTCGAGCATCGCGTAGGTCTTCCCGACACCCGGAGCGGCCCCGAGGAGGACGCGCAGCCGTCCGCGTCCGCTCATGCTCACCCTTCCCGCCGGTCCATCGCCAGGTTCAGCTCGACCACGTCGACGACCGGCTCTCCAAGGTAGCCAAGGTCCCGGCCCTGCGTGTGCCGCGCCACGAGCTGCTGCACGTCGGCGGGCGTCCAGCCGCGCGCGGCGGCGACGCGGTCGATCTGGATCCGAGCGTAGGCCGGGGAGATGTGCGGGTCGAGGCCCGATGCGGAGGCCGTGAGCGCATCGGCGGGCACCTCGGACGGGGCGACGCCGTTCAGCGCCGCCACCTCCGCCCGCCGCTGCGTGATGGCCGCCGCCAGATCGTCGCTCTCCGGCCCGAGGTTGGACCCGGACGACGCGGCGCCGTCGTAGCCGTCTCCGGCCGCCGACGGCCGCGGCTGGAAGTACTCCGGCAGCGGCGCGCCGTCGGCATCGGCGAAACTCTGCCCGACGAGCGCGGAGCCGACGACGGCGCCGCTGTCGTCGCGCAGCAGCGAGCCGGCCGCCTGGCCGGGCAGCGCCAGCTGTCCGATCGCCGTGACGAGCGCCGTGTAGCCGATGCCGAGCACGATCGTGAAGACGGCCATCGCCCGGATCGCGACCCAGGCGGTGCGTCCGGTGGCGCGGGAGGAAGTGTTCATCGCAGGACTCCTGGAGAGAGGGGATTCGGAGGCGTGGGGTCGGAGGTGGGGTTCAGAAGCCGGGCAGCAGGCGCACGACGAGGTCGATGAGCCAGATGCCGACGAAGGGGGCGACGACGCCGCCGAGTCCGTAGACGAGGAGGTTCCGCCCGAGGATCCGCGACGCGTTCATCGGCCGGTAGCGGACGCCCCGGAGGGCGAGCGGGATGAGGATGACGATGATGATCGCGTTGAAGACGATCGCCGACAGCACCGCGGACGCCGGCGAGTGCAGCCCCATGATGTTCAGGGCCGCCAGCCCCGGGAACACGCCCATGAACATGGCCGGGATGATCGCGAAGTACTTCGCGATGTCGTTGGCGATCGAGAAGGTGGTGAGGGCGCCCCGCGTGATCAGCAGCTGCTTGCCGATCCGCACGATGTCGATCAGCTTCGTCGGATCGGAGTCGAGGTCGACCATGTTTCCGGCCTCCTTCGCCGCCGACGTCCCGGAGTTCATCGCCACGCCGACGTCGGCCTGCGCGAGCGCGGGCGCGTCGTTGGTCCCGTCACCGGTCATGGCGACGAGGTTCCCGCCCTCCTGCTCGCGGCGGATGTAGGCGAGCTTGTCCTCGGGCGTCGCCTCGGCGAGCACGTCGTCGACGCCCGCCTCCCGCGCGATGGCCGCCGCCGTCAGCGGGTTGTCGCCGGTCACCATCACCGTGCGGATGCCCATGGCGCGAAGCTCCGAGAACCGCTCCGTGAGTCCCTCCTTGACGACGTCCTTCAGGTGCACCACGCCGAGCACGCCGGCCGCATCGGGGCCGATCGCGGCGACCACGAGCGGCGTGCCGCCGGACTGGGCGATGCGGTCGGTCTCCCCCGCGAGCTCGGTCCGCTGGGCGTCGCCGGGGGCGTGGCCCGCGTCGGCGAGCCAGGCCGCCACGGCGCTCGCGGCGCCCTTCCGGATGCGCGTGCCGTCGGGCAGGTCGAGGCCGCTCATCCGCGTCTGCGCGGTGAAGGGCACGATCTCGCCCCGCACCTCGTCTCCCGATCCCAGCGCTCCGGCGCTCATCCCCAGGCGCGCGGCGAGCTCGACGATCGAGCTGCCCTCGGGGGTCGGGTCCGCCGACGAGGCCAGGGCGGCGGCGCGCACGAGGTCGCGTTCGGCGACGCCCGCGAGGGGGACGAACTCCGAGGCGCGCCGGTTGCCGTAGGTGATGGTGCCGGTCTTGTCCAGGAGCAGCGTGGTCACGTCGCCGGCCGCCTCGACGGCGCGCCCCGACATCGCGAGGACGTTCCGCTGCACGAGCCGGTCCATGCCGGCGATGCCGATCGCCGAGAGGAGCGCTCCGATGGTCGTCGGGATGAGGCAGACGAGCAGGGCCACCAGCACCGGGATGCTCACCGGGGCGGCCGCGTACGACGCGATCGGGTTGAGGACGAGCGCGACGACGACGAACACGATCGACAGGCTCGCCAGCAGGATGCTCAGGGCGATCTCGTTGGGCGTCTTCTGACGCGCGGCGCCCTCGACGAGGGCGATCATCCGGTCGACGAAGGTCTCGCCGGGCTTCGAGGTGATCCGCACCACGATGCGGTCGGAGAGCACCCGGGTGCCGCCGGTGACGGCGCTGCGGTCGCCGCCGGACTCGCGGATCACGGGCGCGGACTCGCCCGTGATCGCCGACTCGTCGACCGAGGCGATGCCCCACACGACGTCGCCGTCGCCCGGGATGAGCTCGCCGGCCGACACGACCACGACGTCTCCGACGCGCAGCTCCGCCGACGACACGTCCGCAGCCGTCGCCGTCGCGGCCGACGGATCGGCGGCGGGGTCGTACCCCGCGACCCGATGCGCCACCGTGCTCGTCCGGGTGGCGCGCAGCGTGTCGGCCTGGGCTTTGCCGCGCCCCTCGGCCACGGACTCCGCGACGTTCGCGAAGAAGACGGTGAGCCAGAGCCAGGCCGCGATGATCGCGGCGAACGGCACCGGCACCTCGGCGCCGCCCGACGACGAGGGTCCGCCGAGGAACGGCTCGGCGATCGCGATGGCCGTCGTCAGCGCCGCGCCCACCCACACGAGGAACATGACGGGGTTGCGCCACTGGGCGCGGGGGTCGAGCTTGCGGACGGCGCCCGGGAGGGCGGCGGGGATCGCGGCGAGCAGCCGTCCGCGGCCGGCGGCGGCGGGCCGCACGTCGGCGGATTCGGTCAGTGAGGACATGGTTCAGATCAGCCCTTCCGCCAGGGGACCCAGCGCGAGAACGGGGAAATAGGTCAGTGCGGTCACGATGAGGATCGTGCCGACCAGGAGCCCGACGAACAGCGGGCGGTGGGTGGGGAGCGTGCCGGAGGTCTCGGGCACGGCATCCTGCGCGGCCAGCGATCCCGCCAGCGCGAGGACGAGCGCGATCGGCACGAATCGACCGAGGAGCATGGCGACTCCGAGCGCGGTGTTGAGCCACGGCGTGTTGGCCGTGAGCCCCGCGAAGGCCGAGCCGTTGTTGTTCGCGGCCGACGTGAAGGCGTACAGCACCTCGGACAGTCCGTGGACCCCGGGGTTCCAGATCGACGTCGTGGTGACGTCGTCGCGGACGCCGGGCAGGGCGAAGCTCAGCGCGGTGCCGAGCAGCACGAGCACGGGCGTGACGAGGATGTAGAGGCTCGCGAGCTTGATCTCGCGCGGCCCGATCTTCTTGCCGAGGTACTCCGGGGTGCGACCGACCAGCAGTCCCGCGATGAAGACGGCGATGACGGCGAACACGAGGATGCCGTACAGACCGGAGCCGACGCCGCCGGGGGCGAGCTCGCCGAGCATCATGTTGAGCATCGGCATCATCCCGCCGAGCGCCGTGAACGAGTCGTGCATCGCGTTGACCGCCCCGGTGGAGGTCAGCGTGCTCGTCGAGGCGAACAGCGTGGAGCCCACGATTCCGAAGCGGGTCTCCTTGCCCTCCATCGCCGCTCCGGCAAGGCTCGGCGCCGTCCCCGATCCGGCCAGCTCGAACGCGGTCAGCGCGGCGAAGGAGGCGACGAAGAGCACCGCCATCGCGGCCAGGATGGCCCGGCCCTGCCGCCGATCGCCGATCATCGCGCCGAAGGTGCGCGGCAGCGAGAAGGGGATCAGCAGCATCAGCACGATCTCGAACAGGCTCGTCCATGCCGTGGGGTTCTCGAACGGGTGGGCGGAGTTGGCGTTGAAGAAGCCGCCGCCGTTGGTGCCGAGGAGCTTGATCGCCTCCTGCGAGGCGACCGGCCCGCCGGGGAGGGCCTGCGTGCCCCCGCTGACGGTCGTGATCTCGGTGAACCCGGCGAGATTCTGGATGACACCGCCCGCGAGGAGGACGACGGCGGCCACCACCGCGAGGGGAGCCAGGATGCGGAAGGTCCCGCGCACGAGGTCGACCCAGAAGTTGCCGATGGTGCCGCTGCGGCGTGCCGCGATGCCCCGCACGAGCGCGACCGCCACCGCCATGCCGACGGCGGCCGAGACGAAGTTCTGCACCGCCAGCGCCCCCGCCTGGGCGGCGTAGCCGAGGGTCTGCTCCGGCGAGTACGACTGCCAGTTGGTGTTGGTGACGAAGGAGATCGCGGTGTTGAACGCGAGGTGCTCGCTGGGTGCCCCGAGGCCGAGCGCGTAGGGCAGCCAGGGCTGGAGGCGCTGGATCGCGTAGACGAGGACCACACCGACGGCGGAGAACACGAGCACCGAGCGCAGGTACGCCGGCCACGACTGGGCGGCGCGGGGGTCGACCCCGATCACCCGGTAGAGACCGCGCTCGGCGGCGGCGTCCCGGGACGAGGTGTAGACCCACGCCATGTAGTCGCCCAGCGGGCGGTGGGCGAGAGCGAGGACCAGGGCGACGGTGAGCAGGGCGCCGCCGGCGAACACCCACTCCATCAGAACCGCTCCGGCGTCAGGAGGGCGATGACGAGGTAGGCGACGGCGGCGACGCCGAGGACGACGGCGAGCGCTTCGAAGACGATCACAGCTTCTCGACCGCCTTGCCGATGAGGCCGACGATGACGAAGAGGGCGAGCGCGCCTGCGAGGAAGGCGATGTCGAGCACGGAGGATCCGATCGATGGGTGACGGACCGCGAAGTCCGGGCGCCGGGATGACGCAACACCCGATCCCACACCCGGCGGCCGCGCGATCCCCCGGTCCTCACGGAATCCATACGGCTTCGCGCACTTCCCTCACGAAGCCCCTACGCCGGCGGTCGCCTCGGCCGCGGGCGGGGAGCGCCGTCAGCCGCCGAGCGCCCCGACGACCGCGCCGGCGACGCCGCCCGCGATCACGACCGCCCACGCCGGCACCCGGGCGGGCCCCAGCAGCACGAAGGCGGCGATCGCGCCCGCCAGCGATGCCGGACCGGTGATCGCGGCGACGAAGACCGGGTCGTAGAGAGCGGCGGCGAGGATGCCGACGACCGCCGCGCTCGCGCCGCGGACGAGCGCCGCGGTCCAGGTGCGACGGCGCAGGACGTTCCAGAACGGGAGCACGCCCACCAGCAGCAGGAACCCCGGGAGGAACAGCGCCAGGGTCGCGATCGCGGCGCCGGCGACCCCGCCGGGACCGGCGGAGGCCAGCGCCCCGAGGTAGGCGGCGAAGGTGAAGAGCGGACCGGGGACGGCCTGGGCCGCCGCGTATCCCGTCAGGAACTGATCGGCACCGACCCAGCCCGACTGCACGACCGACGCGTCCAGCAGCGGCAGCACGACATGGCCGCCGCCGAAGACGAGGGCACCGGCGCGGTAGAAGGCATCGGCCAGCGCGATCGTGCCGTCGCCGGTGACGCCGGCGAGCACCGGAAGCCCGATCAGGAGCACCGCGAACACCGTGAGGCCGGCCACGCCGACCGCCGCCGGCACGGGGAAGCGCAGCCCCGGAGACGAGGGCGCCGCTCCCCGCGACCAGAGCAGGCCGGCGAGGGCGCCGAGAACGATCGCCGCGATCTGGCTCCACGGCCCGCCGACGACGAGCACGACGGCCGCGGCCGCGGCCGCGATGAGCGCGCGGTTCCGATCGGGCGCGAGCGTGCGCGCCATCCCCCACACCGCGTGCGCGACGACCGCCACGGCGACGACGAGAAGCCCGCGGATCGCTCCCTCGGCCGCGGCTCCGGCGAGGAGGCCCGTTCCCGCGGCGGCGGCGAGCATCAGGAGGCTCGACGGCAGGGTGAAGCCGACGAAGGCGAGCAGCGCGCCGGGGGCGCCGGCGCGCAGCAGACCCACGGCGAAGCCGACCTGGCTCGAAGCGGGCCCCGGCAGGAACTGGCACAGGGCCACCAGTTCCCCGTACTCCTCCTCGGAGAGCCACCGGCGCCGCTCGACGAACTCCGCCCGGAAGTAGCCGAGGTGGGCGACCGGTCCCCCGAAGGAGGTCACGCCGAGGCGCAGGAAGACGAGGAAGACGGCCAGGGCGCGCGGCATGCCGGCAGGTCTCCCGCGGGCGGAGGGCCGGGCGGCATCGCTCATCCGGCACCGTCCGGCGCAGCGGCCCGGCGGCGCCCCGACAGCGCTGCCGCCCGGGCGCGCAGTCCGGCCGCGGACGGCACGTCGCTCGCGCTCCAGGCGGCGACGGCGACGATCACGGCGACCACGGCGAGCAGCGTGAGGAGACCGGTGAGGCCGCCGAGCACCGCGTCGGCGATGGCGTCGAGCGCCGGCGCGGCATCTCCCGACGCTCCGCGGAGCAGCCGGCGCGCGATGCCGACCGCCGCGAGGGTCAGGAGCAGGGATGCCGCGGCACCGGCGGCCGCCAGCGACACTGCGCGCACCCGGCGCCGCGCGAGGAGCACGCCGCCTGCCAGGAGCGCGAGCGCCAGCCACGGGAGCCAGGCCCCCACGGCCACGGCGACGGCGTAGGCGGTGCGGGCGAGGACGACCGAATCGGCCTGCCCCAGCGGCACGACCAGGGACACCTCCGGGATCACCGCGGCGACGCGGAGCCCCTCGTCGAGCAGCGCCTGCCGCGCGGCGCCGACGACCGGCCCCAGGTGCAGCTCGAGCACGCTGTCTTCGCTGATCCCCACGACCCCCGATCCGTCCCAGGTCAGCAGGGCGGTGCCGCGGTCGTGGGTGGTCCGCAGCACGGTCGTCCAGGTGCTCGCGAAGGCGTCGGACTCCACGACCCGCGTGACGGTCCGTTCGATGAGCGCCTGCACGGCGGCCACGGCGGAGCTCTCCAGCAGCGGCAGGGCGGCCGCGGCGCGCGGCGGGAGGTCGAGGGTGGCCAGTCCTCCGAAGAGGTCTCCCACGAGTCCGTCCACGTCGATGCGGGATTCGATCGCCGCCGTCGTCCGCTCGATGACGAGCCCCTGCACCGCGGGGTCGTCGGCCAGGGGCGCGAGCGCCTCGACGAAGCGGTCGGTGTCGACGAGCGCCACCCGCACCCAGGCGCCGACGGCGGCCACGGGCGTCAGCACGACGCCCACGACGATCAGCGCGACAGCCAGCGACCGCCGCACGGGCTATCGCCTCACACGCCGTAGGTGGTGATGAGCGTGGTGAGCTGCTGCCAGAACCACGCGAACCACGCGAGGGAGACGATGATGACGAGCGCGATCGATCCCAGCCAGACCCAGAGGGCGGTCAGGCCCGAGCCGGTCTCGCGACGCAGGACGACCGTGCGACCGATGATGTACACGCCGATCGAGATGACGAGGGCGAAGAACGCCCAGCCCCAGTGGAACGGACGGGCCACGCCGCGCTTCTTGAGCTCGCGCCAGTCGAGCCAGGCGAACACGATCGACGCGGCGATCGTCACGTAGGTGAGCACCGAGACGAGCATCGTCCGGCCGAACCAGTCGACCATCGCGGCGACGGTCTCGGGATCCGCGCCGCTGCCGCGGTACTCGACCGCGACAATCGCGCGCAGGTAGTCCGACCAGTCGATGAGGAACAGGGACAGGACCGGGAGCGTGGACGCCACGATGCAGAGGTAGATCCACAGCGTGTTCGTGTTGACGCCGGGCGCGGACGGGCCCGCGGCGACCGGCGGCGCCGCCTGCGGCCAGGTCGGCGCGGCGGGGTAGGCGGGCGCGGCGGCGTAGGCCGGGGCCCCGGTGTACGCGGGGGCGGCGGCGGGTGCCGCAGGGGGCGTCGGGGCGTACTCGCCGTAGCGGGGCTGCGGCGGGGTGGGAGCGGCCTCCGGCGCCGCCGGGGCGTCGGCCTCGGGAGCAGGAGCGTGCGCGGGCTCCGGGGCGGCAGCGGGCCCCGCGGCGGCAGCCTCAGCCGCAGGAGCGGGAGCGGGCTCCGCGGCGGGCGCGGGCTCCGCGGCGGGCGCGGGCTCGGTGGGCAGCGGCGCGGTGTGCTCGGTCCACTGCGCGCCGTCCCACCAGCGCGTGCGGGTGGGATCGGTCGGGTCGGCGTACCAGCCGGCGGGGGTGCTCATCGGTTGCTCTCCTGGAGTTCGGCGCCCGCGTGGGCGAGTTCGGCGAGGGCCGCGTCGCTCGAGGCGGGCGCCACCCCCGCGACGAGGTCGGTCAAGATGCGGACGTGACGGCCGTGGTCGATGGCGTCCAGAGCCGACGCGCGCACGCAGTAATCGGTGGCGATGCCGACGACGTCGACGTCGACGACGCCGTGGGAGGTCAGCAGATCGCCGACCGTCTCCCCCGCGTCGGTGACCCCTTCGAACAGCGAGTAGGCGGGCTTGCCCTGCCCCTTCTTGACGTGGTGGGTGACCGCCGCGGTGTCCAGCTCCGGGTCGTACTCGGCGCCGGGAGTGCCGGCCACGCAGTGCACGGGCCAGGTGTCGACGAAGTCCGGCTCGCCCGCGGCGAAGTGGCCGCCGTTGTCGCCGTCGGCGTCGTGCCAGTCGCGGGAGGCGACGATCAGGGCGTAGTCCGCGGCATGCGCGGCGAGGTGGGCGGTGATCCCGGCGGCCACGGCGTCGCCGCCTGCCACCCCGAGCGCTCCGCCCTCGGTGAAGTCGTTCTGCACGTCGACGATGAACAGGGCTCTGGTCATATGTCGAGCGTAGCCGGGTCGCCCCCGTTCACAACTCCGGAGGTTCGCGCCGACTCGCTCGCCGAGTCCGGCGTGTCGGGCCTCGGGGCGTCGGATCTCCGGAGTTGCGAACGTCACCACCCTGACTCGGCCCCCAGGCTCGGCGCCCCAGACTCGGCGCCCCTAGGCTGGCACCCATGCTCGCCGCCTCGCTCGCCTTCCTCGGCGCGCTCGTCTACGGCTCCGCGGACTTCCTCGGCGGCCTCGCCGCCCGGCGCCTGCGGCCGCTCCTGGTGACGTCGGTGGCCGCGGTGTCGGGACTCCTCGTGCTCACGCTGGCCTCCCCGCTGCTGGGCGGCGTCTGGCGCGTCGAGGACGTGCTCTGGGGTGCGGCATCGGGCCTCACCGGCGCGATCGCGATCGGGCTGCTCTACGCCTGTCTCGCCCTCGGCCCGATGAGCGTGCTCTCCCCCGTCACGGCGGTCGTCTCGGCCGTCGCGCCGATGCTGTGGGGCCTCCTCATCGACGGCGAGCGCCTGGGAGCCGCGGGCTACGCCGGCCTGGCGCTGGCCGTGGTCGCGATCGTGCTGGTGGCCTTCCTCCCCGGCGAGCGCATTACCCGGCCGTCGCTGCGGGGCCTGCTGATGGCGGTCGGCTCGGGCCTCGCCATCGGCGCCTTCCTCATCCTCATCGACCGCACGGGCGAGGACAGCGGGGTGGTCCCGCTCATCGTCAACCGCGGCGTGGCGGCGATCATCACCGGCGCGATCACGCTGGCGCTCGTGATCGCCGCCGTCCGGCGGGGCCGGACGGTGCGGGCCGCGCTCTCGGCGACGGGGATGCCGGTGGCGCCGACGCCGTCGGGCCGGGCCGACCTCGAACACGCCGGCGACCGCCCGACCGCCCCGACAGCCTCGGCCGCGACGCTCACGGCGGACGCGACAGCCGAGGGCGACGATGCCCCGTGGGGCCGCGCATGGGCGCTGGCGGCGCTGTGCGGCGTCGTCGACGCGACGGCCAACGTGCTGCTGGTGCTGGCGCTGCGCTCGGGAGGCGACCTCGCCGTCGTCTCGGCGCTCACCGCGCTCTACCCGGCGGGCACGGTACTCCTGGCGGCGGTCGTGCTCCGGGAGCACATCGCGCGGATCCAGTGGGCCGGCCTTGCTCTCGCCCTCGCGGCGGGCGCTCTGCTCGCGCTCGCGTGACCGGCTCCCCGGCCGAGGGGCCTCAGCCGCGCACGAAGAGCAGGACCCAGGACACCACGAGGGCCACGACGCCCAGGGCGAGCGCGGCCGCGGCCGCCCAGGCCACGGCACGCAGACCCGGAGGTCGGCGACTGAGCCGCATCCGGTCCCGCCACCCGTAGCGGTACCAGATGCCGATGCGGTCGACGCCCTCCAGCGCCCCGGCATCGTGATCGCCCACCCGGGCGCCGTTCGCATCGCCGTCCGCGTCGTACCAGCGCACGAAGGTGCCCGCGTCCTCGTGGTCCACGAGCCCCTCCGCCGGCAGCCAGGTGCCGTCGGCGACCCAGATGACGACCGCGGCGACGCCGAGCACCAGCGCCCCGATGAATCCGAGCCACGTGAAGATCTCGATCACCGCGTCGAGCGCGTCCACCCGGCCTCCTGGAGCCTTCCGCCCGGCGATCGGGACCGACCGCCGACCCTACGACGAAGGCCCGCCGAGCGACGGGCCTTACTGGTCGAGCCACCTAAGGGAATCGAACCCTTGACCTATTCATTACGAGTGAATCGCTCTGCCGTCTGAGCTAAGGTGGCGCGTGCGCTGCTCGCGCATGCACGATCAACGATCTTACAGGGTCGGCGGGGGTGCCGCGAACCGCGCGAACGCGACCGCGGTGTCGGCGTGTTACAGCCGGATTCGGCGAGGGGACGTCGTCCACGTACGGTCGTCAAGGCACCGCGACGAGGCGAGCGCGGTCCCGATCGCGTTCGACGCCCCGTGCTCTCACGGAGCGTCCGCGGTGCCCCGATCCACAAGGAGCACCACCATGCCGAAGAAGTTCCTCCGAGCGGCCGCCCTGGCCCTCCCCCTCGCCCTGCTGCTGAGCGCCTGCGCCGGCACCGCCCCCGAGCCGGGCGCCTCCAGCGCCGCGCCCGAGTCGACCGGGCCCGTGAAGATCGGCGTCGTCGGCGCCGGCGACGCGTACTGGACGACGTACAAGGAGGCCGCAGCCGCCGAGGGCATCGAGATCGAGCTCGTCGACTTCAGCGAGTACACGCAGCCCAACCCCGCCCTGTCCGCCGGGGAACTGGACCTCAACCAGTTCCAGCACGTGATCTACCTCGCCACCTACAACGTGAACGCCTCCGACGACCTCGTGCCGGTCGGCGCCACGGCGATCTACCCGCTCGGGCTGTACTCGACGAAGTACGCCTCCGTGGGCGACATCCCCGCCGGTGAGACGGTCGCCGTCCCCAACGACGAGTCGAACCAGGCCCGCGGCCTCCTCGTCCTGCAGTCCGCCGGTCTTGTGGAGCTGCAGGACGGCGGCTCGCCGTTCTCGACGGTCGCCGACGTGCTGGACACCTCCAAGGTCAAGGTCGAGGCGCTCGACGCGGCCTTCACCGCCACCTCGCTCCCGGACGTCGCCGCGGCGATCATCAACAACGACTTCGTCGAGGACGCGGGGCTGACCTTCGCCGACGCGATCGCCACCGACGACCCGTCCGACCCGAACGCCCTGCCGTACGTCAACATCTTCGCCGCCCGCGCCGAGGATGCGGAGAACCCGACGTACCAGAAGCTCGTCGAGATCTACCAGAACACCCAGGAGGTGCTGGACGGCGTGCAGGAGGCCTCGGGGAACACCGCGGTGCTCGTCAAGACGCCGGTGGCCGATCTCCTCACCTCGCTCCACGAGGTCGAGGACGACATCCGCGCCAACCAGTAATCCGCCTCGCGTGCGCGGCCCGTTCGATCGAGCGGGCCGCGCACGCATGTCACGGAGGTGACCCATGCCACTGATCCGCCTCTCCGGCGTGACCAAGTCCTTCCCTGCGACGAGCAAGGGCGGTGAGCAGATCGTCGCGGTGGACGACGTCTCGATCGACGTCGCCGCCGGCTCCATCACCGGCATCATCGGATACTCCGGTGCCGGAAAGTCCACCGTCCTGCGGCTGGTCAACGCCCTGGAGCTCCCCACCCGCGGCACCGTGGAGATCGACGGCCGCGACATCACCCGCCTCCGCGAACGCGACCTGCGGGCGCTGCGCAGCGACATCGGCATGATCTTCCAGCAGTTCAACCTGTTCGACTCGCGCACCGTCGCCGGCAACATCGCCTACCCCCTGGAGGTCGCCGGCCGGCCGCGCGGCGAGATCGCGGCGCGCGTGACGGAGCTGCTGCGGTTCGTCGGGCTCGCCGACAAGGCCAAGGCCTACCCCGAGCAGCTCTCCGGAGGGCAGAAGCAGCGGGTCGGGATCGCCCGCGCCCTCGCGACGAGCCCCCGCATCCTGCTGGCCGACGAGGCCACGAGCGCGCTCGACCCCGACACCACGCAGGAGGTGCTCGCGCTCCTGCGCCGCGTCAACGCCGAGCTCGGCGTGACGATCCTCGTCATCACCCACGAGATGGACGTCATCCGCTCCCTCGCCGATCGCGTGGTGGTGATGGAGGCCGGCCGCGTCATCGAGGACGGCGCCGTCTTCGACATCCTCTCCGCCCCGCAGCATCCCGCGACCCGCCGCTTCGTCGCGAGCATCATCGACGAGGTGCCCGCCGGCGAGAAGCTGCAGGCGCTGCGCGCGCGTCATCCGGGGCGCATCGTCACCTTCCGCCTCCGCGACGGTGACGGCTCGCAGGCGGACGTGTTCGCCGCCCTCGCCGGTCACGACGTCCGCTTCGAGCTCATCCACGGCGGGATCAACGACATCGGCGGCCGCGTGTTCGGCCACCTCACGCTGTCGCTCACCGGAGAGGCGGACGCCGTGGAGCGCGCGATCGTCGCAGCCCGGGCGCACGCACCGCTCATCGAGGAGGAGATCCGTGGATAGGCTCATCGACCTGCTTCCCGAGCTGCTGGACGCGACGTACGAGACGCTCTACATCGTCACGTTCTCGCTGATCCTCGGCGGCCTGCTCGGGCTCCTCCTCGGAACGCTGCTCTACGCGTCCCGCCCCGGGAGCCTGTTCCCCAACCGGCCGGTGTTCGCCGTGCTCAACGTGATCGTGAACTTCTTCCGACCGATCCCGTTCGTCATCCTGCTCGCGGCGGTTCAGCCGCTCGCGCGCGGGGTCGGCATCCCGGGCATCGGTGCGAACTTCGGCGTCTTCGCGATCACGATCGCCTCGCTCTTCGCGATCAGCCGCATCGTGGAGCAGAACCTGCTGACCGTCCGCCCGGGCGTCATCGAGGCGGCCCGCGCGGCCGGGGCGAGCCGGGCGCGGATCCTCTTCCGCCTGGTTCCCCGCGAGGCGCTGGGGCCGCTCGTGCTCGGCTACACCTTCATCGTCGTCGCCCTCGTCGACATGACGGCGATCGCCGGTGCGGTCGCGGCCGGCGGCCTGGGCGAGTTCGCGATCGTCTACGGGTTCAAGCAGTTCAACCCGTGGGTGACCTGGGCGGCGGTGCTCGTGATCATCGTCATCGTGCAGGCCGTGCAGTTCCTCGGCAACGGCCTGGCCCGGCGCATCCTGCGACGCTGATCCGCGCGCTCACCCGCAGCGCAGCCCGTCCTCCGGAACGGTCCCGTCGATCAGGTAGGCGACCACCGCGTCGTCGACGCAGGCGTTGCCCTTGTTGAAGCCGGTGTGCCCCTCGCCCACCCGGGTGACGAGCACCCCCGACGACAGCTGCTCGGCGAGGGACTCCGACCACGAGTACGGGGTGGCGGGGTCGTTGGTGGTGCCGACCACGACGATCGGGGCGGCGCCCTCGGCGACGATGGGCTCGCGGACGCCGGTGGGCTCCGCCGGCCACACCGCGCAGACGTCGACGCCCTGCCAGTAGGGGGCGATCGTCGGCGCCTTCTCGGCGATGGTCGCCTCCGCCGCGGCCTGGTCGGCCTCGTCGGTGTCGAGCGGGTAGTCCATGCAGTTGTACGCGCGGAACGCCTCGGTGGAGTTGTCCTCGTACGTGCCGTCGGGGGTGCGCCCGTAGTAGAAGTCGGCGAGCAGGAAGGCGGTGTCGGGGTTGCCGGAGAGGGCGTCGTCGAGGGCCGCCGTGAGGTAGGTCCAGCTCTCCTGCGCGTAGAGCGCCGCGATGATGCCGGTCAGCAGGGCGTCGGCGCCGAGCTCGCGCCCGTCGGAGGCGGGGAGGGGGCTGCGGTCGACACTCGCCAGCAGCGTGCCGAGGTCGGCCATGGCCTCGTCGACCGAGCCGGAGAACGGGCAGTCGTCGCCGTCCAGGCAGTCGGCCATGTAGGCACGCAGCGCCGATTCGAATCCGATCGCCTGCGTGGTGCCGACGTCCAGGCCGGGGATCGACGGGTCGATCGCCCCGTCGAGCACGAGCCGTCCGACCTTCGCCGGGAACAGCTTCGCGTAGGTCGCCCCGAGGAAGGTGCCGTAGGAGTAGCCGAGATAGTTGAGCTGCGCGTCGCCCAGCACGGCGCGCAGCAGGTCGAGGTCGCGCGCGGCGTTGTCGGTGGTGATGTACGGGAGGATGCCGTCGCTCCCGTCGACGCACGCCTGCACGAACTCGTCGTTGCGCTCGGTGAGCTCGGCCTCCCAGCCCGCACTGCCGCGGGGGTCGGCGGGGATGTCGAAGAGGTAGGCGTCCATCGCCCGCGGATCGAGGCACGTCACCGCCGTCGAGCGTCCGACCCCGCGCGGGTCGAAGCCGATGACGTCGTACGCGGCGGCCAGCTCCTCGCCCACGGCGAACTGGGCGCTTTCGGCGATCAGGTCGTATCCGCTCGCCCCGGGACCACCGGGGTTGGTGAGCAGCGACCCGCGTGCGCTGTCGTCTGCGGCACGGCGGATGACCGCCAGCTCGATCTCGCCGGCCTCCGGGTCGGCCCAGTCCAGCGGCGCGGTCACCGTCGTGCAGTCGTAGTCGCCGGAATCCGCCCCCTCGCACCTCTCCCACGCGAGGCTCTGCCCGTAGAAGTCCTCGAAGCCGGCGGGCACGTCATCGAGGTTCGGGCTCTGCGAGGGCGCCGTGGCGTCGGGGGTCTTCGGATCCCACAGGATGCCGCACGCGCTCAGAGCCAGCGCTGCGGCGAGGACGGCGGCGACGACGGCGACGAGACGACGGGGACGGTTGTTCACGGGGTCCTTCCGCTGGCGACGGTGATCAGCATGCTCTCGAGGGCCAGCGCCGGTGCGGCGTTGCCTTCGAGGTTCGTGCGGGTGACAGAGATCTGGTCGAGCACGGTCAGGGTGCGCTCCGGGCTCCATGCCGCGGCGAGCGCGGCGAGCTCGTCGGACAGCTCCCGGTTGATGAGCCCGTCGGCGCGGCCGAACTGGAGCATGAGGGTGTCGCGGTACATCGACTCGAGGTCGGTGAGCACGCGGTCGATGCCATCGCGCAGGCTCCGCGTGGCGCGCCGCTTCTGATCCTCCTCGAGCGCCCCCAGCTGGCCGCGGACGGCGGGCGGGACCGCCGCTCCGGCCGGGATGCCGAGCGTGCGCAGCAGGGACTCGCGCTCGGCGTCGTCGCGTTCGGCCGTCAGCGACTTGGCGTCGTCGGTGGCCAGCTGCACGATGCGCGCGGCGACCTCGACCGCGTCGTTGACGCCCCGCACCCGCAGGACCGCCCGCAGCGTCTCGTCGCGCCGGGCGCGCGCGGCCTCGTCGGTGGCCAGGCGCTGCGCCATGCCGATGTGGCGCTGGGCGAGCCGGGCCGACTGCTCGGCGATGGCGGGGTCCACTCCCGTCCGCTGGACGATGAGGCGGGCGACGTCGTCGACGTCGGGCTCGCGCAGGCGCAGGGTGCGCACCCGCGACCGGATCGTCGGCAGCAGGTCGGCGTCGCTCGGGGCGCACAGCACCCACACCGTGCGCTCGGGCGGCTCTTCGAGCGCCTTCAGCAGGACGTTGCTCGTGCGCTCGACCATGCGGTCGGCGTCCTCCATGACGATCACGCGGTAGCGACCGAGCGACGGGGCGAAGTAGGAGCGCTCGACGAGGGCGCGCGCGTCCTTGATGGAGATGATGACCCCCTCCGTGCGGAGGGCGGCGAGATCGGGGTGCGTTCCGGCCAGCACCTGCCGCATCGCGTTCTCGTCGCCCGGTTCGGCGATGAGCGCCGCCGCGAAGGCGTAGGCGAGGGTCGAGCGCCCGGATCCGGGCGGGCCGGTGATGAGCCACGCGTGCGCCAGCTGCGCCGGATCGGAGGCGGCTGCCTGCAGCTGCGCGACCGCGTCGTCCTGCCCCCAGACCTCGCCCCACGGCACCTGACCCAGCGGGGACGTCGACGCGGCGGTCGCGGGGGCGTCGGAGGCCGTCGTCATGCCGACCAGCCTACGGTGTGGCGCCGACCTCGTCCTGCGACCGGTGGCGTCCGCTCAGGCGAGGACGGCGGCCACGCGATCGCGCACCGCGGCTGCCAGTTCGCCCACGTCGCGCGTGGCGTCGAGGACGAGGAACCGCTCGGGCTCCGCGGCGGCCAGCGCGAGGTAGGCCGCCCGCACGCGGGCGTGGAAGTCGGATCGCTCCGCCTCCAGCCGGTCGAACGGCTTGTCGTCGGCGTCGAGGCGGTGGCGGGCGGCGGCCGGATCGATGTCGAGCAGCACCGTGAGGCGGGGCAGCGCGCCGTCGGCAGCCCACAGCGACAGGTCGCGGATCTCGTCGGCGTCGAGCACGCGGCCCGCGCCCTGGTAGGCCACGGACGAGTCGAGGTAGCGATCCTGGATCACGATCTCGCCCCGGGCGAGGGCGGGCTGCACGAGCGTCGCGACGTGGTGCGCACGGTCGGCGGCGTAGAGCAGCGCCTCGGCGCGCGGCGCGATGTCACCGCGGTGGTGCAGCACGATGTCGCGGATCAGGACGCCGACCTCGGTGCCGCCGGGCTCCCGGGTGCGCACGACGGTGCGACCCTGGCCGCGCAGCCACTCCTCCAGCAGGGCGGCCTGGGTCGTCTTCCCCGACCCGTCACCGCCCTCGAACGTGATCCACAGACCCTGGTCGTGAGCGGGCAGCTCGGCGGGGGCGGATGCCGGGCCGTCCGCGGTCACTTCTTCTTCGCCGGAGTCTTGCGCGCGGTCGTGGTGCGCCGCGTCGTGCGCTTGGGGGCGGGCCCCTTCGCACGCTTCTCCGCGAGCATCTGCACCGCGATCTCGTAGGTGATGTCGTCGGGCGTCTGACCGCGCGGGATGGTGACGTTCGTCGTGCCGTCGGTGACGTACGCGCCGAAGCGGCCGTCCTTGATGCGGATCGGCTTCTCGCTCACGGGGTCGGCCTCGAACTCCTTGAGGGAGGTCGCGGCGCGGTTCGCGTACTTCGGCAGCGCGTAGATCTCCAGCGCCTGATCGAGCGTGATGTCGAAGATGAGCTCCTCGCTGCCGATGCTGCGCGAGTCGGTGCCCTTCTTGATGTACGGGCCGTAGGGCCCGTTCTGAGCGGTGATGTCGACGCCGGTCTCGGGGTCCTGCCCGACGACGCGCGGCAGGCCGAACAGCTTCAGCGCGGTCTCGAGGTCGATCGTCTCGGGCGACATGCTCTTGAACAGCGAGGCACGGCGGGGCTTGGGCGCGGTGTCCTTCTTCGCCCCGCGCTTCTTCGGGGCATCCTCGACCGGCGCCTCCCCTTCGGGGAGCACCTCCTCGAGGTACGGGCCGAACCGGCCGTCCTTGACCACGATGTCCCGCCCGTTCTCGGGGTTCTGCCCGAGAACGCGGTCGCCGCCGACGGGAGCGTCGATGAGCTCGCGCGCCTTCTCGGGCGTCAGCTCATCGGGCGCGAGGTCGTCGGGGACGTTGATGCGGCGCGGGCTCTCCTCGTCGCCGGGCACTTCGAGGTAGGGCCCATAGCGCCCGAAGCGCAGGACCGCGACGTCGCCGATCGGGGTCGAGTTGATCTCCCGCGCGTCGATGTCGCCGAGGTTGTCGACGACGTTGCGCAGTCCCACGTGGTCGTCGGCGCCGAAGTAGAACTTGTGCAGCCAGGTGGCCCTGTCCTGCTCGCCGCGGGCGATCGCGTCGAGGTCGTCCTCGAGTGCGGCGGTGAAGTCGTAGTCGACGAGGTCGGAGAAGTGCTGCTCGAGCAGACGCACGATGCTGAACGCGAGCCAGCTGGGCACGAGGGCCTGCCCCCGCTTGCTGACGTAGCCGCGGTTGAGGATCACGTCGATGATGCTCGCGAAGGTCGACGGACGGCCGATGCCCTTCTCCTCGAGCGCCTTGACGAGCGAGGCCTCCGTGTAGCGGGGCTTGGGACTGGTCGCGTGGCCCTTCGCCTCGACGTCGCGCAGGCTCAGCACGTCTCCCACCGCGAGCGGCGGGAGCGCCTGGTCGTCAGCCTTGTCGGAGTCGCTCCGCTTCTCGTCGCGGCCCTCCTCGTAGGCGTCGAGGAACCCCTTGAAGGTGTAGACGGTGCCGGACGCCGTGAACGCGGCGACCTGGGAGCCGGCGGCGACCTCGAGGGTCACCGTGGTCGTCTCGTACTTCGCGTCGGCCATCTGGCTGGCGATCGTGCGCTTCCAGATCAGGTCGTAGAGGCGCAGTTCGTCGCGGTCGAGACCCGACGACACCGATGCGGGCGTGCGGAAGTCCTCACCGGACGGGCGGATCGCCTCGTGCGCTTCCTGGGCGTTCTTGCTGTTGTTGCGGTAGCTCCGGGGGTTCGCCGGCACCGCCTTGTCGCCGTAGAGGGCCACCGCCTGCGCACGCGCCGCCGTGACGGCCTGCGTCGACAGCGCCGTCGAGTCGGTGCGCATGTAGGTGATGTACCCCTTCTCGTAGAGCCGCTGCGCGACGCCCATGGCGTGCTTGGCGCTCATCGAGAGCTTGCGTCCCGCCTCCTGCTGGAGGGTCGAGGTCGTGAAGGGGGGCTTGGGGCTGCGCGTGCCGGGCTTGGCCTCGACGGCGGTGACGGTGGCGGTGCCGGCGGCCTCGATCGCGCTCGCGAGTTCGCGCACCTGCGCCTCGGTGAGCACGACGACGGCCTTCTTCAGCTCACCGCGGTCGTCGAAGTCGGTGCCGCGCGCCAAGGGCGCGCCGTCGAGCCGCGCGAGACGGGTCGCGAACGCCTCCGAGGCGGCCTTGGCCGCGAGAGCCTCGACGTCCCAGTACGAGGCGGAGACGAAGGCCATGCGCTCGCGCTCGCGGTCGACGACCAGGCGGGTGGCCGCCGACTGCACGCGTCCGGCGGAGGTGCCCTGGCCGACCTTGCGGCGCGTGACGTCGGAGACGTCCCAGCCGTACAGGCGGTCGAGGATGCGGCGGGTCTCCTGCGCGTCGACGAGCGCGAGGTCGAGTTCGCGGGTGTTGTCGACGGCGGCGCGGATCGCGTCGCGGGTGATCTCGTGGAACACCATGCGCTTGACCGGCACCTTGGGCTTCAGGGCCTCGAGAAGGTGCCACGCGATGGCTTCGCCCTCGCGGTCCTCATCGGTGGCGAGCAGCAGTTCGTCGGCGGTCTTGAGGGCGCGCTTGAGCTCGGCGACGGTCTTCTTGCCGCGATCGCTCTCGACATAAAGAGGAGTGAAGTCGTTCTCGATGTCGATCGAGTACTTCCCCACCGAGGTCTTCTTGAGCTCCGCGGGGATGTCCTTCTTGTCGGCGAGGTCGCGGATGTGACCGACCGAGCTGAGCACCTCGTAGCCGTCGCCCAGGTATCCCTGGATCGACTTCATCTTGGTCGGGGACTCGACGATGACGAGCTTCTTCCCCGTCTCGCCCTTGCCCGCCCCGCTCCGGGCTCCGCCCGTGCTCCGCGTGCCCTTGCTGCCTTCAGCCACTGGCGTCCTTTCTTCGTTGCACACCATACACACCGGGAGAGGGTGCAATCGCTGGGAGCCCGGTCCGCCCGCCTCCGGGAGGGCGATGTTCTCTCAGGGCGCAGGACCGGCCCGGGCAACCGCCCTCGCCCGGAACGGTCCGACCGCCGCGCCGACGACGACGGTGGCGACGACCCCGTCCACGACACAGTCCTCCACGCTTGCGCCAGCCCATGCGGCCACGTCGGCGGCCCGCGGGCACGGTGCGCCGCCGATCGCTCCGGTCGCCGCGTCGGCGGCCGCCAGCGCTGCGGCGTCGGCGACCGCGGCGAGACGGACCGCGCGCACCGAGGCCGCCCCCGCGGCCGCGCATCCGACGGCCAGGGTCGCCGTGACGGCGAGCGCCCCGATGACCAGCGCGACGCCCGCCATCAGAGCCCGCCCGCCAGGGCGCACCCCGTCGCCCGGAGGGGCGGGAGCGGAAGCGGCACCGCCTGCGCGACCGTCGCGTCGACGCACGCGAACTCGCCGTCGGAGCGGATGGCGACGCTCACCCCCTCGACGAGCGCCGCGACTGCCGCGCGCACGCGGTCGTCGCCCTCTCCCCGCGCCGCCAGCCGCGCCCCCTGCGCGGCGGCCTGCTCGAGCCGCACCTGCCGGCCTGCGGCGGCGAGGGTGGTCACCGCGAGCAGCACGACCAGGACGACGGCGGGTACGACGACGGCGAACTCCGCCGCCACCGATCCCCGGTCATCTCGGTGGAGGGGCCCATCGTGCCGAGGGCTCATTCGACCGTGAGCGCGCGGCGGACGAGATCGGTGAGGATCCCGCGCACCTCGTCGCTGCGCATGATGACGACCAGCAGCCCGGCGAAGGCGACGGCCGCCATCGTGGCGATCGCGTACTCGGCCGTCGCGGCGCCCGTGTCGTCGCGGAACAGCCGGGCAGCCCGGCGCGCGGTCAGCCGCGGCAGGTGCGGCGACCGTGCGAGGGAGCGGGCGGGCAGGTGAGGGATCATGTGTTTCCTTTCAGGACGGGACGGCGGCACGGGCAGGAAGAGGCAGGGGAAGAGCGGAGGAATACGGATCAGAAGCCGATGGACGACGACGTGAGGACCGACAGCAGCATGGGCGCGACGCCGAGCAGCAGGAAGGCGGGCAAGGTGCAGGCGCCGAGCGGAAGCAGCAGCCGGCCGCCGAGCCGCGCGGCGCGCAGCCGGCCCTCGGTCCGCGCAGCGAGGCGCCGGTCTTCCGCCTCGGCGCGGAGCAGTTCGACGGCCGGCGCACCCGAGCCGCGCGAAAGCGCGATCGTGTCGGCGGTGGCCTCCGACGCGGAGGGGCATCCTGCCGCCGTGACCACGTCGAGCGCGCGGTCGATCGAGACGCCGCCGCTGAGCGCGATCGACAGCAGCTCGTGCTCCCAGCCGGCGATGCCCGGCGGCGGCTGAGCCCGGCGCACGAGCGCGGCGGTCCAGCGGCGGGCCCCGACCATGAGGCCGGCACCGAGCGCCGCGCAGACCAGTCCGACCGGATGGAGCAGCGTGCTCGCCACGTCGAAGCCGAACGCGACCACCAGCACGACGCCCAGTGCCGGAAGCCAGCCGATCAGGCGGGCGGTCGTCGCGGGTTCGGCCAGGGCGACCGCCACATCGGCCCGCGCCTGCTCCGCGTCGCGCAGCGCGTCGGCGATCGCGCGCAGGCTCGGCGCGAGCGGGGCCCCCACCGTGGTGGCGACCCGCCACGCCACGGCGACCTCCCGCCAGGTCCCCCCACGGCGATCGAGCTCGCCGGGGATCGCTGCCGCATCGTGCGCGGCGCCGGCGAGCCCCTGCTCACCGCCGGCGACGTGGTGCCACGCGCGGGCCGGGGTCAGTCCGGCCTGCAGCAGCACGGCGAGGCGGTGCACGCTGATCGCCGCGGTCATCGCGTCCGACGCGGCGGGTTCGGATGGGCGGCGCCGCCTCATGGGAGCTCCTCGACGCCCAGGCGCCCATCGTCGGCGATCAGCCGCCCGAGGCCCGCCACGCGCCGGCGTCCGTCGCGTCCGCGTTCGACGTGGACGATGGCGCCGATGGCGCTCACTGCCTGCCGCGCGACGGCGCGATCGCTCATCCCGGCCAGCGCCCCGAGCGCCTCCAGCCGGGCCGGCACGTCGGCGATCCCGCTGGCGTGCAGCGTCCCGGCGCCGCCGTCGTGGCCGGTGTTCAGGGCCGTGAGCAGCTCGCGCACCTCCTCGCCGCGGCACTCCCCGACCACCAGCCGGTCGGGTCGCATCCGCAGCGCCTCCCGGACCAGGCGCGCGAGACCGACGGCGCCGGCTCCTTCGAGGTTGGCCTGCCGGGCTTCGAGACTCACGTGGTGCGGATGCTCGATGCGCAGCTCGGCCACGTCCTCGATGGTGATGATGCGCTCGCCGGCGGGGACGAGGCCGAGGAGCGCGGCGAGCAGGGTCGTCTTGCCCGCACCCGTGGCGCCCGTGACGA
The DNA here is from genome assembly GCF_049860775.1 of Microbacterium sp. PA5. NCBI lineage: Bacteria > Bacillati > Actinomycetota > Actinomycetes > Micrococcales > Microbacteriaceae > Microbacterium > Microbacterium sp. PA5. The sequence continues at coordinate 2,303,641 of NZ_CP187567.1, forward strand.
GGATGTTCGCCCGACCGGACACCAGTCCCGCCAGGCGTTCGGCGCCGGCGGCGTCGACCATGCCCCGCCGCCCCAGGTCGTCGAGACTCAGGCGCTCCGCGGCGGGCAGCCGGATCGAGATCGCCGCGCCGCCCCGGGCGACCGGCGGCAGGACGGCGTGCACGCGAGCGCCCTGCTCCCAGCGCACGTCGACGAGCGGCGTCAGGTCGTCGAGGTGGCGGCCGCCGATCCCGACGAGGGCCACCGCGAGCTCGCGCACCGCCTGGGCGTCCGCCTGCCATCCGGCGACGCGTTCGGCGCCCCGCCCGCGGTCGACGAACAGCCCGCCGGAGCCGTTGACGAAGACGTCGGTGACGTCGGGGTCGGACAGATGCGGCAGGAGCGATGCCACTGCCGGATGGTCGGGCACCGCGCGTCGCCGCGTGGAGGATCCGCGCCGACGCGACGCCGGGGAAGGCTCGGTGACGACGAGCTCCCCCGGCGACCGCGGGCCGGGCGGAACGGCGACGTCACCGCGCGGTCGGACGACGAAGGCTTCGGGCATGGCATGACCGTAGGCGGCGCCACACCTGCCGATCGCGGTGTTCCGGAGGCCGGTGGACGGCCGGACGAAGCCCCGTGCTGGGGAGGAGCCCCGGAGATGGAGAGGGGCGGCATCCTTTGGGGGGAAGGATGCCGCCCGGAACGACGTTCGCTACGGGGGATCGCGACACGTCGTTGCGCCAGAATCTGAGTTCGGCCGGGTCCGAGCATACGCAACGGCTCCGCGACCGCAAAACACCGTCGGCGCGTGGCGAACTGATATATCGGTCCGCATGGATCACCCACTATCGGCGGTAGTGTGCGGATTTGGGACCCGGCTAGATTGACCGGAATCGTCACGGAGCCCGCCGTCGTCCCGTGAGCACAAGCCGCAAAGGAGCGCGCATGAGCAGCCAGATCGACCACCTGCTGACCGAGGACCGCCGGTTCCCGCCGAGCGAGGAGTTCGCCAAGAATGCCGTCGCGACTGCCGATCTCTACCGCGAAGCAGAGGCCGACCGCGAGGCGTTCTGGGCGGAGCAGGCGCGGGCGCTCCACTGGCACACCCCGTTCTCACAGGTGCTGGACTGGTCCAACCCCCCGTTCGCACAGTGGTTCGCCGACGGCGAGCTGAACGTCGCGTACAACTGCCTCGACCGTCACGTGGAGGCGGGCGACGGCGACCGCATCGCCCTGCTGTGGGAGGGCGAGCCGGGCGACGAGCGACGCATCAGCTACGCCGAGCTCACCGAGGAGGTCAAGCGGGTCGCCAACGTCCTCGGCGAGCTGGGCGTGGGACAGGGCGACCGCGTCGCGATCTACATGCCGATGATCCCCGAGGCCATCGCCGCGATGCTCGCCGTCGCCCGCGTCGGCGCGATCCACTCCGTGATCTTCGGCGGATTCTCGGCCGACAGCCTGCGCACCCGGATCGACGACGCGGGCGCGAAGCTCGTCATCACCGCGGACGGCGGTTACCGCAAGGGCCGGGTTTCCCCTCTGAAGCCGGCCGTCGATCAGGCCCTCGCCGATCGCGGCGCGGGGCCGCAGGGCACGGTCGAGCACGTGCTGGTGGTCAAGCGCACCGGCGACGAGGTGCCGTGGGACGCCGACCGCGACCTGTGGTGGCACGATGTCGTGCCCGCCGCGTCCCCCGAGCACGAGGCGCAGCCCTTCCCCGCCGAGAACCCGCTGTTCATCCTGTACACCTCCGGAACGACCGGGAAGCCCAAGGGCATCCTCCACACCTCCGGCGGGTACCTCACGCAGGCGACCTTCACCAACAAGGTGGTCCACGACCTGCACCCCGAGACCGACGTGTTCTGGTGCACCGCCGACATCGGCTGGATCACGGGGCACTCGTACGTCGCCTACGGGCCGCTCGCCAACGGCGCCACCCAGGTGCTCTACGAGGGCACGCCCGACACGCCCCACCCCGGACGCTGGTGGGAGCTCGTCGAGAAGTACGGGGTCACCGTCCTCTACACCGCCCCGACGGCGATCCGTTCCTTCATGAAGCTCGGCCGGGCCATCCCGCAGCAGTTCGACCTCTCCTCCCTGCGCCTGCTGGGATCGGTGGGCGAGCCCATCAACCCCGAGGCGTGGATGTGGTACCGCAAGATCATCGGCGGCAAGACGGCTCCCATCGTCGACACGTGGTGGCAGACGGAGACCGGCGCGATCATGGTGTCCGCCCTGCCGGGGGTCACCGAGACCAAGCCCGGGTCGGCCCAGGTGCCGCTTCCCGGCATCTCGATCGACGTCGTCGACGACAACGGCGAGCACGTCGGCAACGGCAACGGCGGACTCCTGGTCATCACCAAGCCGTGGCCCAGCATGCTCCGCGGCATCTGGGGAGACCCGGAGCGCTTCCGCGAGACCTACTGGGAGAAGTTCGAGAAGCAGGGCTACTACTTCGCCGGCGACGGCGCACGCCTGGACGACGACGGCGACGTCTGGTTCCTCGGACGCGTCGACGACGTGATGAACGTGTCGGGCCATCGTCTGTCGACGACCGAGATCGAGTCGGCCCTCGTCGGGAACGAGGCCGTCGCCGAAGCGGCGGTGGTGGGCGCGACGGACGAGACGACGGGCCAGGCCGTGGTGGCCTTCGTCATCATCAAGCAGTCCTACCTCGACGCCCACTCCCCCGAGGGCCTCGCCGGTGCGCTGCGGTCATGGGTCGGCGAGCAGATCGGGCCGATCGCGAGGCCGCGCGACGTGTACATCGTCGGCGAGCTGCCCAAGACGCGGTCCGGCAAGATCATGCGCCGGCTGCTGCGCGACGTCGCCGAGGGGCGCGAGGTCGGCGATACGACGACCCTGGCCGACACCGCCGTGATGTCGGTGATCTCCGCCCAGGTGAAGTAGCGCCGGGCTCGCCGCCGCAGGCGTGTCCCACTTTCGGTTGCTCAGCAGTTAGCGAAGCGACCGAAAGTGGGACATGCCCCGCAGGAAGTGGGACATGCCCCGCAGGAAGTGGGACGAGCGGGGTCAGGCGAGGGCGAAGACGACCTCGACCTCGACGGGGCTGTCGAGGGGCAGGACCGTCACGCCGACGGCGGAGCGCGCGTGGACGCCCGCCTCGCCGAAGACCTGGCCGAGCAGTTCGCTCGCGCCGTTGACGACGACCGGCTGCCCGGTGAACTCGGGGACGGACGCCACGAAGCCGGTGACCTTGACGACCCGGGACAGATTGTCCACACCGCCCGCAGCGGCCGCAGCGGCGGCGATGGCGTTGAGCGCGCACTGGCGGGCGTAGGCCTGCGCGTCGGCGGGCGGCACGAGCCCGTGACCGTCACCGACCTTGCCGGTGGCCGGGAGGACGCCCGAGACCATCGGGAGCTGACCCGCCGTGTAGACGAGCCCGCCGTGCACCGTCGCCGGCACGTAGGCGGCGACCGGCGGGACGACCGGGGGGAGCTCGATGCCGAGCTCGGCCAGACGCTGCGAGACGCTCATCACGCCCCCTCGAACTGCTGCGCGGCCTGAGCGGCCGCGCCGAGCCCTGCGTTGGCGGCGCCGCCGCCGGCGGGACGCTTGAAGTAGGCGACGAGGCCGCCCTCGGGACCGGGCACGACCTGCACGAGTTCCCACCCCTGCTTGCCCCAGTTGTTGAGGATCGCGGCGGTGTTGTGGATCAGCAGCGGCGTGGTGAGGTACTCCCACGTGGTCATCGGGTGCTCCCTTGCGACGGCGCGGATAGGCGCGGCATGCGGGCCCTACCGAGGGTTCCCCCAGGTAATTCCCTTACGATCAAGCCTATGCCCCAATCGAAACGGACAGCCACCGGCGTGCTCGGCGGCCTTCTGGGCCTCATCGGTCTGAGCACCGTGGCCGGCGTGCTGATCACCGCCACCGTGACCCCCGCCATCGCCGTGTCCGGATATGCGGCCTCGAGCGCCATCACCATGTTCGACAAGATGCCGAGCTATCTCGAGCCCGCGTCGCTCATGCTGCCGACGCGCATCTACAAGAAGAACGCCGACGGCAAGAACGTGCTCATGGCGCAGTTCTACGACCAGAACCGCATCCCGGTCACGTACGACCAGGTCAACCCGGTGATGTACGACGCGATCCTCTCCAGCGAGGACAAGAACTTCTACACGCACGGCGGCGTGGACCTCATGGGCACCCTGAAGGCCCTGGCGGGCAACGCCTCGGGCAGCAGCACGCGAGGCGGCTCGACGATCACGCAGCAGTACGTGAAGAACGTCCTCCAGCAGAACTGCGAGTTCGACGCCGCGAGCGAGGAGGAGGTGCGGGCCTGCTTCCTCCAGACCACGGTCAACGAGGGCGCCGAGGGCTACCAGCGCAAGCTCCAGGAGATGCGCTACGCGATCCAGCTCGAGAAGGAGTACGAGAAGAACGACATCCTCCTCGGCTACCTGAACATCTCGTCCTTCGGCGGGACCGTGTACGGCATCGGCGCTGCGGCGCAGTACTACTTCAGCACCACCGCGGCCAAGCTCACCATCGCTCAGGCGGCCACGATCGCCGGCATGGTGCAGGAGCCGAACACCTTCCGCATCGACAAGCCCAAGGGCACCTGGACCGACAAGGCCGGCAACGCCCGCAACGGCGAGGCCGACGGCTACGCCGACACCCTCAAGCGCCGCGACTACGTGCTCGGCCGCATGCTCGCCGACGGCAAGATCACGCGGGCGGAGTACGACGAGGCGAAGGCCTCGCCGATCGAGCCGAAGATCAGCCAGCGCAAGCAGGGCTGCAGCCAGGCCAAGGGCGCGCAGTTCTTCTGCGAGTACGTGGTGTCGATCATCCGCACCGATCCCGCCTTCGGCGAGTCGAAGGAGGAGCGCGCCGCCGCACTGCGCCGCGGTGGCCTGAAGGTCTACACGACGCTCGACTACGACCTGCAGAAGGCCGCCAACGACGCGATCGACATCGTGCCGGCGAGCGTGGACTACATGGACCTCGGCGCCTCCGGCGTGCAAGTGGAGGTGGGCACCGGGCGTGTGCTGTCGATGGTGCAGAACCGTCCGTACAGCACGAAGACCGACGACCCCTCGACCACCCAGGTCAACTACAACGTCCGCAAGCAGAACGGCGGCGGCAGCGGCCACTCGGCCGGATCGACCTACAAGGTCTTCAGCCTCGTCAACTGGCTGCAGGAAGGGCATTCCGTCAACGAGATGCTCAATGGCCGCACGGGCCTGAAGAAGGTGAACACCTGCGACGGTGCGACCCGCGACCAGTACGCCGACAACTCGGGTCAGACCAACCACATCGGAAACTTCGAGAACAACTCCGGCTACACGGGCTCCGTCTACCGGTTCACGAAGGACTCGCTGAACTCCGGCTTCCTGGCCATGGCGGAGAAGATCTCGGTGTGCAGCACCAACCAGGTCGCCATGCAGATGGGCGTCATGCGCGGTGACGGCACTCCCCTCGACGAGGTGCCCGAAGGCTCCGGCCTCTCGGCCAACGTTCCCTACAACGTCCTCGGAGACGCCAACGTGGCGCCGATCGACATGGCGCAGGCGTACGCCGCGATCGCGTCGAACGGCATCCTCTGCGAGTCGAAGGTGATCGACCGCGTGCTCAACGCCGACGGCAGCGACCATGCGATCCCCGACACCAAGTGCGAGCGCGTCCTCAGCGAGGCCGTCGCCTCCACCGCCGCCTACACGCTCGAGGGCGTCATGAAGGCCGACGGCACCGGCTCGGGCGCGCGCACCTACGACGGCACGCCCATCTTCGGCAAGACCGGTATCCACCAGTTCCTCCACACCTGGATGGACGGATCGAGCTCCGAGGTCACCACGGTGGTCTGGGTCGGCAACGCCAACGCCAAGAAGAAGAACGGCGAATGGGTCAACACCCGACTCGACAACTACTACGAGTCGGGCTACCGCCTCTCGCGCATCCGCAACGGCATCTGGCCCGAGATGCAGCGCGCGGCCAACGCCAAGTACGGCGGCGACGACTTCCCGAGCCCCGACGAGGAGCTCACCAAGCAGGTGTACGTCACCCTCCCGAGCGTCATCGGCATGAGCATCGACGAGGCGACCTCGACCCTGCGGTCCGCGGGCTTCTCGGTGACGGTGGCGGACGCCATCGACGCGACCGAGAAGGCAGGCACGATCGTCGAGCAGAGCCCGGGCGCCGGCCGCGTGGCCGGGGGGACCAGCGTCACGATCACCCCCAGCAACGGCGAGGGCGTGGCCGTCCCGTCGGTGGGCGGAACGCCCGATGACGCCGAGAACGCGCTGCGGGCCGCCGGGTTCGGCCGGATCGACCGCGAGTGCACGCAGCAGGAGGGCGCCCCGCCGCAGGGCGTCGTCACCGGCACCGATCCGGCCGCCGGAACGATGGTCGGCCGCAACACGCAGATCACGATCCAGTACCAGGCCGCCAACTGCGGCGGTCCCGGGAACGGCAACGGCAACGACGGGAACGACGACTGAGCGCCCGCACGCCGCTTCGCACCGCCCTCATGGCTCCTCTCGGAGTCATGGGGGCGGTCGGCGTCGGCTCGGCGATCTGGGGCATCGGGATCGAGCGGTACCTGTTCACGGTCCGCCGTCACGACCTCGCCGTGCTCCCGCCCGGCAGCGCGCCACTGACCGTCCTCCACCTCTCCGACGCCCATATGGCGCCGTGGCAGCACCGCAAACAGCGTTGGATCGCCGAGATCGCCGAGCAGACGCAGCCCGACCTCGTCGTGAACACCGGCGACAACCTCGGACATGCCGACGGGCTCGACGGCATCCGCGCGGCCTTCGCGCCCCTGCGCGGGATCCCGGGATTCTTCGTGCACGGGTCCAACGACGTCGTCGGTCCGACGGCGCGCAACCCGCTCCACTACTTCTCCGGTCCGTCGGGCCACAAGCGTCGCGCCGAGCGGCTCGACACCCCCGCCATGGACGCCTACTTCGCCGATGAGCTCGGCTGGACCGATCTGGACAACACCGCCGCGCGGCTGACCGTCGGCGGCCTCACGATCGACGGCTTCGGCGTGGACGACGCCCATCGCGACTGGGACGAGCTCGACGCCGCGGCCGGGGCCCTTCAGCGGGTCCGCCGCGGGCGCTGGTGGCAGGTCCCCCGGGAGGCGGGGCTCACCCTGGGCGTCACCCACGCCCCCTACCGTCGCGTGCTCGACCGCTTCACAGATCTCGGCGCCGACATGCTGATCGCCGGGCACACCCACGGCGGCCAGGTCCGCGTCCCGTTCTCCCCGAACGCCCTGGTCGCCAACTGCGACATCCCCCTCGACCAGGCGCGCGGCCTCAGCACCTGGCATCACGGGAGCCGCTCGGTGCCCCTCAACGTCAGCGCCGGGCTCGGCCACTCCATCTACGCGCCGGTGCGCTTCGGGTGCCGCCCCGAGGTCTCGGTGCTGCGACTGCTGCCCATCACGCGTCCCGATTCGGTGTGAGCGCCGGAACGGGGTAGACTCGGAGGGTTGCCACGGGGTGTGGCGCAGCTTGGTAGCGCGCGTCGTTCGGGACGACGAGGCCGCAGGTTCAAATCCTGTCACCCCGACTGCACGAGGCTCCGCCTTTGATTTCGATCACGGGCGGAGCCTTTCGCATAACCGCCGATACGGAGTACGCGCCATGACCACGCCCCGCCTCGTCGCCTTCGACCTCGACGACACGCTCGCCCCCTCCAAGAGCGCCATCTCGCCGCGCATGGGCGAGCTGCTGCTCGCCCTCGCCGAGCGGGTCGAGGTCGCGATCATCTCCGGCGGACAGCTGCTGCAGTTCCAGTCCCAGGTCGTCGACCGGCTGCCGGCGACCGAGGCCGAGGTCCTGGGACGGTTCCACCTGCTTCCCACGTGCGGAACGCAGTACTACCGCCTCGAGGCCGACGGCGTCCGCACCGTCTACGCGCACGCCCTCACCGACGACGAGAAGCAGCGCGCCCTCGCCGCGGTCGAAGAGGAGGCGCGCCGCCTGGGCGTCTGGGAGTCGGAGACCTGGGGCGACATCCTGGAGGACCGCGGCTCGCAGATCACCTTCTCGGCACTCGGCCAGACCGCACCGGTCGACGCGAAGACCGCCTGGGATCCGACCGGGGCGAAGAAGAACGCCCTCCGCGACGCCGTGGCCGCGCGCATCCCCGACCTCGAGGTCCGCTCGGGCGGCTCCACCTCGGTCGACATCACCCGCCGCGGCATCGACAAGGCCTACGGCATGACGCGCCTCGCGGAGCAGACCGGCATCCCCCTCGACGACATGCTCTTCGTCGGGGACCGCCTCGACGAGCACGGGAACGACTACCCGGTGCTCGCGATGGGCGTCGCCTGCCACGCGGTGACCGGCTGGGAGGACACGGTCGACTACCTCGAGGCGCTCATCCCGACGCTTCCGTCGCGCTGAGCCTCCGCCCCCGCAGCGCTAGGCCTTCACGCGCGTCGGCGCCCGCCGCGGCGCGGGCGCCAGGACGGGGGTGAGACGCTGCAGCTGCGTGACGTGACGAGGCTCCAGCTCCGCGAGCGACGAGACGCCCAGGAGGGTCATCGTGCGCTCGATCTCGGAGCGGAGGATCGCGATCGTGCGGTCGACCCCGCGCCGTCCGCCCGCCATCAGGCCGTAGAGGTACGCGCGGCCGATGAGCGTGAACTTGGCGCCGAGGGCGACCGACGCCACGATGTCGGCACCGTTCATGATGCCCGTGTCGATCATGACGGTGGCGTCCTTGCCGACCTCGCGCACGACCTTCGGCAGCAGGTGGAAGGGGATCGGCGCACGGTCGAGCTGGCGCCCGCCGTGATTGGACAGCACGATGCCGTCGACGCCGAGGTCCACGAGCCGCTTCGAGTCCGGCACGTTCTGCACACCCTTGACGACGATCCTGCCGGGCCACATCTCGCGGATCACCGCGAGATCGTCGTAGCTGATGGTCGGGTCCATCGCGGCGTTGAGGAGCTCCCCCACCGTCCCGCCGGTGGTCGTGAACGAGGCGAACTCGAGCTTGGGCGTCGTGAGGAAATCGATCCACCACCAGGGGCGCGGGATGGCGTTGACGATCGTGCCGACCGTGAGCTGCGGTGGGATGGAGAAGCCGTTCCGCTTGTCGCGCAGGCGGGCGCCGGCGATCGGCGTGTCGACCGTGAACATGAGCGTGTCGAACCCGGCGTCCGCGGCGCGCTTCACGAGCCCGTACGAGAGCTCGCGCTCCCGCATGACGTAGAGCTGGAACCAGTTGCGTCCGTGCGGGTTGGCGGCCCGGACGTTCTCGATCGAGGTGGTGCCGAGCGTGGAGAGCGTGAACGGGATGCCGGCTGCGGCAGCCGCGGATGCGCCGGCCACCTCCCCTTCGGTCTGCATGAGGCGGGTGAAGCCCGTGGGGGCGATGCCGAACGGGAGCGCGGAGGGCCCGCCGAGGATCTCGACCGACGTGTCCACGTGCTCGGCGGGACGCAGGATGTCGGGGTGGAACTCGATGTCCTCGAACGCCTGCCGTGCCCGGGCGAGGGACAGCTCGCCCTCCGCGGCGCCGTCGGTGTAGTCGAACGCCGCCTTGGGCGTGCGCCGCTTCGCGATCGCGCGCAGGTCGGCGATCGTCAGCGCCGCGTCCAGGCGCCGCTTCGTGCCGTCGAGCTCGGGCTTCTTGAACTGCATGAGCTCCAGGAGCTCGGAGATCTTGGGCAGCTGCCGCTGGACCATGGTGGTGTCTCGTCTCTCTCGTGTCGCCCCGCGGGGCTCCGGCGCCCGGTCAGAGGCTGTGCGCGGGTGCCGGGAGGCCGGCGTCGGCGTAGTAGCCCGTGATGTGGGCGCGCAGGACCTCCCGGGCGCGCTCGGCGTCGCCCGCCTCGATCGCGTGGACGACCTCGGCGTGTTCGTGCCGGAGACGGGAGGCGGTGCCCTGCCAGTCGGGGATGCGCTCTGCCCCGGCCCGGATGTAGCTCTCGATGGTGGTGCGCAGCCCCGCCATGGTGGCGGCCACCACGATGTTGCCCGCCGCGTCGGTGAGCCGCAGATGGAACTGGGTGTCCAGCGCCAGGAACTCCTCGGCGGTGAGCCCCTCGGCCGTCATCGCTTCGAGAGTCGCCCGCGCCGGGCCGAGATCGGGCTCGGCCTGCGCAGCGAGGTGCCCGACCGCCCACTCCTCGAGCAGGAGCCGCGTCTCGTACACGTCGGGGATCGGGAAGCCCTGCGCCGCCACCTGCAGGCGCAGGAACTGCGCCAGGCCGCCGTGGGGCGTCGCCGTCACGATCGCGCCGGAGGTGGGACCCGAGCCGGTGGCGGTGCGGATGAGGCCCATCACCTCGAGCACGCGCAGCGCCTCCCGCACGCTCGACCGTCCCACCCCCAGCGTCGTGGCGAGCTCGCGTTCGGGCTGAAGCCGGTCGCCGGGTCCGAGCCTGCCTTCGAGCAGGTCGGACTCGATCTTCTCGAGCACGACGCGCCAGGCGCGTGCCGGTGTGGAGTCGCTCATGGTTCCCTTCCGTGGTCTGGTCACACTACCGTCTGTGGTCTGGCCGCGCCAGGATTGCGCTGAAACGTTACAAGACCGAGCGCGACAACGGGCGAGCGGGACGCCGGGTCAGCTGAGGCGCCCGCCGGACTCGCGGAGGTAGCACTCGGCGCACATCGACTCGTACGTGACACGGTCGGCGCTCAGCTGGTCGATCGCGACCTGATCGCCGTCGAAGACGAACCGCCCGCCCACGAGCCGCGCGTTGAACAGCGCCTTCCGTCCGCAGCGGCAGATGGTCTTCAGCTCCTCCAGACTGTGCGCGAGCTCCATGAGGCGCGCGGAGCCCGGGAAGGCGCGGGTCTGGAAGTCCGTGCGGATGCCGTAGGCGAGCACGGGGATGCGGTCCTCGACCACGATCCGCAGGAGGTCGTCGACCTGCGCCGCCGTCAGGAACTGCGCCTCGTCGATCATGAGGCACGCCACGTCGTACCGCGCTCCCGTGGCGCTGGACTCGGGGATCAGGGCCTCTTGCTCGGCCACGCGACGCACGCGGTCACGGTGTTCGGCGAACAGCGAGCGCAGGTCGTCGCCCGGGGCGATGAGGAAGTCCACGAGCCGCTCCACACCCAGACGACTGGAGATGCGGTCGGCGCCCTTGGTGTCGATCTCGGGCTTGGCCAGCAGCACGTGCTGACCGCGCTCCTCGTAGTTGAAGGCTGCCTGCAGCAGCGCGGTGGACTTCCCGGAGTTCATCGCGCCGTAGCGGAAGTAGAGCTTCGCCACTGATCAGGGGTTGATCTTCAGTGCCGCGGCGGTGGTGCGCAGGGACTCCTCCGCCACCTCGGGCCGCGTGTTCAGGGTGTCGCCGTAGCTCGGGATGAGTTCGCGCAGCGCGGGCTCCCACCCGGGCATCCGGTCGGGGAAGCAGGTCCTCAGGAGCCCCAGCATGATGGACGCGGCGGTCGAGGCACCCGGCGAGGCACCCAGCAGGCCGGCGATGGAGCCGTCGGCGGAGCTGACGACCTCCGTGCCGAACTGCAGCACGCCGCCCTTCTCGGGATCCTTCTTCATGACCTGCGCACGCTGGCCGGCCTGCAGGAGCTCCCAGTCCTCGTCCTTCGCCGTGGGCATGAACGTCCGCAGCGAGTCCACCTTCTTCTTGTGGTTCTTCAGCAGCTCGCTCACCAGGTAGCCGATGAGGCCGGGGTTGTCGATGGCGACCTTGATCATCGGCCACAGGTTCCCCGGACGCACCTGCGCGACGATGTCGGTGATGCGGCCGTTCTTCAGGAACTTCGGGCTGAACGTCGCGAACGGGCCGAACAGGAGCGACGCCTCGCCGTCGACCACCCGGGTGTCCAGGTGCGGCACCGACATGGGCGGCGCCCCGACGGAGGCCTGGGAGTACACCTTCGCCTTGTGCTGGGCGACGATGGCCGGGTTGCTGGTCTTCAGCCACTGGCCGCCGATGGGGAAGACGCCGTAGCCCTTGATCTCGGGGATGCCCGAGCGCTGCAGGAGCTTGATCGCCCACCCTCCCGCGCCCACGAACACGAATCGGGCGTTGAGGCTGCCGGGCGTCTTGCCGAGGGAGTTCCGGTACGACACCTTCCAGGTGCCGTCCTTCTGGCGGCTGAGGTTGCGGACCTCGCGGTTGGTGACCACCTCGACGCCCTGCTCCTCGAGGTGGGCGAACAGCTGCCGGGTGAGGGCGCCGAAGTCCACGTCGGTGCCGGCGGGTACCCGGGTCGCGGCGAAGGGCTCGCCCTTGCGTCGCTTCTGCATGAGCAGCGGTGCCCACTGGTTGATGACGCGCGAATCCTCGGAGTACTCGATCCCCGCGAACAGCGGCTGGGTCCGCAGCGCCTCGTAGCGCTTCTTCAGGTACGCGACGTCCTTCTCGCCGCGCACGAAGGTCATGTGCGGGGTGGCGTTGATGAACGTCGACGGCTCATCCAGCACGCCCCGCTCGATGAGCGAGGTCCACAGCTGACGGCTCTGCTGGAACTGCTCGTTGATCGCGACCGCCTTGGCCGGGTCGACCGAGCCGTCGGGGCCCTCGGGCATGTAGTTCAGCTCGCACAGGGCGGCGTGGCCGGTGCCCGCGTTGTTCCAGGCGTTGGACGACTCCTGAGCGACCTCCGACAGCCGTTCGCAGACGACGATCTTCCACTCCGGCTGCAGCTGCTTCAGCAGGGTTCCGAGGGTGGCGCTCATGATGCCACCGCCGATCAGGACGACATCGACTGGTTCACTCACGATGTCCCAGTCTAGGCCCGGTTTTCCCCGGCCCCGACGGCGGGCCGCCACGGCATCCGGAAAGGAGCGGCGTTCTTTCGCCCACGGCAACCGCCGTCCGCGGCGAGGCGACGCGGTCTCAGACGGCGGCGGTCAGGCGCGCCGCGACGAGCTCGGCGATCTGCACGGCGTTCAGCGCCGCTCCCTTGCGCAGGTTGTCGTTGCTGACGAACAGCACGAGGCCCTTGCCCTCGGGCGCCGACTGGTCTTCGCGGATGCGGCCGACGTAGCTCGGGTCGTTGCCGGCGGCCTGGAGCGGGGTCGGCACCTCCTCGAGTGCGACTCCGGGAGCCGACGCCAGGATCTCCCGTGCGCGGTCGGGCGTGATGTCGTGGGCGAACTCGGCGTGGATCGAGAGCGAGTGACCCGTGAAGACCGGGACGCGCACACAGGTGCCGGCGACGCGGAGGCCCGGCAGCTCGAGGATCTTGCGGCTCTCGTTGCGGAGCTTCTTCTCCTCGTCGGTCTCGTTCAGACCGTCGTCGACCAGGTTGCCGGCCAGCGGGATCACATCGAACGCGATCGGCGCCACGTACTTCTCCGGCTGGGGGAAGTCCACCGCACCGCCGTCGTGGACGAGGTCGAGCGTGCGGCCCTGGGCCAGGACGCCCTCGACCTGCCCGAGAAGCTCCTGCGCACCCGCGAGGCCGGAGCCCGACACCGCCTGGTAGGTGCTCACGACGAGACGCTCGAGTCCGGCTTCGCGGTGGAGCGGCGCCAGCACCGGCATCGCGGCCATGGTGGTGCAGTTCGGGTTGGCGATGATGCCCTTGGGCAGATCCTCGATCGCGTGCGGGTTGACCTCGCTGACCACGAGCGGCACGTCGGGGTCCATCCGCCAGGCGCTGGAGTTGTCGATGACGACGGCGCCGGCCTCCGCGAACCGCGGCGCGTGCGCGCGCGAGCCGGTGGCGCCGGCGCTGAAGAGCGCGATGTCGATCCCGGACGGATCGGCGGTCGCGACGTCCTCGACGACGATCGTCTCGCCGCCGAACTCCACCGCCGTCCCGGCGCTGCGGGCCGTCGCGAACAGCCGCAGCTCGCGGATCGGGAACGAGCGCTCGGCGAGGATCTCGCGCATGACCGTCCCGACCTGGCCGGTGGCGCCGACGACGGCGACGGAGAGTCCGGATTCGGAGATGCGGGTCATGGTGGATCCTTGCGACGAGTACGGCGATGCGGGTGAGGTGCCCGAGCGGGCGTGTCGCCGATTCTACCGGCCGCCCGACGGGCCGGACGCCCGCGCGCGATCAGCGCCAGCTGCCCAGCTTCTCGGGATTGCGCATCATCCAGATGTCCGTGACGCGGTCGCCGTCCGTGGCGAACGAGACGACCGCCGACACCTCGCCGTCGAGCCGGATGAGGAGGCCGTCCCCGTCGCCGTGGACGACGTGCTCGTACGTGGCCGCCGGGAGCTTGCGGGCAAGGCCCAGCAGGAACCGGGCCACGTCGTCCGCGCCGCGCACCGGTCGCCGGGCCGCCGACACGATCCCGCCGCCGTCGGAGCGCAGCACCACATCGGGGTCGAGGATGCCCACGAGCGCCTCGAGCGAGCCGGAGCCCGCCGCCTCGGCGAAGGCCGCCACGAGTGCCGAGTGACGCTCGGGCGGAACACCGGCACCACGGCGCTGCCCCACATGGCGGCGGGCGGACGTCGCGAGCTGGCGGCAGGCGGCCGGCGTGCGGCCCACGACCTCGGCGATCTCGGCGAACGACAGGGCGAAGACGTCGTGGAGCACGAAGGCCACCCGCTCGGCGGGCGTGAGGGTCTCGAGCACGAGCAGCAGCGCCGTCGAGACGCTGTCGGCGCGCTCGACCGCCTCGGACGGATCGTCCGCGGGCGACGCGTACGCCGGCACCGGCTCCGGGAGCCACTCGCCCACGTACCGCTCGCGGCGCGCGCGCGCCGAGCCGAGCATGTCGAGGCAGATCCGTCCCGTCACGCGCATCAGCCATGCACCGGGCGAGCGGATGGCGTCGCGCTCCGCGTCGTCGAGGCGCAGCCACCGCGTGTACGCCTCCTGTACGGCGTCCTCGGCATCCGCCCTCGTGCCGAGCATGCGCAGCGCCGCGGCCACGAGTGTCGGCCGCTCGGCCAGCAGGGTGCTCTCCACGCCCACCTCCCCGGACCCGCCGGGGCGGCCGGGTCCACCTCACATTCTGGCCTGCTGCGTCGTCGATGAAGCGACCGATCAGAGAGAGGACACCCCATGAGGATCGCCGTCGCAGGAGGAACCGGAACCGTCGGACGCGAGATCGTCGCCGCCGTGCGGGCCCGCGGACACGAGGCCGTCGTGATGGCCCGGTCGACGGGCGTCGACCTCGGCACCGGGCAGGGGCTCGACGCGGCGTTGGCGGGCGCGGACGCCGTGATCGACGCGTCGAGCATCGGCACCATGAGCGCCGAGGAGTCGAGGGCGTTCTTCCGCACGGCCTCCGAGACGCTGCTCGCCGGGGCCGCGCGCGCCGGCGTCGGGCACGCCGTGCTCCTGTCCATCGTGGGGATCGACCGGAATCCGCACGGCTACTACGCGGGCAAGGTCGCGCAGGAGGCGGTCTGGACGCAGAGCCCCGTGCCGTCGACGATCGTGCGGGCGACGCAGTTCCACGAGTTCGCGGGCCAGGTGTCCGGGCAGGCGAGACTCGGGCCGATCCAGCTGGCTCCGCACGCCCGCACCCAGCCGATCGCGGCGGCCGAGGTGGCCGCCCACCTCGCGGGGCTGGTCGAGGCGCCCGCGGCGGGTCGGGCGACCGACATCGCGGGCCCCCGCGAGGAGGACCTGGCCGACATGATCCGCGCGTGGGTGCGCCATCAGGGGCGGCGCGGGCCAGTCATCGCCGTGAGCCTGCCGGGAGCGCAGATGCGCGGCATGCGCGCCGGGCTCGCGCTCCCCGGCCCCGACGCGCTGCGCCTCGGTCCGACCTTCGCCGACTGGCTCGCCGACCGCGGCTGAGGCGGTGCGGCGAGACGGCCGCGCAACCGGTCGTTGAGCGAGGAGCACAGCGACGAGACGAAACGGGAACGACGTTTCGACTCGCTGCGCTCGCTCAACGACCGACGAGACGGGCGCGCCACCGGGCGTTGAGCGAGGAGCACAGCGACGAGACGAAACGGGAACGACGTTTCGACTCGCTGCGCTCGCTCAACGACCGACGAGACGGGCGCGCCACCGGTCGTTGAGCGAGGAGCGCAGCGACGAGACGAAACGGGAACGACGTTTCGACTCGCTGCGCTCGCTCAACGAGCGAGGAGACGGCCGCGCCACCGGTCGGTGAGCGAGGAGCGCAGCGACGAGACGAAACGGGGGCGACGTTTCGACTCGCTGCGCTCGCTCAACGACCGACGAGACGCTCGCTCAACGACCGAGGAGACGGCGCGCGACGGCGGGGCGGTCCTCAGCGGCCGGAGCCGGCGTAGACGACAGCCTCGGTGTCGCCGTCGAGGCCGTAGGCGGTGTGCACCACGCGCGCCGCGTCGGCCAGCTCGTCGCCGCGGACGACGACCGAGATGCGGATCTCTGAGGTCGAGATCATCTCGATGTTGACGCCCGCCGTCGACAGCGCCTCGAACAGCGTCGCAGAGACGCCCGAGTGCGCGCGCATGCCCGCCCCGACGACCGACAGCTTGCCGATCTGGTCGTCGTGCACGAGGCTCTCGAACCCGACCTGCTGCTGCTCGGCGGCCAGCGCCCGCAGCGCCGCCGAAGCGTCGGCCTTGGGCAGCGTGAACGAGATGTCGGTGCGGCCGGTCGCGGCGGCGGAGACGTTCTGGACGATCATGTCGACGTTCGCTCCGCTGCGCGCCACGATCTTGAAGATCTCCGCGGCCTTGCCGGGGACGTCGGGCACGCCGATGACGGTGATCTTGGCCTGGCTGAGGTCGGTCGCGACACCGGCGACGATCGGCTCTTCCACTTCTCCTCCTTCGACCCCCTCGGGAACCGTCATCCCGGGTCCGAGCACGAACGTGCCGACCCCCGAGCTGAACGTCGAGCGGGCATGGATCAAGACGCCGTGGCGGCGAGCGTACTCCACCGCACGGATGTACAGGACTTTGGCGCCGTTGGCGGCGAGCTCGAGCATCTCCTCGGCGCCGACGGTGCTGAGCTTGCGGGCGTTGGGGACCACGCGCGGGTCGGCAGTGAAGATGCCGTCGACGTCGCTGTAGATCTCGCACACGTCGGCGCCGAGCGCGGCCGCCAGGGCGACCGCCGTGGTGTCGGACCCGCCGCGGCCGAGCGTGGTGATGTCACGGGTGTCGCGGTTGAAGCCCTGGAATCCGGCGACGATCACGATGGCGCCCTCGTCGAGCGCTTCGCGCACGCGGACGGGCGTGACGTCCACGATGCGCGCCGCACCGTGGTGGGCGGTGGTGATCATCCCGGCCTGGCTGCCGGTGAGCGAGCGCGCCTCGAAGCCCATGGAGTGGATGGCCATCGCCAGCAGCGCCATGGAGATCCGCTCCCCCGACGACAGCAGCATGTCGAGCTCGCGCGGCGCCGGGATCGGGGCGACCGCGTGGGCGAGATCGAGGAGCTCGTCGGTCGTGTCGCCCATCGCACTGACGGCGACCACGACGTCGTGTCCGGCGCGACGCGCGTCGACGATCCGCTTCGCGACGCGCTTGATGCTCTCGGCGTCGGCGACCGACGACCCGCCGTACTTCTGGACGATCAGCGCCACTGCACAACACTCCCGGGAGAAGGCCGGCCACCCGGGCCGGCGGGCCGCTACCGGCCCCGACCTCTCATCTTAGAGACGCGCGGATGCCGCTCGAGCCATGTGACGCAGGTCCGCGAGCGCGTACCGTGGACCCATGAGCGCTCACGTCGAAGCCATCTGGAACCGCGCCCTCGACCTCGCCTCGCCGGCCGAGGCGAGCCGACCCGGCGATGTCGCCCTGCTCACCGTGCTGACCTTCCATGGGCTCGTGACCAACGGCGGGCTCCTCAACGCCGTCGAGCTCCATGCGTACGACGACGTCTACCCGAGCGACGCCGTCGTCGAGGCGTACCGGTTCCTCGGACTCGAGGACGCGGCCGCCGCGATCGACAACGCGGTGCTCGAGCAGCGCGACCTGGTCGTGCGCGGCGACGACGATGACGACGTCGCGGATGCCGCGGAGCGCATCGACGCCACGTACACCCTCGACGACGACGACATCGAAGCCGCCCTCGCGGTGGCCGTGCGCAACGACCCCGACGACTTCGCCCCCGTCGACTAGGTCGCGCCGGTCAGGCGATCGGAAGGTCGGTCGCGGGCGCGGGGCGACGACGCAGCCGCCCGCCGGTCGCGGCGAGCCAGCAGCCGAGGATCACCAGCGGGAAGCCGACGAGCAGGCCCGGCGACAGCGCCTCGCCGAGCACGATCACGCCCAGCAGCACGGCGACGACCGGGTTCACGTAGGTGAACAGCGGCGCGCGCACCGGGCCCACCTCGCGGATGAGCGCGAAGAAACCGAGGAAGGCGACCGCGGTGCACAGGATGCCGAGCGCGACGAGCGCCACGGTGGAGCGGACGGTCGGCACCTCGTGCTGGGTGAGCAGCCCGAAGGGCAGATAGGCGAGGCCGATGAACAGGAGCGAGAGCGTGATGGTCCCGAGCGAGGGCACGTCGCGGAGCTTGGTCGCGATGAGGAACGGGGCGATGGCGTAGAGCAGGGCCACCAGCAGCACCTGTCCGACTGCGAGCAGAGCCGCGTCGGCATCGGCCACCGCCAGTCCGGGACCCAGGACGATCACGGCGACGCCGGCGAACCCCATGCCGAGCCCGACCGTCCGCGCCGGGGACAGCACGCCGCGATCGCCGCGCAGGAGCGAGATGAGCGCGGCGAACAGCGGCACGGTCGCCACCAGCAGCCCGGTGAGTCCCGACGGCAGGGTCTGTTCGGCGTGCCCGAGCAGCAGGAACGGTCCCGCCATCTCGATCGCGCCGAACGCGAGCACCCACGGCCAGACGCGCAGGGCGGGGCGCAGCGCGCCGCGGTGAAGGGCCAGGGGAAGGAGGATCGCGGCGCCGAGGAGCGTGCGTCCGGCGACGATCGCGGCGGGCGAGAAGGAGTCGACCGCCTCCTTGATGAACAGGTACGGGATGCCCCACAGCACGGCCATCGCCCCGTAGAGGAGCCAGCCGCGCGTCGAGACGGACGGGCCGCCCATCAGACGCTGCGACGACCCTCGAAGGCGCGCCCGAGGGTGACCTCGTCGGCGTACTCGAGATCGCCGCCGACGGGGAGCCCGGAGGCCAGCCGCGTGACCCGGATCTCGAGCGTGTGCAGCAGACGGCTGAGGTAGGTCGACGTCGCCTCGCCCTCGAGGTTGGGATTGGTGGCGAGGATCACCTCCTGCACCGTGCCGTCGGCGAGGCGCTGCATGAGCTGGGTGATCCGCAGATCGTCCGGGCCGATGCCGGCGATCGGGCTGATGGCGCCGCCGAGCACGTGGTAGAGCCCGCGGAACTCCCGCGTGCGCTCGATGGCCGAGACGTCCTTCGCGTCCTCGACGACGCAGATGAGCGTGGGGTCGCGACGCGGGTCGCGGCAGATGCCGCAGCGCTCCTGCTCGGACACGTTGCCGCAGATCTCGCAGAACCGCACCCGCTCGCGCAGCTCGCCCAGGAGCTGCGACAGGCGCGACACGTCGAACGTGGGCGTCTGGAGGATGTGGAACGCGATGCGCTGCGCCGACTTCGGGCCGATGCCGGGAAGGCGGCCGAACTCGTCGATGAGGTCCTGGACGATGCCGTCGTACATGGTCAGCTGAACCTCGTGGGCGGTGTGTAGGGCTCTTCACGGACGAAGGTGGCGCCGAGCATCTGGCGGACCACCGCCTCGCCCACCCGCTCGATGCCGTTCGGCCGGGGTGCTCGCGCCGGCGCCGGGCGGTCCACGGCGACGGGGGCGCGGGGCGGGATCGGCGCGTCCGCAGCCACGGGCGGCGGAAGCTCCTCCTCCTCTTCGGCCGTCATGGGCGCGTCGGCATCGGCGAGGACGTCTCCGGCGTGGGTGAGGGTGAGCGTGCGCACCGGCGCCGACGCCGCCTCTTCGGGCTCGTCGTCGACGGCGAGCGGGGCACTGGACGCCTCACCACCGGGGATCGGCGCCACGGCCCACTCGGTGACGGGCGCCGGCGCGGCGGACGCGCGGGACGGAGCGGGGGCCGACGACGCGCCGGAGCGCGGTGCCGGTCCGGCCGAGGGAGCGGGAGGGTCCTGACGCGCGGAGGGAGCCGGAGGCACGCGGGAGGAGGGAGACGCTGACGCACCCTCCGCATCTGCATCACCGGACGACGCGCCGCCGCCGGCGGCTGCCGGGGCGGCCGGCTCGTGACGGGCCACGTACTTCACCCGGACGCCGAGGATCTGGATGATCGCGCCGCGGAGGTCTTCGCTGGGGCCCTTGCCGGCGGCCAGCTTCTTGAACGACGCGACGTCGGATGCGCTCGGGAAGGCCAGCGTGAGGACGTCGTCGACGAACGCGACCGGACGCGCGGCCGAGGCGAGCATCCACGAGGAGCGGCTGACCGGCTCGAGGGCCGCGAGGATGCGTTCCCAAGCCCCGGTGACGTCGTCGAGGGTCAGCGGACCGGAGGGCACCGGCGGGGCCGGCGCTTCGGCGGCGGGAGCGGGTGCGGCGGGTGCGGCGGGTGCGGCGGCAGGAGCGGCCGCGACGGGAGCAGGTGCGGGAGCCTGAGCCGCCGGAGTCGGCGACGGCGCGGCCGGAGGCTCCGCCGCAGCAGGAGCGGCGGCGGGAGCGGGTGCGGCGGGAGCGGTGGCAGGAACGGCCGCGGCGGGAGCGGTGGCAGGAACGGCCGCGACCAGCGGCGCCGGCGCTCCGCTGGCGAGCACGCGCGCCACGAGGAGCTCGAGCTGGAGCCGCGGCGATGTGGCACCCGACATGTCGTCGAGCGCCGTCACGACGATGTCGGCGACCCGCGAGAGCCGGTCGGTGCCGAAGGCCGACGCCTGCACGCCCATGCGGTCGAGCTCGTCGGCCGGCACGCCGCGCAGCACCGCGGAGGCGCCCGCACCGGTGGCCGACACGATGATCAGGTCGCGCAGCCGCTCGAGGAGATCGTCGACGAAGCGGCGCGGATCCTGGCCCGTCTGCACGACACGGTCCACGGCGGCGAAGGCGGCGCCGGCGTCGTGCCGGGCGAACGCCTCGACGACCTCGTCGAGCAGCTCGGCGTGCGTGTAGCCGAGCAGCGCCACCGCCCGCTCGTACCCGACGACGCCGTCGTCGGAACCGGCGATGAGCTGGTCGAGCAGCGACAGCGTGTCGCGCGGCGAGCCTCCGCCGGCACGGACGACGAGCGGGAGCACGCCCGGCTCGACCGAGACGTTCTCGGCGGTGCAGAGCTGCTCGACGTACTCGAGCATGGCTGCGGGCGCGACGAGACGGAAGGGGTAGTGGTGCGTGCGCGAGCGAATCGTGCCGATGACCTTCTCGGGCTCGGTGGTGGCGAAGATGAACTTCACGTGCTCGGGCGGCTCCTCGACGAGCTTGAGGAGCGCGTTGAAGCCCTGCGCGGTGACCATGTGGGCCTCATCGAGGATGAAGATCTTGAAGCGGTCGCGCGCCGGGGCGAACACGGCGCGCTCGCGCAGGTCGCGCGCGTCGTCGACGCCGTTGTGCGAGGCCGCATCGATCTCGACGACGTCGAGCGACCCGCCGCCGCCGCGGCTGAGCTCGACGCAGCTGTCGCACGTGCCGCACGGGGTGTCGGTGGGTCCCGCCGCGCAGTTCAGGCACCGGGCGAGGATGCGCGCCGACGTCGTCTTGCCGCAGCCGCGCGGGCCCGAGAACAGATAGGCATGCCCCACCCGATCGCCGCGCAGGGCCGTCATGAGGGGCTCGGTGACCTGCGACTGCCCGATCATCTCGCCGAAGGACTCGGGCCGGTAGCGGCGATACAGGGCGGTGGTCACCAGAACAGACTACGGCGTACCGGGGACATCGTGCCGGGCGCGCATCCCGGCGCCCTGCCGCGGGAAGAACGTCGTCCCCGGCGACGTTGAGCACTGTCATGGAACCCGCACCCGTCGACGTCGTCGTGATCGGCGCGGGCCAGGCGGGACTGTCGGCCGCCTACCATCTGCGGCGCCGCGGGTTCGTGCCCGTCGACGCTCCCGGCGACGACGACGACCCGACCGGCACCTTCGTCGTGCTCGACGCCGACGCCGCTCCCGGCGGCGCCTGGCAGCACCGGTGGGCGTCGCTGCGGATGGCGACCGTCAACGGCATCCACGAGCTCCCGGGCCACCCCGTGCCCGCCGCGGACCCGTCCGCCGCCAGCCGCGACGTCCTCCCCGCCTACTTCGCCGACTACGAGCAGCGGTTCGAGCTGCGCGTCCGGCGACCGGTCACCGTCTCCGCGGTGCGCCGCGCCGACGACGACCCGGACGGCGACCTCGTCGTCGAGACCGATCGCGGCCGCTGGCGGGCGCGCTGGGTGATCAACGCCACCGGCACCTGGCGGCGCCCGTTCTGGCCGCACTACCCAGGTCAGGAGCGCTTCGCGGGGCGGCAGCTCCACGTCCACGACTACGTGTCGGCGGAGGAGTTCGCCGGTGAGCGCGTGGTGATCGTGGGCGCGGGCATCTCGGCGATCCAGCTCCTGGACGAGATCTCGCGCGTCGCCGACACGTTCTGGGTGACGCGGCGAGAGGTCGACTGGGATGCCGGCGACTTCGACACGGCCGCGCGCATCGCCGCGATCGCCGGGGTCGAGGAGCGCGTGCGCCGCGGCCTGCCTCCGGGGAGCGTCATCTCGGTCACGGGTCAGCACTGGACGCCGTGGGCGCGGGCGGCGCGGGACCGCGGCGTGCTGGTGCGGCATCCCATGTTCACCGCCGTCGAGGAGCACGGCGTGCGCATGCCCGACGGCTCGTTCGAGCCCGCGGACGTCATCCTGTGGGCGACGGGCTTCCGCGCCGACATCGCCCACCTCGCCCCGCTGGGGCTGCGCACCGCCGCCGGGGGCATCCGGGTCGCCGACGGACGCGCCATCGACGAGCCGCGGCTCTTCCTGATCGGCTACGGCCCGTCCCAGTCCACCGTCGGCGCGAACCGTGCCGGCCGCGCCGCCGTGCGGGCGATCATGACCGACATCGCCCGCCGCCCCGCCGAGCGCGCGCCCGAGGAGGCGGACGTCGGCGCGGCGTGATCAGGTGTCGACGCCGAGGTTGCCGTGCTCGGACTGGACGGGCGACGAGGCGGTGATCACCGGGATGGCCGACGTGTTGGTGGAGATCGGCACGGAGGCCGAGATCATCGACCCGTCCTCGCGGAGCTGATCGCTGATGTCGCCGAGGGTCGGGCGACCCGACAGCACGGGTCCCTGACCGTCGAGCGGCACGACGACCGTGCCGCCGCCCTCGACGGCGTAGCCGATGCCGCGCACCTCGAATCCCACCGACTCGCCGGGGCCCGCGACCACGGTGAGCGCGTCGGCGGTGACCGTGATCTTCAGCTCGGTGCCGTGCCAGTGCAGCGTGTACGAGAGCGAGGGCCAGTCGGCCGGCAGGCGCGGGTCGAACGACAGGTCGCCGAAGTGGTCGCGCATGCCGCCGAAGCCGGCCACCAGCGCCGTCCACACCCCGCCGGCCGAGGCGACGTGCACACCGTCGGCCGCGTTGTGGTGGAGGTCGCCGAGGTCGACGAAGATCGACTCGCGGAAGTACTCCAGCGCGAGGTCCTGGTAGCCCACTTCGGCCGCCAGGATCGACTGCACCACTGCCGACAGCGTCGAGTCGCCCGTGGTCAGCGGGTCGTAGTACTGGAAGTCGGCGAGCTTCTCCTCGGCGGTGAAGTGGTTGCCCTGCAGGTACAGCGCCAGCACCACGTCGGCCTGCTTGAGCACCTGGTAGCGGTAGATCACCAGCGGGTGGAAGTGCAGCAGCAGCGGACGCTGCTCGGGCGGGGTGTTCTCGAGATCCCACACCTCGCGCTCGAGGAAGACGGCGTCCTGCGGGTGGATGCCCAGCGCCTCGCTGTACGGGATGTGCATCGCCTCGGCGGCGTGCTCCCACGCGTCGGGCTCGCCGGGCTCCAGGCGCAGGCGGTCGACCATGAGGGCGTACTGCTCGGGCTCGTACTCTGCCATCTCGCGCACCGCGCGCGCCGCGAAGCGCAGGTTGTAGCGCGCCATCACGTTGGTGAAGAGGTTGTCGTTGACCACCGTCGTGTACTCGTCGGGACCGGTCACGCCGTGGATGTGGAACACCTCCGGCTCACCGTCCTCGTTGAAGCGCCAGAAGCCGAGCGTCGTCCACAGCCGCGCGGTCTCGACCGCGATGTCCACGCCCTCGCGGTGGAGGAACTCCTCGTCGCCCGTCGCCCGCACGTACTTGCCGAGCGCGAAGCTCACGTCGGCGTTGATGTGGTACTGCGCGGTGCCGGCGGCGTAGTACGCCGAGGCCTCCTCGCCGTTGATCGTCCGCCACGGGAACAGCGCCCCGGCCTCGTTGAGCTGACCGGCGCGCTTGCGGGCCGATGGGAGCATCAGGTAGCGCATCCGCAGCGCGTTGCGCGCCCACAGCGGCGTCGTGTAGATGAGGAACGGGAGCACGTAGATCTCGGTGTCCCAGAAGTAGTGGCCGCTGTAGCCGGAGCCCGACACGCCCTTGGCGGGCACGCCCTGGCCGTCGGCGCGCGCGGCCGCCTGGGCGAGCTGCCACAGGCACCAGCGGGTGGCCTGCTGGAGGTCGTCCCGGCCCTCGATGACGACGTCGGAGCGCTGCCAGAACGCGGTGCACCAGGCGGCCTGGCGCTCGAACTGCGCGGCCACCCCCTCGGCGGCGACCCGGTCGAGGGTGCGCCGGCCGCGGTCGACGAGCTCCCGGGCGGGGACCCCGCGGGAGGTGTGGTAGCTCACGAGCTTGGTGACCGTCACCGGCACCCCCGCCTTGGCCTGCACCCGGAAGACGTTCTTCGCGATGTCGGGTTCGGCGAGCGTGCGGGCCGAGTACTCGTTCTCGGTCTCGACCACGTGGTCGGCCACGACCGCGATCGTCATGCCCGACTCGGTCACGCGGTAGGCCAGCGCGGCGCGCGCGCCGTCCTGCCAGAACTCCTGCGGCTGCAGCACGCGCTCGTGGATCTTCTCCGCCTTGCGCGGGTCGAAGCCGGCCTTCGCGCCCGCGCCGCCCGGGCGCCCGCCGCTGTAGACGTCCTGACCGTCCTGGCGGTTGATCATCTGGCAGCTCACCGTGACCGGGGCGTCGGCGTTGAGCACCGTCACCGTGACGCTCATGACGGCGAGGTGCTTCTCCTCGAACGAGACCATGCGGTCGAAGTCGATGACGACGTCCTTGCCGCTGGGGGTGGTCCAGCGCACGTGCCGCGTGAGCACTCCCGTGCGGAAGTCGAAGGCGCGCTCGTACTCGCGCACGTCGGCCACGTCGAACGACAGCGGCTCGTCGTCGACGTAGACGCGCATGACTTTGGCGTCGGGGGCGTTGATGATCGTCTGTCCGACCTCGGCGAAGCCGTAGGCCTGCTCGGCGTGACGGATCGGGAAGATCTCGTGGAAGCCGTTGACGAAGGTCCCGTGCTCGTGCGCGTGGCGCCCCTCGGGGTGGTTGCCGCGCAGGCCGAGGTAGCCGTTCCCCTGTGCGAACAGGGTCTCGGTGACCCCGACGTCCTCGAGCGAGAAGCTGCGCTCGACGAGACGCCACGGGTCGACGGGGAAGCGATCGCGATCGATCATGGAGCTCCTCTGGTCTGGAGGTCGACGACGGACGGGATGTACGGGTGTGTTCAGGGGAGGAAGGCGGACAGGTCGTCCACGACGACGTGCGCGCCCGACGCGAGCAGGATGTCGGCGCCGACGCCGCGATCGACGCCGACCACGAGGGCGAAGCCCGCCGCGGCGGCGGACTGGACGCCCGAGTGCGCATCCTCGACGGCGGCGCTGCGCGCCGGGTCGACGCCCAGCATCCGGGCGCCCTCGGCGAACACGTCGGGCGCCGGCTTGGAGGGCAGCCCCTCCCGCTCGGCGATGACGCCGTCCATCACGACCTCGAACCGGTCGCGGATGCCGGCGGCGCGCAGCACCTCGTCGGCGTTCTTCGAGCTCGACACCACCGCCACCGGCACGCCGGCGTCCCGGAGCCGGTCCACGAGCGCGATCGAGCCCGGGTAGGGAGCGATGCCCTCGCTGCGCAGGATGCGGGAGAAGACCTCGTTCTTGCGATTGCCGATGCCGCACACGGTGTCGGCGGTGGGCGGGTCGGACGGGTCGCCCCACGGCACCTCGACGTCGCGGGAGCGCAGCAGGCTCGCGACGCCGTCGTAGCGCTTCTTCCCGTCGAGGTACTCGAAGTAGTCGCGCTCGGTGTACGGAGGCGTGATGCCCCAGTCCGCGAAGAGCTCCGTGAACATCGTCTGCCACGCGTGCATGTGCACCTCGGCCGTCGGCGTCAGCACTCCGTCGAGGTCGAAGAGCACGCCGTCGTACGAGGTCAGATCGGGGAGCTGAGCGGCTGTCACCCGTTCAGCGTAGTCGCGACCCGAGACCGGCGGGAGACCGAGCGGCAGAGTCAGCTCCGCGACACGATCGAGAGGGTCTGCCGGGCGATCTCGAGCTCCTCGTTGGTGGGCACCACCAGCACCGTCACCGCCGAGTCGTCCGTCGAGATCGTGCGCGGCCCGCGGCTGCGCGTCTCGTTGCGCACCGGGTCGATCCGCACCCCGAGGAAGCCGAGCGTCTCCAGGGCCGCCGCGCGCACCAGCGGCGAGTTCTCGCCCACGCCGGCGGTGAACGAGATGACGTCCACGCCGCCCATCTGGGCGATGTAGGCGCCGATGTACGCGCGCAGCCGGTGGACGTAGACGTCGAAGGCCAGCATCGCCGCGCCGTTGCCGGCTTCGCGGCGATCCTCGATGTCGCGCATGTCCGAGACGCCGGCCAGACCCAGCACACCGCTGCGCTTATTGAGGAACGCGTCCAGCTCGCTGGGACTCATCTCCTCCCGCCGGGCCAGGACGAGGAGCACGGACGGGTCGATGTCGCCGGACCTCGTGCCCATGACGAGGCCCTCGAGCGGCGTGAGACCCATCGAGGTCTCCACCGAGTGCCCGCCGTCGACGGCCGTGATGGAGGCGCCGTTGCCGAGGTGGAGCACGATCTGCTTGAGCTCGCGCAGCGGCCGCCCGACGAAGTCCGCGGCGGCCCGGCTGACGAACTTGTGGCTGGTGCCGTGGAAGCCGTAGCGGCGGATGCGGTGCTTGCGCGCGATGTCGCGGTCGATGGCGTACGTGTAGGCGGCCGGCGGCAGGGTCTGGTGGAAGGCGGTGTCGAACACGGCGACGTGCGAGAGGTCGGGGAACGCCTCGCGTGCCGCGCGGATGCCCTGGACGGCCCCCGGGTTGTGCAGCGGGGCGAGCACCGACAGCTCGTCGATGTTGATCTCGACGAGGTCGTCGATGAGCGTCGGCTGGAAGAACCGCGCACCGCCCTGGACCACGCGGTGCCCGATCGCCACCGGGGGCTCGTCGGCGAGGGAGGGCCCGTCGGCGGCGAAGGCGTCGAGCATGACGGCGAACCCGGCGGCGTGGTCGGGGATCGGAAGCTCCCGCGAGCTCTCGGAGTCGCCGTCCGGCCCCATCACCTTGTGGCGTGCGGCGCCGGTCTCCTCGCCGATCCGCTCCACGAGACCCGAGGCCAGCGCGCGCTCCGTCTCGACGTCGAGCAGCTGGTACTTGAACGACGACGAGCCGCTGTTGATGACGAGGACGACGGTCATGCCCGTGCTCCCTGGTTCTGGCTCTGCGGCGCGTCCTGGCTCTGGGCCTGGATGGCGGTGATGGCGATGGTGTTGACGATGTCCTCGACGAGGGCTCCGCGCGACAGGTCGTTGATCGGTCGGTTCAGTCCCTGCAGCACCGGCCCCATCGCGACCGCCCCGGCGGAGCGCTGCACCGCCTTGTAGGTGTTGTTGCCGGTGTTCAGATCGGGGAACACGAACACCGTCGCGCGGCCGGCGACCTCGGAGTCGGGCATCTTGGCCTTGGCGACGGCGGCGTCGGCGGCCGCGTCGTACTGGATGGGACCCTCGACCAGCAGCTGCGGCGCCCGCTCGCGGACGAGCGCGGTCGCCGCGCGCACCTTGTCGACATCGGCGCCCGATCCCGACTCCCCCGTCGAGTACGACAGCATCGCGATCCGCGGCTCGATGCCGAACTGCTGGGCCGTCGCCGCCGACGAGACGGCGATGTCGGCCAGCTGCTCGCTGGAGGGGTCGGGGATCACGGCGCAGTCGCCGTAGACCAGCACGCGGTCGGCGAGCGCCATGAGGAAGACGCTCGAGACGACCGAGACGCCCGGCTTCGTCTTGATGATCTCGAACGCCGGCCGGATCGTGTGGGCCGTCGTGTGCGCGGCGCCCGAGACCATGCCGTCCGCCAGACCGAGGTGCACCATCATCGTGCCGAAGTACGACACGTCGGTGATCGTGTCGGCCGCCTTCTCGTAGGTCACGCCCTTGTGCTTGCGGAGCTCGGCGTACTCCCGCGCGAACCGGTCGACGGTCGCGGGGTCGAACGGGCTGAGCACGTGGGCGGCGCTGATGTCGAGGCCCAGCTCGACCGCCCGACCGCGCACCTCCGCCTCGTCTCCGAGGATCGTGAGGTCGGCGATCCCGCGCGCCAGCACGGTCGCCGCCGCGCGCAGCACCCGGTCGTCGCCGCCCTCGGGGAGCACGATGCGCTTGCGCGAGGAGCGCGCGGTCTCCAGCAGCTGGTACTCGAACATCAGCGGCGTGACGACGTGGGAGGTCGTCAGCCCGAGCGAGGTGGTGAGCTCCTCCGTGTCGACGTTGCGCTCGAACAGCGCCAGGGCGGTGTCGTACCGGCGCTGAGAGCCCGCGGCCAGGCGCCCGCGGGTGCCCATGACGCGCACCGCGGTGTCGTAGGTGTCGAGGTCGGTCTGGATGATCGGCAGCGACGAGTCGAGCCCCACCATCAGCCGCTCGACCGCGTCGGGCAGCGGGAACGGGCCGTTGAGGATGATGCCCGAGATCGACGGGAAGGTGCCGGACGAGTTGGCCAGCAGCAGCCCCAGGAGCACCTCGGTGCGGTCCGCCGGCACGATGACGATGGCGCCCTCGCGCAGCCGCGGGAGGATGTTGTTGAGCGACATGCCCGCCACCACCACGTCGATCACCTCGCGCGTGAGCAGGTCCTCGTCGCCGCGCAGCAGCCGGCCCTCCAGGCTCAGCATGACGTCGCGCACGGCGGGCGCCACAAGGTAGAGGTCCTCGGGGATGGACCATACGCCGACCTCCGCTTCGCGGTGCCCGTCGGCGGCGGGGGTGTCGGCGACGACGTCGCGGATGGCGGCATTGATGGCGTCGAGCTTGTCGGGGTCGGCACGGTTGGTGATGACGGCGAACAGCTCGGCGCGGTGGGTGCGCACCTCGGTGACGGCCAGCTCGGTCACCTGCGCCAGCTGCTCGGGGGTGCGCGCGATGCTCACGCCGAGGCGGTCGCCCTCCCCGGCGCGGCCGTTGAGGACGAGCAGCACCGGAGCGCCGAGGTTCGCCGCGATGCGCGCGTTGTAGCCGAGCTCCGACGTCGAGCCCACGTCGGTGAAGTCGCTGCCGACGACGACGACGGCGTCGCACTTGGCCTCGACGGCCTTGTAGCGCTCGACGATCTTCGACAGCGCGGCGTCGGCGTCGCGGCGGACGTCGTCGTAGGTGACGCCGATGCACTCGTCGTACTTCAGCTCCACGCCGACGTGGTCCAGCAGCATCTCGAGCACGTAGTCGCGCTCGACCGTGGAGCGCGCGATGGCGCGGAAGACGCCCACCTTCGGCGAGACCCGCGTCAGCGCGTCGATCACTCCCAGCACGATCGTGGACTTGCCCGACAGGCCTTCGGTCGACGTGATGTAGATGCTCTTCGCCACCCGTTCAGCCTAGGCTCCGCACCCTCGAGGGGGCCACGGATGCACCGGGAGAAACCCTCCGCCACCCCGGAAGCCGGACGGGGCGGCGATGCGGGCGTCACGGGAAAAGTAAGACTCTCCGCGAACCCGGCAGAGCCTGGTTACCCTTGCTACGTTTCCGTCCTGGGGGAGTTGGCCTGGATGCCGTCTCGCGGAGAGCTCCTGCAAGTTTACCCGACGTCCAGCCGGCGCCGCGCCGCACCGGGTTAGCATCGAGGAACGCATCGCCGCGGCGAAGGGGGACGCATGCCCGACGACCAGATCCAGACGCTCCGAGACCAGGTGGGGGCGGAGGACTTCGCCCGCGAGACGGCGGCGATCGCCGACTCGATCACCCGGGTGATCGACGGCAAGCCCGATGCGGTGCGGGCGGCTCTGGTGTGTCTGCTCGCCGAGGGCCATCTGCTCATCGAGGACGTGCCCGGAGTCGGGAAGACGATGCTCGCGCGGGCCCTGGCGGCCACGGTCGACGCGACCGTCCGGCGCATCCAGTTCACGCCCGACCTGCTCCCCGGCGACGTCACGGGGGTGAGCGTCTACAACCCGGTGGACCGCGTCTTCGAGTTCAAGCCGGGCGCCGTGTTCGCCCACATCGTCATCGCGGACGAGATCAACCGCTCCTCGCCGAAGACCCAGTCGGCGCTGCTGGAGGCGATGGAGGAGCACCAGGTCACCGTCGACGGCGTCAGCCGCGCCCTCCCCGACCCGTTCCTCGTGGTCGCCACTCAGAACCCGCTGGAGATGGAGGGCACCTACGCCCTGCCGGAGGCCCAGCGCGACCGCTTCATGATGCGCGTGTCGATGGGCTATCCCGATGCGGCGTCCGAGGCGCTCATGCTCCGCCAGCGCGACACGCTCAATCCGCTCGACGACCTCCGCCCGGTGGTCGGCTCCGACCGTGTGCGCCAGCTCATCGCGTGGGCCCGCAGCGTGCACGTCTCCCCCGCCGTCGAGGAGTACGCGGTGGGCCTGGCCCGCGCGACGCGCGCCCACCCGGACGTGCGCCTCGGCGCGAGCCCCCGCGCAACCCTGCAGCTCGTGCGCGCCGCGAAGGTGTGGGCGGCGCTCGACGGCCGCGAGTTCGTCATCCCCGACGACGTGGCGACCCTTCTCGAGCCGGTCTTCGCGCACCGGATGATCGCCGCCCGCGGCACGAGCGCCACGCGCGGACGCACATCCTCCGACGCCATCGCCGCAGTGCTGCGCACGATCGCGGACTCGGTGCGGGTCCCGCTGGCCACCCGCTGAGGATCGCGGTGGATCGCTGGCCGCTCACGCTCCGGGGCACCGGTGCCGTCGTCCTGGGCGTCGTGTGCTTCATCCTCGCGCACGAGTTCGTCGTGCCGGAGCTGATCTACGTGAGCGTGCTGCTGCTGGTCGTCGTCGCCGCGAGCGTCGTCACGCTGTCGGTGATGCGCCGCAGCGAGATCGTGCGCCGCTCGTTCACTCCCGACGTCGCCACGGTGGGGCAGGAGGTGTCCGTCCGCGCCCAGGTGCAGATCCGCTCGCCGCTGCCGGTCGCGCAGGGGCGCTGGCGCGAGGCGCTGCCGCCCGGGATGACCGGCGATGCTGCCGGCACGTTCCCCGCGACCGCCTCGGGAGTCCGTCTGGGCGCCCGGGCGATCGACCTCCGCTATGCGCTCACGCCGGCCCGGCGCGGCATCCACCCGGTCGGACCGCTGACGGTCATCTCGACCGACCCGTTCGGCTTCGCACGGCGACGCAGCACCGTCGGCGACGTGTCGCTGCTCACCGTGGCCCCGCAGGTCGTGGAGCTGAGCGCGCTGACCGATCTGCCCGGCGAGGCCGGTGGCAGCATGCACTCCACGACCAACCAGCTCGGTCAGGGCGCCGACAACCTGATCCCCCGCCACTACGTCCCCGGCGACTCGATGCGGCGCATCCACTGGCGCGCCAGCGCGCACCGCGACGAGCTGATGGTGCGTCAGGAGGAGCAGGAGACCACGCCCGAGGCGGTGGTCGTGCTCGACCGCGCATCGACCCGGTGGGCCGACGAGGCCCTGCGCGCGCCCGGGCAGGACCCGGGCTTCGAGGCGGCCGTGACCGCGTGCGTGTCGGTCGCGGCTCGGCTCGTGCGCGAGGGCTACCGCGTGACCGTGATCGATGTGGACGGCGTGGAGCTCGCCGAGCCCATCGAGGGCGGCGACGCGTCCGGCGTCGATCGCCTGGTGACCTCCTTCGCATCGGTCACCGCTCACCGGCGCGCGGGCGACCTCGCCCCGCTGGTCCGCCTGTTCGCGGGGGTGCAGACCGGCCCGCTGGTCGTGGTCACCGGCCGGTTCGAGGACGCGGACGCCGATGCGCTCGCCGCGCTCCCCCACCACAGCTCGCTTCCGGTGCTGCTGACGGTGGCGCCCATCCACGACGCCGCCGATCGGGCCGAGAACACCGGATGGCGGGTCGCGGCGATCCCGCCCGGCGCCGACCTCGCCGCGGTGTGGAGCGCCACGGCCGACCGGGGAGGCCGACGTGTCGCTCGCTGAGACCCGCGCCGGGCGCCCGGCGACGGCCCGGCCGCTGCGCCGCGGCGACCGCCGGCTGTCGATCATGCTGTGGCTCGGCCTGTGCGCCGCCATCGCGCCGCTGCTGGGCGTGGTGTCGCCCGGCCCGTGGCTTCTCGGCGCGCTGGCGATGTCGGCCGGGCTGCTCGCCGTCGGCGCCACCATGCGGCGCCTGCGGGTGCCCGCGGTCGGCGTGACCCTGGCCGAGGTCGTGGTGTGGGCGGGGGCGGTGACGGCTGTCTTCTTCGCGCGCGACGCGTTCCTCGGCCTCATCCCCACCCCGGACGTCGTCGATGCGGTCACCACCGCCATCCAGCAGGCCTCGGCCGAGATCCTGCTGGGCGTCGCGCCCATGGAGGCCTCCGCAGCCCTCAGCTTCGTCATCGTCGCGGCGATCGGGGCGCTCACGATCGCGCTCGACCACGTCGTGCTGACCGCGCGTATGCCGCTGCTGGCATCCATCGCCCTGGTCGCCGTCTGGCTGATCCCGGCGATCGCGGTGCCGAGCGGCATGAACGTCCTCGGCTTCGCGATCCTCGCCGCCGCGGTCCTGGCCCTGATCCGCGCCGAGACGCGGACGCGCGAGGCGCCCGAG
This sequence comes from Microbacterium sp. PA5, assembly GCF_049860775.1. Taxonomy (NCBI): domain Bacteria; kingdom Bacillati; phylum Actinomycetota; class Actinomycetes; order Micrococcales; family Microbacteriaceae; genus Microbacterium; species Microbacterium sp. PA5. Next base: position 2,336,421 of record NZ_CP187567.1, read on the forward strand.
CCGGGAAGCTCCGCCGGGGTGACCGCCGTCGCAGCGACGATCGGGGTCGTCACCGTCGTGGCGACCCTGATCAGCGCGCCCGCGCTGCCGGCGCCGATCGCGGCGGGCTCGGGCAGCGGAGCCCTCGCGACGATCGATCCGACGCTCGACCTCGGCAACGACCTGCGCCGGCGCGGCGACGTCGCCGTGCTCACCGTCCGCACCGACGGACCCACTCTCCCCTACCTGCGGGTGGCGACCCTCTCGGAGTTCGACGGCGAGATCTGGCGACCCGACCGGGTGCGGTCGGTGTCGCTGTGGGACGAGGGGATGGAGCCGGTGGTCGTCGACGAGGGCATCCGCGTCACGCAGTACCGCACCAACATCGCCATCTCCAACCTGTCCTCGTCCTACCTCCCCGTCTCCTACCCGGCCGTCTCGGTCGACGGTCTCGAGGGACTGTGGCGGACGGTCCCCTACAGCCGCACGGTGCTGAGCGGTCAGGCCAGCACCCAGGGGCAGCGCTACGAGGTCGTCTCGCAGGTGCCGCGGCCGACGCTCGAGCAGATCCGCGCCGCCGAGGCGGATGCCGACGGGCTGAACGTCGACGTGCGCGGCCTGCCCGACTCCACGCCCGCCCGGGTGGCCGAGCTCGCCGAGCAGGTCACCGCCGACGCCCGGACCGACTACGACCGGCTCACCGCCCTCCAGGACTGGTTCCGCGGCCCCGATTTCACCTACTCGCTGCGCGCTCCCGTGCTCGAAGGCTTCGACGGCACGGGATCGGATGCCGTGGCCGCGTTCCTGGAGGTGAGGGAGGGCTACTGCATCCACTTCGCCGGCGCCTTCGCCCTCATGGCGCGCGCCCTCGACATGCCCTCGCGCATCGTGGTCGGCTTCCTGCCCGGCACCTACACCGGGGACACCGAGGACGGGCAGCGGGTGGCCGAGGTGACCACCGGCCAGCTCCACGCCTGGCCCGAGGTGCACTTCGAGGGCGTCGGCTGGGTGCCCTTCGAGCCGACCAAGAGCCTCGGCAACGAGACGCGCTTCCTGCCGGCCAGCGAGGCGGGTCAGGACGACGGAGGCGAGGACATCTCCGGCCCGACGCCGACCACGACCCCCACGTCGACGGCCTCGGCGGCGCCGAACGAGCGGCCGGACGACGGGCCGACCGACGCCGCGGGCTCGACGCTCCGCCTGGTCGATCTGCGGCCGTACCTGCTGACGGTCGGCGGCGTGATCCTCGTGGGCGTGCTGCCGCTCGTCCTGCGCACCCTGCGCCGCCGCAGTCTCGGCCGCCGGGCCGCCGAGGGCGACGCGGGCGCCGCGTGGCGGATGCTCCAGGAGGCGGCCATCGATCTGGGCGTGACGGCGCCGGCCGCCGAATCGCCCCGGGCGTTCGGTGCCCGGCTGGTCGCATCGCACCTCGCCCCGGCAGAGGAGGTCTCGCGCCTGGTGGCCGGCATCGAGCGTGCCAGCTACTCCCGCGACGGCCTCGGACCGGCCGCGCTGGCGGACGATGCCGAGGCGGCGCGCGCCGCGATGCTGGCCGCCGCGACGCCGGCAGCGCGTGCGATGGCCGTGCTCCTCCCGCGCTCGCTCGTCGTGCGGCCGGGTTCCGCCTTCGCCGGCTCGGCGCCGGTCGTCTCCGACTGAGTCGCATACGACGGCGTCCCCGCGGCGGGACTCGCGCGGGGCGGGCGTTCCGCAGGACACCCGCCCCCGCGGTCCGCTCAGCGGTGGCGGTAGGACTGACCGGCCTGGCCGAACACCTGCATCCGATCGGCGACGATGCGCTGCATCGCCTCGCGACCGGGCTTGCCGTAGAGGGCCGGGTCGACGCCGATGCCGTCGGCGTCGAGATAGGTGCGCACGGCGGCGCTGTGCGCCATGTGCGAGTCCATGCCCTGGTTGATCTTGCGGATGCCGAGCTTCGTCGAGCGCGCCTTCTCGGTCTCGGGGACGCCCCAGGACTCGGGGAGCCTGCCGCCGTGCGCGTTGATCGTCTCGCGGAGGTCGGCGGGAAGCGACGACGAGCCGTGCATCACGAGGTGCGTGTCGGGGATCCGCGAGGCGATCTCCTCGATGAGGTCCATGCGCAGCACGGTGCCGTCGGGCGGGCTCGTGAACTTGTAGGCGCCGTGCGAGGTGCCGATCGCCACGGCGAGCGCGTCGACGCCGGTCTGGGCGACGAAGCGCTCGGCCTCGTCGGGATCGGCGAGGATGATGGCCTTGCTGCTGGCGCCGCCGTCCTCGGAACCGCCGATCGTGCCGAGCTCGCCCTCCACCGAGACGCCGCGGGCATGGGCGTACTCGACCACGCGGCGCGTCACCTCGACGTTCTCCTCGAACGTGGCGGGGGTCACGTGGTCGCGCATGCTCCCGTCGATCATCACGCTCGTGAAGCCGGCGCCGATCGCCCGGACGCAGTCGTCGTACGAGGCGCCGTGATCGAGGTGGAGCACCACGGGGACGTCCGGGTAGTTGCCGATGAGGCCGACGAGCGCCTGCCAGAACAGCTCGTCGCGACCGTGGACGGAAGCCCCCGCGATCGTCTGCACGATGACCGGGGAGTCGGTGGACGCCGCGGCGTCGAGCACCGCCTCGGCCTGTGCGAGATCGGTCACGTTGAAGGCTCCGACACCGTAGCTTCCTGCGCGTGCGGCATCCAGCGCCGCCCTGAGAGTGATGAGAGCCAAGAGCCCGTCCTCCGTTCCTCCTGCCCGTCTGCAGCGACGGGCGACAATTTCTGACAACGGTAGACAGACTAGGTGGCGGGTGTTAGTTTGTCCATCGATGGACAGAGATTGTCCGCAGAGTCGAGGAAGACGAGGAGTGAGGATGCGCGACGAGCTGCTGCTGGGCATCGACCTGGGCACGTCGTCGATCAAGGCGAACGCGATCGACCGTCACGGCCGCTCCCTCGGGATCGGCGTGGCACCCACGCCCTTCGCCGCCGGCGCCTTCGGGGTCGAGATGTCCACCGACGCGCTGTTCGCCGCCATCCGCGCCGCCATCGAGGACCTCGGCGTCCTCGCCACCCGCATCGCCGCCGTGGGCGTGGCGAGCATGGGCGAGACCGGGACCGCCATCTACGCCGACGGTCCGAGCGACCTCCCCCTCGTGGCCTGGCACGACGAGCGCGGCGGCGAGATCGTCGACGAACTGCTCGCCGAGTTCGGCGAGGCCGAGATCCATCGCCGCACCGGCCGCCAGGCGCGCAGCGTCACGAGCATCGCCAAGCTCGGCTGGCTCGCCCGCAACGGCTACGACGCACGGGGCACCTGGACCGGCGTGGCCGGGCTGACGGTGTGGCGTCTGACGGGCGCCCTCGCACAGGAGCAGTCCCTCGCCGCCACCAGCGGCGCCTACGACCCCACCCGCGGCGAGTACGACCGCGAGATCCTCGCCCACGTCGGGCTCGACTCCCTCGTCTGGGCTCCCGCGCGCATCGCGGGAACGGCGCTGGGGCACGTCTCGGCCGAGGGCGCCGCGTGGAGCGGCCTGCCCGCCGGCATCCCCGTCACGATCGCCGGTCACGATCACCCGGTGGGCGTCATCGGCGCGGGCGGCGACCGCAGCGAGGTGATCGATTCCATGGGCACCGGCGAGCCGCTGGTCGTGTCGTGGACCGCGGCGCCCGATCTGCCCCATCCGGCCTGGCCGGGACAGCTCGGCGACCTGACCGTGACCGCCTGGCCGGGCACGCCCCGTCACATGCTCCTGTGGGAGACGCTGCGTCCCGGGCTCGCCACGCGCCACCTGCAGCGGGCGCTGCGCGTCAAGCGCGACGACATCGAGTTCCGCGCCATCCGGGTGGAGGCCGAGCCGCTGAGCCTCGAGACGCTCGTCGCCATGCAGGACGGCCGGATCCCCGCCGAGGTGCTGGAGCTGCCGGCCGAGGAGGCCTGGGCGGCGACGCTCGAGGGCTACGCCTCCGCCTCCGCCGACGCCGAGGCGCGCCTGCGCGAGCTCAGCGGGGTGTCGGGCCCCACCCTCCTCATCGGCGGCGGGCTGCGCAGCCGGCGCTGGGTCGAGGCGAAGCTCCGCCGCGCACGGCACCCGCTGGCGATGGCGTCCGAACGCGAGGCGGTCTCGCGCGGCGCGGGCCTGCTGGCGGGGGTGGCGGCAGGATGGTGGACACCGGAGCAGTATCCGCCCGCCGACACCGTCCCGCTGTCGACCGTCGTCCCCACGTCAGATCCCGAGTCTCAGGGCGCCCTGCGCCGTGGTTGAGAGAGGAGCCCCGCTCTATGCGTACGTCATCGCCGTCTGGGTGGTCATCATGAGCGCCCCCACCGACGCCGGGACGCCGCGAGGCCTGCGCCGCCCCGCGCGGCTGGTCGACCTCGCCGAGCACGCGGGCGTGTCGACCAAGACGGTCTCGCGCGTCCTCAACGGCGAGGCGTACGTGGCGCCGGCGATGCGGGCGAAGGTCATGGCGGCCGTGGACGAGCTGGCCTACGTGGGAGACGCCGCCGCCACGGGGCTGCGCACCAAGCGCTCCGGCTTCATCGGCCTCATCATCCCCGACGTGCGCAACGGCTTCTTCGCGCTGCTGACCCGCGCGATCGAGGAGCGGCTGGCCCCGACCTCCCCCACGCTCCTGCTCGGCGACTCCGACGAGGAGGCGGATCAGGAGGAGCGCTACCTGCGCACGTTCCGCCAGCAGCGCGTCGACGGGCTCATCGTGCTGCCCAGCGGGGCGCCGAGCCTTCCCGACGCCGTCTCCGAGATCCCCACCGTGATCGTCGATCGCACGGTGCCCTCGGTGCGCAAGAGCGCCGACCACGTGCTCGCGGGCAATCGCCGCGCCGCCGAGCGCCTGGTCGGCCACCTCGTGGCCCACCACGGCCTCTCGCAGGTCGCGCTGCTCGCGGGAAACACCGCCGTCTCGAACGTGCGGGACCGCCAGAGCGGCTACACCCGCGTGATGAACGCCGCCGGGCTGGACCTGCACGTGAGCGCCGGGCACACGACCCCCGACGACGCCGCCGCGGGCGCGCTCGAGCTCTTCTCGACGCTGACGCCGCCGTTCGGCGTGTTCACCACCAACAACCGCATGTTCTGGGGGGCGATGGCGGCCATCGCCCGTCTGGGGCTCCACATCCCGCGCGACGTCCTGGTGACCACGATCGACTCGATCGGGGAGGCGACCGTGACGGGCCTGAAGCCGACGCAGGGCGTCATCCCGGTCCAGACCGTCGCGGCGAAGGCGATGAAGCTCCTGTCCGAGCGCACGGAGGACCCGACCCTGCCGCCGCGCAACGTCAGCGTCGACATCGACATCGAGTTCGGCACGACCTGCGGCTGCATCCCGCTCACGCGGGCGCCGCTGATGATGGGGCCGCTCGCGGGCCCGTGACACTCCCGTCGGCGACGGACGGGTCAGCTGACCGCAGTGTGCCAGCAAAGCGAACACTGCGGCCAGCCGCGTCGCACCAGAGAACGAATCACACACTCGAAGGAGAGACATGACCACGATCATCAGGAAGCGGACCGCGGGAGCGGCCGCTGCGACGGCGACAATCCTAGCGCTGGCCCTCGCCGGCTGCGCGGGCGCCGGCGAGCCCACCGGCTCGGAGCCGGGCGCCTCGGAGCCCGGTGCCGGCGGAGGCGGCAAGATCGCGTTCGTCATCAAGCCGCTGGACAACACCTACTTCGGCGCCATGGCCGAAGGCGCCCAGGCCGCCGCCGACGAGGCGGGCGTGGAGCTGACCGTCGTCGCCGCCGAGAACGTCACCGACGACTCCGGGCAGGCCTCGAAGCTGAACGCCCTCGTCACCGCCGGGTACGACTGCTACGTCGTCAACCCGACGAGCCAGACGAACCTCCTCACCGGTCTCGTGCCGGTGTCCGAGGCGGGGACGCCCATCGTCAACCTCGACCTGCCCATCGATCTGGACGCCGCCGCCGACGCGGGCGTCGACGTCACGACGTACGTGGGTACGAACAACGAGACCGCGGGCGCCGCGGGCGGCGAGGCCATGCTCGGCCTGGTCGACGAGGGCTCGCAGGTGGCGCTCATCGGCGGTCTCGTCGCCGACCCGGGCAACATCGCGCGCCTGGCCGGCTTCGAGAAGGCCGTCGAGGGCAAGCTGGAGATCACCCAGACGGTCGCCGCGGACTTCGACAAGGCGAAGGCCAAGAGCGCGGCCGCGACGATCCTCATCGCGAACCCCGACATCAAGGGCTTCTTCACCCCGTCGGGCGACATGGCGATGGGCATCCAGCAGGCCGTCGAGGAGGCCGGCAAGACCGGCGAGGTCGCCGTCGTCGGCATCGACGGCACGAAGGACCAGCTCGCCGACATCGTCGCCGGGGGCCAGCCGGCCGCCATCGAGCAGTTCCCGTACCTGATGGGCGTCCAGTCGGTGCAGGCGTGCGTGGCCGCGATGGGCGGAGCGGACATCCCCGACAACGTGGAGACCCCGGTCCTCATCGTCGACAAGGACAACGCGCAGGCGGCCCTCGACGCCTTCCCGGCACCGCCGGAGGGCTTCGACGTGCCCAACCCGTTCGAGTAAGCCGACCCCGGTGGGGGTGGACGGTCCGGCCCGAGCGGCCGACCCGTCCACCCCCGACCACCCGAGACCAGAGACGGGGATCCTCACCCATGACAACCCAGACACCCACCCGCACCCGCCCGAGCGTGGACGAGGCGGCCCAGGCCGTCCGCCGCAGCCTGACGTCGGAAGAGACGTGGATGAAGCTCGCGGCACCGGTCGCGCTCATCGTGCTCGCCGTCGTGCTCGGCTCGATCAACCCGAGATTCTTGTCATGGCCGAGCATCACGAGCATGCTCGCGGACGCCACCATCCCGATCGTGCTGGCTCTCGGCGCCACCTTCGCCGTGACCCTCGCGGGGATCGACCTGTCGCTGGCGGCCACGGTCGCCCTCGGCAGCGTCACCCTCGCGACGGCCTACCAGTCGGGGCTTCCGCTGATCGCATGCTGCGGGATCGCCCTGCTGACCGGCCTGGCCGTCGGCGCGATCAACGGCACGTTCATCGGCTGGGTCAGGATTCCCGACTTCATCGTCACTCTGGGCACGCTCAGCGTGGTGATGGGGCTGAGCCTCATCATCTCGCAGGGCAAGCCCGTGCAGATCCCCGAGCGTGCGCTCACCGCCATCAGCACCGCGAACATCGGCGGCATCCGCATCAACTTCCTCATCGCGATCGCGATCGCCGTCGTGCTGCACGTCGTGCTGTTCCGCACGAGGTTCGGCACCCACCTGCTCGCCGTCGGCGACAACCCCGATGCGGCGAAGGCGATGGGACTCAAAGTGCCGCGCATCAAGCTCGCCGGCTACATGATCTGCGGCGGCATGGCGGGCGTGGGCGCGATCATGCTCACCTCGTACATCGGCTCCAGCCAGCCCGCCACCAACACCGACTACCTGCTGAAGGCCATCGCGGCGGTCGTGCTCGGCGGAGTGAGCCTGTTCGGCGGACGGGCCACCATCTACGGACCGGTGATCGGGGCGATCCTCCTCACCTTCCTGCAGTCCGGCCTCACGCTGCTCGGCGTGAGCGCCTTCTACTCGCCGCTGATGATCGGCATCGTCGTCATCGCCGCGGCCACACTCATGAGGGGGCGGAAGTGACCGACAAGATCGTCGTCGAGAACATCCACAAGTCGTTCGGCAACGTCGACGCGCTCAAGGGCGCGTCGCTGACCATCAAGGCGGGCGAGATCACCGCCATCGTCGGCGACAACGGCGCCGGCAAGTCGACGCTCGTCAAATGCCTCACGGGCCTGTACACGCCCGACGAGGGAGAGATCCGCATCGACGGCGAGCCGGTGCGCTTCTCGTCGCCGCGCGACGCACGCGACAAGGGCATCGAGACCGTCTATCAAGACCTCGCCCTCAGCGATCAGCTGAGCGTCTGGCAGAACATGTACATGGACCGGGAGCTGGTCGCCGGCGTCCCGGGATTCCGGTTCCTCCGGCGCGGCGAGATGAAGCGGCGCGCCGCCGAGCTCGTCGCCGACCTCGCCGTCAACGTGCCGGGCGTCGGCCGGTCGGTGAAGCGGCTGTCGGGCGGACAGCGGCAGGCGGTCGCGATCGCCCGCGGGGTCATGTGGGCGAAGAACATGATCATCCTCGACGAGCCGACCGCCGCGCTCGGCCTCAACGAGACCGCGCAGGTCGAGGCGCTCATCCGCCGCGTCGTCGAAGGCGGCAAGACGGTGCTGGTCGTGTCGCACAACTTCGAGCAGGTCAAGCGGCTCTCGCAGCAGGTGTGGGTCATGCGCGGGGGCCGCGTCGTGGGCGGCACCCGCACCGAGGAGGTGACCGGCGAGCAGCTGGTCGGCATGGTCACAGGCGCGGTGCGCACCGTCTGAGACCGGCAGCGGAAAGCGAAGAGCGCCACCCCGAGTCGGGGGTGGCGCTCTTCATCTGTGGCGGAAGTGACAGGATTTGAACCTGCGATACGGGAGAACCGTATACATGGATTCCAGCCATGCTCCTTAGGCCGCTCGGACACACTTCCAAGGATCGATCCTACCAGGATGCGATCCCGGCGCCGTCACGGGGCCGGGCCGTCAGTAGTCGCCGGCCGCGTCCTCGGCATTGACGATCGCCCGCGTCGACGACAGCCCCAGGCGCGTGGCACCCGCCGCGAGCATGGCTTCGGCCTCCGCGCGGCTGCGCACGCCTCCGGACGCCTTGACCTCGAGACGGTCGCCGACCGTCTGCTTCATGAGCGTCACCGCGTGCACCGACGCCCCGCCGGCGGGGTGGAAGCCCGTGGAGGTCTTGACGAAGTCGGCGCCCGCCGCCTCGGCGGCGCGGCACACGGCGACGATCGCCTCGTCGGAGAGCGCCGCCGACTCGATGATCACCTTCAGCACCGTGGGGGCGGGCACGGCCTCGCGCACGGCGCGGATGTCGGCCTCGACGGCGTCGAAGGCGCCCGCCACGGCGGCTCCCACGTCGATCACCATGTCGATCTCGTCGGCGCCCTGGTCGACGGCGAGCGCCGCCTCCGCCGCCTTGATCGACGAATGGTGCTTGCCGCTCGGGAACCCGACGACCGCGGTGAGCAGCAGCCCCTCGGGCACATCGACCGGAAGGGCCGAGGGCGAGAGGCACACGCTGTATGCGCCGAGCTCGGCCGCTTCGGCGACGACGGCCGCGACATCCGCCGGGGTCGCCTCGGGCTTGAGAAGGGTGTGGTCGACGAAGCGCGCCAGATCCTGCGTGGTCATCTGATCTCCTGGGTGTCTCGGGATGCCGTCGGAAGACGTCATCGGGCGACGGCCGCGGCGCGGCTGTCGAGGAAGCGGTTCAGGATCAGGGCCAGCACGAGGATCACGCCGGTGGCGATCATCTGGACGAACGAGCCGATCCCGAGCAGGTTGAAGAGGTTCTTCAGCACCGACAGCAGCAGCACGGCGATGAAGGTGCCGCCGACGCCGCCACGGCCTCCGAAGAGGCTCGTGCCGCCGAGCACCACCGCCGCGATCGCGTCGAGCTCCGCGCCCTGGAACGCGGTCGGCTGGCCGATCGTGAGCCGGCTGGTGAGGAGGATGCCCGCCAGCGCGGCCGTCAGCCCCGAGAAGCCGAAGACGGAGGCCTTGATCCACTTCACCGGCACGCCCGACAGCCGCGCGGCCTCCTCGTTGCTGCCGACCGCGTAGACGTACTCGCCGAACGTCGTGTAGCGGAGGATCAGCCCCGTGATGATGGTCACGGCGATGAAGATGACACCCGTGAGCGGAAGGATGCCGAGGTAGCCGCCGCCGATGATGGTGAACGCCTCGGGGAGGTTCGACCCCGCCGGCCGCCCGTCGGTGAGCGTGTAGGACCACCCGCGGACGGCGGTGAGGCCCGCGAGCGTGACGATGAACGCCGGCAGCCGGATCCATGCGGAGACCGCACCCATCAGCAGGCCGACGGCCACGCCGACCGCCAGCGCGGCGAGGATCGCGAAGGCGATGGGCACGGACCCGTCGAGGAGGACGGCGACGATCATGCCGCTCAGGGCGGCGACGGAGCCGACGGCCAGATCGATGCCCGACGTCAGGATGACCAGCGTCATGCCGATCGCGATGATCCCGGTGAGGCTCGACTGCTGCAGCAGGTTGGCGAGGTTCCGGGTCGTCAGGAACTCGGGGCTGAGGAGGGCCGCGATCGCGCAGATCACGACGAAGACGATGAGCAGATTGCCCTTGATCAGCCACATCGATCCGCGCTGGCGCCACGTCGGGCGCGCCGCGAGGGCCTGCGTCGAGAGGGTGGGCGGTTCGACCGCCGCGGTCGTCGGGGAGTCGTTCATGATGCCTTTCCGCTGATGATCGCGTGGCTGATGTGTTGTTCGGAGTCGATGAGCGGGTCGAACTCGCCCACCTTGCGTCCCTCGTGGAGGACCACGATGCGGTCGGCGTTCGCCATGAGCTCGTTGAGCTCGCTCGAGGCGACGAGCACGGCGGCTCCCCCCTCGGCGAGCAGGCGCACCTGGCGGTACAGGTCCGCCTTCGCGCCGATGTCGAGACCGCGGGTCGGCTCGTCGAGAAGGAGGATGCGCGTGTCGCGGGCGAGCCACTTCGCGAGCACCACCTTCTGCTGGTTGCCGCCGGACAGGAGGCGGACCTCCTGGTGCGGACTGGCCGCCTTGACGGAGAGCTGCTTGAGGATTGGCCCGGTGCGGCGCTGCTCGCGCTCGCGCGGGAAGAGCGCCGGGCCGCCGCGGAGCGCCGCGAGACCGGCGTTGCGGGCGACCGAGAGGCCGAGCAGGAGCCCCTGGGTCTTGCGGCTCTCGGGCACGAGTCCGAAGCGGTGCCGCACGGCGTCGCGGACCGAGCCGATCCTCACCGCACGGCCGAAGACGCGCAGCTGCATCTGCGCCTTCTGCGCTCCGAAGACCGAGGCCAGCAGCGTGGTGCGCCCCGCGCCCCCGAGGCCGGCGAGTCCGAGGATCTCGCCCGCGCGCACGGACACGTCGCGGACGTCCAGCACGCGCGGGATGGTGACGCGATCGATCTCCAGGGCGAACTCGCCGTCGAGCGTGCGCCGCTCGCGGTGCTCGGTGAGCTCGCTCTTCTTGTCGCCGATCATGTCGGAGATCCAGCGCTCGGGGTCGGTGCCCGCCACGGGGTACTTCGCCGCGTTGACGCCGTCGCGGAGCACCGTGATCCGCGATCCGATCGCCTCGATCTCGTCGAGGCGGTGCGAGATGTAGATGACGGCGCGCCCGTCGGCGACGAGTCGCCGGATCACCTCGTACACCTTCTCGACGTCGGCCTCCCCGAGGGTCGCGGTCGGCTCGTCCATGACGATGATGCGCGCGTCGGTCGTGAGAGCCCGTGCGATCGCCGTGAGCTGCTGGTCGGCGATGGGGAGGTCGGCCACCCGCGCGTCCGGCGAGAAGGTGGCGCCCACCCGGTCGAGGTACTCCCGGGCCGCCTGGCGGCGCTCCCTGCGGTGGACCACACCGCCGGTGCTCGGCGAGTGGCCGAGGAACAGGTTCTGCGCGACGGTCAGGTCGGCGAAGAGGTCGAGCTCCTGGTAGATGACCGAGATGCCCGCCTTGATGCCGTCGAGCGGATGGGAGAACTGCACGGGCTCGCCGTCGATGCGGATCTCTCCGGAGTCCGGGATGTAGCTGCCGGCGAGGATCTTCATGAGCGTCGACTTGCCCGCGCCGTTCTCGCCCAGCAGGCAGTGCACCTCCCCCGCGTAGACGTCGAGGTCGACGGAGGCGAGGGCGACCGTGCCCGGGAAGGTCTTGCGGATGCCCCGCATCTGCAGCAGGGGCGGCGGGGCCTCGGAAGTCGTCATCGGTTCTTCTCCTCGAGCAGGTAGGTGGCGGTCGCCTCGTCGGTGACCAGCACGGAGCAGTAGTTGTTGGCGACCACGGCGAGCGCGACGGCCCGCTTGGCGGCGCCGCTGATGACAGCGATCGCCGCATCGGATCGGCGGAGGTCGTCGAGGGTGAGACCCAGGGTGCGCTCGTCGAGCTCGTGGTCGACGATGTGGCCGTCGGAGTCCACGAACCGCCCGACGACGTCGCCCACGGCACCCTTCTCGGCGAGCTCCCGCATCCGTGCCGGGGCGAGGTATCCGCTCGTGACGAGCACGGACGCGGGCGTCACGGGACCGGCGCTGAAGACGAGCGCCGACGCGGCACGCGCCCTGTCGAGGATCGGCGCCACCATGCGGTCCGCCTCGATCGCCCGTCGCGTCGAGGCGTGCTCGAGGATCGCGGGGCTCGGGAGCAGGGTGACCACACCCCCGGCCTTCTGTGCGATCGTGGTCGCCGTCGCCGACGCCATGCCGACACGGCGGTTCACGGTCACGCCGCCGTTGATCTGCACCACCTCGATGCCGCTCGCCCATCCGTCCGGCAGCGCCGCGGCCACCTGCTGGAGCGTGCGCCCCCAGCTGATGCCCAGGGTGCGGGGCACGGGCCGCAGCGACGCGAGGTACTCCCCCGCCGCCGCGGCGACGCGCTCCGACTGCTCGCCCTCGTCGGCGAGGGCGGGAACGACGATCGCGTCGCGCAGCCCGTACTCCTCGCGCAGCAGGCGCTCGAGCGGCAGCCGGCGCGCCCGCGGGTGGGCGATCTCGATGCGGACGATCCCCGTCTCCTTCGCGTAGGCGAGGAGCCGGCCGACCTTCCAGCGGTTGATTCCCAGCAGGGCGGCGGCCTCGGCCTGGCTCTTGCCGTCCTGGTAGCACAGCTCCGCCGCGCGCACGGCGAGGGTGTCGTCGGTGCTCATCGGGTCGCCACCGTCCCGCGGCCCGCTGCCGCGTCGGCGAGGCCGGCGCTGATCCCCGCGACCAGCGAGGTCGCCTCGAGGTAGCGCTCGTAGGCGGCACGCAGCGGGGCGACGGCGTCCGCCCGGGGTTCGATGAGCGTGTACGCGGGGGCGAACCTCGCGGCCACATCGGCGACCCGCTCGCCGGTCACCGCGGCGACGCCGAGGATGCCCAGTGCGCGGGTGGTCAGGTTCTCGCCGTCGATCAGCCCGACGGGTCGTCCGAGCGTGTCCGCCGTCGTCTGCATCCACAGCCGGTTGTGGCGGATCCCGCCGGTCACGTACACGTTCGCGGTGTCGACGCCGACGGCTTCGAACGACTCGAGCACCTGCCGGGTGCCGAAGGTCACGGCCTCGACCGTCGCCCGGTAGATGTGCTCCGGGGTGGTGCCCAGCGACAGGCCGAGCATGGCACCGCGCAGCTGCGGGTCGCGCAGCGGCGTGCGGTTGCCCATGAAGTGGTCGAGCACGAGCAGCCCGTGCGAGGCGGGCGCCACGGCCTCGGCCCGGGCGATCAGGTCGCCGATCCGGTGTCGCGTCACGCCGAGGATCCGCTCGGACAGCCACGAGAGCGCCGCGCCGGCGGAGATCTGTCCGCCCTCCACGAGCCACCGCCCTTCGGTGAGGGCGCCCGGATACGGGCCCCAGATCGTGGGCGAGAAGACGGGCGCATCGAGCTCGGCGATGAAGGCGTTGGAGGTGCCCGCGACGACCGCCACGGGCTCCCCGGGCAGTCCCGCCATCGAGACCAGCGCGAGGTGCGCGTCGATGCCGCCGGCGAACACCGCTGCGCCGCGCGCGATCCCGAGTTCCGCGGCCGCCGCCGCCGACAGCTCGCCGGCGATCGCTCCGGTGCGACGGATGTCCGCCGGCAGCTTGTCGGCGAGATCCTCGATGCCGAGGGCGGCGTACAGGTCGACCGGGAGCACCCCGACGCGGTGGTCGTAGTTCCACTTGCAGGTCGCGTTCATCCGCGAGCCGACCCACTCGCCGGTGAGCCGCAGCGTCAGGTAGTCGACGGACTCTCCGATGCGGGCGGCCCGCCGGTACACCTCGGGCTCGTGACGTGCCAGCCACATGGCCTTCGGGATGAGCCACTCGGCGCTGTCGGAGCCGCCCGAGAACGCGAGCGCCGGATGATCGATCCTCGCCGTCTCGGCGGATTCGGCGACGGCACGGCTGTCCATCCAGAGGATCGCGGGGCGGAGGGCCTCGCCGTGCTCGTCGAGCACGACGACGGAGGATGCCGTCGTCGCGACGCCGACCGCGTCGATCTCGGTGACGTCGGCATCCGCGAGCGCGCGGCGGGCCGCCTGCACGGCGGAGCGCCACCAGTCGTTCGGATTCTGCTCTGCCCAGCCGGGGCGCGGATAGCTCGTCACGTACGCCGCCGAAGCGTCGCCGAGGCGCCGCCCGGCCGCGTCGAACACGCCCGCCCGCGCACCCTCGGTGCCGATGTCGATCGCGAGGAAGAACCCCATCGTTCCCGCCTTCTCTCAGTCCTGGTTCGGCAGAAACAGTACCTTCGAGCTGAAGATGGAGCGCTCGCCCAGCTGCTTCATCGTCTCGGGCAGGGCGTCGAGACCGAGCTCGTGGGTGATCATGAACTCCCACCGGAGGCGGCCGTCCGCCAGCGCCGCCGCCGACTCGACCCACTCGCGTCCCGGGAACGGCGCGGAGAAGGAGTTCCAGCTGCCGTGGAGCGACGCCTCCCGGCGCAGGAAGTGACTGAAGGTGCCCTTGTCCAGTTCGACCGGCGAATGCGGGATGCCGATGAACACCGCTTCGCCGTGGCGGGCGGTGAGCGTCGTGGCGAGCGCGACGGTGGCGGGGACGCCCGCCGACTCGATCACGACGTCGAAGCCGAGGCCGGCGTGCGCGCGGGCCTGCTCGTCGTCGTTGGCGGTGAGGTCGGCGCCGGCCTCGACGGCCATCGCGGCCTTCTCGGCGCTCACGTCGACCGCGAGCACCTCGCGGGCGCCGAGGAGTTTCGCCCACTGCACGGCGAACAGGCCGATCGGTCCCGCCCCGATGACGGCGACGCGGGAGCCTTCGGTCAGACCCGTGCGGTAGATGGCGTGGAGGGCGATGGCCGAGGGATCCATCATCGCGGCGGCTCGAGGGTCGACGCCCTCGGGCATGACGAACGCGTTGCCGGCATTGACGGAGACGTACTGCGCGTAGGCGCCGTCCTGACGACTGCCGAAGTAGCCGTAGTTCTCGCAGAGCGAGAAGTGGCCCTCGCGGCAGCTGTCGCACTCGTAGCACGGGATGAGCGGCGGCACGGTGACCAGCTGCCCCACCTCGAGTCCCGCGACCTCCGCGCCGACCTCGACGATGTGGCCGGAGAACTCATGGCCGCACACGATCGGGTGATAGTAGGCGCCCGAGAAGTTCATCCGCGGGATGTCGGAGCCGCAGACACCGCACGCGGCCACCTTCACGAGCACGTCTCCGGCGCCGATCTCCGGGACGGGGATCCGCTCGACCCGGATGTCTCCGGGGGCGTGCATCACTGCGGCGGTCATGGTGTCGGACATGGGTCTCCTCCGTGATTCCTGCGCGTCTTCCCGCGCGGTTCCCGCGAGCGACGCGGGCGGTCTCTCCGCCCGCGTCGCCGCGGGGGCGATCGTGTTGCTGGGGTCGTGCTTACTTCGCCTGCGCGAACAGGGTGCTGCCGACGAGGTCTGCGGCGTTGGCCGCGGTGACCAGCTCGGTGCCGGCGTCGATCTCGGCGTCGACAGACTCGCCCGCGGCCACAGCGAGGGCCGTCTCGGCGGCCGTCGCGCCCAGGGCGATGGGATCGTTCAGCGCGGTCGCGACGTACTGGTCGCCGTCGGCGATCGCCTGCACCGCCTCCATGAGGCCGTCGACGCCCGCGACCAGCACGTCGGTGCGCCCGTTCTCGGCGAGCACCTGCAGCGCGCCGAGAGCCATGTCGTCGTTGTGGGCGTAGACCGCGCGCACGTCGGTGTTCGACTGCAGAAGGTCCTGCATGGCCGTCACCGCGTTGGAGCGGATGTACTCGGCGTACGGGCCCTCGACGATCGTGACCGCCTCGTCGCCCTCGAAGGCGTTGTGGAAGCCCTCCGAGCGGTCCATGGCGACCGTGCCGCCGGCGTCGCCCTGGATCTCGATGATCTTGCCGCCCTCGTCGCCGAGCGCCTCCTTGAGCGCCTCGCCGACGAGCTCGCCCATGGCGACGTTGTCGCGTCCGACGTGCGCGGCGGCGCCGTCGGCGGGACGGTCGACGGTGACGACGGGGATGCCCGCGGCCTTCGCGGACGCCAGGCTCGGCGCGATGCCCTGCGGATCGACCGGGTTGATGAGAAGGACGTCCACCCCGCGGGTGATGAGGTCCTCGATGTCGTTGTTCTGCTTGGTGATGTCGCCGTTCGCGTCGACGTACTCGAGCGACGCGCCTCCCGCCTCCGCCGCCTGCTCGACGCCCTCGCCCAGTTCGACGTAGAACGGGGACTGCTGCGTGGCCTGGCTGAAGCCGACGACGATGTCGCCCGAATCGCCGGGAGCGCTGGCGTCACCGCCGGGCGTGGTGCTCACCGAGCACGCGCTCAGCGCGAGTGCGAGCGTCGCCAGTCCGGCGACGGCGATAGGTGCCTTCTTCATGGAATCTGAACCTCCTTGGTCAGTGGTGCCGGACCCGACGCTAGAGAGTCGCGGACGATGATCTCAACTTCTGAGCAGTCGTTTGCTCATATGAGCAGACAGATGCGCACGGCGTGCGCATCTGAGCATTCCGGCGGCCGACGCCCCGCGAGCGCCCGGTACGGAGCCGGCGCCGTCGCGGGGCCCGGCCGTCAGACGTCGAGCGGGAACTCGCGGCGGTCGTCCCAGGGCTCGGTCCACCCGAGACGGGTGAAGAGCGTGTCGAGCACGATGCCCGTGAAACCCCAGACGAGGTGCGCGGCGGCCCCTGCCGGCGCCGGCAGCAGGAACGCCGGGCCGCGCCACTCCCGGCCGTCGCGTCGCACGACCGTGACTCCCCGGTTCGCCGGATCCAGCAGGTCGGCCACCGGGGCGCGGAAGACGTCGGCCGACTCGGCCACGTCGACCACGCGCACGGGAGAGGGCTGACGCCACCACGCCAGGACGGGGGTGACGAGATGGCGGGAGTAGTCGAGCGGGATCTCGGCGAGCGTGCCGAGCACATCGACGCCCGCCGGGTCGAGGCCGGTCTCCTCGCGGGCCTCGCGCAGCGCAGCCGCCACGGGACCCTCGTCGCCGTCGTCGACCCGCCCGCCCGGGAACGCCACCTGTCCGGGGTGGGAGCGGAGTGTGGCCGCACGAGAGAGCAGGAGCACGTCGAGGTCGCGCGAGACGACCTCCGCCGTCGCGGCCCGGTCGCTCGGGAGGGCATCGAGCACACCGAACAGGATCAGGACCGCGGCGGCGCGGGAGCCGGGCTCCACCGGCGGGATGTCACGGGCGAAGACGGACCCTCCGGCGGCGGCGAGCGCGGCGAGCTGCGCGCGCGCACCGGCGTCGGCACCGGCGTCCGCACCGGCGTCGGCTGAGCCGTGCGCAGACGACGACAGGGGTTCGGTGGTCACCCGTCCAGGCTACGCGGCGCCGAGGACCCCGGCTCCGTCGCGGCGCCGCCTGGGGCGGCGTCGCGGCCTACGATCGAACGGTGACCGCTTCCTCCCTGCTTCTCGTCGCGAACGCCGCCGACGGCACCATCAGCACCTTCCGCTTCGAGGACGGCCGCCTCGAGCGGCTGACCGTGACCGAGGGGGTGACGGGCTGCTCGACCTTCGCGATCGACCCCCGGCGCGACCTCGTCTACGCGGCCGTGAAGGGGGCCGAGCCCGGGCAGCCGGCGGGCATCCTGACCCTGGCGCTCGACCGGGCGACCGGCGAGCTCACGCCGCGCACGCGCCTCGACCTGCCCGAGGGCGGCATGAACTACCTTGCTCTCACCCGCAGCGGCACCGGACTGCTCGGCGCCTCGTACGGCGGCGGCTACGGCATCACCAGCGAGGTCGCCGACGGTGTCGTGGGGGCGCCCGTGTCCACGATCCACTACCCGAACCTGCACTCCGTGCTGCCGAGCGCCGACGGTCGTTTCGCGTACTTCGTGTCGCTGGGCGCCGACCTCGTGGCGCAGTACGCACTGGGGCCCGACCTCGTCCTCACGCCCCTCGACGAGCCCACGACCGCGGCACCGGACGGCAGCGGGCCGCGTCATCTGGTGCTGAACGAGGCGCAGGATGCGGTGTACGTCATCACCGAGTTCTCGGGTGACGTGCTCCACTACGCGCGCGACACCGGCACCGGGCTGCTCACCCTGCGCGGCGCCGCCTCCTTCGTGGATCCCACCAAGGGGCTCGGGCACAGCGTGTTCGGCGCGGACCCGCTCGCCGAGCACTACATCTGGGGCGCCGACCTCCATCCCGCCGGCGGGCACCTGTGGGCGTCGGAGCGCACCGAGAGCACCCTGGGCGCCCTCGCGGTGGCGCCCGACGGGTCGCTCACGCCCCCCGAGGCCTTCACCGTCACCGAGACCCAGCCCCGGGGGTTCGCGACGAGCCCCGACGGCGCCTACCTCGTCGCGGCGGGCGAGAAGTCGACCACGGTGTCGCTCTACGCCGTCGACGGCGCCGAGCTCACCCTTCTGCAGCGGGCCGAGACCGGGCGCGGCGCCAACTGGCTGCGCTTCGTCTGACACTTGCGCCATATCCCTCACAGGGATATCTATATATCTCAGAGATATATAGATCGGAGGCGTCGTGCCGTTTGTCATCCTCGGCCTGCTGCTGGCCGGACCGCTGTCGCTGTACGACCTGCACAAGCGGTTCACGGCGGGCATCTCGCTGTTCTACAGCGCCAGCTACGGGAGCCTGCAGCGCAGCCTGACCCAGCTGGTCGCCGACGGCGCCGTGACCGTCTCCGACGACCCCGCCAGCGCGCGGCGACGGAAGCTCCACACGATCACTCCCGCCGGCCGCGCGCAGTGGCGCGACTGGATGCTGGCCCCCCTCCCCGGCGGCGCCGACGCCGAGACGATCCTCCTGGCGAAGGTCTTCCTCCTCGGGCGCCTGGACGACCCGGCCGACCGGCGCCGGGTGCTCGCGGCCGCGCAGGAGCAGGCCGCCGCCACCCTGGCCGAGCTCGACGCGGTGCGCCGCGAGCTCGACGCGCAGTCGCCGACGCTGCCGGAGGAGCATCGCGCCGTGTTCGCCTACCAGCGCGCCGTGCTGGAGTACGGACTGCGGACCGCACGACTCGCCGCCGACTGGATCGCCGAGCTCGACGGGAGCACGCGATGAGCGCCGCGGACGGCCCGCGGCCGCCCCGGGGCGCCGGATCCCGCCGGCCGTGGTTCCTCGCGGCCACGGCGGCGGCGACGGCCGTGACCGTCGTCTTCGCGACCGTCGGCGACGGCGTCGAGGTTCCGGGCGCCACGGGACTGCGCGCACTCGTCGTGGACGTCGGCCACACCGCGGTGTGGGCGCTCCTGGCCGGCGCCTTCGCGATCGCCGCGGCGCGCGGCCGATGGACGCCGCCGTCGAATCGTCTCGCCCTGGCCGCCGCGGTGGTCTACGCGGTGTTCCTCGTCGCGGTGTTCGTGTGGCGGTGACCCGATGGCGATGATCGCGGCGGCCGTGGCGGTCGCACTGCTGTCCGCACTGGCGGCGCTGCAGATCTGCGTCGCCGCGGGGGCCCCGTGGGGGCGGCTCGTCTGGGGCGGGGCGCACCGGGTGCTGCCGGCGCGGCTGCGGATCGGAAGTGCGGTGTCGGTCCTCCTCTACGCCGCGTTCGCGTGGCTGCTGCTCGCGCGCGCGGGCGTCCTGCCCGGCTCCGACCTGCCGCTCGTGACCGCCGCGACGTGGGTGCTGTTCGCCTACTTCACCGTCGGCATCCTGATGAACCTGGTCTCGCGGAGCGTTCCCGAGCGCCTCGCGATGACCCCCGTCTGCGTCGTGCTCGCCGCGGCGACGCTGCTCGTCGCGCTGGATTGAGCGCGGATCGAGTCAGCGCAGGAGATCGTCGAATTCGCCCAGGGGCACCCCGATGCGCTCCGCGGCGGCGCGGAGGGTGGGATCGTCGGTGATCAGGACATCGGCCTGCAGCGTCGCCACGGCGAGGTACTCGGCCTGTCGCGTGTCGTCCGCATCGAGCCGCCCGGCGATCCGCCACGCGGTCGCCCGGGAGACGCGGTCACCCAGGAGGCGGATCTTCAGGGTCGCGACGCCGTCGAGCAGGCGACGTCCCTCCGCGTCGGCGAGACGGCCGGCGCGCACGCCGCGATACAGGCTCTCCAGCGCGTCGGTGCGCAGGACCGCCGGGCCGACAAGCGTGTGCGGCGGGGACGGCGCCCGGCCGCCCGAGACCAGGCGCAGCGCGATGGCGGAATCGATGGCGAAGCGCGTCATGGCCGCAAGTCTGACATCGGGCCCCGACATCCTCGTTCCATTTCCTTACATCATGTAACTATGAGGTAGGGTACGCATATGCCCGACCCTCTCCTCCTCGACCGCCTCCTGCTGGTGTCCCACCTGTTCCAGCAGGACATGGCACGGGAGTACGACGGCACCCCCCTGTCCGAAGCGCGCATGGCGGTGCTGTGGACCGTGCACCACGCCGGCCCGGTCACGCAGCAGGCGATCGCCGAGAGCCTCGCCCTCACTCCCCGGACGATCAGCGCCCACGTCGACGCCCTCGAGACCTCGGGACACCTCCGGCGCACGGCGCATCCGGGCGACCGCCGCGCCCATCTGGTCGCCCTCGCCCCCGACGGCGCCGCGCTCATGGAGCGCACCGTCGTCCGCCACGCCGACCTCAGCGCGCAGCTTCGCGCCGCCGTCGCCCCCGCCGACCGCGACGCCCTGGAACGCGGGCTCGACGCGGTGGCCGCTCGGCTCGCCGAGCTGATCGCCGACGAAGCGGCCGGCGCCGCGGCACGGAGCACGCGATGACGGAGGTCGACCGCACCCCCGCACCCACGATGCGACCGTCCCGCCGCGCGCGTGCGGCCTCCTGGGCACGCCGGGCGCTGCACATGGAGCGGGGGATCTATGCCGCGATCGGCCGGGCGCTCGCACGACGCCCCGCCCTGCCGCCCGGGGCGAGCGGCTTCCGCTACGACGCGCCCGTCCGGACGATCCTCGTCGTCTTCATCGTGCTGTCGGCCGTCGAGATCCCCATCATCGATCTCATCGTCCACCCCTGGCCCCCGGTGCGTATCGGTCTGCTCGTACTGGGGATCTGGGGCCTGACATGGATGATCGGGCTCCTCTGCGCCTACCGGATGCGCCCGCACACCGTGGGACCGGGCGGCATCCGAGTGCGCGAGGGGCTGGAGATCGACATCGACCTCCCCTGGGACGTCATCGCGTCCGTCGCCCGCGCTCCCCGCACCGATCAGCCGAAGTCGCCGCGCATCGACGGCCCGGAGGGCGCCCGCGTGCTGTCGCTGCGGATGCAGGACGCCACCAGTGTCGAGATCGCGCTCGAGCAGCCCACGACGGTGCGCCTCCCCGGGCTCGCGCCGCGGGGAGGCGATCAGACCGTGTCGACGGTGCGTCTGTGGGTCGACGACACCGACGGCTTCCTGCAGGCGGTGCGCCGCCACATCCCGTGACGGCGCGGCCGCCTCGTCAGTTGAGCGCGCGCGTCGACGCGGGGATCGCGCCGTCGGCGTAGAGCTCCTTCGCGACGTCCTGCAGCGCCGTGAGCGCGACCCGCTGCGTCATCGGGCCGTAGGAGATCCGGGCCACGCCCAGGGCCTCGTACTCCGCCGCCGTCAGCGCGCCGGGCAGGCCGATGACCGACACCTTGCGCTCGCCGATGCCCTCGACGAGCTGGCGGGTGACATCGGCGTCGAGGATGCCCGGCACGAACACGACGTCGGCGCCCGCGCCGAGGTAGGCGCGGCCGCGCTCGATGGCATCGGCGATGGAGTCCGCCACCGGGCGGTCGCCCCCGCGGACGAACGCATCGGTGCGCGCGTTGAGCGCGAAGGGCACGCCCTCGGCCTCACCCGCGCGGACGATGGCCTCGACGGCGGCGACCGACTCGGCGAGCGGCTTCAGCCGGTCCTCGACGTTCGCCCCCACCGCGCCGACGCCGATGGCGCGACGGACGGTCTCGCCGGGGTCGCCGAAGCCGGCGTCGAGATCGGCGGTGACGGGAAGGTCGCCGGCGACCTCGACGATGCGGCCGACCATGTCGAGCACGAGGTCGAGCGGGATGTTCTCGCCGTCGGCGTAGCCGAAGGTCGCGGCGATGGAGTGCCCGGCGGTCGCGATGGCCCGCGTCTCGGACAGCTCGATGATCGCCTTCGCCGAGACGACGTCCCACACGTTGACGACGCGCAGGATCTCGGGGGCGGCGTGGAGGGCGGACAGGGTCTGGGCACGCTGGCTGGTCGTGGTCATACGTCCACGCTACTCACGCCGCGCGCGCCCGGGGTCGCCGGATCCGGATCGCCGTCGATCGCCGTCCGACCTCGCGCGCGAGGCGCGACCGCGGCGCGGCAGCGGATCAGGCTGCGTTCACTCCGCGCGGCGGAACACGCTGCGCAGCACGAAGTAGACGATGACCGCCACGACGGCGACCGCGAGCAGCTTGAACGCGAAGGCGATCAGGCTGAACAGCACGTTCACCAGCACCCAGGCGATGACGACCGCGACGACGACTCCGACGATGGTCCAGACGGTCCCCTTGTTCATGGGTCCAGCGTAGGCGAGGCGGCACGATGCCGCCGCACCGCCGCCGATGCGGGTGCGCCCCATGCGGAGCCTCCTCCCCAGCGGGGCCCGCGCAGTGGTTGTCCACAGGAAGCGCCGCTGATCGGGGATTTCGGTGCCCGGGCGTCGGAGCCTCTCGCGATGATGGAGGGATGAACAGCACCTCGACGACGGCCCGGAGCGTCGTGTCCGGCGATGCGTCCGGCGACGTGTCCGTGACGCGCATCGAGTCGCTGCTCGAAGGCCTCGCGGAAGCCGGGCGCCAGGCGGCGGCCGCGCACGCCCGGCACCTCGCACTGCTGGCCGAGGCGCTGGAGGTGGCCGACGCGCAGGCCGACGCCGGTGCGCCCGCCGCCGTGCGGGACATCCCCCTGCGCTCGCTGGCGGCGCAGATCGGGGCGACGCTGCGGGTGTCGGACCGCACGGTGCAGCGGCAGCTGTCGGAGGCATGGGCGGTCTCGACGCGGTTCGCGGCGTCCCTGAGCGCCCTGGCGTCGGGTGACATCACCCGGGCGCACGTGCGGGTCATCGTCGATGCCGGGTCGCCGATCGACGACGACGAGGCCCGCGGGGCATACGAGGCCGCGGCGCTGGAGATCGCGCGGCGCGAGACACCGGGCCGGCTGCGACCGGCGGCGCGGCTGCTCGCGGGACGGTTGCACCCGATGCCTCTGGACGAACGTCATCGGGTCGCCGCGGCGGGGCGAGACGTGTGGGTGCGCGACCTCGACGACGGGATGGCGGAGATCATCGCCGTCCTCCCGACTGCGATCGCGCACGCGATCCGCGACCGGCTCGATCAGTACGCCCGGCGTCAGATCTCCCACCGGGAGGTCGTGGACGGCGAGGTCGACCCGGTCGCCGGGGCGGAGCCGGTCTGCCGCGACCTCCGGGGCGTCGGCGAGGTGCGGGCGGACGTGTTCGCCGACCTGCTCCTCACCGGTCATGCCACCGCGCAGATCAGCGACGCGTCGATCCCCGAGGGCGAGGCGATCGTCGCCCGCGTGCAGGTGACGGTGCCCGTGCTCACGGTGCTCGGGGCGGACACGGCGCCCGCTGAACTGGTCGGCCACGCGCCGATCGACACCGCGACGGCGCGCCGGCTCGCGGCGGGCGCTCCGGGCTGGGACCGCGTCCTCACCCATCCCGTCACCGGGACCGTCCTCGCCGTCGATCGGTACCGCCCGAGCGACCAGCTGAAGCGGGCACTGCAGGTGAGGGATGAGCACTGCCGGTTCCCCGGCTGCCGGATGCCGACCCGCCGCTGCGACATCGACCACACCATCGCCCGGGAACACGACGGACCCACCGAGCTCGGGAATCTCGCGCACCTGTGCCGCCGGCACCACACGCTGAAGCACCACTCGGCGTGGCGGGTGAGACAGACGCCCGACGGGGTGCTGCACTGGACCACGCCCACCGGGCGCATCCATGTCGATCGGCCCGCGCGGACGCTCACGTTCACGCCCGTGGACGACGCCGAACCGCCGCCGCCGTTCTAGCCCCGACCACCGCGGCCGGCTCACCCATCCGGCACCCATCCGGGTTTCCATCCGGGTCGCCCATCCGGGTCCGCCCGGCGGCGGACGCACCGCAGCGCGCCAGTACGCTGGATGGTCGTGGCATCCCCTTCGCACCGCATCGGCATCGTCGTCACCGACTCCTACCCGGCGGAGGATCCCGACCACGACACCCCCCTGCTCCTCAGCGCGCTGCAGGCGCGCGGGGTGGCCGCCGCGCCGGTCGTGTGGCACGGCGACGACGACCTGACGGGCTTCGACCTCCTCGTGATCCGCTCACCGTGGGACTACCCCGAGCGCGCCGCCGACTTCGCCGCGTGGCTGGACCGCGCGGACGCGGCGACGCGCGTGCTCAACCCGCCGCCGGTCGTGCGGTGGAACCTCGACAAGCACTACCTGCGCGACCTCGCCGGCGCCGGCATCGCCGTCGTGCCGACGGAGTACGCGCGCACGGACGGCGACATCCGCCGCGCCTTGGCCGCGCACGGCACCGGGCAGGTGGTCGTGAAGCCCGCCGTCTCGGCCGGGGCGCGCGACACGGGGCTGTTCGACGCGGCCGACCCCGCAGCTCGCGCGCTCGCCCAGCGGATCGTCGCGGCCGGCGGGGTCGCCATGATCCAGCCCGAGGTCCCCGAGCTGAGCGCCGGCGCCGAGAAGGCGCTCTACGCGATCGGCGGCCGCTTCACGCACGCGATCGCGAAGGGCGCTCTGCTGGCGCCCGGCGGTGGGCTCATCGGCGGCGTGTACGTCGAGCACCCCGAACCCGTCGAGGCGACCCCCGCCGAGCGCGCCTTCGCCGACGACGTGCTTCGCGCGGTGGCGGAGGTGACCGCCCACGACGTGCCCCTGTACGCCCGGATCGACACGGTGGATTCCGCCGAGCACGGTCTCGTCGTGCTCGAGGTCGAGCTGGTCGAGCCGGCCCTCAACCTGCATGTCGCACCGCACGTCACCGGCGTCGTGGCGGACGCCATCGCCCGCGCCGCCGGCTGACCGCGCCGGACTCCCCCACTCAGGAAGGATCCGTCCTCCGGCGGCGGACATGCCGGAGCCGTCTTCCGTCCGCGGTCGCCGTCGCCGTCGCTGTCGCCGTCGCCGTCGCCGTCGCCAGCGGGGCTCAGTCGAGGAAGGCGGCGGGATCGAACTCCTCGATGGGGATGATCCGCACGCGCGGCAGCCGCGCGTCGAACGCGTGCGCGTCGTACTCGAGGTCGAAGAACTCGACCCCCGGGATCGACGCGAACTCAGCGCTGCGGAACTCCTGGAACCCGATGACGCCCACGCGGCGTCCCGGGCCCGCGAGAGCCGTGACGCCTTCGACGAAGTCGCGGTCGTGGCTGACGAGGACGACGTCGGCGTCGCGCTCCGCGAGAGCCGCGAGGGTGCGCTGGATGGCCAGGTCGACGACCTTCGCGTCGGACGGGCCCGACAGCGGCACCGGGCGGTAGCCGAGCGCGAGCAGGGCCTGCACGAAGGACATGGGCAGGTGCTCGGTGGCGTTCAGGAAGAAGAGGCCCTTGGCCGGCTGCTCCCAGCGGTCGGCGACGAACGCGAGCAGCCGATCCCAGCGCGGGCGCTCGTCGGGCTGCGGCCGGCGACCGAGGATGGAGCCCCCGAGGGTCGCGTCGATGTTCTCGCCGTCGACGAGGACCCAGGTATTGCGTGCGGCCACTGACTCTCCCGACGTTGGTGGGACCGGTGCTCCGTACCGTAGCAGGGCGGTCGCCGGTCAGCGCGCCCGGGCCGGCGCTGCGCCGGACGCGCGCGCAGTGCCAGACAGGCGAGGGCGGTCGCCGGTCAGCGCACCCGGGCCGGGGCTGCGCCGGACGCGCGCGCAGCCGCCCGGTCGTGGCGTGCGTTGACGACGCCCAGCGCGAGGACCAGCGCGGCCGCCCCGAGCGGGAGCGCCATGGCGGCCTGGGCGGACGTCGCCTCGGCGAGCGCACCGGTCACTCCCGCCGCGATCGCCTGGGCGAGGGTGAGCGCCGACGCCAGCAGGGTCATGACCGTCGCCGATCGGCCCGCGGGACTGCGCTCGCCGGCGAGGCTGAACAGCGTCACCAGCGTCGGTCCGACGCCCAGTCCCATGAGCGAGAGCGCGACGATGACCGCGACGAGGTCGCCCGCCAGGGCATAGGCGGCCGACGCGGCGACCAGCACGGCGCCGAACGCGAGCCACCGCCAGCGCAGGGCGAAGCGCGCCGGCAGCAGCATGACGGTGAGGGCGAGTGCGGCCGACCCGATGCCCATCAGCCCGTAGAGCAGTCCCGCCGCCTCGCCGTCTCCGGTCGACTGCGCGAACGCGGTGAGCGAGGTGAGGGTGGAGCCGAAGAACAGCCCCACGCCGAACGTCGCGGCGACGAGGACGAGCACCGGACGCGACAGCACATCGCGCACCGGCGCCCGGGCCGGTGCGGTCTCGGCATCGCGGTCGGCCATGACGGCCGTCGGATGCAGGGCGAAGGCGGTGACGAACGCGAAGCTGAGCGCGGCGGCGACCGCGATCGGCGCCCAGGGGGCGAGGAAGGCGGCCAGCAGCCCCACGAGGACCGGCCCGATCACGAACGCGGTCTCGTCCGCGGCGGACTCGTAGGACATCACGCGCGAGAGCGTGCGCTCTCGGCGGTCGCCCCCGATGCGGTGACGGGCGATCGCGACCAGACGCGTGCGCGACAGCGCGGCGGCCTGCGGTGCGGTGAGACCGATGAGTGCCCCCGCGGCGAGGACCACCGGCTCGGGCATGCCGGCGAGGACGACCAGCGGGAACAGCGCCAGCAGGATCCCGTTGGCGAGCCCGACCGGCACGAGCACCCGCCGCTGTCCGCGGCGGTCGACGAGATCGCCGATGACGGGCCCGGCGACGACGACGCCCACGCCCACGGCGGCGGAGGTGAGGCCCGCCAGCGCCACCGAGCCGCGCGCCGATGCGACGAGCGTGAGGACGCCCACGACCATCATCGCGAAGGGCAGCCGCGCCACGAACGCGACGGGGAAGTAGCCCCAGCCGGTGTGCGCGATGAGAGAGCGGTCGTCGGTGATCGACGTCATGCAGAGGCCTCCGGAACAGTCAGCTCGTTGTCACGTGCCGCCTTGCTCCGAAAGCAGGTAGATGCACCATGCCCAGCGCCGATCGGCGCGGACGAAACTCCAGTCTAGCGCGGGTTCCCGCCCTCGACCTGGGAGCGCTCGTATCGTGCTCCCCCGTCGTGTTATCGTGCACGGGCGCGCGGACCCCTCGCCGCGCGCGGATCTGGGGACCTTCATGGGATCATCGCGCCTCGCGCGTCGCGGACAGGCCGTCCTGGGCCTCGTCCTCGCGCTGCTCCTCGCGCTCCCGACCGCGGCGGCCGCCGAGCCGGCACCGGAGGAATGGACGGCATCGATCTCGGGCACGGTCGTGACCGCGGACGGCGCGCCCGTCGAAGGCGGAACGGTCGCCGTGTTCAGCCCGGGAGACGCCCCGTACGCGGGAAGGGCGAGCACAGACGCACTCGGGCGCTATCGGATCGACGGACTGCACTCGGGTGCGTACACCGTCCATTTCACCCCGCGCTGGCGCGTGGACCTGCCCCAGTGGTGGACAGGGCTCCCCGGGGGCGCCGTCGATCAGCAGGACGCCGTCGCACTGACCCTCGGGACCGGCCAGCAGGTGCAGGGCATCGACGCCGCCCTCGCGCGCGGAGGCTCGATCAGTGGCGAGATCGCGAAGAGCGACGGGACGCCGGCCGACTACCCGTGGGCCGCCGCCTACCGCCAGGTCGTCCGGGACGGGCACCTCGTGTGGTCACGCGAAGCCACGTCGACCGAGAGGCCGTACCTGCTCGACGGTCTTCCCCCCGGCGACTACGCGCTCGTGTTCGGCACGACGGACACGTCATCGAGCACGCCGTCGGTCTACGAGTTCTGGGAGGACGCCGCCACCCTGTCCGGCGCCCGCCTGCACACCGTCGTGTCGTCCGAGAGCACGCGCATCGATGCGAGGCTCTCGTCGGGCGCCACCCTCTCGGGCGTGGTCTCGTCGCCCTCGGGCGCGCACGCGTCCTCGGGCTACGTGGTGCTCGAGCGGCAGTGGCGGTCCGGTGACGAGCCGACCGACAACGAGCTCCGCAACCGCTACGGCTCGCGGGGCGACAGCGTGGACGGCGCCGGCAGATTCGAGATCACCGGCATCCCGGCAGGCACGTACCGGCTCTACGCGCGCAGCGGATCGGCGTCGGCGTGGTGGCCCGATTCGCCGTCGCCCGCGGGCGGCAGGACGATCACGGTCACGCACGGGGCGGTCATCGAGGGATACGAGGTCTCGATCGCCTCGACCATGCTCGCCGGGACGGGCACCGTCGCCGGCACGCTCCGCGCCGGCTCCGTCGTCAGCGCACTCCCGGAGAAGTGGCCGGCCGCGGCGACGCTGTCGTACCAGTGGATGGCCGACGAAGAGCCGATCGCCGGCGCGAACGATTCGAGTCTGCGGCTGAGCAACGCGCAGGCGGGTCGGCGGATCTCGGTCGCCGTCACCGCCACCCGCACCGACTACTACCCCGTCACGGCGGTGCTCCACCCGGAGGTGGACCTGCCGGTCGTCGGCGTGATCCCCGCACCGGACCCGCGCGTCAGCGGCACCCCCGTCGTCGGACGGATGCTGACGGCCATCCGCGGCAAGGACATCCCGGGGGTCTCCTACCGCTACCAGTGGCTGGCGAACGGCACGGCGATCCGCGGAGCGACCGAGAAGTACTTCCTGACGACGCCGGCACAGGCGGGCAAGCGGATCTCCGTCCGCGTGGCCTGGCAGGCGAGCGGCATGACGACCGTGGTGAAGAAGTCGGCGACGACGGCGCCGCTGCTGCGTGACCTCGTTGCCCGTGCCGTGCTGATCGAGGGGAACGCCGCCGTCGGCCACCGCCTCACCCTCCGGCGCAGCAGCTGGGGCGCCGGCGTCGCGTACACCTACCGCTGGTACGCCGACGGCGCGCCGATCCGTGGGGCGACAGGCACGACTTTCACTCCGACGAAGGCCCAGGTCGGCAAACGGATCACCGCGACGATGACGGGGCGCAAGCCCGGCTACACGACCAAGACCGTGACCGCGCCCGCCACGCGCCGCGTGCTCGCCCGCCTGCGCGTCTGAGCCGCGCGGAAGGGCGTCGCGCGCTCGCCCGGTCCCCGCGGCGTCAGCGCCTGCGGGGGCGGGATCCGATGCCCGCGAGCAGCGCGTGCAGCAGCGCAGGCACCGACAGCGCCATCACCACGGTGCCGAAGACGACGTCCTGCGCGCGCAGCGCGATGCCGCCCACCAGCAGCGCCCCGAACAGCACGGCCGACACCAGACGGCGGAGCATCCGCTCCAGCCGCGCCAGACGCCGCTCCACCGAGGGGCTCTGGACGGCCAGCCGCCCCTCTTCGAGCCGGGTCAGCACGTCGTCGAGCCGCCCCGGCAGCCGGACGAGACCGCCGGCGGTGGAGACCGTCCGGGCGGCGATGTCCCGCACGAGACCGCGGCTCTCCTCACTCAGCAGGCGCTGGGCGTAGGGCTCGACGGCGTCCCAGATGTTGAAGGACGGATCGAGGGAGCTGCACAGGCCGGAGGTCAGCGACATCGCGCGGATGATGAGGAGGAAGTCCTCGGGGAACTGGAACGGCAGCGCGCGCACCACTTCGCCGAACTCCTGCGCGAACGCGCGGAACTCCCGCGGATCGACCTCCTGCAGCTCGGCGAAGCCCATCCCGCCGAAGCGCGCGAACAGCTGCGTGAGGGCGCGCTCCAGCTCCGCGGTGTCGGCGGTGGGCAGGAGCACGCCGATCTCCTGGATGCCGGCGACGAGGCCGTGCCCGTCGCGGGCCGCGACGGCGATGACCACCCGGCGCAGTCCGCGGCGCAGCCCCTCGGGCACCTGGCCCATCATGCCGAAGTCGATGAACGTGAACCGCCAGGTGCGACCCTCCGCATCCGCGGCGTACGGGGTGACGAAGATGTTGCCGGGGTGCGGATCGGCGTGGAAGAAGCCGTCGCCGAACAGCTGGTCGAACATGACGGCGGCGAACTCCGCGGCGACCTCGGCCGGGTCGATCCCCGCCGCGCGGAGCGCATCGGCGTCGTTGACCTTGATGGCGGTGACATCGGCGAGGGTCAGCACCCGCCGGGTGGTCCGCTCCCACACGATCTCCGGCGCGCCCACACGGGCACCGGACGCGATGTTGGCGGCGAACCGCTCCGCGTTGGCGGCCTCGTGGACGTAGTCGATCTCGTCGGTGCTCGTCGCGGCGAACTCCTCCACGAGGGCCGGCATGTCCACCCGGTCCGAGACGATCCGCACCCGGCTCAGCCAGTCGGCCACACGGCGCAGGGCGGACAGGTCGATCGCCACGATCTCGTCGATGCCGGGGCGCTGCACCTTCACGACGACCTCGTCGAAGCCGGCCAGCGCGGCGTCCTCCGCCGCGAGGCGGGCGCGGTGCGCCTGACCGAGCGACGCGGCTGCCACGGGCGTCTCGTCGAACGCCGCGAACGCGCGTTCGAGCGGCACGCCCAGCTCGGCCTCGGCGAGCGCGCGGATGTCGGCGAACCCGACGGGCGGGACCTCGTCCTGCAGCTGCTCGAGCTCGCGGGTGACCTCGGGCGGGAGCACGTCGAGCCGCGACGAGAGGAACTGGCCGACCTTGATCATGAGCCCCCCGAGATCGACGGCGAGCGCGCGGAAGCGCCGCGCCGTCGCCTGCAGGCGGCGGGTGCGGGTGCGGTCGGCGATCGAGCGCAGGCCGACGCGCGGCAGGGCGAGCTCGTACCACCAGGTCTGCGCGATGGCGCGCGCGGCGAAGCGGAGGATGCGGCGGTAGCGGGCGCGCCCGCTCCCGCGCATCCGCTCAGGCCTGGGCAAGGATCGCGTAGAGCTTGCGCCGGGCGTCGTCGATGATCTCGACGGCCTCCTGGATCTGCTCGGGCGTCCCGGTGCGTCCGACCTGCATCGCCGCCTGGGCGAGGTTCGCGCCGGCCTTGGGGAGTGCGCCGTGGCGGTGACGCCCGCTGCCGGCCTCGGCCGGGGACTCCCCCGACTCGGCGGCCGCCCACGGGCGGTCGGTGTGCTCGGACTCGGCGCGGCCCGCCTCGGTGAGCGAGTAGGTCTTGCGGCCTGCCGACTCCTCGACCTCGATCATGCCCTCGTCGGTGAGCAGCTGGAGCGTGGGGTACACCGAGCCCGGGCTCGGCTTCCACGAGCCGCCGCTGCGCTCCTCGATCTGCTGGATGATCTGGTAGCCGTGCATGGGCTGCTCGGCAAGCAGCGACAGGATCGCCGCGCGCACGTCGCCGCGGCCGACGCGCGTGCCGACCTTCTGCCCGAAGGCCTGCCCGAAGCCCTGGCCGAACGTCTGCTCGAAGCCCTTCTTGAGCTCGCCGAGGGTGTCCCAGAGCTCCTGCGGCACGGCGCCGCTCAGTCCCTGGCTCCCGAACCCCTTGCTCCCGAACCCCTGGCCGCCGAAGCCCTGCGAGGGAAAGCGTCCGCCGAATGCGTCATTCATGTCGTCCTCCAACGATATATCGAGCGATACCCGACGATACATCGACCGATCGTCGCGGACCAGGCCCCGGAACGCGCTCACAGCCAACCCGAAGGATCCTCGGGACCAATCCGCGTTCCCCGCGCGTTGTCCCCGATGACCTGAGAAACTGAGTCGAGCAACGAAGGAGTCACCATGACTGACGACGGCATCATCACCCGCACCCCCGGCACCGAGACGGCGGTCCTCGCCGGCGGCTGCTTCTGGGGCATGGAAGACCTCATCCGCCGCCAGCCCGGCGTGCTGACCACCCGTGTCGGCTACACCGGCGGGCAGAACGACCACGCGACGTACCGGCACCACCCCGGTCACGCCGAGGCGGTCGAGATCGTCTTCGACCCGTCGAAGACGTCGTATCGCGACATCCTGGCCTTCTTCTTCCAGATCCACGACCCCTCCACGCTGAACCGTCAGGGCAACGACATCGGCACGAGCTACCGCTCGGCGATCTTCCCGCTCTCCCCGGAGCAGGAGCACGTGGCTCGCGAGACCATCGCCGACGTCGACGCGTCGGGTCTGTGGCCGGCGCCGGCCGTCACCACGATCGAGCCCGAGGGCCCGTTCTGGGAGGCCGAGCCCGAGCACCAGGACTACCTCATCAAGCACCCGGGCGGCTACACCTGCCACTTCCCGCGCGCCGGGTGGGTGCTCCCCGCCCGCGACGCGGAGGCATCCGCGCCGACCGCATGACGGACGCATCGGGCGCCCGCCCCGCGCGCCGACTGTGGGTCTTCGCCCCCGTCGGCGCCGCGGCGGCGCTCGTCGCGCTGCTGCCGTGGCTCCTGACGGGCGGGCGGATGCCGGTGCAGAACCTGTGGTCGGAGATCCCCGCCGACGTCCCGTTCGTCCTGCTGCCCATCCACCCGTACACCGCGATCCTCGCCGCGGCGATGCTGCTCGTGGGCGGGGCCGTCGCGGGGATCGCCGGCCGGGCGCTCGGTGCACCGCGCACCCGATGGGCGACGCTGCTGCTCCTCGGCGGGCTCCTCCTCGTGCAGGGCGCCGCGGTCCTCCAGAGCGCGCTCACCACGCGGGCGACCCTTCCGGATCGCCGCGACGCGGACCTGTACATCACGGCGCTGACCGTCGGCACCGTGCTGGCCCTGCTCGCCGCCGCGGGCGTCCTCGTGCTCGTGGCGCGCGCGCCGCGTGCCGGCGCCGTCGTCGGGCTGTCGGTCGGCGCGGTCGCCGCCGGCACGTGGCTGGCCGCGGTGATCGTCCCCTTCGGCTCCGTGTCGCAGGAGGTGCCCGCCCTCCTGCCGCTGGTCCAGTGGGTGGCCCCCGTGCTGGCGGGTGCGGCGATCGCCTGGGCGGGCATCCGCAGCGTCGGGCGCGTCGTCGCGGCGCTCACCGCCGTCCTCGTCGTGTGGATCGGCCCCGCCGTGCTCACGGGCGTCGGCTACGCGGTCGGCAGCCGCGTGATGTGGAACGACCCCGCGGGCATGATCGACGGCGCGATCCACGTCTTCGGCCTGGCGCTGCTCACGCCCGAGCTCGCCTGGCGTCCCCTCGCCGCGTGCGTCGTCACGGCAGCGATCGGCCTCGGCATCCGCGCCGTCGTGCACCGGCGGAGCCGACGGGGCTCATCCGGCGAAGAACTCCGACGCGACGCGTGAGAGAGCGAGCAGGTCGGCGGTGCCGGCCAGCTCGCGTGCGGAGTGCATCGACAGGATCGGGATGCCGACGTCGACCGTCCGCACCCCCAGCCGCGTCGCGGTGAGCGGCCCGATCGTCGAGCCGCACGGGACCGCGTTGTTCGAGACGAACTCCTGGCTGCGCACCCCGGCCGCGGCGCACCACGCGTGCCACGCCGCTGCTCCCGCGCCGTCGGTCGCGTAGCGCTGGTTGGCGTTGATCTTGAGGATGGGGCCCGATCCGAGCACCGGCTGGACGACGGGATCGTGCTTGTCCGGATAGTTGGGGTGCACGGAGTGCCCCACGTCGCTCGACACGCACCACGACGCTGCGAGGGCGCGCAGCTGCTCCTCGCGGGTGGCGCCCAGGCCGGTGTGGACGCGCTCGAGCACGTCGGCCAGAAACGGCCCCGAAGCCCCGGAACGGGTCGCCGACCCCACCTCCTCGTGGTCGAAGACGGCGAGCACGGCGATGTGGTCGCCGTCGCCCGACGACACCTCCCCCCACCTCTCCAGGGCGACGAGGCCCGCGTGCACCGACGCCAGGTCGTCGAGGCGTCCGCTCGCGAAGAAGACGTCGTCCTTGCCGAAGACCGCCCCTCGTGCGGCGTCGGCCGTCACCACGTCGTAGCCGCGGATCCGCGCGGGATCCACGCCCGCCCCCGTCGCGAGCTCGCCCAGCAGGTCGGCTGACTCGGGTGCGCCCAGTCCCCAGACCGGCTGCGTCTGGGTCTGCTTGTGCAGAGAGAGGTGGTCGTTGGCCTCGCGGTCGAGGTGGATGGCGAGCTGCGGCAGACGCAGCAGCGGACCGGTGGCGGCCAGGACCGCCGTGCCGTCGTCGAGCACCAGGCGCCCCGCGAGACGCAGCTCGCGGTCGAGCCAGGAGTTCAGCAGCGGGCCGCCGTAGATCTCGACGCCGGCCTGCAGCCATCCTGCACGCCCAGTCGTCGGCCGCGGCTTGAGCTTGAACGCCGGGGAGTCGCTGTGCGCGCCGAAGATGCGGAAGCCGGTGTCGGCGGTCGCCGAGCCGGGGACGGCCCACGCGATCACGGCGCCGTCGCGGACGACGAGACCGCGGTCGCCGGCGCGCACCGTCCAGGACTCGAGCTCGTCCCGCGGGGCGAAGCCCGCGTCGGTCAGCCGCCGGGCCACCTCGGCGGCGGCGTGGAAGCTCGACGGCGACGCCGCGACGAAGTCGGCGAGATCGGCGGCGTGGGCGAGGGCCTCGGGGGTGGCGGGCACGGTTCTCCTCGGTGATCGGGGGCGCCTCCCAGCGTAGTCAGCCCCGCGCGCCGGATCGCCTGTCAACCCCCTCGCCCGCACCGCCCGCCGCGCGCATCCTCGGGAGTCCGCCGACGCCCGTCGGCAGTCAGAGGAGGAGCATCATGGTCACCCTGCCCAGCATGCCCGGCGAGACGCCGCCCCCGGCCCCCGGCGAGCCGTCGCCGCCGAACCCCGCCGAGCCCCTCGCGCCCCACCCGGAGGAGCCGTTCGCCCCGTCGCCGCCGGAGCCGTCGCCGATGCCCAGCGACCGCTGAGCCCAGCGGCGCAGCCATCGTCCCCGCCGCCGCCCGCGCCACCACCCACGTCGTCGCCCAGGTCGACACCCGCGTCGTCGCCCACGTACCGGCGGCGTGGGTAGGGTTGCGGCATGGCCCGCCACACCGACCCCGACGAAGCGCGCGCCGTCGAGACGCTCGGCGCCGCGGTGCGCGAGGCGCGGCGGCGCCTGGGGCTGAGCGTCCAGGCGCTGTCCGACAAGGCCGGGGTGAGCTTCGGTCTCGTGAGCCAGCTCGAGCGCGGCATGGGCAACCCGTCGCTGCAGTCGATCCATCGCCTTGCCGGCGCCCTGGGCGTCCCCGCCGGCCAGCTGCTCGACGAACCGGTCGGCGAGCTGGCCGTCGTCTCTGCCTCCCAGCGCCATGTGATGCCGCCCGCCGCCGACGTCCCCCTCTCCGCACAGGCCACGCGCGAGCTCCTGACCCCCCGGGGCGAGTCGATGCTCCAGCTCATCCGCTCGACCCTCCCGCCCGGGTTCAGCAACGAGCCGCATCCGTTCCGGCACATCGGCACCGAGACGGTGACCGTGGAACGGGGCGTGCTCATCGTCGCGCAGGGCGAGCGCCGGGTCGAGCTGCACGCCGGCGACACCGTGACCTACGGCTGCTCGGAGGCCCACTGGTGGGCGAACGGCCACGACGACGTGACCGTCGTCCTGGGCGCCGTCACTCCGTTCGAGCGCTGACCCGCTCGGCCAGATCGCGGCCGCGCAGCGCCACCAGGCGCGACAGCTCGGCCAGCGGGTCCCCGTGGTCGTCGACGCGCAGGTCGACGCTGCGGTGGCGGAGGGGATCGTCCGCACGACCCGCGCTCGGCTCGCCGCGACGCTCCGGGCGCGCCGCCGCGGCCACGAGCACCGCTGCGCTCTGCCGCCCTCGGGCGTCTCCCCCGGCGCGCTCACCGGCGAAGAGCGCCGACACGAGGACCTGCGCGAACAGCGCCGCGCTCGCGGGGTCGGCCGGGTCGATCTCCGGCATCCCGGCGAGATCCTCGACCATCGCGGAGAGCACCTCCGGGCCGGTCAGGAAGTTCCCGGCCACCACCGCATCCGCGGCGACGATGTCGCCCGCCCAGTCCGTGATGTCCCGGCCGGAGCGGGCCGCTCCCGGTCCCGCCACGGACAGGGCGGCCACCTGGCGCAGCTCGGCCCGGTCGTCCCACGCGGGAACGGCGTCGACCGCCTCGGCCGCGCTCGCCCCGGCCGCGAGTTCGCCCAGCAGCAGGCCGCGGAGGGAGCGGTTGGTCCACGCCTGGCTGGCGACCACGCCCACGCCGGGGCGGATCGCAAGCACGGCGTTCCCGGCGGCGAGCGACCTGCTGGCGGTGGCCGCGCCGACCAGTCCGGAACGGGCGTCACGGGCCAGGACGGTGTACGTCATGCGTCTCCTCTTCGGCGGGTCCGGCTGCGCGCCTCACGTGCATGGCATCGGGACGCGGACGATTGTGAAGATTCTGTTTCGAGATGACCCTGGGCTTGTCTCGCCTCTCATGGTCGCACATACTGATCGAATCATCATCTAAATGATGGCCCGAATCCAGCACGAGAGGCATCTCATGTCCCAGCGCACCGCCTTCGGAGCGACGGCCCTCGTCGCCGCTCTCGTCCTCGCCGGCTGCTCCGCCGGGGAGAGCGTCGATATCGACGGCCCCAGCGAGTCGACCGGGGGCCAGACGCTCGTGGCCGCGATCGGCGGCGAGCCCGACCAGCTCGATCCGCAGAAGACGAGCTCGTACTTCTCGTTCGAGGTGCTCGAGAACGTCTTCGACACGCTCGTCGAACCCGACGAGAACCTCGAGATGCAGCCCGCCCTCGCCGAGAGCTGGGAGGTCAGCGACGACCAGCTGACCTGGACCTTCACCCTCCGCAGCGGGGTGACCTTCCACGACGGGTCGGAGTTCACCAGCGAGGACGTGGTCTACTCCTACGAGCGCATCATCGACGAGCAGCTCTCCAACGCCTGGAAGTTCAGCTCGGTCACCGACGTGTCGGCGCCCGACGACACCACCGTGGTGATCACGGTGGCCCAGCCCACGCCCAACCTGCTGTCCAACCTCGGCGGCTTCAAGGGGATGGCGATCGTCGAGCAGGGCAACGTCGAGTCGGGCGACATCACGACCGCCCCGGTGGGCACCGGGCCCTTCTCGGTGGCGGAGTACACCGCCGGCGACCACATCACCCTCGCCGCCAACCCGGACTACTGGGGCGGCGCGCCGGAGCTCGGCGGCGTCGAGTACCGCTTCATCTCGGAGCCCGCGACCGCCCTGGCGGCCCTGAAGGCCGGCGACATCGACTGGACCGACGTCGTGCCGGCCCAGCAGGTCGGCGAGCTGGAAGGCGACGACGCGCTGACCCTCGGCGTGACCCCGTCCAGCGACTACTGGTACCTCGCCCTCAACGAGGCGAAGGAGCCGTGGAACGATGTGCGGGTGCGTCAGGCGATCGCCTACGCCATCGACCGGGACGCCATCGTGCAGGCCGTCAGCTACGGGACGGCCGCGCAGAACCAGCTGGCGATCCCGGAGCAGAGCTTCTGGTACACGCCCTACGACGAGTACTCGACCGACCTCGACCGCGCCCGGGCGCTGCTCGACGAGGCGGGGTTCACCGGTGGCACCCTCGACATGCTCGCCACGAGCGACTACCCCGAGACGGTCACGGCGGCGCAGATCATCGCCGCGAACCTCGAACCGCTCGGCATCTCGGTGGAGATCCGCCAGCCCGACTTCTCGACGTGGCTCGACGAGCAGAACAGCGGCAACTTCGACATGCTGATGATGGGATGGCTCGGCAACATCGATCCGGACGACTTCTACTACTCGCAGCATCACACCGACGGCACGAGCAACGCGCAGAAGTACTCCAACGCCGAGGTCGACGAGCTGCTCGACGCTGCCCGCGTGGAGACCGACCAGGACACCCGCAAGGATCTGTACGGTCAGGCGGCGACCATCATCGCCGACGAGGCCAGCTACATCTACCTCTACAACCCGTCGGTGATCCAGGTGTGGTCGCCCGCGGTCTCGGGATACGAGACGCGCGCCGACCGGGCGATCCGCTTCCGCGAGACCGCGCTGGCCGACTGACCCTTCCGACGAGAGCAGACCACGCATGAGGATCCAGCCCGCACGCATCGCGCGGTTCCTCGGCGTGCGTCTGCTCTCGTCGGCGATCGTCCTGTTCGGCGTGCTGGTCGTCGTGTTCGCGCTCATCCAGCTCGTCCCCGGCGATCCCGTCCGCCTCGCCCTGGGCACCCGCTACACCCCCGAGGCCTACGAGGCGCTGCGGGCGGCCTCGGGTCTGGACCGGCCGCTGTGGGAGCAGTTCCTCGGCTACCTCGGGAGCGCCGTGACCGGCGACCTGGGAGTGAGCTTCCGCAACGGCCAGCCGGTGACGACCACGCTGTTCGAGCGACTGCCCGCCACCGTGTCGCTGGCCGTGGTCGGCCTGGTCATCGCGCTCGTCATCGCGATCCCCGCCGGCATCTGGTCCGCCCTCCGCGAGGGACGTGCGAGCGACCTCATCGTGAGGCTCACCAGCCAGTTCGGCGTCTCGATCCCGGACTTCTGGCTCGGGATGCTGCTCATCTCGCTGTTCTCCGTGACCCTCGGGTGGCTGCCCGCCAGCGGCTACGCGCCCCTCGCGGAGGACCCGGCACGATGGCTCCGGCAGGTGACGCTGCCGGCGCTGACGGTGGGACTGGTCGCGGGTGCGATCATGACGCGCTACATCCGCGCGGCCGTCATCGACGTGGCCTCCTCGGGCTACGTGCGCACGGCGGTGTCCAAGGGACTCCCGCCGCGCGTGGTCACGTTCCGCCACATCGTGCGCGGGGCTCTCGTGCCCGTCCTCACGATCGCCGGGATCCAGCTCGCGACGATCCTCGGCGGCGTCGTCGTCGTGGAGGTCGTCTTCGCGTGGCCGGGCCTGGGTCGTCTCGTGTACGAGGCGGTGGCCGCGCGCGACTACCCCCTCATCCAGGGCGCCGTCCTGCTGGTCGCCGTCATGTTCATCGTCGTGAACCTCGTCGTCGACGCGCTCTACGCCGTCGCCGATCCGAGGATCCGGGTCTCGTGAGGTGCCCATGACCGTGGATCAGACCCCCGTCCCCGTCGCCGCGGATCCCCCGCGCGGACGGATGTCGACGTGGCGGCTGCTGCTGTCCAACCCGATCTCCGTCGTCAGCGGCTCCGTCCTGGTGCTCATCGTCGCCGCCTCGATCCTCGCGCCCTGGATCGCGCCGTACGGCATCAACGAGATCGACGTCGCCGGCGCCCTCGCGCCGCCGAGCGCGGCGCACTGGTTCGGAACCGACGAGCTCGGACGGGACGTGCTCTCCCGCGTGCTCGTCGCCGGATCGACGTCGCTGTCGATCGCGGCGGTCGCCGTCCTGTTCGCCCTCGTCGTCGGCGTCTCGGTCGGTGCGGTGGCCGGCTACCGCGGCGGATGGGTGGATGCGGCGCTGATGCGCGTCGTCGACGTGATGTTCGCGTTCCCCGTGCTGCTGCTGGCCCTCGCGATCGTGGCGATCTTCCAGCCCGGCCAGGTGACGACCATGATCGCCATCGGAGTCGTCTACACGCCGATCTTCGCGCGTGTCGCCCGCGCGAGCGCCCTCTCGGTGCGCACCTCGCCCTTCGTGCAGGTGTCGCAGACGATGGGGACCCCGGCCGGCTGGATCCTGTTCCGCCACGTGCTGCCGAACATCTCCGGCCCACTCGTGGTGCAGACCTCGCTGTCGCTCGCGTTCGCGATCCTGTCCGAGGCGGCGCTGTCCTTCCTGGGGCTCGGCATCCAGCCTCCCGCGCCCTCGTGGGGCGGCATGCTGTTCACGGCTCAGGGCTTCCTCACGCAGGCATGGTGGATGAGCGTCTTCCCCGGAGCGGCGATCTTCGTCACGGCGCTCGCGTTCAACCTGGTGGGCGACGGCCTGCGCGACATCCTCGATCCGCGTCAGCGCACCCTGATCGAGGCGAGGAGGATCCGATGACGCTGCTGACGGTGCGCGACCTGCGGGTCGCCGTCGGGCCCCGGGAGATCGTCCACGGCGTCGACCTCGCCGTGGAGCGCGAGCAGACGCTCGGCATCGTGGGCGAGTCGGGGTCGGGCAAGACCCTGACCGTGCTCGCCGCGACGGGACTGCTCGACGTCCCCGGCGCGCGGGTCTCGGGAGCGAGCCTCCTCGGTCCCGGTGCGCGCGACGAGAGTGCCGCGGCGCTGGACCTGGTGACGGCGTCCGCGGCGCAGCGGCGCCGCGTGCACGGGAGCCGCGTCGGCTTCGTCTTCCAGGACCCGTCGACCTCGCTGAACCCGTACCTCACGGTCGGGCGGCAGATCACCGAATCCCTCGAGACCCATCGCCGGCTCGGGCGGCACGCGGCACGCCTGCGCGCCATCGAGCTGCTCGAGGCGGTCGGGCTCCCCGATCCGGGCGAGCGCGTGGACGCGTACCCGCACCAGTTCTCCGGCGGCCAGCGTCAGCGGGCGATGATCGCGATCGCGCTGTCCTGCGACCCGGATCTGCTCGTCGCGGACGAGCCGACGACCGCGCTGGACGTCACGACGCAGGCGCAGATCCTGTCGCTCGTGCGCGACCTCCAGCGCGAGCGCGGCACCGCCGTCGTGTGGATCAGCCACGACCTGGGCGTCGTCGGGCAGGTGGCCGACGACGTGCTCGTGCTGCGCGACGGGCGCGCCGTCGAGCAGGGACCCATCGGCGCACTCTACGCCGCACCCGCCCACGCCTACACCCGGGAGCTCCTCGAGGCACGTCCCCGGATCGTGGCGGGAGCGGGGCCCCGCCCCCGGCCCGACGCGCCGCCGCTGCTCGCCGTCGAGGGCCTGGACGTGCAGTTCACGATCGGCACCCCGACCGGCCGGCGCACCGTCCACGCCGTCGACGACGTGTCCTTCACCGTCCGGCGGGGCACCACCCTGGCGCTGGTCGGCGAGTCGGGTTCGGGCAAGTCCACGATCGCCAACGCGCTCACCGGTCTCGTCCCCCCGCACCGCGGCGCTGCGACCCTCGGCGGGTCGGACCTGCTGCGGGCGCGGCGGCGCGACCGGCGCCGGATCGCGATGGTGTTCCAGGACCCGTTCGCCTCGCTCGATCCGCGCCGCAGCGTGGGCGACGCCATCGCGGAGCCGCTGCGCGTCCATCGTCTGGGCGGCGCGGGTGCCGCGGCCCGGGCGCGGCGCGTGGCCGAGCTCCTGGACCTGGTCGACCTTCCGGAGGCGTTCGCCGGGCGCTTCCCGCACGAGCTGTCCGGCGGGCAGCGGCAGCGCGTGTCGATCGCCCGTGCTCTCGCGCTCGAACCGGAGCTGATCATCCTCGACGAGGCGACGGCCTCCCTGGACGTGTCCGTGCAGGCGCGCGTGCTGGGGCTGCTGCGCCGGCTGCAGGACGAGCAGCACCTCACCTACCTCTTCATCGCCCACGACCTGGCCATCGTCCAGCAGATGAGCCACGACGTCGTCGTGCTCCAGAATGGCCGCGTCGTCGAGGCCGCGCCGGCCGCGGAGCTGTTCGCGTCGCCCCGCGATCCGTACACCGTCCGGCTGCTGGAGGCCGTGCCGCCCGAGCTTCCGCGCGCGGCGCGCTGAGCCGGCCGGCCGGACTCAGCCGGCGAGGGTGCGCAGCGCCTCGTCGATCGGCACGTCGCCGCTGTTGAAGGTGATGGTCCGGCGCGAGGTCGCAGGCTCGGCGATGGCTGCGGCGATCACGGCGGCGACGTCGGCGCGGGCGACCGAGGCGGGCTCGGCGGCCCGCACGTCGATGCGGCCGGTCGGCGGGTCGAGAGTCAGCGCGGAGGGCGCGAGGATCGTCCAGTCCAGCGAGCTCGCGCGCAGGTGCGCGTCGGCCGCCGTCTTGGCCTCGGCGTAGGCGAAGAAGGGATCGTCCGGCGAGACGCCGTGGCCTTCGCCGGCGCCGAAGTAGGAGACCATCACGTACCGGCCCACCCCGACGGCGGCCGCCGCGTCGATCGAGCGGATGGCGGCGTCGCGGTCCACGGCGTACGTGCGCGCGGGATCGCCCCCGCCCGCGCCGGCCGACCACACGACCGCGTCGTTGCCGCTCACGAGGTTGGCGAGCTGATCCGTGTCGAGCGACTCGACGTCGGCGACCAGCGGCGTCGCGCCGGTGCCGGCGACATCCGCCTCGTGCTCCGGATTGCGGATCACCGCGGTGACGTCGTGGCCCGCAGCCACGAGGAGCGGCTCGAGGAGCAGCGCCACCTTCCCGTGTCCGCCGATGAGCAGGATTCTCGCCATGGTGGTTCCTTCCGTCGTGTCGAGCCTACGTCGCACGCGTTCCGGCCGGGCGGCTCGCACCGGCGGGAGGGTCACCACCCCATCGAACCCGGGACCCCTTTGAACGGTCCGGCGACCCACGACGTGACCCAGCCGCCGTAGAACCCGCCCGGCTGGGGCTCCACGGTCTCACCGTCGACGGTGCACCGGTCCATGCCGCCGGCGTACACCGCCACGCGGCCGACCAGGTCGCCGTAGCCTCCGCTCGGGTCGGGGTAGCCCCAGGCGGCGCGCTCGCGCACCTGGTCGCCCCCGACGACGTCGAAGTAGGCCGCCTGCCCCTTGAACTCGCACCAGGACGACCCCGCGGCCGGCCTCAGCGCCCCGGGGGCGAACGCGCTCTCGGGCAGGTAGTACACCGGCGGGTGACTCGTCTCGAGCACCCGCACGACGTCGGTCGTGTCGACGATGACGACGCCGCCCAGCTCGATGGTCACCCGCGAGGAGATCCGCTCCGCACGCGGCGGCCTCGGGTAGTCCCACACGGACTCCTGGTCGTCGCGGACGGGATCGGGAACGGGGCGTCGCATGTCCTTCACTGTACGTCGGCGCAGCGCCCCCAGGGCCGGGATGACCGGGGCCGGGATGCCGGGGGCTGCAGGGGCCGGATGACAGGGGCCGGAGCCCGCAGGGTCCGGTTCCCGCGGATCCCCGGCCGCGGTCGCCCTCACACCTCGGAGGCGAACGCCCGGAGCACCTCCGCACCGGCGCGGGCGAACACCGGGATCCGCTCGATCGGCGTCTCCACGCGCACCCGGCGCGCGCCGTCGTGCGTCGCGCCGGACCAGACGTCCACCCACGAGCCCTCGGGCAGCCAGACCTCGACCGACGTCGCCCCCGGCTCCAGCACCGGGGCCACCAGCAGATCGGCGCCGAGCATCCACTGCGCCCCGGTGTCCCACGCCTGCGGATCGTCGAAGAAGAGGGGCCGCATGAGGGGTCGGTCCGTGGCGATCGTCTCGCGTGCGGCGGCTTCGAGGTACGGGACGAGCCGCTCCCGGAGGTGGGTGAACGACCGGACGAGCGGCAGCACCCGCTCGTCGCCGGTGCGCTCGGCGATGTTCCACGGCGTCCGGTCGCGCGAGGGCGTGCGGTGGTGGTTGAACTCCGAGTGGTACTGCATGATCGGCACGAAGGTCGAGGCCTGGAAGGCCCGGATGTAGAGCTCGGCGTCCGGGATCTCCCCCGAGAAGCCCGCGATGTCCCATCCCCAGTAGACGATCCCGCTCGCGGCGGCCGACAGGCCCGCGTTCATCGACCACGCGAAGGCCTCCCACGTGGAGTTCTCATCGCCCGCCCAGAAGGCGCCGTGCGCCTGCGAGCCGGTGAATCCCGCGCGACTGAAGGTGACCGGCGCCTTGCCCGCCGAACGCAGCAGCCGGCCGTACGCGTCGGCGTACGCGACCGGGAAGGTGTTGTTCTTCTCGTCGCCGCCGCGCCCGTCGAGATACACGAGCTCGGCACCCCACGCGTGCTCCCCGCCGTCGGTCTTGAAGCCGTCGACGCCGATCTCCTCGACGAGGTAGCGGCGTTTCTCGGTCCACCAGTCGGCGGCCCGCGCATCGGTGAGGTCGGGCATGAGCGACAGCGGGAACCACCAGCCCCGGTTGCGGTACGGCCGGAGCGCGCCGCGGGCGTCGGGCTCCCGGATGAGCACGTCCTCGGCGATCGCGGCGCGCGCGTCGGCCGACAGCTGTCCGGACGGATGCGGACGCATCTTCAGCAGCGGGATCTGCCACAGGTGCAGCCGGATGTCCCGTCGGTGCAGCTCGTCGGCCATCCCCTTCGGGTCGGGCCAGGCCCCCTCGGCGGGGAAGGTGAAGTCGCCGAGCCGGTGCGGGGCGCCGTCGTGCGACACCTCGTACCGGGCGTCCCGGAAGGCGGTGAAGGTGGACTCGTCGCTCCACGCCTCGATCACGACCGATCCGACGGGGATGTCGTGGGCTGCGTGCAGGTCCATCTGACGCATCACCTCGGTCTGCGTGTTCCACTCGTTGCCGCTGGCCCACAGCCGGAAGACCCAGCCCGGAAGCTCCTCGGCGCGGCCGACGCGGTCGAGGAACGCCCCGAGCACCTCGGTGGGGGTGCCGTCGAACAGGCGCAGGTCCAGGACGCCGTCCGGGCCCGCCTCGGCCTCCACCTCGATCCGGTCCGCGTGGGTGCGGCCGAGGTCGAACCACACGCGCCGCGTGGTGTCCACGTGGAAGCCCCATCCTTCGCCGCCCACGACGTGGGCGAACGGCATGGGGAGGTAGGTCTTGCGCTCCGCGCCCTGGCTCTTGTACTGCTCGAACACCACCGAGTCGAGCACGGCTCCCGTGTGATCGAGCGTGTCGAAGCGCTCCCCGAACCCGGTGACGTGCTCGCCGGGTGCGAGGGGCAGCGCGAAGCGCACCCGCCACGCGCGCTCCCCGTCGTGGAACCGCTGCACCGATCCGGCCAGCGCGCGGGCGCGACCGTGCTCGATGAGCGCCTCCGGCGCGTCCTCCCAGGTCGCGGCACGGAACGCGAACGTCCTCGACCGCTC
Organism: Microbacterium sp. PA5; assembly: GCF_049860775.1. Classification (NCBI taxonomy): domain Bacteria; kingdom Bacillati; phylum Actinomycetota; class Actinomycetes; order Micrococcales; family Microbacteriaceae; genus Microbacterium; species Microbacterium sp. PA5. The sequence continues at coordinate 2,380,988 of NZ_CP187567.1, forward strand.
GGTGCGCCCCTGACCGGACACCGCGGTGAACCGGTAGCGGTAGGTGCCGCCGGAGCGCAGCACCGGGGTGGTCGCCTGCCAGCCGCCGACCGCGCGCGCACGCCGGCTCTGCGCCGAGGCGAGGTGGCCACCGTCGGTGAGACGGCCCCGCGAGGTGGTCGCGACGGGCTCGAGCGTCAGCTCGACGCTCTCGCCGGCGCCTCCGGCGTCGGGGAGCCATTCGAGGACGCAGGTCACCGCGGTGACGGCGCCGTCGGCCCGCACCCCGAGGGTGGCGGTCCGGCCCGCCTCGGGCGTCACCGGGTGGCGCTGCTCGGTGTCGACGGAGTACGGATGGCCGGAGCCGGCGGGACGGTGGCGGATCATCGGGGGTCCTTCAGCGAGTCGGGGGTGAAGCGGCCCAGGGCCAGGCCCAGGCGCAGGAGCATCGCGTGGCTCCACAGCAGCGGGGTCGCCGCGGTGCCCCAGCGGTCGATCCACTCCTGACGCATGCCCGGGGCGATGAGGTGGTCGGCGACCTGCTCGGGCAGGTCGAGGTCGGGGGTCGCGGTGGAGGCGGCCCAGTCGAAGAGGGCCTCGGCGGCGGCGCGGTCGCCGGCGGCGAGGTGGGCCAGACCGAGGAAGCAGCTCAGGAGCGGCCACTGGCCGCCGCCGAAGAAGGTGTCGCCGAGGAAGCGGTGGACGCCTCCGTCGACGTTCAGGTGCGCGTCGAGCACCGCGATCGTCCGCGCGCCGAGCACGGAGCGGGCCTCGACGAAGCCGAGCGGGGCGACGGCGGCCGCCAGGCTCCCGTCGACGGCGGTGCTCCCGAGCCATTTGCGGAGGTGGCCGTCGAGCACTCCCTCGGCGGCGACGAGGGAGCGGATGCCGTCGACGGCCGCCGCCGCACGCTCCGCGCGCCCGGGGTCGAGCAGGGGCGCGACGGCCTCCAGCCCGGCTCCGACGCAGGCGAGGGTGGACACGTGCACGTGGGTCGCGTGCTCCTCCCACCAGTCGTAGCAGGGGCGCTCCCACGAGGCGACGAGGTAGTCGACCGTCAGCTCGACGGCGGCGCGCCAGCGATGCACGTCACCGCCGTGCCGATCGCGGTGGGCGACGAGCGCCCAGAGCCAGGTGCCGTAGCCGTCCAGCTGGAAGTCCCACCACTCGTCGGACCCGTCGCCCCCGTCGAAGGTGTAGCGGGCGGGCAGCATCCGCTCGGCGGCCGGCGGACGGCCCGCAGCCGACTCGGCGACGATCCAGCGGATGAGGTCGGCCCGATCCTCGAGGACGCGGGCGCACCAGTCGAAGAAGCGCTCTGCCGAGGCCGCCTCGCCCGCCGCCGAGGCGGCGTCGGCGATGAACGCGCCGTCGCGGAACCAGCAGTAGCCGCGATAGGCCGAGAACGTCGGACTCGCCGGGTAGGCCCCCTCGGGAGTCTGCAGCGCGGTGATGAGCCGGATGCTGTGGGCGGCGAGCGCGGCCGTCGGAGCGGCGGTACGGGTGTCGGGCACGGGGGTTCCTCTGTCTCGAGAAGGCGGGCGGGACCGCGGGGCGGCGAGGACGTGCGGCGGGCGGGAGCCTCCCCGCCCGCCGCACGCGCGGGCTACGGCAGCAGGCCGTCGACCTCGGTCGCCAGGGCGGGGATCGCGTCGGCGACCGTGGCGCGACCGGCCGCGATCTCGCCGAGCGCGTTGCCCACGGCGTCCTGGATCTGGGTCGCGTTGGCGCCCAGCTGCGGCGCGTCGGCGACGTGCTCGAGGGAGTCGAACACGGCGATCCGGTTGGCCGGCGGCGTCTGCTCCAGGTAGGGCGCGAGGAGAGACTCGTCGCTGATCGCGGGAAGCTCCCACCCGGCGTTCAGGCGCACGTCGACCATCTCCTGCGAGCTGGTCAGGAACTGCGCCCACTTCTGCGCAGCCTCCTGGTGCTCCGCGGACTGCGAGACGACGACCGCGTTGGAGAACGTGGCGCTCGCCTTCTGCGCGTCACCCGGCTCGACGGCGATGTCCCACTCGAACGGCAGGTCGCCGACGAGGCTGATCATCCAGATGCCCGTGTGCCACATGGCGAGCTTCCCGTCCTTGAACAGGTTGGTGTCGAAGTCGGGCGTGCCCGCACCGTCGGCGGCGGTCGGCATGACCGTGCCCGACTTGCCGGTGAGCCACTCGGCGGCGGCCTTGCCGGCGTCGGAGTCGAAGCCCGCCGACCCGTCGTCTCCGAGGAAGCTGCCGCCGGCCTGCTGCACGGCCTTGTAGTACTCGTAGTACGAGATCGGCTGGTAGTCGCCCCAGACGCCGGCCCCGGCATCGGTGAGCTTCTCGGCGGCCGCCTTCTCGTCGGCCCACGTCCAGTCGGAGGTGGGGTAGTCCACGCCCGCCGCGTCGAACAGCTCCTTGTTGTAGAACAGCACGACGTTGGAGAACGACGACGGGAGGCCGTACTGTGTCCCGTCGACGGCGTAGGTGTCGAGCACTCCCTGGCGGTAGAGCGACGTGTCGACGGCGTCGAGCGGCGCCAGCACGCCCGAGGCCTGGATGTTGGCGAAGGCGCCCGCGTCGACGTCGAACACGTCGGCCTGGGTGCCGGCGGCGAGGTCGGTCTGCAGCTGCGTGAAGTAGTTGGCGTAGTCGGTCGTCGTGACGTCGACGGTGATGCCGGGGTTGGCATCCTCGAAGGCGTCGACGATCGTCTGGAGGTTCTCCTCGTTGCCGCCGTTGGAGATGAAGTTGGCGTAGGTGATGGTGACGTCCTCGTCGGTGGCGGCCGGGTCCGGCGATGCCGACGAGGAGCACCCCGCGAGGGCGAGGACCGCCGCCGCGGCGACGACGCCGACGACGGGCTTGCGGATGCTGTTCATGATGGGTGCGATCTCCTTTGATTCGGGTGGTGCAGGTGGTGCAGTGGTGACGGGCTACTTCAGTCCGGCACCGGCGACGCCCTGGACGATGTACTTCTGGGCGAAGACGTAGAGGGCGAACATCGGGATGATGCTGATCACCGAGCCGGCCATGAGCACGTCCCACTGCGTGGAGTACTGGCCCTGGAGGCTCGTGAGGGCGACCGGGAGGGTCTGCATCAGCGGCTCGCGGAGGATGATCAGCGGCCACAGGAAGCTGTTCCACGTGTTGAGGAACGCGAAGACGGCGAGGGTCGCCAGGGCGGGGCGGATGAGCGGCAGGATGATCTGCACGAAGATCCGGAGGTGTCCTGCCCCGTCGAGGGTCGCCGCCTGGTCGAGGTCGTAGGGCACGCTCGCGATCGCCTGGCGCAGCAGGAACACCCCGAAGGCGGTCGCGATCGTCGGCAGGATCGCCCCGGCGTAGGTGTTGATGAGGCCGAGCGCCTTCATCTCGGCGAACAGCGGGACGATGAGCACCTGGAACGGGATCATCATCGTCGCGAGGTACAGCACGAACAGGGCCCCGCGGCCGGGGAACGGCATCCGCGCGAACACGTAGGCGGCCATCGCGCTGGTCAGCAGCTGCAGGAGCGTGCTCGCCACGGCGATCAGCAGCGAGTTGGCGATCACGCGACCGAACGGCACGCGCGAGAACAGCTCGACGTACGGCGAGAGCGACGGGTCGTCGGGGATGAGCTGCGGCGTCGTCGTGAGCGTGGCCCCGGGGGTGATCGAGGTGACGACCGTCCACACGAACGGGAACACCATCACGAGGGCGCCGACGATGAGGACGGCGTACAGCGCGAGGCGCGGGAGCGGCCTAGTCATAGTTCACCCACCGCTTCTGCCCGGAGAACTGCACGAGGGTGACGATCATGATCACGAAGAAGAGGAGCCACGACAGCGCCGAGGCCATGCCCGCCTGGCCGTAGCGGAAGGTCAGGTCGTAGACCTGCTGCACGACCACCTGGCTCGAGTTGTTCGGCCCGCCCCCGGTCATCACGTACACCTGGTCGAACACCTGGAAGCCGTTGATGAGCGAGAGCACGATCACGAAGAAGGTCGACGGCGACAGCATCGGCAGGGTCACGCTCACCAGACGCCGCCACCAGCCGGCGCCGTCGAGCTGGGCGGCCTCGTACAGGTCGGGGTTGATCGACTGGAGCCCGGCGAGCAGGATCACCATGACGAAGCCGAGGTCCTTCCAGGCCGAGGCGAGAATGATCGACGGCATCGACCACGCCGGGTCGGCCCACCAGCCGGGGCCTTCGATCCCGAACCAGGCGAGCACGTTGTTGACGACGCCGTTGCTCGGGCTGAGGAGCCACCGCCAGACGAGGGCGACGACGACCCAGCTGGTGATCACCGGCAGGAAGTACATGCCGCGCAGCGCCGCCCGGCCCTTCAGCCGCGCGTTGAGCGCGAGGGCGAGCGCCAGGCCGCCCACGTAGACGATCGGCAGGTAGCCGACGATGTACATGACGGTGTGCAGGAAGGCGTCGCGGGTCGCGGGGTCGGTGAGCAGGTGCGCGTAGTTGTCGAGTCCCACCCACTGCATCGGGCCGATGAGGTTCCAGGAGTGCAGGCTCGTCCACGCCGCGCTGATCATCGGGCCGATCACGAAGGCCAGGAGCGGGATGAGGCTCGGCAGGAGGAAGGCCGCGACCGTCAGCGCGTACCGCACGCGGCGGCGGCCGGGCATGCCCCGCCGGCTCGCGGGCGAGGACGCGGGCGGCGAGGCGAGCGCCGCCCGGGCGGGAGCGGTCGTGGTCATGGCCGGTGCTCCATCGCCGCCACCAGGCGCTCGCGCACGAGCCGGCCCTGGTCGCCGGCGACGCCCTGCGCGTCGAACGGGGTCGCCAGCACCAGCGCGGCGGCACCCTGCGCCCAGCGGTCGTCGTCCCAGCGCTCCACCTCGACCGTCACGCCGCGCTTGCCCGGGACGAGCGCGCTGCGGAGGGCGGCGTCGAACGCGTCCTGCCAGTGGCTCCACGCCTGCACCCCCTCGCCGAGGAGCACGACGACCTCCGGATCGAGGAGATTGACCGCTCCCGCCATCGCGCGGCCCAGCTGGTGGCCCGCGTGGGCGAAGATCTCGCGCGCCTCGGCATTGCCGGCGTCCGCGAGCGAGCGCAGCTCGTCGACGCCCTCGTCGGGGCCGATGAGCCGGATCGAGCGCGCGTCGTTCACCAGGGCGCCCTGACCGATGATCGCCTCCAGGCAGCCGCGGTTGCCGCACTGGCAGAGCGGCCCGTCCTCGCGCACCGGGACGTGTCCGAAGTCGCCCGCTCCGCCCGAGCGACCGCGCACGATCACCCCGTCGGCGATGAGTCCGGCGCCGACGCCGTTGCCGACGGTGACCACGAGCACGTTCCGGAACCGGCGCCCCTGGCCGAACAGCTGCTCGGCGGCGCTCAGCGCGTTGACGTTGTTCTCCACGACGACCGGGAGGTGCAGCGCGCGGCGCAGCTGCTCGCCGAGGGGAACCTGCACCCAGCCCAGCTGGGTCGAGTCAACGACGCCGATCCCCTGCTGGGCCACGGTTCCGGGAAGGCCGACGCCGATCCCCAGCACCCGCGCGGATCCGCTCTGCTCGATGAAGCGGCGGACCGTGTCGATGAGGTGGGAGGCGGCCAGCGGCGAGACCGCGTCGAACGGCTGCACGTCGGCGCGGCGCACCACGCCGTCGATGCCGACCTCGACGAAGGCCACGTGGTCGGGGGCGACTTTCACGCCGATCGCCGCGAGGTCGTGCGAGACGAGGCCGAGGAGGCGCGCGGGGCGCCCGCCGCTGCTGGCGGCCTCCTGCTCCTCGATCAGCCCGTCGGCCAGGAGATCGCGGGTGAGCTGGGTGACGAGGGCGGGAGAGACCTCCAGCGCCCGGGCCAGGTCGGCGCGGGAGGCGCTGCCGTGCGCTCCCAGGTGCGCCAGGATCGCGGTGCGATTGACGTCGGTCTGGCTTCGCGCTGCCGCCACGGTGAACTCCTTTGTTTACAACTGAATAAACAGTAGAAGTAAGTCCGGGACGACGTCAATACTCGGTTTCGGCTGGAGGGCCGAGGAGACTCCGGCGGGCGTCGGCGGGTGGGGGCGGAACTCAGCGCAGGCCGGCGACGGGCACGCCGAGCCAGCTGCCGAGATCGAGGATCTCCGCACGGACCATCTCGGTCTCCTCGTCGTCCCACGGCACGAGCTCGTGGACGGCGTTCACCACGAGGGTCTCCCGCTTCTTGTCGAGCTGGGCGTCGAGCTGCCCGATGAAGCGGTCGCCGACGAGGATCGGGTGGGCGAAGTAGCCGAACTTGCGCTGCGCCGCCGGCTTGAACTGCTCGAGGATGTAGTCGAACTCGAACAGCTCGCGGAGCCGCGGGCGATCGAACAGGAACCTGTCGTAGGGGTTCAGGATGGCGACACGGCCGCCGGGGTCCTCGTCGAGCGCCGCCAGCGCGGCGGGATCGACCCGCCACGTCCAGGAGCTCCCCTCGACCCGCGCGGGCTCCCCCGCCGTCCCCACCGGCGTCCAGGGCGACTTCTGCTTCGCGAGGCCCGCCGCCTGCAGCCGCCGCGCCTCGAGCACGCGCTCGGCCTCCTCGTAGTCGAGCACCGGCAGATCAGCCGGGTACACGCGCTCGCCGATGTCCCACACCCGCTGACGGCCCTCGCGTCCGACGATCCCCACCTCGCCGAGATAGGAGAGCAGGTCGAGCATCCGCGGCACCTGGTTGGAGCCGTACCAGCCGGCCTCGTCCTTATGCGCCACCTGGCTGGTGTCGGAGATCTGGGACGCCGGCATCGGCCCCTCGGCGCGCAGGCGCGCCAGCACGTCGGCGCGGAACGCGGCGTTGGCGGCCATCCACGCGCTCGCCTGCGCCCGGAACACGCGTCCCCGCATCCGGGCGACCATCGCCGGCATGAGGCTCGCGGCGTGGAAGTGGCCGTCGAACTCGAACAGCAGCCGGTCCTGCTCGACCGCCTTGCGCAGCTGACCCGGCTCGTACGACCAGCCGATGCGACTCCACGGCACCGTCTGCTCGGCGGGTGCGATCGTCGCCGTCGGGTCGATCTTGATCGAGCCGAGCTGCTCGGCGACCTCCACCACGTCGCCGGGTCGCTGCGCGTCGAGCAGCTGCGCGCGCACGACCAGGCGGCGGGCGTCGTCTCGGGAGAGCTCGTGCATGTCATGACAGTAGCGAGGAGCGCCGACCTCGGATCGACGACACTCGTTGCCGCCTCGCCGAGAGGTGATGGCACTCGTTGCCGCCTCGCTGCCCGGGAGCCGACGACGACTGCCCACTGTCCGCGGGGTCCACGCTCGCATCGGGCCGAGGGCGACGAGCGCCGCCGATGCCGGCCGGATTCCGCGCGAGAGGGCGGTGCCCGTGTGACAGGCCTCGCCGCATCCGTCCGGCTCGCCCCAGGGGTTCCGGGGTTACGGCTGCCCACCGCTCGGGTGCGCCGCGCGTCCCCGCCTCCCCGCGCCCGGGTGGCGCTACCGTCGGGTCATGACCGTCCGCAAGCCCGCGCAGACCCGGCGCGCCCGTGCCGCGCGGCGGCGCGCGAAGCGGGTGGCGGCCTCGGGGAGCGACCTGACGGATGCCGAGTGGTTCGCCATCCTCGACGCGTGGGCGCGCTGCGCCTACTGCGGCGCCGACGGCGTGGCCCTGCAGCGGGACTGCGTGCTCCCGATCTCGCGCGGCGGCCGGTACACGCTCGAGAACGTCGTCCCCGCCTGCCGCTCCTGCAACGCCAGCAAGAGCAACGAGGAGGTCACCGTGTGGATGCGGCGCCGCCGGCTGGACGAGCCCGCCTTCCTCGTCGCCTGGTACGGGATCGTCGCCGGGCTGCGGACTCCTCCCCGGGCATCGGCCGACGAGGAAGCCGGCGCTAGCGTGATCCCGTGAGCACCACGCCCCGCTGCCCCTCCTGCCGCCGCTTCCTGACGCTCGACACCCTCCGCTGCCCCACGTGCCGCACCGACGTCGGCTACCAGGTGATCGACCGCGCCTTCCACCCCCTCCGCGACGACCGCATCGTCATCGACGGGGTCACCTGGTACGCGTGCTCGCAGCGCGAGTGGGGATGCAACTGGCTCGTGCGCGAGGACGCGCCCGCCGGGCGCTGCATCTCGTGCCGCCTGACGCGCACCCGTCCGCCGTCCGACGACACGATCGCGCTCGAGAAGCTCGCCACCACCGAGGAGGCCAAGCGCCGCCTCCTCCTCCAGCTGGCCGATCTGGGGCTGCCCATCGTGCCGTGGGACGTCGAGCCCGGCGGACTCGGCTTCGACCTGCTCTCCAGCCGTTCCGACGGACGCCGCGTGATCATCGGCCACGCCGGCGGGATCATCACGATCGACCTCGCCGAGAGTCTCGACGACGTCCGCGAGGCGCTCCGCGTGCGCCTCGGCGAGCCGTACCGCACGATGCTCGGCCACCTGCGCCACGAAGTCGGGCACTACTTCCAGAACGTGCTCATCACCGACGAGGCGACGTGGGCGCGGTGCCGCGCGCTGTTCGGCGACGAGCGCGAGAGCTATCGCGACGCGATCTCGCGCCACTACGCCACCGGAGCGCCCGAGGGGTGGCGCGACTCCTACATCTCCGAGTACGCCACGATGCACGCCTGGGAGGACTTCGCCGAGACCTTCGCCCACTATCTGCACATCTGCGGCACGCTGCAGACCGCCGCGGCCATCGGCATCCACCTCGACGCCGCGGCCACCGACCTGCGCGACGTCGACGTGGTGCCGCGCGAGTCGTACCGCGACGAATCCGTCGGGCGCCTCCTCAGCGACTGGGACTGGATGTCGCAGGCGTTCAACCGGATCAACCGCTCGATGGGACTGGGCGACCTGTACCCGTTCACCATCTCGGCCCCCGTGCAGGACAAGCTGGCCTTCGTGCACGAGCTGATCACCCGCGCGCCGCTGACCACGGCGGAGCAGGTCGCGCTGGCGCTGCCGGATCCCTCGGACGAGCGGAGCTGATCCGGGCGCCCGGGCCGCCCGCGCCGATCAGACGTCGGGCCGGCCGTAGGCCTCGAGCCAGCGCAGCCACACCTCGCTGACGGTGGGGTAGGGCGGGACCGCGTGCCACAGGCGCGCGATCGGCACCTCGCCGACGATCGCGACGGTCGCCGCGTGCAGGAGCTCCGCGACGTCGGGGCCGACGAAGGTCGCCCCCACGAGCACGCCACGCTCCTCGTCGACGACCGCGCGGGCGGTCCCCTCGTATCCCCGCGCGTAGGTGCTCGCCCCGGCGACCCAGGACAGGTCGTAGTCGAGCACGCGCACCGCGATCCCCTCGGCACGCGCCTGCGCCTCGGTGAGGCCCACCGCGGCCGCCTCCGGCTCGGTGAACACGACCTGCGGCACGGCGCGGTGGTCGGCGGTGGCGGCGTGCGCGCCCCACTCGCCGTCGTCGACCGCACCGCCGGTCGCGCGCGCCGCGATGACGTCGCCCGCCGCGCGCGCCTGGTACTTGCCCTGGTGGGTGAGCAGCACGCGGTGGTTCACGTCGCCGACGGCGTACAGCCAGTCCGAGCCGCGGACGCGCAGCGTGTCGTCGACGTCGAGCCAGTCACCGGGCTCGAGGCCGACGGCCTCCAGCCCGATGTCCTGCGTGCGGGGCACGCGGCCGGTCGCGACCAGTCCCTCGGCGGCGCGGACGGCCGACCCGTCGGCCAGCGTCACGACGACCGTGCCGTCGGGCTCCCGGTCGACCCGAGCGATCTCGGCGCCGATGCGCACGTCGACACCGGACGCGCGCAGCCCACCGGCGACGCGCTCCCCGACGAAGGGCTCCATGCCGCGCAGGAGGGCGGACCGCGCGAGCACGGTCACGTGCGTGCCGAAGGAGGCATAGGCGGTGGCCATCTCGCATGCGACGACCCCGCCGCCGAGCACGACGAGCGACGCCGGCACCTCGCGGGCGCCGGTGGCCTCGCGGCTCGTCCACAGCTGCGCGTCGGCGAGGCCGGGCACGTCGGGCAGCAGCGAGGCGGACCCGGTGCACACCGCGACCGCGTGGCGGGCGCGCAGCACCCGGTCGCCGACGGCGACCTGCCGCTCGCCGACGATGCGCCCGTGGCCGCGGACGAGGTCGATGCCGGCGCCGTCGAGCCACGACACCTGGCCCCTGTCGTCCCACTCGTGCACGATCTCGTCGCGCCGGCGGAGCACGGCCGCCACGTCGACGCCGCCGGTGACGGCCTCCGCCGCGCCGGGCGCGTCGCGCGCGGCCCGGAGCGCCGCGCCCGCGCGCAGCAGCGCCTTGGACGGCATGCACGCCCAGTACGAGCACTCCCCGCCGACGAGCTCGCTCTCGACGATCACGGCGCGCAGCCCGCGCTGCACCGCACGGTCGGCCACATTCTCGCCGACGGGGCCGGCTCCGATCACGATGAGGTCGTAGTCGTCCATGGTCCACGCATACCGGAAGTGTGACGCTCTGTGCCAGCCCCTTCGACGATGTCGGAGGAGTGTGATTGGGTGAGGGGCACGCGATCCGGAGGCGACATGTCGATAGAGTTCCGCGCCGTCACGAAGCGATTCCCCGACGGCACCACAGCCGTCGACGACTTCAGCCTGCTCATCCCGGCGCACAAGACGACGGTGTTCGTCGGCTCCTCGGGATGCGGCAAGACCACGCTGCTGCGCATGATCAACCGGCTGATCGAGCCGACCGAGGGCGACATCACGATCGACGGCGAGAGCATCCGCGGCCGCGACCCCGTGCAGCTGCGCCGGGGCATCGGCTACGTGCTGCAGAACTCGGGCCTGCTCCCCCACTTCACTGTCGCCGACAACGTCGCGACCGTGCCGGTGCTCACCGGCACGCCGCGCAAGCAGGCGCGCCAGCGCGCCCTGGAGCTCCTCGACATCGTCGGCCTCGACCGGCGCCTCGCCGACCGCTATCCGCGGCAGCTCTCCGGCGGCCAGCAGCAGCGCGTGGGCGTCGCGCGCGGGCTCGCGGCCGACCCCAACATCCTCCTCATGGACGAGCCGTTCGGCGCCGTCGACCCGATCGTCCGCAAGGAGCTGCAGGCCGAGACCCGCCGGCTCCAGCGCGACCTCGACAAGACCGTCGTGTTCGTCACGCACGACATCGACGAGGCGTTCCTGCTCGGAGACCAGGTCGTCATCCTCGAGAAGGGCGCCAAGATCGCGCAGGTCGGCACCCCCGACGAGATCATCGAGAACCCGGCGAGCGACTTCGTCGCCGAGTTCGTCGGGGTCGATCGCGGCACGCGGGCGCTGCGCGCCAAGCAGACACCGCGGGGCACCGTCCTCGTCGACGACGCGGGCCGCACCCAGGGCGTGCTCTTGTCCGGCGAGCCGGCCCCGTCCGCTCCCGGGGACCGCGCGTGAACTGGGTCATCGACAACCTCGACCTCATCTGGGGGCTGACGCTCGAGCATCTGCGCCAGAGCATCATCCCGATCGTGCTCTCGTTCGTCATCGCCCTGCCGATCGGCTGGGCCGCCTGGCGCTACACCCCTTTCCGCGGAGCGGCGCTCACGACGATCGGCCTCCTCTACACGATCCCCTCGCTCGGCCTCTTCGGTCTGCTGGGGGCCTTCGGCATCCCGTTCCTGTCCGAGGTCAACCTGATCATCGCCCTCACCGTCTACGGCGTGGCCATCATGACCCGCTCGGTCGCCGACGGCCTCGACTCCATCGACCCGGCCGTCCGCGCGTCGGCCGTGGCGGTCGGGTACGGACCGTGGCGGCGGTTCTGGGCCGTCGACTTCCCGCTGTCGGGCCCCGTGCTGCTGGCGGGCCTGCGGGTCACGGCGACCTCGACGATCTCGCTGGCCACCGTCGGCATCCTCATCGGCGTCCAGAACCTCGGCTACCTGTTCACGAACGGCTACCAGCGGCGGATCGTCGAAGAGGTGCTCTCGGGCGTCGTGGCCGTCGTCGTGATCGCGCTCGTGATCGACCTCGCCCTCGTCCTGCTCGGCCGGGTGCTGATGCCGTGGCTGCCGCGGCGCCGTGAGAGCCGCGCCGTGACGCGCCGGGTGCTGGCGGAGGCGACGGCGTGAATCTGTTCTTCGACGCGTTCGCGTGGATCTTCTCTCCCGACCGGCTGAGCGGGTCGTCGGTGCCGCTGCCCCTGGCCATCTGGCAGCACCTGGCCTTCACCTTCGGATCCGTCGCGATCGCCGCGCTCATCGCCATCCCGCTCGGATGGCTCATCGGCCACACAGGCCGCGGCCGCGAGATCGCCGTCGCCGTGTCGGGGGCCGCGCGCGCGCTGCCGTCGCTGGGTCTGCTGCTGCTCCTCATCCTCATCATCGGCGTCGTCCACAAGACCGAGGCGGCCGTCATCTCGTTCGTGCTGCTGGCGATCCCGTCGATCCTCGCGGGCGCGTACGCCGGCTTCGAGGCCATCGACCGGGCCGTGATCGACGCCGGGCGCGCGGTCGGCATGACACCCTGGCAGGTGCTCTGGAAGATCGAGGTGCCCCTCGGCCTGCCGCTGCTGATCGGCGGCCTGCGTTCGGCGACCCTCCAGGTCGTCGCGACGGTCACGATCGCCGCCTACGCAGGGCTCGGCGGCCTCGGCTTCTACTTCCTGCAGGGCATCCAGCTCAACCGCTTCGACCAGGTCCTCGGCGCCTCGCTCATCGTGGTCGCCCTCGCCCTCTTCCTCGACGGACTGTTCGCCCTGCTGCAGCGTCTCGTCGTCCCGCGCGGCGTCGCCGGTCGCGCGAGCGCCGAAGGCCGCACCCCGTCTCTCAGGCCCCACAAGACGGCTGACGCGACCGGCTCCACCGTCTGATCCGCACCGCTTCCCGTCCCGCACCGCACACACCGCACATCACGAAAGGTCTGCACCATGACCCGCATCCGCACCCGCCTCACCGCGACCCTCGGGCTCGCGACCGTCGCTGCGCTGGCTCTCGCCGGCTGCGCCACCTCCGACCCGCTCGGCGGCGACAGCTCGAGCGCTCCGCCGGCCTCCGGCGACACCTCGACCATCGTCGTCGGCTCCCAGGCGTACTACTCGAACGAGATCATCGCCGAGATCTACGCCCAGGCGCTCGAGAACGCCGGCTTCACGGTGGAGCGCAAGTTCCAGCTCGGCCAGCGCGACATCTACATCCCGTCGCTCGAGGACGGCAGCGTGCAGCTCATCCCCGAGTACACCGGCAACCTGCTGCAGTTCTTCGACGAGGCCACCACGGCCACCGCGTCGGAGGACGTGTACGCCGCCCTCGCCGACGCCCTGCCCGACGGGCTGACCGTGCTCGACCAGTCGTCGGCGACCGACCAGGACTCGTACAACGTCACGGCCGAGTTCGCCGCCGAGAACGACCTCACCGAGATCGGCGATCTCGCCGGCATCGCGAACCTCACCCTCGGTGGGGCTCCGGAGCTCGAGGAGCGTCCGTACGGCCCGAAGGGTCTGAAGTCGGTCTACGGCGTCGACGTCGCCTTCTCGGCCACGGCCGACACCACCGTCGACGAGCTCGTCGCCGGCAACATCCAGGTCGCGAACGTCTACAGCGCCGACCCGCGCATCCAGACCAACGACCTCGTCACCCTGGCCGACCCCGAGGGCCTGTTCCTCGCGTCGAACGTGGTGCCGCTGGTGAGCGAGTCGATCGCGGAGGAGATCGCCGACGTGATCAACCCGATCAGCGCCGCTCTCACCCCCGAGGGCCTCGTGGCGCTGAACGTCGAGTCGACCGAGGACAAGCGCTCCTCCGCCGACATCGCGACCGACTGGCTGGCGGCCAACGGTCTCGACTGACACCCGTCACGCGAACGCCCCCGGGATCCGTTCCCGGGGGCGTTCGCCGTTGCGCTGCGGTGCGCCGCCGCGGCCGGGGCCCGCCGCGGCGGAGGGTGCCCGGTCGTTGAGCGAGGAGCGCAGCGACGAGACGAAACGCCCCCGTCCACAACTCCGGAAAATCACCCCCCAACCGCGGTCGACCGGCCTCTCACAGCCCGCTGGGCGGGAATGTTCCGGATTTGCGAACCAAGGACCGGGCCGCAGGGACCCGCAGAGGCACCCGGTCGTTGAGCGAGGAGCGCAGCGACGAGTCGAAACGCACCCGTCCACAACTCCGGAAGATCGCCCCCCAACCGCGGTCGACCGGCCTCTCACAGCCCGCTGGGCGGGAACCTTCCGGAGTTGCGAACCAGGACCGGGCCGGGAGGGACCCGCGGAGGGCGCCCGGTCGTTGAGCGAGAAGCGCAGCGACGAGACGAAACGCACCCGCTCCGGACCGGACGCGGCGAGACGTCTCGTCGCGCAACGACCGCGAGCGGGTCAGAACGCGCGCAGCGTGGCGTGAAGGCCGCCCTCGACGTGATCGCGGCGGAGGATGCCGCGGCGGCGCAGCACTGGCACGAGCTCGTCGAGCGTGCGGTGGATCGTCACCGGGTGCAGGTCGCCCCACAGCAGGACGCCGTCGTTGCCCCACTCGCCGAGCTCCTCGACGAGGTCGGCGAACTCCTCCGCGGTGCCGACGAATCCCGAGCGATCCGAGATCCGGCCCAGCCGCGCCAGCGATGCCAGGTGCGCACGGAGCGGGGTCGTCGCGACATCGCGGTCGCCGGTGAGGCGCCGGATGCTGCCCTGCGACACATGCTCGCCGAAGATGGACGGATCGAGCGGAGCGTCGAGGTCGAGCCCGGTGAGATCGGTCTCGAGGTCGCTCGACTGGCGCTGCGCGATGAGGGTCAGCGCCCGGTCGTCGGGGTTCGCGGCGGCGGCGACTAGGCGGTCGGCCTCTTCCGCGCTCGACACGATGGTCGGCTGGATCGCGAACATGATGGTGATGTCCTCGGGGCGCCGCCCGCGCTCGACGGCGGCGGCGTGGATGCGCGCGCGGTACTCCCGCACGCTCTTCTCGGTGAGCGGCGCGAGCGCCAGCTGGATGTCGGAGTTCGCCCCGGCGAACGCGAGTCCGCGCCCGGAACCGCCCGGGGAGGCGATCACCGGCTCGCCGTGCTCGAAGGGCACGGCGTTGAGCGGCCCGTCGAAGGCAAAGTACTCGCCGCGGTGGCGGACGGCATCCAGCTTGGTCCCGTCGGCGTAGACGCCCGAGACGGGATCGGCCACGAGCGCGCCGTCTCCCCAGCTGCGCCACAGCGCACGGATGCCGGCGAGCCACTCCTCGGCGCGGTCGTACGCGGCGTCGTGCCCGAGCTGCGGAGCGTCGCTGAAGTGGCGGGCGCTTCCCGTGTCGGTGACGACGTTCAGCCCGAGCCGGTGGCCGCTCAGGTGCTGCAGGGTCGAGAACTGACGGGCGGCCGTGTACGGCAGGGTGGCGGCGGGGTTGACGGTCGGGATGACCCCCAGGTGGGTCGTCGCCTGGAACAGGTAGGGCGCGAGCAGCAGCGGGTCGAGCTTGGGCCCGCCGAAGGCGTGCCGCACGCGCGTGTCGATCGTCGCGGGTGAGCCGAGCGACGGCGCGTCCTCGATGAGGACGAAGTCGAACCCCGCCTGCTCCAGCTCCCGCGCCGACTGCTGGTAGAGCTCGGGCGAGGTCCAGCGCCAGTCCCAGTCGAGGTAGGGATGGCCCCACCCGTGCGGCCCGAAGCCCCGCGCCAGGAACCAGCCGAAGTGCTGGGGGACGCTCACGCCGGCACCTGCCACGCCACCGAAGCCGGGATCACCGGCGCCGCCCCGGCGGCCAGTGCCCGGTCGAGGTCCTCGAGGAGGTCGTCGACGTCCTCGATGCCGATGGACACCCGCAGGGTCCCGGGATGCACGCCCAGGGCCCGGCGCTCCTGCTCGGTCAGCTGCACGTGGCTCGTCGACGCCGGGTGCAGTACGAGCGAGCGCACGTCGCCGAGGTGCGTCATGTGCGTGAACACGTCGAGGGACTCGACGAGGCGGCGGGCGTCGTCGGCGCCGCCCGCGACGGTGAAGGTGAACACCGAGCCGAAGCCGTCCGGCAGCAGCTCGGCCGCGAGGGCGTGGTCGGGATGCCCGGGCAGGCCCGCGTAGTCGACCGAGGCGACGGCGGGGTGCGCGGCGAGCCAGCGTGCCACGGCGAGCGCGTTGGCGGACTGCCGCTCCACCCGCAGGCTGAGGGTCTCGATGCCCTGGCCGATGAGGAAGGCGTTGAGGGGCGACGGGGTCGGGCCCAGTCGCGGACTCACGCTCTCGCGCGCATACGCGATCCGGGCGTCGCCGCCGACGCGGTCGGCGATGCTCGGCGCTCCGTTCCGGCCGGGGGCGACCAGATGCGGGAACTTCTCACCCGAGACCGCGGGATCGAACCGGCCGCTGTCGATGATCGCACCGCCGATGACGGCACCCTGCCCGGAGAGGAACTTGCTCGCGGAGTGGACGACGACATCGGCGCCGTGCTCGATGGGGCGCAGCAGATAGGGCGTCGCGAACGTGTTGTCGACGACGAGGGGGATGCCGTGGGATCGGGCGACCGCCGAGACGGCGGCGATGTCGAGGATGCGGTTGGCGGCGTTGGAGATCGACTCGGCGAACAGGGCCTTCGTGGTCGGGCGGATCGCCGCCTCCCAGGCCGCGGGGTCGCCGATGTCGTCCACGAAGTCGGCGTCGATCCCGAACCGGGAGAGGTTGTCGAGGATGAGCCCGCGGGAGCCCTCGTAGATGTGGTTCGAGACGACGATGTGGTCGCCGGCGGCGGCGAGGCTCAGCAGTGCCACGGAGGTCGCCGCCTGGCCGCTGGCCAGCAGCAGCGCCTGCGAGCCGCCCTCCAGCGCGGCCAGTGCGCCCTCGACCGCCTCGACGGTGGGGTTGCCGATCCGGGTGTAGGCGTAGCCCTCGCCCGACCCGAAGTGGGCGGCCGCGTCGCCGTACTCGTCGAAGCTGAATCCGGCGGTCAGGTAGATCGGCGTCGCGCGCGGGGACGATCCGCCGACACGGCCGCGCTCGTGCACCTGCCGCGTCGTGAATCCCTTGCCTGCCATGGCCGTCCCTTCCTCGCCGACTGCCATCTTGCGACGGGGAGGCGCGCGGCACCTACTCGCGGTGTCGCCGTGTTACGGCGCGCGGGCAGGCGCGGGGGCGGCTCACGCGCCGGCGGCCGACGCGGCATCCCACCGGTCGAGCGCCCGCTGTGCGAGGAAGGTCACCCACTTCGACGGCTCCCCCGGCGGCACGTCGTGCGTGATCCAGGTCTCGCCGCCGAACAGCCAGCCCTGCAGCCACCGGCCGTCCTCGCCCCGCGCGGCCCGCAGCCGCTCGACGGCCTCGCTCGCGCGCGGGTCGGGCGGCGTGCCGTCGTGCAGCGCGGCCTCGGTGACGTGGTCGACGGCCTTGAGCAGGGTGAACGGCGCCCGGTAGGGATGGACGATGAGGTCGGCCCACGGACCGACCCGCTCGCCCGTGGACAGCCGGTACCGGAGCCGCCGGGTGAGCAGGTACTCCTCGCCGCTGTGCCGGGCCTCTCGGACGCTCGTGTCGCCGGTGAGCTTCTCGTAGGCGAGGAGGCCGCGCACGGCGTTGATGGTCGAGTGGAACGACGAATGGACCGACCCCTCGACCCACTCGCAGTCCCAGCCCCCGTCCGAGACGATGTGCGCCGGGAACCACGCCGCGAGCTGCGACATGTCCTCGCCGAGCCAGGCGCCGTTGGCGAGCGTCATCGCGTTGATGCACACGTCGACCTCGCCGTCCCAGTAGGGGAGGTCGTCGTACTCCCAGCGGCTGTTGCGGCGGAGCTTCTCGCCCGTGCCGGCGAGCACCGCCGGGTCGAGCCCCCATTCGCGCAGGCTCGTCAGGGTCCAGGTGGTGGCGGTGTAGGGCTGCTCGTCCTGTGGAGGCTGCTCGGTCATCTCCGCCGGGAAGAACGCGCCGCCGGCCCACTGGCCGTCGGCGTCCTGATGCGACAGCAGGGCGGCACCGTCGCCCTCGACCGCGATGCGGGCACGGGTCTGCTGCCACACCTCCTCGGGCTCGCCGAGCAGGTCGCGCTGCACCTGCCAGCGCAGCGTGGGGTCGGAATCCAGCAGCCAGTCCGTCACGTCGCGGTCCACCATGAGCACAAACTACGCCGCCGGTCCGACATCGCGGCGTCCGCGACGCCGGAGATCCGCGGCGGAAGGCCGGACGTCAGCCGCGGAAGTCGTCGGGGTCGACGTCGTCGAGGAAGCGCTGGAACTCCTCGACCTCCTGCTCCTCGCTGCCCTCGACGATCGTGCCGGGCACCCCCGCCTCCTCGAGCACGTCGTCCGCGACGAACACCGGCGCGCCGGTCCGCGACGCGAGCGCCACCGCATCGGAGGGCCGCGCGTCGACGACGTGCACCCCCGAGGGGGCGCGCAGAGTCACCTCGGCGTAGAACGTGCCCTCCTCGATGCGGGTGATGTCCACCCGTTCGACGGCCGCGTCGGCGGCGTCCAGCAGCGAGCGCATGAGGTCGTGGGCGAGCGGGCGGGGCGCCTGGGCCCCCTCCACCGCGATGAGGATGGAGGTCGCCTCCTGCGCGCCGATCCAGATCGGCAGGACCCGGCCGTCTCCGTCGGCGTCGTCCTGCGGCGTCAGCAGGATGACGTGCTGTCCCGCTCCGTCGAGGGCCACCCCCGCCACGCGCACCTGGACCATCCGCGGCCTCCGATCGCTCCCCGCCATCGTAGGCAGACGGGCGCCGCGCCGTCAGCCCCGGGAACGGCCGGCAGTGGCCGCTGCTCAGCCGTGGGCGAGCTCCGCCAGTGCCGCGCCGCTCAGCCGCTGCGTCGTCCACTCGTCCTGCGGCTCCGCTCCGATCGAGCGGTAGAACGCGATCGACGGCGCGTTCCAGTCGAGCACCGTCCACTCGAAGCGGCTGTAGTCGCGGGCGACGCAGACGGCGGCGAGCGCCCGCATGAGCGCCTTCCCGTAGCCGCTGCCGCGCCGGGCCTCGTCGACGTAGAGGTCCTCGAGCCAGATCCCATGACGACCGGTCCACGTCGAGTACGTCACGAACCAGATCGCGATCCCCACGATCTCGCCCTGACGCTCGACGACGTGCGCGAAGACGCGCGGCTCGGCGCCGAACAGGCTCGCGGCGAGCGCCTCCGCGGTGTTCTCGACGGCATCCGGCTCGCGCTCGTACACCGCCAGGGCGTGGATGAGGGCGAGGATGCCGTCCTCGTCGCCCGGCCGCGCCGCGCGGAGGACGGCGCCGTCGGGGAGGATCGTCGAGCTGTCCGGTGAGGTCACGATCGCGAGCGTACCCGGCGGCAGGGCGGGCGACGCAACCGGGTGCACGCGATCCCGGGCGGACATGACCCGGGTGCACGTGATCCGGGGTGGACGTAACCTGGGGTGCATGGGAGGCACGCTCGGGTTCGACGAGGTGTGGCGGCCGTCTGCGGCCGAGGCGCACGCCGTGTGGGATGCGGAGAAGATCATCCCCGCCCCCGCGCCCATCCCCGGGGACGGACCGGGCGTCATCACCGATGGCCGCATCGTCATCGAGACGGGTCTGAGACCCGCGCGGGACTGAGCGCTCAGCCGCGGGCGAGCACCTCGCCGTGCGGCATGAGCAGCCAGCCGTCCTCGCTCGCCGCCCACTCCCGCCATGCCTCGCTGATGCGCTCCAGTGCCGCCCGGTCGGCGATGCCCAGCCGCAGCACGTTGTCGGCGAAGGACGAGTGGAGCGCCCGGTCGGCCCACGCCCCG
The DNA here is from genome assembly GCF_049860775.1 of Microbacterium sp. PA5. NCBI lineage: Bacteria > Bacillati > Actinomycetota > Actinomycetes > Micrococcales > Microbacteriaceae > Microbacterium > Microbacterium sp. PA5. The sequence goes on from NZ_CP187567.1 coordinate 2,400,479, forward strand.
CCCCACCACGCGCGCGCCTCCGCGGATTCGAAGAGCCAGATCGACGCGGACGAGCGCACCTCGGCGAAGCCCGCCGCGCGGGCCCACGCCTTCAGCTGGCGTCCCGCCGCCGGGTCGCCGCTCGTGCCGCGGTGCGCGGCGAGGTACACCTCGCGCCACTCGTCCAGCCCCGGCACCCGCGGCCACCAGATCGTGCCCTCGTAGTCCACGTCGCGTACCGCCACGACGCCCCCGGGCGCCACGACCCGGCGGAACTCCCGCAGCGCGTCGACGGGGCGCGTGAGGTGCTGCAGCACCTGATGCGCGTGCACGACGTCCCACGCGCCGTTCTCCGACGACAGGGCGTACGCGTCGTCGACGGCGTAGGACAGGTTCTCGATGCCGAGGGCCACGCGATCGGCCTCGGCGTGGGCGACGACGTCGGCCGACGCGTCGATGGCGCGCACCCGACCGGGCGCGACGATCGCCGCCAGATCGGTGCTGATCGTGCCGGGCCCGGCGCCCACGTCGAGCACCGTCATCCCCGGCCGAAGCTCCGGCAGGAGGTAGGCGGCGGAGTTGCCCGCGGTGCGCTGGCGATGTACGCGCAGCACGCTCTCGTGGTGCCCGTGGGTGTAGTCGTCGGCCATGCCCCCATCATGGCCGACGACGCGCACGCCTCAGCGCCGTGTGACGATCTCGCGCCTCACTGGTCTGTAGGTCACTGGTCGACGGGCGTCCACTCCGACACGGCGTCGAGGTCGGCGACCTCTTCGGCCGTGAGGTCGATCCGTGCACCGTCGAGCAGGTCGGCGACCTGCTCGACCTTCGACGCCGAGGCGATCGGCGCGGCGACGGCGGGCTTGGCGCGCAGCCACGCGAGGGCGGTCGCGGCGATGGAGACGTCGTGGGCCCGGCCGATCCGCTCGAGGACCTCGATGATCTGCAGTCCCTGCGGCGTCGCGTAGGCAGCGGCGGCGCCGGCGCGCGGCGAGGTGGCTCCCTCGGCGTCGGTCGACCGGTACTTGCCGGTGAGGAAGCCCTTGGCGAGCGCGAAGTACGGGATGAGGCTGAGGCCGAGCTCCTGCGCCGCCGGGACGATGTCGCTCTCGATCTCGCGGTGGACCAGGTTGTAGTGGGGCTGGACGGCGACCGGCTCGGCGACCCCCAGCTCGCGGGCGATGCGCACCCATTCGCGGATGCGGTCGGCCGAGTAGTTCGAGACCGCGGTGTAGCGCACGAGTCCGTCGGTCACGAGCTGCCCGAAGGCGGCGACGGTCTCCTCCAGGGGCGTGTCGGCGTCGTCGAAGTGCGCCCAGTACAGGTCGATGGTGTCGACGCCGAGGCGGCCGAGCGACGCCTCCGCGGCCGCGCGGACGTTCGCCGCCGACAGTCCGCGGAAGTCCGGGTGCTGGCTCACCTTCGTGGCGACGGTGACGTCCTCGCCCGCGCGCAGGCCGCGCGCGGCCAGCCACTCCCCGATGATCGTCTCGCTCTCGCCGCCGCGGTGGCCGTCGACCCACGCGCTGTACGAGTCGGCCGTGTCGACGAAGTCGCCGCCACCCGCGCGGAAGGCGTCGAGCACCGCGAACGAGGTGTCGCGATCCGCGGTCCATCCGAACACGTTGCCGCCGAGGGCGAGGGGGAAGACGTCCAGGTCACTGTTTCCGATGCGAGTCATGCTCGGGACAATACGCGGAGCCGCTCCGCTATTCCGCCCCCGCCGTCATCCGGCGACGCCGGCTCCGCACGGCGGCACTCGATGCATTCGCCGGAATAGACCCCGTCGGCGTATCGTTGCCGACGTCATGCGCAGCTTCGGAACACTCTCCTTCGGCCACTACGGTCCGCTCGGCGGCGGGCGCGAACTCACCGCCGGCGACTCGATGAAGCAGGCGATCGACCTCGCGCAGGGCATGGACGACCTCGGCGTCAACGGCATCTCCTTCCGCGTGCACCACTTCGCCCGGCAGCAGGCCTCGCCCATGCCGCTCCTGGCCGCCATCGCCGCGACCACCGAGCGCATCGAGATGGGCACCGGTGTGATCGACATGCGCTACGAGAACCCGCTCTACCTGGCCGAGGAGGCCGCCGCGGTCGACCTGATCTCCGACGGGCGCCTTGCGCTCGGCATCAGCCGCGGCTCACCCGAGACGGTCGTCCGCGGCTACGAGGCGTTCGGCTACACCGGGTCGGAAGACCCGCGGGGCGCCGACATGGCGCGTGAGAAGTTCGACCTGTTCCTGCGCGCGATCGACGGCGAGCCGCTCGCCGAGCGCGATGCGAACAGCCCGTTCGGCGGCGGCACCGGACGCCAGCGCATCGAACCGCACTCCGAGGGGCTGCGCTCCCGCATCTGGTGGGGCGCCGGCACCCGCGAGACCGCCGAGTGGGCGGGCCGCATCGGCGTGAACCTCATGTCGTCGACCCTCGTCACCGAGGCCGACGGGCGCCCGTTCGACCTTCTCCAGGCCGAGCAGCTCGACCTGTTCCGCGCCGCGTGGAAGGAGGCCGGGCACCCCGGCACGCCGCGCACTTCGGTGAGCCGCTCCATCTTCCCCATCACCACGGCGCAGGACGAGCTGTACTTCGGCCACTCCTCGGAGAGCGACGGCATCGGCTACATCGACGGGTTCCGGTCGACGTTCGGCAAGACGTACGCCGCCGCGCCGGACATCCTCGTCGAGCAGCTGAAGCAGGATGCGGCGGTGATGTCGGCCGACACCCTCATGCTGACGATCCCCTCGCAGCTGGGCGTCGAGTTCAACCTGCACATCGTCGAGTCCTTCGCCCGGCACGTCGCGCCGGCTCTCGGCTGGGTGAGCACCCGCGCCTGACGCCGCTGTCGGCGACCGGCACTCCCCCGGTCGTTGAGCGAGCGCAGCGAGACGAAACGCCCCACCCCGCCACCCGGCACCGTTTCGTCTCGTCGCTGCGCTCCTCGCTCAACGACCGGCACTCCCCCGGTCGTTGAGCGAGCGCAGCGAGACGAAACGCCCCACCCCGGCACTCCCCCGGTCGTCGAGCGAGCGCAGCGAGACGAAACGCCCCACCCCACCCGGCGGCGGTCAGGCGGGGCGCAGCACCCCGTCGTGGATCTCCAGCACCCGATCGGCGCGCGCCAGGACCGACGGGTCGTGGGTCGACAGCAGCACCGCCAGCCCGTCGTCGTGGGCGATCGAGGAGATGAGGTCGATCATCTGCGCCGCGGTGTGCGAGTCCAGCTGCCCCGTCGGCTCGTCGGCGAGCAGGATGCGCGGCGAGCCGGCCAGGGCGCGCGCGATTCCCACGCGCTGCTGCTGACCGCCCGACAGCTCCCCCGGACGCTGCTTCGCGTGCGCGGCGAGACCGACACGCTCCAGCAGACGCCCGACGCGCGCCGCGCGCTCGCCGGCGTCCACGCCGCGGATGCGCAGCGGCAGTTCGACGTTCTCCTCGGCGGAGAGGGCGCTGATCAGCCCGAACGACTGGAAGACGTAGCCGAGGTCGTCGCGGCGCACCCGGTCGACGGCGCTCTCGGGCGCCGAGGTCACCTCGACATCGCCGATCCGCACGGTGCCGGTCGTCGCCGGCTGGATGCCGCCGAGCACGTGCAGCAGCGTCGTCTTGCCGGCCCCCGACGGCCCCACCAGCACCACGAACTCGCCGGGCGACAGGGTCAGCGAGGCGTCGGCGAGCGCGTGCACGTCGCCGGCGGGTGTCGCGTGGACCACGGAGAGGTCGTGCGCCTCGAGCAGGATGTCACTCATCGGGATGCTCCTCCGTCCGTCGGCGCAGACTCCGCCGGGTCTGCGGCTCCGCCCCCTCGACACGGTCGGGTTCCGGGGCGGCAGGCTCCGACCCCTCGACATTTTCCGAGACCCGGGCGGCCGCTCCCGGGCGGGAGTCGCCCGACCACACGCCGACGTGGTCGGGGTTGAGCTCCAGCCGCACGCGGTCGCGCAGATCGAGCTGGGTCATGTAGTCGGTCGGCAGCTGCATCCGGCCGACCTTGTCGAGCACGACGAACTCCTGCGCGATCGTGTGCTCCCGGCCCTCGTCGTCGGTGTGGGTCGAGCGCAGCACCTCGGTCGCGGTGCGGCCGTCGCGGATCTGCACCGTGCGGCGCACGTGCTCCGAGACCGCCGGGTCGTGGGTGACGATGAGCGCCGTCGTGCCGAGCTCGCGGTTGACGGTCTCGAAGGTCGACAGCACGTCCGCGGTCGCGTGCTCGTCGAGGTCTCCCGTGGGCTCGTCGGCCAGCAGGACCCGCGGGTCGTTGGCGAGGGCGACGGCGATCGCGACGCGCTGCTGCTGGCCGCCCGACAGTTCCGCGGGGCGTCGGGCGGCCACATCGGCGACCCCGGTGAGCTCGAGGAGCTCTGCGGCGCGGGCGGGGTTCGAGCGGTCTCCGCCGATCGCGCGGGCGAGCTGCACGTTCTCCTCGGCGGACAGGTACGGCAGGAGGTTGCGGGCCGTCTGCTGCCACACGAACCCGACGACCTCGCGCCGGTAGTCGACGCGCTGCCGCGGCGTCAGCGCCGTCAGGTCCCGCCCGGCGACGGTCGCCTTGCCGGCCGTGGGGGTGTCGAGCGCCGACAGGATCGACAGGAGCGTCGACTTTCCCGAGCCCGAGGCGCCCACGAGCGCCACCAGCCCGCCCCGCTCGACCGTGAGGTCGAGGCCCTGCAGGGCCTGCACCTCGATGTCGGCGACGGCGAAGATGCGCACCAGGCCTTCGCAGACGATGTCGGGATCGGTCATCAGTCCTCCTCCGTTCGGAGCACGGTCGCGATCGAAGTCGTCCGCGCGCTGAGCACGCCCGCGATCACCGCGAGCGCCAGCGCGACGACCACGACGGCGATGAGGGCCCCGCTCAGCGCGGGGTCGACGGTCAGCGACGGCTGGGCGCCGCCGCCGGTGAAGGGTCGCAGGTCGATCGACGCGACGACCAGGAGCGGCAGCACCGCGCCGAGCACGATGCCGCCGACGAGGGCGGTGATACCGAGCGGCGCGAACTCCCAGGCGACGATGCCGCGGCCGCGACCGCGGTCGAGACCCATCGTCCGCAGGAGCGCGATGACCCGCGAGCGCGCGTCGCGCGAGACGCCGGCCACGAGCAGGAGCGCGATGACCGACAGCAGCGCCGCGACGCCCAGCGCACCGAAGAGGACGACGCGCAGCGCCGTGACGGCGGGCGAGGCCTGGATCTCCGCCGTCGAGTCGGCGAGGATGCGCACCGTGTGGGTCTGGCCCACCGCCTCACTCAGCGCGGCGGCGACCGCCCGGGGGTCGGCGCCGTCGTCGAGGTCGACGAGCACGATGCGCGGGTGGAATCCGAAGCCCGTGAGGGCGGTGTAGTCGTCGACGTCGAGGACGACGAAGTCGCTCGTGCCCGCGACGCCCAGGAGCATCGGCAGCGTTCCCGCCACGCGCGCCGGCCGGTCCTGCACGGTCACGTCCGTCGTCCCCACCTCGGTGGCGATGGTCGAGGAGACGAGGACGTCCAGCGGGTCCGCCCCGGGGGTCACCGACGCGGGGAACGCGCCGACGAATCCCTCCTGGATGCCGGCGGTGCGCGCGGTGTCGGTGACGAAGGCGAGCACGCTGTCGCGTCCGTCCGATCCCGCCACGGTGAGGAAGTCGCCGCGGAGCAGGCCGCTCGCATCGGTCACCCCGTCCACCGCGCGGAGCCGCTCGATCGTCCCCTCGTCGAAGTACGGTCCCGCCAGTCGCACGTCGGCGCCGACGTCGCGCTGCGCGGCGACCACCGCACCGCGGTCGACGGTGGCCAGGACGACCGAGGAGAACACGGCGATCGCGACGGCGACCACCATCGCCAGCACGGCCGTCGTCCCGGCGGACGGATCGCGGAGGTTCCGGGCCGCGCCCACGAGGCCGACGACGCCCCGCCCCCGTCGCGAGGCGGCGAGCGCCGCGGCCAGCGGCACGGGGTGCAGGCGCACCACGATGAGCGCCAGGGCGACGGTGGCCAGCAGCGGCGCGGCGATCACGAGCGGATCGATCGTCGTGGTGTCCTCGCCGATGCCGCGCACGAGCAGCTGGACGACCGCCGCGGCGGCGACGATCACCACGAGGAGCTCGGCCACCCGCGTCCACCGGCCGCGCGCGGGCGCGTCGAGGTCGGAGCGGCCCCGGGCGAGCAGGCCCGGGCGCAGCGTCGCGGCCAGAGCGACGCCCGGCGCGAGCCCGACGATGCCGGCGACGAGGGTCGGCAGCGGTCCGGCGTCGTACGGGGTGAGGAGCACCCCGGCGGCGGCCCCCGCGATCGCGGCCGGCGCCCCCAGCAGGAGGCCCTCCCCGAACAGCAGGCGGCGCAGCCGCGCGAGCGGCGCTCCCCGGGCCGACAGCAGCGCCAGGTCGGCACGCCGACGCCGGACGATCAGGGCGGCCGCGAGCACGATGAGCGCGACGCTGACGGCGAGCGGGCCGACCGCCGCGACCGCGAGGATCGCGCTGGCCGATCCCGCGCGCGCGAGCGCCGTCGAGAGCACCGCGACGAGGTCGGTGGACAGCCGCGTGCGCAGCTGACCGTCGTCGTCGAGAGGCAGGGACGCCGTGGTGGCGCCGCGCACCGCCGACAGCAGGTCCGACGGGTCCACCCCGCGGGCGCCGTCGGCGTCGACGGGATACCAGAGGCTAAGCTGGGTGCGTCCGAACCGCTCGCTCTGGACGATGGTCACCCAGGTCGCCGGCGTCACCCACGCCGCGCTCGTGGCCGTCGGACGCCGGTTGCCGTCGTCGTAGACGGACGCCGTGAGTCCGGTGATCAGATGCAGCCACCGGTCCGCGTCCGGATCGATCGCCTCCGCGATCCCCGACAGGACGAAGGGCGCGCGGACCTCGCCGACCGGCCACCCCATCGTCTCGGCCGCCGCGGCCGTCAGGAGGATCGGGATGCCGCCCGATCCCGACCAGTCGCCCGGCCACTCCCCGTCGACGACGCGCAGGTGGGCGCCCGCGGCGGGTTCCGAGATGAGCTGGACGAACGGGAGCGGCAGGTCGGCCGACAGCCCGGACGGGTCGGCGGCGGCGCCGGCCATCAGGTACTCGGCGAACTCGGCCGGCGCGGTCAGCTCCGTCAGCACGGGGTCGAAGTCGCGCCGCGCCGTCTCGAGGTGCCCGGCGAGCGCGCCGAAGAGCTCGGGCGCGCCCGGGTCCCATCCCTCGGTGAGCGCGGCGTCGGGCGCCGGCCCGAACGCGGGGACGTTGATGGTCGAGCCCGTCAGGTCGCGCGAGGTCGCGGCCACCCCGCCGATCTGGTGCGAGACCTCCGCGCGCACCACGCCCACGAGCGCGCGGGGCGCGGCGGCGATCACGAAAGCGGCGAGCACCGTGAGCGCGACGATCACGACCGCCGCGCTGCGCGGGGTCGCGAAGCGGCGGCGGGTGAGGGCGAACAGCCCCGCCGAGCGTGTCATCGCGTGCTCCTCATCGGTCGGCCGCTCATTCGTCCTCCCGCAGGGCGGGGGCGAGCGTGCGCGGGACGCGGACCGAGGCGCTCACCACGGCGCACACGAGCGCGATCGCGCCCACCGCGACGGCGAGCTCCGCCGCCGGCCACACGAGCGGGACGGGGTAGGCGTCCGGCACCGTGCCGTAGGCGGCGCGCACCAGCGTCGGCACCACGAGCCAGGCCGTCGCGATGCCCGCGGCCACGCCGCCGAGCACGCCCAGCGCGAGCGCGAACAGGTCCTCCGCCGTCCGGGTGGCGGCGGCGCGGCGGCGGCCGAGACCCATCACCGCGAGCAGGGCGAGCTCCCGGGTGTCGGCACGGGAGCGCGTTCTGCGCAGGGCGAGCACCACGACGGCGAGCACCAGTCCCCCCGCGGCGGCGAGGCCGAAGCCCCAGGCCGTGGCGGCCGCCGCCTCGCCCTGCCGCGGGTCGGCGACGAGCACGGTGGCGCCGGGGTTCGCGTCGGCGATCGCCCCGGCGACGGCATCCGGCGCGTCGGCCCGCGCCCAGAGCTGGTTGGGGACGATGGGGGTGGCCGCGAGGAGCCGCAGCGTCCCGAGGTCGGCGAGGAGGCCCTGCCCCGCGGGCGTGCCGGGAAGGATCGGGACGACCGCCGCCACGACGACGTCGGCCTCGAAGTCCGGGCCGTCGAACTCCAGGGCGATGGTGTCGCCGGGGGCGAGGCTCAGGTCGTCGGCCAGCGCCGAGGTGATCACGATCGGCGCCGCGGCGGGGACGCCGGGCGCGATGACGCTCGTCACCAGTCCGTCCCCGGTGCTGTCGAAGGCCGGCGCGAACACGATGCCGCCGGCGATCTCGACGCTTCCGGCGGTGCCGGGCGCGGGCGACATCGTCGAGAGGTCGAGGGGTTCGCCGCCGCTCACGACGTCCGAGAGCACGACCGTGCCCTCCGCGCCCCACCACGCGGGCCAGACCTCGATCGCCAGGAGCGACCAGGTCTGCTCGCCGGGGAGCGGGATGCGTTCGCGGATGCGGGGGTCGGTCACCGGCGGCACGAACTCCTCCCCACCCTCACCGCCAGAGCCCGCGTCGCCGTTGACGAAACCGTACGTGAAGGTCGTCCCCGCGTCGGAGCGGAAGGTCAGCTGGACGTTGACCAGCAGCGGCTCCGGCTGGAACTGCTCGCCGTCCACTCCAATCGGCGGCGGCGGGGGCGCCGTCACGACCAGCTCGAGGTCGTCGCCGGCGAGCGGGATGCCGGCGTCCGGGAGCCGGATGGCCTCGCCGATGGCGGCGGGGTCGATCGTCCCGCCGCCGTCGAGCAGGACGTCGCCGACCGCACCGCCGTCGATGGCGACCACCGGGATGCGCGCGCCCGGGCCGATGGCCGTGAATCCGCGTGCCGCGGCGGTGGCGCGGGCACCGGCCTCCGTCGCGGTGACGGCGATGTCGGCGGCAGACCGGGTCTCGGGGATCGTCGTCACCCGCACATCGGCGCCGACGCGCAGCGCCTCGGGCGCGTCGCCGAGCGCACGGGTGGTGCCGAGGTAGGCGCCGGCGACGGTCGCGGTGCCGACGGCGAAGGCGACGACCGTGATGGGCAGCGCATGGCGGCCGGGACGTCGTGAGGCCAGGCGCAGCGGCGTGATCGGCTGCACGCCACGGGTGGCGGCGAGCGCTGCGGCGATCCCGCGCGCCACCGGGGTCGCCACGAGCACGGCGAGCAGGGCGGCCAGGGCCAGCACGAGCGCCGGCGCGATCGCGACGAGGGGGTCCAGGATCGCGGTGCCGTCGCCGCGGACGACGACGGGCGACCCCGACTGCGCGAACTGCCAGGCCGCCAGGCCGGTGACCACCGCCAGGACCACCGCCACGGCCGCCGCGGCGGCCAGCTGCGCGCGTCCGGGGCGGCGGTCGGCTGTGCGCGCCGTCACGACGACGGCGACGAGCGTGGCGGCCAGTGCGACGCCCGCGGCGCCGACGGCGGCGAAGAGGAGGCCCGGATGCGGGAGCCCTGCGAGGTGGGCGACGGCGAGGACGACGCCGGCTCCGGCGAGCGATCCCGCGGAGGAGACGGCGGCCGTCTCGGCGCCGCTCAGCGCGGCCAGGCTACGGGCGCGTGCGCCGCGGGCACGCAGCAGCAGCGACTCGCCCGACCGGGCACGCACGGGTTCGAGGGCGACCGCGCCGACGACCACGACGGTGAGCAGGCCGAGGAACCCGATCGCGACGGCGGTCGGTCCGCGCCGGGCCTGCAGGCCGTCGGCGATCGAGCCCAGCGTCGCAGGGAGGCCGCCGGCCACCTGCACGCGGGCACCGACCGCCTCGCGCGCTTCGGACGGCAGCTCGCGGAGCGCGCCGATCAGCGAGACGACGTCGTCGCCGGTCACCCGTGCGGGATCCGGGGTGATCGTGACGACGCCCTCGGACTCGGTGACGGTGACCGCCGGCGCGCCGTGCGCCGCAAGGGTCTGCCGGACGGCATCCGCGAGCCCGTCGTCGCCCCCGTCGGCGACGCTCACCACGGCCTGCCCGCGCAGCCCGTCCGCCGCCCCGAGGGCGGCGCGCACGTCCTGCGCCTCGACGGCGCGGAGGGCGACCGCCATGCCGACGATCAGTCCCGCGGCGACCCCGGTGACAATCAGGAGGGTCACCAGCGCGGGAAGCGCGGCCCGTGCCCGGGCGAGCGCGAAACGGCGGCCGCCGATCACTCCGCGCTCCCGTCCGTCACATCTGCACCCTAACGGACCCGCGCTCCGCGGCCCGGCGACGACCCCGGGCGCGCGGCGCGGGTCGGCGGCCGTGACGCATGCACGAGGGCCGCGCCCGGCTCCCGGTGCGCGGCCCTCGGCGACGACGGATCAGGCGGCAGCGCGACGCGCGCGGCGCAGGAGCGCCAGCCCGACGACGAGCGCCATCACGCCGCCGACGACCGGCAGCGCGGAGCCCGTGAGGTCGCCGCCGGTGACGGCGAGGCCCTCGTCGGTCACCGCGATCTCCGTCCAGGCGAGGATCGTGCCGTCCGCGTCGGTGATCACCAGGCGGTGGTCGCCGGCCGGCACGGAGCTCGGGATCCGCACCGTGATCGCGCCGTCCGCACCGACCACGGCCGCGCCGAGGTCGGTCGGCTCGGAGAACAGCCACACGTGCACCGTGGCGCCGGCCAGCGCGGGGTCGAGCTGCACGCGGATCGTGCCGCCCGGGCGCACCTGCGACGGCGCCTCGATCGTGCCGCGGTTCTCGTCGGTCAGGTCGGCCTCGTCCGGCGCGGTCGGTGTCGGGGCGAGGGTGGGCGTGGCGGTCGCGGTCGGCGTCGGCGTCGCGGTCGGCGTCGGCGTCGCGGTCGGCGTCGGCGTCGCGGTCGGCGTCGGCGTCGGCGTCGGCTCGGCGTCCGTCGTGCACGGCAGCGTTCCGCCCCGCAGCGAGAAGCCGTCGGTGTCGGCGTCGTCGGCGTAGAACGTCTGCGCCGACCCGCCCACGCACGACGACCCGATCGCGAAGCCCTCGTTCGCCACGTTCGCCATCCCCGCGGGACGGGCGTAGACGTTCGTCGGCACGAAGGCGCCGCTGCCGTCGATCTCGTACGTGGCGGTGCGTCCCTCGCACGCCTCGTCGCAGACGACCCACAGCACGCCGCGGTCGAACTGCACATCGGCGACGAGCGCGAACGGCGTCTCGATCGCGGCGACGCGGGCGAAGGAGCCGTCGGCGCTGAGCGCGTAGGCGTACACGGCAGCGGTCCCCTCGACGCCGACGAAGAAGAGCCCGTTCCCGTGCCCGGCGTACGTCGCCGGATCGTACGCCGCGCCGGTGCGCTGATCGACGAACCCCTCCGACACGAGCCGGCTGTCGGGGATCCACGTGATGCCCTCCAGTCCGGCGTTCGCGCCGAGGCCCGGGAAGTCGGAGGCCAGGTTCCACTCGGCCGCGGCCACCAGCTCCGATCCGGTGGAGACGTCGTCGAACCGGAGCACGGCGGGACGGCTGACCGAGCTCTGGTCGTTGTCGCGCTCGCTCGAGACATAGACGCTGTCGCCGACGACCGTCACGCCTTCGGCGTCGACCGTGCCGGCACCGCCGGGGTAGCGGAGCTTCTTCCCGTCCGCCCAGCCCGCCGCGGGAAGCCACTTCTGGCCGTTCTCCTGCAGGCGGTAGAGCAGGCCGTTGCCGTTCTCGACCGCCCAGAGCGCGTCGCCGGCCGCGTCGAGGCCGCTGAGGTCGCCCGAGAAGGTGCCGTCGTCGTCGAGCGCGCGCACGTCCGCACCGCCCGGCCAGGCCGTCACGACGACCTCGCCCTCGCACTGGTTCGCCTCGCCCTTCGTGGCTCCGGCGGTCTCGGCGAACACCCCGGTGGCATCGGGGCACCGGCCCCAGGTGGTCCCGGCGTGCGCCGTCCACGAGGTCGCGTCCCGCACGGTGGAGCCGTCGACGTCGAAGAGGCTCACGGCATCGGCCGAGCCGAGCCCGAACCCGAAGTCCGCCTCTTCGAGCACGAGGCGGCCCTTCGCCGCGATCTCCGTCCCCGCCGGCACGGTGTAGCGGTGGCCGGTCGTGTCGGAGTCGGTCACGACGAGACCGCCGATGTCGATCACCGCGTCGCTCAGGTTGACGAGTTCGATCCAGTCGCCGGGCGTGCCGCCGCTGGACTCGACCTCGTTGATCTTCACGGGCAGCGCGCAGTCGTTCGGCGCGCCCTTGGTCGTGACCGTCGTCTCGCGCATCTCGCCGGTGCCGTCGGGGCAGCGTCCGTAGCTCGTCGCGGCGTGCACGGTCCAGGCGAACGAGGCGACCGGGCTCACACCGTCGGGGGCGAAGAGCCGCACCATGTCGGCACCGCCGAGCCCGAAGTCGAACCCGGGCGAATGGGCGGTCAGCTGGTCGACGAGGAGGAGGCCGTGCGCGGGCACGACCGATCCCGCGGGGAGGTCGTAGCGCTTGGCGTCGTCGTTGTCGCGCAGGATGTACCCGCCGAGGTCGACGTCGGCGTCGCTCGTGTTGGCGAACTCGACCCAGTCCGTGTCATCGCCGTTGGACTCGACCTCGTTGACCACGATCACGCCGGCGGCTGGGTCGTCGGTCGGGGTGGCGGTGGGCGTCGGGAGGGGCGCGCAGTCGTTGGCGGCGCCGCGGGTCGACGCGGCCGTCGTGACGAACTCCCCGGTGCCGTCGGGGCAGCGCCCGTAGGTCGTCGTCGCGTGCTGCGTCCACGTGTGGGAGTCCACGAGCGTCGCACCGTCGGCCAGGTACAGCCGCGCCGCGTCGGCCATGCCCAGACCGAACGTGAGCTCCGGCTCGGTGAAGACGAAGAACTCCCCCGGGGCGAGCTCGGTGCCGGCGGGCACGGCATCGGTGCGCGTGTCGTCGTCGTCCTTGACGATCCAGCCCGAGACGTCCACGGGGGCGGACGAGGTGTTGAGCAGCTCGATCCAGTCGGTGGTGTCCCCGTTGGACTCGATCTCGTTGATGACGACCCCGGAGTCGGCGGCGACGGCGGGCAGCGCCGCCAGCGGCGCGACCAGCAGTCCGGCGCCGAGGGCGACGGCGAGCGCGCCGGAGATCCGGGCTCGGACGGCATCCGCGGCGCCGGACGGGCGGTGGCGCAGGCCGATGGCGCGCAGAAGTGTGGCGCGCAGGGGTGTGGCGCGCAGGGATGTGGCGCGCAGGGATGTGGAAGGCATCTCACTCCAGGGTTCGGTCGGGTGCGGGACGGCGCCCACGGCGCCGCGCGGCGACGGTGCGGCGTGGTGCGACGGCACGCTCGCGATCGTCGCGTCCCCCGGCGAACACTCGGCGAACAGGGGGCGAACGCGAGCGGTCCGCCCGCCGTCATCCGCTCGAACCCGCCTTCCGGGGGACCGGAGAAAAGCGACGGCGAAACCTCTTCCCTTCCGCGGATTCACCGTGAATAATGAGTGGTATGACCACAGGGCGCCCCATCGGCTACAGCGCGATCTCCAGCTACTCCCGCGTCGAGCTGCTGCACCTCATCCAGGAGCGGCCGCAGCGCACGATCTCCGAGCTCGTGGATGCCACGGGCCTGCATCCCAACACCGTGCGCGAGCACCTGCAGCGCCTGATCGACGACGGATACGTCGTCGCGCTGCCCGAACTGCGCACCACCCGCGGCCGCCCGCGCGTGCTCTACAGCGTCGCCGACGGCGCCCACGCCTCCAGCCCCGTGCAGAAGCGCAAGGTGAAGGCGGCCGCCGAGCGCGGCGACCTCATGCGCCGGGTGCTGCCGGGGGCCCCGCCCGAGCTCGACACCGAGGCGCTGCACCAGGTGGACGCCCTCATCGACGACCTCATCGACGCCGGCTTCGACCCGCTGGTGGACGAGCGCGACCTCACCGTCGACCTCACCCCGTGCGCGCAGGCGGAGGCGCAGGCCGCCCACCGCGAGGTGCTCTGCAGCGTCCACCTGGGGCTCATGCAGAGCGTGCTCAGCGAAGCCGGCGGACCGCTGTCGGTCGACGGGATGCGCTCGTCGTGCGACCCGCGGCAGTGCGTCGTACAGCTCATCCACGCCTCCGCCGCGGGCTGATCGCGGGTCCTCTCTTTTTCACGGCGCCCGGGGTCACCGCCTGAAAGTGACCTGTGTACCTTCAGTCATCAGGAAGACCCCGGCACGGGAGGGACTCGCATGGACTTTCTGGATCCGCTGCTGCTTGCTCGGTGGCAGTTCGGCCTCACGACGCTGTACCACTTCATCTTCGTCCCGCTGACGCTGGGCATGTCGCTGTTCGTGGCAATCTTCCAGACCGCGTGGTTCCGGACGGCGAACGTGAAGTGGCTGCACCTGACGCGGTTCTTCGGGAAGATCTTCCTGATCAACTTCGCGATGGGCATCGTCACCGGCATCGTGCAGGAGTTCCAGTTCGGCATGAACTGGTCCTCCTACAGCCGTTTCGTCGGCGACGTGTTCGGCGCACCGCTGGCCTTCGAGGGCCTCATGGCGTTCTTCTTCGAGGCGACGTTCATCGGCCTGTGGATCTTCGGCTGGAACCGCCTCCCCCGCGGCATCCACCTCGCCACCATCTGGATCACGGTGTTCGGCACCTGGCTGTCGGCCTACTTCATCCTCGCGGCGAACGCCTTCATGCAGAACCCGGTGGGATACCAGATGTCCGCCGAGGGGCACCGCGCCGAGATGGCGGACTTCCTCGCCGTGCTCACCAACCCCGTCGCCCTCACGCAGTTCCCGCACACGATCCTCTCGGCGCTGATGTTCTCCGCCGGGGTCATGGTGGCCGCCGCGGCGTGGCACCTGTCGCGCCATCAGCACGACGAGATGATGCGCCCCGCCCTGAAGCTCGGGCTGTGGGCCGTGGTCGTCTCCTTCGCGGGCGTCGTGCTGTCGGGCGACCAGCTGGGCCTCGTGATGGTCGAGACGCAGCCCATGAAGATGGCGGCTGCCGAGGCGATGTTCAACTCCGCGTGCGGTGCGGACGCCTCGTTCTCGCTCTTCTCGATCGGCACCCCCGACGGCACCGGGGAGATCTGGTCGCTGCGCGTGCCGTACCTGCTGGCGTTCCTGTCCACGCACGACATCAACGGCTGCGTCGAGGGGATCAACGATCTGAACCTCCTCTACACGAACGAGCTGTTCCCGCAGTTCGCCGACCAGGTCGACGGCAACTTCGCCCCGATCCTGTGGGTCACCTACTGGTCGTTCCGCTGGATGATGGGCTTCGGCGGCATCGCCGCCCTGATCGCGGTCGCCGGGCTGTGGGTCACGCGGCGCAAGGCCACGCGGCCGGTCGCGCCCTGGATGTGGCGGATCGCCGTCTGGCAGGCGCCGCTGGCGCTGCTCGGCATCCTCGTCGGCTGGGTGTTCACCGAGATGGGCCGCCAGCCGTGGATCGTGTTCGGGCTGATGCTCACCGAGGACGGCGTCTCGCCGAGCGTCCCGGGGTGGAGCGTGCTCGTCTCGCTGATCGCCTTCACGCTGATCTACCTCATCCTCGCCGTCGTGGAGTTCGGCCTGATCGTCAAGACGGTCAAGGCCGGGCCCGACCCCCTGCCCGGACCCGACGACCCGCAGCCCTCGGAGCTGTCGGTCGAAGAGACGCCCACGACGGTCTACTAGGAGCACGCCATGGATCTCGCCTACCTCTGGTTCTTCATCGTCGGAGTGCTCTTCGTCGGCTACTTCGTGCTCGACGGATTCGACTTCGGCGTCGGCATGTCCCTTCCGTTCCTCGGCAAGGACGAGGTCTCCCGCCGCCAGGTGATCAACACGATCGGCCCGGTGTGGGACCTCAACGAGACGTGGGTCATCGTCGCGGGGGCGTGCCTGTTCGCCGCCTTCCCCGAGTGGTACGCCACGCTGTTCAGCGGCTTCTATCTCGCGCTGCTGCTCATCCTGCTGGCCCTCATCGCCCGCGGCGTGTCGTTCGAGTACCGGCACCAGCGCGACGATCCGGCGTGGAAGCGCCGCTTCGACTGGATGATCACGATCGGGTCCGCCGTCCCGGCGCTGCTGTGGGGCGTGGCCGTCGGCAACATCGTGCAGGGCGTGCCTCTGGACGCGGACCACGAGTTCACCGGATCCCTGCTGACGCTCCTGAACCCCTACGGGCTCTGGGTCGGGGCGACCACCCTCCTGCTCTTCTTCCTGCACGGCGTGTACTTCGTCGGCCTGAAGACCGACGGACGCGTGCACCACGACGCACAGGCGCTCGGCAAGAAGCTGGCCATCCCCACCGTCCTCTTCGCCGCCGGCACCGTCGTGTGGACCACCGTCATCGCCGCCGGGCGGGACGCCCCGCTCCTGTGGGCCGTCGTCGCCTGCGGCGCGGTCGCCGCCGTGGCGCTGCTCGTCTCGGTCTACTTCAACTGGGTGGACCGCGACGGCCGGGCCTTCGCCGCCGGCGCCGTGACGATCGTCTTCGCGGTGCTCACGCTCTGGCTCGCGCTGTTCCCGTTCGTCATGCCGTCGTCCACCGACGTCGACAACAGCCTGACGATCTCCAACGCGTCCAGCACGGAGCTCACGCTCCAGATCATGAGCTGGGCGGCGCTCATCTTCCTGCCGATGGTCCTGCTCTACCAGGGCTGGACCTACTGGATCTTCCGCAAGCGCGTCACCCGGGCCGTCATCGAGAAGGCCGACGCGACGGCGCACTGACCGGCACGCGTCCGCTCCGCCCCGTGGGGGCCGAGCGGACGCGTCGTCCCGGGTAAGGCAGGATCGAAGCATGGCACCGACGGACGACGCCCCCGCACGCACGCGGACCCGGCCCGTCGACCCCCGCCTGCTGCGCTACGCGTCGGCGTCCCGCGGCTTCTTCGTCGTGATCGCGGTGCTCGGCCTGGCGCAGACCCTCGTCGTGGTCGGGTTCGCCTGGCTGCTCACGCGCGCGATCACGCAGGCGATCGACGGCGTCCCCCTCGCCGGGCCGCTGGGCGAGACGCTCGGCTGGCTCGCCGCGATCATCGCCGTCCGCGCGGTGCTGCTGTGGGCGCGCGACACGGTGTCGGCGCGCGCGGCCGCCCGCGTGCAGGGCCAGCTGCGCGCGCACCTGGTCGCCGCCGTCGGTGCGCTCGGCCCCGGGTGGCTCGCCGCGCAGAACAGCGCGCGGCTCGCCGTGACGGCGGGCCGCGGGCTCGAGGCGCTCGACGCCTACTTCTCGCGCTACCTGCCGCAGCTCGTGCAGACCGCCATCGCGACGCCCATCATCCTGGCGGTCATGTGGTGGCAGGACTGGATCTCTGGGCTGACCGTCCTGCTCACCCTTCCCCTCATCCCGCTGTTCATGGTCCTGATCGGCCTCGCGACCCGCGCCGTCCAGCAGCGGCAGTGGCAGACGCTCGGCCGGCTCGCGGCGCGGTTCGCCGACACCGTGCGCGGACTGTCGACCCTCAAGGTGTTCGGACGCCAGCACCGGGCGGTCGCCTCGATCGGCACCGTCACCGACACCTACCGCCGCGAGACGATGCGGGTGCTGCGCGTCTCGTTCCTGTCGGGGTTCGCGCTGGAGCTGCTGGCGTCGATCGCCGTCGCGATCGTCGCGGTCTCGATCGGCTTCCGCCTGATGGACGGATCGATGCTGCTGGTGGTCGGCCTGTTCGTCCTGCTGCTCGCGCCCGAGGCCTACCTGCCGCTGCGCCAGGTCGGCGTGCAGTTCCACGCCGCGGCCGAGGGGGTGGCGGCCACCGACGACGTGTTCGCCGTGCTCGACGCGGCGCGCGCGGCCGACGCGGCCCGCGCAGGCGCAGGCGAGGGCGCTCCCGCGCAGCTCGACGGGCACGCGGCCTCGCACCGCGCACCGTCCGCACAGCACCTCTCCGCACAGGACCTCTCAGCGCAGGACCTCTCGGGGCGGGGCCTCACAGTGCGGGACCTGTCGGTCCGCGGCCTCCCCGCGGTCACCTTCACCGCCCTCCCGGGCACGGTCACCCTGATCGAGGGTCCGAGCGGTGCGGGGAAGTCGAGCGTCCTGGCGGCGCTGCGCGGCGCGGCCCCGTACTCCGGCCAGATCGCCGTCGGCGGCACGGATGCGGCGCGGCTGCACACCTCTGCGTGGCTCGCGTGGGCCGGCCAGCAGCCGGGGCTCATCGCCGGCACGGTCGCCGACAACGTGACCCTGGGGGATCCCGCCGGCGAGCGCGCGCCCGAGCTGATCGCGCGCGCGCTCGAGCTGGCAGGCGCGGGCGGCATCCCCGCCGACCTCGTCCTCGGCGTGCAGGGCGCGGGGCTCTCCGGCGGACAGGCGCAGCGGGTCGCGGTCGCCCGCGCGTTCCATCGGCACCTGCGGGGGCTGGCCCCCGTCATCGCCCTCGACGAGCCCAGCGCGGCCCTCGACGCCGACACCGAGGCCGCGCTCTGGCACGCGGTCCGGCGCCTCGCCGACGCGGGGGCCGCGGTGCTCCTCGTCTCGCACCGCACGAGCGCCCGGGCGATCGCCGACCAGATCGTGACGCTCGCGCCCGCGGCCGCGGAGGTCACGGCATGACGAGCGCGGCCGAGATCCTCCGCGGCGCGATGCCGCCCGCCCGCCGCTTCTGGCCGGGGGCCGCGTCCGGCTTCGCGTCGGAGGCGTCCGCGGTCGCGCTGCTCGCCGTCAGCTCGTGGCTGATCGTGCGGGCCAGCGAGCAGCCGCTGCTCATGTACCTCTCGGCGGCGGTGGTCGGGGTGCGCCTGTTCGCCCTCACCCGCGCCGCGTTCCGCTACACCGAGCGCCTGGCAAGCCACGACGCGGCCCTGCGCCAGCTGGCCACGACCCGCACCGACCTCGTCCGGCGGATCGTGCCGCTGGCCCCCGACGGGCTCGGACGCACCGGCCGCGGATCGGTCCTGGGCGCCCTCGTCGACGACGTCGACGAGCTCCAGAACCTTCCGCTGCGGGTCGTGCTGCCGCTCGTGTCGTCGACGGCGGTCGCCCTCGGCGCGGTCGTCCTCGTCGGCGTGATCTGGTGGCCGGCCGCCCTCGTGCTGCTCGCGTGCCTGGCGGTCGCCGCGGTCGCCGCGATCGCGTGGGGCTGGGCGAGCGGCTCACGGGCCGAGCGGACCATCGCCCCGCTGCGCGCCGAGCTCGCCGACGCGGTGCTCGATCACCTCGGGAGCCTCGACGTCCTGATCGCCTACGGGGCCGAGGGATCGAGCCGCGCGCGCATCTCGGCCGCCGACGCGCGCCTGCGCCGCGCGGTGGCCCGACGCGCCGCCGCGCAGGCCGGCACGGCGGCGGTGGTCTCCCTCCTGGCCGGCGCGGCCTCGCTGCTGGCGGTCGTCGTCGCGGCGCCCTCGGTGGCGGACGGCGCCCTGCCCGGCCCGTCGTTCGCGGTGGCGGTGCTGGTCCCCCTCGCCGTCTTCGAGGTGTTCGCCGCCGTGCCCCTCGCCGCCGCGTCGTGGCGGCAGGTCCGCGCGGCCGCGGCGCGCATCGCGACCGCGCTGCCGGCCACCGTCCCCGCGGAGCTGCCGGCCGAGACGCCGGCCACCGGCGTCGCCCCCGGGCTCGGCGCCGGGATCTCGCTCCGGGGCGTCGACGCGCGCTGGCCGGGAGCGGCGGAGCCCTCGCTGCGCGGGATCGACCTGGACGTCGCGCCCGGGGAGCGGCTGCTCGTCGTGGGATCCAGCGGCGCCGGCAAGACCACCCTCGCCCACGTGCTGGTCCGTTTCCTGGAGCACCGCGGCACGTTCACGATCGGCGGAGCCGACGTGCGGGAGATCGCCCCCGACGACCTGCGGCTGACGGTCGGCCTGTGCGAGCAGAACCCGATGCTGTTCGACGAGGACATCCGCCAGAACCTGCTGTTCGCCCGCGACACCGCGACAGACGACGAGCTGACCGACGTGCTGGAGCGGGTGGGCCTCGGCTCGTGGCTGCGGGAGCGGGGCGGTCTCGGCGCCCGGGTGGGCGAGCGCGGCGCGCTGGTCTCGGGCGGTCAGGCCCAGCGCATCGCCCTGGCGCGGGCGCTCCTGCGCGGCTTCGACGTGCTCGTCCTCGACGAGCCGACCGCGGGGGTCGACCCCGCCGCGAGCGACGCCCTGCTCACCGACCTGCTCTCCGTGGCCGGGTCGGAGCGGGCCGCCGGCGCGGACCGGGCCGTCGTGCTCATCTCGCACGTCACGGTTCCCGCGGGTCTCGTCGACCGCACCGTGCGCCTGGCCGACGGACGCATCGTCTCCTGAGTGAGGTCAGAGGCTCATCGCGAAGGCCTGCGCGCCGTGATGCGACGGCAGCGGCGTGAAGCCGAGGCGCGTGTAGAACGCGAGAGCGCCGGTGTTGGCGGACGACGCGACGAGGTGCAGGCTCGGCACGCCGCGCTCGCGCAGCGCGTCCGCCAGCGTCTCGATCAGACGGCGCCCCCACCCCTGTCCCTGGATCTCGGGCAGCAGGTCGATGTGGAGGTGGGCGGGATGCGCGTCGCCGTAGGGCTCGGCTCCGGCGCGCCGGCCGTAGGCGTAGATCAGCGTGCCGTCCTGACGCGTCCGCTCGCTCTCGGGCAGAGGCCAGCGCGCGGCGAAGCGCGGCCACCACTGCGTCGCGAACCAGTCCTCGAACGCCCGCGTGTCCGGGGTCCCGACGACGTAGCCGAGCGGGGTCCCCTCGTCGCTCTCCACGACGAAGGCGAGGTCGGGATGCCGGGCGACGTACGGGAGGACGAAGACCTCGCCCCACAGGTCGTCGTCTTCGAAGATCCCCGTCCCGTCGGCGCCGGCGTCGGCGGTGCGCAGACAGATCTCGGACAGGGCGGGCTCGTCGCCGGGGCGGAAGGGACGGATCTGGGTCACGCTCCGAGTCTAGGGAGCGGGTGCCGCCGCCTCCGGCTGCGCGGTCGGCGTCGTCTGGGATGCCTCGGGTGTCTGGGGTGCCTCGGACGTCTGAGCGTCCTGCGTCGTCGGGGCGGCCTCGGCCGCGGCCGTCATGCGGTTGGCCATCCCCCGGAAGATGAAGCCGTGGAACGGCAGCACCGCGAGCCAGTACAGCCGGCCCGCGAGCCCCCGCGGGAAGAACACGGCCCGCTGCCGGTAGACCGCACCGCCGCCCGCGCCCGGTTCCGCCGGATCGCAGGCGAGGTCGAGCCAGGCCAGCCCCGGCACGCGCATCTCGGCGCGCAGGCGCAGCAGGCGCCCCGGATCGACCTTCTCGACCCGCCAGAAGTCGATCGCGTCGCCGACCGCCACGCGTCCGCGGCTGCGGCGCCCGCGCGCGAGGCCGACTCCGCCGACGAGACGGTCCATCCATCCCCGGATCGCCCACAGCACGGGCGAGGAGTACCACCCGCTCTCGCCGCCGATCGCGGAGATCACCGCCCAGAGCCGCTCCGGAGACGCGGTCGTGCGCGCCGTGCGCACGTCGGTGTACACGGTGCGCCCCGCCCACTCCGGGTCGCTCGGCAGCGGATCGGACGGGACGCCCGACACCGCGGCGTCCTGCCAGCTCGTCTCCACCGCGTCGGCCTCCACGCGGCCGAGCGCCAGCCGCACCGCCTCGCGGTAGCCGGTGAGCCCGTCCGCGGGCGGCGGGATCAGCCGGTCGACGTCGTGGTCGTTCATGACGCAGTCGTGCACGAGAGAGGCGATGAGCGGACGTGCGATCGAGCGCGGCACCGGCGTCACGACATTCACCCAGTGCGAGGCGAGCCCCGGCGTGAGCACCGGCAGCGGCGCGATCGGCCGCTGCGGAAGCCCCGCCTCCACCGCGTAGCCGTTCATCATCTGGCCGTAGCGGAGCACGTCGGGTCCGCCGATGTCGACGGTGCGGTTGACGTCCGGCGCCACCCGTGCGGCCCCCAGCAGGTAGTGCATGACGTCTCGCACGGCGATCGGCTGGATGTGGTTGCGCACCCAGCGCGGCGCCGGCATGTAGGGCAGCACCTCGGTGAGGTGGCGGATCATCTCGAACGAGGCCGAGCCCGACCCGATCACGACCCCCGCCTGCAGTACGAGCGTCGGCACGCCGCTGCGGAGGAACTGCTCGCCGACCTCCACCCGGGAGCGCAGGTGCGGACTCAGCTCCACGCCGTCGGGGTGGAGCCCGCCGAGGTAGACGATCCGGCCGACGGAGGCCGAGGCCGCCGCGGCCGCGACGGTGCGCGCTGCGGCGAGGTCGCTCTCCTCGAATCCCTTCCCCTGGCCCATCGAGTGGATGAGGTAGAACAGCACGTCGACGTCGGGCACGGCCTCGGCGACGGCGGCCTCGTCGTCCGCGGAGCCGGCCACCACCTCGACGTCGTCGCCCCACGAGAAGGCGGGGAGTCGCCCGGGGTGGCGCACCAGCACGCGCACCCGGTAGCCGGCGGCCAGCAGGCGCGGCACGAGCCGGCCGCCCAGATAGCCGGTGGCCCCGAGCACCAGCGCGCGCGGGGCGGAGCCGTCGGCGCGCGGGAGGGCGCGCAGCACCTCCTCGCGCCCGGTCGGAGTCGACAGGCCCGCGTGATCCTCACCCATGCGGGCACCTTACGCGCTCCGGCGCCGCACCCCCTACCCCCTTGCGTCCAGGCGTTCTGGCGTCCAGGGGGATCGGCGTCGCGCGGTCAGCGGCGGCCGATGCCGAACACGCCGCGGATGACGGAGTTCAGGATCGTCTGCGTCGTCTTGGAGTTGAGCACCTGCTCCAGCGGCGACGTCTGCTTCGCGCGCGTCGTGCGCGTGCGCGTCGAGCCGCCGGTGGCCTTGATGAGGCGGTCGTACTCCTTCTGACGCTCGCGCTCCGCCGCGGCGTCGGCCTTGGCGATCGCGGCCTGCTGCTTCGCGAACTCGGCGTCGGCCTTGGCCTTCTCGACGGCCGCCCGCTCCGCGGCATCCTGCTCGGCGGCCGCGTTCATCTTGGCCGTGAGGATCTCGCGCGCCGACTCGCGGTCGATGGCGGTGCCGTACTTCGCCAGCAGCGGCGACGCGTGCACGGCGCGCTCGATGTCCGGGTCGGGCGTGGGCGACATGAGGCCCTGCGGCGCGCGCAGCCGCGTCCAGGCGACCGGCGTCGGCGCCCCCTTCTCGCTCATCACCGTCACGATCGCCTCGCCGGTGCCGAGCTCCTGCAGCGTGCGCTCGAGGTCGTACCCGCTCTTGGGGTAGGTGCCGACGGTCGCGCGGAGCGCCTTGGCGTCGTCGGGGGTGAAGGCGCGGAGGGCGTGCTGCACGCGCGATCCCAGCTGCGCCAGCACGTCGCCGGGCACGTCCTTCGGCGTCTGGGTCACGAAGAACACGCCGACGCCCTTGGAGCGGATGAGCCGCACGGTCTGCGTGATCGCCGCGAGAAAGTCCTTCGAGGCGTCCCGGAACAGCAGGTGCGCCTCGTCGAAGAAGAAGACGAGCTTCGGCTTGTCGAGGTCGCCCACCTCGGGGAGGATCTCGAACAGCTCCGCGAGGAGGTACATCAGGAACGTCGAGAAGAGCGCCGGCTTGTCGGCGACGCCGGGGACCTCGAGCAGCGAGATGACGCCGCGCCCGTCGGCGGCCGTGCGCAGGAAGTCCGCGACGTCGAACTCGGGCTCGCCGAAGAACACGTCGGCGCCGTCGTCGGCGAAGGTGATCAGCTCGCGGAGGATCACGCCCGCCGTCGCCGCCGACAGCCCGCCGAGCTCCTTCAGCTCGGCCTTGCCGTCCTCGCTCGTCAGGTACGACAGCACCGCCCGCAGGTCGGCGAGGTCCACGAGCGCGAGCCCGTTGGCGTCGGCGTAGTGGAAGACGAGGCCGAGGCTCGACTCCTGCGTGGCGTTGAGGCCCAGCACCTTGCTGAGCAGGAGGGGCCCGAAGCCCGACACCGTCGCGCGGACCGGCACGCCCTTGCCGACGCCGCCGAGGGCGAAGTACTCGGTGGCCGAGGCCGCCGGCGCCCAGTCCTGCCCGATCGCGCTGGTGCGCGCGAGCAGCTTCTCGTTCGGCGTGCCCGGCGTCGCGACGCCCGACAGGTCGCCCTTGATGTCGGCGGCGAAGACCGGCACGCCCTTGGCCGCGAGCTGCTCGGCGAGGCCCTGCAGCGTGCGCGTCTTGCCGGTGCCGGTGGCGCCGGCGACCAGGCCGTGCCGGTTCATCATGGCGAGCGGGATGCGGATCTGCGCGGTCGGCACCGGGTCGGTGTTCACGAGCGCGCCGAGGTCGAGGGTCGGCCCGTCGAACGTGTAGCCCGTCACGACGGCGGCGACCTCGTCGGCATCCAGCGGCCCGTCCGACGGCGCCGGCTCGGCGGTGGGCTCCGTCGCGGACGGTGCTCCCGCGGTCGGCGGCTCGACCGCGGCGGCCGTCGAGGGAGCCTCCTCCTTCGCGGCGGCGGCGTCGGGCGCCGGCGCATCGTCCCGGCCCGCCTTCGCCGCCTCGGCCTTCGCCGCCGCGAGCGCGGCCTTGGCCTGGGCGAGCTTCAGCGCCGCCTCGGCGGCGTCGGCTTCGGCCTGCAGGCGGGCGAGCTCGGCGGCGGCGGCATCCTCGGGCGCGGTCATGCGCTCAGCCTAGCGAGCGCTCCCTCGCCAGCGGCAGGGTGAACGCCGCGGCGACGACCAGCGCCGCACCCGTGCCCACGAGCACTCCGCCGAGGGTGTCGCTCAGCCAGTGCGCGTGCACCTGCGTGCGGCTGAATGCCATGAGCGCCGCCCACGCCGCGCCGACCAGCGCCACCCACACGCGCGGGAAGATGATCGTCACGGCGACGGCGATCGTGGCGGCATTGGCGGTGTGACCGGACGGGAAGGACCCGTGGTCGGAGATCACGAGCATGTCCTCCGGGCGCACCCTGCCGAAGATCGTCTTCAGCAGCTGCACGAACGCCGCGCTCAGCCCGGAGGCCGCAAGGAAGTACAGGCCCGATCGCCACCTGCGCGCCGCGACCAGCGCGAGGCACCCGCCGAGGGGCACCACGTATGTGGCGAACCAGCCGCCGCCCAGGAAGTCGAGGGTGTACGACAGGTGGCTGAGACCGGGGAGCACCGAGCCCACGGTCGTGTTCCACCAGGTGTCGATGTCGACGTCGGTCCCGAGCGCCACGGCGATGCCGAGCACGATGGCGGCCGTCATCAGGACGAGTCCGACGACGAGGCGCTGGAGGCCCCAGGTGATCTCGACATCTGTGACGCGCATCGCCCCAGCGTAGCCGCGGCCGGGCCCGTGTCCGCGCCCGGCGCCGCACGGCGTCGCTCGTGTCGGGTCAGGGGGCGAGACGCTCCACGGTCCGGGGACGCACGATCAGCCAGAGCGAGGCCAGGCCGATCACGGCGCAGCCGACCATGACCGAGGCCATCGTGGTGGCCGTGATCCCGGCGTCCTTCGCGATCCAGCCCACGAGCGGCGAGATGATCCCGGCCACGCCGAAGTTCGTCGCGCCGACGATCGACTGCGCCGTGCCCGCCGCGTTCCCGTGCCGGTCGAGGGCGAGCACCTGCACGCAGGGGAAGGTGAAGCCGCACGCGGTCATGAAGAAGAACAGCGGCACGACGGTTCCCCACAGACCCAGCCCGAGCTGATCGGTGATGATGATCGACGCGCCGGCGACGACGAGCACCGCCGTCGACCAGGCCAGCACCCACTGCGGACCGAAGCGCGCGGCCAGCCGCGACGCCGCCTGCACCCCGAGCACGACGCCCAGGGAGTTGGCGGCGAAGAGCAGTCCGTACTGCTGCGCGTCGAACCCGTAGGACTCCTGGAACAGGAACGACGAGGCCGACAGGTACGAGAACAGGCCCGAGAAGCTCATGCCGCCGATGATCAGCACGCCGATGAACACGCGATCGCCGAAGACGCTCCGGTAGCGCTGCCAGACCGTGGTGGCCCCCCGCTCCCGGCGACGTGCCGGCGGCAGTGTCTCGGGGATGAAGATGATGGCCGAGACCAGCATCACGGCGCCGTAGATCGCGAGGACTCCGAAGACGCCGCGCCACGACGTGACGAGCAGCAGACCCGAGCCCACGAGCGGCGCGAGCACGGGGGCGACGCCCGAGACCAGCGCCAGCCGGGACAGCATGACCACGAGGCGGCGCCCGCCGAACAGGTCGCGCACGATCGCCGCGGCGACCACACCGCCCGCGGCGGCTCCGGCCCCCATGAGGACGCGGGCGACCGAGAGCAGCTCGAGGGTGGGCGCGAAGGCGGCCGCCGCGCTGGCGAGCACGTGGAGCGCGGTCACCGCGAGCAGCGGCAGGCGGCGCCCGACCTTGTCGCTGAGGGGCCCGACGATCAGCTGGCCGAGGGCGAAGCCGATCATCGTGCCGGTCAGGGTCAGCTGGATCGCCGCGTCGGTGGTCTGGAAGTCCTCGCGCAGCACCGGGAAGGCGGGCAGGTAGAGGTCGATCGTGAAGGGCCCCAGAGCGGTGAGCGCCCCGAGCAGGATGACGTACAGCACACGCCGCGGCGTGGAGATCCGATCGCCCGGATGCAGGACGATCGGCGCCGTGGCCGGATGGGCGCCCAGGGTGCGGATCGCGCCGGTCGCGGCGGGGCGGGCGGCGGGCGGGAGCGGGATGGAGGCGGTGTCGCGCACGGGATCCTTGGGGAGCGAGAACGGGAAGACGGAGAGAGGAATGACCGGCGAACGGGCGCGGAACGGAACAATTCCTGCGCAGGGAAGGGCCGAATCGATTCGACGACCTCTCGATCTTAGCGCTTTCCCAGCCTGCGGGCTCATGCCGGTGCATAGGATTGACGCGTCCGTGTGCCTCGCGCCGGACCATCCGCCGTCCCCGAGCCGAGATCACCGCACATGACCCCGACTGCCCCCTCCGGTAAGCGCGCGAGCGGCAACCCCGCCACGCAGGCTTCGCTGAACCAGACCGCCAAGCAGCAGCGCGAGCAGCAGAAGCAGGCCAAGCTCGCCGAGTACCAGCGGCAGCTCGAGAAGCGCCGGCGCAGCAAGGTGCTGTGGTGGGTGGTCGGATCGACCGCGGGGCTGGCGGTCATCGCACTCATCGCCGCCTCGATCATCTTCACGCCCCGCCCGGTCACCCTCGAGCGGGGCGACGGCGACGGCTCCGGGATCTCCGGCGTCGAGACCTTCAGCAACTCGGCCACGCACGTCGAGGGCGAGGTCACCTACGCGCAGACTCCCCCGGCCGGCGGCGACCACAACCCCGTCTGGCTGAACTGCGGCGTCTACTCCGAGCCGGTTCCGAACGTCAACGCGGTCCACTCCCTCGAGCACGGCGCCGTGTGGATCACCTACGACCCCGAGCGGGTGGACGACGCGGGCGTCGCGGCGCTGCGCGAGCAGCTGCCCTCCAGCTACGTCATCCTCTCGCCCTACCCCGGTCTCCCCGCACCGATCGTCGCGAGCGCCTGGAACGCCCAGCTCCAGGTCGAGTCGGCCGACGACGAGCGCATCGGCGAGTTCCTCGGCGCGTACTGGCGCAGCACGAGCGCACCCGAGCCCAACGCGGCCTGCACCGGCGCGCTCGACGCGCCCGGCAAGCAGTCCTGAGGCCCCGCGCGCACATGACCGACGACGCGCCGGAGACGGCGGCGGCCCGCACCCTCCCGCCGTGGTGGGCGGTCCTGCTGGTCGCACTCGCCATCGCCGGCACGGCGTTCGCCATCGGCCGCTTCTCGACGTTCGACATCGCCCCGGTCACTCCCGGCGACACCTCGGCCGAGGCGGGCTTCGCGCGCGACATGCAGGTCCACCACTCGCAGGCGATCGACATGGCGATGACCATCTACCGCTCGACCGACGACGGCGACCTGCGCGCCCTCGCCTACGACATCGCCACGGGGCAGGCCGAGCAGAAGGGCGTGATGTACGGCTGGCTCGTCCAGTGGGGACTCCCCCAGGCGGGCGGGCCGACGATGCAGTGGATGTCGGCCTCCGAGGCGGGACACGCGCACGGCGGGTCCTCGTCGGCGCCCCTGTCCGAGCAGGAGGCGCGCGAGGCGATGGGCATGGCCAGCGAGGCGGAGCTCGACGAGCTCGGCGCGGCGACCGGCCGTCAGGCGGACTGCCTGTTCCTGGAGCTGATGATCCGCCACCACGAGGGCGCGATCCCGATGGCCGAGGCGATCCTCGAACTCGGCACCGAGCCGCAGGTGCTGGCCGTGGCCGAGCGGATGAAGAACGCGCAGCAGTTCGAGATCGACGCGATGACCTCGATGCAGCAGCGCCTCGGCTGCAGCGGCTGACCCCGGCTCCCGCCGCCGAGCTCCCGGACAGACGAAGATCGGGGCCGCTCCCCCCGGTGCGGCCCCGATCCCGTACGACGCGCGGGGCGTCAGCCCTTCGTCGACCCGGCGAGGAGCCCGCGGACGAAGAACCGCTGCAGCGACAGGAACACGATCAGCGGCACGATCAGCGCGATGAACGCGCCGGCGGTGAGCAGATACCAGTCCTGGCCGCGGCTGCCGGTCATCTCGGCGAGCAGCTTCGTGATCGGCGCCACGTTGCCGTCGGCGAAGATCAGCGCCACGAGCAGGTCGTTCCAGACCCACAGGAACTGGAAGATCGCCACCGAGGCGATGGCCGGCGCGGTCAGCGGCAGGATGATCCGGAAGAAGATCTGTCCGTGACCGGCGCCGTCGACCCGCGCCGCCTCGATGACCTCGCCCGGGATCTCCGAGACGAAGTTGTGGAGCAGGTAGATCACCAGCGGAAGGCCGAAGATCGTGTGCGCGATCCACACCTGGGCGTATCCGGCGGAGCCAAAGGGCGTGACGACCGGGAACCCGAGGATCTCGCCCTGTGCGAAGAACTGCAGCACGGGGATGAGCGCCATCTGGATCGGCACGATCTGCAGCGCGAACACGCCGATGAACAGGATGTTCTTCCCGCGGAAGTCCATCCATGCGAACGCGTACGCGGCCAGCAGCGCGATCGAGATCGGCAGCACCGTGGCCGGCAGGGTGATCGCGAACGAGTTCACGAACGCCCCGGCCATGTTCAGCTGGCTGTTGCCGGTCTGGAGCGCCGTCGCGTAGTTGTCGAGCGTGAAGCCCCAGTTCTCGAAGATCGTCCACCAGCCGGTGGTGTTGATGAACTCACGAGGACGGAACGAGGTGAGGAAGAGGCCGAACGTCGGCACGGTCCACACGGCGGCGATGATCAGCGCCGCCGCGGTCGCCCACGGCGAGCTCAGGCGCTTTTTCGTGCCGGAGAACATCTTCTTCTCGCCGCGCTTGACGCGGCGTGCCGTCTGGTCGTCGACCGACAGGGCTGCGGGTGCGACGGTCATCAGCGGATCTCCCTCTGCTTCTTGAGCTGCACGGCGTTGTAGATGACGATCGGCAGCACCAGCACGAACAGGATCAGCGCGAACGCCGCGGAGCGACCCTGTTCGAAGCTGCGGAACTGGGTGTACATCTCGTTCGCGAGGACCGAGGTGCTGTTGGCACCGGCGGTCATGGTGCGGACGATGTCGAACACCTTCAGCGAGCCGATCGAGATCGTCGTCAGGACGACGATGAGGGCGGGGCGGATACCGGGTACCACGACGTTGATGAACCGCTGCCAGGCGTTCGTGCCGTCGAGCTCTGCCGCCTCCAGCTGCTCCCCCGGGACGCCCTTGATGGCGGCCGAGAGGACCACCATCGCGAAACCGGTCTGGATCCAGATGAAGACCACGATCAGCCAGAACGTGTTCCACGGATCGTCGGCGAGGAAGTTGTACGGGTCGCCGCCGAACCAGACGATCACCTGGTTCAGGAAGCCGATCTGGTTCTGCCCCTCGGGACGGGCGGTGTACATGAAGCGCCAGATGATCGACGCGCCGACGAACGAGATCGCCATCGGCATGAACACGAGGATCTTGTAGTACTTCTCCCCGCGGGTCTTGTCGATGAAGTACGCGTACGCGAGACCCGCGATCGTCGAGATCACCGGGGCGATCAGCACCCAGAGGATCGTGTTCACGATGACCCGCACGTTCTGGGGCTGCGTGAAGATCCACTCGAAGTTCGCGAAGCCGACGAAATCCGTGCCGGTCCTGTTCATGAAGGCCTGGAAGATCGTCTGGATCGTCGGGATGACGAGTCCGACGGTCAGCAGCGCCAGCGCCGGCGTCAGGAACCCGACCAGCTGGAAGATCGACCCGGCTCCCCCCTTGGAGCGCTGATCGAGGAAGAACAGGACGAGACCCAGGACCGCGGCGGTGGCCGCGGCGATGGTCCACGAGTCCATGACGAGAAGGACGAGCGCAGGTCCGACGACGCAGGCGATCAGTCGGATGATCGTGTACGTGCGGCCCGCGCGCGGCGCGATCTCGATGAAGAAGAGGATGAGCGCCACCACCGCCAGGAAGACGCCGACGATGACGACGATCTCCAGCCACGGGTTGAGGGTGGACAGCCACCGGAAGAAATCTTGAATGGTCATGGGAGCCTTTCGAGTGCGACATCGGACTCGGTGGCGGCGCGACGCGCCGCGGGAGAGGAGAGTGGGACCGCCCCGTGCCGGGACGGCCCCACTCGGCGTCAGATCACTCGGACGGCCAGCCGGACTCGATCTGCTGGAGAACGCTGTCGGTGTCCGACCCGTTCACCCAGTCGACCATGCCCTTGAAGAACGTGCCCGAACCGACCGCACCCGGCATGAGGTCGGACGCGTCGAAGCGGAACGTGGTCGTGTCGGCCTGCAGGATCTCGATGGCCGCCTTCAGGATGTTGCTGGAGGCCTTGGAGGCGTCCAGACCCTTGTTGGCGCTGATGACACCGCCGAGGCCGACGCGGGAGTTCGCCCATTCGGGGCTGGAGAGGTACTCCTGCACCTTCTGGGTCGACTCGGAGTCGTCGAAGGCGGCGACGATCTCGCCACCACCGGTGACGACCGCGCCGTCGCTGGCTCCGCCGGCCTCGAACGGCGGCATCAGGAAGGCCCAGATGTCGCCGTCCTCGGCGACCTCGCCGCCCGCGTCGCTCACGAAGCCGTCGTAGAACGAGGCCTGGTGGTGCAGCGCGCAGTCACCGTCGACGAGCGCCTGTGCCGGGTCGCCGAAGGGCGTCGTCACGATCGTGTCGGTGCCGCCGAACCCGGCGTTCACGTAGTCGGGGTTCAGCGCGATCTTGCCGAACTCGTCGAAGGCCGACTTGATGGCCGGGTCGGTGAACGGCGTCTCGTTCGCGATCCACGCGTCGTAGACGTCGGTGCCGGACTGGCGCAGGACGAGGTCCTCGATCCAGTCGGTGCCCGGCCAGCCGGTCGCCGCGTCCGAGCCGAAGCCGATGCACCACGGCGGCTGATCCGTGTCGGCCTGGATCTGCGCGGTCAGGTCGAGCAGTCCCTGCCAGTCGGTCGGGACCTCGTAGCCGTTGTCCGCGAAGAACGACGGCGAGTACCAGATCCAGCCCTTGACGCTGGCCATGAGCGGCGCGCCGTAGAGCGTGCCGTCGACGGTGGCGTAGTTGGCCCAGTCCTCGGACCAGCCCGACTCGACGTTGGCCTTCACGGCGTCGGGTGCTTCCTTCAGGTAGCCCAGGTTCGCGATGTCGGCCATCAGGCCCGGCTGCGGGAAGATCGCGATGTCAGGGGCGCTGCCACCCTGAGCGCGGACGGCGATCTGCGCCTCGAACTCCTTCGACGACTCGTACTCGATGTCGATGCCCGAGGACTCCTCGAAGTCCGCCCAGGACTGCTCGAGCAGTTCGGCCTCGGTGTCGGCGATCGTGCCGTAGACGGTCACGACATTGTCGTCGGCGCCCCCCGAGTTGTTGTCCCCGCCGTTGCCGGCGCCCGGGCCGCCGCTGCAGCCTGCGAGAGCGATACCGGCGACGCCGATGACGGCGAGCGGTGCGAGTAGACGTCGCTGTGCCATCCCCATGTGATTCCTCCTCATTGAGTGCCCGGAACGCTCCGGGTGCACGCGGGTTCCCCGATAGGGAACCGCTTCCAGGCCAGGCTAGGGGAACGGTCGGCGAACTCACAACATCACCCACATCACAACCCGATAACGGCGCGGATCCGCGTAATACCGCGCGAGCACCCCGCGACGCAACCGGTTCCACAAAATCGCGCCGATCGGATAGAGTTCCCCCGTTCCGACTCGAAGGGGAGTTCATGGCCGGCATCGCTGACGTCGCCGCACGGGCGGGCGTCTCGAAGGCGACCGCCAGCCGGGCGCTGACCGGCAGCGGGTACGTCTCGGACGCGACGCGCCAGCGCGTCCGCGCGGCCGCCGACGAGCTCGGCTACGTCCCGTCGACCAGTGCCGTGAGTCTGGCCACCGGGCGCACGCAGAACGTCGGGGTGGTCATGCCCTACGTGAACAGGTGGTTCTTCGCGGAGGTGCTGGAGGGCATCCAGCAGGCGCTCCTGGAGCAGGGCATGGACCTCACCCTCTACGACGCGAAGCCCGGAACGCCGGGTCGAGAGCGCATCTTCGGCGACTTCCTCGCGCGCAAGCGGTTCGACGGACTGATCGCGGTCGGACTGGAGCCCCAGAACCACGAACTGGAGCAGCTGCTCCAGATCGGCCGGCCGATCGTCAGCGTGGTGGGCGGCGGCGAGGATGCGAGCCTCATCGCGATCGACGACGACTACGCCGCCCGGCGCGCCACCGAGCATCTCCTGGGCCTCGGCCACACCGCCATCGCGTTCCTCGGCGGGGGCATCGGTCCCCACTGGGCCCACGTCGATCGCCAGCGGCTGTCCGGCTACGAGAGCGCCATGGCGGAGGCAGGCATCGCCGACCGGATCCGCCACGTGCGCTCCGACGTGTCGCTGCCCGGCGGCTACGAGTCCGCGGTCGACCTGCTGGGCGACCCCCGGCGCCGCCCCACGGCGATCGTCGCGGTCTGCGACGAGGTGGCCGTCGGCGCCATCATCGCGGCGCGGCGCCTCGGCATCCATGTTCCGGGCGACCTCAGCGTCGTCGGCATCGACGACCATGAGTACGCCGAGATGTTCTCGCTGACCACGCTCCAGCAGGTGCCCCGCGAGCAGGGGCGGGCGGCGGTCGAGATGCTGCTTGCGCACATCGCCGACCCCGAGCGGCCGGTGGCGAACGTGCGCATGCACGCGCGCCTGATCGTGCGGAGCACCACCTCGGCCGTGGACGCGCAGAGCTCGGCGGTCCTCGACGCGGACCTGATCCGCGACTCCGCCCCCGACTGAGCACGCAGAAGGCCCCCGGGACGAACCCGGGGGCCTTCGATTCGCGTGAGCGAGATTACTTCAGGGTCACCGAAGCGCCGGCCTCTTCCAGAGCGGCCTTGGCCTTCTCGGCGGTCTCCTTGTTGGCGCCCTCGAGGACGGCCTTGGGAGCACCGTCGACGACGGCCTTGGCCTCGCCGAGGCCGAGCGAGGTGAGCTCGCGGACGACCTTGATGACCTGGATCTTCTTGTCGCCGGCGGCCTCGAGGACGACGTCGAACGAGTCCTTCTCCTCCTCGGCGGCGGCGTCGCCGGCACCACCGGCGGGGGCGCCGGCAGCGGCGACCGCGACCGGGGCGGCGGCGGTGACGTCGAAGGTCTCCTCGAACGCCTTGACGAACTCGCTGAGCTCGATGAGCGTGAGCTCCTTGAACGCGTCGAGCAGCTCCTCAGTGCTGAGCTTTGCCATGATGATTCTCCTTGATTGGGGTTGTGCTATGCCGAAGCCCGGATTCAGGCCGCGGACTCCTGCTTCTCGCGCAGCGCGTCGACCGTGCGAACGGCCTTCGACGGGAGCGCGTTGAAGACGTAGGCCGCCTTGGTCAGCGAGGCCTTCATCGCACCGGCGAGCTTCGCCAGCAGGACTTCACGGCTCTCGAGATCGGCGAGCTTGTTCACCTCGGCGGCGGTCAGGGCGGCACCGTCGAAGTAGCCGCCCTTGATCACCAGCAGAGGGTGTGCCTTGGCGAAGGCACGCAGACCCTTGGCGACGGCGACAGGGTCACCGTGCACGAAGGCGATGGCGGACGGGCCCTTGAGCTCGTCGTCCAGTCCTTCGACCCCCGCGTTGCGCGCGGCGATCTTGGTCAGCGTGTTCTTCACCACGGCGTATTCCGCGTCCTGACGAATGCTGTTGCGCAGCTCCTTGAGCTGGGCAACCGTCAGACCGCGGTACTCGGTGAGCAGAACGGCGGTCGAGCCCTCGAAGTTCTTCGTGAGCTCGGCGACCGATGCTTCCTTCTGCGCCATGGCCACTCCTTGTGTGTACGTGACGCTCCACGGTGGCGGAGCGTGGGCCTCGACGCGCCGAGGTCGATCGGCATCCACACATGACAAAAGCTCCGGCGCAAGCGCACGGAGCTCGGATCGGTTTCCCGGAAGTTCTGTGTACCTGCGCGGGTCCCTGCAGTGCAGAGCTTCGTCGGCTGTTCCCTCGCGGGCGCAGCCGAGACCAGCGGTCTTTGGCTTGCCTCCACTCTACGCCATCCCGCCGCCCCTCCCAAATCCCGCACGACGCTCCTTCCGTCGACCCCACCCGATCCCGTCCACCCCACCCGCTAGAGCCCGGCGAGAAGGGGCCGGCTCGGCAGCAAGCGGTGGGCTCGACGCGGGAGCGGGATGCCGAAGGCGGACAGCCGTACCGCAAGCGCCTCGGGCGTCCGCACATCGCGCATGCCGCCGCGGACGACGCGGTACCCGGTGACGCCCCGGATCCAGTCCTCGCGGCGCTTCTCCTCCCGCACCGCCTGCTCCGGGGTGCGCCCGCCGAGCAGCGCGGGGTCGGTGTACTTCGCCTCCCCGTCGCACTCGTGGAAGGCGCGCGCCCCGGGCAGCTCGATGTCCACCCAGTACGCGGACCCGGGCGACGCCCCCGGGACCCGCACCTGGAGAGGCGGCCGCTCGAAGCCGAGACGGACGATCTGCAGCAGCGAGAGCGACTCCAGCGTCGACTGGGCGCGACCGTCGGCGACGGCGACGATGTCGCGGGCTTGCCGGATGCCGCGCACGCCCGCCGCGTCGACCCGAGCGGCGAGCGCGTGACGCAGACGCTCCGCCCGCTCGTGGTCGAAGTCGCGCGGATCCCCGCCCTCGCGCGCGAGGGCCGCGTTGGCCGCCACGAGGGCGACCTCCGGACTCGCCAGTCGCGCGAGGTCGTACACGGTCCGCTCGATCGACGTGCACAGGACGCCCGCCACCGAGACCACCTCGCCGGGGGCGAGCGCGCCCTCGTGCCGGAAGACGTCGGGCGCGCTCCGCCGATCGCCCTCCCCCACGATCACGTGTACGCGCCGCGGCGCGGGGCAGGCGAGCGGGATGCCGTGGAGCACCAGAGCCGAGGAGAGACCGAAGACGGTGGTGCCCGGCGCCCGGGCGGCAGCGTCGACGGCGAGGACATGCGCCAGGTGACGGGACTCGCCCCACAGCTGGGTCCAGAGCTCGCCGGCGATGTACGCCCCGCGGCGCACGCGGTGCAGCCCTCCGGATTCGCATGCGGCGCGGATGCCGCGCGGCGTCCACCCCCGTGCGATGAGATGCTCCGTCGTGCGGAGGGCCGCCCGCAGTTCCCCCTCGTCCGCTCCGCGCATCGTCCCAGCGTGGTCGCGGCGCCCGCGCATCCGCGCTCGTTCGGCTCCGCCGTCAGCCCGCGCCGCACTCCCACCGCCTGGGGAGGAGCCGCCGCGCCGGGTCCGCCGCGTCGGCAGCCGGCCGGGAAGCCTGCCGACCCCACCCCATCCCGCCGACCCCACCCCCTGCGGCGCGGCACGAGAGGGCGGGGTCGGCGCGACAGGGTGGGGTCGGCGGGAGAGGGTGGGGTCGGCGGGAGAGGGCGGGATCGCGGAGCGCGAGGGGGTGTCGTGCGGGCCGAGGTCGGATCCGCGGGTTAGCCTCGAAGACATGACTCCGGAGGCCATTGCACGCGTCGCGCCGGCGCTGGCATCCCGGATCATCGCGGACTCGCGAGACCGTGTCGCGTGGATGCGCGCCCGCTCACGAGGGATCACGGCCACCGATGTCGCGCAGCTCACGAGCGGCAACGCCATCGCGCGCGCCGCCGACGCGAAGCTGTCGGGCGGCTCGAGCTTCTCGGGCAACGCCTACACCGCCCACGGCCGCCGCCGCGAGCCCGAGATCGCGGCGTGGGTCGCGGCGACGCATGCGATCCAGCCGTCGTCGGCGCTGTTCCACGCCGAGATCGAGAAGCGCCATCTCGCCACACCGGACGGCATCTCCGTCGACGCGTCGGGCCGGGTGACCCTCTGCGAGATCAAGACCACCAACAAGACGTGGCGGTCGATCCCCCGCACCTATCTGCGCCAGGTCTGGTGGCAGCAGCACGTGCTCGGCGCCGAGCGGACGCTCGTGGTGTGGGAGGAGCACTCCGACTTCGTGCCGGTGGGCGACGAGCCCCGCTGCGCGTGGGTCGATCGCGACGAGCGGGAGATCCGGCTGCTCGTGGGCCTCGCGACCGAGCTGATCGACGAGCTGTACCGCCGCACCACCCTGCGCCGCGCGCAGGTCCCGGCCGCACCGCCCGCACCCGCGCGACCGCGCGAGCCCTTCCGCGCGCTCGCCCTCGCCGACTGAGCGATCCTCCGCGCCCCCGCCGCAGCTTCGCGCGCGGGGAATAGTTGACGCGCGTCAACGATTGGACATATAGTTGACCGATCTCAACCGTTGACCTATATCAACTAACTGTCGCAAGGAACCGCATGTCCACTCCCTCGTCCGACGCCGTCGAGAAACCGCGCATGACGCACCGCCAGGTGCTCGAAGCGCTCTCCGGCCTCCTCCTCGGCATGTTCGTGTCGATGCTCGCATCGACCGTCGTGTCCACCTCGCTGCCCGTCATCATCCACGACCTCGACGGCAACCAGGTCGCCTTCACCTGGGTCGTCACGGCCACCCTGCTGACCACGGCGATCTCGACGCCGATCTGGGGCAAGCTCGCCGACCTCACCAACCGCAAGGTGCTCTACCAGCTCGCGATCCTCATCTTCGTGCTCGCGACCGCCGCCGCCGGCTTCTCGCAGAACCCGGAGATGCTGATCGCCTTCCGCGCCGTCCAGGGCATCGGCGCCGGCGGACTCGCCGCACTCAGCCAGGTGCTCATGGCCGACATCATCAGCCCGCGCGAGCGCGGCCGCTACATGGGCCTGTTCGGCGCCGTCATGGCCGTCGCCACCATCGGCGGACCGCTCCTCGGCGGCGTCATCACCGACGCCTGGGGCTGGCGCTGGAACTTCTTCGTCGCCCTCCCCGTCGCCATCATCGCGCTGATCCTGGTGCAGCAGACCCTCCACGTCCCCGCCCGGCCGAAGAAGAAGACCTCGATCGACTACCTCGGCATCGTGCTCCTCTCGGCGGCCGTCTCGCTCCTGCTCGTCTGGGTCACCCTCGCCGGCGACTCGTTCGAGTGGTGGAGCCTGGAGACCGTGCTCATGGTCGGCGGCGCGGTCCTCGGCGCCGTGCTGTTCGTCCTCGTCGAGCTGCGCTCGCGCGAGCCGCTCGTGCCGCTGTCGCTGTTCCGCAACCGCACCTTCACGCTGTCGGTGATCGCGTCGATCGCCACCGGCATCGCGATGTTCGGCGCGTCGGTGTTCCTCAGCCAGTACATGCAGCTCGCCCGGGGAGCGACCCCCACCGAGGCGGGTGTCATGACGATCCCCATGATCGGCGGGCTGCTCGTCGCCTCGATCGGCGTCGGCGCCCTCATCACGCGGTTCGGCAAGTGGAAGGCCTTCCTGGTCCTCGGTGCGGTGTTCCTCATCGCGGGCTCGGTGCTGCTGTCGACCATCCACTACGACACCGACTTCACGCTCGTCTCGATCTACATGTTCCTGCTCGGCGCCGGCGTCGGCATGACGATGCAGAACCTCGTGCTCGTCGTGCAGAACACGACGGAGCCGACGCAGATCGGCGTCGCGAGCTCCGGTGTGACGTTCTTCCGCAGCCTCGGCGGCACCATCGGCGTCTCGGTCATGGGAGCGGCGCTCGCCACCCGCGTGACCGAGCTCGTCGGCGAGCGCACCGACGACATCACCGCCGCCCTGGCCACCCTCGGCACCGAGGCGCAGACCTGGGCCGCCCAGCTGCAGTCGGGCACGCTCCCCCAGGTCTCGGCGATGCCCGAAGCACTGCGGATCGTGTTCGAGGACATCTACGCCAACGGGATCTCGCACTCCTTCCTCATCGCCGTGCCGTTCGCGGTGCTGAGCCTCCTGGCGATCGTGTTCCTCCCGAACAAGCCGCTGACGACGATGACGACCACCGAGCGCCTGCAGGCCGGCGAGGCCGACCTCGCGACCGTGTCGGTCCCCGCCGCCATGGGGACCCTCACCGCGACCGGCTCGGTCCCGACGGTGGATGCCGCGGGAGTCGCCTCCGGCGCGGCCGACGCCGGACGCGAGCACGCGGGCCCGAAGGACTAAGGTCGATCCGATGTCGTCCACCGAGTCCCGAGAGGCGCGCACCGAGGCGGTGCGCGCCCTCGAGGCGCAGTTCAGCGAGCTGATCAACCACTTCCGCCGGATCATCACCGAGAACGCCCATCGGGTCAGCCCCGGGATGCTCCCCGGCGCCTACAAGGTGTTCACGACGATCGTCCGGCGCGAGTCGGTGACGCAGTCGGCGCTGGCGGAGGATCTGCTCGTCGACAAGGGCCAGCTGTCGCGCACGGTGCGCGAGCTCGAGACGCTCGGGCTCGTCGAGCGCTCGCCCGATCCGCGCGACGGCCGCTCCAGCCTCCTCTCTCCGACCGCGCTCGGCCTCGAGCGGCTGCAGGCCGCCCGGCTGCCCCAGGAGGACCTGCTGCTGCGCAACCTCGAGGAGTGGGACGAAGAGGACATCCGCAACCTCACCCGGCTGCTGCACGCGCTGACGAGCGGCGCGCGTCCCTGACGAGGGCGCTGCCGGACCGCGCTCAGCTCTCCTGGTGGCTGAACGCCGCGTCGAAGGAGGCCGCCGGGGCGCGCCACAGGAGCGACCGGACGAAGCCGACGGCCTCGGCGGCGCCGTGCAGGCGGTCCATGCCGGCGTCCTCCCACTCGATCGAGATGGGGCCGGCGTAGCCGATCGCGTCGAGCGCGCGGAACGCGTCCTCCCAGGGCACGTCGCCGTGCCCGGTGGAGACGAAGTCCCACCCGCGCCGCGGATCGCCCCAGGGGAGGTGGGAGCCGAGGATCCCCGCCCGGCCGGTCGTGGGACGCAGCCGGGTGTCCTTGCAGTCCACGTGGTAGATGCGGTCGGCGAAGTCGACGATGAACGCGACGGGGTCGATCCCCTGCCACATCATGTGCGAGGGGTCCCAGTTGAACCCGAAGGCCTCGCGATGCCCGATCGCCTCGAGCGCCGCCCGTGAGGTCCAGTAGTCGTACGCGATCTCGCCCGGGTGCACCTCGTGCGCGAATCGCACCCCCTCGGCGTCGAACACGTCGAGGATGGGGTTCCACCGCGCCGCGAAGTCCTCATAGCCCGCCTCGATCACCGCGGACGGAACCGGCGGGAACATCGCCACGTACGGCCAGATCGACGACCCCGTGAAGCCCACGACGGTGTCGACGCCGAGCTTTCGGGCCACCCGCGCCGCCCGCTTCATGTCCTCGGCTGCGCGTCGCCGGACCCCCTCGGCGTCGCCGTCGCCCCATACGTACTCGCGGAGGATCGCCCGGTGACGGAAGTCGATCGGCGCATCGCAGACCGCCTGGCCGGCGAGGTGGTTCGAGATCGCGAACACGCGCAGCCCGTGCCGGTCGAGGATCTCGAGGCGCGACCGCGCGTAGGCGTCGTCCTCATCCGCTCGGCGGAGGTCGAGATGATCGCCGGACGCCGCGATCTCCAGGCCGTCGTACCCCCATTCGGCGGCGAGCCGTGCGACCTCCTCGAACGGGAGGTCGGCCCACTGCCCGGTGAACAGGGTGACCGGATGCTCAGCCATGATGCTCCTTCGCGTCATGTGCTCGAAGATACGCGAGCGAGTCGGCCGCGAGGGCGTCCTGCGACACGGCGAGCGGACGCCACACCGACGCGGCCACCGCGATCGTGGCGTTCTCCCCGGTGAAGCTCTCCAGGCCCAGCACCCCGTCGTAGCCGGCGTCGTCGAGCGCGCCGAGGATCCCGGGCCAGTCCGTGTGGTCCTCGCCGACCGTCCCGCGGTCGCTGCCGCACACCTGGACGTGTGCGATCGCGGCACCGGCGCGGCGGATGGCGTCCTGCGGCCGCTTCTCCTCGATGTTCAGGTGGTAGGTGTCCAGCGCGAGGCCGAGTCCGTCGCCGAGGAGCGGGCCGAGCGCGGCCATCGCCTGGTCGACGGTGTTGAGCAGGCTCGTCTCGTAGCGGTTGAGCGGTTCGACCGCGAGCCGGATCCCGAGGTCCGCCGCCTGGTCCGCCAGCGGCCGGAGATTGTCCCGCAGCTCCGCCTCGACCGCCGCGCGCTCGGCGGCATCCATCCGCCACGTGACCCCGGTGGGCGCGTAGAAGGGACCCGCCACGCGGGTCGCCCCGATCGTCGAGGCGGCGCGCAGGCACGTCCGCAGGTACTCGGTCGTCGCCGCCACGTCGCCCGCGCGGGCGACGAGCGAGCGGCCCGGCCCCATCGCGCCCACGACGACGGGCTCCAGGTCGAGCTCGTGGAGGAGGTCGCGCGCCCGCGCCGCATCCCAGTCGCCCGGGCTCTCCAGCGGGAGCTCGATCGCCTCGAAGCCGAGCGCGGCGGCCTTGCGGGCCAGCGCCGGCAGGGTGTCGTCGGTGAGCGGCGATGTCCACACCCATGTGTTGACGCCGATCCTGCGGGTCATGTCTTCCTCACCTCGAAGGGATGTCGCGTTTCGTCTCGCCCGCGGCTCGCTCAACGACCGGCGGGATGTCGGCCCGCGGCCGTTGAGCGAGCGCAGCGAGACGAAACGCCGCGACGTGCCCGTTACGGGATCTGCCGCTGCTGCCAGACCTCGGGGAAGCCCGGCAGGTTCTCGCCGCCGAACTTCGCGTAGTGGCCGTCGGGCATGCCCTCGTTGGCCGCCAGGTACTGGTCGAGCTCATCGACCGTGATGGGGCTCTGCGGGAGCACCCACTCCTTGGGGATCTCCTCGCCGGCGAAGATCTTCTGCGCCGCCAGCAGCGGGGTCCGCCACTGGAAGTTCGAGTAGACGGGGGCGAGCCCGGTCAGGCCCGTCTCCTTCCACTTGCGCAGGAAGCTCATCTCGTCCTCGCCGGTCATCACCGGGTAGTCGACGCCGGCGTCCTCGAAGGCCTCGATCGCCGCGACGGCGCCGTCGCCGGCGTCCATCCAGATGCCCTTCACGTCGCCCTTGGCGAGCTCGTCGCTGATGATGCTCTTGATCTCGGCGGGATCGGCGCCCGTGAAGTAGTCCACCGCGTCGATGCCCGCCTCGGTGAACAGCTTCTCGGCGGCGGCCCAGCGCTGCTCGAGCACGTCGACGCCCGGAAGGATCCGCAGACCCACGACCTTGTCGCCCGGCTCCAGGTTCTCGATGAGGAACTCGGCCGTGTCGATGCCCCACGCGAAGCCGCCGATCGGGTGGATGAAGGTCACGGGGCAGTCGGTCTGCACGCCGCGGTCGAACACGATGACCGGCTTTCCGGTCTCGCACGCCCGTTCGACCGCCGGAGTCATCGCCGCCGTGCTGTTGGGCGAGATGAGGAAGACGTCGCAGCCGCCCTCGGCGATGAAGTAGTCGATGTCGGCGATCTGGGTGTCGTCGGAGTCCTGCGCGTCGCGGGTCTCCATCTCGCTGATCACGCCTTCCTCCTGGAGCACCTTCAACTGCTGGTTCATGGTGATCCAGCCGGTCTGGCGCCACGGGTTGGAGATCGAGGCGTTGGCGAAGCACGCCTTCTTGGCGCCTTCGCTCGCGTACCCCGACGTGTCGACCATCTCGGCGTTGATGTACTGCAGGTAGGGCTCGTCGGCGGGCCCCTCCGGAGCGACGCCGCGCTGGGCGTCCTGCGTGTCGAAGACCTCCTGGTCGAACCATTCGTTGGCAGACGCCGACTCGCTGGGGGCGGGGTCGGTCGCGGCCGGTGGGGCCACATTCGGATCGGTGGTGCACCCGGCCAAGGCGAACACCCCGATCATCGCCACGGCAGCGGTGGCGATCGTCGTCGATCGTCGCATTGCTAGTCTCCTCTGGTTTCAGCTCTGGTTTCTGGGACACCCTCGGAGGCGAGGGCAGATGGTGCGGACGTGCGAGCCGTCGCGTGCGCGGGCACGTCGGGCTCCTTCCCCGGATCGGGGGAAGCGGAGGGGGGGCGCGCCCCGGCGGCGAGCCCGGAAGACGACGCCGGAGTAGGCCACGGCGGCGATGATGATGACGCCCTGGACCGCGTCGCGCAGCGACGACGGGACGCCGGAGATGTTGAGGACGAGG
The DNA here is from genome assembly GCF_049860775.1 of Microbacterium sp. PA5. Taxonomy (NCBI): domain Bacteria; kingdom Bacillati; phylum Actinomycetota; class Actinomycetes; order Micrococcales; family Microbacteriaceae; genus Microbacterium; species Microbacterium sp. PA5. The sequence continues at coordinate 2,442,475 of NZ_CP187567.1, forward strand.
AACAGCGCCTCGAGCACGAACGCGCCCGCCACGGCGGCGACGATCCAGCCGCGCCCTCCGCCGAGGACGACGCCGCCGAGGACGACCGCCGTGATCGCGATGAACTCGTACCCGCGGCCGACCGACGGGTGGACGCCGGCATAGCCGACCAGCAGGACGCCCGAGACCGTGGCCGACACCGACGAGATCACGAACGCGCGCGTCGTGACCCACCAGGAGCGGGCACCCGCGTAGCGCGCCGCGCGCGCGTTGTCGCCGAGAGCGATCAGCACCTTGCCATAGGGGCGCGTGGTGAGCCAGATGCCGAGCGCGAGCCAGCCCGCGAGGATCAGGACGGACCACGGCAGGAAGTCGATGACCGGGAGATCGCGGAGACCGCCGCGGCCGATCTGGCGGAAGCTGTCGGCGGGGTTGCCGGTCGCGGCGCCGCCGGTCCACCACATGACCCCGCCGAGCAGCGCGAGCATCATGCCGAGCGTGACGATGAACGACGGCACCTGGAGCAGCGTCGTCAGGAGCCCGTTGACCAGCCCGATCAGCACGCCGAACACCAGCATGAGCAGCAGCACCGGCACCGTGCGGGAGTCGTCCTGGCCGACGAGGTTCCCGGCGATGATGACCTGCGCGGTGATGAGCGACCCCTGCGAGAGGTCGAACTCGCCGGCGATGATCACGAAGTACTGCCCGATCGCGATGATGGCCACCGGGGCCACCCGCTGGATGTAGCGCATGAACTGACCCGGCTCGGCGAACGACGGGTTCAGGATCGCGACCGTGACGAGGAGCACGACCAGCAGCAGGAACACGGCGCCGCGCGGGCTGACGAGGGTGCGGAGGGCGTTCATCGGCTTCCCCCTTCGGCGTCGGCGGCCGGATCGAGCGCGGCCGAGGCGGCCGCCATGGCGGGCGCGGCGGCGATGGCCGCCGCATCCCCGCCGGTGCGGGTGCCTCCCGGCCCGAATCGCGAGCGGCGGCGCACGACGGCGCGGCGGCTGTACACGGCGACCGCGGCGACGATCACGACGCCGCGGACGACGTCCTTCAGGAAGGGGTTCACCTGCATCACGCTCATCACGTTGTCCAGTACGGCGAAGATCGCGACGCCGCCGATGGTGCCCCACACGGAGCCCCGGCCGCCGAGGAGGAGCGTGCCGCCCAGGACGACCGCCGCGATCGACAGCAGCGCGTATCCGCCCTGCTGACCGACCGTGGGACTGCCGACGCCCAGCCGGCTGGCGAGCAGGAGGCCCGCGAGCCCGGCGAACAGCGAGCACATGACGTGCGCGGCGACGAGGGGCGGCCGGGTGCGCACACCGGAGAGGCGGGCGACCTCGGGGTCGCCGCCGACCGCGAACAGATGCGCGCCCGTTCGGGTGCGGTCCAAAAGGAACCACACCGCGACGGCGAGCGCGAGCATGATCAGCGTCGACAGCGGGACCGGGCCGAGCCCGACGGCGCCGATGAGCTGGAAGTCCCACGGCACCGATCCGGCGCTGCCCTGGAAGTTGGTGTTGAGCACGCCCTGGAGGATGAGCCCGACGCCCAGGGTCGCGATGAAGCCGTTGACCTTCAGCACCGTGACGATGAGCCCGTTCGCGAGCCCGATCCCCGCGCAGACGAGGAGCGTGAAGGCGACCGCCCACGGGATGTTGGCGGGGTTGCCCGCCATCGTGGTCGCGGCGAGCAGGCTCGACAGGCTCATGACGTACGTCACCGACAGGTCGAGCGATGCGCCGAGCACCACGAGGGTCTGCCCGATCGCGACGAGCCCCAGCACGCTCATGCCCGTGAGGATGTCGCGGATGTTGCCGGGGCTGAAGAAGCTCCGTCCCACGGTGGCGACCAGCACGGCGCCCACGGCGATCGTCAGCAGCAGGATGCCGAGGACGATGACGGTCGAGTCGATGCGCAGGCGCTTCATCGCTGCTCCTCCCCCGTGCTCGCGCGCGGGTCGCTGCTCACACGCGGGTCGGCGACGACGGCGCCGGCGCTCTCCCGCGTGCCCGTCGCCGCCGCGAGCACCTCGTGCTCGGCGGAGCCGGCGGGAAGCTCTGCGGCGAGCTCCCCGTCCCGCATCACCACGATGCGGTCGCTCATCCCGATCACCTCCGGCAGCTCGCTCGAGACCATCAGCACCGCCTTGCCCTCGGCGGCGAGCTGCCGCATGAGCTGGTAGACGGCGACCTTTGCCCCCACGTCGATGCCGCGCGTCGGCTCATCGAACAGCACGATCCGCGGATCGGTGACGAGCCACTTGGCGAGCACGACCTTCTGCTGGTTGCCGCCGGAGAGGAAGCGCACCTCCTGCTCCACGCCCCGCGAGCTGATCTCGAGCGCGCTGAGGATGCCGGGGATCTCGCGGCGCGCAGCCCGGGTCCGGCCGGCGAAGACGCTCCGGACGACCAGGAGCGCGTTGTCGATGACCGACTGCCCGAGCGCCAGGCCCTGGGCCTTGCGGTCCTCGGTCACCAGCGCCAGTCCCGCCCGCACGGCGTCGCGGCCGTGGCGGAAGCGCACCGGCGCTCCCGCCACCCGCACGGTCCCCCGCGAGAACGGGTGGATGCCGAAGACGCCCTCGACGAGCTCGGTGCGCCCGGAGCCCTGCAGCCCCGCCACGCCCACGATCTCGCCCGCGTGGAGGGAGAGGTCCACCCCGTCGACGAACTCGTTGCCGCACCCGTCGAGTTCCAGCAGCGCGTCACCGCGGACGGTGCCCTCCACCGGCGCGGGGAAGTAGGACTGGATGGGGCGGCCGACCATGCGGCGCACGAGCTCGTCGGGGGTGAGATCGGACGTGGCGTCGGTGGAGACCAGCGCGCCGTCCTTGAGGATCGTGATCCGGTCGCAGAGATCGAAGATCTCCTTCAGCCGGTGCGAGACGTAGACCACCGCCACGCCGCGTGCGGTGAGGCGGCGCACGATGGCGTAGAGGAGCTCGACCTCGTGGTCGCTGAGGGCGGCCGTCGGCTCGTCCATCGAGATCAGGCGGGCGTCGAACGAGAGCGCCTTGACGATCTCGACGATCTGCTGCTCCGCGACCGTGAGCGACCCCACGCGCGCATTCGGGTCGATGAACCCGACGCCGAGGTCGTCGAGCAGCGCCCGCGTGCGCGCGATCATCCCGCCGCGGTCGACGAAACCCGCCCGCCGCGGCTCGCGGCCGAGGAACACGTTCTGCGCGACGGTGCGCTCGGGAAGCAGCGTGAACTCCTGGAACACCGTCACCAGGCCGGCGTCCATCGCCTGACGCGGGTGGCTGTAGGCGACGTCGGCGCCCTCGAACTCGACGGTGCCGCGGTCGGCCGGGTGCACGCCGGCGAGGATCTTCATGAACGTGGACTTGCCGGCGCCGTTCTCGCCGACGAGGCCGTGCACCTCGCCCCGGCGCACGTCGAGGTCGATGCCCGAGAGCACCTCCACACCGAAGAAGGACTTGCCGACGCCGCGCGCGCGGAGCACGACGCCGTCATCGGCGCCTCCGCCTCGCGGCGCGTCGGTGAGAGCGGTGTCGGTCACGCGGGCACCTCGATCCAGCTGTCGGCGGCGGCGGATGCCAGGACCGCATCGGTGAGCACGGCGGCGCGCAGGCCGTCGGCGAAGGTGGGGAGCCCCTCGGGGGCGCCGCCGCGGATGGCCGCATACGCGTCGATGACGAAGGCGTCGAAGGCGTCCTGGTACCCCATGGGGTGCCCGGCGGGCACGCGCTGGATCCGCGCGGCATCGGCGCTGGCGGTCGCGGGATCACGCAGGAGCAGCTGCGACGAGATGCGGTCGCCGATCCACAGCTCCTCGGGGCGCTCCTGCTCGAAGCGCACGCTGCGCCGCGCGCCGTGGAGCTCGAGGGTGAGCGCATTCTTCCGTCCGGCGGCCATCTGGCTGATGAGGGCCGTGCCCACCGCGCCCGAGGCGAGGTCGAACATGACGGCGGCGATGTCCTCGTTGCGGACGACCCGGTCGTCGCCGCGACGGTCGTACACGCGGCGGGTGCGCGCCGAGACGCGGGTGACCCGCTGGCCCGACACGAACTCGATGAGGTCGAACAGGTGGGAGCCGATGTCGGCGAACGCGCGCGACGGTCCCCCGGCGTCGCCGTCCGCCCGCCAGTCGTCGTCCGAGGGCAGCAGCATCCAGTCCTGGAGGTACGCGGCGTCGACGGTGAGGACTGCGCCGATCTCTCCCTGCGCGACCCGGGCGCGGGCTTCGCGGATCATCGGGTGATAGCGGTAGACGAAGGGCACGGCGCCCACGAGGCCGCGCTCCTGCGCGAGCGCGACGAGCGCGCGAGCGTCGTCCACGGAGGTCGCCAGCGGCTTCTCGCACACCACGTGAACCCCTGCGAGCAGCGCCGCGCGGGCGAGACCCGCGTGCGTCGTGTTGGGGGTGCAGACGTGGACGACGTCGATGTCGCCGTCTGCCAGCAGCGCGGCGGCATCCGATCCCGCGCGGCGGTAGCCGAGATCGCGCGCCGCGGCGGCGCCCCCCGCGGCGGTCGAGGTCGCCACTCCGACGAGGTCGGCGCCGGCAGCGCGGGCGGCCGCGGTGTGCACGCGGGCCATGAACCCGCCGCCCAGCAGCCCCGTGCGTATCGTCCCGACGCCGATGTCGGTGACTTCCGTAGTCATGTCGAGGAGTCTGACACGGCGCAGGCAACTTTTGCTAGTGCTTCGTCAAAAGTTATCCGGTCGATATCGAAAGTCGTGCCTGTGCCGACAGAGGTCCCTGTGCTTTACTGTCGCCATGGTCGACGCCGTCCGCGCCGCCGGTGCGCCCGTTCCCGGTGCAGGAGAACTCTTCCAGATCCTGCGAGACGGCCGCGCGCGCACGAAAGCAGAGCTCGCGACGCTCACGGGCCTCGCCCGCTCCACGGTGTCGAGTCGCATCGACACCCTGCTCGCCGCAGGACTGCTCCGCCCCGCGGGAGAAGCGGCATCCACCGGCGGCCGCCCGCCGGCGCGGGTCGCCTTCAACCCCGCCGCGGGCGCGGTGCTCGCCGCCGATCTCGGCGCCACCCACGCCACCATCGCCGTCGCCGACCTCTCCGGGCGGATGCTCGCCTCCCGGACGCACGCACTCGACATCAGCTCCGGCCCCGAAGCCGTGCTCGACGCGGTGACCCGTGAGGGCGCCGCGCTGCTGTCCGCGCAGGGCATCGGAGACGGACTCCTCGTCGGGGTCGGCATCGGCGTCCCCGGCCCCGTCGAGCACTCGACGGGGATGCCGACCAACCCCCCGATCATGCCGGGGTGGGATCGCTTCGACGTGCCCGCCTACGTCCGGCGGACGTTCGAGGTGCCGGTGCTGGTCGACAACGACGTGAACATCCTCGCGCTCGGCGAGCAGTCGCTCAGCTGGTCGGGCGTCGACGACCTCATCTTCGTGAAGGTCGCCACCGGCATCGGCGCCGGCATCATCTCCGGCGGCGTGCTCCAGCGCGGCGCACAGGGCTCGGCCGGCGACATCGGCCACGTCCAGGTGCCCTACAGCCACGACTCGCCCCGCACCGCCGGCGACGAGCGCGACCTGGAGGCCATCGCGAGCGGACCGGCGATCGCCGCTGTTCTGCGCGCACGCGGCGTGGAGGCGCGGGACAGCGCGGATGTGATGCGTCTCGTCCGCGCCGGCAACGCCGAGGCGATCGCCGCCACGCGCCAGGCGGGGCGGGAGGTGGGCGAGGTGCTCTCCACCGTGGTCAACCTGCTGAATCCGTCGATCATCGTGATCGGAGGGAGCATCGCCCGCGCCGGCGAGCACCTCCTGGCAGGCGTGCGCGAGGTCGTCTACCGCCGGTCGATCCCGCTGGCGACCCAGCATCTCGGCATCGTCCAGTCCCAGGCCGGCGAGACGGCGGGCGTCCGCGGCGCCGCCATCATGGTCACCCAGCACGTCCTCTCCCCCGCCCACGTCGAGGCTCTCGCGGCGCGCTGACCCCCTCGCCGTGCCGCCGGCGGACCGGTCCCGGCGATCCTGCGGCAGCCGGTAGCACCGGCGTAACACGCCTGAGACAATCGCGCGGTTGACTGACTGCACCAGCAACGAGTGCTGCCGATGAAGACATGCGCGCGGAAGGAGCGTCCCATGAAGTTCCGTCCCCTGCGTAGCGCCCCGCATCCGGCGTCGGGCACCGCCGAGGTGGCTGCGCCGCCCGAGACGATGCGCGCGGTCGTGTTCGACGCCCCCGGCGGACCGGAGGCGCTCCACGAGGCCACCCTCCCCGTCCCCGCTCCGGTGATGAGCGAGCTGCTGGTGCGCGTGGTCGCCGCCGGCACCAACCCCATCGACGCCAAGACCCGCGGAGGCCGCGGCGTCTTCGGCGCGATCGACCGCCACCCGAGCACGCTCGGATTCGACTTCAGCGGCGTCGTGGTGTCCTCGCCGCACGAGGCGCACCCGCTCCCGCCCGGCACCGAGGTGTTCGGGATGGTCCCCTTCCCCCGTTCCGGCGGCAGCTACGCCGAGTACGTCGTCGTGCCGTCGCTGTCGGTGGCGCGGAAGCCCGCCGCCCTGTCCCACGTGGAGGCGGCCGGGGTCCCCCTCGCCGCACTCACCGCGTGGGGGCTCGTCGTCGAGACCGCCCACGCGCACGAAGGCCAGCGCGTCCTCATCCACGCGGGATCCGGCGGCGTCGGTCACTTCGCCGTGCAGCTGGCCGCCTACTTCGGCGCCCACGTGACCGCCACCGGCTCGGACCGCAACCTGCCGTGGCTGCGCGAGCTCGGAGCCGCCGTGGTGATCGACTACGCGACGACCCGCTTCGAGGACGTCGTCGGCGAAGTGGACGTCGTCATCGACCTCGTCGGCAACGCCCACGACGACACCGGCTCGCGGTCGCTGTCGGTGCTGCGGCGCGGCGGCCTGTACATCATGGTGCCCACGGGCGCGTGGCCCGGGTACGCCGAGGCCGCCGACGCGGCCGGCGTGCGGGCGACGTCGTACAAGGTCGTCCCCGACGGCGGGGTGCTGTCCACGCTGGCCCGCCTCCTGGACTCGGGCGCCGTGCAGGTCTACGTCGACCGCGTGTTCGACCTGACGGAGGCCGCCGAGGCCCACGCCGAGCTCGAGCGGGGTCACTCGCGCGGCAAGATCGTGCTGCGGGTGGGCGACGCCTGACGCGGGCTTCCGCCTGGTCCCGTCCGCGGCATCCGTGGCTGGAATCCCGTCCGCGGCATCCGTGGCCGGAACGGTGGCAGACGCAGGGCCGACCGCCGCGTCGGGCCCTGCAGCCGGCCCTCGCCCGCGATCCAGCCTGCTTTCGCCCCCGCGTCAGCCGGTGAGCACGCGCCGCCCCTCGGCCACGACCTCGTCGGCGACGGCATCGAGGAGGGCCGACCGCAGGTTCCACTGCTGCCAGTGCAGCGGCACGTCCACCGGAGGCGCGCCGAGGCGGACGAGCTCCCCGGACGCGAGCGCCGCCGCGGACTGGAAGCCCGGCAGCAGGCCCCACCCGAACCCCATCGCCACGGCGACGGCGAAGTCGTGCGAGGCCGGCACATAGTGGCGCGGCCCGGTGTCGCCCGCGACGCCCCGCGCTTCGAGCCACTGCCGCTGCAGGTCGTCGCGACGGTCGAAGTCCACGCGCGGCGCGACCGCCAGGGCCTCCGCCGTCGGGCCCTCGGGCAGTCGCCGCGCGACGAACTCGGGGGTGGCGACCGCCTCGTAGCGCATCGTGCCGAGGGCGACCACGCGGCATCCCGCGACCGGCTGGGAGCGCGAGGTCACCGCCCCCATCACCGTGCCGGCCTCCAGCAGCGCCGCCGTGAAGTCCTGATCGTCGCGGTGGAGGTCGAAGACGACGGCACGCGACGCGGACAGGCGCGCGAGCGGCGCGAGGAACCACGTCGCCAGGGAGTCCGCGTTGACCGCCAGCGGGATCGTGACCTGCGCCCGCTCGGCACCGAGTTCCGCGAGTGCGTCGTGCTCGAGGAGCGCGAGCTGGCGCGCGTACCGGACCACCGCGTGCGCCGCCTCGGTCGGGCGGACGGGCTTGGCGCGCACCAGGAGCACCCGGCCGGTCTGCTCCTCCAGGGACCGGATGCGCTGGCTGACCGCCGACGGCGTGATGTGGAGGCGCCGGGCGGCCGCGTCGAGGCTCCCCTCGTCGATGACGGTCGCGAGGGTGCGCGCGAGCTCGGCGGACAGCTGCATTAGCTCAGCTTACGCACCGCAAGGATCGTGAACTGGATTTCAGATGTGCACCGTCGTAGCGTCGTCGACGTGATCCCCTCCTTCCTCGCCGGCATCGGCCTCGGACTGTCGCTCATCGTGGCGATCGGCGCGCAGAACCTCTTCGTGCTGCGCCAGGGCATCCGGCGCGAGCATGCTCTCGCCGTCGCGGCGGTGTGCGCCGTCTCCGATGCCGTCCTCATCGTGGTGGGCGTCTCGGGGCTCGGCCTGATCCTCCACACCGTGCCCTGGCTGGTCGACGTCGTCCGGTGGGCCGGGTTCGCCTTCCTCCTCGTCTACGGACTGCTCGCCGCGCGGCGCGCGCTCCGCCCCACCGGGCAGGCGCTGCGGGTCGACGGTGCGGCAGCGCCCGCGCCCTCCACTCCCCGCGGCGGCACCGCGACCGCCACCCGCCTCGCACCGGTGCTGCTGACGTGCCTCGCCCTCACCTGGCTCAACCCCCACGTGTACCTCGACACGGTGTTCCTCCTCGGATCGGTCGCCAGCACGCACGGCGAGACCCGCTGGTGGTTCGCCGCCGGGGCGAGCCTGGCGAGCCTGCTGTGGTTCTTCGGACTCGCCCTCGGCGCCCGCTACCTCGGCCGCTGGCTGGCGACCCCGCGCGCCTGGCGCATCCTCGACGGGATCATCGCCGTCGTCATGATCGTGATCGCGGTCAGCCTCGTCTGGCCCTGACGGAGAGCATCCGGCACGAGCGCCGGCCGTCGCGCTCAGACGCCGTCGATCTGCTCCCGCCGCGCGAGGACCAGGGCCCGGACGGTGTCGTCCGGCAGCGGGTCGGCGGGATCGAACCGGATGGTGCCCTTCGCATGGTCGACGCCCGACAGCAGCGGGGCCACCGCGACGATGGCCGCGGGACTGAACGGATACACGCCGATGTGGGACTTCGCCCGCATCACCGACAGCAGGGGCTTGCCGCGGTAGGTGAGCGCGGGCATACCGTAGCCCTTCCCCTGCGCGGCGTTCGGGACGACCTCCCGGGCGACGTCGTAGACGTGGCCGATCACCGCGGCATCCGGAGCCTCGAGTCCCGCCAGGTAGTCATCGATCGTGTGCAGCGTCGCCATGCCCGCATCCTCCCACGCGGGCCCGCGCGCCGACGTGGGCAGGTGCCAGGATAAGTCCATGAGACGGGTCCATGTGATCGTCGACGGCTCGGTCCAGGGCGTCGGCTACCGCTACACGATGCGGATGGTCGCGCGCGAGGCGGGCGTGACCGGCTGGGTGCGCAACCGCCGCGACGGCACGGTCGAAGCCGAGGTCGAAGGCTCCGGCAGCCAGGTCGACGAGGTGCTCGCGTGGATGGCGGAGGGCCCGCCGGGATCATCCGTGACGAGCGCCCGGGTCACCGAGCTCGACGCGACGACGTCCGAGTCGTCCTTCGAGGTGCGCGCCGACGGCTGACCGGCGATCGACGGGGCGATCACTCCGGTGAACGCCACAGGGGCCCCACCCGAAGGTGGAGCCCCTGTGCGTACGGGTTGCCCCTGAGCCTGTCGAAGGGTCAGGCGAGCGAGTTGACGTCCAGCGGGATGCCGGGGCCGAACGTGGTCGACACGGCGCCCTTCTGGATGTAGCGGCCCTTCGAGCTCGACGGCTTCAGGCGCACGATCTCCTCGAGAGCGGCCTTGAAGTTCTCGTCCAGCTGCTCGGCCGTGAACGAGGCCTTGCCGACGACGAAGTGCACGTTGGCGTGCTTGTCGACGCGGAACTCGATCTTGCCGCCCTTGATCTCCTCCACGGCCTTGGCCGGGTTGGGGGTCACGGTGCCGGTCTTCGGGTTCGGCATGAGGCCGCGGGGACCGAGCACCTTGCCGAGGCGACCGACCTGGCCCATGAGTTCGGGCGTGGAGACGGCCGAGTCGAACGCGGTCCAGCCGGCCGCGACCTTCTCGATGAGCTCGGCGCCGCCGACCTCGTCCGCACCCGCGGCGATGGCGGCCTCGGCCGCGGCACCGGTGGCGAACACGATGACGCGGGCGGTCTTGCCCGTGCCGTGCGGCAGGATGACCGTGCCGCGGACCATCTGGTCGGCCTTGCGCGGGTCGACCGCGAGCTTGAGGGCGACCTCGACGGTGGAGTCGAACTTCTTCGAACCCGTCTCCTTGGCGAGCTTCACTGCCTCGGTGGACGTGTAGAACGAGTCGCGGTCGATCTTGGCCGCGGCTGCTTCGTAAACCTTGGACTTAGCCATGTGCGTCTTCCCCTCAGTCCTCAACCGTGATGCCCATGGAGCGGGCGGTGCCGGCGATGATCTTCGAGGCGGCCTCGAGGTCGTTCGCGTTCAGGTCGGGCTGCTTCGTCTCGGCGATCTGGCGAACCTGATCCTTGGTGAGCTTCGCGACCTTGGTCGTGTGCGGGGTCGGCGAGCCCTTGGCCACGCCGGCCGCCTTCTTGATGAGCTCCGCCGCCGGCGGGGTCTTCAGGATGAACGTGAAGCTGCGGTCCTCGTAGACGGTGATCTCCACGGGGATGACGTTGCCGCGCTGCGACTCGGTCGCCGCGTTGTACGCCTTGCAGAACTCCATGATGTTGACGCCATGCTGACCGAGCGCGGGGCCGATCGGCGGCGCCGGGTTGGCGGCACCGGCGTTGATCTGGAGCTTGATCAGGCCGGTCACCTTCTTCTTCGGTGCCATTCTCTTTCCTTCTGTCGAGCGCCGGCGAGCGGGTGCTCAGCAGGCGCGCTTCCACGTATCAGGCGATTCCTGACGGTGGTGGGTTCGGTGCGCGACACGCGCGCAACCGCTCAAGTCTACCGGATGGCGCTGCCCGCCGGGGCACGCCGTTTCGTCTCGGTCGCTGCGCTCCCTCGCTCAACGCCCGGGAGTGGCCACCCGGTCGTTGAGCGAGCGCAGCGAGTCGAAACGCCGCCTCAGAGCTTGGTGACCTGGTCGAACGACAGCTCGACCGGGGTCTCGCGCTCGAAGAGCGAGACGAGGACGGTGAGCTTGCCGCTCTCCGGCTTGATCTCGCTGATCGTGCCGGGAAGACCCGCGAACGAGCCCTCCTTGATCGTGATGGTCTCGCCGACCTCGAAGTCGACCTCGGCCGGGATCGAGCGGGCCTGCGTGGCCTGGCCCTTGGCGCCGGAGCCCTTGGCGGGTGCGACGTCCTTGACCTCGACGAGGGACTTCAGCATGTTGAAGGCCTCTTCGAAGCGCAGCGGCGTGGGGTTGTGGGCGTTGCCGACGAAGCCGGTGACGCCGGGCGTGTGACGCACGACGGACCAGGTGTCCTCGTTGAGCTCCATGCGCACGAGCACGTAGCCGGGGATCCGGACGCGCGTGACCATCTTGCGCTGACCGTTCTTGATCTCGACGACGTCCTCCATCGGGACCTCGATCTGGTAGATGTCCTCTTCGACCTCGAGCGTCGACTTGCGCTGCTCGATGTTGGCCTTCACCTTGCGCTCGAATCCGGCGTAGGAGTGGATGACGTACCACTTGCCCGGGAGGCTGCGCAGCTCGGCGCGGTAGGCCTCGTAGGGGTCCTGGTCCTCGTCGGACTCGGACTCGTCCTCGGCGTCCACGTCGGCGGTCTCGTCGTCGTCGTCGCCGAGCTCGGGACCGTCGTACGGTGCGACCTCTTCGGCAGCCTGGGCGGCGGCCTCGGCCTGCTCCTCGGCGAGGGAGTCGGTGAGGACCTCGGCGGCGGCCTCCGCCTCGTCGGCGTGGTCGATCTCGAGTGCGTCGTTCACGATGGCGTCTGCCTCCGGGTCGTCGATGTCGATGTCGTCGAGGTCGGCGTCGGCGTCCTCGACCAGCACGTCCTCGTCGTCCACCACGTGGACGGCGACGTGCTCGGCGGCCTCGACGGAGCGCTCCTGGTCGGCGAGGTAGTTGCCCTCCTGGGCCTCGTCGTCCTCGCTGGACTGCTCTGCGGCGGTCGCCCAGTCGGCGTCGTCGGCGTACTTCTCAGACAATTGCGTTCTCTTCCATTGGATGGTCGGTGGCCGTCATCCGCGGCGCGTGGGGGCGAGCGGGATCCCGCTCAGCTCGGCACGCCGAAGACGACCTGCACGACCCAGGTGAACAGCAGGTCGAGGCCGTAGACGAGCGCCATCATGACCACGACGAAGCCCAGCACGACCGCCGTGAACTTCCCGAGCTCCTGCCGCGTCGGTGTGACGACCTTGCGGAGCTCGGCGAAGACCTGACGGATGAAGAGGGCGATGCGCTGGAAGAAGTTGAGCTTCTTCTCGCGGGATGCGCCGCCGACCGCGACGATCTCGCCGTTCGCCTCATCCTGGACCATGTACCCACCTGTATGAATTGCGTCGTGCCAGCTCGGTGCTGGCGCGTGTGTCAGCGCGAGCGCTGACGCGCAGGGCGGACAGGAATCGAACCTGCAACCTGCGGTTTTGGAGACCGCTGCTCTGCCAATTGAGCTACCGCCCTAGACGTCCCGTCCGGTCTGGACCGGGCGTTCCCTCTGGTGCATCCGGAGCCTGACGGACCCGGTGCCCCACCCTTCCACCGTAACCACATCGGGGCGGATTCCGTCCCGCGGGCATGGCGAAAGAATGCAGACAACTGCGTCGTCAAGTGTACGGCATCCGCAGCCGGCCGCGAACCGGGCGGCGGTCTCAGTACTGCTGGATGCCGTAGCGGTCGGGCTCTTCGCCGCGCAGGAACCGGCGTCCCGACACCGTCGTGGGCACGATCCGCACATAGTTGTACTTGAGCGTGGGGATCCACGGCTTCAGGGGCAGCTCGTCGGCGGCGCGCACCTCGTCGGAGGTCTCCAGCCGCTGCGCGTGGCCGCGGACGATGACGCTCCACGCGTCGGCGGCGGTGTGGTCGTCGACCTCGAAGAGCACCTCGTCGTTGACCGTCAGCTCGGTGAGCTTGCTGCCCTCCGCGGTGCGGAAGACGACCGAGCGGCCGTCGAGGGTGTAGTTCACCGGGAAGATGTCGAGGACGTCGCCCGCATGGGTCACGAGACGTCCGAGCTCATGGCCGGCGAGCCGCGTGAAGCACTCCTCGTCGGTCAGGTACGTGATCACCGCACTCTTGTCGTCCATGGCACCATGTTCCTCCTCATCGCCGGGGCGCGCACCCTTTCGGGCCGGGAGAATCCGCACCGTCCGCGAGCCCGCCCCCACGCGCCGAGCCCACCCCGTCCAGACGCTCCGGACGGGGTGGGCTCGGCGATAGGGGGTGGGCTCGACGAGAGTCGGCTCAGGCGACGCGGATGAGCTTCTTGTTGACGAACTCGTCGGCGGCGAGCAGGCCCATCTCGCGGCCGGTCCCGCTGCGCTTGACGCCGCCGAACGGCAGTGCGGGCTCATCGGCCAGCACGACGTTGACGTAGACCATCCCGGCCTCGATCTTGTCGGCGATCCGCTCGGCCTGCTCCGCGTCGGTCGTGAAGACGTACGAGCCGAGGCCGAACGGCGTCGCGTTGGCGACCTCGATCGCCTCCTCCTCGCCCGAGACCCGGTAGACGACGCCCACGGGGCCGAAGAACTCCTCGCGGTAGGCGTCCATCTCCGGGGTCACCCCGGTGAGGACGGTGCCCGGGTAGAAGGCGCCGTCGCGCGTTCCGCCGGTCACGAGGGTGGCGCCCGCCGCCACGGCGGCATCGACCTGCGCGGCGAGCCGCTCGGCGGCCGCCAGCGACGACAGGGGCCCGAGCACGGTGTCCTCGGCGAACGGGTCGCCCACGCTCGCCGCCGCCATCGCCGCGGTGAACTTCTCGAGGAACGCGTCGTAGAGGTCGTCGCCGACGATGAAGCGCTTGGCCGCGTTGCAGGACTGGCCCGTGTTGTCCAGGCGCGCGTCGACGGCGGCCTGCACGGCCGCGTCGAGGTCGTCGGTGGACAGCAGGATGAACGGGTCCGAGCCGCCGAGCTCCAGGGCCACCTTCTTGAGGTGGCGACCGGCGATCTCGGCCACGGCGGCACCCGCGCGCTCCGACCCGGTCACCGAGACGCCCTGCACGCGGCGGTCCGCGATCACGGCGGCCGCCTGGTCGTTGGTGAGTCGCACGTCCGCGTAGGCGCCCTCCGGGAAGCCGGCGTCGGCGTACATCTGCGCGATGGCCGCCGCCGACTCGGGGCACTGCGGGGCGTGCTTGAGCAGGATGGTGTTGCCGAGCGCCAGGTTGGGCGCCGCGAAGCGGGCCACCTGGTAGTAGGGGAAGTTCCACGGCATGATCCCCAGCAGCACCCCGAGCGGCGCCTTGCGGATCACCGCGGTGCCGTCGCCGTCGATGTCCAGCGGCACGTCCGCGGTGATCTTGTCGATGTGGTCGGCGTAGTACTCGGTGATGTCGGCGGCGAAGTCGACCTCGCCCTCGGCGGCGGCCAGCGGCTTGCCCATCTCGCGCACGATGATCGCGGCCAGCTCGTCGCGACGCTCGCGGTGCAGGCGCGCCACGGCGCGCAGGAGCTCCGCACGCTCGGCCGGAGACGAGGTGCGCCCCCAGCTGCGGTAGGCGGCGTCCGCGGCGGCGATCGCCGCGTCGACCTCGGCGGCGGTGGCCGTCGGGTAGGTCGCCAGGGTCTCGCCGGTGGCCGGGTTCACGACCGCATAGTCACTCATGGTGCTCCCTCACTCCCGTCAGTCGACGGGGATCAGCGTGTACTTGGTGGACAGGTATTCGTGGATGCCCTCGAGGCCGCCCTCGCGGCCGACGCCCGACTGCTTGACGCCGCCGAAGGGCGCCGCGGCGTTGGAGACGACGCCCACGTTCAGCCCCATCATGCCGGTCTCGAGGCGATCGATCATCCGGTGCCCGCGGGCGAGGTCCTGCGTGAAGACGTAGGAGACGAGACCGTACTCGGTGTCGTTGGCCAGGCGCACGGCCTCGTCCTCGTCGGTGAACGTGGCGATGGCCAGCACGGGTCCGAAGATCTCCTCGCGGAGGATGGCGCTTCCCGGCGCTACCCCGGCGACCACCGTCGGCTCGTAGAACGTGCCGGCGCTGAGCGCCTCGTCCGCGGGCTTGCGGCCGCCGGCCAGGACGGTCGCGCCGCGCGAGACGGCGTCGGCGACGAGCTCCTCGGCCTTGGCCACGGCCTTATCGTCGATGAGGGGGCCGATCTGCACGCCGTTCTCGGTGCCGCGCCCGATGCTCATCGCCGACACGCGCTCGGTGACACGCCGGGCGAACTCGTCGGCGACCGCCTCGTGGACGATGAACCGGTTGGCGGCGGTGCAGGCCTGGCCGATGTTGCGGAACTTCGCCGCCATCGCGCCGTCCACCGCCTTGTCGAGATCGGCGTCGTCGAACACGACGAACGGCGCGTTGCCGCCGAGCTCCATCGACACCCGCAGCACGCCCTCGGCGGCCTGCGCGATGAGCTTGCGCCCGACCTCGGTCGACCCGGTGAACGACAGCTTCCGCAGCCGCGGGTCGGAGATCACGGGAGCCGAGGTGGAGCTCGACCGCGTCGTGGTGAAGACGTTCACGACGCCGTCGGGAAGCCCCGCCTCGACGAGGAGCTTCACGAAGTACAGCGTCGTCAGCGGCGTGAGCTCGGGCGGCTTGATGACGACCGTGCAGCCGGCGGCGAGCGCCGGCGCGATCTTCCGCGTCGCCATCGCGAAGGGGAAGTTCCACGGGGT
This sequence comes from Microbacterium sp. PA5, assembly GCF_049860775.1. Classification (NCBI taxonomy): domain Bacteria; kingdom Bacillati; phylum Actinomycetota; class Actinomycetes; order Micrococcales; family Microbacteriaceae; genus Microbacterium; species Microbacterium sp. PA5. The sequence continues at coordinate 2,458,230 of NZ_CP187567.1, forward strand.
GATGAAGAACGACGGTCCCACCGGGCGCTGCGAGACGACCATGCGACCCGTGCCCTCGGGGTTCAGGCCGTACCGGCCGGCGATGCGCACCGCCTCCTCGCTGAACCACCGCAGGAACTCCCCGCCGTACACGACCTCGCCGCGCGCCTCCGCGAGGGGCTTGCCCATCTCGAGGGTCATCAGCAGCGCGAGATCCTCCTTGTGCACCTGCACGAGGTCGAACGCGCGGCGCAGGATGTCGCTGCGGGTGCGGGGCGGCGTGGCCGCCCACGCCTCCTGCGCGGCGACCGCGGCGTCGAGCGCGCGCACGGCGTCCTCCGGGGACGCGTCGGCGATCTCGAGCAGGGTGTCGCCGGTGGCGGGATCCTTCACCGGGAAGGTCGCCCCGGTGTCGACCCATTCTCCGCCGATGAACAGGCCGGTGGGCACCTCTGCGAGCAGTGCCTGCTCCGTGTCGCGGGTCATCGTGCCGCCTTCCTCATCGCCCGCGCGCTCGGCGGGGCATCGATCGACAGGGTCTCGCCGCGGAAGAACGCGGGACGCCTCACGGACTGCCAGACCATCACGATCACGCCGATGACGATGATCAGCATGCCGAGGATGAACACGATCCCGATCCCGCCGATGTTCGACCCTGAACCGTATGCCGGGTCCATCGAGTCGATCAGCGTCGTGAAGAAGAGCACGGCGAGGATGAGGCCGCCCACGAGCGGGAACAGGAACGTGAAGAACACGTTCCGCACCGAGTCGAACCACTGCTTGCGGAAGTACCAGACGCAGGCGAACGCGGTGATCCCGTAGTAGAAGCAGATCATCATGCCGAGGGTGAGGATCGTGTCCCACAGCGTGTCCTCGCTCACCACGCGCATCACCGCGTAGAAGACGGATGCCACGACGGCCGACACGATCGTCGCGTAGCCCGGCGTGAAGAACCGCGGGCTGACCCGGGCGAACGCCGGCGGCAGGGCCCCGTAGTGCCCCATCGACAGGAGCGTGCGGGCCGGGCCGACGAAGGTCGACTGCAGCGACGACGCCGAGCTCGTCAGCACGGCGAGCGAGACGAGGAAGGCGAGCGGGCCGAGCACGGGGTCTGACAGGAAGAAGAACACGTTGGACTGGATGTCCTCGTTGCCGAGGCCCAGCTCTCCCGTGCCGACACCGGCGAACATGATCATCGCGACGGCGAGCAGCAGGTACAGCGAGACGATGGTGAGGACGGTGACGGTCGCCGCCCGGCCCGGGGTCTTCTCGGGATCCTTGGTCTCCTCGTTCATCGTGAGGGTGACGTCCCATCCCCAGAAGATGAAGATCGACAGCGACAGGCCGGCCGCGAACGCGCTGAAGGACGACACCGCGAACGGGTTGAACCACTCGAGCGAGAACGGCGTGTAGTCGAAGCCGCCCCCGCCCACCGCCTGCGCGATGGCGGCGACGGCGAAGACGACGAGCACCAGCACCTGGAAGGTCACCAGCACGTACTGGAGCTTCTGGGTGGTCTGCATGTCGCGGTACGAGATGTATGTCGCACCCAGCATGAACAGCAGGCACACGCCGATGTTGATCCACAGCTCGAACGCGAGGTCGGCGATGCCGGGGTTCCCGGTCACCTGCGAGATGAGCAGGAACAGGAACTCCACCGCGACGCCGGCGAGGTTGGAGAGCACCAGGATCGTCGCGACGATCAGTCCCCAGCCCGCCATCCAGCCCACCCACGGCCCGAACGCGCGCGCGGCCCAGGTGAAGGACGTGCCGGCGTCCGGCATCCGGTTGTTGAGCTCGCGGTAGCCGAACGCCACCAGCAGCATCGGGATGAAGCCGACCAGGATGATCGCCGGGATCTGGGCGCCGACCACCGATGCGGTCGGACCGACGGCGGCCGTGAAGGTGTAGGCCGGGGCGATGCAGGAGATGCCGATGACGACGGCGCCGAGCAGGCCGATGGTCCCCGCGCTCAGGCCCTTCTTGGAGATGCCGCCGTCGGGCGCGCTGCCCGTGACCGAGGGGGCGTTCTGGCTCATGATCCGGCCTCTTCCTTGTGACGGGTGCGCGGGACGACGATGACCGGCACGGGGACTTCGTGGAGCATCTTGGCGGCCGTGGAGCCCAGGAACAGGCGCCGCGGCTGGGCGAGGCGGCTGGATCCGGCGAGGAGGACCTCGCCCGGCTGCCAGTCCAGGTGGGCGACGGCATCCTCGATGCTCTCCCCCTCGGCGACGACGACCTCGGCCTGCAGGCCCTCCGGCAGGCGCGTCTTCGCCGCCGCGAGCACCTCGTCGACCTGGGTGGACCCCGCCAGGCGGATCGCCCCGGTGTCGGCGGTGGGCGGGAGGTCGACCGTGAGCAGCGACAGCAGCCGGACCGGCACGCCGGTGGCGGCCACGAGCGACTGCGCGTCGTCCATGAGGGCGTCGGCACCGGGGCGGGTGCCCACGGCCACCGTCAGCCGGGTGATCCCGGTCTCGGGCGCGATCTTGCGGGCGCCGCGGGGCACGAGGACCACGGGCACGTCGGAGGAGTGCAGGAGCTCGGTCGTCGTGGTGCCCAGGCGGTGGCGTCCGCGGCTGGCGCCGTCGGCGGCGCCGACGACGATGTACGCGGCGGCGAGCTCGTGGGCGACCTCGATGAGGCCCTCGGCGAAGGACTCCGCCGAGCGGACGTGGGCGTGCGCGACGACGTCGGCGGGGATCCGGTCGATGGCCTCGGCGATCCACCGCTGGGCCTGCTCGCGCAGGAGGCGGTCGTAGGAGGCGTCGGGCGGCGTGATGACGCTGCGTCCTTCGCCGGGCAGGATCACCACGACGTCGAGCACGGCGTCGACGGCGTAGGCGAGTCGGGCGGCGAACGCGACGGCGTCCCGCCCCGTCTTGGTGGCGGTGTAGCCCACGACGATGTGGCCGGTCATGTGAGGTCTCCTCCTCGGTCGGTGCGCGAGCGCAGCCCTCGGTCGTCGAGCGAGCGCAGCCCTCGGTCGTCGAGCGAGCGCAGCCCTCGGTCGTTGAGCGAGCGCAGCCCTCGGTCGTTGAGCGAGCGCAGCGAGACGAAACGGCTCATGCCCGCAGCTCCTCGATGATCTGGTCGGCGGCGAGGCGCCCCATGCGGATGGCGCCGTCCACGTGCTGGTACCCCGCGCCGGCGAGGTCGCTGCACGCGAAGCGGATCGGGCCCACGGGCGTGCGCAGGTCCGCTCCGTAACGGTGGAGCCCGCCCATGTCGAAGCTCGCCGCGTACGCACCGCGGGTCCACTCCTCCGAGCCCCAGTCGCTCTCGTAGTACACGATCGGGTTCTTCGCCTCGGGTCCGTAGTAGTGCGAGAGCGACTCCAGGATGCGCTCCTTGCGCTCCTCGGCGCTGAGCGTGAAGAGGTCGTCGGCGTTCTGGTCCGACACGAAGCCGACCAGCGTCCCGCGCTCGTCACCGTGGTTCGTGTTGTCGTAGGCCTCGTGCGACAGCTCGTAGGGGCTGAACGCGGTGCCCGACAAGCCCTGCTCCCGCCAGAACGGGCGGTCGTAGACGGCGTGCACCTTGATGACGAACCCCATCGAGATGTGCTGGTGCATCTGGTGCTGACGGCGCGGCAGCGGCGGGTCGAACGAGATGCGGGGGTAGAGCACGGGCGCGAGGGCGAGGATCACCTGCCGGGCGTGGACGGTCATGCCGTCGGCGGTCACCGTGACCGGAGACTGCGACCCCGAGCCCGCGGACGGCTCGGACCAGGCGATGGAGCGCACCGGCTGCCCCAGGAACACGTCGGCCCCCAGTCGCTCGGCCAGCAGCAGCGGAACCTGCTGCAGACCGCCGACGACGCGCTTGTCGAGGATGAAGTCCGCGTCGACGAGGTGGGAGTAGGAGCCTGCCGACGCCGCCATGAGCAGCGACTGGAGCAGCGAGAACGTGTGGGTCGGCTTGGTCAGCATCGCCGACCCGGTCGCGAAGGCGAGGTTGCGCACGGCCTCGTCGTCGTCGGTCTGGGCGCGCAGCCACGCGTCCCACGAGACCCGGTCCCACTCCGCCGCCTTCTCGTGCGCCCACGGGCGATCGGGGTCGATCTCGGCGACCATCGCGTCGAGACGCTCGGTGATCTCCGCGATCGCCCGCTCGGTCTCGGGCGACACGGGGAACATCTCGCCCGTGAACCGTCGCGCCTGGCCGTCCGGACCGACGTAGACGCTGTCGCCCTCGCGGTAGCGCGAGTACGTCTCGAGGCCGAGCTCGGCGACCGTCTCGATCAGGGCGTCCTGATCCGGCGACACCCACTGGCCGCCGATCTCCAGCATCGCGCCGTCGATCTCGTCGGTCCACAGCCGCCCTCCGACGCGGTCGCGCGCCTCGAGGACCGCCACGGACAGCCCCGCCTTCTTCAGCTGGTTCGCCGCGGTCAGGCCGGCGGCGCCGGCCCCCACGATCACGACGTCTCGGGTGATCTCGCTCATCGGGTACTCCTTCGTCTTCGATCGGCTTGGGAACATCCCGGCTCCGGGTTCGTCCCGTGGGGGCAAGAGCGGGGGCCCCCGAGCCCCGATTGCCCCCACGGGACGAACCCTGCGCCTCTCCCCATAGGTCGTCTGCCGGCGTCGTCTCGTTCGCTCGAGAGGGGTTGGGTCAGTGCGCGGCGAGGGCGTCGGCGACGACGTCGAGCCCCTCGTTCAGCAGGTCGTCGGGAATGCTGAGCGGCGGCAGGAAGCGGATCACGTTGCCGTACGTGCCGCAGGTGAGGACGATGACGCCCTCGGCGATGGCCGCCTTCGCCACGGCCGCCGTCAGCGCCGCATCCGGCTCCCGCGTCTCGGGGCGGACGAACTCGGCCGCGATCATCGCGCCGTGCCCGCGGACCTCGCCGATGCGCGGGTCGCTCTGCTGCAGAGACTCGAGGCGGGCGCGGAGGATCCCCCCGATCTCACGCGCCCGCTCGAGCAGTCCGTCGTTCTCGAAGGCGTCGATCGCCGCGAGCGCCGCCGCACAGGCGACGGGGTTTCCGCCGTAGGTGCCGCCGAGGCCGCCCGCGTGCGCGGCGTCCATGATCTCGGCGCGGCCGGTGACCGCGGCCAGCGGCATCCCGCCGGCGATGCCCTTGGCCGTGGTGACGAGGTCGGGGACGATCCCGAACAGCTCACTGGCGAACATGGCGCCGGTGCGCGCGAAGCCCGACTGCACCTCGTCGGCGATGAAGACCACGCCGTTCGCGCGGCACCAGTCCACGAGCGCGGGGAGGAACCCGTCGGCGGGGACGATGAAGCCGCCCTCGCCCTGGATCGGCTCGATGATCACGGCGGCGAGGTTGTCGGCGCCGATCTGCTTCTCCATGATCGAGATCGCCTTGGCCGCCGCCGCCGCGCCGGTCAGGCCGTCGCGGTACGGGTACGACATGGGCGCCCGGTAGATCTCGGAGGCGAAGGGCCCGAAGCCGCTCTTGTAGGGCATCGACTTGGCGGTGAGACCCATCGTCAGGTTGGTGCGGCCGTGGTAGCCGTGGTCGAAGGCGACGACCGCCGGGCGACCGGTGAACTTGCGGGCGATCTTCACCGCGTTCTCGACGGCCTCGGCCCCGGAGTTGAACAGTGCCGACTTCTTCGCGTGGTCGCCGGGAGTCAGGCGGTTCAGAGCCTCGGCCACCGCGACGTAGGACTCGTAGGGCGAGATCATGAAGCACGTGTGGGTGAACTGGGCGGCCTGCGCGGCGATCGCCTGGGCGACCTTCGGGTGCGCGTTGCCGACAGTCGTCACGGCGATGCCCGATCCGAGGTCGATGAGCGAGTTGCCGTCGGCGTCGACGACGACGCCTCCGCCCGCGGCCACCGCTTCGACGGGGACCGTGTGGCCGACGCCCGCGGCGACGGCGGCGGCCTTGCGCGCGAGCAGCTCCTGAGAGCGCGGACCGGGGATCGGCGTGACCAGGCGGCGCTCCTGCGGGAGGGAGGGGCCGCCGAGCGGGAGGGCGTCGAGTTCGGCGAGGGTCATGCCGGTGAGCGTACGACGCGGACACCACGGTCCACAGCCGCCGCGGTGTACATTCTGACCAGACCTGCGTACATCGCGTACACCGACCCGAGGATGCCATGATCCAGCCGACCCTGCGCGCCCTGCTGTCGCGGCGGGAGCTGCAGCTGCGGCTGGAGAGCGACGACGCCGCCCTCGCCCCCGACGCGCTCGACGCGCCGCTGCGGTGGGTGCACAGCTCCGACCTCCTCGATCCGACGCCGTTCCTCGCCGAGGAGCTGCTGCTGCTGACGACGGGCACGCAGTTCGCCCCGGACGCCGGTGCCGACGTGTTCACCGGCTACGTCACGCGGCTGCGCACGCGCGGCGTGCGCGGGCTCGGCTTCGGGACCGAGGTCGCCCGCGACGGCATCCCGCCCCTGCTGTCCGAGGCCTGCGCGGCCGCCGGCATGCCGCTGTTCGAGGTCCCCTACCGCACGCCGTTCATCGCGTTGGCCCGCGCCAACGCAGAGGCGATCGCGGCGCAGGCCTACGCGCGGCGCACCTGGGCGCTCGATGCGCAGCGCGCCATCTCGCTCGCGGCGCTGCGGCCCGACGGCCTCGGGGCCACCGTGGCCGAGCTCGCCCGGCAGCTCGGCACGTGGGTGGGCATGTTCGACGCCGCCGGCGTGCTGACCCAGCGTCATCCGATCGACGGCATCGGCGAGCAGGTGCTCTCCCACCTCACGGCGGAGGTCGGATCGGTGCTGCGGCGCGGCGTCCGTGCGGGATCGACGCTCGACGTCGACGGTGCGCGGTTCACGCTGCAGACGCTCGGCCGCGGCGGACACCTCCGCGGGGCGATCGTCATCGCCGGCGGCGACCTCGACCTCGAGGGACGCGGGGTCGTCACTTCGGTGATCGCGATGGCGGGACTCGCCCTCGAGCAGAACGTCGGACTCGGGAAGGCGCGCGGCGCGCTCCGCGCCGGACTCGTGCACAGCCTGCTCACGGGCGATCCGACGCTCGCGCGCCGGGTCTCGCGTGAGCTGTGGGGCGCCCTGCCGTCCGCTCCGATCGTGGTCGCCGTCGCGGAGGTCTCGCACGCGCGCGCCGATGCGGCCGTCGACTGGCTCGAGCTCGCCGTCACCGAGAACCGCGGCACCCTGTTCCACGGCCGGGGTCCGGACGGGCTGGTGGTCGTGGTCGCCGCCGAGCGCCGAGCCGTGCTCGACGAGTTCGCAGAGCTCTTCGAGGCCGCGGTGGGCGTCTCCGATCCCGTCGGCTACGCGGGGTTCGCCGACGCCCACGCCCAGGCGGTGACCGCCCAGCGGCGGTCCGCCCCGGGACGCGCGGCGGACTTCGCCGAGGTCGCCGCCGGCGGCATCCTCGGCCAGCTCGACACGGTCGAGGCGCGCGCCCTCGCCGAGTCCCGGTTGGCTCCGCTGCGCGAGCACGACCGCACCCAGGGCACGCAGCTGCTCCGGACCGTCCGCACCTGGCTGGAGCAGGACGCCCGGATCGACGCGGCCGCCGAGGCGCTCGGCATCCATCGGCACACGGTCCGCGCCCGCGTCGCCCAGGCCCAGGCGCTGCTGGGCGTCGACCTTACGTCGTTCCCCGCCCGCGCCGAGCTGTGGGCCGCGCTGGTGACCGCCGACCGCTGAGCCCCGCGCCGCTCCTTCCCGCGAGCGCTTCCCTCGCGAGCCGACACGCCCCGTGCGAGCCGACACACCCCGTGCCGCACGCAGCGTGTCGGCTCGGTGAAATCGTGTCGGCTCGGCGGATGCACTCCTCCGCGACCGCTGCAGGTCAGGACGCCGGGGAGTGCCCCTCGAGGAACTCGTACAGATCGGTCGTGTCGACGCCGGGGAAGGCGCCCGTCGGGAGGGTCGCCAGCAGCGTCCGCGGCGTCCGCACGTTCGGCCACGCCTGATCGCGCCATACGCTCTCCAGCTCGGCGGGCGCGCGGCGGCAGCAGACCTCCACGGCATGCCGCGACACGCCGCGGTTGGACGTCTCACGACCGATGAACCACTTCGTGTCGTCGAAGCGCACCCCGACGCTCACCGAATGCGCGCCCTCGCTCGAGGCCTCTACCCGCGCGGTGCACCAGTAGGTGCCGTTCCCGGTGTCGGTGTACTGGTAGTACGGGTTGAACTTGTCGGGGATGTCGAAGACGACGCGGCTCGTCCACCGGCGGCAGCACAGCTGACCCTCGATCGCGCCGAGCCGGTCGGCCGGGAAGTTCACGTCGTCGTTCTCGTACGCCTTCGTGATGGTCCCCGACTCGTGGACCTTCAGGAAGTGCACCGGGATGCCCAGGTGCGGCGTCGCGAGATTCGTGAACCGGTGCGCGGCCGTCTCGTACGACACCGAGTAGGCGTCGCGGAGGTCCTCGATCGAGATCGCGCGGCGCGCCTTGGCGTCCTGCAGGAACGGCACGGCGTCGGCCTCGGGGATGAGGAGCGCGCCGGTGAGGTAGTTCGTCTCGACGCGCTGGCGCAGGAACTCGGCGTACGACCGCGGCTCGCTGTGCCCGAGGATCCGGCTCGACAGCGCCTGCAGCACGGCGGTGCGGGAGTCCCCCTTCGCCGGCACGGTGCTCGAGAGGTAGAGCCGGCCGTTCTTGAGGTCGGCGACGCTGCGCACCGACGGCGGGAGGTCGGGCACGTAGTGGAGGGAGAACCCCAGGTGGGCGGCGATGTCGGAGGCGCTCCGCTGCGTGAGGGGCCCGCCCGGATGATCGACGGCGTCGAGGATGCCGCGGGCCTGAGCCTCGAGGTCGGCGAAGTAGTTGTCCTGGCGGCGCATGAGGTGGCGTAGTTCGACGTTCGCCCGTCGCGCCTCCTCCGGCGTCGCGGAGCGCTCGTCGTGGAGACGTTCGATCTCGCCCTGGAGTGCGAGCAGCGCGCGCAGGGCGTCGTCCGGCACGGCCTTGCCGATGCGGAAGGGCGAGATGCCGAGCGACTGGAACGTCTGGCCCTTCATGGCGCGCTCGAGGGCGATCTCCATCGTCGACCGCTCGTCGAGGGTCTCGGCCTCCAGCAGCGCGTCGATCGTGGTGCCGAGGGCGCGGGCGATCGCCTGCAGGAGCGTGAGCTTGGGCTCGCGCTTGCCGGTCTCGATCATCGACAGCTGGCTGGGCGCGCGGTCGACGGCGGCAGCGAGCTCTTCGAGGGTGAGCCCCTGCGCCGTCCGCAGCTGCCGGATACGGCGCCCGATGGTCAGCGCATCGGCGCCGCCTGCGGGTTCGTCGATCACGTCGTTGTCGATCATGCGGGCGAGTGTGCCACACGAGCGACCTCGATGCATCACATTTGCAGAAATTCCGCCGAACTTCACACGTCGAATGGTCGTATCGGCCGTGATTATTCACCCAGAGTGGATGCCACGACCACCCGGGCACCGTCGCCCGGCATCCGACGAAGGAGACACCATGACGATCCACTCCACCCCCGGACGACCCGCACTGCGTGCCGGAGACCAGGTCGAGACGGCCGCCGAGCTCCAGGAGCAGTGGGCCACCGACCCCCGCTGGGACGGTATCGAGCGCACCTACACGGCCGAGGACGTCATCCGGCTGCGCGGCTCGGTCCGCGAGGAGAACACGCTCGCCCGCCGCGGCGCGGAGAACCTCTGGAACCTCCTCCAGACCGAGGACTACATCCGGGCGCTCGGCGCGTACACCGGCGGTCAGGCGGTCCAGCAGGTGCGGGCCGGCCTGAAGGCGATCTACCTCTCGGGCTGGCAGGTCGCCGCCGACGGGAACCTCGCCGGTCAGACCTACCCCGACCAGAGCCTCTACCCCGCCAACTCGGTGCCGTCCGTGGTGCGCCGCATCAACAACGCGCTGCTGCGGCAGGACCAGATCGAGCACGCGGAGGCCTACGACGGGGAGGGCGAGATCACCCGCGACTGGCTGGCGCCCATCGTCGCAGATGCCGAGGCCGGCTTCGGCGGCCCCCTGAACGCGTACGAGCTCGCGCACTCGCTCATCCAGGCCGGTGCCGCGGGCATCCACTGGGAGGACCAGCTCGCGAGCGAGAAGAAGTGCGGCCACCTCGGCGGCAAGGTGCTCGTGCCCACCCAGCAGCACATCCGCACGCTGAATGCGGCGCGACTGGCCGCCGATGTGGCGGGCGTCCCCACCGTCATCATCGCCCGCACCGACGCCCTGGCGGCCGACCTGCTCACGAGCGACGTCGACCCGCGTGACCAGGAGTTCACCACCGGCGAGCGCACGAGCGAGGGCTTCTACCGCGTGCGCCCCGGACTGGAGTCGGTCATCAGCCGCGGCCTCGCCTTCGCGCCGTACGCCGACCTCATCTGGGTCGAGACCGGCGAGCCCGACATCGAACTGGCACGGGAGTTCGCCGCGGCCATCCACGAGAAGTTTCCCGGCAAGCTGCTCGCCTACAACTGCTCGCCGAGCTTCAACTGGAAGCGCCACCTCGACGACGCGCAGATCGCCTCGTTCCAGCAGGACCTCGCCGACCTCGGCTACGCCTTCCAGTTCATCACGCTGGCCGGCTTCCACGCCCTGAACCACTCGATGTTCGACCTGGCCTCCGGCTACGCCGAGCGCGCCATGAGCGCCTACGTCGAGCTGCAGGAGGCGGAGTTCGCCGCCGAGGCCCGCGGCTACACCGCGACCAAGCACCAGCGCGAGGCCGGCACCGGCTACTTCGACGTCGTCTCGACGGCGCTGAACCCCGACAGCGCCACCCTCGCGCTCGTCGGGTCGACCGAGGCCGCGCAGTTCCACTGATCCGCCGCCGTTTCGTCTCCTCGCTCCGCATGACCCCCCGGTCGTCGAGCGAGCGCAGCGAGACGAACGCACCACCGCCAACGGCACCGACACCACCACCGACACAGAAGGACAGGGCCATGACTCCCACCGCCACGGGCACCGAGCCCACCACGCCGACGACCACCTCTCCCGCGCCCGCCGCCGGACCCCGCATCGACGTGACCGGGCCGATGCGCCCGCGCTACGACGAGATCCTCACCACCGAGGCGCTCGCCTTCGTCACCGAGCTCCATCACCGGTTCTCGGGGCGGCGCCACGACCGCCTCGCCGACCGCATGCGCCGCCGGTTCGAGATCGGGAACGGCCACGACCCGCAGTTCCGCAGCGACACCGCGCACATCCGCGACGACGCCACCTGGCGGGTGGCGGGCCCCGGGCCCGGCCTGGAGGACCGACGCGTCGAGATCACCGGGCCGACCGACCCGAAGATGACTATCAACGCGCTGAACTCCGGCGCACGGGTGTGGCTCGCCGACCAGGAGGACGCGACGAGCCCGACCTGGGCGAACGTCATCGAGGGGCAGCTGTCGCTGTTCGACGCGATCCGCGGACAGCTGCGCTACACCTCGCCGGAGGGCAAGGAGTACGCGGTCACCGCCGAGCGCACCCCCACGATCGTGATGCGCCCCCGCGGCTGGCACCTCGTCGAGAAGCACCTGCGGTACACCGACCGCACGGGGCGCGCGCTGGCTGCCTCGGGATCGCTCGTCGACTACGGGCTGTACTTCTTCCACAACGCGCAGGCGCTCATCGCGAACGGCGTCGGGCCCTACTTCTACCTGCCCAAGCTCGAGTCCGCCGAAGAGGCCAAGCTGTGGGACGACGTCTTCACCTTCAGCGAGGAGTACATCGGCATCCCGCACGGCACGATCCGCGCGACCGTGCTGATCGAGACGCTGCCGGCCGCGTTCGAGATGGAGGAGATCCTCTTCGAGCTGCGCGATCACATCGCGGGATTGAACGCCGGGCGGTGGGACTACATCTTCTCGATGATCAAGAACTACCGCGGTCGCGGTGCCCGGTTCGTGCTGCCCGACCGCAGCCAGGTCACGATGACCGTGCCTTTCATGCGGGCGTACACCGAGCTGCTCGTGCAGACCTGCCACAAGCGGGGCGCCTTCGCCATCGGCGGCATGAGCGCCTTCATCCCGAACCGGCGCGACCCCGAGATCACCGCGCAGGCGTTCGAGAAGGTGACCGCCGACAAGCGGCGCGAGGCGGGCGACGGATTCGACGGCACCTGGGTCGCCCATCCCGACCTGATCCCGGTCGCGCAGGCGGAGTTCGACGCGGTCCTCGGCGACCGGCCGAACCAGGTGGACCGCCTGCGCCCCGAGGTCGCCGTGACGGCGTCGCAGCTCATCGACGTGCACATCGGCCTGCCGATCACCGCGGCGGGGGTGAAGGGGAACGTCTCGGTCGCGATCCGCTACATCGAGGCGTGGCTCCGCGGCCTGGGCGCGGTCGCGATCGACAACCTGATGGAGGATGCGGCGACGGCCGAGATCAGCCGCAGCCAGGTGTGGCAGTGGATCCACCAGGACCGGGTCACCGACGACGGCACCGCCATCACGGCGGCGTACATCGAGACGCTCATCGACGAGGTGCTGGCGTCGGCGGAGCGCCGCAGCGGCGACCGGTTCGACGACGCCGCCGAGGTGTTCCGCGAGGTCGCACTGGGGCAGGACTTCCCCGCGTTCCTCACGATCCCCGCCTACCACCGGTACCTGTCCGAGGACTGAGCCGGCACCGCCCGCCCACGATTCCCGGCACCCCCGACGGAGAGGGTGCCGGGGATCGTGTGCGCGGGATGTCGATCCCTTCCGCGGCCGTTCGACGTGTTCACGTAACGTCGCTCACGACGGAAAGGAAACGACGATGCGCTATCTCATGCTGGTCCTCACCGACCCCGACCTCGCCGAGGCCGAAGAGACACCGATCACGATCGAGGAATGGGCGGGCGAGACCTATGGCACCGGCCGCGCCGTCGAGGGCGATCGCCTGCGGCCGGCAGCCGAGGCCAAGACGATCCGCCGCCGCCGGGGCGAGGTGATCGTCAGCGACGGCCCCTTCGCCGAGGCGTACGAGCTCATCGGCGGCTTCGACGTCCTCGAGTGCGAGAGCCTCGACGAGGCGATCGAGCTCGCCTCCCGTCACCCCATGGCCGCAGGCGGCGTGATCCAGCTCCACCCCGCCTGGCCCCTGGACCTCTGACGCTCCTCCGGCGCCGATCATCCGGCACCTGCGGGTGACCGCGGGGAGCGCGTCCCGGCTACGCTCGTAGCGTGACCGAACGCGCTCCCCTGCCCCGCACTCCCCGCGTCTCCGCGAAGCTCAGCGCCATCGCCGAGTCGGCGACCCTCAAGGTCGACGCCAAGGCCAAGGCCCTGCAGGCCGCGGGGCGCCCCGTGATCTCCTACGCCGCCGGCGAGCCCGACTTCGCGACCCCGCAGTTCATCGTCGACGCCGCCGCCGAGGCGCTGCACGACCCCGCCAACTTCCGCTACACCCCCGCCGCCGGTCTGCCGGTGCTGCGCGAGGCCATCGCCGCCAAGACGCTGCGCGACTCGGGCCTCGAGGTCTCCGCCGCCCAGGTGATCGTCACCAACGGCGGCAAGCAGGCCGTCTACCAGGCGTTCCAGGCCGTCGTGAACCCGGGTGACGAAGTGCTGCTGCCCGCCCCGTACTGGACCACCTACCCCGAGGCGATCGCGCTGGCCGACGGCGTGCCGGTGGAGGTGTTCGCGGGTGCCGACCAGGACTACAAGGTGACCGTCGAGCAGCTGGAGGCGGCGCGCACCGAGCGCACCACCGTGCTCGTGTTCGTGTCGCCCTCCAACCCGACGGGATCGGTCTACACGCCCGAGGAGACCCGCGCCATCGGCCAGTGGGCCCTCGAGCACGGCATCTGGGTGATCAGCGACGAGATCTACCAGAACCTCGTGTACGAGGGCGCCCGAGCGGTGTCGATCGTCGAGGCCGTCCCCGAGCTCGCCGGCCAGACGATCCTCGTCAACGGCGTCGCGAAGACCTACGCGATGACCGGATGGCGTGTGGGCTGGATGGTGGGACCGGCGGCCGCGATCAAGGTCGCCGGCAACCTCCAGTCGCACCTCAGCTCCAACGTCAACAACGTGGCCCAGCGCGCGGCCCTGGCCGCCCTCACCGGCCCCCAGACGGAGGCCGAGGAGATGCGCCAGGCGTTCGACCGGCGCCGCCGCCTCATCGTCTCGGAGCTCGCGAAGATCCCTGGCGTCACCGTGCCGAACCCGCTCGGCGCCTTCTACGTGTACCCGGACGTGCGCGGACTGCTGGGACGCGACTGGCACGGCACGACCGTCTCGACGTCGCTCGAGCTCGCCGACCTCATCCTCGAGCAGGCCGAGGTCGCGGTCGTGCCCGGTGAGGCGTTCGGCCCGAGCGGCTACCTGCGCCTGTCGTACGCGCTCGGCGACGACGCGCTCCTGGAGGGCGTGCAGCGCCTGCAGAAGCTCTTCGGCTGAGAGGTCGCGCGCCCCACGGCGCCGCGCCCCGGCCGTGTCGTTTCGCCGGGGTGCGGGTCAGATCTCGACGCCGACGAGCACGGGTTCGGGCTGGAGCATGAGCCCGAACTCGGACTGCACCCGGCCGCGGATGAAGCGGGCCAGCTCGGCGAGCTCTCCCGCGGTCGCGCCGCCGCGGTTGGTCAGCGCGAGAGCGTGCTTGGTCGACAGTCCCGCGCGTGATCGCGGGAGCGAGAACCCCTTGCGCAGCCCCGCGTGCTCGATGAGCCAGGCGGCGCTGACCTTGACGTCCGGCTCGTGCGCGACCGGCGCCGGCACGATCCCGTCGAAGACGTCGAGCGGGATCACCGTCACGGGGTCGAGGTCGACCGAGACCGGCCATCGCGGGCACGCGGCGGGCAGCGTCCGGGCGAAGGCCGCGGTGACGATCGCGTTCTGGAAGAACGAGCCCGCGCTGTAGGTGTCGGGGTCGGCGTCGTCGAGCACCATGCCTTTGCGGGCGCGTGTGGCGAGCACGGTGTCGCGCAGCCACGCGAGCGAGGCCGACGCCGAGGCATCGAGCCCGAGGGAGTGACGCAGCTGGGCACCCCGCACGGGGATCTCGCCATGGCCTGCCTCGGCGAGCTCGAGGGTGATCGAGAGGATCACGGCGTCACGTCGCGCGACCGCGCCGTAGTGGGCCTTGAGCACGGACGTGCGGAAGCCGAGCTCGAGCTCGGCGGCCGGCACGACAGACACGTCGCCGGTCGCATGGTCGAGGAGCTCGACCTCGACGAGGGTCTGGATGAGCTCCTGGCCGTACGCTCCGATGTTCTGCACGGGGGCCGCCCCGGCGGTGCCCGGGATGCCCGACATCGCCTCGATGCCCTGCAGCCCCTCGGCGACGGTGAAGGCGACGAGCTCGTCCCAGCCGTGCCCGGCTTCGGCCCGGACGCGCGCGAACCCCTGGCGGGGCGACGGGAGGCGCTCGAGGCCCTCGGTCCGCACGACGACGACCGTGCCGTCGAACGGCTCGTCCCCGACGAGCAGGTTCGATCCGCCGCCGACCACGAGCCACGGCTCGCCGGTCGCCCAGACGTCGCGCAGCTCCGCGACGAGCTCGTCGCGGGTGCGCGCCTCGACCATCCGGCGGGGGGCCGCGCCGGTGCGCAGCGTGGTGAGCTGCGACAGCGGCAGCGGTGTGATCTCGGTCATCAGGCGTCCGCGCGCACGCGGACCTGCGCCTTGCCCAGGACGACGGTGTCGCCGTGCGAGACGGTGAGGTCGACGCGCAGGGAGGCGTCGTCGATCGCGCCGACCTTGGCCACGACGGTCAGCTCCGCGCCGTCTTCGGCGTCGACGACGACCGGACGGGTGAAGCGCACGCCGTACTCGAGGATGCGCCCGCTGTCTCCGAGCCACTCGACGATCGTCTCGACCGCCAGCCCCATGGTGAGCATGCCGTGCGCCAGGACGCCGGGAAGGCCGACGCGCTCGGCGACGTCGTCGCGGTAGTGGATCGGGTTGAAGTCGCCCGAGGCCCCGGCGTACCGCACGAGCGATTCGCGCGTCAGGTGGACGGTGCGCTCGGCGACGACCGTGCCGACCTCGATGGCGGCCGCCGTGCGGTCGTCCGCATTCGCCGAAGAGCTCATTCCTCGCCTCCGATCAGCAGCACCGACACGGCGGTGACCACGTGGGATCCGCCGGCGTCGGTGATCTCGGCTTCGCTGGTGACCATGGCCCCCTTGCCGAAAGGTCGCACGCCGGTCACCTGCAGCCGCGCGGTCAGCTCGTCGCCCGCGACGATGGGACGCGTGTAGCGGAACCGCTGCTCGGCGTGCACGGTGCGCTCGAGCGCGATCCCGGAGTCGGGCTCGCTCAGGAGCTGCTGGAGCGTCAGGTCCTGGATCACCATCGCGAAGGTGGGCGGCGCGACCACGTCGGAGTAGCCGAGCCGCTGCGCGGCGGCGGGGTCGGTGTGCTGCGGGTCGGTGGCGAACACGGCGCGCGCGAACTCGCGCACCTTCTCGCGGCCGACGAGGTACGGCGGAGTCGGCGGGAAGTCTCGACCGACGAGCTCAGGGTTCACGGACACCGTGCAATCCTACCGAGGCCACCCGCGGCGACGGGGCGGGGCGACCGGACAAAGCCCGGTGCACACGCGGTGCGAGCCGTCACCGCGCCGAGCGGGCACGCCAGGCGCGGACGCTCAGCTGCACCGCGATGAAGGCGAGGAAGCCGGCGAAGAGGATGTTCGACGTGAGCGGGTCGAGGAGGGTCGCCAGCCACGCACCGAGCGCGGTCGTCGTGCACGCCGCCACCCCGATGAGCGCGGCCGCCACGAGGTCGACGTTGCGGCGACGCAGGTTGCCGAGCGTGCCCGACACCGCGGTCGGGATCATCATCAGCAGCGACGTGCCCTTGGCGACGAGGTCGCTCGTGCCGAACAGGAACATGAGCGCGGGCACCACGATCACGCCGCCGCCGACGCCCAGGAGCCCGGCCATGATGCCGGTGAACACCCCGAGGCCGCCGAGGCCGAGGCCGGTGAGCACGGTGAGCTCCAGCTCGGCGTCGCGGGACGGCACGACGATGAACAGCATGACGATGACGACCAGGAGGAAGCCGATGAACCCCCAGCGGAGCGCGTTCTGCGGGAGACGCGCCAGCAGCCAGGTGCCGAGCTGGGCCCCGACCACCGCTCCCACGGCGAGGATCAGCGCCGGGATCCACGCGACCGAGCCGTGCACGGCGTAGGACACGACGCCGACGGACGCCGTCGGCACGATCGCGGCCAGCGACGTGCCGGCGGCGAGGCGCTGGTCGAAGTGGAGGAAGAGGAGCAGCAGCGGCACGATGACGGTGCCGCCGCCCACGCCGAACAGACCCGACAGGAGTCCGGCGAGCAGGCCGATGCCCAGGCAGGCGACGACGTAGCGCGGACCGCGCGCGGCGTCCCGCGCCGTCACGCCGCGGGCTCCGGCTCCTGAGGCTCGACCGCGGCGGGCTCTTCGGCCGCCGCCTTCTCGAACTGCGAGCGGTACAGGCGCCAGTACGCTCCCTGGGCGGCGATCAGCTCGTCGTGGCTGCCCTTCTCGACGATGTCGCCGTGCTCCATCACGAGGATGAGGTCGGCGTCGCGGATGGTCGAGAGCCGGTGGGCGATCACGAACGACGTGCGTCCCTCGCGCAGTGCCGACATCGCATGCTGCAGGAGCAGCTCGGTGCGGGTGTCGACCGAGCTCGTCGCCTCGTCGAGGATGAGGACGGCGGGCTGCGCCACGAAGGCGCGCGCGATCGTGATGAGCTGCTTCTCGCCTGCCGAGACGTTCGCGGCGTCCTCGTCGAGGACGGTGTCGTAGCCGTCGGGGAGGGAGTGGACGAAGCGGTCCACCCGGGTCGCGACGGCGGCGTCGACGATCTCGTCGTCGGTGGCGCCCTCGTTGCCGTAGCGGATGTTCTCGCGGATCGTTCCGGCGAACAGCCACGGATCCTGCAGCACCATGCCGGTGCGCGAGCGGACGTCGTCGCGCGCGAGCTCGGCGATGTCCTGGCCGTCGAGCAGGATCCGTCCGCCGTCGAGCTCGTAGAAGCGCATCAGCAGGTTCACCAGGGTGGTCTTGCCCGCCCCTGTCGGTCCCACGATCGCGACGGTCTGCCCCGGCTCCACCCGGAATGACAGGTCGCGGATGAGCGGCTTGTCGGGCGAGTACGAGAACGCCACGTGCTCGAACTCGATGACGCCCCGCCCGTCGACGATGGCGGACGCGTCGGCGTCGTCCGCCTCCTGCTCCGGCTCATCGAGCAGCTCGAAGACCCGCTCCGCCGAGGCGGTGCCGGACTGCACGACGGCGGCCATGCCGCCGAGCTCGGACAGCGGCTGGGTGAACTGCTGCGAGTACTGGATGAAGGCCTGGACGTCGCCGAGACGCAGCTGACCCGATGCCACCATGAGCCCGCCGAGCACGGCGATGCCGACATAGGTGAGGCTGCCGATGAACATCATCGACGGCATCATGAGGCCCGAGAGGAACTGCGCCTTGAACGAGGCCTGGTACAGCTCCTCGTTCTCGTCCTGGAACTTCTCGCGCGAGTCCTCCTCACGACCGTAGACGCGCACGAGGGCGTGGCCGGAGAAGGACTCCTCGACGCGGGCGTTCAGGCGCCCCACCTTCTGCCACTGGGTGGCGAACGCCTTCTGGGAGCGCGGGCCGATCACGCCGAAGACCACGGCCATGAGCGGCAGCGCGATCAGCGCGACGATCGCGAGCTGCCACGAGATGGAGAACATCATGACGAGCACGCCGACGACGGTGAGGATGTTCGTCACGGCCGTCGACAGCGCCTGCTGCATCGTCTGCGTGATGTTGTCGATGTCGTTGGTGACGCGCGAGATGAGCTCGCCGCGCTGCACGCGGTCGAAGTACGCGAGCGGCAGGCGGTTGATCTTCGCCTCGACCTCTTCGCGCAGGCGCCACATCGACCGCACCATGATCACGTTGATCACGTAACCCTGGAGCCAGGTCAGCACCGCCGAGACGACGTAGATCGCGAGGACGGCGACGACCACCCAGCGCAGCTGATCGAAGTCGACGCCCGCGCCGACCCGGAAGTCCTGCATGGCCGCGACCATGTTGGCTTGATCGGTCTGCCCGGACGAGCGGAGCGCGGCGACGACCTCGGCCTGCGTCGCGCCGGCCGGGAAGAACTCGGCGAGCGACCTCGACATCACGCCCTCGAAGATGAGGTTCGTGGCCTCGCCGAGCACCTTCGGCGCGATGACGGCGAGCACGACGCCGATCGCCCCCATGATCGACACGAAGACGAAGGCCCACTTGTGCGGGCCGAGCAGCCCGATCATCCGGGCGAAGCTCTTGCCGAAGTCGGCGGCCTTGCCCGGCGCGACCGAGTCCCAGTCTCCGGAGTTCAGTCGCGCCTGCTCGGCGCGCTCCAGGTCGAGGCGCTCCTCCTCGGTCATGGTCTTCTCATCCGACCCCGTGCCGCTCATGCGTCCACCCCCAGCTGCGACTCGACGATCTCGCGGTACGTGTCGTTGCCCGCCAGCAGCTCGTCGTGCGTGCCGAGGCCGACCACCCGGCCGTCGTCGAGGACGACGATGCGGTCGGC
This sequence comes from Microbacterium sp. PA5, assembly GCF_049860775.1. Classification (NCBI taxonomy): domain Bacteria; kingdom Bacillati; phylum Actinomycetota; class Actinomycetes; order Micrococcales; family Microbacteriaceae; genus Microbacterium; species Microbacterium sp. PA5. The sequence continues at coordinate 2,477,568 of NZ_CP187567.1, forward strand.
GCCGGTCACGGTCGAGATCCGCTGGGCGACGACGATCTTCGTCACCCCGGGCAGCGCGCGCCAGAGCGCCTGCCTGAGCCTGGCGTCGGTGGAGACGTCGAGGGCCGAGAACGAGTCGTCGAAGACGAGGATGTCGGGCTGATGCACGATGGCGCGGGCGATGGCGAGCCGCTGCCGCTGACCGCCGGAGACGTTGGTGCCGCCCTGCGAGATGCGGGCGTCGAGGCCGCCCTCCATCTCCTCGACGAAGTCCTTGCCCTGTGCGATCTCGAGAGCGGCCCACAGCTCCTCGTCAGTGGCGTCCTCGCGCCCGAACCGCAGGTTCGAGGCGACCGTGCCGGTGAAGAGGAAGGCCCGCTGCGGGACGTAGCCGATGCCGCGCCACAGGAGGTCGAGATCGGCGTCGCGCACGTCGACTCCCGCGACGCGCACGCTGCCGCCGGTGACGTCGAACAGCCGCGGGATCAGCGACACGAGAGTGGTCTTGCCCGATCCGGTGGAGCCGACGATCGCCAGGGTCTCGCCCGGCTCGGCACGGAAGCTCAGTCCCTCGAGCACCGGCGACTCCGCGCCCGGATAGGTGAAGGACACGTCGTCGAACTCGACCGTTCCCGGCGCCGGGAACACCGACACCGGCTGGGCCGGCCGCGTCAGCTGGTCGTCGGAGTCGAGCACCTCGCCGATCCGGTCCGCCGAGACCGCCGCACGCGGGATCATGATCGTCATGAACGTCGCCATCAGCACGCCCATGAGGATCTGGCCGACGTACTGCATGAAGGCGAACAGCGTGCCGATCTGCACGTTGCCCTGATCGACCTGGATGCCGCCGAACCAGATCACGCCGACGACGGTGACGTTCAGCACCAGCATGGCGAGGGGGAACATCAGCACGAACAGCGAGCCGACCTTGCGGCCGACGATCATGATGTCGGTGTTGGCGACGCGGAAGCGCTCCTCCTCGATGCGCTCGCGGACGAACGCGCGCACGACGCGCACGCCGGTGAGCTGCTCGCGCATGATCCGGTTCACGGCGTCGAGCTTCTGCTGGTACTGCCGGAACAGCGGGACCATGCGGCTGATGATGAGACCCGCCACCACGAGCAGCACGGGCACGGCGACGCCGATGAGCCAGCTCAGTCCGACATCCTGCTGGAGCGCCATGATGATGCCGCCCACCGCAAGCAGCGGGGCGGTCACGAGCATGGTCGCCCCCATCATGGCGAGCATCTGGACCTGCTGGACGTCGTTGGTGTTGCGGGTGATCAGGGTGCCCGCGCCGAAGCGGGAGACCTCGCGCTCCGAGAAGCCGCTGACCTTCTGGTAGACGTCGCGGCGGATGTCGCGGCCCGCGCTCATCGCCGCACGTGCGGCGAAGTAGGTGGCGATGACGGAGGCGACGATCTGACCGAGCGCCACCCCGAGCATGAGCATGCCGTGCGACCAGATGTAGGCGGTGTCGCCGGCGGCGACGCCGTTGTCGATGATGTCGGCGTTCAGCCGAGGGAGGTACAGCGAGGCCATCGCCGACGCGAACTGGAAGACCAGCACTCCCGTCAGCCACCACTTGTACTTCGTCAGGTAGCGCACCAAGAGCTTGCCGAGCATGCAGGACCTCCGAAGTCGGACAGCGGCGAACGGTTCATGCTAACGCCGGCCCCCGACGTCGCTCCGGCCCGTGGGCGGGCGTTCGCTGACAGCGCGACGCGAGGCGGGTCGCGTGGCCGCCCCGTCTAGACTCGGCGCGTGACGAACGACCCGCGCCGCCCCGCACGACCGCGCCGCGAATGGCAGCGCTGGCAGATCTTCGCGATCGCCGTCGCGATCGTCGCGATCGTCGGCGGTGTGTGGAGCGTCGCCTCCGGCGGCGGCCCGACCCCGACGCCGGGACCCACGCGCACGCTGATCATCGACCCGACGCCCTGACGACGCCGCGGTCTCGTCGGCCGGCCGCGAACGCGACCGACGCGGCCTTCTCGTCTCCCCGGATCAGGCGACGCGGGCGGCCACGGCCGCGCGCGTCCAGGTGCCGTCGTAGACGCGGCGATGCGGCGCCGGGGCGTGTGCCGAGCCCGGGCACACGACCGAGACGCGGAACACCTCCGACGTCCGCTCGCCGAACCAGGCCGCCTCGCGGTCGACCTGCTCGCGCACGCGCGCGGTCAGCAGTTCGTGGTTGTCGTGGTCCGGGCAGCGGAAGACTGCCGGCACCAGAATGACGTCGCTCATCGAATCCCCCCAGTGATCGATGCACGGGACCCCCATCCCGTCCCCTCAGGAATATCAGTCCCCGGGCCCCGGCGGCAAGTGCGAGCAGTTTCGCGAGCCGACACGAAAGCGCCGAGCCCACACGCTGCGAGCGCACGAACCGTGTCGGTTCGGCTGCAGCGTGTGGGCTCGGCGGTTGCTCAGTTCCCGGTCAGAACGTGGCGGTGTCCGGGTCGGCGCCCACGCGCAGGCCACGGTCGAGCGCATCGATCGCCGCCATCTCGTCGGCGGTCAGCTCGAAGCCGAAGACATCGATGTTCTCCGCGATGCGCTCGCGGGTCGACGACTTGGGGAAAACGATGATGCCGTGCTGCAGGTGCCAGCGGATGACGACCTGCGCCGGCGTCGCGCCGTGCGCCGACGCGGCAGCCTGCACCGCCTGCTCGCCGAAGAGGTCGTACTTGCCCTGCCCGAGCGGGCCCCAGGCCTCGGTGCGGATGCCGTGACCCTCGCCGAACGCCCGCAGCTCCCGCTGGGCGAACGCCGGGTGGAGCTCGATCTGGTTCACGGCCGGCACGGTGTCTGTCTCGGCGAGCAGGCGCTCCAGGTGCGGGCGGTGGAAGTTGGAGACGCCGATCGAGCGCGTGAGGCCCTCGCCGCGCAGCTCCTCGAGGGTCTGCCACGACGCCACGTAGCGGTCGAGATCGGGACGCGGCCAGTGGATCAGGTAGAGGTCGACGTGATCGAGGCCCAGCGTCTCGAGGCTCGTCGCCAGCGCGGCGCGCGTCGAGTCGGTGCCCTGCTCCGAGTTCCAGAGCTTGGTCGTCACGAACAGCTCGTCGCGCGGGATCCCGCTGGCGGCGATGGCGCGGCCCACGCCCTCCTCGTTGCGGTAGACCGCCGCAGTGTCGATGTGGCGGTACCCGGCCTCGAGGGCGTCGCTGACGATGCGCTCCGTCTCGCCGGGGTCGACCTTGAAGACGCCGAAGCCGAGCTGAGGGATCGTGTGGCCGTCGTTGAGGGTGATGTCGGGAATGCTCATCCCCCCAGCCTGACACCTTCTGGGGGCGTCGGCATCACGGGACGGCGCGCGGTGCGCGGCGGGATCAGTGGCCTGGGGCCTTTCCGCCTCCCCCCGGATCGCGGTCGGCCCCAGGCCGTGGGCGTCAGCCGAACAAGAGGACGCCTGAATAGGGAGACGGCGATTCCCCGCTTTCATCACGCGGAATGAGAGGTCTCTCATCAGATCTAGCGAACGCGTCGCCGTCTCGCCGGTGCTCGCGCGCGACAGAGCCCTCTCGAGGCCGTGAGGCCGAGAGGGCTCCGGCGGGTACGTCGCGCGGAGCTGGGGACTCCAAGGACACGGGGGGAGTGTCATCTGCGATGAAGTGAACCCGCACGGCCAGGCTAGGGCAGCAGGTGGTCTCGCGCCCGCCCTTGCAGCCTCGGGCGTGTCGCCGTAGGTGGGTCGTATGGCCGTCGGCGCATATCAAGCTCGGCGGGCCCCGTCAACGCCCTCGGCGGGCGAGCGGTACCCGCATACGTTCTCCTGGTGTAGCGTGAGCGGCCCTCTGGGTGGAAAAAGGGTCCGGTTGGCCACCGTGTGCCCGCCTCGCTCGCGCGGTGGCCCCGACGGGTTGGGGGACATCGTCGGGGCCATCGGTGGGGGCTCTGTCACACCCCCGCGCCGTACCGCTCCCCCACGGGGACCTCGACCGGCAGGACGTTGCCGGCCGGCGCCAGCGGACACGCCCACGCGGGGTCGTACGCGCACGACGGGTTGTAGGCGAAGTTGAAGTCGAGCACGATGCGGCCGGCGCCGTCCATGCCGACGCCCGCATCCGTCTCCTCCGTCGCCAGCGCGGGCCCCAGGTCGGCTCCCTTGATCGTGTCCACGAGGTAGCGCCCGCCGCCGTACGTGCCCCCCGGCCGGCCGGCGAGCCGGTCGCGCACCGGGATGAACAGGCCCCCGCCGTACGACGTCAGCCGCCAGACGTCGAGCGGACCGGCGCCGGGCACCTCCACGCGCGCGACCCGCTCGAAGGTCACGACGCCGTCGGTGCCGGACGTGAACGCGAACGTCTCGGGCTCCGCCTCGCGGAGCGGCAGCTCGAATCGCCAGGCCGGATCGTACGGTGCGACCGGCAATTCTCTGAAGTGCTCGCGGTCGGCGGGGAGCAGCGGCGTCGCCGGGTGCCGCGCCATGAGCTCGTCGCGACCACGACGCCAGATCCGGTGCCCCGCGGCGGGATCTGCCGTCGCGCGCACGCGCGCGTACAGGTCGAAGACCCGGCGGCGCCAGTCGGCGACCTCGCGCGCGGACCGTGCTGCCGGGGGAAGCGGGGAGGGGAGGTCGGTCATCGCACCAGCGTAGGCGCCGCGCAGCCTCGTGGCGGGGCCGTCGCAGCGCGGGCGGTCCTGTGCCATGCTGTGCCCCAGCAGCACCGAAGGAGGCCGCTGGTGGAACTGGACGTCGCCGGAGTCGCACAGGCCTCGCACACGGGGACGCTGCCGCCGCGCGACGGCGTGTCCCTGGCGCTCCGGGCAGCCTACGACCACGCCCTCGCCCACCGAGAGGGCGCCGTCGCCGACTACATCCCCGTCCTCGCCGAGGCGGATCCCGAGGCGTTCGGCCTCAGCCTGGTCGATGTCACCGGCTCCGTGCACGACATCGGCGACAGCCGCGTCGAGTTCTCGATCCAGTCGATCTCCAAGGCCTTCGTCTACGCGCTCCTCTGCGACGCCGTCGGCCACGAGCAGGCGCTGGCGACCGTCGGCGTGAACAACACGGGCCTCCCGTTCAACTCCGTGGTGGCGATCGAGCTGAACGACGGACATCCGATGAACCCGATGGTCAACGCCGGCGCGCTCGCCACGACCGCGCTCATCCCCGGAGACTCGCCCGACGAGCGGTGGGAGACCATCCACCGGGGCCTGTCGGCCTTCGCCGGCCGCACGCTCGACGTGGATGAGGTCGTGTTCTCCTCGGAGTCCGCGACCAACCAGCGCAATCGCGCCATCGCCCGCCTGCTGGAGAGCTACGGGCGCATCCGCCACGATCCCGACGGCGTCGTGGAGGTCTACACCAGGCAGTGCGCGCTGCTCGTGGACGCCCACGACCTGGCCGTCATGGGTGCGACCCTCGCCGACGGGGGCGTCAACCCGGTCACCGGCGAGCGCGTGGTCGGCGCCGAGGTCGCCCGCGACACCCTCGCCGTCCTCGCCGCGAGCGGACTCTACGAGAGATCCGGGGAGTGGCTGTTCGAGATCGGCCTCCCCGGCAAGTCCGGTGTGGCGGGAGGGCTCGTCACGATCGCCCCGGGCAAGGGCGCCGTCGGCTCGTACGCACCGCGCCTGGACACCGCCGGCAACAGCGTCCGCGGCCAGATCGCCGCAGCCCACCTGTCGCGCACCCTGGGGCTGAACGTCTTCGCCTCCACCCCGCGCACCGCTCCACCCGTTCCGGAGGTCGCCCCATGACCGACACCCGCACCCCGGAGGACACCGGCATCCGCGCGTCGTGGACGCCGATGGTGGGCCTCTTCCTCGCACAGGTGCTCATGTCGTTCAACGTGTCCGCGCTGCCCGTGTCGCTCGGCGGCATGGTGGACGACTTCGGCGTGCCGCCCACCGACGTCAGCACCGCCATCGTCACGTACGGACTCGTCGTCGCCGCTCTGGTCATGGTCGGCGCGAAGATCGGCCAGCGGGTCGGATGGGTGCTCGTCTTCCGCATCGTGGTCGTCGTCTTCGCCGCGTCGGCGCTGACGATGATCCTCGCCCCGGGGGTGGGATGGGTGATCTTCGCCCAGGCGCTCGCGGGCGCCGCCGCCGCCATCATCGTGCCGTCGCTCGTCGCGCTGATCGCAGAGAACTACCGCGGCCCGCAGCAGGCGACCGCCATCGGCGCGCTCGGATCCGCCCGGGCGATCGCCGGCGTGACGGCGTTCCTCGTCGGCGGCACGCTGGCCACCCTCGTCGGCTGGCGTCCCGTGTTCGGCATCGTGCTCGTGCTCGCTCTCGCCGTGCTCGGATTCAGCTCGCGGCTGAGGTCGGCCCCGGGCAACCCCGCTGTGAAGATCGACGTCGCGGCCGCTCTCCTCATCGGGGCCGGCATCGTCAGCCTGACGCTCGGCGTCAACAACCTCAACCGATGGGGGCTCCTGCACGCGCGCCCCGATGCGCCGTTCGACATCGTCGGCCTCTCCCCCGCTCCGGTCCTCGTGATCGTCGGCGTTCTCTTCGTCCAGTCGTTCTTCCTCTGGACGCGCCGGCGGACGCGCGCAGGCAAGGTCCCCCTGGTGTCGCTGACCGTGTTCGGCTCCAGCCAGGAGCGCGCCGCGATCTACGCGATGTTCACGGTCGTCGCGCTCGAGGCGGCCCTGAACTTCACGGTCCCGCTCTACATCCAGATCGTCCAGGGGCGCACCCCGTTCGACACGTCGCTGGCCATGCTGCCGTTCAACCTGACCGTGTTCGTCACGGCGACCCTGGTCGTCCGCTTCTACGGCCGGTTCAGCCCTCGCACCATCGGCGTCTTCTCCTTCTCGCTCACCACCGTCGCCCTCATCTGGCTGGCGTTCGTCGTGACGAACAACTGGGAGACCCTGCCGACGATCCTGGGGCTCATCGTCTTCGGCGTCGGACAGGGGGCGCTGGTCACCCTCGTCTTCAACGTGCTCGTCACCGCGTCGCCGAAGGAGCTCGCCGGCGACGTCGGATCCGTGCGCGGCACCACCCAGAACCTGGCGTCGGCCGTCGGCACGGCCGTGGCCGGCGCGCTGCTGGTCGGCATCCTCACCACCAACGTCGCCGCGGCGACAGCGGCGCACCCGGAGCTGCCCGACGAGCTCGTCGCGCAGGTCGACCTCGACCGCACCAACTTCGTGAGCAACGACCGGCTCCGAGAGGTGCTGGCGGAGACCGACGCGACACCGGCCCAGGTCGACGCCGCCGTGGCGCTCAACGAGTCCGCACGCCTGGGCGCGCTCCGACTCGGGCTCCTGATCCTCGCCGGGGTGAGCGCGGTCGCGATCTTCCCCGCCAGCCGCCTTCCCTCCTATCGGCGCGAGGAGCTGCCCGCGTCGGTCGCGAGCGGCGCGGACGACGGATAGCGCCGTGGAGCGGAGAGCCCCGGAGAACCGCCGCGGTCGACGACCTGCGTGGCCAGGTCGAGTCGCCCCGGAAGGTGGTCGACGCCGCGAGATGGCACCGTCTATGGTGGGGCCAACATGACCGGGAAGCCGCATAGCCAGGACATGGCTGACGACGATGTGCACCCGTTCCGGGGAGGCGACCTCTTCTGGTTCGTCACACTCGCGTGGGCAGCGCTCGTGTGTGCGGTCCTCGCCCTGATGAACAGCCCCGGAACGTACATCGCGCCGGGGTTCGAAGGCTTCCTCTTCACGGCCATCGCGGTCGTGTCGCTCCTCATCACCTGGGCAGCGGCGCCCATCGCGTGGCTTCTGGGTCGGGCGCTGCGGCGAGTGCGGCCGATCGGTCTGCACGTGGTGGTGTTCGGGGTGGTCGCGTTCATCATCGGGGCGATTCTCGGCGCCGTGGCGTCGTCGTCCGCGCGGACCTCAGGCGAGGAGGCGTCGATCGTCGTGGGCGCCGTCTGCGCGGCGTGCGCCATCCTCGGGCGCTCAGGTGCGTTCGTCGCTCGCTGGGCCGCCGGACACCGCAGGCGGACCCGTTCGACGGCTCGGTGAGAGAGCAGCCCACGGACGGGTGCCCTCCGGTGGTCGTGGTGCGATGATGTGGCGGTGACTTCAGACGCATCCCCTGTGGAGAAGAGCGCTCTCGCAAGCTTTCTCCGGGCACGGCGTGCGGCCTTGACACCGCAGGCCGTCGGGCTGCCGGTCGACGCGAACAGGCGCGTGCGCGGTCTGCGGCGCGAAGAGGTGGCTCGCCTTGCGGGCATCAGCGCCGAATACTATCGGCGCCTCGAGCAGGGCAGCGGGCATCAGATGTCGTTGCAGGTCTGCAATTCGCTGGCGCGGGCGCTGCGCTTGGACCGGGCGGGGATGGCCTACCTGCAGCGGTTGGCGCTGCCGGACTCTGAGGCCCGGTACGAGGTTCATCAGGGCGAAGAGCCACCGCCGGATCTCGTCGAGATGATCACGCACTGGGACCATACGGCGGCGTACATCATCGACCGCAACCAGGACATCCTGGTCGTGAACGATCTGATCAGGGCTGTCGCCCCTGGATACGTCGAGGTGGGCAACAACCTCGCGCTGATGCAGTTCGAGGCGCCCCCGGAGCTGCGCGAGCTGCCGTCGTGGCTGGACGGTGCGCGCACGACGGTATCTCGCGTGCGCTACTACGGGAACCCGTCGGACGCCCGGTGGCAGCAGATCATCGCCCTGCTGCTCGAGGACGACGACTTCCGACGGATGTGGCGGGAACATGAGGCGCTGCCGCTGACCTCGGGCGTCGCGCCGAACTACTTCCCCGCGCACGGCTGGGTCGAGATGAAGTGGCAGATCCTCGAGGCGCACGCGGGGCTGTACACGGTCGTCTGCTACGGGATTCCGGGAAGCGTGGGCGAACGGGCGCTCGTCGAGCTGCGCGCGGCGCTCCTCGACGGCACCGCGCAGCTGCCCACCCCCGGCGCATCGACCCCCACCTCGAACAGTCGTCTCGCGCAGTACCGCGGATCGGGGCGTCGAGGTCTTGGCGAAGACGGTGATCGTGGCGACGGTGAGCACCCGCGCGCGACGGACTGACCCAGCGCAGTGACGTGTACTCGCAGGGCCACGACACCGCGGGGCGCCGGGTTCTAGCGTGACGGGCATCCACCGTTCAGAAGGGATGCCCCGCAATGACCTCCCCCACCATCGTTCTCGTCCACGGAGCCTTCGCCGACGCGGCGAGCTTCGCACCCGTGACCCGGATGCTGCTCGACCGCGGCTTCCGGGTGGTCGTTCCGGCCGTGCCGAACCGCAGCCTGCTGGGCGACTCGGCCTACATCCGCTCCGTCGTCGAAGAGATCGACGGGCCGGTGCTCCTGGCCGGCCACAGCTACGGGGGTGCTGTGATCACCGTGGCCGGCGCTGCTGAGAACGTCGTCGGCCTCGTCTACATCTCGGGATACGCCCTCGACGAGGGTGAGAGCCTGGGGCAGCTGCAGGGCGGCTTCCCCGACTCCGACCTGGCATCCAACCTCATCTACACCCCGTTCCCGATCGAGGGGGCCGAGCCCGGAACCGACGTGTCGGTGAACGTCGACGCGTTCCCCGACATCTTCGCCGCCGGGGTCGATCGCGACGTCGCAGAAGTCCTCGCCGTGTCGCAGCGGCCTCTCGCCGCGCTCGCGTTCGGAGAGCCGGCGCCCGTCGCCGCCTGGAAGACGAAGCCGGGCTGGGGAATCGTGTCCAGCGCGGACCGCACGATCAACCCCGATGTCGAACGATTCGGCTATCAGCGAGCCGGCCTCCGCGGGGTCATCGAGATCGACGCCCCGCACCTCGTGATGCGATCGCACCCCGCCGAGGTCACGGCCGTGATCACCGACGCGATCGCCGAGCTCGGCTGACCACTCACCTCTCACTCCCCACCACTCCCCCGTGACGCCGAGGGAGACCTCGGGCGGCACAAGAAAGGCAAGACCATGGCATACATCACCACCAGCGACGGCGCCGAGATCTACTTCAAGGACTGGGGCGACCGCGACGCGCAGCCCATCATGTTCCACCACGGGTGGCCCCTGTCCTCGGACGACTGGGACGCCCAGATGCTCTACTTCCTCGGCAAGGGCTACCGCGTGATCGCGAGTGACCGTCGGGGGCACGGCCGGTCCTCGCAGATCGGCACCGGTCACGACATGGACCACTACGCGAGCGACGCCTCGGCCGTCGTGGAACATCTCGACCTTCACGACGCGATCCACATCGGCCACTCCACGGGCGGCGGCCAGGTCGCTCGGTACGTGGCCAAGTTCGGGCAGCCGCAGGGGCGCGTGGCCAAGGCCGTCCTGGTCTCCGCCGTCCCACCGCTGATGGTGCAGACCGACGCCAACCCCCAGGGCACCCCGATCTCCGTCTTCGACGGTTTCCGCAGTGCCCTCGCCGCCAACCGCGCCGAGTTCTTCCAGGCCGTGGCCTCCGGCCCGTTCTACGGCTTCAACCGCGACGGTGCGACCCTGTCGGAGCCCGTCGTCGCGAACTGGTGGCGACAGGGCATGACGGGCAGCGCGCTCGCCCACTACGAGGGCATCAAGGCGTTCTCCGAGACCGACCAGACCGAGGACCTGAGGGCGATCACGGTCCCCGTGCTCGTGCTCCAGGGAGACGACGACCAGGTCGTGCCCTATGAGGACGCGGCGCTCAAGCAGCACAAGCTGCTCAGCAACTCGACCCTCAAGATCTACGAGGGCTTCCCCCACGGGATGCTGACCACCCACGCCGACGTCATCAACCCCGACATCCTGGCCTTCATCCAGCAATAGATTCACCGGGCTGCGGCCGAGCCGCAGCCCGGTGAATCACGTTCGACGGGTGATCATCGACCCGAATCCGGCCATCGGCGAACCTGATCGCCAGAGAAACAGCAAAGGGCCCTCTCCACCGCGTGATTGCGCGGAAGTGAGGGCCTTCATCTGTAGCAGGAGCGGGGCTTGAACCCGCGACCTCACGATTATGAGTCGTGCGCTCTGACCAGCTGAGCTACCCTGCCGCGTTCTACCCGAAGGTGTCGTGCGAGCCCCGAGTCAGGATTGAACTGACGACCCCTTCCTTACCATGGAAGTGCTCTGCCACTGAGCTATCGGGGCGTGCTGCCCGCGTGCGGGCAACCAGAACAGAATACCAGAGCACCGGCATCCGTCCGAACCGGCGTCACCCTTCGGTGTGCTGCTCCATCCAGGCGATGGGGTCGGTGTGCGTCGTGCCGTCGAGCAGCACTTCGAAGTGGAGGTGGGGACCGGTCGCCTTGCCGGTCTGGCCCACGCGACCGAGCACGTCGCCGACCGAGACGGTGTCGCCCTGCGACACCTGGAGCGAGCCGTACTGCATGTGCGCGTACCGCGTGGAGACGAGGCGCCCGTCGATGACGTGGTCCACCACGACCGTCACGCCGTAGTCGCCGCCGGCCTCGGTGGCGATGCGCACGGTGCCGTCGGCGATGACGTGCACCTCCGCGCCGGTGCCCGGGGTGAGGTCGACACCGCGGTGCGGGGAGGAGAACTTCGACAGGTAGGTCTGCGAGCCGTAGGCCGCCGAGATCGGCACGCCGACGGGGAACGGCCACTGGATGGCTGCGCTTGGGTCGCTGACCCAGGTGCCCGCGAACTGCGTCACGCCCGAGTCCGCGGCGATGTCGGCCATGGAGGCGACGTCGAACTCCGACGAGCGCTCGAGCGTGCTGTCGACGTCGGTCGAGGAGACGTAGGCCTGGATGTTCTCGGTCGCCGCGGGTGCCGGGGCGACGGCGGCGATGTCTGCCCCGACTCCGGCAGCCGAGATCGCCGATGCCGGGAGCGTCGTGCCGACGGCGAGGAGGCCGACGATCGACATCACGCCGAGCGAGAACGAGGTCGCGGCGACGCGCTTGAACGAGACGCGGCGCCGGCGCCGGACGACATGGGCGACGGCCACGGGGGCCTCGGCGACCGGGTCGGTCTGGATCGGCGTCTGGCCCGTGAACGAGAGAAGGCGCGCAGCGCGCTCGAACTCGTCCACGATGCAGGGGTCGGCGTGAGCGGCCACGAAGCTCAGCGGCAGGGCGGCAGCGGCGTTCGCGTCGATCAACGTGGAAACGCCGGGGTTCGCGTGTGCGCGGTCCCGGCGTCGGAGGGGGGCGGTGGCGGCCGTCGCTTCGGCGACGACGGTCTGGGCCAGAGAGGGAATCGGCCCGTTGGCGGGCTCGGTGTGCTGCGGGGCGACGAGGGGAGCCTCGTCCGACGCCGCGGCGCTGTCGACGACGGGCGCCTCGATCGCCGCCGCGGGGGTCTGCTGCTCGCGCAGGCGGCGCAGCTCGGCACGCGTCATCACCGCCGGGGCGGCGGGCGCGGTGGCACGACTGGAGCGACGCGTGGGTACGGCGTCGGCCAGAGGGGCGTCGAAAGTCAAAAGTGCAGGCTCTCGGTCGGGCGCGTCGGGTGCGCGGTAGTTCGGGGGGCTTGGATCGGGCTTGGATCGATCGTCACCCTTCGGGCATAAAAGGTAACGATCGGGTAAACACTATCGCGGTCCGCCTGAGAATGCCATGGACGGTCACTGATATACCGCGGCGCAGATGCGGTCGAACAGCGGCTCGCCCGCGGCGATCGTCATCTCCCGACCGGGCGCGTCGCCCGGGACTCCCCCGAGCCGCCCGCCGGCCTCGAGCACGAGGAGTCCCCCGGCGGCGTGGTCCCACGGGTGCAGCCCGCGCTCGAAGTAGCCGTCGAGACGCGCGGCGGCGACGAACGCCAGGTCGAGCGACGCAGCGCCCGCGCGGCGGATGTCGCGCGCGAGCGGCATCACGCGGCGCAGTCGGGCGAAGTCGCCCTCATGGGTGGCCGGGTCGTATCCGAAACCCGTCGCGACGAGAGCTCCCGCCGGTCCCGGAGCACCCACCCGCAGGCGCTGCTCACCGAGCCATGCGCCGCCGCCGCGCGTGGCATGGAACAGTTCGCCGGTGACCGGATTGAACACGACCCCCACCAGCTGGCGCCAACGCGTCGCGACCGGCTCGCCGGAGACGGCGGCGATGCTGACCGCGTAGTGCGGGATGCCGTAGAGGTAGTTGACGGTGCCGTCGATCGGGTCGACGACCCAGGTGATGCCGGTGGTGCCGCCCTCGGCGCCGCCCTCCTCGCCGAGGAAGCCGTCGTGCGGTCGTGCCTCCGACAGGCGCGCGCGGATGAGGTCCTCGACCTCGCGATCGGCCTCGGTCACGACGTCGGCGAGTGTGGACTTCGTCGCGGCGACCGAGACGCCCTCGCTGCGGCGTCGGCGAGCGAGCTCCCCCGCCTCCCGGGCGATGCCGACGGCGAGCGCGAGGAGCTCCGCCAGGTCGATCGATCCGTTCGTCTCATCGGCTGCCGAGGAATCCACCATGCACTCCACGCTACGCCGATACCGTGGACGCCATGAGTCACTCCGCGTCGCAGCCGTCCGGGTCCGCAGGCTCCGCCTCGCACGATGTCGTCATCGTCGGCGGGGGCCACAACGCGCTGGTGGCCGCCGCCTACCTCGCCCGCGCAGGTCGGCGGGTGGTCGTGCTCGAGCGGCAGGACCACCTCGGCGGCGCGGCGGTGTCGGAGCGGCCGTGGGACGGCGTCGACGCCCGGCTGTCGCGCTACTCCTACCTCGTGAGCCTGCTGCCCGCGCAGATCGTCGACGATCTGGATCTGCGCCTCGACCTCCGCCGGCGACGCTACTCCTCGTACACACCCGACCCGGCGGATCCGCGGCGCGGCATCCTCGTCGACAACGGCGACGCGCTCGCCACTGCAGCGAGCTTCCTCCGGGCCACCGGCGACGCCCACGAGGCGGAGCGGTTCGCCGCGTTCTCCGACCGGCTGCTCCCGATGGCGGCCGCGCTCTTCCCGACGGTGACGGCCCCGCTGCGCCGCGCGAAGGAGGCCCGGACGCTGTTCGGCGACGATGGGCTCTGGAGCGCGATCACCGAGCAGCCGCTCGGGACGCTCCTGCGCGAGAGCCTCGCGTCGGACCTCGCCCGCGGCATCGCGCTGACCGACGGGCTCATCGGCACCTTCGCCTCGGCCGACGACGCGTCGCTGCGTCAGAACCGCTGCTTCCTGTACCACGTGATCGGCGGCGGCACCGGCGACTGGGATGTGCCCGCCGGAGGGATGGGCACCGTCACCGCCGCCCTCGAACGCGCGGCACGGGCCGCGGGCGCCGAGCTGCGCACCGGTGCCGATGTGGTCGCGGTCTCGCCGGACGGCGAGGTGACGCTCGCCGACGGCGGCTCGGTGCACGGCCGGCTCGTGCTGAGCGGCGTGGGCCCGGCGGTGCTCGACCGGCTCCTGCGCGACGCCGGAGCCGATGCCGGCGGGGACGCCGCGACGCCGGCGCCGGCACCCGCCCCCGCCCCCGAGGGCGCGCAGATCAAGGTGAACATGCTGCTGCGCCGGCTGCCGCGGCTGCGCGACTCCGCCGTGGCTGCCGAGGCGGCGTTCGCCGGCACGTTCCACATCAACGAGACGATGACCCAGCTCGACGCCGCGCACGCGGCCGCCGAGGCGGGCGCCCTCCCCTCGCCGCTGCCGGCCGAGATCTACTGCCACTCCCTCACCGACCCGTCGATCCTGGGCGACGAGCTGCAGCGAAGCGGAGCGCAGACCCTCACCCTGTTCGGGCTGCAGGTGCCGCACCGGCTGATGACCGGCGCCGACCCCGATGCCCAGCGCGACGCCCTGCTGGCGGCGGCGCAGAGCTCGCTGGACGCGGTGCTGGCCGAGCCGATCGCCGACTGCCTGTTCGAGGCGCCGGACGGGAGCCCCTGCGTCGAGGCCCGGACCACCTCCGACCTCGAGGGCGAGCTGGGCATGATCGGCGGTGACATCTTCCACGGTCCGCTGGACTGGCCGTGGGCATCCGACGACGAGCCGCTCGAGACGCCCGGGGAGCGCTGGGGCGTCGCGACCGCGCACGAGCGCGTGCTGCTGTGCGGCGCGGGCGCCCGCCGCGGCGGTGCCGTGAGCGGCATCGGCGGGCACAACGCGGCGATGGCCGCCCTGGAGCTCCTCGGCCACTGAGCGCGCGACCCTCGACGACGAACGAGGCCGCCCGGAGATCGGGCGGCCTCGTTGGTCAGACGGTCACGGCTGCTGCGGCGGCGGAGGCGGCGGCGGGTAGCCCTGGTAGCCGGGGCCCGTCGGCGGCGCCATCGGCTGCGGCGGGACGCCGTCGCCGGCGGGAGGTACGGGCGGCACCGGAGCCGCCGGAGGGGTCGCCGGGGCGACAGGGACGACGGGAGCGGCGTAGGCCTGCGGGTAGGTGGGCTGGCCCGTGTAGTAGGCGTTCCAGTCGGGCGATCCGTCGGGCATCGCCGGCAGCGGCGTCGCTCCGTCGGCGTAGGTCGGCCACTGCTGCACCGGAGGCGGTGCGTACGCGGACGCGGCGGGACGCTCCTTCTTCGGCGCGAACAGGGCGTTGACGAGGGGCACGAGCGCGGTCCCCACGGCGGCGAGGATGGCGAGGGCGACGACCACGCGCCAGTAGAACGGCCGGAACACGACGTACTCCTCGATCATGATCGGGAGGACGAGCATGACCGCGAGGATCACGACGAGGCCGATCGTGACGTAGGTGACGATCGCGGTGAACGTGGTGCGGTGACGGTCGTGCGCCTTCGAGAAGAGGCGGATGTGCAGCAGAGCGCCCTGCAGGATGAGGACGATGAGCAGGAATTTCATGAATCGCTCGATGCCGCTGCCGAAGTAGTCCTCGGATTCCGGCATCCAGATGAGGAAGGCGCCGATCAGGAGGATCACGACCCAGGTCACCATGCTGGCCAGGGCGAACCAGGCCGGCCGGCGCGAGGCGAGGTTGGCCTCGAGGATCGCGACGCCGGCGAAGGCGGCCAGGAGCAGGATCGTCAGGAACGCCTTCGCGATCATGCCGTTGGCGTCGCCCACGAGCACCCAGACGACGCAGACGACCGCTGCGGCGATGAGGGCGCCGATGGCGACCCAGATGGAAGCGCGCAGGACCCTGTTGGAATTCGGATGCGTGATCGGTTCGCTCACCGCTGTTCCCTCCGTCGAGACCGCAACTCCCCTCATCCTCGCACGACCGGCCCGAGCGCCGTCGAGGTACGGACGCCGCCTGGCTACGATGAGCGGCAATCCGACCGAGAGGACACCTCCGTGTACGCACTCAGCTCCAACCCGATCGATCCGGGCGCCATCGCCGGCCTCGGCATCGGCGTGATGATCATCGGCCTCGTGATCTACCTGGCACTGCTGGCCCTGATGATCTGGATCGGCTATCTCATCACCCGCACGGCGGTGAAGAACGGGGTCATCCTCGCCCTCCGGGAGACGGGCCAGCAGCTGCCCCCGCGCGGCTACGCTCCCCCGGCGCCGCCCCAGACCTGGCAGCAGTGACCTGAGCGGCGGCGCGCTCCGTCGCCGCGCGGGCGCCTAGACTCGCGGGCGCCTAGACTCGCGCTCGAGATGACGTTTCAGGTGCCCCGCATGGACGAGCGCGAGTCGCGCGCGTGGCTCGCCCTCGTCTGGACGGCGGAGCTGCTTCCGGCGGCGCTCGACGCGCAGCTGCAGGCGGACGCCGGAATGACCCACTTCGAGTTCATGGTGCTGAGCACGCTCCAGCAGGCGCACGGCGGAACGCTTCGCACGAAGGAGCTCGCCGCTGCCGTGAACGCGACGATGCCGCGCCTGTCGCGCGTGGTCGGCAAGCTCGCCGAGCGCGATCTCGTCGAGCGCGTGGCGGGTGCGGACGATGCACGGGTCGTCAACGTCAGGCTCACGACGGCCGGTCGCCGCGAGCTCGTCCGTGCGGTGCCGAGTCACATCGAGCTCGTCAGGCAGCTGGTGATCGACCGGCTCTCCCGCGACCAGCTCGACGCCCTCGCGGAGGCGCTGGAGCCGCTCGTCGAGAGCCTGGATCCGCAGAGCCGGCGAGGCATCCTCTCCGACCGCACGCCGTCCACCTGACGACGTCGGCGGCCTGTCGCGCTCAGCGGGCGAGCACGTCCTCGACAGCGGCGCCGGGCAGACCGATCGTCACCTGCGTGCCCCACGGGTCGGACACCACGATGTCGCGACCGGTGTCGGCGAACGGCAGGCGGTGGTGGGTCAGGCGCGCGGCGAGCGCGTCGAGGTCGTCGCGCGTCGGCACGGTGATCGCGACGTCGCCGAGGCCGAGGGCGGCGGCGCGGGGGCCGGCGCCGGCGCTGTTCCATGTGTTCATCGCGACGTGGTGGTGGTAGCCGCCCGCCGACGCGAAGAGCGCTCCGGGGAAGGAGCCGACGGTCGTCTCGAACCCGAGGGCGTCGATGTAGAAGGCGCGCGCCGCCCCGATGTCGCCGACCTGCAGGTGGACGTGGCCGACCTTGCCGTGCGCGGCCGTGACGCTGCTGACCGCGTCGTCGGTGAGGTGCGCCTTCAGGTACTCGTTCGGGTCGAGGAAGAGCGTCGACATCTGCAGCTCGCCGCCCGAGTATCGCCACTGCTCGCGGGGACGGTCGGTGTAGAGCTCGATGCCGTTGCCCTCGGGGTCGGTGAAGTAGAAGGCCTCGCTCACGAGGTGGTCGCTCGAGCCGGCGAAGCGGCTCCGCGGATCCTGCGCGGCGCGGAGCACCGTCGCCGCCAGCGACGGCGCGTCGTCGAAGAGGAACGCGGTGTGGAAGAGCCCCGCCTGGCGCGGATCGACGGCAGGCAGCCCCGGCGTGCCGATCAGCCGCACCATGGGCGTCGCGCCGCGACCGAGCACGCGGTGGACCTCGCCGCCGCGCGCGCGCTCCTCGAGCGGCTGGAGCGCGAGCGCGTCGGCGTAGTAGGTCGACATCAGCTCGAGATCGCCGACGCGCAGGGTCACCGCGTCCATGCCCGTCGCCGCGTTGAGGACGCGGTCGGGGGCGGCGCCGGTCGCGGACGGCGTGGGCGACGGGGTGGGCGACGGGACGAGGCTCGGGATGTTCGACATGGGGTCCTCCGGACGGGAGTCAATCAGTTGTAGCTACAACTTGATGCCGCCGCGCGGTATTCCCGACGCCGATCCCGATCAGCCCTTCAGCGACCCCTGCAGCAGCGCCGACACGAACTGGCGCTGGAACACGAGGAACACGATGAGCGTCGGCGTCAGGATGAGGAGGGATCCGGCGCACAGGAGCGGGATGTCGGTGCCCCACTGCCCCTGGAAGGCGCCGAGCGCGCCGGCCATCGTCCGCTGCGTGGGATCGCTGACGAGCACCACGGCGAGGAGGAACTGGTTCCACGTCCAGAGGAAGAGGAGGATCGCGAGCGAGCTGATCGCCGGCGTCGACAGCGGCACGTGGATCCGCCAGAACAGCTGCCACGTCGTGGCGCCGTCCACCCGCGCCGCCTCCGACAGCTCGGTCGGCATGTTGACGAAGTGCGCGCGCATCCACACCACGGCGAAGGGCATGAACAGTCCGATGAGCGGGAGGATGAGCGCCCACCGGGTGTTGAGGAGTCCCATGTCGCGGATCTGGTAGTACAGCGGGACGATGATGCCCTCGAGGGGAAGGGTGAGCCCCAGCAGGAAGACGATGAAGACGACGCGTCCGCCCGCGGGGCGCAGGTGCCCGAGCGCGAAGCCCGCCAGGGTGGCGATGAGGATCGCGACCGGGACGACGGCGAGCTCGATGAGCACGCTCGACCAGAGCAGCTCCAGCATCCGCGCCGATTGGAACGCGATCGCGAAGTTCTCCCAGTGCGGGGTCTCGGGCCAGGTGAGCCCCGGCGGATAGGTCCCCTGCGGGTGCAGAGCGGTGATGAAGAGGCTGATGAAGGGGACGATCGTGATCGCCATGAGGATGACGAGCAGGATGGTGCCGAGCCAGCGCTCCCGCGCGGCGACGATCATGATTCCTTCCCGCGCAGCAGGCGCTGCAGCGGCAGCACGACCAGCAGGACGAGCGCCATGAGGGTGAGGGCGAGGGCGGAAGCCGTGCCGATCTCACGGTCGAAGAACGCGAGGTAGTAGACCTGCAGGCCGGGGACCAGCGTGCTGTTGCCCGGTCCGCCCTGCGTCGAGATGTAGATGATGTCGAAGCTCGCGAGCGCGGCGATCACGGTGATGATGACGCAGACCGCCAGCTCCTGACGGACGCCCGGCAGCGTGATCGAGACGAACTCGCGCACGGGACCCGCGCCGTCGATGCGCGCGGCCTCGTAGAGGCTCTGATCGATCTTCGACATTCCGGCCAGCAGCAGGATGAGACACAGCCCCACCGCGACCCACGCGCCGATGACGCCGACAGCCGGGAGGGCGGTGTCGAAGTCGCCGAGCCACGCGCGGGCCAGTCCGCCGAGGCCCACCGCGCGCAGCAGCTGGTTGACCATGCCGTTGGAGGCGAACTGCCACGTCCACATGATTCCGGCGGCCACCAGCGGGATCACCTGCGGGAGGAACAGCACCGTCCGCGCGACCCCGGCGAGGCGGCTGGTCGCGATGCCCCGGATGACGTTCGCCGCGAACAGCGCCAGCAGCACCGGGACGATGCTGAAGTAGATGATGAGCTCGAACGCGTTGAGGATCGACCCGACGAGCTTGGGGTTGGTGAACACCTCGATGTAGTTGTCGAAGCCCGCCCAGGTGGCGGGCTGGATCCCGTTCCAGTCGTAGAGCGAGTACTGCGCCGTCAGCGCGATGGGGCGCAGGACGAAGACGCCGTAGAAGATCGCCGCCGGCAGCACCAGCAGGTAGATCGGCAGCGAGCGCCAGAGTCGGCGCGCCCGCCCGTGGCGGCGCCGCGGGACGGTCGAGGGGACGGAAGGTGAGGGTGCTGCGCCGACGTCGGTCGACGCAGCACCCTCGTGGACACGGCTCATCGGGGTCAGCCGCCGACCTCTGCCTGGTAGTCGGCCTCGACTGCCGTCAGCATGCCTTGCGCGTCCTGCTGCCCGGCGACGAGCTGCTGGATGTTCGGCGTCCAGCTCTGCGCGTAGATCGAGCCGGTCGCGTTCGCGAGGAAGTCCATCGCGCCGTTGACCTCGTTGACCTGCGTGCCGGCCGCCAGGGTCGCGGCGGTCACCGAGTCAGCGGCGACCTCCGGCATGAACGCGTCGGCCGGGCCCATCGGGTGCGATCCGCCGACCTCGACGGTGATGGTGCGCGCCTTCTCGTCGGTGGCGACCCAGTTGAGGAAGAACGCGGCGCAGTCGGGGTGCTCCGCGCCCGCGGCGATGCCGTAGGTGAGCGGTGCCGACATGGCGCCGAACTGCGTCCCGCCCTCTTCGAGCGGAGGCATGAGGAAGAAGCCGGCCTTGCCCGCCATCTGCGAGTCGAGGTTGCCCGACTCCCAGTCGCCGTTGAAGATCAGGAGGCTCTCACCGCCGATGAACCGGCTCATCATCTGAGAGTAATCCAGCGAGTTCACGTCGTCCGCGAAGTAGCCGGCCTCGACCCACCGCTGCAGGTGCTCAGCGGCCGCCAGGTTCTCGGCGGTGTCGATCGTGGCGCCCTCGGTGTGGAAGATCCAGTCGTTGATCGGCGCCGTCGGTCCGTACGAGGCCATGAGGGCCTGCAGCGGGAACAGCAGACCGCCGGTGGCGCCGCCGTTGAACTGCGCGATCGGCGTGATGCCGGCCTCCTTCGCCGCCGCGAGCACGGCGTCGAGCTCGTCGATCGTCTTCGGCGCCTCGGTCATGCCGATCTCTGCGGCGAGCTCCTTGTTGTAGAAGACGCCCGTCATGGAGAAATTCAGGCCCATGGCCCACAGCGGCCCGCTGCCTCGGCGGCCCTCCTCGTCCACGCGCAGCTGCGCGAGCTGCGACTCGGGCCAGTCGACCCAGCCGAACTGCTCGGCGTAGGGGTCGAGGTCCAGCAGCAGACCGCCCGAGGCGAGCTCGGACATCTGCGGCAGGCGCATGAGGTCCGGCGGGTCGTCCTGCAGCACACGCGGGGCGTTCTGCGTGAGCACGGCGAACTGGTCCTCACGCACATCGAACGTCACGTTCGGGTACTGCGCCGTGAACTCATCGAAGAGCTCCTTCGGCAGCGCGAAGCCCGTCTCGATGTAGGCGCTGAGGACGACGTCCTCTTCGCCGCACGTCGCCTCGGCACCGCCGGCCGGTGCCGACGAGGTCGGAGAGGTGGTGCCGCTGCCGGGAGGGGCGCACGCGGTCAGCGCGAGGGCGGCCACCGCGAGCAGGGCCCCCGCGGCCGTGGTGGACCTGTGGGTACGTGATTGAGACACCAATGTCTCCCTTCGTCGAAGGACGGCGGGTCCGCGGTGTGCATCCGCGGTGCTAAATCGACTTAGCACCCTCATCATGAGGGATGCCGGGCATCGTGTCAACGACTGTTCCGGTCACGATCCGGCGGAGGGCGTCCACGATCCGCGTGGCGCGCCGGTCGTCACCCGCCTCCATCCGGTTGGTCAGGAACGCGAAGCCGATCCCGGCGGCGGGGTCGGCGAACGCGACCTGACCGCCGGCACCGTCATGACCGAACCCCGTGGGCGTCACGTACCGGCGCGCGGCGCTGTCGAGCTGGAACCCCGCTCCCCATCGCGGCCACGGCGGCGGCGTGGGGAAGAAAGGCTCTCCCTCGGACCGCACGGCCGTCGCCTGCCGGACGGTCTCCTCCGAGAGGAGTGGCCCGTGTCCTGCCGACGCCTCCGAGAACGTCGACGACCAGATCGTCGCGAGCGCGCGCGCGGAGGCGATGCCGCCCGCACCCGGCACCTCGGCGACCTGCACCGCGGGATCGTTGAACCCCTCGCCGTCCGCGACGGCGCCCACGTCGGACCCGACCTCATCCCGGGCGTGGCCCCTCGGGCCGACGAGCTCGCGCGGCAGCGCACCGCCGAGGGTCATCGCGATCCCCGGCCAGTCGGTGCCGCCCGCGGCACGGGCCTCCGCCTCCTGAAGGGCGGTCAGCGCCACCAGCGACGGCCCGACGGCCATCCGGGCGACCCTCGGCAAGTGGGCGGGGGGCAGGCCGATCCAGCACTCCGCACCGGCGGGCTCGGCCACGTAGCGCCGGAACGCCTCCCCCGCGCTCAGTCCCGTCACCCGGCGGACGACCTCGCCGATCAGCCAGCCGTGGGTGATCGGATGGTACGCATATGCCGTTCCGGGCGGCCACAGCGACTCCTGGCGCGCCAGCTGAGCGACGATGCGGTCCCAGTCGGCCAGGGCGCCCCGAGGGATCGGCTCACGCGGAGCCGGGAGTCCCGCCCGATGCGACAGCAGGTCGGCGACCCTCGTGCCGCCCTTGCCCGCCTCGCCGAACTCCGGCCAGTACGTCGTCACGAGCGCGTCGTAGTCGAGCTTCCCCGCCTGCACCAGGCGCGCGGCGAGGATCGACATCAGCCCCTTGCTGCACGAGAAGATGACGCTGAGCGTGTCCCGCTCCCAGCGCCTCCCCGTCCGCGCGTCGGCCACGCCGCCCCACAGATCGACCACCGGCCGACCCCGACGGACGATCGCGAGGGCCGCGCCCATGTCCGGCTCTCCGTCGAACGCCTCACGGAAGGCCGCGGCCACCGGCTCGAACCCGGCCGACACCGTGCCCTCCACCGCGACGCTCACGCGTGCACCTCGGCGCCGGCGGGGAGGGCGGCGACGAGCTGGAGCGCGCCGCGATCGGCATCCCATCGCACCGGGATCGGATCGCTGATCCGTCCGGCGAACGCGTCTCCGCGGCCGTTCTCGAACGCGAGGAGCACGGGCGAGCCGGACCGGTCGTGGACGATGCGGCCGGCGTACAGCGCATCGTCGACCAGCAGCGTCGCCGCCGCGGGATCGAACGGTCCCGTCTGCGCGGCGACCGGGAGCTGCCAGACGCCGCCGCGCCCGCCGGCGCGGCCTCCCGCGAGCGCAGGCCCGTCGCAGGAGAAGAGGAGCAGGTCGTTCCCCTCTACGGCGACAAGCTGCGGCACCTCCAGGTGCGCGAACCCTGCTCCGGGAGCGCTCAGCGGAGGGCGCACCTCCCAGTGATCGAGATCCGGCGAGACCGCATGCCCGATGACTCCGCGATCGTCGCCGTCGCCGGTCTTCGCCCGCGCCGTGATCAGCATGTGCCATCCCTCCCCGTGGGGATCGGCGAACACCCACGGGTCCCGCCACGCCTCCTCGCGCCAGGTGCCGTCGGGGAGCGTCTCATACCAGCGGGGGTCGGCGGTCACCACCGGCACGCGGGCGGCCTGCCAGTGGTGGAGATCACGCGAGGTCGCGACGCCGACGGTCTCGATGTTGGCGGCGGACGCGTCGCTCGGGAACCGGGAGCCGGTGTAGAACATGCGCCAGACCCCGTCGGGGCCGGGGACCACGCAGCCGGTCCAGACCGCCGTCTGGTCGAACTCGCCCGGTGCGCCCGGCGTCAGCACCGGGCCGAGATCCTGCCAGCTGCGCAGGTCCGACGACACGGCATGGCCGATCCGCGCGTTGCGATGGCGCAGCCGCTCGTCGCCGAGCGAGGTGGGAGCGTGGAGATAGAAGAGGTGGTACCTCTGCCCGTCGTCGGCGATCCAGAAGTCCCACACCCAGTGGTCGTCTCGTGCGAACGTCATCGTGTCGTTCCTTGCCCGGCGACGGAATGAGCACTGCACGCCGTCACCCCGTAGAGTCGCGAGTGCAGCAGCCATCGACGGCATGCGCAGTATCCCCGCTAAATGGGTTTAGCTAGCATGGTTCCGCCTGCCGTGCGGGATGTCAAGCGACAGCCCCCGCGCCCCGGGCGTGCAGCGTGAAGAGGAGGGTTCGTGTCCAGCAAGCGTGCGACGCTCGCCGACGTGGCTCGCCTGGCGGGGCTCTCGCCCACGTCGGCATCGATGATCCTCAACGGACGCCCCAACACGCGGCTGTCGCAGGACGCCCACGATCGTGTGTTCGCCGCCGCCGAGGCTCTCGGCTATCGTCCCAACGTCGCCGCGCGGGGCCTGCGCACCGACAAGACCCTGACGATCGCGTTCATCTCGGACGTCGTGGCCACCACCCGCTTCGCGAGCGGTCTGATCCGCGGCGCGCTCGCTGCCGCCGAGCAGGCCAACCACGTGATGCTGGTGCTCGAGACCGGCGGCGATCCGGCGCGGGAGAGCGAGGCCGTCGAGGCGGTGCTCGACCGCCAGGTCGACGGCATCATCTTCGCGAGCATGCGGGCCAGGGAGTTCTTCGTGCCCGACCTGCCCGCCTCCACCGGCGTCGTCATGCTGAACGCGACCAACACGAAACATGCCGCGACGGTCCTTCCCGACGAGCACGGCGGCGGACGGCGCGCCGTCGAGCTGCTCGCCGAGCGCGGTCACCGCGCGATCGCGCTCCTCGGCCAGAACGACGACGTCGAGCGTGACCTCTTCCGCTCCGCGACCGTCGCGCGGCGCGTCGCGGGGATCCGCGAGGGGATGGCCGCGCACGGACTGTCGTTCCTGGAAGAGGTGTCCATCTGGCTGTGGGAGCCCGACGAGGGCTACCACGCGACCACCGAGCTCCTGGCCCGGCGACCGGACATCGGCGCACTGCTGTGCATGAACGACCGACTCGCCTTCGGGGCCTACCAGGCGATCCTCGAGTCGGGACGCTCCATCCCCGACGACATCTCGATCGTCTCGTTCGACAACGACGAGCTCGCCGCCTACCTTCGCCCCGGGCTCACCACCGTCGCCCTGCCGCACGAGGCCATGGGGCGCCGCGCGGTCGAGATCCTGCTCTCCTCCGAGCCGCACGGCGAGACTCTCATCGAGATGCCCGCCGTCATCCGCTCCTCCATCGCCTGACCGGACGGGTCATCCGGCACGCAGGGCCGGGCGGCTGTAGAGAGTCGCGTCCACGACGGTCCGCTCGCCGAGCGGCTCGGTCAGCGTCACGGTGAAGGGGGTCGGCGGATTCGTGGGGCACGAGTGCGCCCCACCCTCCGGCCGCACACCCAGAACGATCTCGATCCGCTCGTCCCCCTCGTCGAGCCGGACGATCTCGATGCGCCCGTCGGCATCCCGCCCGGAGTTGCACGCCTGCTCCGTGACGAGAAGGTGCACCTCTCGCGACGCCGGATCGAGCGGCCGGCCGGGATCGAGCGCGATCAGCGGCACGCCCAGGTCGCCGAGATCGATCGTCAGGGCGCACGGGCCGAGGGAGGTCACGAGCCAGCCGGCGACGTTCGTCGCCTCGACCCACGACACCGTGACCTGCTCATGGTCGGCTGCGGGAGCATCGGGGGCATCGTCGGGCTCGACGGGGCGGAGGAGCGTCACCTCGCGATCCGAGGTGCCGACGACGAACCAGGCGGACGGGTCCTCGAGCACGAGCGGTGTGCCGTCGTCGAAGACCGCGCCCGCGAGCGCTTCCGCTGCTGCGCCGGCGAGTTCCTCGACGGGCGTGCGCGCGGCGAGCGCCTCGACCGAAACGGGCGTCCCGCCGCACAGGTAGGACGGTCGAGCATCCGCGCCGGGGGCGTTCCGTGTCGCGCTTCCCGGGTCGGCGCCCAGGGCATCCTCCGGAGGGGCGGCGCTCGCGCACCCGGCGAGACCGACCATCGCGGCCGCGACGAGGACGAGCAGCGCCCGCGCTCCGCGTGAGGTCATGGCCCCTCCTCCTGTCACCATCTCTGCACGGTGAGTGTCAGCGACGCCCGCACCGTCTCGCAGTGGACGGGGACGGCGGATCATGAGGACTCGATCTCCGACCTGCCCCCTACGCGACGACCAACTCGGCGGCCCATGGGGGGTCTGCTCCCGGGCGGGAGACGGTGACTGCAGCGGCCCGGGCGCTCTCGGCGAGCATCGCGTGCACGTCGGCCGGAGTCACGGACGTGAGCCTGCGCCGCGCATCGGTCCCGAAGCCTCGGGCGAGCAGGAAGGCGATGATCGTGCCCATGAAGGTGTCGCCCGCTCCCACCGTGTCGACGACGGTCACCGGCGATCCGACGACGTGCCGCACACCGTCTGCCATGATCGCGTCGGCGCCGTCTGCGCCGCGGGTCACGACGACGATGGCCGGACCGTTGCGTTGCCACCTCGTCGCCACCTCGATCGCCGCGTCAGCGGGGTACAGCCAGCGAAGGTCTTCGTCGCTCACCTTGACCACGTCTGCGAGAGCCACGAGGTCTTCGACGCGGGCGAGATGATCTGCGGGGTCGCCGAGCAGGGCGGGGCGCACGTTCGGGTCATAGGTGATGAGCGCGGTCGGGCGCGCGGCCCGCACGGCCGCCAGCACTCGGTCGGCGCCGGGGGCGAGCAGCGCAGCCACCGAACCGACGTGAACGACGGCGGCGTCACCGACGTCGAGGTGGTCGGGGTCCCACACCATGTCGAATGTGTACGTCGCGGAGCCCGAGGAATCCAGCGACGCGACGGCCGTCGATGTGCGGTCACGGACGGATGGCGACACGCTCACGTGCGAACCGGCCAGCCATGCGCGCACTGAGGCGCCCGCCTCGTCCGCACCCACGCAGGTGAGGAGGGTCACTTTCACGCCTTGGCGCCCGAGGGTCACCGCCACGTTCGCCGCACTGCCCCCGGGAGTCACCCTCGCCGATCCGTCGGCCCCGTGAACGACATCCACGAGCGCTTCTCCGATGACGGCGACGCGACTCATCGTTCTTCGGGTCCGCGTGCGCCGACCGCGAGTTCGCGCACGCGGAGGTCGGCGAAGACGGCGGATCCACCGTGGGAGTACAGCCGGATGCCGCTGTCCCCGCTCAGGGGGAAGACGCGATGCGAATGCACCACGGTTGCGTCGCCGACGAACAGTTCGACGCTGGTGCGGTCGACCAGCAGCCGCACGGCGAGCTTCCCCGAGCCGGCATCCAGCGCGGCCTGGGACTCCCCACCCGTGGGGTTGATCGTCGGTCGCCGATTGACGTAGGTGAACGGTCCCTTCAGGTACGCTCCCGCGGCGACGTGGCGACCGCCCTCGGGGGCACGGCACACCTCGAAGCCGATGTTCTCCGGCGGCGCCGAGGTGTCCCAGCGCAGCTCGCACGAGAGCTCGTAGGCATGCGAGCGCACCGCGAGGTCGTGTGTGCCGGCCACCGTGACGTCGCCCAGCCGGTGTGTGCGCGTGGCGTAGTCGCGAAGTGCTGCGGTCGGAGACGAGGCGAGGGCGTAGCCGGAGGTCGTGCGCACGAGCCGCAGGTCGCGCACGATCATGTCGTCGCCGTTGTAGCCGTCGGTGACCAGAGTGGGCGCGTTGTGCGGGTAGTCCCAGAAGTTCGCCCAACCGATGACGTGGCGCAGCCGTGGGTCCTCGGCACCGGACCTCGAGTGGTGCGGGTAGGTCACAGCGCCGTAGAAGTCGAAGCCGTGGTCGAGCCACCGCGGCTCGTGCTCATCGGGAGTGAAGGAGCTGCCGTCGAAGGATCCGGCCCAGTAGGCGTAGGTCGCCGGGAGCCCCCGGAACTTGGCGTTGCCGCTCAGCCCGAGGACCCAGTGGTCGGAGCCGTCGTCGGCGGTCATAGAGAAGATGTCAGGGCACTCGAGCAGTCCGAGGTCGGTGCGAACGAACTCCCCCACCCGCGTCCAGCTCCTCAGGTTCGACGAGACGTAGAACCCGATGCGATCGTGCTCGGCGTTGGCCATGAACCAGCGGGCGCGCTCGGCATCCCAGATGACCTTGGGATCACGGAAGTCGTACACGCCGGGATTGGGAAGCACCGGAGCATCACCTCCCGGCCGGAACGATCGTCCGCCGTCGGTGGAGTACCAGAGGTACTGCGCCTGCACCCCGTTCGGGCCCTGCGTCACGAGAGCGATGATCGCGCGGCGGCCATAGCCCGCCGTTCCCTCCGTGTCGACCACCAAGCTCCCCGACCAGCAGTCACCGTTGCCGTTGCTGAACTTGGGGATCGCGACCCCTCGGTCACGGAAGGTCACATGGTCGGTCGTGGTTGCACGACGCCAGGACGTGCCCGCGCCGCCACGCAGGTAGTCGGCGTTGTAGAGGTAGTAGTAGTGATACTCGCCGTCGACGAAGATCGGCCGTTGCGGGTCGTTCTTCCAGTTGTCCGGAACGCTGAAGTGGTACTCGGGTCGCATGGATGCCGCCGGTCTTCTTGTCGTGGAGTGTTCGGGTGCGGTCGCCGCAGCAGCGGGCGCCGTCGCCGCCAGCGCCCCCGCGGCGGCCGAGAGCGTCGCAGCGGTGAACAGTGAGCGGCGGGAGAGTTCAGGACTGGTCATGGTTGCTCCATTGCGATCGGTGCTGTGGTCGGGCTCAGCGGTGGACGTCGGCCGCGCGCATGCGCCACGCGCGAACGGTTCCCGTTGCGCCGCCGGTCGTGACGGCGATACCGGCGGCATCCGCTCGCGTCGGATAGATCCGCGCGGCCAGCGGCACTCCCCCCGCGAACATCTCGAGGGCGGAGTGGTCGATCAGCAGCCGCACGTGGAGGCGGTCGCCGTCGAGCGGCACGTCGCCGGAGAGCGCGGCGACGTCCACCGTCGGGTCGATGCTCGATCGGCTGCGGTCGAGGCTCAGCCGCGCCGCGCGCTCGTCCGTGCGCTCGATCCGGTACACGGTGCGCTCCTGGCCGTCGGCCGTCGCGCGCACGACGATCTCGACAGTCGCGCCGGGACGCAGCTCGACATCGAGCTCGAGGTCGACCTGGTCTCCCTCGAATCGCGCGCCGTCTGCCGCACCGTCGAAGAGCAGCGCGTCGCGCAGCGACGCCACCTCTTCGACAGGCGCCTGGCGCAGCGAGCCGTCGGCGGCAAGGGTCGCGGCTCTCGGCAGCGACATCACGCCCGACCACCCGGCCGCGATGCTCGCGGCATCCTCGCGTCCCTCCTGCATCCAGCCGAAGACGATCCGTCGGCCGTCGGCGTCAGACATCGACTGCGGCGCATAGAAGAACCTGCCCCCGAGGTCGAGTCGGTGCAGCCGATCGGGCACGTACCGGTCGCCCTCGTAGTGTCCGGTCCAGTACAGGGGGTGGTGCGTGACACCCTCGTCCCAGGCCGAGAACACGAGGATGTCGCTACGGGCTTCGCCGTCCTCCATGCGGAACAGGTCGACGCACTCCCACATCGTTCCGGTCCAGTCCGGCGCCGTGCGCGGGCGGTCGTCGCTGTCACCGACCACGAGGGGGCCGAGGTATCGCCACTCGCGCAGGTCGGCCGACTCGTACAGCAGTGCTGTTCCGCCTCGTCCGCGGATGCCGGAGCCGATGATCTGCCGCCACGAGCCGTCTTCCCGCCACACGCAGTGGTCGCGGAACGCGACGATGTCGAGGTCGGCGGGCGGAGCGGGGATCACAGGGTTTCCCGGGTGCTTGGTCCACGTCACGAGGTCGTCACTGCCGGTCGCGATACACGGCAGCTCATGCTCTCCGTGTCGTCCGGAATAGACGATCGTCGGAACATCGCCGTCATCGACGAGCACACCCGACCAGCAGCCGTCGACATCCGGACCGTCGCTGGGGGCCAGGGCTATCGGCAGATCACGCCACCGCACGAGATCTGTGCTGACTGCGTGTCCCCAGTGGATGCGGTCGTGCACGGGCGCGAGCGGATTGAACTGGTAGAAGAGGTGATACTCGTCGCCGCGGCGGGTGAGGCCGTTGGGGTCGTTGAGCCAGCCCGCCGGCGCGGTGAAATGAAACCGCGGCCGATGGGAATCTGCGGCGGCGCGCTCGAGAAGCGCCGCCTCGACGAGGGGCTGGTGCGTGGTGTCGCCGGTCATGCGGCTGCGTTCTCCTGATCGGTGGGGGCGAGGTCGACGGCGGTGCCCGGGGCATCCGACGGCGGCGCGTACGCGTGGCAGCGCACCCAGTGCTCGGGCTGATCGCTGACGCGATGGAACACGGCGCGCTCGGACGAGCAGGCCGTCTCGTCGCGGCCGGCGAAAGGGCAGGAGTCGGGGGTGAGCACTTGGCGGCGCAGCGCCGCCCGTTCCGCGGGGTCGAACGTTCCCCGCCGACGCGGATCGGGCACGGCGGAGATCAGCAGCTTGGTGTACGGGTGGGCGGGACGAGCCAGCAGCGTCATCGCGTCTCCGCCTTCGACGAACTCCCCCGCGAACATCACGACGATGCGGTCGGCGAGGTAGCGGGCCGAGGCGAGGTCGTGCGTGATGTACAGCATCGAGATGCCCTGCTGCTCGCAGAGGGTCCGCATGAGGTTC
This sequence comes from Microbacterium sp. PA5, assembly GCF_049860775.1. NCBI lineage: Bacteria > Bacillati > Actinomycetota > Actinomycetes > Micrococcales > Microbacteriaceae > Microbacterium > Microbacterium sp. PA5. Next base: position 2,507,497 of record NZ_CP187567.1, read on the forward strand.
AGCACACCGATGCGTACGGACACGTCCAGCATCGACGTGGGTTCGTCGGCGAGGATGAGCCGCGGGTTGACGGCGAGCGCTCGCGCGATGGCGATCCGCTGACGCTGGCCTCCCGACAGCTCGTGCGGATAGCGGTCGAGCAGTTCCGCCGGCAGGTCCACTTTCGCCATCAGCCGCCGTTGCGCCTCCTCGATGGCGTCACGACCGACGGCGGCGTCGTGCAGGCGCAACGGCCGCTCGAGGAAGTGCCTCACCCGATGCACCGGGTTCAGCGAGCCGAACGGATCCTGGAAGATCATCTGCACGGCCGACCGGTAGTCGCGGCTGGCCCGGCGGGGTTCGGTGCGCAGGATGTCGCGACCTTCGAACAGGAACGTACCGGCCGAGGGCTGCTCCAACCGCGCGAGGCATCGGGCGAGGGTGGATTTTCCGCTCCCCGATTCGCCGACGAGTGCCACGACCTCTCCGTGGGCGATGTCGAGATCGACTCCGCCCAGCGCGCGCACGCGCCCTCGCGAGAACATCCCTCCGATGGAGAACGTCTTCTCCAGCCCGCGGATGGAGAGGACGGGCGTCTGCTGCGGGCTCATCGGGCCACCTCCGTCAGGGGCGATTGATCGTCGATCGGCGCGACCCAGTGGTCGGCCGCGATGGGAACGAGGTCGGGGATTCGGGGGAACCTGATCCCCTCGCCCAGCCCGGCGAGCCGCGCACGCGGACCGGTCATGGGCGGGAACGCGTTCATCAACGCCTGTGTATAGGGATGCCGCGGCTCGTCGAACAGGGCAAGCGCGGGCGCGGTCTCCACGAACCGACCCGCGTACATCACCGCCATCCGGTCGGACAGCTCGACCATGAGCGACATGTCGTGTGTGATGAAGAGGATCGCGAACCCGAGCTCGCGCTGCAGGTCACGGATCTGCGCCATGATCTCCTGCTGAACCACCACGTCCAGTGCCGTGGTGGGCTCGTCCATGATGAGCAGCGGGGGACGGAGGGCGGTGGCCATTCCGATGACCACGCGCTGGCGCATCCCCCCGGAAAGCTGATGCGGGTAGGCCCGCAGGCGGTCGCGAGGGATGCCGACGAGGTCGAGCAGCTCCGCCGCTCGCGCGAGGGCCGTCTTCCTGGAGGCGCCCTCGTGCGTCGTGTAGATGTCTGCGATCTGGTCGCCGATGGTCATGACCGGGTTGAGGGAGTTCATGGCGCTCTGGAACACCATCGCGACCTGGCGCCAGCGGAACGCGCGCAGCGCGTCGACACCGAGGGAGAGCACGTCAGTGCCGCGGAAGCGAATGGAACCTCCCGCGATCACTGCCGGATCTCGCAGCAGCCGCAGGATCGCGTTCGCGATGGTGGATTTGCCGCATCCCGACTCCCCCGCCAGCCCGAACACCTCGCCTTCGTCGAGGGTGAAGCTGACGCGATCGACCGCCCGCACCGTTCGGGCGTCGGTCACGTATTCGACCGAGAGGTCCTCGATCTCCAGGAGCGGCGTGCTCATCGGTCTCTCTCCTCGCTCGCGACCGGGGTAGGGTCGGCTGCCGTGACGCGGCGGCGGGGTCGCCGCAGCCTGGGATTCGTGGTCTCGTCGACGCCGTAGTTGACGAGGGCGAGCGCGAACGCGACGAGCGCGATCGACACTCCGGGCGGCACGAAGATCCACCAGGACCCGGTCAGCAGGGCGCCGTCGTTGCTCGCCCAGTAGAGGTTGGTTCCCCAGCTGACCGTGCTGATGTCGCCGAGGCCGAGGAACTCCAGCCCCGCCTGGGCGCCGATGCCGAAGATGATGCACGCCAGGAGCGTGCTCATCACGATCGACGCCATGTTGGGGAGCATCTCGCGGAACATGATGCGCAGGGGATTTTCGCCCGTCACCTGCGCTGCGGCGACGAAGTCCTTGCCGCGGATCGAGAGCGCCTGCGCCCGCAGCACGCGGGCCGAGCCCGCCCAACCGGTGATGACCAGTACCAGGATCACCGTGCCGAGACCCGGAGGGAGGAATGCCGCGAGGATCACCAGCAGCGGCAGACCCGGAAGCAGCAGGAAGACATTGGTGACCAGCGACAGCAGGTTGTCGACCGTGCGACCGAGATAGGCCGACGCGAGCCCCACCAGCAAGCCGACGAAAGTCGCCAGGATGCCGACGACGAAACCGACGAACAGCGAGGAGCGCGCGCCCCAGATGTTCAGCGCGAGCACGTCCTGGCCCTTCGACGTCGTGCCCAGCAGGTGATCCGCGGACGGCGGCTGCGCGCCGAGCCCCTGGATGACGGTCGGGTCGCCGGGAGAGATCACCGGGGCCAGGAGGGCCACTGCGGCGAACACGGCCAGGATGATCAGGCCGGCGACGGCCTTGCCGCTGCCGAGCAGACCGCGCAGCAGTCCGTCACGCCCGCGCGGACGCCGACGTGCGGGCGAGGTGGAGGTGAGCCCGCGGTCGAGCTCGGCCATGGCGTTCGGTTCTTGTGCGAGAGCCATCGTCACGCTCCGATCAGCTGACGCGCACGCGCGGGTCGAGACGCACGTACACGATGTCCACGAGGAAGTTGGCGATCAGCACGGCGGTGGTGATCGTGAGGAAGAGGCCCTGCATCAACGGGTAGTCGAGGTTCTGGACCGCGGAGAGGAGCTGGTACCCGACGCCCGGATACGCGAAGACCACTTCGGTGAGCAGCGCGCCGCCCACGATGAACCCGAGTGACATGCCGAAGGCGGTCACCGACGGGAGCAGGGCGTTGCGGGCCGCGTACCGCATCATGATGCGCCCAGGGCGCAGGCCCTTGGCCTCGGCCATGACGATGTAGTCCTCGGCATTGGTGGCGATCATCGTGTTGCGCATCCCCAGCATCCATCCGCCGATCGAGACCAGGACGATCGATGCGGCGGGCAGCACGAGGTGGTAGGCGACATCACCGATGAAGGCGAGCGAGAACTCCGGGGTGGAGCCGACAGAGAACGCGTGGCGCAGCGGGAACCAGCCGAGCGTGACGCCGAACAGCCACAGCAGCCCCATGGCCAACCAGAAGTAGGGGAACGAGCCGATGAAGATCAGCACCGGCGGCAGGGCGGAGTCGAGGACGCCGCCGCGACGCCACGCAGCGAGGATGCCCAGCAGGTTGCCGATCACCACGGCGATGATCAGCGAGACGAGCCCGAGCAGTACGGTCCAGCCGATCTGGCCGGCGATCACCTCGGTGACCGGCGTGGGAAAGCGGGAGATCGAGAATCCCATGTCGCCGCCGAGGATCTGCCCGAGGTAGCGGAAATACTGTTCCCACAGCGGCGCATCATCGAGACCGAACGAGCGCCGGAGCGCCTCGATCTGCTCCGGGCGGATCGCGCCCTGCAGTCGGGCGACCATGCGCGAGACCGGATCGCCGGGCATCAGCCGAGGAAGCATGAAGTTGAGGGTGATCGAGACCCAGAAGGCGGCCAGGTAGAAGCCGAGCCTCCGAAGGATGTATCCCATGGTGTGTCTCCACGGAGACCGGCGCGCCGCCCGCTCAGGCGGAGCGGCGCACCGGCCGTCCGGTCGTCAGCCCTTGACGGGCTCGAGGGTGGTGAGGATGAGGACGGCGCTGCGGGCCCGCACCGCCCCGAGGGAGGCGTACGGGTCGTCCTCGTCGGGCCAGCCGGTGAAGCGCAGCGTGCTGGCGGCACCGAACTCGGGTCCGGGGAAGAGTGCCACCACCGGCGCCTCCTCGGCGAACTGCGCCTGCAGCTGGTTCATGATCGACCGCTGCTGCGCCTCATCGGAGGTCGCCGCGAACTCGGCCAGCAGCGCATCGGCCTCAGCGCTGCCGTAGCGGTGGTAGTTCTCGAACGTCTGCTCGCCCGTGGGCTTGACCGTCTCGGTCGACATCACCCCGCGATAGAACTGGTACGGGGTCGGGGCGTTGTTGCTCCACACGATGCCCGACTCGAACGTGCCGTTCTCATAGCTCGACACCACCTCTGCCCAGTCGCGGGCTGCGACGTTGACCGTCACCCCGAGATCGGCGAGGTTCTGCGAGATGACGTTTCCGACCGACACCCAGTCGCTCGAGGTCGAGCCCACGGAGAAATCGAACTCGAACGGGCTGCCGTCGGGCAGCACGCGCGTGCCGTCTGCGCCGAGAGTGATGCCGGCGGCGTCCAGCAGCTTGGCCGCGCCGTCGAGATCGCGCTTCGTCCACGTGCACGAGTCGACGACCTCCTGGTCGCGCCAGCTGTCGTAGGCACCGGAGAGACCGGTGCAGTCCGCGGGCACCGTGTAGCCCTGCATGCCGATCGAGGTCACCTGATCGCGGTCGACGGCCATCGACAGCGCCTTGCGCACGTTCGGGTCGTCGAAGGGCGCCTGCGTGGTGTTGAACTGCCAGCTGACCATCGACCCGGTCGTGGGGAACCAGTAGAACCGGTGCTCCGGGTCTTTGGCGACGAAGGCCTGCTCGATGTTCGGGATGAACTGCGGCGACCAGTCGACGTCTCCGTTGGCGGCGGCGAGGTTCGCACCGTCGTTGCCGGCGAAGGCCAGCATCCGCACGCCCTCGATCTTCTGCTTCTCGGGCTGCCAGTAATGCGGGTTCTTCAGGAGGTCGAACGACTGCGCCTGGAAGTTCGTGACCTCCGTGTAGGGGCCCGTGCCGACCGGCTCGGGGTTGGTCTCCTTGGCCGGGTCGTCGAACTCGCTCCAGATGTGCGCGGGCGCGATGATCTGCTGCCCGACATCGAGTAGCGCGGGCGAGAACGGCTCGCTGAAGTCGAACTCCACCGTCTGCGGGTCGACGGCGGTGACCGTGTCGATGTAGTCGAAGCCGCCACGGATCTCGCGCTGCAGGTCGAAGCTGACGACCACGTCTTCGGCCTCGAACGGTTCACCGTCGGACCAGCTGACGTCGTCGCGCAGATGGAACGTGATGCCCGTCCCGTCGTCGGCGACCTCCCACTCCGTCGCCAGCCACGGCGTCGTGGTGCCGTCGGCGGGGTTGAAGACGAGCATCGATTCGTAGATCGCCACCTGCGTCATGGGGAAGTCGGGGTTGGAGAAGGGATTGAAGTTGCGGTCGAACGTGCCCATGTCTTCGCGTGGGATCGTCAGCAGCTGCGAGCCGTCGAGTCCGGATGCCTCGGGGGACGTGGTCCCCCCGCACCCGGTGAGCGCAAGCGCTACCGCCAGCGCGCCGGCGGCGAGTACCGCCGCGCGGCCTCTGTGAAGTGTCATGATGGTGCTGTTCCTTTCTTCTTCGTCGAAGGCGAAGGGTGTGCTCGTCCCCAGATGTCCAGTCAGACGGACGAGCGTTCCAGGAGCGGGCAGTCGACCGTCACGATGCTCGTGTCGGTCGACTGGCCCGCTGTGATCGCGGCGAGGATGTCCACGCCTCGGGCGCCCATCTCATCGAAGGGCAGTGCAACCGTCGTCAGACTCGGTCTCAGGTAGGCCGCGATGAGCTCCTGATTGTCGAATCCGATGACGGCGACATCGTGGGGGATGCGCAGTCCGCGCTCCTTGATGGCGTCGTAGGCGCCCATGGCCATGCGGTCGTTGGCGCAGAAGATCGCCGTGGGCGGGTCGGCGAGGTCGAGCAGTGCATCGACAGCCGTGAATCCGCCGTCGGCCGTGGCGTGACCGGAGATCTCCAGCACGTCGTCGATGTCGATGCCGGCGCTGCGAAGCGCGTCGTGATAGCCATGGCGGCGGCCGACGGCGGCCGGGATGTCCGGATCGAGATTCACGAAGCCGATGCGACGGTGGCCCGCAGCCAGCAGTCGCTCCGTCGCGCGACGCCCTCCGGTGCGCTCATCGGGCACCACCGCGGGGTAACGTCCCTCGGCGTCGTAGCAGTTGACGAGCACGGTGGGCACTTCGCGTGCGATCTCCGGAACGGTGACCGCGCGGTGCCACGTCGCCGCGTAGATCAGACCTTCTACCCGTTGCTCCAGGAAGCGCTCGATAGCCGCGGCCTCGGCTTCGGCATCCGACTCGGTCGAGGCGATCAGCAGATACTTGTGATCCAGAAGGGCGCGGTCCTGGGCGCCCTTGATGATCTCCACCGCGAACGGCGCAGTGACGATCTCGGTGACCAGGCCGTACCAGTCGCTGCGCTGCTGAGCCAGGGCGCGGGCCCCGGCGTTGGGGCGGTAGCCGAGCTGCGCGGCGGCATCGAGCACGCGATCGCGGGTGTCGTCGGAGAGGGCCACAGAACGACGGTTGTTGAGGACGAACGAGACCGCCGACCGGGAGACGCCGGCGAGATCGGCGACGTCCTTCATCGTGACGGCCCGCTGCTTTCCCACCATGGTGAACCTCTCCGTTGAGGCGACTAACTCGCGTTAGCACCTGTTGCGATCGATGCTAACGCGAGTTAGACGAGTCGTCAACCGCCGACCCGCGTCGGCACCGTCGGGCGGTTGCCGCCACATCGTGCGCTCAGATGCCGGCAGGCCACCGAGGCCACCGGGGTGGAGACACCGTCAGCGGCGAGCTCCCGGGGCAGCCGGAACGCGGTGAAGGGCATGCGCCGGTAGGACAGCGCTCTGCAACGCCGCCACGACCGGAGCGAGCTCGGGCGTATCCGCAGCATCCGCAAGCACGCGCTCGAGCGTCTCGTCGTGCACCGGCCTGGCCCTCTCGTACAGCTCCTGCCCTTTCGCAGTGAGCTCGGTATAGATCCCCCGGCGGTCGTCTGCGCAGAGAATGCGGGTCAGCAGTCCGCGATCTTCCAGCCGCGTGACGAGGCGGGTCGTCGCGCTGGGGCTCAGCGCGGCAGCGCGCGCGAGCTGCTGCATCCGCATATGCCAGCCGTCCTGCCGGCTCAGCGCGTCCAGCACGGTGAACTCGACGACCGAGAGCTCGACCTCGCCGCCCAGCGCCCTCTCCAGCTGCGCCTCGATCAATCCATGCAGGGCCGCGAGCGTGCGCCAACCCTGCGCTCGCACCTCAACAGCGTCGTCGCCGATGCCCATGTGACACTCCCGAAAGTTAGTTGCTTGCGCAGATTGATTGCGTATGCAAAGATCTTCCTTGCTTGTGCATTATCCCGCGCTTGCAACTACCTTACCGTCTTACGAGGAGATCGTCATGCCCTTGGGTCTCGTGGCGCTGGCTATCGGCGCTTTCGGCATCGGACTCACGGAGTTCGTCATCATGGGGCTGCTGCCCGAGGTCGCCGCCGATTTCCGCGTCTCCGAGGCAGCCGCCGGATGGCTGATCTCCGGCTATGCCCTCGCCGTGGTCGTCGGGGCCCTGGTGCTCACCGCGGCGACCACCCGACTGCCCCGGAAGCCCGTCCTTCTCGGTCTCGTCGTGCTGTTCATCGCGGGGAACGTGCTCACCGCGATCGCCGAGGACTACAGCCTCGCGATGATCGGCCGCATCCTCGCCGCGCTGTGCCACGGCGCCTTCTTCGGCATCGGTTCCGTCGTTGCCGCCAGCCTGGTCGCGCCGGAGAGGAAGGCTGGCGCCATCGCGATCATGTTCACCGGTCTCACCGCGGCGAACGTGCTCGGCGTGCCGTTCGGAACCTTCCTCGGCCAGCAGCTCGGGTGGCGGGCAACGTTCTGGGCGATCTCCGTCATCGGCGTCCTCGCATTCATCGGCATCGCCGCCCTCGTGCCCGTCCTGCGCAGCCCGGAGGAGCGGATCAGCATCCGCGGCGAGCTACAGGCGTTCCGCTCCGGCCAGGTCTGGCTCTCGCTGCTGGTGACCGTCCTCGCCTACGGCGGCATGTTCGGCGCGTTCACCTATATCGCCTACACCCTCACCGAGGTCTCCGGCTTCGCCAGCACCACCGTGCCCTGGCTGCTCGTCTTGTTCGGCGCCGGCCTCGTGGTCGGCAACTGGCTCGGAGGCAGACTGGCCGACCGCTCCATCGACGGCACCCTGGTCGTTTTCATCGCCGCGCTCGTCGTGATCCTCGCCCTCTTCGGCCTGCTCGCCGGATCCCCGATCGCCACCATCGTCGCCCTGTTCCTCATGGGCGGATTCGGATTCGGAACCGTCCCGGGCCTTCAGAGCCGCATCATGAACTACGCAGGGACCGCACCCACACTCGCCTCCGGCGCCAACATCGGCGCGTTCAACGTCGGCAACGCCCTCGGCGCCTGGGCCGGCGGCGTCGGCATCGCCGCCGGACTCGGGTACACCTCCCCCATCTGGATCGGCGCGACGATCACCGCCGTAGCCCTCGTCGTCATGATCATCGCCGCCGCAGCCGCGCGCGGCTCCCACGCGAGCACCGCGATGTCCGCAGACGGCGCCGGCGGACCTTCCGCACGCGCGACCGCGACCGCGACGACCCACTGACAGCCCCACCGCTCGCCGACCGAAGGAGTCGCCTCATGCCCACCACCATCAGCAAGCTCTCCACTGCCGACGCCGATCACCTCCTCGACGTCGCCCGACGCGCTGCCGAGGAAGCCGGCGCCACGGTGAGCATCACGGTTCTCGATGCCGGCGGCCACCTGCTCGCCTTCCGCCGCGACGACAACGCCGTGCTCATTTCCGGAGAGACCAGCACCCGCAAGGCCTACACCGCACTCCAGCTCGACGCCGCCACCGCGGACGTCGTGGACGCAGTGAAGCCGGACGGGCCCTTCCACTCCCTGCAGACCGCGCTCGATCGGCCCCTGCTGTTCATCGCCGGCGGGGTACCACTGCGCCGCGACGGTCACCTCATCGGTGCGATCGGGGTAGGCGGCGGCGCACCCGTCGACGACCACCGGATCGCGACAGCAGCCGCCGCGACGCTGCAGCCGCAGTGAGCGCACGCCGGAAGCGACCATGAACCATGGCTCGGGCGATCGCGGTACGTAGGCGCGTCACAGGGCGCCGATACGGCTCCACGCGCACGAGACGAGACGAAAGAAGAGGATCGCGGTTTTCACCGCGATCCTCTTCTTTATCCCAGCTGTTCGAACTCGTCGTCCGAGGACGTCGAACAAGTCATGGTGGCGAGTGAGGGATTCGAACCCCCGAATGCAATGCAGTCTGATTTACAGTCAGATCCCTTTGGCCGCTTGGGTAACTCGCCAGGTGCGCATCCGCCCGGCTTTTGCAGTCGACCGGAGGCGCGATCAACCATATTACCCGTACGCGAGCGGTGCCGAGAACCACCCTCAGGCGGCGACGAGGACGCGCTCCACGAAGGACTCGACGCGATGGCGGGTGCCGTCGATGCGGCGATCGACGCTGGCGCGCATCTCGCTCGGCGCCAGGGGCGCGGCGAGGCGGACGTTCTCGTGGCAGGACAGGTCGGCGCAGACGTACGTGCCGACGCTGTCGCCGCGGGCGCCGGCGTCCCCCGCACGCCGTGCGGTGAACAGGGCCACCTGATCGCCCGGCTGCATCGTGTGGCACAGGTTGCACATCGCCGGTCTCCCCCGGCCCGAGCCGTCGGTGGCGCGCAGGACCACGCCGGTCGGCTCCCCGTCGATCTCGGCGACGACGTACCCGCGACTGCGGGTGCGCGGATCGCGCCAGGCCAGGAAGTCGAGGTGGTCCCAGTCCACGAGGAGGAAGTCCACCGGCAGGGCGATCCGTTCGAGCTCGTCGGGCGCGGCGTTCACGAGAACCGCGCGCACCTGTTCCTCGGTGAGCGGCTGCATGCCCCCAGTCTACGAACCCGTCACCGACACCGGCTCCGTGACGATCAGCCGCCCGTCCCGCCATCCGACCGGCATCGGGTCGGTGATCCCGCCGACGAACCGCCCGTCGTCGCCGACGTTGCGGAAGGCGAACAGCAGCCAGCGGCCGTCGTCGCGGCGGCGCAGCAGTCGTCCGACGTAGAGATCCTCGCCCGTCAGGCGCGTGGCGCTGTCGACGTCGAACGGACCGAGCACGCTGTCGGCGGCGATGGCCCACGTGCCCCCGCGCTCGTCGCGCCGCGACGGCATCGAGTGCTCGGCCAGGCACGAGAAGATGAGGACCGGACGGCCGTCCACGACGGCGACCTGGGTGACCTCGAGCTGGCCGAAGCCGTTCTCGCTGGGCGCGCTCACCGGCTCGCGCAGCTCCCACCTGCGGAGGTCCGGCGACCACGCGTGGCCGACGACGCCGCGCCCGTCGACGGGCCCCTGCGGCGCGCGCGCCGTGACGTACATGTGCCAGCCGTCGCCGTCCGGATCGGGGAACACCCACGGGTCGCGGAAGGCCTCGTCGTGCCAGGCCCCGCTGTCGATCGTCTCGTACCAGGGGGCCGCCGCTTCGAGCACCGGCGCGGAGCCTTTGCGCCAGGTGAGGAGGTCGTCCGAGGTCGCGTAGCCGATGCGCTGGATGTTCTTGCCGTGGCCGGCGAGCGACGACCCCGTATAGAAGGTGTACCAGGTGCCGTCCGGATGCCGGACGGTGGAGCCCGTCCAGGTGGCGAGGTCGTCGAAGGCCGGCGCGTCGCCGCGGACGAGGGCGTCGTCCACCCGGGCCCAGTCGGTCAGGTCGTCCGAGACGGCGTGGCCGATCGATGCCCGGTAGTGGCGGGCATCCGGATCGTGGAGCGCACGCGACGCGTAGAGGAAGAAGAGGTGGTAGCGGTCGCCGTCGTCGGCGAACCAGAAGTCCCACACCCAGGAGTCGGGAAGGTCGAACAAGAGGATTCCTTACAGGAGGTCGAGGATGCGGCGGGAGGGGACGACCGCGGCGGTCATCCCTTCACCCCGCTCGCGGCGATGGAGCTCACGAACGCGCGCTGGAAGACGAGGAAGACGACGAGCACGGGGATCGTGATCAACGAGGTGTACGCCATCACCTCGCCCCAGGCGGTGTTGAGCTGGAAGAAGTACTGCATGCCGACCATCACCGGGCGCAGGCTCTCCTTCTGCACGACCATCAGGGGCCAGAGGTACTGGTTCCAGGCGGGCAGGAAGGTGAGGATCGCCACGGTGGCGAACGCCGGACCCGACAGCGGCACGATGATGCGGCGGTAGATGGCGAACCAGCTCGCGCCGTCGATGCGGGCCGCCTCGTCGAGCGACTTCGGAATGGTGGAGAAGTACTGCGTGAACAGGAAGATCGAGAACGCGTTCGCGATGAACGGCACGATCTGCACCTCGTACGTGTTCAGCCAGCCGAAGTCGTACTTGAGCACACCGCCCTCGAAGACGAGCGTCGGCAGCTGCGCGACCCAGTAGACCATCGGCACCGCGATCGTCTCGAACGGGACGATGAGGGTCGCGATGATGACCGCGAGCACGACGACGCGTCCCCGCCAGGCGAGCCGGGAGAGGGCGAAACCGGCCATCGAGTTGACGACGAGCCCGAGCCCTACGGTGAGCACCGTGACGAGGATCGAGTTGAACATGAACTGCGCGACGGGCACCCGGTCGAAGACGCCGAAGTAGTTGTCGAGGCTGATGTCCCCGACGGGCAGGAACGCCATCGGCGAGTCGATGTCCTGCAGGATCTGCGCGTCGGGCTTGAGGCTCGAGACGAACATGAACACGAGCGGGAAGAGGAAGACCAGCGCCAGCAGCGACATCGCGACGTAGGTGGCCACGGTGCCCCAGCGGCGGGAGGTGGCCGCGGAGCGGGGCTTCTTCGGATCGACCCGCTGCGTGCGGGCGGGCGGGGTGACGGTGGCGGTCATCAGTCCTTCTCCCGGGTGAGGCGGCGCTGGATGAGCGCGATGATGAGCACGGCGACGAAGAAGATGAGCGAGATGGCGGCGGCGTAGCCGATCTCCTGCTGCTCGTACCCCTTGCGCACGGCATGGAAGACGATCGTCGAGGTGGCCCCCTGCGGACCGCCCTGGGTCATGACGTCGATCTGCACGAACAGGCCGAGCGCGGCGATCGTGATTGTCACGAGCACGAACACCATCGTCGGGCGAAGCCCCGGCCAGGTGACGTTGGTGAACTGGCGCCACGGGCTCGCGCCGTCCATGCGCGCCGCCTCGTACAGCTCCTCGGGGATCGTCTGCAGTCCGGACAGCCAGATGATCATGTGGAACCCGACCGCCTGCCAGATCGACATGACGATGATGGCGCCGAGGGCGGTCGACGGGTCGTTGAGCCAGTCGGTTCCCCGCCACTGGCCGAAGGTGACCGCGTCGATCATCGAGTTGATGAGGCCGTCGTCCTGGTAGAGGAACTTCCACAGGATCGAGACCACGACGATCGAGGTGACCACCGGGATGAAGTACACGACCCGGAAGAACGTCGTGCCCCGCAGCCGGCGGTTGACGAGGACGGCCAGTGCGAGACCGAGACCGGCCTGCACCGGGACGACGACGAGCGCGAACAGGGCCGTGTTGCCGATCGACTGCACGAACACAGGGTCGGCGGTGAAGGCGCGGATGAAGTTGTCCACCCCGACGAAGCGCGGCGGGTTGGGCGAGATGAGGCGCGCGTTGGTGAACGAGAGCGTGAAGGCGAGGATCACCGGGATGATCAGGAACAGGAGCAGGAGGATCGCCGCGGGGGCGACCATCCCGAACCCGGCCCAGGTCTGGCGACCCCGGCTGGAGCGGAAGCGACGGAAGGAGCGCCGAGGGGTCTCGGCCGCCGCCGTCGGAGGAGAGACGGTCATGGAGATGGCCTTTCAGTGGCAGGTCCAGGGGGCGGAGGGGACGCCGCACGGTGGTGCGGGCGCCCCCTCCGCACCGATCACTGGAAGCCGTACCCGTCGTTGGACGCGATGTTGGCGTCGATGTCGGCGACGGCCTGGTCGAGGGTGCCCTTCACATCGGCGCCGCTCATGATGTTCTTCGCCGCCGTCTCGAAGGTGGTCGAGATCACCGCGTAGGCGGGGGTCTCGGGCCGCAGCACCGCGTACTTCTGCGAGAGCTCCACGAAGGGCCGCAGCACGCCGTCGTCACCGAAGTACTTGGACGCCTGGGCGGCCTCCTCGGTGGCGGGGATGACGATCTGCTTGTCGGCGAACTCGGTGATGTACTCGTCGTTGAAGCTGAACTCCAGGTAGTCGCGCGCGCCCTCGGCGTCGTTGCAGCTGGAGGAGATGGCCCACTGCCACGAACCGCCGCCGATCTTCGGCCCGGTGCCGAGGTCCGGCGGGGGGAGGATCAGCAGGTCGTCGCCGATCGCTTCGACCGATGCGAGGGCGTTCCACACTCCCGTGTAGCTGAGGGCGACCTCGTCGTCGACGAACTCCTGGTTGCCGACGGTTCCCGAGTTGCTGGCGTAGCCCTCGGCGAACAGGTTCTGGAACCATGTCCCCCACGCGACCGCGGCGTCGCCGTTGAGCGCACCGTCGGCCGAGAGCATGGTGTCGCGGTCGATCAGGTCGCCGCCGAAGCTCTGCAGGAACGGGGAGTACGCGTACGGCCACCACTCGCCGGTGTCCTCGGCGCCGATGTCGATCGGGGTGTCGTAGCCGGCGTCCTTGAGGGTGGCCAGCGCCGCGTCGAACTCGTCCGCGGTCCAGGGCTGGTCGGTGGTCGGGATGCGGATGCCGTTCTCGTCGAGCACCGACTTGCGGGCGAAGATCGACAGCGCGGCATCCCAGTAGCCGGCCGAGTAGATCTCGCCGTCCCACATGCCCACGGCTGTGGGCAGCAGCTTGTCGGTGATCTCGCTGGAGATGCCGAGCGGCTGCAGGTACTCCGCCCACGCCCAGTTCGGCATGATCGGACCGTCGAGGTCGAGGAGGCAGGGGAGGTCGCCCGAGGCGGCGGCGGCGACGATCGCGTCGTTGTAGGCCCCCTGCGGGAACGACTCGTGCACGACCTCGTACTGGTCCTGCGAGGCGTTGTAGTCGGAGATGATCCGCTCGTAGACCTCGAGCTCGGCGGCGTTGCCGGCCGAGTGGGTCCACATCGTCAGCTGGGTGCGACCGTCCTCACCGGTGGTGGTCCCCTGGCCGGCCTGGCCGCAGCCGGTCAGTGCGAGGACTGTCACCAGCCCCGCGGCGACGAAGAGGGGCGACGTTCTGCGCGTCATTGTGGTTTCCTATTCCTGGTGCCCGACGCCCACGTCGGTCACCTGATCGGGGGCCGCCGAGCGCGGCCCTTCGGTTGTGTGTGAAGCCCGTCGTCGGTCTCGTTTGGCGACTTGCGCCGGCGGCGGGCCCACCGAGTCCCGCCGGATGACGGGACACTCCATTCGGTGCGGGGCGTCCTCATCCCCCTCCGCGCGGACGCCGAGCGCGACCTCCATCGCCCAGCGACCCATCTCGTAGTGGGGCAGGGCGATGGTGGTGAGAGGTGGATCCAGTTCCGCGGCGACGAGCTGCTGGTCGTCGTAGCCGACGACGGAGAGGTCGCGCGGAATGTCGAGTCCGCGGCGATGGGCGGCGGTGTAGACGCCGATCGCCATGCGGTCGTTGAAGCAGAAGATCCCGGTCGGGCGCTGAGCCTCCGGAAGGTCGAGCAGACGGTCGGCGGCCTCGCGCCCGCCCTGCGCCGACGTCTCGCCGCGCACGTGCAGGGCCGGGTCGACATCGATGCCGGCCTCGGCGAGGGCGGCGAGATAGCCCTCGTGGCGCAGCCGCGACGCGATCGGCTCGGGGTCGCTCGTGTCGAGGTAGGCGATGCGCGTGTGACCGGCCGCGATCAGCTCGCGTACCGCGGCCTCTCCGCCCGCGCGGTCGTCGGGGACGACGCTGCGGAATCCGCCGGCCGCCGGATAGCAGTCGAGCATCACGGTGCCGGCGGGAAGACCTGCCGGCGCTGTGGCGGCGCGGTGCCACATCGCCGCGTACAGCACCGCGTCGACCTGCTGGGCGGTCATCGCGCGCACGGCCTCGGCTTCGACCTCGGCGTCGCCTCCGGTGTCGACGAGCATCACCATGTGGGCGTTCTCGCGGGCGGCGTCCTGCGCCCCGGCGAGCATGCGGCCGGCGAAGGGGGTCGTCGCGATCTGATCGGAGATGAGGCCGACGATCCGGGTGCGCTGGGTGCGAAGCCCCCGGGCGACCGCGCTGGCCGAGTAGCCCACGGCGTCGGCGGCCTCCCGCACACGCTGCCGGGTCTCCTCGGAGATGCGCGACTGGGCGTTGTTGAGCACGAGCGAGACGGTCGTGACCGAGACGCCCGCGGCGGCGGCGACGTCGAAGATCCGTGCCCGGCCCATTTCCCACCTCACATCCTCGTGCTGCGACTTCGGTGCTGAAGTCGGGTGATAAAACGATTTATCGGGATGCTAGAGCACACCCGGCCACCTCGTCAACACCCGCCGACCAGGAAGCTCGCGGGTACAATCGG
This sequence comes from Microbacterium sp. PA5, assembly GCF_049860775.1. NCBI lineage: Bacteria > Bacillati > Actinomycetota > Actinomycetes > Micrococcales > Microbacteriaceae > Microbacterium > Microbacterium sp. PA5. The sequence continues at coordinate 2,522,631 of NZ_CP187567.1, forward strand.
CGCATGGCTGACTCTTCGTTCGACATCGTCTCCAAGATCGACCGCCAGGAGGCGGACAACGCGCTCAACCAGGCCCGCAAGGAGATCGAGCAGCGCTACGACTTCAAGGGGACCGGGGCGTCGATCGAGTGGAGCGGAGAGGCGATCCTCATCAAGGCGAACAGCGAGGACCGTGCGAAGGCCGTGCTCGACGTGTTCCAGTCCAAGCTCATCAAGCGGGGCATCTCGCTGAAGTCGCTGGAGTCGGGAGACCCCGTCGTCAGCGGCAAGGAGTACCGGCTCACGTCGACGCTGAAGGAAGGCATCTCGCAGGAGAACGCCAAGAAGATCGGGAAGATCATCCGCGACGAGGGCCCGAAGTCGGTGAAGTCGCAGATCCAGGGCGACGAGCTGCGGGTCCAGTCCAAGTCGAGGGATGACCTCCAGGAGGTGCAGCGCCTGCTGAAGGCGGCCGACCTCGACGTCGATCTGCAGTTCGTGAACTACCGCTAGCGCGGAAGACAGCAACAGGTCAACCCCGTCTCGTCAGACGGGACGCCGACATACTCTGGGGAATCAGTCTGGGGAGACCCCGGAGAGGGCGGATGCGCAGAGCGAACAGCAGAATCGTCGGTTGGTGTGTGGTCGGAGCGCTCGTCTGCGCGCTCCTTCCCGCGCAGGCGGCACAGGGCGAGACGACGACCCCTGCCCCGGCACCGACGACGGAGGCCACCGCGTCCGCGGACGATCCCCACGCGTCCGCGGAGGATGCCACCGGATCAGCGGACGATCCCGCCGCCTCTCCGACCCCCACCCCCTCCGCCGTGCCGACGGCGGGACCGGACAGCACGCCCGCGCCGGCTCCGTCCCCTTCGCCGACGGAGACCGAGGCCGGCCACGACGACGAGGACGCGGAGCACGCCGAGCACGAGCACGACGGTCCCACCATGCCCCTCACCCGCGAGCTCCCCAACGGATCGCTGCCCTCGCTGGCCGGTGAGAGCACGGTGGCGACGCAGTCGCGGCTCGCCGCCTCGTACGGGCCTCAGCCCGTCTTCCGCTTCCCGTTCGCGCCGGGCAAGCGCTGGGGCATCAGCGGTTCGCACGCCGACAGCGACGGCATCCATCGCGGCGCGATCGACTTCGCCCCGCTGAGCTCATCGGACAAGCGCGTGCTCGCCATCGCGTCGGGCCGCGTCTATCGCGTCTCGTGCGCGAACGGCTGGTTCCTGGGCATCGACCACGGCGGCGGCTGGATGTCCGAGTACTACCACCTGCGGGAGGCGAAGTCCTCGCTGATCGGCAAGTGGGTCGAGGCGGGCACCTCCCTCGGGCTTGCCGGGCAGACGCTCCCCTGCGGCGGCACGCCCGGCAGCAGCGCTCACGTGCACCTGTCGATCCTCAACACCGCGGTGAGCGTGCCCTCCGGCAAGCGGCAGTACATCCCCGTGACGGGGATCCAGTACGACCGGTTCCTCTACAGCGACTCGAGCGGCTACTACAACGGCGTGTGGCGGGACTTCGCCGGGCGCACGGTGCTGACATCGCGCGGCGTGACCTGCTGCCTGACGGCGTCCAGCCGCGTGGGACCGTCGAGCCCCAAGGCCGTCCTGCCCGACGCGAACGGCAACGGGATCGACGACCGCACCGAGATCCTCCCGTGGGACACCGACCTCGACAGCGACGGGCGGCCCGAGCTCATCGGCTTCGGCAGCTCCGGCGTGCTCGTCTCGGACAACCGTGGCAATCGGTTCGCCGCGGACGTGCGCGCGCTCTCCTCGTTCACCTCGGGGGCGTGGACGGTGTCCAAGACCCCGCGCATGGTCATGGATGCCAACGGCGACGGCAGGCCCGACGTCGTGGGATTCTCCAGCAGCGGCGTCTACGTCGCGCTCGGCAACGGGAGCGGCGGCTTCGGCGCTCCCCGCAAGTGGGTGAACGGGTTCGGCACATCGACGGGCTGGAGCGTGACCCGGCACCCGCGCACGCTCGCGGACGTGAACGGCGACGGCCGCCCCGAGATCGTCGGCTTCTCCGCGGCGGGCGTCGCCGTCGCGGTCAACAACGGCTCGTCGTTCAGCGCGGGCAAGATCTGGCTGCGGGGCTTCGGTTCCAACGCGTCGGTGGGCGGATGGAACACCACCCAGCAGGTGCGCTACGTCATGGACGTCAACGGGGACCGCCGCGCCGACATCGTCGGGTTCGGCGACAGCGGCGTGCACGTCGCGCTCAGCACCGGCAACGGCTTCAGCACTCCGACGCGCTGGACGACGGCCTTCGGCACGAGCCGCGGCTGGAGCGCCGCCTCCACGCCCCGCTACCTGGAGGACATGAACGCCGACGGGCGCCCCGACATCGTCGGCTTCGGTCCGCAGGGCGTGTTCGTCGCCCTGAACACCGGCTCGGGCTTCGCCACGGCACGGAAGTGGACCTCGAGCTTCGGGAGCGGATCCTCGGGCGGCTGGCGGGTGAACCGCGACCCGCGCACGCTCGCCGACATCACCGGCGACGGGCGCCCCGACATCGTGGGCTTCCGCGTGGACGGCGTCTACGTCGCCCGCAACACCGGCTCCTCCTTCGCCAAGGCGGTGCGCTGGACCACCGACTTCGGTTCGCGCGAGTGGACGCTCGGGCTCATGCCGCGCGCCGTGGTCGATGTGAACAACGACGGACGCGCTGACATCGTCGGCTTCGCCCGCCATGGCGTGCACGTCGCACTCAACGACGGGAGCCGGTTCCGGGCGGCCGCGCACTGGAGCCTCGACTACGGGTGGGGCATCTCCTCCGGGGACTGGCACATCCGCACCAAACCTCGAGGCATCAGCGCGGGCTGAGGCGGGGGCGACGGCTGAGCGCGCCCAGCAGAAGCCAGCGTTCGAGCGCGTCGTAGGCCCGGTCCCGCGGCTCCGGCGCCGACAGGAACACGTCGTGGATGGCGCCGGGGATGCGGGCCACGGTCACGCGCTGCCCGATCCGCATCGCGGCACGGGCGATCTCGTCTACGTCGAGCACCGAGTCGGTGGCGGTCATGGCCTCCGCCCACTGCACCGGGGAGGTCCATCCGCCGGAGAGGAGCACGAGCGTCGGGCAGCCGACGTCGATGCCGGAGGCGACCGTGGCATGACCGGCGATGATCGCCGCCAGCCAGCCCGGATGCGTGGGGAACCCGCGCTCCGGGCGCCAGGTCTCATGACCGACGGGAAGGGTGCCGAGCTCGCGCTGCGCGCGCGTGTAGAAGCCGAGATCGACCTCGGGATGGCGTCCGAGCGGATCGACGCGCGCGGCCGCGCGCACGAGCGGCGCGATCGCCTGCCGTCCGAAGGAGCCGAGCTGCAGCTCCAGCCAGGGGCTGTTCAGGACGAGGGCGGATGCGGTCCGGGGATGCCGCGCCGCCCAGAGACTCAGCGTGAGCCCTCCGGTCGAGTGCCCGAGCAGCACGAGCCGGCGCGGACGCGGCCCGCGGATCGCGTCGACCGCCGCGCCGATGTCGGCGTCGTAGTCCGACAGCGAGGCGATGTAGCCCGGCGTCTGCCCCGGACGGAGGCTCCGCCCGTACTTCCGCAGGTCGAGCGCGTAGAAGCGGGCGCCGCGCTCGTTCCAGAACCGGGCGAGGCCGGTCTGGAAGAAGTAGTCCGACCAGCCGTGGACGTAGAGCACGTCGACGTCCCGCAGCGGGCCGGTCAGCGCCTCCCAGCCGGACGGCAGGCTCCGCACGAGCGTCGCGACGATCTCGCCCTCGGCGTCGGAGCCCAGCGGCAGAGTGCGCTGCCGGAACGGCTCCCCCAGCACATCGGGGACCCAGTCGTCAGCCATGCCGTCAGCCTAGCCGCGGGATCCGTGCCGCCGCGGGGTGCGCGCGCCTCGTGAGAACCCCTGCCGGTGGCCGGGCCCGGCGGTCACTCGCCGCGCGAGACCCGCACCATCTCTTCGCGGTCGACGACCTTGATGCGGGCGCGCTCCTGCGGTGCGCCGAGGGCGACCTCGTGCTCGTCGAGCCGGTGCCAGCCGTCGAGGTCGGTCCACCGCACCCCGCGCTCGGCCAGCAGCGCCGGGATCGCCTCGTCGGACGGGTCCTCGGGGTTCCACCACGATCCCTGGTCGTTGATCAGGTGACGGATGGTCTCCATCGCGTCGGACTTGGTGTGCCCGATGAGCCCCACCGGGCCGCGCTTGATCCAGCCGGTCGCGTAGACGCCCGGCACCCGCTCGTTGGAGTCCTTGCGGAGCACCTGGCCCTCGTGGTTGGGGATGACCCCGTGGCGCTTGTCGAACGGCACCCCCGCCAGCGGCGAGCCGAAGTAGCCCACGGCGCGGTACACCTGCTGCACGGGGATCTCGCGCAGCTCGCCGGTGCCCTCGACGCCGCCCTGCCCGTCCGGGCGGGTGCGCTCGTACACGATGGCGGCGGCACGTCCGGTTTCGTCGGTCTTGATCTCGATCGGCTTCGCGTAGAAGTGCAGGTGGAGGCGACGGCTCGCCTCGCCGCCGGCGTTGTTCGCGCTGGGGCGCTGACGCCACGACTGCAGCACCCGGTCGATCACCATGACCTGCTTGTTGCTGGCGATCGCCGCGCGGCTCGCGTCGTCATAGTCGAAGTCCTCGTCGTACACGACCATGTCGACGTCGCGCAGCTCGCCGAGCTCGCGCAGCTCCAGCGGGGTGAACTTGACCTGGGCGGGGCCGCGACGGCCGAACACGTGCACGTCGGTGACCTGCGACGCCTCGAGGCCGCGCTGCACGTTCTCGGGGATCTCGGTGACGAGCAGGTCCTCGGCGTGCTTGGCCAGCACGCGGGCGACGTCGAGCGCGACGTTGCCATTGCCGAGCACCGCCACCGAGCTCGCATCCAGCGGCCACTCGCGCGGGAAGTCCGGGTGGCCGTCGTACCAGCTGACGAAGTCGGCGGCGCCGTACGACCCCACGGCGTCGATGCCGGGGATGTCGAGCGCGGCGTCCTTGATCGCGCCGGTGGCGAAGATGACGGCGTGGTAGTGCTTCTGGAGGTCGTCGAGCACGAGGTCCTCGCCGAACCGGACGTTGCCGAAGATCCGGATGTCGCCGCGGTCGAGCACGTCGCGGAGCGCCGTGATGATCCCCTTGATGCGGGGGTGATCCGGCGCGACGCCGTAGCGGACGAGACCGTACGGCGCGGGCAGCTGGTCGAACAGGTCGATCGAGACGTCGAACTTGCGCTCGGCCTTCAGGAGGATGTCCGCGGCGTAGATGCCCGCAGGTCCCGCGCCGACGATGGCCAGCCTGAGCTTGGTCATGGTGTTCCTTTCCGGAGGATCCGGTCGTTGAGCGTGTCGGAGGTCTCCGCGTCCCGGCGATTTCGTGCGGGTCCCGGGCGGCTGCCGGTGCGTCGGAGGACCGTCAGTGGGAGCGGTCCACCATGACCCGCGCGAAGCGCGTGAGCGCCTCGCGCACGGGACCGGGCGGGAGCGGTTCGATGGCGGACACGGCGCGTCGCGACCACTCGGCGGCCAGCTCCCGGGTGGCCTCGGTCGCGGGGTGCTCCCGCAGCCGCGCCAGGTCGTCGTCCAGCAGCACGGGATCCGCGCCGTCGGCGATCCGGGCCACGCCGTCGTCGATGGCCGCCTTCAGCGCTTTCGACGACGGGTCGGAGCTGCGGCCGAGGAGCAGGTAGGGCATGGTCGGCACCCCTGCGCGCAGGTCGGTCCCGGGCACCTTGCCGGTCTCGTCGGGATCGGCCGAGAGGTCGATGACGTCGTCGAGGAGCTGGAAGGCGATGCCGACCCGCTCGCCGAACTCGAGCACCGGGGTCGCGTACTCCGACGGCGCATCGGAGAAGAGCACGCCCGCCTGCCCGGCGGCGGCGATGAGGGAGCCGGTCTTGTCGGCCAGCACCTGCAGGTAGAACTCGACGGGGTCGTCGCCCGCCTGCGCTCCCACCGTCTCGTGCATCTGACCGAGCACGAGCCGCTCGAACGTGTCGGCCTGCAGGCGGATCGCCCGCTCGCCGATCTGCGCCATCAGCTGGCTGGCGCGCGAGAAGAGCAGGTCGCCCGTGAGGATCGCGATGTTGTTGCCCCACACCGCGTGCGCGCTCGGCACACCCCGGCGGACATCCGCGCCGTCCATGACGTCGTCGTGGTAGAGCGAGCCGAGGTGAGTCATCTCCAGCGCGGTGGCGCCGGCGATCACGTAGTCGGTGGCGCCCTCGCCGAGCTGCGCCGTGAGCATCGAGAGCATCGGGCGGAGCCGTTTGCCTCCCGCCTCGTACAGGTAGCGGCTGGTGACGTCTGCCAGCGCATCGCCGACCTGCAGCTCTGCGGCGAGCTTCTCCTCGACCCGCGCGAGCCCGTCCTCGACGGCCGCGGCGAGGCGGCGCATCTTGGGTCCCGCGAAGATGCGCTCGGTCATGCCGAGGTGGCTCGTCAGCTGCGAGCCGGGCGCGGTGGGGCTCGGGGTCACCCTCCCAGCCTACCGGGGACCGGTCCGGGCCGGTTCCGTCCTCAGCCGTGAGACGGCTGGGGCTTCGGCGGACGCCGGGCGCGCGAGGCCGGCGTCAGCTGCTCGGCTTGCGGGCGCGGTGGAGGGCGACGATGCCGAACGAGAGGTTGCGGTATGCGACGTCCTCCCATCCGGCCTCCCGGATCCAGCCGGCGAGCGTCGGCTGGTCGGGCCAGTCCTTGATCGATTCGTTCAGGTAGTCGTAGGCGGCCGCGTTCGAGCTCACCGTTCGCGCCACCGCGGGAAGCACACGATCGTTGTAGAACCGGTAGAGCGCCCCGAAGGCCTGCGACGGCGGCTGCGAGAACTCGCAAATGACCAGGCGGCCTCCGGGCGCGGTCACGCGGAGCAGCTCGGCCAGGGCGGTGCGCGGCTCGTTGACGTTGCGCAGGCCGAAGGAGATGGTGACGGTGTCGAACTCGTCGTCGGCGAAGGGCAGCGCGGTGGCGTCGGCCTCGACGAAGGAGAGGTTGGGGATCCCCCCGTGCCGGCGGCGGCCCTCGGCGAGCATGCCCGGCGAGAAGTCGGCCGCCACGACCTCGGCCCCGCTGCGGGCCAGCGCCACCGAGCTCGCGCCGGTGCCGGCCGCGAGGTCGAGGATGCGCTGACCGGCCTTGGGAGCGATCGCCCGCGTCGTCGCCACGCGCCACAGCCGGTCGTTGCCGAGGCTCAGGATCGTGTTGCTGCGGTCGTACGCCGGGGCGACCTCGTCGAACATCCCGCTCACGCGGGCAGGGTCCTTGCCGAGGTCGGCGCGATGCGGCTGTTCGGTCACCGTTCGATCCTACGTCGCGGGGGACGCGCGCCGTCCTCGGCGGCGATGCGGAGCGGTGGCGTTTCCTCCCCAGGTGGGGTGCCGGCGGGGGTTGTCCACAGGAAGCAGCCCTGACCGGGGCTTTGTGGGTGTCGGTGTCGGTGCCTCCGGGAAGGATGGGGGCATGACGAACACCGGATCACTCGCGGCGGACCTTCGCCCCGTGGATGCGGTGGTGGATGAGCTCGTCGAGATCCGGCGCGGGATGGCGGCGCTGCAGGCCCGCGAGGCCGCGGTGCTGGCGCGGGCCGTGGAAGTGGTGCGGGCGCAGGAGGACGTGCCGGGACCGTCGGAGGTGCGGGACATTCCGCTGCGGTCGATGGCGGCGCAGCTCGGCGCCGCGCTGCGAGTGTCGGATCGGACGGTGCAGCGGCAGCTGTCCGACGCGGTGGTGCTGACGGAGCGGTTCCCCGCGACGTGGGCCGCTTTGGCGGCGGGTGAGGTCTCGGGGGCGCATGTGCGGGTGATCGTCGAGGCGGGACTGCCGATCGACGACGACGAGGCCCGCGCCGTGTTCGAGGAGTCGGCGGTCGAGATCGCCCGGCGGGAGACGCCGGGACGGTTACGGCCGGTGGTGCGGCTGCTCGCGGCGCGGTTGCATCCGGTGCCGCTGGCCGAGCGGCACGCGGAGGCGGCGCGGGGACGGGGCGTGTGGGTGCGCGACCTCGACGACGGCATGGCGGAACTGATCGCGACGCTGCCGGCGCATCTGGCGCACGGGATCCGCGACCGCCTCGACCGATACGCCCGGCGGGCGATCGACGCGCGCCGTGGGCGCGTCGGGAGCGACGAGGCGAGTGCGGCGACCGTCAGGACGACGCTGCTCGATGAGCCCGCTTCCGACCGCCGCGGGATCGATGAGATCCGTGCCGACGTCTTCGCCGACCTGCTGCTGACCGGGCACGCGACGCCCGAGGTCTCGAACGCGTCGATCCCCGAGACGGACGCGATCGTCGCGCACGTGCAGCTCACCGTGCCCGTCCTCACGGCCGTCGGCGCCGGTGACGCGCCGGCGGAGCTGACCGGCCGCGCCCCGATCGACACCGCGACCGCGCTGCGGCTGGCGGGCACCACGTCGGGATGGGACCGGGTGCTCACCCACCCCGTCGCCGGGACGGTGCTCGCGGTGGACCGGTACCGGCCGCCCGACCAGCTGAAGCGGGCGCTGCGGGTGCGAGACGAGCACTGCCGATTCCCGGGCTGCCGGATCCCGGTGCGAAGGTGCGACATCGACCACACCACCGCCAGAGAACACGACGGACCCACCGAACTCACCAACCTCGCCCACCTCTGCCGACGGCACCACACCCTCAAACACCACTCCGCCTGGCGGGTGAGACAGACACCCGACGGCATCCTGCACTGGACCAGCCCCACCGGCAGGCACTACCCCGACCGACCGGCGCGCACCCTGGTGTTCATGCCCGACGTCGGCTCGGACAGGGGCGGCGGCGTGATCGACGAGTTCCCCGCACCGTTCTGAGCAGACGACGGCGCGGCACAACACCCCGTGCTCGCTGCACGCCTCGCCGGGATCCGCCGCGCGCCCCCGCGATCAGCCCGGCACGTCCGTGATCCGTGCGCGCTCCTGCCCGCTCTGACGCGCGCCGGGCCGCCCGGCGACCGGATTAGGCTGACGATGTGAGTTCCTCGCCCGACGACAGCCCCCGGCTGCGGTCGGTGACCCGCGAGATCGACGCCATCGACGACGTGCTCGAGCTCGCGGACGCGGCGGATCCGATCGTCTGGTCGCGTCGCGGCGACATCCTGATCGGCACGGGCGGCCCCGCCGCCACGTTCCGCGGATCGGGGTCCCCCGGCGACGTGGCGCGATGGTGGCGGCAGGTCACGGAGACCGCCGAGGTCGACGACGCCGTGAACCTTCCGGGCACGGGCATGGTCGCGTTCGGCGCGCTGCCGTTCGACGCGCGCTCCTCCTCCGACGCGGTCCTCACCGTGCCGCGCCTGGTGGTGGGACGACGCGCCGGCCGCACCTGGCTCACGCACACCTCCCCCGCCGACGTCCCCGACCTCGCGTCGTCGACGTCGACGACGGCACCGACGGAGGCGACGGAGGCGACGGAGGCGACGGAGCTGACGGCACCGAAGCCGAAGCCGTACGGACCGCACTGGTCCGCGACCCTCGGTCCCGGCGCGCTGACTCCCGACGGCTACCAGGACGCCGTCCGGGCCGGACTCGATGCGATCGCCGCCGGCGAGGTCGCCAAGGTGGTGCTCGCCCGCGACCTCGCCGGCACCGTGCCTGCCGGGGCCGACCTCCGCCGCCTCGTGCGGGCGCTCGCATCGTCGTACCCCGACACCTGGACCTACGCGATCGACGGCCTCATCGGCGCGAGCCCCGAGACCCTCGTCACCGTCTCGGGCGGCACCGTGACCGCGCGGGTGCTGGCCGGCACGGCCGCGCGCGGAGCCGACGCCGACGCCGACACCGCCGCGTCGGTGGCGCTCGCCACGAGCACCAAGGACCTCGACGAGCATCAGTTCGCCGTCCAGAGCGTGCTCGGCGCCCTCCGGCCGCACACTTCCGCGCTCGTGTCGGAGGAGCAGCCGTTCATGCTGAAGCTGCCCAACGTCTGGCACCTCGCCACCGACGTCGAGGGGACGCTCGCCGGGCACGCCTCCGCGCTCGACCTCGTCTCGGCCCTCCATCCGACGGCGGCCGTCGCCGGCACGCCGACGCCTGCGGCGATCGGGATCATCGCGCGCCTCGAGCCGTTCGATCGTGGACGCTACGCCGGCCCGGTCGGCTGGATCGACGCCGACGGCGACGGCGAATGGGCGATCGCGCTGCGCTGCGCCCAGTTCCACCTGGCTGCCTCGTCGCCCGCGACGGTCCCGCTGACCGCGTATGCCGGCGCCGGCATCGTGGCGGGCAGCGATCCCGAGGCGGAGATGCTGGAGACGCGCGTGAAGTTCCGGCCCATCGTCGATGCTCTCGCCTGACCCCCTGCCGCGCAGGAACGCTCGGGCGTAGACTCCGCGCCATGTCGTTCCCGGGCGTGACGGCCTACGACGAGTTCATGGGGCGTTTCTCCGCGCCTCTCGCCGTGGCGTTCGCCGACTGGGTCGCCCTGGATCCGTGGGCGCGGGTGCTCGACGTCGGAAGCGGGCCCGGTGCCCTGACGGCCGTCATGGCGGCGCGGAACACCCCGCGCCGGGTCACCGCGATCGACCCGTCCGAGGACTTCATCGCCGCCCTCCGCGAGCGGTTGCCCGATGTCGCAGCGGTGGTCGGCACCGCCGAGGCGCTCCCGTTCCCCGTGAACTCCTTCGACGCCGCGCTCAGCGAGCTCGCGGTCCACTTCCTCACCGATGCCCCCGCCGGCATCCGCGAGATGGTGCGCGTCACACGACCCGGCGGCACCGTCGCGGCGTGCGTCTGGGACTTCGAGAACGATCGCGCGCCGCAGTCGGTGTTCCTGCGGGCGGCGCGCGAGGTCTCCGGAGCCTCCGCCCGTGACGGCAGACCCGGCACCCGGCGCGGACACCTCAAGCTGCTGCTGACCGAAGCGGGATGCCGCGACGTGGTCGGCGGCGAGCTGTCGGCGTCGGCGGCCTACGAATCGTTCGACGAGTGGTGGGATCTCCACCTGCTCGGGGTCGGCTCCGCCGCGGGCCGGCTCGATGGACTCGACGCCGCCGCGGTCGAAGAGGTCCGGCGACGCTGTCACGCCTCGCTCGGCGACGGCCCGTTCCGGGTCGAGGCCGTCGCCTGGACTGCCCGCGGCACGGTGTAGCGCCGCAGCCCGGCGCGAATGCCCCGCAGCGCGATCAGGTCGCCGCCAGCCGCGCCTTCTCGGCCTCGACGTCGAAGGTCGCGGCCGGCCACTGCGGGTCGATCTCCTCCAGCACGTCCAGCAGGAGCGCCTGCACCGCCAGCCGCGCGTACCACTTGGCGTTGGCGGGGACCACATGCCACGGCGCCTCGTCGGTGGACGTGCGGTCGAAGACCCGCTGGTAGGCGTCCATGTAGGCGGGCCACAGCTGACGCTCGTCGACGTCGCCCGGGTTGTACTTCCAGTGCTTGTCGGGACGCTCGAGGCGCTCCATCAGCCGCGCTTTCTGCTCCTCCGGGGAGATGTGGAGCATGACCTTGACGATGTGGACGCCGCCGTCGGTCAGCCGCTTCTCGAAGTCCACGATCGCCCCGTAGCGGCGCTCGATCTCATCGGGCGGGGCGAGCTCGCGCACCCGCCCGATGAGGACGTCCTCGTAGTGGGAACGGTCGAACACGCCGATGTAGCCGGCCTTCGGGACCTCCCGCTCGATGCGCCACAGGAAGTCGTGGGCGAGCTCCTCCTCGGTGGGCTTCTTGAAGGCCTTCAGATGGATGCCCTGCGGGTCGGTGGCGCCGATGACGTGACGGACGATGCCGCCCTTGCCCGCCGAGTCCATCGCCTGCAGCACCAGCAGGACCGACGCGGGCCGCTCAGCCCCGTCCGCCTCCTCCGCCACCCGGCTCTGTGCGAACAGCCGCTCCTGCAGCTCGTCGAACTGCTCCGCGCCGGTCTCGAGGTCCGCCTGGGCGTGCTTCTTCGCACCCTCGTAGCCGGGGGTGGCGTCGGGGTCGACGTCGGCCAGGCGGAATCCCTCGCCGACGCGCAGGAGCGTCGTCGGGTCGGCGGTCCAGTGATGCTGACTCTTCGCTGTCATGGACACATCATGTCGGACGGCGCCGTGCGCGTCACCGGGTGAGGGCGACCTCGATGACCTGGATGCCGGAGACCGCGCCGGTGAGCGCCTGATCCAGCGCCGTCCGGGTCTCGACGCGCTCGTACTGCGCGCCGTAGGCGGCGGCCAGCTGATCGATCCGCACCTCCTGCGGGGTGTACAGGACCCGCGTGCGCGCGGACTCCCCCGCCACCGCGGCCACCTCGAGCCCGTCGAAGATCGTGCCCCCGCCGTCGTTGCCCACGATGATCTGCACGCGCGGCGCAGTCTCGCCGACCGGCAGCAGCAGCGCGCCGACGTCGTGGAGGAGCGCGAGGTCGCCCACGAGCACGCGGGTCACTCCCGGCCGCCCGTCGCTCTGGCTGGCCAGCGCGACGCCGATGCCCGTCGCCACGGTGCCGTCGATCCCGGCGAGGCCGCGGTTGGCGTGCACCGGCACCTTCTTGCCGGGCAGCACCTCGTCCGCCACCCGCACGAGCCGCGACGCGGCGAACAGCAGCCGGTCGTGCGGCCAGGTCGCGCGCCACACCGCATCGACGAGGACGGCCCGGTCGATGGGGGCGCGGATGGCGCCGAGCTCGGCGGCGATCGCGCTCAGCCGCTCCTGCGGCACGGCGGACGCCAGCCCGTCGGCGTCGGGGGCGGGCGGGCTGAGATCCACGGCCTGCGCCCGCGACGCGCGCATCCAGGCCCCCAGCCACTCGCGATCGGCGTCGCCGGCCGCGGCGACGACCGCATCGGCGGGGATCGTGCACCCGTTGAGGTTGAGCGGCTCGCCGGGACCGCGCACCGCGATCACCTCCACCTCGGGCCGCGACAGCAGGGCGACGACCTCTCGGCTGAGCGTGGGGTGCCCGAACACGACCGCGCGCTCGACGCGGCCGCCGAGGCCGGCATCGGCGAGCAGCCGCCGGTAGCCGTGCACGAGATGACGGCCGAAGCGCGCGCCGCTGACGACCTCGGCCACCAGCGGCCATCCGCCGCGGTGGGCGAGTTCCTCCGCCGCGGGTCCGGCGTCGGCGCCCGCGACGACCACGGTGCGCGGTCCGCGCTCGAGCACGAGCGGATCGGTGTCGGGGTCGGTCGGCAGATCGGCCTCGCCGATCCCTCCGCCGCCCTGGTACAGCGCGCCGGACGGGTCGGCCTCGACGGGGTCGGCGTCCACGCGGTCCTCGGCCGGCACGGCTGGCGCGTGCTCGTCCGCGGGCGCGCCGAGCCAGGGCGGCACCGCGCCGGCGAGCGGCTCGCGGTAGGGAAGGTTCAGGTGCACGGGCCCGGCCTGGCGGGTGCCCGCTCCGAGGGCGGCGGCCATCGCGTCGTCGGCGACGCCGCGGAGCATGGCCGACTGCTCCCCCGTGCCGTCGTCGATGCTCTCGGGCACCGGCAGGTCCGCCTCGTACCGCGTGCTGAGGCTGTACATGCCCGGCTGGCGGGTGGTCTGGTTGGCGCCCACCCCGCGCAGCTCCGGCGGACGGTCGGCGGTCAGCAGCAGCAGGGGCACCCCGGCGTGGTGGGCCTCCAGGGCGGCGGGGAGGAGGTTGGCCGTCGCGGTGCCCGACGTGCACACCACCACGGCGGGCGTCCGCGTCTCGCGCCCGATGCCGAGTGCGGTGAACCCCGCCACCCGCTCGTCGATGCGCACGTGCAGGCGGATGAGCCCGCGCGCCTCCAGCTCCGCGGCCACCAGCGCGAGCGCCTGCGAACGCGAACCGGGGCTGACGATCACATGGGCGACACCGAGCTCGACCAGTCGGCCGAGCAGCGCGGCCGCGGCGTCGGTCGCCGGCGCGCGTCCCGCCGTCGGATCCGCACCCATGTCAGCTGTGGGTGCCGCGGGGGCCCGGCGTGCCGTCGACATCGCCGTCCGCGGGCGGACCCGGATGATCGGTCCCGTCCTCATGACCGGCGTCGCCCGGCTCGTCGGCCTCGGAATCGAGTGCGGCGAGCTCCTCCTCCAGGCGGCGGATGCGCTCGTCCTGGTCGCTGATGGTGCCGATGCGCCCGAGGAACTCGGGGTCGTCGTCAGGCGCGCGGAACATGATCGCGCTCGCCCGGCGCGCACGGCCGATGGCGAACCAGAGGATCCCTCCCACCACGGGGAGCAGCACGACGATGACGAGCCAGACCGGCTTGCTCACGCCGCGGTGCCGCGTGGGCGGCTGGAGCGCGCAGTCGACGATGCTGTAGACCCAGAAAGTGATCGCCAACAGCGCCAGGATGAGGTACACACGCGCCACGTCTCCATCCTAGGCTCCGGGGGGAGACCCGGCCTCCGAAGACGCTGGGTGCTCGGCGTAAGCTGGAGGCATGCGTGCGCGGTCGGCTCTGGTGTACTCGGTCCTGCGACTCGCGGCCTTCTTCGTCCCGTTCGGGATCATGATGCTGATCCCGGTCATGCGGGAGCTGTACTGGCTGTCGGCCATCTTCGCCGCCCTCATCGGGCTGAGCCTGTCGACCCTGTTCCTGCGCCGGCCGCTCGACGACCTGTCGGCCGACCTCGCGGCCCGCCGCTCCCGGCGACCGGAGGGCGCGCGGCGGCGCGAGCCCAGCGACGAGGACGTCGAGGACGCCGTCGGCGACGACAGTCCGGCGCACTGACGCCCCGCGGACACCGCGAGACGGCTGCGCGGGCGGTTCCCGCGCGTCAGCCGACGAAGGCCCAGAACAGGAACCCGGCGTAGGCGAGCGATGTCAGCGACGTGACGCTGAGCGCCACGACCAGCTCCCGCGGGTCGCGGTAGGTCCACACGATGAGCACCGCCGCCAGCGCCGGCAGCAGCCCCAGCAGCGACAGCCACGCGATCGGGTACACCAGGGCCAGCACCGCCGCGATCGCGAAGGGCACCAGGATCAGCACGGTGAACAGGATCTGCGTGGCGCGCTTGCCGATCAGCACCGACAGCGTGCGCTTGCCCGCGAGGCGGTCCTGCTCGAGGTCGCGGAGGTTGTTGGCCAGCAGCACCGCGCAGGCGAGCAGCCCCGCTGCGACAGCGCCGAACCACGCCTCATCCGGCACGGCACCCGCCTGGACGAACGTCGTACCGAGCGTGGCCACGAGCCCGAAGAAGACGAAGACGAACAGCTCGCCCAGGCCGTAGTAGCCGTACGGCCGCTTGCCGCCGGTGTAGAACCAGGCGGCGACGATGCACACGGCCCCCACGAGCAGGAGCCACCAGTGCCCGGTGCGCACGACGATCGCGATGCCCGCTGCGGCGGCGATCCCGAAGAAGGCGAGGGCGACGGCGAGGACGGCGCGCGGGCTCGCCTTGCGCGACGCGGTCAGCCGCGCCGGACCGACCCGGTGGTCGTCGGTGCCGCGGATGCCGTCGCTGTAGTCGTTGGCGAAGTTGACGCCGATCTGCAGCGCCAGGGCCACGACCAGGCACGCGAGCGCGATGACCCAGTGGAAGCGGTTGTCGATGACCCGCGCCGCACCCGTGCCGATCACGACGGGGGCGATCGCCAGCGGCAGGGTCCGCAGGCGTGCCGCGGCGATCCAGTCGCCGAGCGTCGCCGGGTCGACATGACGCGGGTCGCCGGAGGCCTGCGCCTTCTGCGGGTTGCCGCGCGGACGCTGCTTCTTCGCGCCGCCGGACTTCTTCTTACGGGTGCTCGCTGCCACGATCGATCATCCTATTGCGCCGCCGTATGGGCGCCCGTTCACACCGCGGCGCGGGCCGCCGCCGCCCGCAGCGCTGCCCGGTCCGGCTTGCCCGAGGGCAGCAGCGGGATCGCCGGCACCGGCAGGATCGCGCGCGGGCGTGCGGGGGCGCCGAGCGCCTCGCCGACGGCGGACCGCACCTCGCGCAACAGGGCGACGACGTCCGTCCCGGCGAGATCCGCCGCGGGGACGGCGATGACGGATGCCTCCCCCCACCGCTCGTCCGCCACCGCGACCACGACGGCACCGCTGAGGCCCGGGAGCGTGCGCACCAGCCGTTCGACGCGGTCCAGCGACACGTTGACGCCGCCCGAGACGATCACGTTGTCTCGGCGACCGGTGACCCGCAGCACGCCGTCGAAGGTGCCGAGGTCGCCCGTCCGGTACCACCGCCGCCCCGCGGCGTCGCGCACGAAGGCCGCCGCCGTGCGCTCCGGCTCGCCCAGGTAGCCCTCGGCCAGCACGGGTCCGGCCACCTGCACCTCGCCGTCGTCGATGCGGACCGCGACACCGTCCAGGGGCACGCCGTCGTACACGCAGCCGCCGCTCGTCTCGCTCGCCCCGTAGGTGCGGACCACCCGGACACCCGCCGCCTGCGCACGCTCGGCCAGCGGCGCCGCCAGGGCCTGCCCGCCCACCAGCACCGCCTCGAAGCGCCGCAGGCCCGTGCGGACGCCGTCGTCCTCGGCGTCGAGGAGGGTCTGCAGCTGCGCCGGCACGAGCGAGGTGTACATGGGCACGGCGGCGCCGCCGTCGCTGGAGGCCATGGCGCCCGCGGCGGCGGCGAAGGCGTGGGCGGAGAACGAGCCCGCCAGGATCGCGGGCTCCCTGCCCGAGACGAGCGCGCGCACGAGCACCTGCACGCCGGCGATGTAGCCGGCCGGGAGCGCGAGGAGCCAGGCACCCGAGCCGATCCGGTCCGCCGTGGCCAGCGCACTGGAGGTCAGCGCCGATCTGCTGAGCACGACCGACTTGGGGTGACCGGTCGACCCCGACGTCGTGACGATGACGGCCGTGCCGGAGGGCACCTCACCGGCCGGCACGCCGCCGCCGAGGGTGATCGCCGGACCGGCGCCGAGGACCGCCCCGCGCAGCCCGCGGAGCACCGCGCGAGGGTCGTCGCCCTCGACCGGCTCCGCTCTCATCGCCTGCGCCCCATCCCGCCCCGCCTCAGTAGTGGTACGGGAACGCGGACCAGTCCGGGTCGCGCTTCTCGAGGAACGAGTCCCGCCCCTCCACGGCTTCGTCGGTGCCGTAGGCCAGGCGCGTGGCCTCGCCCGCGAACACCTGCTGGCCGACGAGACCGTCGTCGACGGCGTTGAACGCGAACTTGAGCATGCGGATGGCGGTCGGGGACTTGGTGAGGATGGTCCGCGCCATCGCGAGCGCCTCCCGCTCGAGCTCCGCGTGCGGGGCGACGCGGTTCACCGCGCCCATCTCGTAGGCGCGCTGGGCGGAGTACTCCTCCGCGAGGAAGAAGACCTCGCGGGCGAACTTCTGACCGACCTGGCGGGCCATGTAGGCCGAGCCGTACCCCGCGTCGAACGAGCCCACGTCGGCATCGGTCTGCTTGAAGCGCCCGTGCTCGGCCGAGGCGATCGACAGGTCGCAGACGACGTGCAGGGAGTGCCCGCCCCCGGCCGCCCACCCCGGGATGACGGCGATGACGACCTTCGGCATGAAGCGGATGAGGCGCTGCACCTCGAGGATGTGGAGCCGTCCGGCCTGGGCGGGGTCGGTGACCGCGTCGGTCTCGGAGTACTTGTAGCCGTCCCGCCCCCGGATGCGCTGGTCCCCGCCGGAGCAGAACGCCCAGCCGCCGTCCTTGGGACTCGGACCGTTGCCGGTGAGGAGGACCACGCCGATCCGGGGATCCTGCCGCGCGAGGTCGAGCGCCCGATAGAGCTCGTCGACGGTGTGCGGGCGGAAGGCGTTGCGCACCTCGGGGCGGTCGAAGGCGATGCGCGCGACGCGGCCGTCGAGCGAGACGTGCGCCGTGATGTCGGTGTACGCGTCGCTTCCCGGCGCCGGCGCCCACTCGGCCGGATCGAACAGCTCGGAGACGGACGAAGACGCGGAGTCGGCCATGTCCCCAGCCTACGCGGAGCGTCACGCGGCGACGCGGCCGGGCCGCCACGCCCTACCCTGGACCGGTGACCCTGCAGACCCGCCTCCTCGCCCTGGCCTCGGCCACCGCCCTCGCGCTCTCCCTCGCCGCCTGCACCGCGACGACCGAGCCCGCAGAGACGCCCACCCCCACGACCGCTGCGGCGGTGACGGAGCGCGCCTGCGCGGACGACTCCGGCGTGACGCTGTCGGTCGACGCGTCGGCCCTGCCCGGAGGTTCGGCGCAGGAGTGGTGCCGCCCGGCCGACGAGCAGATCGCGGTCGCCGACCTCCTGGAGGATGCCGAAGTCACCCTCCAGGGCACCGACGAGTACCCGGACTTCATCTGCCGTGTGAACGGGCTGCCGTCCGCCGACGAGCCGCTGGGGTCGACGGAGGATCCCGAGTACGTCGAGACGTGCGCCAGCACTCCCCCCGGCTTCGGCTACTGGGCGCTGTGGGTCAAGCCCGCCGGCGGTGAGTGGGCGTACGCCGAGGAGGGCGTCGCCACGCTGCGCGCCCAGCCCGGCGAGAGCATCGGCCTGCTGTTCACCCTCGACGGTGCGCCGGCCGCGCCCACGTCGTGAGCTTCCGACCCGGACCGCTGCGAGCGGCGGCCGCACTGGCCGTCGGCTTCATCGCGGTCCGGGTCGTCTACCGGGTGCTGTTCCACGGCGCCGACGGCGCGGGGACGCTCCTGCTCGACCTGCCGGCGCTGCGGCTGCCCCCGCCCCTCGGTCACGTGGAGCTGTTCGGGCCGGTGACCTCGGGCGGGCTGTGGACGGCCGCGTCGTCGGCGCTGCCGATCGCGGGCGTCATCCTCGCCTTCGGAGTCCTCAACGCCCTCCTCGACGTGCCGCGGCTGCTGGCCCGCGGCGCGCGCACCGGCCCGCTGCGCGGTCTCGCCCGCGCGCTCTCGGTCGCGTGGGCGACGCTGCCGGCGCTCGTGGACGCGGTGCGCGCGGTCCGCTTCGCGCAGCGGCTGCGCGGCGAGCGCCCGGGGGCGCGGATCCTCGCGCCGGTGCTGGAGCGCACGATCGAGCGCGCCACGGCCGTGGCGGCGGCGCTGGAGCTGCGCGGCTACGCGGGGCGGGCCCTCGACGGGGACTGCGCGCACCCCGTCGACGTCACCGAGCTCCGGGCGGGATTCGACGGCCGCACGCGCGGCGGGAGTCGCCGAGACGGCACGGTCGTGCATGCCCCCGCCCTGGCGCTCGCCCCGGGCGAGATGGTCGTGCTCGGCGGACCGACCGGATCGGGCAAGTCCACGCTCCTGCGCGCCCTCAGCGGCCTGCACTCCCACGTCGACGGCGGCACGCTCTCGGGCGAGGTCCGCGTCGTCGGCCACGACCGCGCGACCACGCCCCCGCGCGACACGGCGCGGACGGTGGGCGTCGTCCTCCAGCACCCGCGCGAGGCGTTCGCCACCGAGCGGGTGGACGACGAGATCGGACTGAGCCTGGAGCTGCGGGCGGTCGCGCCGGTCCTGCGCGCCGCGCGCGTGCGCGAGGTCGCCGCCCGGGTAGGGATCGTCCCGCTGCTCGGGCGCCGCGTGCGCGGGCTCTCCGCCGGCGAGGCGACGCTCGTCGCGATCGCCGCCGCGATCGTGGAGCACCCCGTGCTGCTGCTGGTCGACGAGCCCCTCGCCGACCTCGACGCGGCCTCCCGGCGGCGCATCGTCAGCCTCCTCGGCGCGCTCGCGCACGAGGCGGGCATCTGCGTCGTCGTCGCCGAGCACCGCACCGACGCGCTCGCCGGCGTCGCCGACCGGGTGCTGTGGATCGACGGCGGCGAGGTCGGCGAGCGCGCGCGCACGGACAGCGGCGTGCCGCATCCGGAGCCGGGGGTGCGTCCTCGCGAGGCGGACGCGGCGGACGCAGGGGTGCTCGAGGGTGCGGGGGTGCGCGAGGGTGCAGGGGTGCTCGAGGGTGCAGGGATGCTCGAGGGTGCAGGGATGCTCGAGGGTGCGGGGGTGCGCGAGCGTCCCGTGGTGCTCGAGGGTGCAGAGGTGCTCGAGCGTCCCGTGGTGCTCGACGCGCCCGGCGTGACCGTGCGGCACGGCGACCGGCTGGCCGTCGACGGCGCCGCAGTGACGCTCCGCGCCGGCGAGCGCGTCGCCCTCCTGGGCGCGAACGGCGCCGGCAAGTCGAGCCTGCTGGCCGCGCTCGCGACCGGCACCGGCGGCGCTCCCTCCCCCGGGCGACGGGTCGCGCTCGTCCCCGACGCGTCCGACGACCTGTTCGTCCGCGAGATCGTCGGCGCGGAGTGCCGTCGCGCCGACCGGCGCGCCGGCGCGGCGCCGGGCACGACGCTCTCCCGGTTCGCTGCGCTGCTCGGCCGGGACGACGACGCGCGCACGCTGAGCACACGGCACCCGCGCGACCTCTCCGCCGGCGAGCGCCGCTGTCTCGCGATCGCTCTGCAGACCGCTCACCGCCCGGCCGCGCTCCTCGTCGACGAGCCGACGCGCGGACTCGATCCCGCCGCCCGCGACCTCGTGCAGCGCACCCTGCGGGCAGCGGCGGATGCCGGGACGGCGGTGATGTTCGCCACCCACGACACGGCCTTCGCCGCCGGCCTCGCCGACCGCGTGCTCACGATGTCGTCCGGAGCACTGACGTCCGGAGCGCTGACGTCCGGAGCGCTGACGGCGGATGCCGAGGGGCCGCTGTGGGACGATGCGGCGCCCGAGTCCCACGCCGCGGCGCAGGAAGCCGAGGCTGAGGCGCGGGATCGCCCGGTGCAGACGCGGGATCGCCCGGTGCCGGCGCACGACCGCCCGGTGCCGGCGCACGAGCCGACCGCGGCGGCGCCGACCCCCGCGGCGGTCCGGGGCCCGCGCCGACGGGGGCTGCGCGGGCGCGCGATCGCCCTCGTCGGCGCCCAGCTGGTCGCGGTCGCCGCATTCCTGTGGCCGCTCGTGGCGTCGGCCGTGCCCGCGCAGGCACAGGCGGCGGTGCCCTACATCGCGCTGTCGCTGGCGCCGCTGGCGGTCGTCCTCGTGCTCGCCGCGCTCGATGCGTCGGTGCGCTCGGCGCACACGCTCGCGCTACTGGCAGTCCTGGCCGCCGTCGGCGCGGCCGTACGGATCGCGAGCACCGGAGTCGGCGGCGTGGAGGCGCTGTTCGTGCTGCTCATCCTCGCCGGCCGCGCCTTCGGCCCGCGCTTCGGGCTGCTCCTCGGGGCAGCGGCGATCGCGCTGTCCGCGGTCATGTGGGGCGGGATCGGTCCCTGGCTGCCGTTCCAGATGTTCGCCTGCGGCTGGGTCGGGGCGGGCGCCGGCCTGCTGCCGCGGCGCGTGGGCGGTGCGGGGGAGATCGCCATGCTGTGCGCCTACGGCATCGTCTCGTCGTACCTCTTCGGCCTGGTGATGAACATGTGGTTCTGGCCGTTCGCCGTCGGCGCCGGGACGAGCATCTCGTACGTGCCGGGCGGGTCGCTCGCCGAGAATCTCGGCAACTTCCTGGTCTACTCGCTCGTCACCTCCACGGCGACCTGGGACACCCTGCGCGCCGTCACCACCGTGATCGGGCTCCTGCTCGTCGGCCGCGCGGTGCTGTCGTCGCTGCGCCGCGCGAAGCCCGTGGTCTCCCCTGTCGTCTCCTCGGTGGCCTCCCCGGTCGTCTCCTCGGCGACCTCCCCGGTGACGCGACAGGCCTTCACCCGCCGGTGACCGCCGGGTAGCGTGGCCGTCGGAGGCGCCATGCTCACCATCGGATCGATCGTCATCCGCGTCGACGACCTCGCCGCGGAGATCGCGTTCTGGACGGCCGCGCTCGACTACGTCGCCCGCGAGCCGATCGACGAGGACTTCGCCCTGCTCCACCCCGCCGCGGGACCGGGCGCCGGCCCGAACATCTCGCTCGACGCCGTGGCCGCGCCGCGCATCCTCCCGCCGCGCATCCACCTGGATCTCTACGCCGAGGACCAGTCCGCGGAGGTCGCGCGCCTGACTGCCCTCGGCGCCCGCGAGGTGCACTGGGACAAGCGGCCTGCCGATGCCGATTACGTGATCATGGAGGACCCAGAGGGCAACCGGTTCTGCGTGATCGACGCCGCCGACTGGTCGGGCTGGACGGCGCACCGTGGGAAGCTGGAGGGGTCATGAAGATCAGGAACTCCTCCGACTGGCGCGATGCCATCCCGTTCGACACCCCGCTGCGCGCGTCGGAGGCGGTTCCTGGCGAAGCGACCCGGTGTGCGACCTGCGGCCCGTCCTCCGAGGTGCGGGAGCGCGAGGAGCTCTGGGTCGTCAAGCATCGGCACCCCAACAACCCGGCGGGCTTCGTCCGTCTCTACTGCCTGGCGCATCGCCCGGTGATCGCCACCCGGCCCGAACCGGTCGCGAAGGCTCCGCGCGAGCGCCGCGCGCCACGAGCCGCCTCGTCGACCCGGGTCGCAGCTCCGACCGTCCCCGAACGGCCGGCGGTCTTCTGCCCGGACTGCTTCGTCGAGGTGCCGGCCACCGGCGTGTGCGGCATGTGCGGTCAGCGGGTGGGCTGAGCGTCAGTCGTCGGGCGCCGATGTCGAGGGCCCCGGTGACGGGCGTGAGGTCGCGCCGTCGTCGACCGGCCGTGCGCCGTCGAAGGGCGTCAGCGTGGTCCAGCCGGACTCGGCGCGTGTGAGGAACAGACGCAGCGGCTCGGCCTGCAGCATCTGATCGCCGTCGCCATAGGGCCGGGCCGAACAGGAGTCGGCCGTCGATCCCACGCGCAGGCTCGTGCCGGCACCGCCGTCCACCGTGCCCTTCTCGACCTCGGCGACGCGCACGGTGTAGGCATTGGCGTCGTAGCCGAGGATCGACATCGTGCCGTCGCGCTCGATGCCGGTCGCGACGATCACGAGGTCTGCGGCCGCCGCCCGCTGCTCGTCGGTCTCGTAGGCGACCCATGACGCGCAGGCCACTCCCTCGCCGACCAGCGGTGCGGCGCTGCATCCGGCGACGGCGCACAGCGCTCCGGCGATCAGCGCCGCGGTCAGGATCCTTCGCATTCTCCGCCTCCACGAGGACAGTGTCGCGACCACCGCCGACATCTCGAAAGAGTGCCGACGAGTTATCCACAGATCGAACAAATCTTCGAAACTCGGCTCCTCGAGGCGCGAGGATGAGGTCATGACGAACACCGGATCCGGCCTCGAGGGCCACACCGCCGCGGCGGACGCGTTCGTCACGCGCGCAGTCGAGGCGCACCGTGCGGTCGCGCGGTCGCAGGCCGCGCTGACGGCGGTGTTCGCAGAGGCGCATCACTGGGCGCGCGAACTGGCCGAGTCGTTGCCCGGCGCCTCTTCGAGAACAGGTGACCTCGAGCTGCGCGACCTGGCGGCGCAGCTCGGCGCGGCACTTCACGTGTCCGACCGCACCCTCCAGGGGCAGCTCGATGCCGCAGCCTCACTGGCGCACCTGTTCCCCGCGACGCTGGCCGCGTGGAGCGCAGGAGAGGTCAGCCGCGCACACGTCGCCGCGATCGTCGAGGCGGGTGCCCCCGTGGTCGACGATGCGGCGCGCGAATGGTTCGAGACGCGGGCGCTCGCCCTGGCTGTCGACGTGACGGCCGCGCAGCTCCGACCGGCCGCGCGGGCGCTGGCCGAGCACGCGCACCCGGAGTCACTCCACGACCGTCACGAGCGCGTCCGCAGCGGTCGCCGAGTGGTCGTGAACGATCTCGACGACGGCATGGCGCGCATCCTGGCGGATCTTCCGGCGGTGCTGGCCTACGGAATTCGGGATCGACTGACGGCGATCGCACACGAGGTCGACGCGGCCGAACGCGTGGCGGACGGACACGGCGACGATGGCGGCATGGCCGGGACCGACGAGACCGACCAGATCGACGACGACGGTGAGAACCGCTCGGGCGGAGCCGGACGCCGGACGATGGACCAGCTGCGCGCCGACGTGTTCGCCGACCTCCTGCTCGGCGGCGCTCCCACCGCCCACAACACCGCCCACGGCACCGGGCATGCCGACGCCGGCGGCGACCTGGGTCGCATCACCGCGCAGGTGCAGGTGACGGTGCCGGTGCTGACGGTCCTGGGAGCGTCTCGGGAACCCTGCCTGCTCGCGGGCTACGGTCCGATCCCTCTCTCGCAGGCGCTCGAACTCGCCGGTGCCGCGTCGGGATGGGATCGCGTGATGACGAGCCCCGTCGATGGATCGGTGCTCGCTGTCGATCGCTACCGCCCCTCCGAGCAGCTGCGCCGTTTCCTGCGGGCCCGCGACGAGCACTGCCGGTTCGTCGGGTGCCGCCAGCCGGTTCATCGCTGCGACGCCGATCACACGGTCGACCACGCGCACGGCGGCGGGACCAGCGAAGACAACCTCGCGACCCTCTGCCGTCGGCACCACCTGCTGAAGCACCGATCGCAGTGGCGTGTCGAACAGCTCGGCCGCGGGCGGCTGCGATGGCAGAGCCCCGCGGGACGGTCGTATGTGGATCGGCCCGCACCGACCGTGCGGTTCGTCGCCGACGCCGACCCGCCACCCGGTCTCCAGGACTGAGCACCGGGCCGGGCCCCGTACAGTCGAGCCATGGCCTCCAGCTCGCCCACGTACGTCTTCTCCGCTGACACCGAACGCGTCGACCGCGCGCTCGTGCACCGGTGGCTCAGCGAGGAGGCCTACTGGGCGAAGGGTCGCCCGCGCGAGAAGCACGACGCCGCGATGGACGCCTCCCGCAACTACGGCGTGTACGACAGCGACACCGGAAGACAGGTCGCGTACGCGCGCGTCGTCACGGACGGCGTGTTCTTCGCGTGGCTGTGCGACGTCTTCGTCGACGCCGAGCTGCGCGGCCAGGGCATCGGCGCGCGGCTGATCGACGGCGTGATGGCCGAACTGGACGGCCTCCGCATCCGACGGGTGCTGCTCGCCACCGCCGACGCACAGGGCGTCTACCGGCCGTTCGGGTTCGACGAGCTGTCCGGGCCGCTCGCCTGGATGATCCGCACCCGCGAGGGATAGCGCGAGGGATAGAGCGTGGATAGACCGGGACCTCAGACCGAGAAGTACTTCGCCTCGGGGTGGTGAAAGACGAACGCATCCGTCGACTGCTCCGGGTGCAGTTGCAGCTCCTCGCTGAGCTCGACGCCCATCCGCTCCGGGCGGAGCAGCTCGACGACCTTGCGACGGTCCTCCATGTCGGGGCACGCGGGATACCCGAGCGAGAAACGCGCACCGCGGTACTCCAGTTTGAAGAGACCGGCGGTGTCGGCGGGATCCTCGGCCGCGAAGCCCAGTTCCGAGCGGATCCGTGCGTGCCAGAACTCGGCGAGCGCCTCCGTCAGCTGCATCACGAGGCCGTTGAGCTCGTAGTAGTCGCGGTACCGGTCCTCGGCGAACAGTTTCGCGGTCACCTGATCGATGCGCGCCCCAGCGGTCACCAGCTGCACCGGGAGCACATCGACGGCGCCGGACTCCCGCGAGCGCACGAAGTCCGCCAGGCACAGGTGGCGATCGCGCCGCTGCCGCGGGAAGTGGAAGCGCAGCCGGTCCTCTCCCGGCGCGCCGCCGGACCCGCCGTCCGGTGCGAGCAGTCCGCGGGCGCCGATCACGCCCGCCGGGTCGTCGCCGTGGTGGAGCACGACGAGGTCATCGCCCTCCGCCACCACCGGGAAGTAGCCGTAGGCGACCGAGGCGTCGAGCATGCCCTCGGCGAGGATGCGGTCGAGCCAGTAGCGCAGCCGCGGGCGCCCCTCCGTCTCGACCAGCTGCTCGTACGAGAGCCCGTCCTCGCCGCGCCCGGGCTTCAGGCCCCACTGCCCCATGAAGGTGGCGCGCTCGTCGAGGAAGGCTGCATAGTCCGCCAGCGCGATCCCCCGCACGATCCGCGTCCCCCAGAAGGGCGGGGACGGCACGGCGTTGTCGGAGGCGACGTCCGACCGCGCCGGCATCGCCTCCGGCTCGGTGAGGGTGAGCAGCGACCCCTCGCGATGGATGCGCTTCTTCAGCGGCGGAAGGCCGACCGCGTCGGGGCTCTCGCCCCGCGCCACCCGCACGAGCGGCTCCATCAGCGCGAGGCCCTCGAACGCGTCCTTGGCGTACCGCACTTCGCCGTCGAACTGCCCTGCCAGGTCGTCCTCGACGTAGGCGCGGGTGAGCGCCGCGCCCCCGAGGAGCACCGGCCACCGGCCGGCGAGCCCCCGCGCCTGGAGTTCCTGCAGGTTCTCCTTCATGACGACCGTCGACTTCACGAGCAGCCCCGACATCCCGATCACATCGGCGTCGTGCTCCTCGGCGGCGGCGATGATGTCGGCGATCGGCTGCTTGATGCCGAGGTTGACGACGTCGTAGCCGTTGTTGGTCAGGATGATGTCGACGAGGTTCTTGCCGATGTCGTGGACGTCGCCGCGCACCGTCGCCAGGACGATCCGTCCCTTGCCCGACGCGCTCGACTTCTCCATGTGCGGCTCGAGGAGGGCGACGGCGGTCTTCATGACCTCCGCGGACTGCAGCACGAACGGCAGCTGCATCTGCCCGGCGCCGAAGCGCTCCCCCACGACCTTCATCCCCTCCAGGAGGTGGTCGTTGATGATCTGGAGCGGCGCGATCCCGTCCGCCCGGGCGAGGTCCAGGTCGGCCTCGAGGCCCTTCAGCTCCCCGTCGATGATCCGCCGCTGCAGCCGCTCGCCGACCGGGAGCGCGGCGAGCTCGGCCGCCCGCTGATCGCGCAGCGCCGCCGTGTCCACACCCGCGAACATGTCGAGCATGACCGCGAGCGGGTCGTAGGTGAGGTTGCCGTCGGCGTCGTACTCGCGCCGATCCCACACGAGGTCCAGCGCCACCCGGCGCCGGTCGTCGGGGATCGAGGCGAGCGGGACGATCTTGGCGGCGTCGATGATCCCGGAGTCCAGCCCGGCCTGCGTCGCCTCGTGGAGGAACACCGAGTTCAGCACCGACCGGGCGGCGGGGTTGAGCCCGAACGACACGTTCGACACGCCGAGGGTCGTATGGATGCCGGGGTACTTCGCGACGAGTCCGCGGATGGCCTCGATCGTCTCGATCGCGTCGCGCCGGGTCTCCTCCTGCCCGGTCGCGATCGGGAACGTGAGGCAGTCGACGATGATGTCCTCGACCCGCATGCCCCACTCGCCCACGAGCGCGTCGACGAGCCGCGACGCGATCCGCAGCTTGTCCTCGGCGGTGCGCGCCTGACCCTGCTCGTCGATCGTCAGCGCGATGACGGCCGTGCCGTGCTCCTTGACGAGCGGCATGATCCGGCCGAACCGGGACTCCGCGCCGTCGCCGTCCTCGTAGTTGACGGAGTTGACGACCGGCCGGCCGCCGATGAGCTCGAGGCCCGCCTCGATGACGGCGGGCTCGGTGGAGTCGATCACGAGGGGCAGGGTCGACGCCGAGGCGAAGCGCGAGACGACCTCGCGGATGTCGGCGACCCCGTCGCGGCCGACGTAGTCGACGCAGACGTCCAGCAGGTGCGCGCCGACGCGGATCTGGTTGCGCGCGATCTCGACGCAGTCGTCCCAGCGCCCGTCGAGCATCGCCTCCCGGAAGGCCTTCGAGCCGTTGGCATTGGTCCGCTCGCCGATCGCGAGGTACGACGCGTCCTGCTGGAACGGCACGTGCTGGTACAGCGACGCCACGCCCGGCTCCACCGTCGTCGCGCGCCCGGCGGGCGCCGGGAGCGGACGGAGACGCTCGACGACCGCGGCGAGATGCTCGGGGGTGGTGCCGCAGCAGCCGCCGACGAGTCCGATGCCGAACTCCCGCACGAACTGCTCGTGGGCGGTCGCCAGCTCGGCGGGGGTGAGCGGGTAGTACGCGCCGTCGGCCGTCAGCACCGGCAGGCCGGCGTTGGGCATGCACGCGATCGTGACGGTCGAGTGCTTCGACAGGTGCCGCAGGTGCTCGCTCATCTCCGCCGGGCCCGTCGCGCAGTTGAGGCCGATGGCGTCCACGCCGAGCGGCTCGAGCGCCGTCAGCGCCGCGCCGATCTCGGAGCCCATCAGCATCGTCCCGGTGGTCTCGACGGTGACCTCGACGAAGATCGGCAGCCGCACGCCGCGGGCGACGATGGCCTGCTTGCACCCGTTGACGGCCGCCTTGGTCTGGAGGAGATCCTGCGAGGTCTCCACGAGGAAGGCGTCGGCGCCGCCGTCGATCAGCCCCTCCGCCTGGAGCGCGAAGGTCTCCTTCAGGTGCGCGTACGACGTGTGGCCGAGCGAGGGCAGCTTGGTCCCGGGCCCCATCGAGCCGAGCACCCACCGCATCCGGCCGTCGACGGCCTCGGCCGCTTCGCACCGCTCCCGCGCGATGCGGGCGCCCGCCTCGGCGAGTTCGTGGATGCGGTCGTCGATGCCGTAGTCCGACAGGTTCGACCAGTTCGCGCCGAAGGTGTTCGTCTCGATCGCGTCGATGCCGACGGCCAGGTAATCGTCGTGGATCCGCGCGATCAGGTCGGGGCGCGAGACATTGAGGATCTCGTTGCAGCCCTCGAGCTGGCGGTAGTCCTCGAGCGTCGGCTCGTAGCGCTGGAGCATCGTCCCCATCGCCCCGTCGGCGATGACGACGCGCGACGCCAGGGCGTCCAGGAGCGCCTGCGACCGCTCCGGCCGCGGCGCCGCGTCGATGTCGAGCGGGTGGCGGAGCGGAACGGTCGAAGTCACCGGCCGATTCTCCCACGCTGGCGAGAGGCCGCGGCGTGGGAGAACCGGCCGGTGACGTCGTGTGTCGGACCGGCAGCCGGCGGCGGCAACGTGGCGGCCTGCTGCGAGGGACAGCGGGCCGGCGTCGCCGCGAGGCGGCGCACGACTTCTATCGCTCCGATGCCTCTCACCAAGCGGTCAATGCCGACAGGTCAAGGGCGAGCCGGTTGCGGGATTTCGCAAGGCGCTCGCTCAGACTCGCGACTTCCCGGCGTTGCGCGGATGATCCCCGACCAGCACTATGCAACCGAGGCAACGCAACCGCCCTCCACGCGCGACATCTGGGAGCTAATCATGACGACGCGCACTCTTGCGATGACCGCGCCCGGGACCGCCAACTCGACTATCCGGCGCCGCCTGAATGTCGCCTTGGCCAGCGTTCTGCTCGTCGCGGGCTTGCTGTTCACCCCGTCAGCGGCACAGCAGTTGGCGATCCAGAAGTGCGTGACATCCCTGGGCTACACATGGCTCACTGCGGTCGCGGGCGGGCCATTCGGTTTTACGATCGGCGGCGTGGCAGTTGCGCTCTGGGGGTGCTCATGGACGGGAAGGCATCACCATCGGACTACGGACCCCGCATGATCATCGCGGCAGTCGGCCTCGCCCTCGCGGTCGTGCTCGGCATCGCATCGCGGGACGTCGTCTGGGCGATCGGCCTCGCGACCCTGTCGATCGCGTGGGGCGTGTACGCCGTCGTGAGGCGCCGGCGCGACTCCGCGCGGCCGCCCCGGCCACCCGAGCCGCCCGAAGAAGGCGGGTGACTCAGCGTGCGCGGCGCGCCTTCAGGAACCCGTCGATCGTGTCCCAGAGGGCGATGGCGCCGATGCCGAACCCGGTGAGCACCGACAGGATGCCGTAGACCTTCGTCGCGTCGGGCGCGGGCACCACCGTGAGCCAGAAGTCCTGGTTGAGCAGAGCGTCCTGCGACAGCAGCCAGATCGCCGGCACGACGACCACGAGGTTCAGCACCGTGTTCGCGACGGCCAGACCCGCCGTCCAGCGCCGGCTGACGTACAGCACCACCTGGAACGCCGCCTCGATGGCGAGGACGAGGAGGAGCCCGCCCATCCACCAGGGCCACAGTCCGGGGTCGAGGAACGACATCCAGCGCTCGTCGACGTAGACGAGCCCCACGAGCTGATCCCAGACGAGGACAGCGGCGGCGAGCGCGAGGAACACCAGGCTCACGACCATGTCCGCGAACCGCGCGCGGGTGGCGTGGAGCTCCGGCAGATCGTCGAGCGTCCACGGGCTCGTCACGCCGTCCGCCTTCGTGCCGGCTCCCTCGGACCGCTCGATGATGAAGAACACGAGGGCCGTCCAGAACGCGAGGTGCACGACGACCGTCAGCGTGCCCCCGATGGTCGAGCCGATCACCGCGCCGAGCGGTGCACCGGCGAGCGTCTGCCCGAGCGCGATCCCGAACGCCGCGATCGGCGGCACGATCCACAGGAGCAGCTTCAGCAGCCGCCACCAGTCGAGGTAGTAGCGCGGGCCGATGAGGTGCAGCGGGCGGTCGATCATGCCGGCGGCGAGCTTGTCGGGGTCGCCGAGTGCGGTGAGCACGGCCCGCTCTGCCGTGTCCGCGGGCTCGCCCGACTCGATGCGGGCATCGAGCTGATCGGCGATCAGGCCGCGCAGCTCGGCGGCGACGTCGCCCCGCTGCGACTCCGGGATGGAGCGGGTCACCGCCTGGACGTAGCGCTCGGTGAGCGTGGCCGAGGCCGGCGGGGTACGGGTGTCGTTCATGTCAGTCCTCCTCGGGGAGTGCGTCGATCGCGACCGCGATCGCGCGGAAATCGTCGGTGAGCGCCTGGGCCAGGCGCCGCCCCTCGGCGGAGGTGCGGTAGAACTTCCTCGGCCGCGCCTCGTCGGTGTTCCACTCGCTGGTCAGGTGCCCCTGCTTCTCCAGGCGGCGCAACAGTGGGTACAGCGTGTTGGCGTCGGTGTCGAAGCCGCGCGCCTGGAGCGCTTCGAGGAGCCCGTAGCCGTACCCGGGCTCCACCAGCAGTCGCAGGCATGCCAGCACGACCGTGCCGCGGCGCAGCTCCTGCAGGTGGATCGTCTGCCCGTCGACATCGGGCATGTCCTCATCGCTCATGGCTCACACTGTACTGTGTTTCACACACTATAGTCAAGGACACAGTGCTGTGTGTACGAAGCACGCCAGGATGGGTGCATGAGCATCCCCTCGCTGACCGAGCTGCGCGACGCCGCGCACGTGGTCGCCCTCCCTCTCACCTCCCGCTTCCGCGGCGTCGATCTGCGGGAGGCCCTGCTCGTGGAGGGACCGGAGGGATGGACCGAGTTCTCCCCGTTCACCGAGTACGACGACCGCGAGGCGGCCACCTGGCTGAGCGCGGCCATCGACTTCGGCTGGCGTCCCCAGCCCGCGCCCGTGCGCGACGCCGTGCGGGTCAATGCCACGATCCCGGCCGTCGAGGCGAGACGCGTGCCGGCGGTGCTCGCCCGCTTCGAGGGATGCCGGACGGCGAAGGTGAAGGTGGCCGAGCGCGGTCAGCACCTCTCCGACGACGTCGCGCGCGTCCGCGCCGTGCGCGACGCGCTCGGGGCCGAGGGGCGCATCCGCGTGGACGCCAACGGAGGCTGGAACGTCGATGAGGCCGAGCGCGCCCTCCACGCGCTCGCCGAGTTCGACCTGGAGTACGCGGAGCAGCCCTGCGAGAGCGTCGGCGAGCTGGCCGAGCTCCGCCGGCGTCTCGCCGACTGGGACATCCCGATCGCCGCCGACGAGAGCGTCCGCAAGGCCTCCGACCCGCTCGAGGTCGCCCGCGCCGGGGCGGCGGACCTCCTCGTCGTCAAGGTGCAGCCGCTCGGCGGCATCGCCCGCGCGCGCGCCATCGTGGAGGCCGCCGGCCTCCCCGTGGTGGTCTCCAGCGCCCTCGACACGAGTGTCGGACTCTCCATGGGGGCCCTGCTCGCGGCGTCGCTGCCGGACCTCGACTACGACTGCGGCCTGGGCACCGCCGCCCTGCTCGCCGCCGACGTGACGGCCGACACCCTGCTCCCCCGGGCCGGCCGGATCGAGGCGCGTCGCGTCGAGGTCGACAAGGACCTGCTGGCGCGCCACGCGGCCGATCCGTCTCGGCGCGAGTGGTGGCTGGCCCGGCTCGAGCGGTGCCACGCGCTCCTCGCCGCGGGTGAGGACGCGGGCTAGACGCCGGGCGCCTCGACGAGCGCGACCACCAGCCGCTCCAGTCGGGCGTTGAGCAGCTCGTTGATCTCGGCCTGCGAGCGGCCTTCGAGGGTGGCCCGCGTGCAGGTGTCGTCCGACACGTCGAGCAGGAGCTGCGCCGTCTCGCCGAGGGGCAGGCGCAGGCGCAGTCCGAAGCCGTCGACGACGTGGGAGATGATGCCCTCGACGCGGTCGCGCATCGCCTCCTGCCACGCCAGGTACGCGGATGCCAGGCGCTCGTCGCGCAGCGCCTGCGTGCGGATCTCGCTGATCAGCTGCGGCTCCATGCGCTCGCCCAGCGAGGCGCCGACCACCTGACGCACGAGCCCCGACGGGTCGGCGAGCCCGGCGGGATCGAGGTCCCGCACCCGGCCGGCGACCTCCTCGAGCTTGGCCTCGGCCAGCTGGGTGATGAGGGCGAGGAAGAGCTCCTCCTTCGACTCGAAGTTCGAGTAGAAGGCGCCCCGGGTGAACCCCGCCCGCTCGCAGATCGTCTCGACGGACGCCGCGTCCATGCCGACCTCGGCGAACACCTCGTGGGCGGCGTCGAGAAGGCGCGCCCGCGTCTGCTCGCGGCGGCGGGATGCCGGACGCTCACCGATGTCGGTCATGCGTGCCTCCCACCCCGTCGTCGTCGCTTCCACTTTCTCACCTCATCCTCAGCCTTGCGGCCTCGCACGCCTCTACGATACATCTATGTATCGGATACATCGCTGTATCGATCCGTCCTGATCCGATCACCTCCGGAGCGCTCGTGTCCACACTGCTGTACTCCCTCGGCCGCTGGTCGTACCGTCACCCGTGGCGCGTCCTGGTGTCCTGGCTCCTCCTGCTCGCCGTCGTCGGCGGAACCGTCGGCGTCGGCATGGCCACCGGCTTCGTGAAGGGCACCGACAACTCGTTCTCCATCCCCGGCACCGAGGCCCAGGAGGGCATCGCACTGCTGGACCGCACCTTCCCGCAGGCCAGCGGCACCAGTGCGCAGCTGGTCGTGGTCGCGCCCGACGGCGAGCGCGTCGACGAGGCCCCGGTCGATGGCGTGATCGCCGACGCGATCGCCGACTTCGACGCACTCGACGGCGTGCTGGCCGTCACCGACCCGTTCGACGAGATGGTCGACGGACTCGTCTCCGACGACGGCCGGGCGGCCATTGTGCGCCTGCAGTTCGACGGACAGGCGACCGACGTGTCCGCAGAGACCAAGGACGCGCTCACCGCCGTCGCCGACCAGACGCGCGCCGCCCTCCCGGACGGGTCGCAGGTGGCGATCGGCGGCGACCTCTTCTCCACCTCCGTACCCGCCCTGAGCCTCATCGAGGCGGTCGGCGTGCTCATCGCCCTGTTCGTCCTCATCGTCACGTTCCGCTCGCTGGCGGTGGCGTGGTTCCCGCTCGCGAGCGCCCTCATCGGCGTCGCTCTCGCGATCGCGCTCATCTACGTCTCGACCGCGTTCGCCTCGATCTCCTCCACCACCCCGATGCTCGCGATCATGCTCGGTCTGGCGGTGGGGATCGACTATGCGCTGTTCATCGTCGCGCGCCACCAGGACCAGGTGCGCACCGGCGTCGATCCGGAGGAGTCGGCGGCCCGCGCCACCGGCACCGCCGGCTCCGCGGTCGTGTTCGCCGGCGTGACGGTGCTGATCGCGCTCATCGGGCTCGGCTTCGCGGGCATCCCGTTCCTCACCACGATGGGCATCGCCGCCGCGGTGGCCGTCGCGATCGCCGTCGTCGTGGCCCTCACGCTGACCCCCGCGCTGCTCGGGTTCGCGAAGGGCCGCGTGACGGGCTGGCCGCGGCCCTCCCGCCGCGCCTCCCGGCGAGCGGCGGCCCGTGCCGCGAAGCCCGCGCGCGGGTTCGCCGAGCGCTGGGTCACGGCCGTCACGCGGCGCCCCGTCGTCACCACGCTCGCCGTGGTCATCGGCCTGGGCGTCGTGGCGGTCCCGGCGGCCAGCCTCCACCTGGCGCTGCCGAACGCGGGCGTCCAGCCCCCTTCCAGCGAGGCGCGCCAGGCCTACGACCTCACCGCCGAGCACTTCGGGCCGGGCAGCAACGGCCC
This sequence comes from Microbacterium sp. PA5, assembly GCF_049860775.1. Lineage (NCBI taxonomy): Bacteria > Bacillati > Actinomycetota > Actinomycetes > Micrococcales > Microbacteriaceae > Microbacterium > Microbacterium sp. PA5. Next base: position 2,556,270 of record NZ_CP187567.1, read on the forward strand.
GCTCATCATGACGGGCACGATCGTCACCTCGACCGATCCGCTGGGGCTGATGGCCGACCTCAAGGCCGAGATCGAGAAGGTGCCCGGGGTCAAGGAGGTCGCCCTCGCGACCCCCAACGAGACGGCCGACACGGGACTCATCCAGATCGTCCCCGAGACCGCCCCCGACGACCCCGCCACCGCAGACCTCGTCCGCGAGCTGCGGGCGCAGCACGACCGGCTCCTCGACGAGTACGGCGTGGACCTCAAGGTCACCGGCTTCACCGCCGTCGGCATCGACATCTCGGACCGCCTCGGCGCCGCGCTCCTGCCCTTCGGCCTCTTCGTCGTCGGACTGTCGCTCATCCTCCTGATGATCGTGTTCCGCTCGATCTGGGTCCCCGTCAAGGCCGCCGCCGGCTACCTGCTCTCGGTCGCGGCCGCGTTCGGCGTGGTCGCGGCGGTGTTCGAGTGGGGCTGGTTCGCCGACCTCCTGCACGTGACGCGGACAGGCCCCGTCATCAGCTTCATGCCGATCATCCTCATGGGCGTGCTGTTCGGGCTGGCGATGGACTACGAGGTGTTCCTCGTGTCCCGCATGCGGGAGGACTTCGTCCACACCCGTCGCGCCCGCGGCGGCCGTGCCGAGCGCGCCACGGCCATCGCCGCGGTCCGGAGCGGGTTCACCGCCTCGGCGCGGGTGGTCACCGCCGCCGCGGTGATCATGTTCGCCGTGTTCGCCGCCTTCGTGCCCGAGGGCGACTCCTCCATCAAGCCGATCGCGCTCGGGCTGGCGGTCGGCATCGCCGTCGACGCCTTCCTCGTGCGGATGACGCTCGTCCCGGCCGTCATGACCCTCCTGGGCGAGCGGGCGTGGTGGATGCCGCGCTGGCTCGACCGCGTCCTGCCCCACTTCGACATCGAAGGCGAAGCCGTCGAACGCGAGCTCGCGCTGGCCCACTGGCCCGAGGACGCCGGTACCACCCCGCTCGTCGGCGAGGACCTGGCGGTGCGCGCCGCGGAGGTACGCGACGCCGGCGAGGTGACCCTCTTCTCGGGGGTCTCGTTCCGGGTGGCGCACGGTGGGACGCTGCTCGTCACCTCCCCCGACCCGCGCGCGGCACGCGCCTTCGCCCTGATGGTCGGCGGACGGCTCGCCGCGGGCGGCGCCACCCAGGTGACGGGCCGCCTCCGGGTCGCAGGCCACCTGCTGCCCGGCCGTGCGGCCTGGGTGCGCGCGCACGTGGGCGTCGCCCTGCTGGAGGGCTCGCCCGAGCCCGTGCGCGAGCTGCGGCGGGCGCTGGCCGGCGGCACGCGCCTGGTGGTCGTCGACGGCCTCGACAGCCTCACCGGCGCCGATCGCGACCAGGCGGCGGCGCTCCTGCGGGATGCGGCCGTCGCCGTGAGGGAGCGGCGCGGCGACGCCGGCTCGCCGCTCACCGTGGTCGCCACGGCCCGGCGCGACGGACCCGCGCTCGACCTCCTCGCCGATGCGCACCGCCCGACCGTGACGCCGCTCGCGCTGTCCGCCGCGCCCGTCGTGCTCCCCACCCCCGAACCGCCCTCCTCTGCACAGGTGATGTCATGACTGCTCTGCCCGCGACGACCCTCGAGCGCGCCCGGTCGCGCCGACCCGTGACCTGGGTGACGCTGCTCGGCGTCGTCCTGCTCCCCGTCGTGATCGGCGGCATCCTCATCGCCGCGCTCTACAACCCGGTCGACCGCCTCGACGGCATGCGCGCCGCCATCGTCAACAACGACGAGCCGGTCACCATCGACGATCAGTACGTCCCCCTCGGCCGGCAGCTCACCGCGGGTCTCGTGGAGGGATCGGACGACCTGGAGAGCAACCTCGACTGGACGATCTCCAACACCGACGACGCGCGGGAGGGCCTGGCCGACGGCACCTACGACGCCGTCATCACCATTCCCGAGGGCTTCTCCGCCGCGGCCACCTCGACCGCACCCGGCGGCACGCCCGAGCAGGCGACCATCTCGGTCGCCACCGCGCCCGACAGCCTCATCGTCGACGACGCCATCACCGCGCAGGTGACGCAGACGGCCGCCACGATCATGGGGCGCCAGCTCTCGGAGACCTACCTCGAGAACGTCTTCATCGGCTTCACGACCCTCGGCGACCAACTCGGCGAGGCCGCCGACGGAGCGACCCAGCTCGCCGACGGCGCCGGAGACGCCGCCGACGGCGCGGTGTCGCTGGCCGACGGGATCACCCGGCTCGCCGACGGCACCCGAGACCTCGCCTCGGGCATCCACGATCTGTCCGACGGCGCGGCCGAGCTCGGCGACGGCGCCCAGGGCGTCGCCTCGGGAGCGTCGGGCATCGCCGACGGCGCCGGCCGGATCGCCGGGGGCGTCTCCGGCGTCGCCGACGGCGCCGGCGCCCTCGGCGACGGACTCGACCAGCTCGCCGCCGCCACGCGCGACGCGCAGGGCGGTGCCACGCGGATCGCCGACGGGGTCGACGGCGGCGCCGACGAGCTGCTCGCGACCGGCATCGTGCCCGCCGAGCTCACCGACCTGGCAGCCCAGACCACCGCCACCGCCACGACGGCGGCCGGCGCAGCATCCGGCGTCGCGGGCGGCCTCAGCCAGCTCGCGGACCAGTGCGCGGCGTCCGGCGCCGATCCCTCGTTCTGCGATCAGCTGGCCGGACTCGAGGCCGCCGCCGGCGGCGCCGCGCAGGCGGCCGCGGGCACGCAGACCCTGGCCGAGTACAGCCAGGGCGGGCTCGGCCAGCTCGCCGACGCCGCCCCGCAGGAGCTCGCCGCCCAGCTGACCACGATCGCCGACTCGGTGCGAGCTCTGGGATCCGGGCTCGGGCAGATCGCCGGCGGCCTCGACGAGTCCGTCGACGGTGCCGACCAGCTCGCCACCGGCGCCGATCAGCTGGCCTCCGGGGCGAGCGGGCTCGCCGACGGCGCCGACCAGCTGTCCAGCGGCGCCTCCCAGCTGTCCTCGGGCGCGGCGGCCTTCGCCGACGGCGCCGGCACCGCCGCCTCCGGCGCCGACGAACTCGCCTCCGGGGCGGGCGACGCCGCCGGCGGAGCCGACGATCTTGCGGGCGGGGTCGAGCAGCTCGCCGACGGCACGAGCTCCCTGGCCGACGGTCTCGACCAGGCGGCGACCGCCGTCCCGTCCTACACCGACGCCGAGGCGACCGACCTGGCCTCCGTCGTCGCCGACCCGGTGGCCGCGGAGGGCATCGGCTCCTCGCTGTTCGGAGCGTCGGCCGTGCCGCTGCTCGCGACGCTCGCGCTCTGGTTCGGTGCTCTCGGATCCTTCATCGCGCTGCAGGCGGTGCCCCGGCACGCGCTGAGCTCACGGCGATCCTCCGCGGCCCTCGCGCTGCGCAACCTCGCACCCGCGGCCGGGATCGGCGCCGCGCAGGGGCTGCTGGTGGCCGGGGTCGTCCAGCTCGCCGCGGGCTACGAGTGGGGCGACTGGGCGGTGTTCGCCGTGCTCGCCGTCGTCGCCGGCGTCGCCTTCGCCGCCGTCAATCAGGCGCTCGTCGCCGTGTTCGGCGGTGCGGGCCGCTGGATCTCGGCGCTCGTGGGGGTCCTGGCCGTCGCCACCGGCGTCGTGTCGACCGTCCCCGGGGTGCTGTCCTCGGTCGCCGGCCTCATGCCGACGAGCCCCGCCTACACCGCCCTGCTGGCGGCCCTGACTCCCGCGAGCGGCGTGACCGCCGGCTTCGTCGGGCTGATCGTGTGGGCCGGCCTCGCCCTCCTCGCCACGATCGTGGCGGTCGCGCGGCGGCGGACGACCAGCGCGCGGGCGCTCCTGTCCGCCCCCGCGCTCGCCTGAGCCAGGTCCGGCACCTCCGCCGAGCCGACATCCCACGACCCAGCCGACACGATTCGCGCGCACGCGACGTGTCGGCTGGGTCGGAGCTTGTCGGCTCGCGGTGCCGGCTGCGGGGCGGACGCGGGATCAGCTCAGGCCGCTGTAGGCGTGCAGCCCCTTGAAGAACATGTTCACGATGACGAAGTTAAACAGCACCGCCGAGAATCCGACGATCGAGAGCCACGCCGAACGGCTGCCGCGCCATCCGCGGGTCGCGCGGGCGTGGATGTAGCCGGCGTAGAGCACCCAGATCACGAAGGTCCAGACCTCCTTCGTGTCGAAGCCCCAGTACCGGCCCCACGCGTCGTTGGCCCAGATCGAGCCGGCGATCAGGGTGAAGGTCCAGAAGATGAACCCGATGATCGCGAAGCGGTAGGCGAGCGACTCGAGCGCGTCGGCGCTCGGGATCGTGCGCAGGAACCGCATCCGTCCGTGCGCGGCGGGAGCATCCGCCGCGGGGGCCGCCTCCGCCGCCGAGGCGGGCCCGGCGGTCGCGAGCGAGGACGGCTGCGCGAGCCGCTCGCGCCGCTCCTGGAGCAGCTGGAGCACCGAGAGCGCGAAGGCCAGGGCGAGGAAGGCGGTGGCCAGCGAGGCGACGAACACGTGGATCACGAGCCAGACGCTCTTGAGCGGATCGGCCAGCGGCGTGACGTCGACGTGGAAGGCGAGGGCGGCGCCGCCGAGGAAGACGGCGACGAGCCCCGTGATGAACGAGCCGAGGAAGCGCAGGTCGTAGCGGAGGAGCACGGCCAGGTACACCGCGACGATGAGGAGCGTGCCGGTCAGCGCGAACTCGTAGTTGTTCGCCCACGGCACCCGCCCGGCCGCGATGCCGCGCAGCACGTCGCCGCCGAGGTGGAACAGGAACCCGAGCACGGTCAGCGAGGTGCCGATCCGCGCCCACACGTACCGCTTGCGCGCACCGAGCGGCGCCTCGAGGTCGGCCAGCGCGGCCGCCTCCTGTGCCCGCATCTCTTCGATCGCCGCTCCCGCGCCGCCGCGGCCGGACCCCCCGGTCGATGCCGTCGCGCCCACGAGCACGCGCTGCCCGGCGGACGGCTGGGCGGCGTCCTTCGCCTTGACGGCGAGGTCGCTGCGACGGGCGAGGTCGACGGCGTAGGCGATGAACGCCAGGGCGTAGATGGCGACGGCCGTCCAGACGAGCAGGAACGAGACGTCTTCGAGCGACAGACCGGAGTCGGGCATGCGGTTCAGTCTACTTTCGGGTCGGGGTCGGAAGCGGGGCCGTCGGGGACGGGTCGGTCGTCGGAGCCGAGCACGTCGGCGACCGCGACGCCGTGGGAGCGGGCGAGGTCGGCGACCGCAGCGGCGATCGCGGGGTCCTCGCCGCGTGCCAGGCCCGCGTACTCGATCCGCAGCGCGGCAGCTCCGGTCGACGTCGTCTCGGGGGTCGCCTTCACCCACAGCCGACGGCGCGGCACGAAGAGGGCGGCCAGGAGGCCGGCGAGGGCGAGGATCGCGAAGACCAGCACGAACGGCGCCCCGACGTCGCGGTGCACCGACAGCGACACGTAGCGCTTCACGGCCTCGGGCGCGCCGTCGGCGGTCGCATCCTCGAAGGTCACGGTGCCGAGGCCGTTCGGGAGGTCGACGGTGTCGCCGGGCGCGAGCTCGAGCGAGTCGACGTCGATCGCGCGACCGGTGAGCTGCTCCATGCCGCCCGTGTCGAGCGCGTAGACCGATCGCGGTGTCCCGTCGTCGATCCCCAGGTCGCCGACGTACACGTCGAGGGTGAGGACGGGGTTCAGCAGGTCACCGAAGGCCGAGGTCAGCGCGCCGCTGTGCAGCGACGCCGCACTCGGGTAGAAGAAGCCGACGAGCCCCATCTGCTCGGGGAGCCCGTCGGGCACCTTCACGACGCCGAGCGAGGTCATGTTGGCATCCTGCGGCAGGAACTCGACATCCTCACGGAAGACGATCTCGCCCGCCGCGTCGCGCACGGTGATGGTCGGGGCGTAGCCGTTGCCCATGAGGTAGATGCGGTCTCCGGCGAGCTCCAGCGGGTGGTTCACCCGCACGACGCCCGCATGGGGCTGCTGCCCGGGCTCGGTGACGGTGAGGTGGGCCGCGAAGTCGCCTGCCTGCCCCTGGCCGGCCTCGCCGAGGGCGGTGTAGGTGACGTCGAAGCGGTCGAGGGTGAGCGCGTACGGCGACAGGTTCTCGACGTCGACGAAGCGGCCCGGGTTGAAGGACGTGTAGCCGAGACCGATGGAGTTGACGAAGCTGTCGCCCTCGGCGATGACGGTCTGCCCGGTGTAGGTCAGCCCACCGCCGATGCCGACCGACAGCAGGACCCCGACGAGCGCCCCGTGGAAGACGAGGTTCCCGGTCTCTCGGAGGTACCCGCGCTCCGCCGAGACCGATGCGGTCGTCCCCGTGTCGTAGCGCTCGACCCGGTAGCCGGAGGAGCGCAGTTGCGCCTCGGCGAGCGCCACGGCATCGGCCGCGACGGCACCGGCGTCCGCGTCGCGCGGCAGCTCCACGACCGTCTCGACATGGTCGTCGAGACGCGACAGCCGCACGGGCGTGCGCGGCGGGCGCGCCTTCATCGCGTTCCAGTGGTGCTTCGTGCGCGGGATGACGCACCCGATCAGCGAGATGAACAGGAGGATGTAGATCGCCGAGAACCACACCGACGTGTACACGTCGAACAGCTGCAGCCCGTCGAGCACGGGATACAGGTCCGGGTTGTCGGTGCGCCACTGGGTGACGCCGTTCGGGTCGGCGGTCCGCTGCGGCACGATCGACCCCGGGATCGCGGCGATGGCGAGCAGCAGGAGCAGGACGAGCGCCGTCCGCATGCTGGTCAGCTGGCGCCACCCCCACCGCAGCCAGCCGACGACCCCGAGCCGCGCCGAGGCGGCACCGCGCCGTCCCGCGTCGCCCGCGTCGGCGGAGTCCGCGGAGTCCGCGTGGTCGTCGGGGCGGAGCGGGTCGGACTCGCCGGACTCGCCGCGGCCGGTGCGGGTGGCTTCAGAGCGGGAGCTGGACACTGCCGATCACCCCCGTCAGCGACGACATGACGGCGGTCCACGCGCCGGTGACCATGAGCAGACCCAGCACGATGAGGAGGACCCCTCCGACGATGTTGACGACGCGGATGTGGCGGCGGAAGAACGCGGTCGACCGAGCCGCCCAGCCGACGCCGAGCGCGATGAGCAGGAACGGGATCCCGAGCCCGAGCGAGTAGGCGACGGCGAGCACGACCGCCCGCCAGGGATCGGCCTGGGTCAGCGAGATGGACAGGATCGCCGTGTACGTCGGTCCGATGCACGGGGCCCACCCGATGCCCATCGCGACGCCCAGGAGCGGGGCCCCGATGAGCCCGAGCCCGCCGCGCACCTGCGGCTTGAGGGTGCGCTGGGCCATCCCGAACACGCCGAGGAAGACGAGCCCCATGAGGATGACCACGACGCCGAGCACCCGGGTCAGGAGATCGCCGTACTCGACGAAGAACCGGCCGACGGTGCCCGCGAGGACCCCCATCGCGACGAAGACGAGCGTGAACCCGAGGATGAACAGCAGCACCCCCAGCAGCAGCCGCCCGCGGCCGTCGCGGGCGCCGGAGCCGCGCGGTGCCGAGGCCGTCGTGGCGCCGCCGAGGAAGCCCAGGTAGCCCGGGACGAGCGGCAGCACGCACGGCGAGAGGAACGACACCAGGCCCGCCAGCAGGGCGATCGGCAGGGCGAGCCACAGCGCTCCGTCGAAGACGACGGCTCCGGGGTTCACGCGTCCTCCGCGAGCACGTCGTCGACGATCGTGCGGAGGATCGACTCGCTCTGCACCGCGCCGATGAACCGCGCCGCGACCCGTCCCTGCGTGTCGAGGACGAGCGTGATCGGCACCGCGCTGAGCGGGGTCCACGCGGCGAAGGCGAGCTTGAGGTCCGCGTCCTCGCGGGCCAGCAGCGACGGATAGGTCACGCCGTAGGTCTTCTCGAACGCCGTCGCCTGCTCCGGGCCGTCGTAGATGTTCACCCCGAGGAAGTGCGCTCCGGCATCGGCGGTCTGCCCGGACACCGACTCCAGGAGGGGAGCCTCGACACGGCACGGGCCGCAGCCGGCGTACCAGAAGTTCAGCACCAGCACGTCGCCGGCGAAGTCCTCGTCGCTCACCGTCGAGCCGTCCACGGCCGTGCCGGTGAACGTCAGCGACTCGCCCCGCTCGGACACGGGGATCTCCTGCACGCTGCCGTCGCCGCTGACGTAGCCCTGATTCGTGCCCTGCTTGTAGCCCTCGGCGATCCCGGTGGCCGTGTTGCTGCATGCGGCGAGGGTCGTCGCGAGCACGAGGGCGGCGACGGACGCGGTGAGGCGGCGGTGCCTGACGGAACGGGAGATCCTGCTCATCACACGGCCCCCACGTCGATCGCGCCGGAGGTCGTCGCCGGACTCGCGTAGGCGACCTCGCGCCAGCCCTCGCCGTCGCGCTCGAACGTCGTCACCGACGACAGCGCGCAGCGCCGCTGGCGCGGGTCGTGCCGCAGCGGCTGGCCGGCGACCGCGAGGTGCGTGATCCAGATCGGCAGCTGATGCGAGACCAGCACGACGTCGGCGTCGCCGGGCGCCGCCTCCCACGCGTCGCGCATCGCGGCGTCCATCCGTGCCACGACCTCGAGGTAGGGCTCGCCCCAGCTCGGGAGAGCCGGCGCGCGCAGGTGGTGCCAGTTGAGCGGGTTCATGAGCGCGCGCCGCATCCGTCGCCCCTCGAACACGTTCGTGGGCTCGATGATGCGCTCGTCGATCACCGGCTCGAGCCCGAACAGCTCCGCGAACGGCTCCGCGGACTCGCGGGCGCGCTGCAGCGGCGAGACCGTCAGCGACGCCACCGGGCGGCCCAGGTCGCGGACGTGCTCCGCGGCGGCCCGCGCCATGCGGCGGCCGTCATCGCTCAGCCGGAAGTTCGGGAGCCGCCCGTACAGCACGCGCTGCGGGTTGTGGACCTCGCCGTGGCGCACGAGGTGGAGGCGGTGGGCGGGCACGCCTTCAGTCTACGGCGGCGCGTTCTGTGGGCGGGCTGGGAGCGGGTCAGGCGGGGTCCGCGCGCCGGTCGCGCAGCTGGCGCACCCGCGTCACGAGGAACCACCCGACACCCGCGACCGTTCCGACGATCACCACGTACTGGAGGATGTCGGCGTAGGTCTCCACGACGTGCCAGGACTCGCCGAGGAGGAATCCCGCCAGGACGAACACGGTGTTCCAGACCGCCGATCCGGCCAGGGTCAGCAGACCGAACCGCCACATCGGCATCCGCACGACGCCCGCCGGGATCGAGATGAGGCTCCGGAAGATCGGGATCATGCGTCCGAAGAACACGGCCTTGCCGCCGTGGCGGGCGAACCAGGCCACCGTGCGGTCGATGTCCTCGACATGCAGCAGGGGAACCCGCGCGGCGAGGGACCGCAGCCGGCCGAGACCGAGCCACGCGCCGATCCCGTAGAGGAGGAACGCGCCGACGACCGATCCGGCCGTCGTCCAGGCGAGCGCCTCGACCAGGCTGAAGGAGCCGCGCGATGCCGCGAGCCCCGCCATCGGCAGGATCACCTCGCTCGGCAGCGGCGGGAACAGGTTCTCGGCCGCGATCGCGATGCCCGCGCCCGGGGCGCCGATGACGTCCATCAGGGAGACGACCGCGTCGACGAGCGTCGTGAGCCAGGATCCGTCCGATGCCGCCGCCATGCCCTCGACGGTAGAGGTCGAAGGTTTCCAGAACCTGTACGGGAGCCGTGCACCGGCGGGCGGGCCGGGCGCGCCCCGCCGCGTAGACTGGCCGATTGTGAGTGAACGCGTTCTCGTCAGCCAGCTGCAGTCCCGTGAAGACGGCGCCGTCTCGGTGTCCGGATGGGTGGAGACCGTCCGCGATCAGAAGAAGGTCCAGTTCGTCATCCTGCGCGACGAGACCGGAGCCGTGCAGCTGGTCAACCCCGCGACCCGTCCCGACCCCGAGAACCCCGCCCAGGACGCCGACGCGCTCGCGCTCACGGCGCTCATCTCGGAGTTGACCACCGGCACCTTCCTCACCGTCACCGGCGACCTCAAGCACGACGAGCGCGTCAAGCTCGGCGGCGTGGAGATCAAGATCGGCGCGCTCGAGATCGCCGCCGCCGCGCTCCCCGAGACCCCGATCGCCGCCGACAGCGGGCTCGACAAGCGCATGGACTGGCGCTTCCTCGACCTGCGTCAGCGTCGCAACAACCTCGTCTTCCGCGTGCAGACGACCCTCGAGCACGCGATGCGGTCCTACTGGATCGAGCGCGACTACATCGAGATCCATTCGCCGAAGCTCATGGCCTCGGCCTCGGAGTCCAACGCCGAGCTGTTCGAGGTGCCCTACTTCGAGGACAAGACGGCCTACCTCGCGCAGTCGCCGCAGTTCTTCAAGCAGATGGCGCAGTCGGCCGGCTTCGGCAAGATCTTCGAGATCGGCGACGTCTACCGCGCCGACCCGTCGTTCACCAGCCGTCACGCGACCGAGTTCACCTCGATCGACGCCGAGATCAGCTGGATCGACTCGCACGAGGACGTCGCGGTGATGCAGGAGGAGCTCCTGCAGACCGCGATCCAGGCGGTCAAGGACAAGCACGGCGACGAGATCAAGGAACTGTTCGACATCGACGTGGTCGTGCCCGCCGTGCCGTTCCCGCGCATCCCGCTGGCCGAGGCGCGCGAGATCGTGAAGGCGCGCGGGTACGAGATCCCCCGCACCGACGGCGACCTCGACCCCGAGGGCGAGCGGCAGATCTCGGCTCACGTCGAGGAGACGTACGGGCACCAGTTCGTGTTCATCACCGACTACCACCCCGAGATCCGCGCGTTCTACCACATGCGCGACCCCGAGACCGGGCTCACCAAGTCGTACGACCTCCTCTACAAGGGCGTCGAGATCACGACCGGCGCGCAGCGCGAGCACCGCGTGGACGTCCTCGAGGTGCAGGCGCGCGAGAAGGGGCTCGACCCCGAGCACCTCGCGTTCTACTTCGACTTCTTCCGCTACGGCGCGCCGCCGCACGGCGGGTTCGGCATGGGCCTCGCCCGCGTGCTCATGCTGCTGCTCGGTCAGGACTCCATCCGCGAGGTCACCTACCTCTTCCGCGGTCCGACACGCCTCGCTCCCTGACGTCCGCGACCCGTCAGCGGACGGTCACCGCCGGTTCACCCGACGCGCCTCCGGTGGTCACCCGGCGTCCGTAGCTTCCTCTCGTCCCCGCACGAGCAGCGCCTTCCGGCGCGCGCCCGTGCGACACCCGAGAGGAACCACATGTCCACCACCCGTGCGCGACGCCTGGGCGTCGCCCTCGCCCTGACGACCGCCGCCGCCCTCGCCCTCGCGGGCTGCGCCACCGATGCCGGCACGCCCGGCGCCGGCTCCACCGACGGCGCCGCCACCTCGGACGCCGCCACGGCGACGAGCCTCGCCGACTTCGGCACCCTCGCCGACCTGGAGGCCGCCGCGAAGGCCGAGGGTAAGCTCAACGTCATCGCCCTTCCCCGCGACTGGGCAAACTACGGCGAGATCATCGATCTGTTCACCGAGCGCTACCCCGAGATCACGGTCACCGAGCAGTCGCCCGACATCTCCAGCGCCGAGGAGATCCAGGCCGCGCAGACCAACGAGGGGCTCGACACGGCGCCCGACGTCTTCGACCTCGGACTCACGGTCGCCCTCCAGAACACCGACGTCTTCGCTCCGTACAAGGTGCAGACCTGGGACGACATCCCCGAGGCCCTGAAGGAGCCCTCCGGGCTGTTCGTCGGCGACTACGGCGGCTACATGTCGGTCGGCTACGACTCGAGCCGGTTCGACGAGCCGGCCGAGCTCACGGACCTCCTCGGCGCCGCGTACAAGGGCTCCGTCGCCATCAACGGCGATCCCACCCAGGCCGGCGCCGCCTTCGCGGCGGTGGGGCTCGCGACCGTGCAGAGCGGCGGGACCCTCGACGACTTCCAGCCCGGCATCGACTTCTTCGCCGAGCTGCAGAAGGCCGGCAACCTGCTGAAGGTCGACGTCACGACCGGCACGATCACCAGCGGCGAGACCCCGGTCGTCTTCGACTGGGACTACCTCAACGCGACCCACGCGACCACCAACCCGGCATGGAAGGTGCGCGTGTTCGACGGCACCGGGTACGCCGGGTACTACAACCAGGCCATCAACAAGGACGCGCCGAACCCTGCCGCCGCGCGCCTCTGGCAGGAGTTCCTCTACAGCGACGAGGTCCAGAACCTCTGGCTCAAGGGCGGCGCCCGCCCGGCCCGCATGGAGGCCATGACCGCGGCCGGAACGATCGACGCCGACCTCGCCGCCGCCCTGCCCACGGCCCCGGCGACGACGGTCGTGCCGACCGAGGCGCAGAGCACCGCGGCCGGCACGCTGCTCGGCGAGAAGTGGGCGTCGGCGGTCCAGTGACCTCCGACGTCCTGACGACGCCCACGAGCGTGCGCGCGGTGCGCGTGCGCTCGTGGGCGTGGCTCGGCCTCGCGCCGTTCGCCGCGTATCTCGCGCTGTTCCTCGCTCTCCCCACGATCCTCGCGATCTCCACCGGCTTCCTCGACGGCGACGGCGCGTTCACCTGGGCGAACATCACCGCCCTCGCCGACCCGGTGATCGTCACCGCCTTCGCGAACACGACGTGGCTGTCCCTGCTGACGGCCGCCATCGGCGCCGTGGTCGGCGCCCTCGTCTGCTACGCCGCGCTGGGGCTGCCGCCCACCGGCGCCGTCCGCAGCACCCTGGACGCCGCCACCGGCGTCCTCGCCCAGTTCGGCGGCGTCATGCTCGCCTTCGTGTTCATCGCCACCCTGGGCGTGCAGGGCGTGGTGACGGTCCTGCTCCGCGACGGGCTGGGCATCGACATCCAGCCGGGCGCCTGGCTCTACTCGCTCCCCGGGCTGATCCTCCCCTACGTCTACTTCCAGGTGCCGCTCATGGTGATCACCTTCCTCCCGGCGCTGTCGGCGCTGAAGCCGCAGTGGACCGAGGCGAACCTCGTGCTGGGCGGCACCCGCGCGAGCTTCTGGATGCGGGTGGGCCTTCCCGTCCTCGCGCCGTCGTTCCTCGCGAGCTTCCTGCTGCTGTTCGCCAACGCGTTCTCCTCGTACGCGACGGCCGCCGCGCTGGCCAGTCAGGGCTCCCAGATCGTCCCGCTGCAGATCCGCGCGGCGCTCACGAGCGAGACCGTCCTCGGCCGCGAGAACCTGGCCGGCGCGCTGGCGCTCGGCATGATCGTCGTGGTGGGGCTCGTCATGTGGCTCTACACGGCCATCCGCTCGCGGGCGGCACGGTGGCAGTCGTGAACGCCACGACCGCCTCCGGCAGGGCGCCGCGCGGACTCGAGCCGGCGCGCGCCACCCGCTGGGCCATCGGACTGACCGTCGGCGTCCTCTTCGCCGTCCCGCTCCTCGCGACGCTGCTGTACACGTTCCGCGACCCGCTCACGGGCGGTCTCTCGACGGCCAACTGGATCCGGGTCTTCGACCCGGGCAACACCCAGGTGCTGGCGCCGATCTGGACCGGCCTCGGCAACTCGCTGGTCCTGGCGGTCGTGACCGTCCTGATCGTCCTCATCGTGCTGCTGCCCACGATGATCCTGATCGAGCTGCGCTACCCGCGGCTGGGGGCCGCGTTCGAGTTCGTCGCCCTGCTGCCGATCTCGATCCCGGCGATCGTGCTGGTGGTCGGACTCGCCCCGATCTATCTGCAGATCGGGAGGGCACTCGGCACCGGTGCCTGGACCCTCGCCTTCGCCTACGGCATCACCGTGCTGCCCTTCGCCTACCGGTCGATCCGGGCGTCGATCGGCGCGGTCGACCTCAAGACGCTCGCCGAGGCGGCCCGCGCGCTCGGCGCGAGCTGGCTCGAGGTCATCGTGCACGTGCTGGTGCCGAACCTCCGTCAGGGCCTGCTCGCCGCCTCGCTCATCTCCGTGGCCGTCGTGCTGGGCGAGTTCACGATCGCCTCGCTGCTGAACCGCCAGGTCCTCCAGACCGCGCTGGTCGTCGCCAACAAGATCGATCCCTACGCCTCGGCGATGTTCACCCTGCTGTCCCTGCTGTTCGTCTTCCTCCTCCTCCTCGCGATCTCCCGCGCCGCACGGTCACGTACCGGAAGGACCCCCTCATGACCGCCACCGACCTGCCGCCCGCCGCCGGGACGATCCGCGCTCTGCCCCGCACCTCCGACAACCTCCTCCTGGCCGACGCCGGCGAGGGCACCCGCGTGGAGTTCCGCGGGGTCACGAAGGACTACGGCCCGACCCGCGTCCTCCACGATTTCCGTCTCGACATCGCCCCCGGGGAGTTCGTGTCGCTGCTCGGTCCCTCCGGCTGCGGCAAGACGACGGCCCTGCGCGTGCTCGCGGGGCTGGAGCCCTCCTCGGGCGGCGCGGTGCTCCTCGGCGGCCGCGACGTCTCCGGCATCCCGACCAACCGGCGCGACATCGGCATGGTGTTCCAGTCCTACTCGCTCTTCCCGCATCTGCGCGTCATCGACAACGTGGCCTTCGGGCTCCGGCGTCGCCGCGTCGCGAAGCGGGAGGCCGCCGGGCGCGCCGACGACGCGCTCGCGCTCGTGGGCCTCGACCACCTGGCGGACCGCTACCCCCATCAGCTCTCGGGCGGCCAGCAGCAGCGCGTGGCCCTGGCCCGCGCCCTGGTCACCGAGCCGCGCGTGCTCCTGCTCGACGAGCCGCTGTCGGCACTCGACGCGAAGGTCCGTGTGCAGCTGCGCGACGAGATCCGCCGCATCCAGCTCCGGCTCGGCATCACCACCGTCTTCGTGACCCACGACCAGGAGGAGGCGCTCGCCGTCTCCGACCGGATCGCCGTGATGAACGCGGGTCGCATCGAGCAGATCGGCACGCCGGAGGACCTCTACCTCCGTCCCGCCACACCCGGTGTCGCCGCGTTCGTGGGGGTCTCCAGCCTCGTGCCCGGCATCGTGCGCGGACGGGAGGTGCACGTGTGGTCGGAGCGCCTGCCGCTGCAGTCCGCGCCGGCGGACGACGGTCCCGTCGAGGTCTTCGTCCGCCCCGAGAACGTCCGGCTCGTCGCGACGGGCGGGGTCACGGCGACGGTGCAGGAGAGCACGTTCCTGGGCAGCTTCCGCCGGACGCTCGTCCGCACCGGCGACGGCACGCTCGTGACCGTCCAGCACGCGGCCGACGAGCGCGCCGACTACGACGACGTGGTGCGCATCGCGTTCACGGACACCCCCGTGGTCGTCCGACCCCGTGTCGAGGTCGATGCACCGGAGGCGCGGGGGTCGTCGAACGCGAGTAGCCGCCGCGGCGCCTAGACCTCGAAGTCGACCGCCATCCGGTCGCCGACCACGCTGCGGATGTAGGCGGCGACTTCCTGGTGGGCGGGATGGGTCTGGTAGTCGTCGAGCCCCTGCACGTCGTCGAAGTCGATGACCACCGCCACGTCGACGTTCTGGTGCGCGTAGGCGGCGTTCGGGCCCGCCGACAGGGAGCGGATCGACGGGACGACGCCCACCAGCCCGGTGAGCCGCCGCGCCACCTCCGCCGCCTGCGCCGCGCGCGTGTCGGGATCCTCCGCGGTCAGCTTCCAGGCCACGACGTGTCGGATGGTCATCGGGATCTCCCTCGTTGGTCGGTCGGTCGGGCGGGGTCAGGTCAGCGCGGCGCGCAGCCGCTCGGGCGAGACGCGCCAGTGCGCGTGGAAGGCGCCGTCGACGAGGACGACCGGGATCTTCTCCCACCACTGCGCATGGAGTGCGGGGTCGTCGAGGATGGAGAGCTCCTCGACGTCGATGCCCTCCGGCTCGGCAAGCTCCGCCACCACGGTCTCGACGATCTCCCGCGCGACGTCGCACAGATGGCAGTCGGGCTTGGTGATGATCGTCACGCGCGTCACGGTTCCATCCTCGCGCATCCTCCCCCCGGGCGGGGTCGCCGACGGGTCGGGTTTGCGTCCGGGTGGGGTGCTCTGCTTACGGTGGCTCCCCCGCGCTCGCGGGCCGAGAGAGGATGAGCCGATGTGGGATGAGTGGATGCGGTTCGGCATCACCCTGGCGATCTGCCTGATCGTCGCCGCCGTGACGGTGATCGTGGTGACCGTGGTGACCGGGAGGCTCGGCGCTCGGAAGGCGTGGGCGACCGCGCTGACCCGCCGCGCCCGGCGGCCGTTCCGCGCGCTCGCGGCGCTCCTGGCCGTCTGGGTGGCGTTCGTGCTCGCCTATCCCGCCGAGGCGCCCGCCGCCGGCGTGATCGCCCACGCGATCGGCATCGTCGCGATCGCGCTCGTCGCCTGGATGCTCGTGAGCCTGGACCTCGTGGCCACCGACGCGATGCTCGGCCGTTTCCGCATCGACGTCCCCGACAACCGCCAGGCCCGCCGCATCCGCACCCAGACGCTGATCGTCCGGCGCCTGAGCATCGCGCTCATCATCGTGGTGGCCGTCTCGGCCGTGCTCCTCACGTTCCCCGCCGTCCAGACCGTCGGCGCGAGCCTGCTGGCATCCGCGGGGATCGCCTCGATCGTCGCCGGCCTCGCCGCGCAGTCGGTGCTCGCGAACGTGTTCGCGGGCGTGCAGCTCGTCTTCAGCGACGCGCTGCGCGTCGACGACGTGGTGGTCGTGGACGGCGAATGGGGCCGGGTCGGGGAGATCACCCTCAGCTACGTCGTCGTCGACCTCTGGGATCAGCGCCGCCTGGTGCTGCCGTGCACCTATTTCACGACCCAGTCGTTCGAGAACTGGACGCGCCACGGCAGCGAGATCCTCGGCACCGTGGACCTCGACCTCGACTGGCGCGCCCCGGTCGACCGCATCCGCGCGCGTCTCGGCGAGGTGCTCGCCGATACGCCGCTGTGGGACGGGAGGACCTCCGTGGTGCAGGTCACCGACGCCACCGCCGGGTCGATCCGGGTGCGGGTGCTCGTCAGCGCCGCGGACTCGGGGCAGCTGTTCGACCTGCGCTGCCTCATCCGCGAGGAGCTCGTCACCTACCTCCGCACGACCGCGCCCACCGCGCTGCCGGCCCAGCGGGTGCTCGTCGCCGAGAACGCGGAGAAGCCGTCGCGCGCCCCGCAGTCGTCCGCGCCCGCCGAGGGCGTGTTCAGCGGCTCGCCCGAGGCCGAGGAGCGCCACCGCGCTTTCACGCAGGCGATCCCCGTCGTCACCGACCCGCACGCCTGAGCGGCGGTCCCGGAGCAGGTGGCCGCGGAACACGAAGCGCCCCTCGATCCGCGAGGATCCGGGGCGCTCGGTGTTTCGGCCGCGACTTACTTCTTGTTGCGGCGCTGGTGGCGAGTCTTGCGAAGCAGCTTGCGGTGCTTCTTCTTCGCCATGCGCTTGCGGCGCTTCTTGATGACAGAACCCACGGAAAACCTCACTACGTCAGGGGTCTAGACGCGATCGTTTCGCGTCCGGGATCAGGCAATGAGAAAAATGCCTCGTGACAGTCTAGCCGACGTCGGCAATGGGACGTTGCAGGGCAGCGGTGACCGCCGTCTCCGGCACGCGGTAGCTGCGACCGAAGCGGACGGCGGGCAGTTCGCCGGCGTGCACCAGTCGGTACACGGTCATCTTGGAGACGCGCATGAGATCGGCCACCTCCGCGACCGTCAGAAAGCGCACGTCAGACAACTCCGGCATCCCATCTCCCCAGCTCAACCCAGTAGTGCTGTGTCTTGCAGCACCGATTTTCCCAGTCGTGCTGTGCGCCCCAGCCTAGGGGGTCGGTGGGACGCGTGTAAACCTCTGTGGTCCGTGTGATGAACGGGGAGCGGGCGTCGCCGCCGAACTCCCGGGCGATCGCGACGCCGGCAGGTCTACCGGCCGGGGATGCGCTTGAGGACGTTCTCGAACGCGTGCTTGGTCGTCGCCGCGGCGCGTCCCACCAGATCGGCAGCTGCGGCGGCAGGCTCGGGGAGGGTGACGCCGGCGGTGGCGGAGGACTCCTCCTCCAGCACGAACGGCATCAGCCACTCGTCGACGGCGTCCAGCGGCGCCGGCGACAGGCTGTAGTAGCGGTGCTGGCCCTCCTCGCGCACCGAGACCAGCTCGGCCTCGCGCAGCACCTTCAGGTGCTTGGACACGGTGGGCTGGCTCACCCCGAGCTCGGCGACGATCTGCGACACGCTGGTCCCCCGGCCGTTGCCGCGCTCGCGCAGCAGCTGCAGGATGTCCCGACGAGTGCCGTCGGCGATCACGTCGAAGATGTCCGCCATGCCCTTAGGTTAGCCCGCGCGCGCGTCGGAGTACCATGACAACGATTCTTTCGGCGAGAGGGGCGCGACATGGCGGGCGAGACCGTCGTCGTACGCGCGCTGCGCCGCCTGCGACGCAGGTGGCAGGGCCTGCGGGATCTCACCACCTCGTCGCCCTCGCGGTTCGCCGTGCTGGTGTTCAGCTCGCTCATCCTGCTGTTCACCGCGCTGTTCTCGCTGCCCGCGGCCGCCGCCGACGGACGGCCGACGCCGCTCGCGGATGCGCTCTTCACGGCCGTCTCGACGATCTGCGTCACCGGCCTCGCCACCGTGGACATGGGCACCCACTGGTCACCGCTCGGGCACGTCTTCGTGTTCATCGGCGTCAACGTCGGCGCGCTCGGCGTGCTGACCCTGGCCTCGATCCTCGGCCTCGTCATCTCCAAGCGCCTGGGACTGCGCGCCAAGCTGATCGCGGCCGGCGACTCGAACCCCATGCGCGCCCACGGCGGCCCGGTCAACGAGGGGCAGACCGTGCGGCTCGGGGAGGTCGGCCAGCTGCTGTCGACCGTCGCGCTGTCGACCCTCATCATCGAGGCGGCGCTGGCCGTCCTCCTCTACCCCGCCCTGCTCATCAACGGCGTCGACCCGCTGACGGCCCTGTGGGAGGCGCCGTACTACGCCGCCATGTCGTTCACCAACACCGGCTTCGCCCCCAACGCCGAGGGCCTCACCCCGTTCGCCCAGGACTACTTCCTGCTGACGGTGCTCATGGCGGGCGTGTTCCTCGGCTCGATCGGGTTCCCCGTCATCTTCACGCTGTGGCGGCACCAGTGGCACGTGCGCCGCTGGTCGCTGCACACCAAGCTCACCCTGATCACGACGGTGGTCCTGTTCTTCGCCGGGGCGGGCGTCTTCCTGCTGCTCGAGTACGAGAACCCGGAGACGTTCGGATCGATGGACGCGTGGGACACCACCTTCCAGGCGCTCTTCCTGTCCGCCATGACGCGCTCGGGCGGCTTCTCGGTGATCGACATCAGCGAGCTCAACGGCTCGTCGCTCGTGGTCGGATCGATGCTCATGTTCGTCGGCGGCGGGTCGGCGTCGACGGCCGGCGGCATCAAGGTGACGACCCTGGCCGTCCTGGCCCTCGCCGTCTTCTCGGAGGCGAAGGGACGTCAGAGCGTCGAGGCCTTCGGTCGCCGCATCCCCAGCGACGTGCAGCGCGTGGCCCTGTCGGTCGTCGCGTGGGGAGCCACGATCGTCGCCGTGTCGACGATCACCATCGCGCAGCTGACGAAGGCGCCCGTGGAGTTCGTGCTGTTCGACGTCATCTCCGGCTTCGCCACCGTGGGCCTGTCGACCGGGCTGACCGCCGAACTCCCCGACTCCGCCTCCTACGTGCTGGCGGCCACCATGTTCATGGGTCGCGTTGGTACAGTGACCCTCGCCGCGGCCGTGGCCGCGACCAGCCGATCGCAGCACTACTCGCTGCCCGTGGAAAGGCCGATCGTTGGTTGAACAGATCCGCAATGATGCGCCGGTGCTCGTCATCGGCCTCGGCCGCTTCGGCGCCGCCTGCGCGGGCGAGCTGGACCGGCTCGACCGCGAGGTGCTCGCCATCGACGCGAACCTCGAGCTCGTGCAGAAGTGGTCCGAGCGGGTCACGCACGCCGTGCAGGCCGACGGCCGCAACATCGAGGCGCTGAAGCAGATCGGCGCGCAGGACTTCCAGGTCGCGATCGTCGCCACGGGATCCTCGATCGAGGCCTCGGTGCTCATCACCGCGAACCTCGTCGACCTCAAGGTGCCGCAGATCTGGGCGAAGGCGGTCTCGCAGTCCCACGGCAAGATCCTCGCCCGCGTCGGCGCCAACCACGTCATCTATCCCGAGCGGGAGGCCGGCGAGCGGGTCGCGCACCTGGTGAGCGGGCGCATGCTGGACTTCATCCGCTTCGACGACGACTTCGTGCTGGCCAAGATGTACCCGCCCAAGTTCATCCGCGGCGTCGGCCTCAACGAGTCCGGGGTGCGGACCAAGTACAACGTCACGGTGGTCGGCGTGAAGAGCCCCGGCAAGCCGTTCCGCTACGCCGAGGCGAACACGGTCGTCACCAACCACGACCTGATCATCGTCTCCGGCACCAACTCCGACATCGAGCGCTTCGCGGCCCTGGATCGATAGGCGAGGCCGCGCGGCGCCGTGCGGCCTCGCGATCGACGCCGGCGGTCCTAGGACCCGGCGGCGAGCTCGCGGGCGCGCGCGAGGGCGGCGTCGGTCGCCTCGGCGAACAGTCCCGCCAGGTTGGCCCCCTGGAGCACGGCGATCGCGCGCTCGGTCGTCCCCTTCGGGCTGGTCACCCGGCGACGCAGCTCCGCGGGGTCCTCGCCGGTCGCGTCGAGCAGCGCGGCGGCGCCGATGAAGGTCTGCTCGGCCATGAGGCGCGCATCGGCCTCGGAGAAGCCCTTGCCCCGGGCCGCCTCGGTGAGCTCCTCAATCAGCAGGAACACGTACGCGGGGCCGGAGCCGGAGATGGTCGAGAGCGCGTCGATGCCGTCCTCGGCCACTTCGATGACCACGCCGCAGGTCTCGAAGAGCCGGCGCACGACGGCGAGGTCGTCCGCCGACGCCGACGGCCCGGCCGCGAGGCCGGTGACCGCCTTGCCGACGACGGCGGGCGTGTTCGGCATCGACCGGATCACCGGGATGCCCTCTCCGACGATCGACTCGAAGGTGGAGATCGTGACCCCGGCGGCGAGGCTCACCAGCACCGTGCCTGGGCGCAGCACCGGCGCGATCTCCCGGAGCAGGTCGGGCACCATGAGGGGCTTCACCCCGATGAGGACGATGTCGGCGGAGGCCGCCGCGACCGTGTTCGCGTCGGGGGTGGTCTCCAGCGCCAGGCTCGTCACGCCGGGAAGGTCGCCGACGCCCGCGGCACGGGCGGCGGTGCGGTTGGTGACGGTCACCGAGGGCGCCGCGCCGGAGCGGACCAGACCCTGCAGGATCGCACCGCCCATCGAGCCGGCACCGAGGATCGCGACCGCGGGGAGAGAGTGATCAGCCATCCCGCCATCCTCTCATCCGGCGGCGCCGCGCGGGCGGCGGTCACGTGAACGACGGGCGGCGGATCAGGAGGTCGCGAGGGGGTCGTGAGAGGTCCCTGAGAGCACCGTTCGCGGCAGCGGACCGCGGGCTATAGTCGGAACCGACGGCGGCGTGGGCGCCCCGTCGCGACTGCGAAGGACCTGGTCATGACACTCCTCGACGGCATCATCTCCCGTGTGATCGACACCGACCGGCTGGCGGTCGGGATCCTCGAGCGCGAGGGCGACGACGCGGCCACGCCCGCCGAGCGGACCGTCGTGCTGATCCACGGCAACGTGTCGTCCAGCCTGTTCTGGCAGGAGTTCATGCAGGACCTGCCGGCCGACCTCCGCGTCATCGCGATCGATCTGCGCGGCTTCGGCACGAGCGAGCACGCACCGGTCGACGCGACGCGCGGGGTGCGCGACTTCAGCGACGACGTCCACGCGGCCCTGACCGCCCTCGGCATCCCCACCGCGCACCTCGTGGGCTGGTCCATGGGCGGCGGCGTCGTCATGCAGTACGCCCTCGACCACCCCGTGCTGTCGCTGACGCTGCAGGCCCCCGTCTCGCCGTACGGCTTCGGCGGCACCCGCCGTGACGGGTCGCGGCTGACCGACGACGACGCCGGCGTCGGGGGCGGCGGCGCCAACCCGGACTTCGTGCAGCGGCTCGCCGACCACGACACCACCGACGAGGCGCCGACCTCGCCGCGCAGCGTGTTCCGCTCCGGCTACGTGTCGGCCGACTACGACGGGGTCAACGAGGACCTGTGGGTGGAGTCGATGCTCACCACCTCCACCGCCGAGGGGAACTATCCCGGCGACGGCGTCGCGAGCGAGAACTGGCCCGGATTCGCGGCGGGGACCACCGGGGTGCTCAACACCATGGCGCCCCGCTACTTCGACACCTCGGGCATCGTCGAACTCCCCGTCAAGCCCCCGATCCTCTGGGTGCACGGCACGGCCGACGCGATCGTCTCCGACACGTCGTTCTACGACCTCAACCACCTCGGCGCGCTCGGCATCATCCCGGGTTGGCCCGGCGAGGAGATCGCGCCCGCCCAGGAGATGGTGTCCCAGACGCGCGACGTCCTCGACGCGTACCGCGCGGCCGGCGGCGAGGTCGCCGAGCTGGAGCTCGAGGGCGTCGGCCACGCCCCCCACCTCGAGCGCCCGGGGGCCGTGCGGCAGGCCCTGCTGGCCGTCATCGGCTACATCGGCCAGCCCGCCTTCCCGGCGCCGCCGACCGAGGCGATCATCCTGAGCTCCTCCGACTGACGCCGATCGCCCCGTCGCCGCGCCCGGCGATTTGCCACGGCTCGAACGGCGTCCGCCGATCCGTCGCGCGCCCTACGCTCGACGGCATGACCGTCGCCGTCCTCGATGCCCCCGCTATCCGAGATGCCGTCGCGGAGGTGCTGTGCGAGGAGACCGAGACCCACCGCATCCTCGACGTGACCACCCGGTGGACCGCCGACGGGCTCGCCGTGGTGCTCGTGAGCGTCTCGTTCCCGCCCGACCTGCTCTTCGGCGAGGTCGCGCTGGTGCTCCGCGAGATCGAGGAGCGCGTGCACGAGCTCGTCCCGGGCGCCGAACGCATCGCCGTCGAGCCGCGGATCGGGCTCCCGTCCCGCGAGAGCCGTCCCGCCACCGAGACGATCGTCCTCTCCTCGAGCGACTGACCGGCCGCGGTTCAGGGGTCGCGGCGCGCGAGGAAGAACGCGCGCAGCAGCGCCGCCGCCTCGTCCGCCTCCACTCCCCCGACGACCTCGGAGCGGTGCGGCAGACGGCGGTCCCGGAGCACGTCGTAGAGCGATCCCGCCGCCCCCGCCTTGTCGTCCCACGCCCCGAAGACGACCCGGCCCACGCGCGCCTGCGAGATCGCGCCGGCGCACATCAGGCACGGCTCGAGGGTGACCACCAGCGTGCAGTGCTCGAGGTTCCACGACCCGAGGGTCTCCGCCGCCGCACGCAGTGCCACCACCTCGGCGTGCGCGAGGGGATCGTGGGTGAGCTCGCGGAGGTTGCGACCCTCGCCCAGGATGGTCCCGGACACGTCGGTCACCACCGCGCCCACGGGGATGTCGCCGTGCGCGGCGGCCTCGGCGGCGAGCTCCCGGGCCCGCGCCATCGCGGCGAGGTCGGTCTCCCGAGGGGGCAGACGGGCGGGCATGCTCACGCGCCCAGCGTACGCCCGGGTAGCCTGTGATCATGCGTGTGCACGTGGCCGACCACCCTCTCATCACCCACAAGCTGACCGTCCTGCGCGACCAGCGCACCCCGTCGCCCGTGTTCCGGCAGCTGACGGAGGAGCTGGTCACCCTGCTCGCCTACGAGGCGACCCGCAGCGTGCGCGTCGAGGACGTCGACATCCAGACCCCGGTGACCTCGACCACCGGCGTGCGGATCAGCGAGCCGCGGCCTCTCGTCGTCCCCATCCTCCGTGCGGGCCTGGGCATGCTGGACGGCATGGTGAAGCTGCTGCCGACCGCCGAGGTCGGCTTCCTGGGCATGGCGCGCGATGAGGAGACGTTCCAGCCGGTCACCTACGCGGAGCGTCTCCCCGCCGACCTCAGCGACCGTCAGTGCTTCGTTCTCGACCCCATGCTCGCCACCGGCGGCTCGCTCGGCGCGGCGATCGACTTCCTCTTCGCGCGCGGCGCGCAGGACGTCACGGCGATCTGCATCCTCGGCGCCCCCGAGGGCGTCGCGGCGATCGAGAAGCAGGTCGGGGACCGCGACGTCACCCTCGTGCTCGGTGCCCTCGATGAGCGCCTCAACGAGAAGGGCTACATCGTGCCCGGTCTCGGCGACGCCGGCGACCGCCTCTACGGCACCGTCTGAGCGCGGCACGGGCTCGTCTGAGCGACCGCGGCACGGGCCCGCGGGATCAGGACGGAGCGTCGCCGGTGCGGCGGCCGTTCTCGCGCTCCCAGAACTCCAGCTGCTGCGTGAGCGCCTTGGCGAGCTCGAACACCTGCTCCGGGGGGATCCGCACGCGCTGCACGACACGGCCCGGCACGACGGTCACGGTCGTGCCGTCGGCATCGGTCGCCTCGTGCGGCGGGCGCACGAGCGAGACGAAGTCCATGACGAACACGTCGGACGTGTGCCACACGTTCGCGAAGTCCGCGTAGCTGCCGGTCACCGCCTCGGGCGGCATCTCGATCTCGAACTGGCGGGGTGCCTCGTCGGTCATGCGCCGAGTCTACGGAACCGTGGCATCCGCCAGGTGGCCGCCGTCAGGCCGCGCCGACCAGTCGCGCGAAGGCGCTCAGACGCGAGACGCCGTCGGGCGTGCGGGGCAGATCGTCGAGGAGTCCGGTGCCGTAGACGACGAAGGCGGTGTGCATCGCGCGCGAGACCGCGACGTTCAGGCGGTTCTGCAGCAGCAGGAACTCCAGGCCGCGGGGGGCGTCGCGCCCCGACGAGGCCGCCAGCGAGACGATCGCCACCGCGGCCTCCTGCCCCTGGAACCGGTCCACCGTTCCGACCGGCACATCGCCGAATCCGGCAGCGACGAGCGCCTCCTCGACGAGGAGCTGCTGGGCGTTGTACGGCGTGACGACGATCAGGTCGTCGGCGCGCAGCGGACGCGGCGGAGCTCCCTCGGCAGCCGTCCACTCCCGCCCGACGAGGTCGCGGACGATCTGGACGACGCGCTCGGCCTCCTCGGGCGACTGCGTGGCATTGCCGGTGTGGCCGAGCGGCACGGTGACCACTCCGGCAGGCACGCCGTCGATGCGCCGGCCCGCCGTGTCGGGATGGGCCTCGAGCTTGCCCGCGTACGACAGCTGCGAGACCGGCGCCGCCACCTCGGGGCGCATGCGCCGGGACTGCGCGAGGAAGTAGCCGCGGTCGGCGGCGATCACCGGCGCCCCGTCCATGATCCAGCCGAGCGCCGACGTGTCGACCGGCTCGGGATGCGTCCCCTGGCTCACCTGCGGGAGCTGCTGCGGGTCGCCGAGGAGCAGCACCCGCGACGCCGACGCCGTCACCGCGATCGTGGACGCGAGCGAGAACTGCCCCGCTTCGTCGATGACGAGCAGGTCGAGGCCGCGGCGCGCGACCCGCCCCGTGTGACTGAAGTCCCACGCGGTCCCGCCGACCACGAACCCGCCCTGCTGCTCGCCGATGTACGCGGCCATCGCGTTCTTGGCGATGGGCGTGAACGATGTGCCGCCGTCGCCGTCGCCCGCGGCCGGCGAGGACTTGGGAGCCTTCGCGACCTGGGCACGCGGCACGCCCGCCTCGACGATGCGGTCGAGCATGTTCTCGACCACCGCGTGCGACTGCGCCACCACTCCCACCCGGAACCCGTGGTCGCGCACGAGCGCCGCCACGACGTGGGACCCCACGTAGGTCTTGCCCGTTCCGGGCGGTCCCTGGACGGCCAGGTAGCTGCGGTCGAGGTCGAGCAGGGACGCGGTGATGTCGGCGACGTCGGAGCCCCGGCCGCGCGCGAGCGCACCCGTGCGGGTGCGCGGCGCCCGGCGCAGGAGCAGGTCGCCGGCCGGATCGGGCGGAAGGGCGGGCACCTCGCCCGCCGCGGCGGCGAGCACCGCATCGGCCCACTCGTCGATCGCCGCCTGCTGACTGCCCGCCTGCGGCGGGGCGGCGGGGGTGAGGGCGACCGGAAGGTCGCGCCAGGTCATGCCCTGCACCGACGTCTCCTCGACGACCGCGCCGTCCTCGAGCACCTCCACCACCTTCACGGTGCGCGCGGCGTGGATCCAGCGGGGGTTGGTCTCCACCGGGAACGGGGCGGGGATCTCGTAGACGGCGAACGGCGAGCCGTCGACACTCAGGCGCGTGCCCGGCGCGAGCTCGCCGCGCAGCTCGACCACGCGTCGCTGGACGCGCGCGCCCTCGGGCAGGTGCCAGTCGGTCACCACCCGGCAGCGGTCCGCGTCGACGACCATGACGTCGCGGGTGTCCTCCCACACCGAGACCGGTTCGCGCAGGCGCAGGAAGTGGGTCGCCCAGAAAGTCTTGACCTCGCGCGGGTAGTAGTCGATCGCGGCCGCCCCGAGCCGCAGCGCCTCGCCCACGGCCACCGCCTCGTCGCCGGCGGTCGAGACGCCGCTGTCGGGGACGGCTGCCGCCAGGCGCGAGAGCGCCTCGGCGCGAGGCGACGGCTCGTACGCGAACTCCGCGGCCTCCGCATCGATCGAGGGCCGCAGGTTCGCCTCGCGCGCCCGGTCGACGAGCCAGTCGCGCAGCTTCAGGGTGGAGACGCAGTCGTAGCGGTTGTAGTCGGCGAGGTCGTCCAGGACCGCCGCGGCGGCGTCGTCCTGACCGGCGTCGGCGTAGGCGCGCGCCTCCACGTAGCGCACGATCGAGTCGTCGCCGCGCTGCACGTCGCTCGTGCGGACATCGGCTCCCATGTAGAGCGGCTCGAGCTTCTTGATCGAGTAGGAGCGCGACCCCACCCGCAGGGCCCGCCGCACGATCGGGTAGAGGTCGACGAAGACCCCTTCGCGCAGGAGCCGGTCGACCGCCCCTTCGCCCACGCCGTGCCGCGCGGCCATCGCCAGCAGGTGCGTGGGCTCGTACGGCGCGTAGTGGTAGATGTGCATGCCCGGATGCGCGCGCCGCCGCAGCTCCACGAACGCCAGGAAGTCCTGGAGGGCGGCCTTCTCCTCGGCGAACGTGTGCGCCCACAGCGGGGTGTAGCGGCTGGCCGTGTCGACCCAGCCGAAGAGGTAGTCGATCCCCCACTGCGCCGCCGCTCCGGGAGCGGGCGTCTCGGTGTACAGCGGGTCGCCTTCGAAGTCGAAGAAGAGATCGCCGTGGTCGGGTCGGGGAAGCGCGCCCAGCGCCTTCGGGAACACCACCTCGAACGTCGGGACCGGCGGCTGCGGTGTCGCGGGCGGCGACGCGGCGTCGGCGGGCGCCGCGGGCGTGGCCTCGACCCCGCCGGCGGGACTCGTCAGCTGCAGCCGCGCCTGCGTGCGGAGGTTGGCGAAGGTGTCGCCCGACATGCGGGGCGGGGCCTCGACGGCCGCCGCGAGGTCGTCGATCGTACGGATGCCGACGGCGCGCAGGCGGTCGCGCTGCACCGGACGGATGCCTGCCACGAGCAGGAGGTCGCGCTGGGCGACGACGTCGAGGTCGCACGTGGCGCAGCGGCCGCACGCGACGACCCGCAGCGCGCCGCGGTCGTCGCCCCAGGCGATCGGCGCGCCGGCCGCCCCCGCGGCCAGGTCGCGGTCGGCGATCAGCGCGCGCAGGCGCGCCCGGCGGAGCGAGAAGACGGGCAGCAGGTCGCGCACCTCGTGCGCGGAGATCGATCCGTCGCCGAGGAGCAGCTCGACGCGCCCCGAGCGCGGCACGCCGAGCCGGTCGAGCTGGTCGACGTAGGCCGCCAGCTGCATGAGCGCGGTGACGCGGGCGTGCCGGGCGAGCTTGGTGTCCTGGACCAGCCACGGGGCGCCCGGCAGCGTCGTGTCGCGCACGAGGAAGTCGGCGAACCCGACGAACTCGTCGGTGGCGAAGGCCGCCTGGTAGACGACGGCCGCGTCGGGATCGGCGAGCGCCTCGATCGTCCGCGCCACCGCCGATGCCAGCGCCCCGGCATCCGACGACCGCGCCGCGGCGATCTCGACGACGCGACCCGGGAACGCGGCGCGGTACTCGTCGAGCACCCGCAGCTCGTGCTGCGTGCCGAGGCGACCCGCGCGCTCGAGGGTGGCGTCCTCGGGGTCGTCGACGGCGGCGACCCGTCCGAGCTTCGCGTCGATCGCGCGCAGCCACGCGAACTCGCATTCGGCGGCGGCCTTGAGGTCGCTCGCGCTCCAGACGATCCGGCCCTCGTCTTCGATGTATCGCATGTCACCCTTCCGTCTCCGACCCTAACGGCGCCCGCCGACACCGGCGGCGAGCGCTCGGGGCGTGCGGAACCCGGCTGCTCCCGTGCCCTGTCGCACCGCGGATGCCAGACTGGTCCCGTGAGCCAGTCCCTGCCGTTCGAGAGCGCCTACCGCCACGGCTACGCGCGCGTGGCCGCCTGCACCATCCCCGTCGCGATCGCCGACCCCGTCGCCAACGCCGACGCGGTGCTGGCCGCCGCACAGGAGTGCCACGACGACGCGGTGGCGGTGGCCGTCTTCCCCGAGCTGTGCCTCACCGGCTACGCGATCGACGACCTCGTCCTGCAGGACGCCGTCCTCGACGCCGTGCGGATCGCCGTCGAGCGCATCGCCGAGGCCTCGACCGGGCTCCGCCCGCTGCTGGTGATCGGCGCTCCGCTGCGGATCGGCTCGCGCCTCTACAACTGCGCCGTCGCGATCCACCGCGGCCGGGTGCTCGGCGTCGCCCCGAAGTCGTACCTGCCGACCTACCGCGAGTTCTACGAGCACCGCTGGTACGCCCAGGGGACCGACGCACCCGACACCGTCACCCTCGCCGGCGCCGAGGTCCCCGTCGGCACCGACCTGCTCTTCGAGGCGACCGACGTCCCGGGCCTCGTGGTCCACGCCGAGGTGTGCGAGGACTTCTGGGTGCCGATCCCGCCGTCCTCCTCCGCCGCGCTGGCCGGCGCCACGGTGCTCCTGAACCTCTCCGGCAGCCCCATCACGATCGCGCGCGCCGAGGACCGCCGCATCCTCGCGCAGTCGCAGTCCCTCCGGTGCCTGGCCGCCTACGTCTATGCCGCCGCCGGGCAGGGCGAGTCGACCAACGACGTGTCGTGGGACGGCCAGACGATGGTCTACGAGGGCGGCACGCTGCTCGCCGAGACCGAGCGCTTCCCCGACGGACCGCGCCGCGCCGTCGCCGACGTCGACCTCGACCGCCTGCGCCAGGACCGCCTGCGCCAGGGCACGTTCGACGACAACCGCGTCGAGCGGTGGACGGGCGGGCAGCGGATCGCCTTCACCGTCGACCCGCCGGCGTCCGACATCGGCCTCCGCCGCCCGGTCGATCGGTTCCCCTTCGTGCCCGACGACCCGGCGCGCCTGGACCTCGACTGCTACGAGGCCTTCAACATCCAGGTCTCCGGGCTCGAGCAGCGCATGCGCGCCATCGGCTCGCCGCGTCCCGTCATCGGCGTCTCGGGAGGACTCGACTCGACGCACGCGCTCCTGGTCGTCGCCCGCGCGATGGACCGCATGGGGCGCCCCCGCAGCGACATCCTCGCGTACACGATGCCCGGCTTCGCCACGAGCGACCACACGAAGTCCAATGCGATCGCGCTGGCCGAGGCGATCGGCGCCCGCATCGAGACGATCGACATCCGCCCGATGGCCACCGAGATCCTGAAGGGGATCGGACACCCGTTCGCGGGCGGCGAGCCCGTCTACGACGTCACGTTCGAGAACGTGCAGGCCGGCGCCCGCACCGATTTCCTGTTCCGGCTCGCCAACCAGCACGGGGGGTTCGTGGTCGGCACCTCCGACCTCTCGGAGCTCGCCCTGGGGTGGGCGACCTACGGCGTCGGCGACCACATGAGCCACTACGCCGTCAACGCCGGAGTCCCGAAGACGCTCATCCAGCACCTCATCCGCTGGGTGATCGCCCACTCCGCCGACGACGAGACGGGCACCTCGCTCAGCGACGAGGCCAAGCGGGTGCTGCAGTCGGTGCTCGACACCGAGATCAGCCCCGAGCTCGTGCCGGCGGGTCAGGACGGCAAGGTCCAGTCCACCGAGGACACCATCGGCCCCTACGCGCTCCACGACTTCGCGCTCTTCCACGTGCTCCGCTACGGCTTCCGGCCGTCGAAGATCGCGTTCCTCGCCGAGCGCGCCTGGGCCGACGCCCAGTCCGGCGCGTGGCCCCCCGGCTTCCCGGCGGAGGAGCGCTACGCGTACGACCTCGACACGGTGGCGCGGTGGCTGCGGGTGTTCCTGAGCCGGTACTTCGGGTTCGCCCAGTTCAAGCGCTCCGCGATCCCGAACGGCCCCAAGGTGACGGCGGCGGGCTCGCTGTCGCCCCGCGGCGACTGGCGTGCGCCGTCCGACGGCAATGCCGCGGTCTGGCTCGCCGATCTCGACGCGGCGCTCGCCGACGCGGGGCTCGCCGACGCGGGGCCGGGCGCGCCGGGCGCCTAGGCGCGGCCTCAGCCGGCGGGGAGGATGCCGGACGCGATCGTGATCACCCAGCCGTCGCGCGAGGCGTCCACGAGCGCGTACTTCATGTTCCGGTCGGGGATCCACCCCTTGAGGCGTCCGGCGTCCAGGCGCACGTGCTCGGGAGCCACGCGGACGCCGCGGCCGTCGGCCTCGAGCACCGCCTGCACGCGCGTCCAGTGCTGGAGGAGGTCGGGGATGTTGTTCTCGTCGAACAGCCGCGAGTGCTTCTGCATCTGCTTGATGTCGGCCCGCTCCGGGTTGAGGTCGCGGATGTCGATGCCCACCGGCAGGCCGGGGTCGCAGATGGCCACCGCCGTGGCGGCGCGATAGCTCGCCGTCACGATCGCGATGGGCAGCTCCGCCCCGTCGCGGGAGGCGATGAGCCGGGTGTGGTAGCCGAAGCCCCGGGGCGCCTCGCGCTCGATCCTGACGTCCGTCGTGGCGCAGCCGAGCTTGGCGGCGATGAGTTCCTTGGCGATGAGACGGCGGCGGTCGTGCACGGTCGTTCCGGGATCCCACCCGAGCCGTGCCGAGATCCCCGTGGGGGTGTCCAGCGGAACCGTGTTCAGAGACATGTCTCTCCCTCGCCGTGCGTCGACGTCTCCATCTTGGCTCACCGGCGGCTCGGCCGACCATCCCCTCCGTCGTGAGAAACCCGCCCCACGCGCACGATCGGACGGCAGCAGATGTCGGCGCGTGGATGCCGAGGCGACCACGACTGCCGCCTTCCGGGCCCACAGGGCAGGATGGAGCATATGCAGCGTCGAGCGACGGTCGTCGGCAGCGGTCCTCACGGGCTTGTCGCCGCGGTCACCCTCGCCCGCGCCGGCTACGCGGTGCGCGTGCTCGAAGCGGCCGACGCGCCCGGCGGCGGAGCCCGATCGGCCGAGCTCACCCTTCCCGGCTTCCGTCACGACGTGGCCTCGGCCGTCCATCCGGCCACGCTCGCCTCCCCCTGGTTCCGGGCCTTCGGGATCGCCGACCGCGTCGAGTGGATCGTGCCCGAGGCCTCGTTCGCGCATCCCCTCGACGACGCGCCGGCGGCGATCGCGTGGCGCAGCCTCGAGCGCACCGCCGACGGTCTCGGCGCGGACGGACCGCGGTGGCGCCGCCTGTTCGAGCCCTTGCGCGATCACCTCGCCGACGTGGTCGAGGTCACGAGCGACACCCTCCTGCGGGTGCCGCGCCATCCGCTGGCACTGGCGCGCTTCGGTGCCCGGGCCGCGGGCCTGGGCACCCCGTCGGCGAACGCCCTGCTGCGCACCGAGGCCGGGCGGGCGCTGTGGGCCGGCGTCGCCGCGCACGCTCCCTCGCGCATGCCGTCGCTCGCCGGCGCCGGGGCGGGGGCGCTGCTGGCCGCCCACGCGCACGCGCCGCACGGGTGGCCGCTCCCCCGGGGCGGCGCCCAGGCCATCACCGACGCGCTGCTGGCAGACCTCGCCGCCCACGGCGGATCCGTCGAGTGCGGCGTCCGTGTGGACGATCTCGGCGCGCTCGACGTCGGCGATCCGCGCCGCAGCGACCTGCTGTTCCTCGCGGGATCGCCGAGGCTCATCGAGACGCTGCCCGATGTGCCGCCGCGCTACCTGCGCGCCGTGCGCCGCTTCCGCTACGGGCCGGGCGTGGCGAAGGTCGACGCGGCGCTGGACGGTCCGATCCCGTGGCGCGACGAGGCGCTGGCCGCGGTGCCGACCGTCCACGTCGGAGGCTCCGCACACGAGATCCGCACCGCGGAGTCCCAGGTGCTGTCCGGGCGGATGCCGTCGCGACCCTACGTCCTCCTGACCCAGCCCTCGGTCGTCGACGACACCCGTGCCCCAGCGGGGGCGGCGGTGCTGTGGGCGTACGTGCACGTGCCCGCCGGCAGCGACCTCGATCCGACGGAGGCCGTGCTGGATCAGCTGGAGCGCTTCGCGCCGGGCGTGCGGGACCGCATGCTCGCGATCCGTTCGACCTCCGCCGCCCGGCTCGCCGTGCAGAACCCCGCCGCGATCGGCGGCGACGGGCTGGGCGGAGCGCTGACCGTCCGGAACCTGCTGCGTCGCCCCGTGGTCTCGGGCACCCCGTGGCGGACGCCGGTGCGCGGGGTGTATCTCGCGTCGTCCGCGACGCCGCCCGGGCCGAGCGTCAACGGCATGGCCGGCTGGCACGCGGCGCGCACCGCCATCGGGGATGCCGGCGGCGGGCGACCTGGGCTGAGCGACCTGTTCCCCGGGGGCGACGCGCCCGAGGCGTGAACGGCGACCTGCCCCGCACGGTCTGGGCCGCCTCGTCCGGGTCCCCTAGTCTGGGGAGGTCCGCCGCCGCACCGCGGAGGGCTACCGACGACGAGGAGTGCCATGTCCACCCCCACCGACCCCGCCGGCTCCGACGAGACGCGCGAGCCCGTCCCCGCGTCCCCCGACGCACCCGCGTCGCCTGACGCACCCGCGTCCTCCGACGCGCCCACGGCCGCGTACCCCGACCTTCCCGCGTCCCCCGACGCGCCCACCGAGCGCGTCCCGGCCCCGGAGAGCGTCCCGGCCGGCGCCGCGCCGGTCCCGCCGGCCCCGGTCGACGGCCAGCCCGCGACGCCCGCGTACGCCCCGGCTCCCGAGGTGCCCTACGGGCAGCCCGCCTACGGCGCCGCGACGCCGCCCGCCGGCACCGACACGCGTCCCAAGACCCTGGCCTGGATCTCGCTCGGACTCGCCGTGCTCGGCGCGATCCTCGCCTGCGTCGGCTTCCTGCCGGTGCCGTGGGTCGGACTCATCTCGGTGATCGTCGGCGGCCTCCTGCTGCTGGTCGCCTTCGTGCTGTCGATCGTCGCGCTCGCCGGCCGCAAGCACGGCGGCAAGCCGGTGGGCGTCATCGCGCTCGTGCTCTCGGTGCTCGGCGGCGGGCTCTGGGCGATCGCCCTGTTCACGAGCATCGCGTTCACCGCGTTCCTCACCACCTCCTCCGACGGTTCCGCGGAGTCGCCGGCACCGGCCCCGAGCATCAGCACCGCCCCGTCCGAGGACGGCACCGACGGCGGCGAAGAGGTCGCGGGCGAGTACGACGAGGCCGCCTTCCTCGCCGAGGCGCGCCCGGCGATGCTCGCCGTCTTCCAGGAGGTGGAGCCGTCGGTCACCGAGGATCTCGTGAACCAGATGTTCCCCGACGACGCTCTCATCGCCGCGGGCCAGAGCATGCTGCTGCTCGGCGAGGACGGACGCGATCAGATGATCGAGTCCCTGACCACCGGCGGCACCTTCGACGACGACACGGCCGGCCGGTTCGTCGACGCGATCTACGACGCCGCCAGCAAGCACCTGCAGGAGTAGTCACCGCCTCGCAGACAGCACGATGCCCCCGGATCGCTCCGGGGGCATCGTGCTCTGCGGGGGGTCAGTTCGACGGCGCCGAGGCCACCGAGGCCGGCGAGGCGGGGGTCACCGGCGACGCGGGCGTCACGGGCGAGGCCACCGACACCGGCGAGGCCGGGGTCACCGGCGAGGCGGGCGTGGCGGGCGAGGCCGGAGTGACGGGCGAGGCAGGGGTCACCGGCGAGGGCGAGGTGACCGGCGACGGCGACGTGGTGGGGCTCGGCGCGGTCGGCGCCGTGGCGGGGGTCGCGGGGGTGACCGCGGTGGGGGTCGCGGCCGAGACGACCGTCACCGACGTGTCGCTGACGCTCAGCGTCACCGCGGCGCGGTCGAGGACCGAGCCGTTCTTGCCGGTGATCGCGCCGCCGGGTACGACGGTGCCGTCCGTCGTGCGCAGGTCCATCGCCGAGGCCATCGCCGTCGCGCCGCCGGCCACCAGGCCGAGTCCGACCGCACCGGTCACACCGTAGGCGATCCACTTCTTCTTCATATCGAGTCCTCCTCTGGTGTCCCTCGACCCGGTGCCGGGGGAATGCGATCGCCTGATCGCATGACATCCACTGTGTCGCCCGCCGCTAAGGCGCCTCGAAGCCGGGCATGAGAGGGCTCTTATGGTCGGGAGCCGCCGCCCGCTCGGCCCCGTCGAGCAGCTGCGCCGCACGCCCGGGGTCCCCGGCCGACGCGGCGCCGAGGGCGTGACCGAGCAGATGCACGGCGGTGAGCGCCCGCGTCCGCGCGTCGGCGCCCCAGCGCTCGAAGGCGAGCCCGGCGAGCGCGCGGACCACCGCTGAACCGTCGCCGGGGCCGTCCTGGCCGCCCGGGCCGCCGCGACGCTCCGTCAGCAGCGCGCTCGCGACCGCGTGCCCGAGGAAGGCGGCCGCGTCCTCGCCGGGCTCGCCGCGGCCCGCGGTGTCGACGTCGATGAGACCGCTCACGGCGCCGTCCACGAGGAAGAGCTGCCCGATGTGGAGGTCGCCGTGGATCGTCGCCGGCGGGGTCGGGGCCGAGGCGAGGGACTGCGCGATGCGCGCGCCGATCCCGCGCAGCCGCTCCGCGTCGGGCAGGAGAAGCTCCAGCCGGCACAGGTACCAGGGCAGGCGCTGGGCGAGCGAGGTGCGCGCCGGCCAGGCGAGGGGGATGCGCGCCAGTCGGCGGCGCAGGTCGTCGACGGCGTCGAGGAGGTGCACGGGATGCCACGTGGCCTCGGTCGCCGGTGCGCCCGTGGCGGCGTCGAGCACGAGCAGTCCCTCCGGGGACCAGCCCCGCACCGCCGGAACGGGGAGCCCGCCGGCCCGCAGGGCGTCGTGGGCGGTGACGACGCGCTCGATCCGGCTGGGCCGGACGACCTTCACCCAGGACGACCCGCCCTCCGTCGGCACGCGGAGCACCGCACGTCGGCCGGGCCGGTACCCGACGAGCTCGGGCGTCGCGGTCGCGGCGATCCCGAGGCGCGACAGGAGCACCGCGGCGGCGTCGCCGAACGCCGCGGGCGCCAGCGCGGGAAGGTGCGGGTCGGCGGGGTGCAGCCAGACGCGGGCCACGCCGTCGAGCGCGAGACCGGTCTCGCGCACCACCGGCAGCAGCGAGGTGTCGAGATACGCGACGCTGTCGGCGGGCAGCCCCTGCGCGGAGGCGGCCTCGGGGGTGAGGGTCGCCCCCGTCACCGACCCCGCGCCGAGAGGCTCACGGGAGAAGACCCGGACGGCCGAGACGGGCACATCCAGCGCCTCCGCCAGCAGGGTCGCCTCGTCACCGGCGGTCGCCGGGACGGGTGCGGCGGCCGTGGCATCCATCCCCCGATTCCAGCACGGGAGCGGGAAGAACGGGATGAGACATCTCTTAGGGTCGCACGGGTGCCCCGCGCGCTCGCGATACTGGAGGCGTGAGCACTCCGCCCCCCGCACCCGATCGGCGCCTGCGCATGTCGGTGCGCACCCGCATCGTGGCGGTCATCACGCTCGTCGCGGCGATCGGGCTCATCTCGGTGGGCGCGACGGTGTACCTCGTCGAGCGGGCCGTGTCGCTGGAGGCCATCGAGGACCGGCTGCAGGACAACCTCGACTCGGCCCGGTTCATCGTGGGTGAAGGTCCCGACGACACCGGCACGTGGCCCTCCGCCGACGAGGCGCTGCGCGCGGTCGTGCAGCGCATGAGCCCCGACGACAACACGGGAGCGCTCGGCATCGTCGACGGCCGGGCGGTGCTGCGCTCGGGCGTCGACCTCGATCTCGATCTCACCAGCGCTCCGGGCTTCGTCGCCCACGTCTCATCCGAGGTCACCGGCGCCGACCCCGTGATCGGCACGTACGCCGAGGAGGGCGTCGTCTGGCGCTACCTCGCGGCCCCCATCGCGGTGGTGGGCGGAGACGCCGCGACCGGAGCAGAGGTCATCTTCACGATGGCCTACGACGTCTCCGCCGAGCTCGGTGAGATCAACGGCACCGCGCAGGCCTATCTCGTGGCGGCGGGGATCGCGCTCCTCGTCATCGCCGTGGTCGCGACGATCGTCTCCACCCGCCTGCTGCGACCGCTGCGGCGCATGCGCGAGACCGCCGAGCGGGTCTCGGCCCAGTCCCTCGGCGAGCGCCTCCCGGTGCAGGGGCGCGACGACGTGTCGGAGCTCGCCAGCACGATGAACGACATGCTGGACCGTCTCGACGGCGCGCTCGACTCGCAGCGGCAGCTGCTCAGCGACGTGGGCCACGAGCTGAAGACCCCGATCACCATCGTGCGCGGCAACCTCGAGGTGATGGACGCCGACGACCCCGACGACGTGCGCGAGACGCAGGCGCTCGCGATCGACGAGCTCGAGCGGATGGACCGCCTCGTGCAGGACCTGTCCGCCGCAGCCGCGCTCCACGGGCCCTCCCCCGTGACGACCGCGCGGGTCGACGCGGGCGAGCTCGTGCAGCAGATCGTGCGCAAGGCGCAGGGCATCGAAGGAGCCGAGGTCGACGCCGGCCCCATCGCCGACGTCGTCGCGCGGGTGGATCCTGGCCGGATCACCCAGGCGATGCTGCAGCTCTCGCAGAACGGCGTCACCCACGGCCGCGGGCGCATCGAGATCGGCAGCCGCGTGGTGGACGACACCCTCGAGCTGTGGGTGCGCGACCACGGCCCCGGGGTGCCCGACGCCGATAAGGCGGTCGTCTTCGACAGGTTCCACCGCGGCAGCACGGCGCACGCCGGCAGCGGGCTGGGGCTGAACATCGTGCAGGTCATCGCCCGTGCGCACGGCGGCTCGGTCCGCGTCGACGACGCCCCGGGCGGTGGGGCGCTGTTCGTGATCTCGCTGCCGCTCGCCGAGACCCCGCAGCCCGATGACCTCGTCATCCCGCCGCGGCCCCCGCTGCCGCCCCTGCCCGAGCCGCGACCGACCACGCTGACGACGACGGGCGGAGGCGCCTGATGGCATCCATCCTCATCGCCGAGGACGAGGCGCGGATCTCGGGCTTCATCGAGAAGGGGCTGCGCTCGGCGGGCTTCGCCACCCGGGTGGCGGCCACCGGACCGCTCGCGCTGGAGCTCGCGCAGTCCGACGAGTTCGACCTCATGGTCCTCGACGTGAACCTCCCCGGCATGGACGGCTTCGCGGTCCTCGAGCATCTGCGCGGCGGCGGATCGCGGATGCCGGTGATCATGCTCACCGCACGCGTCGAGCTCCATGACACGGTCGCCGGTCTCGAGGGAGGCGCCGACGACTACCTCGGCAAGCCGTTCCGCTTCGACGAGCTGCTGGCCCGCATCCGCCTGCGCATGCGCCGCGACGACGACACCGGCAGCCTCGCCGCGCTGTCGCATCGCGACCTCACCCTCGACGTGCGCACCCGCGAGGCGCGGCTGGACGGGCGACGGGTCGAGCTCTCGTCGCGCGAGTTCGCTCTGGCCGAGGAGTTCGTGCGCAACGCCGGCCAGGTGCTCAGCCGGGAGCAGCTGCTGAGCAGGGTGTGGGGGTACGACTTCGACCCCGGGTCCAACGTCGCCGACGTGTACGTCGGGTACCTGCGGCAGAAGCTCGGGTCCGACCGCATCGAGACGGTGCGCGGCGCGGGATACCGCCTGGTCTGAGGCCGCCGGGCTACTGGCGGATCGTGCTGGGCCCGTCGGGGGTCGTCTCGACGACGACCTGCGCGGGAAGCTGCTCCTTCATGGCCTCGACGTGGCTGATGACGCCGACGGTCCGCCCGCCGGCGCGCAGCTCGTCGAGCGTGCGCATCGCCAGGTCGAGGGTCTCCGGGTCGAGCGAGCCGAATCCCTCGTCGACGAAGAGGGTGTCGAGCCGCAGGCCGCCGGCCCGGTTGGTGACGACCTCCGCAAGGCCCAGCGCGAGGGCGAGCGATGCGAGGAAGGTCTCCCCTCCCGACAGCGACTGCGGTGAGCGCAGGCGACCGGTGTGGGCGTCGAGCACGTCGATCCCCAGTCCCGACGCGCGACCGTGCGACGCCTTCGCGTCGGAGTGGTGCAGGGTGTAGCGCCCCGACGACATCTCGGTGAGGCGCAGGTTGGCCGCGGCGACGATCTCCTCCAGCTCGGCGGCGAGGACGAAGGTCTCGAGGTCCATCTTCATCGTGTTGGGGGCGCGGCCGGCGACCGAGTCCGCCAGCCGGGTGATGACCGCGGCGTCGTCGGCGACGGCGGCGACGGCGGCGTACGCGTCGTCGACGCGCTGGAGCAGATCGCGCAGCCGGTCGGCGGCGGCGCGGGCGTCGGTCTCGGCGGCGATGGCCGCGGCGTGCGACGACGCCGCCACCTCCCGTACCGCGCGGGCGGCGTCGAGATCCACCTCGGGCGCGTCGAGGGTGGCCAGCTCCAGCTCCAGCAGGCGCGCACGGACCGCGCCCAGGGCCTGTCCGTGCGCGACGACGCGCTCGTCGATCGCCTCCTGCTCGGCGGAGTCGAGCAGTGCTGCGGCGACCGCGCCGAGGTCGGCGAAGTCGGACGCCGCGATCCGCGCGTCGCGATCGGCGGCGGCCGCAGCGGCGGCCCGGTCGCGCTCGGCGAGCTCCTCCAGGGTGCGGCGGCGCTCGCGCGCGAGGTCGCGGCGGGCGCGTCCGGCGGCGATGCGGTCGGCGACCGAGGCGTGGTCGCCGCGGGCGGCGTCGACCTGGGCGCGGAGGGCGGCCAGGGTCGCCCGCTCGGCCGCGACGCGCTGGGTGTCGGTGCTCACGCGCGCGGCCAGGCTCTCGCGCTCCTTCGCCGCGAGGGCGGCCAGCTCATCGAGTTCGGCGCGCTGCGCCTCGAGCGACACCACTGCGCGCTCCGCCGCGGCGGCGGCCGTCACCTCGGCCTCGGCCTCCTCGAGCCGCGCGGCGAGGTCACCGGGCTCGCCTCCTGCCGCGCGTGCGGCGACGGCGGCCAGCGCGTCGCGGAGCTCACGGGCGACCGCGCCGGCACGGCGCTCGGCCTCCGCCTCCCGGTCGCGGAGCGCTTCGGCCGCGGCGAGATCCTCGTCGGTCACCGGGTCCGGCGCCGCGTCGGCGGGGCGCGGGTGGGACGTCGATCCGCAGACGGCGCACGGTTCGCCGTCGACGAGTCCCGCCGCCAGCTCGCCCGCGTGACCGGCGAGCCGGCGCTGCAGGAGGGTCGTCACCGCCGCGGTCGCTGCGGCCGACGCCGCGTTGGCCCGGACGTACGCCGCTTCCGCCTCGTCGGCCTGCGGCGACAGCGTCGCGAACTCGCGCGCGGCGGCGAGCCGGTCGGCGACGGCGTCCCTCTCGGCGACGAGGTCGGACCGGCGCACGGCCTGGGCCCGGGCGGCCACGAGGGCGGAGTCGATCCGCTCCCTCTCGGCGGGGACGAGCGCCTGCTGCGCGTCGAGCTCGGCCAGCTGCGCCGTGCCGTCCGCGACGGCGCGCTCCACGGCGGCGAGTGCGCGCTCCCCCTCGTGCAGGTCCGTCTCGGCCGACGCGGCGGCCGACCACAGCGCCAGGTCGCCGGTAAGCCCGTCGATCACCGCCGCGAGGTCGTCGTCGTCACGGCCGCCCGCGGCGCTCCATGCCCGCCCGGTCTCGTCGGCGGCCTTCGCCGCGTCCGCCCGCTCCGCCTCGGTGCGGTGCGCGGCCTCCACGGGGGCGCGGAGCGCCTCGGCGGCGCGCGCCCGCGCCAGGCGCGCCCTCTCCTCGTCGATGCGGGGCGCCTCGGCCTCCCGCGCGGTCAGCTCCTCCCTCGCCGCGGCGAGCTGCGCGAGCCGCTCCGCCTGCGCGGTCGCCTCGGCCAGGGCCGCCTCGGACTCGGTGAGGGCCGCCTGGGCCCGGGCGCGATCGTGCACTCGGGTGTCGAGACGGTACTGGGCGCGCTGGAGCGCGGTCGACGCCTCGGCGCGGCGACCGGTGAGGTCGACGGCGCGCTCCTCGTCGCCGCCGAGGGCGTGCTGGTCGATGAGCTGCTCGGCGACCTCGAGCAGGGTGCGGGCGTGCTCGCCCGCCGTGTCCACGGCCTTCTGCGCGTCCCGACGGCGCATCTCGAGCTCGTCGCGGTAGCTCTCGAAGCGCCGCGTGCCGAACAGCGTCCGCAGGAGCGTCTGACGCTCGCCGGCGGTGGCGAGCAGGAAGCGCGAGAACCGGTTCTGCGCGAGGAGGATCACCTGCTGGAACTGCTGGGCGTTGAGCCCCAGGATCTCGTCGAGCAGCAGGCCGACCTCTCGCGGCTTTGCCGCCTGCCCGACCCAGACGTCGCCGACGAGCTCTTCCAGCTCCGCCCGTGGGGGCTCGGTCGTCATCCCCCCGCCGCGCTTGGCGGGGCGATCGTACTCGGGCGCGCGGGTGACGCGCAGGCGCCGGTCGCCCGCGGTGAACTCCAGGCGCACCTCGGTCGGGTCGCCGAGGAAGCTGTGGTCGGAGCGCAACCGCCGCTCACCGCCCTCGTAGCGCGGCACGGTGCCGTAGAGGGCGAAGCTCACCCCGTCGAGGATGCTCGACTTGCCCGCTCCGGTGCGCCCCGAGATGAGGAAGACCCCGTCGCCGTCGAACGCGTCGAAGTCGACGCTCTGATGCTCGCGGAACGGTCCGAAGCCCGTCACGTCGAGGCGGTGCAGCTTCACGCCGACGCCTCCACGCGCACCCGCTCGGCCAGGACGTCGTCGATGAGCTCCTGCTCGCGCTCGGTCGGGCCCGCGCCCTCTCGCACGTGCTGCAGGAAGGCGGTGACCAGCTCGCGGTCGCTCCGCGCCGAGCGGACCCGCTCGACATAGGTGCGGGCGCTCGCCTCGGCGGTGCGGGCGGGCGTGTGCACCACCTTCGCGCAGAACGGGAACCGCGCCTGCAGCCGGCGCAGCGGGTCGCGCTGCGGGAGGTCGTCGGTGTACTCCGCGCAGACCCAGGCCTGCTCGTCGTCGGCGAAGCGCGTGTCGGCGAGCAGCTCGTCGAGCGGGCCGGTGAGCGTGACGACCCGCCGCGGGATCGGAAGGGCGACCCAGGTGACCTCGGCCAGCCCGTCGGCGTCGAGATCGACGAGCCACGAGCCGCGCGGCTTGTGGCCCTCGCCGAAGCTGTAGTGCAGGGGCGCCCCCGCGTACCGGATGTGCGGGGCGAGCTGCTGGCGGCCGTGGATGTGGCCGAGCGCGACGTAGTCGACCCCGTCGAAGGCGGCGAGGGGGACGACGTCGAGTCCGCCCTGCTGGATGTCGCGCTCGAGCAGCGGCGTGGGCTCGACTCCCGCGGCGAAGCAGTGCGCGACGGCCACCGACCGCGCTCCCGGCGCCTGCCGGGAGGCCAGGTCCGCGCGGACGAGGTCCATGGCGTGGGAGAGCGCCGCCTCCTGCGTGCGGATGCCGGGCCAGACGTGCCGCAGCAGAGCCGGCTCGAGGAACGGGATGCCGTAGATGTGCACCGGCCCGTGCGCGTCGTCGATCGTGATGGGCGTGCCGACGGCCAGCGGGTCGGTGAGCACGTGAATGCCGTCGCGCAGCAGCGCCGCCTGGAAGCCGAGCCGCGCCGCCGAGTCGTGGTTGCCGCTCGTGACGACGACGCGGGCGCCGCTCTCGCGGATGCCCCGCAGCGTGTCGGACAGCAGGGTGTAGCAGTCGGCGGCCGGGGCGGCGGAGTCGAACACGTCGCCCGCGACGACCACCACGTCGACCGCGTGCTCGCGGACCTGGGCGATCAGCGCGTCGAGCACGCCGCGCAGCGCATCGAGCGTGGAGTGACCGTGGAAGGTCCGCCCGATGTGCCAGTCGGAGGTGTGCAGGATGCGCATGATCCCACGGTAGAAGTCACCCCCGACATCGTGGTCGAGGCCCGCCGTCGCGCACCGGACTGCCCTCCCGCCGCGCGGCGGACGGTCCGGTCACGACGCCGCGCGCGCCGCCTTCTTCTGCTCCTGGAAGGCCCGCAGCGCCTCGTACCTGTCGGCCGAGCGCGCCTGCCGCTTGGCCGCCTCCTCCTCGCGGTTCTTCGGGGGCGCCGGAGAGACGAGATCGTCGAGCAGGTGCCGGGTGGCATGGGCGATCTCGTCGACGGCGCGGTCGAACGCGGCCTGGTTCGCCTTGGCGGGCTTGGTCATCCCGCTGATCTTGCGCACGAACTGCAGCGCGGCGTCACGGCACTCGTCATCGGTCGCAGCGGGCTCGAAGTTGTGGAGCGGAACGATGTTGCGGCACATGCCCCCACGGTACGACGGTGCGGACGCGGGCGACAGTGCCCGCCGATACGCTCGAGGGATGGGTGACGGGGATCCGCTGGAGAGCATCGCCGACGCCGTCGACACCGCGATCGACGAGCTCACGGGCGTGCCCACCGACGACGGCGACATCGAGCGCTTCACGGCGGCCGGCATGACCCTCCTCGCCGAGGCGCGCGGCGCGGAGGACGCGGCGGCCACGTTCGTGCTGCTGCACGGCATCGGAATGGGGCGGAAGGTGTTCGCCGATCTGGCGCGCCGGCTCCATCCTCACGGGCGCGTGATCGCGATCGACCAGCCCGGCTACGGCGAGGCGCCCGAGCCCCCGCGCACGCCGACCATCGAGCGCAGCGCCGACCTGATCGGCGCCTACCTGCGGAAGATCGACCGCGGTCCGGTCGTGCTCATCGGCCACTCCATGGGCACGCAGGTCGCCGCCGAGGTCGCGGTGCGCCATCCCGCCACCGTCTCCCACCTGGTGCTGGTGGCGCCGACCGTCGACCGGCACCACCGGACGGCGGGGGCGCAGCTGGGCCGCCTGGCCGTCGACCTCCTCGACGAGAGCCCGAAGGTGCTGCTGCTGGGCGCGCGCGAGTACGTCCGCGCCGGGCCGCACCTCGGCCGCAAGGTGCGGGCGATGCTCACGCACCGGCCCGAGGAGTCCTACCCGCGCGTCGCCGCTCCCACCCTGGTCGTCCGGGGCGGCCGGGACCGCGTCTCGACGCGGGAGTGGTGCGACGAGGTCACCCGCGCGATCCCCGGGGCGCTCGGCGTCGAGATCCCGGGCCACGGGCACGAGACGCTCATCCGCGATGCGGGCCCCGCCGCCGAGGAGATCCTCCGCTTCCTCCGCTGAACGGCGTCGCGACTCGGGATCAGGAGCCTGCGATGTCGCGCGCCAGCGCCGTGACCTCGTCGTCGGCCACCGTGATGCCGACGTCGGACAGCCGCCGGCGCAGCGACTTCTCGACGATCTCGAGGCTCTCGCCGCCGACGTCCGCGCGCACCTGCTGCACGACCCCGCCGAGACGCTGCATGTCGGTCGCGGCGTTCTGCGCCAGAGCGGGGCCGTCCTGTGTGGCCTCGCCCGGCGCGCCCGCGGCCGCGCGGGCCTCGTCGTCCTCGTGCGCGTCGGGCTCGTGTGCGACGGCACCGCCGACGCCGGCATCGCCGCGCTGCTCGAGGTCCGCGTCCTTGGCCGAGTCGGGGTAGTTGGCGCCCGGCTCGTCGAACTCGTTGCGCGTGCCGCTCATCGATCGGCCTGCTCGTCGGTGAGGAGGTCGGGATCGAGGCCCTGCTGGATCTCGGCGCTCTCGACGTACGGGTCCGAGGCCCGGCTGTCGCCGTCGGGCAGATCGCCGTCGGGGGCGGGGGCCGCGGGGGTCGTCGACGTCTCCTCGTCGGGAGCCTCCTCCTGCACGGCCGCCAGGGCGTCGGCGCCGGACTCGGCGTCGACGGGTCCGGTGCTGCTCCAGCCGCCGGCCGGCTCGGCGTCGACGATGTCGTCGGGTACGTCTCGGGTCATGACTCCTCCTGGTGTCTGCCGCGTGGGCTTCCCGAGCGAGGATCCGCTCCGGGTCATCCCATGCTGCGACGCGCAGCGGACCACCGGCGAGGGGATTGACGGCTCCCCGGGTCGGCGGTAGGCGCGGTAGCGGAGGAGGGCGGTCAGCCTCGTCGGGCCAGCACGGCGGCGCGGTCGGGGTGCGCCGCGAACCAGTCGGCCGCGTACCAGCACACCGGCTGGACGACGCGGTCGCCCCTGGTCTCGAGCTCGGCGACGGCCCGGTCGACGACCTCGGCGGCGAATCCCTTCCCTCGATAGGTCGGCACCGTGTAGACCCGCGTCATGGCGAGGGTCGTGCCGTCGTCCCGGTAATCGATGACGCTCACGAGGTCGTCGCCGCGGTGCAGGGTGTAGCGCGACGCATCCGTCTCGTTCGCGAAGCGGAGTTCGGTCATGACTCCACGCTACGCCCGTCCGCCGACAGGGCGGCGAGCCACGCGTCGACCTCCCGCTGCCCGCGCAGGCGCACGATCGGCATGCCCACCGCGAGCCGCTCCTCCATGCGCTCACGCATCACCGGATGGTTGGTCCACGCCCAGCGCACGATGTTCTCCTCGGGCGCCCACCGCAGCCACGACGAGACCCGTTCGCGATTGCCGTGCCAGAGCTCCTCTCGCCGCAGGCCCCGGCGCAGCGTGCGGCCGACGACCCGGCGCATGACGAGCCCACGCGGATGGTCCAGCCACACGACGGCGTCGGCGCCGCCCGGGGTCCCCGGGTCGAGCAGGCCGTCCAGGCGTGAGGTCCAGTTGCCCTCGACGACCCAGCCCTCCGGGTGGGCGGCGACGAACGCCCGCACGATCGCGCGGGCCTCCTCGAGGTCGCGGTAGGTCCATCCCTCGGCCCAGAACACGGCGTCGAGCTCCAGCAGCGGAAGAGCCCTCGCGCGTGCCACGGCCCGTGCCAGCCGGGACTTGCCCGACCCCGAGGTGCCCACGATGCGCAGCCGGGTCGGGG
The DNA here is from genome assembly GCF_049860775.1 of Microbacterium sp. PA5. Classification (NCBI taxonomy): domain Bacteria; kingdom Bacillati; phylum Actinomycetota; class Actinomycetes; order Micrococcales; family Microbacteriaceae; genus Microbacterium; species Microbacterium sp. PA5. Next base: position 2,600,953 of record NZ_CP187567.1, read on the forward strand.
TGTCGTCGGTCATCACTGAGCAATCTGTCACATTGCGTCATCTTGTGGCGAGGACATCCGGGCGGTTTGACACATCCGGACACGCTTCGTCATAATCAAGCCCATGACTGACAACGCACGCATTCTGTCCGCCCGGGAGGCGAACGGATCTGCCGGCATCATGATGCCGCGCGTTGCCATGTGTTGCCGAATGTGTTGATCACCGCGACGTCGTCACCGACACGGTGACTCCCGCCGGGTGCTTCCGCCTCCGCCCTGTTCTCCGGTCTGATCCAGGCCATCGCAGGTCTCATCCAGGACGCGGCTCCACCCCACGAGCGTCGGCCCACCGCCCACGATGCGGCGCCGATCCGCTCGCACACCGGCCGCCGAGGCCGATCGCAGCACGCCGAACCCGTTCCAGGCACATCGCCCGGGTTCCTCTCGAAGGACATCTCCCATGTCGAACACCGCTCTTCTGACCCAGCCCGCCGCCCGTCACCTCCGCGCCGTCGAGGACATCGCGCCCGCCGCCCCGCCGGCCGCCCGCCCCGTTCCGGCCGGCACCGCACCGCGCGGCTTCGCGCTCTACGTCGGCATCGACGAGGTCAAGGCCGCCGCCGACGGCGTCTCGCTCTCGACGCTGGTCGAGGCGCTGCGGCGCACGCTGTCCGAGCTCGCTCCCCACGCCGAGACCTACGCCACGGTGGCCCTCGCGCCGGCCGGAGCCGGCGGCCGCGACGTCGACGTCGTGCGCCTCGCGCTCCACGAGCCGAGCGCGATCGCCCGCACCAAGCAGGACCAGCCCGAGGACGACCACGTCCCGGGCGGCGTGACGATCGACATCTCGCGCCGTCGCGTCCACATCGACGGCGAGGCCGCCGCGCTCACCTTCAAGGAGTTCGAGCTGCTGCAGTACCTCGTGCTGCGCGAGGGCCGCACGATCGAGCGCACCGAGCTCGTGGCGTCGCTGTGGAACCACGCCGACGGCGAGGAGGCTCCCGGCGAGCGCACGATCGACGTGCACGTGCGACGGCTCCGCTCCAAGCTCGGCCGCTACGAGGACATCGTGCGCACGGTGCGGGGCATCGGCTACCGCTTCGACCGCCACGCCGACGTCGTGATCCGGTACGGCCACGGCACCCCGTCGCCCGACCGCTTCTGAGTCCGTCCCCGCCGCGATGTCGGTGGCCGTCACGTACAGTGACGGCATGACGACGGTCGCGCACGGGCCCAGCGCGCAGGGTTCCAGGGCGCAGGGTTCCACGGCGCAGGGTTCCAGGGCGCCGGGTCCCAGGGCGCCGGAGCCCCGCGCGGACCAGGCGCGCGCTTGGCACGAGCGCCCACTCGAGACCGAGTTCCGGCCGGCGACGCCGATCGACGCCGGTCGCGCGGTCGCCTTCCAGCAGCGCGGCGCCCACGACCCGTCCCAGACCACCGCCGGCGGCGTCATCTGGCGCGCCAGCCGCACGCCCGAGGGCGTCGCGACGCTGGCGATCCGCGCCACCCGGCACGGCGTGCGCGCCGCCGCGTGGGGCCCCGGCCGTGCGTGGGCGCTCGATCAGCTGCCCCGGCTCTGCGGCGCCGACGACGACCCCGCCGGCTTCGACGGCTCCCCCCACCCGCTCATCGCCGAGACGCATCGCCGGCATCCGACGCTCCGCCTGGGCCGCACCGACCTCGTCTTCGACGCCCTCGCCAGCGCGATCTTCGAGCAGAAGGTCACCGGCCTCCAGGCCTTCGGCGCCTGGCGGGCCATCCTCACCCGTCACGGCGAGCGCGCACCCGGGCCGACGCCGAAGCCGATGTTCGCGCCGCCGGCGGACTGGCAGCGCATCCCGAGCTGGTCCTGGCACCGCGCCGGTCTCGAGCCTCCGCAGGCGCGGACGGTCACCGCGGTCGCCGCGCGACGGGCCTCCATCGAGCGCGCGGCCGATGCCGCCCTCGACGGCGACACCCGCGACCGCGTCTTCACGAGCCTGCGCGGCGTGGGGCTGTGGACGAGTGCCGAGACGCGCATCCGTGCATACGGCGATCCGGATGCCGTGAGCGTCGGCGACTATCACGTCGCCCACGAGGTCGGCTACGCGCTCACCGGCCACCGCGTCGACGACGACGGCATGCTCGAACTCCTCGAGCCGTGGCGCGGGCAGCGCCAGCGCGTGATCCGTCTCATCGGGCTGAGCGGGGTCCACGAGCCGCGTCGCGGGCCGCGGCTGAGCCCCGAGGACCACCGGGGCCGCTGACGGCCATCCGGTGCCGACCCGTCCGGCCTGCGCCTAGGCTGGCGGCATGAGTGCGCGCGGATGGCCGAAGGGCCGGCTCGGCTGGATCGCCGGCACGGTGGCGCTGCTCGTGCTCGGCGTGGTCGTCGGTCTCGTCCTGGGCAGCGTCTGGCTCGGTCTTGCCCTCGCCGCGATCATCTCGATCGGGTGGCTGATGGCCTACGAGTCCTGGCGCGGCCGCACTCCCGACCTCGACGACCCGTGGGACGACGGCGCGAAGCTCTGACCGCCGCTCGCACGACGAGCAGGTGGCACTCGTTGTCGCCACGTCCGTTCCGAAGTGGCAGCTTGCGTCACCTTCTCGTCGTGTGGAGCGGGTCGCCGGCGGGTCAGGCCGGGGCGCCCTCGTCCTCTTCGGGCTCGAACGTCGAGACCTCGCCGGTGTGGCCGGCGGCGACGCCGTCGGGGTCGGGCGGGATCGTGCCGTCCTCGCCCAGCCCGCCGGGCTTCTCGGTCACCTCGGTGTCGTCGCTGTCGGTGGCATCGGCGGCATCGTGCGCGTGCGCGTCACTGGTCATGATCGCTCCTCTCCGCAGCCGACGTGGCCGCGTGCGGTCACGCTAACCCGGCGCACCTCGGGCGCCATGCCCCTTGACCGCCGGAGGGCCAGCGGGTACCGCGCGGAGGGGCGGAGCTCACATCTCCTCGTGAGTGTCGGGGTCGCCGTCCCACAGCCGCCCGCGCTCGAGCCCGCCGATCGCGGAGACCTCGGCGTCGGTCAGCGTGAAGCCGAACACGTCCGCATTCTCGATCTGGCGCGCCGGGTCGGCCGACTTGGGGATGGGCGTCGCGCCCAGCTGGGTGTGCCACCGGAGCACCGCCTGGGTGGGCGTGACTCCGTGGGCGGCGGCGACCTCGGCGACGACCTGCTCCGAGAGGAGCTCGCTGCGACGGGCGAGCGGGCTCCAGCTCTCGGTGCGGATGCCGTGCTCGGCATGGAACGCGCGCAGGGCCTCCTGCGGGAAGTACGGGTGGAGCTCGACCTGGTTGACGGCCGGCACGACACCGGTCTCGTCGATGAGCCGCGTCAGCATCTCCTCGGTGAAGTTCGAGACCCCCACCGATCCCACGCGACCCTCGTCGCGCAGCGCGATCATCGCGCGGAACGTGTCGACCCACTTCCCGACGCTCGGGTTCGGCCAGTGGATCAGATACAGGTCGATGCGGTCGAGGCCGAGCCGCTCCAGGGAGCCCTGCGCGCTGCGCACCGTCTCGTCGAAGCCGTGGTCGCGCCCGGGCACCTTCGTGGTGACCAGGAGCTCGTCGCGGATGCCGGAGCGGCGCACGGCCTCCCCCACCTCCGACTCGTTCTCGTAGTTGACCGCCGAGTCGAGGAGGCGGTAGCCGCTCTCGATGGCCGCCACCATCGCCTCGACCCCCTCCGCGCCGCGCAGGTTGTACGTGCCGAGGCCGAGCTCGGGGAAAGCGGTGCCGTCGTTCAGGGTGACCGTGGGAATCGTGACCATGCCCCCACGCTACGCCCGGCGCGGGACGCAGGCCCGCGCTTGACCCCGGCCGGCGCCTCCGCTAGCGTGGCGAGGCTGTGCCGACCGGCACGGCATCCCATCGGAGGACGACGTGAACGCTCATCTGCGTGAACTCCCGCAGCGGAACCTGGCCCAGCCCAGCTTCCGCTACGAGTCGTACCCTCCGGCGCGCGCCGTCTGACACCGTTACCGTCACACGCCCCGCACCGCACAGGTCCGGGGCGTTTTCCGTGTGTCCTCTCCGCACGGGGCATCCCCGGACCTCTCCACGAAGGAAAGGAACCATGGAGAAGCTCACGAACAGGCTGCTGTCGTGGGCGAGCCTCATCGACGAGAAGACCGTCGAGCAGGCCCGCACCTCGTCGCGCATGCCGTTCATCCATCCGCATCTGGCGCTCATGCCCGACGCGCACCTCGGCAAGGGGGCGACCGTGGGGTCGGTGATCCCGACCCTCGGCGCCATCATGCCGGCGGCCGTCGGCGTGGACATCGGCTGCGGCATGATCGCCGTCCGCACGCAGTTCACGAAGGCGCAGCTGCTCGCCCGCGACCTCACGGCGCTGCGGGAGCAGATCGAGCGCGCCATCCCGCTGTCGGCAGGGCGCGACAATCGCAAGATCGTCGCAACGGCCGAGCCGCGGATCGCCGAGCTGGAGGGGCTCGCCGAGAAGAACGAGTTCGATCCCGCCCGCTACGCCGGGCACTGGCGCAACCAGCTCGGTTCGCTCGGATCGGGCAACCACTTCATCGAGGTGTCCGTCGACGAGACGGACGCCGTGTGGATGTTCCTCCACTCCGGTTCGCGGGGTGTCGGCAACAAGATCGCCACGCACCACATCGCCGTCGCGCAGCGGCTCGCGAAGCAGTGGTGGATCGAGCTGCCCGAACCCGACCTCGCGTACCTCGTCGAGGGCACCGAGGAGTTCCGCCGGTACATCCGGGAGCTGCGGTGGGCCCAGCACTTCGCCCTCCTCAACCGGGAGGAGATGATGGACCGGGTCGCCCGCCAGCTGTCGGAGACGATGGGCGAGGACGTGCAGGAGCTCGAGCGGATCAACTGCCACCACAACTTCACCGAGAGCGAGAAGCACTTCGGCAAGCAGGTGTGGGTGTCCCGGAAGGGTGCGATCCAGGCCGACCTCGGCCGGCCCGGACTCATCCCGGGGTCGATGGGCACGGCGTCGTACGTCGTGTCGGGGCTCGGCAACCCGCTGTCGCTGAACTCGTCGCCGCACGGCGCCGGGCGGGAGTACTCGCGGTCGGCGGCGCGGCGGACGTTCACGCACGACCAGCTGCGGGAGGCGATGGCCGGCATCGAGTTCCGCGACACCGACGCGTTCATCGACGAGATCCCGGCGGCGTACAAGCCGATCGACCGGGTGATGGCCGATGCGGCCGACCTCGTGGAGGTGCGGCACACGCTCCGTCAGCTGGTGAACGTGAAGGGCGACTGAGGCTCCGGCCGGTCAGCCCAGCAGCCGCTCGATGACGGTGAGGACGCCCGCCTCGGCGTGGGACGGGGCCCGGTGACGGGCCACCGCCACCACGTCGGGGTGGGCGCCCTCCATCGCGTACGAGTGCTCGGCGGCCTGCAGCATCTGGACGTCGTTGAGGTAGTCGCCGAACGCCGCCGTCTGCGCCGGGGTCACCCCGAGTGCGGCCTGGAGCGCGCGCAGGGCCACGCCCTTGTCGACGCCCTGGTTCATGACGTCGACCCAGTGCATGCCCGACACGACCACCTGATGGGTGTCCCGGAGGTCTGCCAGGCGCGGGGCGCTGTGGGTCTCCCCGCCGCCGAAGTCGTACACGGCGATCTTGACGATGCGGTCGTCGACGGCGAGGAGGTCGCCGACCACCTCGAGCGCGCGATAGTACTTCGCGGCCTCCGCGACGAAGACGGGGTCGGTGTCCTCGATGTAGGCCGACCGCGTGCCGCAGAGCACGACGCCCAGCCGCATCCCTTCCGCGTCCAGCGCCCGCAGGCGCGCGACGACGGACGCCGTGAACTCCGGGTCGAGCCGGTCGGAGCTCACCTCGCCCTCGCCGCGGACGACGTGCGCGCCGTTCTCGGCGATGTAGTCGAGCTCCACCTCGGCGTCGGCGAACATCTCCCGCAGCGTCGCGTACTGCCGTCCGCTCGCAGGCGCGAACACGATGCCGCGGGCGTGCAGGCGGCGCAGGAGCGGCCACAGCCCCGCGGGGATCGTCCCGTCGGGGAGCAGGAGCGTCCCGTCCATGTCGACGGCGATGAGACGGATGTCCGGTGAGGTCACACCCCATCCTCCCCCCACCCGCGCCCACCCCGCCGCGTTCAACCCGCCGCGTTCACCCCGCCGCGCGAAGGTGGCGCATCCGGTCGGAATCCGCGCCGCAGACTGACCGGATGCGCCACATTCGCGCGCGCGCCGGGAAGGCTAGTCCACGGCGACGATCTCGTTCGGGGTGACGGGGAGGTCGGCGGCGGCGGTCACGGCGCCCGTGGCGGCGTCGAGGGCGACGATCCGCCGCTGCGCCGCGTCGGTGACGTACACCGTGCCGCCCGCGACGGCGATCGCGGGGTGCGCGTCCTGCCACTCGGCGGGGCTCTCCCACGCCTCGATCGCCTCGTGCGAGGCGGTGACCTCGCCGGAGGCGGGATCGACGACGTGCACCCGGCCGTCCGATCCGAGCAGCAGCGCGTCGCCGTCCTCACCGCGCACGACGCCCCGCCACGTGTACGAGACGCCGGCGGGGAGGTCGACGACGTCGAGGGTCAGCGCCTCGGTGTCCACCAGCGCGAGCCGGTGCAGCAGGTATCCCTCGGCGTCCGGGTCGTCCTTGTAGTCCATCACCACGAGCGGGCTGTCCTCGGAGACGTAGGCGTTGCCGATGCGGCCGAACGCGTCGGGCGACGTCAGCTTGGTGATGGTGCCGTCGCGGTAGACGAGGGCGCCGTCCTCGCAGCCGACGACGACGGCCTCTCCGGCCGCGGTGCCCTCGCCGTGGACGCCGGGGCAGTCCGCGCTGGCGGCGATCTCCGCGCCGTCGGCGCCGGTGACGCGGATGCCGCTGCGGGAGTCCGCATCGCCCACCGTGGTCAGCAGCGCGCCGTCCGACAGCACGACCGACACGCCGTGGTGCGCCTCGACGCCCTCGATGACCTCGGCCTCGGGGAGCTCGTCGCCGGCATCGGCGAGGGCAGCGGTCTCGAAGACGGTGGTGTCGCTCGTCGCGTCGTCGTACAGCACCGTCTTGCCGGCGTGACGGACGACGTGACCGGCAGCGCCCGCCGGGACCACGAGGTCGGTGAGCTTCGCCTCCCGCAGGTCGAGGAGCTCGAAGCCGCGCGACGTCGTCACGAACGCGTGACGGTCATCGCCCGCCAGGTTGAGGCGGACGAAGTCCTCGGACGGCTCATCGGCGATCACGCCGAGGGTCTCGCCGTCGAGCACGAGCACACCGCCCTCGTACGCGACGGCGACGCGGGGGCCGTCGACGGCGGCGGCGGGATCGGGCGCCGGGTCGGACGCGGGTCCCGATGGGGAGGGAGCGGCGCAGCCCGCGAGGGCGAGCGCGGCGATCGCGGCTCCTGCGGTCAGCAGCAGGGGTCGTTTCATGGTTTTCCTTTCTGGATGGCGGCCCGGGAGGGACGCCGGTGGTCGGTCGGCGGCCGGTCAGCGGCCGGTCAGCACGGTGAGGCCGTCGGGAAGCGCGAAGCGGGCGAGGACTGCGCCGCTGCCGTGATCGACGACGAGGGCTGCGCCCGCGGGGTCGACGACGTAGGTCTGCCGCTGCTCCGGGAACAGCGCCGGGACGTGCGCCGGCGCACCGGAGGCGGCGACGGTGGAGAGCAGACGCCCCGTCGTGCCGTGGTGGACGCGCACCTCGCCGCTGCGGGAGACCGCGACCACATGGTCCGCGTCGTCGCCGACTGCGGCCACGGCCGTCACCGCTGACGCGGCGCGCCACGCGTGCCACGCGCGCGCCCGGGTGTCGAGCACCCACACCGCGCCCCCGTCCGTGAGGGCGGCGACCGACGGTCTCCCCTCGCGGCCCGAGAACGCCCGCACACGATCGTCCGCCGCCGGGTAGTCCAGGCGCTCGGTCTGCGCCGGGCGCCCGTCGGCGGCGAGGACCACCCCGTCGGCGCAGGCGACCACGACCCCGACCGCCGTGGCGATCGATCCGGCGGCGTCGGCGCACCGGACCGCCTCACCGGCGACGCCTTCCTCGTCGACGTGGCGCAGCCGGGCGACGCGCCCGTCGGCGACCTCGGTCACCCACGCGCCGTAGGCGAGCGGGACGACCATGCCCGCGGCCCCCGCGGCCGCTGCGGCGTCGCGCCGGAAGAGCTCCTCGATCTCGCCGTCGGCGAGCGGGGCGACCTTGACGAGGACCGCCTCCCCGGGCCCGCCGCCGCCGTCGAAGCTGATGCCGACGCTGCGCTCGCCCGCGACGACCGTCGGGGTCCCCGGTCCCTCGACGTCGCCGACGACACGCGCCGGTCCGGAGTAGTAGTGGACGTGGTCGCCGTGGTTCCACGTCCACGCCCCGCTGTCGACGATCGTGACCGAGCCCTCGCGCAGGGCGAACAGATAGCGGCCGTCGCCAGCGACGGCGTCGGCGGGCGCGATGCGCGCGATCGTGGACGACCGGCCCGAGGCGAGGTCGAGGTGGCTGACCGCGCCGTCGGGGGCGAGCGTCGTCAGATGCAGCGCCGGCGCGGCCAGCTCGGTCACTCCGTCCGCCGGCACGGCATCCGATCCCGGGGCGGGCGCCGGCTCGGCTCCGCTCGGGGCGGGGGCGCATCCGGAGAGCATCAGCACGGCGGCGAGGGCGACGGGTGTCAGACGGCGGGGCACGGGACGACGCTATCAGAACTGAGAATCATTCTCATTAACACGTAGGGATAACCCGAGGTGATTCGTCCGGACACCACTGCGGCGCGCCCGCGACGCCGGTCCTACCGTGGAGACATGACCACCGCAGCACTCCCGCACCGGCGGCCGGGCGCCCTCACCCATCTGGGGGCGATCGCGCAGCTCGCGGCCCTCGGCATCGCCGGCGCCGTCGCATTCACGATCCTCCTGACATTCCTGAGCGTGGGCGTCGGGCTCCTCCCCGTGCTCGGCATCGGGCTCCTCTTCCTCGTCGCCTTCGTCTACGTGCTGTGGGCCACCGCATGGGTCGAGTACGAGCGCGTCGACGGCCTGTACGGCTACGGCCTGCCCGCCCTGCGCCTCCGCCCGAGCGCCGGCCCGGGCTTCGGCGGCTGGCTGCGCACCCTGTGGCGCCAGTTCACCGACGGAGCGATGTGGCGCGGAACCTCCAGCGCCGCCATCGGGACGGTCCTCGGCCTGTTCGTGCTGCCCCTCGTGGCCTGGCTCGTCTCCGGGGTCGGACTGCTGTTCGCCCCGCTGGGCGGCCGCGCGCGACTGCCCTGGACCGACCTGTCCGTCCACCCCGGCTGGGCCGTGCTCATCGGCGTGCTCAGCATCCTCGCGAGCCTCGCGCTGCTGTTCGGCATCGCCGTGCTGCATGCCACCCTCACCCGCGCCATCCTCGTCCCCTCCCGCGAGGCGGCGCTGGCCGAGCAGGCCCGCACGGCGGGGGCGCAGCGGGCGGGGGCGGTGCGCGCCAGCGAGGTCGAGCGCACCCGGCTGGAGCGCGATCTGCACGACGGCGTCCAGCCGCGGCTGGTCTCGGTCGGGATGACGCTCGGACTCGCGCAGCAGAAGATCGACACCGATCCGGCCGCCGCCAAGGCTCTGATCGACGAGGCGCACACCTCGACGAAGGCCGCGATCACCGAGCTGCGCCAGCTCGCGCGCGGCATCCACGCCTCGGTCCTCGACGACCGCGGCCTCGACGCCGCCCTCTCCGCCCTCGCCGGTCGCTCGCCCGTGCCCGTCGTGCTCGACGTGCGCCTGGACGGCCGCTGCAGCCGCACGGCCGAGGCGGCGCTCTACTTCTCGATCGCCGAGTCGATCACCAACGCCGCCAAGCACTCCCGCGCGAGCGAATGCCGCGTGATCGTGCGCCGTCGCACCGACGAGGCCACGGGCGCCGTGACCCTCTGGGCGCGCGTGGAGGACAACGGCGTCGGAGGCGCCCGCGTCATCCCCGGCGGGGGCCTCGACGGCATCGTCAACCGCATCGTCGCCGCCGGAGGCACATCGCGCCTCGACAGCCCGCAGGGCGGCCCGACCAGCCTGGAGGTGAGCGTCCCGTGCGCATCCTGATCTGCGAGGACTCGGCGCTGCTGCGCGAGGGACTGGTCCGCGTCCTCGAGGACGCCGGTCACGAGATCGTGGCCGCGCTGCCCGACGCCGGCGACCTCGCCGCCGTGGTCGCCGACACCGCCCCTGAGCTCTGCATCCTCGACGTCCGGCTTCCGCCGACCTTCACCGACGAGGGCATCCGCGCCGCGCTCGCCCTGCGCGCGGCGAACCCCGACCTCCCCGTGCTCGTGCTCAGCCAGTACGTCGAGGAGCGCTACGCGAGCGACCTCATCACCTCGCACGGGGCGGCGCTCGGCTACCTCTTGAAGGACCGCGTCGCCGACGTCCGCGACTTCCTCGAGTCGATCGAGCGGATCGGCGCCGGTGCGACGGTGCTCGACCCCGAGGTCGTCGCGCAGCTGCTGACGCGCCGCGCCCGCGACGACCGGATGGCGCGGCTGACCGATCGCGAGCGGACCGTGCTCGCCCTGATCGCCGAGGGCAAGAGCAATCAGGCGATCGCGCAGACCCTCTTCGTCAGCGAGGCGAGTGTCGAGAAGCACATCACCTCGCTCTTCCAGAAGCTCGACCTCGAACCCGACGAGCACGGCAACCGCCGCGTCCTCGCCGCCCTCGTCCACCTCGGTCACGGCGGCGACACCCCTCCCCGGAACGGAGCAGTCCGATGACCCTCGTCCCCGATGCCCCCCTGGCATCCGATGCCCCTGCCGCGTCCGGCAGCGCCGCGCCGGGCACCCCGCTGACCCCGCCGCCGACCTCCGGCGCCGCCGATCAGGGCGCTCCCCGCCCGCCCCGGCGCACCTCGTCGAAGGTCGTCGCGACCATCGCGATCTGCGCCGGCGCGGTGCTCATCGCGGGCACCGTGTTCACGGGAGTCCTCTCGGCGATGCGCTCCGCGACGATCCGCGACGGAGAGGCGACGGTGTCGGCGTCCGGGCTGCGCAGCCTCGACCTCGACACCAGCGCCGCCGACGTGACCGTCTCGTACGGCGCGGTCTCGGAGGCCACGCTTCGCGTGACCGGTGCGTCGGGCATCGACGACTGGACCTTCGAGCGCGAGGGCGACCGCCTCGTCGTCTCGTCCGATCGGAACGTCTGGGGACGCTGGGGGTGGTTCCGCGAGCCCGACACCGTCGAGCTGACCCTGCCGGCCTCCGCCGCGGGCGTCGACGCCGACATCGACGTCGACAGCGGATCGCTGCGCGCCGACGGCGACTTCGGCGCGCTCGACCTGCACCTCGACGCCGGGTCGCTCCGCGTCTCGGGGACGGCGGACGCGCTCACCTCCGAGGTGAGCGCAGGATCGGCCCGCTACGAGCTGTCCGGCGTCTCGGACGCCCGGCTCTCGGTGAGCGCCGGATCCGTGGAGGGCGAGCTCGACGGCCGTGCCCCCGACGCGCTCACGCTCGACGTCAGCGCCGGACGCCTGGACCTCACCGTCCCGGACGGCGAGTACGCCCTGACCAGCGACGTGTCGGCGGGGAGGTTCACCCACGACCTCCGCACCGATCCCGCGTCGCCGAACCGCGTCGACGTCACCGTCTCGGCCGGCGCCGTCACCCTCCGCACGGCCGACTGACGGCCCGGCCGCACGAACCGGTGGCACTCGTTGCCGCTTCCCGCCCCGGGAGGCGGCAACGACTGTCACCACCGGGCGCGGAGACCGCGGTCCGGGCTGACGAGGCGGGTCGGCGCGGCCGTTTTGTCCGCCGTACGGCCCTGTGGCGGAGCAGGTTCAGCGCTAGCGTTGTCCCCGTGACCACTCCGATCGACGCCACCGCCACTGCCGCCTGGGGAGAGCTCTCCGCAGCCCGCGACTCGTTCACCCCGGATCTGCGCGGTGCGTTCGCCGCCGACCCCGGCCGCGTCGAGCGGCTGACCTTCGACCTCGCCGACCTGCGCGTCGACCTGTCGAAGAACCTCGTCGACGACGACATCCTCGCCGCGCTGGTGCGCCTGGCCGAGCAGACCGGCGTCGCCGAGCGGTTCGCGGCGATGCTCGCCGGCGAGCACATCAACACGACCGAGGACCGCGCTGTGCTCCACACGGCACTGCGCCGGCCGGCCGGGACGACGCCCGCGCTCATCGTCGACGGTCAGGACATCGACCACGACGTGCAGGAGGTCCTGGCGGCGATGTCGGCATTCGCCGACCGCGTGCGCTCGGGCGAGTGGGTGGGCGTGACGGGCAAGACCGTCACGCACGTCGTCAACATCGGCATCGGCGGATCGGACCTGGGTCCGGTGATGATCTCCGAGGCGCTCGAGCCGTATGCCGACGCCGGCATCCAGGCGCGCTTCGTCTCGAACATCGACCCTTTCGACCTGGCGCACAAGACCGCGGACCTCGACCCCGAGACGACGCTGTTCATCGTCGCGTCGAAGACGTTCACGACCCTCGAGACCCTCACCAACGCGCGCCTCGCGCGGGACTGGCTCTGGGCGGGGCTCGAGGCGGCGGGCGCCGTCGACGGCTCGGAGGAGCAGCGGACGGATGCGGTCGCGCATCACTTCGTCGCGGTCTCCACCGCGCTCGACAAGGTGGCCGCGTTCGGGATCGACACCGCGAACGCCTTCGGGTTCTGGGACTGGGTCGGCGGGCGCTACTCCGTGGACTCCGCCATCGGCCTGTCGCTCGTGATCACCCTCGGCCCGCCGGCCTTCCGCGAGCTGCTCGCCGGCTTCCACGCCGTCGACGAGCACATGGCGTCCACGCCGCTGGAGCGGAACGTCCCCGTGCTGATGGGGCTGCTGAACGTCTGGTACACGAACTTCCTCGGGGCCCAGTCGCATGCCGTGCTCCCCTACGCCCAGCAGCTCAGCCGCTTCGCCGCGTACCTGCAGCAGCTCACCATGGAGTCCAACGGCAAGTCCGTGCGGTGGGACGGGTCGCCGGTCACCAGCGACACCGGGGAGATCTTCTGGGGCGAGCCGGGGACCAACGGCCAGCACGCGTTCTACCAGCTGATCCACCAGGGCACCCGGCTCATCCCCGCCGACTTCATCGCGTTCGTGAACCCCGCCTATCCGCTCAAGGACGGCGGCCGCGACGTGCACGGCCTCTTCCTCGCGAACTTCCTCGCGCAGACCAAGGCCCTCGCCTTCGGCAAGACCGCGGCCGAGGTCGAGGCCGAGGGCACGACCGGACCGCTCGTGGCGGCCCGCACCTTCGCGGGGAACCGCCCGACGACCTCGATCTTCGCGCCCGCCCTCACCCCGCGCGTGCTCGGCGAGCTCGTCGCCCTGTACGAGCACATCACGTTCACGCAGGGCGTCGTGTGGGGCATCAACTCCTTCGACCAGTGGGGAGTCGAGCTCGGCAAGCAGCTCGCTCTGCAGATCGCACCCGCGATCGAGGGCGACGAGGACGCGCTCGACGCGCAGGACGCGTCGACCCGGGCGCTGCTGGCCTACTACCGGGAGCACCGCACGTCCTGACCCGGCGGTGCCGGGCTTCCCGACGCGGGGTGCCGGCCGCGGCGCGTTCGCAACTCCGGAAATCCGGGCCCGCCGGGGCGAGAACGGGCGTCCGGCCCGGCCGAGCCGCGGCTTCTTCCGGAGTCGTGAACGCGCAGCCGTCCTGACCCGAGGGCGCGACGGCCCGGGAGGGCGGCCTAGGAGTCGGTGACGCGGGTGTGGATGCGCTCGCCGGCCGCGCTGAAGATGCTGATCACCTCGGCCGGGCCGTCGGCGGAGGCGCGGATGCTGTGCGGCAGCCGCGTGTCGAACTCGGCCGCCTCGCCGCGGGCGATCTCGTGCTCGGTGCTGTCGAGCACCAGGAGCACGCGCCCGCTCAGCACGTACAGCCACTCGTAGCCCTCGTGCACGCGCGGCGCGGGCACGACGGTCGTGGGCGCGTAGGTGATCTTGTAGGTCTTCACCGGGGCGTGCTCGAGCGTCAGCGGAGCGATCACCATGCCGTCGCGGCGCTCCACGGCCCGCCGCACCCGAGGATCGGCGGTCTCGGCGGGCAGCAGGTCGTCGATGCGGATGCCGAGGATCCGGGTGAGCGGGACGAGGAGCTCCAGCGAGGCCTGCCGCTTGCCGGACTCCAGTCGCGAGAGCGTGCTGGCGGACAGCCCGGCGCGCGCGGCGACGTCGTCGAGGGTCCAGCCGCGGGACTGCCGCGCGGCGCGGAGCCGCGGTCCCACTTGGTCGAGTTCGGTGCGCATGGTCCCATCTTGCCATTCCCGCAAGCGAGCTTGCACTCTCGCGGACGGCCGCGTCACGCTGGATCCATGGACATCAGGGAATGGGATGCCGTCGTCATCGGCGGCGCAGTGGCAGGGCTGAGCGCCGCGCAGATGCTGGGGCGGGCACGCCGGCGCACGCTCGTGATCGACGGCGGCGCGCCGCGCAACCGGTTCGCCGCGCACATGCACGGCGTACTCGGACACGACGGCGCGGAGCCGGCGGAGCTGCTCGCGCGCGGCCGCCGGGAGGCCGAGGCGTACGGCGTGGTCGTCGAGTCGGCGACGGTGACCGAGGTCACCGGCACCGCCGACGGTCTGCGGATCGTCCGGGCCGACGGCGGCGTCGAGCACGCGCGCGCCGTCGTCGTGGCGACCGGGATCCGCGACGCCCTTCCCGACATCGACGGCCTGGCGGCGCACTGGGGCACATCGGTGCTCCACTGCCCGTACTGCCACGGCTGGGAGGTCGGCGGCCGGCGGCTGGGCGTGATCGCGACGTCGCCGGCGAGCGTGCATCAGATCGACCTCGTGCGGCAGTGGAGCGAGGACGTGACCGCGTTCACCGCCCTCGCGGGGCCGCTCGCGCCCGAGGTGCGCGAGCGGTGGGACGCCCGCGGCATCCGGATCGTCGAGCGGCCGGTGCGGTCGGTGGGGTCCGGCGACGGCCGGCTCACCGGACTCGTCGACGACGCCGGGACGACGCACCCGGTGGACGCCGTCTTCGTCGCTCCCGCGCCGGAGGTCGCACTGGAGTTCCTCTCGGGCCTGCGCCTCGCCCGCGCCGACCAGCCGGGCGCTCCCCTGGCCGTCGATGCGACCGGCGCGACGAGTCACCCGCGCGTCTGGGCCGCCGGCAACGTCACCGCCCCGTTCGGCAACGTGCCGCTGTCGATGGGAGCGGGATCGATGGCCGGCGCCGCGGTGAACGCCGCGCTCGTCGCCGAGGACGCGGCCCACGCCGTCGCCGCGCGGCGCGACGCGCGCGCGGCCGCGCGCAACGCCCACTGGGAGGAGCGCTACGCCGAGGGCACGCGCTTCTGGTCGGGTCGGGTGAACGAGACCACGGCTGCGGTGGCGCGCACGCTCCCCCGCGGAACCGCCCTGGAGATCGGCTGCGGAGAAGGCGCCGACGCGATCTGGCTGGCGGAGCAGGGCTGGACGGTGACCGCGGTGGACGTCTCCCCGACGGCGATCTCCCGTGCGCGGGTCGCGGCGGCCGAGCGGGGCCTGACCGACACGCAGGTGCGTTTCGAGACGGCGGACGCCGCCGGCGGCCTGCCCCCAGGCCCCTTCGACCTCGTGGCGTCGAGCTTCCTGCACTCGTGGGAGCACGACTTCCCGCGCATCGACATCCTGCGCCGCGCCGCCGCCCGCGTCGCCCCGGGCGGGCGGCTGCTCGCCGTCTCGCACGCGGCGGTGCCGCCGTGGTCGGCCCACGACGATGCGGAGGACCATCCCGTCCTCCTCACCCCCGCTCAGGAGCTGGCACTGCTGGGGCTCGATCCGGCGGTCTGGACCGTCGAGCTCGCGGAAGTGCGCGCACGCGAGACCGCCGCGCCCGACGGCCGGCCGGCGCATCTCGACGACGGGGTGCTGCTCCTGCGCCGCGCATGACTCCTCGGCATCGGAGCGGGCGGCGCCACGACCCCGCGCAGGGACGGCGCGCACGCGCGAGGAGGCCGAGGCGCAGGATTCACACCTCGGTCGCGGCGGCCGCCGCAGCCGCCGCGCGGGTGAGCCACGCCGGCGGCTCGCCGTACCGCTGCGGCGGCACCAGGCGTCCGGCGGCGCAGTCGGCGACCAGTGTCGCGAGGCGGTCGGCGCGGGTCGTCTCGCGCTTGGCGGACTGCACCCAGGTCGTGGCGACGCGGCGGTACGACGGCGTCGCGGCGTCCCAGAACGCCTGCGCCGCCGGGTCGGCGGCCAGTGCCGACAGCTGCTCGGCCGACGGCTCGGGAGCCGTCTCGTACGAGTAGCCGCTGCCGGCGGGCCTGCGCTCGTAGGCGGCCAGCCCCGCCGGACGCATGAGCCCCTCGGCGATCAGGCGCTCGACGTGCGCGATGTTGACCGCGCTCCACACCGACCGGGGCTTGCGCGGCGTCCACCGCTGACGGCGGCGGCGGTCGTCGACGCGCTGCGAGACCGAGTCGATCCAGCCGTAGCAGAGGGCGACCGGCACCGCGTCGTCCCAGGTGATGCCGACGTCGGGATCGCCCTTGCGGTACAGCCCCATCCACAGCTCGGTGGCGGTCTCGTGGTGCTCGTCGAGCCAGGCGCGGAACTCCTCGGCATCCGCGAAATAGACCGCCGGCCGCTCGGGGGCCGCGTCGTCCGATCCGCTCATGCGCCGACAGTACCGCCGCGCACCGACACGCGGGGACCGCCGGCGCTCAGCGCAGTTCCACCCGGTTCCAGGCGCCGGGCTCGTCGAACTCGCCGTAGACCACGTCGACGCCGTCGGCGGAGACCGACGCGGCGGTCACGAGGAGCGAGAGCGTCGGATAGCCGTACGGGCGGTTGTCGCGCACGATGGCGCGCTCGTCGGTCGGATCGAGCTCGGCCGTGCGCTCGAGCGCGTCGAGCCACGGCGTCCACCACTGCGGCCCGTCCGCCGGCGGCGAGAAGACGTCGCGCCACGCGACGATGCGCGCCGTCGCCGGGTCGTCGACGTCGTCGTGCGCGATCATGTGGATGCCCGGTGCCAGCGGCTGCACCCGCAGCGCCTGGCCGTCCCACATGGTCACGCGCGCACCCTCGGCATCCACCTCGACGAGGTTGAAGCCGTGGACCCGCGGACGCTGCGCCGGCGAGGTGCCCGCGACCGCGTCGAGGACGACGTGGCCACGCGATCCCAGCTCGGCGGGATCGATGTCGCTCACCTCGGCGCGGTTCAGCACGACGGCGAGCCGCCCCGCATCCGGGTCTGCGGCGAGCCAGGCCCCGCCCGCGCGGCTGTCGCGCACCCCCACGACCCCCGGGTGCGCCTCGGGCCACCACGCACCGAGCGGGTCCCAGGCGCGCGCGGGGTCCTCGTCCCGCACCGCGAGCAGCCGCGTGGCGGCGGCGGGGTCGTCGGGGACGTGGACGATCACGGTGCACATGGGTCTGTCTTTCCTGAATCTGGCGTCAGCGGCGCGTGGGAGGATCGGTGCATGTTCGTTGTCGTGGGTGTCAGCGGCGGCATCGCCGCGTACAAGACGGTCCAGCTCGTGCGCGCTCTCGTCACCAACGGTCACGAGGTGCACGTTGTTCCCACCGACGACGCGCTGCGGTTCGTGGGGACCGCGACGTGGGAGGCGGTCAGCCGCCATCCTGTCACGACCTCCGTGCACGACGACGTCGCGGAGGTCCGGCACGTGTCGCTCGGCACGCGCGCCGACCTCGTCGTCGTCGCGCCGGCGACCGCCAACACCCTCGCGCGGATGGCGACCGGCATCGCCGACAACCTCCTGGGTGTCACGCTGCTGGCCACCACGGCGCCGGTGCTCGTGGCGCCCGCGATGCACACCGCCATGTGGGAGCACGCCGCCACGCGTCAGAACATCGACACACTCCGCGCGCGGGGCGTCCACGTCGTGGGACCGGCCGACGGCCCCCTGACCGGCGGGGACAGCGGCCCCGGGCGCATGTCCGAGCCCGACGAGATCCTGGCGGCGGCGCTCGCGCTGCTCCCGGCACCGGCGGGCGATCTGACCGGCCGGACCGTCGCCGTCTCCACCGGCGGCACGCGCGAGCCGATCGATCCGGTGCGCTTCCTCGGCAACCGCTCCTCGGGACGTCAGGGCGTCGAGGTGGCGCTCGCCGCCGCGGCCCGCGGAGCCCGCGTGCGCCTGGTCGCGGCTCACGTCGACGAGGGCGTGCTGTCCGAGGTCGCGCGGCACCCGCGCATCGAGATCGCCCGCGCCGGCACCGCGGACGAGCTCGGCACGGCCATGCAGGCCGCTGCCGCCGATGCCGACGTCGTGGTGATGGTCGCCGCTGTGGCCGACTACCGCGTGGCCGAGGTGTCGCACGAGAAGCTGCGCAAGGAGGACGGCGACGGCACCGCCACCCTCTCCCTCGTGCAGAACGCCGACATCCTGGCCGGGCTGGTGGCGGCCCGCCGCCCCGGACAGCGGATCGTCGGGTTCGCCGCCGAGACGGCGTCGAGCGAGGACGAGCTCGTCGAGCGCGGGATCCGCAAGCGCGAGCGGAAGGGCGTCGACCTGCTCGCCGTCAACCGCGTCGACTGGGACCGCGGCTTCGAGACGACCGACAACGCGCTGCTGATCGTCGCTGCCGACGGCGTGGCCGCGCACGCCGCCGGCAGCAAGCGCGCGGTCGCCGACGCCCTGTGGGACGCCGTGGTCGCGCTCGACTCCTGAGTCAGCCCTTCTTCTTCTGCAGGTCGAGCAGGGGCGCGCCGGCCGTCACCGGTCCGAGCGCGACCGGGTCGACCGTGTCGAACGCGTCGGCGTTGAGGACGATGACGGGCGTGATGAGCGGGTAGCCCGCCTTCTCGATGACGGCCCGGTCGAACACGACCAGGACGTCGCCGACGTCGACCCGGTCGCCGTTCTTCACCCTCACGTCGAAGCCGTCGCCCTTGAGGTTGACGGTGTCGATGCCGACGTGGATGAGGATCTCGGCGCCGTTGTCCAGCTGGAGGCCGAAGGCGTGGCCCGTGGGCTGGGCGGCGACGACCACGCCCGCGCCGGGCGCGGAGACGGTGTCGCCGCTCGGCTCGATCGCGACGCCCGGTCCCATCACACCGCCAGCGAAGACAGGATCGGGGACCTCGGAGATCGCGACGGCCGTGCCGTCGAGGGGCGACATCACCTGGGTGAGCGCGAGGTCCTCGGCGTCCGGGAGGGTGGCCGTCGCGGTGGCGCTGCCGGCGAGGGCCGCTCCCCCGGCGACGTCGGCGACCGAAGCCGCCGTCGGCGCGCCCGATCCCACGACCGACGAGCCCGCGGTCGCCGCGGTGTCGGCGACGTCCGCCGAGGCGGCCGGACCGTCCACGGCGGGCTCCTTGTCCTTGTAGCCGCCGACGACGATGAGGAACATCGACACCGCGAAGGCCGACAGCACGGCGATCGCGTACAGGCCGATCGGCTCGAAGGCCGGGATGGTCAGCAGCGACGTGAAGACGAACGCCTTCGTGGTGATGCCGTTCTCGAGGCCCAGCAGCATGCTGCCGATGCCGATGATGAGACCGCCGGTGAGGCAGCCGACCAGCATGCGCGGGTAGATGCGCTTGTAGCGCAGGTGGATGCCGTAGAGCGACGGCTCGGAGATGCCGCCGAGAAGACCCGCCGCCAGGGCGCCGGTGGCCGTCTGCTTCATCTGCTTGTCCTTCTCGCGCCATGCCAGCAGCAGCACGCCCGCGGTGGCGCCGAAGCACGCGAAGTTCCATGCGCCCATCGGGCCCTGGATGAAGTCGTAGCCGAGCGTCTGGATGTTCAGCAGCATGATCGCGTTGATCGGCCAGTGGAGGCCGAGCGGCACCATGAACGGGTACGCGAGCGGGATGATGATCGCGAAGATGAACGGCGAGAACGAGTTGATCGAGCTCAGCAGCTGCGCGAGCGCCGCACCGGCGTAGACGCCGATCGGTCCGAGCAGGAACGCGGTCAGCGGGATCATCACGAGCATCGCCAGGAACGGCACGAAGATGAGCTGCAGATTGTCCGGGATGAGGCGCTTCAGGCCCTTGTAGAGGGGCCCCAGCACCGCGGCCATGATCAGCGGCGGGAACACCTGCGAGCTGTAGTTGAAGATCGTCAGGGGGATGCCGAAGATCGGGATCGTGGTGATCTCGGAACCGAGGAACACGATCTGCTGGGCGCCCTCCTGGGTGGCCAGCGATGCGAAGCCGGGAAGCATGACAGAGGCCATGATCGAGAAGCCGACCCAGGGATCGGCGCCCACCTTGTTCGACGCGTTGTAGGCGACCATGAGCGGCAGGAAGACGAAGACGCACTGCCACATCAGGTTGACGAACTGCCAGGACGGCGGCAGCTCCGTGCGCGGGTCGGCCCAGTTGCCGATCACCTGCAGCGTCGACATCAGCGCCATGAACGTGATGATGAGCGATGCGCCGAGCAGGGCGCCGAGGGTCGGGCGGAACGAGTCGGAGAGGAACTCGAAGAGCGAGTCGAGCCACGCGACCTTGCCGCGCGGGCCGCGCGCGCGCTGGGCGGCCTTGACGTCCGCGTCGGAGGGCGCGTCGACGTCGGCCATCTCGGGCAGCGCCATGATGTCGTTGTAGACGGTCTGGACGGCGCCCCCGATCACGACCTGGAACCGGTCGCCCGCCTGCGGGACGGCGCCCATGACGCCGGAGATCGCCTCCATCCGGTCCTTGTCGACCTTGTCGCCGTCGCGCAGCTGGAACCTCAGCCGGGTGGCGCAGTGGGTGAGCCCGGCGACGTTCCCGGGGCCTCCGATGGCGTCGATGATGTCTGCTGCAGGACTGGATGCCATGTCGGCAACTCCTCTCGCGGGTTCGCGCCGGATCGTGTCCGCGCTCGTGCACATGGGACTCTATACCGGGCTTCCGGAGGGTCGATAGGACCCCCGCCGGAGCAAATCCGGGTGGTAGGCTCCCACGGTTCACCCAGGTTCAGCGGAGGTTTCGTCCAGGAACCGTGGGCAGACTCGGGGACTTGTGCCCGTCCCGAGGGCACGTCGCGACGCTCTGCTCCGCTGAGCGCGGCGCCGCGAGAAGCCACCTGAAAGACATCGTTACGCATGCGCCTGCTCTCCTCCCGCCGTTCCACTCTGTCCACCGCCGTCGCTCTCACGCTCGGCCTCGGCATCGCGGGAGGGATGTCCACCGCCGCCCACGCCGCGCCGGATGAGCCGGCCGCCCGCGTCGCGGTCGCCGCCTACGCCGACACCGACACGGCCGCCATCGCGCCGTTTGTCTCCGAGGAGGCCGCGACGCTCGCCACCGAGCCGCTCGACGCCATCGTCGACGACGCGGAGGCTGCACTCGACGACGCGGAGGACGCGATCGCCGCGGCCGAGGCCGCCGAGGACAAGGTCGCCGCGAAGGTCGAGAAGAAGAAGCTCGACGTCGCCGGCGCGACCACGATCGACACCTCGGTGCTCGAGGAGCACGTGGAGCAGCTGCAGACGATCGCCGTGACCCCGGTGCTGCTGCTGCCGGCCAGCACCGCCGACGCCGCGGGCGACACCGCGCAGGTGGAGAAGGCGACCGCGTCGCTGCTCCAGCGCCTCGAGAAGGCCGAGAAGAAGAAGGCGGCAGAGATCGCCGCCAAGAAGGCCGCCGCCAAGAAGGCCGCTGCCGAGGCGGCTGCGAAGAAGGCCGCCGAGGAGGCGGCCGCCGCCGAGGCCTCCGCGTCGAGCTCGGGCTCGGGTTCGGGTTCGGGTTCGGGTTCGGTCAGCGGCGGCTCGGCCGCCTCGTCCGGCGACAACTCCGTCGCGGGCGCCAAGGCGACCGCGCGTGCGCTCGTGGCCGACCGCGGCTGGAGCTCGGACCAGTTCAGCTGCCTCGAGAAGCTGTGGCAGAAGGAGTCGGGCTGGAACTACCGCGCGTACAACGCTTCCAGCGGTGCGTACGGCATCCCGCAGGCGCTCCCCGGCAGCAAGATGGCCAGCGCCGGGAGCGACTGGGAGAACAGCGCCGCGACGCAGATCCGCTGGGGCCTCGGCTACATCGACGGCCGCTACGGCACGCCCTGCGGCGCCTGGGACCACTCGCAGTCCGTCGGCTGGTACTGATCCCGCCGCGACGACCCGCTCATCCGGAGCCCGCTCCGCCAGACCTCCTCGACGTCAGGCGGAGCGGGCTCCGCTGTCGTCGAGGGAGTCCCGCACCACCCGGCGCAGCACCTTGCCGACCTGGTTGCGCGGGAGCGCGTCGACCGCGACGATCCGCTTGGGCACCTTGTAGGGCGTGAGGTGGGTGCGGGCGAAGTCGCGCAGCGCCCCCGCATCGAACACGGCGCCGTCGCGGACGACGACGGCCGCCGTGACGTCCTCGCCGCCGCCGGCGCGGCGCAGCCCCACCACCGCGGCCTCCGCCACGTCGGGGTGGAGCATCAGCGCCTGCTCTACCTCGCTCGGGCTCACGTTGAAGCCGCCGGTGATGATCAGCTCCTTCAGCCGGTCGACGATCGTGACGAAGCCGTCCTCCGACATCGTCACGATGTCGCCGGTGCGCAGCCACCCGTCCGGCAGCAGCACTGCGGCCGTCTCGTCGGGGCTGTTCCAGTAGCCCTGGAACACCTGGGGTCCGCGAAGGAGCAGCTCGCCCTCCTCGCCCGGTCCGCGCAGCGAGGACGGATCGCCCGGATCGACCACGCGCGCCTCGGTGCCCGGGAAGGGCACGCCCACCGTGCCCGGGCGGCGGGAGGGACCGGCGGGGTTGCCGAGCGCGACCGGCGACGTCTCGGTCATGCCGTATCCCTCGACGAGCAGGCCCCCGGTGGCCTCCTCCCAGCGGGTCACGGTGGAGACGGGGAGGCTCATGGCGCCGGAGATGGCGAAGCGGACCCCGCTGAGGTCGACCCGACCCTGCACGCTCGCGCGGGCCAGGGCATCGTAGATGGGCGGGACCGCCGGCAGGAAGGTCGGAGGCGACACCCGCGCGGCCGCGATCACGAGGTCGAGGTCGAACTTCGGGAACAGGACGAGCGTGGCCCCGATCGACATGGCGAAGGTGAGGCACAGCGTCAGCCCGTAGGCGTGGAACAGCGGGAGCACGGCGTAGACGACCTCGGCGCCGTCGTGCAGGCCCGGGAGCCACGCGCGCCCCTGCGCGGCGTTCGCCCGCAGATTGCGGTGCGACAGCATCGCCGCCTTGGGGACCCCGGTCGTCCCGCTCGTGAGCTGCAGGAGCGCGATGTCGTCGATGCCGGGCCGCGGCACGCGCCGGGACAGCCGTCGCGACGCCGCCACGCGCGTCCAGGGCACGATGCCCCGCGCGGTGGGACGCGACGTCAGCGCCGAGCGCGCCGTCCGCGCCCGGGCGATCGGCACGCGGAGGGCGAGCCGGGTGCGCAGCGGCATGCCCCGGGTGAGGTCGACGGAGACCACGTGGTCCGGCCGGATGTCGTCGGGAAGCCCCGCCACGGTGTCGGCCGCCTTGTCCCACACGACGGCGACCTTGGCGCCGTGCACCTCGAACTGGTGCCGCAGCTCCCGGGCGGTGTAGAGCGGGTTGTGCTCGACGACGATCGCGCCCAGGCGCAGGATCGCGTAGAAGGCCACGACGTGGTCGGGGCAGTTCGGGAGCACGAGCGCCACGCGGTCGCCCCGGGACACACCGAGGGCGCGCAGGCCCGCCGCCGCACGCTCGACCCGCTCGCCGAGCTCCGCGTAGGTGGTCGTCGCGCCGAAGAACTCGAGCGCGGTCTTCTTGCCGTAGCGGGCGACGGAGGCGGTGAGCAGGTCGACGAGCGTCTCGGTCACCGGACCGATGTCGTGGGGCACGCCGTCGGCGTACGCGGCCAGCCACGGACGATCCCCCTCGCCGCGGGGTGACGGGCCCGGTGCGCCGCCGGCTGCCGGGCGGGGTGCGGAGTCGCGCTCGGGGCGCGGGGCGGGCTCGGGCGCGGGTCGCTGCATGGGGCCCACGCTACTGCGCCCGTCCCCGACGAACCTGCGAGAGCGCCCGCCGCGCCCGTGGGCTGCGCGCGCGGCGGGCGGTGGTGCGAAGCGGTCAGGCCGCGTCTTCGGGGCGCACGCGGAACGCGGCGGCGAGGTTGTCGCGCAGCTGTGCCGCATCCTGACGCGTCACGTAGGCGGGACGGTCGCGCTCGAGCCGCCACGACTCCGACAGCGGTCCCGCCGAGACGGTGTCGAAGCCGAGCCGGTCGTACAGATCGGTGACGTAGGAGATGGCCTCGGGGAAGTCCGATGCCGTGCCGAGCGCGCGGCGGCCGGGCGTCCCCGCGGGAGTGCCGGCCGTCGTGATCTCCGCGGCCATGATGTGGTTGAACGCCTTCACGACCTTCGCGCCGGCGAGGTGCTCCTGCAGGAGACCCGACGTCGTGGCCTCGCCGCTGTCCAGCGCGGGGATGTGGCCGTCGCGCTCCCAGTAATAGTTGTTGGTGTCGAGCACGATCTTGCCCTCGAGCGGCTCGACCGGGACCTCCCGGTAGGCCGAGAGCGGAACGGTCACCACGACGACCTCGCCGGTGGCCGCCGCCTCGTCCGCCGTGGCGGCGCGGGCTGTGGGGCCGAGCTCGTCGATGAGACCGGCGAGGGTCTCGGGGCCGCGCGAGTTCGCGATCACCACCTCGTCGCCGAGCCGGGTGAAGGCCCGGGCGAGCTGCGAGCCGATGTGTCCTGCGCCGATGATTCCGATGGTGGTCATGCCCTCCCCAACCCGGCGGAGGCGGTGAGGATTCCCGCGCGGAGCCTCGCCCCGGCTGGGCGTTCGCCATGGATGAGAAAAGAATCACAAAAAGATAACGGCAAACGCTTGTGGCCGTTATCTCGTCGTTATAGAGTGCTCGCACGGTAGTTGTTTTGCTGTGGCAGCTACCGACATGTGATTGCAGGACACTCTTGGTGCAAGGGACAAGGGCCGGTCGGAAGCCTCTCCGACCGGCCCTTACTCTTGCCCGGTCCCGCCGCCCCGCAGCCGTCGTCGGGGTCCCGCGACGGGATCGATGACAGTCGTCGTCGGTTCCCGGCCGTCGAGGCGACGACGAGTGTCATCCATTCAGCTCGATCGGCGCGCAACGACGCCGGGGACGGATCAGACGCCGCCGCCTCCTCCGCCGCCACCGCCGCCGCCGGAGCTGCCACCGCCGCTCGAGCCGCCCGAGGTCGACGACGACGAGCTCGCGGCCGCCGAGAGCGAGCCGATCCCCGATGCGAAGGCCGACGCGTCGAAGGCACCGCTGCCCGCGTACCAGTAGGGGCCCGCAGCGCCCGTCGCCGCGTAGAGCACAGCCAGGTGCGCGGACCACTCCTTCTCCTGACCGAAGACGACGGCGTAGGGCAGCAGCCGCTCGTACAGCTGCAGTTTCTGCCGCGGATCGTCCACGTCGATCGCGACGCGCTCGGCGCCGGCCGGCGACTGGAGCATGCGGATGCGATCCGCCTCCGCCCACGCGATGAACTCCTTGAGGCCCTTCAGATGGTCCCGGACCTCCGCGCCGGCGGCCGTCAGCGGCGAGCGCGCGACCACGATGATCACGCCCGTGAACACGATGCCCGCGAGCACCATCAGCGTCACGGGGACCGCGGGATGGACTCCCGCCGACAGCGCGCCGAGTCCGAGGAAGAACACCGCCCCGCCCGCGATCACCGCCGCGACGACCGGCCAGGCCCGCGCGCCGACCGGCACCTCGCGGCGGAGCCGGCGGCGCTTCAGCTCGCGCTCGGCGTCCTTCAGGATCTTCTGCGCGACCTTCGACAGCCGCGTGTCCTGCCGTCCGAACTCGTACTGCTCGCCCGGGACCCCCGCGGGGAACAGCCCGCTGAGGAGCATCCGCCCGTCGGCGTCGGCGCGCGACGGGTCGACCAGCTCGGCGATTAGCTTGGGCCCGCCGAACCAGCGCTTCTCCCCCTCGAGGATCCGGATCGATCCGACGACGGCCTGCTCCAGCACCTCCGCGGGGATCGCCTTCGTCTGCTGTCCGAGCAGCACGGCGCTCTCGAGGGCATCGATCCCGGGCGGCGGGGTGTACTCGGCGATGATCGTCGGCCGCCCCGGCTCGTCGGCGAGGGCCCGCCGCCGTGACCGCACCGCGAGCCCGACGGCGCCCAGCAGGCCCACTCCCGCGATCCCCTGCAGCCACCCGAACGGCGACGCGAGGTAGGACGTGTCGAAGAGGGCGAAGGTGCCGTCGGCGAACCCCACCGCCAGGGTGAGGTTCTCTCCCGGGCCGAGGTCGTCGGCGCGGGCGGTGATCACCGAGCCCGCGCCCTCGGCATCGTGGACGATCGACGCGCACGGGTCGCCGCTGTCCTGCACGCCCTGGTAGCACGCGGCGTCGCCGGTGAGCGCGGCGGTGAGCTCGGCGTCCAGGTGCAGACGAGCCTCCACCTCCCCGAACGGCTGCGCCCAGTCGACGCCGTTGACGTCCCAGTAAAGCTCCAGGCCCGTGTCGGGGAAGTCCCAGACGACGTTCTCGAGCTCGTAGGTGAGGACGAAGGTCTGCACGCCGCGGAGGTACTCGTCGGCGCGCGACACGATGTGGAAGGCGCCGTCGTCGGACTCCGTCTCCATCGGGCGGGCAGCCCCGTTCTCGTCGGTCACCGAGATCGCGTGCGGACGCAGCGGCTGCCCGTTGTACGACTCGGGGATCGAGCGCCGGATGCCGCGGTTCTGATCGGCATCGGGGAAGCGCGCCACGAGCTCCTCGACCACGCGCAGCCTGCTCGTGCCGTCGTCGGCGCGGGTCAGGGTGTAGTCGGCCGTCATCCGGTCGAAGACGAAGTCGTCGACGTCGGCGGAGGCGGGCGCCGCAGCGGCGGCGGAGGCCGCCAGGACGAGCATGCACACCGCGAGAATCCGCCAGATCCGTCCCATGCCGTCCAGCCTAAGGGCGGGCTAAAGTGGACGCCATGACGGACCGACGCCTCGCCATCGCGGCATGGGAGAGTCTGTTCCGCGCGCAGCACGAGGTGCTCAGCGAGATCAGCGACGACTTCAGCGGCGACGACCTCACGCAGGCCGAGTACGACGTCATGCTCACCGTCGCGCGCGGGGAGCAGAACGCGGCCAGACTGCGCGACGTCACCGCCAACATGCTCATCAGCCAGCCGAGCGTGTCGCGGCTGGTGGACCGCATGGTCGCCCGCGGGCTCATCACGAAGTGCCCCGACCCGGACGACGGCCGCGGCGCGCTGGTGCGGGCGACCGAGGCCGGCCTGGCCGCCTTCCGCCGCATCGCGACCCGTCACGGCCAGTCGATCGCCGAGCGCATGTCGGTGCTCGACGACCACGAGCTCGCCCAGCTGCACAGCATCACCACGAAGCTGCGCGAACGGCGCTGACCGGGCTCGCCGGCCGGCCCGCATCCGTCGGGGTGCTCAGGGCGTCCGGCGTCGCAGCGTGAGGGCGGCCAGCACCAGGGCGCCGACGGTGAAGGCGCCGACGATCAGCAGGGGGCGCGCCACCTCGCCACCGTCGTCACCCGCGGCGACGGCGGCCACCGCGTCGATCGCATGACTGAGGGGCAGCCAGTCGCTGATCGCGTAGAGCACGTCGGGCATCTGGTCGCGGGGCATGAAGAGCCCGCCGAGGATGATCTGCGGGAACACGAGCACCGGCATGAACTGGACCGCCTGGAACTCGGTGCGGGCGAATGCGCTCGCGAGGAGCCCGAGAGCGGTTCCGAGCAGGGCGTCGACGACGGCGACGAGGCCGAGCAGCCAGATCGCACCCTCGACCTCCAGCCCGCACACCGCGACGGCGAAGGTCACCGTCACGACCGCCTGCAGCGTCGCCATGAGCCCGAAGGCGAGGGCGTAGCCGAGGATGAAGTCCGCCTTGCCGAGGGGCGTCGTCATCAGACGCTCGAGCGTTCCGCTGCGCCGCTCCCGCAGGGTCGTGATCGAGGTGATGAGGAACATCACGACGAACGGGAACAGCGCGAGGATGGGCCCGCCGACGCGGTCGAAGACCCCGTCGCTGTCGCTGAAGAGCCACGCGAAGAGGCCGACGAGCAGGCTCGGGGCGACCAGCATGAGGGCGATCGAGCGGGGGTCGTGACTGAGCTGGCGGAGCACCCTTCCGGCCGTCGCCCCCAGCCGCACGGCGTTCATGCCGCCTCCCCGCGCCGGATCAGAGCGAGGAAGGCCGCATCGGGATCCGCCTCGCCGGTGTCGGCGAGCAGGCCCGCCGGGGTGGTGTCGGCGATGATGCGGCCGGCGCGCATGAGCAGGAGGCGGTCGCACCGGAGCGCCTCGTCCATGACGTGGCTCGAGACGAGCAGCGTGGTCCCCGCGTCGGCGAGACCTCGAAGCAGCTGCCACAGGTCGGCCCGGAGCACCGGATCGAGCCCCACCGTGGGCTCGTCGAGCACGATCAGCTCGGGCGCCCCGAGCATCGCGACCGCCAGCGACACCCGGCTGGCCTGGCCGCCGCTGAGCGAGGAGACGAGCTGGTCGGCGCGGTCCCGCAGCCCGACCGCGTCGAGCACCCGGTCGACGTCCGACGCCGGGGCTCCGACGATCCGCCGGAACGACCGGAGGTTCTGACGGATGGTGAGGTCGGCGTAGACGGAGGCGGCCTGGGTGTCGTAGGCCACCCGCCGACGGAGTGCGGCGGTGCCGGCGGGAAGGTCGAGCACCGTGACGGTGCCGCCGGCCACCCGCTGCACGCCCACGATCGAGCGCATCAGGGTCGTCTTGCCGCACCCGGACGGGCCGAGCAGCCCGGTGATCGCACCGCGGGCGATGTCGACGTCGAGCCCCGAGAACACGTCGGTGCTGCCGCGTCGCACGCGCAGCCCGCGGATGCGCACGGCATCCGAGTTATTCATCATGCGATGAATTATGCGCGCCGGCGATCACCCGGTCAAGAGTCTCGTGGCCGGGACTGCTTAGGCGGGTTTGGTCGCCTTGCCGTCGAGCCACAGGGTGTCGGAGGCGTCGCTGTGCGCGCCGCCGGAGCCGACGTGCTTCGGGTCGATCTTCGGCCCCTTGGTGATGACGTGGACGAGAGCCATCGCGTGCCCGCGGCCGAGGCCGTAGTCCTCCGCGAGCCAGGCGATGATCTCCCCCGCCTTGGTGCCGGGGCCGAACCCCTTCTCACCTGCCAGCTCGATGAACCGTCGGGGCGTCACGCCCGTCTTGTCCTCGATGTTGTCGAGGTAGGCCTGGAACGACATGCGGATCCCTTCATTCGGTGAGGTAGCGCTGGATCGTGGGCCCGACCCAGCCGACGAGCTCGTCGGTGGACGCGGCCGCGATCCCCGGGAGCTTGAGGATGTAGCGCGCCACCAGCATGCCCGCCACCTGCGACGCCGCCAGGCTCGCGCGCAGCTCGGCGTCCGCGCCGCCGAGCTCGGCGGTGATGCGCCCGAGCAGCTCGCGCGACAGGAACGCCGCCAGCAGCGGCGTCGCCAGGCGGTTGCCGATCGCGTTGCGCAGCAGCAGGACCCCGCGCCGCCGCACCTCGGGCTGCTCGAAGCGGACCAGGATGTAGCGCACGATCGCCTCGCCCAGCCGCGCCCGGTCGCCGGCGAGGAGGGTGGGGATGTCGAGGTCCGGCCGGATCGGCGCGCCGACGATCTCGGTGAACAGGTCCGCCTTGGTGCCGAAGTAGTGGTGCACGAGCGCCGAGTCGACACCCGCCCGGGTGGCGATGGCCCGCATGGTGGCCCCGTCGTAGCCGTTCTCGGAGAACTCCTCCGTCGCGGCGGCGAGGATGCGGTTCCGAGCATCGGAGCCCCCACGGGGGCGACCGCGACGTCGCGGCGGCGGGACGGCGTGCTCGGCCATGGCGTCAGCCTAGGTCACCGGCGGCGGCGCCGCGGTTCACCATCGGTTGTGGACGTCCTCGGCGAAGCCCTCGATCCCCTCGAACGCCATCCCCTCGAACGATCCCTCCCACACCCCGAAGCACTGGTGGGTGCGCGCCGACAGGATGCCGAGATTCCGGGCGGAGTGCTTGTCGTGGAACGGCGTCAGCGTGGCGTCGAGGCCCCCGCCGCGCACGCGCCACGGCCGGAGCGGATGCGCGAGGTCGTAGTCCCAGCGCAGCTCCTCCGAGATCTTGTGGAGGATGCCGTCGACGAGCACGCCGTTCTCGGTCGATCCGGTCCCCGCGGTCCACCTCCCGCCCACCTGCAGGCCGACCACGCGGTCGCCGCTGACCCCGGCGCCGGCGCCCCAGTTCCACCGCACGTCGTACGGCCACCGTCCCCGGCCGTGGTCGAGCACCGCCCACGAGCCGGCGGGCACCGGGTGCTCGACGCCGTCGACGACGACGGTGCCCGAGGCCGGCAGCGCGACGTCCTTGACCGTGTACTGGAACCGCCGCCGGGACCACGGCACGACCACCGCGAGGCACTCGTGGCCGGGCGGGCGGACGACGGTGATGTCGAAGGAGGCGTCGGGGATCTCGGCGAACAGCCGCCACGACTCGGTCCCGGGCGTCACCGAGATCGCGAGGTCCCGGGCCCGGGCGATCGCGGCCCCGTCTCCGAGGGACGGCGGCAGGTCGACGTCGTGCGCCGGGATGACCGTGGCGGTCCTCCCCCGGCTGCGCCGGGTCGCCCGGTCGAACACCCACACCTCGTGGACGGCCGCGTAGTCCAGCGACGACACCGTGAGAGCGACGATGTGGGTGGGCGTGATGACGTTCCAGTACTCCCACCGCTTGGTGCGCCCCCAGCCCCGCCGTCCGTCGACCCCGGCGGTGTCGACGAGCGGACGCCGCGCGAAGCCGATGGCGTCGGCGTTGAGCCGGCCGTCCGCCGCAGTGAGGGAGACGGGCGCGACCAGCTCGCGCTCCATCAGGCACGCCCCAGACAGGGATGCCTGCGCAGCGCGGCGGTCTCGGTCATCGGGCGTCCTCGCTGACGTTCCGTTCGGGTGAGCCGATCATAGCCCTGGACGCAGCAGACCGCCCCGGTCGGCGGGCGACGGGGCGGTCTGGCGGGGTGTGCAGCGGAGCGCTACTGCTCGATGGGCTGCGGCTCCTCCGCACCCTCGTGGGCGCGGATGGTGGGCGCGGCGCCGTCGGCGACGACCTCCACCTTGCGGGGCTTGGCCTTCTCGCTCACGGGGATGGTGACGGTGAGCACGCCGTTGCTGTAGGTCGCGGCGATGCCTTCGTTGTCGATGCCCTGACCGAGGTTCAGCTGACGCAGGAAGCTGGCGGCCTCACGCTCGCGCGTGATCCACTTGACCCCCTCGCCGGCGGCGAGCGTGCGCTCGGCCCGGATCGTCAGCAGCTGACCGTCGACGTCGATGTCGACCGATCCCGGGTCGATGCCCGGCAGGTCGGCGGACAGGACGTAGTGGTCGCCGTCGCGGTACAGGTCCATCGGCATGCGGCGGGGCCCGCGGCGTGAGTCGAAGAGGCTCGACGCGAGGCGGTCGAGGTCACGGAACGGGTCATACGTGGCCATGGTTCTCTCCTTTTCTGTGCGTGTGATGTTGTGGTCTCAAACTTGAGTCACATCGGCTCAAGTGCCTCCAGATTAGCACTCGCCCCCCGAGAGTGCCAACGGTTCTCGCCCAGCGAACACCGCCTCCACCGCTCGCCGTCGAGGGGGCGCGGAAGGTGGCGCGAATGGGGGGTTTCGCGGCGCGGAGGGGCGCCTTTGCGCCACATCCGCGAGGCCGTCGGGCGTGTGGGGGCTCCTCCCCAGGGCGAGCGTGGGGCGCGAGGGGAAGTGGGGGTGGGGAGGGGGCGGGACGGGGGCGGAACTGGCGGGAGGGTGAGGGATGCCGCGACGACCTGCGCCGCTTCCCGACTCGCTGGGCGAGGTGTTCCGCACCCGCGCAGGCCTCGAACGGGGTGTCTCCCGCGCCCGCCTCGGGGCGAGCGATCTCCACGCGCCTTTTCACGGCGTGCGGGTTCGATCGGGCCCGGCGCCTGCGGACGACCCCGACGACCCCTTCGCTCGGGGGCGACGCGCACGAGAACGCGAATGGCGACGGGCCCGCGCCTACGCGCCGCTCCTCACGGCGTCCGCCTTCTTCACCGGTCGCACGGCGGCGATCCTCTACGGACTCCCCCTCGACCCCGGCGACGACCTGGACGTCGGTGTCATCGCGCCGGCGCGCGCACCGCGCGGGCGGGGCGTGCGCGGGGTGAAAGTCGAGGGGCACCTCGTGAGGGTCCGCGAGTGCGAGGGCCTGCCGCTCGGCAGCCCCGCGTCGACCTGGGCGATGCTCGGGCGCGAGCTCTCGGTGCGGGAGCTCGTCGTCCTCGGCGACGCGATCGTGCGCATCCCCCGCGGACGCTCCGGCGTCCCGCACCCCGACGCCCGTCTCGCCACGCGTGCTCAGCTCGGCTCCGCCCTGGACGCCGGGCCGCGCCGCGGCATCGCGCGGCTGCGCACCGCGCTCCCCCTCATCCGGGAAGGGAGCATGTCGCCGCTCGAGACGCTCTTCCGGCTCGACGCCGCCGACGCGGGGCTGCCGCCGGCCGAGCTCGACGTCGAGATGCGCGACGCGTCGGGACGCCTGCTGGGCATCTCGGAGTTCGTCTATCGCGAGCACCGCGTGGTGGTCGAGATCGAGGGCGACCATCACCGCACGAGCCGGACCCAGTGGAACCGCGACCTCGAGAAGTACGCCGCCTATGCCGCCGCCGGCTGGGAGGTGGTGCGCGTCACGTCGTCGCACCTCCG
This sequence comes from Microbacterium sp. PA5, assembly GCF_049860775.1. Taxonomy (NCBI): domain Bacteria; kingdom Bacillati; phylum Actinomycetota; class Actinomycetes; order Micrococcales; family Microbacteriaceae; genus Microbacterium; species Microbacterium sp. PA5. Next base: position 2,633,396 of record NZ_CP187567.1, read on the forward strand.
CCAGGGCCGGGCGGTCGAGCTGGTGCGCGCCGCGCTGGGGCGGCATCGGTGAAGAAGGTGGCGCGAACGAGCAGTTCCGCGGCGCGGAGGGGCGCTTTTGCGTCACCTTCGCGAGCGGAGCACGGGCGAGCGCGCAGCGTCAGCACTCGATGACGTTGACGGCGAGACCGCCTTCGCTCGTCTCCTTGTACTTGTGCGACATGTCGATGCCGGTCTGGCGCATGGTCTCGACCACCGCGTCGAGGGACACGTAGTGGCTGCCGTCGCCGCGGAGCGCCAGGCGCGCGGCGGTCACGGCCGTCGAGGCGGCGATCGCGTTCCGCTCGATGCACGGGATCTGCACGAGGCCGCCGACGGGATCGCAGGTGAGCCCGAGGTGGTGCTCCATCGCGATCTCGGCGGCGTTCTCGATCTGACGGTTCGTGCCGCCCATCACCGCGGTCAGCCCTCCGGCCGCCATCGCGCAGGCCGAGCCGACCTCGGCCTGGCAGCCGCCCTCCGCACCCGAGATCGAGGCGTTCGCCTTGAAGAGGGAGCCGAGCGCGGTCGCCGTCAGAAGGAAGCGGCGGATCCCGCGCCGGCGGTTCGCCTCCACGGTGAGGTCCTCGGGCACGTCGTGGTCGTCGATCGGCGCGCGATCCGGGGCGTGCATGCCGAGGAGGGCGGACCCGACGAGCTCGCCATACGGGGTCACCGCGTTGCCCGAGCCGAGCCCCGAGTCGGCCAGGAAGCGCCACCAGTACATGGCGACGGCCGGAAGGATCCCCGCCGCGCCGTTGGTGGGCGCCGTCACGACCCGGCCGCCCGAGGCGTTCTCCTCGTTGACGGCGAGCGCGAAGGTGCCCAGCCACTCGCCGGGAAGCTCACGACGGCCGTCGCTCTCGGCCTCCTCGAGCTGGGCGCGGATCAGACCGGCGCGCCGCTTGACCTTCAGCAGCCCCGGGAGCACGCCGTCGGCGTGGAGCCCCGCGTCGACGCACGCGGACATGGCATCCCAGATGCCGTCGAGGCCTGCGGCGACGTCTGCCTCGGACCGCAGCGCCTCCTCGTTCGCGCGCGCGACCTCGGCGATCGTCCACCCCCGCTCGTCGCACAGCGCCAGGAGCTGCTCGGCCGAGTCGTAGGAGAACGGGAAGGGCGCGGACGCCACCGGCGCATCCTCGCCGTCGCGCCGGATGAAGCCCCCGCCGATGGAGTAGTAGGTCTCCTCCGCCACCGGCGCGCCGGCGACGTCGAGGGCGCGCAGAGTGAGCGCGTTCGGATGACCGGGCAGCCGCGTGCGCGGAGCGAACTCGACATCCGCGCGCGAGAACGGCACGGGATGCGCACCGTCGAGGAGCAGCGACGCGCCGTCCTGCCACTGCGTCCACGCGCCGCGGACGTCCGCGGGATCGACGGTCTCCGGCTCCTGCCCTCGCAGCCCCGCCACGACGGCGTCGGGCGTGCCGTGGCCGAGCCCGGTCGCGCCGAGGGAGCCGAAGAGGACGCACTCGAGGCGCGCCACCTCCGCCAGCCGGGGCCGCAGCCGCGCGGCGAAGTCCCGGGCTGCGCGCAGCGGCCCGACCGTGTGGGAGCTCGAAGGTCCTACTCCGATGGAGAACAGTTCGAACGCCGAGACGTATGCGCTCACACCCCGAGCCTACGCGCGCTCATCGACGACCCCGACGCAGGCGCTACGCGCGGACGAAGGAGACGAGGCCGACCGTGTTCCCCTCGCTGTCGCGGATGAAGGCCTGCCATTCCTCGTGTCCGGCGGGACCGAGCGCGTCGTCCTCGTGCGTGAAGATCACGTGCGGCGCGGTGACGACGTCGGCGAGCCCGCCGAGACGGTCCAGCGCATCGTGGACGTTGTCGACGCGCAGGTAGAGGAGGGCGGACGGCGCGTTGCGATCGAGCAGCAGCCGCACGCCCTCGAGATCGAAGAAGAGGAGGCCGGGCGGGTCGAACCGCGCGGACGGCGTGGCATCGAGGAGGACGGTGTAGAAGTCCGCGGCACGATCGAGATCGTCGGCGTGCTGGGCGATCTGGACGAGGCGCATCCGGGATCCTTCGTTCGATGTGACGCCAGCGTAGCGCTCCACCCGCGGCCGGTGCAGCGCTCCACGGAGAAGCCGGCGCGGCGCTCTAGGCTGGAGTCACGGAGAGGAGCTCCATGACCGTTCCGGAGACCGAACCGCTCGGCGCGCTCGAGGACGACCGCGACGCCGCGTGGGCCGCGGCATCGGCCGCCGGTCGCGTCGACGACGCGTTCCGCGAGCGGTTCGACGCGCAGTTCCCGCGCCTGCACGACCTGTTCTCGCGGCTGTACGCCGACCGGCCCGACGGTCGCGACGCCCTCGCCCAGACGATCGCCCTCGCCGCCGGGTCGTGGAACGCGCGCCCGCTCGACCTGAAGGTGCGCGACGCGCAGCGCGGCGCCGACGGGGAGTGGTTCCAGTCGGAGCGGATGCTCGGCGGTGTCTGCTACGTCGATCGCTACGGCGGGAATCTGGCCGGCATCCGCGATCAGATCCCGTACTTCCGCGAGCTCGGCCTCACCTACCTGCACCTCATGCCGCTGTTCCTCGGGCCCGAGGGCGACAACGACGGCGGGTACGCGGTCTCGAGCTACCGGAAGGTCGACCCGAGCCTGGGCTCCATCTCCCAGCTGACCGAGCTGGCGGCCGAGCTGCGGCTGGCCGGCATCTCGCTCGTGCTGGACTTCATCTTCAACCACACGAGCAACGAGCACGAATGGGCGCGCAAGGCGGTCGCGGGCGAGCCCGGGTACGAGGACTTCTACCTGATCTTCCCCGATCGCACGATGCCCGACGCCTACGAGCAGACGACGCGGGAGATCTTCCCCGACGACCATCCGGGCTCCTTCGTGCAGCTCGACGACGGGCGCTGGATCTGGTCGACCTTCTACCACTTCCAGTGGGACCTCAACTACGCGAACCCGTGGGTGTTCCGCGCCATGGCGGGCGAGATGCTCTTCCTCGCGAACCTCGGCGTCGACGTGCTCCGGATGGATGCGGTCGCGTTCATCTGGAAGCGCCTGGGCACCGCGTGCGAGTCGCTCCCCGAGGCGCACCTGCTGCTGCAGGCCTTCAACGCGGTGCTGGCGATGGCCGCGCCCGGGCTCGTCTTCAAGTCGGAGGCGATCGTCCACCCCGACGAGGTCGTCAGCTACATCTCCCCCGAGGAGTGCCGCCTCTCGTACAACCCGCTGCAGATGGCGCTCACGTGGGAGGCGCTCGCCACCCGCGACGCGCGGCTCCTGCAGCAGGCCCTCGACCGGCGTCACGAGCTGCCGGCGGGCACCGCGTGGGTGAACTACGTGCGCTCGCACGACGACATCGGGTGGACCTTCGCCGACGAGGACGCCGCCGAGCTCGGCATCGACGGCTACGCCCACCGCCGGTTCCTGAACGACTTCTACGTCGGCCGCCACGAGGGCACGTTCGCGCGCGGCGTGCCGTTCCAGGAGAACCCGAAGACGGGTGACGCCCGCGTGGCCGGCACCACCGCGTCGCTCGCGGGGATCGAGGCGGGCGATCCCGGCGGCGAGGATCGCGTCGTGCTCGCGCACGCGCTCGCGCTGTCGACCGGCGGCATCCCGCTCCTCTACCTCGGCGACGAGGTCGCCCAGCTGAACGACCCGACCTATCTCGACGACCCCGTGCGCCGCGGCGACAGCCGGTGGGTGCACCGCGGCCAGCGCCCGCGGGACAGGTACGCCGAGCGCGACGACCCCGATACCGCCGCCGGGCGCGTCTTCCGGCGCCTCACGAAACTCGTGTCGGTGCGGCAGTCGACGCCCGAGTTCGCCGGCAACGCGCTCATCCCGTTCCACACGCCGCACCCCTCCGTGGTCGGCTACCAGCGCCCCCTCGGCGAGGCGGTCGACGGCGACCCGGAGGCCTCCCGCGTGCTGGTGCTCGGCAACGTCGGCGACGCCGAGGTCGCGATCGACCCGCTGACGCTCTCGGGCTTCGCGCGGACGGCGCGCGATCTCGTGCACGACGTCGACCTCGACCTCGACGAGGGCCTGGCCCTCCCCCCGCACGGCTTCGTGTGGCTGCGGGTCACCCCTCTCTGATCGGAGCACGCATGCGCACGACCCCTCGGATCCTCGTCGTGGCGACGATGTCGATCGCCGCCCTCGCCGCGTTCACCGCGTGCTCCGGCTCGGGACAGAGCCGCACCGACGCGTGCATCGTCGTCGCGCAGGGGCTGGAGGACGTGCAGGGCGAGATCGCCGAGGCCAACGCCGCACTGCAGACCGGCGATCTCGACGCGATGGGCGAGAGCCTGGACACCGCCGCCACCGCCCTCGGCGACCTCGCGCCCGAGGTCACCAACGCCGACGTCGCTCCGATCCTGTCGGCGCTGCGGACCTCGATCGAGGGTGTCCGCGACGCCGTGGCCGACGCCGGCGCGAACGGCGACGCCGCCGCCGTCACCGAGGCGCTCGACGCGTCGGCGGGCGACCTGCAGAACGCGGCGCTGCGGTTCAACGACACCTGCGGGGGCTGAGGCGGGGCCGAGGTCCGGCAGCGCCGCGACCGACTCGACGCAGATTCGGTCGGCGTGTCGATCGGGGGACGCCTCGATCGTCATCCTGGTGTCAGTTCGACACGAACCGGAAGGATACGTCCATGCGCTACTCGCTCCTGCTCCACTACCCCGAGATGACCGCCGAGCAGCTCGGTCCCGAGGCGCTCGCCGAGGGGATGCGGGCGTTCGACGCCTACATCACGGCGCTCGACGATGCGGGCGTCCTCGTCGGGGCCGAGGTGCTGCGGCCGGTCTCCGCCACGACCACCCTCACCCTCGCGGGCGGCGAGCTCGTCGTCCAGGACGGGCCGTTCGCCGACACGCACGAGAAGCTGGGCGGCGTCGTCGACATCGACGTGGCCGACCTGGATGCCGCGATCCACTGGGCGCAGCAGGCTCCACCCGCCGCCTACGGTCACGTCGAGATCCGCCCCGTGGCCACCTGGGTCGCCGACGGCGGCTGGACCTCCTACGACCATCACTGATGCCCCACACGGATCGCGCGATCGAGCGGGTCGTACGCAGGTCGTACGGCCGGCTCGTCGCACTCCTGTCGGCGAACACCCGCGACATCGCCCTCGCCGAGGACGCCCTCGCCGACGCGCTCGAGCGAGGACTCACGCGGTGGCCGGTCGACGGCGTCCCCGACAACCCCGAGGGGTGGCTCCTCGCGGTGGCGCGCAATCGCCTGCGCGACCTGCTCGGCGCCGCCGCTCGCCGAACCTCGGTCGCCTGGGAGGAAGGGGCGGATGCCGTGGACGAGCGCGACCTCGACGCGTGGATCACCCGCGCCGACAGCATCCCGGATCGCCGTCTCGAGCTGCTCTTCGTGTGCGCGCACCCCGCGATCGACGCCGGCATCCGGACACCCCTCATGCTGCAGGCCGTGTTCGGCTTCGACGCCGCCCGGATCGGCGCTGCCTTCGACGTCGGGGCCGACGCCATGGCGCAGCGCCTCGTGCGCGCGAAGCGTCGCATCCGCGACGCCGGCATCGCGTTCCGCATCCCCACGCGCGGCGAGATGCCCGGCCGGCTCCCCGCCGTGCTCGAGGCGATCTACGGCGCCTACACGCTCGACTGGCTCGACCAGGGCGACGCGTACCCCGACTCGATCGCCGACGAGGCCCGGTGGCTCGCGGTGCTGCTGGCGACGCTGCTGGACAGCGAAGGACGATCCGACGCGGAGGCGTGGGGGCTGGCCGCCCTCCTCACCCTCGCGCAGTCGCGCGCCCCTGCCCGCGTCGGCGCCGCCTGGCCGGGAATCGACCTGCAGGACACCACGCTGTGGGACGCCGGCCTGATCGCCGAAGGGGAAGCGCTCCTCCTGCGCGCCTCGTCGCTCGGTGCGCCTCTCGGGCGCTTCCAGCTCGAGGCGGCGATCCAGTCCGTGCACTGCGATCGGGCGCGCACGGGAGCGGTCGATCGGGAGGCGCTCGTCGCGCTGTACCGCGGGCTCGCTGCGGTCGCGCCGACCCGCGGGGCGCTCGACGCGCTCGAGGTGGTGCTCCGGGAGGGGTGAGCCGGGGCGCGGAGGTCGCCTACCGATGCGGGCACCGGCTGTCCGACATGCATCGATCCTCGCGCCCTGGCCGGGCGCCGGACGTGTCGTGAGTAGACAGCCGCGCCTGGACGCGCCACGCGCCCGCGTGCGCCCGTCTCAAGCAGCGTGATTCGAGCGCGGAACGATGACTTGCGCCGATCCTCCGGGCGACCGTGTTGTGCCGGGATGGTGCGCTCAGACCGGCGCGCCGCGACACACTCGGCGCGCATCTCGGTCACGCGCTGGTCTTGGCGCGCGGGCACTTCTCTGGTGGTGGGCTCTCCCCCTGTTGCGCCGAGCCGGCTGATGTCAGAATGCAGCCGTCTGCTCGATGGGGAGGTGGATATGAACACCCGCACGGTGTCTGCGCTTGTGGTCTGTGTTCTCGCTTTCGCACTCGTGGGTTGTGCGGAAGCCGATGAAGATGATGCGCCAGGGGAGGCACCGGAACCCGAAGCGGGCTGTACCGCGGCATACCCTGACCGGCTGGACCTCACCACGGACATCCCCGATGAAGAGCAGTACCACGACGACACGATCGTCTGTGGCAACTCGGACCTCTCCGCGGCCACCCTGCAGAACAAGTCGGGTGTCGTCTTCGCGTTCTACTCAGACGACACCCAAGCCACCGCGGACCTGAACTCGTCAGACCTCACGGGCGGGATCTTCCGAGATGAGGTGACGGCTCAGCAGCTGAATGCTGGGCCCTTCGCCGTACCCGGGGACGTCATGGTCCTCGCCAGCCCCAGCGCTCGCGGCGTCGCGAGCATCGAGTGGCATGTCGATCCCCTCCTGACGTCGGCCTGGCTCGTGCAGGAGACGATTGTCTCGCGCCTTCAAAACCTGACTCAGGTCGCCGCCGTCGACCTGTTCGCGTCGGGAAGCAAGGCTCGCAAGGCCGTGGCCACCTGCGCTTTCGCCGGCGGCTACACCGCGAAGGCCGTTCAGGACCTGACGGACGGGTCGGACCAGTTCTTCGGCACGTTCGCGGTGGCAGCCGCAGCGTCACCATGCATCACCGCGTGGGAGGCGGCGGAGCGAGAACTCGGCACGACGCGGTGGCCGACACTCTCGCGCGGCCTGCAGACGGTCGGCTTCGCCGCCGAGGAAATCACGTGGCTCTCAGGGAAGGTCTCGTGGGTGTCGAAGTGGATATCCGTCGTCCGAGGTGTCCTTCCTTGACCGGCGGGTCGAACTGATGGCGCTGCTCTTCCTGCACGGCGCCGGCGGGTACGCGGAGGACCGCGTGCTGGCCGACGCGATCGCGGCCGAACTCGGCCAACCGCTCACGTATCCGCGGTTCCCCGAGGATGACATGTCCTTCGACCATCAGGCATCCCTGGTGCGAACCGCGTTGGACGCCGTCAGCGCCGACGACGTCGTCGCCGCCCACTCGTTCGGAGCCTCGATCCTGCTGCGCGTCCTTGCCGAGCGGGAGCGGGAGACGCCCCGCCGCGTCGTTCTGCTCGCCATGCCGGACTGGAGCCCGCAGGGCTGGGACATCGCAGATTACGCCTTCACCGGGCCCTTACCCCGGAAGGACGTCTCGCTCCACCACTGTCGCGATGACGAGGTCGTGGAGTTCGCCCATCTCGCGCTCCACGCCGCACGCCTCCCCCGCGCCGCCGTGCACGCTTACGACTCCGGTGGACACCAGTTCGATGGCCTTGCGCACGCGATCGCCCGCGACCTGTCACGCACCTCGTGAGGGCGTGCTCGACTTCCGTTATCGAAACAACACCCCGGTGGCAAGGCTCTGCCCAACCGCTCGAGACATGGTGAGACTCGACATGTGGATCCCATTCAGAGAAGCTCGGCGACAACACAGCTCCTGGGTGACGGACCGCTCGACCAAGGGCTCAGGACGGCGCTCGACGACGCCGATGCCGTCGCCGGATTCGGCACCGATGTCGGCGCCACGCTCACGTGGGCGGTCGCCGTCGGCGCTGCCCGGAGTGCAGAGCAGCCGTTCAGTGCAGAGCAGCCATTCAGCGCAGAGCAGTCATTCGCGGACGAATGGTCCCTTCTGGCGGCCGTAGCCGCGAGGGATGTCGCTGCCGCCCGCATCCTCGAGCCGCATCTCGACGCCCTCACCATCTTGGGACAAGCCGGACGCGCCGGTTCGCCGGCCGACCTGCCGTCGATTGCTGCCGGTCCTGATTCGTCGTGGGGCGTGTTCGCCGCCGAGGGCGCAGGAATGCGTCTCGAAGCGCAGGCCAGTGGCAGCGGGTGGCGTCTGAACGGGACCAAGCCGTGGTGTTCGCTGGCGCAGCATCTGAGCCACGCGCTCGTGACGGCGTGGGCGGGTGAGGAGCGTCGTCTCTTCGCCGTCGCACTGCACGACGCTGGTGTCCGGCCTCGAACGGGGCCGTGGTTCGCCCGAGGGCTGAGCCAGGTGGTCAGCGCGCCGGTCGACTTCGCGTCGGTTCCGGCGGTTCCCGTCGGCGAACCAGGGTGGTATCTCCGCAGACCTGGTTTCGCGGCGGGCGGCATCGGGGTGGCCGCGTGCTGGTGGGGTGCGGCCCTGCCGCTTCGCGACGCCCTGCGGGAGCGAGCGCAGCGCGACGGCGCCGATCAGCTGTCGCGGCTGCACCTCGGACGGGTCGACACGGCTCTCTGGGCCGCGCGTCTGGCGCTGCGATCCGCCGCTCGCGAGTTCGACGGGCTCGACGCCGCATCCCCAGGCGCCGCATCCGACGCTCCGGCCTTCCCGGGCACGCTCGCGGGTCGCGTCCGGGCCGTCGTCGCCGACGCCGTCGAACTGACACTCGCCGAGGCTGGGCGCGCGCTCGGCCCGTTTCCCCTGGTCGCCGACGAGGCGCATGCGCGGCGGGTCGCGGACCTCGGACTCTATCTGCGTCAACATCACGGCGAGCGGGACGTAGCCCGGCTCGGCGCCGACATCAGCGAGGGGCGGGGTGCGTGGTGAGCTTCAGTCACCGTGACCCGGGAACGGCCGAGAGCGTGTGGGAGGAGGCGTTCGAAGCGCGGGCGCTGCCGACCCTCCGCGAAAACGCCGATCACCTGGTCGTGATCGCGGCGCACCCCGACGACGAGACCCTCGGCGCGGCGGGGCTGATGGCGACCACCGCTCGTCGCGGAGCGCGCGTGACAGTGCTCATCACGACCGACGGAGAGGGGTCGCATCCCGACTCGCCGTCGCACTCGCCCGCCGAGTTGGCCGCGCTGCGGCGCCGGGAGGCGGCCGCGGCCATCGCACAGCTGCACCCGTCGATCGAGCTCCACTTCCTCGGCATCCCGGACGGCGGCACTGATGATCACCGGGACGACATCGCGGCCGCGGTTCGCGCACTGCTGGCGGACACCGGCTCCCGCCTCGTCGTGTCGCCGTGGCACGGAGACGGTCACCGGGACCACCGCGTCGTCGGCGAGGTGGCTGCCGAGGTGTGCGGGGAGCTCGGGATCCCCTGGCGCGGGTACCCGATCTGGCTGTGGCATTGGGGCTCGCCCGAAGACATGCCGTGGGACGATCTCGAGATCGTTCGGCTCGACGCTGCGACCGCCGGCGCCAAGCGCGCCGCCATGGGGCATCACCGCAGCCAGATCGAAGCGCTCTCGCCGGCTCCGGGTGATGAGGTGATGCTCCATGACGGGATGCAGGCGCACTTCGATCGGGATTTCGAGATCTTCGTGCGACCCGCCGAGGAGCCCGAGACCCTTGGCGAGGGCTTCTTCGACGAGTTCTACGGGCGGAACGGAGACGACCCCTGGGGGTTCGAGTCGCGGTGGTACGAACAGAGGAAGCGCGCTGTCACCCTGGCGAGCCTGCCCCGCGCCCGATACGCCTCCGCGCTCGAGCTCGGCTGCTCCACGGGAGTGCTGACCGAGCTGCTGGCAGAACGCTGCGATGCCGTTCACGCCGTCGACATCGCAGCCGCGCCGCTCGCGATCGCGCAGGATCGTGTCGGCGGCAGGATGGGCGTGAGATTCGAGCGCCTCGCGCTGCCCGGCCAGTGGCCCGCCGGCACGTTCGACCTCATCGTGCTCTCCGAGGTCGGCTACTACTGGAGCGCCGCCGACCTGGCCGACGCGATAGAGCGGATTCACGGTGCGATGTCGCCTGACGGGCATCTGGTCGCCTGTCACTGGCGGCACCCGGTCGCCGAGTATCCGCAGACCGGCGACGACGTCCACGCGGCACTCCGCTCCTCGGATCGCCTCGTCCGTATCGCCCTGCACGAAGAGGAGGACTTCGTGCTCGAGGTCTTCGGGCTCGACCACGCGCGGTCGGTCGCAGCCGAGACGGGCCTGATCGCGTGAGCGCCAGGTCGTCCGACGAGATCGCCGCGGTCGCCGTCGTGATCCCCGTGCACAACGAGGCCGACCTCTTGCGCGACTGCCTCGCCGCGCTGAGCGCCGCGCTCGCGCACACCGGGCGGACGTACCCGCACGTCCGCATCTCCGCCGTCGTCGTGCTCGATGCGTGTACGGACGCATCCGAAGAGATCGCGCGATCGTTTGAGGTGCGGATCCATCGCATCGAGGCCCGGAACGTGGGGACCGCCCGGCGCGTCGGTGTGAACGACGCCCTCGCCGCGCTCGGCGACGTGCCGTCGAGCAGAATCTGGATCTGCACGACCGACGGAGACTCCACGGTCCCGGATCACTGGCTCAGCCATCAGCTCGAGCTCCACGCGGAGGGAGCGGACGTCGCGCTCGGTACCGTGCGTCCGGACTTCGCCGACCTCACGGCGGAGCACGCCGCGCACTGGGTGGAGACCCACCCTCGCGGGCGCCCGGCCGGCAACGTCCACGGCGCGAATCTCGGTCTCCGCGCCGATACCTACCTCGCGGCCGGGGGGTTCGCCGATCTCGATCAGCACGAGGACGTCGAGCTCGTTCGTGCCGCTCGCGCTCTGGGCGCACGGGTGACCGCGACGGACGACAACGAGGTGATCACGTCCGGTCGGTTCTGGGGCAGGACCCCGGGCGGATATGCCGCGTTCGTTCGCGCGACGCACGAGAGGATCGCGGGGCTGGCGCGGTCGTGATGGCCCGCAGCTCCCGCGGCGGAGCCTGGGTCAGAACCCGCCCAGGTAGCCCGAGTTGGTGTGCGATGTCTGGCTGGCGCGTGCGGCCGGGTCGACGCGCTGCGCGGCGACCTCGGACGACGTCATCGCACGCATCTGCTCGTAGGTGATCGGCTTGCCGAAGATCGCGTGACGGAGACGCGTCCAGAACGGCAGTCGCTTCTTCGCGGATCCGGAGGTCATGGCGTCATGATTCCACACCGGTCTCGCCGTCGATAGGTGCTGCGACCCGGAACCACGAAACCCCGCGGGATCCGCGGGGTTTCGATCACTGTCTCAACACAGTGTGCGCCCGAAGGGACTCGAACCCCTAACCTTCTGATCCGTAGTCAGATGCTCTATCCATTGAGCTACGGGCGCATGACTTCCGCTCTCGCGAAGGCCAGCGACCAGCTTACATGACAGCTCGGGATCGACCGAATCGAGGGCGCCACCTTGGCGCAGATTCGGAGGACGGCACCGGATTCGGAGCGAGGGGGCGAGAGGCTCCGAGCCCGACGCGGATCTCCGAATCTGCGAGTCGCGTGCAGGACCGGCGGTCCGCCCGCCACCAGCGCCGCTACTCGAGCTCGGCGGGATCGAACACATCCGCCGCGGACTCGAGGATCTCGGGCTCGATCCCCTGCGCGCGCAGCTCCTGCTGCTTCGCCAGACTCCGGCGGCGCGACGTGAGCTTGGGGAGGTCGACCAGGCGCAGCGCCTGCATGCGCGCGCCGCGCATGCGCTCGTAGTCGGGGTCGAGGTCGGGGCGGGCGGCCTCGATGCGCAAAGTCCGGTCGATGTTCTTCGCGACCTCGTTCCAGGCGACGTCGCGGGCGTCGAGGATGAGCTTGCGGAGCTCTTCGACATCCTCGGCGCGCGCCCGCAGCTCGCGGGCGACGTGCAGCGACTGCTTCTGGCGTCGGCGGAGATTGCGCACGTCGCGGCTGCGGTAGTCGTGGGTGCCGTCCGACTCGCTGTGGCGGCCGCGGGCGCGCTTGCGCTGCCGCTCGGTGCGCGCCGCGTCGGCCTCGGCCTCTTCGGCCAGCGTCAGGAGCGCCTCACGCGCCTCGGCCTCGTAGCGCGCCACGTCGAAGTCCTCGCCCTCGGCGAGGATGTGCACGAGCATGCGGTTCTTCAGGCTCAGTCGAGTGGCCGCCGAGGCGATGTACAACCCCTCGGCGACGACGTCACGGGTGCGAACCCGCTTGCGCTTCTCCGCCACGACACTCCTTGCATCGATCCTACGGAACCGCATCGGAGAGAATCGAGGGCGGGGACGGAAGTATTCGCCCCCGTGATCGATGTGAGCGCGAGGGAGCGGCGAGGATGCCGGAACTGGATGTCACGGGCGCCACGAGCGTCATCACCGGGGCCGCGGCGGGGATGGGGGCGGAGGTCGCGCGCGAGCTCGCACGCCGAGGGGCCCGGATCGCCCTCGTCGACCGCGACGCCGCCGGACTCGCGGCCGTCGCGCAGAGCCTCGAGGGCGACGGCCACACGACGCACGTCGTCGACCTCGCCGACGACGCCGCCGTCGAGGCCGCCGCGGCGGAGATCGCGGCACACCACCCGCACGTCCAGACGCTGATCACGTGCGCGGGATCGTCGATGCTCGGCAGCATCGACCAGCTCACGATGGCGGAGATGCGCTGGCTGATGGACGTGAACCTGTGGGGCACGGTGAGCATCACCCAGGCCCTGCTGCCGGCGCTGCGCCGCGCCCCCGCCGCGCACATCACCCACCTCGTCTCGATCTACGGCCTCGCCGCGCCGGCGGGACGCATCCCCTACGCCATGAGCAAGTTCGCCGTGCGCGGCTTCACCGAGGCGCTCCGTCACGAGCTCGAGGACGGCTCGGTCACCGTCGGCGCGGTCTACCCCGCGGGGGTGAAGACCGGCATCATCCTGCGCGGACGGTACGCGGCGGCCCTCGATCCGGCCATCGCCCAGCGGGCCGCCGAGGCGCAGGCGAAGATGTACCACACCGAGCCCGCCGACGCCGCGCGCCGGATCGTCGAGGCCACCGTGCGGCGCCGCCCGCGGACGATGATCGGCCGCGAGGCGCGCCTGGTCGACGTGCTCGCGCGCCTGGCTCCCACGCGCTACTGGGCGGCGATGCGGCGGCCGCTCCGCGACGCCGTGGACACCACGACACCGCTCTGACGGGCGCCGAGCGGGCCGCTCCCGATTCGTCAGCCACGCCTCGGCGCAGCATAGGAACCGCATAGCGCCGCCCTGCTCAATGGTTCTCCGGACACACACGTCAGGAGTTCCCATGAATCTGCTCGCCGTCATCGCCGTCGACCTCGCCGCCATCGTCCTGCTCGCCTTCGGCGTCTACTACCCCCGCCATCGCCGCCGTGACCTGGCCGTCGCCTTCGTCGGCGTGAACGTCGGAGTGCTCGCCGTGTCGATGGTGCTCGCCGACACGACGGTGGGCGCCGGCCTCGGCCTCGGCCTGTTCGGCGTGCTGTCGATCATCCGCCTGCGCTCCCGGGAGATCGAGCAGAGCGAGATGGCCTACTACCTCGCCGCGCTCGCCCTCGGACTGGTCGCGGGGCTGTCGGCGACGATCACCTGGACGACCGCCGGGATCATGCTGCTCGTCGTCGGCGCGCTGGCGATCGTCGACAGTCCGGCGCTCCTGCGCCGCTCGCGCGAGCAGACGCTCGTGCTCGACCGCGCGTACCCCGCGGAGGACGACGCTCGCCACGCCGTCGAGGACCTCCTCGGCGCGCGCGTGCACCGCCTCACGATCCGGAGCCTCGACTTCGTGTCGGACACCACGACCGTCGACGTCCGCTACGCGGTCCGCAGCGCCGGACCCGGCGCACGGTCGACAGGCTCCTCCGCGTCGCTGCCCGGCGCGCACGAGCGGGTCGCGGAGGTGACCCGGTGAGCGCGCGACACGACGTCCCGCGGCACGACGTCCTGAGGCGCGAGGCCCTGCGACACGACGCGCTGGCCCGGCTGCACGCGCTGCGCACGGTCGACCTCGCGCAGCTGAACGCCACGGCGGAGCTGCAGACCCGGGTCGATCGCAAGTACCTCCTCCCCGCCTCCGCCCTGCCGGCGGTGCTGGCCGCGCTGCCGCAGGGCAGCGAGGTGCTGGAGATCGGCGGCGAGCAGGCGCTGCGCTACGCATCGCAGTACTACGACACCCCCGACCTCGACAGCTACTTCGGCGCGGCACGCGGCCGGCGTCGCCGGTTCAAGGTGCGGGCGCGGACGTACGTGGACTCCGGCGGCTCGTTCCTGGAGGTCAAGACGCGCGGCGGGCGATCGGCGACGGTCAAGGAGCGCGTCCCGGTCGAGGGCGATGTGCTCGACGGCGACGCGGTCGCGTACGCGGTCGATCTGCTGAGCGATGCCGGGATCCCGGGCGCCGCCGACCTGGCCGCACGGCTGGAGCCGGTGCTGGTCACCCGCTACCGCCGCGCGACGCTGCTGCTGCCGGCGACCGCCGACGGCGACGCCTCGCGCGCGACGATCGACCTCGACCTCGCCTGGGTCGGCGCCGATGGCCGCACGCTCACCCTTCCCGCGTCGGTGATCGTCGAGACGAAGTCCGGCCAGCGCGCCGGCGCCCTCGACCGCACGCTGTGGCGCCACGGCCACCGGCCCGCCTCGCTGTCGAAGTACGGCACGGGGATGGCGGCGCTGCACCCCGCGCTCCCCTCGCACAAGTGGCGACGCTCCCTCACCCGGCACTTCGCCGCCGGCACCATCACTCCCCCGGTCGCCTCGCCGATCACGTCGGCCGCCTGATCCGCTCCCGAAAGGACGCTCCCATGAACACCTCCTCCGCCTCGCCGCGTGACCCCCGATCTCCCCGACCGCGGCGCCTCTGGCTGGTCGCCGCTCCCGCGCTGGCAGTCGCGCTGACCCTCGCCGGCTGCTCGGCGGCGACCACCGCGTCGACCACGTCCACGAGTGCGGCGACGGAGACCACCGACTCCGAGGCGTCGACCACCCAGACGTCCTCGTCGCTCACCGGCGCGACCGACGCCACCCAGACCGCGGCCGACGTGCTCGCGGCGAATCAGGAGACCCACGACAAGACGGACGACGACGAGTGGGATGCCGCAAACGCCACGACCATCGAGCTCTCGGGCTCGTCGGCGTCGGTGACCGGCGACGGCGCGGCCGTGGACGGCGCCACCGTGCTCATCTCGCAGCCGGGCACGTACGTGCTGTCGGGCGACTACAGCGGCCAGGTGATCGTGAGCAGCGATGCCGACGGTCAGGTGCGACTCGTCCTGGACGGCGTCGACATCGACACCGACGCGGGGGCGGCCATCGACGTGCAGGCGGCCGACGAGGCGGTCGTGATCCTCGCCGACGGCTCGGCGAACAGCCTCTCCGACGCCTCGTCGTACGCCGATGACGCCGAGGCCTCCGCGGCCCTCTCCAGCGCCGCGGACCTGACGATCACCGGCACGGGATCGCTCACCGTGACCGGCAACGGGAACGACGGCATCGCGTCGTCCGACGGCCTCGTGATCCAGTCTGGGACGATCTCGGTGACGGCCGCCGACGACGGCATCCGCGGCAAGGACTACCTGGTCATCCGCGGCGGCGCGCTCACCGTCGACGCCGGCGGCGACGGCCTGAAGTCAGACAACGAGGAGGCCGCCGAGCGCGGCTATGTGCTCGTCGCCGGCGGGACCGTCGACGTCACCAGCGGCGACGACGGGATCGACGCGTACACCGACGTCGTGACCACCGGCGGGACGGTCTCGATCGTCGCCGGGGGCGGCGCAGGCTCCGGGGCGGGCTCCGGCGCGACCGATGGGGGCGCGAAGGGCGTGTCCGCCGGGGTCATCGCCGTGTTCGAGGGCGGCGAGGTCACGGTCGATGCTGCCGACGACGCCGTGAACGCGAGCGCATACGTGCACCTGGCCGGGGCCACCGTCACCCTCGCCACCGGCGACGACGGCGTGCACGCCGACCTGCAGCTGGTGATCTCCGCCGGGCAGAACACGGTCACCGGGTCGGTCGAGGCGCTCGAGGGCGGCCAGATCACCGTCTCGGGCGGCGACACCGCCGTCACGGCGAGCGACGACGGCACCAACGTCACCGCCCCCGCCACCGGCACGGCGGAGATGACGATGCTGATCAGCGGCGGCACCCTGCTCGTCGACGCGGACGGCGACGGCCTGGACGTCAACCAGGGCGCGATCACCCAGACCGGCGGCACGGTCGTGGTGTCGGGCCCGACGAACAACGGCAACGGCGCGCTCGACGCCGACGGCGGGATGACGATCTCGGGCGGCGTGCTCCTGGCGGCAGGCTCGTCGGGCATGGCGGTGGCGCCGTCGGCCGACTCCGATCAGGCGACCGTCCAGTTCACCGTGTCGGGCTCGGTCGCCGCGGGAACGGTGCTCACCGTCGTCGACGAGTCAGGCGAGGCCGTGGCATCCTTCACGACCGACAAGCAGGTGCAGAGCGTCGTGTACTCGAGCGGCGACATCGTCAACGGCGAGAGCTACACGCTCGTCTCGGGCGGCTCCGTCGGCGCCGAGGTGCTCGGCGGCCTCGCGGAGCCGGGCTCAGCCGGATCGACCACGGTGGCCACAGGCGTCGCCGGCGAGCAGACCTCGTCGGAGATGGGCGGCATGGGAGGCGGCCCCGGCGGTGGGGGCGGTCAGCGCCCCTGACGCCTCCCCCAGACGTCAGCCGCCGAGCGCGGACGCGATCGCCTCGATGCGACGGGTCCGGGTCTCGGCGGCTTTCGCCGCCTCGACGCTCGTCACGTGCGCCTTGCGGGCGCTCGGCGACAGGGCGTCGAACGCCGCCCGGGCACCGGCGGCGGACAGCGCGGCCGCCAGGTCCTCCGGTACGTCGACCGTGCGCGGCGCGGTGTCCAGCTCGAGGTCGACCGTGATCGCATCACCACCGCCGATCCCCGAGGCGGCGCGCTTGTCGGAGCTGAACGGGATGAGATGGCGCCCGCCCATGACCGCCAGCGTGGACCGGTAGGTGTAGCCGTTCACGGTCACGACGACCGCGGCGCGCTTGCCGCCGCCGAGCCCCTCGACCACGTCGGCAGGCACCGGGATCCCCGTGTTGTTGCCCTGTTGGAACATGACCGTCTTGAAACGCATGACCCTGTGGTTACCACTGACCGCGGGGCGGAGCAACCCCCGTGACCCCGGTGATCACCCTCCGTACGTTGGGGGCAACTCGAGAAGGGAGCAGATCATGGGATTCCTGGATGACGCGAAAGAGGTCGCCGACACGGCCGGTCGCAAGATCAAGGACGCGTTCGAGGACACCACCGACCGCATCGGCGACAAGGCCGATGAGGCCAAGGCCGACGCCAACGTGCGGAAGGCCGAAGCCGAGAAGGAGTCGGTCGAGAACCGCAACGAGCTCAAGGAGCAGTTGCGCGGCGACCACAAGTAGAACCGCGACCACGCCGGCCCCTTTCCTCCCTGCCGGCGAACCGCGAAGGCCCCGGAGCGCTCCGGGGCCTTCGCGTCGCCTCGGCTCATCCGAGCCCCCGCACGTCAGATCCCATCCGATCCCCGGATGGTTCCGAACAACCACCGAAACCCGGCGAACGCCGGGAGCAGAAACGGAGAACCCCACCATGCGCAATTCACCGAATCGCCTCGTCGCGACCATCTTCGGCGCGGTCTACCTGCTGGTCGGCCTGCTCGGCTTCGCCGTCACGGGCGGCGTCGGCTTCATCTCGACCGACGGCGGCCTGCTGCTCGGCATCTTCGAGGTCAACCCGCTGCACAACATCGCGCACCTCCTGATCGGCGCCGCGCTGCTGTTCGCCGGACTCGCCAACGTCCGCGCAGCCAAGGCCACCAACACCGCCGTCGGTGCCGTCTACCTGCTGCTCGGTATCGTCGGGTTCTTCCTCGTCGGCACCGCGGCCAACATCCTGGCCCTGAACACGTTCGACCACTTCCTGCACCTCGCCAGCGCCCTCGTGCTGCTCGGCGTGGGTGTCGGAGCCGAGCGCGGCACCGACCGCCGCATCGCGTCGGTCTGACGCCGATGTCCGCCGCCGAGCTGACCCGCTCCTGGCCGCCGCTGGCGGCCTGGGGAGCCGGACTGGTGCAGGTCGCGCTCGGCGCGGGCATCGTGACGGGGACGGATGCCGCGCCGCGCGCGGCCGGCATCCTCCTCGTCGCCGTCGGCGCAGCCACCCTGGTGTGGGGTGTGCTGCGCCTCGCCGGCCGCAGCCTCGAACGGACCGGAGTGGCCCTCGCGCTGCTCGGCGTCCTCGCAGGCACGGCCGCACTCCTCGCCGATCCGGTGCGCACGAGTGTCGTGGCGGTCGCCGTCGCGATCGTGCTCGACGCGGTGATCGGCGTCACGATCGGACGCTCGCGGCGGTCCCGTACGAGGCGTGCTCCGTCGCCGCGCGGAGCCGTCGCGGGCGTTCTTCCCCTCACCGGGGCGGCACCCATGGTCGGGTTCCTCCTCGGCGCGGTCGCCGTGGCCGGTGTGGTCACGCCGGCGCTCGCGTCGACCGAGGCCGGGCGTCTGGCTCCCGACCACGGCAGCCACACCCTCCTGGTCGACCCGCACGGTCACTGACCTGCGGGGACGAACCGCAGGGCTACAGGGCTACAGGGCGCGGATGCGCCAGGATGCCGACGCCGCCTCACCCGGCTCGAGCACGAGCAGTCCGGTGTCGAACGGGTAGGCCGCCGCATTGAACGCGTCGGGCGCGCACGTCATCGGCTCGACCGCCAGCCCCGCACGGTGCGCCGGCGACGCCGGGCCCTCGGGCTGGTCGGCGGTGTGCACCTGCACCCACGCGCAGGCGGCATCCCACTCGATCGCGACGCCCGTCCCGGCCTGCACGTCGCGCACGATGACCGCCGTCCCGCCGCCGCCGTCCCGGACGAGCCCCGTGTACGCGTGGTCGATCTCGACGGCGCCGATCTCGCGCTCCGTCCGGAAGTCGAAGCGCTCCGCATCGGTCTCCACGCCGACGAGCTCGGTCGGCGAGAGCCGGTCCGGTGTCGTCTGGAGCACGCGATCGGCCGGCAGCGACAGCGTCCACTCGTCGAGCGGGTGCGGACCCGCCACGAGGTACGGATGCGGGCCCGTGCCGAAGGGCGCCGCCGTCGCGCTCTCGTTGCGGGCGGTCACCGTCTGCGACAGTCCCGCCGCCGAGAGCTCGTACCGGGTCTCGACGCGCACGCGCCACGGGTAGCCCAGCTGCGGCTCGATCGTCGCCGCGAGCGTGACGTGATCCACACCGCGGTCCACCGCGTCGAAGTCCAGCCACGCCACGAGCCCGTGAAGGGCCTGCCCGCGCTCCGGCTCGGTCAGCGCCGTCTGGTAGTCGACGCCCGCGAACGAGTAGCGGCCGTCGACGATGCGGTTGGGCCACGGCGCCAGGGTCGCCCCGCGGTAGGCCGGGCGCACCTCGTCGGCCTCGAAGGGGACGACGAGGTCGCGGCCGGCGTGCCGGAAGGCGCGCAGCGACGCGCCGACGCTCGCGATCACCGCCTCGTCGTCACCGGCCCGGAGGGTGTACTGCGTGCCGGAGAGAGGAGTGCGTGCCATGCGTGTCAGAGTCCCTGCGCGAGTCGGTAGTAGGCCTGGTTCCAGCGGAGCTCCCGCTGGAAGCCGCGGACCGTGGTGTCCTCGTCGATGACGACGAGCTCGGTGCGGGCGATCTCCGCGAAGTCGCGGAACACCTCGATGCCGACGGCCGTGGTCATGACTGTATGGTGCGCTGCGCCCGCCGTCAGCCAGCACGCCGCGCTCGTCGCGAAGTCCGGCGCCGGCTTCCAGATCGCCCGTCCCACGGGAAGCTGCGGGAGGTCGGGCGCCTCGATGTTCTCGACGACGTTGGCGACGAGCCGGAACCGGTCGCGCATGTCGCTCATCGCGACCACCAGGGCGGGCCCGGGGTCGGCGGTGAAGACGAGGCGCACCGGGTCGTCCTTGCCGCCGATGCCCAGCGGGTGGATCTCGAGCCGCGGCCTCGCGGTCGTGAGCGACGGGGCGACTTCGAGCATGTGCGCGCCGAGGATCTTCTCGTCTCCCGAGACGAGGTCGTAGGTGTAGTCCTCCATGAGGCTCGCGCCGCCGGGGAGTCCGGAGCCCATGACGTTGGCGATCCGCACGAGGATGGCGGTCTTCCAGTCGCCCTCCGCGCCGAACCCGTACCCCTCGGCCATGAGGCGCTGGACGGCGAGCCCCGGCAGCTGGCGCAGTGCACCGAGGTCCTCGAACGACGTCGTGAACGCGCCGAAGCCGCCCTCCTCCAGGAACGAGCGCAGTCCGACCTCGATCGCCGCGCCGTCCCGGAGGGACTGGTGACGCTCCGCGCCCGGCAGGAGCTCCGGCGCGACGTCGTACTCGTCGAGGTAGACCTGCACGAGCGCGTCGACGTCGGCGTCGGAGGCCGCGGCGACCGCGTCGGCCAGCTCGTTCACGCCCCACGTGTTGACCTGGACGCCGAAGCGCAGTTCGGCCTCGGTCTTGTCGCCCTCGGTGACGGCGACGTAGCGCATGTTGTCGCCGAAGCGGGCGAGCTTGAGGGTGCGGGCCGCCTGCCAGCCGGCGGCGGCGCGCTGCCAATCCTCGACCTGCTGCAGCACGGCCGGGTTCGACACGTGCCCGACCACGGTCTTGCGCGCCACGCCCAGGCGGGTCTGGATGTAGCCGAACTCCCGGTCGCCGTGGGCGGCCTGGTTGAGGTTCATGAAGTCGAAGTCGATGTCGGCCCAGGGCAGCTCGACGTTGGCCTGCGTGTGCAGGTGCAGGAGCGGCTTCTGCAGCGCGTCGAGACCCGAGATCCACATCTTGGCGGGGCTGAAGGTGTGCATCCACGCGATCACGCCGATGACGGAGTCGTCGGCGTTGGCGTCGAGAGCGAGCCGGCGGATCGAGTCGGAGTCCTTCAGGACCGGCTTCCACTCGACCTTCACGGGCAGTCCGGCGAGACCGGCGACGACCTGCTGGGACTGCTCGGCGACCTGCCGGAGGGTCTCCTCGCCGTAGAGGTTCTGGCTGCCGGTGACGAACCAGACGGTGTAGGCGTCGAGAGAGGTGGACAGGGCCATGGGCGTTCCTTTCGAGGATGCCGGAGGGGTGGGTTCGGATCGTGCTCGGGGTGTCAGAGGGCGTCGACGGCGGCCCGCTCGGCGGCAAGGCCGGCGGCGTAGCGATCGAGGAAGGCGGCGTAGCCGGCGACGTCTGCGGGGTCGGGGTCGGCGATCTGCAGGGCGGCGCCGGCGAAGACGCGCTCGTCGAGATAGGCGCCGAGCGGCGATGCGGGGGCCTCGCCGTCGGCGCCGGAGAGGCGGTAGGCGGCCAGCACGGCGATGCCCCAGGCGCCGCCCTCGGAGGCGGTGTCGCCGACGGCCACCGGGGCGGACAGCGCTCCGGCGAGGAAGCGCTGGGCGACGCCAGCCGTGCGGAACATCCCCCCGTGGGCGAACATCCGATCCAGTGCGACGCCCTCCTCCGCCAGCACGCGCATGCCGAGGCTGAGCGTCGCGAACACGCCGTACAGCTGGGAGCGCATGAAGTTGCCGAGCGTCAGGCTGCTGTCGGGGGTGCGGACGACCAGCGGGCGCCCCTCGGTCGTGCCGACGATGGGCTCGCCCGCGAGGTGGTTGTATGACAGCAGGCCGCCGGCATCCGCGTCTCCGGTCACGGCCTCGGCGAACAGCGCGCCGTAGACGTCGTCGACCGGCAGCGGCGAGCCCGACGCCTCGGCGAACCGCGCGAACAGGCCCACCCACGCCGCGAGCTCGCTGGCGCCGTTGTTGCAGTGGACCATCGCCACGGGGTCGCCGGCCGGCGTCGTCACGAGGTCGAGCTCGTGGTGCTGCTGCGCCAGCGGGCGCTCGAGCACCACCATCGCGAAGATGCTGGTGCCCGCCGACACGTTGCCGGTGCGGGGCGCGACCGAGCCGGTGGCGACCATGCCCGTCCCCGCATCCCCCTCGGGCGGGCAGAACGGGATGCCGGGACGCAGCGCACCGGTCGGGTCGAGCAGCTCGGCGCCTTCCGGCGTCAGCGCGCCGGCATCGGCGCCGGCGACCAGCACCTCGGGCAGGAGCGTCGTCAGCGGCGGCGTCGAGGCGAGCGCGTCGTAGCGGGCGACCAGGTCGGCGTCGTAGTCGTGCGTCGCGGCGTCGATCGGGAACATCCCCGATGCATCGCCGACGCCCAAAACGTGCCGTCCGGTGAGGCGCTGGTGCACGTAGCCGGCGAGCGTCGTGAGCGACCGCACGTGCGGCACGTGCGGCTCGGCGTCGAGCTCCGCCTGACGCAGGTGGGCGATCGACCAGCGGAGCGGGATGTTCGTGCCGAGCAGGTCGCTGAGCTCGGCCGCGGCCGGTCCGGTGCTGGTGTTGCGCCAGGTGCGGAAGGGGACGAGCAGCTCCCCCGCCTCGTCGAAGGCGAGGTAGCCGTGCATCATGGCCGAGACGCCGATCGCGCCGATCGTGTCGATCGCGACCAGTTCGCCTCCGGTGATCCGGCGAACGTCGGCGACCAGCGCCGCGTAGGCCGCGCGCACGCCGGTCCACACGTCGTCGAGCGCGTAGGTCCACCGCCGGTCGACGAACGCGTTCTCCCACTCGTGGCTGCCGACGGCGAGAACGCGCGCGGGATCGTCGGCGTCGACGAGGCAGGCCTTGATGCGGGTGGAGCCGAGCTCGATGCCCAGCGCGGTGCGGCCCGATGCGATGATCCGGGCGTCGTCCGCCGCGCCGGCGGTGTCCTGGCTGCCTGCGCCGTCCGGGCTGCCGGCGGTGTCGTGCGGGGTCACGGTGCCTCCGTTGGTCTCGTGCGCCGATCTCGACGTCGCGCTCATGTTACCGGTAACACGCCGCGCGCGCCAGGTCGTGATTCCCTTCCGCGAACCGACACGATTTCGCCGAGCCGACACGATGTCGCACGCGCGCAGCGTGTCGGCTCGGCAAGAGGGTGTCGGCTCGGCGCACGTCGGACGGCGAGGTCGCGGAGGCTCAGGCGGCGGGCGCCGCGGACGAGGAGCGGATGACCAGCTCGGCCGGACGCGCGGTCGCGGGCGTCTCGACGCCGAGGAGCTCGTCGATGCAGCGGCGGGCCTCGCCGGCGAGATCCAGACGGACGGTGGTGAGCGCGGGAAGGTAGAAGCCCGCGTCGGGATTGTCGTCGAAGCCGGTGACACTGACGTCGGCCGGCACGCGGACGCCGGCCTCGCGCAGCCCCGCGATCAGCCCGAGCGCCATCTGGTCGTTGGCGACGGCCACGGCGGTCGGCCCGCCGGGCGCGCGCACGGCGGCGGCGACCTCCCGGCCGAGGGCGGCGCCGGCCGCCGCCGACCAGTCGCCCTCCCACGTGGCCGCCGCGGTCAGCGCATGCCGGGCGAGCGCGCTCGCCACCCCCCGGGCGCGGACCGTCGCCTCGCTCCACGCCTCCGGCCCCGACAGCACGGCGATCCGGCGGTGCCCGAGCCCGACGAGATGATCGATGGCGAGGGCGGCGCCGGCGGCCTGCCGTTCGGCTCCCGCGCCGCCGTGGAGCGCCACCAGGGGCACGCCCGGCTCGGCCCGCTCCAGCTGCTCCAGCGAGGCCGTGTGCGGGGCGACGATCGCGATGCCGTCGACGCCCTGGACGAGCAGGTGCTCGACGGCGTCGGCCACCGCGTCCGCCTCCGCGCCGTCGGCGTAGGCGGTGGTGATCCACCGGCCCGCGGCGCGGGCGGCGGCCTCGAGCGCGGCGATCCCCGCCGCCGGGCCGAACAGCGCGGCATCGCTGGCGACGACGCCGATCATCCGGGTCGTCGCCGTGCCGAGGGCGCGGGCGGCGTTGTTCATCCGGTAGCCGAGCGCCGACGCGGAGGCCAGCACCCTCGCGCGCGTCTCGGGACGGATGTGGGGATGGTCGTTGAGCACCCGCGACACGGTCTGGGTCGAGACGCCGGCGTGCGCGGCGACCTCGCGCATGCCGACGCGCGGGACAGGGCTGCTCATCCGCTCAGGCTAGCGCCGCCGCCTCGCCGGCCCGGCGGAGGGTGCGCGAAGTGTCGCGCGCGGCGCGGTCGCCCCACGCCTCGTGCGCACGCGACCCCCGCGACAAAGGGCGAATGTGATCGCTCACGAGGGAGCGCCCACGTGCGCTACCCGCCGCATCCCGGATCGCGCTGTCCGTGCGCGGCGTTACCGAACTGTTATCGCTCACATCTTGCCGAGACACGGAATGTGAAGGCTAACATTCCGAGCACAGGCTCACCGCAGACCTGTGACACGACACCGACGTCGCACCGTCGGTCCCGAACGAGGAGGTTCCAGGGATGAAGAAGAACATGCTGGCCGGCGTCGCCCTGCTGGGCGCACTGGCCATGGCCGTCAGCGGCTGCGCCGGCAACACGGGCGAGACGCCCGGCGGCGACGGCGGCGACGACGTCATCAAGGTCGGCTTCGCGCAGACCGGATCGGAGTCGGGCTGGCGCTCGGCCAACACGGAGTCGATGAAGGCCGCGTTCTCGGCCGAGAACGGCTTCGACCTGATCTTCAACGCCGCCGACAACAAGCAGGAGGCGCAGATCGCCGCCGTCCGCAGCTTCATCAACCAGGGCGTCGACGCCATCGTCATCGCGCCCATCACGGTCGACGGCTGGGACGACGTGCTCACCGAGGCCAAGGATGCCGGCATCCCCGTGATCCTCGAGGACCGCACGGTCTCGGCCAGCGAGGACCTCTACGCCTCGTGGGTGGGCCTCGACTTCGAGCAGGAGGGCCGCACGGCCGGCGAGTGGGTCAAGG
The DNA here is from genome assembly GCF_049860775.1 of Microbacterium sp. PA5. Lineage (NCBI taxonomy): Bacteria > Bacillati > Actinomycetota > Actinomycetes > Micrococcales > Microbacteriaceae > Microbacterium > Microbacterium sp. PA5. The sequence continues at coordinate 2,658,256 of NZ_CP187567.1, forward strand.
AGAACTTCGACGGCAAGGGTGCGAACCTCGTGATCCTCGAGGGCACGACCGGCTCCTCCGCGGCGCTGGACCGCGCCACCGGCTTCGGCGAGGCCATCGAGGGCACCGACATCAACGTGCTCGACTCGCAGACCGGTGACTTCACCCGCGACGGCGGCAAGAAGGTCATGGAGGGGTACCTGCAGAAGTACGGCAGCGACATCGACGTGCTCTTCGCCCACAACGACGACATGGGCCTGGGAGCGCTCGACGCGATCAAGGCGGCCGGCCTCACCCCCGGCACCGACATCCAGATCGTGACGATCGACGCGGTCAAGGACGGCATGACCGCGCTCGCCAACGGCGAGTTCAACTTCATCGTGGAGTGCAACCCGCTGCTCGGCGAGAAGGCGGCCGATCTGGTCAAGGCGGTCCTCGCGGGCGACACCGTCGAGAAGAAGACGATCGTCCCGGACCAGTCGTTCACGCAGGAGCAGGCGAAGGAAGTCCTGGACTCGCGTCCGTACTGATCCTCACCGCCCTCACCGCGGGGGCCGGAGCCGACCCGGCCCGGCCCCCGCACCACCCCGACCACACCGCCCCGGCAGCCGCCGCCCGCGGACAGGAGTGCAGAACATGACCGAGGCTCCCCGTGCCGTCGTCGAGATGCGCGACATCTCCGTCGTCTTCCCCGGGGTGAAGGCGCTCGACGGCGTCGACTTCACGCTCCGTGCCGGCGAGGTGCACACCCTCATGGGCGAGAACGGCGCCGGCAAGTCCACGCTGATCAAGGCCCTCACCGGCGTGTACGCGATCAGCGGCGGGACGATCGTCGTCGAAGGCCGCGAGCGGGTGTTCCGCTCGACCGCCGACGCCCAGGCCGCCGGCATCTCGACGGTCTACCAGGAGGTCAACCTCTGCACGAACCTCTCGGTCGGCGAGAACGTCATGCTCGGCCACGAGGTGCGCCGACTCGGTCGCATCGACTGGCGCGCCACCCACCGCGAAGCGGCCCGGCACCTCGCGGCGCTCGGGGTGGACATCGACACCCACTCGGCGCTCGGCAGCCACTCCATCGCGCTGCAGCAGCTGGTCGCGATCAGCCGCGCCATGGTCACCGACGCCCGGGTGCTCGTGCTCGACGAGCCCACCTCCAGCCTCGACCGCGGCGAGGTCGAGCAGCTGTTCGCCGTCGTCCGCGACCTGCGGGACCGCGGCGTCGCCATCCTCTTCGTCACGCACTTCCTCGATCAGGTGTACGAGATCTCCGACAGGCTCACGGTGCTGCGCAACGGCCGGCTCATCGGCGAGCACCTCGCCGCGGATCTTCCGCGCGGCGAGCTCATCTCCCAGATGATCGGACGCGAGCTCGACGAGCTCGAGGCCATCTCGCGGGCTGCCGAGCGGACGGTCGACCGCACCGCCGCGCCGGTGCTGCGCGCCACCGGCGTCGGCCGCAAGGGCGTGCTCGAACCGGTCGACGTCGAGGTCTACGACGGCGAGGTCGTGGGGATCGCGGGCCTCCTGGGCTCGGGGCGCACCGAGCTCGTCCGGCTGCTCTACGGCGCCGACCGCCCGGACACCGGCGAGACGGAGGTGCGCGGAGCACCGGCGCGGATCACCAACCCGCGCCACGCCATCGACCGTCGCATCGCGTTCTCGTCCGAGGACCGGCGCGCCGAGGGCGTCATCGGCGACCTCACCGTCGCCGAGAACATGGTCCTGGGCGTGCAGGCCCAGCGCGGGGCGCTGCGCAAGATCGGCAAGGCCGAGCAGGATGCCATCGTCGCCGAGTACATGACGGCCCTCGGGATCCGGCCCGCCGACCCGCATGCGCTGCTGCGCAACCTGTCGGGCGGCAACCAGCAGAAGGTGCTGCTGGCCCGCTGGCTGGCCACGGCCCCGCAGCTGCTGATCCTCGACGAGCCCACCCGCGGCATCGACGTCGGGGCCAAGGCCGACATCCAGCGCAAGGTCGCCGAGCTGTCCGCCCAGGGCCTGGCGGTGGTCTTCATCTCCTCGGAGCTCGAGGAGGTCGTGCGCATCTCGCAGCGCATCGCCGTGATGCGCGATCGTCGTAAGATCAGCGAACTCGACGCGATCGGCATCCACGTCGACGACCTGGTCGACGTCATCGCCCAGGAATCCCCCCTCCACACCGCCGAGACGACGCCGTCTCACCAGAAGCCCGAGACGACGCCGTCTCACAAGAAGCCGGAGAACGCGGCATGAAAGCCATCCTCACGCACCGCCTGTTCTGGCCGGTCGCCGCCCTGCTCGCCCTCATCGTCATCAACACGATCGCGCGGCCCTCGTTCCTCTCGATCACGGTGCAGAACGGCCAGCTGTACGGCCCGATGATCGACATCCTGCGCAACAGCGCGCCGCTCATGCTGGTGGCGCTCGGCATGACACTGGTCATCGCGACGCGCGGCATCGACCTTTCGGTGGGGGCGATCATGGCCGTCTCCGGGGCCGTCGCGCTCACGTTCATCTCGGGATCGAGCGATCCCGACGGGCTCCCCACGGTCGTGATCGCCGTCCTGCTCGGCGTCGGCGTCGCCCTGGTGCTGGGGGTGTGGAACGGCTTCCTCGTCGCCGTCGTCGGCATCCAGCCGATCATCGCGACCCTCGTCCTGATGCTCGCCGGCCGCGGTGTCGCGCTGCTGATCACCGGGGGCTTCATCACGACGATCAACAGCGAGCCCTACCGCTTCATGGCGCAGGGATACGTGCTGGGGCTGCCGTTCGCCTTCTACGTGTCGGTCATCGCCATCGTCATCGTCGCGCTGCTGGAGCGGCGCACCGCGCTGGGGGTGCTCACCGAGGCGGTGGGCATCAACCCCGAGGCCAGCCGCCTGGCCGGCGTCCGGTCGCGCGGCATCATCTGGGGCGCCTATGCGGCGAGCGGCCTGCTCGCGGGCCTTGCCGGCATCCTCTACAGCTCGAACATCATGGCCGCCGACGCCAACGCGGCGGGCCTGTACATCGAGCTCGACGCGATCCTCGCCGTCGTGCTCGGCGGCACCTCGCTCATGGGCGGCACCTTCTCGCTCGCCGGCACCGTGGTCGGCGTGTTCACCATCCAGACGCTGAAGTCGACCATCACCTTCCTGGGGGTGCCGCCGGCGGTCAGTCCGCTGTTCCTCGCCATCGTCGTGGTGATCGTCGTGCTCGTGCAGTCGCCGCGCACCCGCGGGCACCTGACCCGCGCCCTCCGAACGTTCCGTCCCGATGCGAAGGCGGTGGCCTCGTGAGCACCCTGACCGCCGAGCCGGCCGCGCCGGCGTCGCCCCTGGTGGCGACCGTCCGCCGCTTCCGGAGCCGCCACGCCGCGTGGATCCCGGTCTTCGCCGCCCTCGTGATCTTCGTCGCGATGCTCGTGGGCGCCCAGGCCTACTTCGGCAACTTCCTCACGCCGCGCGTGCTCTCGGCACTGCTCCTGGACAACGCCTACCTGCTGATCCTCGCGGTCGGCATGACGTTCGTGATCCTCACCGGCGGCATCGACCTCTCCGTCGGCGCGGTCATGGCCTTCACGGGGATGCTCGGCGCGAGCCTGCTCGGACAGGGGCTTCCCACGGCGATCGTCGTGCCGGTCATGGTGCTCCTCGGCGCCGGCATGGGCCTGGCCGTCGGCGTCATGGTGCAGTTCTTCGACGTGCAGCCCTTCATCGCGTCGCTGGCCGCGATGTTCGCCGCGCGCGGCCTCGCCTTCATGGTGAGCCTGTCGTCGATCAAGGTGGAAGACCCCGCCATCCTGTGGCTGCAGTCCACGCGCCTGCAGGGCGCCCCGGGGACGTTCTACCTCACGCCCACCGGCATCATCGCGCTCCTCGTGGTGCTCGCCGGCATCCTCGTGCTGCAGTACACGCGGTTCGGACGCACCGTCTACGCGATCGGCGGCAACGAGCAGTCCGCCCGTCTCATGGGGCTCCCCGTGGTGCGCACGAAGCTCCTGGTCTACGTGATCAGCGGGGTGTGCGCCGGCCTGGCGGGCGTCGTCTTCACCGCCTACACGGGCGCCGCGTATCCGCTGACCGGCGTGGGCACCGAGCTCGACACGATCGCGGCCGTCGTCATCGGCGGGACGCTCCTGTCGGGCGGCAGCGGGTTCGTGCTGGGGTCGATGATCGGCGTGTTCGTCTACGGCACCATCAAGACGGTCATCTCGTTCCTCGGTGCCGAGCAGTCGTGGACGCGCATCATCATCGGCGTGATCCTCCTCGTCTTCGTGGTCATGCAGCGACTCATCGTCACCCGGACCGGCGCGAACCGGCGCTGACACCGGGTCGGCGTGCGCGCTGCGCGAGGGTGCACCCGGGCATGATGGTCACCATGGATCCACGCGAGCACGAGGGCGGCCCCGCCCCCGTCGTCGAGATCTCCGGCGCGACGGTGCGCTTCGGGGCCGAGACGGTGCTCGACCGCGTGGACTTCCGCCTCTTCCCGGGCGAGGTGCACTCGCTCATGGGCGAGAACGGCGCCGGCAAGTCGACCCTGATCAAGGCGCTCACCGGGGTGCTGCGCCTCGATGCGGGCGAGATCCGGATCGGCGGCGAGCGCGCGTCCTTCCCGACGCCGGCGGCCGCCATCGCCGCGGGCATCGGCACGGTCTACCAGGAGATCGACCTCCTGCCGAACCTGACGGTCGCCGAGAACATCTGCCTCGGCCGGGAGCCGCGGCGCTTCGGCGTGGTCGACTGGCGCGCGATGTCGGCGCGTGCGGAGGCGGTGCTGTCCGACCTGGGCCTCGACGTCGATCCGCAGTCGATCCTGTCGACCCATTCGCTCGCGATCCAGCAACTGGTGGCGATCGCCCGGGCGATCTCGGTCGACGTGAAGGTGCTCGTGCTCGACGAGCCCACCTCGAGCCTCGATCTCGACGAGGTCGCCGAGCTGTTCCGCGTGATGCGCGAGCTCACTCAGCGCGGGGTAGCCATCCTGTTCGTCTCGCACTTCCTCGACCAGGTGTACGAGATCTGCGATCGCATCACGGTCCTGCGCGGCGGCCGGCTCATCGGCGAGTACGTGCCGACGGAGCTGCTGCGGGTCGGGCTCGTCGAGAAGATGCTCGGGCGCACGAGCGACGAGATGTCCGTGCGCGGTCGCGCGGAGACGCCGTCGGAGGTGTCCTCGCCGGTGCTGGAGGCGACCGACGTGACCGTGGGACCGGGGATCGTCGGCGCCGATCTCCGGCTCGCCGAGGGCGAGGTGGTGGGGCTCGCCGGGCTGCTCGGGTCGGGGCGGACCGAGCTGGCGCGCGCCCTGACGGGCGTGGACCGGGTGGATGCCGGCACGATCCGCGTGGGCGACGCCGCCGTCGACCTCACCTCCCCCCGGCGCGCGATCGCACTCGGCGTGGTCTACTCGTCGGAGAGCCGGCGCACCGAGGGCATCATCGAGGGCCTCAGCGTGCAGGACAACATCACCCTCGCCCTGCAGGCCGAGCGGGGCGTGCTGCACCGGCTGGGCAACACCCGGCGGCGGGAACTCGCCCAGAGCTGGATCGAGGCGCTCGACATCCGGCCCGCAGACCCCGACCGCCCGGCGGGCACCCTGTCGGGCGGCAATCAGCAGAAGGTCCTCCTCGCGCGCCTGCTCGCCCTCTCCCCCCGCGTGCTCGTGCTCGACGAGCCCACGCGCGGCATCGACGTGGGCGCGAAGGTCGAGATCCAGCGCCTCGTCGGCGAGCTCGCCGACAACGGTCTCTCGGTGGTGTTCATCTCGGCGGAGCTCGAGGAGGTGCTGCGGGTGTCGCACCGGATCGCGGTGCTGCGCGGCGGCCGCATCGTCGAGACGCTCCCGGCCGACGAGCTGACCGTGGACTCGCTCCTCGCCCTGGTCGCCCAGCCGGAGGAGACCCCGTGAGCGAGGACCGCGGCGCGAAGTCCGCGAACATCTTCGATGTGGCGCGCCTGGCGGGAGTGTCCCACCAGACGGTCTCGCGGGTGCTCAACGACCTCCCGAACGTGCGTCCCGCCACGCGCGCCCGCGTGGAGCAGGCGATCGCACAGCTGCGCTACAGCCCGTCGCCGGCGGCCCGCGCCCTCGTCACCCGCCGCACCCGCACCATCGGCCTCGTCACCCCCGGCACCGCCGACTTCGGGCCGACCTCGATCGCGATGCACTTCAACGTGGCGGCGCGCGCCGAGCGGTACTCGGTGGACGCGGTCACCTCCCCCGATCCCGATCCCGCCGCCGTGCGCACCGTGATCGAGGGGCTGCTGCGGCAGCGGGTCGACGCGATCGTGCTCGTCGTGAACCACATCGGCGTGCTCGAGGTGGTGCGCGGACTCGAGCTGAGCGTGCCGGTCGTGGCCGCCGCCGCGACCCAGCGCCGGCATCCGAACCTCGTCTCGATCGACCAGTACCGCGGCGCGCGGGCCGCCGTCCGCCACCTGGCCGAGCTCGGCCACCGGCGCATCCTGCACCTGGCGGGACCGCCGAGCAACCCCGACAGCCTGGAGCGTCTGCGCGGGTGGCGGGACGAGCTGACCGCCCAGGGCCTCGTCGCGATCGAGCCGCGCCACGGCGACTGGTCGGCCGCGAGCGGGTTCGAGATCGGCGCGAGCCTCGATCTCGGGGGCGCGGGCCGCGACCTGGGCGCCGGCGCGGGCGACGCCGGCGCGGGCGACGCCGCCGCCGGCGACGCCGCCGTGTTCGTGGCGAACGACCACATGGCCATCGGCCTGGTCTCGGCGCTGCGCAGCCGCGGCCTGCGCGTGCCCGACGACGTGAGCGTCGTGGGGTTCGACGACGTGCCGGAGGCCCCGTTCCTGCTGCCGCCGCTCACGACCGTGCGGCAGGACTTCCAGGCGCTCGGCGAGCTCATCATGCAGAAGGTGCTCCTCGCCGTCGAGGAGCCGCACGAGCTCACCGAGGACACGCCCATCGCCACGCATCTGATCGTGCGGGAGTCGACGCGGGCGGCCGGACCGCCTACGCCGTGACGGTCGCCGTGGCAAGCCCCGCCTCCCACCCCGCCCGGTCGTGACAGGCTGAGGGCATGCGCATCGCCGTCACCGGAGCATCCGGAAAACTGGGAACCGTCGTCGTCCGTGAACTGACCGCCGCGGGGCACGAGGTCATCGGCCTCGACGCCACCGGCACCCGGGGCCCGGGCTTCGTCCAGGTCGATCTCACCGACTACGGGCAGGTCGTCGACGCGCTCACCGCGGTCGGCGACCAGCACGACGGGTTCGACGCGCTCGTGCATCTGGCCGCGATCCCGGCCCCCGGCATCCGTCCCGATGTGGAGACGTTCCGCAACAACGTGCTCAGCACCTTCCACGTCTTCTGGGCGGCGCTGCGGCTCGGGATGACGAAGATCGTGTACGCCTCCAGCGAGACCGTGCAGGGCCTGCCGTTCGACGTGCCGCCGCCCTACATCCCGGTCGACGAGGACTACCCCGCCCGGCCCGAGTCGGTCTACTCGCTCGTCAAGCACCTCGAGGAGACGATGGCGACGGAACTCGTGCGCTGGCACCCGGAGGTCTCGATCACCGCGCTGCGCTTCTCCAACGTCATGGTCCCCGCCGACTACGCCGACTTCCCCGGCTTCGACGCCGACCCGCGGGGGCGCAAGTGGAATCTGTGGAGCTACATCGACGCCCGCGACGGCGCCCAGGCGGTGCTGCGGGCCCTCGAGGTCGCCCCGGCCGGGTTCGACCACTTCCTCATCGCGGCCGCCGACACGGTCATGAGCCGCCCGAACGAGGAGCTCGTCGCGGAGGTCTTCCCGGGGGTGGAGGTGCGCGGCCCGCTCGGGGTGAACGACTCGCTCTTCTCGACCGCGAAGGCGCAGCGCCTGCTCGGCTACCGTCCGGTGCACTCCTGGCGGGACGAGGTCGGCTGAGCAGCCAGGGGCGGGACAGCAGCGAGCGGCGCCGGGAATGATCCCGGCGCCGCTCGTGCGTCGTGCGGTCCTCGTCGGTCAGTCGCCGAGGATGCCGTCGACCAGGTCGTCCACGTCGGACGAGATGTCGCCCACCGCGTCGTCGACGTCCGCGCCGATGTCGCCGGTCACATCCCCCACCTCGGACGAGACGTCTCCGGCGATGTCGCCGACCTCGGCACCCACGTCTCCCACGCTCGTGTCGTTGCCGCTCGCGTTGCCGTTGCCGCTGCCGTTGCCCACCTCGGGGCTGACCTCGGTGCCGTTGCCGACCTCGTTGCCGTTGCCGACCTCGTTGCCGCTGCCGACGGGGGCGTCCACGCTCACGTCGTTGCCGCTGCCGACCGGGGCCTCCACGGTGTTGCCGGAGCCGATCGGGGTGTCGTTGCCGGAGCCGATCGCGCCGGAGCCGATGTCTCCGACGTTCACGAGACCGCCCTCGAGGATGTCGCCGCCCGTGAGCCCCAGATCGAGTGCGTCACGGATCGAGGTCTGCAGCGCATCGAGCGAACCCGTGGCCTCGGTCGTGGTCGAGGACTCGTCGTTGGTGACGTCGTCGGCCTGTGCCGGCAGGGCCGCGCCCGCGGCCAGCGCCACGGCGCCGAGTCCTGCCGCCGTGAAGATCCCCACTCGCTTCGTGTTCGTACGCATCGGTTGTTTCCTTCCGTTCGGTGCGATTTCCCGCACGTCCGGTCATCCGGAGGCACCGCCCGATCGGATGGGTCCCGTCCCGCCGGGTCGCGCCGCAGAGCGTCCGCCGCGCATCCCCGATCCGCGCCACGATGCCGATCGCCGCGGTTTCCTGGGAGCTTCCTGGCAACCGCCACGGGCCCCCATCCGCCGAGCCGACACGTTTCGCACGAGCCGACACGGTGTGAGCGCGCAAAAGCGCGTCGGCTCGGCGGAATCGTGTCGGCTCGGCGGAAGCGGGATGCGGGGCGTCAGGGGCGGAGGAGGACCTTCAGCGCCTCGCGGTCGTCCATCAGGCGGTAGCCCTCGGCCGCCTCGTCGAGCGGGAGCTCCACATCGAACACCGCGCCCGCATCCACCGATCCGTCGAGGATGCCGGGAAGGAGCCGGTCGATGTACGCGCGCACGGGGGCGACGCCGCCCGTGATGGTGACGTTGCGGACGAACTGCTCGCGGCCGATCGGGCCCGTCGAGTACTGGGGCACGCCCACCCGGGTGACGACCCCGCCGTCGCGGACGACCCCGAGCGCCTGCTCGTAGGCGGGGAGATGGCCGACCGCGTCGATCACCACGTGGGTGCCGTCGCCGCCGGTGAGCGCGCGGACGGCCTCGACGCCCTCCTCGCCCCGGGCCGCCACGACATCGGTCGCGCCGAATCGCCGGCCGAGGTCGGTGCGTGCCTCGTGTCGCCCCATCAGCACGATCCGCTCGGCACCCAGCTGCGCCGCCGACAGCACGGCGAGCAGTCCCACCGCGCCGTCGCCGATGACGGTCACCGACGCGCCGGGAGCGACGCCGCCGGTGACGGCGGCATGCCACCCGGTGCCGTAGACGTCGCTCAAGGTGAGGAGTCCCGGCATGCGCTCGTCGTCCTCGGCCACGTCGACGCGGGAGAGGGTGCCGTCGGCCAGCGGAGCGCGGCGGTACTGGGCCTGCGCGCCGCCGGTGCGCGGAGCGTTCGCGAGGCCGCCGATCCGGCACGAGGTCTGCAGCCCCGCGCGGCAGAAGTCGCACACGCCGCACGACCACACGAACGGCACGATCACGACGTCGCCCGGGCGCACGGTCGCGACCTCCGCGCCGACCTCCTCGACGACGCCGATCATCTCGTGACCCATCGAGCGGCCGTGCTCGCTCGGCTCCATCGAGTGGTACGGGTGCAGATCGCTGCCGCAGACGCAGGCCACGAGCGTGCGCAGCAGGGCATCCGTCGGCTCCTCGATCGCCGGATCGGGGACATCGATCACCCGGACGTCGCCGGGTCCGTACATGTACGTCGCACGCATGCTCCCAGTCTGCTCCCGTCCGGCCGCTGCCGGCGCCGCCGAGCCGACACGTTGTGCGCGAGCCGACACGCTGCGCACGCGCAAAAGCGTGTCGGCTCGGTAGGGACGTGTCGGCTCGGCGCAGGAGGGGGGAGGGAGAGAGGGAGGGGGGAGGGAGGGAGGAGGGAGGGGGTCAGGCGGCGGTGGCGGCGGCCATGAGCGCGGTGGCGGCGGCCATCGAGACGTACTGGACGCGGTCCAGCCGGAGGGTGGAGCGGACGGCGGCGACCGCCGAGACCGCGACGTATCCCGCGGCGACCACCGTCGTGAGCGCGACCACCATCCCGAGCCCGCCGCCGACCGCGCCGAGCCCACCGTGGCCGTGACCGCCGCCCGCGTCCGCGACGGACGACGGAGCAACCGTCCCCATCGTGATCATGAGCGCGGCCATGACCACCAGGCCGAGCGCCGTCATCACCGTCATCGCGCGGGAGGGATGCGGCATCCGCTCTCCCGCGGCCGGGCGCGGCCGCCGTGCGCCCCGCAGCGCCGCCAGGCCCATGGCCCCGACGACCAGCAGCAGCGCCCACAGCACCGGCGCGATCAGGCGCGCCCCGGTGCCGACGTCGGCCATCGCGACGAGCATGAGCGCGGCGGCGGCGAATTCGGGCACCCGCGCGCGGCCACGGTCGGCGGCGACGCAGCACGCGCCGACCGTGGCGGGCGCGAGGGCCCACAGGTGGAGGACCTCGCCCACGCGCTCAGTGGTGGCCGTGGTGGCCGTGCGCACCGTGATCGTGGGCACCGTGATCGTGGGCACCGTGATCGTGCGCACCGTGATCGTGCGCACCGTGATCGTGCGCACCGGCGACGGGACCGTACCCACCGGCGTGCGCGGCCGCCGTGCCCGCCGAGCAGTGGTCCGAGACCGGTGCCGGGATGTGCAGCGCGGGGTTGCGCTCGAAGAAGTTGTACGGCTTGAGCGTGAACTTCGCGTAGTCCATGGGCATGACCGGCCAGTCCTCGTTGCGAGGGAAGTGGGTCAGCCCGAAGGTGTGCCAGACGACGAGGTCCTCGCCCACCAGGGGCTCGTCGCCCGCGATGAACTCCGGGATGCCGCCTCCGCCAGGGTGCTGGTTGACGAAGTCGCCCGCGGCGTAGCGCTCGGCCGGGTCGTACTTGGTGACGAACAGGTTCTTCGTCGCGAACGCCGCCCGCGAGGCGATCGACGACGCGTCGTCGGCGAGGAGGATCGGATGCGCCTCCGGGAACAGGACGTACGAGGTCGGCTGACCGAGCGAGGTCGTCTTCTCGGTCGAGGCGATCTGCCAGACGCGGCCGACCGATCCGTCCGCGACGCGTCCCGAGACCGCCTCGCTCACGATCGGCGTCACCTTCTTGGTGAAGGCGTTGCCCGCCGGGTTGCCCTCGGAGATCGGCACCCGCACGGCGTCGATCTCGTTGACGACGTTCGCCTGCCCGTCGACGGTCATGTCCAGTCGCGCGGAGAAGAGGTGCTGGTGGTAGGGCGCACCCAGGCCCGGGGCGACCTGCGACGCGTAGGGGTAGTCCTCGCCGGGGTACGACGAGGTGAACAGGATGCCGGTGAGCTTGGCCTCGCACTCGATGGTGCCGTCGAGGTACAGGTACCAGAAGAACCCGTAGTCGTAGTTGCCGACGGTGGTGAAGAAGGAGATCACCAGGCGTCGCTGACGGCGCACCTCGTTGGATCCGGTGAAGAGGTCGGTGTGCTTCCACAGCGACCCGAAGTCCTCCTCGTGCATGCAGACGGCGTTGCGCACCGTGCGGGGCGAACCGAGCTCGTCGGAGAGGACGGCGTCGACGTAGGTGATGTCGCCGACGCAGTCGCAGCCGAGCTCGAGCTCGTTGGTGTAACGGCCGAACAGGTACTCGCCGGTGTCGAAGTAGTTCTGCCAGAACCGGTTGGGCGCGGGGTCGGCGTAGGGCACGACCATCTCGCTGATCGATCCGCGGTACATCACGGGTCGCCCCTGGAACTGCAGCTGGCGGAGGATCAGGCCCTCGCGGGTGTCGAAGCCGATGCGCAGGTCCCAGTCGCCCCAGGTCACGTGCTCGTCGTCGACCGTGAAGCTCGCACCCTCCGGCTGGGTGATCTCGATCGGCTTGAGCCCCTCCAGCGGCGGGCCCTGCAACGCCGGGTCGTCGAAGTTGCCGCTGGTCTGCGGGATCTCGAACCCGGGCGTATCGACGATGCGGATGACCTTCCGCGCGGCCACGTCGATGTAGGCGGTCAGCCCGTCGACGGGGTGCGCCCACGGGTGGTCCTTGGCGTGGAACTGCTGGAAGGCGAAGGTGCGGAGGATGCGCTTGCCATCCTCGTCGCCGTAGCCGTAGTGGCCGGCCGACAGCGGCACGAGCACCACGTCGTCGACGCTCAGTCCGCGGGCGGCGAGCGCCGCGACCCACTCCGGGTCGGCGCCCGCGATGAGACCGACCTCCTCGAACTCGGCGTCGAGGATCGGGAGCTGCCCGGCCGTGCCGTCGAGCACGTGCTCGCTCACGACGCTGCCGCTGCCGAGGGACACCACGAGGTCGCTCGAGCGGGTGGTCGTCATGTCGAGCAGCTGCACCCGGGCGCGCCGCTCGGGGGCCGGGCCGCCCTGCTCCCACGCGAGGATCTCGCCCTTGGCGGGCTCCTCCAGTCCGACGTACGCGAACCGCGTGCGGTCGGTCGTGGTCGGCAGGTCGAGGACGATGGCGCGCACCGCCTCGATCTCGGCGGCGGTCAGGGAGGCGAGCGGGTGCGCCGGTGCGGCGGGCGTCGCGGCGGCGAGGTCGGCGGTGAGGGTGTCGGTCATGAAGGGATCTCTCTGGTGCGGGTGGGGCGGGAAAGGGAGGGCGGGACGCCGTCAGCCGGCGATCGCGTCGGTGAGCTTCGCGTAGGCGGCCGGACGGCGCTTCTTGATCCAGGCGGCCTGGAGGTAGCCGAGCACGGGGAAGACCACGACGAGCGCGAGCAGGAACCAGCTGAGCCCGCCGAAGACGGGAGCGCCTTCGGCGTCGACGTCGCCGACCATGATCGGGAAGTAGGCCACGATGAGCGCCGCCGACAGGATCAGACCGAGGAAGCCGAGTCCGGGCGCGATGATCGTGTTCCAGGCGCGGGTGTCCTTGCGGGTCTTGAGGAAGTACGCGATCACCGCGACGGATGTCAGCGCCATGAGGATCGCGATCGCGAGCGTCGCGACGCCGGCGAACCAGGTGAAGACGGCCAGCACGGGGTCGAGCTGGAACCCGGCGAAGACCGCGATGAGCACCGCGGCGGTGGCCGTCTGCACGATCGAGGAGGTGTGCGGCGACAGGTGGCGCGCGTGCACCGACGCGAGGCCGTCCGGGAGGACCCCGGCGGAGGCCATCGAGTGCTGGTAGCGGGTGACGACGTTGTGGAACGAGAGGACGCAGGCGAACATCGACGTGATCAGCAGGACGTTGGTGATGATCTCGCCGGTGGCCCCGAGGTAGGTGGCCATCGTGCGGAGGATCAGGCTGCCCGGGTCGGCTGCGGCCTCGTCGACGACGCTGCCCGGACCCCAGGCCATCACCAGGCCCCAGGAGGCGACGGTGTAGAAGACGCCGATGCCGATGACGGCCATGTACGTGGCGCGCGGGATCGTGCGGTCGGGGTCGCGCGCCTCGTCGCGGAAGATCGCCGTCGCCTCGAAGCCGATGAAGGCCGCGATCGCGAACATGAGGCCGACGCCCGGCGAGCCGCTCACGACGTTCGCCGGCTCGAAGGGCGCCAGGCTCAGGCCCTCGGGACCTCCGCCGGAGAACACGACGACCGCGACGAGCACCGCCACGATGCCGACCTCGGCGATGAGGAGCACGCCCAGCACCTTGCTCGACAGGTCGATGTGGCGGTAGCCGAGGATGCCGACGAGCCCGATGATCAGCAGGGCGAACAGCCACCACGGCAGCGCGACGCCGGCGTAGGTCTCCACCGTGTAGCTGAGGATGAAGCCGATGTAGCCGTACACCGACACCTGGATGGTCGTGTACGTGAGCATCGCGACCCACGCGGCGGCGAGCCCGGTCGAGCGGCCGAGCCCGTAGCCGACGTAGGTGAAGAACGCGCCCGGACGCGGGATGTGGCGGGACATCGCGGCCAGCCCGACGGCGAACAGCAGCAGGATGACCGCGCTCACCGCGTACAGGGCGGGGAAGCCGACGCCGTTGCCGAGCAGGATGCCCAGCGGTGCGGCCCCGCCGATGACGGTGAGCGGGGAGGCGGCGGCGACCACCATGAAGACGATCGCGGTGGCGCCGAGGGAGCCGGTGAGCACCCGCTTGGCGGATGCCTCGACGCCCGGGGATTCGAGCTGGGTCATGGTGTTCCTCTTCTGACGGTGGTGCCGGTGGCGGCGGACGGGTCGACTGCGACCAGGGTCGCGGGCCGCGATTGCCTCACCGTCTCGGGGCCGTGAAAAACCGGCGCCGCCGAACGGGACGGCCGGCGTCGCCGTGTCTCATTCGGGCGACACGAGCCCGAAACACGGCGGTAGCCACGGGGCAACGGCGCCCGGATACCGTCGAGGCGATCCCCGGGAGGTCGCATGACAGCTCTGGAGCGCGCGATCGCGCGACCCGATCCGGTGCACGACTTCGCCGCACGCTCGCCGCTGCACGGCCTGGAGCGGCGGACGGTCGGCTTCGCCGACGTGCTCGCGCAGTCGGTGGCCGCCGTGGCCCCGACGGCGGCCGCGACGACGGTGATCCTGCTGGTCGCCGGCGCCGCCGGAGGCGCGACGGTGCTCGCCGTCGCCGTCGCGACCCTGCTCGCGCTCCTCGTGGCCTGGACCGTCAACCAGTTCGCCCGGCGGCTGGCCGCCAGCGGGTCGCTCTACACGTACGCGGCGCGCGGGCTCGGCCCGTCGGCGGGGCTCGCCACGGCCGCCGCGATCATCGTCGGCTACGCCTTCATCTCGGTGTTCGCCCTGCTCGGCGGCGCCCACTACCTCTCGCTCATGATGTCGCGCGTGTGGCCGTCCGCGCCGGCACCGCTGCTGTCGGCCCTCTCCCTCGCCGGCGAGGCGGCGGTGCTGGCGATCGTGCTCGTGCGCGGCATCCGCCTGTCCTCCCGCGTCGCCCTGGTGGTGGAGGCGGTGTCGGTGGCGCTCGTCGTGGCCCTGCTGATCGCCCTCCTCGTGCACATCGGGCCGCTGCAGCCCGAGGCGCTGTGGCCGTCCGCGCCCGGAGGGGTATCGGCATCGGCGGTCGCCGCGGGCGCGGTGCTCGCACTGACCGCGTTCGTGGGGTTCGAGAGCGCCGCCACCCTCGGCGTCGAGGCGCGCTCGCCCCTGCGGAACATCCCGCGGGCGATCGTGTGGACCGTGCTCGTCGCCGGCACGCTGTACCTGCTGGCCGCCTACACGCAGGTCGCCGGCTTCGCCGCCGCGGGCCGCGACCTCGTCGCCTCCGAGGCGCCCATCGACGAGCTCGCCGCGCTGTTCGGACTGCAGGGGTGGGCTGCGGCCGCCGACGTCGGCATCGCCGCCTCCTTCCTCGCCTGCGCGCTCGCCTCCACGACCGCGCTCACCCGCGTGCTGTTCGCGCTCGGCCGTGACGGCGTCGTGCCGCCGCTGTTCGGCCGCGCCCATGCCCGTCACCGCACCCCCATCGGCGCCGTCGCCGTCTCGGTGCCCGTGATCGCCGCGATCCCGCTCGCGCTGGTGGCCGGCGGCATCCGCCCCTGGGACGCGATGGAGTCCGTCATCGTCGTCTCGGCGGTGGGGTACATCGTCGCGTACGCGATCGTCTGCGTCGCCGCACCCCTGTTCCTCCGCAGGATCGGCGAGACCACCGCGTGGGCGGCCGCCGTCGCGATGGTCGCCGCCGCGGCGATCATCGCGTGCCTGGGGGTCTACCTCGTCGTGGAGGCCCAGGTGGGGAACTCGGGCGTGTGGATCTCGATCGCGCTGGCGGCCGCGGCGGCGGCGCTCATCGCGTGGCGGATGCGGCCGGGCGCGGCGCGGCTGGACGGCGTCGGCGGGTACGACGAGCCCGTCGCGGCGCAGGTCCTCGGCGGCGTGGCGCGGAAGGAGGGGTGATGGACGGCCCGGCGCCCGGTCCGGCGACGGGCCCCGCGGCGCCCTCGCTGACGGCCCGCCAGCCGCGCGCGGTGCACAGCGCCCTCACCGTCCTCGAGGCGGTCGCCGCTCTCGGCCCGGGCACCACGGCGCGGGAGATCTCCGAAGCGCTCGCGATGCCGCGCGCCACGGCGTACCGCCTGCTCAATCTCCTCGTGCAGGACGAGTTCCTCGTCCGCACCCCCGACCTGAGCGGCTTCGCCCTCGGCGCGAAGGTGGTCCATCTGGCGGTCGCGGCAGCCCCGGTGCACGTTCCGCGGGCGGCGCACGCCGTCCTGGCACGCGTGCGGGGACAGGTGCGCGGCGGCATCCACCTCGTCATGTACGTCGACGGGCGGGTCGTCGTCGCCGACGCCGACCCGGACTTCCCGCTGTCGGATCCGGTGCGCCTGGCGCGCGAGCCCGAGCGCTACGCCGTCGGGCGGCTGCTGCTGCGGGAGCGCGACGGCGGGGACACCGCCGACCGCGACGACCTCGCGCGCTTCGGCGTCGTGCGCCGGGAGGCGGCGACCACGGGGTGTCTGGCCGCGCCGATCCGCGGCGACGGCGGCGTGCTCGCGGGGGCGCTCGCCTTCGCCGGCCCGCCCCGTCGGGTGGCCGATCCCGCCGACACCGCCGCCATCCTCGTCTCCGCCGCCGCCGAGCTCGCCCCGCTCCTCACCTGACGCAGCCCCTTCTTCTTCCTTCCTCTGCCGAGCCGACAAGATTCGCGCGAACCCACACGCTTCTGACGCCCAATATCGTGTCGGTTCGGCCGCAGCGTGTCGGCTCGGCGAAGAGGGCGGTGGGAGGCGCGAGGGGGCGTCAGGGGCGGGCGCCGACGGCCGCCGGGCGGTCGGGGTGGTTCGCCCACTGGCTCCAGGATCCGACGTAGAGGGCCGGGGTGAATCCCGCGAGCGTGAGGGCCAGGGCGGCGTGGGATGCCGAGACGCCCGACCCGCAGTAGACGCCGACCGCCTCGTCCGCACGCGCCCCCGCGGAGACGAAGCGCGCGCGCAGCTCCTCGGGCGGGAGGAACCGGCCGTCGGCGGCGTTGCTGTCGACCGTCGGCGAGTTGATCGCACCGGGGATGTGCCCCGCGCGCGGATCGATGGGCTCGGTGTCGCCGCGGTACCGTTCCGGCGCCCGGACGTCGAGCAGGATGCCGGTGCCCGGAAGCGCCGCCGCCTCGTCGATGTCCAGCTGCGGCAGGAGCCCCGACGCGACGGTGACGGTGCCCGGCGCGCGGGGCGTACCGGGGCCCGGCTCGAGGGGCAGACCGGCATCCCGCCACGCCGCGAGGCCGCCGTCGAGCACCCGTGCCGGAATGCCGGCGTCGGTCAGCATCCACCACGCCCGCGCCGCGCCGTAGGTCAGCCAGTCGTCGTACACGACGACGGTGTCCCCCTCCGACACGCCCCAGCGGCGGACGGTCTCGGCGAACACATCGGGAGCAGGGAGCGGATGCCGCCCGTCGGTCGGCGCGCCGTGTGCCGCGAGGTCGTCGTCGAGACTCACGTACTGCGCCGAGGGCACGTGCCCCTGCTCGAACGCGGCGCGGCCGTCGGGCGCATCGAGCCGCCACCGCACGTCGAGCACGATCGGCGGCGCCTCCGCGTCCAGCAGTGCGGCGAGCTCGGCGGCGGTCACGAGAGGGTGGGGCATGTTCCGACGTTATCCTCCTCCAGTCCGCGAGCCGACACGATCCGCGCGAGCCGACACCTCCCGCGCGGTTCGCATCGTGTCGGCTCGCACACAGCGTGTCGGCTCGCGGGATGACCAGGAGCGGGGGCGGGAGGGGGTCAGGCGATCGCGGTGCGGCGGGTGAGGTCGGGGCGGCGGGGCGGGACGACGGCGTTGGCGACGGCGATCACCAGCGGCAGCGCGACGGCGAGCGCGGCGAGCAGCAACCACGGCACGTCCGCGATCGAGAGCTCCCGCCCGGTGTCGACCTGCGACTGCAGCAGGAAGCCGATCGGCGGGAGGATGCCGGCGGCGGCGCCGGCGAAGGTCCCGAATCCCACGATCACGAGTCCCTGCCAGAACCCGATCCGGCGGCGGAGGCCGTCGGTGCCACCGACGGCGGTGAGCGTCGCATCGTCGGGGCGCCGCTCGAAGCGCGCGAGCCCGAGGGCGACCGCGCTCGCTCCGACGACGAGCACGGCGACCGCCACCAGCAACGGTACGAGCCAGGACTCGGCGCCGATCGGCCCGGTCTCCACCCAGACCGACGCCGCGTAGTCATCGTTCTGCAGGTTCTCCCCGAGCGCCCGGAGCCGATCGGACTGCTCTGTCGTCGGCGCCCCGTCGAAGCCGCCGTACACCATGAGCGGCACCACCTCGATGCCGAGCTTCTCCCCTGTCGCCGGGGAGACCGCGACCTGCACCGCCTGATGCGGGGCGGCGACCACGAACGCGTCGAGACCCTTCGACCACACCGGCTCCTCGATGTCCTCGCCCGGCGCAGGCCGCAGCACATTGGTGGGCGCGCCGCCGAACTGCCATTGCCGCTCCGTCCACGCGGAGACCTCGATCCGGCCGTCGGTGACGAGGCCCGCATCGGTCACGAGCGCCGCGCCCGCGTCGTAGGCGGCGCGCTGCCGCTCCGTCAGGCGGATGCCGGTGACGGTCTCGATGTCGTCGACGGCGATGACCGAGATGTTGTTCTGCGGGTCCGCGAGCTCGGTCGAGTATCCCCATCCGTCGACGCTGGCGGGATCGATGAGGTTCCGATCGGGTCGCACGGTGGTCGCGCGGAGCAGGTCCTCGGGGATGTCCGCCTCGCTCTCGACCCAGAGGGGCTGCTGCCGTTCGGCGACGCCCGTGGCCGTCGCGCCCACCTCGCGGTAGACCGCGACGGTCTCGGCCGCGGCCGCCTCCGCCTGCTCGCGGGTGAGCAGGTCCGGGGTGCGCGAGTACAGCGAGCCGATGGCGGTGCCGACCGGGGCGGAGTACGTCCACGAGCGGGCCGTCTGCCCGGTGACCATCCCGCCCATGCCGACGGCGAACACCCCGGCGAACACGGTCGCTCCGATCGCCGCGAAGGCCGGCACCGTGCGCGCGCCGTTGGCGACGGCATCCCGCGAGGCGATCCGTGCGGCGATGCCCAGCTTCGACAGCGCGAGCGAGGCGAGCCAGAGCAGCCACCGCCCCGACAGGACGATCCCCAGCTGCGCGACGATCGGTCCGACGATGATGCCGACGGTCGGCAGCCAGCGCAGCGGCGAGTCGTACGGGATGGACGAGCTCGCCGTGACGGCCGCAGCGGCGAGGCCGGACAGGATCGTGAGGGCGACACCGCCGACGAGCATGACCGATCCCCAGATCGGACGCGACGCGGTGACCTTCTGCGGGCGACGGGCGCCGCGCAGCGCGCTCATCGCATCCGACTTCGCGACACCGCGGGCCGGCATGAGCGCCGCCGCGGTCCCGATGAGGACGGCGAAGACGAGGATGCCGACCAGCAGCAGGCACGGCACGTGGAAGCCCCAGAACTGCGTCGCGGAGCCGTTGTCCACGATCGCGAGGGTGAGCGCAGCCAGGCCGATGCCCAGGGCCACCCCGACCACACCTCCGACGAGGCCCAGCACCGTGCCCTGCAGGCGGACGGTGCGCCGGAGGTCGCGCGCGTCGGCGCCGACGCTCGCCGCGATCGCGAGGGCGCGCTGCTGCCGGCGCGCACTCACCGCGAACGCGGCGCCGGCGAGCATGACGACCATGTACCCGGCGGCCACCCCCGCCGCGCCGAGGCTGGCGGCGAGCGCGAGCCGGCTGTAGAAGTCCTGGGTGGCACGGTCGAGCATCCACTCGCCGTCGACCGAGAACGGCGGCGGATCGAGGACGACCGCGCGGGCGTAGGCGATCATGCCCGCTTCGTTCAGCTCCTGCACGTCCGCCCACGAGAGCGCGGTCTCGGGCAGGTACCAGCGCCGGTCGGCGAAGCGCTCCGCGTCGGCGAACACGACCGCGCTGTCGGCGTCGGGCAGGTCGGCGACCTCGATCGTGCCGGTGATCGTGTAGTCGCGGTCGTCGCTGCGCAACACACCGCCGACCGCGACGCCGGTCCGCTCCAGGGTGGCCGGTGTGACCATCACCTCGTCGTCCGTGACCGGGGCGCGGCCGTCGATCACGTCGAACCGCCCCGCGAACCGCGGATCCCACGCGGCGCCCGCCCAGGCCTGCACCGCCGCCACCCCGGCCGCGGTGTCGATCCGCACCTGACCCGAGCCGATCGGCACCGTCTCGGTGCCTGCGGGAAGGGCGTCGAGCGGATCGGTCGGGATCTCCCCTTCCGGCTGCTCGCCCCCGCCGCCGTCGGCATCGCGCGGGTAGCCGTTCCAGAACGGCTCGCCCGGCGCCTGCCAGAACCCGGCACCGGCCACCCCCGCGGGCTGCACCCAGGCCGCCATCCGGCCGAGCTCCACGTCGGCGCGCTCCTCGGGCGTGCCGATCATGCTGTCCACGAAGATGGCCGCCCCCGCCATCGCCGCGATGGGCAGCGCCACGAGGGTCATGATGAGCAGGCTCGACACCCACGTGCGACGCACCTGACGCCGAGCCAGGCGCACCGCCACCCGCCACCGCGCCCACCGCGACGACTCGAGTCCCGGCTGCCGGGCGTGCGGATCCGTCCCCACGGACTCCGCACGCTCCAGCGTGCCGGTCACCGCGCCCTCGCCAGCAGCGAGTCGGCGCCGTCGCGCTGCGACTGGTCGATGATCCGGCCGTCGCGGAGGAACACGATCCGGTCGGCCCACGCCGCATGCCGGGCCTCGTGGGTGACGAGGATGCCGGCCGCACCCTGATCGACCCGCGAGCGGATCATCTTCATCACCGCCTCGCCGGTGACCGAGTCCAGCGCGCCCGTCGGTTCGTCCGCGAGGATCAGCCGCCGCCCGCCCACGACGGCGCGGGCGATCGCGACGCGCTGCTGCTGACCTCCGGAGAGGTCGTCGGGGTACGCGTCGAACTTCGCGTCGAGGCCGACGGAGACGAGCGCATCCCGACCCGCACGGCGCGCTGCGCGGGCCCGGAAGCCGTCGAGCTCCAGCGGCAGCGTCACGTTCTCGAGGGCCGTGAGGGTCGGGATGAGATTGAAGTCCTGGAAGACGAATCCCAGGGAGCGCCGCCGCAGCTGCGCGAGTTCGCGGGTGGATGCCGTCGACAGGTACGTCCCCTCGACGACGACCTCGCCGGTCGTCGGCTTCTGCAGGCCGCCGGCGATGGAGAGCAGGGTCGACTTGCCCGAGCCCGAGGCCCCCATGATGGCCACCAGCTCGCCCTTGGCGACCGTCAGATCGACGCCCGACAGCGCCGAGACGCTGGTCGCGCCCGCGCCGTACTGCTGGGTGACGCCGATGAGCTGGAGGACCGCGGTCACGCGCGGGCCGCGCTCTCGGCGGCGGGGCGCAGCGCCGGCCGGCCGCGCTTGGGCCGCTCGGTGGACAGCTCGAGGGCCATCGCATGCTGGGGGTGCATCGCCAGGCGCTGCTCGGTGTGGTCGAGCCAGCGCACCTCCGCCTCGGCGGAGAAGATCATCGAGTCCACGACGAGCGACCAGGCGAGCTCCTCGGGACCGTCGGGGTTCGCTCCGGCGTACTTCGCGCGGTTGAGCTCCTGCAGCTGCGAGAGCGAGGCGAGGCGCTGGGTCTGGATGACCTCGGAGACGTCGACCCCGGGGAGCGTCGCGGCCACGGCGAGCTTGATCGCGAGCTCGTCGCGGGTGCCGTGGCTGCGTTCCACGGGGGACGACAGCCAGGCGCGGACCTCGGCGGATCCCGCCTCGGTGATCTGCCAGTACACGTGGCCCTGCTCGTCGACGTCGCCCTTGGCCACCAGGCCGTCGCGCTCCAGCCGGTCGAGTGTGTTGTAGATCTGGCCGACGTTGAGCGGCCAGGTCGAGCCGGTGCGCCGGTCGAACTCCGCCCGCAGCTGGTAGCCGTAGCAGGGGCCCTGATCCAGAATGGCCAGCAGGCTCTGTCGCACCGACATCCGCGTCTCCCTCGGTTGCACGACCGGGTGCATACCCGGTATGTGATTTCCGAGTATATACATGCCGGGTATCGTGCCCGCCAGCCGAGAGGCGCTTAGGCTGGAGGAATGGCCGAGGATCCGCGGCTGGACGCCGCTCGCTATCGCGTGGACAAGGCCGCCCGCGAGGCCGGATTCGCGGGCGACGAGGATGCCGATCCCGCGTCCGCCGCTCCGCGCGCCGATCCCGCGTCCGCCGCTCCGCGTGCCGATCCCGCTGCGCCGACCGCCCACGAGCGGGCGATGTACGTCGAGACGGCGATCCAGCAGGCCATCCGCCGCGGCGATTTCGACGACCTGCCCGGCTACGGCAAGCCGCTCGAGGGGCTGGGCGACCACCACGACCCGAACTGGTGGATCCGGCGCAAGATCCAGACCGAGCAGCTGACCGGCCTCGGACCGCCGGCGCTGCGGCTGCGGGTCGAGCACGCCGAGTTCGACGAGCGCGTGGACGCGCTCACCCGGGAGTCCGACGTGCGCGACTACGTCACCGACTTCAACCGCCGGGTGGTGGAAGCGCGCCGCCAGCTCCAGGGCGGGCCGCCGGTCGTGACGCCCACCCGCGACGTCGACGCCGAGGTCGACGCCTGGCGTGCGCGGCGTGCGGCGCGCACCCCTCCCCCCGCGCCGGACCCGCCGCGCCGTCGGCGCTGGTCGCTGCGCCGGAACCGGCAGGAGGACGCGTGACCGAGGCGGCCCGCACGGCGGGGTGAATCACCGGCGCGTGCGTCCCGGCCGCTTCCGAGACGGCACGGTTCAGGCGCGCAGGGCCTGCTCCACGTCGGCCAGCAGGTCGTCGGCGTCCTCGATGCCGACCGAGAGGCGCACCACCTCCACCGGGACGGCGGCCTCCGTGCCCCGCACGGAGGCGTGGGTCATCGCGTCGGGATAGTTCACGAGCGACTCCACCCCGCCGAGCGACTCGGCGAGCTGGAACAGCCGCGTGGACTCGGCGAAGCGTCGTGCGGCCTCGCCGGACTCCAGGGCCACTGAGACGATGCCGCCGAACGCGGACATCTGCCGCGCCGCGATCTCGTGCCCCGGGTGCGATGCCAGGCCCGGGTAGTACACCCGCGCGACGCGTTCATGCCCGTCGAGGAATGCGGCGATCGCGGCGGCGTTCTCGCTGTGCCGCTGCATGCGGACGGCGAGCGTCTTCACCCCGCGCGTCGTGAGCCACGCGTCGAGAGGGCCCGACACCGCGCCGACGGCGAACTGGAGGAAGCCGATCTTCTCGGCGAGGGCGTCGTCGTCGAGCACGAGCGCACCCCCGACGACATCGGAGTGCCCGCCGAGGTACTTCGTGGTCGAGTGCACGACGACGTCGGCGCCGAGGGCGAGCGGCTGCTGCAGGGCGGGTGTGGCGAAGGTGTTGTCGACGACGACCAGCGAGCCCGCGGCGTGACCGACCTCGACGAGCGCGGCGATGTCGGTGATGCGCAGCAGCGGGTTGGACGGTGTCTCGACCCACAGGATGCGCGGCGGACGCTCGGCGACCGCGGCGCGGACGGCATCCGGATCGCTCAGGTCGACGACGCGCAGTTTCACGCCCCACGGGCCGAGGATGCGGGAGATGAGACGGTGGGTGCCGCCGTAGACGTCGCTGCCGAGGAGCACCTCGTCGCCCGGCTGGAGCACTGCGCGCAGCAGCGCGTCCTCGGCGGCCAGGCCGGAGGCGAACGAGAAGGCGTGCGCGCCGCCCTCGATCGCGGCCAGTTGCACCTGGAGGGCGGTGCGGGTCGGATTGCCGCTGCGGCCGTACTCGTAGCCCTGCCGGAGCCCCCCGATGCCGTCCTGGGCATACGTCGTCGAGAAGTGGACGGGCGGGATCACCGCGCCGGTCGTCGGGTCGAACTCCTGACCGGCGTGGACGGCGAGGCTGGCGAAGCCGCGGGCGGCGTCTGAGGCGGTCATGCGAGGCTCCCGGGGAGGTCGGAGGTGGCGGGGGTGTCGACGGTCAGCGCGGGATCGAGGAGCTCGGCGTGGCCGTGGTCGCGCATCCACTCGTCGTCGAAAATCTTGCTGAGGTAGCCCCGGCCGTGATCGGGCAGCATCACGACGACCACGGCGTCCTCGGGGAGATCGCGCGCCACCCGCAGCGCCGCGGTGACGGCCATGCCCGACGAGCCGCCGACCAGCAGGCCCTCCTCGCGGGCGAGCCGGCGCGTCATCGCGAACGATTCGGAGTCGCCGACCCGCTCGTAGCGGTCGACGACGGCGGGGTCGAAGGTGGCCGGCCAGAAGTCCTCGCCCACGCCCTCGACGGCGTAGCCGTGGATCGGTCCGCCGGAGTAGATCGAGCCCTCCGGGTCGGCGCCGACGACGACGACCTCTCCGGCCGACGCGTCCTTCAGGAACCGCCCGGTGCCGCTGATCGTGCCGCCGGTGCCGATCCCCGCGACGAAGTGCGTGACCTGGCCGTCGGTGTCGCGCCAGATCTCGGGGCCGGTCGTCTCGTAGTGCCCGCGCGGACCGTTGAGGTTCGCGAACTGGTTCGGCTTGAACGCCCCGGGGATCTCGCGCGCCAGGCGGTCCGAGACGGAGTAGTAGGAGTCGGGGTGCTCCGGCGGCACGCTCGTCGGGGTCATCACCACCTCGGCGCCGTACGCCTTCAGCACGGCGACCTTCTCGCCGGCGAACTTGTCGGGCACGACGAACACCATGCGGTAGCCGCGCTGGAGCGCGACCAGCGCGAGTCCCACCCCGGTGTTGCCGCTGGTCGGCTCGACGATCGTGCCGCCCGGCTGGAGCAGCCCATCGCGCTCGGCCGCGTCGATGATGCGCGACGCGATGCGGTCTTTCGCCGAGCTGCCGGGATTGAAGTACTCGACCTTGGCGAGCACGGTGGCGCGGATGCCGTCCGTGACGCTGCCGAGACGGACGAGGGGCGTGTTGCCGACGAGGTCGGCGATGTGGGTGGCGTAGCGCATGAGGTGTCCTGGTGGTCGTGCCGTGCGCACAGAGGCACGGCGAATCTGTCGGTCGTCGGAGGGCGCGCGTGAGCGCTCAGCGACAACAGCGACAGGTCAGGTGCACGCGACCACCGTAACCCGCGCCCCCGGTGGGGGCAAGTCGGGCAGCGCGCCGCCACGTGTCGCTCTGTGACGGCTGCCGGGTGCGCCACCCCGGTCTGCGTCTAGGGTTCCGGCATGGCCACCGACCCGACCGCCTCCCGTCCCGCCGGCATCGACCCGCGCGGACCGCGGGTGACCGCCGCCATCACGAGCGTCCTCCTGCTCCTCGGCACCTTCCTGTCGCTCGTGGGCTCCGCGACCCGCACCGGCACGACCCTCGCCGACCGCGCGGCCGACCCGGGCTTCCTCGTGCTCGCCCTCGTCGCCGTGCTGTTCGCGTGGGGCGTGACGTCGCCGCGGACCGCGCCGTGGGCGGTGCTGTTCCGCACCGCGATCCGGCCGCGCCTGACCGCGCCGACCGAGCTCGAGGACCCGCGACCGCCGCGGTTCGCGCAGGGCGTCGGGCTCTTCGTCGTCGGCCTCGGCCTGATCCTGCACCTGGTCGGCGTGCCGTGGGCGCTGCCCGCGGCCGGCGCCGCCGCGTTCGTCGCCGCGTTCCTGAACGCCGTGTTCGCCTTCTGCCTCGGCTGCCAGATCTATCTCGGCCTGACGCGCGCGGGGCTCCTCCGTCCGCAGGGCGGACTCGTCGGAGCCTCGTGACCCACGACGCGACGCCGCCGGTCGTCGCGCCCGTTCCGGCGCGCTACGACTGGGAGGGCTTCGGCTTCGACACCCGGCAGGTCCACGCCGGGGAGCTCCCCGAGGAGAACTTCGGCGCCCGCGTCACCCCGATCTACCTGTCCGCCGCCTATCGCTTCGCCTCGTTCGACGAGGCCGAGGCGCGGTTCACCGGCGCCGACGCCGGTCAGCTCTACTCGCGCAACCTCAATCCCACCCACCTCGTGGCCGAGGGACGCATCGCCTCCCTCGAGGGCGGCATCGGCGCCATCGTCGTCGGCTCGGGGCAGGCCGCGATCACGGCGCTCCTCCTGGGCCTGGCGGGGGCGGGCGAGCATCTGCTGTCGACCGCCAGCATCTACAGCGGCACCCGCATCCTCTTCGACCGCACGTTCGCACGCCTGGGCGTCGAGGTCGATTACGTGCGCGAGCCGCGGGACGCCGAGGAGTGGGAGCGGCTCATCCGCCCCGAGACCAAGGCCGTCTTCGTAGAGACGATCCCCAACC
Organism: Microbacterium sp. PA5; assembly: GCF_049860775.1. NCBI lineage: Bacteria > Bacillati > Actinomycetota > Actinomycetes > Micrococcales > Microbacteriaceae > Microbacterium > Microbacterium sp. PA5. The sequence goes on from NZ_CP187567.1 coordinate 2,684,423, forward strand.
CGAAGAACGACCTCGTCGATGTGGCCGCGGTCGCCGCGATCACCCGCCGGCACGGCATCCCGCTCGTCGTCGACAACACCGTGGCGACGCCTTACGTCATCCGTCCGCTGGAGCACGGCGCCGACGTCGTCGTGCACTCGTCGACCAAGTTCCTCACCGGTCACGGCGCGGCGCTGTCGGGCGCGATCGTCGACGGCGGCACCTTCGACTGGGCGGGCTCCCGACGCCCCTACCCCGGGATCACCGAGTCGCCCGGCCCGGGGAAGCCGTCGTTCGTCGACGCGTACGGCCGCCACGCGCTGGAGGCCTACCTCCGCTTCGGCATCGTCAACGACCTCGGTCCCGCGCTGTCGCCGGTGCACTCCTTCCTCCTGCAGCAGGGCATCGAGACACTCTCGCTGCGGATGGCCCGCCACCTCGAGAACGCCGCCGCCGTCGCATCCTGGCTCGACGCGCACCCGGCCGTCGAGAGCGTCGGCTTCGCCGGCCTTCCCGGCAGCGAGTACCACGCGATCGCGACGGAGCGCTTCGGCGGCCACGCCGGCTCGGTGTTCGCCTTCACCGTGCGCGGCGGCCGCGACGCGGCCCGGCGCTTCTTCGACGCGCTCCGCGTCTTCAGCCGCATGACCAACATCGGCGACGTGCGCTCCATGGCCCTCCACCCGGCCTCGACGACCCACGTGTCGTTCTCGGCCGAGGAGCGCGAGCGCCTCGGGATCGGCGACGGCCTCATCCGGCTGTCGATCGGCATCGAGACGGCCGCCGACCTCATCGCCGACCTCGACGCGGCCCTCGCCGCCGCCGTCCCCCGCAGCTAGGAGCACCCGATGGCCTCCGTCGTCGCACTCGTGGGCAACCCGCAGCCCGGATCCCGCACGCGCCGCATCGCCGAGTCGGTCGCCGCGGCCCTCGCGGAGCGCTCGGGAGCGGGGGTCGCGGACACCGTGGAGCTCGCCGACATCGCCGACGAGCTCTTCCGGCACCCGAGCGCCGTCGTCGACGCCGCGCGGGATCGGGTGCTCGCCGCCGACGTGGTCATCGTCGCCAGCCCCACCTACAAGGCCACCTACACGGGGCTGCTGAAGGCGTTCCTCGACCGTTTCGACGCGGGCGCCCTGCACGCGGTCGCCGCGGTGCCGCTCCTGACGATCGGCTCCCCCGCCCACGCCCTGGCCGTGGAGGTGTCGCTGCGGCCCCTGCTGGTCGAGCTCGGCGCATCGGTGCCCACCCGCGGGATCGCGTTCCCGGCGTCGCAGGTCGATCAGCGCGACGAGATCGTCGCGGCCTGGGCGGATGCCGAGTGGCCCCGCCTCCGCCCCTTCCTGTAGCCGCTCGTCCGGCCGGGGCGGCTGGGCCGTGGCGTTTCCTCCCCAGGTGGGGTGCCGGCGGGGGTTGTCCACAGGAAGCGGGCCTGACCGGGGCTTTGTGGGTGTCGGTGTCGGTGCCTCTGGGAAGGATGGGGGCATGACGAACACCGGATCACTCGCGGCGGACCTTCACGCCGTGGATGCGGTGGTCGATGAGCTCGTCGAGGTCCGGCGTGGGATGGCGGCGCTGCAGGCCCGCGAGGCCGCGGTGCTGGCGCGGGCCGTGGAAGTGGTGCGGGCGCAGGAGGACGTGCCGGGACCGTCGGGGGTGCGGGATGTGCCGCTGCGGTCGATGGCGGCGCAGCTCGGGGCCGCGCTGCGGGTGTCGGATCGGACGGTGCAGCGGCTGCTGTCGGACGCGGTGGTGTTGACGGAGCGGTTCCCCGCGGCGTGGGCCGCTCTCGATGCCGGGGACGTCTCGGGGGCGCATGTGCGGGTGATCGTCGAGGCGGGACTGCCGATCGGCGACGACGAGGCCCGCGCCGTGTTCGAGGAGGCCGCGGTCGAGGTGGCCCGGCGGGAGACGCCCGGACGGCTGCGGCCGGTGGTGCGGCTGCTCGCGGCGCGGTTGCATCCGGTGCCGTTCGCGGAGCGGCACGCGGTGGCCGCGCGGGGACGGGGCGTGTGGGTGCGCGACCTCGACGACGGCATGGCGGAGCTGATCGCGACGCTGCCGGCGCATCTGGCGCACGGGATCCGCGACCGCCTCGACCGATACGCCCGGCGCGTGATCGACGGGCGCCGTGGTGCAAGTGATGATGCGGCCGTCGAGGCGATGTTGCTGGATGAGCCCACGGTGCACGACATCCGCGGGATCGATGAGGTCCGTGCCGACGTGTTCGCGGATCTCCTGTTGACTGGGCACGCGACGCCCGAGGTGTCGAACGGGTCGATCGCGGAGGGGGAGGCGATCGTCGCGCACGTGCAGGTCACCGTGCCCGTCCTCACGGCCGTCGGCGCCGGTGACGCGCCGGCGGAGCTGACCGGCCGCGCCCCGATCGACACGACGACGGCGCTGAGGCTGGCGGGCACCGCTACCGGGTGGGACCGGGTCCTCACCCACCCCGTCACCGGAACCGTGCTGGCAGTGGACCGGTACCGGCCGTCCGATCAGTTGAAGCGGGCGCTGCGGGTGCGGGACGAGCACTGCCGATTCCCGGGCTGCCGGATCCCGGTGCGAAGGTGCGACATCGACCACACCACCGCCCGCGAACACGACGGACCGACCGAGCTCGGCAACCTCGCCCACCTCTGCCGACGGCACCACACCCTGAAACACCACTCCGCCTGGCGGGTGAGACAGACCCCCGACGGGATCCTGCACTGGACCAGCCCCACCGGCAGGCACTATCCCGACCGGCCGGAGCGCACTCTCACCTTCATCACGGACGACGCCCCCATCGGCATACCGGTCGATCGAGATGGCCCTTCGGGCGCGCTCTTCTGACCGTCCGGCGGCCGTCAGCGCGGGCGGGGCGCACCGCAGGCGGGAGGACGGGTCAGACGGCGGAGATCGCTTCGGCCGGGGTGGCGCCGGTCGCGATCGGGCGACCGGGCGAGCGGCTCCACTGACTCCAAGAGCCCGGATACACACGGACGCCGATGCCTGCGACGGCGAAGGCGAGCGCCGAATGCGCCGACGCGATGCCGTTGTTGCAGTACAGGACGACCGCCGTCTCCGCGGTGACCCCCCGCGCGGCGAGCGCCGCCCGGATCCGGGCCGGCTCGTGGAGTCGGCCGTCGGGGGCGATGTGCGTGACGGTGGGGATGTTGATCGCGCCCGGGATGTGCCCGGCGCCAGGATCGAGCCCGCCGACCTGTCCGCGGTAGTGCTGCGGGGCCCGCACGTCGACGAGCACGCCGGTGCGCGGTGCGAGCGCGGCGTCCTGGATGGTCGCGACAGCGGGTCCCGTCCCCGCCAGCACGACGTCGCCCGCGGGCGGCGCGTGATCGCCTCGCGCGAGCGGATACCCCGCGTGGAGCCAGCCGCGGAAGCCGCCGTCGAGCACCCGCACGTCGATGCCGTGCCCCCGCAGCAGCCACCACGCCCGCGCCGCAGCCACGCCGTCGTTGTCGTCGTAGACCACGACGCGGTCACCGCGCCACAGCCCCCACCGGCGCGCGGCGGCCTCGAGATCGGCCGGATCCGGCAGCGGGAAGCGGCCCTCCTCGGGACGTCCGGGACGGGCGAGCTCCCGCTCCAGGTCGACGTAGACCGCACCGGGAAGGTGACCGCCCACGTAGGCGGGCCGCCCCTCGGGCTCGTTCAGGCGCCATCGCACGTCGAGCAGGCGCGGCGGGGACGCGCCCTCCAGTTCGGCGGAGAGCCGATCGGCGTCGACGAGGCGGGACATGCCCTCATGGTCGCCGAGGAGCACGCCGCCCGTCGCGCGGCCCCGCAACACGGCGACACGCCCCGGCGCCCGCGCGTCACATTCGTTCACACGGGGTCACAGACGCACACACACCGCCCCCGACCCCTCGGATCGGGGTTAGCGTCGAAGGATGACCACCTCGCCCGCCGCCCGCATCGACGCGCCCGAGCACCAGTTCTCGTCCTCGCTGTCGGCCGACGAGTTCAAGGCGCTGTTCCGCGGCCACCCCGGGGGCGTCGCGGTGATCACCGCCGACGCGGGCGACGGCCCGGTCGCCCTGACGGCGACATCGGTGTCGTCGGTGAGCGCCGACCCGCCGCTCCTGATCTTCTCGATCTCGTCGCTGTCGTCCTCCTCCGACGTGCTCTCGCGGGCCGAGACGATCGTCGTGCACCTGCTCGACGCGCACGACCTGGAGCTCGCCCGCCTCGGCGCCACGAGCGGGGTCGACCGCTTCGCCGACACCGACCGCTGGTCGCGTCTGGTCACCGGCGAACCGGTGTACCACGACGTCCGCGCGTGGGTGCGCTGCGCCGTGATCGGGCGGATGGACGCCGGCGGCTCCACCGTCATCGCCGCGCACGCGCTGCAGTCGCAGGTCGTCCGCGATGTTGCACCGGGAGAGCCGGGCGACGCGCTGGTCTACCACAACCGCACCTGGCACCGACTCGGCGAGCACTCGCGCATCGACGCCTGAGTACGCCTGAGCACGCCCCCGACTCACAGCGTCCGCTGAACGTCGATCGATACGGTCGGACCATGGAAGCGTCGCCGCAGCACCTGTCCGTCACGACCGACGACGGGGTGGCGACCTTCTCCCCCCATGAGCTGCGTGCGATGCGCGACGAGTTCCAGCGCTTCCTCCTCGGCTACCAGTTCGGCCTCCGCGAGGTCGAGACCAAGATCGGCATCCTCCGTGACGAGTTCCTGCTGACCCATGAGTACAACCCCATCGAGCACGTCTCGAGCCGCGTGAAGAGCGCCGACAGCCTCATCGACAAGGTCGTGCGCAAAGGCGTGGAGCCGACGTTCGACGCCATCCGCGACCACATCACCGACATCGCCGGCGTCCGGGTGACCACCAGCTTCGCGAAGGACGCCTACCGGCTGTTCGACCTCCTGACCGCACAGGACGACATCACGCTGCGCGAGGTGAAGGACTACATCGCCCGCCCCAAGGAGAACGGCTACCAGAGCCTGCACGCGATCGTGGAGGTGCCCGTCTTCCTCTCCAGCGGGCGCATCGACGCCGTCGTCGAGGTGCAGTTCCGCACCATCGCGATGGACTTCTGGGCGAGCCTGGAGCACAAGATCTACTACAAGTACGACGGTGCGGTGCCCGACGGCCTCCTTGCGGAGCTGCGCGATGCGGCGCTCACCGCCGCGGAGCTCGACGCCCGCATGGAACGGCTGCACGGCGAGCTCCACGGCCCCCACCCCGGGCGATTCGTCGCCGCCTGACGCGCGACGCTCCGCCCGGGTCGACTCAGAGGCCCTTTCCGCCGGTCACCGGCAGCACGGCGCCCGAGACGAACGAGGCCTCGTCCGACGCCAGGAACACGTACGCGCCGGCCAGCTCGGCGGGCTGCCCGGCACGGCCGAGCGGCGTGTCCTGGCCGAACGTGGCGAGTCGCTCCGCGTCCCACCCGGTCGCCGGGATGAGCGGCGTCCAGATCGGGCCGGGCGCGACCGCGTTCACCCGGATGCCCTCGGGCCCGAGCTCCTCGGCGGCGGCCTTGACGAAGGCGACCTGCGCCGCCTTCGTCATGGCGTAGTCGATGATCCCCGGCGAGGGGTTGAACGCCTGGATCGACGAGGTGACGATGATCGAGGCGCCCGGCTGCAGCAGCGGCACCGCCGCGCGGGCGGAGTAGAGCATGCCGTAGAGGTTCGTCTGGAACACGCGATCGAACTCGGCCGTCTCCAGCGAGCCGATCCCGTCGCGGTCCTTCTGATAGGCCGCGTTCAGCACCACGACGTCGAGCCCGCCCAGCTCGCGCGCCGCGTCGACGACGATCGCGGTCGCGAAGGCCTCGTCGCGCACGTCACCCGCGAACGAGACGCCGCGGCGCCCCTCGGCGCGCACGAGCGCGACGGTCGCGTCGGCGTCCTCCTGCTCCTCGGGCAGATGCGCGATCGCGACCTCCGCGCCCTCCCGCGCGAACGCGAGCGCGACGGCGCGGCCGATGCCGGAGTCGCCGCCGGTGATGAGCGCGCGCTTGCCTTCGAGGCGTCCGCTGCCGCGGTAGCTGTCCTCGCCGTGGTCGGGGCGGGGCTCGGTGCGGCCGGTGAGTCCGGGCTGCTCCTGCTCCTGGTCGGGGAACCCTCCGTCGTGGTGGGCGGTGCGCGGATCGGTCATGTTCGTTCCTTTCCTCGGGTCTCCTCCGGCAGCGACGCCACCGGGACGACGATCACGTCCTGGACCTTCCAGTCCAGCTCCGCGATCTGCGATCGGGCGGCCTCCACGCGTGCGAGACGCACGCGGCGGCGGCGCGGCACGACGAAGGCCTCGACGTGGAACACCTGTCCCATGTCGCGCATCCGCACCGACGCCTGCGCCACCCACGGCAGGGTCTCCAGGCTCGCCACGATCCGGTCGGCCAGCGGATGCGGCGCGGCGTCGTCATGCGTGCGCGCCCGCTGGTCGATGAGGTCGAGCACCGCCGAGCGCGCGTTGCGCCAGCCGTCCCAGACGATGCCGGCGGAGATGAAGATGGCCGCGGCGCCATCGAGCCACCACCAGCCGATGCCGATGCCGAGCACGCCGACGATCGAGGCGACCGTCGTCGTCCAGTCGGCCTTGGCCATGTCGGCGTCGGCGTAGAGGACCTTGTTGTGCAGCACCGGGGCGAGCTTCGCCTTCGCGTGCCCGTAGAAGAAGGGGCCGATGACGATGACGCTCATCACGGCGACCATGAACCAGCCGAGCCAGATCGTCTGGCCGAACACGTTCACCGTGCCGATCGCCGGGTGCTCGCCGCGCAGCAGGCCGATCGCCGACTCGACCGCAAGGCTGCCGCCGATCGCCAGGAGCGCCACCCCGGCGACGAGGTGTCCGACGCCCATGGCGCGGTGGAGACCGTACGGGAACCCACGGGTCGGCCGGTGACGGATGAGGAGCAGCGCGACGAGGAACGACACCTGCGGGATCAGCGACAGCATGTCCTCGATCCACGCCGTCTTCATCGCCTGCGACCCGCCCACGACGAGGGCGATGAGCGCGATCGTCACGCAGGTGTAGGCGATCGTGAACCACTCCCACCGCACCGCGCTGCGCAGCGCCGCCTGCTGGGCGGGCGGCAGGTCGGTGCGTCCCATGGACGTCATCCGCCCGATCACGGGCCGACCTCCGCGTCGAGGTAGGCCTCGAGGGCCGACTGCAGGCCGTTCTCGCCGAGCGGCAGGAGCACGACGACCGGGCGGCCCGCCGCTCCGGGGATGCCGGTGTAGCCCCGGGTCACCGACACCCGGTCGCTCCACGGCGTGTCGTCGGTCATGCCGCCGATCGCGACGTCGAGGGCGCCTGACTCGAGCGCCGCGACGAGATCCTCCTCCGAGCCGACCGTCCAGCGCACCCGGGCGTCACGGCCGGCCGCGAAGCCGGCGATGAGGTCGGGCAGCGGTCCCGAGACGGGGTCCGCGCCCGACGGGTCGTCCAGGACGACGAGGCCGTCGCTCGGCGATGCCCCCACGCGCAGCACGCCCCCGTCGATGCGGTCGAGCGCCCCGTCGGGGTCGGCGGGGATCGATGCCCCGCACCCGGTGAGGACGGCCAGGGACAGCAGCATCGCCGCGGTCACGGCAGCGACTCGTCGCACGTCACGTCCTCTCGCATCGGCACCCGATCGGCGCGGAAAGCGCGCCCGTCACGATAGGCGCCGATCCGGGAAGGTCACGAGCCCCTTGACAGCCGGTCCGACCGCGTAAAGTACGAGCGTGGGCACTATCTACTACGGGGGATCGGCCACGCCGATCCACATCGAAGACCGTGCGCTCGCGCACCTCAAGGTCGTCGTCGCCACCAAGCTCCGGCGAGGCGAGAGCTTCACCCTGTCGTGGACGCATCCCGATGACGAGGAGCGCGGTCGCAGCACGATCTGGCTGCATCCGTCCATTCCGCTCCGGTTCGTCTTCGACGACCCCGAGAACCCGGAACTCAGCCGAGAGTGGCTCGAGGAGCTCGCGCAGTCGGCCAACTCGTCGGGCGGGATGACCCTCGTCGCCGAGCACATCGACAACGGCGGCGAAGAGGTGCCGGACACGGCCCCCCAGTCGGTCGAGGTGGCCGAGAAGGACTGAGTCAGTCCGTCTGCTCCGTCGCGCTCGACTCCGGCGGCTCGGGGACGACGTGCAGTCCGTTGGTCGAGTTGGCGGTGTAGTTCAGTGCCTCCAGCCACGCCCGGTTGAGGCTCGGCTGCCGGCTTCCGAAGTACTTGTAGATGAGCGATGCCGACGGGTGGAGCCACACCGACGTGCGTCCGTCGCCGACACTCGGGTCCTCACGCCACGTGAAGTGGAAGGCCTCGCCGCGGCGGAGCTTCTGCCCGACGACCACCTGCACGTGCGCCAGCACCCGGTCGTCGAAGTCGACCGTCACCGATCCCTCGTAGATGAACTTGCCCACTGGAGCCTCCGCTGTCGGGCGCGAGCGATCGCGCAGGAACGACGCTAATACAGGTGACCCGCTCCCGGAGACTCCGCGGCGCGTCGGACCGTCAGCGCAGCGCCTCCGTGCGGCGCAGGATCTCGGCGACCGCCGCGTCCGCACCGGGCAGCGCCGGCGCCAGCACGTCGGTGGCGTCGACCACCGCGACGCCGACATGACCGCTCAGCAGCAGGGAGCATTGGGACAGCTCGCCGTCGTGCACCGTGGGGAACTCGACGACATCGGTCTGATCCGCCCCGTGCAGCAGAGTCGCGTACGCGATCACGGCGTCGGCGATCGCGTCGGAGGTCAGCAGCCGGTGACCCTCGATCAGGATGTCTTTCATCTCGGTACCTCGGAGTGGTGTCGCGGCGGACGCGGCGCACAGGGCGCGGGAAACGTTGAGTGCTGTCGAGTCAACCCCGCGCTCACCGGTCCGGCAAAGGGGTTGACAGCTGCCGCCCGCCCCGATAGCCGATCGCGCCCCTGCTCGGCAACCCTGGCACGGCGTCTTCCGTGTGCCGTTGCACTGCGGCGACGACCTGTCAACCCGGTTGAGCCGCAGCGGCGGGCGGGCCACGGTGAGGGCATGACCTCACTCGCTGTCATCCTGCTCGTCATCGGCATCGCCCTGCTCCTCGTCGGCATCTTCGTCGAGGCGGCGAAGATCCTCCTGTGGATCGGGCTCGTCATCATCATCGTCGCCGTGATCGCCTGGCTCATGCGCGTCGTGCGCAGAAACGCCTGACCGCGCGTACGGCCGGAGCCGCTGACGCTGGCACGCGCCGGCGTCGGCGGCGAGGCCGTGGTGTTACCGCTCCGTTACGCCCGCCCGGACGATCTGTCAGGGCGACCGGTCAGCCGGGAGGGTTCGTCCGGCTCGGCCCCGTGATCATTGCGGGCTCCGGGTCGGACGTATTGAATGGCCGCACACACGCGCCACCCTGGCGCGGGGAGCGGAGCACGCGTGACGTCGGCACCCGAAACGACGATCGATCGGCCCGGACCAGCAGAGCACGGGCCCGGCGCGGTGGTGCTGGCGGGCGTCACGAAGCACTACGGCGACCAGCTCGCCGTCGACGATCTGTCGCTGACGATCGAGCCGGGTGAATTCCTGTCGCTGCTCGGCCCGTCCGGGTGCGGCAAGACGACGACCCTCCGGATGATCGCGGGCTTCGAGCACCCCGACCGCGGCGACATCCTCATCTCCGGCAGGAGCGTGCTCGGATCCCCGCCCTTCAAGCGGGATGTGAACACCGTCTTCCAGGCGTACGCGCTGTTCCCGCACATGTCCGTCGCCGAGAACGTGGCCTACGGGATGCAGCAGCGGCGCACGCCCAAGGCGGAGATCCGCGATCGCGTCTCGGCCGCCCTCGACATGGTCCAGATGCGGCGCTTCGCCGACCGCAGGCCCACCCAGCTCTCCGGCGGCCAGCAGCAGCGCATCGCGCTGGCGCGCGCCCTGGTCAACCGCCCCTCGGTCCTGCTCCTCGACGAGCCCCTCGGCGCCCTGGACCGGCAGCTGCGCGAGGAGATGCAGCTCGAGTTGAAGCTCCTCCAGTCCCGCCTCGGCATCACGTTCGTCTTCGTCACGCACGACCAGGGCGAGGCCCTGTCGATGAGCGACCGCATCGCCATCATGCGCGAGGGTCGCATCGAGCAGCTCGCCGACGCTGACACGGTGTACGCCCGCCCCGCCTCCGCCTACGTGGCGGCCTTCGTCGGCCAGCAGAACTTCTTCCACGGGCCGCTCACCGGCGGAGACGCCGTGTCGTCCCCGCACGTAGTCGTCCGATCCTCCGCGACGCCCCTGCCCGGTGGGGGCGCCGCGGCCGCAGCCGTCCGGCCGGAGAACGTGCGGATCGCGGCGGCGGATGCGGGCGGGCTCGCCGAGACGAACGCGGTGCGCGGGGAGCTCATCGGCATCTCGCACCTCGGCGAGACGATGCAGTACCTCGTACGGCTGGGCGAGGACCAGAGCCTCATCGTCCGCCGCCCCACGCCCGAGGCGCCGAGCCTGCGCGTGGGCGATCCGGTGGTGTGCACGTGGTCCCCGGGCGACGTGCTGCTCTTCCCCGCCGATCACGCCGCCGAGGAGGGCGGCTACATCGCCCCTCCGACCGTCTAGACCACCCGCAGGAAGCCGCACCGGCCGCACCCCAGACCCACCACCACCCGATCCCGACCTCAACCCGAGCTGGAGGCCCCGATGACCGAGTCCCGCACCCCGCTGCGCATCCTCGCCCCCGAGAGCGCGGTTCCGCGCATCGCCGCCGAACTGTCGCGGCGACGCTTCCTCTCGCTGGCCGCCCTCGCCGGCGGCACCGCCCTGCTGGCCGCCTGCGCGCCCGGCGGCAGCACCACGAGCCCCTCGTCGCAGGCCTCCGGCGGCGCTCTCGAGGACGCCCTGTCGGTGTACACGTGGGGGGATTACGACTCCCCCGACGTGGTCTCGGCCTTCACCGCCGACCTCGGCCCGAAGGTGACCCTGGACTCCTACAGCTCGAACGAGGAGCTGATCGCGAAGCTCATCGCCGCGAAGGGCACGTCGGGCTTCGACATCGTGGTCCCCACCGGCGTGTTCATCCCGCAGATGATCGAGAACGGCCTGCTGACCAAGTTCAACAAGGATCTGCTGCCGAACCTCACCAACATGGACCCGACCGCGCTCGGACGCGCATGGGACCCCGAGAACGAGTACTCGGTCTGCAAGGCGTGGGGAACCACCGGATTCGTCTACGACAAGACGATCATCACGCGCGAGCTGTCGACGTGGAGCGACTTCTTCGACGCCGCCCAGAACGAGGCCAGCGGCAAGACGAGCATGTCCGACGACCCCGCCGGGATCATCGGCGCCTACTTCTGGGCGAACGACCTCGACTGGAACACCCAGGACGCCGATCAGCTCGAGGCGTGCCGGAAGTTCCTCGTGGAGGAGATCGCCCCGCACATCGCCGCGTTCGACTCCTACCCCGGGACCAACGCCATCCCGCAGGGCACGCAGGTGCTCATGCAGGCGTGGAACGGCGACGCGCGCCTCGGCCTGCTGGAGTCCGCGGACCCCGACCGCTGGCAGTGGGTGCTCCCCGGACCGGTGACCGAGCTGTGGATGGACAACTGGGCCATCGCCGCCGGCGCCCCCCACCCCGAGGCCGCGCACGCCTTCATCGACTTCTCGATGACGCCCGAGAACCTCATGCTGAACCTCGACTACATCGGCTACAACGTCGGCGGCAAGGACATGCAGCAGGGCGCGACCGACGCGGGCATGGAGCTGACCGACCTCATCTTCTTCTCGGACGCCCAGCTGGCCGCCATGAAGGAGCAGGAACTCAACGACTCCCAGACGGTGCGCGTGGAGATCTGGAACGAGATGAAGGCCGCCGCGGGTGCGTAGGAGATCCCTCGGGGGCCTCCTCGCCGTCCCCGCGTGGGTGTGGCTGACCGTCTTCTTCGTCGCCCCGGTGGGGATGGTGATCTGGTTCAGCTTCGGGTACAAGCCGGGCATCTTCGGCACCCATGCCAACGACGTCCTCTCCTTCGACCGCTACCTCGAGGCGCTCTCCCCGACGTTCTTCGCGACGTTCGCGAACACGCTGTGGGTGGGGCTGCTCGGCACCGCCCTGTGCTTCCTCATCGGCGCGCCGGTGGCGTACTGGACGGCCTTCAAGGTGCGCCCGGAGCGACGCGGCATCCTCATCGCGCTCGTGCTGATCCCCTTCTGGACGAACTTCCTCATCCGCACGATCGGCTGGCAGGTGATCCTCGCCCCCGAGGGGTGGATGTCGCAGGCGCTGCAGTCGCTGGGGCTCCTCGACGGGCCGCTCGACCTCCTCTACACGCGCACCGCGGTGCTCATCGGCGTGGTCTACAACTACCTGCCGCTGATGATCCTGCCCCTGTTCGTGGCCTTCGACCGCGTCGGGCCCGCCGTGCGCGAGGCGTCCAAGGACCTCGGCGCCGGCAAGGTCGGCACCTTCTTCCGGGTGACGCTGCCGCTGTCGCGGCCGGGGGTCGTGGCCGGCGTGCTGCTCGTGTTCATCCCGCTCATGGGCGACTACATCACCGCGACCGTGCTCGGCGGCGCCAAGGGCAACATGGTGGGCCAGCTGGTGGCCAGCCAGTTCCAGACCGCGCAGAACTGGGCACTGGGCTCGGCCATGGCCGTGGTGCTGATGCTCGTCATCGCGCTGACCATCGCCGCGGCGGCCGCCGTGCTGTGGCTGGTCGCGCTCCCGTTCCGCTCCCGCAACCGGCTCGTGCTGGGAGCGGCCCCCGCGGCGACCCCCGCGCCCGCGCCGGCGCGCGCCGACGCCGAGACGCAGGTGACCTCGTGAGCGCGACCAAGACCGAGACGATCCTGCGTCAGCGCGACGGATCCATGCTGGGCAGCGGGCGGCGCGCGAACCGGTCGTGGACCGACATCGCGCTGAACGTGTGGGGCGTGCTCGTCCTGCTGTTCCTGTTCGCGCCGATCATCGTCATCGTCATCTACTCGTTCAACACCGGACGGCTGCTGGTCTCCTTCGACGGCTTCGGACTCGACGCGTTCCGGACGATCCTCGACAAGCCGGCCGTCCAGAACGCGGTGCGGGTCTCGCTGGTCACCGCACTCATCTCGGCGGTGATCGCGACGACGCTCGGCACGCTCGCCGGCATCGCGATGGCCCGTCACCCCGGCCGCTGGGTCTGGTGGTTCCTGGGACTGCTGCTGCTGGTGTCGGTGACGCCCGAGATCGTGGACGCCGTCGCCCTGCTCCCCTGGTTCGTCACCCTCGGGCAGGACTGGGGCATGCCGATCTTCGACGACGGCATCGTGCGCCTGTCGATCGGCAGCTCGCTGTTCGCCACCGCGGTCGTCTCCTACCTCGTGCGCGCCCGGCTGATCGGACAGGAGGCGAACCTGGAGGAGGCCTCGAGCGACCTCTACGCGCTGCCGCTGACGACGTTCCGCCGGGTGACGCTGGCCCTCGCGATGCCCGCGGTGCTCGCCGGATTCCTGCTGGCGTTCACCCTCAGCCTGGACAACACGATCGTCGCGGCGTTCGTGCAGGTGTCCGGAACCACGCCCTGGCCCGTGTACGTGCTCTCGGCGGTGCGCTCCGGCCTGCGCCCCGAGGTCGCCGCGGTCTCGACGATCATGCTGCTGCTGACCCTCATCGCCCTCGCGGTCGTCGCCCTCGTGCTGCGCCGCGCCGGCGACTCCGCCACCGACATCGCCCGCACGATGGGCGGCGGCTGACGGCCGCCGACGGATGAGCACCGAGTGAGGGGAACCGAGTGATGGGCACCGGCGCCCACGGGAAGAGGGAACGCGGATGACGGACGCAGAACTGGTCTTCGTCGGCGGGGCGGTCTTCACGGCCGACGCCGTCCGCTCGCGCGCGACGGGCGTCGCGGTGCGGGGCGGTCGCATCGTCGCCGTCGGCGGCGACGACGTCCGCGAGCTCATCGGCGCGCGCACCGAGGTCGTCGACCTGCGCGGGCGCATGCTCGTGCCCGGCTTCCAGGACGCGCACGTGCATCCCGTCTCGGGCGGGCTCGAGCTGCTGCGCTGCGACCTGGGCGGGGCGTCCACCGAGGAGGAGTACCTGCAGACGGTCGCCGCCTATGCCGCGTCGCATCCGCCCACCGGCGCGGAGGGCTCGGAGTGGGTGCTCGGCGGCGGCTGGGCGATGTCCGCCTTCCCCGGCGGCACGCCGACCGCGGCCGCCCTCGACCGCGTGCTCCCGGACCGCCCCGCCTTCCTCCCCAACCGCGACGGCCACGGCGCGTGGGTGAACTCCGAGGCGCTGCGACGTGCGGGGATCGACCGGGACACCCCCGACCCCGCCGACGGACGGATCGAGCGGGACGCCGACGGCCATCCGACGGGCACCCTCCACGAGGGCGCGATGTCGCTGGTCAACCGACTGGTGGCCGACCCGTCGCCCGCGTTCCTGCGCGAGGCCCTGCTGGCCGGGCAGCGCTACCTGCACTCCTTCGGCATCACCGCATGGCAGGACGCGATCATCGGCGACTACAGCGACCTGGTCGATCAGGGCGAGACCTATCGGCAGGCCGCGATCGACGGCACGCTCACCGGCCGCGTCGTCGGGGCGCTCTGGTGGGACCGCACCGCCGGACTCGAGCAGATCCCGTCCCTCGTCGAGCGACGCGAGCGCTTCAGTCACGGCCGCTTCCAGGCGACGAGCGTGAAGATCATGCAGGACGGCGTCGCCGAGAACTTCACCGCCGCCATGCTCGAGCCGTACCACGACGGCCACGGTCATCCGACCGACAACTCCGGCATCTCGTTCGTCGCACCGGAGATCCTGAACGAGGCCGTGCCGCAGCTGGACGCCCTCGGCTTCCAGGTGCACTTCCACGCGATCGGCGACCGCGCCGTGCGCGAATGCCTCGACGCGGTGGAGCACGCGATCGCCCGCAACGGGCGCGGCGACGGCCGCCACCACATCGCCCACCTGCAGGTCATCCACCCCGACGACATCCCGCGCTTCCGCCGGCTGGGCGTCGCGGCGAACATGCAGTCGCTGTGGGCCACGCTGGAGCCCCAGATGGTCGACCTGACGCTGCCGTTCCTCGGTGCACCGCGCGACGCCTGGCAGTACCCGTTCGGCGACCTCCTGCGCTCCGGCGCGGTGCTCGCCGCCGGAAGCGACTGGTCGGTGTCCACTCCCGACCCGATGGCGGCCATCCACACGGCGGTCAACCGCCAGGCGGCGCCTGGCCACGAGGAGGGCGACTACGAGCCGTTCCTCCCCGAGCAGGCCATCGACCTCGCCACGTCGCTCACCGCCTACACGGCGGGCTCGGCGTGGGTGAACCACCTCGACGACAGCACCGGGACCATCGAGGTCGGCAAGGCCGCCGATCTCGCCCTGCTCGACCGCGATCCCTTCGAGGGCCCCGCGGATCGGATCGGCGCGACCCGGGTGCTCCAGACCTTCGTCGGCGGCGTCCGCGTGCACGCCGCCGACGATGCCTGACGAAAGGACCCCCATGGGAACGACCGTCTTCGAACGGCAGGCGCCCCCGGCATCGGTCGTCGCGCACAGCCTCGAGCAGACGCGGAGTGGATCCTTCTGGATCGACGACCTGCCCGCCTCCCTGCGCCCCGACCGCGCGCCGCTGCGCGGCGTGGAGACGACCGACCTCGTGATCGTCGGAGCCGGCTACACGGGGCTGTGGACCGCCCTGCTCGCCGTGCTGCGCGACCCCGGGCGCCGGGTGGTCATCGTCGAGGCGGCCCGCACGGGCTGGGCGGCCTCGGGCCGCAACGGCGGATTCTGCGAGTCGAGCCTCACCCACGGACACGAGAACGGCGCGCGGCGCTGGCCCGACGAGATCGACACCCTGGAGCGCCTCGGCCGGCAGAACCTCGACGAGATCGAGCAGACCGTCGCCGAGCTCGGACTCGACGTGCAGTTCGAGCGCACCGGCCAGCTCGCCCCCGCGATCGAGCCCCATCAGCTGGCGTGGCTCGACGAATGGCGCGCGGAGGCGGCGGGCGACCCCGACGTCGAGTACCTCGACGAGGCGGCGGTGCGGGCCTCGGTGGCGTCGCCGACCTACCTGGCGGCCATCTGGGAGAAGCGCACGTGCGCCCTCGTCCACCCGGCGCGGCTGGCCGCCGAGCTCGCCCGCGCCGCCGAGGAGCGCGGCGTGCGCATCTTCGAGCGCTCGCGCGCCACGGGGATCGAGACGCCCCGCGGCGGCGGGGTCTCCGTGCTCACCGACGGAGGGCGGGTCGACGCCGATCACGCGGTGCTCGCCACGAACGTCTTCCCGTCGCTGCTGCGGCGCAACCGGCTCATGACGGTGCCGGTGTACGACTACGCGCTCATGACCGAGCCCCTCACGCCCGCGCAGCAGGAGGCGATCGGCTGGCGGGACCGTCAGGGGATCGGCGACATGGCGAACCAGTTCCACTACTACCGTCCGTCGCAGGGGCAGGACGGTCAGGGGGCCCGCATCCTCTTCGGCGGGTACGACGCGCTCTACCACTACGGCCGCCGCGTCGACCCGCGCTACGAGAACCGTCCCGACGTGTGGGCGAAGCTCGCGAGCCACTTCTTCACGACCTTCCCGCAGCTCGAGGGCCTGCGCTTCAGCCACCAGTGGGCCGGCGCCATCGACAGCTCGACGCAGTTCACCGCCTTCTACGGCACCGCCCGCGACGGCCGCGTCGCCTACGCGTCGGGCTTCACCGGCCTCGGCGTCGGCTCGACCCGGTTCGCCGGGCAGGTGATGCTCGACCTCCTCGACGGCACGGAGACCGAGCGGACGGCGCTGCAGATGGTGCGCCGCCGTCCGCTGCCGTTCCCGCCCGAGCCCGCCGCGGCGATCGGCATCCACGCGACGCGCTGGTCGATGGATCGCGCCGACCACCACGAGGGTCGCCGGAACCTGCTGCTGAAGACGCTCGACGCCCTCGGGCTAGGGTTTGACTCGTGACAGAACTGGATCCCGGAATCGTCCTGGCCGTCTCCGACGTCGAGGTGCCGCTGACACCCGCACCCCCCGCCCAGGTGGTCTCGGGGGCGCCCGCGACCGGATCGGTCGACCTCGACGAGGACATGGGGATGGGCGTGTGGGAGATGACCCCCGGCGCCCTCCGCGACGTCGAGATCGACGAGGTCTTCGTCGTCGTCGCCGGATCGGCGACCGTGGAGTTCGTCGACCCGCCGCTCCCGGCGATCGAGCTCGTCCCCGGCGCGATCGTGCGCCTCGAGTCCGGCATGCAGACGGTGTGGACCGTCCGCGAGACCCTGCGCAAGGTGTACCTGGCCTAGCCGCCGCGCTCGTCCTCGCCCTCGTCCCGGCCGTCACCCCGGCCGTCACCCGCCGGCGGCCGCGGCACCTCAGTGGACCGCGGAGCGGCGCACGAGGATGGCGAGATGGAGCGCCGTCTGCACCTCGCCGTCGTCGAGGTCGACGCCCAGCAGCTCCTGGATGAGCGCGATCCGCTGGTAGAACACCGAGCGCGAGAGGTGGGACGCCGTGGCCGCCGCCGTGCGGTTGCCGGGATGCGAGAGCATCGCCGCCAGCACGTCGAGCAGGTCGCCGCCGCGCGCCAGGTCGTACTCGATCAACGGGGCGAGCATGCGCTCGCCGTGGTCGAGCACGCGGTGGTCGTCGCGCAGCGCGGTCACGAGGCGGGCGAGGGGGCGGTCCTCGGCACGGCGCACGTGCGGACCGCGCGCGGGGCGGGCCACGGGGGTGCGCGCGAGGTCGATCGCCTCCTGGAGCGAGGCCAGGGCGCCCTCGACGCCTGTGGCGGGCGAGCCGATCGACAGCACGAGCCGGGTGGACAGCGGCGTGAGCGCGTCGGCGAGCCGCAGCGCCGCGGCCTCGTCGAGCACCGTGCGCGACGGCAGCGAGACGAGCAGCGTCACCCCCGCGCCGCTGATCCTGCCCCCCACCAGCACCCGCCCGCCGAGCGCCGCCACGGCCGCGGCGGCGGCGTCGGCCTCGATGTCGACGCCGGCGGCGACCATGCCGTGCAGGCGCGCCCCGTCCACCGGCAGCCCCGCCGCCTCGAGCCGGGCCAGGGCCCCGCCGTGGCTGGCGAAGCGCCCGGTGAGCAGGCCCTCCACGAGCTGGCGCTGCCCGATCCGCGCCCATTCGTCGACCTGGCCGTCGGTGAGCCGTCCGAGCGCGAGCGCGATCGCCCCCTGCTCCAGCACCGCGGACCGCCCGGCGGGGTGCACGGGTCCCGGGAGCGCGACGAGATAGCCCCACCGGATGCCGCGGGCCTCCACCGGGACGATGAGCCAGTCGCTGCGGGGATCGCGGTGCGCGAGCCGCGAGCGCACCTCCCACCGGGCGAGCACCTCCTCCTCCCGCGCGGGCGGTACCTCGGCGACCACGACGTCGTGCGCGAGCGACTCGAGGATCACCGGCGCACCGAGCGTCTGCGCGAGCTGATGGACGATGAAGTCGGCCGGGGAGCCCCGCAGGGCGAGCGCCGTGAAGCGGGCGCGCACGTCGTCGCGGGCCCGCAGGGCCGCCGTCTGCTCGGCGATGATGCGGCGGTGCACGGCCTCCGTCAGCGTCACGAACTTCACCTCGCGGCGGAGGACGACCAGCGCCAGCCCGAGCGCGCGGGCGGTCTCGACGACGACGGCGGGGGCGTAGCGGTAGTGGGTCCCGAGCTCCAGGAAGAGGGCGGACAGCCCCACCTCGACGAGGCCGCGGATGAACGCCGCGAGCTCGTCGGGCTCGTCGGGCCACGAGGAGCCCGTGGACAGCAGCAGCTCGCCGCCGTCGAGCAGGCGGGCGACCCCGGCGCTGTCGGAGACGTGCACCCACCGCACGCGTGCGTCGAGGCTCGCCCCTCCGACGAGGATGTCGGGCATCCCCGCCTCGACGGCCTCGAGCGTGAGCACCTCGCGCACCGCGGGCAGGCTCTCGTGCGCCATCGGACGATCCGTATGGATCGCTCCTTCTTCGCGACGTTCAGGCACCGTGACGACCCCTCTGCCTCTGCAACACTGGGACTCGCCACAGCCTAGACGACGCCGGTCGTTCTGTCCGGGAGGACCCCATGAGCCTGATCCGCCACCATGTCGCCGGAGCCGAGACCGGTACCGCCGACCGCACCGGCGAGGTCTACGACCCGGCGACCGGGCGCGTCCAGCACGAGGTCGCCCTGGCGTCGGAGGCGGAGACGCGCGCGGCGGTCGCCGCGGCCGCCGCCGCCTTGCCGGCGTGGCGCGCGACGAGCCTCATCAAGCGCGCCGACGTGTTCTTCCGGCTCCGTCACCTGCTGGTCGAGCGCGCCGACGAGCTCGCGGCGATCATCACGAGCGAGCACGGCAAGGTGCTCTCCGACGCCAAGGGCGAGATCAGCCGCGGCATCGAGAACGTCGAGTTCGCCGCGGGGCTCGTGCACCTGCTCAAGGGCGAGCGCTCCGAGCAGGTGTCGCGCGGCGTCGACGTGCACTCCGTCAAGCAGCCCGTCGGCGTCGTCGCCTGCATCACCCCCTTCAACTTCCCCGTCATGGTGCCGCTGTGGATGACGGCGTCGGCCATCGCGTGCGGCAACACGGTCGTGCTCAAGCCCAGCGAGAAGGACCCCTCGGCGTCGCTGTTCCTCGCGCGCCTCTACGAGGAGGCGGGCCTGCCGCCCGGGGTCCTCAACGTGGTGCAGGGCGACAAGGTCGCCGTCGACACCCTGCTGGACGCTCCCGAGGTGCGCGCGGTGAGCTTCGTCGGCTCCACGCCCATCGCGCGGTCGATCTACGCCCGGGCCGCCGCGAACGGCAAGCGCGTGCAGGCCCTCGGCGGCGCGAAGAACCACATGGTCGTCATGCCCGACGCCGATCTGGACGCCGCCGCCGACGCCGCCGTGTCGGCCGCCTACGGCTCGGCCGGCGAGCGGTGCATGGCCGTCTCGGTGCTCGTCGCGGTCGGCGACGACGTGGCCGACGCGCTGGTCGCGAAGGTGGCCGAGCGGGTGGCGACGCTGCGGATCGGCCCGGGCACCGACCCCGACAGCGAGATGGGCCCCCTGATCACCGGCGCCCACCGCGACGCCGTCGCCTCGTACGTGACGGGCGCGGCCGGCGAGGGGGCCACCGTGGTCGTCGACGGCACCGCGCAGCGGTTCGACGGCGACGGCTTCTTCCTCGGCGTCTCCCTCGTCGACCACGTGCGGCCGGGCATGCGGGTGTACGACGACGAGATCTTCGGCCCGGTGCTCTCGGTGGTGCGCGTCGCCGACTACGACGAGGCGGTCGACCTCGTCAACACCAGCCCGTTCGCGAACGGCACCGCGGTGTTCACGCGCGACGGCGGCACGGCGCGGCAGTTCGAGTTCGACATCGAGGTCGGCATGGTCGGCGTCAACGTGCCGATCCCCGTGCCCGTCGGGGCGTTCTCGTTCGGCGGGTGGCGCAACTCGCTGTTCGGCGACTCGCACATCTACGGGCCGGAGTCGATCCACTTCTACACGCGCAGCAAGGTCGTGACCACGCGGTGGCCCGACCCGAGCGAGAGCCAGATCAGCCTCGGCTTCCCGAGCAACCACTGAGGACGACCAGATGACCCCCCTCTCCGATCCGGACGCCGACGCCCGCACCCGCGCCGACGACCGCGCCCACGTCTTCCACTCGTGGAGCGCGCAGGCCCTCATCGACCCGCTCCCCGTCGCCGGCGGCGAGGGCGCCACCTTCTGGGACGCGCTCGGCACGAGCTATCTCGACTTCTCCTCGCAGCTGGTGAATCTCAACCTCGGCCATCAGCATCCCGACCTCGTCGCCGCCATCCAGCGGCAGGCGGGCCGTCTCGCGACCATCCAGCCCTCGATGGCCAACGACGTGCGCGGCGACCTGGCCCGCCGCATCGCGGAGGTCGCCCCCGATGGCATGGAGAAGGTCTTCTTCACCAACGGCGGCGCCGACGCCGTGGAGAACGCGGTCCGCATGGCGCGCCTGTACACCGGCAAGCGCAAGGTGCTCTCGATGTACCGGAGCTACCACGGCAACACGTCCACGGCGATCTCGCTGACGGGCGATCCCCGGCGGTGGCCCAACGAGCCGGCCGACGGCTCCGTGGCGAAGTTCTTCGGGCCCTACGCGTACCGCTCCCCCTTCCACTCCGACAGCCCCGAGCAGGAGACCGAGCGCGCCCTCGCCCACCTGGAGCAGACGATCGTGCTGGAGGGGGCGTCGACGATCGGCGCGATCATCATCGAGTCGATCGTCGGCACCAACGGCGTCCTCGTCCCGCCGCCGGGGTACCTCCCGGGCGTCCGGGAGCTGTGCGACAGGTACGGCATCGTCTACATCGCCGACGAGGTGATGGTGGGCTTCGGGCGCGTGGGCGAGTGGTTCGCCTTCCAGGCCTTCGACGTCGTGCCCGACCTCATCGCCTTCGCGAAGGGCGTCAACTCCGGCTACGTGCCGCTCGGCGGCGTGGTGATCTCCGACCGCATCGCGGCCCACTTCGACACGGTCCCCTTCCCCGGCGGGCTCACGTACTCCGGTCACCCGCTCGCGTGCGCGCCGGGGGTCGCCACGTTCGAGGTGTTCGCCCGCGACGGCATCCTGGAGCGCGTCCGGGACCTCGGCGAGCGCGTCGTCGGTCCGCGGCTGGCCGAGATGGCGGCCCGGCACCCGTCGGTCGGGGAGGTGCGCGGCCGCGGGCTCTTCTGGGCGATCGAGCTCGTCGCCGATCCCGAGACGCGCCGGCCGCTGGTGCCTTTCAACGCGAGCGGTGCGGATGCCGCGCCCATGACGGCGGTGGCCGCCGCCTGCAAGAAGGCGGGCCTGTGGCCCTTCACCCACTTCAACCGGGTGCACGTGGCCCCGCCGCTCGTGATCTCCGAGGACGACCTGGTGCGCGGGCTCGACATCATCGACCGCGCCCTCGAGGTCGCGGACGCCGCGATGGACGCGGCGGCGGTGCCGAGCACGGCATGACCGGCAACGGCGGCGTCTCGTTCTGGTGGCAGCAGATCGGCCTGCCCGCCGGGCGCCCGCCGCTGCCCGGCGACCGGGACGCCGACGTGGCGATCGTCGGCGCCGGCTACACGGGGCTGTGGGCGGCCTACTACCTCAAGACCCTCCAGCCCGACCTGCGGGTGACGGTGCTCGAGCAGCGCTTCGCCGGGTTCGGCGCCTCGGGCCGCAACGGGGGCTGGCTGACCAACAGCGTCACGGGCGGGCGCGCCCGCTACGGCCGGGCGGGCGGGGCGCGTCAGCAGCAGGCGATGAACGAGACCGTCGACGAGGTGATCCGCGTCGCCGGCGCCGAAGGGATCGACGCCGACGTCCGCAAGGGCGGCGAGCTGAACGTCGCCCGCACGCCGGCGCAGCTCGCGCGCCTGCGCACCGCGCACGCGGAGGAGGCGTCCTGGCCCCACACCGACGTCGAGCTGTGGGGGCCGCGTCGCACCGCCGCGCACGTGCGGGTGACGGGGGCGCTCGGCGGGCTGTGGCATCCGCACTGCGCCCGCATCCACCCGGCGAAGCTCGCCCGCGGTCTCGCGGACGCCGTCGAGCGCCTGGGCGTCACCATCCACGAGGACACGACGGTCCGCACCATCGAGCCGGGCCGTGCCGTGACCGACCGCGGCACCGTGCGGGCCGCCCATGTGCTGCGGGCGACCGAGGGCTTCACCCCGGGCCTGTCCGGTCAGCACCGCACCTGGCTGCCGATGAACTCGTCGATGGTGGTCACCGCACCCCTCCCGGCCGACTTCTGGGACGAGGTCGGCTGGGCCGACGCCGCGACGCTCGGCGACCTCGCGCACGTCTACATGTACGCCCAGCGCACCGCCGACGACCGCATCGCGTTCGGCGGTCGCGGCGTGCCCTACCGCTACGGCTCCCGCGTGGACGCCGACGGCCGCACGCAGCAGCGCACCGTGCGCGCGCTGACCGCGCTCCTGCGGGAGTTCTTCCCCGGGGCCGCCCGGGTGCCGGTCGAGCACGCCTGGTCGGGGGTGCTCGGCGTCCCGCGCGACTGGGCGGCCACCGTGGGGCTCGACCCGGCGACGGGCCTCGGCTGGGCCGGCGGGTACGTTGGGACGGGCGTCGCCACGACGAACCTCGCCGGCCGGACCCTCGCCGACCTGGTGCTGGGGCGGGACACCGACCTCGTGTCGCTGCCGTGGGTCGGCCACCGCTCGCGGCGGTGGGAGGTCGAGCCGCTGCGGTGGACCGCGGTGCAGGGCCTCTACGCGGCCTACCACCTGGCCGATCGGTGGGAGAGCCGCGGCGGCGAGCGCACGTCGCCGATCGCCCGCCTCGCCGACGTCGTCTCCGGGCGCGGGCACTGAGCAGGCTCCGTGCCCGCCCCGGTGCCACGCCACGAGATTCTCCCGGGCTGATTGCTGGAGACGCGCCCCTGCCCGTGGTAGGCAGGAACCCACGCGCCACAGAACGACCTGTCCGCGCCACGGGATCCGCAGAGGGGAAACATCGTCATGACCGAATCCACCCGAGGTGGCGCACGCGCGCGTGCCGCTCTCGTCGCCGGGCTGCTCGCCGCGCTCGTCGGAGCATCGACGGCAGCTCCCGTCCAGGCCGCGCCGGCCGACCCCGACGTGTTCTGCGACGTTCCCGGCCAGGAGCTCGCCATCGCGCCGATCTCGGGACTCTCCGACGGGCAGGCCGTGACCTGGCGCTCGACGGTCAAGGGCGTCACGCCCACCACCTTCACCGGGGAGTACATCGGCAAGCTCGACAACGGGCTCGGCTACGACGCCTCCGGGAACCCCCGCGACCTCCTGCTCGTCAAGCTCGAAGGCGATGTCGTGGACGGCACGGCCGGCTCGCCCGCGGCCGGTGTGTGGGCCGGCGCGTCGGGATCACCCGTGTACGACGCCGACGGTGCGCTGATCGGCGCCGTCGCGTACGGATTCAGTTCGCTCGCCGACAACGTCGCCGGCGTCACGCCCGCCGCCTACATGAAGTCGATCGGCGACCTCCCGCTGTCCCAGCCGCTCTCGCCGTCCGCGCTGCGCCAGGTCGCGTCGGCGGTGGGCGAGACGCCGAAGTCCCTCGGCGGCACGACGATGCGTCAGCTCCAGCCCGTCCGCGTGACCCTCGGGACCACCGCCGCCGCCCTCGACGCCCAGTCCCGTCGCCTCGCGCGCGACGTGCCCGGCTACCGCCCGGCCTCGATGGGCGGACTGGTGATCGACGGCGGCGTCGACGACGGCGCCGACTACCCGATCGTCGCGGGCGGCAACATCGCCGTCTCGTTCGGCTACGGCGCGGTCGGATCGGCCAGCGTGGGCACCGTCACCGCCGTCTGCGGCGACGACGTCTTCGCCTTCGGCCACCCCAACGAGTGGAACTCGTCGCTCAGCGCCAACATCCACGGCGCGTCCGCCGCGCGGATCGTCCCGGACCTCGGCAGCTCGTACAAGCTGGTCGGCGCGATCGGCAAGGTCAAGGGCAAGCTCGTCGAGGACCGCCTCGCGGGTGTCCGCGGCACGCTCGGCGCCGGGACCCCGACCATCCCGGTGACGACGACGACCGCTGCCGGGTCGCAGCGCGGGACGGCGGTCAGCCACATCTCCGAGAAGCTCCTGCTGGCGCCCGCCGCCGCCGCGCAGCTCAGCGCGGACGCACTCCGCCTGCTCGACAACGCGTGGGAGGGCTCGGCGCTCGTGACGTGGACGATCTCGTACGTGCGCGAGAGCGGCGCCACCGGCACCCTGCGCAACACCAACCGGTACTCGAGCACGGAGTCCTTCAGCGAGTTCGTCGGATGGGACCTCGCCGACGACATCGCCGCGCTGCAGACGAACCCCTTCGAGGACGTGCAGATCACGGGGGTCAAGATCGGCGCCCGGTTCACCGACGGATACCGCGCGGCGAAGCTGAGCGGCGTGCAGATGCTCACCGGCGGCACGTGGAAGAACATCTCCCGGAACAGCATGAGCACGGTCCCCGCCGGCAAGACCTACACGTTCCGCGCCGTGCTGACGCCGGTCCCCGGAGCCAAGCGGGTCACCGAGTACGCCACGTTCACCGCGGCGGTGCCGAGGAACGCCCGCCCGGTCGTGGTGAGCCTGAGCGTCCCCCGCGCCCCGTACGACTACGACGAGGAGGCCACCTCGTTCCCGGGTCTGGTGCGCGCGCTCGACGCCAACCACCGCGTCGACGTGATCACCCGCGAGCGGTCGTACACGACCACCTCGGGCAAGCGCTACCGCGGCACCGGGCAGACGATCGCGCAGACGGTCCTCGTGCCCGGCTCGTCGTTCGTGTTCACCCTGAAGCCCGCGAAGTAGCCCGGGTCACACCTCGCCACGCGCCAGCGCGCCGGGCTCCACCCCCAGGAGCCCGGCGACGGCGCGCGCGGCGAGCGTGAGCCGGTCGGGCCGGTCGTTCCACCGCACGAGCGAGTGCGCGCTCAGGCCGTCGATCATGGCGAGCAGATGCCAGGCGATCCCGGTGGCGTCGCCGGGGACGAGCGACCCGTCGTCCATCCCGCGGGAGATCTCCGCCGCGATCGCGGCCTGCCAGTCGTCCATCTCCGTGCGCACCCGCCGGGCGAGCACGTCGCTGCCCGCGCCCATGGCCCACGCCTGCACCCACACGAGGGTGATGTCGGCGCGCGAGCCGTCCAGGAGCGTCTCGAGCAGGAGGCCGAGACGGCGCGGCGCAGGCTGCTCGCGCCGGACGAGGGTGAGGACCTCGTGCAGCTCCGCCGCGACGAGGTCGCCGAAGGTGTCGGCGACGAGGTTGTCCATGCTCGGGGCGTAGTGGGCGACCAGGCCGGGAGCCACCCCGACGCGGGCGGCGACGGCACGCAGCGTCACGGCGGCGAGCCCCTGCTCCAGCGCGATCGCGCGCGCCGCGTCGGCGACCTCCGCACGGCGCTCGTCCGGACTCTTGCGCGTGCGCGGCGCGCGGGACGGCGCGGGGGCGGCCGGGCGGGACGAGGTGGTTGACGGGGTCGACATCGGCTGGATACGCTCCCTTTGTTGATCGCGTGATCAATACCCTAGACCGAACCACCGAGGAGACGCCATGCCCTGGCGCATGCCGGCCGAGACGGCGCCCCACGCGCGCACGTGGATGACCTTCCCCGCGGAGGGCGAGACGCTGGGCGCCTCGGACGCCGAGCGCGAGGCCGGCTACGCGGCGTGGACGGCGGTCGCCGCGGCCGTCGCGCGGTTCGAGCCGGTGACCATGGTGGTCGACCCGCGTGAGACCGCTCGCGCGCGCCGGATGCTCCCTGCCGAGATCGAGCTCCTCGAGGCTCCCGTCGACGAGTTCTGGATGCGCGACTCCGGCCCGACGTTCGTCGTCGACGACACGACCGGAGCGCTCGGCGCGGTCGACTGGATCTTCAACGGCTGGGGCGCACCCGCCTGGGCGCAGTGGCGGCTGTCGGCCGAGCACGGCCGCATCGTGGCTGCGGCCTCCGGCGCCGAGCTCGTCAGCTCCGTGCTCGTCAACGAGGGCGGCGGCCTCCACGTCGACGGCGAGGGGACGGTGCTGCTCACCGAGACGGTCCAGCTCGACCCGCGCCGGAACCCGTACGCCGACCGGGCGCGCGTGGAGGCGGAGATGGCCCGCACCCTCGGTGCCACCCACGCGATCTGGCTCCCCCGCGGGCTCACCCGCGACTACGACGACTTCGGCACGAACGGCCACGTCGACATCGTGGCCACGATCCCCTCTCCCGGCCGGATCCTCCTCCACGACCAGCGCGACGCCGCCCACCCCGATCACGCGGTGTCGGGCGAGCTTCGCGCGCTGCTGGCGGCGCAGACCGACGCCGCGGGGCGCCCCTTCGAGATCGTCGACCTCCCCGCCCCGCAGACCCTGCGCGACCACGAGGGCTTCGTGGACTGGAGCTACGTCAACCACCTCGTCGTCGACGGCGGAGTGATCGCCTGCGGGTTCGGCGAGGAGAAGGCGGACGCGGACGCCGCCGCGATCCTGGCCGAGGCCTACCCCGGACGCGAGGTCGTGACCGTCGACGCGCGGGAGATCTTCGCCCGCGGCGGCGGCATCCACTGCATCACCCAGCAGCAGCCCCGCACGACGCCCGCGGCGGAGGGCGCATGATCGACGTCGTCGAGGCCTCGATCGCGCAGCTGCGCGCCGCGCTGGAATCGGGCGGGACCACCGCGGTGGAGCTCGTGGACGCCTACCTCGCACGCATCGACGCCTACGACGGCCCCGCGACGCCCACCGCGCTGAACGCCGTCGTCGTGCGCAATCCCCGCGCGCGGGACGAGGCCGCGCGCAGCGACGAGCGGCGCGCCGGCGGAGAGGCCCGCGGGCCGCTCGAGGGGATCCCCTACACCGCCAAGGACAGCTACCTCGTCGCGGGGCTCACCGCCGCGGCCGGCTCGCCCGCCTTCGCTGACCTCGTCGCCCAGCACGACGCGTTCACGATCGAGCGACTCCGCGACGGCGGCGCGATCTGCCTGGGCCTCACGAACATGCCGCCGATGGCCAACGGCGGCATGCAGCGCGGGCTCTACGGACGCGCCGAGAGTCCCTACAACCCCGCGTACCTCACCGCACCGTTCGCCTCGGGCTCCTCCAACGGCTCGGGAACGGCGACGGCGGCGAGCTTCGCCGCGTTCGGGCTGGGCGAGGAGACCTGGTCCAGCGGCCGCGGGCCCGCATCCCACAACGCGCTGTGCGCCTACACGCCCTCGCGCGGGGTCATCTCGGTGCGGGGCAACTGGCCGCTCGTCCCCACCATGGACGTCGTCGTGCCGCACACCCGCACGATGGCCGACCTGCTCGACGTGCTCGAGGTGATCGTCGCCGACGATGCGCGCACCCGCGGCGACTTCTGGCGCGCGCAGCCGTGGGTGCCGCTTCCGGCGGCCTCTGCCGTGCGACCGTCCTCCTATCCCGCCCTCGCCGACGGCGCGACCGTCGCCGGCGCCCGCATCGGCGTCCCGCGGATGTACCTCGGCACGGACCCCGACGCCGGAGTCGGAGCCACCGGCATCGGCGGGCCGACGGGGCTGGCGATCGTGCCCCGGCCGAGCGTCATCGCCCTGTGGCGACAGGCGCGGCGCGACCTCGAGCGGGCCGGTGCGGAGGTCGTCGAGGTCGACTTCCCGGTGGTCTCCCGGTACGAGGGCGACCGGGCCGGGGAACCCACGATCCTCACGCGCGGCCTGGTGAGCCCGGCGTACCTGCGACGGGAGATCGTCGACCTGTCGGCGTGGGCGTGGGAGGACTTCCTCGCCGCCAACGGCGACCCGGCGCTGCACTCCCTGGCCGGCATCGACGGCGCCGAGATCTTCCCCGCCCCGCCGGGGGCGCTCCCCGACCGCTACACCGGCTTCGACGACGACATCGCCGAGTACCCCGCCTGGGTGCGCGCGCACCCCGGCGTCACCGTCGAGGACATGCCCGAGCTCGAGGACGGCCTGCGCGGACTCGAGGAGACCCGCCGCCGCGACCTCGAGGAGTGGATGGACGACCTCGGCCTCGACGCCGTCGTCTTCCCCGCCGTGGCCGACGTGGCGCCCGCCGACATGGACGTGAACCCGGCCTCGGCGGACATCGGGTGGCGCAACGGCACGTGGATCGCCAACGGCAACCTCGCCGTCCGCCACCTCGGCATCCCCACCGTCACCGTCCCGATGGGGCTGCTCGAGGACATCGGGATGCCCGTGGGCCTCACCTTCGCCGGCCGCGCCTACGACGACAGCGCGCTGCTGCGTCTGGCCGCCGCCTTCGAGGCGATCGCCCCCCGCCGTGCCGCGCCGCCCCTCACCCCGCCTCTTGCCCGCCCGAACCAGGAGCACTCATGACCACCGACGCCGTCCGCATGCACGAGGTCAGCGACGAGGCACGGACGATCGTCGACCTCGTGCTCGACTACTCCCGCCAGCGCCTGCTCGCCGACGACACCCCGCTCGACAAGCCGCTGTCGGCGGCGGAGCTGTCGCGCCTGGCGGGCCGCACGATCGACGAGCGCGGGATCGGCGCGCGCAAGGCGCTATCGGTCTTCGAGCATGTGCTCGCCCCGGCCTGCATCACCACCGACGATCCGCAGTACCTCTCCTTCATCCCGTCCGCGCCCTCGAAGGCCGCCGCCGCCTTCGACCTCGTCGTCTCGGCGAGCGCGCTCTACGGCGGATCGTGGCTCGAGGGCGCCGGAGCGGTGCACGCCGAGAACGAGGTGCTGCGCTGGCTCGCCGACGAGTTCGGACTGCCCCGCGGAGCGGGCGGCGTGTTCGTGCAGGGCGGCACGCTCGGCAACCTCTCGGCCCTGGTGGCCGCGCGGGCCCTCCGGCAGGCTCAGGCAGCGGAGGGGCCGCGTCCGGACCGCTGGCGGGTCGTCTGCAGCGCCGAGGCGCACTCGTCGATCGCCTCGGCGGCGCGGGTCATGGACATCGAGGTGGTCGCCGTCCCGCCCGGCGATGACGGCGTGCTGCGGGCCGCGGCGGTCCAGGCGGCCCTGGACGAGCACGGCGACAGTGTCTTCGCCGTCGTCGCGACGGCCGGCTCCACGAACTTCGGCATCGTCGACGACATCGCCGGGATCGCCGCCCTCAAGGATCGCTACGACTTCTGGCTGCACGTCGACGGCGCCTACGGGCTCGCGGCGATGCTCTCGCCCACCGCCCGGCCGCTGTTCGCCGGCGTCGAGCACGCCGACTCGCTCGTCGTCGATCCGCACAAGTGGCTGTTCGCCCCGTTCGACGCGTGCGCGCTGATCTACCGCGACCCCGAGCTCGGCCGACGCGCCCACACCCAGCACGCCGAGTACCTCGACACCCTCACCGAGAAGAGCGACTGGAGCCCATCGGACTACGCGGCCCACCTCACGCGGCGGCCGCGGGGACTGCCGCTGTGGTTCTCGCTGGCCACCTACGGCGCGGGCGTCTACCGCGAGGCGGTGACGGCATCCCTCTCCCTGGCGCAGCGCATCGCCGAGGAGATCGACCGGCGACCCGGGCTGACGCTCGTGCGCCGCCCGCAGCTGTCGGTCGTGGTGTTCGAGCGCGAGGGCTGGAGCAAGGCCGACTACGACGCGTGGTCGTCGCGGCTGCTCGACGACCAGCACGCCTTCGTGACCCCGAGCAGCCACCGCGGCCGCACGAACGCGCGGTTCGCCCTCGTGAACCCGCGCACCACCTTCGAGCACCTCACCGCCATCCTCGACACGATGGACTGAGCCGCCGCGGCGGCCGGTGCGGCGCGGTGGGGCCGGCGGGCGGGCGGTCCGGCGGGCACGCGAAGAGGGCCCCGACCGAAGCCCGTACGGTGGGACCCTCTCCGGCTGGACGCGGGAGACTGCGACGACCCGAACGCCGCGGTCTCGACCGCGTCCCACCCGTTGTTGCGTGCTTCACTGTATGGCCGCCGCGACGCGGGCGCCCACCCGTTGACTCACCCCCGGCGGTTCTGCTACACCGCGCGCGGTCGGTTCCGCGGATCGGCAGGCCCGCCCCGCGGATCGGATGACACTCGCGGTCGCCACGCCACCCCGAACCCGACCACCACTGCCACCTCATCCCCAGCCGGCAGCCCGCCCCGCGGATCAGATGACACTCGTGGTCGCCACCCCACCCCGAACCCGACAACCACTGCCACCCACTCCCCGGCCGGCAGCCCGCCCCGCGGATCAGATGACACTCGTGGTCGCCACGCCGCCCCGAACCCGACAACCACCGCCACCTCATCCCCGGCCGGCAGCCCACCCACGGATCGGATGACAGTCGTGGTCGCCACGCCGCCCCGAACCCGACAACCACTGCCACCCACTCCCCGGCCGACACCCAGCCCCACGGATCAGATGACACTCGTGGTCGCCACGCCACCCCGAACCCGACAACCACTGCCACCTCATCCCCAGCCGGCAGCCCGCCCCACGGATCAGATGACACTCGCGGTCGGCACCCCGCCCCGAACCCGACAACCACTGCCACCCACTCCCCGGCCGGCAGCCCGCCCCACGGATCAGATGACACTCGTGGTCGCCACCCCGCCCCGAACCCGACAACCACTGCCACCTCCTCGCCCCGGCAGCGTCGGAGGCCGCGGCTACGGTGCGGACATGCCCCTTCCCCAGCCGTGCCTGCTGTGCGGCGCGCGCGACGGCATCCGCCGCGACGGACGGTGGCACTGCGCCGTCTGCGACTGGCGTGTCGGCGACGCCCCCGATCCGGACCTTCCGCCGCCTCGGATCGACGTGGTCTACTACCTGCGGTGGCGCGAGCGGATCAAGATCGGCACCTCGCGTCAGCCGCGCCAGCGACTGACGGCCATCCTCCACGAGGAGCTGCTGGCGTTCGAGCGGGGCGACCGCACCCTCGAGCAGCAGCGGCATCGCGAGTTCGCCGACCTCCGCGAGGGCGGCGAGTGGTTCCGCGCCGATGCGCGGCTGACGGCCCACATCGCCGGCCTCAGCGGCGGGATCCGTCCCTGGGACGCCTACGCGCGCTGGGTCGCCGACGCCTACCGGGGCTGACGCGGGCGGCGAGCGGGATCGGCGGCCGGACATGCGAAAGCAGGAGGCGCGCACGCCTCCTGCCATGTCCAGGATATCGCCCGACCGGGGGCTTGCGGCAAGAGCCCCCCGGCGGCGCATACTGGTCGGCCGTTCCCCGATCGGAGGCTCCCTCGTTGCCCGATGTCTTCGCCCTTCCCGCCCTCCTCGCCGCCAAGTCCGCCCCCGCGCGCATCGGCGCCGACGCCGCACGGTTCGCCGCCATCGCCGCGGCGCTCGATGCCGAGCGGCTCGCCGTGACGTCCCGGCGCGACGAGCTGCGGCGCCGGGCCGCGGCGCACGGCGAGGCGGCCCTGGAGCGCGACCTCGAGATCCACCGCCTCTCGGCGCGACGACGCACCCTCGACCGGTTCGGGGTCGACGCCTGCCTCGGCCGCATCGTGGACGCCGACGGCGCGGCCCTCTACATCGGCCGCTTCGGGGTCACCTCCCCGGACGGCGAGCGCCTGCTCGTGGACTGGCGCACCCCCGCCGCGGAGCCCTTCTTCGCGGCCACCCTCGCCCACCCCCACGGCATCCGCAGCCGCCGACGCTATCGCTGGGCGCACGGGCGCATCGTCGACTACTGGGACGAGGTCTTCGCCGACGGCGACGACGCCGGCCTGTCGCCCGACGACCAGAGCGCGTTCATCGCCAGCCTCGGCGCGAGCCGGTCGGCGCGGATGCGCGACGTGCTCGGGACGATCCAGGCCGATCAGGATGCCGTCATCCGCGCCGACTCCCCGGGGGCGCTCGTCGTCGACGGCGGCCCGGGCACGGGCAAGACCGTCGTCGCCCTGCACCGCGCCGCCTACCTGCAGTACGCGGACCCGCGGATGGGCCCCGGGAAGGGCGGGGTGCTCGTCGTCGGGCCCCACGCGCCCTACCTCTCGTTCGTCGAGGACGTGCTGCCGAGCCTGGGCGAAGAGGGGGTGCGCGTGTGCACGCTGCGCGACCTCGTGGCCGAAGGCGCCGCGGCCGGCGACGAGGTCGATCCCGCCGTCTCGGCGCTGAAGGCCGACGGCCGTCTCGTCGACGCGGTCGAGCCGGCCGTCCGCTGGTACGAGCGTCCGCCGACGGGCGACCTTCTCGTCGAGACGCCCTGGGGCGAGGTCCTCGTGACGGGCGCCGACTGGGCCGATGCGTTCGAGGCGGCGGATCCGGCGCTGACGCACAACGAGGCGCGCGACCAGGTGTGGGCCGAGCTCCTGGATCGCCTCGCAGACCTGCACGGGGATGTCCACGGCGCCGAGGAGGACGACGGCGTCACCGTGGCGCACGTCCGCCGCGCTCTCGCGCGCGACGAGGACCTCGGCCGGACGTTCTCCCGCGCGTGGCCGATCCTCGACCCCGCCCTGGTCGTCGCCGATCTCTACGCGGTGCCGGGCTACCTGCGTCACTGCGCGCCGTGGCTGGACGACGATGCGCGCGCGCTGCTGCAGCGACCTCCCGCCGAACCCGGCGCCGGGCACCCCTGGACGGTCGGCGACCTCCCGCTGCTCGACGCCGCGCGCCGGCGCATCGGCGACCCGGAGGAGGTGCGGACGCGGCGCCGGCGCGAGGCGAGCCTGGCCGCCGAGCGCGAGGTCCGCGCCCGTGTCGTCGACGAGCTCGTCGCCGCCGACGACGGCGACCTCCTGCTGATGTCGATCCTGCGCGGCCAGGACGCGCGGAACTCCCTCGTCGACGAGGCGGCGCTGCCCGCGTCCGATCCCGACGCGCTGGCGGGTCCGTTCGCGCACATCATCGTCGACGAGGCGCAGGAGCTCACCGATGCGCAGTGGCGGATGCTGCTGCAGCGGTGCCCGTCGCGGAGCGTCACCGTGGTCGGCGACCGGGCCCAGGCGCGGGACGGCTTCCCCGAGTCGTGGGAGGAGCGCCTGACGCGCGTGGGCCTCCGGCGCGTGACGCGGGCCTCGCTCACCGTCAACTACCGCACGCCGTCGGAGGTGATGGCGGTCGCCGGGCCGGTGATCCGGGCCGCGCTCCCCGACGCGAACGTGCCGCAGTCGGTGCGCCGCGCCGGCATCCCGGTCCGCGAGGGGGCGGCCGCCGAGCTCGACGGCGTGCTCGCCGCATGGCTCGACGCGCACGCCGAGGGGACCGCGGTCGTGATCGGCGGCGCGCCGACGGCCTCCGTCCCGCGTGTGCGCGTGCTGCCGCCGCCCCTTGTGAAGGGGCTCGAGTTCGACCTCGTCGTCCTCGTCGACCCGGAGCGGTTCGGCGACGGGCTGACGGGCGCGGTCGACCGCTACGTCGCGATGACCCGCTCCACACGCGAACTCGTGGTCCTCCGTTCGTGAGCGCTGCGGCGGCGCCGCGCGCGCGTTGCGCCGAGCCCACCGCTTCGCGCCGAGCACGCCGGATCGCGCCGCGCCGGAGGCGGTGGGCTCGCCGGCAGGGGGTGGGGTCGGCGCGCTACGCCTGGCAGATCGGGCAGAACTGCGCGGCGCCCTTGCTGCCCGGGATGTCCTCGACGAGGCCGCCGCACACGGGACACGGCTCGCCCGTGCGGCCGTGGACGCGCATCGACGCCGCCTTCGCCGCCTTGAGCCCGTCGATCGGGACGGGGAGCCGGTCGGCGAGCGCGTCGGTCAGCACCTCGCGGATCGCCGCGAACAGGCGCGCCCGCTCCCCCGCGTCGAGGGTGCTGGCGTGGGCGAGGGGCGACAGCCGTGCGACGTGGAGGATCTCGTCGGAGTAGGCGTTGCCGATGCCCGCGAGGGACTCCTGCTCCTGCAGCACCGCCTTCAGCTGCTTGCGGCGGCCGTCGACGACCGCCTCGAGGTCGGCGAGGAAGAAGCCGTCGTCGAGCGGATCGGGTCCGAGCTTCGCGATCGCGGGCACGTCGGCGATGTCGTCGACGACCGACAGGCCGAACGACAGCCACGATCCGGCGTCGGTCAGCACGAACGACGCCCCGTCCTCGAGCGTCAGCGCCCCGAGCGGTGCGGCGGCGGGCGGCGCGTCGTCGGCCGCGGGATCGGCGGCGGGATGCTGGTCGTCGGCGGGGTCGGCGGCGGGATCGGCGGCGGGCACCCAGCGCAGCCATCCCGCCCGGCCGAAGCTCACGACGAGCACGGGACCGTCCGTGGCGACGGCGAGGTGCTTGCCGTGGCGACGGACGCCGGTGACGGTGCGACCGGCGAGCTCGGCCAGCGGGCGGTTCCGCGTCTTCAGCGCCCGGAACTCGTCCAGCTCGACGGTGCGGATGCGGCGACCGCGCGTCCGCTCCGCCACGAACCGCGCCAGCACCTCGACCTCGGGCGACTCCGGCATGAGCCCATCCTGCCGCGCGGGGCGACGGGGGTCCACCCGGGTGCGAGGACTACCGCCGGCCGTCGCCGCCGCGGGTGGCGGCCGTCGCGGCGAGCGTGCGCCCCGCCTCGCGGAGCCATCGCGCCGGGTCGGCGAGCGAGGCGGCCGCGTCGCCGGCGCACACGGTCAGCGAGACCACCCCGGCGAAGGCGGAGACGTCGACATGGGCCGCCACCCGGCCCGCCACGAGGGCCACGGGCACCCCCGCCGCCGCCGCACGCTCCGCGACCAGAGACGGGACCTTCCCCGCCGCCGACTGCCCGTCGTAGGACCCCTCGCCCGTGACGACGAGGTCGGCCTCCGCGAGGGCGGCATCGAGGCCGATGAGGGCGGCGACGTCGTCGGCACCGCGACGGAGGTCGGCGCCCCAGGCGGCAAGGGCGAAGCCGGTGCCCCCGGCGGCTCCGGTGCCGGGCGCCCCGGCGTCGAGGCCGTCGGGGCGGTCGAGGGCGACGAGGGC
Organism: Microbacterium sp. PA5; assembly: GCF_049860775.1. Classification (NCBI taxonomy): domain Bacteria; kingdom Bacillati; phylum Actinomycetota; class Actinomycetes; order Micrococcales; family Microbacteriaceae; genus Microbacterium; species Microbacterium sp. PA5. The sequence goes on from NZ_CP187567.1 coordinate 2,719,532, forward strand.
GGCGTAGCGCGCGAGGTCCCGATCCACACGGGCGATGTCCGACGGAGCGAGGCCCTTCTGCGGCCCGAACACCGCCGCCGCACCGGTGGGCCCGAGCAGGGGGTTGGTGACGTCGGTGAGCACCACGGCGCCGCCGCGGGGAAGCGGACGGATGCCGGCGAGGTCGACGTGCGCGACATCGGCGAGCCCCCGGGCACCGGGACGCACGGGCGCACCGGCGGCGTCGACGACGCGGGCGCCGAGGGCGACGAGCAGGCCGACGCCGCCGTCGGTCGACGCCGACGATCCGATGCCGAGCACCAGCCGGTCGACGCCGTGGTCGAGCGCGGCGGCGATCGCCTGCCCGAAGCCGAAGGTGTCGGCGTCCCACGGCCGGCGCTCATCGCCGAGCAGCTCGATCCCGCTCGTCCCGGCGAGCTCGACGACGCCGGTGCCCGCACCGCCGACAGACGACGGGAGGAGGAGCCAGGATGCCGCCACCGGGCGGCCGTGGGGTCCCCGCACCGGCACCGGCATCCGCCGTGCTCCGGGCACCGCGGCGGCGAAAGCCTCCAGCGTCCCCTCCCCGCCGTCGGCCATCGGCCGCAGGCGCAGGTCGGCCGCCGGATCCGCATCGCGCCACCCGTCGGCGAGCGCGGCGGAGGCGGCAGCGGCGCCGATCGATCCCTTGAAGCTGTCGAGCGCCACGACGACGCGCGTCATGACCGCGCGGGCGTGCTCTCGCGCAGCAGCACCTCGAGCCGGAGGGGGTCGTCGGCCGGCTGCCACTGGGCATCCGTCGCGGCGTGGAACGCCTGATATCCGACCTCGTCGAGCGGGATCCGCACCGTGGTGAGCGCCGGCGTGACGTCTCGCCCCGTCGGGATGTCGTCGAAGCCCGCGAGGGCGATGTCCGAGCCGACCTCGCGGCCCGCCTCCCGCAGCGCGGCGAGCGCGCCGATCGCGACGACGTCGCTGATGCCGAAGACGACTGTCCCCGTCTCGACGCCCTCGGCGAGGGCCCGCCTCATGAGCTCGTACCCGGACTCCCGGGTGAAGGTCCCGCGCAGCATCGCCGGGGCGTCTCCGCCGCCCGCGGTGAACCCGTCGACGAAGCCGCCGACGCGGTCGTCGCTGGTGACGGTGCCTTCGGCGGCCGCCAGGACGAGTGCCCGCCGGTAGCCGCGGTCCGCCACGGCGGCGCCGAGAGCCCTCGCCCCGCCCCGGTTGTCGACCGTGATCGAGCGGACGCCGTCCACCCCGCCGCCGAGGACGACGACCCGGCCTCCGGCGGCGGCGAGCATGTCCACCTCGGCCGCGAGTTCGCGGGTGAACTCGGACGCGCTGCGCGAGGCGGCCAGGATGAGCCCGCGCGGGCGCTGCCCCCGGAGGGCGCGGACCAGCCGCACCTCGCGCTCGGGGTCGCGCTCGGTGATCGCGACCGTCACGATGAGGCCCGCCTCGTCGGCTCCGCGGGCGACCCCCGACGCGATCTGGCCGAAGTAGGGGTCGGCGATGTCGGCGACGAGCAGCGCGATGATCGCCGACGTGCCCCGCGCCGTCGCCTGCGCCGACAGGTTGGCGGTGTAGCCCAGGCGCGCGGCGGCGGCCTCGACGCGTTCGCGGTAGGAGTCGGCGACCTTGCGGGTCGAGCCGTTGAGGGCGCGCGACGCGGTGGCCAGCGACACCCCCGCCTCCCGGGCGACGTCGTCGAGGGTGACGGCACCGGCGCGCAGGGTCTCGGGAGCGTCGTCGGTCATGCTCGTGATTCTAGGGCGCCGTCCGCCGCGGCGCGGATGCCCAGGTGGGGCGACACGGCGGCGGCGAATGCGGCCGCGGTCCGGCGCACCGCCTCGGCGGGATCGGTGGCCCAGATGTCCTCGTGGAAGATCTCCACCTCGATGTCGCGGTCGTACCCGGTGGCCATCACGGCGCGCGTGAGGGCGCCGAGGTCGATGACGCCGTCCCCCGGGTAGTGGCGGCTGAGCAGCACGTCGGCGGGCAGCGGCGTCTTCCAGTCGCACACCTGGTAGGTCGCGATGCGCCCCTCCGCGCCGGCGCGGGCGATCGCGTCCAGCACGCCCGGATCCCACCAGATGTGGAACGCGTCGACGGCGGCGCCCACGACGTGCGCGGGGAAGTCCGCGGCGATGTCGAGGGCCTGGCCGAGCGTGGAGACCACGCAGCGGTCGGAGGCGTACATCGGATGCAGCGGCTCGATGGCCAGGGTGACGCCGGCGGCCTCGGCATCCCCGGCCAGCTCCCCGATCGCGTCCCTCACACGGGCGCGGGCGCCGGCCAGGTCGCGCGATCCCTCGGGAAGACCTCCGGCGACGAGCACGAGGACCGCGGTCGAGCCGGGTGCCCCCGCGGCGGCGAGGGTCGCGGCCTCCTCGATCGCGCGCCGATTGTCGTCGAGCGAGGCGCGGCGGGCGGGGCCCTCGGGCATCGTGAAGAATCCGGAACGGCAGTGGGTCGAGAAGCGGAGGCCGGAGGCCGACAGCATCCTCGCCGCGGCGGCGAGCCCCACCTCCTGCACCGGCTCGCGCCACAGGCCGATCGCCTCGATCCCCGCCTCCGCCGTCACGCGCAGGGCGGTGGCGAGGTCGGCGCGCTTGATGGTGGCCTGATTGATCGACAGCCGGGGATCGGCGGTGCTCACGGCATGTCCCACTTTCGGTGGTTTCGGGCGCCCGTGGACCACCGAATGTGGGACGAGGTCTGCGGGATGTGGGACATGCTCACGGGGCGACTCCGTTCAGGCGGAGGAGATCGCTCCAGCGGGAGGCGGCGAGGTCCGGGCGCTCCAGCGCCTGCGAGGCGTTGGCGAGCTCCACGATGCGGGACAGGTGGGGCAGGCTCCGCGCGGAGTGCAGCCCGCCCACCATCTGGAACGCCGCCTGGTGGCCGTTCAGCCACGACAGGAACGCGACGCCCGTCTTGTAGTAGAAGGTCGGCGCGGCGAACACCTGGCGGCTGAGCGCCTCGGTCGGGCCGAGGATGCGGAGATAGCCCGCGGGGTCGCCGGCGTCGAGAGCCTGGATCGCCGCCGAGGCGACCGGCGTGATCGCGGCGAACGCACCGAGGAGCGCGTCCGAGTGCCCCTCGACAGGCGCGGGGACCTCCCCGGTCGTTGAGCGAGCGGAGCGAGACGAAACGCCCGCCACCTCGTCAAGGTCGGGAGCCCCTCCGGTCGTTGAGCGAGCGGAGCGAGACGAAACGCCCGCCACCTCGTCAAGGTCGGGGACCGCTCCGGTCGTTGAGCGAGCGGAGCGAGACGAAACGCCCGCCCCCTCGTCAAGGTCGGGGACCTCTCCGGTCGTTGAGCGAGCGGAGCGAGACGAAACGCCCGCCCCCTCGTCGCCGCCGATGAGGCCGACGTAGTTGAAGTCGTCGCCCGTGAACATCCGCACGCCCTCGGGAAGGCGGGCCCGCACCGACACCTCGGACTCGGCGTCCAGCAGACTCATCTTCACCCCCGCGACGGCGCCCGGGTTCTCGGCGATGATCTCGAGCAGCACGTCGGCCGCTACTCGCCAGTCGGCCGAGCCGAAGTAGCCCTCGAGCGCCGGGTCGAAGGCGGTGCCGAGCCAGTGGAGCACGACCGGCGCCGTCGCGGCGCGCAGCACCTCGCGGTACACGCGGCGGTAGTCGGCGGCGGACTGCGCGGCGCGCGCAAGGTGACGGGAGGCCATGAGCACCGGCCCCGCGCCCTGCTCCTCGGTGAACTCGAGCTGGGCGCGATAGGCGTCGATGACGCGGTCGAGCGCGATGTGCTCCTCGTCGACGTGATCGGTGTTGACCCCGACGACCACCGACCCCCCGGCCTCGCGCGCGACCTCCGCCGAGCGGGCGATGAGCTCGCGGGTCGCGGCGGCATCGAGGCCCATGTTGCGCTGCGCGGTGTCCATCGCGTCGGCGACGCCCAGGCCCCACCCGTACACGTGCCGGCGGAAGGCGAGCGTCGCGTCCCAGTCGATGTCGGCGGGCCGCCCGGGGGTGTTGTCGGCGTGGGCCTTGGGCACCACGTGCGCGGCGGCGTACGCGATCCGGGTGCGCAGCGGCGCCTCCGGCCGCACGAAGCCGGGCGCCTCGCGCAGCGCGACCCGCGTGAGCACGCCGTCGGCCGACAGGAGAGGGAGATCCGTCATGGCGGGCGCCGCTCAGTCCAGGCTCAGCGCGGGCAGCTCGACCTTGCGCCCCTCGGCCGACGACCGGAGCCCGGCTTCGGCCAGCAGCACGCCGCGCGCCCCTGACAGCAGGTCGAAGGGATAGTCGGTGCCGAGGACGTAGGACGCCAGGAACTCCTCCCACTGCTGGCGGAAGCCGTTCTGGAAGACGTCGTTCACCGGCACCTCGGCCCAGTCGGCGTCGTAGTCGTGGTCGTCCGCGAGGTCGGGGTTCCAGACCGGCTTCGGCGTCTGGTTGCGGTGCTGGATCTTCGCACCGAACAGGCCGACCACGGCCGAGCCGTGCGTGCCGTCGACGTGGAACTCGACGAGCTCGTCACGGTTCACGCGGACCGTCCACGACGAGTTGATCTGCGCGACGATCGGGCCCTGCGCGGCGTCGATCTCGAAGACGCCGTACGCCGCGTCCTCGGCGGTCGCGGTGTAGTGCTCGCCGTTCTCGTCCCAGCGGTCGGCGATGTGGATCGCCGCCTGCGCGTAGACGCTCTTCACCTCGCCGAACAGGTTCTCCAGCACGTAGTTCCAGTGCGGGAACATGTCGACGATGATCCCGCCGCCGTCCTCGGCCCGGTAGTTCCAGCTCGGCCGCTGCGCGGGCTGCCAGTCGCCCTCGAACACCCAGTACCCGAACTCGCCGCGCACCGAGAGGATCCGGCCGAAGAAGCCGGAGTCGATGAGGCGCCGGAGCTTCTGGAGTCCCGGCAGGTAGAGCTTGTCGTGCACCACGCCCGTCTTCACGCCCGCGGCGGCCGCGAGCCTGGCGAGCTCGAGCGCCTCGGCGACCGTCTCGGCGGTCGGCTTCTCGGTGTAGATCGTCTTGCCGGCGGCGATCGCCTTGCGCAGCGCCGATGCGCGCGCCTGGGTGACGAGGAAGTCCGCGTAGATCTCCCACCGCGGATCGGCGAGCGCCGCGTCGAGGTCGGTCGTGTAGTCCTCGATGCCGTGCCGGGCCGCGAGCTCGGCCAGCTTGACGGCGCTGCGGCCGACGAGCAGCGGCTTCACGGTCACGCGCGTTCCGTCGGGGAGCTCGATGCCGCCCTGGTCGCGGATCGCGAGGATCGAGCGCACGAGGTGCTGGCGGTAGCCCATGCGGCCCGAGACGCCGTTCATGATGATGCCGATCTCGCGGACCGCGGGCAGGGCGGCGGTCTCGGCGAGGGAGGGGCTGGTGGTCGTCTCTGACACGGTCGTTCCTTCGAGGTTGGTAAGCGCTTTCCGCCTACTCATGATGACATTGGAATGCGCTTTCCGCAACTGAGGGCTGCCGGGGTCAGCGGGCCTGTGCCGCCGCCTCCAGCCGCAGCATCCGGCGCTCGCCGACGGCGACGAGCGCAAAGGCGAGCATTCCGAGCACGGGGATGACGAGCGGCAGGAACTGCCACACGATGGTCGCCGCGAGCCCCAGGGCGGCCACCGTGTACGCGGTCCCGGACGGATCCGCGCGCGCGACGCGCGGCGAGATGCGCAGGAGCGCCCACCAGGGCGTTCCCGGCGACCACAGCGATGCGGCGAGGAGCGTGAGGACGAGCACGGCCGCGCCGACCGCGGCCACGAGCGCGGCGAGCGGCATCCCGCCCGGAAGTCCGCCGCCGGCCAGCAGCACGAGGTCGACGCCGACGATGGCGACGAGGGCGGTCGTCGCCGCGCCCGCACCGAGCGCGCCCGGCATCGCCCGTCGCGCGTCACGGAAGAACTCCGCGGCCGGTGTCGCCTCGGCCGCGAGGAAGCGCCGCAGGTGGGCCGCGCCGGCTGCCACCGCCGCCGGCCAGGTGACGACCGGCAGGCACACGATCGCCATCAGCGCGCCGACCCAGAGCACTTCGCCGAACAGCGCGAACCTCTGCGCGGCGCCCGGCCAGCGCAGCACGCTCCCGTCGGCCTCCGGACGCACCCGGCGGGCTCGGCGGGTCGCCCTGCGTGCGCCGGTCATCCCTTCAGCCCCTGCGTCGAGACGCCCTCCACCAGGAAGCGCTGGAAGACGATGAAGAAGAGCAGGATCGGCAGCAGCGCCAGCACCGACACCGCCACCGTCGCGCCGTAGTCGGAGGTGGAGGTCTGGTCGTTGAAGACGCGCAGTGCCAGCGGCAGCGGGTACAGGTCGGTGGAGTTCAGGTAGAGCAGCGGGCCGAGGAAGTCGTTCCAGCTCCAGATGAACGCGAAGATCGACGCCGTCACGAGCGCCGGCTTGACCAGCGGCAGGATGATCGACCAGTAGATGCGCCCGTGCCCGCAGCCGTCGATGCGCGCCGCCTCGTCCATGTCGCGCGGCAGGGCGCGGATGAACTGCACGATGAGGAACACGAAGAACGCCTCGGTGGCGAGGAACTTGCCCAGCAGCAGCGGCACGAACGTGTCCACCAGATCCAGGTTCCGGTACAGCATGTACTGCGGGATGATCAGCACGTGGAACGGCAGCAGCAGCGTGCCGATCATGATCGCGAACCAGACGCCGCTGCCCCGGAAGCGCACCCGGGCGAACGCGTACGCGGCGAGCGACGCCGAGATCACCGTGCCGATCACCGAGCCGATCGCCAGGATGAACGAGTTCAGGAAGAACTGCCACAGGGGTACCCCGCCGACACCGGCCAGCACCTTGATGTAGTTGTCGATCGTCGGGTCGTCGGGGAGGAAGGACTGGTTCGCGCCGAACTCGGCGGTCGGTTTGAACGAGGCCGAGAACATCCACGCCAGCGGGTACAGGATGATCGCGGTCAGGATCACCATCGCGACGATCCAGAGCGCGGTCTGCCACGTCCTGCGCTTCCCGAAGCGGCGGCGCGGGGGCGTCTTCCCCTTCGGCAGGACGGCCGTGATGGTCTCGAGACCGGGGACGGTGGCGCTCATCGGTTGTCTCCCGCGTAGTGCACCCACGAGTTCGAGGTGCGGAACATGACGAAGGCGATCAGGGCGACGACGATGAGCAGCGCCCACGCCATGGCCGAGGCGTAGCCCATCTGGCTGTTCGTGAACGCTCGCGTGTAGAGGTACACGGTGTAGAAGTTGGTGGCGCCGGCCGGCCCGCCCGTGCCGGAGCCGATGATGTAGGCCGACGCGAAGATCTGGAACGCGTGGATCATCTCCAGCAGCAGGTTGAAGAAGATGACGGGCGAGAGCATCGGGAGGGTGACGCTGCGGAACTTGCGGAACGGGCCGGCGCCGTCGACCGACGCGGCCTCGTAGAGCTCCTGGGGAACCTGCTTGAGACCCGCGAGGAAGATGACCATCGGGGCGCCGAACTGCCAGACGGCCAGCAGGATCATCATCGGGAGGATGAGGGCCGGCACGCCGACCCAGCCGCCGATGTCGATGCCGAAGAGGCTCAGCGAGCTGTCGACCGGACCCCCGGTGGAGAACATGGCGCGCCAGACGATCGCGATGCTGACGCTCGCGCCGATGAGGGACGGCGCGTAGAAGGCCGAGCGGAAGAACCCGGTGCCCCGGCTGCGGTAGTTGAGCAGCATCGCGACTCCGAGGGCCGCGGCGAGCTTGATCGGGGTGCCGACGACGACGTAGAGGAGCGTGATGCGGACCGAGTCCCACCACACGTCGTCCTGCAGCATCCGCTCGAAGTTGCCGAGGCCGATCCACTTCGGCGGCGTGAAGATGTTGTAGTTCGTGAACGCGAGGTACAGCGAGAAGAGCATCGGACCTGCCGTCAGCAGGAAGAACCCGATGAGCCATGGCGAGAGGAAGAGGTACCCCGCGGCGTCCTCGCGCCGCTGCAGGCTCCCGCGGCGGCGGGGGGCACCTCCCGCCCGGCGGGTGTCCGCCGGGCGGGAGGCCGGTTCGGCCGTCTGACGGCGCGCGGTGGTCGCGACCGAATCCGTTGCCATGATCACTCCTTGCTCGCCTGCGTGCTCGACTGCGGGCGCTCAGCCCTGCAGGACGACGTTCGCCTCGTCGAAGAACTGCTTGACGGCATCGTCCACGCTGATCGCGCCGAGACCCAGCGCCTTGCCGAGGTCCCAGAACTTCTGCTCGAGCGCGCCGTACCCGACGACGGGCACGGGCGGAGCGTCGCCGATGCGGTCGGCGACCGCGTCGAGGTAGTCCGCGACCTGCTTGTCCGCCCCCTCCAGCACCGCGCCCGCGAGCTTCGACGAGGACGCCGGGAAGCCGAGGGTCGTGCCGAAGATCTCGCCGGCCTTCTCGCTGTTGACGACGTAGTCGAGGAAGATCGCCGCGGCCTCGGGGTGCTCGGTGGTGGCCGAGATCGCCATCTGCAGCCCGGCCTGGCGGTAGAGGTCCTTCGAGCCCGGCTGGGCCGTCGGGGGCGCGACGAGCGAGATGGACGAGGCGCCCGAGTCGGCGAGGTAGCCGCCGAGGAAGTTGCTCCAGCTGGTCTCGCTGGCCGTCAGGTTGCCGCCGAAGCCGGACTTCGGGGTGATCTCCTCGAGCTTGCTCTGCGGCACCGTGATGCCGTCGCGCGCCTCGGCACCCGACTCCCAGAACGCCTTCAGCTCGTCCTCGGTGAAGCCGAGCTCCCCGTCCTCGGTGTAGAGGTTCTTGCCCTCGGCGCGCAGGACGAGCTCGAAGGTCTGGATGCGCTGGGTGACGTCGGTGCCGCCGTACACCGTGCCGCCGGTCTTCTCGGTCACGTCGGCCATCCACGCGGTGAAGTCCTCGAAGGAGGTTCCTCCCTCGGGCGCCGTGAGGCCGTTGGCGGCGATGATGTCGTCGTTGACGAAGTTCGCCCAGGCGCTGTAGCCCGTCGGCAGGGAGTACTGCGTGCCGTTCAGCTGCCCCGTGCCGAGCAGCGCCTCGTCGAAGGTGTCGAAGTCGATGTAGTCCGCGACGGTGGCGAGATCCAGGACGTAGCCGGGCTCGCCATACTGGCGGAGGTAGCTGTCCGAGAACTGCCACACGTCGGGCAGGCCGCCGCCGGCCGCCTCGGTCTGCCGCTTCTCCCAGTAGCTCGGGAAGTCGGTGAACTGCCCGTTGATCGTGATGTTGGGGTATTCCTCGTTGAAGGCGGCGATGAGCGCCTCGTATCGGGCGGCGCGGTCGTCGTTGCCCCACCACGTGAAGTTCAGGGTGACCTTCTCGTCCGGATCGAACGACGACGCCGGCTCGCTGGTGCCGGCGCAGCCGGCCAGGGCGAGGGCGGCGCCGGTCGCGACGGCGACGGCGGCCAGGGCCCGCTTGGTGCTGAACATCCTTGTCCTCTCTTCGAACGTCCGTGTTCCGAGTGTGCTGCGGACGCTCGTTGTCCGTGTGTGCGGTGAGCGCTGTCTGATGCATCGGGAAAGCGCTTGCCGGTTACCGTACTACGCGTTGAATCGTTTTGCAAGGAATCTCGGAAATCGCTTTCCGTCCGTGATCGCCCGCTCGCCGCGCCCGCCCTGATACCGGTCACAGCCTCGCCATGCTACCGACCGCGCCCGGCGCGCCGCACGCGACGATGTGACCCGCGGGCGGGGTGCGGGGCTCGGTCGGCGCGAGAGGTCAGCGCACGTCGCGCATGTCCGTGACGGGACTCGCGAAACCCGCCCGGTGCGTCGGATGCCTGGCGAGATCGGCGGGCGTCACGACCGCGCCGTCTGCCGCGGCCGAGGCGTAGATCGCGGCGACGAGCTCGAGCGACCGCGCCGGCTCGTCGGCGGTGGGAGGCAGCGGCTCGCCCGACAGCAGGGCATCGAACACGTCGCGCAGCAGCGGCGCATGGTCGCTGCGCTCCTCGACGGCGGGGAGGTCCCAGGCGTCGGACTCGTCCTCGTAGCCGGGCGCCGGGGTCACGCGCCAGTTCTCGTGCCCGTGCCCGTAGAGGTGATCCACGGTGACCGTCGCGCGCTGCGCGTCGATGCGGAGGGAGCTCGTCTGCCGCGGCGAGACGGCGCTGGTCACGACCTGGGCGACGACGCCGCTCGCGAAGGTCACCGTCGCCGTCGACGCGTCCTCTGTCTGCGTCTCGCGGTCCAGCCGCCACAGCCGGCCCTGCACCGCGGACCAGTCCCCCAGCAGGAAGCAGAGCAGGTCGAGCTGATGGATGCCGTGGCCGAGCGTGGTCCCGCCCCCCTCGGTCTCCCACCTGCCCCGCCACGGCACGGCGAAGTACTCCTCGTCGCGGTACCAGAGCGTCTGGCAGACGGCCAGGAGCGGGCGGCCGAGCGCCCCGGACCGCAGCAGCGCGCGCACGTGGGCCGCCGCCGTCCCCGTGCGCTGCTGGAAGACCACCGCCAGACGCCGGCCCGCCGCATCGGCCGCCGCCCGCATGTCGTCGAGTTCGTCCAGCGAGGGCGCCGGCGGCTTCTCGACCACGACGTGGGCACCGGCCGCGAAGGCGGCGAGGGTCTGCGCGCGATGGGCGGCAGGGGGCGTGCAGACGAGCACGACGTCGGGCGACTCCGCCGCGAGCAGCTCATCGAGGGTGTCGTAGACGGCGGGCCCCGGGGCACGCGTCGCCCATCGGGCCGCGAACTCCTCGGCCGTCGTGCGGCTGAGGTCGGTCACGGCGACGAGCTCGGCGCGCGGATGCGCACCGACGGCGCGCGCGTGCAGGTGCGCGACGGCGCCGGTGCCGACGATCGCGCAGCGCAGGGTCGCGGTCATGCGGGGTCCTTATCGAGATCGGTGCCGGGGGCGTGGATGCCGGCGGTGCGGCCGGCGCGGATTCGGAGTTCGTCGCCGGATTCGGAGACCGGGTGCGCCGCACTCCGAATCTGCGGGATTTCTCCGAGTCCGGTGGGGTCGGCGCCGGCGGTGCGCAGCTCGGTCACCAGGGCGGCGCCCGCCGTCGGCGCGAGATCCGCGACGACCGCGGTGCCGACCACGACCGCGGCGGCCAGGACGAGCGTGTCGCCGGGCGGGAGCACGGTCTCGCGGGAGAAGAACGGCGCGGGGTTCAGTCCGGCGTACTCCTCGCTGCGGGCGAACCAGGGGTGGCCGGCGGGAGACGGGGATGCCGTGGCGTCGAGCATCAGCACGCCCGCCGACCGGTCGGGGGCGACGAAGGCGAGCCACGGCGCGGAGGCTCCCCGCGCGGAGTCTCCGGCCGGGCCGCCGGGACCGAGGATCTCCCCTCCCGTCCACGCCGCGGGTCCCCGCCAGAAGATCCCGGCGTATCCCGCGTTGTCGCGCCCCTTCGAGGTGGGCGAGCCGAAGCCGAGGGGCTCTGACGTGATGTTCCGGAGCGCACTGCGCCACGTGAGCGCCCACGCCCCCGTGCCGGCGTCGAGGCGGCGCGCGGTCAGCGTCCGCCCCTCCGCGAGCACCGTGCGTCCGTCCTCGGTCACCCAGTCGAGCGTCTCGTCCACGCGTGCGACACCTGCGGCAGCGGTGTGACGGAATGTCCGGTGCACCTGCGCACCGTTGTTGGCCTGCTGCAGGTATCCCTCGCCGTGCACGTAGGTCGGCCCGCCCCAGAAGTTCTCGTGCCCCACCACCGGCAGGGCCAACGACAGTCCCTTGTGCCACACGTGGTCGGCCGGGCGGTAGGCGGTCGCCGCCGCCCCGTCGAGGGTGCGCAGCAGCGCGTACGGGCGCGGCGATTCGACCTGCGGCTCGGTGGGCGCATAGATGTACTCGGCGAGGATGACTCCGTCGCCCGCGCCCGGCCCGTCGCCCGCAGCAGGCCCGTCGCCTGCGCGGTCGGTGCGCAGAATCAGGCGAGCGATGCCGTCGTCGGCGAACTGCATGGGGCCTCCTCGTCGAGCCGGTGTCGCGTCCACGATAGATCCTCACTCCGGAAAGCGCTATCCGACCCGCCTCGCGCGTCATAGGCTGGGCGCATGACCTCCCCCGTCCGCGTCGACGCGGCTTTCGACCTGGTCCGCGCGCACGTGGAGGCCGAGCGCCTCCCGTCGGCGATCCTGGGCATCGCGACCGCGGAGGGCACCGTCGCCGTCGACGCCTTCGGCACCGACGATCTCGGCGGATCCCGGCGCCGGCCCGTCACCGTCGACGACACCTACCGGCTCTTCTCGATCACCAAGCCGCTGCTCGGGATCGCGGCCGCGCGCGCGATCGAGCGCGGGCTCCTCTCGTCGACCGCCCCGCTCGCCGACGCGCTCCCGTCGTTCGGTGCGCACCGCGACGACGTCGTGCGCCTGCGGCACCTCGTGAGTCACACCTCGGGCATCTCCGAGCCGCCGATGGACTCGCCGCTGCCGCCGCGCGAGGAGCTGCTCCGCCGCGACCGGGACTTCGCCGCCGGCACGATGTCCCGGTACTCGACGATCGCCTTCGAAGGCGTCGCCGCCCTCCACGAGCACGCGACGGGAGTCAGCTGGGACGCCGGCGTGACGGCGTGGGCGAACGAGATCGGGGCGACGGGTCTGACGCTCGACCCCGAGACGGCCGTCTCGCTGCCCGACGCGGCCGCCGCCGGCCTCGACCTCGAGCGCTTCACCGCGACGCGCTCCCCGGGTGCGGGGCTGTTCGGGCGCGCCGACGACCTCCTCCGCCTCGGCACCGAGCTGCTGCGCATCCACGGCGGCGCGCGCGACGGCATCCTCAAACCCGCGACCCTCGACATGATGCTGCGCCCGCTCACCGGCGACATCCCGCGCCTCGATCCCTATCCCGCCGCCCGAGGTCAGGACTGGGGCTTCACCTGGAACCTGCGCACGCGCGCGCCGGGACTGATCGACCGCGACACCTACGGTCACGGCGGCTGGGCGGGCACCGAGTTCTGGGTCCATCCCGGCGCCGGGGTGGCCTGGGTGCTCCTCACCAGCCGTGCCGAGCGCCCGGGCGTCGACATCGATCGCATCGACAACGCGATCGTCTCCGCCCTCTGACCGCCCCTCCGTCCCGATCGGCACCGGCATGACCGTCCTCACCGTCCGCCACCGCGCGTGGTCCGCACCCGAGACCACCGCCGCGCTCCCCACGGCGGGCGAGCACGGGCGCGGCCTGACCCTGACCGATCGCGCCGTCTTCCGGGACGGCGTCCCGATCGTGCCGGTGTCGGGCGAGCTTCACTACAGCCGGATGCCCCGGGCGCGCTGGGCGGAGCGGCTGCGGCAGCTGCGGGCGCTCGGAGTGACCGTCGCCTCGACGTACGTCTTCTGGAACCACCACGTCGCCGAACGCGGGCGGCCCCGGTTCGACGGCGACCTCGACGTGGCCGCGTTCGTCGACGACGTGGAATCGGCGGGACTCGAGCTGGTGCTCCGCATCGGCCCGTGGGCGCACGGCGAGGCCCGCCACGGCGGCTTCCCGGACTGGGTGCAGGACGCCGGCGTGCACCATCGCACCGACGATCCGGCCTACCTCGCCCTCGTCCGGGAGTGGTTCGGGCAGCTGGCGGGCGCCCTCGACGGGCGCGCGCGCCCCGGAGGTCCGATCATCGGCATCCAGGTGGAGAACGAGCTCTACGACCGGCCCGAGCACCTGCGCACCCTCATCGATCTGGCCCGGGAAGCCGGCATGTCGGCGCCGCTCTGGACGGCCACGGCGTGGGGCGGCGCGCAGCTGCCGCCGGGCGAGGTCGTCCCCCTGTTCGGGGGATACGCCGACGGCTTCTGGGTCGATCCCGACGGCGGGTGGCAGCCGAACTTCCGCGCGCACTTCTTCGCCTCGCACGACTGGGACGACCCGGGCGTCGGCGAGGACGTCCGCGCGAGCCAGGGCTTCGCCGCCGACGACGGACCCGCCAGCCGCCGCGCAGACCTCCACGGCTTCCCGCCGGCCACGTGCGAGCTGGGCTCCGGCATGGCCACCGCCTATCACCGGAGGCCGGTGCTCGCCGCACGCGACGTCGCGGCTCTGGCCCACGTCAAGATCGGGAACGGCTCGGCCTGGCAGGGCTACTACATGTTCGCGGGCGGGCGGAACCCCGGCCGAGGACTCCAGGAGTCGCAGGACACCGGATACCCCAACGACCTCCCCGAGCTCGGCTACGACTTCCACGCGCCGATCGGGCAGTCCGGCGACCTCCACCCGTCCGCCCACGAGCTGCGCGCGCAGCACGCGTTCCTCGCCGCCTTCGGCGACCGGCTCGGGCGGATGACGTCGTCGCTGCCGGAGGTGCTCGCGTCGGGACTCGCCGACCGGACGACGCTTCGCTGGGCGCTGCGGTCCGACGGCGACGAGGCGTTCGTCTTCGTCAGCCACCACCAGCCGTACGAGCAGGTGGAGCCCGTCGCCGGAGTGCAGCTCGCCGTCGGGCTCGACGCCGAGACGATCGTGCTGCCGTCGCGGCGCGTCGACATCCCCGCCGGCACGCTCGCGCGGTGGCCCGTCGGGCTGCGGCTGGGCACCGGCCCCGATGCGCCGCGCGTGCGGTGGGTGACGGCATCCGCGGTGACGCTCCTCCCGGGTGGCACCGGCACGGGCGGCGCGGACGGTGACGGTCCGACGCTCGTGGTGGCGGTGACGCCGGGGGTCGACGTGGAGTTCTGCGTCGACGGCGAGGAGCCGCGTACGGTGGGCGTGGGACGGCATCCGCTCGGGCGGGGGCACCTCCTCGTGCTGGCCGACGCCGACCGGGTGTGGGTGCGGGGCGACGACGTGTACGAGACCGACGGTGAGCTCGCGTGGGACGACGACGCGGTGGCCGTGCGGGACGCCACGTGGCTCCGCCGGTACGACGCAGCCGTGGGCGAGTGGCGCGAGATCGCCGTGGTGGGGCCGTCACCCGCCCGCCCCGTCACAGTGGCGGCGATGCGGGCCGCGGCGCCGGTTCCGGACGACCACGGCTTCGGGGGACCGCGACATCGCGCCCCGGCCGCGCAGGTGCTCGACGCGGATGCCGCGGTGTTCGCGCTCGAACCCGACGCGTGGGAGGGCGACGCAGTGCTCGACGTCGACTGCGGCGGGGACGTCGCCCAGCTGCGGGTCGACGGCGTGGTCGTCGACGACCGGTTCTGGGACGGCGAGCGCTGGTCGATCTCCCTGCCCGACGTCGGGGCGACGCCCGCGAGCACCGTGACGCTCCATGTGCTCCCCCTGTCGGTCCGGTCGACCGTGTGGCTTCCGCCGCGCGCCGCCGCCCGCCGCGCCGCCGCCGCTCCCGACCTGTTGTCCGTGGATTCGGTGTCACTCCGCACGCGCACGCCGTGGCATCCGCTCGCCTGACCCGCTAACCCTGCGAGCCGCCACGCTTCCCCCGAGCCGCCACGCTTCTGCGCCCCGAAACGTGTCGGCTCGGCACATTTCGTGGCGGCTCGGCGATCAGTGAGGATATCGGCCAGACCCCGTGGGATGAACGAACCCACACGATCCGGACGGCATGGATCGTGTGGGTTCGGCGAGACCCCGCGGGATGGGCAATGACAGTGACCCCTCCCAACGGATGCCGTCGGCTACATGGCGCTTGTCGACCGCCCCTTGCGGGACCCTCGTGCACCCCAGAAGACAAGCGCACCGCCCAGCGGTACTGCCACAACCGCCGCAATCCACGCCACTCGAGCGGGGGCCGAAATGTCGGCGGTGCCTACGACGCGGACGATCGTGGCCACCACGAAGCTCATGTAGCCCAGACTCAGGAGGAGAATCCAGAAATGTGGACCCGCGAGGAGCTCACTCATGTCTTCATCACCACCAGACGCGTCCGAAAGCGTTGACGTAGGTGTGCCACTCCGTGTCCCAGTTCACGAGTCCACCCGAAGGGATGGCGGAGGAGTGAAAGATGGCGCGCAGATCTCGCTTTGTGGTCGACCCGCTCTCGTCGCAGTTCTTCCGTTCGACGACGTAGCCGATCGCGCGATCTACCCGGCACGAGTGGTAGCCCGTGTATCCGCGATAGGTCGACCTCACCCAGACCCGCGACCCGTCGTAATAGAATCGCCCGCTCTGCGACCACGCGACGACGACATTGTCGTATGTGCGACGAAAGGTCTTGGACCGCACTGTGCCAGCGTTGACTGCAGTTTGAAGCTCGCGGAACTCGCGTGGACTCATCGACCCTCGCGCTCCTCGAAGGTCGATGGGTGTGACCTGTTCTGGCGCGGAGACGGCCCTCGACTCCCTGAAAGTGCAGAAGCGCCTCGCCTCGTCTGCCGAACTCTGCGACATCGAGTTGTCCACTGCCGTTATACATGACGGATCGACGACCATCTCGACCGAGTGGACGGACCTTGCGGCCGGTGGGTCGGCTTCTTCGCCCGAGGCCGGCGAGGCGTTGCCGAGGAGCACCACAGCCAACCCCACAGCGAGAAGCCGACATGTAATCGAATGAGCGGATGCTTTCATGAGATCCTCCATCTAGAGGAAGCTCATAAAAGCATACGCTCAAACGCCTTTCTCGAGTTATCCACAGGCATAGGGTGCGGCGCTTGTTCGGCGTTTCGGCGAGACCCCGTGGGATGGGCAGCCCAGGTCAGGCGCTGGAGGCCCGGACGACGAGTTCGGGGCGGAAGCGGACGTGGCGCGGCGGGGATGCCGGATCGTCCAGCCGCTCGAAGAGCACATCCACCGCGGCGGCGCCGATCGCCCGGGCGGGCTGGCGCACCGAGCTCAGGGCGACCACGGTCGACTGGGCGAACTCGATGTCGTCGTAGCCGACGAGCGCCATGTCGTCGGGCACCCGCACCGATCCGAGGATCGCGGCGCCCTGGAGCACCCCGACGGCGAGCAGGTCGTTGGCACAGAACACCGCGTCCGGCCGGTCCTCGGGCGCGCGCTGCGCGATCCGCTCCCCCGCCTCGCGGCCCTGCAGCACCGTCAGCGCGTCGACCTCGATGACCTCCAGCTCGGCGCCCGGCACGTCGGCGAGCGCCCGGCGCGCGCCTTCGAGCCGGTCGGCGACCTGGCGGATCGACGGCTGGCCGACGAACGCGATGCGCCGCCGCCCGCGGTCCAGGAGGTGCGCGACGGCCAGGTGCCCGCCCTCGACATCGTCGACCGCGACCGACGGGATGCCGCCGCCGTCGAGCTCGGCGTCGAGCAGGACGACCGGGATGCCCGCGTCGCGGAGCGCAGCCGCGCGCGTCGGGTCGAGGGACTGCGGCGTGAGCAGCACCCCGTTCACGCGCTGCTCGCGGAAGAGGTCGAGGTAGGTGTTCTCGCGGTCACGGTCCTGGTCGCTGCTGCCGAGGAGCACCGAGATGCCGTGCTCCGCGGCGCGCTCCTCGGCGCCGCGGGCCACCTCCGCGAAGAAGGGATTGGCGCTGTCGAGGACGATGAGTCCGATGCTGCGGCTGCGGCCTGCACGCAGCTGCCGCGCGGCGTCGTTGCGCACGAAGCCGAGCCGCTCGATCGCCGCCTGCACGCGGGCGACGGTCTCGGGCGCCACCTTGTCGGGGCGGTTGAGCACGTTGGACACCGTGCCCACCGATACCGACGCCGCGGCCGCGACGTCCTTCACGCTGACTGCCATGTGCTGCCTGTCTTGACGGATCCTGTGGGCTCACACTACAGTTTGAATCGTTTCATAGCCTGACCGCGGCCCGACCACGGCCTGACCGCCGCGCCGACCCCATGCCGATCGCGACCCTCACGAAGGAGTGACATGACCGTTCGCGTCGCCTTCCAGCTCCAGATCGCGGCCGACCGCGTCGACGAGTACGTCGCGCGCCATTCGCCGGTGTGGCCCGAGATGCTCGCCGAGATCGCCGCCGCCGGCCGCCGCAACTACTCGCTCTTCCTCGACCGCCAGAACGCGCGCCTCTTCGGCTACTACGAGACCGACGACGATGCGGCCGCGCAGGCCTACCTCGCCGCCTCGCCCGTCGCCGCCCGCTGGGAGGCGGAGATGGCGCCGTTCTTCGTCGGGCTGGACGGGCGCCCCGACCAGGCCGCCACCCCGCTCGCCGAGGTCTTCCATCTGCACGACCAGCTGACGGCTTCCGTCACCGACCACGAAAGCGACGCATCGTGAGCACGCTCTCCCCCGACGTCCGGTCCGCCCTCGAGAGCCAGGGCATCGAGCTGCCCAGCTGGGCGTTCGGCAACTCAGGCACGCGCTTCCGCGTGTTCGCCACCGCCGGCACGCCCCGCGACCCGTTCGAGAAGATCGCGGATGCCGCCCAGGTCCACCGCCACACGGCGCTCGCCCCGAGCGTGGCGCTCCACATCCCGTGGGATCGGGTCGACGACTTCGGCGCCCTGCGCCGTCACGCCGAGGACCACGGCGTCGCCCTGGGCACGATCAACTCGAACACGTTCCAGGACGAGGACTACAAGTTCGGCGCCCTCACCCACCACGACGAGCGCATCCGCCAGAAGGCCATCGACCACCACTACGCGTGCATCGAGGTGATGGATGCCACCGGATCGCGCGACCTCAAGATCTGGCTCGCCGAGGGCTCCAACTACCCTGGGCAGAACGACATGCGCGGCCGCCAGGACCGCCTGCAGGACTCC
The DNA here is from genome assembly GCF_049860775.1 of Microbacterium sp. PA5. Taxonomy (NCBI): domain Bacteria; kingdom Bacillati; phylum Actinomycetota; class Actinomycetes; order Micrococcales; family Microbacteriaceae; genus Microbacterium; species Microbacterium sp. PA5. The sequence continues at coordinate 2,737,948 of NZ_CP187567.1, forward strand.
CTCCAGCAGATCTACGACCGCCTCTCCGGAGAGCAGCGCCTGGTGCTGGAGTACAAGTTCTTCGAGCCGGCGTTCTACCACACCGACGTTCCGGACTGGGGGACCTCGTACGCCCAGGTGGCCGCCCTCGGGGAGCGTGCGATGGTCTGCCTCGACACGGGACACCACGCGCCCGGCACCAACATCGAGTTCATCGTGATGCAGCTCCTGCGCCTCGGGAAGCTCGGCTCGTTCGACTTCAACTCCCGCTTCTACGCCGACGACGACCTCATCGTCGGCGCGGCCGACCCCTTCCAGCTGTTCCGGATCCTCGTGGAGGTGGTGCGCGGGGGCGGCCTGAACAACCCCGACGTCGCGTTCATGCTCGACCAGTGCCACAACATCGAGGACAAGATCCCCGGCCAGATCCGCTCGGTGCTGAACGTGCAGGAGATGACCGCGCGCGCCCTCCTCGTCGACCGCGACGCGCTCGCGGCGGCGCAGCAGCGCAACGACGTGCTGGCCGCGAACGGCATCCTCATGGACGCCTTCTACACCGACGTGCGTCCCGCTCTCGCCCAGTGGCGCGAATCGCGAGGGCTCCCCGCCGACCCGATGGCCGCCTACCTCGCCTCCGGCTACCAGGAGCAGATCGCGGGCGCCCGCGTCGGCGGCACCCAGGCGGGCTGGGGCGCGTGATCCGATGACGGGCGTCAGCGACGAGATCCTCGACGGCCCGCACGGCCCGCTGCGCGTGCGGATCTACCGGCCCGACGCCGCGGCCGCCCCGGCGGGGCCGCCCGTCGGACTGGTGTGGGCCCACGGCGGCGGCTTCGCGGCCGGCGACATCGACATGCCCGAGGGCGACGGCGTCGCGCGCGCCCTGGCGGGCCGCGGCATCGCCGTCGTCTCGGTCGACTACCGGCTCGCACCGCCGGGGCCCGGCCTCCCCGGCTTCCGCCACCCGGTCGCCTCCGAGGAGGTCGGCTTCGCGTTCGCGTGGGCGGCGGCATCGGGCATCGCGGCCGGACCGTGGGCGATCGGCGGCGCCAGCGCCGGAGCGAACCTCGCGACCGGTGCGACGCTGCGGCTGCTCCACCGCGCCCTCGGCGACGGGGCCGGCGGCACCGGCACCCTCCCCGCGCTCGTCGCGCTGGCGTATCCGACCCTGCACGCGGTGCAGCCGGCCCCGGATGCCGAGCTGCGCGCCGCCCTCGACGCCGACCCGGAGGCCGACCGCTTCGGGCCGGAGGTCGTCCGCGGCATGTACGAGAACCTCCTCGGGGCTCCCGTCGACACCGCCGACGTCTACGCCGTCCCCGGCCTCGCGACGCCCGCGCAGCTCACCGGCTTCCCGCCCGTGCTCATGGTCAACAGCGACGCCGACGAGCTGCGCGTGTCGGGCGAGGCGTTCGCCGCCACGCTCCGCGCCGCCGGCGCCGACGTCGAGGTCGTCCGCGAGCCGGGTACGCAGCACGGCCACCTCAACCGTCCCGCCGAGCCGGCGGCAGGGGTGTCGATCGGCCGCTTCGCCGACCGGCTCCTGGCCCTCGCCTCCCCTCCCACCCGATCCTCAAGGAACCCGACATGACGAACGCCACCGTCGCCGACCTGATCTCGCGCAGCAACCGGCTCGGCGCCGACCCGAAGAACACGAACTACGCAGGCGGCAACACGTCGGCCAAGGGCACGGAGATCGATCCGGTCACCGGAGAGCCCGTCGAGCTGCTCTGGGTGAAGGGCTCCGGCGGCGACCTCGGCACGCTCACGCCGGAGGGCCTCGCGGTGCTCCGCCTCGATCGGATGCGCGCCCTCGTCGACGTGTATCCGGGGGTGGACAGGGAGGATGAGATGGTCGCCGCCTTCGACTACTGCCTGCACGGCAAGGGCGGCGCGGCTCCCTCCATCGACACCGCGATGCACGGACTCGTCGACGCCGCGCACGTGGACCACCTGCACCCCGACTCCGGCATCGCGATCGCGACCGCCGCCGACGGCGAGGCCCTCACCGCCACCGTCTTCGGCGACCGCGTCGTGTGGGTGCCGTGGCGCCGCCCCGGGTTCCAGCTCGGCCTCGACATCGCGGCGATCAAGGCGCAGAACCCGCAGGCGATCGGGACGATCCTCGGCGGTCACGGCATCACCGCATGGGGTTCCACCTCCGAGGAGGCCGAGGCGAACTCGCGGTGGATCATCGAGACCGCCGCCGCCTACATCGCCGAGCACGGCGCCCCCGAGCCCTTCGGTGGCGTCCGCGCCGGATTCGAAGCGCTTCCCGAAGCCGAGCGCCGCGCGAAGGCCGCCGCGCTCGCCCCGACGATCCGCGGTCTCGCGTCGACCGACAGCGCGCAGGTGGGGCACTTCACCGACACCGCCGTCGTCCTGGACTTCCTGGCATCCGAGAAGGCGCCCGCCCTGGCCGCCCTCGGCACGAGCTGCCCCGACCACTTCCTGCGCACCAAGGTGAAGCCGCTCCTCGTCGACCTCCCTGCATCGGCCTCCGTCGACGAGACCGTCGCGCGGCTGCGCGAGCTGCACCGCGACTACCGCGCCGACTACCAGGCCTACTACGACGCGCACGCGACGGCCGAGAGCCCCGCGATCCGCGGCGCCGATCCGCTCATCGTGCTGGTGCCGGGCGTCGGCATGTTCAGCTACGGCGCCGACAAGCAGACCGCACGGGTGGCGGGCGAGTTCTATGTCAACGCCATCAATGTCATGCGCGGCGCGGAGGCGCTGTCGGCGTACAGCCCGATCTCCGACGCCGAGAAGTTCCGCATCGAGTACTGGGCCCTCGAAGAGGCCAAGCTCCAGCGCCGCCCCAAGCCCCGCACCCACCAGGGCCGGATCGCGTTCGTCACCGGGGCCGCATCCGGCATCGGCAAGGCGATCGCGACGCGCCTCGCGGCGGAAGGCGCGTGCGTCGTGGTCGCCGACCTCGACCTCGACAAGGCGCAGGCGGCGGCCGCAGAGCTGGGCGGTGCCGACGTCGCCATCGGCGTCGCGGCGAACGTCGCCGACGCCGACGGCGTGCAGGCCGCGATCGACGCCACCGTGCTCGCGTTCGGCGGTGTCGACCTCGTCGTCAACAACGCCGGGCTCTCGCTCTCGAAGCCGCTGCTGGAGACGACGGAGCAGGACTGGGACCTGCAGCACGACGTCATGGCGAAGGGCTCGTTCCTCGTCGCGAAGGCCGCCGCGAAGGCGCTCGTCGCGCAGGGGATGGGCGGCGACGTCGTCTACATCTCGTCGAAGAACTCGGTGTTCGCCGGCCCGAACAACATCGCCTACTCGGCGACCAAGGCCGACCAGGCGCACCAGGTGCGGCTGCTCGCGGTCGAGCTCGGCGCGCACGGCGTGCGGGTCAACGGCATCAACCCCGACGGCGTCGTGCGCGGGTCGGGGATCTTCGCCGCCGGCTGGGGCGCGAACCGTGCCGCCACCTACGGGGTGAAGGAGGAGGAGCTCGGCCAGTACTACGCCGACCGGACGATCCTCAAGCGCGAGGTGGTGCCCGAGAACGTCGCCGACGCCGTGTACGTGCTCACCGGACCCGAGCTCAGCCGGACGACGGGCCTGCACATCCCGGTCGACTCGGGCGTCGCGGCCGCCTTCCTGCGATGACCGGCCCGGCGCGTTTCGTCTCGTCGCTGCGCTCCTCGCTCAACGACCGGGCGCACACCCCGGTCGTTGAGCGAGCGGACACCCCGGTCGTTGAGCGAGCGCAGCGAGACGAAACGCTGCGCGGGCGCGGACGCCCGGGCACGGTCGCGGCGGTCGACCTCGGCGCCACGAGCGGCCGGGTGATCGTGGGCCGCGTCGGGCCGGGCACCCTCGAGACGACGACGGTCGCGCGCTTCCCGAACGAGCCGGTCCACACCGGCGACGGCCTGCACTGGAACCTCCTGGGCATGTACGGCGCGGTCCTCGCGGGGCTGCGGAGCGCCGTCGCCGCGCACGCCGATCCGGACGACCGCGTCCGCTCCATCGGCGTGGACTCGTGGGCGGTCGACTACGGCCTCCTGCGCGGGGCGCGGGGCGGGCCGGGCGGACGCCTTCTGGGCGAGCCGTTCCATTACCGCGACGAGCGGACGGCGCGCGGGGTCGCCGCCGTGCACGCCCGGGTGCCGCAGGCGGAGCTGTACGACCGCACGGGGCTGCAGTTCCTGCCGTTCAACACCCTGTACCAGTGGGCGGCCGACGACCCGGCGGTGCTCGAGATCGCCGATACGGCGCTCCTCATCCCCGACCTCATCGCCTACTGGCTGACCGGCGTCGCGCGGGCGGAGCAGACCAACGCCTCGACCACGGGGCTGCTGCGCTGGGCCGACCGGCAGTGGGACCTCGCGCTGGCCGAGCGCGTCGGCATCCCGGCGCGCCTCCTCCCCGACCTGATCGCGCCCGGCGAGCGCCTGGGCACGCTGCACGCTCCGGCGGCGACGGCGGTCGGCCTCGCCGCGGGCGCGGAGGTGCCCGTCACCGCGGTCGGCTCGCACGACACGGCCTCCGCCGTCGTGGCGGTGCCGATGGAGACCGGGGCCGCGGCCTACATCTCGTGCGGCACGTGGGGCCTGGTCGGGGTCGAGGTGGAGCGCCCGATCCTCACCGCCGAGGCCCGCGCGGCGAACTTCACCAACGAGGGCGGCGTCGACGGACGCGTGCGCCTGCTCCACAACGTCATGGGCCTCTGGCTGCTGAGCGAAGCGGTGCGCGGCTGGGAGCGCCGCGACGCCGCAGGCGCCGCGGGCGGCGCGGTGCATCCGATCGACCTGTCGGCGCTCCTCGATGCCGCTGCGGAGGTCCCGGCATCCGCCGTCCCCGTCTTCGACGTGAACGACCCGCGCTTCCTGCCCCCGGGCGACATGCCCGCGCGGATCGCGGAATGGTGCGCCGAGCACGGCGTGGCCGCGCCGCGGACGCGCGCCGAGTTCACCCGGTCGATCGTGGAGTCGCTCGCGCAGGCGTTCGCCGAGGCCGCGCAGCGAGCCGGTCGCCTCGGGGGCGTCGACGTGCGGACGATCCACGTCGTCGGCGGCGGCGCGCTGAACGCCCTCCTCTGTCAGCGGACCGCCGACCGCTCCGGACTGCCGGTGCTCGCCGGCCCCGTCGAGGCGACCGCGCTCGGCAACGTGCTGGTGCAGGCGCGCGCCGCGGGGCTGGTGTCGGGCGACCTCGAGTCGCTGCGCGGGCTCGTCGCCCGCACCCACCCCCCGCGCCGCTTCGACCCGCGCCCCTGACCCGGCACCCTGACCGGCCCGGAAGGGCGCGGGTCAGCGCGCCGCCTCGAACACGTCGCGCGCCTTGAGCGAGCGCACCGTCGTCACCGGGCGCGTGCCCAGGATCACCTTGCCGCGGGCATGCAGGCGGGCGAGGTCCTCGTACGCCTCGGCGACGGCGGCGAGCGGATAGAAGCCCGACACCAGCACCGTGAACGCGCGCCGCTCGGCGAGGCGGACGACCTCCTCCAGCAGCCGCGTGCCGCGCGCGACCGCCGCGGGATCGTCGTCGAGCAGGCCGAGCTCGGTCTGCCGGCGGTCCTCGCTGGAGCGGTAGCGCGCCGGCGGCACGCCCAGCTCGTCGGCCAGGTCGCGGCCGTCCTGCCCGAAGTTGTCGACCATCGCGGTGACGGGGCGGCCGGCGGCGGCGCGGATGCGGTCGGCGATCCCCTCGCCGTAGCGCACCGGCTTGATGCCGAGCTGTCGCAGATAGTCGAAGTTGCGGTCGCCGCACGTGCCGATCACCGTGGCGCCGCGATGACGGGCGATCTGCGCCTCGATGCTGCCGACCCCTCCGGCCGCGGCGGAGATCACGACGACGTCGTCAGGCCCCACCCGCAGCTCGTCCACCGTGTCCAGCGCCGTCGCACCGGCGAGGTAGAGCCCTCCCGCCGTCTCCCACGTCACCCCGCGCGGTCGGGCGACCAGCGCCCCCTCCGACACGGTGACGTACTCGGCGTGGGCCCCGGCCCGCACATGGCCGATGACCTCAGCGCCCCGCCGGAACCGCGCCGCGCCGTCTCCCGAGGCCACGACGATCCCGGCGAAATCGCTCCCCGACCGGCGCGGCCACGGGTCGTCGCTCCAGGTCTCCTCCCGGCCCGACCGGATGAACCCGTCGATGTGGCTGATGCCGGTGGTGATCACCTCGACGGTGACCTCGCCCCGGCCGGGCGGGGTGAGCGGCCTCGGACGCAGCTCGAGCACCTCCGCTCCTCCCGGCCGGTCGTACTCGACGGTCAGCGCCTCGTCATGCCGTTTCACCATGATGACCTCTCCGCAGGAGGGCCGGGCGGGCGCCCGGCGTGTGTGCTCTGGTATTCGTCGCCGCGCGGGGAATCGGATGCAGGGAAATCGGTGCGGGTCGACTGCATCCGCCGACGACCTCGGCGACGTACATACGGATGACGCCCGGCCACTGGAGCCCGGACGCCTCTTCCAGACGAAGGAGTGAACGATGAACAAGCGCGTACGCGTCACGATCGCCGCCGTCGCGGCGGCCGCCCTGTCGCTGACGGCCCTGCCCGCCCAGGCCCACGGCGGCGGCCACAGCGGCACCGCCCCGAAGGGCACCATCGTCGACGTCGCGGTCGCGGCCTCGGGCGGCGGCACCCCCGACAAGAACCCGTGGGACTACGACCTGCTCGTCCAGGCGGTCGTGGCGACCGGCCTCGATGGGGCCCTGTCCGACACCGGGGCGACCTACACCGTGTTCGCCCCCAACGACCGGGCGTTCCTGCGACTGGTCACCGACCTCACCGGCACGCGGCCGGAGTCCGAGGCGGCGGCGCTGGAGACGATCGTCGGCGCGTTCACGACCGACCAGATCGCCGACATCCTGCTGTACCACGTGGTCGCCGGAAAGAGGCTCGGACCGGTCAAGGTCATCACCTCGAAGACGCTGACCATGGCCAACGGCGGCATCGTGAAGCCGCGCGGCCTCACCCTGCGCGACGAGACCCCGGCCCTGAAGGACCCGCGGCTGGTGCTGTGGCGCCTGAACATCCCGGCATCCAACGGCGTGATCCACACGATCGACCGGGTGCTCGTCCCCGCTCCCTGACGGCTCGCCCGACCCTCAGGGAGGACCTGCCGGAGCCGGCGCCCCCAACCCGCCGGCTCCCGCCGGGGGCACCTGCCTCCCGCCCGCGCCCGCCTCGCGTCCGCACGCGCAGGCCGCGCATCGGCGGGAGCAGGCGCTCCCGGCACCCGTCGAGGGCGCCGGTCGGTCAGTGCAGCGACGCGTCGGCCGGCGTCCGCCGCCAGGCCGTGAAGACCACTTCGAGGCCGGCGCGGGTCGGTGCGCACACGAACGGCCCCGCCGACGCGGTCCGCGCGCCGTCGAACGGGAGCACCCGCACGAGACGGAACGGCTCGTCGTCCGCCGCCACGCGCAGGGTCAGCGCGTCGTCGCCGCGGCTGACGCGCACGCGCACACGCCGCCCCGACCACTCGGGCACGGGGGCGACCGACCAGTCCGAGCGCACCGCGGTGACGACCGCGCCGACATTGAGCACGCCGTCGGCGAACTCGACACCGGATTTCACCCAGTGCTCGTGGTCGGCGCGGACGAACAGCCCGGCCTGGTCGAACTCCGCGGTGAAGTCCGCGCCGAACTCGACCTCCATCGCCGACCCCACCGGGAACGGAGCGAGCAGCGCGTGCTCGGTGTCGTGGACGAAACCGTAGGCGGTGTGGCGCCACGCGTCGCTGCCCTCGGCCGCGGTCACCCGCAGCGCGTCGCCCTCGATCGACGTGGCCGGCGGTTCGGTCGTCCACGTCCCCTCGGTCCAGGCGACGGCGCCCGTCGCGACGGTGGGCTGGGTCTCCTCGTGCGTCATGTCCTCAGCCTCTCAGCCCTCGGCCTTTCAGCCTGTCGACGACGACGCGCGCGTCGCCGACAGGCCGGCGCCGTCTGCCGGCGCTCCCGTCGCAGCGGCGTCCTGGGTGAGCACGGCCACCGAGCGCGGCGCGATGGTGAGGGCGCCCGCGTCGTCCGAGCCCTGGGCGCCGAGGGCCTCCCCGACGGCGGAGACGAGCACCGTCTCGTCGGTGCGATTGGCGAGGAAGACGAAGCGCGATCCGCCCGAGACGCGCACGATCACCTCCAGGCGCCCGTCGGCGGCGAGGTCGTCCCCGCGCAGCGCCTCGATCTCGCCGGCGAGGGCCCGGAGCACGCCCCGGGCGCCCGCGCGGGCGATGTCGGCCGACACGTAGACCGCCGATCCGTCGCCGACGCGGCGCCGGGTGACGGCGGGCGACCCGGCCAGGTCGCCGTCGGCGTACGTGTCGAGCACCTCGACGTCGGCGCCGACCCGCACGATCCGCTCGGTCCAGGTCGTCGCGACCGCGCCCGAGGCGAGGGCGACCGGAGCGCCCGGGAGCAGGGGCACGAACTCCTCCACGCTCACCCCGAGCAGATCGCGCAGCGCACCGGGGTAGCCGCCGAGCCAGACGCGGTCGTGCTCGTCGACGATGCCCGAGAAGTAGGTGGTCACGACATGGCGGCCGTCACGGACGACGGCTTCGAGCCGGCGGCGGAGGTCGTCGGGCACGACGTGCAGCATCGGGGCGATCACGACCTCGTAGTCGTCGAACGAGGCGCCCACGGGCAGCACGTCGGCGCGGATGCCGAGATCCAGCAGCGCTCGGTACCACTCCAGCTGCTCCACGTCGTACTGGAGCGCGTCGGTCGGGTGCGAGTCGCGTCCGCTGACCCACCAGGATTCGTAGTCGAACACGAGCGCCACGCGCGCCTTCTCGCGGTGGGATCCGGTGACGGGGGCGAGCGCGCCCAGCTCGCCGCCGAGGGCCACGACGTCGCGGAACACCCGGCTGCTCGGGCCGGCGTGCGGCACCATGCCGGAGTGGTAGCGCTCGCCTCCAGCGCGCGACTGGCGCCACTGGAAGTAGCAGACGGCGTCGGCGCCGTGCCCGACGTGGGTGAGCGCGTCGCGGATGAGCTCGCCCGGCCGCTTGGGCGGGTTGACCTCGCGCCAGTTGACGGCCGAGGTCGCGTGCTCCATCAGGAACCAGGGCCGACCGCCGGCGAGGTTGCCGGTCAGGTTCGCCCAGAACGACAGATCGTCGCGGCCGAGCTCGCCCGGGCGCAGGTAGTGGTCGTTGGAGACGAAGTCGACGTCGCCCACCCACGAGGCGTAGTCGATGTCCCGGACGTTCTGCGCCACCATGAAGTTCGTCGTGTACGGCACGTCCGGCGTCACCGCGCGGAGCACCTCGGCCTCGGCGCGCAGGTGGTCGCGCACGGCGTCCGACGAGAACCGCTCGAAGTCCAGCTGCTGGCCCGGGTTGCGCTGCGTGGGGGCCACCCGCGGCGGGAGGATCTCGTCCCAGGCGCCGTAGTGCTGCGACCAGAACGCCGTGCCCCACGCGTCGTTGAGCGCGTCGAGGGTGCCGTAGCGCTGCTGGAGCCACACCCGGAAGGCGCGCGCGGCGTCGTCCGAGTAGTCGTAGAGGTTGTGGCATCCCAGCTCGTTCGAGATGTGCCAGGCGACCAGCGCCGGGTGCGATGCGTAGCGCTCGGCGAGCGCGCGGGTGAGCCGGAGCGCGTACTCGCGGAAGATGGGCGACGTCGGTCGCCAGTGCTGGCGCGATCCGGGCGAGAGCACGGTGCCGTCGGCGGTCTCGGGGAGCACCTGGGGGTGGAGGCGCGTGAGCCACGGCGGCGGCGAGGCGGTCGCCGTGGCGAGGTCGACGTCGATCCCGTTCGCGTGGAGGAGGTCCATGACCTCGTCGAGCCAGGAGAAGTCCCACTCTCCGGGCCGCGGCTCCAGCAGCGCCCAAGAGAAGATGCCGAGCGAGACGATGTTCACCCCCGCCTCGCGCATGAGGCGCATGTCCTCCTGCCACACGTCGCGCGGCCACTGCTCCGGGTTGTAGTCGGCGCCGAAGCGCATCCGGTTCGGGCCGAGGGCGCCGTCCTTCACCCAGCGGGGCGCGGTCGTGGCGGCGTTCGGGATCGGGGGGATCGAAGTCACGCCGACAGCTTAGGTCAAAACCCGTGCACATGCACGGTTTATCTCGGAGCGGCTACGCTCGTGGCATGAGCGACGCCTCGCCCACCCGTCGCGGGCCCTACGCGAAGAGCGCCGAGCGGCGCAGCGAGATCATCGACTCGGCCACCGCGGTCTTCAGCGAGCACGGGTATCGCGGCGGCTCGCTCCGCCAGATCGCGAAGGATCTGGGGCTCAGTCTCACCACGGTCATGCACCACTTCCCGACGAAGGTGTCGCTGCTGGCCGCCGTCCTCGAGCAGGAGGACGCCGCCGACACCGACTTCGCCGACCGCTCGCGCCGCGACGGGTTCGTTCCGGCGGTGCTCGGCATCGTGGAGCGGAACCTCCGCCGGCGCGAGCTCGTCCGCATGTTCTCGATCGTCTCGGCCGAGGCGACCCATCCCGGTCACGAGGCGCACGAGTGGCTCCGCCATCGATACGCCACGGTCACCGCCGAGTACCGGATGCTCATCGCGCACGACCGCGCGCTCGGCCGCCTCACGAGCGACGCCGACCCGGCGATGCTCGCCGATCTGGTGGTCAGCGGCTGGGAGGGCATCCAGATCCGCTGGCTCGCCGACGGCACCGACCCGGTCGCCGCGATGCGCTCGCTGCTCGACACCCTCCTGCGCCCCGTCGACGCCCCCTGACCCCCCGGCCGCCCCGCCACCGCCACCACGCCGCCGCCGCCACCGCCGCCCGCCCCGCCACCGCCGCCGTTCGGCCCCGGCCCGTGGCAAAAGCAGGCTCAACCGCCGCTGCGGATGCCGCCACCCCCGCCTCGCCGGGTTCCAGCCTGCTTCTGCCACGTGCCGCCGAGGGCTGCGGCAGACTGAGGGAGTGACACGCGCCGACATCCTCGCCGACCGGATCGTGGCGGAGGTCGCGGCCAGCGGATTCCGCGCCCACGGGCTGCGGGTGCGTGTGGGCGATGAGGTGGCCGCGCATGACTGGTCCGAACCCGTGCGCCGTGACATCCACTCCGCGGCCAAGGGGGTCTGCGTGCTCGCCGCGGCGATCGCCTCCGACGAGGGGCTGATCGACCTCGACGCGCCTCTCGCCGATCTGCTGCCGGGCACGGCGCTGGCGGACGCGGAGGTCGGCGACGGCGTCGGCGGTGTCACGCTGCGGCGCCTGCTGTCCATGACGAGCGGCGTGGACCTCCCGTGGTCGGAGACCATGATGACCGACTGGCCCGATCTCGCGCGCGAGTTCCTGTCGCGGCCGTCGCGGGGGCGCGTCTTCCAGTACTCCAATGCGAGCACCTACACGGCCATGCGGGTGCTCGCCACCCGGACCGGCGACGTGCTCGACTATCTCGGGCCGCGCTTGCTCGATCCCCTCGCGATCCACGAGGCGGTGTGGGAGCGCTGCCCGCTCGGGTACATCGTCGCCGGCGGGGGCCTGGCCCTCACCACCGACGAGCTGTCGCGCATCGGCCTACTGATCCGCGACCGCGGCCGATGGCAGGGCCGAAGCCTCGTCTCGGCGCGGTGGATCGATGCGATGCACGCCGACGGAGGCCCCGCGGGATCGGGCCCGGGCTACGAGCGCTATGCGCTGTCGGGCTGGGGCGGACCGGGGATCGCGTGGCGCCTCCACGGCGCCTACGGGCAGCTGGTGATCTTCGCCGCGGACTCGGTGGTCACTGTCACCGCCGACGACCACGCCGGGGCCGACGCGCTGGCCGCCGCCATCGTCACCCTCACCGAAGCCTGACCCCCTCCCCTCGAGCCCCTCCTCTGAGGGTCCACCCCTGAGGGGCATGTCCCACTTTCGGTCGCTTTCGCCCGCTGCGAGCAACCGAAAGTGGGACATCACCAACCGAGAGTGGGACAACCCTGCCGACGGTCAGTCGACGGCGTTCGCGCGGGCGACCTCGCCGAGCCACCACAGGCTGGGCTTGGGATGACGCTCGAACGTCTCGCGGTCCCAGCCGATCAGGCCGAAGGTGGGCGCGAACGAGCCCCACTCGTAGTTGTCGAGCAGCGACCAGTGGAGATACCCGATGAGCGGCAGCCCCGCGGTGATCTCCGCGTGCAGCGCCCGCAGCGCGTCGCGGGTGTAGTCGATGCGGCGGCTGTCGTCGGCGGTGGCGATGCCGTTCTCGGTGACGAACACCGGCAGGCCCGTCACGTCGTGCGCGAGGCGGGCGGCCTCGGCGATCGCGGGCGGGTAGTACTCCCAGCCCGTGAGGGTCTGCTCCACGTCGTCCGGCGCGGGCAGCGGACCGTCGAGGGTGATGCGCGTGCGGGTGTAGGCCTGCACGCCGATGAAGTCGTCGCCGCGGGACGCCTCGAGGAAGACCGTCTCACGGGGGTACGCGTACGCCCGCAGCACCTCCTCGGCGCCCGGATCGGCGAAGAACTGCTGCGGCGCGACGGGCCATCCCACCGGGCGTCCCGTCGTGCGCACGAGCTCCACCGCGCGGTGGTGCGCGGCGATGATGTGCTCGGTGACGACGGCGTCGGGCTCCGGCAGCGACCCGGCCTGGATCTGCTGATTGCCCTCCTTGCCCGCGAAGATCATCGCGAGGATGTTGGGCTCGTTGATCGTGAACACGTGCGAGGCGGTGTGCAGCAGCGGCAGCACGATCTCGACGAAGCGCGCGAAGCGGTCGACGGATGCCGGGTTGCGCCAACCCCCGTCGGCGGCGAACCACTGCGGCGTCGTGAAGTGGTAGGTCGTGATCGCCGGGACCACGCCGAGCTCGTGGCAGCAGTCGATCACGCGCCGGTAGTGATCGAGCGCGGCGCGCGACACCATCCCCTCGGCCGGCTCGATGCGCGACCACTCCAGCGAGAACCGGTAGGTCCCGAGTCCGGACTTCGCGAGCAGCGCGATGTCCTCCCGGTACCGGTGGTAGCTGTCCGCCGCGTCGCCGGAGGGCTCCCCGATCGTGGTGTCGGGGGCCACCTCGCGCGGCCACCAGTCGCTGTTGACGTTTCCGCCCTCGATCTGGTGGCCGGCGGTCGCGGCGCCCCAGACGAAACCGGCGGGGAACGTGAGCGAAGTCATGGATGGGTTCCTTGTCTGGGCCTACTTGAGCCCGGTCATGGTGATGCCCTGCACGAAGTAGCGCTGCAGGAAGAGGAACAGGATGAGGATGGGGGTGACGACCAGGACGGATCCCGCCATCAGGAGCCCGTAGTAGGTGCCGTTGGAGCCCACGGAGTACAGCGACAGCGCGACCGGCAGCGTGTACATCGACTCGGTCTGGGCGACCACGAGCGGCCACAGGAAGTTATTCCACGAGGCGAGGAAGGTGAGGATCGCGAGGGTCGCCACGGCCGGTCCGCACTGCGGCATGACGACGCGGAGGAAGATGCGGAACTCGCCGGCGCCGTCGATGCGCGCCGCCTCGAGCAGAGCGTCGGGGACGCCCATGATGAACTGCCGCATGAGGAACACGCCCAGCGGCCCCGCGAGGAACGGCAGGATGAGCGCCGGATAGGTGTTGACGAGCCCCATGTTCGCCACGAGGACGAACATCGGGACGAGCGTCACCACGCCGGGCACCATGAGCGTCAGCAGCACGAGGGCGAACAGCACCTTCTTGCCGGGGAACTCCAGCTTGGCCAGCGCGTAGGCGACCATCGAGCAGAACACGATGTTGCCGAGCACCACCACGAGGGCGACGACCACCGAGTTGAAGAAGAACTGCCCGTAGTCCAGCTGCGTCAGCCAGCGCGAGTAGTTGTCGAGGGTCGCCTGCTCGGGCCACCAGGTGATGGGCCGCTGCAGCAGCTCGCCCTGGGTCTTGAAGCTGCCCAGGAGCATCCACAGGAACGGCATGAGCGTGATGATCAGGCCGACGGTCAGCGCCAGGTAGGTCAGGCTGCGCGACCACTGCGGGCGGCGCTGCGGGCGGCGACGCGGGGTCTCCGCCTCGGCGGGCCGCACCGGTTCGGCGGGCACGGGGGGTGAGGTGAGGGTGGTCATGTCAGTTGTCCTTCGAGCGCAGCAGCCGGAACTGCACCGCCGACAGCGCTGCGATGAACGCGAACAGCACGTAGGCGGCGGCGGAGGCCAGCGAGTAGTCGCCGTAGCCGAACTGGTTGTAGACGTAGTAGCTGATCGTGAGCGTCGAGTTGAGCGGGCCGCCCTGGGTCATGACGAAGGGCTCCTCGAACACCTGCAGGAAGCCGACCGACAGCAGCACCGCCCCCAGCAGCAGGGTGGGCCGCATGAGCGGGAGCGTCATGCCGGTGAACCGGCGCCACGCACCGGCGCCGTCGACCTCGGCCGCCTCGTAGACGTCGCGCGGGATCGCCTGGAGCCCGGCCAGGAAGATGATCATCAGCGTGCCCATGTTCCGCCACGCGCCCATCGCGATGATCGACGGCATGGCCCAGAACGGGTCGTTGAGCCAGTCGGGTCCGTTGATGCCGACCCAGCTGAGCACGGTGTTCATGAGGCCGGAGTCCTGGAGGATGAACCGCCACACGACGGCGACCGCCACGATCGAGGTCACCACCGGGGTGTAGTAGCCCACGCGGAACACGCCGCGGAACCTCTCGATGCCGGAGTTCAGCGCGACGGCGAGCAGCAGGCCGAGCGCCATCGTCAGCGGGATGCCGACCAGCACGAAGTAGAAGGTGTTGACGATCGACTTGACGAACAGCTCGTCCTGGAACAGCGTGACGAAGTTGTCGAAGGCGATGAAGTTCACCGCGAACGGCGAGCGCAGGTCCTTCACGCCGAGGTCGGTGAACGACATCGCGAACGAGCCGATCACCGGCCCCAGCATGAAGACCGCGAACACCACGAGGAACGGGAGGGCGAACAGCCACGCGACGAGCGCCGTGCGGCGACGCTGGGCGGCGAAGTTCCGCCGCCCAGCCTTCGCCGCGGCCCGGGCCTCGGACTTCGGGTCGGACTTCCGCGGGGTGTTCTTCGTGGGATCACCCGCGGTGGCCAGCGCCACGATGGTTACCAGCCCGTCCCGAGGGACTCGGCCTTCGCCTCGATCGCCGTGGCGGCGTCCTCGGCGCTCGAGCCGTTGGCCACCTTCTCGGCCTCGGTCTCGATGAAGGCCGACATCTCGTCCCAGCTGGGAACCGACGGCGGGGCGACGGTGTTCTGCAGCTGGTCGTTGAGGACCGACACGCGCGGGTCGGAGGTGAAGCCGTCGAGCGCGGAGGTCACGGCCGGCAGGCCGCTCGTGAGCTCGAACCAGGCCTCCTGGGTGTCGGCCTCGGCGAGCCAGCGGACGAGCTTCCACGCGCCGTCGGCGTTCTTCGCGTCGGCGAAGACGCCCAGGTGGCCGCCGCCGAGGTAGGAGTCGTTGTTCGCGGAGCCGGCGGGCACCGGCACCGTCGCGACGTTCTCGGCGACCCAGTCGGCATCCTTCATGTCGGCCAGCACCGACACCATCCACGGTCCGGAGATGAACGCGGGGTTGGAGCCGTCCGTGAAGGCGGCCGTCTGCGAGTCGCCGTAGCCCGACAGCGGCGCGAGGCCGTCGGTGAAGAACGAGCCGTAGTACTCGAGGGCCGCCACGAGCGCGTCGTGGTCCCACGCGTACGCGTCGCCGGCCTCGTTGAGCACCTGGCCGCCGGCCTGGGCGTAGAAGGGGAGGACGACCTGCGTCGAGTCCTCGGCGTCGCCCATCGGCAGCTGCAGGCCGTACTGCGCACCTTCGGCCTTGAAGCCCTCGGCGAACGCGGTGAGCTCCTCCCACGACGTGGGGGCGGACATGCCGGCAGCATCGGCGAGATCGCTGCGGTAGTACAGCACGCGGGTCTCGACGTACCACGGCACGGCGTACGAGACGCCCTCGACGGTGGTCGACTCGGCCGCCGTCTCGTTGAGCGTCGCGGTGTCGACCACGCCGTCGGGCACCGGGGCCAGGCCCCCGGCCGCCACCATCGACGGGAGCAGCGAGGAGCCGATCATGATGGCGTCCGGCACGGTCCCCGCCGCCACCGCGGTCTGGTACTTGGTCATCACGTCGGCCCACGGGATCGAAGTCACCGTGACCGTGGCGTCGGGGTTGTCCTCGATGAACGCGTCGGCGAAGCCGCCGAGGTTCTCGCCCTCTTCGCCCATCGCCCAGATGGTGATCTCGCCCGTGGCGGGCGCGTCGTCGATGGCTGCCGTCGACGGCCCCTCACCGGTGGGCGTCTCGTCCGTGCGGCCGCAGCCCGCCAGCGCGAGCACTCCGACGATGCCGATCGCGCCGAGCGCGACCGCCTTGCGTGCCATCTTCATGGTCTTCTCCTCGTTGAGCCTGGAACACGTCTCCGTGGTTCGGAAACAAACCTAGCAACTGCTTGCTTAGTTTGTTCAGCATAGACTGAGACCGAATCGCCTGCAAGGGAGTAGCGAATGAGCGACGACGACCTCCGAGCCGACGGCGCGCCGCCGGCCTCGGTGCCCGCGGCCCGCACCGACCTGCGCCGCGTGCGCGGCGACGTGCGCCGCAAGCGGATCCTCTCGGCTGCGGTGGAGGTGTTCGGCGAACAGGGCTACCGGGGCACATCGCTGCGCGAGATCGCCCGCCGGGTCGGCATCTCTGATGCCGGGCTGCTCCACCACTTCGGGTCGAAGACGGGGCTGCTGGCGGCGACCATCGCCGAGCGCGACGAGCGCGACCGCGAGCGCCGCGAGGAGTCGGAGGCGTCCGGTGTGGCGTTCGTCGACACCATGCGGGATCAGGTGGCGCGCAACGCCCACTCCCCCGGGCTGGTGGCGCTCCACGTCGTGCTGTCCGCCGAGGCGACCGATCCGCAGCACCCCGCGCACGAGTCGTTCCGCGAGCGCTACCGGCATCTGCGCCATCAGGACGATCAGGCCTTCGCGCGCCTGCAGGAAGACGGCCAGCTCCGCACCGACCTCGACCCCCGCCGGGTGGGTCAGCTGGTGACGGCGATGATGGACGGGCTGCAGCTGCAGTGGCTGCTGGACCCCGACCAGGTCGACATGGTGGGGCTCTTCGAGGATTTCCTGCACCTGCTGGAGATCCCTGCGCCGGACTCCGGCGCGGGCGCAGCCGAGCACGACTGACCCGGAGACCGCGGCACGGTCACCGCCCGAGGGCGCGGGCGTCCACCGGCGCGAGGCCGACGAAGCGCATGAGGTTCTGCCCGTAGAAGCAGGTCTGGAGCAGGAACTCCCCTTGCATCCCCTGCAGAAGGTGGGCGTCGGCCCACTTGACCGTGCGACGCTCCTCGACGACCTCGTAGACGGTGTCCGACCCCTCCACGCGCACGCGCTCGCCGATGCCCCAGCCGAGGATGGCATCGCCGCCGCAGAAGTTGTGCGCCGCGTAGAGCGGGGGCACCCCGTCGAGGCGGTAGCCCACCATCTCGGTGAAGGTGCCGTCGCAGTCGTCGAGGTCGCGGATCTGCCCCTCGTCTCCGAGGCGGATCACGGGCAGATCGTCGGGGGCGAAGAGGTTCCGCAGCTGCGTGGTGATCGTCACCTTCGCCTCACCGGTCACCCGGTCCACCGCCTCGGGGGCGAACGCCGATGCGAGGGAGAAGACGAGGCCGAGCACCACCAGGACGACGCTGATGACCAGCAGCACGCGGCCGCCGCGGCGGCTGCGCGTCGGCAGACCTGTCTCGTCGGCGGCGCTCATCGGCGACGGCGCCGCGGCGTCACCGCGACGGCGGCCAGCGCGGGGACCCCGACCAGGATGAGGGCCCACCACGGGAAGCCCGCGGCCCCCGTGTCGTCGGCGAGGACCGAGCGCGTCTCGCTCTCGGCAGGAGCGTCCACGCGCTCGGCGCGCACGAGGAGCCGGTGCGTGTTGACGCCGGTCGGCGTGCACGTCACCAGGGTCACGTAGTCGCGGCCGGCCTCTTGACGGAGCGCCTCGGTCTCGTCGGGAAGGACCACGATCGACTGGTCGACCTCGTAGTAGAGGTCCTCGCCGAGGGTCGTGAGCACGATGAGATCACCCTCGCGCAGCTCGGCGATGTGGTCGAAGAGGGTCGCCTGCACGAAGCCGGTGTGCCCGGCGAGCACCGTGTGGGTGCCGCTGCCCCCGACCGGGAGCGAGGAGCCGTAGAGGTGTCCCACGCCGCGGGAGAGCATGCCCTCCTCGGTGCCGTGGAAGATCGGCAGGTCCACGTCGATCGACGGGATGCGCACGCGCGACATCGCCTCGACCCCGGGCACGCGCAGCAGCCGGGCGTACGCGTCCGCGCCGAGGCCGACCTCGGCCTGCCGGCCGTCCGCGCCCAGCGCATAGGGGTCGCGGAGCGGGCCGGAGGGCAGGACCTCGTTGTACTCGCGCGCCGCGTCGCGCAGCGCCTCGAGCTCGCGGTCCGGAACCGACTCGACCGTCTGGACGTAGCCGTCGACCTCGGTGTCGTGCTTCCACGCCGAGAACCAGCTCGCCGCCATCGGATAGACGAGGACGGCGGCGCCCAGCGCGGCGACGATCACGACGATCGTCTGCGTCCCTCCCCACCGTCGCTTCGGGCGCGCACGCGGGTCGCGCCGGACCGCGGCGGCGGGCTCGGGGAGTTCGAGGAGGGTCATGCGGGTGTCCTGATTCGGCGAGGGGGTGGGGGGAATGGACCGTGCGGAGGAGGGACGTCGTCGCCTCCCCCGCACGGCGGGTCACTCGGATGTCACGCGTCGGCGTGGGCCTTGCGACGGGAGTAGACGGCGAGGAACACCGCACCGGCGAGCAGCATGCCGCCGCCCAGCCAGAAGAGCGTCGTTCCGGCGCCACCGGTGTTGGGCAGCTCGAAGCCGGCGTTGCTCGGCACGTTCACGACCTCGAGGTCGACGCCCGCGGCGGTGGTCGCCGCCGTGATCGTGAACTCGATGGGCTCGGCGAGCAGCTCGAAGCCGTCGGGCGCGACGATCTCGGCGAGCCAGTAGGTCTGGTAGCCGTCCTGGCCCGGGGCGACGGCGGCACCGTCGGCCCAGTCCGAGTAGCGCAGGCCGCTGAGGGTGACCGTGCCGTCTGCGGCGACCGTGAACTCGGTCGCGCCGTCCAGGACGATCGCGTTGGTGCCGTCGATCGCGTCCTGCTCGGTCGGGTACACGGAGAACACCGCACCGGTCAGCGGCGCGCCGGCCTCGTCGACCTTCTCGATCGTGAGGTCGCCCCACTTGGTGATGACCTCGGGGGTGACGGTCGGTCCGCCGGGCTGGCCGGGCTGGATGGTGAACGATCCGGCGTTCGGGTAGAGGACCGCGGTGTTGACGATCTCGCCCACGGCGTTGACCGTCGCGGTGAGGACGACGACCACCTGCAGGTCGGTGTGGGCCTCGAGCAGGTCGCGGCCGGCCTGGGTGAGGACGATCTCGACGACCGGCCCGCCGGCGGCTGCCGCCGCGGGGGTGATCGCGTAGTCGACGCCTTCGACGAGCACGGTGCCGTCGCTCAGCTCGACCGTCGCGGCGCGGTAGTCGAGCTTCGCGTCGAGGTCGTCGACGATCTTGTAGCCGTCGATGACGGCCACGTTCGGGATGTCCGCCGTGATGGTGAACTCGATCTCGTCGCCGATCTTGACGTCCTCGGAGTCCTCGACGGTCTTGTCGACCTCGGTGAGGGCGTTCTTCGGGTAGACGTGCACGTCGTAGAGCCAGTTGTCGTCGTCTGCCGGGTCGGTCAGCGGGACCGTCACCAGGAACGGCGCGACACCGGTCGAGCCCGCCAGCGGGCTCGTCTCGACCACGTAGTAGAGGCCGAGATCGAGGCCCGAGAGGGTGATCTCGCCGGCCGCGTCGGTCAGCTGCTCGCCGCCGACGGGGGTGATCGAGTAGCCCGCGCCCGTGATCGACTGGTCGGTGCCGTCGAACGTGTCGGCGAGCTCCGAGGCGTCGAGCCAGCCGGCGTTGGTGGTCAGGTCGACGGTGTCGACCTTGTAGACCGTGAACCCGACACCCGCGAGGGCGGGCAGGTTCACCGACTGCTCGGTGCCGTCGTTCGGGAGGCCGGTCGGGGTGACCGGTGCCTCGTACTTGTGGATCGTGAGCGAGCTGGTGGCGTCGGGGTCCACCAGGTTCGGCGTCGCCGCGTGCGCGGGCGCGGCGAACGCCAGGGCGGCGAGGCCGGCCGCGAGGACGGCTGCCGCAGCGCGTGACCCGCGCAGTTTCGTGGGAGTGTTCACTGTTTCTCTTTCTGATCGACCGGGTCTCCCCGGGGTCTGGGCGTCCGGGTGCAGGACCGGCGGACGGTTGGTGCGGGGTGGAGGGAGTCAGTCGCGGGCTGCGGGACCGCGGCGTCGGGCGCGGAGCGCCAGGCCCGCCGCCGTCATCACGAGCAGCGCGCCGCCGACGAGGTAGGGCGCCGTGCCCGTGCCGCCGGTCTCGGGCATGACGAACGCCGGGACGTCGCGCACGGTGATGAGCTGCCCGGCGGCGGTCACCGCTCCGCCGCCGTTGCCGGTGATCGACACCGTGCGGTCGGGGTTGATGGTGAACTGCACGGGCTGGGCGAGCAGGCTGAATCCGTCGGGAGCGGTGAGCTCGCTGAGCCAGTAGACGCCGGCCGGGATCGCGTCGATCCGGAACAGGCCGGTCTCGACATCGACCCAGGACACGGCGATCGCCGTGCCCGGCTCGCCGGCGACGTCTTCGAGGATCGCGAAGGACGAGCCGTCCATGCGCACCCAGTCGCCGCTCGAATCCTCGCCGACCTTCTCCACCTGGAGCGGGATGAGGAACACCTCGATGGGAGTCAGGGTGTCATCGGGGTTCGAGACGACGGGCTCGCCGACGGGGTCGATCCCGTGCGCCGTGGCGACGTTGACGACCTGTTCGGCATCGACGTCGGCCTGGATCACGACGTACGGCTCGTCGGCGGTGCACGTCGAGGTCTCACCGGGGGCGAGCGTGGTGGGCTCGCACGTGACGGGGATGCCGAACTGCGTCAGCAGGTCGTCGTCGATGGCCACGTCGGTGACCGTCACGTTGCCGGTGTTGGTCACCTCGAAGGTGTAGAGGATGTGGTCGTCGAGCCCGGTCACGCCGTCGCCGTCGACGTCCTCGACCGACGCCGACTTCTCCAGCAGCAGCTCCGGCGACTGCACGGCGGGGATGATCTCGTCGTCGGTGTCGGTCACGTTCGGCCCCACGGCGGGAGTGCCGGTGGCGCGCGCGACGTTCGTCAGCCGCTCGGCGTCCAGGTCGCCCTGCTGCACCGTGTAGGTGGCGGTGCAGGTCATCTGGGCGCCGCTGGCGAGGGTCGCGCCCTGCGCGGGGGTGCAGCTGAAGGCGCTCATGTCGCCGACGCCCGAGAAGGAGGCCTCGGAGATCGTCACGTTCGTGAGATTGGTGTTGAGCGTCGTGTTGGTGGGCGCCTTCGGCGTCGTGTTGGTGGCGACGAAGGAGTACGTGATGACGTCCCCGACCTCGGTGTAGAGCTTGACGGCCGGGTCGTCGGCGACGACGGGGACCCCGTTGACCGCGGTGATGGTCTTCACGATGTCGATCGACGGCTGGATGACCTCGAGCGACGCGTTGGCCGGCGGGTTGAGGTTGGTGGTGATGTTGGCCGGGCCGTTGACGTAGGTGCCGTTGACGGCGGAGGTCACGTCGACCGTGATCGTGCAGGACGCCTGATTGAGCGCGAGGTCGCCGCCGGTCACCGAGACGGTCGTGCCGCCGGCCGGCGCGCTGACCGCATACGCCGCACCGGCACGCTGGATGCAGGTGCCGCCGACGTTGGGCGATGCCGCGATCCGCAGGTCGGTCGGCAGGGCGTCGGTGATGAACCAGTCCGTCTTGGCCATCAGGTCGGAGGTGTTGGTCACCGTGAGCGTCATCGTCGAGGTGCCGCCGTTGCGGATCACCGTCGGGCTGAACGCCTTGTCGAGCTGCGGGGTGACGTCCACGATCTGCGGGAGGTCGAACGCCACGTCGTTGCCCGACCCGCTGGTCTGCGCGTTGTAGAGCGACAGCCCGAGGTTGGCCGTCGTCCCGACGGGCACCATGTACGCCGCCGACTGCAGCTTCGTCACCTGCGGGCCCCAGTCGGTCGAGTTGGTGCAGGGGTTGAGGTTCGAGCTCAGCACCACCGGAGTGCCGTTCACGATCAGCGAGAACCGCTCGCGCGGCTGCGTCGTGCCGCCCACCGCGGGGCAGCTGGTGGCGGCGAAGTACGCCGAGACCGCGTAGTAGTGGCCCCCCGTGCCGGTGATGGTGTTGCGCGTCTGGAACTCCACGCCCGCGGCGATCGTGCCGACGGCGGCGTTCGTGTACTCGGTGAGCACCTGGTTGGCCGCCGCCTGCGCCGGGGTCATGCCCTGCGCGAGACCGAGCGCCACCGCCATGTCGCGCAGCTGCTGCCAGCCGTCGGGCTGGTTGCGCGCGCATCCGAGGTCGGTGAGCGGCAGCAGCGTCGTGCTGCGCATGATCCAGCCGTTGCACTGATTGCCGGCGGGCGTCCACTGCGTGTCGGCGGTGTAGCTGGAGTTGGCCGCCGCGGCGCCGCCCGTGTAGGTGCGGATGTCGATGGCGTTGACGGCCGCGTTCTGGTTCGAGAAGTCCTCGGTGTAGACCGGCGTTCCCGCCTGGGGCGTGCCCGGCGTGCCCGGCACCGTCGCGGAGGCGACGAGCGTCGAGGGCGCGGTGAGGGCCGCGGCGACCACGGCGATGCCGAGGAGTCGGGCGATGCGGCCCCGGCCGGTGCGCGCGGGGCGCGGACGCGGCGTCAGGCGGCGGGAGCGCTGGCTCATGTGATTTCCGTTCGTTTCTCGTGCGCGATCGCGCAAGCGGACCCCGGGGCCCGTGGGGGCCGGCCGAGCCGCTGACCCCTCCTCGGGATGGAGGCGGTACGGCTCGCCGACGATGTCGTGCACAGATCAGGACTGCGCGGATGCGCGATCGTGACGCCCGGGCCGGAAAAAGATCTCGCGGGCCCGCCCGGCGTGGAGGCCGCCCCCTCGCGCGGGGGTACCGAAGCGCGAGGAGGCGGCGGATCGCCGACGAGTCGTACGATCCCGGCGCCCATTGGGGGTGGGGCGCGGCCTGTCGCGACCCCCCGGTCGCAACTCCACAAAGCTAGGGTCCGCGCGCAGCGCCACCGGCCGTGAGAACACCGCTTGCGTAGTCCGCGCGGCGATTATCGGTATCCGCGGCGCACCGGAACCGCCGTCATCCCGCCGATGTGCGTAGTCCGGGCGCCGCGGGGTGCCCCGCCTCCCGCACCCAGCCAGGGAGCGGCGCGTCAGGCGAGCGCGGCGTGATGGCGTCGCAGCGCGCGACGGTCGCGGATGCCGAGCTTGCGCATCACGCGGTGCATGTGGCTCTCCACCGTCCGGACGCTCAGCACCAGTCGTGCCGCGATCTCACGGTTCGACAAACCTTCGCTGGCGAGCCGGCCGACTTCCTTCTCGCGCTCGGTGAGGACGACCGACGTCGCGCGGAACCGCGCCGTGTCGATGACCCGGCCGGGGTGGGCGTCGCGGATCTCCCGCGCGAGATCATTAGCCCGCCGCTGCCCGCCGGACGAGCCCGACTCGGCGAACCACCCCGCCGCCAGCTGGCACGCCGAGAGGGCGAGCCCGGTGAGCCCGGCCCTGCGCAGGGCCGGCACCGCGGCCGTCATGGCGTCGGGGTCGAGGTCGACCAGCGCCGACACGAACCCGGCGTGGGCGCGCAGGGTGACGGCCTCGGGCAGCTCGTCGAGATGCGCGCGGACGACGGCGAGGCGGTCGGGGTCCGGGGCGAGCTCGACGGCGGCCAGCATGCCGGTGAGGGCGGCGAAGCGCGCACCGCGGCCCCACAGCACCTCGGAGGACGACCACAGCAGCTCCCCCGCCTCGGCGGTGCGCCCGTCGAAGGCCAGGAGCTGCACCCGCGGCCAGGCGTGCGACTGACCCGGCAGGGGACCGTCGGGGGTGCGGATGGCGTCCAGCTCGGCCGCGAACCGCTCCCCGGCGCCCACCTGCCCGCGGCGGACGGCGAGCACGGCGGCGCTGGCCAGCAGCGACTGCTGCAGTCCCGGGGGGAAGGGGGCGGGCTCGCCCGCCGCGAAGACCGCGTCGAGCATCTCGTCGACGGCCGCGTAGTCGCCCGCGAGCAGATGGCACAGCGAGGCCGCGGCCGCGAAGGCGCGGACGGCGTCGATGTCGAGGTAGCCGTGGGACTCGTCGAACCCGCGGTGGAGCAGCTGGAGCGCCTCCTCGCCCCTGCCCTCGCCCAGCAGCACCAGCCCCATCAGCGCGCGCGGGATGTAGGCCTCGTGCGCGGTGTCGAGCGCCTCGACGAACGCGAACGCGCGGCGGGCGTCGGCGAAGCGGCCGAGGATCACCAGCACGAGCATCTGCGTCTCGAGCAGGGCGAGCTGGACCGCGGGAGGCAGATCCTCGCCCGCCTCCAGCCGCGCGCCGAAATCGGCGGGCACCGTCGCGAGGTTGGCGTGGAGGCGCACCTCGCACGCGTCCAGCATCCGCCCGTACACCCCGAGCGCGGGCGCCTCGCGCCGCAGCTCGGCGCACGCCGCGTCGAGGTCACCGTCCACGTAGGCGAGCCACTGCGCCCGCAGCACCCAGAAGTCCGCGCGGCCGGCGGGGTCGCCGTGCGCCGCATCGGTCGTCGACAGCACGTCGGCGATCGTCTCCTTCGCCGCGCGCGTGTGGGTGTGCATCAGGGCGCGGACGTACCGGACGGCGGTCTCCGGCGACGGGTTGGCCTCCCACTCGGCGGCCGTCACGATCCGCCGCGCGCGAGCGCGCTCCTGCAGCAGCCGGGCGAACATCGCCTCGCGCTCTCCGCTGTGCGGGCTGCGGGGCTCCGGCTCGGCGAGGATCGCCGACGACGACGGCGCCGTGCCCAGCCGCTGCGTGATGAGGTCGGTCAGCCGGATGCGCCGCGTCGTCAGCGGCTCGTGCCGGAAGAACTCGACCAGCAGCGGCGGGACGACCGTGACCAGGTGGCGTTCGCCGCTGCGGATGAAGCGGATCATCCGCCGCTCCTCGAGCAGCTCGAGCGCGCGCCAGTCCACGAGCTTGCGCACCGTGCCGATGTCGGCGACCCCCACGATCGCGATGATCTCCAGGGTGTCCAGCGCGTCCTCGGGGAGGTTCTCGAGGTGCGCTTCGAGCACCGCCCGCAGCGCCGGGCTCCACAGGTCGCGCGTCGCCGTCCAGGTCTCGCCGTCGTGCCGGGCCATGCGGCCCTCGCGCAGCGACGCGTCGACGAGGCCCAGCGCGAGCCCGATGCTGCCGCCGGACTTGGCGAAGATCCTGCTCGTGGTGCCGGGATCGATCGGGGCCGAGACGTACGTCTCCAGGATCTTCTCCATCGCCTCGAAGCGCAGCGGCACCATGTCGATGACGTACGCCGGCTCCAGCGTCGAGGCCGCGAGGCCGCTGGGGGTGTGCCGGGCGCGGAGCCCCTGGAGTCGCGACAGCACGACGGGCACGCCGGCGGCGCGACGCACGGTCTCGACGATCCCCCACGAGGACTCGTCCAGGTCGTCCCAGTCGTCGATCATCAGCACGGATCGGGGCTGACGGAGGGCGGCCCGCAGCGCTTCGCCGGTCTCGAACAGCGAGCCCCGCGACGACGGCGCCGCGGTGGGCCCGAGGCCCGCAAGCTGGAGGGCGGCCAGCGGATGCTGGCGCAGCGACGCCACGCCGCGCACCTGCACCGCCGTCCAGTCGTCGTCGACCAGTCGCGTCCGCAGCGCGGTGAGGAAGGTGCTGCGCCCCGATCCCCGTCCCCCGACGACGTCGATGCTGACGCCCGCACGCACCAGCTCGACGGCGGTCATGAGCTCCTGTTCGCGACCGATCATCATGAGCTCCCGCTTCCTCACGCACGCTCCTGACGCAAACGTAGACCTCATGTCGGCCGGCGCAGAAGGGACCCGTCCGCACGCCCGCCGTCCGATCCTCGGCGGGCCGCCGCGCGAGGACTGACCACACGCGCGGAATTAGGTACCGGCGGGGCCCACGTTGCGTACCGGCGGCGGACCGTCGCAGGCTTCCGGAGTCGCGGGGCCGCACGCCGCGGCCGGGCGACCATACGGCATCGGGACGCGCGCGACAATCCCGTCGCGGCCGGGGAGCCGGCGCGCCTACGCTCGCGGCAACGACGGAAGGATCGCCATGTCGCGCAACGTCCGACACTTCCGCTGTCCCCCGGCGGCGGTCTTCGCCGTGCTCGCGGACGGCTGGCTGTACCCGGCCTGGGTGGTCGGCGCGGCGCGCATGCGCGACGTGGCCGCCGCCTGGCCTCAGCCCGGAGCACGGCTGCACCACTCGTTCGGCGCCTGGCCGGCGCTCGTGAACGACACGACGACGGTCGAGGAGTGCGAGCCGGACCGCAGGCTCGTCCTCACGGCGCGCGGCTGGCCGATGGGCGCCGCCCGCGTCGAGCTCACCATCGAGTCCCGTGGCACCGGGTGCACGGTCCACATCCGCGAGACGCCGGTCTCCGGACCCGCCGCGTGGCTGCGCGACCTGCTCGAGCCGCTGCTGTTCCTCCGCAACCGCGAGACGCTCCGCCGCCTCGCGCTGCTCGCCGAGCACGATGCCGGCCGCCCCCTCGACCGAGACCGCCCCCAACGACAGGAGCTGGACGCATGACCGACCCCCGAGAAGACCTCGATCGCGACGAGCCCGAGGGCGTCACCGACCCCGAGGACCGCGGCGCACCCGTGGCCGAGTCGCACTACGTCGTCTCCGAGCACGACGGGAACACGCGCATCGACATCGCCGACGACGCGATCGCCCGCCCCGGACCGGGTCCCGGGCAGCCCGAGGCCGACGGCGAGGCCTGACGCGTCGCGGGGGCACGCGAGTGTACGCGGCCCCCGGTGCCCCGTCGAGGGGGACGGCGGACGGGCGGACGGCGCGCATGCTGTGCAGACCCCTACCCCCCGTCTCGAGGAGGCGTCGCATGTACTTCCACCTGCAGCAATGGATCAACGACATCGCACAGGACGAGCCGGATCCCGCGGCCGCCAACGCGCTGCAGGAGGGGCTCGGCGGTCAGTTCGGCGAGATGCGCACGATGATGCAGTACCTCTTCCAGAGCATGAACTTCCGGGGCGCGTCGGCCAAGCCGTACCGCGACCTCATCCAGGGCGTCGGCACCGAGGAGATCAGCCACGTCGAGCTCATCGGCACGACGATCTCGCGCCTGCTCGACGGCTCGCCGCGCTACACCGGCAAGCCCGCCGACCCCGTCGATCAGCCCGGCGCGGGCGGCGCGACCCCGCTCGACATCGCGCTGTCGGAGTCCAACATCCACCACTACCTCGTGGGCGCGCAGGGCGCGCTCCCGGTGGACGCCGCCGGCAACCCGTGGAGCGGGAGCTACGTCTACAACTCCGGGAACCTGACGCTGGATCTGCTGTACAACCTGATGCTGGAGTCCACCGGTCGCCTGCAGAAGTGCCGCCTCTACGAGATGACGTCCAACAAGACGGCCCGCTCGACGATCTCGTATCTCATCGTCCGCGACCAGGCGCACGAGAACGCGTTCGCGAAGGCGCTCGAGACCCTCGGCGTCAACTGGCGCACGGCCCTGCCGATCCCGAAGACCAACGCGGAGCAGTTCCCCGAGGTCAAGGAGCTCGTCGACAGGGGGCTGCAGAGCGTCCAGTACACGTTCGACCTCGGCAACCAGTCCGAAGCCGGCCGCATCTTCCAGGGCATGTCGCCGTCTGCCGACGGCACGGAGCTCGACGGCTCTCAGCAGGCCCCGGCCGGCGTCCCGTCGGAGATCGCGCCCGAGCGTCCCGAGGAGTTCTCCCCCGGCGCGGATGCCGAGCTGCGGGCGCTCATCGAGGCGACCGCCGAGATGGAGATGGCCGACATCGACAACGTCTTCGGGGCGATGAAGTAGGTCGCCTCGCGGCGCCCCGGAGCGGGTGAGGGCCGCGCCCTCCAGCCGCTCCGGCCGCGCCCTACAGCCACTTCCGCGACTTGAAGGTCGCCCACAGCGCCACGGAGGTCCCGGCCATCGCGAGCAGGGCGAGCGGGTATCCCCACACCCAGTCGAGTTCGGGCATGTGCGTGAAGTTCATGCCGTAGATCGTGCCGACGAGGGTCGGGCCGAAGAGGATCGCCGCCCATCCGGAGATCTTCTTCACCTGCTCGTTCTGCATCAGGGCCGTGTCGGTCTGGCGCTGCGTCACGAGCGTCGCGTTGAGGGTGAGCGCATTGTCGAGGATGGAGCGGAGCGCGGTGAGCTTGTCCGTGATCCGCAGCGTGTGGTCGAGCACGTCGCGAAGCGACCGCTGCAGCTCGATGTCGACGCCGTACTTCTCGCCGCCGCGCAGCAGGGACTCCAGCATGTCGCGCAGCGGATCGGCCGCGCGCTGGAAGTGGATGAGCTCGCGCGACAGGTCGTAGATGCGGCGCGAGAGCTGGGGCGACCCGGCGTCGAACAGGGCGTCCTCGATCTCGTCGACGTCGTTCTGCAGGCCCTCCGTGACCGGCAGGTACTCGTCGACGACCTCGTCGAGGATCGCGTAGAGCACCGCCTCGGGGCCGGACCCCAGCAGGTCGGGCTGGGACTCCATGCGGGAGCGCACGCGCGCGAGATCGGGCACCTCGGCATGGCGCACCGTCACGACGAAGTCCGGCCCCACGAAGATGTGGAGCTCGCCGAACTCGACGGTCTCGGAGGACTCGACGTAGCGCGCGGGCCGCAGCACCGCGAACAGGACGTCGCCGTACCGCTCGAGCTTGGCGCGCTGATGCCCCGACAGGGCGTCCTCGACCGCGAGCGGATGGAGCGAGAACTCGGCGGCGACCGCGTGGATCTCCTCCTCCGTGGGACGGAGCAGACCGATCCAGGCCATCCCCTTGTTGTCGCGCATGTGCTCGAACGTCTGCTCGAGGCTCTCCGGGTTGCGGATCCGGTGACCTCCGACGTACACGGCGTTGTCGACGATGGGCATGCGATCAGTGTGCCTCACGGGGCGGGCTGCGCCGGTCGGCCGACGGACGTGTCTCCGGTGTCGCCGCAGACGGAACCGGTGGCAGTCGTTGTCGGTTCCCGGCCACCGAGGCGACGACGACTGTCACCCGATCGCGCCCGAAGCGGCAACGACTGTCACCGGAACGCGGTCGGGGCCGGTTCAGCCGCCGATCGGACGGCGGGGGCGCGGCGCGGGCGGGGGCGGGACCTCCTTGGCCGCGACGATGTCCGACACCGCGATCCGCTCGATGCCGCGCTTCCCGTCGACGACGACCGTCTCGTCGTCCGCGCTCAGGAGCTCCCCCAGCGCATCGGTGGCCTGCCCGCTCGGCAGGAGGTAGCGGACGACGACGCGGCGTCCCGGCGCGGGGAGCCTCACCATGCGCCCGGTGCGTAGTCCTTCAGGAAGACCCCGAAGAGGTCCTCGCCGGCCTCGCCCCGCACGATCGGGTCGTACACCCGCGCCGCACCGTCGACGAGATCGAGCGGCGCGTGGAAGCCCTCCTCCGCCAGGCGCACCTTCGTCGGATGCGGGCGCTCGTCGGTGATCCACCCGGTGTCGACGCTCGTCATGAGGATGCCGTCGGTCTCGAACATCTCGCGGGCGCTCGTGCGGGTGAGCATGTTGACCGCCGCCTTCGCCATGTTGGTGTGCGGGTGGCCGGGCCCCTTGTAGCCGCGGCCGAACACCCCCTCCATGGCGCTCACGTTCACGACGTACGTGCGGCGCGCGGGGCTCGCCGCCAGCGACGCGCGCAGCCGTGAGACGAGGAGGAAGGGAGCCGTGGTGTTCGCCAGCTGCACCTCGAGCATCTCGAGCGGGTCGACCTCGCCGACGCGCTGGGTCCAGGAGTTGACGTGGTCGACGTCGGGGATGAGCCCGCCGGCGTCGATGGCGGTGCCGGCGGCGAGGCGCTCCAGCGAGCTCGATCCCGCGGCCATCGCCTGCTCGGTGAGCTCGTCGGCGCGCGAGGCGGCGGCGGCCAGGATCGGGTGCGCGCTCACCGAGCGCTCCAGCGCCTGCGGGTGGCGGTCGTTCGTGTGCCCGAAGGTGACGAGCTCCGGCAGCGGTCCCGTCGGCAGCGGGGCCAGTTCGGCGTCGACGAGAGGCTGGTACGCGCCCGGCGAGCGGCGCACGGTCTGCGTGGCGTTGTTGATGAGGATGTCGAGGTGCCCGGCGGCGGCGACGTCGTCGGCGAGACCGATGACCTGCGCCGGGTCGCGCAGGTCGATGCCGACGATCTTCAGCCGGTCGATCCAGTCGGACGCGTCGGGAAGGCTGCGGAAGCGACGGACGGCGTCGCGCGGGAAGCGCGTCGTGATCGTGGTGTGCGCGCCGTCGCGCAGCAGGCGCAGCGCGATGTACATGCCGATCTTGGCCCGCCCGCCCGTCAGCAGCGCGCGCCGGCCAGTCAGGTCGGTGCGCGCGTCGCGCTTGGCGTGGCTCATCGCCGCGCAGGCGGGGCACAGCTGGTGGTAGAACGCGTCGACGATCGTGTACGGCTGCTTGCAGATGTAGCAGCCGCGCGCCTTCAGGAGCGTGCCGGCGATCGGCGCGGTGGTCGCCGAGCTGATCGGGATGCCGCGCGTCTCGTCGTCGATGCGATCCGGCGCCCCGGTGGCCGTCGCGGCGACCACGGCCCGGTCGGCATCGGCCACGGCCTCGCGGATCTCGCGCCGGCGCTCCTTCTTGGCGGCCTTGAAGAGGTGCGAGGTGGCCTTGCGGAGCGTGATGAAGTCGGGGTGCCGCTGGTCGATCGCGGCGACCTGGCGGAGCACCTTGAGCGCGATCTCCAGCTCGTCGGGGGCGATGCCCGAGGACGGGGCGGTGGAGTCGGGCAGTTCGGCGGGCACATGCGATTCTACGTCGGCGGCGGACGCGCACCTGTTACGGTGCGGCGGTGACCTCCTCCGCCTCCGACGAAGCCTCCGCCGAGTACCCCGTGCGCCGCATCCACGTCTCGGCGGCGGTCATCGTCGACGCCGAGGGCCGGCTGCTGCTCGTGCGCAAGGCGGGCACCACCGCCTTCATGCAGCCGGGGGGCAAGCCCGAGCCGGGCGAGAGCGCCGCCGAGACGCTCAGCCGCGAACTCGAGGAGGAGCTCGGCATCCGCCTCTCCCCCGACGACCTCGACGGCCTCGGGACCTTCACCGCCGCAGCGGCGAACGAGCCGGGATTCCTCGTCGTCGCCGACGTCTTCGTCGCCGACATCGGCGACCAGCAGCCGGCCGTGCGGGCCGAGATCGAGGAGCTGCGCTGGGTGAGCCGCGCGGAGGCCGACGCGATCGAGATCGCTCCTCTCGCGCGGGAGAACTTCCTCCCCGGCTGAGGCGACGCCGAGCGGGAGCTCAGCGGGGACGGATCAGTGCGCGGCGAGGACGGCGGCGACCGCGGCGTCGACGACGGTGGCGTCGTCAGAAGGGCGAGTCGAGTTCGGCGACGACCCTGGTCTCGGGGTCGGCGTCGGCGTCGGATGTGAACACCAGCGTGCGTGCGGGCCGGTCGGGGTAGGTCCGACCGGTCGGGCTGGTCCAGTGGAGCACTCCATCCGCGGCCTGTCTCACGCGCCATGCCGAATGATGTTTCAAGGTGTGATGGCGGCGGCACAGGTGGGCGAGGTTTCCGAGTTCGGTGGGTCCGTCGTGTTCTCTGGCGGTGGTGTGGTCGATGTCGCACCGCCGGACGGGGATCCGGCATCCGGGGAACCGACAGTGCTCATCACGGACCCGGAGCGCCCGTTTCAGCTGATCGCTCGGCCGGTACCGGTCCACCGCGAGCACCGTGCCGGTCACGGGATGGGTCAGCACCCGGTCCCATCCCGGCGCGGTCGCCGCGAGCCGCAGAGCTGTAGCGGTGTCGATCGGTGCGTGGCCGGTGAGCTCCGCGGGAGTCGTGTCGACGCCGAGGACCGTCAGTACGGGGACCGTCAGTTGCACGTGCGCGACGATCGCCTCCCCCTCGGGGATCGAGGCGTTGCTGCTCTCCGGTGTGGCGTGCCCGGTGAGGAGCAGGTCGGCGAACACATCCGCGCGGATCTCGTCGACCCCGCGGCGATCGCGCGCGGTCGGCTCGCCGAAGAGCGTCTCATCGGGCAGCTCCCCGCCCGTACCCGCGTTCTGGTGAACGCCCATCGCCCGTCTTGCATACTGGTCGAGGCGATCGCGGATGCCGTGCGCGAGGTGCGCGGGCAGGGTCGCGACCAGCTCCGCCATCCCGTCCTCCAGGTCACGCACCCACACGGACCGGCGTGATGCGGCCTCGACGTGGCGACCGTCCAGCGGGATCGCGTGCAGCCGTGCGGCCAGCAGCCGTGCGGCGGGCTTCAACCGGCCGGAGGTCTCCCGCCGCGCGATCTCCAGCACCGCCGCCTCGTAGGCGGCGCGCGGGTCGTCATCGTCGATCGCCTGCCCGTGCTCCACGACCACACGCGCATGCGCGACCGAAACCGTCCCCGCCGCGAGCGCCGCGTGGGTGGCCGGGAAGCGGGTCGTCAGCACGACGGCATCCGAGAGATGCCGCTGCACCGTCCGATCCGAGACGCGCAGTGCGGCACCGATCTGCGCGGCCATCGAGCGGATCGGAATGTCTCGAATCTCCGACGGACCCGGCGCATCGTCCTGGTCGCGGGCGATCTCGACCGCGCGGGCGAGAAGCGCGGCTTCTTCCGCGTACAGCGCGGCGCGCCGTCGCTGGATCTCGACGAGCTCGTCGACCACGGCGTCCACACAGGTGGCCTGATCGCCGGTGATGGTCGCGGTGTTCGTCATGCCCCCATCGTCCTCGCCACCCCCGACACCGAGGTCAGACAATCCCTGGTCATCGGTGATTCCTGTGGATAACCCGGCTCCGTCGTCGGCTGTGGAGGAGCCCCTCGCCACGCTCGGGGACCGGAGCCGCGCTCGGGCATCCGCCGCGACCTGTCAACCCCCGTGCACGACAGGTCGCCGCCCCTCACTGTTCACGGAGAAGACCGACGACCAGGAGCCCGCATGACGTCCACGCCCGACCCCACCCCCGCCCCCGCGTCGCTGTGGCGCCTCACCGGTCCCGACCTGCGCGGTACGGACCCGCTCCCGACGCTCACGCAGACCCTCGTGGCGGGCGCGGGACTGGCGGGACTGGCCACCGCGCTGGAGCTCGCGCGCGCCGGGCACGAGGTGGTCGTCGTCGACGCCGACGAACTGGGCGGACGGACGACCTCCCGCACGACGGGGAAGGTGAGCCTGCTGCAGGGATCCACGGTGTCCGGCATCAGGGAGCACGCGGGCGAGGAGGCCGCCGCCGCCTATCTCGAGGCGAACCGCGCCGGCGCCGGCTGGATGCGGCGCGAGCTGGCCGCCGTCCCCGGCGCCTGGGAGGCCCGGCCGTCCTATACGTACGCGACCACGGCCGAGGGCCTGACCTCCGTGCAGTCCGAGGCCGACGCGATGGCCGCCGCGGGAAGCCCCGTCGAGAGCGTGCCCGCCGTGCCCGCCGGGACCATCGGGCTCCCCGTCGCCGTCGAGGGCGCCCTGCGCATGGCCGACCAGGCGCAGGTGCAGCCCGTCACCGCGGCGGCGGCCCTCATCGCGCGGATCCGCGAGGCGGGCGGCGTCGTGGTGGATCGCTGCCGCGTGACCGGGGTGTCGGCCACCGGCGGCGGAGTCACCGTGACGACCGAGCGCGGCGATATCGTCGCCGAGCGGCTGATCCTCGCCACGGGCACGCCCATCCTCGACCGCTCACTGCTGTTCGCGGCGCTCGTCCCGCAGCGGCAGGCCGTCGTCGCCTTCCGGCTGCCCGCCGGTCCGGGCGGCGGCTCCCCCGACGGCATGTACCTGTCCGTCGACCCGGTCGGCCGCTCGATCCGCACCGCGGTCGACCGCGACGGCGCACCGGCGATCGTCGTGGGCGGCGGCGGGATCGTCACCGGCCGCGAGGACGGGATCGGCGACCTGCGCGACGGCATCCTCACGTGGACCGCGGAGCACTTCCCCGGCGCGACGCCCATCACCTGGTGGGCGGCGCAGGACTACCGGATGACCACGCACCTCCCGTACGCCGGCGCCATCCACGGCGGGCACGACCGCGTCTTCGCGATGACGGGCTTCGCCAAGTGGGGCATGACCAACGCTCCTGCCGCCGCGCTCGCGGTGGTGGGCGAGATCACCGGCGAGACCCCGGCCTGGCACCGCACCCTGCGCGATCAGCGCCCCGGGATCCGCGATCTCGGCGAGACGGCCACGGCCAACGCCGAGGTCGGCGCCCACCTGGTCGCGGGGTGGGTCGCTCCGCGCAGCCACTCCGACAGCGGCCGCGCCGAGATCGTGCGCAGCGGCGTCCGCCCCGTCGCGCAGTCGCGCGTGGACGGCGCGCTCTGCCGCGTGTCCGCCGTCTGCACCCACCTCGGCGGCATCGTCCGCTGGAACGACGCCGAGAGCACGTGGGACTGCCCGCTGCACGGATCCCGTTTCGCCGCGGACGGCCGCGTCATCGAGGGGCCGGCGACGCAGGACCTCGCTCCGGTCGACGCCGACTGACGCGGCGCCGTGCGACGGTGGCGACGAGGTGCAGCACGACGCCGACGGCCAGGAGCGCGGCGCCGAACAGCCAGACCGTCGCGCTCTGCTGGCTGAGGAGCAGGACGCACGATCCGATGCCGAGGACCGGGATCGCCGTCCAGACCCGGAAGTGCTCGTGGGCGACCCGGTCGCGGCGGAGGACCAGGACCGCGATGTTCGTGCTGAGGAACACGAACAGGAGGAGCAGGACGACGGTCTCGGCGAGCAGCTGGAGATCTCCGGCCAGCGTCAGCAGGCACGCCACCGCGGTCGTCGCGAGGATGGCGACCCACGGCGTCCTGCGGTTCGGGAGCACCCGCGACAGCACCGACGGCAGGAGTCCCTGATCGGCCATCCCGTAGGCGAGGCGGCTGGCCATGATCATCGTGAGGAGCGCCCCGTTGGCGACGGCGATGAGGGCGATGAGGCTGAACAGCCAGGACGGGACCGCGACGCCGCTCGCCTCGACGACCGCGAGGAGCGGACCGGACGACTCGGCGAGGCGTTCGGGCGGGAGGGCGATGGAGCTCGCGAGCCCGACGAGCACGTAGACGGCCCCGGCGACGATCAGAGCCCCGAACAGCGCGACCGGATAGCTCTTGCGCGGCTCGCGCACCTCCTCGATGACGTTCGCCGAGGTCTCGAACCCCACGAACGAGTAGTAGGCGATGATCGCGCCGCCGAGGACGGCGGTGGCGACACCCGCATCGGGGTTCGGGGAGACGACGCGCGACAGCTCGCCACCTCCCGAGCCGACCAGGACCGCGACCACC
The DNA here is from genome assembly GCF_049860775.1 of Microbacterium sp. PA5. Lineage (NCBI taxonomy): Bacteria > Bacillati > Actinomycetota > Actinomycetes > Micrococcales > Microbacteriaceae > Microbacterium > Microbacterium sp. PA5. Next base: position 2,773,102 of record NZ_CP187567.1, read on the forward strand.
ACCACGACGATGACCAGTCCGCTCACCTCGATCACCGTCATGACGACGTTCGCGGCGAGCGACTCGCGGATTCCGCGCATGTTCAGCGCGCCGATCACGAGGAGGAAGACGATCGCGACCGGCACGGCGGGCAGCGCGATGAAGGTCTGGAAGTACTCCCCGGCGAAGGCCAGCGCGAGTCCCGCGGCGCTCGTCACCCCCGCGGCGAGCATGCTGAAGCCCACTAGGAACGACACGAGCGGGCGCCCGAACGCGCGCTGGGCGAAGACGGCGGCGCCGCCGGCCCGCGGATACTTCGTCACCAGCTCCGCGTAGGACCCGGCGGTGAGCAGGGCGAGCAGGAGCGCCACGACGAGCGGGGCCCACAGCATCCCGCCGACCTCTCCCGCGAGCACCCCCATGAGCGCGTAGATGCCCGCGCCGAGGACGTCGCCGAGGATGAAGAAGAAGAGCAGGGGTGTGGTGATGCTCCGCTTCAGTCGGTCGGACTGCGGGGGTGCCCCGAAGCTCTCGCTGGTCGCCATGGGGCCGGTCTTCTCTCTGTCGGGCATGAATCTGGTCCTGCGGGTCCGCGGTCGCGGGCCCGTCAGCGGCGGCGGTGGAACGGGCACCTGCCGCGCTCGTCGGCATCCTCCCGGCGACGCACCCGCGCGCCCGAGGCGGGCTTGGTCGGCAGCCGGCGCCGGTTGACGTCGAGGCCGTCGCCGAGGATCGCGAGCCGCGGATCGCTCAGCACGCCGATCGCCGCCGCGAGCCCCGCGATGGCGAGCTTCTCGCCCGGGCAGCGATGGCCCGTGCGGACATCCGCACCGCCGTGGGGGATGAACGCGGCGAGTGCCTCGTAGTCGTCGACGCCGACGAACCTCTCGGGCTCGAACGCGTCCGCGCGCTCCCAGGACGCCGCATCGGTGTCGGTCCCGAGGATGTCGAGCACCACGCGACCACCGGTGTCGACGCGCTGACCGTCGAGCTCGACCGGCACGAGCGCCCGCGCCGGCAGCACGGGCACGAACGGCGCCGTCCGCCGCACCTCCTGGGCGAACGCCGTCGCGAGGGGACCGCCGGCGAACGCGCCGCGCGCTTCCACCTCGTCGGCGATCCGCTCCCGCCAGTCCGGCCGCTCGTGCAGCTCGCGCGCCGCGAAGGCCACGAACCGCGCGACGGCGATCATCGGCCGGAGGACGTTCTGCAGCTCCACCCCGGCGAGCCGGGCGGGGAGGAGGTCGCCCCGGGGGTCGCGATGCCAGGCCCAGGCGTGCAGGGCGGTCCGCCGGGCGGGCTGGAGCCGCCCCTCCCGCACCGCGGTGATCAGCCGCTCCGCGTGACGATCCGACCACCAGCGATGTGCACCGGCCAGGACGAACTCCGGGGAGTACGGCACCCCGAACCCGTCGACGATCTGCGCGAGACGCGCCGCCCAGCGCGTGCGCGCGTCGGCGGTGCCGGGAAGTCCGGCCCAGCGCATCACCGCGCGGCCGAGAGCGCCGACGGCGGCGTCGTAGGCGGTGCGGGTCCCGCCGGCCAGCCAGGCATCGCGCTCGCTGCGCCACTCCTCGTCGAGCAGGGGGAGCAGGCGCTCGACCTCCGCGTCGCGATAGGCGACGTCGACGAACGTCGCCTTGCGGTGCCGATGCTCGCCGCCGTCGAGGCTGTGCACCGAACCGTGCCCGAAGAGGGTCTCCTGCACGAGCGCGGGCATGGCGCCGTGCCGGGCGACGCGCGACTCGTCGTAGAAGAGCGCCACGCCCTCCGGGCCGCGCACGAGCATCGCGTCGTGCCCGAGCAGCCGCAGCGGAGCCGATCGCGCGCCCTCACGCACGCGACGCCAGATCCGGTCGGCGAAGCCGTAGCCCTGGGTGAGGAGCGTCGGGGCGTCGTCGGCGAGGAGGCGAGGGGAGATCTGCGGGGTCATGCGGCCACGCTGTCAGGAGGACCCCGGTACGCGCACCGGGGCAGACGCGGGCGAGGCGGTGTGGTAGACCCGCGGCCGGAACGCAGGCGCGCGGCGGCTTGTCAATCCCCTGCGCATCCTTCCCCGTGGGCCGCAGGGTGGGGTGAGGGCGCTCTCGAGGCTCCCGGAAAGCACCACACATGACCTCCCCCCACCGGCTCACGCTGGATCCCCTCACCGATACGACCTGGCGTCTGCGCGACCGATCCACGGCGGACGGCGACCCGGACGGTGTCGTCGTCGCCTGCATCGAGCTCAGGCCCGACGGGCGCTATGCGGTCACCTGGGTGGCCCACGGCATCGCGTCGGCGACCTTCGCCACCCTGGGCGAGCTGCTCGACAGCGCCTCCGCCGTCCTCCACCCGCGCCCGCGCCACCCCGCGAGCAAGCCGATCCCGATCGCCCACCGCCCGCCGCCGCTGGGCTCGGCGTAGGAGGGTGCGGTGACCGGCGTGCCAGGGCTGAGTCCCGGCGACGTGCGCATCGGGACCTCCGGGTGGAGCTACGACCACTGGCGAGGTCATCTGTACCCGCCCGGCACGGCCTCGTCCCGCCGGCTGGCCGCCTATGCGGCCGAATTCGACACCGTCGAGCTCAACACGAGCTTCTATCACTGGCCGCGGGTCGACACCTTCCGCGGCTGGCGCGCGCAGCTGCCGCCCGGGTTCCTCGTCTCGGTGAAGGCCCCGCGCGGCCTCACCCATGCCGGGGCGCACCTCGACCCCGCCCGGTGGACCGAGCGACTGGCGGACGGGCTGTCGGGGCTGGGCGACGCCGCCGGTCCGCTGCTCCTCCAGCTCCCGCCCGGCGCGGAGCGCGACGACGAGCACCTGGCGCGCCTGCTGGCGGCCGTGCCCGAGGGCCGGCACGCCACGGTGGAACTGCGGCACCGGTCCTGGGTCGACGACAGCGTGTTCGCGGTGATCGAGGCGTTCGACGCCTCGTACTGCGTCGTGAGCGGCGCGGGCATGCCGTGCGTGCTCCGCGCCACCTCCGACGTCGTCTACGTGCGCTTCCACGGTCCCGATCCCGACGTGCTCTACGCCGGGGGCTACTCCGACGCCGACCTGGACTGGTGGAGCGACCGCATCCGCGAATGGCAGGCCCTGGGCACGGCCGTGCTCTGCCACTTCAACAACGACGGCGACGGCCACGCGGTGCACGACGCCCGGCGCCTGCGCGCCCGGCTCGCATCCGGGTGAGCGCCTACGGCGTCGGCATCCCGCCGTTGACGTTCAGCGTCTCGCCGATCACGTAGCTCGACTCGGCCGAGGCGAGGAACACGTACGCCGGGGCGAGCTCGGCCGGCTGGCCCATCCGCCCGAGCGGGGTGTCCTCGCCGAAGACCGCGATCTTCTCCTGCGGCTGGCCGTCGGTGACCTGCAGCGGCGTCCAGATCGGTCCCGGTGCGACCGCGTTCACGCGGATGCCCTTCGGTGCCAGCTGCTGGGCGAGCGCCTTGGTGAACGCGTTGATCGTCGCCTTGGTCGAGGCGTAGTCGACCAGGATGTCCGACGGCGAGTAGGCCTGGATCGACGTCGTGTTGATGATCGCCGAACCGCCGGGAAGGTGCGGGACCGCCTCCTTGGTGATCCAGAACATCGCCGAGACGTTGGTGGCGAAGGTGTCGTCGAACTGGTCGTCGGGAAGCGTCGTGATGTCCTCGTTGAAGACCTGCTTGCCGCCGTTGTTGACGAGGATGTCGAGACCGCCCAGGCCCTCGACCGCCTCGGCGACGAGCGCGCGGCAGTACTCCTTGTCGCGCAGGTCGCCCGGGATGGTGAGCACCGTGGCACCGGCCTCGCGCAGGATGCCGGCGATGCGCGCGGCGTCCTCCTCCTCTTCCGGGAGGTACGACATCGCCACGTCGGCGCCCTCGCGGGCGAACGCGATCGCGGTGGCCGCGCCGATGCCGGAGTCGGCGCCGGTGATGAGGGCCTTCCGGCCGGCGAGCCGGCCCGTGCCGCGGTAGGTGTCCTCGCCGAGGTCGGCCTTCGGCGCGAGCTCGGCGTCGAGGCCCGGCTCGGGCTGATGCTGCTTCTTCGGATCGATGTCGGCGTAGAGGTCTGCGGGGTTCACGAAGGTGTACTGGTCACGGGACATGCCGCCAGTCTGCGGTGCGCGCACACGGATGCCGAGGGGCGTTGACAGCGGTCGCCGGTCTGTGATCTCCTGGCCGCGACCGGGATCGCGACGCGGGCGGCGCGCTGCACGAAGAGGCAATCCATCCGGTCACAGTGACCCGTCGCTGTCAAGACCCCTCACGATGCGAGCGGATGGACGTAACGTCTCCTCATGGACACCGATGAGCCGACAGGAATCACGCGGATCTTCATCAACGACAAGAACTTCGAGCTCTCGCCGACGGTGGATATCCCCGAGCTGAAGGCTGCGATCGAGACCGCCGTGAAGACCTCGGGGACCTTCGTCGAGTTCACCGTCGCCGACGGCAGCAGGGTGAACGCCCTCGTCGGCTCGCCGTGCAACGTGTTCATCTCGCAGAGCGCCGGCTCCGCCGACGCGAACGGCATCCGCCTCTACGCCGTGGATCTCCCCGAGTTCGACTTCTGACGCGTCCGTCGCCGGTCGGCGATGTCTCCCGCGGCGCGGCGATGTCCGCGGCGGGCCGTATTCTCCCGGCATGGCGGAGCGGGTCGAGGCGTGGTGGGCGCGGCGCCAGTGGTCGAAGGGGCGGAGCGAGCCCTACGCCGTGGGAACCTACCGCGAGGCGTGGGCCGCCTACCCGGCGCTCATCCGTCAGTACCATCCGGAGCTCAACGCCGGGATCACCCTCACCCAGATCCCCCCGGCGGCCGACGTCCTGCTGCTGTGGGAGTGCGAATCGGGGCACCGGTTCGCCGCGACTCCAGCCGAGCAGCGCGCACGACCGGGCCGGGAGCGGCGCCGGAGCGCCTGGTGTCCGGAGTGCGCCGAGCGCGCGAACCCGACGCGGATCCTCCCGCTCCCCCAGCGCGAGACGGTGCTGCCGCCCGGCGCGCTGCTGAGCGGGCCGCCGGCCGCCGAGCCCGGCGTCCTGCGTGAGCGCCCCGCGCGGCGGCCGCGGCCGCCCGCACGGATCTGCGACAAGACCCCCGCGGTGCCGATCGGCGAGGCGTTCGTCTCCGCCTGCGCACCCGTGCCCGCCTCCGCTGTCGAGGACCGCGTGCGCGCCGACCTGTTCGCCCGGCTGGATGTCACCCCCGGACGCAACGCGGTGCGCGTCGCACGCCCCTTCTTCCAGCATGTCGAGGTCTGGCCCGACTTCCTGCTCCCCGAACTGCGGATCGCCGTCGAGTACGACTCCATCGGGCGCCACGGCCTCGAGCACGTCGGCGCGAGGGAGGAGGCGGATCGCCGCAAGGACCGCACGCTGCGCGCCAGCGGCTGGGAGGTGGTGCGGCTGCGCACCGGCAAGCTCCTGCCGCTCGGACCGCACGACATGCAGCTGGCCGCGTGGAACGCGCGCGCCCTCGACCGGCTCATCGACGTGCTGCGCGACCTCCGGGGGCCGCTGCTGGTCGACGCCTACCTGCGGTGAGTCCGCCGCGGGGCTAGCCGATCATGAAGACCTGCGTGCTGCCCTCGCGGAACCCGAGGCCCCGGTAGAAGTCGAACGCGGGCACGTCGCGATCGGTGAGGAGGGTCAGGTCCGCCGCGCCGATCTCGGCGGCCGCGTCGCGGATCGCCGCGACCAGGGCGCGCCCGACGCCGCGGCGCTGCGCATGCGGGAAGACGAAGAACTCGTCGATGTAGATCTCCGACCCGTCCTGCCACGTCCGCGCGTGCAGGTACGCCGCACCGACCACGCGGTCCCCGAGGTGTGCCACCAGAGCGATGGCCCGCGGCATCGCACGGAACTCGGCCAGGTACTGCGCGGCCGTCTCCGGCACCCAGGCGTCATTCCACGGCTCGCCGTTGTAGGTGTCGATGAAGCCCGCCACGACGGCTTCCTCGTCGCCGGGCGCCCACCGGCGCACCTCGGGGTCGACAGCAGCGGTCATGACGCCCTCACTTCCTCGCCGATGCCCGGTGCTCGACACCGCGTCGGTCGGTGTCCGGTGGCCTCGGCGGCCCTGCCATCGTGTCATGTTCCCCGGCGCGCCGCGGGCGCGGATCGTTTCGGGATCCGGATATCCGGCCCCACGACCCTGTCGCTGGTTCTACACTCACCTTCGATGCCGTACCGTGATCGCGCCCACGTCGAACGCTGGCTCTCCGATTTCTGGGACACGCACAGCGTGTTCGCCGGTGAGCTGAGCGTCGTCGACAACGACTTCGTGCCTCACACCGACAGCGGTCTCGTGGTCGCGCACCTCGACAACTCCCCCGGCATCGCCTACATCAGCGTGCAGATGATCGACGACCGACCCCGCTGGATGGTGACCTTCGAGCCGCGCCCCGAGGCGATCGACCTCGACGCCGCCGGCGTGCGCGGCCTCGCCGACGAGGTCGGCGCCCTCGGCGTCCTGTGCGCCTACCTGCAGACGCGCACCGACGAGGCCATCGCGCAGCTGCGCTGACCGCGCGGCGGCTATGGGATCCGGGGCCGCCGGCTCCGGTGCGGCCGGGCAGCTCCACACGCCCGAGACGCAGGATCCGCGCCCGATCCTTGCCCGTGAACGCCGAAAGCCCCGGATGACCGGGGCTTGTGGCGGAGACGGAGGGATTTGAACCCTCGGTCCCCTTGCGAGGACTCCACCTTAGCAGGGTGGTGCACTAGGCCTGACTATGCGACGTCTCCAGGGTGTTCACGCGAGACGGCGCGAACACACCCGGCAATCATAACCGTTCCTTCACCCGATGCCGAACCCGCGGTGCCCACACGGTGGAGCGCCCGAGAAGGTGGCGCAGATGAGCGCTATGGATGCCGGGAGGCCACCGGATGCGCCACTTCGGCGCGGCGGCCGGCGCGGGTCAGCGCTCGGCCTGGGTGCAGGTGACGTCGGCGGCGGTCGAGCCCGAGATCGTCGAGGGGAGGTCCACGGCGGTCTCGGTCGGCTCGGGGGTCTCGCCGGCGTCCGGCGTTCCCGAGGCGTCCGGAGTGCCGGTCGCCGACCCGGTCGGGGTGGGCGTCGGCGACGCTTCGGCCTCCGCCTCGCCGATGACCTCGACGCCGTAGCCCGAGCTCGCGCTGCCGGTGATCTTGATGGGCTGGTTGTCCTCCAGCGCCTGGAAGAGCACCGACGCGGCGTCGGTCACGGGCAGCACGCGGCCGCCGCCCGGCGCGTAGACCGTCGGGTACTGCACGAAGACGATGTCCTTGTACGGCACGCTCTTGACGGCCATGGCGATCGACACCATGCGCTGGGGGTTCGTGAGCGAGTCGCTCAGCACGAGCTGCTGGGACTGCACCTGCGCGACCGCCGTCGTGGCGAGGTTGAACAGCACGGACGGGTTCGCGAGCACGCCGTCGGACTGGAGCTTGCGCACCATCGAGCTCATGAACTGCTGCTGGTTGGAGATGCGGCCGAGGTCGGAGCCGTCGCCGATGCCGTGACGGATGCGCAGGAACTGCAGCGCCTCGGCACCAACGAGCGTGTGCGTGCCGGCCTTGAGGTCCAGGCCGGTGTGCTTGTCCTTGATGTCGTCGGCCACGCACACGTCGACGCCGCCGATGGCGTCGGACATGTTGATGACGCCGGTCCAGCGGATGGCGGCTGCGTACTGGATGTCGATGCCCGTCAGCGCCTCGACCGTCAGCACGCTGCACGGGAGCCCGCCGTACATGTACGAGGAGTTGATCATCTGCGCGCTCATGGCGGAGTAGCTGCCGCCGTCGCCGGTGGGGCACGACGGGATCGGGACGATCATGTCGCGGGGGAAGGAGACGACGGTCACGCGACGCGGGCTGTCGCTGATGTGCACCAGCATCGTCACGTCGTTGCGCTCGCCCCCGGCGTCGTGGGCGCAACGGGGGAAGAGCTTCAGATCCTGGCCCTCGCAGGAGTCGGTGCCGACGACGAGCATGTTGACCCCGCCGTCGATCTCGCCGATGGCGGGGAGCTGGTCGACGTCGTCGCCGATGTCGACGCTGTTGTCGGAGAGGGCGCGGGCGGCGTCCCACACGTAGAAGGCGCCGACCGCGCCGACGCTCAGGACGACGACCGCCACGACCGCGCCGAGGATCGTCAGGATCTGGCGGAACGGGCGCGGCGAGGACTGGATGCCATGGCGCGCCAGGGGCTGACGGCGGCTGGCCGGCGGGGCGTCAGGCGTCTCGCTCACGGACATCTCTTTCTGAGGGCGGGTACGGGGCTCCCACGATGCGGAGGGTGTGGGATTCGAACCCACGGGACATTGCTGCCCACCGGTTTTCAAGACCGGATCCTTCGGCCGCTCGGACAACCCTCCCGAGCAGACGCACACGGCATCCACCCGACGAGCGTTGATTCTAGTGGACGGGGGTGCTCCCATTCTGGCCGAGCCCGCCTGTGGACCGGCTGTTAACCGCGTCTGACCGGGGATGCAGCCCCGACGCCACCCGGCTCAGAGGTCGCGGAGGATCTCTGCGACGCCCCCGGCGTGCACCGACGACGTCGTCTCGGACGCCTCGCGGAGCACCTCCTCGGGGCCCTGCGCCATCGCGATCGCCCGGCCGCCGTGCTCCCGCGCCCAGCGGAACATGCCCACGTCGTTGCGCCCGTCGCCCATCACGAGCACGTGCTCGGGGTCGACGCCCAGCCACGTCCGCACCCGCTCGAGCGCGGTGGACTTGTCCACGCCCTGCGGGGCGATGTCGAGCCATGCCGACCAGCCGACGGCGTACGACACCTTGTTGAGCCCGATCCGCCCGACGAGCTCGACGAAGTCGGCGTCGGTGTCGTCGGGCGAGACCACCACGACGCGGCACACCGGCTGCGCCGACAGCCGGGCGAACTCCACGCGCTCGGCGTGGACGAGGTTCCAGTCGTCCATCTCGTCGGTGTAGAGGCGGCGGCCGTCGGCGAGCTCGACCATGTAGTGCGCCTCGGGGAGGTGTTCGCGCAGGAGCTGCAGGACCTCGGCGGGGTCGAACGTCTCGACGTGGAACCGCTCGTACGCGAGCTCCTCGGCCAGATCGCCCTCGAGACGCTTCATGATGACGGCCCCGTTGGAGCAGACGACGTACTCCGGCGCGAGCTGCAGCACGCGGAGGATGCCGCGGGTGCCCTCCCACGAGCGGCCGGTCGCGAGCATCACCTCGTGCCCCGCACGGTGTGCATGGGCGATCGCGTCGACGACGCCCGGGCTGAGCGTCTCGTCCTCGAGGAGGACCGTGCCGTCGACATCGAGCGCGATGAGCAGCCGCTCGGTGGCGACCGTCGGATCCTCGGTCTCGTCGGCGATCCGCTCGACGAGCTTGGCGGCCTTCGTGGGCCGCACGACCTTCACCGACCCCGTCGGCGGCAGGTGCGGCTGACCGGCCTCGTGCGTCACGCGATCGGCTCCGCGACCTCGAGCCCGCCGAGGTAGGGGCGGAGGACCTCGGGGATCACGACCGAGCCGTCCGCGCGCTGATGGGTCTCCAGCAGCGCCACGATCCAGCGCGTCGTCGCGAGCGTGCCGTTGAGCGTCGCGACGTGCGCGGTCTTGGACGCCGGCGTGCCGTCCTCGCCCACCGGGCGGTGGCGGATGTCGAGACGGCGCGCCTGGTAGGTCGTGCAGTTGGACGTCGAGGTGAGCTCGCGGTACGCGCCCTGGGTCGGGACCCACGCCTCGACGTCGTACTTGCGGGCGGCGGAGGACCCGAGGTCGCCGGCCGCGACGTCGATGACGCGGTAGCTGAGGCCGAGGTCCTGCAGCATCGCCTCCTGCATCGCGACGAGACGCAGGTGCTCGGCCTCGGCGTCCTCGGGCGTCGTGTAGACGAACATCTCGAGCTTGTTGAACTGGTGCAGGCGGATGATGCCGCGGGTGTCCTTGCCGTACGAGCCGGCCTCGCGGCGGTAGCACGTGGACCAACCGGCGTAGCGCTTCGCGCCGCCGCTCAGGTCGAGGATCTCGTCCATGTGGAAGCCCGCGAGGGGTACCTCGCTCGTGCCGACCAGGTAGAGGTCGTCGTCGTCGAGGCGGTAGACCTCGTCGGCGTGCTGCCCGAGGAAGCCGGTGCCGCGCATGACCTCCGCGCGTACCAGCGTGGGCGGGATCACCGGGATGAACCCGGCGGCGAGCGCGCGCTCCATCCCGAGATTCATGAGCGCGAGTTCGAGGCGGGCGCCGATGCCGGTGAGGAAGGTGAATCGGGCGCCGGAGACCTTCGCCCCGCGCTCCATGTCGATCGCGCCGAGCATCTCGCCGAGGGCCAGGTGATCGCGGGGCTCGAAGTCGAACCGGACGGGCTCGCCGTGCGTGCGGAGGGTGACGAAGTCGTCCTCTCCCCCGGCGGGCACCCCGTCGATGACGATGTTCTCGATCTTGGCGAGCGCCTCGGCGGCCACGGCCTCGGCGGCGGTCACCGCCTGCTGCGCCTCCTTCACACGGTCGCTGAGGGCCTTAGCCTCGGCGACGAGAGCGGCCTTCTCCTCCTTGGGGGCCTGTGCCACCTTCTTGCCGTGCGCGTTCTGCGCGGCGCGCAGCTCCTCGAACGCGGTGAGGGCGGCCCGGCGGGCGCGGTCGGCGTCGATCGCCGCATCCACCGACTCGGACGACTCCCCGCGCGCCTCCTGCGAGCGCTTGACGAGGTCCGGGTTGTCGCGGAGCAGAACGAGATCGATCACCGTTCGAGTCTAGTAGCGGCCGGTTCGGGGGCCACGGGCGGGGTGGACGGCGAGTTATGCACAGATTCATCATGCTTTCCCGCACTCGCATAAATGAGCGCTAGCGTGTGGTTCTCCCCCTCTTCACATCGAAGGGAAGATCACTTGACGAACCGAAAGAACGCGATCCTCGCCACCGTTGTCGCCTGCGCCCTCCTGCTGAGCGCGTCCCCCGCGTGGGCCGCGGGCGCACCGACCGAGCGCCTGGCGACGGCAAGCGCCGAGAGCGCGTCGCTCACGGCGCTCTCCGTGCCGATCAAGGGCTGCAGCACATCCGCGTGGAGATACGACTCCACCTCGCGTGGTACGCGCACACTCACCCAGATCGGGCCCACCCAGGCGAATCGCAATCGCACCGCCAAGAGCATGAGAGTCACCCTCACCTCAGACGTCGGCGGCACCGTCAACGCCCAGTTCTCCGGGGCGACCAACGTCAAAGGGTCCGTGAAAGTCGCCGAGATCTCCGCGGAGTTCGGCGTCTCCGCGGGCCTCAGCGTCACGGCATCCGTCGGGAACTCCGTCACGTTCACTGTTCCCTCCGGAAAGACCGGATACGGCGACTACGGCGTCTGGAGCCTGCCCGTGAGGGGCAAGGAGTACCGCACCCTCGGTCCCGATTGCACCATTCAGTCGCGCGCCGCGAGCACATTGGCCCCCTTCCGGGTGGGCTGGGACGTGACGGTCAAGTGAGGCGGACGATGTGGGCGATGGTCGGCGCGCTGGCCGCGGCATCGCTGACCACCGGCTGCGTGGCGGGAGTCTCCGCTCCCGCCACGTCGCCGGCCTCCCCTCCCAAACCTTCGGCATCCGCCTCACCATCCCCTGCGCCTACCGAACTGACGGTCACTCCCGCGCCCGGTGAACCGCGCGTGGGAACCCTGTCTTCGATCCGCGGCGCCGCCTCTACGGAACCCGCGCCGACGAGGACAGGGCGCGTCGCCGTGTACATCCGCTGCTGGGGCGACGACATCATCACCGTCGAGATCGAGAACTCTGCGACCATCACCCAGCGATGCCTCCCCGACGTCGATGACCCGGGAACACGGAACACCCTCGACGTGGTGGGCGAAACGGTCCGCGTGATGGGTACGGCAGACGTGGCAAACCTGTGGGCGATCGCCATCACGGAGGTACCCGCCGATTGATAAGGGCATCATCGGGATCGCTGGCTGGCTACGCGCGACGCAAACTGGTTATCGGTGCCGTTCTCGCGGTCGCGGCGATCGTTCTCGGAGTCGCCGGCGCCCAGTACGGCAGCTCACTACCGGACGTCCCGAGCACAGGTCCGCGGAACTTCGCGAACCCGACGTACTCCGCGTTGATCGTGGCGGGGATCCTCGCCTGGGTGTGCGCGTTGGTGGTCCTCGACCGCGCCTGGCGGTCACTCTTCGGCGCCAGCAGCACACTGCGGATGGCGTCGACGGGACTTGCCGTGGCCCCGGTCGCCTTGTGGGGGGCTATGGCTCTCATGAGTCTCGTCGGAGGGGGATTCGTCTTTCTGGCCGGAGCATTGCTGCTCCTCGCTCTCGCCAGTCTGATCGTCGGCGTCGCCGCTGCGGCGGCGCTTGTCGCGACGCGTCGACGGTTCCCCCCAGCCGCCTGCTCGAGGCCGTCGCTCTAGGTCGATCGCACCTGCGGGTCGCGAGCTAGCGGCACGCTGACGCGCGCGCAAGCCCGCACGGTCGAGCGGCCCATCAGCGCGACAGCGCAATACTCTGTACGCATGGCGACCGACCCCGGCAAGGCCCACGGATCCGACGACGCGAAGGATCCCGAGGAGGCCGCCGCGCCCGACGGCGTGATCCGGGAGCCGGAGGACGTCTCCCCCGACACCACCGACGGAGAGACGGGCGAGGCACGCCGGGTCGACGAAGAGGGGCGCACCGAGCCGCTCCCCGACACCGACGGCCGACCGAGCCCGAAGGCCGCACTGGTCTACAACCCGACCAAGGTCGACGGCGACGAGCTGCGCGCGCAGGTCGCGGCGCGCGCGAAGGACGCCGGCTGGTCGGAGCCCCTCTTCTACGAGACGACCGTCGACGACCTGGGCGACGACGTCACGCGGCAGGCGCTGGATGAAGGGGTCGACGTCGTCCTCGTGGCCGGCGGTGACGGCACGGTACGGGCCGTCAGCGAGGCGATGACCGGCTCGGACGTGCCCCTCGCGATCCTCCCGAGCGGGACCGGCAACCTCCTGGCGCGCAACCTCCGCCTCCCCCTCGACGACGCCGACGCCATGATCGCCGCCGCGTTCGACGGCGATCGCGTCGCGATCGATGTGGGGATCGCGACGCTCGCGCGTCAGGGCGGGGACAGCGAGAAGCGCGCGTTCGTCGTCATGGGCGGCATGGGACTGGACGCCGCGATGATCGCGAACACCCGAGGCGACCTCAAGAAGAAGGTCGGGTGGGTCGCGTACGTCGACGGCGCCGCGCGCTCGCTCATCGGCGCCAAGCCGTTCCCCGTCATCTACCAGGTGCCCGGACACAAGGTGCACCGCGCCAACGTGCAGAGCGTCGTGTTCGCCAACTGCGGCTCACTGCCCGCCGGTCTCGAGCTGATCCCCGAGGCCTCCGTCACCGACGGCGACCTCGACATCGCGATCTTCCAGCCCAAGAGCGCCTTCGGCTGGCTGCTCGTCTGGCGCCGGGTCGCCTGGGACAACAGCTTCCTGCGCCGGTTCCGCGCGGGCCGGCAGATCCTGTCGCTGCGCACGAAGGACAACGCCGTGCGGTTCAGCCGCGGCGCCGGCATCGACCTCGCCACCGTCGCCGCCCAGCCGGTGCAGCTCGACGGCGACGAGTTCGGCGAGGCGACGCACGTGACTGCGCGGGTGGAGGCGGGCGGCCTCACCGTCGCCGTGCCCCGCGGACACACGGTGTCGGGGATCTGAGGGGCCTGCCGTGACCTCGCTCGTGTGGCTCCGCGACGACCTCCGGCTCGCCGACAACCCGGCGCTGCGGGCCGCCGTCGACCGCGATGAGCCGGTGGCGGTGCTGTACGTCCTCGACGAGGAGTCGCCCGGCATCCGTCCCCTCGGCGGGGCCGCGCGCTGGTGGCTGCACCACAGCCTGACCGAGCTCGCGGCACGCCTCGCCGAGCGCGGCGGGTCGCTCGTGCTGCGGCGCGGCCCGGCGTCGCAGGTGGTGCCGGCCGTCGCCGACGAGATCGGCGCCGACGCGGTGTTCTGGAACCGGCGGTACGGCGGTCCCGAGCGGGAGATCGACACCTCGCTGAAGGCGCGGCTGCGCGAGGAGGGCCGGGAGGTCGGATCCTTCGCAGCGAGTCTGCTCTTCGAGCCGTGGACGATCCGCACCGGCTCCGGCACGCCCTACGCCGTGTTCACACCTTTCTGGCGTGCATGCCAGGAGCAGCCGCCGCCGCGCGCACCGCTTCCCGAGCCACGGACGATCGAGGGGGCGGAAGCACCGGGTGACGACCTCGCCGACTGGGAGCTGCTCCCCACCCGGCCGGACTGGGCCGGCGGCCTGCGCGAGGCGTGGGAGCCGGGCGAGCGGGCCGCACGGCAGCGGCTGCGGACGTTCCTCGCCGACGACCTCGGCGACTACGACCGCGCCCGCGACGAGCCCGCCGCCGGTGCCACGTCGCTGCTCTCTCCGCGACTGCGGTGGGGCGAGATCAGCCCCTACACCGTGTGGCACGACACGGTCGAGGCGGCGGGCACCGGCGCCCACGCGGCATCGGCTCACCGCTTCCTCTCCGAGCTCGGGTGGCGCGAGTTCGCCTGGCACACCCTCTTCCACTTCCCCGACCTCGCCACCCGCAACTGGCGCTCCGCGTTCGACGCGTTCCCCTGGCCGCGGCTCAAGCCCTCGCACCTGCGCGCCTGGCAGCGGGGCGAGACCGGTGTGCCGCTCGTGGACGCCGGCATGCGCGAGCTGTGGGCGACCGGGTACATGCACAACCGGGTGCGGATGGTCGTCGCGTCGTATCTGACGAAGAACCTGGCCATCCACTGGCAGCGGGGCGAGGAGTGGTTCTGGGACACGCTCGTCGACGCCGACGGCGCGAACAACCCGTTCAACTGGCAGTGGGTCGCCGGGTCGGGCGCCGACGCCTCGCCCTACTTCCGCATCTTCAACCCCGAGCGCCAGGCCGAGAAGTTCGATCCGCAGGGGCTGTACATCGCGCAGTGGGCGCCCGACAGCGCCGAGCGCGAGCCGCTGGTGGACCTCGCGGCGTCGCGGCGGGAGGCGCTCGACGCCTACGAGCACGTCAAGCGCGCGCGCTGACGGCGGGTCCGGCGGCGGCGGGTTCGGCGTCGGCGGGTCCGGCGGGTCCCGCGTCGGCGGGTCCGGCGGCCGCGGCGTTCACAACTCCGGAGATCTGCGCCGACCGGGAGCGGGCGCCCGCACGATTCCGCGGCCCGCTCCCGGTCGACGCGGCCGATCTTCCGGAGTTGCGAACCGGGTCAGCCCTTGACCGCGCCGCCGAGCCCCGCGGAGCGCAGGAACACCGACTGGAACAGCAGGAACATCGCGATCGGGATGAGCGTCGCGATGGCGAGCGCCGCCAGGAACACGTCGAGCTCGGTCTGGCTGGCGACGTCCGGCAGGCGCACCGACAGCGGCTGGACGGCCGGGTCGGGCAGCACCAGCTTGGGCCAGAGGTAGTCCTTCCAGGCGGCGATGATGGCGAACACCGACACGACCCCGAGGATGGGCTTGGACATCGGCAGCACGATCGACCAGAACAGCCGGAACGCGCCCGCGCCGTCGGTCTTGGCCGCCTCGAAGACCTCCCGCGGGAGGGAGTCGAAGAAGCGCTTCACGAGCAGGATGTTGAACGCGTTCGCCGCCATGGGCAGCCACACGGCGAGGTAGTTGTTGAGGAGCGAGACCTCCAGCAGCGGCGGCCGCACGATCGTCAGGTACAGGGGCACGAGCAGCACGATCCCCGGGATGAACAGCGTCGCCAGCACGAGGCCGCCCAGAATCGGCGCGTACTTCGGCCGCAGCACCGACAGCGCGTACCCGGCGGTCGTCGCGACCAACAGCTGCGTGAACCAGGCACCGACGGCGATGACGATCGTGTTGAAGAAGAACTGGTCGATGTGGATGTCGGTCCAGGCCGTGGACAGGTTCTCCCAGTCCACGCCGTTCGGCCAGAGGGCGAACGGGGCGGTGATCGTGTCCTGCGAGGGGGTGATCGCGGCCTTCATGAGCCACAGGATCGGCCCGAGCCCGGCGACGACGAGCGTCGCGAACAGGAACACGTGGACGAGCCGCATGCCCAGCCGCGTGCCGGGCCGCCGGCGCTCGGAGGCCGAGATGATCGAGCGTTCGGCGAGGTCGTCGACCTTCATGAGGTGCTCCAGCGGTTGGTGAGTCGGAAGTAGAGCCAGGACAGGATCGCCAGCACGATCGCCAGCAGCACCGACACCGCGGTCGCCTCGCCGTAGTCGCCGCCGAGGCTGTTGCGGAACGCCTTGTCGTAGATGTAGAGCAGGACGGTCTTGGTGGCCCCTGCCGGCCCGCCGCCGGTGAACAGGAACGGCTCGAGGAACACCTGCGCGGTCGCGATCACCTGCAGGATCAGCATGATGAAGAGGATGCCGCGCAGCTGCGGCAGGGTGACGTGCCAGATCTTCCGCCAGATCCCGGCGCCGTCCACCTCGGCGGCGTCGTAGAGCTCGGGCGGGACGCTCAGGAGAGCGGCGAGATAGATGATGATCGAGCCTCCCGCGGCAGCCCACGTCGCCTCGAGCACGAGCGAGGGCATCGCCTGCGCGGCCGAGGACAGCCACGGCTGGGGCGGGATGCCGACCCACCCGAGGACCGTGTTGAACACGCCGTTCGGCGACGCGTCGTAGAAGAACTTCCACAGCAGCACGGCCACGACCGGAGGGATCACGACCGGCAGGTACGCGAGCGCCGAGTACAGGCCCTTGCCGCGCTTCACCTCGCTCATGAGCACGGCCATCAGCAGCGGCAGCGGGAAGCCGAGCACGAGCGCGAGCACGGCGAAGTACAGGGTGTTGACCACGGCGCGGCCGAGTTCGGGATCGCTCAGCACGGTGGCGTAGTTGTCGAACCCGACCCACTCGGAGACGATCAGGTTCGTCTTCTGCAGGCTCATGATCACCGACTGGACGATCGGCGACCACGAGAAGAAGAAGAACACGAACAGCATCGGGAGCACGAACAGCAGGTTCGTGAGCCCGCCGCCGCGCAGCCACGTGAGGGGCGTGCGGCGGGCGCGACGGCGCGCGGGGGCGGGGGGCGGGGCGGATGCCGTCACGCGGCGCTCCGGGACTGTCGTGGTCATGAGTGGCCTTTGCGGTGGAAGGGGGGCGTTTCGCCTGTGCGTTTCGTCTCGCTCCGCTCGCTCAACGACCGGCGTCACACACCGGCCGTTGAGCGAGGAGCGAAGCGACGAGACGAAACGCAGAGGAGCGCAGCGACGAGACGAAACGCAGAGGAGCGAAGCGACGAGACGAAACGCCCCGGGGGGGCTCAGCCGTCGAGCTTGGCCTGCGCGTCGGCCTGGGCCTGCGCGAGCAGCGCGTCGATGTCGGCGTTCTCGTCGGTGAGCACGGTCTGCACCACCGCGTCGAGCAGGGCGTAGACCTCCTGGGTCTGCTTCTTCGGCTCGCCGACCGGCGTCTGGTCCCAGATCGAGTCGATGAACGGCGTCATCTGGTCGCGCGGCACGTTGATGTACGGCTCGATCCAGCCGAGCGACTCCTCGTACAGCTCGCGGCTCAGCACGGGCAGCACCGGGGTGCCCACCGCCTGTCCCGATTCGTTGAGGGTCTTCGCGTCGAGGATGGCGGCGTCCTTGTCGAGCAGCTTCTGCATGTAGTACCAGTCGATCCAGGTGACCGCGGCGGCCTTGGTCGCGTCGTCGACGGTGGGGCTCACCACCGCGATGTCGCCGCCGCCGAGCGTGCCGGGCTCGGCGCCCTCGGTCGGCACGACGGTCAGGCCGTACGACTCGGGCTTCAGGCCGAAGTCGCGGACGAGCGCGGTGTAGACGTCGGAGCCCGAGGTGTACATGCCGATGTTGCCCGCGGCGAACTCCTGGTTGATGGTCCCCCAGTCGAGGTCGACCTTGGCACCGAACGAGTCGTCCTCGAACCGGAGGGCGTGCAGGAACTCCAGGGTCGCCTTCGTGCCCTCGTTGTCGATCGTCGACTGCGCCGTGCCGTCGGCGTTGTCGACCTGCGTGCGCCCGCCGCGGGCGACGGTCTGCGCGGTCAGCTGCCATCCGCCGGTGTTGTTGATCGCCATCTGCGCGTACCCGGCCTTGCCGGTCTTGTCGGCGATCTGCTTCGCGTACTCGCGCACTTCGTCCCACGTGGTCGGCGGAGCATCGGGGTCGAGCCCGGCCTGCTCGAAGAGATCGCGGTTGTAGTGCAGGCCCATGGCGTAGGCCTGGCGCGGGAAGCCGTAGATCCGGCCGTCGCCGTCGGTCACGCCGTCGAGGATGATCGGGTTGAAGCTGTCGGTGTAGCCGAGCTCGTCGATCTCGTCGGTGACATCCATCAGCTGCCCGTTCTCGAGCAGCGTCTTCGAGTCGGTGAACGGGACGGTGAACACGTCGGGCAGGCTGCCGCCGGCCAGCTGCACGGCGAAGGTCGGGCCCTCCCACTCGTACTCCACCCCGATGATGTCGATGTCGGGGTGCTCGTCCTCGAACTGCTTCTCCTGGGCGGCGAAGGCCTCGTACGCGGCGGCGTCGGCGCCGGGCGGGAAGGTGGCCACCCGCAGTTCGAGCTTTCCGCCGGCCGTCTCCTCGCCGGTGCCGGCCGAGCATCCGGCGAGGGCGCCGATGGTCGCCGCGGCGGCGAGGCCGGCGATCAGGACGCGTCCTGGTGACTTCATTGTCTTCTTCCTTTCGTGCTGTGTGGTGCGGAGGTCCGAGGAGCGGCCGGGCTCAGAGGTCGAGCCAGACCGTGGTGTCAGGAGGCAGCGCACCCTCCTCGAGGGGCGCGCTGCAGAGGACCACCCCGCGGTGCGGGGGGAGGCTGATCGGCTCGGAGCCGAGGTTGGTGATCGACGCCAGCCGGTCGCCACGGCGGAATCCGAGCGCGTCGGGGCCGACGTCGAGCCACGCGAGCGCGCCGGTGCGCAGGTCCGCGGACTGGCGGCGGAACGCGAGGGCATCGCGATACAGGCTGAGCATCGAGCCGGGGTCGGCCTCCTCGGCGGCGACCGTGTAGGCCGACCAGTCCGCCGGCTGCGGCAGCCAGCTGCCGCCCGCCCCGAAGCCGAACGGCGCGGCGGCGCCCGCCCACGGCAGCGGCACGCGGCATCCGTCCCGCCCCGGATCGACCCCGCCGGAGCGGAAGTGCATCGGGTCCTCGATGACCTCCCGGGGCAGCTCGACCTCGGGCAGGCCCAGCTCGTCGCCCTGGTAGACGTACATCGTGCCGGGGAGGGCGGCCACCAGCAGCGCCGCAGCACGGGCGCGCCGGGTGCCGACGGCGAGGTCGGTGGGAACGCCGAAGCGCTTGCGGTCGAACGCGAACCCGGAGTCCTCGCGGCCGTACCGCGTGACCGGACGGGTGACGTCGTGGTTCGACAGCACCCAGGTGGCGGGAGCACCGACCGGCGCGTGCTCGGCGAGGGTGCGCGCGATGGAGCGGCGCATGGGCTCCGCGCTCCACGGCTGCGACATGAAGTCGAAGTTGAAGGCGGTGTGCATCTCGTCGGGGCGGAGGTAGCGCGCGAACCGCTCCGCATCCTCCAGCCAGACCTCACCCACGAGGATCCGCGTGCCGTCGTACTCGTCGGCGACGGCACGCCAACCGCGGTAGATGTCGTGGAGCTCGTCGCGGTCCAGGTGGGGATGGGCGCCCGGTGCGGGAGCGGCGGGGAGCTCGGGAAGGGCGGGGTCCTTCACGGGCAGGGCGGCCGAGTCGATGCGCACGCCGGCCACGCCCCGGTCGAACCAGAAGCGGAGGATGTCCTCGTGCTCGCGCCGCACGTCGGGGTGGTTCCAGTTGAGGTCGGGCTGCTCGGGGGTGAACAGGTGGAGGTACCACTCGCCGGGAGTGCCGTCGGGGTTCACGGTGCGGGTCCAGGTGGATCCCTGGAAGCTCGAGACCCAGTGGGTGGGCATCTCCGACCCGTCCTCGCCGCGGCCCGGATGGAACCAGAACCGCTCACGTTCGGGACTGCCGGGCCCGGCGGCCAGCGCCGCCTGGAACCACGGGTGCTGATCGCTCACGTGGTTGGGGACGATGTCGATGATCGTGCGGATGCCGAGGGCCAGCGCCTCCTGCACGAGCGCCTCCGCCTCGGCCAGCGTGCCGAAGGGGGCGTGGATGTCGCGGTAGTCGGCGACGTCGTAGCCGCCGTCGGCGAGGGGGCTCGGGTACCAGGGGTTGAACCAGATGGCGTCGACGCCGAGGGCCTTCAGGTACGGCAGGCGGGCACGGACGCCGGCGAGGTCCCCGGTCCCGTCGCCGTTCCCGTCGGCGAAGCTCCGCACGTAGACCTGGTAGATCACGGCGTGCCGCCACCACGTGGGGTCGGTCTGCGGTGCCGCCGGCGCGGCGGCGCGGGTCTGGACCTCGGTGTCCACGGTGCTCCTCGTCGTTCCCGCCGGGTGTGGCTCCGGCGCGACACCGAATGTAGCCATATCGATCATCTATTGCAAGAACCTGCGTGATGATTGCAATTTCATGATTACGCAAGTGCCCGCAAGATCGCGCAAGCCGCCCCCTCCGCCGGGTTGTCCCACTTTCGGCGGCTGATGTCCCACTTTCCGCTGCTCAGGGGCGCAGGAACCGACCGAATGTGGGACATGGCCCCGGCCGGCGGGGTGCGGGCGGTGTCAGGCGGAGAGCGGCGCGGTCGACGCGCGCAGGACGAGCTCGGGCTCGAAGAGGAGCTCGTCGCCGGCCTCGGCGCCGCCCTGGATCTGCGCGAGCAGGAGCTCGATGACCGTGCGGCCCATCGACTCGATCGGCTGGCGGACCGTCGTCAGCGGCGGCTCGGTGCAGCTCATCAGCGCCGAGTCGTCGAAGCCGACGACCGACAGGTCCGCCGGCACCGACCGGCCGCTGCGCCGCGCGGCGCGGACCGCCCCCAGCGCGAGCAGGTCGCTCGCGCACACGATCGCCGTCGCGCCGGCGGCCATCAGCCGGGTGGCGCCCGCCTGTCCGGACTCGAGCGAGTACAGCCCGCGGACCAGCAGATCGTCCGGCAGCGGGGCGCCCAGCCGGTCGAGCACCCGCCGCGCGGCAGCGAGCTTGCGCTGGGACGGCACGTGATCGGCGGGGCCGAGGAGCAGGCCGATCCGCCGATGCCCGAGCTGGTGGAGGTGGATGACGGCCTGCTCGGCGGCGGCCGCGTCGTCGGTCGAGACGGTGGCGAACGGCAGCGCGTCGATGCGGGCGTTGACGAACACCGTCGGCAGCTTCACCCGGCGCAGGCGCTCGTAGTGCTCGTGCGCGGCGTCGGTCTGGCTGTAGTTGCCGCCGAGGAAGATGACCCCCGACACCTGCTGCTGGAGCAGGAGGTCGACGTAGTCGGACTCGGTGATCCCGCCGGCGTTCTGCGTGCACAGCAGCGGCGTGTAGCCGTTCTGCGTGAGCCCTCCGCCGACGATCTCGGCGAGCGCGGGGAAGATCGGATTCGTCAGCTCGGGGAGCACGAGGCCCACGAGACGGGCGCGCTCGCCGCGCAGCTTGGTCGGCCGCTCGTAGCCGAGCACGTCGAGCGCGGTCAGCACGGCCTGGCGCGTCGCCTCCGAGACGCCCGGCTTGTCGTTGAGCACGCGGCTGACCGTGGCTTCGCTCACCCCGACCTTGCGGGCGACCTCCGCGAGACGCTTCGACATGCGCGTCATCCTACGCAAGTGCTTGCAGGATCGCGCAAGTGCTTGCAGGCCTCTTGTCGGGCGGGCGAGGCCGCAGTACTGTGCCCGGCAAGGCGCGGGAAGGGGAATCCGATGCGTCGCTGGGGGATCTTCGCCGTCTCGATGGCATTCACGGTCGCCGCGGGAGCATTGCTGGGCGGGTGCGCCGCAGCCGAGCCCGCGTCAAACGGCGAGAGCCCGCCGGCCACCGTCTGCGACGCGGCCGCTGCCTTCGTGGAGGACGGCGATCCCGAAGCGGCGATCACCCTCATCGACCGCTACCGTGCGCCGGCGATCGCGCGCCTCGAGGCCGGCGCCGGGATCGCGGGCGACGCCACCCGCGCCGTCGCATGCGAGGCGCAGAGGGACGAGGCCCTGCTGACGGCTCCGAAGCCCGACGAGCCGACCCCACCCGTCGGCGCGGTGGACGCGTGGAACGCGACGCTGAAGTCCTGGCTGACGCCGCTCGGCACGCTCCTCGCCTGGGCGCTCGGGCTCACGGCCGCCCTGATCGTCTTCGCCCGCCTGCTCGTCTTCGTGGTCCCCTGGCCGTCGCTGCCGCCACGGTGGCGCCGCTCGGCGCCGTTCACCTTCCCGGGATCGTGGTGGCCGCTGCCGCTCCTCCTCGCCGGCTCGCTCGTGCTGGTGGGGGCGTGGGGGTTCCTCGCCGGTAACCCGGCGCAGTGGCCGGTCGCCGTCGCGGGCGGCCTCGTCGCCGCCTTCGCCACGTGGCGCACCGTGCACTGGTTCGGCGGCAGGCCGCGGGTCGTCGTGGCCGCCGTCGACAAAGAGGGGAACCCGTCGGCGGTCCGGTCGGCGCAGGTCGCCGCACTCACGGTGGAGCTCGGGGCGGGCGGCCCGGGCAGCGTCGACTCCGGGTCGAGCGACCTCAGCCAGCTCACCGACGCCACCGCGAAGGTGTCCGACAACGCGCTGGTCTCGTTCCTCACGGGCGTCGCGGACTTCGTCGTCAACGTGTCGCCGTGGCATGTGGGCGTGACGGAGATCGACGACACGACCTCGCTGGTGGACATCCGCTGGAACGGCCGCCCGGTGGGGGCGGCGACGATCCGCTCCTCCGCCGTGCTCGACGGCGTCGCAGACGCCCCCGCCGATCTGATGCAGCGGCTGCAGGCGGCGGTGGTGGCAACGACACTGGCGGCGCACTACTCCGACATGCGCGGGCTCTACGGCGCGACCAACTGGCGCAGCGTCGGGCTGGCCTTCGCCGCGACCTCCGCGAGCGGCGCAGCCGGTCTCCCCCTCCTGACACGTGCCGTGGAGATCGATCCGGCGAACGCGCTCGCTCGACGGCAGCGGGACAACCTGCTCTACGCCGACCCCGAGGACATCGCCGCCACCGACAGGTACCTGCGTGCACTCGAACGCGAGGCGAACCTCGTCGCCCCGCTCTCGGGCGACCGCGGGCCGTTCCCGTTCGCCTCGGATTGGTCACCGACCGGCACTCCCGGCGGAGCCGCGGCAGAGGCCGACTACCCCGCCCCCGGTCACCTGCTCGCCCGGACGCTCCTGCTGTGGGCGACCGCGCTGTGCAACCGCATCGCGCTGGCAATGGCGGACCCGACCACGTCCGCCGACACGCCCCCTGCGACGGCCGCGGCGCACGCCCGCGTGCTCGGCCAGCTGGTGGACCTGGTCGCACGTCTCCGGTCCGACAACACCGCGAATGCCGACCCGTCCTCGGTGTCCTCGTTCCTCGGGGCGATGCACGGCCGGACCGCCATCGTCCTGCGACGACTCCACGACAACCCCTCCTACCGCGCGCACGTCGCGCACCTGCTGCCGCCCACTCAGGGCTGGTACGACACCGCGGCGGCATCCGGCGACCCCGGGATGAGCTACCGGCTCGCCTGCCGCGCGGCCATGCGCGGGCAGCCCGTCGACGATCTTCTCGCCGTCGCCTTCCTCCGGAAGACCTACGTCGAGTGGGCGCCCAAGGATCCCGAGCTGTATTCGCTGCGCGACGCGCGCTGGGCGCTCCTGCACCCGGACGCACCGGTCGACGTGTGGGAGATCGAGCCCCTCGCGACCCATCGCGACAGGCTCGCCGAGATCGGCATCCGCACCGCCGCCGATCTCGCCGACGCCGGGCGCGACGCGCGCAAGGCGCTCGCGCTCGATGCGGCGTCGTTCGCGCACCTGCGCCGGGTCGCCCGCTTGGCGAAGCGGCTCGAGGAGCGGACGCCGGCGCCGTGGAAGGAGCGCGTGCCGCTCATCTTCGCCGCCCTGGTCGCACAGGACATCGACACCGTGGCGCTCCTGCGCGCCACCGGGCCGGGCGAGCTCATCGCCCCGCTGACGGATGCCGTCCGCGGGGTTCCGAGCCCCGCCGCGCCCGGCTCGTTCGTGCCCCCGGAGGAGGCCGTCGCGACGCTGTACGCCGCGTGGACGAGCTGACCGGCCGTCCCCGCCACGCCGAGGAGGAATGACCACCGGCCGCCCGGCGTTGTCGGTGGTGATGAGCACTCCCCCGCCTCCCGCCCTGTCCGTCCTCGACCTGGTACCCGTCCGCACCGGTCAGACCAGCTCCCAGGCGGTGACGGCGTCGCTCGACCTCGTGCGCCGGGCCGACGAACTCGGCTACCGGCGGTACTGGTTCGCCGAGCACCACAACATGCCGGCGGTCGCCTCGACCACGCCGCCGGTGCTGGCCGCCGCGGCTGCGGCGCGCACGACGCGGATCCGCGTCGGCAGCGGCGGCGTCATGCTCCCCAACCACGCCCCGCTCGTCGTGGCGGAGCAGTTCGCCGCCCTCGAGGCCATCGCGCCGGGACGCGTCGACCTGGGCATCGGGCGCGCCCCCGGAAGCGATCCCGTGATCACGCAGCTGCTGCGGATGACGGGCACCACGAGCGATGTCGACCGCTTCCCCGAGCACATCCGCGACATCCTGGGGCTCGTCTCCCCCGAGGGCGCGAGCGTCCGGCTCGTGAGCCGGCCGGGCGGATCGGGCGAGCCGTACGCGGTGCACGCCACGCCGTCGGCGACCACGTCGCCCGAGGTGTGGCTGCTGGGCTCCAGTGACTACTCCGCCGGGCTCGCCGCGGCCTTCGGCCTGCCGTACGTCTTCGCCAACCACTTCTCCGGAGAGGGCCTCGAGCGCGCGCTCGACCTGTACCGGTCGCAGTTCACCCCGAGCGAGCACCTGGACGCGCCGCGGACCTTCGTGACCGCCAACGTGGTCGCCGCCGCATCCGACGAGCTGGCGCAGGAGCGCATGCTGCCCCAGGCGCGGATGATGGCGCGACTGCGCGGCGGACGACCGCTCGTCGCGCTCGAGACCGTCGAGCAGGCGGCCGCCGCCGAGGCGGAGGACCACCTGGCGTCGGCGATGCTCGACACCCTCCGCAGCCGCTGGTTCGTCGGCGCGGGCGACGACGTCCGCGCCCGGGTGGCCGCGTTCGCCGCGCAGCACGGCGTCGACGAGGTCATGGTGTCGCCGGTGGCCGCCGCCTACGACGGCGAGCCGATGGACGCCGCGGCCGGACGCGCCGAGACCCTCGAGCTGCTCGCAGCCTGACGGCGCGGGCCCAGGCCCCCGCCTCAGGCCTCGGGCTCACCGGAGATGAGAGCGCGCAGCCAGTCCCGCGCCTCGACGAACACGTCGTCGGAGTAGCGGTCGGGGTAGTGCACGATGGCGCGGTCGGCGCGGGGGTACGACCCGAGGTAGATCACCTTCGGGCTGAAGCGGCGCAGGCCCAGCAGCGCATCCGCCATCCGCTCGTCCTCGATGTGGCCGTCGGCGTCGATGACGAAGCGGTAGCGTCCGAGCGCATCGCCGATCGGGCGCGACTCGATGAGCGACAGGTTGATGCCCCGGGTGGAGAACTGCTCGAGGAGCTCCAGCAGGGCTCCCGGATGGTCGTCCGGCAGCTCGGCGATGAGCGACGTCTTGTCGGCGCCGGTCGGGGCGGGCGGGGCTACGGTGCGGCTCACCAGCACGAAGCGGGTGACGGCGTTGCGGTTGTCGCCGATGTCGGACGCCAGCAGCTCCAGGTCGTAGTGCTCCAGGATGCCGGGAGGGGCGATCGCGGCCTGCGCGGCGCTGTCGCCGTCGACGATGCCGACCGCCGATGCGACGTTGCTCGCGGCGGGGAGGTGGGCGTGCTCCGGAAGGTGGGTCGACAGCCACTGCAGGCACTGCGCATAGGCGACGGGATGCGCGGCGACGAGCGACACGTCCTCCAGCCGGGTGCCGGGACGCCCGACGAGCACGAAGTTGACCGGCACGAGGTATTCGCCCACGATGCGCAGTCCCGGCATGGTGGCCAGGGCGTCCTGCGCGGTGGACACGCCGCCGTCGATCGAGTTCTCGATCGCGATCATCGCCGCGTCCGAGCGGCCCTCGACGACGTCCGTCAGCGCCTCGCCGACGTTGCGCACCGGGCGCCAGACCTGGTCCCGCGCCTCGGCGACCTGTCCGAGGGCCGCCTCGGTGAAGGTGCCGGCCGGCCCGAGATAGCTGTAGGTGCGGCGCGGGGCGGGGTCGACGGTCACGGGGGCAAGCCTAGTGCGCTGGACTCGGCGCGACGCCGATGCGCACAACTGCTTCGATCCGGCCGGCGGCGGCGCGGATCCCGGGTGGTTGCGGCCCGCTCGGCGGGTGTCGAGGGAGTCACGCCGGTCCGGCGGCGGCGACCTCCCGCACCCGGATGCCACGGCGGATGCCGGTGACGAGCACACCGACGACGAGGATCGCGCCGCCGATCGTCTCGGCCGCGTTCGGGATCTGCCCGAGGAGGAGCGCCGCCGAGATCATCGCCACGACGGGAGCGAGGAGCACCCAGGGGACGACGGCTGCCGGTGGGTTCCGGGCGAGGAGCCCGTTGAAGATCGCGTAGCCGATCACCGTGCAGAGGATCGCGGTGTACAGAGTGGACAGGGCCGCCGCCCACCCGAACGATGCCAGGCCGGCGCCGACCGCCGCGGACCCCTCGACCGCGAGCGACAGCGCGAACGCGGGGACGGGCACCACGAGCGCCGACCACACCGTCAGCGACAGCGCTCCACCGCGTCCAGGACCCCGGACGTCGCCGGCGCGGCGGGCGATCACGTTCCCGACGCCCCACGACAGGGCGGCCGCGAGCGCGAGCACGACCGCGATCGCCGGCGCGTCTCCCCCGCGTCCGAGCGCGACGATCGCGAGTCCGGCGCAGCCGAGCAGGACGCCCACGATCTGCGCCGCCGTGGGACGCTCCCGCAGCACCCCTGCGGCGATCGCGATCGTGAAGACCACCTGCGCCTGCAGCAGCAGCGCGGCGAGCCCGGGCTGCAGGCCGAGTGCCATGGACGTGTAGAGGAGACCGAACTGGCCCAGGCTCATGAAGATGCCGACCCCGACCACGACACGCCATCCGGTGGCCGGGCGCGGGACGACCACGGCGAAGAGCGCGACGACGCCGAACCGGATCGTCACGAACAGGAGCGGGGGGATGCCGGTCATGCCCCACGCGATCACCACGAAGTTCACCCCCCAGAGGGAGGCCACCAGGGCGGCGAGGACCATGTCGCGTCGGCTCATGGCCTCCATCCGACCGCTGTTGGAGGTGAAGCACAAGCGATTGTTTTCGCGTCGAATTCGGTAGCATCGCTACATGATGGATCTGGATGCCGTCGTCTCCCTCCGCACCATCGCGACCGAGGGCAGCGTCGCCCGCGCCGCCGCCATGCTCGGCTTCACGCCGTCCGCCGTGTCGCAGCAGGTGAAGCGCCTCGAGCGGGAGACCGGCGTGGTGCTGCTCGAACGCGCCGGCCGCGGGGTCGTCCTGACCGACGCCGCCACGCGTCTGGTCGTCGCCTCGACGCCGGTGCTCGCCGACATCGAGCGCATCCGCGCCGACATCCAGTCGCTCGCCGAGGCGCCCGACGCGCTCGTCGGGGAGATCCGGATCGCCGCCTTCTCGACGGTGGTCCGGGGCCTCCTGCTTCCGGTGCTCTCCGCGCTCGGCGATCGGCATCCCGCCCTCCGGCTGCCGCTGCGCGAGAGCGAGCCGTGGGAGACGATCGCCCTCGTCGCGTCCGGCCAGCGCGACCTGGGCGTCGTGCACCGCTGGGGCGGAGTGGCCCTCGCGATGCCCGACCATCTGATCGAGACGCCGCTGTTCACCGATGTCGCGGACGTCATCCTCCCCCGGACCCATCGCCTCGCCGACCGCACGTCGCTCCGCCCGGAGGACCTCGCCGACGAACCGTGGGTGGCCACGTTCGACTCGACCATCTGCCGCCAGTGGCTGCGACGCCTCTTCGACGGGGTGAGCGGTGCTCCCCGCATCGTCCACGAGTCGATGGAGTTCCAGAACCACCTCGAGCTCGCCCGGGCCGGCCTCGCGGTCGCCCTCGTCCCCCGTCTCGGCCGCGGCGATCTCGGCGACGACCTCGTCGCGATCCCCACCGAGGGACCGGCGTCGGTCCGTGCGGTCAGCACCGTGCATCGCCGCACCCAGGCGGACTCCCCCGCGCTGCGCGCCGTGCTCGACGAGGTGGCCACGCGCGCGATCGACCTCGGCCGTTCGTAACTCCGGAATCCCGCACGCGTCCGGGGCCTCGGGGCCTCATCCCGTCCCGTCGACGGGCGGTCTTCCGGAGTTGTGGACGCGCGCCGGACGCCACGGAGTCTGTCAAGACCGATGCATCCCCGTCGCCGGGAGGGCAGACTGGACCCATGAGCCGCGCAGGACAGCCCGCCGAAGCATCCGACCTCATCGACATCGACGATCTGATCGCCGCGTACTACGACCGAAAGCCGGATGCCGGGGTGCCCGAGCAGCGGGTCGCCTTCGGCACGAGCGGTCACCGCGGCTCGTCGCTGTCGACGAGCTTCAACGAGGACCACATCCTCGCCACCACGCAGGCGATCGTGGAGTACCGCGCCGCACAGGGCATCACCGGCCCTCTCTTCCTCGGACGCGACACCCACGGGCTCTCCCGCCCGGCCGAGCGCACCGCGATCGAGGTGCTCGTGGCGAACGGCGTCGACGTGCGCGTGGACTCCCGCGACTCGTGGGTGCCGACGCCGGCGCTCAGCCACGCCATCCTCACCTACAACCGCGCCCTCCGAGAGGCCCAGGGATCGGATGCGGCCCAGGGATCGGATGCGGCCCAGGGATCGGATGCGGCCCAGGCGGGCCTCGCGGACGGCATCGTGGTGACCCCGTCGCACAACCCGCCGCGCGACGGCGGCTTCAAGTACAACCCGCCGCACGGCGGTCCCGCCGACACCGATGCCACCGGCTGGATCGCCGACCGGGCCAACGCCCTCATCGCAGAGGGCCTGAGCGGCGTGCAGCGCGTGCGCTTCGCCGACATCGCCGCCGGCCACGTGGGCTCCTACGACTTCCGCGAGGGCTACGTCGGCGATCTCGCGAACATCATCGACGTCGAGGCGATCCGCCGCGCCGGGGTGCGCATCGGCGCCGATCCGCTGGGCGGCGCCTCGGTCGAGTACTGGGCCCTGATCGCCGAGCGCTACGGGCTCGACCTCACGGTCGTGAACCCCGAGGTCGATCCCACCTGGCGGTTCATGACGCTCGACTGGGACGAGAAGATCCGGATGGACCCCTCGTCGCCCTCGGCGATGGCGTCGCTGGTCGCGCGCCGTCACGAGTACGACATCCTCACCGGCAACGACGCGGACGCCGACCGGCACGGCATCGTGACGCCCGACGCGGGGCTCATGAACCCGAACCACTACCTCGCCGTCGCGATCGACTACCTCTACTCGCACCGCCCGGGGTGGCGCGCCGACGCCGCCGTCGGCAAGACGCTCGTGTCGTCGATGATCATCGACAAGGTCGTCGCCGCGCTCGGACGCCGGCTCGTCGAGGTGCCCGTCGGCTTCAAGTGGTTCGTGCCCGGCCTGCTCGACGGCTCGGTCGCCTTCGGGGGTGAGGAGTCGGCCGGCGCGTCGTTCCTGCGGACCGACGGGGAGGTGTGGACGACCGACAAGGACGGCATCCTGCTGTGCCTGCTGGCGTCGGAGATCCTCGCCGTCACCGGCAAGACCCCGTCGCAGCGGTACGCGGAGCTCGAGGCGGAGTACGGCGCCTCGGCGTATCAGCGCGTCGATGCACCCGCCACGCCCGCGCAGAAGGCGGCGCTCGGCAAGCTCGCCCCCCAGTCGGTGTCGGCGACGACGCTGGCCGGCGAGCCGATCACGGCAAAGCTGTCGCACGCACCCGGCAACGGCGCGGCGATCGGCGGCCTGAAGGTGCAGACCGAGCACGCGTGGTTCGCCGCCCGCCCGTCGGGCACCGAAGACGTCTACAAGCTCTACGCCGAGTCGCTGCGCGGCCCCGAGCACCTCGTCGAGGTGCAGGCCGAGGCGCGCGCCGTCGTCAGCGAAGCCCTCGGCGACGCCTGACCCCGGCCCCGGGCCCGGTCAGGGACGGCGGTCAGGGACGGTGGTGGTGGCAAAAGCAGGGCCATCCGGGGCTGGCCACGGCTGACCGCCGCTCGCGGGACGCTTCAGCCTGCTTTCGCCACGCCACGCCTACGCCACGCCACGCGGCCGGCACCCGAAGGTCCCGCCGGGTCAGCTCAGACGCACGGCGGCCCACGACACGGCGGGAAGCGGCAGCACGAGGACGCCGTCCTCGACCCTCACGCCGTCGAGCGCGCGGGGCGCGACGCGGCCCGGGTCGCCGAGGGTGTTGGCCGCGTCGGCGTCGTCGTCGTGCAGGAGATGGGCCTCGGTCACGGTGAGAGCACGCCCACCCACCGCAGCGGACAGATCGAGGCGCACCTCGGTGGCGTCGGTCGTCGAACGGTGGGCGACGAACACACTGATCCCGGCATCGTCGACGGTCGCGACGGCGTTGACGGTCGGCACCACGCCGAACCGCGTGCTCTCGAACGTGGCGGATTCGACCGCGATCCGCCGCACCTGCTCCCCCGCAAGGCGGGACGTCAGGGCGAACGGGAAGAACGTCGTCTGCCGCCAGGCGGGGCCGCCCGGCTCGGTCATGATCGGGCCGATGACGTTGACCAGCTGCGCCAGCGACGCCGACCTCACGCGGTCCGCGTGCTGCAGGAGCGTGATGAGGAGGTCGCCGACGACCACGGCGTCGCGCACGGTGTACACGTCCTCGAGCAGGCGCGGGGCGACCGGCCACTCGTCGCGCGGCTGCGAGCCCTCGATCGCGTTCCACCGCGACTGGTACCACACGTTCCACTCGTCGAACGAGATCATGATGCGCTTGTCGCTGGACCTCTCGGCCGCGACCTCGTCGGCGATGCGCACCACCTCCTCGATGAAGAGGTGCATGTCGACGGCCGAGGCCAGGAACTCCTGCGCATCGTCGCCGATCGGCTCGTAGTACGCATGGCAGGAGATGAAGTCCACGTCGTCGAACGTGTGGGCGAGCACCTCGCGCTCCCACGCGCCGAAGGTCGGCATGGTGCGCGACGACGAGCCGCACACGACCAGCTCGAGGTCCGGATCGAACCGGCGCATCGCCTTGGCGGTGCGGGCCGCGAGCTTGCCGTAGTCCGTGGCGCTCCGGGCGCCCACCTGCCACCAGCCGTCCATCTCGTTCCCGAGGCACCACATGCGCACCCCGAACGGCTCGGTGCGGCCGTTGGCCGCGCGGGCCCGGGTGTGCGCGGTGTCGACCTCGGCGTTCGCGTACTCGAGGAGGTCCAGCGCCTCCGCCGTGCCGCGCGTCCCGAGGTTCACGGCGAGCATGAGGTCGGAGCCGACCTTCTCCAGCCACGCGGCGAACTCGTGGAGTCCCACCTCGTTGGTCTCGGTCACGTGCCAGGCGAGGTCGAGCCGCCGCGGACGCTCCTCGCGCGGCCCGACGCCGTCCTCCCAGCGGTAGCCCGAGACGAAGTTGCCGCCCGGGTAGCGGATCGTCGAGACGCCGAGCTCCCGGACGAGCTCCACGACATCGGTGCGGAACCCGTCGGCATCGGCCGACGGGTGGCCGGGCTCGTGGATCCCGTCGTAGATGTGCCGGCCGAGGTGCTCGACGAAGCCGCCGAACAGGCGCCGGTCGAGCGTGATGCCGGGGCCTGCGTCGACGGTCCCGATCGCGGGGCTGGTCATGTCAGTGCTCCGTGTGTCCGAGGGCGAGGTCGTCGAGGAACCGGAGCGCGTCGATGTCGAGCGCTTCCAGTTCCAGCACCGTCAGCGTATTGGCCCCCGCGCGGGTGAGCGGAGCGGGGATGTACAGGGAGGCCTGGGGGCCCTTGCGCCAGTAGCGGCCGAGGCAGGTGTCGCCGATCCACACGAGTCCCTTGCCGAGCCCCGCGGTCGAGAGGGAGAGGTCGGCGGGCCCGTCGAGGGCGAACGTCGCCTGCCAGACCGTCGCGCCCACGCCCGGAGCGCCGAGGGCACCGTCGCCGCCCGCCGGTTCCGCGGCGGGGACCGCGTCGAGCGCGACGGCGGACACCTCCCAGGCGCTCAGCGGCGAGCCGTCGAGCGTCGCCGGTCCGATCAGGCCCTTCGGCTCCCCGATGCGGGGGCCGTAGTTCACGCGGCCCTCGTCCTCGACGAGGATCTCCAGCAGGCCCCGTCCGGAGGGGAGGGTCAGCGTGCGCTCGTGCGCTTCCCGTGCGAGGGAGCCTACGGGCGCCCCGTCGAGGAGGACCCACGCGCGGTCGCGCACCTCTCCGACCGAGAGGACCGCCGGGCCGGCGGCGCCGGCGAGCGCGGTCCGGTAGCGCGCGAAGCCGCGCCAGATGCCGACGGCGTCCATCGTGGGAAGCCCGTCGTGGGTCGTCCACACCGCCGGGGCGACCTCGGCGAGGGTGCCGATCGGACGCAGCGGCGCAGGCTCGGGCACGACGAGAGCGGTGCTCGCCGTGCGCTCCAGCGGCGGCACGGGCGCGTAGCGGGAGATGACCTCGCGGAAGGCCCAGAACTTCTCGGTCGGGCGCCCGGCCTCGTCCAGCGGGGCGTCGTAGTCGTAGCTCGTGACGGTCGGCTGGTAGACGCCCTTGTCGTTGGCGCCGTTGGTCAGCCCGAAGTTCGTGCCGCCGTGCAGCATGTAGATGTTCACCGATGCTCCCGCCGCGAGCAGCGCGTCGAGCTCGTGCGCGGAGGCCGCCGGGTCGGTCACGTGATGGTGGGCGCCCCAGTGGTCGAACCAGCCGCACCAGAACTCGCTGCACATGAGCGGACCGCTCGGCTGCTGCGCGCGCAGGGCCGCCAGGCGCTCCGGCACGCGTGAGCCGAACGAGCCGGTCGTGAGCAGCTCGGGGAGCGTGCCCGCCGCGAGCATGCCGGGGTGCGGCTGGTCGACGGTCGTGAGCGGCACCGTCACGCCGCACGCACGGTAGAGGTCGGTGAGCGCGCGCAGATAGTCGTGGTCGGCGCCGTAGGCCCCGTACTCGTTCTCCACCTGCATCAGGATCACCGGCCCTCCGCGATCGATCTGCAGCGGCACGACGATCTCCATCACGCGCCGGAGGTACTCCGACACCGCCGCCATGTACTGCGGCTCGAGGCTGCGGACGCCGACCGGTCGCGCCTCATCGGCGGCGCGGAACAGCCAGGCCGGCAGGCCGCCCCCATCGAACTCGGCGCAGATGTAGGGGCCGGGGCGGACGATCGCGTGCATCCCCTCCTCGTGGACCGTCTGCAGGAACCGCGCGAGGTCGAGGCGACCGGTCGTGTCCCACGTCCCCTCCTCGGGGGCGTGCTCGTTCCACGCGACGTAGGTCTCGATGGTGTTCAGACCCATCCGCCGCCCCCAGCGGATGCGGTCGCGCCACTGGTCCGGATGGATGCGGAAGTAGTGGAGGGCGCCGGAGATCACGCGATGGGGAGAGCCGTCGAGCAGGAAGTCGCGGTCGCCGATCTCGAAGATCGGTGCGGTCATGGGTACTCCAGAGAGGGGCCGGAGGCGGCGGCGAGGGAGGCGGGCAGAGGCGGGCGGCCGGATCCGGACGTGGATCCGGCCGCCCGTGGGACGTCCCGGGGGACGAGGTCACTCCGAGACGGTGAAGCCCTGCTCCGAGCCGTACGTCACGTTCTGCTGCTGCCATGCGGCGAGGCCGTCGGCGATGGACGTCTTGTTCAGGTAGGCCTGTCCGACGGTGTCGGCGTAGATGCTGTTGGCGTAGGACTGCCAGGGCAGGTACTGCCATCCGGTGCTGACCGAGTTGGCCGCCTCGACGAGCACCTCGTTGATCTTCTGACCGCCGAAGTAGTCCGACTCGTAGTTGAGGAAGTCGTCCGAGTTGAGGTCGGCGACCGTGGCCGGGAACCCGCCGCTCTCGAGGAACACGTCGATGGAGTCCTCGGACGAGTTGAGCCACTTGAGGAAGCCGGCCGCCAGTGCGGGGTTCTTCGACTGCTTGGTCACCGCCTCCGAGCTGCCGCCGTTCTCGGCCGTGACCGCCGCGCCGCCGTCGTAGGTCGGCATCGGCGCGACGCGCCAGTCGCCGGCGCCGTCGGCAGCGCCCGACTCGAACACGCCCGGCATCCACGCGCCGATCGGCAGCGTCGCGATCTTGCCGCTGGCCAGGCCCGCGAACCACTCGTCGGTCCAGCCGGAGATCTGGCTCATGAGGTCCTCCTGCACGAGGGTGTCCCACGTGCTCGCCCACTTCTGGGTGCCCTCGTCGGCGAGGTCGACGGTGATGTTCTCGCCGTCCGCCTGGAAGGGACGCCCGCCGGCCTGCCAGATCATCGACGTGCCGAAGCCGGCGTCGGTGCCGGAGTCGTTGGTGATGAAGTACTCGGGGTCGGCGGCCTGCAGGGCGCGGCCCGCCTCGATGTACTCGTCCCAGGTGGTGGGGACCTCGAGGCCGAACTCGTCGAAGACGCGCTTGTTGTAGAACAGCGCCATCGGGCCCGAGTCCTGCGGGAGGCCCCAGATGCCGCCCTGCTGGGCGACCGCGCCCCACGGGCCGGGGGTGTACAGGTCCTCGAGCTCGCCGAAGCCGTAGTCGGTGAGGTCCAGGAGCGAGTCGGAGAGGATGAACTGCGGCAGCGACTGGTATTCGACCTGCACGACGTCGGGGGCGCCCGACCCGGCGGCGATCGCGTTCTGGAGCTTGAGGTTGTTGTCGTTGGCGCTCGCGGTGTTGACCACGGTGACCTCGACGTTGGGATAGGCGTCCTGGAACGCCTCGACCTGGGCCTCGGCGGAGGGGGTCCACGTCCAGTAGGTGAGCTCCCCGCCCTCCTCGAGCGCCGCCTCGATGGCGTCGGCGCTGCCGGGCTCGGCGTCGTTGCCGGGGGTGGTGTCGCCGGCGCAGGCCGCGAGGCCCGCACCGATCAGGAGGGCGGCGGCGCCGGTGGCGATGCCGCGGACCAGAGTGCGCTTTCTCATTTGCTGTGTCCTTCCGCTTCTTCGGAGTCGGATCGTTGGGGAGGATGGTTCGACGGTCAGCAGTCCCCTACTGCTTGACGCTTCCCGCGCTGAGCCCCGACTGCCAGAACCGCTGCAGCAGGAGGAACGCGATCACGATCGGGACGATCGTGAGAAGTGCACCGGTGATCACCAGGTTGAAGATCGGGTCGGACCCGACGCCGGTCGCCTGCATGTTCCACTGCTGCAGACCGATGGTCAGCGGGAACAGGGCGGGGTCGTTGAGCATGATCAACGGCAGGAAGTAGTTGTTCCAGGTGGCCACGATCGCGAACATCGCGACGGTCACGATCCCGGGGGCCAGGAGCTTGATCGAGATGGTGAAGAACGTGCGCAGCTCGCCGGCGCCGTCCACGCGCGCCGCCTCGAGCAGCTCGGTGGGCACCGAGTCGACCGCGTACACCCAGATCAGGTAGAGGCCGAACGGCGAGATCAGCGACGGGATGATGATCGCCCACACGGTGTTCGTGAGGCCCATCTGGCTGAACATGAGGAATGTGGGCACCGCCAGCGCCGTTCCCGGCACGGCGATGGCACCGAGCACCACCGCGAAGATCGCGCGCTTGCCGGGGAAGGTGAACTTGGCCAGGCCGTAGCCGGCCAGGGTGGCGAGGATCGTCGCGCCGCCGGCGCCGGCGACGACGTAGAGCAGGGTGTTGCCGAGCCAGCGGACGAAGATGCCGTCGTTGTAGGTGAGCGTCTCCACGACGTTGTCGAAGAAGGCGAACGGACCCGAGAACCACAGCCCGAACGACGTGTAGAGCGATTCCTGCGTCTTCGTCGAGCTGATGACGAGCCACGCCAGCGGCAGGAACGAGTAGACGAGGAAGAGCGACATCGCGATCGTCAGGCCGACCGAGCGGCGGGGACGGTCGAGCAGCCCCGGGGAGCGGTCGAGGGCGCGCGCCCGGCGGCGCGAGACGGTGGTCGTGGCGGTCATCGCAGCTCCTGCCGGTTGCCGCGCAGCTGCACGACGTAGGCGATCACGGCCGTGACGACGCCCATGATGATCGCGACCGTGGCGGCGTAGTTGACCTGCTGTCCGAAGAAGCTGAGGTTGTAGGCGTACATGTTCGGGGTGAAGTAGGTGGTGATGAGGCTCGGCGCCAGGGGGCGCAGGATGTTCGGCTCGTTGAAGAGCTGGAAGCTGCCGATGATCGAGAAGATGGTGGCGATGACGATCGCGCCGCGCAGGGCCGGGAGCTTGATGCTCCAGACGATCCGGAACTGCCCGGCGCCGTCGAGGGCGGCGGCCTCGTAGATGTCGCCCGGGATGGCGCGCAGCGCCGAGTAGAAGATCAGCATGTTGTAGCCGACGAACTCCCAGGTGACGATGTTGCCGATCGCGACCAGGATCCACTGCTGGGTGAAGGGCGTGATGAGGTCGAAGCCGAGCAGGTTGTTGACGTTGCCCGCCAGCCCCATCCGCTCCGAGTACATGAAGCCCCACATGAGCACGGCGACGACGCCCGGCACCGCATAGGGCAGGAACAGGCCGATGCGGAACAGGGACGATCCCGCGAGGCGGCGGGAGTCGATGGCGAGGGCCGCGACGAGCGCCAGCGCCAGCATGATCGGCACCTGCACCGCGAGGAAGAGCGAGACCCGCAGCGCCCCCTCGATGAACTTCGGGTCGGTGAAGGCCTGCAGGTAGTTCTCCACGCCGACGAACGAGTTGCCGCCGACGAGCTTGTTGCGGAAGAGGCTGAGGTAGATCGAGTACGCCACGGGCGCGAGGAACGTGAGGGCGAACACGATCAGGAACGGGGCCACGAAGCCGAGGCCCGCCCATTGCCGCGTGGTGGTGCGACGTCCGCGGCGGCGGCCGGCGGCAGCCGTGTCTGCGGGAACCGCGGGAGCGATGGTCGACATCCTCGTCTCAGTCCTCTTCGTCGGGGGGTTCGGGCGCTGTCGATGTTTACGTCAACATCGTCGGGGCGAGAGTAGCATGTTCACGTCAACATCTGTCAACCCCGATTCGTCCGAAGGCCTAGAGTGAGGCTGATGTCCCTGGCCAACGAGCACCCCCGATCCGTCTCCCTGCGCGAAGTGGCGCAGCGTGCCGGTGTCTCCGGGCAGACGGTGTCGCGGGTCGCGAACAACGTGCCGAACGTGGCCGAGCCCACCCGCCGCAAGGTGCTGGCCGCCATGAGCGAGCTCGGCTACCGGCCGAACGTCGCCGCGCGCGCCCTGCGGCGCGGCTCGTTCGGCTCGATCGGCGTCGTGGTGTTCACGCTCGGCACCCTCGGGAACATCCGCACGATCTCGGGGATCGTCGCCGAAGCGGCCCGCCGCGACTACGCCGTGGAGCTGATCCAGGTGCAGCCGGCGACCGAGAACGACGCCACCGAGGGACAGGTGTCCTCCGCGCTGTCGCGACTCGGGCAGGACGCCGTCGACGGCATCATCGTCATCATCGAGTCCCACCTGATCTCCAAGTCGGCGCTCGAGTTCCCCGACGGCATCCCGAGCATCATCGTCGAAGCCGGCGCCCGTCCCGACCGGCCGTCGATCAACGGCGACCAGACCGCGGGGGCGCGCCTGGCCGTGCAGCATCTGCTCGACCTCGGGCATCCCACGGTGTGGCACGTCGCCGGACCAGCCGAGTCCAACTCCGCCCGCGAGCGCACCGAGACCTGGCGCGACACCCTCGTCGCCGCGGGGCGTCCCGTCCCCGAGCCGTTCCAGGGCGACTGGAGCGCGGAGGCGGGCTACCGCGCCGGGCTGCGGCTGGCCGAGATCCCCGAGGCGACCGCGGTGTTCGTCTCCAACGACCAGATGGCCCTGGGGCTCCTGCGCGCGCTCCACGAGCGCGGCATCCGCGTGCCCGAGGATGTCAGTGTCGTCGGGTTCGACGACATGGACGAGGCCGCGCACTTCTGGCCGCCCCTGACCACCGTGCACCAGTTCTTCGAGGATGCGGGATCCTTGGCCGTGTCGCTCATCATCGACGAGATCCAGGGCCGCGACCTCGAACCCGGGGAGCGCAAGGTCGGCATCGAGCTCGTCACCCGCCAGTCCAGCGGCCCCTACCGGGGACCGCACCCCCTACCCACCCCCATCCCGCAGGAGGATTCATGAGCTGGCTCGTCACCGGAGGCGCCGGGTACATCGGCGCCCACATCGTCCGCGCGCTCTCGGACGCCGGCATGTCGCCGGTCGTCCTCGACGACCTGTCGAGCGGGCACGCGGAGTTCGTCCCGGAGGGCGTGCCGTTCGTGCGGGGATCGATCCTCGATCACTCCCTCCTCGTCGAGACGCTCCGCAGTCACCGGGTCGCCGGGGTCATCCACGTGGCGGGCTACAAGTACGCGGGCGTCTCGGTGCAGCGCCCTCTCCACACCTACGAGCAGAACGTCGAAGGGACGCGGGTCGTCCTGGCCGCGATGGCCGAGACCGGCGTCTCCCACCTCGTGTTCTCGTCCAGCGCGGCCGTCTACGGCACCCCCGACGTCGAGCTCGTGACCGAGGACCTCCCCAAGCGGCCCGCCTCCCCCTACGGCGAGTCCAAGCTCATCGGCGAGTGGCTGCTGCGCGATCAGGCGGTCGCCACGGCGTCCTCCGACGCGCCGCTGCGGCACACGTCGCTGCGCTACTTCAACGTCGTGGGCTCCAGCGACCCGAGCGTCTACGACACGAGCCCGCACAACCTCTTCCCGCTGGTGTTCGAGGCCCTCATCGAAGGGCGCACGCCCAAGATCTTCGGCGACGACTACGACACCCCCGACGGCACCAACGTCCGCGACTACGTGCACGTCGGCGACATCGCGGCGGCGCACGTCGTCGCCGCGCAGCGCCTGCAGGCCGGCGAGCCGGTGGAGCCCGCGTACAACCTCGGCTCGCGCAACGGCCTGTCGGTGCGACAGATCATGGACGCCATGGCACGCGGCACCGGCATCGACTTCGAGCCCGAGATCGGCCCGCGCCGGCCCGGCGATCCCGACCGCATCGTCGCGACCGGCGACCTCGCCGCCCGCGACCTCGACTGGCAGAACCGCTACACGGTGGACGAGATGGTCCGCTCGGGCTGGGAGGCCCGCCGCGCCGCCGGCTGATCCCGCCTCACCCTGCTCGTCGCCGACCCCACCCTCTCGCCCCGACCCCACCCTCTCGTGCGCGCACGCACGCGGTGGGCTGGGCGGTACGGGGTGGGCTGGGCGCCGGTGGCGGGGCGGGGCGGCGGGGCTGGGCGGGGCGGGGCTGGGCGGCTACGCGGAGGCGCGGGGGACGAGCGTCGTCGGGACGACGGTGTGCGTCGCGGGGGTGTTCGCGATCGCGGCCACGAGCGCGCTGACGGCGGCCTCGCCGAGCGCGTCGAAGTCCTGGCGCACGGTGGTCAGCGGCGGGCGGAACTCCGCGGCGTCCGCCACGTCGTCGTAGCCGACGACCTGCACGTCGACGCCGACGACGCGGCCCGCCTCGGCGAGCGCCCGCAGCAGACCGAGGGCCATCTGATCGTTCGCCGCGAACACGGCGGTCACGCCGGGGCGCGCTGCCAGCTCGACACCGGCGGCGAAGCCGGAGGCGGCCGACCAGTCGCCCCGCACGAGCGGCGGCACCACCGCACCGGCGGCGACGAGCGTCTCGCGCCAGCCGCGCTCGCGCTCTCCCGCGGCGAACGAGGTCTCGGGCCCGGCCAGATGCCACACGGTGTCGTGCCCGCGAGCGAGCAGGTGCGAGGTCGCCGCGGCGGCGCCGCCGCGATGGTCGGACTGTACGGTCGCGAACGCGGGCGCGGCGGCCGGGGCGGGTCGCGGCGAGTCGACCGCGACGATCCGCAGGCCCTGCGGCAGGGCCGCCTCGCCGGCGATCGCGGTCGCCTCGTTCAGCACGATGGCGCCGTCGACACCCTGCTCCCGCAGCTGGGCGAAGGCGCCTGCCACGCCCTCCCGCCCGGCGAGGGTGACGACGGTGAGAGCGAATCCGCGACGGGCCGCGGACGAGGCGACGGCCTCGAGCATCCGCGAGTTGCCGACGGTGGCGAGGGTCGCCACGACGACCCCGATGGTGTGGAAGCGGCCGGTCCGCAGCGCCCGCGCCGTGCGGTTGAGCTGGTATCCGAGCTGAGCCATCGCATCCTCGACACGCGCCCGGGTGGCGGGATCGACGCGGGGGCTGTCGTTGACGACGCGCGACACCGTCTGCGCTGAGACGCCCGCGACCGCGGCGACGTCTCCCATCGAGACCCGACGTTCCATCGCCCCTCCCCTGCCTCGGCCGTGCCGGCACCTGTCGCCGCTCCGGATCGGCTCCCGACTCCGGAAGAACCGGCCGTGTTGACGATAACACGCCGAACGGCTACCGTGTTATCGTGAACATGCCGGAGATGCGCCCCACCGACACCACCGTTGAGACCCTCGGCGCCGGAGTGGTGAAGCGCACGACCCGCCTCGCCGACGGCCGCGAGCTCCTCTACTTCGACGATCCCGGCACCTCGCTCGGACCGGAGCGCGCCGTCGACGCCCGCGACCTCGGGCCGCGCCCCGAGACGGCGACCATGCGTCAGGACGTGCTGACCGGCGACTGGATCTCCGTCGCAGCCGCTCGCCAGAACCGCGCCTTCCTGCCGCCGGCCGAGCTCGATCCGCTCGCGCCGCAGTCCCCGACGAACCCGTCGGAGGTGCCCTCGCTCTACGACGTCGCCGTCTTCGAGAACAAGTCGCCGTCGTTCGGTCCCGCCCTGGCCGCCGCCACCGGCGACGCCCCCGCGGCCGCCGACCCGCCGCGCGGGCTCGACGACCTCGCCCACCTCGGGCTCGGCCGCACCCGCACGAGCGTCGGCCGGTGCGAGGTCGTGTGCTTCTCGCCGGATCACGCCGGCTCCTTCGGCACCCAGACGGTCACCCGCGCCCGCACCGTCATCGAGGCCTGGGCCGACCGCACCGCCGCACTGTCGGCCCTCCCGGGCGTGGAGCAGGTGTTCCCGTTCGAGAACCGCGGCGAGGCCATCGGGGTCACCCTTCATCACCCCCATGGGCAGATCTACTCCTACCCGTACATCACCCCGCGGACCACGCGGCTGCTCGAGTCCATCGATCGCACCGCCCCCGACCTGTTCGCGCGCATCCTCGCGTTCGAGCAGGAGGGCCCCCGCGTGGTGCTCCAGGGCGAGCACTGGACCGCCTTCGTGCCGTTCGCGGCCCGCTGGCCGATCGAGGTGCATCTGCTCCCCCACCGCCAGGTGCCCGACTTCGCCGCCCTCGACGAGGCGGAGCGCGACGAGCTCGCGCCCCTGTACCTGCGTCTGCTCCGCGGCATCGACGCCCTCTACGACAGCCCGACCCCGTACATCGCGGCCTGGCACCAGGCCCCCGTCCACGTCGGCCGCGACACCGTGCGTCTGAACCTGCAGATCACGAGCCCCCGCCGCGCGGCCGACAAGCTCAAGTTCCTGGCCGGCTCCGAGTCGGCGATGGGCGCCTGGATCGGCGACGTGCCGCCCGAGGTCGCCGCCGACCGACTCCGCACCGCCATCGAAGGGATCGTGCTGTGACCTCCGCCACCGACCTGTTCCGGGAGCTCACCGGCTCCGAGCCGCTCGGCGTGTGGTCCGCGCCCGGGCGCGTCAACCTCATTGGCGAGCACACCGACTACAACGACGGCTTCGTGTTCCCCTTCGCGATCGAGCACCGCACCTCGGTCGCGCTCGGTCTGCGCGACGACGGGCGCATCCGCGTCGTCTCGACATTCGATCCGGTCCCTGTCGAGGTGGCGCTCGCCGACCTCGACGCGCTCTTCCCGGCCCGCCGCGACGAGATCGTCGAGTGGGCGCGCTATCCGCTGGGCGTGGCGTGGGCCCTCCTGCGCGACCGGGTGCTGCTGAAGGACGCCGACGGCGGGACCGGCGTCACGGGCGTGGACCTGGCCTTCGCGTCCGATGTGCCGGTGGGCGCCGGGCTGTCGTCGTCCGCCGCCATCGAAGGGGCCACGGCATCCGCGCTCGACGAGATCTGGAACCTCGGCAACGACCGCGTGAGCCTGGCCCGGGCGGGGCGCCGGGCCGAGAACGAGGCCGTCGGAGCCCCCACGGGGATCATGGACCAGATGGCGTCGATGCTCGGCCGGGCCGACGCCGGCATCTTCCTGGACTGCCGCTCGCTCGAGGCTCAGGTCGTCGAGCTCGGCTTCGCCCCCGCGGGGCTGGAGCTGCTCGTGATGGACACCGGGGTGAAGCACGCCCACTCCACCGGCGGCTACGGCGAGCGCCGTGCGTCGTGCGAGAAGGGCGCGGCCCTCATGGGCGTCCCCGCGCTGCGCGATCTGTCGGTCGACGACCTCGCCCGCGCCGAGGAGCTGATGGACGACGTCACGTTCCGCCGCGTCCGCCACGTCGTCACCGAGGACCAGCGCGTGCTCGACGCCGTCGCGACCCTCCGCTCGGAGGGCCCGCGCGCCATCGGCCCGCTGCTCGACGCTTCGCACGCGTCGATGCGCGACGACTTCGAGATCTCGGTGCCCGAGCTCGACCTCGCCGTCGACACCGCCCGCGCGGCCGGCGCCGTGGGCGCCCGCATGACCGGGGGCGGCTTCGGCGGCGCCGCGATCGCGCTCGTCGACCAAGGCCTCGTGGCCTCGGTCGCCCTCGCCGTCGAGCGCGCCTTCGCCGACGCCGGCTTCGCGCCGCCGCACATCTTCGGCGTGCGCCCGGCGGACGGCGCCCGCCGGGACGCCTGACCCCGGCGCCCGAGCGAGGGCTCCCGCCGATCGCGGGTGGTGCGCCGGTGAACGCGGGATGACAGGACTGTCAAGGCCTGGATGCCGTCGCGCCCGCGTCGTAACGTCGGTGATGGCGGCGGAACCCGTCCGCGGCTGGAAGGAGCCATCGTGGCGTTCATCACCGTAGGAACCGAGAACTCGGCCGACGTGGAGCTGTTCTACACCGATCAGGGCGAGGGACCCACCGTCGTGCTCATCCACGGCTTCCCCCTCGACGGCGAGTCGTGGGGCAAGCAGCAGGCGGCGCTCCTGGATGCCGGCTATCGCGTGATCGCCTACGACCGGCGCGGCTTCGGGGCGTCGTCGAAGGCCGGATCGGGCTACGACTACGACACGTTCGCGGCCGACCTCCACGCCCTCATGGAAGACCTCGACCTGACCGACGTCACCCTGGTCGGCTTCTCGATGGGCACCGGCGAGATCGCCCGCTACCTGTCCCGCTACGGCGCCACCCGCGTCGCGCGCGCGGCGTTCCTCGGCTCCCTCGAGCCGTTCCTGCTCATCACCGACGACAACCCCGACGGCGCCGGCGACCAGGCCTTCTTCGACGGCACGTCGCAGGCCGTGCGCGACGACCGCCACGCCTTCCTCACCGGGTTCTTCCACGACTTCTACAACCTCGACGACACCCTCGGCAGCCGCATCTCGCAGGAGGCGCTCGACGCCTCGGTGGCCACCGCCCGTCAGGCCGGGAACACCGCGATCGCCGCGGCGCCGCTCACCTGGGCGACCGACTTCCGCGGGGACATCCCCGCCATCACGGTGCCCACCCTGATCCTCCACGGCACGGCCGACAACATCCTGCCGATCGACAAGACCGCCCGGAAGTTCCGCGAGCTGCTCCCCGAGGCGACCTACGTGGAGATCGAGAACGCGCCGCACGGACTCCTCTGGACCCACGGCGACGAGGTCAACGCCGCGCTGCTCGAATTCCTCGGAGCGTCGCCCGCCGAGTGACCGCGTGAACCGCGCGCCCGAGATGCAGGTGGCGCGGCGCGCGGCGGCCGTCGCGATCGCCGCGGCGGCCGTCGCCGCCTGCGCCGGCGTGGCCGCGGAGGTGCACGCGTGGGCTGCGTCGCGGAGCCGCTATCCGCGCGTCGCGGAGCACGGCCCCGCGGCGGGGCGCGACGTCGTGCTCGTGCTCGGCTACCGCTCGCGCGACGACGGCCGGATCAACGCGCTGCAGGCCTGGCGGGTGCGGATCGCCCTGCGGTCCGCACCGGCCGGAGGGCTCTTCGTCGTCTCGGGCGGCGCCGTCCACGGGGAGCACGCCGAGGCCGACGTCATGGCGGACTACGCGATCGTGCGCGGCGGCATCGCGGCGTCGGACATCGTCCGCGAGCGGACCGCGCGATCGACGCGCGAGAACATCGCGCGGTCGCTCCCCTGGCTCCGCGAGGCCCGGACGATCCGCATCGCCTCGAACACGCTCCACGCGCGACGCGCGCGAGGCTACCTGCGCGAGATCGCCCCGGACCTGTACGCCCGCCTGCGGCCGACCCGCGACTTCGTGCCCTTCGAGATCGGGCCGCTGCGCCTGCCCCTCACCGCCTACGACGCGGTGGCGTCTCTCGGCGCCGCCCGCGCCGGTCGGCGCGAGCGCCGGCGCTTCTCGGCCGGACCGGGGGCGAAAGCAGGCTGAACCGGCCCGATCCGGCTCCGAC
Organism: Microbacterium sp. PA5; assembly: GCF_049860775.1. NCBI lineage: Bacteria > Bacillati > Actinomycetota > Actinomycetes > Micrococcales > Microbacteriaceae > Microbacterium > Microbacterium sp. PA5. The sequence goes on from NZ_CP187567.1 coordinate 2,817,338, forward strand.
ACTCTCCTCGCGCCGGTTCGGCCTGCTTTTGCCACGCCGGCGGCGGTTGACGGCCGGCGGTCGGTCAGTCGAGGCGGACGACGGCGGCGGGCATCCGCTTCCGCATGACGGCGAGCGCCTCGGGGTTGTCGTCGACGAGCACCGCGTGCCGGCCGAGGGCGGCGGCCACCGAGCCGGTGGTGCCGCTGCCGGCGAACAGGTCGAGCACCCGGTCGCCGGGCCGACTGGAGGCCTGGACGATCCGGCGCAGGATCCCCTCCGGCTTCTGCGTGGGGTAGCCGGTCTTCTCCCGTCCGCCGGTGGGGACGATCGTGTGCCACCAGACGTCGGTCGGGAGCTTGCCGCGGGCGGCCTTCTCGGGCGTCACGAGTCCGGGCGCCATGTACGGCTCGCGGTCGACGGCGTCGGAGTCGAACCAGTAGCGCGCCGGATCCTTCACGTACACCAGGATCGTGTCGTGCTTGGTGGGCCAGCGGCGCCGGCTCTTCGCGCCGTAGTCGTAGGCCCAGATGAGCTCGTTGAGGAAGCTCTCCCGCCCGAACAGGGCGTCCAGCAGCACCTTCGCGTAGTGGGCCTCGCGGTAGTCGAGGTGCAGGTAGAGCGTGCCGTCGTCGGCGAGGAGACGCCAGGCCTCGCGCAGCCGCGGCTCGAGGAAGTCCCAGTAGTCGTCGAACCTGTCGTCATAGGCGCGCAGGTCGCCGCGGAGCCGCGCGTAGGTCGTGCCCCGGAATCCGGCCTTCACGGGCGCGCCGACCGTCTCGGTCCCCGAGCCGACGGACGGGCGCTCATAACTCCGGTGATCCGTGGGGTCGCCGTCGCGGGACGCGCGGGATTCCGCGGGCGGAGGCCCGCCAGCCTCCGGTTCTGCCGGAGTTGTGTGCACGCCCCGGACGGCACTCTCGACGGCCTTGCCCTGCACGCGGCCCGTGTTGAACGGGGGATCCAGGTAGATCAGCGTGAACGACGCGTCCGGCAGCGTGCGTGCGACCGCGAGGTTGTCGCCGTGGTGGATGGTGACGGACCCCTCGACGGGCGCGGACCCCGGCGCGGGCTCGGGGACCGGGACGGAGTCGGGTATCACGGGACGCGGTGCAGCCACGCGTCGGTCGAGAACTTCGACGCGACCAGGGCCTCGGCCTCGGCGTACTCCTCGTCGGAGATCGTCCCCGGCTCGGCGGCGTAGAGCTTCGTGAACGTCTCGATGAACCGCTCGATGATCGCCTCGCGCGGCAGACCGGTCTGGCTGCGGAGCGGATCGACGCGCTTGGCCGCCGAGACCGTGCCCTTGTCGCTGAGCTTCTCCCGCCCGATCCGCAGCACCTCGGTCAGGACCTGGCCGTCCATGTCGTACGACAGCGTCGCGTGGTGGAGCACACCGCCGTTCGCGAGCCGCTTCTGGGCGGCGCCTCCGATCTTGCCCTGTGGCGAGGCGATGTCGTTGAGCGGCTGGTACACCGCGTCGATGCCGAGCGACCGCAGCGCCTGCAGCACCCAGTCGTCGAGGAAGGCGTAGGAGTCGGCGAACGTCATCCCCGCGACCAGGGATGCCGGGACGTACAGCGAGTACGTGACGATCGAGCCGGCGGCCATGAGCATCGCGCCGCCACCGGAGATGCGGCGGACGACGTCGAACCCGTGACGGGCGGCGCCATCGGGGTCGACCTCGTTGCGGTACGACTGGAACGAGCCGATGACGACGGCGGACTCGTCCCACTCCCAGATGCGGAGGGTGGGGCGGCGGCGGCCGTCGCCGACCCTCGTGGTGAGCACCTCGTCGAGGGCCAGGTTCATCCGGGGCGACACCGCGCGCTCGTGGACGACCTCCCACTCGAAGTCCCGCCAGCCGGGCGCGGTCACGAGGGCCCGGCGCACGGCCGTGCCCACCGACTCCGGCGTGAAGCCGAGCAGCTGCGCCCCCTCGGGCAGGGCGGCGCGGACGGCGGCGGCGATCGTCGCGACGTCGGACTCGACCGGCATCCCGTTCACGGCGGCATCGATGTCGAGGAGCGCGTCGTCGGGCTCGAGGAAGAAGTCGCCGGCGAGGTGGAAGTCGGCGATGCGACCGTCCCGGACCTCGAGATCGACGACGACGAGCTTGCCGCCCGGAACCTTGTACTCACCGTGCATGATCACAGCCTACGAGCCGCGGGGAGCCGCGGCGCGGGGATCCGCGTCAGCGGCGGGCGAAGCGCGCGTCGAGCCAGGCGAGCAGGTCGGCACGGACGTCGGCCTGCATGGTCTCGTTGAAGATCTCGTGACGGGCGCCGGGATAGACGAGCGTGGTCACATCGGTCAGGCCCGAGCGCGTGCGGTAGGCGTCGGCGAGCTTGTGGACGCTGCGGGGGCCGCCGACGGTGTCGTCCTGGCCGACCATGAGGAGCGCGGGCAGGTCGCGCCCGAGGTTCCGGCGCGGACGCCCGTACAGCCGCGCGGCGTCGATCACACCGAAGAGCTTCAGCAGCGGCTCGGACGTCGTCAGCGGGTCCGCCAGGAACGCGGGACCGACCTCGGGATCGCTCGAGAGCCATTCCGCGCCGTGAGCTCCGGGCGTCTTCCACGGGGCGTTGAGGTCGCCGGCGTTGAGCGTGCCGGGCCAGCGCAGCGCCGACCCCGACAGCACGAACGCGTCGTAGGCCTCGGGCCGGTCGTCGACGAGCATCTGGGTGAGGAACGACCCCCACGAGTGCCCGATGATGATGAGCGGCAGATCGGGATGGTCGGCGCGGATGATGTCGGTCAGCTGTCGGCACGCGGCCAGCGTGGCCGGCATCCCGCCCGCCCCGAGCCGGCCGAGCCGGCCGGCGTCGCCGCCGTGCTGCGCCATGCCGGTGCGGCCGTGGCCGCGGTGGTCGTCGGCGTAGACGGTGAATCCGTCGCCGGCCAGCGCGTCGATGAGGGCGCGGTAGCGTCCGGCGTGCTCGCCCACGCCGTGCAGCAGCTGCACGACGCCCCGCGGGGTGCCCGCCGCGGGACGCACGTCGTAGTAGATGACGACGCCGTGGGCGTCGGTGAAGGTCCGCTCTTCGGCGAGTTCGGGCATGCCGCAGAGTCTACGGCGGGAAGCCGCGCGCCCGGCGAAATCGCTTAGCAAGGGTAATGAGCCAGGATAATGAGCTAAGCTAATGAATTGAATGAGCACCACGACCCCCTCCCCCTCGTCCCCACCCGCGCCGTCGTCGACCGAGGCCTCTCTGGCCTCCGATTTCCGCATGGCCACCTTCCGCCTGGCCCGGCGACTGCGCTCCGAGCGCGCCGTCGACTCCATGAGCGACGGGCAGTTCGCCGTCCTTGCCGCGCTCAAGGTCCACGGTCCCCACACGCTGGGCGAGCTGGCCGACCGCGAGCGCGTCACGGCGCCCTCGATGAACCGCACCGTGAACGCCCTCGAGGAGTCGGGCTACCTCAGCCGCACCGCTGACGCCGACGACCGCCGCAAGGTCAACATCCAGCTGACCGAGGCCGGTCTCGCGGTGGTCGAGGAGACGGTGCGCCGCCGCGACTCGTGGCTGGAGCACGCCCTCGACGAGCTGACGCCCGAGGAGCGCGATGTCCTCGCCCATGCGGCCGCCATCATGCGGGAGGTGGCAGGCCGATGAGCGCCATGTTCCGCTCCTTCTCGGTCTTCAACTACCGCGTCTGGTTCATCGGCGCGCTCGTCTCGAACGTCGGCGCGTGGATGCAGGCGACCGCCCTCAGCTGGGTCGTCCTCACCGAGCTCACCGACAACGACGCCGGCGCGATGGGCGTCACCATGGCGCTGCAGTTCGCCCCGCCGCTCCTGCTCGTCGGGGTCACCGGCTGGGTCGCCGACCGCTTCGACCGCCGGCGACTGCTGATGATCACGCAGTCCGTGCTCCTGCTCCTCGGGGCGGCCATCGGCGTCCTCATCCTGTCGGGCGTCATGACCCTGCCCCTCATGTACACGTTCGCGCTGGCGCTCGGCGTGGTCGCCGCCTTCGACAACCCCGCGCGGCAGGCCTTCGTCTCCGACCTCGTGTCGCGCGAGAACGCCTCGAACGCCGTCGCGCTGAACGCGGCGTCGTTCAACGGCGCGCGGATGATCGGGCCCGCCGTCGCGGGCGTCGTGATCGTCGCGGTGGGCACCGGCTGGGTCTTCCTCGTCAACGCGGTGACCTTCCTCGCCATGATCGTGGCGCTCGCGATGATCCGGATCGACGAGCTCATCCCGCGGGTGAAGGCCTCGGGAGCGGCGCGCCTCGCCGACGGCGTCCGCTACGTGGCACGACGGCCCGACCTCGTGGTCGCCTTCTCGATGGTGTTCCTCCTCGGAGCCTTCGGCATGAACTTCCCGATCTTCGCGTCGACGATGGCGCTGGAGTTCGGGCAGGAGGCCGACGGCTACGGCCTGCTCAGCTCGATCCTCGCGATCGGCTCCCTCGCCGGCGCGCTGCTGGCTGCCCGCCGCGACCGGGCGCAGATCCGCTTCGTCATCGCCGGCGCCGGGATGTTCGCCGCGGCCGCCCTGGTGTCGGCCTTCATGCCGACGTACTGGCTGTACGCGGTGACGCTGATGTTCACCGGCTTCGCCGTGGTGACGACGCTCACCACGGCCAACGGCTACGTGCAGACCACCACCGATCCCGCCCTGCGCGGTCGCGTGCTCGCCCTGTACATGGCGATCCTCATGGGCGGCACCCCGATCGGCGCCCCGATCGTCGGCTGGGTGGCGGCGCAGTTCGGTCCGCGCGCCGCGATCCTGCTCGGCGCCGTGGCGGCCCTCGTGGCGTTCGGCATCGGCCTCACCTGGCTGCTCGTGTCGGGTCGCCTCCACCGCCACGCGTCGCGGCGGTTCGCGCTGTCGCTCGACGAGACGCGCCCGATCACGGTCGTCGCCCCCGAGGAGTTCAGCGACGAGGTGGCCTCGACCACCCCGATCCGCATGCCCGGCGACCTCCCCCGCGCCCCGCGCTGATCCCACCTCCGCTGATCCCACCTCCGCTGATCCCACCTCCGCCGAGCCGACACGCTTCGTGCGAGCCGACACGCGAGATGCGGTGCGAATCGTGTCGGCTCGCACAAAGGGTGTCGGCTCGCGAAGGCAGGAAGGTAGGAAGGGCGGCAGGGAGAGCGGCGCGTCCGCGCCCTCGACAATCCGGTTAGCGAGCGATAACCTGAATCGAGTTATCCACCGATAACCGAAGCGAGGATGCCGTGTCGACGACGACCGCCCCGGACTACCGCGCCCTGGTCGACGACCTGCGCGAGAGGCTCGACCGCGCCGCCCGCGGCGGCCCCGAGTCCTCCCGCGCACGCCACGTCGAGCGCGGCAAGCTGCTCGTGCGCGAACGCATCGACGAGCTGCTGGACCGCGGCAGCCCCTTCCTCGAGATCGCCCCGCTCGCGGCCTGCGACCTCGACGCGCCGGACGCCGAGCCCACCTGGCCCGCCGCGGGGGTCGTCGCCGGCATCGGTCTCGTCCACGGGCGGCCGGTCATGGTCGTCGCGAACGATGCGACCGTCAAGGGCGGCACCTACCATCCGCTCACGGTGAAGAAGCATCTGCGCGCGCAGGAGATCGCCGCCGAGAACCGCCTCCCCTGCATCTCGCTGGTCGACTCCGGCGGGGCCTTCCTGCCGATGCAGGACGAGGTCTTCCCCGACCGCGACCACTTCGGGCGGATCTTCTACAACCAGGCGCGGATGTCGCGCGACGGCATCGCGCAGATCGCCGCCGTGCTCGGCTCGTCCACCGCCGGCGGCGCCTACGTCCCGGCGATGAGCGATCAGACCGTGATCGTGCGGAAGCAGGGCACCATCTTCCTCGGCGGGCCGCCCCTCGTGAAGGCCGCGACGGGCGAGGTCGTGTCGGCCGAGGAGCTCGGCGGCGGCGACACCCACTCGAGGATCTCCGGCGTCACCGACCACCTCGCCGACGACGACGCGCACGCGCTGCAGATCGTCCGCGACATCGTCGCGACCCTCCCGGCACCCGCACTGTCCGGCGTGCTCGAGACGGTGGTCGGCGCAGGCCCGGTCGATCCGCCCGAGTTCGCACCGGAGACGCTCTACGACGTCGTCCCGGTCGACCTGACGACCCCCTACGACGCCCGCGAGATCATCCGCCGCCTCGTCGACGGCAGCCGGTTCGACGAGTTCAAGCGCGAGTACGGGGAGACCCTCGTCACCGGCTTCGCGCGCATCCACGGGCATCTCGTGGGCATCCTCGCCAACAACGGCGTGCTGTTCTCCGAGTCGGCGCTCAAGGGCGCCCACTTCATCCAGCTGTGCGATCAGCGCGGCATCCCGCTCCTGTTCCTCCAGAACATCACCGGGTTCATGGTCGGGCGCGAGTACGAGGCGGGCGGGATCGCCAAGCACGGCGCGAAGATGGTCAACGCCGTCGCCTGCGCCCGCGTGCCGAAGCTCACCGTCGTGGTCGGCGGATCCTTCGGAGCCGGCACCTACTCGATGTGCGGACGCGCGTACTCGCCCCGCTTCCTGTGGCTGTGGCCGGGCGCGCGGGTCTCGGTCATGGGCGGACCGCAGGCCGCGTCGGTGCTCTCGACGGTGCGCCGAGACCAGCTCGAGGCGGCCGGCGCGACGTGGTCGGCCGAGGAGCAGGCCGCTTTCGAGGCGCCGATCCGCGAGCAGTACGAACGCCAGGGCAGCCCCTACTACTCGACGTCGCGCCTGTGGGACGACGGCGTCATCGACCCCGCGCAGACCCGCGACGTGCTCGGACTGGCGCTCGGCGTCGTGGCCGCCGGTGCGGCAGCGCCCGCCCCCGACCCCGCCGGCTACGGCGTCTTCCGGATGTGAGCCCCATGCCGCCTCTGAGCCCCATGCCGCCCCTGAGCCCCATGCCGCCCCTGACCCCCATGCCGCCTCTGTTCGAGACCGTGCTCATCGCCAACCGCGGTGAGATCGCGGTGCGCATCATCCGCACCCTCCGGCGCCTCGGCATCCGCTCGGTCGCCGTCTACAGCGACGCGGATGCCGGCGCGCTCCACGTGCGCCTCGCCGACGCCGCGGTGCGGCTGGGACCCTCGCCCGCCGCGCAGAGCTACCTCGGCATCGACCGCGTGATCGACGCCGCCCGGCGCACCGGCGCGCAGGCGATCCACCCCGGGTTCGGGTTCCTCGCCGAGAACGCCGACTTCGCCCGGGCGTGCGCCGCAGCCGGGATCGTGTTCATCGGACCGAGCCCCGAGGCCATCGCGGTGATGGGCGACAAGATCTCCGCCAAGCAGACGGTCGAGGCCCGGGGCGTGCCGACCGTGCCCGGCCTCGCCCGCCCCGGTCTCTCCGACGACGAGCTCGCCGCGGCGGCGCCCGGGATCGGGTTCCCGGTGCTGATCAAGCCGTCGGCAGGCGGCGGCGGCAAGGGCATGCACGTGGTGACGGATGCGGCGGACCTCCGCCCCGCCCTCGCGGCGGCGAGGCGGGAGGCGGCGGCGAGCTTCGGCGACGACAGCCTCTTCCTCGAGCGCTACGTCGCCTCACCGCGCCACATCGAGGTGCAGGTCGTCGCCGACGCCGAGGGACGCGTGATCCACCTCGGCGAGCGCGAGTGCTCGCTGCAGCGGCGGCACCAGAAGGTGATCGAGGAGGCGCCCTCCCCGCTGCTGGAGGGTCTTCCCGACGGCGCCGAGATCCGCCGGCGACTGGGCGAGGCGGCGTGCGAGACCGCCCGCAGCGTCGGCTACGCGGGCGCCGGCACCGTCGAGTTCATCGTGTCGGCCGATGCCCCGGGCGAGTTCTTCTTCATGGAGATGAACACGCGCCTGCAGGTGGAGCATCCCGTCACCGAGCAGATCACCGGGATCGACCTCGTCGAGCTGCAGCTGCGGATCGCCGCGGGGATGCCGCTGCCGCTCGCTCAGGACGACGTCGTCCTGTCCGGGCACAGCATCGAGGCCCGGGTCTACGCCGAGGACCCGCGCGCCGGCTTCCTTCCCACCGGCGGCCGCGTCGACCGGGTCGTGCACCCCGGGGGAGAGGGCGGGGGCGAGGGCATCCGCGTCGACACCGCACTGGAGGACGGCCTCGACGTCGCGATCGACTACGACCCGATGCTCGCGAAGATCATCGCGTGGGCGCCCGATCGCGATGCCGCCCGCCGCCGCCTCGTGCGCGCCCTCGCGGACACCGCCGTGCTCGGGTTCGAGACGAACCTCGAGTTCCTGCGTCTGCTGCTCGAGCATCCCGACGTCGTCTCGGGGTATCTCGACACCGGCCTCATCGCCCGCGTCTTCGACGCCCTGCCCTTCGCCGACGCCGACGCCCGCGTCTTCGCCGAGGCGGCGCTCATCCGCGATGCCCGCCGGACGCCGGCCCCCGGCGGGCATCCCTGGGTCCGCGGCGACGGCTGGCGACTGGGCGACGCCCCCGGCGTCCCGCGCGCGGCACCGCGCCGCTACGACCTCGTCGCGGGGGCGGCGACCGCCGCCGTGCGGATCTGGGGCACCCCGGAGGCCGCTCTCGTGCAGGTCGACGGCGGGGCGACCCAGACGGCATCCGCCGTCCTCCACGGCGACGCCGCGACCATCGTGCTCGACGACGCCGGACGCACCGTCCTCGCCCGGGGCGATGCGCTCAGCGCCGACGGGGCGACGTTCCGGGTGGCCGAGCGGCGCGCCGAGCGAGCGGATCGCGATGCCGCGAGCGCGTCGCCGCAGCTGGTGTCGCCCATGCCGGGCACCGTCGTCGTGGTCACGGCGACGGACGGCGCGCACGTCGAGCCCGGCGACCCGGTCGTCGTCGTCGAGGCGATGAAGATGGAGCACGTGCTGCGCGCCGGGGTCGCCGGTACGGTACGGATACGGGTGGCCGTCGGAGACCAGGTCTCCCGCGGCGGGGTCGTCGCGACGGTCGATCCCGACGGCGGCGACACCGAGGACGGCGACGCCCAGACGCAGGGCCGACAGGAGGACCGATGAGCGACGACCGCCGCATCACGCAGCGCGGCCTCTACTTCGACGAGCTGGAGGAGGGCGTCGTGTACGCCCACAGTCCCGGCCGGACCGTCACCGAGGCCGACAACGTGCTGTTCTCGACCCTCACGATGAACCCGCAGGCGCTCCACCTCGACCAGGCGTGGGCCGAGGGCACGGAGTTCGGCGAGCGGCTCGTCAACAGCATGTTCACGCTGTCGACCCTCGTGGGACTGTCGGTGGCGCAGCTGACCCAGGGCACGATCGTCGCCAACCTCGGCTTCACCGACGTCCGGTTCCCCGCCCCCGTGCGGGTGGGCGACACCCTGTACGCCGAGACGCGCGTGGTCGGCAAGCGCCTCTCGCGGTCGCGGCCCGAGCAGGGCGTCGTCGACTTCGCCCACACGGCCCGCAACCAGCACGGCGAGGTGGTCGCCGAGGCCACCCGCACGACCCTGATGCGGCTGTCGCCCGGCGCGGCGGTGCCGCCGGCCGCAGGTTCGTAACTCCGGACACGCGTCGGGCCGCCGGTCATGCGGGGCCGGATCGGCGCGGCCGACGCACCGGGGGGCTCCGGATTTCCGGAGTTGTGCGCAGCGAGGCGGGCGCACCTCGCCCGGGCGGCGGGCGCTCAGCCGAGCAGCGCGCGCTCGGCCATGCCGGCGAGGATCGCCGCGGCGTCGGCACCCGACGCGGCGGCGCTGTGGGGCGTGGAGTTGAGGATGCCGAAGGCTCCGAGCAGGCGGGTCTCCCGCTCCGCCGCCGTCAGATCCGGCCGTGCGGCGGCGAGCACCGCATCCCACTCCGACACGTAGGTGCGCTGCAGCGTGCGCACCCGGCGGCCGACGTCGGCGGGGAGCCCGGCGAGTTCCCGGTCCTGGATGCGGATCACGTCGGGAGCGGCCACCGCGAAGCCGACGTGGAAGGCGACGAGCTCGCGCAGCACCTCCGCCGGGTCGGACGCCGCGCCGGTTCCGAGGATGCGGCGTCCTCCGGCGAGCAGTCGCTCACTGGCATCCACCAGCAGTTCGGCGAGGATCGCGTCCTTGCTCGCGAAGTGCTTGTAGAGCGCCGGGCCCGACATCCCGACCGCTTCGCCGAGCTCGGCCGTGGTGACGGCGGCGAAGCCGCGCTGCGCGAAGAGGGCGGCGGCCCGCTCCAGCAGCAGGGCGCGGCGGTTCGCCTTCTGGGTCTCGCGCCACGTCGCCGTCACGCGCCCATCGTAGCGTTCGGTGAACGCCCATTCACCGGATTACGCGCCGGGGCACCTGTCAAGGCCCCTGACCGGCACGCCGCACGGGCGTAGCGTCGCGATCATGGCACACGAGACACCGTCCGACGACGCATCCACCGAGCAGCAGGCCCCGGTCGGGGGCGACGAGACCACCGAGGACGAACTCCAGGCCGACAACGCCGTGGAGGCCGACACCTTGAAGACCCTCGACCCCGACGACGCCCCGGCCTGACCCTCCGCCGAGCCGACACGATCCGCGCGAACCGACATCGTCCGCACCGCGCGGACCGTGTCGGCTCGGCGGAATCTTGTCGGCTCGGCGAAGGAGAAGGGCAAAAGGAGGGGCGAGGGACCCGGCGGGGTCACGCCTCGCGCGTGATGGTCACCTTCACGTGCAGGTCGCTCTTGAAGGGGCCCGCGTACACGCCGCGCAGCGGCGGGACGTCGTTGTAGTCCCGCCCGCGCCCGACGAGCACGTGGCGGTCGCCGATCTCGACGCCGTTGGTGGGATCGAATCCCTGCCAGTCGCCGGCGAACCACTCCACCCAGGCGTGCGACTCGCCCGACACGGGCACGCCGATCTCGGGGTTCGCCTGCGGGTGCAGGTAGCCGGAGACGTAGCGCGCCGGGATGCCGACGTGACGGAGTGCACCGAGGGTGATGTGCGTGATGTCCTGGCAGACGCCCTTGCGCTCCACCCACGCGTCGGCCGCGGTCGAGTGGACGCCGGTGATGCCGTGCATGTACTCGACGGCGTCGCCGATGGCGCGCGCGATCGCCAGGGCGGCGTCGGCGGGGCGGTCGTGCTGGTCGGCGATCGAGCGGGCGATGCCGGCGACCTCGGGGTGAGGCGCCGTGCGCGAGGTCTGGCCGAGCATCTCGACCGTCGCGATCTGACGCTCGGCCTCCTGGGCCAGCTGCGCCCAGTCCATCCCGCTCGGCTCGAAGGGCCGCGGGCGCACCTCGACCAGCGAGCGCGCCGTGATGTTGAGCGCCGAGTGCGCGGCGAGCACGTCGAACGCGGCGACCCGCGTGCCGAAGTAGTCGACGTACTGGTTGACGCTCGTCGACGGCTCGATGTCGAGCTGCGAGCTCAGCACGAACTGGCTGTCGGTCGAGCTCGGCAGCATGCGCGCCTCGTTGTACGACGCCCCGACCTCGCCCTGGTAGGTGAAGCCGGTGGCGTGCTCGATCCGCAGCCGGCGCGGCCCCTGCACGGACTCGGGTCCCAGGCGGAAGGTCATGAGGTCTCTCCGATCCAGCTCGGCTCGGCGTGCGTCGGGAAGAAGCGCCCGCGGATGGCCTCCGAGGCCTCCCGCGTCACCTTCTGGACCTGCTCCATGTGGGCGGGAAGCTCGTCCAGGACCTCTCCGATCGGCCGGTACTCCAGGTCGTTGCGGATGCGTCCGAGGGCTCGCAGGACCGTGTTGGAGTGACCGACGCGGTCGGCGACCGGGTCGATCGCCCGCATGCAGTCCTCGGCGCGCTGGATGGAGTGGATGATCGAGCGCGGGAACAGCCGGTCCAGCAGCAGGAACTCGGCCGCGTTGCGCGCGCTCGGCATGCCGCGGTAGGTGCGCAGGTACGCCTCGTACGCGCCGCAGGAGCGGAGGATCGTCGTCCACGACGGCCCCGACGCCTCGGTGAGGGAGCGGGTAGCAAGAAGGCGCGCCGTCATGTCGGTGCGCTCGATCGAGCGGCCGAGGGTGAAGAACTGCCAGGCCTCGTCGCGGCTCGTCGACGAATCCGAGATGCCCACGGCGAGCGCCGCGCGCTCGCGCACCCACTGGAAGAACTCGTGCACCTTCTCGTCGTTGAGCCGCCGCGGCATCCGCGAGTACGTGGTGTTGAGCGTCTCCCACAGCTCGGTGGAGACGATCTCCCGCGCGCGGCGCGCATTCTCGCGCGCCGACTGGAGCGCGTAGGCGATGCTCGACGGGTTCTGCCGGTCGACGGCGAGCCGGGTGAGCACGTCGCCGCGCGTCACGCGCTCCACGTCGTCGGGCGTGGGCGATCCCATGACGCCCATGAGCGAACGGCACGCGGTGTCCTCGTCGATCCACGGGTCCTCCAGCAGCAGCTGCAGGTGGACGTCGAGGATGCGGGCGGTGCCGTCGGAGCGCTCGATGTAGCGCCCGATCCAGAACAGGCTCTCGGCGATGCGGCTCAGCATGGCGTCACCCCCGTTTCGTCTCGCTGCGCTCGGTCGACGACAGGGAGGTCCGCGCCCCCGGTCTGCTGCTGCTGTTGCTGCTGCTCCTGCTGCTCGCCGGTGGTCGCCGGGCGGTCCTGCGGGGAGTGGTCCGGCTCGTGCTGCGGGTCGTAGACGATCGAGATCGCCTCGGTGATCGAGGCCTGCTCGGCCACGAGGCCGGCGAGGTTCTGCCGCTGCCCGTACTCCGTCGTGCGGGGCGCGTCGCCGCCGACGATCCACGTGTCCTTCGACCCGCCGCCCTGGCTGGAGTTGACGACCAGCTGGCCCTCCGGGAGCGCCACGCGGGTGAGGCCGCCCGGGAGCACCCACACCTCGTCGCCGTTGTTCACCGCGAACGGACGCAGGTCCGCGTGGCGGGGGCGCATGCCGTCCTCGACGAGCGTCGGGATCGTGGAGAGCATGACCACCGGCTGGGCGATCCACCCGCGCGGATCCTTCTGGAGCTTCTTGCGGAGCTTGTCGAGCTCGGCGGGGCTCGCGTCGGGGCCGACGACCAGTCCCTTGCCGCCGGACCCGTCGACCGGCTTGACGACCAGCTCGTCGAGCCTGTCGAGCACCTCCTCGAGGGCGCCGGGATCCTCCAGGCGCCAGGTGTCGACGTTCTTGAGGATGGGCTCCTCGGCCAGGTAGTAGCGGATGAGATCGGGCACGTACGTGTAGAGGAGCTTGTCGTCGGCGACGCCGTTGCCGACCGCGTTGGCGATCGTGACGTTGCCGAGCCGGGCGGCGAGCATGAGACCCGGCGCCCCGAGCATGGAGTCGGCGCGGAACTGCAGCGGGTCGAGGAAGTCGTCGTCGACCCGCCGGTAGATGACGTCGACGCGCTTGGGGCCTCGCGTGGTGCGCATGAAGACCTTGCCGCCCATGCACTGCAGGTCGCGTCCCTCGACGAGCTCCACGCCCATGAGGCGCGCGAGCAGCGTGTGCTCGAAGTAGGCCGAGTTGTACACGCCGGGGGTGAGGACGACGACGTTCGGATCCTCGATCCCGGGAGGCGCGGCGGCCTGCAGCGCCTGCAGGAGCTTGTTCGGGTAGTCGCCCACGGGGCGCACCCGCATCGAGACGAACAGCTCCGGGAGGGTCTGGGCCATCACCCGGCGGTTGGAGATGACGTAGCTGACGCCCGAGGGCACGCGCACGTTGTCCTCGAGCACGCGCATCTCGCCGTTCTCGTCGCGGATCAGGTCGATGCCCGACACCTGGATGCGCACGCCGTTGGCCGAGCGGATGCCCGCCGCCTGACGGTAGTAGTACTGCGACGACGCGATCAGCGCCGCGGGGAGCACGCCGTCGCGGACGCAGTGCTGGTGGCCGTAGGCGTCGTCGAGGAAGGCCTCGAGCGCGCGGACCCGCTGCTGCACGCCCTTCTCGATGCGCGACCACTCGTCGAACGCGATGATCCGCGGCACGGCATCGAGCGGGAACGGACGCTCCTCGCCCGCGAAGTCGAAGGTGACCCCCTGGGCGAGATAGGAGCTGGCCAGGGAGTCGGTGCGTCCGCGCAGCTCCTCCTGCGTCATCTGCGCGAGGGCCTGGTACAGCTCGCGGTAGGCCGTGCGCGACTCCGCCGTCTCGCCCGGATGCCGGGGCTGCCCGAACATCTCGTCGAAGGCGGGCACGCCCGACGCGGTCTTGCGCGGCGCCAGCGTGGAGCCGTATCCGTCGAACAGGTCACCCATGTCACGAGCCTAGTCCGGGGCGTGTTTCATGAGTGTGTCGGCCCGGCCCGGCGCCGCATGTCCCACTTTCGGTCGTTCCGAAGCGCCCCCATCAACCGAATGTGGGACATGCGTCACGGAAAGTGGGACACCCCGGCGGCGTCAGCCGGCGAGGACCACCCTCAGCTGCTCCACGGCCCAGTCGAGCTCGGTCGCGCGGACCACGAGCGGCGGCGCGATGCGGATCGTGTGCCCGTGGGTGTCCTTCACGAGCACGCCGCGGGCGATCAGCCGCTCCGCGACCTCGCGGCCCGTGCCCACGGCGGGGTCGATGTCGATGCCCGCCCACAGGCCCGCGACGCGGACCGCCGTGACACCGTGGCCGACCAGGCCGGCGAGCTTCTCCTCCAGGTGGGCGCCCAGCGCGACGGCCCGCGACTGGAACTCGCCGGACGCGAGCATGTCCACAACCTGGCGGCCCACGGCGCACGCCAGCGGGTTGCCGCCGAAGGTCGACCCGTGCTCCCCCGGACGGATGACGCCCAGCACGTCGCGATCGGCGACGACCGCCGACAGGGGCACGATGCCGCCGCCGAGCGCCTTGCCGAGGAGATAGATGTCGGGCACGACGTCCTCGCGGTCGCACGCGAACGTGGTCCCGACGCGGGCGAGTCCGGACTGGATCTCGTCGGCGATGAACAGCACGCGGTGCCGGTCGCAGATCTCGCGGACGGCGCGCAGGTAGCCCTCCGGCGGGATGATGACACCGCCCTCGCCCTGGATGGGCTCGATGAGCACCGCGGCCGTGTCGGCGGTGATCGCCGCCTCGATCGCGGCGGCGTCGCCGTACGGCACCGAGACGAAGCCGGGGGTGAAGGGCCCGAAGTCGTCCCGGGCCTGCGGGTCGTCGCTGAAGCTCACGATCGTCGTCGTGCGGCCGTGGAAGTTGCCGTCCGCGACGATGACCGTCGCGGCGTCCTCCGTCACGCCCTTGACGCGATAGGCCCACGCGCGCGCGACCTTGATGCCCGTCTCGACGGCCTCGGCCCCGGTGTTCATCGGGAGCACGAGGTCCTTGCCGCACAGGTCGGCCAGCGCCGCCGCGAAGCCGCCGAGCTGGTCGTTGTGGAACGCGCGGCTGGTGAGCGTCACCCGTCCGAGCTGCTCGGTCGCCGCGGCGACGAGGGCGGGATGCCGGTGGCCGAAGTTCAGCGCCGAGTAGGCCGACAGCAGGTCGAGATACCGCTTGCCCTCCACGTCGGTCACCCAGGCGCCCTCGCCGCGGGAGACGACCACCGGGAGCGGGTGGTAGTTGTGGGCGACGTGCGCGTCCTCGGACTCGATGAGGTGGGCGGTGGTCGCATCGACGGTGGGCGTGGTCATCGGGATCCTCGCAGTTCGAGCGTGCAGCACTTGATGCCGCCACCGCCGAGCAGGAGCTCGGACAGGTCGACGGGGACGGGTCGGTATCCGCGCTCGCGCAGCTGCTCGGCGAACCCGGTGGCGCGCGGGGAGATGAAGACGTTGAGGCCGTCGGAGGCGGCGTTGAGGCCGAACACGGCGCCGTCGGCGTCGGAGACCCGGATGGCGTCCGGGTAGCGCTCCTCGAGGATCGCCCGCGAGCCGTCGTCGAACGCCGACGGCAGATAGGCGATGTTGGCGCGCTCGACTCCCCCGGGGCCCTCGACCGGATCGAGGACGGCGATGGCGGTGTCGAGGTGGTAGAAGCGCGGATCGGTGAGGCGCAGCGAGACCACCTCGCGCCCGAAGACCTCGCCGAGCTCGCGGTGGCTGTCGCCGACGGAGCGGAAGCCGGTGCCCGCGAGGATCGTGTCGCCGACGAGCAGGAAGTCGCCTTCGCCCTCCTGCACCTCCACCGGCTCGACCACCTCGAACCCGTGCGCGGCGAACCAGTCCATGAACGGGCGCTCCTCGCCGCGGCGCTCCTCGACGCGGAAGCGCACGCCGAGCGCCCTGCCGTCGATGACGAAGCCGCCGTTGGCGGTGTAGACCATGTCGGGGAGGCCCGGGACCGGGTCGATGAGCTCGACCTCGTGGCCGAGCTCGACGTAGGTGTCGTGCAGCACCTGCCACTGGGCGAGGGCCTTCGCGGTGTCGGTCGGGTTCGCCGGCTCCATCCACGGGTTGATGCGGTAACTCACCGTGAAGTGCTCGGGCCGGCACATGAGGTACCGCCGGTGCTGGGCGACGCGACCGGACCCGGACGGGTCTGCTGCCGGCGCGGCCGCGACGGGCGCCTGATCCTGGGACAGGGGGGACATTTCGCTCCTCGGGACGAAGGGCGGCGGACGCTGTCCTGAGGCCCGGCGGCCCTTCGACCCGCGCTCACGCGGAGGGCGGGGAAAGGTCGTGGCGGGCACGCCGAGGCCCATTCTGCCAGACGGCCCTCGGCGACGCCGGTGCGCGCCGCCGCGGCGTTCAGCGAACGACGACCACTTTGCCGACGGTGTGCCCGGCGTCGACGTGGGCCATCGCCGCGCGGGCCTCGGACAGGCTCCAGGTGCGCTCCACCGGCGGCACGAGCTCGCCCGACGCGGCGAGCGCGAGCAGGCGCGCAGTGATCTCGGGACGTGCGACCGCCGCGAGCGGACGCAGCGCGCGCCGGGCTCCGATCGACAGGACCGCGGCGCGGAGGATGCGGCCCAGCGGGCCGGTCACGCGGTTCGAGCCGCCGGACACGAGCGCCACGGCGCCGCCGGCCCGGACGAGGCGCCGCAGGGTGCGCAGCGGCGTGGATCCGGCGATGTCGATCACGGCGTCGTACGCATCGGCCTCCCACGCGGCGAGGTCGGCGCCGCGGTAGTCCTCGGCGCGCCGCGCCCCGAGCGCCGCGACGACGGGGACGGCCCGTGCGCCGCACAGCGCGTCGACCTCGGCGCCGCGCAGCACGGCCAGTCGCACCGCGAAGGTGCCGACCCCGCCCCCGGCGCCGACGACCAGCACACGCGAGCCCTCGCTGACGCGGGCGAGGTCGAGCGCCTGCCAGGCCGTCCCGCCGGCCAGCGGGAGGGTGGCGGCGACGGCGAGGTCGAGGCCGTCGGGCACCGCGACGAGCCTGTCCGCGGGAGCGGCGACCGCGTCGCCGAGGCCGCCGCCGCTGAGCTCGCCGGCCACGCGGTCGCCCACCCTCCAGGCGGTCACTCCCGCGCCGACGGCCGAGACGACGCCGGCGACGTCGCGACCGGGCACGGCGGTCCGCGGGCGCCGCAGGCCGAAGGCGAGGCGCACCAGGAGGGGATCGCCCCGCATGATGCGCACGTCGGCGGAGTTCAGCGCAGCGGCGGCGACGTCGACGACGACCTCGCCGTCGCCGGCGACGGGGCGCGCGACCGTCGCGGCGGTCAGGACCTCGGGACCGCCGTAGCGCGACTGGCTCCAGACGGTCATCGTGGTGGCGGGGGCGTGGGCGGTCATGATTCCTCCGTGGAGTCCGGGTACTGGAAGACGTCGTCGAGGCGCACCCCGAGGACGCGGGCGATCTGGAAGGCGAGCTCGAGCGTCGGCGAGTAGCGGCCCTGCTCGAGGGCGATGAGCGTCTGGCGGGTGACCCCGATGCGGGAGGCGAGCTCCGCCTGGGTCAGGGCGGCCGCCTCGCGGAGGGGGCGGATGACGTTGGTGACGCGCGTGGGCCGGACCATCAGGCGAGCCCTCGGCGGTAGGCGACCAGGCGGGCCACGCTGCCGATGGTCGCGGTCAGGAAGAAGCCCGCGAAGATCGCGTTGCCGATCCAGAACGCCTCGCCGCCGACCATGGCCAGCGCGAGCGCGACGAGCCCGCCGATCACCGAGAACGCCTGGCCGACGCGATCGCCCATGCGTTCGATGTCGCGGTCGCGCACGTCGGCGCGGTGCTCCGTCTCGGGATCGCGCATCCCCGCGGCGATGCCCCAGACGATGCTGGCCACGATGGCAGCGACCAGCGCGCCCGCCACGCAGAAGATCATCGGCCACTGCCAGTCGATCTCGGCGACCGGCCGGTCGCCCAGCTGCGGCAGCACGATCGCCGCGTACACCGCCACGCCGGCGACGCTGGCGACCAGGCCGGTCCAGACGTTCCGCTCCGCATATCCCATGACGTATCCCATGACATCCTCCGACGTGCGTGTCAAAGATTCTTTACACGGAGTGTAGGAGCGGCGAGGAGGCGATGTCAAGAATTCTTTACTTCCTCCGGATCCGCCCCTTCACACGCATCGGGCGCGACATCTGCGATGCTGTCCCCATGGTCCGTCGAACGGGGGAGGAGACCCGGGCACTCCTGCTGCGGGTCGGCATGCAGATGCTGATGGAGCGCGGCGTGACCGCCGGCGTCCAGCACATCCGGATCCAGGACGTCCTGCGAAGAGCGGGCCTCACCACCGGGGCGGCCTACCGCCTGTGGGTGGACCAGACCGACTATCAGCGCGACCTGGCCGTCGCCATGGTGCGCCTGCGCCTGAGCGGGCCGGCGGACCACGCGCGTGCCGCGGTCGAGGATCTCATCGCCGCCGGCGCCAGCGGCGACGACATCATCCGCGCCGCCTCCGCCGCCCACCTGCGCAGCGCATCCGCCGACACCGACGACCCGGCCGACGCGATGGATGCGCAGTCCTTCCTCATCGCCCTCGCCCTGCGCACGACCGCGCAGACCTGGCCCGAGCTGACCGAGGCCAGCCGCGAGCGCCACCGCGAATCGATCGCGGCGTTCGCGGAGTTCTATGCGCACGTCATGGCGGCCTACGGGCTGCGGATGAAGGAGCCGCTCACCATCGAGGACTTCACCGAGGCGATGGCCGCCCTCGGCGAGGGCTTCGCGGTGCGTGCGCTCGAAGGGATCGATCACCCCACCTACGTCGCCGGCCCGGAGGCGGAGATCCCCGAGGGTCCGTGGACCCTCTTCGCCCTTGGCGTGCGAGCGCTCGTGAACGAGTTCACCGTGCCGGTCGAAGGCGGCGAACGCCCTCCCGCGGACCGCGCGCCGTGAGAGCTCTGGGGTCGAAGACATCGACCCCAGAGCGACACTCCCCCCGTGTGTCACGTCGGCCATCGGCTCCGCCGAGCTGGAACTGGCCTCCGCTGCGCGCTCCCCAGCAGCGCCCTTTCATGGTCACCCGTGGCCTGCTCCCCGGGCTAGAAAGATAAGTTGTTTCTCGTGACGGCGGCGGTCGTCACACGCCCAGCCGCGCGGTCCAGGCGTTCGCGAATCGCCGGTGGGGATCGCGCCGTGCGCGGAGGGCGACGACGTCGTCCCAGCGCGGGTAGCGCGCGGCGACCGCGTCGCCGGCCAGCGCGAACAGCTTGCCCCAGTGCGGACGCGCCGACGGAGGCAGGGCCGCCTCGATCTCGGGGAGAAGCGCCATCACGGCGGACTGATCGCGGACCCAGGTGAAGTGGATGCCGACGACGTCGGTCCCGAAGGCGGGGCTCAGCCACAGATCGTCGGCCGCGACCGTGCGCACCTCGCAGACGAGCACGAGCGGTGCGATCCGCGACGAGAGCCCTCGCACGGCCTCGATCGCGGCGCGCGCGTCGTGTCGCGGCACCAGGTACTCGCTCTGCAGCTCCTCCCCCGCCGATGGGGTGAACGCCAGGCGGAAGTGCGGGAGGCGGTCGAACCACGGTCCGCGAACGCCGAGCTGCGGCGTGCACGGCTCCGCGTCGATGCCGGGAAGGGGGTGGCGGGGACCGTCCGCCGGCCGCGCTCCCAGCGACGAGAGGTCGGGCGCGGCCTCACGGGTCTTCATCCAGATCTGGTCGACGGCGTCGGCGTCCCGCCACGTCGTGAACAGGCTCACGCTGTCGCCGCTGCGCTGCACGTCGTCGAAGCGGGCCAGCACGTCGTCCCACCGCGCCCCCTCGAAGACGGTCTGCGCCATCTCGAACGCCGGCTCCGTGTCGAGCTCGAGCGCGGTCACCACGCCGAGCGAGCCGAGCGACACCACCGATCCGTCGAAGTCCGGATCGCCGCGCTCGACACGGATGAGCTCCCCCTCCCCGTCGATGAGCTCCATCGCCGACACCTGCGTGGCGAGCGAGCCGATCCGCTCCCCCGACCCGTGAGTGCCCGTGGCCACCGCTCCGGCGATCGAGATGTGCGGCAGGGAGGCGAGGTTCGCCAGGGCGCGGCCGCGGTCGTGCAGCCAGGGCGCGAGGTCGCCGTAGCGGAGCCCGCCGGGCACCCGCACGACGCCGCGCGCGCTATCGAGCTCCGGCCCGCCCTCGAGCGCGGCGAGCGACAGCAGCGTGCCGTCGGTGTCGGCGATGTCGCTGAACGAGTGGCGACTGCCGACCACCCGCACCCGCTCCGCCGAGGCGACAAGGCTCGCGACCTCGTCGACGGTCGTCGGCGCAGCCACCGCCGCGGCCGAGAAGGCCACATTGCCCGCCCAGTTGGTGCCTGCCTGGCTCACGTCGGCTCCTTCGCATCCCGCCGGCCCGCCGGCGCTCGCTCCGGGGATCAGCCCAGGGCGAGTGCCGTCCACGATACGGGAGGAAGCGTGACGGTCAGCGTCCCCTCCACGACGGCGGCCGTCGTGTTGGGCCGAGGACGCACGCGGTCCGGATCGGCCAGCGTGTTGGCGGCGGACGTGTCGGCGTCGTGGAGGGTGTGCGACTCCACCACGGCGGCCGCGTTGCCCAGTCCGCGGACATCGACCGTAACGGTGACCGGCTCAGTCAGACTCCGGTTGACGAGAAACACGGCGGTGCGTCCCGCCGCGGCGTCGTGCGTCGCGACGGCGTCGACGAGGGGCACATCCCCGTACGCCTCGGTGACGTAGGTCGGGGCGTCGACGGCGACCTGGAGCGCCTCGCCGCGGGCGAGGCGGGAGGTGAGCGAGAACGGGTAGAAGGTCGTCTGGCGCCAGGCCGGGCCGCCGGGTTCGGTCATGATCGGGGCGATCACGTTGACGAGCTGCGCAAGGGAGGCCGACGCGACACGATCGGCGTGCTTGAGGAGCGAGATGAGCAGGCTGCCGAACACGACGGCGTCGGCGACCGAGTAGACGTCTTCGAGCAGACGGGGTGCGATGGGCCAGTTGTCGATCCCCTCGATCTTGTCCACTCCCTGGAACCGGTCGATGTACCAGACGTTCCACTCGTCGAACGAGAGGTCGATCCGCTTCTTCGAACCGCGCACGGCCCCGACGTGATCCGCCGTCGCCACCACGGCGTCGATGAACGCGTCCATGTCGACCGCGGATGCGAGGAAGCTCGCGAGGTCGCCCCCGCGTTCTTCGTAGTACGCGTGGCACGAGATCAGGTCGACGTCGTCGTAGGTGTGGGTGAGGACCGCGCGCTCCCATTCGCCGAAGGTGGGCATGTGGGCACTCGATGACCCGCAGACGACCAGCTGGATGTCGGGGTCGAGTTGGCGCATGGCCTTCGCCGTCCGCGCCGCGAGCTTGCCGTAGTCGTCGGCGGAGCGGTGCCCGAGCTGCCACGGACCGTCCATCTCGTTGCCCAGGCACCACATCCGCACGTCGAACGGCTCCGTGCGGCCGTGTGCCGCCCGCTGATCGCTCAGTGTCGTGCCGCCGCGGATGTTGGCGTACTCGAGCAGGTCGATCGCCTCCTGCGTGCCACGCGTGCCGAGGTTGACCGCGAGCATGAGGTCGCTCCCCACCTTGTCGAGCCACCCCGCGAACTCGTGCAGTCCGATCTCGTTGGTCTCGGTGGAATGCCAGGCGAGGTCGAGCCGCCGCGGGCGCTCGGCACGCGGTCCCACCGAGTCCTCCCAGCGGAAGCCCGACACGAAGTTGCCCCCGGGATAACGGATCGTGTCGACGCCGAGCTCCCGGACGAGCTCGATCACGTCGGTGCGGAACCCCTCGGCGTCGGCGCTCGGGTGTCCGGGCTCGAAGATGCCGTCGTAGATGTGACGGCCGAGGTGCTCGACGAAGCCGCCGAAGAGCTTGCGGCGGACGGGCCCCACGGCGAAGCGGGGGTCGAGCGAGAGTCGTGCGGAAGGCATGGCGGGCTTTCTGGTCAGCGGGCGGGTCGATGCGACGAAGGACGTCTACTTCAGGCCGCTGGTCGCGACACTCGCGACGAACCGGCGCTGAAGGAAGAGGAAGAGGATGGCGAGCGGAAGGAGGGCGATCAGCGAGCCCGCCATCATCACGCCGAAGGGGATGATCCCGCCCGGTCCGGTCAGGGCGGTGAGCCCCGAGGTGATCGTGCCCATCGCCGGGTCGGTGGTCATCACGAGCGGCCAGAGGAGGTCGTTCCAGTTGTTGACGAAGTTGTAGACGCCGAGGGTCACGAGCGCCGGGATCGCGTTCGGGAGGACGATGCTGCGGAAGATCCTGAACTCCGAGGCGCCGTCGACGCGGGCAGCGCTGTCCAGGTCGCGCGGCAGCGACAGGAAGAACTGCCGGAGGAAGAAGATGCCGAACGCATCCGCCGCCCGCGGAGCGATGAGCCCGGCATAGGAGTTGATCCAGCCGAGGTCGGCCACCAGCTGATAGACGGGGATGAGCGTCGCCTGGAACGGGATCATGAGACTCCCGATCAGGGCCAACAGCAGGATGCGGCTGCCACGGAAGTCCATGCGGGCCAGGACGTAGGCGGCGAGCGCGTCGAACGTCAGCGACAGCAGGGTCACCCCGCCGGCGAAGACGAAGCTGTTGACGATCAGGCGGGCGAACGGGAGGTCGCGGAAGATCCGGCCGAAGTTGTCGAGCGTCCAGGCATCCGGGACGAGCGTCGGCGGGAAGGCATTGACCTCCGCGACCGGCTTGAACGCCGTGAAGACGACGATCGCGATCGGCAGGATCGTGACGAGAGTCGCGACGAACACGACGGCGAACAGCACCGCGGGCGCGAACCGACGCCGCAGAGGCATGGTCGTGCCGGCGCTCATACGGCGGCCTCCGCGCGACGGCTGCTGATCCAGAACTGGATCAGACCGAGGATGAGCGTCGCGACGAGCAGGACGTATGACAGGGCGGCGGCGAACCCGAGGTCGAGATCCTTGAAGCCGGACTGATAGATCTGCATCACGACGGTCTGCGTGCTCCGGTAGGGGCCGCCGCCGGTGAGGACGTAGATCTGGTCGAACGCCTGAAGCGCGGCGATCGTCGCGATGACCACGACGAACCCGGTCGTGTTGCCCAGGAGCGGAACGGTGATGTGGCGGAACCGCCCCCAGGCGCCCGCGCCGTCCATCCGCGCCGCCTCGTACAGCGAGGGCGGGATGTCCTGGAGGCCGGCGAGGAACACGATCATGTAGAAGGGGAAGGTCTTCCACACGGCGATCAGCGCCACGGCGGGCATCGCGAGTGCGGGGTCCTGGAACACGTTGCCGATCTGCACGCCGAGGCCGCGGAGCCAGTAGTTGACGAGTCCGATCTGCGGATCGAGCAGGTACTGCCAAGCGAACGCGGCGACGGCCAGCGAGACGATGAACGGGATGAACAGGAACGTCCGGAAGATCCCGCGGAGGGGGAGCCGCGGGTGGTTCAGCGCCAGAGCGAGGAGCAGGGCGACCACGACGACCGTGGGCGTGAACAGCGCCGCGTAGAGGACGGTGTTCCCCATGGAGCTGAGGACCTGCTCATCGGTGAAGACGGCGAGGTAGTTCTCGAGCCCGATGAACTCCGGCACACGAAAGCCGTTGGCGTTCGTGAACGACAGGAGGAGCGCGCTGATCATCGGCCAGAAGACGAACGCCCCGAGGATCGTGACCGCCGGGATCAGGAACACGAGGATCGTCAGCCGCCGCCGCATCCGCGCCGAGAGCGGGCCGCGTCCCCCGAGCGGTGCGGGCGGCACGTAGCGCTGCCCGGGCCGGGAGCCGGGGTGGGTGGCAGTCGTCGCCATCGATCCTCCAAATACAACGTTGTAGTCACAAAGTAGGAACGGGGCGCCTCGCTGTCAAGTCGGCACTTGACACGCGTCATCGCCTCGCGCACCATGTGAATTGCAACGTTTACCTACATCGTTGTATCCGGACCCGAACCTAGAGTCGACATCGATGTCGAAAGGAAGCTCCCGCTGATGAGAAAGTTCCTCGCAGTCACCGCACTGAGCACGGCCGCCGTCCTCGCCCTCGCCGGCTGCGGCGGCGGCGCCGATCCCGGCCCGGCCGACGGACAGCCGATCGAGATCGACTTCTGGCACGGCTACACCGAGGCCGATGGCAAGGTGCTCGACGACCTGGTCGCCGAGTTCAACGCCTCGCAGGACGACGTGGTCATCACCCCGTCCACGAAGCCATGGGCGACCATCCTCGACACCGTGCTCCCCGCCCTCACCTCGAAGACCGGCCCCCAGCTGCTGGCACTGCCGCCCGAGAACATCCCCGTCTACGCCTCACAGGGGGCGCTCCTCCCGCTCGACGAGTGGTACGACGACGCCGACAGCGGCGCGGGCGCGCTGAACGAGCAGGCGGTGGCCACCGGAATCGTCGAAGGCGAACGCTACGGCGCCCCGCTGAGCTTCACGCCGCTGACGATGATCTACAACAAGACGCTCTTCGAGGACGCCGGCGTCGAGGTGCCCACGACGTGGGACGAATGGGTGACGGCGGCGAAGGCGCTCACCGTCGACGATGACGGCGACGGCACGCCCGAGCAGTACGGTCTCGCGCTCGCCGACCACGCCTCGGTCGGCAACGGCGTCTGGATGTCGCTGTTCAAGAGCGGCGGCGGTGATGTCGTCACCGCCGACGGCAAGGTCGTCGTCGACTCCCCCGAGAACGTCGCGACCCTGTCGTACTGGGCCGATGCCGTGCGCAACGACAAGATCTCGCCCGCGGGCCTCTCCGGCGTGGACACCGACGGCCTCTTCAGCTCGGGCAAGGCGGCGATGACCCTCGCAGGCCCCTGGATGGCGAGCGTCTCCGAGGGGGCGGGTATCGACTACGGGATCGCGCCGATCCCCGCCGGTCCCGCCGGCGCCGCGGCCTCGGCGCTCGCCGTCGATCTGACGGTCACGTCCCAGGCGAGCGAGCAGGAGCAGACGGCCATCGCGCAGTTCCTCACGTGGTTCTACCAGAAGGACAACATGATCACGTGGTCGCTCGGATCGGGCTGGCCGCCGCTGACCACCGACGTGGCGGCTTCCGACGTCGCCGAGAACCCCGTCGTGTCGGCGCTGACCGACCAGTCCTCGCTGGGCGTCGCCCTGCTCCCGGGCGTCATCCCGTCGACCGACATCCTCACCGAACTCGACACCGCCACCCAGAAGGCACTCGCGGGAGACGATCCCGCCGCACTCCTGGCGGCGGCACAGACCGCCATGACGGCGACCCTCGCCGAATAGTCCACCCACTCGACGTGGCGGCGCCCCGCACGGGTGCCGCCACGTCGCCGCACGAAAGAGCACCATGACCGCATCCCCCTGGTACCGCGACAGCCGCCTGCACTTCGCCCTCGGCGTCGAGGACACCTTCGTTCCGCAGGAGGAACCGGGGCGTCGCGCCCTCGACGAGTACGAGCTCATGCAGCACTACCGCTTCTGGGAGCTCGATCTCGAGCTCTGCGAGCAGGCTGGCGCCACCTTGGTGCGCTGGGGCATCCCCTGGTATCGCGTGAACCCTGCACCCGGCGAGTGGGACTGGTCGTGGCTCGACGAGGTCATCGACTGGTTCGACGCTCACCGGATCGATCTCGTCGCCGACCTCGTCCACTACGGCACGCCCCTCTGGCTCGAGGGCGAGTTCACCGCCCCCGACTACCCCGAACGCGTCGCCGAGTACGCCGCCGCCGTGGCGGAGCGGTACCGCGGGCGCATTCGCCACTACACGCCGGCGAACGAACCGCTGCTCAACGTCATGTACTGCGGCGAGTTCGGCCACTGGCCGCCGTACCTCACCGGCGACAGCGGGTTCGTCGCGGTGCTGAAAGGGATCTCCCGGGGCATCGTGCTGACGCAGCGCGCGATCGCCGCCGCCGATCCGGACGCCGACTTCGTGCACGTCGAAGCCTCGTTCCGCTTCGACGGAGAGACCGCCGTGCACGCGGCCACCGTCGAGCATCTGCGTCATCGCGCCTACCTCGTGCAGGACCTCGTGATGGGCCGGGTCGACGAAGCGCATCCGCTCACCCCCTACCTGCGGGCGCACGGTTTCACCGATGACGAACTCGCCTGGGCGCGGGACAACACCGCGCAGCCGGACGTCGTCGGCGTCAACTACTACCCACAGCACTCCACCGAGCTGTTCGAGGAGGGCGTGACGCTCTCCGGCGGCCCGGGTGAGCTCCGGCCACGGCTCGACGCCGGCACGGACGGGCTGAAGGAGGTGCTGACGGCCTTCGCCGAGCGCTACGGACGTCCGGTGTTCCTGACGGAGACGGGATTCACCGGGACGGAGGACGAGCGGATCGCCTGGCTGCGCGCCTCGGTCGACGCCGTGGCCGAGCTCCGCGCCGACGGCGTCGATGTGGTGGGCTACACGTGGTGGTGCATCACCGACATGTACGAGTGGACGTACCGCCACTCCGATCTACCGGCGCGCGAACATCTCCTGCGCATGGGGCTGTGGGCCCTCGAGGAGGATGCCGAAGGCGTGCGGCATCGGGTGCGCACCCCGGTCGCCGATGCCTTCCGGCAGGTGGCCGAGGGGTGAGCGCGCCACGGCGCGACACGCGGCCCCGTGACTAGGCGGACTCCCTGCGGAGGACGGAGAAGTCGACGCGCACCTCACGCGGTTCGATCGCGTCGCCGCGTCGTGCGATGCGCTCGACGAGCAGGTCGACGGCTTGGCGGGCGATCTCGCCGCGCCCGGGATCGACGGTCGTGAGGCTCGGCATCGCGTACTGCCCCTCGTCGATGTTGTCGAAGCCGACCACGGCCACATCATCGGGGATCCTGACCTGCTCCTGATGGAGAGCGCGCATCACCCCGAGCGCGAGTGCGTCGTTCATGGCGAACACGGCGTCGAACGTCGTGCCCGAGGCGAGAAGCCGGCGCACCGCCTCCGCGCCCTGCGCCTGATGCCACAGCCCGGCGCTCTCGACCAGGGCGGGGTCGTAATCGACGCCAGCCTCGTCAAGTGCCGCGCGATAGCCGTTCAGCCGCAACGCCGCCGACCCCATGACCTCGCCGGGATGCGCCCCCACCAGCGCGACGCGGCGGCGGCCGGACTCGAGGAGCGTGCGCGTGGCGGCGTGGGCCGCCTCGACGTTGCGCATCGTGACGTGGTCGACCGGTCCTCCGAAGATCCGCTCGCCGAGGAGGACCAGCGGGTAGGGGACGGCGAGCAGCGCGGCATCCGACTGCTCCATGCCGAGCGGGCTGAAAATGAGCCCGTCGGCGTTGCGGGTTCGCGGGCTCGACAGTACGCCCAGTTCGCGTTCGCGATCGCCGCCGGTCTGCTCGATCTGCACGATGAGCCCGTGGTGCTCGGCGCGGGCGATGACGGCGTCGGCGAGCTGAGCGAAGTAGCTGAGGCTCAACTCGGGGACGACGAGTCCGATCACTCCGCTGCGGCCGGAACGGAGGTTCCGTGCCGAGAGATTGGGCTGGTAGTCGAGCTCGGCGATGGCCGCCTGCACCCGCTGCCGGGTCTGAGGGCGCACGTTCGGATGCTCGTTGACGACGTTCGAGACGGTCTTGATCGATACGCCCGCGAGTCGAGCGACATCGTGCAGGGTCGCCGCCATCGGACCTCGTTCCTCGCTCCGCGCACTCCCCGCCGGAGAGCGCTGGCCTCACATTACAACGTTGTTCCCGTCGCGGCACGCATGGCGGCCCTCAGATCACGGCCTCGCTCCACCGGTCCGGATTGCCGAAGCGGTGCGCGGTGATCGTCACGGACTGCTCGTGCAGGAACGGCAGCAGCTCGAGGCGACCCGCGGTGGTCACCTCGTTGTCGTAGACCGCGATGTCCGGGTCGCCCCCGGTCGCCTCGGCCAGCGCGGTGTGCGCCGCCGCCACCGCCTCGGCCGATCCGACCAGCCGCACCCGATGCGCGTCGCCCGCGCCGAGACGGGCGATCCACTCGGCGTCCGTCTCGACGAACACGGGGACGTCGACGCCGGCGAGGGCGTGGCGGACGGCGGCGGGGATGCCGACGGGTGCGCTCAGGGTGAAGGTCGCGCCGGCGCGCACCCCGGCCACGACGACCCGCAGCACGGCCTGCCACGACGCGTCCGACGTCGCGCGGATCGACACCGGCACCGGCCGGTAGCGGAACAGGTTGCGCTCGACGCCGAGCGCCGAGACGTCCCGCACCCGCCCGAACTCGCGGTCCCACGCGACCGCGTCCGACAGCGCGCCCCGGCGCAGCCACTCGAAGGAGTCGTAGTCGAGGGTCGGCTGGGCGGCCTCGATGACCGCGGTGATGCGGCTGTCGAGTCCGCGCAGGTGCAGCGTCGACGACTGCGCGGCGCCGGCGGTGGCGCGCCAGGAGCCCAGCCCGATGAGGTAGTTCGGGCCACCGGCCTTGGCGCCTGCTCCGACCGAGGAGCGCTTCCAGCCGCCGAACGGCTGACGCTGCACGATGGCGCCGGTGATGCCGCGGTTGACGTAGAGGTTGCCGGCTTCGACGCGGTCCAGCCAGAGGGCCAGATCGTCGGGGTTCTGGGTGTACAGGCCCGCCGTCAGCCCGTAGGCGACCGCGTTCTGCAGCTCGATCGCCTCGGTCAGCGATCGGGCGTGCATGACGCCGAGCATCGGACCGAAGAACTCCTCGAGGTGCGTACGCGAGCCCGGTCGCACGCCCACGCGGATCCCCGGCGTCCAGAGCCTGCCCTCGGCCCCGGGCGCGTCGACCTCCGACGGCTCGACGAGCCAGCGCTCCCCCTCCTCCAGGGAGTTCCCCGCTGTTCCGAGAGCCCAGGCGAGCTTGCCCTGCGGCGGCTCGATCACCGGCCCGACCTCGCTCAGCGGATCGGACGGCATCCCCACGCGCAGCGAGCGCGTGGCGTCGACGAGCTGCCGCGCGAAGCGCTGGGAGCGGCCGACCGAGCCCACGAGGATCGCGAGCGACGCGGCGGAGCACTTCTGTCCGGCGTGCCCGAAAGCGCTCTTCACGAGGTCGGCCGCCGCGAGGTCGAGATCGGCGGAGGGCATCACGATCATCGCGTTCTTGCCGCTGGTCTCGGCCAGCAGCGGCAGATCGGGGCGCCACGAGCGGAAGAGGGCGGCCGTGTCCCACGACCCGGTCAGGATCACGCGGTCGACGTTCGGGTGCGAGATGAGCCGCTGTCCGAGAGCGCCCTCGTCCACGTCGACGAGCGTGACGAGCTCCCGCGGGAGGCCGGCCTCGTCGAGCGCGTCCCAGATCGCCTCGGCGACCACCGCCGCGCACCGCCGCGCCTGCGGAGCGGGTTTGAACACGACCCCCGACCCGGCGGCGAGCGCGGCCAGCACGCCGCCCGCCGGGATCGCGACCGGGAAGTTCCAGGGCGGGGTGACGAGCGTCAGCCGCGCGGGCACGAACACCGCACCGCTCACCCGGTCGAGTTCGCGGGCGGTCGCCGCGTAATAGTTCGCGAAGTCGACCGCTTCGCTCACCTCGACGTCGGCCTCCGCGAACACCTTTCCGGTCTCGGACGCCGCCACTTCGATGAGCGCCCCGCGCCGCTTCTCGAGGGCGCGCGCGGCGGACTGGAGCACGGTGCTGCGCTCGACGGCCGGCGTCGCCCCCCACGCCGCGGCGACCTCGCGCACGCGCGCGACGGCGGCCTCCAGCGTCTCGGCGTCGTCGATGCGCGCCGCGGCGATGGTCTGGTCGCCCTGCGTGGAGGTCGTCACGCGTCCGAGGATCTCCCGCGCCCACTCCCGGTTGCCGGGCAGGGCGGGATCGGTGTCGGGCGCGTTGCGGAAGCCCGGCGCACCGCCGCGTCGCAGCGGCGACCGTGACGCGGCCGACTCGTGCGACGCGAATACCGCCGTCTCGACGAAGGCATCGTCCTCGTCGGCGCTGATCGTCAGCACGGCCTGGGTCAGCGCCGACTCCGCCGCGGGTCGCGGGAGGGGGACCGTGGCGGCATCCACCCCGGCGTCCGGATCCGACGCCGTCTCGGCGGGACCGGCGCCGTCCACCGAGGAGCCGCGACGATCCTGCTGCCGGTTCGGCGTGTCGGGGAGCATCCGGTCGCCCGCGCGCTCCACCGACTGCACGAACCGGTCCCGCTCGCGGGCGAACATCTCAGGGTCGTCGGCGAGATCGAAGGCGGCCGAGAGGAAGTTCTCGCTCGATGCGTTCTCCTCCAGCCGTCGCACGAGGTAGCTGATGGCGACGTCGAACTCGTCGGGGCGGACGACGGGCACGTAGAGCAGCACGTGGCCGACCTCGCGCGACACCGCCTGCACCTGGCCCTGGGCCATCCCGAGGA
Organism: Microbacterium sp. PA5; assembly: GCF_049860775.1. Taxonomy (NCBI): domain Bacteria; kingdom Bacillati; phylum Actinomycetota; class Actinomycetes; order Micrococcales; family Microbacteriaceae; genus Microbacterium; species Microbacterium sp. PA5. The sequence goes on from NZ_CP187567.1 coordinate 2,847,624, forward strand.
GCATCTCGAACTCGACCGCGTCGCGGACGCCGCGCTCACCGGCCAGAAGCCACGCATAGGCGATGTCGAACAGATTGTGCCCGGCCACGCCGATGCGGACGGCCGCCGTGTTCTCGGGGCGCAGCGCCTCGTCGAGGCACCGGAGGTAGCCGGCGTCGGAGTCCAGCTTCGATGCGTGCGTCGCCAGGGCCCAGCCGTGCATGACGGCGTCCACGCGCTCCATCGCCAGGTTCGCCCCCTTCACCAGGCGCACCTTGATGCGTCCGCCGCCCGCGGCGACGCGCTCCCGCGCCCACGCGGTGAGCCGCCGCAGGGCCGGCAGCGCGTCGGGCAGGTAGGCCTGGAGCACGATGCCCGCTTCGAGGCCCGCCAGCCGCGGGTCCTCGAGGATGCGCGTGAACACCGCGATCGTCAGGTCGAGGTCGCGGTACTCCTCCATGTCGAGGTTGATGAACGTGGGCGCCGCGCCGTCGCCCCCTGCCGCCGTGAGGTACAGCGGCAGCAGGCGCTCCACGACCGCGTCGACGACCTCGTCGAAGGCCCACATGGAGATGTGGCTCGCGATCGCGGACACCTTGACCGACACATAGTCGACATCGTCACGGCGGATGAGGTCGTGGATGCCGTCGAGGCGCCGCAGCGCCTCGGACTCGCCGAGCACGGCCTCGCCGAGGAGGTTGAGGTTGAGGCGCGCCCCCGTCTCGCGCAGCCGTGCGATCGCGGGCCCGAGTTTCTCGGGACGCGCGTCGACGACGAGGTGACCGACCATCTCGCGCAGCGCCCGGCGGGCGATCGGCACGGTGGGCGCGGGCAGCACGGGCGCGACGGCACCGCCGGTGCGCACCGCCCCGCGCAGGTACCAGGGCAGGAAGTCCGGCACGAGGGGAGCCACGCGGCTGAGGTTGGCCGCGGCGGCCGTCAGGCTCTCGGGGCGCATGACGCCGTCGACGAAGCCGATCGTGAACGGCAGGCCGTTCGGGTCTTTCAGCACACCGGCCAGCCGCTCGGCCGCGGGGTCCACGTCGGCCTCCGCCGACTCCGCCACCCATCGCTGCGCCAACGCGATCGACTGCTCGACCAGTTCCGTGATCGCCTCCCCTGCCATGTCCGCCCCTTCCGCCACGACTCCAGCCTGCCCCGAGTTCATCCCTTCAGGGTGAGGCACCACCACGCTTCGAGAAAAGCGACCATCTACGATGGTTATCGTTCGTTCCTGTCGATCATTTGAGAGGCACCCGTGTTCGAGCTGCGACGGCTGCGTCTTCTCCACGAGCTCGCCCTGCGCGGCACGCTGTCCGCCGTCGCCGAGGCGCTCGCCTACAGCCCGTCGACGGTGTCGCAGCAGCTCGCCCAGCTGGAGCGGGAGGCGGGCGTCCCCCTCCTGGAGCCCGACGGGCGACGCGTCCGCCTCACCGAGCACGGCGCCGCCCTCGCCGCCCACGCCGCCCGAGCCCTCGCGCTCGACGAGCGCATTCGCGCCGAGCTCGAGACGCTGCGGCCGGGCGTCGCCCCCGTCCGCATCGCCGTCTTCCAGACCGCCGCCCGCGCCCTCGTGCCGGCGGCGCTGACCCTCCTTGCCGAGCGCGCGCCGCAGCTGCGCGTCGAGGTCGCCGAGACCCCGCCCGAAGAGGGCCTGTTCGAGCTGTCCGCCCGCGGCTTCGACCTCGTGATCGCGGAGCAGTACCCCGGTCACACCCGCGAGCACCGCTCCGGCCTCGAGCGCCACCTGCTCGGCACCGACCCGGTGAGGGTCGCCTCCGCCGACGGCGCCCGCGATCTGGCGTCCCTCCGCTCCCGCCCGTGGGTGCTCGAGCCGCGCGGCACCGCCGCCCGCGACTGGGCCGTGCAGCAGTGCCGGGCCGCGGGGTTCGAGCCCGATGTGCGCTTCGAGCTCGCCGATCTCACCGCGCACGTGCCGCTCATCGCCGCCGGTCACGCGGTCGGGCTCCTTCCCGACCTGCTGTGGGCCGGCGAGCGCCCGCCGCTGCGGCTGACCGACCTCCCCGGCGCGCCCGTCCGCGAGGTCTTCACGGCCGTCCGCCGCTCCGACGTGGAGCGCTCGGGCATCCGGATCGTGCGCGAAGCCCTCGCCGACGCCTTCGCCGCCCGCGCCCGGGCCTAGCCCCCCCCACCCGCCCCGGCTGGCTCCCCCGCCCGGGCACTCCCCTAGGCTGTCGGCGTGACCGAACCCGTGCAGGCCCCGCGCCCGAACCGGTTCGCACGGCTGCGGGCCGCCACCGACCGCGTGCCCACGAAATGGTTCGCCACGATCGGGACGGTCCTGTTCCTCGCGGCCACAGCGGCGTTCGGCGGGCTGAACGACGTGCCCGCCGAGGCGAAGACCCTCGACGAGCTGACGGCCGGTGAGACGCACACGAGTCCACAGCTGGCCATCACCGTGGAGCGCGGCGTGCTCATCGACTCGCTGAGCGGCACCGGCGCGTTCCCCGACGAGGAGAAGGGTGAGCGCCTGCTCGTACTGCTCGTCGAGGTCGAGAATCGCTGGGACCGCCCGCTCGCCACGTTCGGCAGCGAGGGGGTGCAGCGCGCCGTGCTCTTGGAGGGGGATGGCCGCGCCGCGGACGGGATCGTGCGCGAGGACGATCAGACCGTGACGCCGTGGCTCCAGCCGGGCGTCCCGGCCCTCCTCGCGTTCAGCTGGGTCGTCCCGGGGGACGCCTACGCCGACGGCGATGCTCTGAAGATCGTCCTCGGCGACGCCACGCTCTACCAGGCGCAGCTGCTCTCGTCCGGGGAGAGCTGGGTGGATCGGGCGCCGGCCGCGGTCGTCACGATCCCGCTCGAAGACGTCGGAGCGGGAGCGGAATCATGAGAGGGTTCCGCGGCTGGCTCGTCGGCATCCTGCTGCTGGTCGCCGCGTGGTTCGTCGCCGCCGCGACGCCCGACGGCGAGGCGCGGATGACCGACCCGTTCCGCGTCACGGCCTCGCTCGGGACACCGGCCGTCGGCGACAACCTCGCCGTGACCGTCCGCGATGTCGTGGTGTCCGACGGGGTGACGGCGAGCGGCGGCTGGCAGGCCAGCGGAACGTGGGTCGTGGTCGACCTCGACGCCTGGACCGTTCGCACCGAGAGCCCTGGCGCGATCGGCGTCGCCTACCTCGTGCTCCCCGACCGCACGATCGCGGCGAGCGAGCGCCCCCTCACCCTCGACCGCACGGCGACCCTCCTCGATTCCCGCCTCCACGTGGACATCCCGCAGGCGGGCTCGCTCGCCTTCGAGGTGCCGGCGGATGCCATCACGGGCGCCGCCGTCCTGCAGATCGCCCAGGACAACGGCGCGGGGCCGGGCGATCCGGCGCTGAGCCTCGAGGGCGACTCCGTCATCGAGATCCCCCTGTCGCTCTCGGACCTGCCCCGGGTGTCCGACCGCGCGCTCATCCGCACCGGATGGGTCAGCCCATGACCCGCGCGTGGTGGCGCCGGAACGCCGTCGCCCTCGCTGTGCTCGTCGTGCTCGTCCCGGCAGGCCTCTTCGCTCTCGACACGCTCGAGTTCGGGACGGTGCGAAACGCCGAGCGGCCGGTCGCCGCCGGCGCATCGACCTCCATCGCGGACTGGGACTTCGGTCCGGTGACGATCGAGCCTGTCGACGCCGCCGAGGTCGGCGCGCCGAGCGGGACCGAGCCGGTCGTCGTGACGATCCGCGTCGATCGCGGCCACCGCTTCCTCGGATGCCAGGCGCCGAGGATCGTCGAGCCCGCGACAGGTCGCAGCTGGATGAGCGTCACCACCCTCGACTGGGCGCCGCCGGTCGGCGCTCAGACGACCTGCACCTCACGCACCGGCATTCCGTACGACCTCGTCGCCCTTGTCCTGCTCCCGAGCGGCGTCGGCGACGACCTCGTCGTCGAGCTCTCCACCGGGAGCACTGCCGCCGGCGGTCTGGACCTCCGCTTCGCTGTCGACCGCTGACAGCCGATCGAGCGTCTCGTCGTACGAGGCGGCGACGACGCTCACCCGCAGCGGCTCGATGATCACCGACACGCCCAGCGTCAGCGCGACGAACACGGGCCCCCAGAACGAGCGGTAGTCGTGCGGGCCGAGCAGTCGCGAGATCCCGATGAGTCCCCACTGCTCCGCGAGGGTGACGACGGTGCTGAGCAGGACGTACGACCCGATCAGCACCGGGCCTGCCCGCCACATCAGCACGAGGGCGCGTCCGATCGGACGGAAGCGGCCGACGAAGCTCTCGCCGAGGTCGGCGAGCCGGCGACGGAGGCGCTGCGGGATGGTGCCGTAGCGGCTTCGCCACCGCTCCACCGTGCGCCCGCCGAGCTGCGGCGCCGCGGCGCGCACCGCCTGCCCGTAGATCACGCCCGCGATCGTCAGCCACGCGACCGGCAGGAGGATGAGGCCGCCTGCTTCGCCGAGCAGCCACTCGACCCCGTCCCAGAGGAAGCCCAGCGGCGCCAAGACACCCACGAGACCCTCCCGGAGGTCCGCGAGCCAGACCATCGCCTGGCGCCCGTCGACCCACGCGGTGAGAAGGCCGAGGGCGTCCTTCACGAGATAGGCGGCCAGGTAGACCCACAGCGCCTCGAGATACACCGCGGCCACGCCCGTCCATCCGGGGAGCCGCGCACGGTAGCGCTGGTGCAGCCACCGCGCCACGAAGGCGCCGAGGAGGAGCGAGAGCGTGAAGGGATCGAAGCCGAGATCGTCGATCGTTCCGGACGTGTCGTAGTCCGCGCCGGCGACGGCGGCGCTCAGGCCCCACTGGAACTGCCAGGCGAACGCACCGTTGATGTACGAGACGACGTCCTCGCGCATGAACCCCCACGCGGTGTAGAACGCCACGAAGGGGAGGATGCCGCCGAGGATGCCGTCGAGGAACGCCTTCCGTCGCGCGCGCGCATCCTCCGGCAACGGCGCCAGGCTCCGCAGCTTCCGCATCCCGTCCCGCAGGACGAGGAACATCGCGACATAGGCCACGAGAAGGCAGAGGGCCGCGAGCGGAAGGAGGAGGATGCCGCCCAGCGCGGTACGCGCCCCCACGAGCGACGCGAGCTCCAGCACGAGATAGTGCGCCAGCGTGCCGCCGAGCATCCACGCCAGCAGCGCAGGCCAGTGCGCGGCCAGGAGGCGCGCGCTGCGCACGACGATCGCGATCACGCTCACACGCTAGCGGGTGCCGCGGTCGAGGCCGTTCCGCATCGGCCTTCGCGTGGGTACCGTGGGTCGGGTGAGTCACCGTCCGACGCGCCGAACGCCCTGGGTGTGGGCGGCGGTCGCCGGTGCGGCGGTCGTGATCGGGATCGGGTCCCCGCTCGCGCCGGCCGTCGGCGCCCCGGGCGACACGATCGGCCCGCTCAACCCGGTGACGGACCCGGTCGGCCACGGACTCGCCCGAACTGCCAACAGCGGATTCCTCGTCTTCGTGGAAGGCGACGTGGTGCTCAACGCCGACGAGGCGGAGGGGACCATCGCCGTCGGCGGCGACCTCTCCTTCCTCACGGCGTACAACATCATCGCCGCGCGCCCGACTTACACGGCCGACGGGGACGACTCCTTCGTGGCGCTCCATGTCGACGGCGGGGTCGTCTGGCCGGACGACGGCTCCCTCATCCTGCGGATGCTGGGCGGGCAGGGATACGCGAAGATCGCCGATGCCTCGACCTACGACGTGCCCGACGCCGCGGGCCAGTCGTTCCGCATCGTCGAGCCCGGTGCGACGTTCGACTCCCAGCCGCGCATCGAGGGCACGATCACGCAGTCCGCCGCGTCGGTGTCCGCCCCGGTGCCGACCGACCTGATCGACATCGCCACCGCATTCGGTCAGTACCGCACGACGGCGACCGTCCTCGGCCGCTGCACACCGACGATCGAGCTCCGAAACCGCGACGACGGATCCCCGCTGCCGGCCCCCGGTCCGGGCTCGAACGGCCGCGTCGAGCTGGTCGCCGGGCAGACCAACGTGCTGAACCTCACTACGACCGCGCTCGAGAACCTCGACAGCATCACGTTCTCGGGAGGACCGACGGCGAGCAACCCGCTTCTTGTCAACGTCTTCGGCACGTCCTTCTCGGGCACCATCCCCAACAGCGCCGGGATCGGCGGCGCCCAGGCGCCGTACATCCTGTGGAACTTCGTGGACGCCGCCTCGGTCGTCGTCAGCGGAGGCGACACTCTCGAGGGCACCCTGTACGCGCCGTACGCCGACCTGAACTGGCAGGTGACGCAGAACATCGAAGGCAACGTCATCGCCGCCTCGTTCGTCCACGGCCCCGCAGCCGGGCCCATCGGCACTCCGCGCGAGGTCCACGACTTCCCCTTCGCCGCCGAACTCACGTGCATCGAAGCGGGCGCGACGCCGACCCCGACGCCGACGCCCACGCCCACGCCGACCGTGACCCCGACTCCGACGCCGACCGCCACGCCGTCGCCCACACCGACTGTCACGCCGACGCCGACGCCGACACCGACACCGACACCGACCGTGACCCCGACTCCGACGCCGACCGCCACGCCGACGCCCACACCGACTGTCACGCCGACGCCGACCGCGACGCCCACACCGACGGTCACGCCGGATGCGACCCCCACCCCGGCGCCGACCGCGACGGCGCCGTCACCCGACCCGAGCGGGCTCCTGCCGGATGCGACCGAACCCCCGGGTGGCGGACTGCCCGCCTCCGGAGGAACGCTCGGCTGGGCGCCGTGGGTCGGCCTCGGCGCACTCACCACCGGTGTTCTCGTCCTCTTCGCCGACCACCGCCACCGGGTGCGCCGGCTGCGGCGCTAGTCCCAGAGACTCGGCGCGGGTGCCTTCGTCGAGGGAAGCGCCGCGCCGACGGCCCAGTCGGTCACCCAAGAGGGCAGCGGCGGCAGGTCGTCGGGCCGGTGGAGCGCCTCGAACAGCTCCTCGGTGTTGACGACGCCGCCCGTTCGCCGGAGGAACCGCGCGCGCACGATCATCTCGGCGTAGACCTCGCCATCCACCACCGCGCGGTGGATCTGGTAGACCGCCTTGTCGTCGTGGCCGTACAGTCGCGACTCGACCGTGAAGCGCTGCCACAGCTGCAGAGACTTGCGGAAGGTCACCGTCTCGCTCGCGACGACCGCGTACCACCCTTGCGCATTCATGGCATCCCAGATGCCGGTGCGGATGAGCAGGTCGAACCGCCCGAGGTCGAACAGCGACGCGTAGCGGCCGTTGTTCATGTGCCCGAGGAGGTCGATGTCGGTCGGCAGCGTGCGCAGCCGCACCCGTCCGACCGAGGTCGGCGCGATGGGTCCGCGGCGGCGCAGCAGCACCTTCGCGCGCCAGATCGTCAGGAGGGTCCGCCACCACACATTCACGAAGCGCGATGCTAGCGATGAGACCCACGTGAATACGAAATCCGTTGTGGGATATCGACAGGCGACGGACCGCTGATTGACACGGCTCGCGCCGATTTCGTGATTGCCCGGGCCGGACGTAGAGTCGGCCCCATGGAAGCCGAACCGCTGACCGACACCGTCGTCCGTCCTGTTCGTGACGTGGATGCCGAGGCTCTCGGCCGCGTGCACGCGACCTGCTGGCATGAGACCTACGATCACCTGATCAGCAAGGCCGCCCTCGAGAACGTCTCCCCCAAGCGCCTGGCCGAGCTGTGGACCCACTGGGCCCAGCAGGGCGAGGGCTTCACGATGGTCGCCGCGCTCGTCGAGGGCGAGATCGTCGGCTTCGCCGGCTCCGGCCCCGCGCGCGACCGCGACGCCCCGCGCAACCGCGAGCTCTACTTCATCTACCTGCTGGATCGCTTCCACGGCACCGGCATCGGGCAGAAGCTGTTCGACGCCGTCGCCTCCGACCCGGAGCTCTACCTCTGGGTCGCCGAGGACAACCCTCGCGCGCACCGCTTCTACACGCGCAACGGCTTCACCCTCGACGGTGCGACGCACACGGAGCCCTTCCTCGGCGAGACGCTGACCGAGGTGCGCTTCGTCCGCTGACCGCAATGTTCACCGTCGAGGAGCGTGAGCTGCTGCGGGGCGCGATGATCGCCCACGCCGAAGAGTCCCCCGACATCGTGGGCGCGGCCCTGGTCGGCTCGGCCGCCCGAGGACGTGAGGACCGCTGGTCCGACATCGACCTGGTGCTGAAGCTGGCACCGGGGGTCGACGAGGCCGTGGTCGTGGACGCGTGGACTGCCTGGATGCACGACCGGGCCGACGTCGCCGACACCCTCGACGTCCACACGCGCGACGCGCGCTACCGTGTGTTCCTGCTGGCCTCCAGCCTGCAGGTCGACGTCTCGTTCTGGCCGCACGACGCATTCCGCGAGACCGAGGACGGATTCGCGCTCATCTTCGGTGACGCCAACTCCCCGACGCGACCGACGCCACCCGACGTCGACGGCCTCATCGGCATGGGATGGCTGTACGCGCTCCACGCTCGCTCGGCCGTGGCGCGCGGGCGCGTCTGGCAGGCGACCATCATGCTCGACCATCTGCGCGACCAGACGATCGCACTGGCCTGCCTCAGCGACGGCCTCGACCCGTGGCATGGGCGCGACGCCGACCGGCTGCCCATCGGGCTGCGCACCGCGCTCGCAGCGGCCCGCGCGGGAACGGTGACGGTCGATGCCCTGTCGGCATCGCTCGCCGCCCTCACGCGCGTCTTCGCCGAGGAGGTCGCGCATCACGACCTCGCCCGCGCGCGACGGCTCGAGGCGCCGCTCGCCGTGATAGCGGAGCGGATGCCCGACCGCTGAGCCGGGTCGAGGTCCTGCTCAGCGGCCGCTGACGGTGCCGAAGAGCTTGGCGATCGGCGCGATGACGAGCGGCCGCGCCGCGATCCAGCCCCCCGCCATCACCGCGACGGAAGCCACGAAGATCCAGAAGCCGGTCCAGTTGTCGGCGTAGGCGACGCCGTCGACCGAGCCCTGCGCGGCGTACATGTGGTTGAGGTTGCGCAGCGCCCCCGTCGCGAACACGAGCGCGACGTGCACGATGATGAACGCCACGAAATAGAGCATCACCGGGAAGTGGACCTTGCGCGCCCACTCGATCGGGTACGCGGCGCTCAGGCGCGCACTCTTCTTGGGCCACACCGCGCTCATGCGGAAGCCGGTGATCGCCGCCAGCGGTGCCGCGAGGAACACCGTTGAGAAGTAGGCGAGCTGCTGCAGCGAGTTGTAGTTGACCCAGCCGTTCTCGGTGGGCCAGTCCAGAGACACGTACTGGAGCGCGGCCGACAGCGCGTTGGGGAACACCTCCCAGCTGGTGGGGACGATCCGCATCCACTGCCCCGTGGCGAACAGCAGCACGACGAAGACGGCGCCGTTGACGAGCCACAGGAGGTCGAGCGCCTGATGGAACCAGATCGTGAGGCTCGTCTTGCCCTTCTTGTTGCGCCGGGGCGTCCAGAACACCGCCGGCCGCTTCTCGGTGCGGATCTGCAGCCCCGTGCGGATGATCAGCAGCATGAAGAAGGCGTTGAAGAAGTGCTGCCAGCCGATCCAGGCGGGGATGCCGACGGGCGCCGACTCGGGCAGGTGGTACTCCCCCGGATAGGCCGCGAGGAAGTCCTGCATCGCGGGCAGCGACAGGACGACGCGCACCAGCGCGACCGCCATGGCCGCGACGACGAGCAGACCCGCGCCGCCGACGAGGAGTGCGCCCGCCCACTGCCCGCGGGTGAACGGCCCGACGCGCGTGGGCTCGGGCTTCGCCGGCGGGCGGTGGAAGGCGGCACGACCGGGCCACACCGTGCGAGGAGCGGTGAGCGGCATGCGCTCGGCCGCGGGGATGACCACTGCGCCGGGTGAGGCGACGGTCGCCGGGGCGGCAGCGGTGACCGTCGGCTCCGATGCGGCGACGTCGACGGTGGGCGACGGCGCGGCCGGAGCGGCGGCCGGGATCGGACCGGCCGGGCCGACCGCAGGGCTGGGGGCTGCGGGGCGTGGGGCGTGGATGCGGATGTCGAGTGCCGGCCAGGGCGCGCCGCCCGCCACGCGGGGCAGACCGCGGCGGACGCCCGTGTCCGCGGCATCCGCGTCGGCGTCCGCGGCGACGGGGTCGGGCGCGTCGGGCGCCGTGGGCGCCGTCGACGGCGCCGGGGCGGAGGCGGCCGAGGCGGAGGCGGTCGGGGCGGCCGCGGGCGCCGGTGCGGTCGAGGCGGCCGCAGACGCCGACGACGCCGCTGACCCTGCCGCGGGCGCCGGGGTCGCTGCCGGGCCCGCTGTGTCCCTGGCGGGCGGCCATGCGTCGCCGCCGGGCGTTCGGGGCAGACCGCGCCGCAGGGCGACAGGCGACCCTGCCGGAGCCGCGGTGCCGATGTCCCCGTCGTGCGTGAGCGCGGCGTCCGACGGCGCGGCCCCTTGCTCCGGCGTCACAACCGGCGGTGCCGCGGGGACGGCGTCCGGCCCGGGCCCCGCGACGGCGTCCGCCTCCGAGGCCGCGTCCGGCTCGGGTGCGACGCCGGCGGGCGGCCAGGACTCGCCGCCGGGACGGCGCGGCAGACCGCGCCGGATCGAGGGCACTCCCGGACCGCGTGTCGCCATCAGGACTTCTTGGTTTCGAGGGCCGCGATCAGCTGCGGGACGACGGTGAACACGTCGCCCACGATGCCGAAGTCGGCGATGTCGAAGATGGGCGCGTCGCCGTCTTTATTGATCGCGACGATCGTCTTCGCGGTCTGCATTCCCGCCTTGTGCTGGATAGCTCCGGAGATGCCGAGAGCGACATACAGCTGCGGCGAGACCGAGACGCCGGTCTGGCCGACCTGGTGGGCGTAGGGGATGTACCCGGCGTCGACGGCCGCCCGCGAGGCGCCGACCGCCGCGCCGAGCGCGTCGGCGAGCTGCTCCACGAGCGCGAACTTCTCCTGGGATCCGAGCCCGCGGCCGCCGGCGACGACCCGTGTCGCCCCTCGCAGCTCGGGGCGCGAGGAGGTCGCCACGACGGCTTCGAACGAGTCGACCGTCGCGGCCGGAGCGCCGGAGGCCGCGACCTCCAGCGCCTGCACGCGCGGCTCCTGCGCCTCGGCCCGCGCGTCGACCGCGCCCTGGCGCACGGTGATCACCGGGGCGCCGAAGGTGGGGGCGCTGGTGACGTTGTAGGCGCCGCCGTAGACGGAGTGCTGCGCCAGCACGCCCTGGTCGTCGCGGACGACGCCGACGGCATCGACCGACAGCGCCAGCGACTGCCGCGCGGCGAAACGGCCGGCGACGTCGCGGCCCTCGATCGAGTTCGACACGAGCACCGCGTCGGGCTGCACGAGGGCGAACGCGGCGGCCACGGCGTCCACGATCGGCGTGGTCAGCGCGCCCGCGTCTCCCGCCGCGGTGAGCACCACCGCGGCACCGAGCTGCCCGGCCGAGGCTGCCGCACCGTCGCCGCCGCCCACCACGAGCGCCACCGGAGTGCCCACCGCGGCGGCGGCGCCCAGCAGGCCGGCGGACGACGAGGCGAGCTCGCCGCCGGGGGTCACGTCGAGCACGACCAGGATCGAGTCATCTGCGAAGTCGGTCATCGTCGTCTCCTCACACCAGCCGGTTCTCGATGAGGTACGCGGCGAGCCTCTCGCCGGCGTCGCCCTCGTCGACGAGCTTCACGCCCGCACCGCGCGGGGGCTTCTCCGTGACCGCCGTCATGATGGTCTGGGGCGCGACGCCGGGGTCGACGTCCACCCCGAGATCGGCCAGCGACAGCGTCTCGAACGGCTTCTTCTTGGCCGCCATGATGCCCTTGAAGTTCGGAAACCGCGCGTCGGGGAGCGCCTCGGTGATCGAGATCACCGCGGGCAGCGGCGCCGTCACGTGCGCGGCACCGCCGTCGGCCGCACGGGTGCCGGCCACCGCGGTCTCGGAGATCTCCACCGCCGACAGCGCCGTCGCGTGCGGCACGCCCAGGTGCTCGGCGAGCATCGCGGGGAGCACGCCGGCGGTGCCGTCGGTGGACAGGTTGCCGGTGATGACGAGGTCGAAGCCCGCCCGGCGGACGGCCGCGGCGAGCACCTTCGCCGTCACGCCGAGGTCGGCGCCGGCGAGCGCCTCGTCGACCACCTGGATCGCCGACGACGCGCCCATCGCGAGGCCCTTGCGGATGGTCGCGGTCGCCGCCTCCGAAGCCATCGACACCACGACGACCTCGGTTCCGGCGTGCGCGTCGGCGTACGAGAGGGCCACTTCGAGGGACCGCTCGCCGATCTCGTCGAGCACCCGCTCCGACGCGTCGCGCTGCGACAGACCGGTCTCGAGGTCGAGCTTGCGGTCACCATAGGTGTCCGGGACTTCCTTGACCAGCACCACGATTCTCATGACGTCCTCCGACCTTCGAGTCTATTGAGCGCGCCCGCACGCCGACCAGCGCGCAGGAGGAAACCGACTAGCGTGATCCCCGACGGCAGGAGGCGCATTGTGGCCCGCGTGACACCCCCGGCAGGCGATCCCATCGCCGAGGCGCGACGCCAGTGGATCGCGCACGGCTGGACCGATGCCGCCGCCGGCATGACGGCGGTGACCTCGATCATGCGCGCCCACCAGCTGCTGCTGGCGCGTGTCGACGAGACGTTGAAGCCGCTCGGGCTGAGCTTCGCGCGGTACGAGCTGCTGACCCTGCTGAGCTTCACCCGGGAGGGGCGGATGCCGGTGGGCTCCGCGGCGCGGCGGCTGCAGGTGCATCCCACGAGCGTGACCAGCACCGTCGACCGGCTGGAAGCCGCGGGGCTCGTGCGCCGCGAGCCCCATCCGACCGACGGCCGGGCGACGCTCGTGGCGCTCACCACCGCCGGGCGGTCGCTCGCCGAGCGCGCGACGACGGCGCTTAACCGCGACGTGTTCTCGCGGCCGGGGCTGGGCGATGAGGACCTCGACGCGCTCATCGGTGCGATCGCGCGACTGCGCGCCGGGGCGGGCGACCCCGTCACCGGTTCGTGAACTCGGGCGGGCGCTTCTCGCGGAAGGCGGCCATGCCCTCCTTCTGGTCGTCGAGGGCGAACAGCGACGAGAACACCTGCTTCTCGAAGCGCAGCCCCTCCGCTCCCGTCGTCTCCTGCGAGGCCCGCAGCGCCTCCTTGGCGGCGTAGACGACCGGCAGCGACTTCGACGCGATCGCCTCGGCGACCTTGCCGGCCTCGTCGAGGAGCTCGGCGGCCGGGACGACGCGCGAGACGAGGCCGGCGCGCTCGGCCTCGACGGCGTCCATCATGCGTCCCGTGAGCACCAGCTCGGCGGCCTTGTAGTAGCCGATCGCCCGGGGGAGCCGCTGCGTGCCGCCGAGACCGGGGATGACCCCGAGGGTGATCTCCGGCTGGCCGAACTTCGCGGTGTCGGCGGCGAGGATGATGTCGCACGTCATGGCCAGCTCGCATCCGCCGCCGAGGGCGTAGCCGGCGACCGCGGCGACGACCGGGGTCCGCACCCGGCTGAACGCCTCGAGACCGACGAAGGGGTTGTCCATCGCCATGTCGCGGGAGGACTTCGACTCCATCTCCTTGATGTCGGCGCCGGCGGCGAACGCCCGCTCCGACCCGGTGAGGACGATGCAGCCGATGCCCTCGTCGGCGTCGAAGGCCGCCGCGGCGGCGGCGAGCTCGGCCACGAGCGTCGAGTTCAGCGCATTGAGCGCTTCGGGGCGGTTGAGGGTGATCCAGCCGACGCGTCCGCGCGTCTCGGTCAGGATGGTCGCGTAGTCGGTCATGTCGTCATGCTTTCATCTCGCGGGGCGGGACGCACGACGCGATCACCGTGCACCCTCGGCGAGCACGTGCCGGCCGATGATGACCCGCATGATCTCGTTGGTCCCCTCGAGGATCTGGTGGACGCGGAGGTCCCGCACCACCTTCTCGATGCCGTAGTCCTGCAGGTAGCCGTATCCGCCGTGCAGCTGCAGTGCCTCGTTGGCGATCGTGAAGCCGGCATCGGTCGCGTAGCGCTTGGCCATCGCGCACTGCACGGTCACCTCGGCGTAGTCGGAGCTGCCCGGGGTCGTCTGATCGAGAGCCAGCGCCGCGCCCTGGACGAGCGCGCGCGCCGCACGGAGCTCGGTGGCCATGTCGGCGAGGCGGAAGACGATCGCCTGCTTGTCGGCCAGCGGCTCGCCGAACGTGAACCGTTCGTGCACGTACCGCACGGCCCGGTCGAGGGCCCACTGCGCTCCGCCGAGCGAGCACGCGGCGATGTTGATGCGCCCGCCGTTGAGTCCGCTCATGGCGATCGCGAAGCCGCCGCCGAGCGAGCCCAGGACCGCGGATGCCGGCACGCGCACCCGGTCGAGGATCACCTGCCGGGTCGGCTGGGCGTTCCATCCCATCTTCTTCTCGTGGGGTCCGAACGACAGGCCGTCGGCGTCACCCGGCACGAGGAAGGCGGTGATCCCCCGGGCGCTTCCCGCCCCGGAACCGGTGGCAGGGTCGGTGCGCGCCATGACGACGTAGACACCGGCCTCGCCGGCGCCGGAGATGAACTGCTTCACGCCGGTCAGCACGTAGTCGTCGCCGTCCGCGATCGCCGAGGTCGTGATCGCGGCCGCGTCGGAACCCGCTCCCGGCTCGGTCAGGCAGTAGGCGCCGAACTCGGTCATGGCGACCAGCCGGGGCAGCCATGCGTGACGCTGGGCGTCGGTGCCGTAGCGGTCGATCATCCACGCGACCATGTTGTGGATCGTGATGTAGGCGGCGATGGTGGGATCGCCGACGGCGAGCTCCTCGACGATCGCGACCGCGTCGCTGCGGCTGAGGCCGCTGCCGCCGACGTCCTCGCGCACGTAGATGCCGCCGAGGCCGAGCTCCCCCGCGATCGCGAGCACATCACGCGGGAAGTGGCGGGTCTGATCCCACTCCAGCGCGTTCGGGGCGAGGTGGGTCCGGGCGAAATCGCGCACGGCATCCAGAATCGCTTCGCGTTCCTCCGCGGAGAGGGATTCGGTGACGGTCATGCTCATGTGTTCACGTCCTTGTGAGGCATATCGACGGCATCGTCCGTGCCTTATGGGCACAGTGATCATTTTACATGGATGTCCATCTATCTCACGCCGGAAGGTGGAACGACGGCAGTCGTTGCCGCCTCACGGATACGGAGGCGGCAACGACTGCCATGTGTCTCGGTCGGGGGTAGACGATTCAGGCCGCGGATCAGTAGACGAACAGCGGACGCACCCCCGAGCGGGAGTCGCGGTGATCGCCGGCGCCGGTGAACGAGGTCCGCAGCAGGTGGATGCCGCGCGGCAGCTTAGGCAGCGTGACGTCGATCCGGCCCTTCGCGGATGCCGGGAGGGCGACGGTGGCCACGACCTTGCCCGCGTCGGTCACCGTCAGCGTTCCCACGGGCGCGCTGCCGTCGGCGGCGACGACCTTGCCGGTCACCTTGACCGGCGTCCCCTGCTTGGCGACCAGCCGCGTCGGAGCGGCGGTCGTGCTGGTCTTCACCGCGGCGGCGTCGACCAGGACCGCGACCGTGCGCGCCGGCACCGTGACGGTGCCCGTCCCCGCATTCCAGGTCGTCGTCTTCACGACGGGGTCCGCGCCCTTGGCCTGGGCGGCCGTGAGCGCGAAGCCGCGGCCGGCGAGATCGTCGATCGTCTGCGTCGTCGCATCGGGCGACGCGTTGAAGACGACGAGCGCCCCGTCGAGGGCGGGATCGGCATTCGGCCCGACGAGGTCGTCGATCTGCATGACGATGACCCCCGGCGTCGCATCCGGTCCGCTCGCGGGGAACGTCACCTTCTGCGAGATGAGGTCCGCGGACCCGAGACGCAGCAGGCCGACGTCCGAGCGCACCCGCAGCAGGTCCAGCGCGGCCGCCTCGGCCGCCGCCATGTCGGAGGCGCCCGGCTTCAGCGCGGGATCGGCCAGCAGCGGCTCCATGATGTCCCACTTCTCCTCGTTGTCGGCCGCCCGCGGCAGGCCCGAGCCGAACGTGGACTCCTGACCGGTCCAGTCGATGCGGTTGAACCAGTCGCCCGAGTTGTAGCTGTTGCGATCCAGCGACTTCGAGCGGAGGAGCTCGGTGCCGGCGTGCCAGAACGACGGCGTCTGCGACAGCGTCACGGTGGCCAGCGACAGCGTGTTCATCCGCACGCGGTCGGCCATCGGGGTGTCCTTCGGCAGCTTCAGCACCGACAGGTCGTAGAGCGTCTCGTTGTCGTGCGCGTCGACGTAGGTGATGATCTCATCCGGCTCGTCGGCGTATCCCGCCGGTTGACCGTTGTAGTCGAGCTCGGAGCCCTTCTTCACGTCGCCGTCGGCGGTCGTGAGCTCGTAGTCGCGGAGGTTCCCTGCGAGGCCCAGCTTGACGAGGTCGGTCTGCCGCGCGAGGTCGGCGAGCGCCTGCTCGCTCGTGCCGTTGATGGGGTCGCCGTTGGGGTCGGTGCCGAGGCCCGTGCCATAGCCCTGCCGGAACGTCGAGCCGCTGTCGACCGGGCTGCCGCCGTGGACGGCGTCCCGCAGCCGATCGGAGAAGGTCCCGATGCCGGTGCCGCCGAGCTGCCCCTGCGTCGCCTGCTCGAACAGCGCGTCGTCGGCGACCTCGCCGAAGTTCCAGCCCTCCCCGTAGAGGTAGATGCGCTTTCCGTCGACGCCGTCCTTCTTCAGGGTGAGCTCGTCGAGCGCGGCGCGGATCGCGAGCATGTTCTCCTTCGAGTGGTGGCCCATGAGGTCGAAGCGGAAGCCGTCGACCTTGTAGTCGCGCGCCCACGTGACGACCGAGTCGACCATGAGCTTCTGGGCGACCTCGTGCTCGGTGGCGACGTTCTGGCAGCAGGTCGAGGTCTCCACGGCGCCGGCCGCGTTGAGCCGGTGGTAGTACCCGGGCACGACGCGGTCGAGCACGGAGCGCTCCGCCTGACCCGACGCCGCGGTGTGGTTGAAGACCTGATCCAGCACCACCTGCAGCCCCATGCCGTGGAGCGCTCCGACCATCGAGCGGAACTCGCTCACGCGCGCTCCGCCGTCCGCGTCGACGGCGTACGATCCCTCGGGCGTGGTGAAGTGGAACGGGTCGTAGCCCCAGTTGAACCCGTCGGTGTCGGCGACCGCCTCGACGCACGCCTGCTGCTCGGTGGAGGCCGGCCCGAACGACGCCAGATCGCAGTCGGGCGTCTGCTGGGCGGCACGGTCCTCCTCGATCGTCGCGATGTCGAACGACGGCAGCAGGTGCACGGTGTTGATGCCCGCTTCGGCGAGCTGACGCAGCTGCGCGGTGCCCGCGCTGTCGCGCGTGAACGCGCGATACGTGCCGCGCTCCTGCTCGGGCACGGTCTCGTCGGTGATCGAGAAGTCCCGGATGTGGAGCTCGTAGATCGCGCGGTCGACCGCCCGATCGATGCGCGGCGCCTTCGTCTTCTGCCACTGCTTCGGCATGAACGCCCGGTCGTCGAGATCGATCGCGACCGACCGCTCGGAGTTGAGCGTCAGGGCGACCGAGCCCGGATCGGTGACGACGTTGGTCTCGATCGCATCGGTGCTCGGCGCGTAGACGACGACCTCCCAGAGGTACTCGTCGCCGCGGAGCTCGCGTCCGCCGGCGGCGGTCCACGTGCCGGCCGCCGCGTCGAAGGTCGCCTCGTGACGCACCGGGTCGGCGTCCGAACCTGCCTCCCACGTCAGGAGGGTCGCGGACTGCGCGGTCGGCGCCCAGAGCCGGAAAGTCGTCGTGGCCTTCCGTCCCGCGCCGGCGAACGAGACGCCGAGGGAGTCGTCCGCGACGTCCGACGCGTAGAGGTCGTCGAGCACGCCGGGGATCTGCACCCCGGTGAACGCGGTCAGTGCGCCGTCGGCGCCCCATTGCGCCACGCGCAGCTGGCCGCGCAGGAGCGCCGCCACGTCGCCGCGGTCCGCACCGGCGACGCGCAGGGCGGTGAAGCCCTCGAGCGCGGGGAACCGCTCCACCTGCTCCGCGGTGAGCCCGCCCGCCACCAGCTCCAGCTCCTGCGGGTCACCGCCGGCGACCTCGCCGTCCGCGAGCGCCAGCGAGGCGTCCGGCGAGGAGAAGAGCGCCCACTCGGCACCCGCGGCGGAGGTGCCGAGGTCGTCGGGCCACGCGATGGTGTCCGCGTCGATCCAGTGCGCACGCGACTCCCCGGTGCCCGGCAGCGGCGGGTCGGCCGCCACGATCTCGAGCACGTGGGTGGCGAGGTCGTAGCGGAAGACCACCCGCTTGCCCTCGGTCACGCTGAACGCGATGTTGGCGCCGCCCGGTGCTCCTCCGGCGCCGTAGTTCTCGTCCCAGCCGAGGCCGTGGGCGACCTTCACCTCGTAGGAGCCGGTGGGGATGCGCGAGGTCGCGAACTCGTAGACGCCGTCGCGGTCGCCGTCGAGCATGAGGCTCCGCAGGCAGTCCGGCGACCAGTCCGCGGCGCAACCCAGTTCACTCTGGAACGAACCCGGAAGCGTCACCACCGGGCCCTCCGCCGTGGACTGGGCGCGCTTGGTGACGGGGTCGAAGTAGAAGGTGATCGGCCCGCCGTCGTGGGTGATGGCGATGTTCGCGCCGCCGGGCGCACCGTCGGCGCCGTAGTTCTCGTCCCAGCTCTTCTCGGTGGCGACCTTGTACTCGTACGTGCCCGCGGGAAGATCCACGGTCAGCCGCCAGATCCCGTCGACGAGCGTCATCTGCGCCTCGTCGCAGTCCGGCGACCAGTCCGCGGCGCAGCCCATCTCGCTGTTGAGACTGCCGGGGATGCTCACGAAGTCGTACGGCGTGGGCTCGGTCGGCTCCTCGGGCTCCTCCTCTTCGACCAGGGTCACGCGGTTGCCGACCGACGCGTAGGTGGAGGCGGCCGAGCGCTGCCCCGCCGCATCCGTCGAGACCGCGCGGTACTCGACGAGCGTGCCCGTCGCGAGCCCGTCGACGTCGTGGAACACGCGCGGCGCAGTGTCCTCCGCGGTGCCGAGCGGCTGCCACTCGTCGGAGCCGACGACGCGCCAGGCGAAGCTCGTCTGCCGCCACGACTGGTCGGCCGACGCCGCGACGGGTGCGGAGCCGGTGACCCCCGCACCGGCCTCGGGAACCGAGACCGTGAGCCCGGCCGCCTCGGCGGGCGCGGTCACGGTCGAATCGGCGCGGAGCACGACGGCCGACAGCGCCGGCACCGTCACAGTCGCCTGCGCCGCGCCGTCCGAGGCGACCGGATCGCCGCCGCCGTAGACCGGCGCGTAGGACGCGTCGGCGGTGAGCGTCGTGAGGTCGACGGCGGAGGCCGAGGTCGTGTTGTTGAGCGCGACGAGGTACTCGATGCGCTCTGCGGGGTCGACGCGCGAGAAGGCGTACACCCCGTCGGCGGCGTACCGCTCGATCTGGGCCCCGTCCACCAGCGCCGGGTGGTCGGCGCGCAGCTGCGCGAGGTCCGCGATGTGCGTGTAGAGCGGGGTGTCGGTGTCGAAGCGGTCGACGCCGCCCACCGTCTCGCCCGTGATCAGCGTCTGGTCCCGGTACTCCGCCACCTCGCTGGCGAACAGCGACTGACGGGCGCTCTTGTCGTTTCCTGCGCCGACGCCGGTGAAGCCCTGCTCGTCGCCGTAGTAGACCACGGGCTGGCCGCGGCTCAGGAACAGCAGGTCGTGGGCGAGGAGGTCTCGTGCGAGGGCGTCGCCGCTGTCCTTGAGGAAGTAGCCGACACGGCCCATGTCGTGATTGCCGAGGAACGTGGGGAGGGCGGTCGCCGACGAGTCGGTCGTCGTGTACCGGTCATCGCCCGCGAAGAGCTTCTCGAGGGTCGACACGTTCCCGCCCTTGGCGAAGCTCGTGGCCGCGGACTGGAACGCGAAGTCGAGCACCGAGTTCATGTCGGTCTTGCGGACGTACGGGGCCAGGAGGGCGGGGTCGGCGTCGTACACCTCGCCGAACATGAAGAAGTCGTCCTTGCCCTGCGCGTGCGCGTAGTCGAGCACGCGCTCCGTCCACTGCTCCCAGAACGGGAAGTCGACGTGCTTGGCGGTGTCGATGCGGAACCCGTCGATGCCGAGGTCGATCCAGTCCTGGTAGACCTCGACGAACCCGTTCACGACGTCGGGATGCTCGGTCATGAGGTCATCGAGCCCGGCGAAGTCGCCGTACGTGGTGGACTCGCCCGAGTAGGTCGAGTCGCCGCGGTTGTGGTACAGCGTCACGTCGTTGAGCCAGGCGGGCACCTTGATGTCCGCCTCGGCCTCCGACACGACGGGCATGTAGGGGAAGCTCGTGTCGGCGTCCAGCGCCGGGAAGTCGCCGGTACCCGCGTAGTCGGCGGGGTCGAACGCGGTGCCGTCCGCGTCGCGGTACGGCGAGGTCTCCTGGTCGATGTAGGAGTACTCGCCCTCGGCATAGGAGATGACGTCGGCGGTGTGGTTGGTGATGATGTCGAAGTACACGTCGATGCCCTCGGCGTGCGCCTCGTCGATGAACGCCTCCAGCTCGGCGTTCGTGCCCAGGTGCGGATCGATCCGGGTGAAGTCGGTGATCCAGTAGCCGTGGTAGCCGGCGCTGGCCGCATCGCCCTCGCCCTGCACCGGCTTGTTGGCGAAGCTCGGCGTGAGCCAGATCGCGGTCGTGCCGAGCCCCTTGATGTAGTCGAGGTTCGCGCGCAGGCCGGCGATGTCTCCGCCGTTGTAGAAGCCCGACGACGCCGGGTCGAAGCCGGTCGCCAGCCGATCGCCGTCCAGGCCGCCGCGGTCGTTGGCCGCGTCGCCGTTGGCGAACCGGTCGGTCATGACGAAGTAGAACTGCTCGCCCGCGCCGGCCTGGCGGACCGGCTCGGAGGCGAGCGCGTCGTCCTCGGCCCCGTAGCCGCCGCGGAGCGAGAGCACCTCCACGCCCACCCGGTGGGCGGCGTCGTCGAAGAGGAACCGCAGGGTGGCGGGCCCGGCCACGGTGAGCGGGATGTTGTCCCCGCCGCCGTCGAGGCCGTACGCCTCGTCCCACGCGTCGTCGACGGCGACCTTGTACTGCCACGAGCCCGCAGGCACCTCGAACTCCGCAGCGAAGACGTCCGGATCGCCCGTCGGCGCCAGTTCGGTCTGCGCGCAGTCGGGCTGCCAGTCGGCGGAGCAGCCGAGCTCGCTCTGCAGGTCGCCGACCAGCGCGAACGTGCGCGGCTCGGCCGCGACGGCGGCGGGCGGAGCGGCCAGCGCGACCCCTCCGAACCCGGCGGCGACGAGCGCGACGGCGCTCACGACGGAGACGAGTCTGCGGACCGCGGCGGACATGTGGGCTTTCGAGACGGCGACGTTCGACACTGTGACTCCCCGAGCGTTCGCGGGCACGGCATCGTGCCCGGTCAGTCCTGCCGACGATACTCAGACCGGTCACAGTCGCGAGTGAGAATGCCCTCATCTGAGTCTCCGGCGCCGCGACGACCGGTCCCTGCGGCCGGAGGGTGAGCGCTACAGGCGCTCGATGATCGTGGCGTTGGCCATGCCGCCGCCCTCGCACATCGTCTGCAGTCCCCAGCGTCCGCGGGTGTGCTCGAGGTGGGCCAGCAGCGTCCCGAGCAGGCGCGTGCCGCTGGATCCGAGTGCGTGGCCGAGCGCGATCGCGCCGCCCCACGGATTCATGCGAGCCGGGTCGGCGCCCACCTCGGCCGCCCACGCGAGGGGGACGGAGGCGAACGCCTCGTTGACCTCGTACGCGTCGAGGTCGTCGATCGTGAGGCCGCTGCGGGCCAGGATGCGCCGGGTGGCGGGGATCGGGCCCGTGAGCATGAGGAGGGGGTCGGAGCCGGTCACGGCGAAGGCGTGGAACCGGGCCCGCGGGGTGAGGCCCAGGGCCGACGCCGTCTCCTCGGCCATGATCAGCACGGCGGAGGCGCCGTCGGTGAGCGGCGAGGAGTTCCCCGCGGTGATCCGCCAGTCCAGTTCGGGGAATCGCGCGGCGGCGGCGTCCGAGCGGAACGCGGGCGGCAGACCGGCGAGCGACGCGGTCGTGGTACCCGGGCGGATCGTCTCGTCGGCGGCGAGATCGCCCTGCGGCAGGAGCTGGCCGTCGAACAGCCCGGCCGCGGTGGCCTCGGACGCACGCTCGTGCGACTCCGCGGCGAACGCGTCGAGATCGTCCCGCGTGAAGCCCCAGCGCTCGGCGATGAGCTCGGCCGAGATCCCCTGGCCGACGAGGCCCTCGTGATAGCGGTCCCGCAGCAGCGGCGACCCGGGCGAGCCGGCGACCGAGCCCGCCGCACCGAGCGGCACCCGGCTCATCGACTCGACCCCGCCGGCGATCACGATGTCGTACTGGCCGCTGATGACCCCCTGCGCCGCGAAGTGCGCGGCCTGCTGGCTCGATCCGCACTGCCGGTCGATCGTCGCCGCCGGCACGGCCTCGTCGAATCCCGCCGCCAGAGAGGCCTGACGCGCGATGTTCGCCGACTGCTCCCCGACCTGGCTGACGCAGCCGAGGAGCACGTCGTCGACCTGCGAGGACTCGAGCCCGTTGCGCTCCAGCACCGCCCGGAGCACCCCCGCGGCCAGATCGACCGGATGGATGCCCGAGAGCCCTCCTCCCGGCTTGCCTCTCCCCGAGGGGGTGCGGACGGCGTCGACGATGACGGCGGTGCGACTCATGGCATCCATCATGCCGCCGCACCGGACCGCCGGCTCCTCCACCGGCACAACCGGCAGCTCGTGCGCGGGGAGAGCCGCGCGGCGAGTGAGGCGCTCCATCCCTCGCGCGCGGCCCTCACACCTCAGCCGTCGGCCTCCGCCTGCCGGAGCGAGATCGCCGCGGTGCCCACGTCGTCGACGAAGCCGTCGATGTGGCGCTCGTCGTGCCCGACGTACTCGGACAGCGGGCGGATGAGCGCGTTCGAGGCGGTCTGCTCCATGATGTGGGCGGTCCACCCGACCACGCGCGCCGCGACGAACAGCGGCGTGAAGGTGAGGGTGTCGAAGCCCATGAGGCTGTAGGCCGGGCCGGACGGGTAGTCGAGGTTGGGGTAGATGCCCTTGCGGGCGACGAACTCCGACTCGAGCATCGCATAGAGCGCCTCGACGTCGGGGCGGTCGTAGTGCGCGATGAGGGTGTCCAGCGCCGCCTTCATGGTGGGAACGCGCGAGTCGCCGCGCTTGTACACCCGGTGGCCGAATCCCATGATCTTGCGCTTCTCGGCGAGGGCGGCCTCGAGCCACGGCACGACGTTGTCGGCGTCGCCGATCTCGTCGAACACGTGCAGGACCGCCTCGTTGGCGCCACCGTGGAGCGGACCCTTGAGCGCTCCGACCGCCCCGACGACGGCCGAGTAGAGGTCGCTGAGCGTCGAGCTGATCACTCGCGCCGTGAAGGTCGACGCGTTGAACGAGTGCTCCGCGTAGAGGATCATCGAGCGGTTGAAGGCATCCACGACGACGGGATCGGCCTCTTCGCCGAACGTCATCCAGAGGAAGTTCGCCGCGTAGTCGAGGTCGTCCCGCGGTGCGACGGGCCCCTGCCCGCGCCGGCGGCGCTGCCCGTAGGCGACGATGGCCGGCAGCGCCGCGAACAGGCGCACGCTGCGGGCGAGGTTGTCCTCGGGGGTCCCGCTCGCGTCCATCACCGATCCGGTGCCGGCGAGGTCGCGCGCGCCGAGCACGCTCACCGCGGTGCGCACCTCGTCCATGGGGTGCGCGTCGAGCGGCGTCAGGTCGATGGCCGCACGGACGTCGTCGGCCAGCGCCCGGTGCGACCGCTCCTCCGTGCGGAGCGCGGCGAGCTGCGCGGCATCGGGGAGCTCCCCGTGCCACAGGAGGTAGGCCACCGCCTCGGCGGGCTGGGTGGCCGCCAGCTCGTGCACCGGGTAGCCGCGGTAGAGCAGCGAGTTCGTCTCGGGGTTGACCTTGCTGATGGCGGTGACGTCGGCGACGACGCCGGCCAGCCCCTTCTTGATGTCGGTGTCGGTCATGCCGTGCTCCCTTGCGTTGCCTGCCGGTCGTCGAGCTCGAAGGTGAAGACGTCGGAGTCGAACCGGCTGTAGCCCTCGTAGTCGATGAGGTCGTACAGGTCGGCGCGATGCTGCATCTCGCCCAGCCGCGACGTGAGGTGTCCTTCCTCCGTCAGCGTATCCAGTGCACGGCCCGCCGCGCCCATCGCCAATCGCAGGAGCGACACCGGCCAGATGACGATGCTCACCCCGGCGCTGCGCAGCTGCTCCACCGAGAAGAGATCGGACTTCCCGAACTCGGTCATGTTCGCCAGGATCGGCACGTCGATCGCCGACGCCATCGCCTCGAACTCGGCGAGGTCGCGCATCGCCTCGGGGAAGACCGCGTCGGCCCCGGCATCCACGAGCGCCTTCGCGCGGTCGATCGCGGCATCGAGCCCCTCGACGGCGCGGATGTCGGTGCGGGCGATGACGAGGAAGTTCGGATCGCGGCGCGCGTCGACGGCGGCGCGGATGCGTTTGAGGGCGGTGCTCTCGTCCACGACGGCCTTGCCGTCGAGGTGACCGCAGCGCTTCGGATTGACCTGGTCCTCGATGTGGGCTCCCGCGAGACCGGCGTCCTCGAGGGTCTGGATCGTCCGGGCCACGTTCATGGGCTCGCCGAATCCGGTGTCGGCGTCGATGAGGGCCGGAAGGTCGGTCATGCGGGCGATCTGCTGTCCGCGGGCGGCCACCTCGGTGAGGGTCGTCAGGCCGATGTCGGGGAGGCCGAGATCGGCCGACAGCACCGCGCCCGAGATGTAGACGCCCTCGAAGCCCTTGCGCTCGATGAGTCGCGCGCTCAGCGGGTTGAAGGCGCCCGGGAAGCGGATGAGCTCACCGGCCGCGAGCCGCTCTCGGAGCATGCGGCGCTTCTCGCTGGCGGGGATGGCGGAGTACAGCATCAGAGCACCTTTCCGTCGGGGAGCGACGTTTCGTCTCGTCGCTGCGCGCCTCGCTCAACGACCGGAGACCGGTCCCCCCGGTCGCTGAGCGAGCGGAGCGAGACGAAACGCCGAACCGCAGCGCGCGACATCAGAAGAGTCCCTTCGGGGCGGGTGCCCCGTCGAGGACGCCCGGGCGGGCGACGAACCCCAGCTGCCGCACCTCGTCGGCGCTCAGCTCGGGGAGCCGCTCGACGAGGGCCAGGAAGCGCTCGATCTCGGCCGGCTCGAGCACCGGCTCGGCCAGCAGCCGGAACTTGCGCACGTAGTCGGCGCGGGCGAACGGCCGCGCACCGAGCGGGTGGGCGTCGGCGACGGCGATCTCGTCGACGATCGTGGTCCCGTCCGCGAAGGTGATCACGACGCGTCCGCCGAACGCCTTCTCGGCGGGGTCGTCCGAGTGGTAGCGGCGCGTCCACTCGGCATCCTCCGCCGTCGTCACCTTCTGCCACAGTGCGACGGTGTCGGGGCGGGCCGCGCGCTCGGGCGCGTACGAGTCCACGTGGTGCCAGCCGCCGTCCTGCAGGGCCACGGTGAAGATGTACGGGATGGAGTGGTCCAGCGTCTCGCGCGACGCGGTCGGGTCGTACTTCTGCGGGTCGTTCGCTCCCGAGCCGATCACGTAGTGCGTGTGGTGGCTCGTGTGCAGCACGATCGATGCGACCTCGCTCCCGCCGGGGCCCTGAGCCTGTCGGAGGGACGGGTGCTCGTGGTGCAGCTTGCGCGCCAGGTCGATCCAGGCCTGCGCCTGGTACTCGGCCGAGTGCTCCTTCGTGTACGAGTCGAGGATGGCGCGCTTGGGCTCGCCGGTCGCCGGGAGCGGCACCTCGTACGCCGCGTCCGGGCCGTCGAGCAGCCACGCGATGACGCCGTCCTCGCCTTCGTAGATGGGGTTCGGCGACGTCTGCCCCCGCATCGCGCGGTCCACCGCCTCGACGGCCATCTTGCCCGCGAAGGCCGGGGCGTACGCCTTCCAGGTGGAGATCTCGCCCTTGCGCGACTGGCGCGTGGCCGTCGTCGTGTGCAGGGCCTGGGCGACGGCCTGCTCGATCGCGGCGACGTCGAGGCCGAGGAGGGTGCCGATGCCCGCGGCGGCCGACGGGCCGAGGTGGGCGACGTGGTCGATCTTGTGGCGGTGCAGGCAGATGGCGCGCACGAGATCGATCTGGATCTCGTACCCCGTCGCGATGCCCCGGACGAGGGCGGCTCCGTCGGCGCCGACGTGCTGGGCGACCGCGAGGATCGGCGGGATGTTGTCGCCCGGGTGGGAGTAGTCGGCGGCGAGGAACGTGTCGTGGTAGTCGAGCTCGCGCACGGCGACGCCGTTGGCCCAGGCCGCCCACTCGGGGCTCGTCCGGGTCTGCGCCGGCACGCCGAACACGGTGGCGCCGTCGCCGCCTCGCGAGACGGGGTGGTCGAGCGCCTGCTGACGCGCGGCGCTGACCGGAGCGCGGGTGAGGGAGGCCGCGGCCACGGCCGCGTTGTCGATGAGCCGGTTGACGATCATGTCGACCACGTCGGCCTCGACGGCGACGGGATCGACGGCGACCTCGGCGATCGCGTGGGCGAGCTGCTGCTCGCGCGGCAGCTCCTCGTCGCTGCGGTGGACGCGGACGTGATGGGTGACGGTCATGCGGGGGCCTCCAGGGACTCGAGGATGCCGGTGAGGGCGTTGTGCAGGTGGACGTGGGTGGCGTGCGCGGCCAGGTCGGCGTCGGCGGCCGCGATCGCCGCGGCGATCATGCGGTGCTCGCCCGCCGAGGCCGCCAGGCGCTCCGGCTTGTCGCGGGCGAGCCGGCGGACGCGCACGAGGTGGGTGCGGACGGTCCGCAGAGCGCCGGCGAGATAGTCGTTCGAGACGGCGGCGTCGACCGCGGCGTCGAAACGTGCGATCAGCGCGTAGTAGTCGTCGGGGGCGCCCGCCGTGTCGATGGCGGAGAACTCTGCGGCGAGCGCCGCGAAGACCTCGCGGCCGCCGCGGTGGGCGGCCAGCCGGGCCGCGCTCTCCTCGAGCGCGCGGCGCAGCTCGAACAGCTCGCGGATGTCGTCGGCGTCGAGTTCGGAGACGACGGTCACGCGGGGCGAGGCCTGGATGACCAGGCCGTCGGCGGCGAGGCGGCCCAGGGCTTCGCGCAGCGGCGTGCGGCTCACGCCCAGACGCGCGGCCTGCTCCACCTCGCCGAGCACGGTGCCGGCGGTCAGGACGCCGGACTGGATCTCGTCGAGGAGCGTCAGATAGGCCCGCTCACCCGCTCGCATGCTCCCCCTTCGACCTCCCCATTGTATACACAAACACCCCCAGTCACCCCTCCCCCTTCCCCTCCCTCGCCCCTGCGTATACATCCGGCGAGAATGTGGCGCATCCGGCGCCCTCCGCGGCGGGGAGACCACCGTTCGCGCCACGTTCGCGTGGAGCGGATCGACTACCGTCGAGGGGTGACCGAATCCTCCCGCTACGTCGTGGCCACAGACGGCGCCTGCAAGGGCAATCCCGGCCCCACCGGCTGGGCGTGGGTCGGTGAGGACGGACACTGGGCGGCGGGGTCGCTTCCCGAGGGGACCAACAACATCGGCGAGCTGCTCGGGCTGCTCAAGGCGATCGAGGACCACCCCGACGTGCGGGAGCTGGTCGTGCAGGCCGACTCCAAGTACGCGATCGACACCTACTCGTCGTGGATGGACGCCCACCGCCGGCGCGGCTGGAAGACGTCGACGGGCGCGCCCACCAAGAACCGCGACCTGCTCGAGCAGCTGATCGTGGCGCGCGACGCCCGCCGCGCCGCGGGCCTCCCCGATGTCGTCCTCGAGCACGTCCGCGGACACCGCGGCCACGTGCTCAACGAATGGGCCGACGAGCGGGCCGTCCGCGCCTCCGAGCACGCGGCGACGGGCACGGCGAGCGCCTGGTCGTCGCTGAGCGGCCACCACGAGAAGCTCGACGTGTCGGCGGCACCCACCCGCAAGCGCTGATGGGGCACAGGCCGGCTAGATGCCGGTCGACCCCTCGAAGAGCCCGATGTGGTTGCCGTCCGGGTCGACGATGATCGCCCACCAGCTCGTGGCGGTGATGTTGTCCTTCGCCATCACCACGCCGCCGCCGGCGGCCTCGGCCTTCGCGATGGTCTCGTCGATCGAGTCGACCTCGACGTAGGAGCGCGGCTGGGTGAACCCTTCCGAACGCGGCGCGAGACCGCCGCCGCTGATCTGGTTCGGGGCCTGCCACATGGGGTAGCCCTCGAAGCCGGGGACCTCCGCGATCTGCCACCCGAACAGGTCGGAGTAGAACGCCGCCCCCTTCGTCAGGTCGCCGACCGGGATGTCGATGTGCGTGATGTCTCCGTGCGCCATGGCGTCGTCCTCTCGTCCCTGTGCCGACAGTGTGCCCTCAGGCTCCGACGTCCGCCAGCAGCTCTTCGAGGCGGTCCAGTGCCGGGCGCTGCCCCGCGACGAGGCGATCGCGTGCGTCGGGGATCGACATCCACTCGACGCGGTCGACCTCGGGGAACTCCTGCCGCCGGCCCGAGCGCGGCGGCCACTCGAGCTCGAACGTGCCGAACTCGAACTCCGTGGCGGTGAACTCAGCGCCGTCGGTGACGAAGACGGTGACCCGCTTGCCGGAGGAGTAGGCGAATGTGCCGAGTTCGGCATATTCGCCGTCGGGCGGGTCGATGCCGAGCTCCTCCCGGAACTCACGGCGGGCGGCGTCGAGCAGCCCCTCGTCGCCGTCGACCTCTCCCTTGGGGATCGACCACGCCCCGTCGTCCTTCCGGGACCAGAACGGACCGCCCATATGCGCGACGAGCACCGACACCCCGCTCGCCCCGTCGAGGCGATAGAGCAGGATGCCGGCGCTCGTCGCGGGCATCGCGTCTGCGCGCCGGCCGATCAGGCCGGGCGGCCCTTCGGCGACACGGTGTAGGTCTGCTCGACGTCGGTCACGGCGACCGGCGCCAGCGCCGCGTCGACCGCGGCCTTGGTGTCGTCGTCGAGCACGACGCCCGAGGCCTTCACCGAGTCCTCGAGCTGCTCGGGACGCGAGGCGCCGACGAGCGCGGCGGCGACGTTCGGATTGTGCAGCACCCACGCGATCGCCAGCTGCGGCATGGTGAGGCCGGCCTCCTCCGCGATCGGCTTCAGCTTCTGCACGGCGGTGAGCACGTCGTCGTCGAGGAAGCGCTGGATGAAGTTCGCGCCGCTCTTCTCGTCGGTCGCGCGCGACCCCTCCGGCACCGGCTGGCCGGGCAGGTACTTGCCCGACAGCACGCCCTGCGCCATCGGCGACCAGACGATCTGCGAGATGCCGAGCTCCTCGGAGGTCGGGATGACCTTGCCCTCGATCACGCGCCACAGCGCGGAGTACTGCGGCTGGTTGGAGACGAGCTGGAAGCCCAGCTCGGTCGCGAGGGCGTGCCCCTCGCGCAGCTGCTCGGCCGTCCACTCGCTGACCCCGATGTAGAGCGCCTTGCCCTGGCGGACGATGTCGGCGAACGCCTGCATCGTCTCCTCGATGGGGGTCTCGTAGTCGTAGCGATGGGCCTGGTAGAGGTCGACGTAGTCCACTCCGAGGCGACGCAGCGACCCGTTGATGCTGTCGAACACGTGCTTGCGGGAGAGGCCCTGATCGTTGGGGCCCTTCTTGCCCGTCGGCCAGTAGACCTTCGTGAAGAGCTCGAAGTCGGGGCGGTCGAGCCCCTTGAGCGCCTTGCCGAGCACGACCTCCGCGGCGGTGTTGGCGTACGCGTCGGCCGTGTCGAACGACGTGATGCCGAGATCGAGCGCCTTGTGCACCGTCGAGATCGCGGCGTCGTCGCCGACCTGCGAGGCGTGGGTCACCCAGTTGCCGTAGGTGATCTCCGAGACCTTGAACCCGCTGTTGCCGAGATAGCGATAATTGACCATGTCTCCACGCTAGTGGCGGTGGAGGGCACTCAGGCCGTGGCAGCCGCCGCGCGATCCTCTTCGGTCGCGACGAGCTGCCCGCAGGCGCCGTCGATCTCCTTGCCCCGCGTGTCGCGCAGGGTCGTGGGGATCCCGGCGTCGTTGAGCCGTCGGACGAACTCGTTCTGCACCGGCACCTCGGACGCCGTCCACACCGAGCCCGGCGTCGGGTTCAGCGGGATCGGGTTGACGTGCACCCAACCGCGGCCGCGTGCGTTGAGCTTCTCGGCGAGCAGGTCGGCCCGCCAGGCGTGGTCGTTCATGTCCTTGATGAGCGCGTACTCGATCGAGACCCGGCGACCCGTCTTCTCGAAGTAGCCGCGGGCCGCGTCGAGGGCCTCGTCGACCTTCCAGCGCGAGTTGATCGGGATCATCTCGTCGCGGAGGCCGTCGTCGGGGGCGTGCAGCGACAGCGCGAAGGTCACCGGGATGTCCTCGGCGGCGAGCTTGTTGATCGCCGGCACCAGGCCGACCGTCGAGACCGTCACTCCGCGCGCGCTCATGCCGAGGCCGTGCTTCTGGTCGACCATCGTCCGCACCGCCTGCATCACGCGGTTGTAGTTGGCCAGCGGCTCGCCCATCCCCATGAACACGATGTTCGTCACCCGCTCGCCCTCGTGGTGGGCCGGGCCGAACGAGCCGTCCGCGATGAGGCGGTTGGCGCGGACGATCTGCTCCACGATCTCGGCCGCCGACATGTTGCGGGTGAGCCCGGCCTGTCCCGTCGCGCAGAAGGGGCAGTTCATGCCGCACCCGGCCTGACTCGACACGCAGAGGGTGATGCGGCCCGGGTAGCGCATGAGGACGGACTCCACGAGTGCGCCGTCGTGGAGCTTCCAGAGGAACTTGATCGTGTCGCCCTTGTCGGTCTCGAGCCGGCGCACCTCGGTGAGGAGCGGGGGCAGCATCGCCCCGACGAACTCCTCGCGCCCGGAGGCGGGCAGGTCGGTCATCGCGGCCGGGTCGGACGTGTAGTGCTGGAAGTAGTGCTTCTCGAGCTGCGCCGCGCGGAAGCCCGGCATGCCGAGCTCCTTGACGCGCTCGACGCGCTGCTCGGGGGTCAGGTCGGCCAGGTGCGCCGGCGGCATCCCCTTCTTGGGGGCCGCGAACTGCAGGAGCGGCTTGCCGTCGGCGTCAGTGCGCTGCGTCCACCCCTCGGTGCGCGGGCGCACCTGGCGGGGTCCGGTGGCGCGCACGGGCGTGGATTCGGTCATGGATCCAGGGTAGACGAGCCGCCTGAGGATCAGCCTGCGAGGGCGGCCTCGCGGCGGCGCGCCTGCTCGACGGGGTCGGGCACCGGCGCTGCGGCGATGAGGGCACGCGTGTAGGGGTGCCGCGGGCGCCGCAGCACGTCGCCCCGGGAGCCCTCCTCCACGATGCGGCCGCCCTGCAGCACCACGATGCGGTCGCACAGCTCATCGACGACGGCGAGGTCGTGGCTGATGAACAGGCAGGCGAAGCGCAGCTCGCGCTGGAGGTCGCGCAGCAGATCGAGCACCGTCGCCTGCACCGAGACGTCGAGGGCGCTCGTGGGCTCGTCGGCGATCAGCAGACGCGGCCGCAGCGAGATCGCGCGGGCGATCGCCACCCGCTGCCGCTGACCGCCCGACAGCTCGTGCGGATAGCGACGGTGCCACCCCGACGGCAGGCCGACCGCGTCGAGCAGCTCGGCGACCCGGGCGTGGAGCGTCGCGCCGCGGAGGCCGCCGTGGACGTGCAGCGGTTCGGCGATCGAATCGCCGACGGTGCGGCGCGGGTCGAGCGCGGCGGTGGAGTTCTGGAAGACGACGCCCACGCGCCGCTTCACCGCCACGGCGCGGCGGCCGCGCACCCGCGCGAGGTCGACGCCGTCGATGCGCACGGCACCCGCCGAGATCGGCGCGAGGCCGAGGGCGCATCGGCCGATCGTCGACTTGCCCGACCCCGACTCGCCGGCGAGGGCGACGATCTCGCCTTCGCCGACGCGGAGGCTGACGCCGTGCACGGCGGCGACCGCGCGTGCCCCGCGCCCGTAGACGACGGAGAGGTCGTCGACGTCGAGCACCGCCGACGCGGGGATGGGCGCGGGTCGCTCGGGAGCCCCCAGCCGGGGGACGGCGGCCAGGAGCCGCTGGGTGTATCCCGCCTGCGGCGCCGCGAACAGCGTGCGCACCGCCGCCGCCTCCTCGACACGGCCCTCCCGCATCACGACGACGCGGTCGGCGATGTCGGCGACGACCCCCATGTCGTGGGTGATCATGATGATCGAGGTGCCGATGCGCTCGCGCAGCCGGCGGAGCACGTCGAGCACCTCGCGCTGCACGGTGACGTCCAGCGCCGTCGTGGGCTCGTCGGCGATCAGGATCTCCGGCTCGCACGCGAGCGCGATCGCGATCATGACCCGCTGGGCCTGACCTCCCGACAGCTGATGCGGATAGCTCGACATCCGCCGCTCCGGGTCGGCGATCTCGACCTGCTCGAGGAGTTCGATCACCCGTGCGCGCCGCTCGGCCCTGGTCATCTCCGGCCGGTG
Organism: Microbacterium sp. PA5; assembly: GCF_049860775.1. Taxonomy (NCBI): domain Bacteria; kingdom Bacillati; phylum Actinomycetota; class Actinomycetes; order Micrococcales; family Microbacteriaceae; genus Microbacterium; species Microbacterium sp. PA5. The sequence continues at coordinate 2,879,828 of NZ_CP187567.1, forward strand.
GACGATCAGCATCTCCTCGATCTGCGAGCCGACCGTGAAGACGGGGTCGAGCGCGCTCCCCGGGTCCTGGAAGACGACGCCGATGCGGGTGCCGCGGATCCGCGCCCGCGCGGGTGCGCTCATGGCCAGGAGGTCCTCGCCGTCCAGCAGCGCCTCGCCGCGCACGCGCGCGCCCCGCGGCAGGAGGCCGACGAGCGAGAGCGCCGTGACGCTCTTGCCCGAGCCCGACTCGCCCACCAGGGCCAGCACCTCGCCGCGATCGAGCGAGAAGGAGACGTCGCGGACCGCGCCGACCGTCTCGGCGCCGACGACGAAGTCCACGGACAGGCGGCGGACCTCCAGCAGCGGCGTGCTCATGCGTCCGCGTCCTCGTCGGCGCCGGAGTCCCGGTAGGCCTCCCAGTCGCTGAGCATCTTGCGGTGATAGCCCACGAGCCAGATCATGTACCGCCGCGCGTTGTTCAGTCGCGTGCGCGGGCCGACGGCATCCTCCGAGACGACGTCCAGACCGTAGTCGATCGTCGAGGTGATCCGGCGGGCGTAGTCGCGCTCCCCGGCCAGGAAGCTCCCCCACACGTCCTCCTCCACGCGGAAGTAGCGGCTGCGGTCTCCGGGGAGCGAGTGGGGCTTGAGGAACCCGAGGCTCACGAGCGCACGGGTGGACATGGAGACCGCACCGGCGCTCGCGCCGAGCATCTCGGCGATCTGGGCCGACGAGAGGAACGGCCGGTCCACGATCAGCAGGAGCCCGAGCACGCGCCCGTCCATCCGGGGGTTGCCGGCGGCGCCCCACGCGAAGGCGAAGTCCTCCACGAAGGTGCGCAGCTCCTCGGCGAGGTCGAGCGCCGCGTCGTCCTTCTCCACGTCCGTCACAGTGCCATGCCCTCCAGGATCCGTCCGGGGTCCGGCTGAGCCATCGCCTCGGTGAACACGTCGAACGGCCACATCGACATGCCGCTCCACGTGATCGATTCCACCGCACCCGACCCGTCGCGCGCCACCTCCACCTGCTCCCCCGCCGCGCCGAAGCTGGCGCGGGAAGGCTGGCGGAGGGTTCCGTCGGCAGCGGTCTCCACCTTCTCGGCCAGGCGCGCCGGGTCGTCGAGCTGCGGGTGGAGGGCGAAGGTCGCCCCGCCCAGGTGGGCGAGATCGAGCACCGACCACAGGCTCGCGTAGCGACCCTCGACGCCCTCGATGCGGTCGTCGTCGTCCGCGTGGGCGAGGGCCAGACGCAGGAGTGCGATGGCGCCCGTGGCGAGGAGGTCGGCGGGCCCGTCGATCGCATTGGTGAAGACGCTGACCACGAGGTCGTTCTCGGGGTCGAGCCAGGTCCGCGTGATGTGGCCGGGGTATCCGCCGCTGTGACCGACGAGCAGCGCGCCGTCGAGCTCGAACAGCTCGAACCCGAGGCCGTAGTGCCGGTGCGCGCCGCCGATCTCGATGCGCGAGACGCGGTACTGGGCCTGCCGCTTGCTGTCGTCGCCCAGGAGCCGGTCGTCGCCCAGCGCGTGCGCGGCCAGGTACGCGCTCGTCTCGGTCGCCGTGGAGAACCAGCCGGTGGCCGCCGCCATGGCCCGCGTGTCGACGTGGGGGATCACCCGCCGCCTGCCGCCGAGGGCGAAGCGCGCCGTGTGGCCCGACGCGTACTCGTCGGCGCGCGCCGCCTGCCACTCCGAGCCCGAGCGCTCCAGCCCCAGCGGCGCGCAGATGTTCTCGCGCGTGAACGTGTCGTAGTCGGAGCCCGACGCGGCCTCGACGACGAGACCCAGCACCGAGTAGGCGATGTTGGAGTACTTGAAGTGCTCGTTGCGCGCGAAGATCCGTCCCTCGGTGCGACAGATGTCGACGATGCGCTGCCGGTCGGGGAAGGCCGCACCCCGCTGCCAGTAGTCGGCGTCTCGGCCGTCGCGCACGATCCCGCCCTGATGGGCGAGCAGCTCCCGCACCGTGACGGCGGCCAGCTCCGACTCGGCCAGCTCCGGCACCCACTGCGCGACCGTGTCGTCGAGCCGCAGGGCTCCCCGCTCGGCGAGCTGGAGGACCGCGGTGGCGGTGAAGGTCTTGGAGTGCGAGGCGATGCGGAACAGGCTCCGGGAGGTCAGCTCCTCCCCGGTCTCGAGGTCGGCGCGACCCCACGCGAACTCGCTCACGAGCTCGCCGCGGTAGCGGATCGCCGCCTGGATGCCGGGCACCTGGCGGGTCTCCCCGGCGAACGCGAACCACCGCTCCGCGTACTGCGCCGCGTCGCGCACGGCGTCCCGTCGACGGGCATCCTCGGGAGGGCTCACGGTCACAGTCGGCGTCCTTTCGGGTCGAGCGCATCCCGCAGGATGTCGCCAAGGGTGATCAGCGCGAACACGGTCACGCTGAGGAAGAGGGCGGGGAAGACGAGCATGTGCGGCGACGAGCCGAAGTACGACTGGGCGTTCGCCATCTGCAGCCCCCAGGAGATCGACGGCGAGCGCAGCCCCACTCCGAGGAAGGTGAGCGTGGATTCGGCGACGATGATGCTGCCGACCATCGTCGCCGTGATCGCCAGGACCGGGCCGATCGCATTCGGCACCACGTGGGTGAGGAGCGTGCGGGTGTGGGAGATCCCCATGGCGCGGGCGGCGCTGATGTAGTCCATGTTCCGCACCGTCCGCACCGAGGTGCGCACGAGACGGGCCAGGGTCGGCCAGCTGAAGGCCGCGAGCACGACCGCCACCATCAGCGGCGTCCGCTCCCCCACGCTGTTGAGCACGATGATGGCGCCGAGGATGAAGGGGAACCCGAGGAACACGTCGGTCAGTCGCGAGACGAGGACGTCGGCGAAGCCGCCGAAGTAGGCGGCGATCGTGCCGACGACGATCGCGATGGCGAGCGCGATCAGCGTGGCCGTCACACCGATGAACAGCGACGTGCGCGCACCGTGGATGACGTTCGCGTAGATGTCGCACCCCTGCAGGTCGGTGCCGAACACGTGCGCGGCGCTCGGCGGCTGCGTGCTGTCGCGCAGCTCGCACGCGCGCGGGTCGGGCTGGCCGAACAGCCCTCCGACGAGGCCCGGCAGGAGGGAGATCACCGCGAGGACGGCCAGGATGGCCGCGCTGATCCAGAACAGGACGCGGCGTCGCAGGCTCGTCCACACGCCCCGGTTCACCGTGACGTGCTCGAGGGCGGCCGCTGCGGTCTCAGTCATGACGGCTCCGGGGGTCCAACAGCGAGTTGAGGAGATCGACCACCACGTTCAGCACGAGGAAGATCAGGATGAGCGTGGTGCCCACACCGACGACGGTCGGGCCCTCGTGGGTGCGGATCGCGCTGAAGAGGAGCTGCCCGATCCCGGGGAGGTTGAAGATCCCCTCGACGACCACGGCGCCGCCGAGGAGGAAGCCGAGGTCGATCGCGACGAAGGTCAGCACGGGCGCGACGGAGTTGCGCATGACGTGCAGCCCGACGATGCGCGAGCCCGGCATGCCCTTGGCGCGGAGCGTGCGCACGAAGTCGGAATCCATCGAGTCGATGACGCTCCCGCGCATGAGACGCGCGATGGAGGCGAGACCGAAGAGTGCGATGACGGCGGCGGGAAGGAGGTAGGCCACGGGCCAGCCGGCGTCGGTGCCCGCGATCGGCAACCAGCCGAGGTGCAGCCCGAAGAGCAGCTGCGCCGAGACGGCGACCACGAAGATCGGGATCGAGGTGGCGAGGATGGTGCCGAACAGGACGGTGCGATCGATCGCGCTGTCGCGGCGCAGGCCGGCGATGAGCCCGAGCGCGACGCCGAGCACCACCTCGATCACCCAGGCGGTGAGCGCCAGCGTGATCGTGACGGGCCAGCGGGAGGCCATCCGGTCGGCGACCGGGACGCCGGAGAACGTCGTGCCGAGGTCGCCGGTGAGGAGTCCGCCGAGGTAGCGCAGGTACTGCTGCCACAGCGGCTCGTCGAGGTGGAACTGCTCGCGCAGCTGTGCCACGACGTTCTCGGGCAGCGGCCGGTCGCCCCCGAGGGCGCCGATGGGGTCGCCGGGCAGCGCCCAGACCGTCGCGTAGATGATGAAGGTCACGCCGAGGAAGACGAGGAGGAACTCCGCGACGCGTGCGCCGATCCGGCGCGCGAGGATCATCCGTTCCTCCGTCGCACGGTCGCCAGCACCGCGGCGAGCTGGACGCCCACGAGCGCCGAGACCGGCGCCGGCACCAGCTCGGTGTCGGCCTCGGCGGCCAGCCATCCCCGGAATGCGGTGTCGATCTCGGCCCACGCCGCCCGCACCGGCTCGCGCGCCACGCCGGCGTCGATCTCGGCGGCGAGCGCCCGGCGCAGGATGCCGCCGAAGCGCAGCCGGAAGGTGCGGGCCACCTCGCGGTTGCCGAAGACCTCCGCCACCGTCGCGGGGCGCTGGAGAGCCGGATCGCGCAGCCGCGCCCGCTCGGCCTGCGCGGCCTCGCCCATGCCGGGCACGAACGCCTCGCTGGCCCGGCGGAAGGGCGTGTCGATCGTGAGCGCCGGACGGACGTCGTCGAGCACCCGCTGCAGCAGCAGGTGGAGTTCCTCCAGCTCGTCCGCCTTCTGGGCGACGACGTCGCGGTAGCTGCGCGACGTCGGGCTCGTGTCGGCGACGTCGGGATGCGTCCAGTACGGGAGCTCGGCGATCATCGTCGTCGTTCCGTAGCGCTCGAGGTAGTCGGCGGTGCCCGCGCCACCGGAACGGGTCTCGGGGGGAAGACCGCGCGCCTCGCGATGGTCGTAGCGCTCGCGGGCGAGCGGCGCACGGAAGACCGCGTCGTCGAGACGCGCCAGGCCGTCCATCTCCGGCTCTCCCACATCCAGCGGCAGCCCGAAGGCGGCGGGCAGATCGCGCAGCTCGCGGGCCAGAACCGCGTCGTCCTGGTTGAGGTAGAAGTACACGCCGCCGAACTCGGCGTTGTGGAGGCCCACGAACACGTCGGGCCGCACGCGGTCGAACAGCGCCATCAGCGCGCGCGTCTCGGGGATCGGACGGTCGAACCACGCCTCCTTGTAGTCGAACGGGAACGACCACTCGACCTGCTCCCCCGGCGCCGGGCGGTAGAAGCCCGTGAAGTACACACGGCGGTCGGCTGTGGCGAACCAGGACTCGTTCAGGCGTGCGCCGTCGGGGTCGGCGCACGGGACGATGTGCCAGGTGGCGTTCAGCGCGGTCAGCTCGGGGGCCTCGAGCAGCAGCCGGACGAGCTGCTGGACCGTGCGGAATCCGATCGGCTCGTTGGGGTGGACGCCCCCGGCGACGACGACCTGCAGGGGTCCGTCGCCGACGGCGACGTGGTCGATGGGATCGCCGAGCCGGGAGCGGCCGATGACCGCGTGGCGCAGCCGATCGGGGTGCGCGTCGCAGAGGGCGAGCAGATCGGCTCGCAGCTCGTCGACGGTGGGGAAGCCGTCGATCGCGGGCAGTCGCTGCGCGAGCGAGAGGAGGGGATCGTGCGTCATGGAAGCTCTCGTGGCTGGGTGGTCACGGGGGGTGCGGAGCGCCCCGGGGGGTGGACGCTCCGCACCGCGGTGTCAGTCGTCGAGGACGATCGACCGGTAGGTGGGGTTGCCGACCGGTGACGTGACCAGATCGGCGACCCGCTCCGACGTGACGTAGGAGTACTTCTCGAAGAACAGCGGCACGGCCGGGAACTCCGCCTGGATCAGCTCCTGCACCTCGGCGTAGGCCGAGCCGTCGGTGGACAGATCCGCGTCGGCGGCCGCGATCGCATCGGCGACCTCGTCGCTGTACCAGGGGATGCAGTTGGTGCATCCGCCACCCTCGATGAAGAACACGCGGAGGGTGGCCTGCTGGCTGGGGTACAGCGCACCCCAGCGCGAGAAGAACGGCCCGTCGATGTTCTCGTCGTTGCGGTTCTGGAGGAACTCCGCCCAGTCGGCGCTCGGCTTCGCGGTGGCCTCGATGCCGAGGTTCTGGCGCAGCTGGTTGGCGATCGCCTCGTACAGCGGGTCGAGGCCGCCGCCACCTGGGAAGTAGATCTCGAGCGAGCCGTCGAAGCCTCCGGCCTCGTCGAGCAGCGCCTTGGCCGCCTCCGGGTCGTACTCGCAGTACTCGCCGCAGATGCCGGTCGGCGTCCCGGGCTCGATCGCCGGGGTCCATGCCGTGGCGGGGTCGTAGGTGCCGCCGTAGATCACGTCGATGATCGCCTCGCGGTCGATGGCCATCGAGATGGCCTGACGCACGCGGATGTCGTCGTACGCGTCGTTCCACAGCGGGAGTCCGAGGAACGAGATCCCGGGGGCCTCGAACGAGTACAGCCGGTCGCCGAAGTCGCCGCCGGCCTGGGTGAGCTTGGAGGCGGGCACGCCCGCCACGTCGAGATTGCCGGCGAGCACGTCCGTGTAGGCGGTCTCGCTGTCGGTGTACGGGACGAAGGTGATGCGGTCCACCGTGGGCTTCTCGCCCTGGTAGTCGTCGTAGGCCTCGAGGACGATCGGCTCGTTCTCGACGTAGTCCTCGGCGAAGGCGAACGGCCCGTTGCCGATCGGATGCGTGTTGTAGGCGTCGAAGTCCTCGAGCGCGGACTCCGGCATCGGGAACATCGCGGTCTGGGCCTGGGTCACCTGCAGCGGGAACTGGCTGTCGGCGCCCGTGAGCTCCACGGTGAAGGAGAGCTCGTCGACGACCGCGAGACCCGACATCTCCTCGGTCGACGGCTCGCCTTCGGCGGGGTTCAGGTCGGCGTAGCCCACGATGTTGGCGAGCTGACCGGAGTTCTCGAACGCGTTGGGGCCGTAGGCGACGGCGTTCCAGCTGTCGACGTAGGCCTCGGCCGTCACGGGCGTGCCGTCCTGGAACGTCCACCCGTCGCGGAGGGTGACGGTCCAGGTGATCGCGTCGTCGGACTCGATCGACTCGGCCTGGACGTAGTCGAGCGTCCCGTCGGAGTTCAGGAACGCCAGCGGGGCCCACACCGCCATGTTGACGTCGTAGGCCACGGACTGACGGCCGGGGATGATGAGCTGCGGATCGGTCGCCGCGACGCGGATCTCCGTGGGGGCGTCGCCCTCGGTCGGAGTGGTGCCGGCGCTGCAGGCGGAGAGGGCGAGGGCGGTGACGGAGGCGGCTGCTGCCGCCGCGAGGAGCCTCTTTTTCATTTTTCCTCACAAGGAATCGCTGAAACACGGATGGTGCGGGAAGAGGGTGCCGGGTTGGAGCACGGGCCGGGCTGCGCGGGCCTGGCGACGGTACGGGTGAGTACGTACGCTCACCATAGGGGCTGAGCTTTTCGAACTTTCAGTACGAAATGAAACCTTTACAATCCGGAAACGCGACCTGGATGTCGCGGCGCCGGCTCCCCTGACGCGGCGACCTCCTAGACTTCTGCGCATGAGCACCCCCGGCGAGGCGGCCCGACGGGCGCCCGCCGTGCGCCCCGTGCCGGTGCATCGGGTGCTCAACAACAACGTCGTCATCGCCATCGACGAGTCCGGCAGGGAACGCGTGCTGATGGGCCGAGGGCTCGGGTTCCAGCTGAAGCCCGACGACGTGATCGACCCGGCGAAGGTCGAGAAGACCTTCATCCTCGACGGCGGGGCCCAGGGCGAGCGGGAGCGCCGCCTGCTCGTCGACGTGCCGTACGCGACGATCGAGGCCGTCACCCGCGCGGTCGACGAGGCCGAGCGGATGCTGGGGCGCCATCTCGACCGGCACCTCACGATCGCCGTCATCGACCACGTGCACTACGTGATGGAGCGTCTCGCGCAGGGGCTCCGGATCCCGACGACCACGATGCCGGAGCTGCGCGTGCTGTACCCGCACGAGTTCGCCGCCGCCGACCGCATGGCCGCCTCGCTGGCCGACTCGCTCGGGCAGGCGCTGCCGCCCGAGGAGGCGGTCTTCCTCACGATGCATCTGCTCAACGCCACCCGCGACGAGCCGAACGGCACCGCCGCCCTGCTGCTGCGGCGTCTCCAGCACGTCGTCGACGTCGTCGAGCAGCGCCTGGGCGTGAAGCTCGACGCCGACAGCGCCGACTACGCGCGCTTCATCCTCCACGTGCAGTTCCTGCTGCAGCGCCTCGTCAACCGGACCATGCTCGTCGGCAACGACAGCTCCTTCTTCGAGTTCGCCAAGCACAGCTACCCCCAGGCCCACGCGATCGCCGAGGAGGTCAAGCGCTACGTGTTCGCCGCGACCGAGGCGGCGCTCACCGACGAGGAGGTGCTCTACCTCATCGTGCACGTCGAGCGGCTGCGCACGCATGTGACCAGTGGCGACGCCGGTGAGCCTGTGGTAGGTTGACCTCCGCAGGACCACCGTCCTGCCGAGATCTCCGGATCGTTACCGCGACTGCGGGCGAAACCTGGACTCACATCACCACCGATTCCCGATCGGTGGGGTGAACGAGTCCAGGTCTTTTTTTTGCCCTGACGCGGGCGATCGGACCTCGCGAGAACCACAGAACTGCCGCAGAGCTGCGGCGAGAGGAAGGCGGATCCCAATGGCGGATTACGCGAAGACCGCGGCCGGCGTCCTCGCCGGTGTCGGCGGCGAGGAGAACGTGCAGTCGCTCGTGCACTGCGCGACGAGGCTCCGTTTCGTCCTGAAGGACGAGGCGAAGGCGGACGCCACAACGCTGAAGGCCACGCCGGGCGTCATCACCACGGCGCAGGCCGGCGGCCAGTACCAGGTCGTGATCGGCAACGACGTGCCCGAGGTGTTCGCCGAGATCGGCAAGATCTCCGGGATCGGCGGAGGCGGCTCCGCGGAGGCGGCCTCCGGCCCGAAGGGCAGCCTGTTCAACCGCTTCATCTCCATGATCTCGGCGATCTTCACCCCGCTGCTGTGGGCCCTGGCCGGCACCGGCCTGCTGAAGGCGTTCCTCGCCGCGGCGGTGACCTTCGGCTGGATCGATACGACGACCACCACCTACGTCATCCTCAACGCGCTCTCCGACGCGTTCATCAACTTCCTGCCGCTCGCCCTGGCCTTCACGGCCGCGCGGTACTTCAAGGCGAACGAGTTCACCGCCTTCGCGATCGCGGCGGCGCTGCTGTACCCGACGATCACCCCGCTCGTGGGCCAGCCCGACCTCACGTTCTTCGGCATCCCCTTCACGATGGTCACCTACGTCTCGAGCGTCATCCCGATCATCGTCATCGTCTGGCTGCAGTCCCACGCCGAGCGCTTCCTGTACGCCACGCTCCCCGGCGCCGTGCGCCGCTTCGTGACGCCGATGATCGTCGTCCTGGTCGGCGTGCCGATCGTCTTCGTCGTCATCGGCCCGATCTCCGCGGTCGTCAGCGGCTGGCTGGGAGGCGGCATCGGCTGGCTCTTCGAGTACCTCCCGTGGCTGGGCGGCGCTGTGATGGGCGGTCTCTGGCAGGTCTTCGTGATGTTCGGCCTGCACTGGGGCCTCGTCCCCCTCTTCACGCTCGAGTACCAGACCACCGGCCAGATCATGCTCATCGGTCCCGTGTTCGCCGCCGTCCTCGCGCAGGCCGCCGCCGTCGCCGGCGTCTGGGTGCGCGCGCGGAACAAGAACCTCAAGTCGCTCGCCGCGCCGGCCACCCTCTCGGGCTTCCTCGCCGGCATCACCGAGCCCGCGATCTACGGCATCAACCTGCCGCTGAAGCGGCCGTTCGCCTTCGGCATCGCCGGCGGTGCGCTCGGCGGCACGATCATCGCCCTCGGCGGAGTGTTCTCGACCGCGTTCGTCGTGCCCTCGGGGCTCGCCCTCCCGGCGCTCTTCGGCAACGGCAACATGCTGATGCTCGTCCTGGGCCTCGCCGTCGCGATCCTCCTGCCGTTCCTGCTCACCGCCATCGTCGGGTTCCGGGAGCCGGAGGAGGTCGCCGCGCCGGCGCCGGCCGCGGCGAACGACGTCGCCGTGCTGAGCCCGGTCGACGGCACGGTCGTGCCTCTCAGCGAGGTGCCCGACGCGGCCTTCGCCGACGGTTCGCTGGGTCGCGGCGTGGCCGTCCAGCCGCGCTCCGGCGCCGTCTACGCCCCGTTCGACGCCACGGTGGTCGCCGCGTTCCCGACCGGGCACGCGTTCGGACTGCGCCACGCCGACGGCGCCGAGGTCCTGATCCACATCGGCATCGACACCGTCAAGCTCGGCGGTCAGCACTTCACCGTCAAGGTCACCGCGGGCCAGCAGGTGAAGGCGGGCGACCTGCTGGTGGAGTTCGACGGCGACGCGATCGAGAAGGCCGGCTACGACCTGACGACGCCCGTCATCGTCACGAACCTCGACCTGTATCCCGAGATCGCCGCCGCGGCCACCGGCCCGATCGCCCACGGCGACTCGCTGTTCACCGCCGTGTCGGTGGACTCCCTCGCCACGGCCGCACCCGCGGCGAAGTAGCACGTCGCGCCCCGCAGCCGGCAGCAACCGGCGGGCGGGATGCCCGGCACGACGCGTGCGCGGCATCCCGCCCGCCCCCGAACAGGAGACACACCCACCCATGAGCACCACCCGATTCCCCGACGGCTTCCTCTGGGGCGGCGCGACCGCCGCGAACCAGCTGGAGGGCGCGTACCTCGAAGACGGCAAGGGCCTGTCGATCCAGGACGTCATGCCGAAGGGCATCATGACGCCCCGCACCGAGGGCCCCACCGACGACAACCTCAAGCAGGTCGGCATCGACTTCTACCACCGCTACGCGGAGGACATCGCCCTCTTCGCCGAGATGGGCTTCCGGACCTTCCGCTTCTCCATCGCGTGGAGCCGCATCTTCCCGAAGGGCGACGAGACCGAGCCCAACGAGGCCGGCCTCGCCTTCTACGACCGCGTGCTCGACGAGTTGGAGAAGCACGGCATCGAGCCCCTCGTCACGATCTCGCACTACGAGACGCCGCTCCACCTGGCAGAGCAGTACGACGGCTGGGTGAACCGCGACCTCATCGGCTTCTACGAGCGCTATGTCCGCGTGCTGTTCTCCCGGTACGGCGCGCGCGTGAAGTACTGGCTGACCTTCAACGAGATCAACTCGGTGATCCACGCGCCGTTCATGTCCGGCGGCATCAACACCCCGAAGGACGAGCTCTCGAAGTCCGACCTGTATCAGGCGGTCCATCATGAGCTCGTGGCCTCCGCGCTCGCCACCAAGGTCGCCCGCGAGCTCGCGCCCCACGCGCAGATCGGCTGCATGGTGCTGTCCATGCCCGTCTACCCGCTGACCCCGGACCCCGACGACGTGTTCGCCGCGCTCACGACCGAGCGCGTCAACCTCGCCTTCGGCGACATCCACGTGCGCGGCGAGTACCCCGGCTACTACCTGCGCAGTCTGCGGGAGCAGGGCGTGGAACTCGACATCAGCGACGAGGACCGGGCGCTGCTCAAGGAGCACACGGTCGACTTCGTGTCGTTCAGCTACTACTCCTCGATCTGCGAGACCGTCGACGAGAGCAAGCGCGTGGTCGGCGAGGGCAACCTGTTCGGCGGCGTGAAGAACCCCACGCTCAAGGAGTCGGAGTGGGGCTGGCAGATCGACCCGGTGGGGCTGCGCCTCGTGCTCAACCAGTTCTGGGACCGCTGGCAGAAGCCGCTGTTCATCGTCGAGAACGGGCTGGGCGCGAAGGACGAGCTCGTCGAGGTCGACGGGGTGAGGACCGTGATCGACGACTACCGCATCGCGTACCTGCAGGCGCACCTCGACGCCGTCGGCGAAGCGCTCGAGGACGGCGTCGACCTGCTCGGCTACACGACGTGGGGCTGCATCGACCTCGTCTCGGCATCGACCGCCCAGCTGAGCAAGCGGTACGGCTTCATCTACGTCGACCGCAACGACGACGGGTCCGGCACGCTCGAGCGCTACCGGAAGAAGTCGTTCGATTGGTACGCCGAGGTCATCCGCACCAACGGCGCGAGCCTGCGCGCCTGAGCGGCGCACAGGCTCGGCGAGGTCACGGCCCGTCCGCTCCGGCGGCCACGATGAGGATCGTGACCTCGCTCAGCCGGCCCAGCCGCCCCGAGTCCGGATCGACGTAGCGCACGCCGAGGGTGTGCTCGCCCAGGGCGACGTCGGGGATGTAGCGGTTCAGCGGCTCGCCGGTGAGCAGATGGCGGCGTCCGGTCGACACCCCGTCGACCGCGATGACGACCGACAGACCGGACTCGCCCGACAGCACGACCGCCGCATCGTCGGCCTCGCCGTCGCCGTCCTCGTCCGTGCGGGCGACGGTGAGGCCCTCGCGTCCGGTGACATCGGGCGCCGGCAGGGCGTACGGGCCGACCGGGCCGGCCGTCGAGTGCTCCGCGCCGTCGACCAGCTGACTCACGCGCACCGTCGATTCCCGGTCGAGCAGGTCGACGTCGAGCGGGATCGCCCAGGTACCGTCCGCCGCCACGACGGACTCCCCGACGCGCGCTCCGCTCGAGGACACCGCGGCGACCGCCGCCCCCGGCTCGCCCGTTCCGCTCAGCGGAGCGGGCACTGCGGCGGCCGTGTCGACGGGGCCGAGGGCGACCGCCACCACCGGCGTCGGCGTCGGAGTCGGAGTGGGCGTCGGAGTCGGAGTCGGAGTGGGCGACGCGGTCGGGGTCGGCGTCGGCGTCGGCGTCGGAGGCGGAGTGGGCGACGCGGTCGGCGTCGGCGTCGGCGTCGGCGTCGGCGTCGCGGTCGGCGTGGACGTCGCGGTCGGAGTCGGCGACGGCTCGACGGTCGGCGTCGCGGCCGGCTCAGCCGTCGGAACCGGTTCGGCGGACGGAGAGCTGAGGGGTGCGACGGGGAAGGGCGGAGCGGGCGTCGCGGACGGGCTCTCGGTGATGCTCGGCGTGAGCCCGGGGACAGGCGTTCCGACGGGCTCGACGGCGGACGGGGAGACGGTCGCCGGGATGGGGCCCGGGCCACCCGCGCCCGCGACGGGGCGGCCGGCGCCCGGTCCGGCGACGGAGGCGCTCCACACGATCGCCGCAGCGGCCGCTGCCACCACGACGACTCCCCCCACCGCCGTGAGGACACCGGCTCCGCCACCCAGAGGCGCCGGAGCTGCGGCGGCCGAGGCGGGCAGAGGATGCAACTGAGCGTAAGCTGCGGCGGCCGCGCCGCCCAGCACGCCGACCAGCAGCACGGCGCGCAGGTTCTGACGGGCATCCGCGCCCGCGCCCGCGACCACACGGCATGACGCGCAGTCGTCGAGGTGCTCGTCGAGGCGGCGGCGCGTGGAGCGGGACAGCGGCTCGCCCTCCGCCCTGCCGAGCTCGCCGGTGGCCCAGCGGCACTCGGCCGGCCGGTCGCCGTCGTCGACGTGCTGCGCCAGCCAGGCCTTGCGGAATCCCTCGCGCGCGCGGTACGACAGCGCGGCGACGGCATTGGGCTTCATGCCGAGCATCGGGGCCATCTCACGGGGAGAGAGCCCCTCGACCTCGAGATACCAGAGCACGGTGCGCCACCGCTCGGGCAGCGTCGCGAACGCACGACTCAGCGAGGTCCTCTCGGCGATGAGCGATCCGGGATCGGGGATGCTGTCGTCGGCGCTGTCGTCGAGGGTGTCGATCGAGACGGTGCGCTGGTCCTTGCCCCACGTGGTGGCGATGTTGCGGATCGTGGTGAACAGATAGGGGCGGAAGGCCTCGGTCGGCCCGCCGCCGGCGGAGGTCGCGCGCAGGATCCGCGTGAACGCCTCGGACACGAGGTCGTCGGGCTCGCTGGTCCAGGCGACCGCCCGGGCCACCCGGTGGGCGGCGTCGGCATGACGCGCCCAGAGCGCGGCGAAGGCGGAGCGATCGCCGCCGCGCGTCGCCTCCACGAGCTCGGCATCGGACACGTCGGCCGCACGCCATCCCCTGCGCAGCGAAGGCTCATCCGTCATGGCGTGTGTCGTTCCTCGGGTCGGAGCGGATGCGCCCGTGTTCGGGAGAAGGCGCATCCGAGCGCGTGACATCCGGCACCGGCCGGAATCGCCCTGTGATCCGGGCGGTACAGATAGAGACGCCGCCGGGACGCGATGATGACGGGGCGCGGCGAGAATCTTCTTACCGACCCGCGGCGCGTCATAGCGCGACGGGAGCGGAGTCCCCCAGGCGACGGATCGGACCCGAGATCCCGCCGGAAGGGAGGCCCTCGATGCCGGATGGCGACGCGCCGACGCACTCGGACGCACAGCTCACGCGGCTGGTCAGGAACGGCGATGCGGCAGCCTTCGCCGCGCTCTGGGCACGTCACGAGGGCGCTGCGCGACGCGCGATCGATGCCGTCGGAGCCGCACCGGACGAAGACCTCGCGCTCGTGCGCGCCGCGACGGCGACGGCCCTGCGCCGCCGCGCCGACCCGGCCGATCCGGTCCGCCGGCACGTGCTGCGGATCGTCGGCCGACTGATCCTCGCGCAGGGCACGTTCGACCGGCGGTCGCCGATCCTCCGGGCCTACGCCGCCCTGCCCGCCCGCTCGCGCACGCTCCTCTGGTACACGGCCGCCGAGCACCTCGATCCGTGTGAGCTCGCCGTCCTGCTGGGGATCCCCGAGTCCCGCCTCGCCCGCCGGGTGGCGGCCACCCGGCGGGCGCTCTACCGGCGCTGGCTGACCCTCGCCCGCGAGCGCGGGCTCCGCGGGGAGTGCGCACGGGTCCGCCGGCACGAGCTGCTGACTCCGCGCGGTCCGCTCGCGGCGCGCCTGCGGGAGCACGCGTCGATCTGCCCGCACTGCGTCATCGCGGCCGGGTGCGCCGGCGCACTCCTCGCCCACCTCGGGGTGCTGCTGGTGGACGCCGAGATCGGGCCCGAGGCCGGCGTGCGCTACCGTGCGGGCGCGGCGCCGGCGCGGGCGCGGCGCCCGACGACGGCCGCCGTGTTCGACGACGTGCGCTTCACGGGGAGGTCACCGGAGGAGCTCCCCGCTCCCGGTCTCACGCGATCGGCCCTCACCGTGCTCGACTGCGACGGGTTCGAGTACTCCCTCGGGCCGGTGCTCGTGCCCGAGCACCGGGTGCGCCACCTGCTGGCCGACCTCGCGGCGGCCGAGGAGTCCGTCTGATCCCTGTGCCGGACGCCGCCGGCGGCGACCGCAGCGGTCAGAACTGCCACCGCAGCGAGTGGGCGCCGCGCCGGGGGCGCTCCAGCGCCAGCAGGGCGCTGCCCGCGCGCGACAGCGGGACCGCCCGCACCGCGCGACGCTCGGCGAAGGGCTGGTTCTGGGTGCACTGGTGCACGCGCTGCGGGAGGGCATGCACGTCGAAGCGCACGCGCAGGGTGTACAGCTCCGTCGGGGTCTGGAATCCGCACCCCGCGTGATCCACCGCGGGCGCCGCCGCCTGCGAGGGCCGGCGCAGCTGCGTGTACGAGAGCGTGAAGACGTCGTGCTCGCGCGTCGGCGACTCCAGCGCCAGACGCACCACCCGCACGCCGTTGCCCGCGGTCTCGTCGGCGCTGACGGCGCACCCGTCGAGGTCGGCGAGATCGAAGACGGCCGGACGCGGATCGGGCTCCGCCACGAAGTAGGCGTGCGTGACCGTCCCCCACCGGACGCGCCCCGTCAGCCGCGTCGTCGTCGCGAGCTGCGTGCGCAGCGGCCCGACGCTCACGGTCTGGTCGACATGCAGCAGCGTCACCGCCGACGAGAACCGCCGCGCCTCGTCGAGCAGCGACGACCGGCCGAACGAGAACGGTTCGACCCCCGGGTCGTTCCGGTGGCCCCAGGCCGCCATCACTCGCCCGCGGCTGACGGCGTCGAGGTCGAGGGCGGACGCGATGCGCGACAGCGTGTCGGCGCGCGGGCTCTCGGTCGCCGACAGCTCGAGCGAGCGGATGGTGCGCACGCTCACCCCCGCCCGGCGCGCGAGCCGCTCCTGGCTGAGTCCCAGGTGCTCCCGCGTGCGCCTCATCGCGTGCGCGGCCTGTGCGCGTTCGGCGGTCGCCGAGCGCGGCGTCGTCTCGTCCACATCTCCCCCTGTCGACCCGTCCGGATCGGTCGCGCGGTGCCGGTCTGCGCGCGCGCACCTGAAAGGACTCCGAACCGTCGGACGTATGACGCCGCCGGGAGTGCGGTCTACGCTGAGCGCTGTGGTCCCGCTCGACAACCTCCTCGCCTTCACGCTCGCCGCGATCGTGCTGATCGTGATCCCCGGCCCGGCGGTGCTGTTCTCGGTCGGCCGCACCCTGGCGCTCGGCCGCACGGGGGGCCTGCTGAGCGTGGCCGGGGTGACCCTCGCGCTCGTCCCGATCGTCGCGCTGGTCGCCCTCGGGGTCGGCGGCATCGTGGCCCGTTCCGTCGAGCTGTTCACCGCGCTGAAGATCGCCGGGGCGCTGTACCTCGTGTATCTCGGCGTGCAGGCGATCCGTCACCGCAAGGACGCCGGCCGCGAGGTGGAGATCGCGGGCCTGCCCCGTTCCCACGGCCGTCAGCTGTGGCAGGGGTTCCTCGTGGGTGTCACCAACCCCAAGACCATCGCGTTCTTCGTGGCCGTGCTGCCGCAGTTCGTCGACGTCCGCGCGGGCGGCGTGCCGTGGCAGATGATGGAGCTCGGCCTCGTCTTCGCGGTGCTCGCACTCGTCTCCGACAGCGTCTGGGTGTTCGCGGCCGCAGCGGCGCGCACCTGGTTCGCGCGGTCCCCGCGACGCATCGAGACCCTGACGGCGACCGGCGGCGGGATGATGATCGGTCTCGGCGGCGTCCTGCTGGTCACCGGGCCCAGGCACTGAGCCCGTTCGCCCGCCGCCGGGTGCGGCCGGGGGCAGCCCGCGTGCAGGAGCCGTTCATCCGGGGCTGAGAGGATGGAGCATGTGACTTCCCCGGCATCCCCCTCGCGCATCGTGTTCATCGACGTCGACGGGACGATCCTCGAGCACGGGACGGTCATCGCCCCCTCGACGGTGTCGGCGATCCGCGCCGCCCGGGCCCGGGGGCACCTCGTCTACCTGTGCACGGGACGCTCGGACGGCGACATCCATCCCGACGTGCGCGCGATCGGGTTCGACGGCGCCATCACCAACGGCGGCGGGTTCGCCACCCGCGGCGGCGAGCTCGTCCTGCAGCACACCATGCCGCGCGAGGACGTGGAGCGACTGATCCGCACCTTCGAGGAGGGCGGCATCCAGTACTTCCTGCAGTCGCACGAGGGCGTGTTCGCCAGCCCGGGCATCCTCTCCCTGATGTCCGGCTTCCTGCGTCAGCGCGCCGCGCGCCGAGCGGAGGACCTGCAGCACCTCGGCGTCGACGACGACGACCTGCTCGACGCGGTGCTGCGCGAAGCCTCCGACCGGTACCGTCCGCTCGCGCAGGCGCCGATGGACGCGATCGCGAAGGCCGTGTTCGTCAGCGAGCGCTCCGACAGCGTCGACCACATGCAGGCGGAGCTGGGCGAGCGCTTCCACGTGATCCCGGGGAGCATGCCGATGCCCGGAGGCTCCAACGGCGAGATCTCGCTGCGCGGCATCAATAAGGGCGCGGCCATCCTCGAGATCCTCGATCAGCTCGGCCTCGACGCCGCCGACGCGGTGGGCATCGGCGACAGCTGGAACGACGTCGAGATGTTCCAGGTGTGCGGCACCTCGGTGGCCATGGCCGGAGCCGATCCGCAGCTGCAGGCACTCGCCGACCACGTCACGACGGGTGTGCTCGACGACGGGGTGCACAACGCGCTCGTCGCACTCGACCTGATCTGAGCACCCCGGCCCGCCCGCGACGTGGCAGTCGTCGTCGCTTCCGGCGCGCCGAGGCGGCAACGACTGCCACCACCTCACGTCGAGGCGGCAACGAGTGCCACCCACTCGAGCCGAGTCGCCGCGCGGTCAGAGGAAGATGTCGGGGAACAGCTCCGAGTCGGGGGTGCCGGGCGTCGCGGCGTAGCCGGAGAAGTCGGTGACACCGGCATCCCGCAGCACGTCCTCGACGATCAGCGTCTGACCGGTGTACTCGCGCGACGGCCGGAGCAGCACTTCGTAGGCGGCGTCCGCATAGATCTCAGGGGTGCGGCTGACCTTCATCATCCGGTCGCCGCCGAGGGCGAACTGCACGGCGGCGGTGGCGATCGTCGTCTCGGGCCACAGCGTGTTGGCGGCGATGCCGTCCTTCGCGAACTCCGCGGCGATGCCGAGGGTCGCCATCGTCATCCCGAACTTCGCAAGCGAATAGCCGGTGTGCGCGCCCAGCCAGCGCGGGGTGGTGTTCAGCGGCGGCGAGAGCGAAAGGATGTGGGGGTTCTCGGCATCCTTGAGGATCGGCAGCGCCGCGCGCGACAGCAGGAAGGTGCCCCGCACGTTGACGTCCTGCATGAGGTCGTACTTCTTGGCGGCCAGCTCGAGCGTGCCGGACAGATCGATGACCGAGGCGTTGTTGACGACGACGTCGATCCCGCCGAACTCGCCCTGGGTCTTCAGCACCGCCTCGGTGATGTCGTCGTCGTTGCGGACGTCGCCGACGATCGGGAGCGCCTGGCCGCCGGCGGCGCGGATCTGCTCGGCGGCCGTGTGGACGGTCCCCTCGAGCTTCGGGTGAGGCGTGTCGGTCTTGGCCAGCAGGGCGATGTTGGCGCCGTCGCGCGCCGCGCGCAGTGCGATCGCCAGGCCGATGCCGCGGCTGCCGCCCGACATGAGGATCGTCTTGCCGGCGAGGGATCCGCCGGTCGGGGTGCTGCTCGGGGTGCCGCTGCTCATCGGTTCTCCTTGGGGGTGCGGGATGCCGCGGCGAACGCCGCCACGCGCACCCGGGACTCGTCGGTGTCGAAACGGGTGCCGATCGAACGCGCCTCGTCGTCGAGGTTCTCGGCGAAGTCGCGCCCGGCGCCCGCGCGCACGAGGCGCTTGGCCTGCCCGAACGCCGCGGTCGCCCCCGACAGCCAGAAGCGCGCCACCTCCTCGGCGCGGGCGTCCGGGTCGGCTGCCACCTCGGTGATCAGGCCCCACTCCTGCGCGGTGCCGGCATCGATCGTCAGGTCCTGCAGGAGCAGGCGCAGCGCGCGACGCTGTCCGACCGCGGCCGGCAGCAGGGTCGAGACGCCGAGGTCGGGCGTGAGCCCGATGTTCGCGTACTTGCTCACGAACTTGGCGTCCGGCGACGCCACGATGTAGTCCGCGGTGAGCATGAGGCCGAGCCCGCCGCCGGCGACGGCGCCGCGGACGGCGGCGACGATCGGCTTGTCGGAGGAGACCAGTGCGCGGATGCCGTCGTGGATGGTGCGGGCGGCATCGGTGACGTCGGTCCCCGTCGCCCCCGAGGTGGCCATCTCGACCACGTCGCCGCCCGCGCAGAACGCCGGGCCGTTCGCGCCCAGGAGGACGGCACCCACCGACGGGTCCGCGGCGATCTCGTGCGCGAGGTCGCGCCAGCGCCTCCCCATCTCGAACCCCATGGCGTTCAGCGACGCCGGCCGGTTGAAGGTGAGGCGCGCGAGCGCCCCGTCACGGGTGTACAGGATGGAGTCGCTCACGGTGTCCTCGCTCATTTGGGTGCCATGCGGATCGCGCCGTCGAGGCGGATGGTCTCGCCGTTGAGATAGCCGTTGTCGACGATCGCCATCACGAGGGCGGCGTACTCGTCGGGACGCCCGAGCCGTGCCGGGTAGGGCACCTGCTGGCCCAGGGAGTCCTGCGCGGCCTGCGGGAGGCCGGCGAGCATGGGCGTCTCCATGATCCCCGGCGCGATCGTGCAGACGCGGATGCCGTGGCGCGCCAGCTCGCGGGCGATCGGCAGCGTCATCGCGTGCACCCCGCCCTTGCTGGCCGCATAGGCGGGCTGGCCGATCTGACCGTCGAACGCGGCGACCGACGCGGTGTTCACGATCACGCCGCGGTCGCCGGACGCCGTCGGATCGGTGGCCGCGACCGCGGCTGCCGCCTGGGCGACGACGTTGTAGGTGCCGACGAGGTTGACGCGGACGATCCGCTCGAAGTCCGCCAGCGGCGTCGGCGTGCCGTCGCGGTCGAGGACCTTCGCCGGCGGGGCGATGCCGGCGCAGTTGACGACGACGCGGAGTGGGCCGGCGGCCGACGCGGCGGCGACGGCGGCGGCAATCTGCTCGGCGTCCGTCACGTCGGCGGGGGCGAACGTGCCGCCGAGCTCATCGGCGGTCGCCCCGCCCGCGGACGAGGGGAGATCGACGATCACGACGTGGGCGCCTGCAGCGGCCAGCCGCCGGGCCGTGGCGAGGCCGAGGCCGCTCGCACCGCCGGTGATGAGGGCGGAGGTCCCGCTGATGTCCATGCGCTCTCCTTCGAACGGGTGAAACCGCATCCCAGTCTAGCCGGGACTGCGTCCCGCGCGAGAGAGCAGCCCCCTCGAGCGGGTGCGGCAGTGCAGGATGGGTGCCATGTCGATCCCCACGGAGGCTGTCCCCATCCCCGATCGCGTGCGAGAGCTGGCCGCGGGCGCCGGTCTGGTGCCGGTGTGGCGCAATGGCCTGGGCGGGCACACCTATCGCTCCGACGACGACCGCTACATCAAGCACGGACCCCGGAACCCCGAGACGACGATGGCCGGCGAGGCCGAGCGGCTGCGGTGGGCCCGGCCGTACGCCGTCGTCCCGGAGGTGCTCGAGACCGGCCACGACGCGACCTCCGAGTGGCTCGTGACCCGCGCACTGCCCGGTCTCTCGGCGGTCGACCCACGCTGGGTCGCCGAGCCCGCCGTCGCCGTCGCCGCCGTCGGTGCGGGCCTGCGGGCCCTGCACGATGCACTTCCCGTGGACGCGTGCCCGTTCGACTGGACGGTGCCCGCGCGCCTCGCGAAGGCCGCCGCCCGCGGCATCCGGGTCCCCGACGCGCTCGGCTCAGCCCCGCCCGTCGATGTGCTCGTGGTCTGCCACGGCGACGCGTGCTGCCCCAACACCCTGCTCGACGATCGCGGCGCGCCGCTCGCTCACGTCGACCTCGGCGCACTCGGGGTCGCCGACCGCTGGGCCGATATCGCCGTCGCCGCGATGAGCACCGAATGGAACTACGGCCCCGGCTGGGAGGACGCCCTGCTCGCCGCGTACGGGGTCGAGCCCGACCCGGAGCGCCTCGCCTACTACCGCGATCTGTGGAACGCGACCTGAGCAGCGGGGAGGACGGACCGAGCATGAGTGAGACCGGCAGCAGCCACCCGAGGATGTTCGACGACGACGATCCCGTGCTCGCTCGCGTGCGCGAGCTCGCTCTCGCGCTTCCCGAGGCGGACGTCAAGGTCAGCCACGGGCGACCCGCGTTCTTCACCAGACGCGTCTTCGCCTACTACGGCGGGACGGAACGCAGCGACGACGACCGGGGGCGTCACGACCAGGCGATCATCATCCGGGCCGACCCCGACGACGAGCCCGCGCTCCGTCAGGATCCGCGCTTCTGGGTGCCCGCGTACCTCGGCCCCTCCGGCTGGCTGGGGTTCGACGTGGCCGAGCACAGTGACTGGACGGAGGTCGCCGAGCTCCTCGACGCGTCGTACCGGGTCACCGCGACGCCGCGACAGGTGCGGCTGCTCGACGAGCGCTGACACGGCGCCGGGCCGCGATCAGGACGGGATCAGGACGGGTCAGGGCGGGTCAGGACGGGCCGAGGATGAAGTTCCAGGTTCCGGCGAGCACCGCCGCGCCGATTGCGATCGCCGAGATCGCTGCCCCGACGGCGATGAGCGCCCACTCGCGTGCCCCGAACCGCGACTCGCGGGCCCAGGTGCGGGCACCGGGCGCGCCGAACCCGCGCGCCTCCATCGCCGTTGCGAGCTTCGCACCGCGGCGGATGGAGAGCACGAGCAGCGCGAACGCCATGCCGACGAACCGGCGCACGCGTCCTCGATCGGCGACCCCGCGGGCGCGGCGGGCGAGCTCGAGGGCCCGCCAGTCGTCGAGGAAGAGCCCGACCATCCGCAGGCCCGCGAGGGCGCCGAGGACGAAGCGGGCCGGCAGACGGACGATCTGGGCGAGCCCGTCGGCCAGGTCCGTCGGATCGACGGTCACGAACAGCACCACCGACGGGAGGGCGACGGCCAGCACCCGGACGAGGGTCGCCCCGGCCAGCGCCAGCGACCCCTCGCTGATCCGGACGACGAACCACTCGACGTAGACCTCGCCGGCGGCCTCGCCGTAGAGGGCGATCGTGACCGCCGTCAGCGGTGCCGCGAGCCACACCGGCCACGTCCGCAGCCAGAACTCCCGCCACCCGAGTCCGGCGAAGAGGAACAGCACGCACTCCAGGGCGAGGGCGACCGCGGCCGACACCACGTCGAGGGTGAGGATCAGCGGCACCGCGATCAGGGCGCTCGCGGCGAGCTTCGCGACGGGGTTGATCGCGGCGACCGCACCGGTGCGCGCGCGGGACTCGAAGAGCGTCACGAGGCCTCCTCCCGCCGCGGGAGCGCGAACCGCCGGGCATGCAGCGCCGCGACGACCGCCTCGTCGTGGGTGATCGCGACGATCGCCGCACCGTCGTCGCGGAGCCGTGCGAGCAGGCCCACGAGCTCGGCCCACGTGCGGGCGTCCTGCCCGAACGTCGGCTCGTCGAGCACCAGTACGCGCGGGGCCGTCGCGAGGGCGGCGGCGACCGTAAGCCGCCTCTTCTCGCCACCCGACAGCGTGTACGGGTTGGCGCGGGCGAGCGGTGCCAGCCGCAGGCGGTCGAGCAGCTCGTCGACACGGGCCGCGGTCGCCGCGGCGTCGAGGCCGAGCGCGCGCGGGCCGACTTCGAGCTCCTCCCGCACGGTGCGGGCCAGGAGCTGGTGCTCGGGGTCCTGGAAGACGGTCCCGATGCGGGTGAGCAGCTCGCAGGAGCGCCAGCGGACCGGGGAGGGGCCCGCCCCGGCGGCGAGCGGATCGGTCGCGGTCAGCTCGCCCGCCGCGGGCGGCAGCAGCCCGGCGATCGTGAGCCCGAGCGTCGACTTGCCCGCCCCGTTGGGACCGACGACGGCGAGCGCCTCACCGGCGGCGACCGAAAGGTCGATGCTGTCCGCGACGCGGACGCCCCGCACCCGCTCGACGGCCAGCCCGTGCGCGGACAGCAGCATCTCTCCGGCCGCGCGCGCCGGAGGCGGAGGCGAGGCGGGCGGGATGCCGGGGACCCACACGCCCGCCTCCGCGAGCTGCGTCCGGCGACTGCCGGCCCGGTCGCCGAGCACGTCGCCGGGAGCGCCGTCGGCGATCACGCCGGCGGGTCCGATGACGATCACGCGGTCCACCAGCGGCAGCCACACGTCGACCCGGTGCTCGACCACGACGAGCGTCGCGCCCGTCCTGTCGAGCACGCGACCGACCGCTTCCCGCACCTCGACGACGCCCTCCGGGTCGAGATTGGCCGTCGGCTCGTCCAGCAGCAGGAGCCCGGGCTGCATCGCGAGCGCCCCCGCGAGCGCGAGCCGCTGCTTCTGACCGCCGGAGAGCGCCTTGGTGGGCCGGTCCAGTGGCACGTCGAGGCCGACGGCATCCAGCGCCGCGCCGACCCGTCGCCAGATCTCGTCGCGGGGAACACCGAGGTTCTCGCAGCCGAAGGCGACGTCGTCGCCGACGCGGGCGAGGATCACCTGCGAGTCGGGATCCTGCAGCACGAGACCGGCGCGGCCGCGCGACGCGGTCGCCGGGCTCCCGTCGACGAGCAGTTCGCCCGCCGATTCGCCTTCCTCGTCTCCGCCGAGCACGCCCGCGAGACCGTGGAGGAGGGTCGACTTGCCCGCGCCCGAGGCTCCGAGCAGCAGCACCCGCTCGCCCGTCCCGATGCGGAACTCCACGCCCGAGAGCGCCCACGCCCGCCGGGACGCATGCCGCCAGCCCCAGCCGCGCGCCTCGACGGCGGCGGGAGCGCCGACGACGCCGCCTGTCATCGCCGCGTCAGACGCGTTCGCGTCGCTCGCGCCCCGCGGCGAAGCGGTCGAGCGCGCCGGTGGACGCGAGTCCTCGGGCGAGCACCCACGACAGTGCGCCGGCGATCACCGCCCCCGAGACGATCGTGCTGATGAGGTAAACGACGATGAAGGTGAGATCGGCGCCCGGCCACCACAGCAGCAGGTTGTTGATCCCTCCCGCCAGCGCCGCCCCCGCGCCGGCGAGGACGGCGACCGGCAGCGTCCACGCCCGGTAGAGGAAGAGCAGGAAGACGAGCTCCGCGCCCAGTCCCTGGACGAGCCCGGCCTCGATGGTGAGGAAGCCGCCCCATTGGTTGCCCACGAGCGCCGACAGCACCGCGGCAACCGTCTCGGTGTAGAGCGCGGCGCCCGGCTTGCGGATGATCAGCGCGCCGAGCACGCCGGCGAACAGCCAGGGCCCGTCGAGCAGGCCCTGGAGCCCCGGCAGGAGCGGCTCGAGCAGCAGCTTGGGGCCGACGTAGCCGAGACCCCACGCCCAGAAGATCAGACCGGAGGCGACGCCGAGGACGCTGGCGACGACGATGTCGACGATCCGCCAGCGAAGGCGGCCCCCGGTGAGGGGACGGACGGTGGGGGACGACGCGGACGCGTGCATGTGTTCTCCTCCCTGCGCCGGCATGATCCGGATCAGGTTCGACGGTCGAAGCGTGGATCGCTTCCTCTCAGCCCGGCTCACCGGACTCCCGTGGTTCTGTCGATGAGTATAGTCAGCCGGCGCCGGGGTACGTTGGAGTGCGTGAGTTCGTCCGACGCACCCCCCACGTCGCGGCGCGAGATGCGCGCCCAGGCACAGGAGCGCGCGCGCACCGAATCGGCGCCGATCCCCGCCGTCCCGGCCGCTGCCGAACCGATTCCGGCCGAAACCGTCCCGGCCGCACCCGTCCCGGCCGCGAGGGCCGTTCCGGCAGAACCCTCCTCGGCGGAGCGTGCGGTTCCCGCGCGACCGGTGGCGCTCGCGTGGGTCGACGACGACGCGGTCGGCCTCCGACGCGCACCCGGAGACCTGACGGCGGCGACGAGCCCGTACGTCCCCGTGCTGCCCGACCTCCTTCCCGCGCGGCGGCGGCGCTCCGTCGTGCCCGCGCTCGTCGTCCTGGCGATCGTGCTCGCCCTCGTCGGCGGCTACACCGCGGCGACCCAGCTGTGGACCCTCGACAACGTGGCCCCGGCGGCCGCCCCCGACGAGGCTCCCACGGTGCGCGCACCGGACACCGAGATCTCCTGGCCCGCCGAGGGCCTGGGAGCCGTCGGCATCGGCGGCGTCACGACGGTGGAGGCATCGTCGGGCGACGTGGACGCCATGGCGAGCATCACCAAGCTGGTCTCC
Source organism: Microbacterium sp. PA5 (assembly GCF_049860775.1). Lineage (NCBI taxonomy): Bacteria > Bacillati > Actinomycetota > Actinomycetes > Micrococcales > Microbacteriaceae > Microbacterium > Microbacterium sp. PA5. The sequence goes on from NZ_CP187567.1 coordinate 2,904,870, forward strand.
GTCCTGATGGTGCAGGACCAGGATCCGATCGCCGAGGGCGAGGAGGGTCCCGCGCGCGAGATCGCGTACGCCGACCGTGTCGACTACTGGGGCTTCCTCGGACGGGGCGAGTCCGCCATCGATGTGCCCGTCGGGGAGACCCTCACCCGCTACCAGCTGATGCAGGGGGCGCTCATCGCCTCGGCGGGCAACTACGCCGACATGCTCGTGCGGGAGTTCTGGCCCACCGACGAGGAGTTCGCCGCCGCCGCGCGCGAGTGGCTCGACGCGCACGGGCTGAAGGGGATCACCGTGGTCGAGCCCACCGGCATCGATCGCGAGAACACGGCCGACGCGGCCTCGCTCGTCCGCCTCGGCGAGGTCGCCCTCGCCGACCCCGTCGTGGCCGAGATCGTCGCCACCCGCACCGCGGAGCTGCCGGGCGCCGGGGAGATCGACAACACCAACCCGCTGCTGTCGGACGACACCGTCGTGGGGATCAAGACCGGCGGGCTGTTCGGCCACTACAACCTCCTGGCCGCGCGCGACGTCGCGGCGGGCGACACGACGGTGCGGGTCTACGCCGCCGTCGTCGGGCAGCCGACCGAGCAGCTGCGCGCCGACGAGACCGCGGCGCTGCTCGACCAGATCGCCGCCGAGGCGTCGGTGCGCCAGACGATCCCCGCCGGGACGCGCGTCGGGAGCGTCACGACCGCCTGGGGCACGACGGCCGGCATCGTCACGGCGGCCGACGCGTCGGTGCTCCTGTGGGACGGCGCGGGCGCGACCGGCTCGGCCGAGCTCGAGCTGGGTGACGCGCGCGCTGCGGGAGACGTCGTGGGCACCATGACCCTCGCCGGCCCGCTCGATTCCGCGTCGACCGACGTGACCCTCACCGCCGCTCTCGGCGAGCCCGACGCCTGGTGGCGCTTCACCCATCCGCTCGAGCTGTTCGGCCTGGCCGGCTCGTCGTCCTGACCGGCGCCTCCGGCGCGTCGTCGTCGCGACCGCCGTCGTCCGTCCGTCAGAACGGCCAGACGAGCGGGACGTAGAGCACCGCGACCGCCAGGAACACGGCCATGAGCGGCAGCCCCAGCCGCCAGTAGTCGCCGAACCGGTAGCCGCCGGGCTGCATGACCATGAGGTTCACCGGGGTCGCGATCGGCGTGAGGAACGCGGCGGCCCCGGCCACCGTGATCGCCATCATGAACGGCAGCACGCTGGCGTCCAGCTCGGCGGCCACGGCCACCGCGATCGGCGCCACGACCAGCACGGTGGCGATGTTGGAGATGAACTGGCCGAGCACCATGGTCAGCAGGCACAGCACGAGCAGGGCCAGATGCGGCGACGCCGAGCCGATGACGCCGAGCACGCGGTCCGCGATCATCCCGGCGGCACCGGTCGTCACGAACGCCGACGACAGTGGCACCATGCCCGCGATGAGGATGACGGTCGTCCACGAGATCGCGCGGTAGGACTGCGGGACCGTCAGCACGCGGGTGAGCACGATCGCGCCCGCCGCCAGGAGCCCGGCCACGACCGGCGGGACGGCTCCGGTGGCGAGGAGGACGACCATGAGGGCGAGGATGACGAGGGCGCGCCGGGCGCCGCGTCCGAGCGGGACCGCGCGCTGCAGCGACTGGGGCGGCGTGACGGCGATCACGTCGGGCGAGGCGGCATAGCGCTCGAGCGCGTCCCACGGTCCCTGCACGAGCACCGCGTCTCCGGCGCGCAGGGTCAGCGAGCCGGCGACCGCCGTGCCGCGGGACGCGTTGGGGCCATCCTCCTCGCCGCGGCGCAGCGCGAGGATCACGAGGTTCTCGTCGCGCGTGGTCATCCCGGCGCACACGGTGCGGCCGATCAGCGGCGACCGCGGAGCCACGAGCACTTCGAGGGCGCCCTCCCGCGCGCTGAAGAGCGTCCCGGTGTCGAGGTCGACGTCGTACGAGGAGCGCAGCGCGCGGGCGTGGTCGCGCGGGTCGGGTGCGGCCGACAGCAGGCGCTCGGCCACCCGGACGGGCAGGAGCCGGTCGCCGAGGAGCACGACCACGACGGTGGTCAGCACGACCAGCGGAAGGCCCACGAGTGCGAACTCGAAGAAGCCGAACGCCCGCCCGCCGGCGGCGGCCGCGGCATCCGAGACGACGATGTTCACGGGCGTGCCGGTGAGCGTCAGGAGCGATCCCGCACTCGCCGCGAACGCGAGCGGGATGAGCATCTTCGACGGCACGATCCCCGCCCGCACCGCGACGACCACCACGACCGGCAACAGGGCGGCGACCGCGCCGTTGATGCTGATGAACGCCGAGAGCGCGGCGGCCAGCAGCACCACGATCACCGTGAGCGTGCGACGTCCCGTCCCCGCCCGGGTGATGACCTGGTGGCCGAGCCATGCGGTGACCCCCGTGGCATCCAGCGCCTCGCTCACGACGAAGAGGCTCGCGATGAACAGCACCGTGGGGTCGCCGAAGCCGGCGAGCGCCTCGGGGAGCGTGAGCACCCCGGTCGCCCACAGCGCGACGGCGACCCCCAGCGCGACGACCGCCAGCGGGATCCGCGAGCTCACGAAGGCGACGACGGCGGCGCCGAGGATGACGAACGTCCAGGCTGCCGGGTCCATGCCCCGACTCTAGGCGCTGAGGCACCCCGCCACCGGTGCCTCCCTCGTTCCGCCGAGCCGACATGCTTTTGCCGAGCCGACACGCTCCATGCGGTGCGTAGCGTGTCGGCTCGGCAAAAGCGTGTCGGCTCGCGGAGGGGGAAGCCGCCGCGGGCGCTAGACGAAGCGGACGGTCTGCTGCAGCCGGGTGCGCACGTCGAAGAGCTCGTTGCCGCCGATCTCGCGGGCGCCCTGCACGCCGCGGCGGAGCACGGTCGCCAGCGCCGAGCGCGACACCACCGCGACGGCGATCCCGCGCACCCGGCCGAGCTCCTCGATGGCGGTCGTGACGTCGTCGTCGGGAAGCACCACGAGCGCGCCGCTGAACTTCACGCGCGCGGCGCGTCCGACCGCGCGCGTGCGGGCCACGAGGGATGCCACGGGGGCGCCCCGGCCGACGGCGTCGCCGATCAGCTCGCCACGACGGGTGCGCACCGGCCCGCCGAAGTCCTCCGAGAGCACGGAATACAGCCCGCTCGGACCGAGCACGATGTGATCGAGCTTCGCGTCGGGCTCGCGCGGGTCCGCGGCCACGTCGTGCCACACCGTGTAGCCCATGCCGAGATCGCCGACGATCCGCGCGGTCGCCTCCTCGGCGAGGGCGTCCGCGAGGAGGCGTCGCAGCTCACGCGGGGCGGTGCGCACGAGCGCCGGATCGTAGGGGTTCTCGAGCGCGACCCCGCGGCCCACCCACTCGCGCATGAGCGTGAGGTAGCGCTCGCGGCGCCAGCCTCCGGGCTGCCCGAACGAGCGGGCGCGGGGGCGCGTGTCGGCTGCGGCCGACGGCGGGCGCCACGTGGGGGCCTCGCCGCCCGCGCCGCCGGCACCTCCCGGGGCGAACGACCGCGGCGCGTCGCCGAACCCGTGCCCGCGGTCGTAGGCGGCCCGCGCCTCCGGCGTGCCGATCAGCTCCCACGCCCGCTGCACCTGCACGAACAGTGCGGCGTCGCCGCCGGTGTCGGGATGGGTCTGGCGCAGCCGCAGGCGGTAGGCGCGCCGGAGCCCTTCCTCATCGACGTCGGGCGCGACGGCGAGGACCTCGTACGCCGAGGCGGACAGGGGGCTGTCGAACACGGTTCAGCTCCAGAGCGCCACGTCGGGCCGGTACGCGAGCGCCTGGGCGCCGATGTCGGACGGCAGCTCGGCGAGGGTCGGCGGGTTCCACACCGGCGACCGGTCCTTGTCGATCAGCTGGGCGCGGATGCCCTCGACGAGGTCGGGCTGGCTGGTCGCGAACCACATCACCAAGCCGTACTCCTGCGCCAGCGCCGCCCGCAGACCGGGAAGCCCTCGCGCCGACCGCACCGCGGCCAGGGTGACCGCCAAGCCCGTGGGGGCCAGCGCCGAGAGCGTGTCGGCCGTCGCCCGCGCGTCGGCCTCGGGGCGTTCGCGCAGCCGGTCGATGATCTCCGCCACCGTGGCGGCCGAGAACGCGTCGTCGATCCACGGGCGCGCCGCCTCCAGCGCCGAGGCGGGCGCGGTCTCGTCGAACAGCAGCACCAGCTCGGTCGGGGTGTGCGGGTCGGCACGGGTGACGAGGGCGTCGTGGAGGTCGCCGAGGCGCTCGGACGGCACGAGGTGGTCGGCGAAGCCCGCGTAGATCGCGTCGGCGGCGTCCATCGTCGCACCCGTGAGCGCGAGGTACTCGCCCGTCCTGCCCGGGGCGCGGGCCAGGAGCCAGGATCCGCCGACATCGGGGGTGAAGCCGATTCGGGTCTCGGGCATGGCGAGCTTCGAGCGCTCCGTCACCACTCGTACGGCTGCGTGGCCGGCGAGGCCGATCCCGCCGCCCATCGTGATGCCGTCCGCGATCGCGACGATCGGGCGGGGGAACTCGGCGAGCCGTGCGTTCAGCGCGTACTCCGCGCGGAAGAAGGTCCCGGTCTCGTCGGCACGGCCCGCGACGATCTGCGCGTGCAGGCCGCGCACGTCACCTCCGGCGCAGAATCCGCGCTCGCCCGCACCGTCGAGCAGTACCACCTGGATGTCGGGGTCGCGCTCCCACCGGTCGAGCGCTGCATCGATCTCGTGGATCATCGCGAGATCGAGCGCGTTGATCGCCTCGGGCCGATCGAGGGTCAGATGACCGACGCTGCCGTCGGCGTGCGCCCGCACGCGGGAGGGAGACGGATCGGCGGTCGTGGCGGGTTCACTCACTCCGCTCACGCTACCCGAGCCGGCCCGGCGGAGGCCGACCGCGGCGCCGGGGGAACGGGGTCGTCACGCTCCGTCCCGGCCGATCACGAGGTACGGGTCGGTGCGCAGCGAGCGACGCGCGGCCAGGCGTGCGACCACGGCGCTCGCGCCGACGCTCAGGAGGACGACGACCACCGAGACGACGGCCGGGCGCCACGCGAGCGCGGCGATCCCCGGATCGCTGCCGAGGAGTTCCGCGGCGGCGGACGCGACGAGAGGTGTCGCGAGGGCCGCGAGGAACCCTCCGGTGAGCGCTCCCCCCACTGTCGCCAGGACGCTCTCCGCGACGACGAGGCGGCGGATGTCGGCGACGCTCCAGCCGTTGACGCGCAGCAGGGCGAGGTCGCGCACCTGCCCCCGCACCATGGTCGCGATGCCGGTGGCCGTTGTCGCCAGCAGGATGAGGAGGCCCAGCCCGGCGGCGACGCCGGCCGCGAGGGGCAGGAGCGTGAAGACGGCGGGGAGTCGCCCCAGCCGGTCCGCGAGGGGGCTCGCCGCGAAACCGAGCGCGCGGAGCTCCGCGGTGAGCGGGCCCACCTGCGCAGGGCTGCGCGCCACGACGAGCGCCGAGACGACGCCGGCGCTCTCGAGGTAGCCCTCCGGCGTCATGCCTTCGCGGGCGGCCACGATCTCCAGCGCGGTCTCGAACGACAGGAGGGCCACTCCGGGTCCGTAGACCTGCCAGGCCGGGTCGTACGCGCCGGACAGCGTGAGGGCGATCGGGGTCGAGGCCCCCTCCTCCGCTCCGGTCCGGGTGGTGATCTCGAGGTCGAGCTGCTCCCCCACGCGGGCGGCGAAGTCGGCGCCCTGCGCCCGGGCGGGTGCCAGGAAGGCACCCGGCCCCGGCGGCTCCGTCACGCCCGGTGGCGGCTGGGACGCCTGGAACGCCGCGATCGGGAGCACCCATCCCCCGTCGGCCGCGTAGAGCGACGCGCCGTCGAGTGCCGGTTCGACGGAGCGGACGCCCTCGAGCTCGGCGATGGCGCCGAGCGCCGTGGCGGTCAGCGGGCGCGCGTCTGCGGCGTCGGCGCGCACGTCGATGACGGCGAGACTGCCGTCGACGAGGTCGCTGGCGATCGTCGCCTGGAGGTTCCAGGCGAGGCCCCCGAGCGCGGCGACCAGGAGGGTCGTCGCGAGCGCGGCGACCATCGGTGCGGCGCGCTGGGTGCCCCGCCGGATGCGCAGCAGCGCCCACGCGAGGATCTCGCCGCTTCTCCGTCGCTGCCCGTTCATGCCGTGCCTCCCGGGGTGAGTTCCACGACCCGGTGGCACCGGAGCCGCACGTGGTCGTCGTGCGTGGCGACCACGACGGCGCGTCCGCGGCGGGTCGCCGCCTCGAGCGCGTCGAGCACGCGGGCGGTGTTGACCGCGTCGAGGCTGCCGGTCGGCTCGTCGGCGACGATGACATCGGCACGCGATGCGACCGCCCGCGCCACCGCGAGCCGCTGGCGCTGACCGCCCGACAGCTCGTAGCCGCGACGATCGGCGAGGGCGCCCAGGTCGAACGCGGCGAGGACGCGCTCGGCGCGCGCCCACATCGCGCGGCGGGGAAGCCCCCAGGCCGTCGCGACGTTCTCCCAGACCCTGAGGTAGGGATGGACGGCGTGCGTCTGCAGCACGTATGCGGATGCGACTGACCCGCGGGACGTCCGCACGCCCGCGGTCGGCTGGAGGAGGCCTCCGATCAGTCCCAGCAGTGTGCTCTTCCCCGCTCCGGAGGGGCCGGTGACGCCGACGAACTCACCCGCGCCGAGCGCGAGGGTGAAGGGGCCGAGAACCGGCGCGCCCGGGCCGCCCGGGTACTCGAACAGGACGTCGTCCAGTCGGACGAGGCACGACGATGGCGTCACGTCAGCTCCACACTCAGATCGAAGGACACCTGGCTCAGCATCCGGGTCACGTCGACGGCGCCGCGGCCGCTCGCTCTCGAGCGGTACCAGCCGCCGGACGACCGAACGAAGCCGGCGGAGACCGCGGCGTCGAAGGGCTCCTGGAGCCAGTCCTCGTCGCGCTCGGGGGTGGCGCCGGCGGCCGCGGCCGCGAGCCCGGAGCGGCACAGCGCCTCGTCGACGTCTCCCCGCCTCAGCGCGGCGAGCACGGCGTCGGCGAGCGCGCGCGGGTCGGCGACCGTCCGGCGCTCGCCGAGGCGGTCGAACCGGACGAGGTGACGGATCACCGCGCTGCGGACGCAGTCGTCGTCGGTCTCGCGCGCCAGCGCGCGGTGCAGCGGCGTGCCCGGGACGCCGTCGAGCACGCCGAGATCGGACGCCGTCTCGATGAGGCTCACCGGGTCGGCGGTGTCGAGGACGTCGGCGTCGGGTTCCCCCAGCAGCCTGGTGGCGGCCGACACCGCCGCCCGGCACCCGTCCGAGTCCCGCGACGACAGGGCGCACACCCTTGCGGCGCCGAGCAGCCGGTGCGGTGCGTGCGTCGTGACGGAGGCGGCCTCGGCGACGTGGTCGATGCGGGCGGCGGTGTCCGCGTCGAGGCGCGGCTCGATCCCCTGGGTCTGCAGGAGCCTCACCGCCGCCGCCGTCGTCCAGAGCCCCTCGTCGAGACCGCCCTCGGCGAGGACGGCACCGTCGAGGCCGCGCACGTCGTGGTCGTGGAGCAGCCCGTCCTCACTGCGGTAGCGGTCGAGGCTCGACGCGTCGAACGCGGGCGCGGGCGCGGGAGCGCAGCCGCCCAGGAGGATCGTCGCGAACAGCGCGGTCACGGCGGCCACGGCGGTCAGGGCGCGAGGCCGCCGGGTCGGGTCAGTCATCGTCGGGTTTCCCTTCGTACAGGTCGAGGTCCGCGGCGGCCGCAGCGACCGACAGCGGGGCGGGCTCGTCGCCCCACAGCAGGAGGCCGCGGGCGCCGGCCCGGACCGGCTCCTCCGGCTGCCCGCCGGCGAGCGCGGCGCTCGCGGTGCCGGCGTCGCGCGGCGCCAGTCGCGCGGCCCAGGAGAGGTCGCAGTAGCCGGTGAGGTCGGCCGCTCGCGCCGCCTCGCGGAACGCGGCACGTGCGGCGGTCCGCTCCGCCGGCGGCCAGGTGCCGGTGGTCGCGACCTCGCGGAACACCGCGATCTGGACGCGCGCGCACCCGTCGAAGGGGCGTTCCGACAGCGAGGCCACGATCGCATCGACGCGCTCCGGGCCTGCCGGACGAGCGAGCGCGAGGGCGGCGAGCAGGCCGTCGAGCGCCGTGGCGGTGAGAGGGGTGCCCGCCGCGACCGCCTCGCCGGCGCGGAGTCCCGGCTCGACGAGCGCACCGCACGTGCTGCGCAGCGTCGCGCAGGCCGCGAGGACGAGCAGTGCGTCTCCGGATGCGGCACGGGCCTCGCGCGTCATGAGGTCCAGCACCTCGGCGGCCTCAGCATCGCCGAGGGCGCGCTCGCCGGCGGTCAGGAGACGCAGCCCCGCGAGCGTGCCGTTGAGCGAGCCCGAGACCTGCGCCGGACGACGGTGGGTGCCGTCCGCGGCACGACGCTCGGCGACGACCGTCGTGATCGCCCGGACCGCATCGGCACGCCGCCCGGATTCGTCGCGCGCCGCCACGCGCAGCGCGGAGAGGAGCACCTGGGGGTCGTCGCTGTCGAGCGCGTCGTCGATCGCGCAGCGCTCGAGCGCCCCCATCGCCGCGGACGGCGTGAGGAGGAGCGCGGCGGCGGCCTCGAGGGAGGTGCGGTCGTCGCACTCCTCCGGCGCGCCGCCGGCGAGGTAGGCGCTGGCCACCTCGATGCGGGCCGGCGACCGGTCCATGTCCGTCAGGACGTCGACCCACTGGAGCGCGAGCGCGGCGTTGGACGACACGGCGGCGAGGATCCGCTCGACGGACACCCTCCGGCCGTCGAGCAGGTCGTCGTCCGCCAGGCACCACGCGACGTGGACGGCGGCGAGGACGTCGAGTGGGACGGCCGCCTCGTCGATCCGCGCGAGTCCGGCGCCCTTCGCCCGCGCGTCGGCGACGATCGCGGCGGCCTCTGCGTCGATCACGGCGCGCGCTGCGGCGGGCCCGAGCGCCGAGCACACCGCATGCGCCTTCCACAGCGGGTCGTCGGCATCGTCCCGCCACAGCTGCCGCCAGCGAGCGAGCGAGGGCGCGTCGTCATCGTCCGTCCGGCGCCGGTCCCGGAGGTCACTCGGAGTCAGCCGGTCGATGCGCACGGCGTAGGCGGTGTCGGCGACCGTCGCCGCGTCGAACGCCGCCACAGCGACGTTCGACAGCAGTCCGTTGCCGCCGCGGTACGCGTCGAGCTCCGCCAGAGAGGCTGTCCGGGCCGGCCCCGCCGCGGGCGCGCATGCGCTGAGCGCACCCGCGATCACGACGAGGCCGGCGCACAGCGCACCGGCTCGGGCTCTCACACCCCGACGCAGGCGCTCGAGCTCGCCCGCACCCCGGCCACCTCGGCGTACGCCCCCGAGCAGAGCCCCAGCGCCACGATCGACCAGGTGGCGGACGCGGAACCGGAGTGGTCGGAGATCCAGGTGTTGTAGTTGGTCCACACGAGGTTGCGGGCCGTGCCGCTCGTGCCGGCGACCGTCACTCCGCCGACAGTGACGGTGCCGACCCCCCAGGCGTTGAAGTCGGCCGTGTTGCGGATCTTCGAGACCTTGTAGGCCGACCCGGACTTCAGCGCCTTGGCGGACGTCTGGAAGCCGCACGACGTGGTCCAGGTGTTGCAGAGCCAGACGTTGGCCTGGATCACCGCCCCGGTGTTCGGCAGCTTGGACGACGAGGAGGAGCTCACCGCCGAGGCCGGCAGCGCCGTCGTCGCGGCCAGCGCGGCGGCCATCAGCACCCCGGCGAGCGCCTTCTTCCATGACGTCGACTTCGACGACCGATTCCCGACCATGTCTCACTCCATCCTCTGCAGCGCCGCGGCGCTTTCGCGGGAGCGGTGCGGCCGGCCCCGTTCGAGACCGGCGCCTTCACACGCGCTCATCAATGAACACTGCTCAAAGTAGTGCGGACCGAGCGCGCCCGTGCGAGTTCTCCACAGGGTGCATGACCCCCATCGTGCGCACGGGCGTGCCGGGACCGGTGCGCAGACGACGTCGAGCCGTGCACCGCGTCGCGATGTTCCGCGTCGGAGCCGCGCACCTCCGTGCCGAGCCTCCGTGCGTCCGTAACGGGAGCGGGCGGAGGCGCGCCCGCGGAATCACCTCCGTCGTCGGGCGCGGCGTCGTGCGATCCGACAGGATGGGAGGACACCGCACCGACGAGAGGTTCGCCATGCCCGACGGACATGTCCTCGAGTTCGCCGGGGTCACCAAGCGCTTCGGCCCCGTGACCGCCGTCGACCGCTTCAGCGCCCGCGTGGAGCCCGGAGTCGTCACCGGCTTCCTCGGTCCCAACGGCGCCGGCAAGACCACCTCCCTGCGGATCCTCCTCGGGCTCATCACCGCGACCGAGGGCACCGCGACGATCGGCGGCCGGCGCTATTCGCAGCTCGACCAGCCGCTGCAGACCGTGGGAGCCGCGCTGGAGGCGTCGAGCTTCCACCCCGGTCGCAGCGCCGCGAACCACCTGGCCGTCTACGCCCGCGCGGCGGGGCTGCCCCTCACCCGCGTCGACGAGGCGCTCGGCACCGTCGGGCTGGCCGACGTCGCGGGGCGCAAGGTCGGCGGGTTCTCGCTGGGCATGCGCCAGCGGCTGGGCCTCGCCTACACCCTGCTCGGCGACCCGGGCGTGCTCGTCCTCGACGAGCCCTCCAACGGCCTCGACCCCGAGGGGATCCGGTGGATGCGCGGCTTCCTGCGCGATCTCGCGCGGCAGGGCCGCACGGTGCTCGTGTCCTCGCATCTGCTCACCGAGATCCAGCAGACCGCCGAGGCGCTGCTGATCATCGCGCGCGGACGGCTCGTCTTCCAGGGCGCGCTCGCCGACCTGACCGCCCAGGACGAGCAGGTCGCCGTCGTCGACGCGCCCGACCGCGCCGCCCTCGGCGACGCGCTGACCGCCGCCGGGATGAGCTTCGACGTGCTGCGCAGCGGACTGTCGGTCCGCGGCGTCGACACCGCCGCGATCGGCGCCGTCGCCGCAGCAGCCGGTGTCGCGCTGTCCGCACTGCAGCGCCGCGGTCCGGCGCTCGAGGAGGTGTTCCTGGCGCTGGTCGACGGGACCGCGGAGCACGCCCTTCCGGACCTCGCCCTCGGCACCGCCCCGGACCCCGACACGGCTGCGGACGCGGCCGCACCACCGCCGGAGGCCACTCCGGACGAGGCCGCACCACCGCCGGAGGCCACTCCGGACGAGCCCGCGCCGCCCGCGGACGCCGACCAGACCTGGGACGCGGGGCACACCCCGACCGACGCCGACCTCGAGGCGGATCGCTTCTTCGCCCGCTACGACGCGGCTGCGGCAGGCGAGGCGGCTGCGGCAGACCACGCGGCTGCGGCACCCGCCGACGAGGCCACCGACGCCGCCGGCACTGATGACACCCAGGGAGGTGACCCGCGATGACCCTGGTCCGCGCCACCCGCTCCGAGCTGACCAAGCAGTTCACCACGTCGATGTGGTGGGTCCTGGCCCTCGTCCTCGTCGTGTATGTGGGCAGCACCGCCGGCGGCCTCGCCGGACTGTTCGCCGCCCTGTCCAACGGCACGCTCCCGGCCGGCGGCGCCAATGCACCGGCGATCCCCGCCGATGCGCTGCCGCCGATCATCTACAGCCTGGCGACGGCGGTGGGCTACATCTTCCCGCTCCTGATCGGTGCCCTGCTGGTCACCGGCGAGTTCCGTCACAAGACCCTCACACCGACCTTCCTCGCGACCCCCCGCCGCGGCGTGGCCCTGGCCGGCAAGGTGCTCGCGGGCGTCCTGATGGGGCTCGTCTTCGCCGTCGTCGCGCTCGTGGCGACCGTCGGCCTCGGGGCGACGGTGCTGGCGCTGATGGGCATCGACACGCAGCTCGGTGAGGCGGACACCTGGGCCATGCTCGGCCGCATCGTCCTCGCCTTCGTGCTGTGGGTGCTCATCGGGATCGGGGTGGGGACGCTCGTGCGCAATCAGGTCGCCGCCGTGGTCGGCGTGATCGCGTTCACCCAGTTCCTGGAGCCGATCCTGCGCACCGTGGCGGGCTTCGTCGACGGGGTCTCGGGCGCCGCGCAGTTCCTCCCCGGCGCCACCTCCGACGCGCTCGTCGGAGCCAGCTTCTACTCCACGCTGAGCGTCCCCGGCGGCGGATCCGACGCGCTCGAGTGGTGGGCGGGCGGTCTGGTGCTGCTGGCGTACGCGCTGGTGCTGATCGTCGTCGGCTACCTGGTCAGCTGGCGACGCGACGTGAGCTGACGGGATCCCGCGATCAGGTCGCGGCGGGGGCGATCTTCGGCGTGCGCGCGCGCCGCGGCTTGACCACCGGCGCCGGGATCGCGCCCGTCACGATCTCCGTGACCTCGACGGCCTCGGCGTCGGTCTCGAGCCGCAGCGCCTGCACCAGGGCGAGACCGTGACGCGTGGTGAGCACCACGCGCTGGAACTCCGCCGCCGCTCCCGCCCCGGTGCCGGGGTCGAGATCGATGACGACGGCGGGCTTGCGGCGCTTGACGACGATGAAGTCGTCGCCGCCGGCCGACTTCCACGTGCCCATCGCGACGACGCCGCGCACCTGCGTGCCCGGACTGGGCACTCCGCGCAGCCACGTCCACGGGTCGTCGGTCAGCTGCACGCGGACGATGTGGGCGCGCTCGATCCGCAGCCTCGAACGACGGAACGAGAGGGCGCGCTCGAGCGGCGACAGCACGACTTCGAGCTGCGCGGAATCGAGCAGCAGAGTCACCATGCCTCCCAGTCTGCCCGGTTTCCGCTGCGCGTTTCCTCACAGAGCGGCAACGATCCGCACGGGTCGCCCCGTGCCGCCCGCGCGCGCTGTCAGACGGCGAACTCGTCTGTGGCGTGCGGGAGCGGGAAGCCCGAGACGGCGGCGATGAGGCCGTCGACGGTCTGCTCGCGTGCGACGACGCTGACGCCGAGGCCGGCGCGCTTGGCGTCCTTCGCCGTGCGCGGACCGATCGCCGCGATCACCGTCTCGGCGGGGATGTCGGGGAACTGGAGGTGCACCTGCTCGGCGACCGAGCCGCTCGTCACGAGGATCGCGTTGATGCGGCCGGAACGGACGTCGGCGGCGATGCGCTCGGTCACCGGTACACCGACCGTCCGGTAGGCGACGACGCTGCGCACGTCGTGACCGGCGGCGCTGAGCTCGCGGGTGAGCACGGGCTTGGCGATCTCGCTGCGGAGGGTCAGGATGCGGCGCGGCTCGGGTTCGAGGGCGATGAGCTGGGCGGCCATCCCCGCGGCGGAGTTGTCGTCGTCGGGCACCAGGTCGACCCGGTAGCCGACCGCCGTCAGCGCCGCCGCCGTCGTCTCGCCCACCGCGGCGACCTTCGTGGTCGCGGGGATCGCGGCGCGGTAGGCGTACAGCACGTCGACCGTCGTGGCACTGGTGAGGGTGACCCAGTCGAACGCCCCCGCCGCAAGGTCGGCCAGCGCCTCTTCGAGCGTCGCCTGATCGGTGGACGGGGCGAAGTTGATGAGCGGCGCGATGACAGGGGTCGCACCCTGGGCGCGCAGGGTGGCGGCGACCGAGTCTCCCCAGGGCCCGCCGCGCGGAACGAGCACACGCCAGCCCTTGAGGGGCTTGTGCGGCGCGGCGGCCGTGCTGTGTGCGTTCATCGTCGACTCTCGTGGTGCAGGGATCGGACGCACAGGGCGCCCGACAACGCGATGCCCTGTCGCGCGGATGAGCGCGTGCCTCGGGCGTGCATCGCCGGCAGCATCCGCCTCATTGCCACTGCCTGTAGATGGATACTACCCCCGGCAGCGGCATGCGAAGCCGGGCCTGCGCGAAGCGGATAGCGGCCCGGCGTGGCTCAGCGCGTGTACAGGCGCACCAGACCCCAGACCGCCAGGCCCGCCGCCGCGGCCACCCCGACCGCTGCGACGACCGCTGCCGACGGGTTCTCGCGGTGGAACCTGCGCACCGCCACGACGCCGCGTTCGGTGGCCCGGGCGACCCGCTTGGGCACGTTCGCCTTCTCCTCGATGGCCGCCAGGGCGGCCTTGAGCTCGGCACGGGCCTTCTCGACGGGGTCGGTGATGCCCAGGGGCACGGCGGTGCGGGGAACGACCGCCCCTGCCACGGGGGCTCCGGTCACGGCGGTGCGGGGGCGCGAGGTCTCAGAACTCATCGAAGACGTCCTTCACGATGCGGGTGTCGGTGGCGAGGGCCTTCTTGGGGCCCTCGGAGCTGCGGAGGTGACGGATGCGCCGCAGGCCCAGCAGGGCGAACACGACGGCGGCCAGCAGTCCGACCACCAGCACGATCAGACTCGCCAGCCACGCGGGGATCCACGACGAGAGCCCGATGATCGCGAAGGCGCCCAGCGCCGGCAGCGACCAGAACAGGAAGAACAGGGCGACGATGAACCAGACACCGCCCATTCCGACGTCCTTGCCCGCGCTGGCGGCCCACTTCTTGGCCGAGTCGACCTCGGCCACGACGAGGTTGCGCACCAGCTCGGGCACGTCGCCCAGCAGGGTGAGGAGTCCGTCGTCCGCGCGATCGCGGAAGCCGCGAGGCGTGGTCATCTCAGCTCTCCGCCGCCTTCTTGGTCCGCGTCGACGCCGAGCTCTTCGTCCCGGTGGACGTCGAGCCCGTCGACTTCTTCGCGCCGCCGGTCGCGCCCTCGGTCGCCTTCTTCACCTCGGCGGCGGTGGTCTCCGCTCCGCGGCTGACCTCCTCGGCCGAGTCCTTGCCGGCGCTGATGACGGCGTCGAGGCGCTGACCGGGCGTGCCGTTCTTGGTCGCCGCCTTGGTCACCTTGACCGCGCCGTCCCAGATCGCGCTCGGCAGGGCGAGGGCCGCCGACTTGCCGAGCCCGGCCACCTTGTCGACCTGCTTCTGCACCGGGTCCGTGTTCCAGACCTTCAGGAAGCCCGACTTGATCTGGTCGTACCGCTCACGTCCGGCACGCGACCCGAGCACGTAGCCCGCTGCGATTCCGACGACGAGTCCGAATTTGCCCCTCATGGGGTCTCCTCACGCTGGTGGCGATGTTGCGTCCTTCGCTCCAGGGTAGCCCCGTATGCCGATTCCGGCATGCCCCCTTCTCTCTGGGAGTGAGGAGTGCTAGAAGGAGCCCGCCGCGTCATCCCCCCAGAGCACCCGGCGACGGAGTCTCACGGCCTCGTCGATCGCGTCGGCCACGGCGTCGGCGCGTCCGCCTCCGCTGATCCACGGCGCGGCCAGCCCGAGCGCCGGGGTCGCCTCGACGGCGGCGTGCAGCGCCGCGGCCTCCTCCGCCGCGCCCAGCCGGACCGCCGGGACCGCACCGCCGCGGCGCACCCGCCGCGACGCCACGACGGCGGACGCCGCGAGCGGCACCCCGAGCGCGACCGATGCGGCCGCCTGCGCCGTCGCCACCGTCGCCGCGTCGTCGGCATCCGACGCCGGAAGGGTCACGTGCAGCACGCGCTCGCCGTCGCCCACCGCCGCGGCGAGCGAGGGGTGCGTGGCAGTCAGGTCGACGACGCGACGGACGCCTTCCCGTGAGGAGACGACCTCGGACGGGGCCGCGCCGGAGATCGAGGGCGCCCGGACCCGCAGCAGGACGACGTCGACGGGCGGCGTGGCCTCGGCCGGCGGCAGCTCGACCAGTTCCGCCAGCAGGCTGCGGGTGCGCGCCTCGTCGGCGGCGACGATGACGATGTCGGCCGTCACGACGGACGACGCGGAGTCGTCCGCGAGATCGTCCGCGGCCGGCTCGCCCACCTCGATGCGCCACTCCCCTCCCTCCCGCGAGATCGACCGCACGCGCGTGCCGGTGCGCACCTCACCGCCGAGGTCGCCCAGTCTCGTCGCCAGCGCGGACGGCCACGCGCCGGGGTCGTCGAAGACGAGGGCGCCCGCCTGCGGCTGCGCCGCGACCTCTGCCACCGCGCCGCCGAGGGAGCCGCTGCGGGTGAGCGCGCTGTTGAGGCCACGCGCCGCCACCTCGACGTCGACGTCGGACGGGTCCAGGCCCCACCGCGCCCGTGTCACCGGTGCGACGAGTCGGTCGCACACGCGATCGCCCATTCGCGAGCGCACGAGGGCCGCGAGGTTCCGCTCGCGTCCGATCGTCAGCGGCGGGCGTACGCGATCGAGGTAGGCCCGCCAGGTGCCCGCCCAGCCGATCACCCGGCGCACGGCAGGATCCCACGGGTTCGGCGGGATGCCGAGCAGGGCGCCCTCCGGAAGCGGCGCGACGGGCGCCGGGGCGGCTGCGGAGAGGTCGGCGATCCCGGTCCGCGCCGGACGCAGCACCTCCACGCGGTCGGCGAGGCCGAGGTCGGAGACGAGCTCGGTGAACGCCGGCACGTCGGCGCCGAACCCGTCGGCGTCGACGTCGACCGTCACACCGCCGAGGTCGACCGTGTCCGCGACCGGGACGCCCGCGCCGGCGTCGTCGAGGACCGTCACCGCCATGCCCACCTTCGCGCACTCCAGTGCGGCGACCGCCCCCGCGGCGCCGATCACCACCACGCGGGTCTCGCGCGCGTGGGCGACCAGTTCGGCGGCGTCGGGCATGACATCCATCCTTCCACTCCGCCTCTGCGCGTTCGGTGGGACGATGGCTCCATGGCTCTGCACATCACCGGCGACCCCGATGCCGATCGCCTGCTCACCGACGACCCGCTCGCGCTGCTGATCGGCATGCTGCTGGATCAGCAGATCGCGATGGAGACGGCGTTCAGCGGCCCGCGCAAGATCGCCACGCGCACCGGATCCGGCGACCGCCTCGACGCCGCCGCCCTCGCGGGGTACGACCCCGATGAGCTGACGGCGGTGTTCACGCAGACGCCGGCGGTCCACCGGTTCCCGGGATCGATGGCCGGGCGGGTGCAGTCGCTCTGCCAGAGCCTTCTCGACGACTGGGACGGCGACGCCGCCGCGATCTGGCGCGATGCCGACGGCCCCACCGTGCTCAAGCGGCTGAAGGCGCTGCCCGGGTTCGGCGATCAGAAGGCGAGGATCTTCCTCGCCCTGCTCGGCAAGCAGTACGGCTTCTCGGGCGCGGGCTGGCGGGAGGCCGCGGGCGCGTACGGCGAGGAAGGGTCGTTCCGCTCCGTTGCCGACATCGTCTCGCCCGAGTCGCTGGCGAAGGTCCGCGAGCACAAGCGGGCGATGAAGGCCGCCGCCAAGGCCGGCTGACCGCTCGTCGATTCGTGCTTGCCCCGCGGCGTGCGGTGCGGGAGGGTGGACGGGACGCCTTGCGGGAGGCGTCGCCGACATGGCGCGGCACGCTGCGCACTGGGGACCTGGGAGTCACAATGAAGCTTCGCGCTGCCGCCGTCTTCGCCGCCTTCGCCGTCGTCGCCGGGGCACTCGTCGCACCGGCGGGCGGCGCACCGTCCACCGCTGAAGCCGCCGGGCCGGCGGCATCCGCTCCGCCGCTGGCGGTGCCGGCAGCCGACGATCGCCCGGCGCCGCCGAGCTCCGGGCGTCGCGACCTCACCGGAGCCGCACCGAGCGAGGAGGCCGGCGTGGTGGGCAACGGCGCCCTGTCGAGCCTCGTCGAGAGCCTGACCTCGGGCGACGGCGTGCCCGATGAGCTGGTCGGCGCGGTGACCGTGCGGGGCGACGCGATCCGCGTGGAGGTGACCCACACCGACGAGGCCGCAGCGCGCGCGGCGATCGCCGCCGCCGGCGGGTCCGACGTCGTCTCGATCGTCAGCGGGCTCCTCGCCGCCAGCGTCCCCGCCCGCGGGATCGCCCGTCTCGAGGCTGCGCCCGCGGTCACCGCCCTCACCCTCCCGGCCTTCGCAGCGCCGGCGCCCGACAGCATCCCCGTCCCGCACGCCGCGCAGGGCGTCAACGGCGGCGACGTCTACGCGAAGACCCTCGTGCAGCAGTGGCACGACATCGGGATCACGGGCAAGGGCGTCTCGGTCGGCATCATCGACTACTTCGATCGCGCCACCTGGCGGGATGCCAGGGCCGGCGGTGAGGTGCCCGACGTCGCCGGCACCTTCTGCCGCTGGGGCGGCCTGAGGTGCGACGTCTTCGCCTCGCCGAGTCCCGACATCCACGGCGTCGCCGTGGCCGAGGCGATCCACGACATGGCGCCGAAGGCCACGATCTACGTGGCGACGGTCCAGTCGAACGAAGACCTGAAGGGCGCGATCGACTACTTCGCCTCGAAGAAGGTCAAGATCATCAGCCGTTCGCTCGGCGGCTTCTACGATGCCGCCGGTGACGGCTCGGGCGCCTCGGCGAAGCTCGTCAACTACGCCGTGAGCAAGGGCATCACGTGGTTCAACTCCGCGGGCAACTCCGGCGCGTACAACCAGACGTACTCGGACGGCTCGACCGAGTGGGTCGGCGGCTACTGGCGCCAGAAGTGGCGGGACACGAACGCGAACGGCTGGATGGACTTCGAGACCGTCGTGCGCGACGCCGACGGCGTCCCGACCGGCGCCAAGACGTACTCCGAGACCATGTGGATCTACTGCACGCCGTATTTCCGCCTGCGCTGGAACGACTGGGGCACCGGAAAGCGCACCGACTACGACATCTACCGGATCAACGGCGACGGCACGGTCCGCGCGCCGGGCTACACGCCGAACGATCAGTCGGAGAGCGGCGTGGTACCCCTGGAGCTCCAGAACGGCAGCTCGAACTACTTCGGGTGCACCTCGGACTGGATCGAGGTAGGCATCTACCGGCACTCGGCGGGCGACGGGTCGTCGGACGACGTCCTCGAGCTCGCCGGGAACTCCGGCGACATCGCGCTGACCGCCTCCTCGGCCGGAAGCGCCGGGGCCGCCTATGTCGACAGCCGCAACAAGGGGATGGCGGCCGTGGGCGCCGTCGACCCGGTCGAGGGTGTCGCGATCGCCGGCTACAGCTCGCAGGGCCCCACGAACGACGGCCGCATCAAGCCCGAGATCAGCGCCGGCTCCAACTTCACGAGCCGCGCCTACACGTACGCCGGCAAGGGCGGGCACTTCAACGGCACCAGCGCGGCGACCCCGGTGGTGGCCGGACTCGCCGCGGTCGTGCTCGAGCGTCACGACCACCTGACGCCTGCGCAGCTGGTGAACTACCTCCGGAAGAGCCAGACCACCGACCGCGGAGCCGCCGGCGCCGACAACGTCTTCGGTTCGGGCGAGCTCATCATGAAGCCGATCTCCGTCGTGCCGTTCACGTCGACGCCCGCCCCGACGATCAGCGGCACACGCGCGGTGGGCTCGACCCTCACCGCGGTGGCCCGGTGGTCGCCCACGGCGAAGTTCACCTACCGGTGGTACCGCAGCGGCACCCTCATCTCGGGGGCGACGAGGGCCACCTACACGCTCACGGCGGCCGACGGCGGCAAGCGCATCCGCGTGATCGTGCGCGGCACGCACGCCGGCATCACACCCGCGGAGAACCACTCGGCGTACACCGCGGTCATCGCGAAGCTGTTCGCGAAGTCGCCTGCTCCGAAGATCACGGGGACGGTCAAGGTCGGCCGGACGCTGACGGCCTCGGTCGGCACCTGGTCGCCCCGGCCCGCGTTCACCTATCAGTGGAAGCGCAACGGCAAGAGCATCAGCGGCGCGACGAAGTCGAGCTACAAGCTGACCTCGAAGGATGCCGGCACCCGCATCACGGTGACCGTCACCGCGAAGAAGTCCGGCTACAAGACGACGGTCCGCACGAGCGCGAAGACCGCCACCGTCAAGCACTGACGGCGGCCGCGCGTGCGCGCTTCTTCCGGTGCCGCGCGGCGGTCACGGGAGCGGCGGGCAGCGCGGCTCAGGCGCCGCGGAGACGCTCGGCGAGGTAGCCCTGCAGCGCGTCGAGGGGCACGCGCTCCTGCGCCATGGTGTCGCGGTCGCGGACGGTGACGGCCCGGTCGTCGAGGGAGTCGAAGTCGACGGTGACGCAGAACGGGGTGCCGACCTCGTCCTGCCGGCGGTAGCGGCGGCCGATGGCGCCGGCGTCGTCGAAGTCGACGTTCCAGCCCTGCGCGCGCAGGGCGTCGGCCGTCTCGCGGGCCAGCGGCGACAGGTTCTCGTTGCGGCTGAGCGGCAGCACCGCGACCTTGACGGGCGCCAGGCGCGGGTCGAGCTTGAGCACGGTGCGAGTGTCGGTGCCGCCCTTGGCGTTGGGCACCTCCTCCTCGACGTACGCGTCGACGAGGAAGGCCATCATCGACCGCGTCAGACCGAACGACGGCTCGATGACGTACGGCACGTACTTCTCGCCGGACGCCTGGTCGAAGTACGTGAGCGACTGGCCGGACGCCTCGATGTGGCTCGACAGGTCGAAGTCGGTGCGGTTGGCGACGCCCATGAGCTCACCCCACTCCTTGCCGGGGAACCCGAAGCGGTACTCGAAGTCGATGGTGCCGGCGGAGTAGTGCGCGCGCTCGTGCTCGGGCACGTCGAACTGCCGCATGTTCTCGGGGTTGAGGCCGAGGTCGAGGAACCAGTCCCAGCACGCCTGCACCCAGTGCTCGAACCACTGCTGCGCCTCGGCGGGCGGCGTGAAGAACTCGATCTCCATCTGCTCGAACTCGCGCGTGCGGAAGATGAAGTTCCCGGGCGTGATCTCGTTGCGGAACGCCTTGCCGACCTGGCCGATGCCGAAGGGCGGCTTCTTGCGCGACGCGGTCAGGACGTTCGAGAAGTTCACGAAGATGCCCTGCGCCGTCTCGGGGCGCAGGAAGTACAGGCCCGACTCGTCGTCGACGACGCCGAGATAGGTCTTCACCAGACCGGAGAAGGCCTTCGGCTCGGTGTACTGACCCTTGGTGCCGCAGTTCGGGCACGGGATGTCGGCGAGGCCGTTCTCGGCGGGGCGGCCCTTGCGCGCCTCGAAGTCCTCGACGAGGTTGTCGGCCCGGAAGCGCTTGTGGCAGTGCAGGCACTCCACGAGCGGATCGGTGAACGTCGCGACGTGGCCGGAGGCCTCCCAGACGCGCTTGGGGAGGATCACCGAGGAGTCGAGCCCGACCATGTCGCCGCGGCCGCGGACGAAGGTCTGCCACCACTGCCGGCGGATGTTCTCCTTCAGCTCGGTCCCGAGGGGTCCGTAGTCCCACGCCGACCGCGAACCGCCGTAGATCTCACCGGCCTGGAACACGAACCCGCGGTGACGGGCGAGGGCGATGACTTTGTCGAGACGGGACTGCTCGGCCACAGGTGGCTCCAAATGGTCGGATTCGCGAAGGCGAGGAGGGCGGATGACGGCCCGCGGGTGCGGGATCGGCATCCGTCAAGTCTAGCCGCGAGGCGTCCGCCCCACTCCCGCTCCGGCAGGCCGGGGACTAGCATGGCGCGCGTCGAGCGAGGAGGCGCGATGGATGACGCGGAGGCGTTCGCCGGCGAGCTGTTCGGCCGGCTCGTCGGCGGCTTCGAGATCCTGTCGGTCTACGTCGGCGATCGGCTGGGACTGTATCGGGCGCTGGCGGGCGGACCGCACACCGTCGATGGGCTGGCCGAGGCCACGGGCATGCATCCGCGGTACGCGAGGGAGTGGCTCGAGCAGCAGGCGGTGGCGGGCATCCTGACCGTCGACGGCGACGCGTTCGTGCTGCCCGCCGCGCACGCGCGCGTGCTCGCCGACCCCGCGTCGCTGCTGTACACGAGCCCGCTCGCCCGCATGATGGTCGCTGCCGCCACTCGGCTCCCCGACCTCCTCGCCGCGTACCGGACCGGACGGGGGGTGAGCTGGGCCCAGTTCGGCGCCGACGCCCGCGACGCCCAGGGCGACGTCAACCGCCCGTGGTTCGCGCAGGAGCTGGCACCCGCGCTGGCCGCGGTGCCCCGCGTGCACGCGCTGCTGTCCCGGCCCGGCGCGAGGATCGCCGACGTCGGCTGCGGTCACGGCTGGTCGACGCTGGCCCTCGCGGCGGCGTACCCGGCGGCGCGGGTCGAGGGCTTCGACGTGGACGCGCCGTCGATCGAGGCCGCACGCACGCACGCCGCCGAGGTCGCAGCCGCGGGCGAGGTGTCGTTCACCCTGCTGGACGGCGAGCGCCTCGACGAGGGTCGCGAAGGCGCCTTCGACGCGGCGTTCGTCTTCGAGGCGCTGCACGACATGCCCGACCCGGTCGCCGTGCTGAGCGCGATGCGCCGCGCCCTCGTGCCGGGTGGCGTGGTCGTCGTCATGGACGAGGCCGTGGCCGACGCGTTCGCAGCGCCGGCCGAACCTCCCGGCGACGGGATCGAGCGCGTGATGTACGGCTACAGCCTGTTCCTGTGCCTGCCGGACTCGCTCTCGACGCCCGGCTCGGTCGGCACCGGAACCGTCATGCGACGGCCGACGCTGGAGCGCTACGCGTCGGAGGCCGGCTTCGCGTCGGTGGAGGTGCTCCCCATCGACGGCTTCGCCGCGTTCCGCTTCTACGCGCTCACCCCGGACGTGCCAGCCGTCAGCTGAGGAAGGTGATCGACAGCGGGTACTTGTACCACTGACCCTGGTTGGCCTTCACCGCGGCGATGATCGAGAACACGATACGGACGATGTAGACCGCGAGCACGATGAAGAAGCCGATGATCAGCCAGCTGGTGAGCCAGCCGACCACCTCGGCGATCAGCAGAGTGAGCTGGAAGTTGAGGGCGGTCGACGTGTGCGAGCGCACGAACGGACCGCGGTCCTTCATCACGAGGTAGCCGATGAGGGCCGGGAGGAAGCCGAAGAAGATGCCGCCGACGTGGACGAGGGTCGACCAGAGCTTCTCGTCAGCCGGGTTCAGCGGCTGCGGGGGCACGGGACCGCCGTACGGGGGCTGGACGGGAGGCTGCTGCGGAGGCTGCGGAGGCGTGGTCACGGGGTCAGCCTAGGGGCACGACGACGACGATCGCATCCGGTTACCCCGAAATTCCGCCCGGTCACAGAATGCGGCAGCGGCCACCCGAGTAGTCCACAGGGTCGGAGTGCCACAGCATCGGCGACTTCGCGATCGGCGAGTTGGAGGAACAATGATCGGTGAGATCTCCCGTACGGAGCTCGAATGGTTCGAGCGGTGGACCGAGCAGGATCACCCCGTCCGGTATGCAGAGGCGGCGCGGCGGGTCGTGATCCTCCACCCGGGCACGCGGTGGCGGGCCCGCCAAGCGTCACCCGGAGAACTCCCCTACGAGAACGGTCCGGACGATGCGCGTGCGTCGGACGAGCAGCGGCGTCTGCTCGAAGCGTGCCTGCACGAAGCAATCGGACCGCACGCGCGGTGCTCGTTCGCGCTGTACGCGGGGTTCCTCACCGAGAGCGATGACGGCCGCTCCGACGGCTTCGACGAGCCGAGCGGGACCTGGTATCGGGGTCGACTGAACTACGTGCTCTTCTCCGGAGAACTGCACGAAAGCGCCTACGCCGGCGTCGACCTGCGGTGGGGGTCCGGGCGACCTTTCGTCGCGGAGGCACCCATCCCGATGGTCGAGCTCAGCTACCTCTGGAGCGGCGATCACTCGGTGCTCGTCGCGTCACCGCCCGACACCGCCGGGACGATCGTCCTCGGTCCGGATACGCTGCTCGATCGGCTGATCTCTCTGCCCGAGCTTCACGCGCGGGAATGGCGCACGCCCGCATGATCCACCGGCGAACTGCTCAGAACCCGCACCACTCGGCGATCCAGCCGAGGATCTCGCCGCGCAGCTCAGGCGTCGCCGCGAGGTCGAACGACCCCGCCCGGCCGTCGACCTCGACGAGCACGCGGAACACGGTGCCGCGTTTGTCCTCCTGCACCGCGTGCGCGTCGCAGCGGGCGGGCAGGATCGGCAGCTCCACCGTCGCGGCGGAGCGATCGGGCCCCGTCTGATCGATGTCGAGCGGGTGGACGGAGTCCTCGACGTCGGGCGTCGTGAGCAGGTTCGTCTCGCGGATGCCGACGATGCGGAGCGCGCCGGTCCCGGCCGTCGGCGTCACCACCATCTCGAGGCGTGCGGGCTCGCCCGGGGGTGACGGAGTGAACCGGCCGAACGCGACGCGGGCGGATCGCTCCGCCTCCGCCTGGAGGCACTCGTTCGCGTGGAGGGCGGCGACGAACGGCACCGCGTCGACGATGGGGACGGTCGCGACGGCCTCCGCGTCGTCCTCACCCCAGCGGTAGTGGAGCGTGACCGTCGCCGCGGCCTCGTCGGGAACGTCGCAGGCCACGTCGGCCAGTTGCACCCGCACATCGGCGACGGCGCCGGGCGCGATCCTCGATGCGCGGTCGACGACGCGCTCGGCCGGCGCGGCGAAGCGCGGGTCGGCCACGGAGACGTCCGCCACCACGAGCGGCTCAGCCGTGCCGTTGCGCACCGAGACCGCCGCCTGCCGGAGGGCGACGTCGGCGCGGGTCTGCCGGAGCTCCACCGTCACACCGGCGGGGAGTCCCGTCGAGGGCGTGGCCCCCGGATCAGCCGGCGCCGCGCACCCCGCAAGCAGGACGATCACGGTCGCCAGCGGTGCACAACTCCGGAAGAGCCGACGCGATCGGGCCGCCCGAGCCCTTCCCGGCCCGTCGACCGCACGAACGTCCGGAGTGGTGAACACGTTAGCGCCGCACCTCGACCCGGTCGACCGTGACCTCATCGAGCGCGTCGGCGTCGATCTCCACGCCGATGCCGGGGCCGGTGGGCACGCGCACGTGACCGTCCTCGAGCACGATCGGCTCGGTCACGATGTCGCGGCGGTAGAACCGGTCGGATGCCGACACGTCGCCGGTGAGGGTGAAGCCCGGCAGCGCGGCGAGCGCGGCGTTGGCGGCCCGGCCGATGCCCGTCTCGAGCATGCCGCCGCACCACACGGGCACGCCGGCGTCGCGGCACAGGTCGTGCACCCGCACCGCTTCGAGATAGCCGCCCACGCGGCCGGCCTTGATGTTGATGACGGACGCCGCCCGCAGCGCCAGCGCGTCGGTGGCGGCCTTGGCCGAGACGATCGACTCGTCCAGGCACACGGGCGTGCGCAGCCGTGCGGCCAGGGTCGCGTGGTCGACGATGTCGTCCTCCTGCAGGGGCTGCTCGATGAGCAGGAGATCGAACCGGTCGAGCGCGGCGAGGGTGTCGGCGTCGGCGAGCGTGTAGGCGGAGTTCGCGTCGACCTGCAGGGGGATGGCGCCGAACGCCTCGCGCACGGCGGCCGTGTCGTCCACGTCCCGCCCCGGCTTGATCTTGATCTTGATCCGGACGTATCCCTCGTCCAGATAGCCGCCGACGGTCTCGACGAGCGCCGCCGGGTCGCGTTGAATGCCGACCGACACCCCGCTGGGAATGCGGTCGCGCACCGCCCCGAGGTAGTCGCCGAGGGAGCGGCCGTCGGCCCGCAGCGCCGCATCGAGCACGGCGAGCTCGATCCCGGCCTTGGCCATGCGATGCCCGACGAAGGGAGCGAGGATGCCGGCGACCTCCTCGGGGGCCACCCGCCCGCGCGACAGGAGCGCGGGGATCAGGAAGCGCTGCGCCACATCCCACGCGCTGTGCGTGTACTCGGACGAGTACAGCGGCGCGTGCTGCGTGACGATCTCCCCCCAGCCGTCGCCGTCGGTCGTGCGCGCCCGCACCACGATCACCTCGCGCACGGTCTCGGTGCCGAACGACGTCGTGAACGGCGAGACGAGGGGCAGCTGCAGCACGCGCAGCTCGATCGCCTCCAGGGCGACCGACGCGGCGGGACGGACGATCGGCATGCGGTCAGGCTAGCGGCGCACGGCCGCGGGCGCGCCGTCAGCGGGCGGCGAAGCTCACCTCGTCGGTGGCGGCGACGGTGCCCTCGGCGTGCGGACTGCGCGCGAAGGTCCAGTAGAGGTTGGCGTACCCGATCGACTGCTCGGGGCTGATCGGCGAGCCCCACTCCCGAAGGTCCTCGGTGGTGTGCGCGTCGGAGACCAGCGTGACGTCGTAGCCCCGGGTGAGCGCGCCGTGGAGGGTCGAGCGGATGCACGCGTCGGTCTGCGCACCCGCGACCACCAGGCGATCGACGCCGAGCGCAGCCAGCCGGGCCTCGAGGTCGGTGTCCTCGAAGGAGTCGCCGTAGACCTTGTCGATTTGCGTCTCGCCGTCGTGCGGGACGAGCTCGTCGACGAGCTGCCACTCGGGCGAGCCCTTCTCGAGCTCGTTGTGATCCTGCACCCAGACCACCGGCGCGCCCTGCTCGCGTGCGCGGTCGACGAGCGCGGCGACGTTGCGCGTCACGCGCTCCACCTCGTGGTTGCCGGCGATGACGCCGCGCTGCATGTCGATGACGACGAGGGCCGTGCCCTCACGGTCGGGGAAGTTGCTCATCGGTTCCTCCTGGGCTGTCCCGCACAGCATGCCACCGGGTTGCGACATCGACCAGTGACTCGGGCGGCGGGCGCCGCGGCGGGGGCCTCAGCGGAGCGCGCGGGCGAGCAGGCGGTCGCGCTGGGCGACGAAGGTGGAACGCCGGGCGCGGGACGGCCGCGGCGTGCGCAGCCGCCGCACGAGTGCGTCGATGAGCGTGTGCACGGCGTCCTCCCTTCGGTCCACAGATGAGACGGAGAACCCGCCCGGTTATGACGCGACTTCCGCTCCCTGCCCTGAAGAGCGCAACGCGACCGGCCTGATACCGGGCACCCCTCTTGACGGCGGCCCCCCGGAGGCACACGATGAACGCGAGCAGCGGTCGGGGGGCCGCGGATGCTCCGATCTCCGGGGGGACGATCATGGCCGACCGCGCCGCACGCCCGAGCTCCATCTCCGGCGTGCGCCGGCTGGCCGCCGCCGCCATCGCCGGCGCCCTGCTCTTCACCGCGGGCACGGCGATCGGCGGCCCGCCCACGTCTGCGGCAGACCCGTCCGTGAGCTTCAGCGCCGCCGGCGACTACGGCATGAACGTGAACGGCGACGCGGTGCTGCGGGGCATGCGCACCTCGGGCAACGACCTCACCCTCGCCCTGGGCGACATGCTGGGCGCCGGCGGGGTCACGGGCACCGAGCAGACGTTCTGCGACTACGTCACCGCGCGGGTGGGCGCCGGCTATCCGTTCGAGCTGATCGCCGGCAACCACGACAACGGCAGCAACGGCAACATCAACGACTTCTCGGCCTGCCTGCCCAACCAGCTCCCGGGACTGGTCGGCACGTACGGCCGCCAGTACTACGTGGACTATCCGCACGACGACCCGCTCGTCCGCTTCGTCATGGTGTCGCCGAACATGGCCTTCAACGGCGCCTCGGCCTGGTTCTACGGTGCCGGATCGGCCCGCTACGCCTGGACGGAGGCGGCCATCGACGGCGCGCGCGCCGCCGGCATCCCGTGGGTGGTCGCGGGGATGCACTACCAGTGCCTCTCGGTGGGGATGTACGACTGCCCGATGGGCGCCGACCTCGCCGACCTCTTCGTCGCCAAGCGCGTCGACCTCGTCCTCACCGGCCACGAGCACCTCTACCAGCGCACCAAGCAGCTCGCCCACGGCGCCGGCTGCACGCGACTGACGATCGGCGGCTACCAGGCGGCGTGCGTCGCCGACGCCGACAGCGCCCTCACGAAGGGCGCCGGCACGGTCTTCCTGACGGTGGGACTCGGAGGCGTGCAGAACCGCACGGTGAACCAGGCGGACCCCGAGGCGCCCTACTTCGCGGCGCTGAGCGGGCAGAACCTGGAGTCCTCCTACGGCTTCCTGTCGACGACGCTGACCGAGACCACGATGACGGCGCACTTCGAGAACGCGGTCGGGCCGTTCACCGACGCGTTCACGATCGGCGCGGGCGGGGAGCCGCCCAACATCGCCCCCACCGCCCGCGGCGACCTCAGCTGCACGGGGCTGACGTGCCGCGCCGACGGCTCCGCCTCGTCCGACCCGGACGGCACCATCGCGTCGTACCTCTGGGACTTCGGCGACGGGACCGTGGCCACGACCGCCGTGGCCGACCACACCTACGCCTCCCCCGGCATCCGCACGGTCACCCTGACCGTCACCGACGACGACGGCGCGAGCCATACGCTCACCCGCACACTGACCGTGGCCGATCCGGGCGCGGTGACGGTGCACGCGGCCGACGCGTTCGACCGCACCCTCACCGGGTCGTGGGGCACCGCCGACACCGGTGGCACGTGGAGCGGCGGCTCGGCGCTGTCGGTCGCCGGCGGGTCGGGCGTCATCACCTCGGCGGCGGGAGCCGTTCCGTCGGCGACGCTGTCGGCGGTGTCGGCCGCCGATGTCGACGTGCGCACGTCGTTCGTCTTCGACAAGATCCCCGTCGGGGGGACCACCGGCACGACCGTCTCGACGTTCGTCCGCCGCACCGCCGACGGGCGCTACTGGGCGAAGATCCGCGTCGCACCGGGCGGCGCCGTGTATCTGACGCTCACGCGCGTCTCGGCGGGTGGAGCGCAGACCTCGATCGCGTCGGAGACGCGGATCGCGGGACTCGTCCTCACCGCCGGCACACCGCTGAACCTGCGGCTCACCGCGTCCGGGTCCTCCCCCACGCAGCTGAGCGCGCGGGTGTGGACCGGCTCGACCGAGCCCGCCGCGTGGCAGCGCAGCGCGACCGACTCCACGGCCGGCCTCCAGGGGCCCGGGAGCCTCGGATTCGAGGCCTACACCTCGACGAGCGTCACCAATGCGCCGCTGCGGATCTCGGTCCCCGACCTGCGGGTGGTCGACAGCACGCCCTGAGCGGCGGCAGCCCCGGACCTCGGCGTCAGCGGTCGATGACGAAGGCGTCGGGGTCGCCGGGACGCGGAGGACGCAGGCGCGCGGGGATCGGCCAGGGCAGCTCCCACCGCCGCGTCAGCGCGTCGACCGCGCCGAAGTCCTCGCCCTTGACGACGATGCGCTGCGGGGTCACCTCCACGAACCGCACCCGGACGGGGCTCTCGCCCTCGCCCTCCAGCATCCACGGCTCGGCGAGGTAGGCGATGCCGAGGGCCTCCAGCGCCGCCTCGGCATCCAGCCACTCCGTCGCCCCGGACGCCGGACGCCCGAGCAGGTCGACGGCCGCCCAGGCGTCGCCGTCGGGGCGGATCCAGCCGAGCAGCTCGCCGTCGTCGCGGCGGTGGGGCGTCCAGTCCGCGCCGATCACGTCAGCTCCGCGTACGCGCGGTCGAGCGGGTCGAGATGGCGCATGGCCCTCAGCCTACGACCGCGCCCGCGCGGGCTGCGCCGGATTCGGAGAATGGCACCGGACTCGGACCGGATGGCAGGTAATGCTCCGAATGCGTGGCGCGACTCCGAATCCGACGCGCGTCGCGGGCGGCGTCAGGCGCGGACGAAGAGATAGCCGCGGTCGTCGAAGCCGCCCACCGCGAAGCCGTCGGCGAGCAGCCCCTGGAACGCGTCACGGACGCGGTAGCGCCAGTCGAGCGCCTCCGCCGGGTCGTCGCGGCGCAGCTGCTCGATGTCGCGGGGCACGGCGACGGTCGTCACGACGTCCTCCTCGCGGGGCGGGGCCGCCGGTGCGGCGAGCGCCCACGAGATCATGAGCCGGTCGGACTCGTCGCCGCGGTTGACGCCGTCGTCCATCGGCCCGTAGTGGTCGACGAGGTACTCGGTGGCGCGCGCGCCCAGCACGTAGAGGTTGAAGTGCGCGTTGCGCGCCACGAGCGGGTCGTAGGTCCAGGTGATGTGTCCCACGTCGTGGGCGAACGCCCAGGCGCGCTGGTGCTGCTTGAGGACGCGTCCGAGCCCCTGCGAGCGGTAGCCGTCGAGCACGCCGGTGATGTGCGAGTGCATCGACCGCGCCGCCGGTGCCGCGAAGAAGGCGACCGACGCGCCGATCATCCGGTCGCCGTCGTACAGTCCGACCGCGTAGTTGCCCGAGTGCGCCAGCGCCCGCAGCAGGTTCGGCGGCATGCCGGTGCGATCGCCGCCCCACACCCGGGAGAGCACGTCGGAGGCGGCGAACACCTCCTCGACGGTGTCGAGCGCACGGATCTCGATGCCCTCCGGGGCGGCGGCGTCTTCGAAGTCGGCCATGCCAGCACCCTAGCCCGCGCACCCGCGGAGGCCGCACCCGCCCGGGGACCGAACCCCGGCGCGCGGCCCCGGCACCCCTGGGGCGCGGATAGCCTGAATCGGTGAACCGCGATGAGGATGCCCGCCGACGCCTCACCCGGAAGCCACCGCAGGGCGCCGTCGTCGCCGTCCTCGCCATCGCGGGCCTGAGCTCCTCGTTCATGTTCACGCTGGTCGTCCCGATCCAGGCGCGGCTGCCCGAGCTCCTCCACGCGAGCCGCGAGGACACCGCGTGGGTCGTCACGGTGACCCTGCTCGTGGCCGCCGTCGTGACCCCGATCGCCGGCCGCCTCGGCGACATGTACGGCAAGCGCCGTATCGTCCTGGTGCTGCTCGCCGCCCTGGTGCTCGGATCGGTCATCGCGGCGCTATCGCCCGGCATCGTGGGGGTCATCATCGGCCGCGGCCTGCAGGGCGCCGTGACCGGCGTGGTGCCGCTGGGCATCTCGATCCTCCGCGACATCCTCCACGAGGACCGCGTCGACAGTGCGATCGCGCTCATCAGCGCGACGCTCGGCGTGGGCGGCGCCCTCGGGATGCCGCTCAGCGCACTGGTCACCCAGTACGCCGACTGGCACGCCCTCTTCTGGATGTCGGCGGGTCTCGGCGCTGTCGTGTTCGCGCTGGTGGTGTGGATCGTCCCGGTGAGCGTGCTGCGCACCGCCGGGAGGTTCGACTACGTGGGCGCCGCAGGACTGGCCGTCGGGCTCACCGGCATCCTGCTGGCCATCTCGCGCGGCAACGAGTGGGGATGGACGTCGCCGGTGGTGCTCGCCTTCGGCCTGGGCGGCATCGCGGTGCTCCTCGTGTGGGGATGGTACGAGCTGCGCATCGACGAGCCGCTGCTCGACCTGCGCGTGGCCGCCCGGCGCCCCGTGCTCCTCACGAACATCGCCTCGGTCGCCATGGGGTTCTCGCTGTTCTCGTCGAACGTGTCGTACCCGCAGCTGCTGGAGCTCCCGCCGCCGGCCGGGTTCGGGCTGTCGCTCCTCCTGGCGAGCCTCGTGATCATGCCGGCGGGCCTCGTGATGATGGTGCTCTCGCCGTACTCGGGCCGGCTGGCGCGCACCGTCGGGCCGCGGCGCCTGCTGGTCCTCGGCGCCGTGGCGCTCATCGTCGCCTACGGCTTCACCCTGCTGTTCTCGTCGGAGGTCTGGCACCTGCTCGTCGCCAACATCCTGGTCGGCGTGGGCATCGGCTTCGGCTACGCCGCGATGCCGATGCTCATCATGCGATCGGTGCCGCAGAGCGAGACCGGCGCCTCCAACGGGCTGAACGCGCTGTTCCGCTCCCTGGGCACGAGCACGGCTGCCGCCATCATCGGCGCCGTGCTGGCGACGATGTCGACCACGCAGGACGGCGTGCAGGTGCCCACCGCGGCCGCGTTCCAGCTGTCGTTCGTCCTCGGCGGCGGCGCGGCCGTCGTCGCGCTCGTGGTCGCCGCCTTCATCCCGACCCGGCCCGCCGCCGAGGCGCATCCGTCGCTGCCGTCCTGACGGCTGCCGCCCGGCCCGCCTTCCAACGCGCGGGCCGCCACCCGACCTGACAGGGCGCCCGCGCCGGGGATAGCCTCGAAGGATGGATGATCCTCGTATCCAGGAGCCCGTCGGACCGGAGCCGGGCGCAGCGACCGCACCGGCACCGGGGACCCCCTCCCGCGACACCCGCGACCACGACACCCGGTTCTTCGGGCAGCCCTGGGCGCTGGCGCACGTCTTCGGCGTGGAGATGTGGGAGCGCTTCAGCTTCTACGGCATGCAGGGGATCCTCCTCATCTACCTGTACTTCTCGGTCGCCGACGGCGGACTCGGCGTGGACCAGACGGTCGCGGCGAGCATCGTCGGCGCCTACGGCGGCGCCGTCTACCTCTCCACGATCCTCGGAGCATGGATCGCCGACCGCCTGCTGGGCGCCGAGCGCGTGCTGTTCCTCAGCGCCATCGTCATCATGGCGGGCCACATCGCCCTGGCGCTCCTGCCCGGCTTCATCGGCGTCGGCGTCGGCCTGGTGCTCGTCGCCATCGGCTCGGGCGGCCTCAAGGCCACGGCCACGAGCGTCGTGGGAACGCTGTACCGGCCGGAGGATCCGCGGCGCGACGCCGGGTTCTCCCTCTTCTACCTGGGCATCAATCTCGGCGCCTTCGCCGGCCCCCTACTGACCGGCCTCCTGCAGGACCGCCTCGGCTTCCACTGGGGCTTCGGGCTCGCCGCGGTCGGCATGGCCGCCGGCCTCCTGCAGTACTCGTTCGGCCGCCGAGGGCTCCCCGCCGAGGCCGGCGTGATCCCGAATCCCCTCCCCCGCAGCCGCTATCCGCTCATGATCGGGATCGCCGTCGGCGCGCTCGCGCTCATCGTGGTGCTGGTGCTCGTCGGGGTGATCCGCGCCGACAACCTCGCGCTCGTGGTGATCGTCGCCGTGATCGCGGCCGCCGTGGCCTACTTCGCGGTCATCCTCTCGAGCCGCCGGATCACGACGGTCGAGCGCTCGCGCGTGTGGGGCTTCCTGCCGCTGTTCCTGACCTCCGTGGCGTTCTGGTCGCTCTACCAGCAGCAGTTCACGGTGCTGACGTTCTACTCCGACCAGCGGCTGGACCGGAACCTCTTCGGCTGGGAGATGCCCGTCCCCTGGGTGCAGTCGATCAACCCGGTCTTCATCATCGTGCTGTCCGGCGTCTTCGCCTGGGTGTGGACGAAGCTCGGCGAGAGGCAGCCCTCGACGCCGGTGAAGTTCGGCCTCGGCGCCATCGTGATGGGAGCCGCGTTCCTGCTGTTCCTGCCGTTCTCCGGCGGCGGGGCGAACTCCACGCCGCTGCTCGCGATCATCGGCATCCTGCTCGTGTTCACCATCGCCGAGCTGCTGCTCTCGCCCGTCGGGCTCTCGGTGACCACCAAGCTCGCCCCCGAGCGGTTCCACACGCAGATGGTGGCGCTGTTCTTCCTGTCGGTGTCGCTCGGCACGGCGGTCGCGGGACAGCTGGCGACCCTCTACGACCCCGAGAACGAGGTGCCGTACTTCGCGACCCTCGGACTCATCGCGGCGGGCGTCGGCGTGGCGCTGCTGGTGGCGGTCAAGCCGGTGCTCGCGCTCATGAAGGGCGTGCGCTAGCGGCGTCGTCCCGCAGAGCCGCGCTCAGGCCGTCGTCCTCAGCCAGACCATGACGGGCAGGTGGTCGGAGGCGAGCCGCGTGTACTTCGAGCCGGTCATCTTCTGCACGTTGGCCCACTTCAGGACCACGGTCTTGCCCGGCTGCACGAGCACCTTGTCGATGTGGTCGCCCCACTTGATGCCCAGCGGCGGCGTCGCGAGCATCTTGGGGTTCATGCTGTTGTGGTGCTGCCGGACGAGCACCCGGGCCTGATCGAACGCGTCGTGCCAGCCGGCGGCGGCCAGCCTGTCCAGCGTGGCGTCACCGGTGCGCGACTTGTGAGTGTTGAGATCGCCCGCGACGAAGGTGGCCGCGGTGTCCCAGTCGAGCGACGGGTGCTCCATCCGCAGCACGGCCAGCGTGCTGCGCACCAGCGCGACCATCCGGGTGCTCTCGTAGATCCGCTGATTGACGTCGCGCGAGGTCGCCCCGGTGCGCAGGTGCGCGTCGAACACGACGGCGAGGCGTCCCGTCGTCCGGTCCTTCAGCGCAGCCCACGAGACGCCGTTGCCGCCGCTCGCGTACTTCGAGGAGAACAGGATCTGCTCGCCGGTGGCGGCCAGGCTGAAGACGTCGGTGTCGTACAGGATCGCGTTGTTGCCCTTGAAGGCGAACCGGTAGCCGCTCGGCGCCGCGGTGTACTTGATCGCCTCCTGCAGTGCGACCATGCTGGGCTGGGTCTCGACGATCCTCGCGTTCACGAGCTTCTGCCGCGTGGCGATCCCTGCGCACTTGTTCGAGCAGACGTTCCACGTCATGAGCTTGTAGGTGCTCGCCGCGCCGGAGCCCTCGGCGACGATCGTGCGGTGGCCGACGCGGTACGACTTGTACCCCGCCTTGCCCGCGGCATCGACGGCACGGACCTGGACGAAGTAGTCCTTGCCGCGGGCGAGACCGGGGATGACGGCCTGGGGCTCGCGCACCGTGACCCGCGGCGTGGTG
Organism: Microbacterium sp. PA5; assembly: GCF_049860775.1. Lineage (NCBI taxonomy): Bacteria > Bacillati > Actinomycetota > Actinomycetes > Micrococcales > Microbacteriaceae > Microbacterium > Microbacterium sp. PA5. The sequence continues at coordinate 2,938,713 of NZ_CP187567.1, forward strand.
ACCCCGGCCACGCCGGTGAAGCTGCTGCCCACGAAGACCTCGTACTTCACGGCCGTCTTCACCGGCGCCCACCGGATCGTGAGCGACGCGCTGTCGGAACCGGTCAGAGCGGCCCCGACATAGCTGACGATGCCGACCTGGGCCGGTCTCGAGGTCGCCGCGGTCGCCGGGCTCACGGCGGCGACCGACAGGAGGAGGGCGAGCAGGATCGTCAGCGCGGCAGCGGGACGTCGCCGGGACGCGGGCAGGGGGTACGCGGTCGAACGCATCTGCGTCGCCTTTCGTCTGGGGGTGCCGAGAATGCTACCGGCGAACCGGGGAATCCGCGCGGCCGGTGCGGCCGCCGATGCCGTGGCATCCGTCCGGACACGGCAGAATCGATGCATGCCTCCCGTGCACAACCCGCACCTGCTCCCTGCCCACGCCTGCCTCATCGTGCACGGCAAGGACACGCCCGGCATCGTCGCCGCCGTCTCGGCGATGATCACGCGCATCGGGGGCAACATCGTCGCGTTCGACCAGTACTCCGACGATCCCCGGGGCGGGGCGTACTTCCAGCGGGTCGTGTTCCACCGCCCCGACTTCGCGGCGGACCGGCCGCAGATCGAGGCGGAGGTCGATCGCACGCTCGCCGAGTTCGAGCTCGAGTGGTCGCTCACCGATCAGTCGGTCCCCAAGCGCATGGCGATCCTGGCCTCCAAGCAGGACCACTGCCTGCTCGACCTGCTGTGGCGCCATCGCCGCGGCGACCTGCCGGTGACGATCCCGATGGTGATCTCCAACCACACCACCACCGCCGAGGACGTCCGCAGCTTCGGCGTGCCGTTCTTCCACGTGCCCTCGGTCGCCGGACCCGACAAGTCGGCGTCGGAGGCGGAGATCCTCAAGCTGCTCGTCGGCAACGTGGACTTCGTCGTGCTCGCCCGCTACATGCAGATCCTGTCGCCCGACTTCCTCGAGCAGCTCGGCGTGCCGGTGATCAACATCCATCACTCGTTCCTGCCCGCGTTCATCGGCGCCGAGCCGTACAAGAAGGCGAAGGAGCGCGGCGTGAAGCTCATCGGGGCGACGAGCCACTACGTCACGAGCGACCTCGACGAGGGCCCGATCATCGAGCAGGACACCATCCGCGTCACCCACGCCGAGACGACCACCGAGCTCGCCCGCCGCGGTGCGGACGTCGAGCGGCAGGTGCTCTCCCGCGCCGTGCTGTGGCACGCGCAGGACCGCGTGATCCGCCACGGCAACCACACCATCATCTTCTGAGTCCCCCTCGGCCATGTCCCACTTTCGGCTGGTTCGGACCGGCCGGAACCGCCGAAAGTGGGACATGCCCCGCCGAATGTGGGACACGGTGGGAGACGGCCAGCGTCAGTAGACGTACTCCATCAGCTCGAGACCGAGGGTGCGGAACGCCTCGTGCGCGCGCAGCCGGTGCGCCATCGAGAGGTCGTCGAAGCAGACGATGAGCGCGTAGGCGACGCCGGCGCGCGGACCGGCCAGCACCCCGGCCTCGGCGCGGACGCCGTCGGCGCGCCCGGTCTTGTTGACGAACAGGAGCTGGTGCCGGTCGTCGTCGTGGGCGAACGGGTCGAGGCCGGTCGCCGAGGCCACGAGCGACAGGTCGTGGCCGAGGCTCAGCCATTCCGACACCTGCGCACTGACGGCGGGCGAGACGACCTGCGCGTTCACGAGCGCGCGGAACAGCGTCGTCAGCTCCCCCGCGGAGGCGAGCGCGACGTGCGGGGCGTCGTCGGGGCCGCGGCGGTCGCGGAAGCCGTCCATGAGCGCGGTGCGCACCAGTCCGATCCGCTCGATGCGCTCGCGCACCGCCTCCAGCCCGACGCGGGAGAGGAGCGCGTTGGCCGCGATCGCATCGCCCGTGGCGGCGGCGAGCACGGCGAGGTCGCACACCGGCAGGGCCGGCGCCTTCAGGTGCCGCCAGAGCCCGCCCACCTCGACCGGGTCCACCGAGGAGCGCTCCACGATCTCGAGCGCGTCGAGGGTCCCCCGCTCCAGCTGCGAGGCGGTCTCGATGAGAAGGGGGACCACGCCGATGCCGCCCACCGGCAGCGTCAGGTGGTCGTCGCCGGCGAGCACCTCGGTGCCGCGGTCGAGGTCGGACACGTGCACCGAGACCTGGGCGCCCGAGGCGGCGAGATCGTCGAGGGCGCGCAGCGTCGCGGTGAACGACCGCCGCCCGGCTCCGGACCGACGGGGGCGGGAGCCCGCCCGGAGGTCGCCTCGGGCAGCGGTGTCGCGCCGCAGCCCGGTGGCCGCGACGGCGGGAGCGTGGGACTCGAACGGCTCGGCCGCGTTCACGCTGATCCTTCCGCTGGGGGTTCGCCCCGCTCGTCCGGCACGTCGCGTGCCCGGGGCCGGAGTGTGCCGCTCACGCGGCGCTCGTCACCAGATGGTGACACGCTTGTCGGCGTCGAGCCAGAGCCCATCGCCTTCGCTGACATCGAACGCCGTGTAGAACTCGTCGACGTTGCGCACGATCTGGTTGCACCGGAACTCGTTCGGCGAGTGCGGATCGATCGTGAGCAGGCGGATCGTCTCGGCGTCGCGCCCCTTCTGCTGCCAGATCTGGCCCCAGCTGAGGAGCAGCCGCTGGATGCCCGTCAGCCCGTCGATGACCGGACCGTCCGCGTCCTCCCCGGTGGCGGCGAGGTGGAGCCGGTAGGCCTTGATCGCGATGCCGAGCCCTCCGAGGTCGCCGATGTTCTCGCCGATCGTGAGGGCGCCGTTCACGGTGTGCTCGGGGGCCAGCCCCAGCGGGACGAGCGCGTTGTACTGCTCGATGAGGGCCGCCGTCCGCTCCTGGAACGCCGCCCGGTCCTCGTCGGTCCACCAGTCGTTGAGCGCGCCGGTCCCGTCGAAGGCGCTCCCCTGGTCGTCGAAGCCGTGACCGATCTCGTGGCCGATCACCGCGCCGATCCCGCCGTAGTTGGCGGCGGCGTCGCGCTCGAGGTCGAAGAACGGGTACTGGAGGATCGCCGCCGGGAACACGATCTCGTTCATCAGCGGGTTGTAGTACGCGTTGACGGTCTGCGGGGTCATGTACCACTCGTCGCGGTCGATCGGCCGGCCGAGCTTGGCGAGCTGACGGTCGTGCTCCCACGCGTTGGTGCGGCGGACGTTGCCGATGAGGTCGGCGGCATCCACCGTCAGGGCGTCGTAGTCCTTCCACTTCACCGGGTAGCCGACCTTCGGCGTGAAGGCGGCGAGCTTCTCGAGGGCGCGCCCCCGCGTCGCCTCGGTCATCCACTCGAGCCGGGAGATCGACTGCCGGTACGCCTCGATGAGGTTCGCGACGAGCTCGTCCATCGCCTCCTTGGCCGCGGGCGGGAAGTGGCGCTCGACGTAGACCTTGCCGACCGCCTCGCCCATCGCCGCCTCGACGAATCCCACCCCGCGCTTCCAGCGCTCCCGGTTCACCGGCACGCCGGTGAGCTCGGTGCCGTAGAAGGCGAAGTTCGCCTCGACGAACGCGTCCGACAGGAAGGGCGCCGACGAGCGGACGACGTGCAGGCGCAGCCACGCCTTCCAGTCGTCCAGGCGCTCCTCGGTCAGCAGCCCGCCCAGGCCTTCGAGGTAGCTCGGCTGGTTCACGTCGATCTCGGCGAAGCCGTCCTCGTGCCCGGGCGCCACGGCCGTCAGCCACGGATCGAGGTCGACGCCGACCAGGTCGCCGACGGCGTCCCACGACATGAGGTTGTAGGTCGCGACGGCGTCGCGGCTGCGGACGTTGTCCCAGTGGTGCGAGGCGAGCTCGGTCTCGAGGGCGAGCACGCGATCGGCCTGAGCGTCGGCGTCGGCGGCTCCGGCCAGGCCGAGCACCGTCTGCACGTACGAGCGGAACGCGACGCGCGTCTTGTCGAAGTTCTCCAGCCGGTAGTAGCTCTCGTCGGGCAGCGACAGGCCGCCCTGCACGAAGAAGACGACGTAGCGCTGCGGGTTGCCGGGATCGGGCTCGATGTAGGTGCCGAGGAACCCGCCGACACCCTCGCGCTCCAGCTCGCCGACGGTCCGCAGGAGCGCGGGGATGCCGTCGATGGCGTCGACGCGGGCCAGCTGCTCCTGGAGCGGCGCGGCGCCGAGCTCCTCGATCCGGGCGGTGTCCATGAAGCTGGCGTACAGGTCGCCGACCTTGCGCGCCTCGGTGCCGGGCTCGGCCGACTGCGCCTCCTCGATGATCGCGCGGACATCCTTCTCGGCCTGCTCGGCGATGAGGTGGAACGAGCCCCACCGCGCCTTGTCGTCGGGGATCTCGGTGCGCTCCAGCCACGCCCCGTTGACGTGACGGAACAGGTCGTCCTGGGGGCGGATCTCAGAGCTGAGTTCGGCGAGCACGATGCCCGAACGGAGGGAGGTATCGGTCATGGCATCCAGGATACGGCGCCGTCTCCCCGGGTCCGCCGCTCGCGGGGTAGATCGTCACGGCGACGGGATCACGCTCTCCTGGCATCCGGACTCCACGGGGACGGCCGCGAAGCGGTCCGCCGTCCACGCGAGCAGATCCTCGCGCAGGGGCGAGGACTTCAGCTCGACGATCTGGGTGTGGCCGAACCCCTCGTAGAGCCGGTAGTCCAGCAGCTGCCCGGCGGCGCAGAAGCGCTCCACGAGCGGGCGCTGGGTCGCGGGGCGGACGATCCCGTCGGTGCCGCCCTGAGCCACCAGCACCGGGGCGCTCACCGTCGGCGGCGGGGCGTTCTCGCGCAGGTGGCGGCCCAGCGGACCGGTGGCGGGCGAGGTCGCGAACAGCCGCGGGTCGGTCGACAGGCCGATGGAGGCCACGGCCGACACCAGCGTGCCGGGGTCTGCCAGGCAGCGCTCCGACATGGCCCGCACCGTCACCTCCGCTCCCGGGCGGATGTACTCGCGGTAGGTGACGTCGTCGTAGATCGCCTCGTACGACGCGAACGCGAACGAGGTGAAGATGCTCCCCCCGACCACGCCCGTGAGGTGGGCGACGAGCGCGGCCGGCTCGGCGGCGGGAGCCAGCGCCGCGACGCCGCGGAGGAACAGCTCCGGTGCGTACGAGCGCGCCAGCGCACCGGTCCACAGCGCCGCCCCGCCGCCCTGCGAGTGCCCCCAGACCACGGTGTTCACGCTCAGGTGCGCGTCCTCCAGCTCGTGGGCGGCGCGCACCGCGTCGAGCGACGCGTACGCGCTCGCCGGCCCGACGAGGTACGGATGCGGCCCCTCCGTGCCGAGCCCGATGTAGTCGGTGGCCACGAGCGCCCAGCCCTCGTCGATCACCTGCGGCAGCTGGAAGAGCGCCCCCGCCCAGAACGGGCGCTCCATCAGCGACGGCGCGCAGTGCTGCGCGAACCCGGTCGTCCCGTGGTTCCAGTCGATCACCGGCCACGGCCCCTCGCCCTTGCGGGGCACGACGACCAGCCCGCTCGCCACCCTAACCTCGCCGTCGACACCGGTCGTCGTGTAGAGGATGCGCCACCCCGTCGCGTCGGCGGGGATCTGGTTCGTGAACGGCTCGGCGCGGATCAGCCGTCCGGGCTCGTCCGGCGCGTCACGCGGCGCGGCGTAGAACTCGTCGACGACGGTCGACCCCTCGCTGAGCGGAGCCGTCACGAGCGCAGTGGTCACCGCGAGGGCGACCGCCCCGAGCGCGACCACGGTGCGTCCCCACCGGCGTGCGGGCCGGCGCCGATCCGCCGCGCCGCGCCCCCGGCGATCGCGCCGTTCGCGCAGGAGCGTCCACAGCCCCGCGATACCCTGCGCCAGGAGCCACACGCCCGAGGCGGCGGCCGCGACCAGCAGGGTGATGTCGGGCCAGGCGAGCGCCACCGCGCCGAAGATCAGCCCCGACGTGCCGAAGGCGGCATCCGCGATCCGGGCGTCGAGACCCCGTCCCCGCCGGAAGGCGCCGACGACGCCGAGCAGTCCCGCCAGCAGCAGCGAGCCCCCCACGAGCACCGCCGCCACCCGCACGGTCAGTCCCGGCCACAGCAGCACGAACAGTCCCGCCGCCAGCCAGACGCCCACGAGCGCGAACCGCCAGCGCACCCGGGGCGGGTCGGCGCCGGCATCCTCGAAGAACAGGAGGATCCCGGCGAGCACCATGCCGCCGCCCAGCAGCAGGGCGAGCACGTCCAGCGCCGTCGTCGGCCGGACCGCGAGCACGGCGCCGAGGACGACGGCCGTGATGTCGAGGGCGACCCGCATCCACACGGGCAGGCGTCCGCGCAGCCGGTTGAGGCGCGGCGCGATCCTCGGCAGCGTCATGCCTCCTCCTGCGGTCGTCGGGGTTCGTCCGTCGGTCCCCCCAGCCTAGGCGGGGGCCGACCTTGCGGCCGCGGGGCCCGGCGTCGGGCGCGAATGACGGCGAGGGTGTCGTCCGGCGCCCCTAGGCTCGGAGTCATGGCCGCGCTCACCCTCAACCGGGAGATCCTGCGCCTGGCCGTCCCCGCCCTCGGCGCGCTCGTGGCCGAGCCCATGTTCCTGATCGTCGACGCGGCCCTCGTGGGGCATCTCGGCGTCGTGCCGCTGGCGGGCCTCGGGATCGCCTCGGCGGTGCTCCAGACGATCGTCGGGCTCATGGTGTTCCTCGCCTACTCGACGACACCCGCCGTCGCGCGTCGCTTCGGCGCCGGCGACCACACCAGCGCCGTGCGGGCGGGCATCGACGGCCTCTGGCTGGCCCTCGGGCTGGGCGCCCTCCTCGCCGTCGCCGGATCGGTGCTCACCCCCGGCCTCGTCGGGCTGTTCGGTGCGACGCCGGACGTGGCCGAGCAGGCGCGGATCTATCTGCAGCTGTCGATGTGGGGCCTCCCGGCGATGCTCATCGTGTTCGCCGCCACCGGGCTCCTGCGCGGCATGCAGGACACCGTGACCCCGCTGTGGATCGCGGGTCTCGGCTTCGCCGCCAACGCCCTCCTCAACTGGCTCTTCATCTACGGCTTCGGATGGGGCATCGCCGGCTCGGCGGCCGGCACGGTGGCGGCGCAGTGGGGCATGGTCGGCGCCTACGCGCTCGTGGTGGGGCGGCTGGCGCGCCGGCACGCGGCATCCGTCCTGCCCCAGCGCGACGGCATGCGCGGCTCCGCGCGCTCGGGAGGCTGGCTGTTCCTCCGCACGGTGTCGCTGCGCGTCGCCTTCCTGGCCACGGTGGTCGTCGCCACCGGCCTCGGCACGGCCAAGCTCGCCGGCTGGCAGGTCGCGTTCACGATCTTCTCCACCGCGGCGTTCGCCCTCGACGCGCTCGCGATCGCGGCCCAGGCGCTCATCGGCCGCGGCCTCGGCGCCGGCGACGAACCGTTCGTGCGGCGGGTGCTCGGACGGACGGTCGCCTGGGGCGCGTGGTTCGGTGTGCTCGTCGGGGCGGCGATCGCCGCGCTCTCGGGCGTCATCGGCCTCGTCTTCACCGGCGACCCGCTGGTCGCCGCCCTCGTGCAGCCGTCGCTGCTCGTCCTCGCCGTCGCGCAGCCGGTGTGCGGCGTGGTCTTCGTGCTCGACGGCGTGCTCATGGGGGCGGGCGACGTGCGGTACCTGGCGATCGTCGGCGCCCTGAACCTCGTTCCGTACACGCCGGCGCTGATCCTCGTCGCCCTCCTGGGACCGACCGGCGCTGCGGGTCTGGCGTGGCTGTCGGTGTGCTTCTTCGGCGTCTACATGCTCGCCCGGCTGGTCACGCTCGGCTGGCGCGTCCGCCGCTCCGAGTGGCTGAGCGTGCCGGTCTAGCCCCGGCCCGCACCTGCGTCGCGGTTGGGGTCGCGGTTGGGTCGCGGTTGCGGTTGCGGTCGAGGTCGCGGTCGGGCATGTCCCACTTTCGGTCGGAATCACCCTCCGCAATCGGCGGAAATGGGGACATGCCCTGCAGAGAGTGGGACATGCCCTGCAGAGAGTGGGACATGCCTGTGGGGAGGGGGACATGCCCTGCGGAGAGGGGGACATGCCTGTGGAGAGGGGTCATGCCCAGCGGCGGCACCAGTCGTACATCACGACGGCCGCCGCGGCGCTCGCGTTGATGGAGCGGGTCGAGCCGTACTGGGTGATCTCGACGACGAGCTCGGCGGCCGACAGCGCCTCGGCCGACAGGCCCGGCCCCTCCTGTCCGAACAGGAGCACGCAGCGCTCGGGCAGGTCGGCACGATCGACCGGCACCGAGCCCGCCACGTTGTCGACGGCGACGACCGGGATGGCGGCGTCCTCGGCCCAGGCGGCGAACGCGGCCACATCCTCGTGGTGACGCACATGCTGGTAGCGGTCGGTGACCATCGCGCCCCGCCGGTTCCAGCGACGCTTGCCGATGATGTGCACCTCCGCGGCGCCGAAGGCGTTGGCGCTGCGGACGATCGAGCCGATGTTCATGTCGTGCTGCCAGTTCTCGATCGCGACATGGAACGGATGCCGGTGCGCATCGAGGTCGGCGACGATCGCCGCCATCGTCCAGTACCGGTAGCGGTCGACGACGTTGCGCCGGTCGCCGTCGGCGAGCAGCTGCGGGTCGTAGCGCGGATCGTCGGGCCACGCGTCGGGGCCCCCGGGCCAGGGACCGACGCCGATGGGGAGCTCCGGCTCGGTCGCCGCCTCACCGTCTGCCGTGGTCACCGGACCAGGGTAGCCGCCGTCGCGGTTCACAACTCCGGACGATCGTCGAGCGGCATCCCTGCGTCGGCGGTATCGAGACGTTGCACGCCCGAAAGTCCGGAGTTGCGAACCCTCCGCCGATCTTTCGGCTCACCGAAATCTGCCGCTATAGTTTTCGGCATGCCGAAATCATCGGATGCCCTCGCTTCGACGCAGACCCCGCCACCCCCGGGCGCCCGGACGCCCCGCCGGCCGGGCCGCGCGGCGTGGCTGCTCGGTCCCGCCCTCGTCGCCGGCGTCGCCTATCTCGATCCGGGCAACGTCGCCAGCAACATGACCGCCGGAGCCCGCTACGGCTACCTGCTGGTGTGGGTCGTCGTGCTGGGGAACGTCCTGGCCTGGCTCATCCAGTACCTCTCCGCCAAGCTCGGAGTGGTCACCGGCCGGAGCCTCGCCGAGACCCTCGGCGAGCGCATCCGCAACCGATGGGGCCGCCGGGCCTACTGGCTGCAGGCCGAGCTCGTGGCGATGGCGACCGACATCGCCGAGGTGATCGGCGGCGCCGTGGCGCTGTGGCTGCTGTTCGGCGTCCCGCTGCTGTGGGGCGGCCTGGCCACGGGCGCCGTCTCGCTCGCCCTGCTGCTAGTGCAGCAGCGGCGCGGGGCGCGCAGCTTCGAGTTCGTGGTCATCGGGCTGCTGCTGATCATCGCGTTCGGCTTCACCTACGGCGTGTTCGCGTCGCCGCCGGATGCTGCGGGCGTGGCCGCCGGGCTGCTGCCGCGGTTCGAGGGCGCCGACTCGGTGCTGCTGGCCGCGTCCATCCTGGGCGCGACGATCATGCCCCACGCCATCTACGCCCACAGCGCGCTGGCACGCGACCGCTTCACCGCCGACACCGCCGCCCCGGCCGACCGCGGCATCGCCACCCCGCGCTTGCTGCGGGCCACCCGCTGGGACGTCACGATCGCGCTGGCGATCGCCGGCACGGTGAACCTGGCGATCCTGCTGCTGGCGGCGTCGGCCCTCGCGGGTGTACCCGGCACCGACAGCCTCGAGGGCGCGTACGCCGCCCTGCGCGACGGCATCGGCCCGGTCGTGGCGACGCTGTTCGCGGTGGGGCTGCTGGCGAGCGGCCTGGCGAGCACCGCGGTCGGCGCGTACGCCGGCGCGGAGATCATGCACGGCCTGCTGCGGGTGCGGATCCCGCTGCTGGCCCGGCGCCTGATCACCCTCGTGCCCGCGCTCGCGATCCTGGCCGCCGGCGTCGATCCGACCCTCGCGCTCGTGCTCAGCCAGGTCGTGCTGAGCTTCGGCATCCCATTCGCCCTGGTGCCGCTCGTGGCCCTGACGGCCCGGAGGGATGTGCTCGGCGCGTACCGCAACCGCGTGCTGACGACGGCGGTGGGGGTGGCGGCGTCGGTCTTCCTCATCACCCTGAACCTCGTGCTCCTGTGGCTGGTCTTCTCGGGCGGATAGCCTGGAGCGTGCCTTCCGCCGCGATCGACGACTACCTGAAGACGATCTACCACCACACCGAGTGGCAGAGCGCGCACATCACGCCGTCCCAGCTGGCCGCCGAGCTCGGCCTGGCGCCGTCGAGCGTGACCGAGATGGTGCAGAAGCTCGCGGCCCAGGATCTCGTCTCGCACCGGCCGTACGGGCCGATCGCGCTGACGGATGCCGGCCAGCGCCGCGCGGCGGCCATCATCCGCCGTCACCGGCTGATCGAGACGTGGCTCGTGCGGGAGTTCGGCTACGCGTGGGACGAGGTGCACGACGAGGCCGAGGTGCTGGAGCACGCGATCAGCGACCGCCTGCTCGAGGGCATCTCGGTGCGGCTCGGGCATCCCCGGTTCGATCCGCACGGCGACGCCATCCCCGATGCCGAGGGGCGCGTCGAGCGGGTGCCGTTCCTCCGCCTGGACGAGGCGGGCGACGGCCACGCGGGCCGCGTGCTGCGGGTGAGCGACCGCGACCCGGCGCTGCTGCGCTCGCTGGAGCGGGCCGGCATCGACGTCGGCCACACCGTCACGGTCACCGCGCCGGGCACGGTCGCCGTCGACGGCGGCACACCGATCACCCTCCCCGCGGGCGCCTCCGCGGCGGTCTGGCTCACCGCCTGACCATGCTCCGACCGGGCATGTCCCCCTCTCGGCGGGGCGTGTCCCACTTTCGGCTGCTTCCGACCGCGCAGAACAACCGAAACCGGGACACGCGCGACAGCAACCCGCTCAGCGGCGGCGGGCCTTGCTGGCCTTCAGGTACGGCCAGACGGTGCCGGTGGCGTGCTCGCAGTAGTTCCACAGCCGCGCGGCGAGCTCCGGATCGCGCGTGCCCCGGGCGGGGGTGGCCGGCCGCGGCGGTCCGCTGACGCCCCGCGAGGGTCCCCAGAACTGCCCGCCCTCGACGGCGGGGTCCACGAGGGCGCGGACGAGGGTCCAGGCGCCCTGCTCCTTGGACTGGGTGATGGGCGCCTGCAGGTTCGCGGTGAACCGCTTCAGCCGGCCGGGCGCATTGATGCCGATGATGCCGCGGGTGCGGCCGCTCAGCGAGTAGCCGGGATGGGCGACGACGCTCGAGATGGGCACGTGCGCGGCCCGCAGGCGCCGGTCGGCCTCGAACCCGAGCGCGGTCGTCGCGATCTTGGACTGCACGTAGGCCCGCCACGGGGTGTACTCGTTCTGGAGCTCGGGGTCGATGAGCTCCATCGGCGTGAGCGACGTGGACATCGAGCCGACCCACACCATGCGTCCCCGGCCGGCCGCGAGGGCCAGCAGCAGCTCCCCCGCGAGCGCATAGTGGCCGAGGGCGTTGGTGGCGAAGACGATCTCGTGGCCGTCGTGGGTCTCCTCGCGCTCCCGCGGCGGGTGCACGATCCCGGCGTTCAGGAGCAGTCCGTGCAGGCCGGTGCGGCCGCGGGCGGTGGCCGCGGCCGCGCGCACCGATCCGAGGTTGCTGGTGTCGAGCAGGAGCGTCTCCACGTCCGCCTCGCCGTAGTGGCGCTGCACGGCGGCGCGCGCGGCGGCGAGGCGGTGCGGGTTGCGTCCGGTCATGATGACATGGGCGCCCGCGCCGGCGAGCTGGAGCGACGAGAAGAAGCCGAGTCCGGCGGTCGCGCCGGTCACCAGGTACCGTCTGCCGGAGAGGTCCGGCAGGCGTTCGGGGTCCCACAGGTCGCGCGCCACGGAACCGACACTAGAGCGGCTCGGCCCGGATAGGCTGGCCCCATGCGGACACGCGCCGATATCGAGTGCTGGCTCACGGACATGGACGGCGTTCTCGTCCATGAGAACCGTCCGATCCCGGGGGCGGCCGAGCTTCTCGCGCAGTGGCGCGACACGGGGACGCCCTTCCTGGTGCTGACGAACAACCCCTTCTACACGCCTCGCGATCTGAGCGCCCGCCTGGCGCGGTCGGGCCTGAAGGTGCCGGAGGACCGGATCTGGACCTCGGCGCTCGCGACGGCGGAGTTCCTGAAGTCGCAGCATCCCCACGGCACCGCGTTCGTCATCGGGGAGGCGGGCCTGACCACCGCCCTCCACGAGGCCGGCTTCGTCATGACCGAGACCGACCCCGACTACGTGGTCGTCGGCGAGACGCGCAACTACTCGTTCGACCGGATCACCCAGGCGATCCGCTTCATCAACGCGGGCGCGCGGTTCCTCATCACCAACCCTGATGCCACCGGCCCCACCCCCGAGGGCGTCGTCCCGGCGACCGGCTCCTTCGCCGCCCTCATCACGCACGCGACCGGCAAGGCGCCGTACGTGGTCGGCAAGCCGAATCCGATGATGTTCCGCTCCGCGATGAACCGGATCGGCGCGCACTCCGAGAACACGGGCATGATCGGCGACCGGATGGACACCGACGTCATCGCGGGGATCGAGGCGGGCCTGCACACGATCCTCGTGCGCACCGGCATCTCGGACGACGCGGAGATCGAGCGCTACCCGTTCCGCCCCGACGAGATCCTGGACTCGGTCGCCGACCTGCTGGTGTCCGATCCGATCGAGTCGGAGATGCCGGAGCTGCTGTGAGCGAGTTCGAGCAGACCCTGCTGTTCGCCGCGACCGGCGTGGTGCTGGTGGGCACGCTGGTCGTGTTCGTGGTGCAGTACGTCCGCGGCCGGGGCCGCAAGGACGACTGACGCTCAGCCGCGACGGAGGATCAGCGCTGCGGCGCCGATGAGCGGCCCTTCGTCGCCCAGGGCGCTGCGCACGACCCGCACCCGCCGGGCGAACTCGAGCACGGCGGCCTCGCGGAGGGCGGTGCCGACGAGCTCGATGTAGTCGTCCGACACGTGCGAGAAGCCGCCGCCGATCGAGATGACGTCGAGGTCGACGAGCGTCGACGCGTTCGCGAGGCCGATGCCCACGGCGCGGGCCGAGCGCTCGACGGCGGCCCGGGCGGTCGCGTCGCCGGCGGCGGCCGCTGCGCCGAGCTCCATCCCTGTCGTGCCCGACCAGCCCTGCGCCCGCGCCCACGCGATGCTCGCCGGACCGGAGGCGATCTCCTCGAGGGTGGTGTCGCCGACGAGCGTCTGGCCGAGGTGGCCGGCGTTGCCCGACGCGCCGGTCATGAGCGCGCCGCCGAGCACGAAGCCGCCGCCGATCCCGGTCGAGACGACGATCGACAGGGAGGCCACCGCATCTGCGGCGGCGCCGATCCACGACTCCGCGAGCGCGAGCGCGCCGCCGTCGTGACCGAGGACCACGGGCACGTCGAGGCCCGCGGCGCGGACGGCGCGGGCGACGGCCGCGGCCAGGTCGAACCCGACGAGCGCGGGCATGTTCACGGGGAGGATGCCGCCGCTCGGGCGGTCGACCGGGCCGGCGCTGCCGATCCCGGCGCCGACCACCTGGGCGTCCGCCGGCAGCGCCGTCAGCGCTTCGGCGACGACCGCCGCCAGCGCTTCGTCGAGGGCGGCCGGGGTGATGTCGCGGCCCGTGGCCCGGCGCGCGCGCGAGCCGGCGAGCACGGTCCCGGAGGGATCGACGAGCGCGGCGTCGAGCTTGGTGCCGCCGAGGTCGAGGGCGAGGGCGAACGTGGTCACGGGGGCTCCTGGGGGTCTCGGCCGGCGCCGCGTCACTGCGGCGTGGGGATCACGGGGTTCTGGGGATCACGAAGATCTGGGCATCACGAAGCTCTGGGCATCACTGGGGCTGGAGGCCGAGGTCGTCGAGGTCGATCGCGGCCAGCCACTGCAGCCCGGCGTCCTCGACGGCGGCCTGCGCCCCGGTCTTGCGGTCGACGATGACCGCCACCGCGACCGGCTCGGCGCCCTCGCGACGGAGCGCCTCCACGGCCTTCAGCGCGGACTGCCCGGTGGTGGACGTGTCCTCGACGACGACGACGCGCTTGCCGACGACGTCGGCGCCCTCCACCTGGCGGCCGCGGCCGTGGTCCTTCGGCTCCTTGCGCACCACAAACGCGTCCAGGGGCGCGTCGGTGCGCGCCGACTCGTGCATGACGGCGTTGGCGATCGGGTCGGCTCCGAGGGTGAGCCCTCCGACGGCCACGATGCCGTCGACGTCGCGGATGAGGTCGAGCATGATGCGGCCGATCGCCGGCGCGGCGCGGTGGTCGAGCGTGAGCTTGCGCATGTCGACGTAGTACGACGCCTTCTTGCCGCTGGACAGCGTGAAGTCGCCGTGGAAGACGGCCTCGTCGCGGATGAGGCCGATGAGGGCCTGACGGTCGGCTTCGAGCGCGGGCGTGGAGGCGGCGGTCATGACTCAGAGTCTACGGATGCGGGAACCGCGGTTTTTCACGCGACTTTTCCCCCGCACGCTCCCGCCCGGGCCATAGAGTCGGGAACGTCGCCCCGGCCCGTCCGGCGGGCGGCAGCGAACCCGAAGGAGCACCATGGCCCGTATCGCCGTCGTCGCCGAGCAGCCCGGGGAGACGCGGGTGGCAGCGACTCCCCTGACGGTCGCGAAGATCCGCGCGCTGGGTCACGAGGTGATCATCGAGTCGGGCGCGGGTGCGGCCTCGTCGTTCCCCGACGCCGCGTATGCCGAGGCCGGCGCAGAGGTCCGCGGGCACGCCGAGGCCTGGGCGGCCGACGTCGTGCTGACCGTGGGTGCTCCGTCCGAGGACGACATCGCGCTGCTGCGCCCGGGCGCGACCCTCATCGGGATGCTGAGCCCCGCCTTCCGTCCCGAGCTGCTGGACCGGCTGGCCGCGCACGGGGTGACGGCGCTGTCGATGGACGCCGTGCCGCGCATCTCGCGGGCGCAGTCCATGGACGTGCTCAGCTCGATGGCGAACATCTCCGGATACCGCGCCGTCGTCGAGGCCGCCCACGAGTTCGGCCGCTTCTTCACCGGCCAGGTGACGGCCGCCGGCAAGGTCCCGCCGGCGAAGGTGCTGGTGGCCGGCGCCGGGGTGGCGGGGCTCGCGGCGATCGGCGCGGCATCGAGCCTGGGCGCCATCGTGCGGGCGACCGATCCGCGGCCCGAGGTCGCCGACCAGGTGCGCTCGATCGGCGGCGAGTACCTGGAGGTCATCGTCCCCGAGGAGCACACGGAGGTCTCCGCCGACGGCTACGCGAAGGCGACGAGCGAGGCCTACGACCGGAGGGCGGCCGAGATCTACTCCGAGCAGGCCGCCGACGTGGACATCGTCATCACCACCGCCCTCATCCCGGGGCGCGCGGCGCCCGTGCTGCTCACCGCCGCCGACGTCGCCGCGATGAAGCCCGGCTCGGTCATCGTCGACATGGCCGCAGCACAGGGCGGAAACGTGGCCGGCTCGGTCGCCGGCGAGCGCGTGGTCACCGACAACGGCGTCGTCATCCTGGGGTACACCGACCTTCCGGGCCGGCTCCCCCAGCAGGCCTCGCAGCTGTACGGGACCAACCTCGTGAACCTGCTGACGCTGCTGACCCCCGGGAAGGACGGCGAGCTGGTGCTCGACCTCGACGACGTGGTGCAGCGCGCCGTGACCGTCACTCGGGAGGGCGCGGTCACCTGGCCGCCGCCGCCGGTGCAGGTGTCGGCGGCTCCGCCCGCCGCCGCGTCGGCGGCTCCCGACCGGCCGGCCGCCGCCGCGCGCACCCCGCTGTCCCGCGGCGCGCGGACCGGGCTCATCGTCGCCGGGATCGCGGCGCTGTTCCTCGTCTGCGCCGTCGCGCCGCCCCCGCTCCCGCAGCACTTCCTGGTGCTCACCCTGTCGGTCGTCGTCGGCTTCTACGTCATCGGCAAGGTCGCCCACGCCCTCCACACCCCGCTCATGAGCGTGACGAACGCCATCAGCGGCATCATCGTGGTCGGCGCGATGGTGCAGATCACCGCCGACGACCCGCTCGTCCGGGTGCTCGTGGCGGTCGCGGTCCTGGTGGCGTCCATCAACGTCTTCGGCGGCTTCGCCGTCACCCGGCGCATGCTCGCCATGTTCCAGAAGGGTGCGGGCCAGTGACCCCCGACGTCGCCTCCTCCGTCTCCGCCGGCGCCTACGTCGTCGCGGCGCTGCTGTTCATCCTGAGCCTCGCGGGCCTCTCCACGCACGACACCGCCCGACGGGGCGTCGCATTCGGCATCGCCGGCATGGCGATCGCGCTGGGCGCGACGGTGTGGCTCACCGCCTCCGACGCCTGGGGCACGCCGGGGGCGACGATCGGCCTCGTCCTGCTGGTCGCGGCCGTGCTCGTCGGCGGCGCGATCGGGCTGTGGCGCGCGCGGGTCGTGGAGATGACCGGGATGCCCGAGCTCATCGCGCTGCTCCACTCCTTCGTGGGACTGGCGGCCGTGCTCGTCGGCTGGAACGGGCACCTGGACGCCGGCCACGTCTCGGCGGAGCTCATCGACATCCACCACGCCGAGGTCTTCATCGGCGTGTTCATCGGCGCCGTGACCTTCACCGGCTCGATCGTCGCCTTCCTGAAGCTCTCGGGCCGGATGAGCTCCCGGCCGCTCATGCTCCCGGGGAAGAACATCCTCAACGTCGGGGCCCTCGTCGCGTTCGTCGCGCTCACCGTCTGGTACGTCGTGACGCCGTCGATCTGGCTGCTGGTCGCCGTCACCGTGCTCGCGCTCGCCCTGGGCTGGCACCTCGTGGCGTCGATCGGCGGCGGCGACATGCCGGTGGTCGTCTCGATGCTCAACAGCTACTCCGGCTGGGCCGCCGCCGCGGCGGGCTTCCTCCTGAACAACGACCTCCTGATCGTGACCGGCGCGCTCGTCGGCTCGTCGGGCGCGTACCTCTCGTACATCATGTGCAAGGCCATGAACCGCTCGTTCCTGTCGGTCATCGCCGGCGGCTTCGGCATCGAGGCACCGCGCTCGGGTGACGAGGAGCACGGCGAGCACCGCGAGATCGATGCCGAGGGGGCGGCGGAGCTGCTGGCCTCCGCACGCTCGGTCATCATCACGCCCGGCTACGGGATGGCGGTCGCCCAGGCCCAGTACCCGGTCGCGGAGCTGACCTCGGCGCTGCGGGCGCGCGGCATCGAGGTGCGCTTCGGCATCCACCCGGTCGCCGGCCGGCTGCCGGGGCACATGAACGTGCTCCTGGCCGAGGCGAAGGTGCCCTACGACATCGTGCTCGAGCTCGACGAGATCAACGACGACTTCGCGGGCACCGACGTGGTCCTCGTGATCGGCGCCAACGACACGGTCAATCCCGCCGCCGCGGAGGACCCGGGCTCGCCGATCGCCGGCATGCCGGTGCTGCACGTCTGGGAGGCGCGCGACGTGATCGTCTTCAAGCGCTCGATGGCCTCGGGGTACGCGGGCGTGCAGAACCCGCTGTTCTTCCGCGAGAACGCCCAGATGCTCTTCGGCGACGCGAAGGACCGCGTCGACGACATCCTCCGCGCCCTCGCCTCCTGACCCCGCGCCCTCGCCCGAGCCCCGCCCCCCGCCCCCTCGCCGAGCCGACACGCTTTCACCGAGCCGACACGCTTTCACCGAGCCGACACGCTTTCACCGAGCCGACACGCCCCGTGCGGTACGCGACGTGTCGGCTCGCACGCGACGTGTCGGCTCGGGCGGCAGGGGCAGCGTCAGCGGGGGGCGCGGGTGAGGAACGGGTGCGGCCAGGCGCCGAGCGCCAGCACGGCCAGCACCACCTGCGCGAGACCGGCCACGAAGTAGACGCCGTGCAGCGGCGACCACACGAGCATGATGGCGATCTCCACGATGATCCAGATCATCATCACGAGTCCGGCGGCCGCATGGAGCCCCGCGGCGAGCGCGTACCGGCGGTGCTGGGCGACGAGCGCGAGGGCCTGCGCGCCGCCGACGACCACGCCGAGGATCACCCCGGGCCACGCATACGAGTCGAACACGCTGTTGTCGATCCACTCGCGCGGCAGCCCCATCCCGCCGCCGATCGTGAGCCCCGCCATCCCGATCAGGGCGGAGATCAGGCTGAATCCGGCGACGACCCGCAGGCCGATCGCGACCCACCGCGGTGCGCGCGTCATGGCGCCGACGGTACGCGCGGGCGGGCCCGCCGTCATCGGCCGCCCGCCGTGACTATCGGCGTGCGGGAGCGTCGGCGGGGGCCAATACGCTGGATGCATGCGCCTCGCCACCTGGAACGTCAACTCGATCCGTGCCCGCGTCGCCCGCACCGTGGAGTTCGCCGTCCGCGAGCACATCGACGTGCTGGCGATGCAGGAGATCAAGTGCAAGCCGGAGCAGTTCCCGTACGAGGAGTTCGAGGCGGCCGGGTACACCGTCGAGGCGCACGGGCTGAACCAGTGGAACGGCGTGGCCATCGCGAGCCGGGAGCCGATCGAGGACGTGCAGATCGGGTTCCCCGGCATGCCCGGGTTCGCGAAGGGGCACGACGGCCCGGATGCTCCGCAGGAGGCGCGCGCGATCGGCGCGACGATCGGCGGCGTCACGGTGTGGAGCCTGTACGTCCCGAACGGTCGCTCGCTCGACGACCCGCACTACCGCTACAAGCTCGACTGGCTCGAGGCGCTGCGCGGCTACACGGCCGATGCGCTCACCGCCTCGCCCGACCTCGCGCTCGCCCTGACGGGTGACTTCAACATCGCCCCGACGGATGCCGACAACGGCGACCCGACCGTCATCGAGGGCGTCACGACGCACGTCTCGCCGCCCGAGCGCGCCGCGTTCCAGGCCCTCCTCGACGCCGGTCTCGCCGACACCGTCCGTCCGCTCGTGCCGACGGGATACACCTACTGGGACTACAAGCAGCTGCGCTTCCCGCGCAACGAGGGTCTCCGCATCGACTTCATCCTCGGCTCGCACGCGTTCGCCGACGCCGTGACCGGCGCGGCGATCCACCGCGAGGAGCGCAAGGGCGAGATCCCGAGCGACCACGTGCCGGTGGTCGTCGACCTCGACCTCGAGGGCGCGGACGACGACGACCGTCCGATGATCTTCTGACCCGGCTCTTCTGATCCGATCACCTGAACCGAGGGAACTTCTCGCCTCCGGTCATCAGCTGATGCCCCCGGCGAGTCATGTCCCAGATTCGGTCGATCTAGACGGCGTGAAGCCACCGAAAGTGGGACAACACTCACCGAGAGTGGGACAAGGCGGGACGGTTGGAGGCTGCGACCGGCACCGGCGGGACCGTGATCGCGACGGTGGGGAATCAGTCGCGCGGGTCGATGTCGGCCAGCCGCGGCCGGCCGGCCGGGCCGTAGCGCAGCAGCACCGCACCGGTGCCGGCGACGAGCGGGGGCTCGAGCAGGGCGAGCCGCGCGGCCTCGACGCCCTCGGGGAAGACCCGCTTCCCCTCGCCCAGCACCACGGGGAACACCCACAGATTCAGGACGTCGAACAGCTGTGCGTCGAGCAGGGTGCGGGCGAAGTCCAGGCTGCCCACGACGTGGATCTCCCGGTGCCTCTCCCGCAGCGCCGCCACCTCGGCGAGGGTGTCCGGGCCGAGCTGCTCCGACCCCTGCCACTCCAGCGACGGCCGTCCGCGTGAGGCCACGTACTTCGGCACGCTGTTGAACTTCGCCGCGATGGGGTGCGCGGCACCCTCCCCGTAGGCGGGCCAGTAGGGCGCCCAGATGTCGTAGGTCCTGCGGCCGAGCAGCAGCGCGTCGAGCGCGTCGATGCCGGCCATGATCTCCGCGCCGACCACGTCGTCGGTCACCGGGCCCTGCCAGCCGCCGTAGCGGAAGCCGCCGGAGGTGTCCTCCTCGATGCCGCCCGGCGACTGCCCGACGCCGTCGAGCGTGCTGAAGATGTCGATGTGGATGCGCCCGGTCATGACCGGCTCCTTTCCCGCACGCGCGCCGCCCGGTCGCCCGCGGCGGAGGTCAGACGGCGCGCGACCGTCGCCAGTCGCGCGTGAAGCTCGTGCCGACGGCGAACATCGCGATCCCGAGCAGGCCGAGGATCGGGGCGAACCACCAGAACGGGAAGCCGCCGCCGCCGTCCACGCCCCAGGGGACCATGCCCCGCACGGTCCAGGTCACGGCCAGCACGACCGCGATCACGACGAACACCGCCCCCGCCGTGTCGGCGACGACGGCGCCCACGAGCGACATCGTGCGGCGCGCCCTCGGCTGCTCTGCCATGACCAGACAGTATCGGCTCGGGCGGGCGGGTCGCTAGGAGTGCGTCCGAGTGACCGGTCGTGTCGCGCGCGTCATGCCCACCGGTCGATGAGCTCGCGCAACGCGTCGAGGAAGCCCGCGAGGAACTCGCGGGTCCCCTCGCTCGCGATCGACCCGTCGTCGGCGAAGAAGCCGTCGCCGACGCGGATGTACGCCTCGGGCACGCCGACGAGCGGGACGCCCTGCGACGTGAGGATCGACTTCAGGTGCGCCTGCGCCACCGCGGTCGACACGGCGCCCTTGGTGGCCCCGATGACCGCCGTCGGCACGCCCGGCAGCGAGGACGCTCCCCCCGGACGGGTCGCCCAGTCGATCGCGTTCTTCAGCACGCCGGGGATCGAGCGGTTGTACTCCGGCGTCACGATCAGGAGGCCGTCGACGTCCTCGATGGCCCTCTTGAACTCCCAGCCCACCTCGGGGAAGTCCTTGTCGAACTGGGTGCCGTAGAACGGCAGGTGCGCGATCGGGATGTCGACGAACGTCAGCCCCGCCTCCTCGGCCAGCGGCGCCAGCCCCTCCGCCAGCCGCCTGTTCAGCGACGCCTCCGATGCCGATCCGACGATGACTCCGACGCGATGGCCCATCCTGTGCCTCCTGACGATCTGCGGTCCCCCCATCCTGTCAGCCGGTCCGCCGGGTGGGGCCGGCTCCCCCTCGCGGGGGATGCCGCCACCATCTCTCCCCCGTAGCGTGGAGGGATGACCGCCAACGCTCCCCTGCGCGCGCTCGCCGACCCGCAGGTGCGCCGTGACCTGTGGCTGGCCGCCGGTCTGTGCGTGGCCGCGATCGTGAGCGCCTGGCTCGGCCAGGTCGCCGGCTTCTACGGCGAGGAGTCGCCGCCGTTCACGTGGGCGCTCCTCTACGCGGCGGCGCTGACGCTGCCGCTCGCGCTGCGTCGCCGGGCGCCCGAGATCGTGCTCGTGGTCGTCGCCGTGGCGTTCTTCGTGGGCGTGACCCTGCGCATCCCCGAGGTGTACGTCGCCAACGTCGCCCTCTTCCTGGCGATGTACACGGTGGGCGCGTACGTCGCCGATCGCCGCCGGGCCACCGTCGTGCGGCTCCTCGTCATCGTCGGCATGTTCGTCTGGCTGCTGGTGACCACCTTCCAGACGGCCACCGACCCCAGCGACGACGGCCTGTCGCGCGCGGGCCTGTTCTCGCCGTTCGCAGCGTTCATCCTCATCCAGTTCCTCGTCAACGCCGCCTTCTTCGGCGGCGCGTACTTCTTCGGCGAGCGCGCCTGGGCCGACGCGCAGGCGCGCCGCGTCCTCGAGGAGCGGACCGCCGAGCTCGAGCTCGAGCGCGAGCGGACCGCCGCGCAGGCGGTCGCCCTCGACCGGGTGCGGATCGCGCGGGAGCTTCATGACGTCGTGGCCCACCACGTCTCCGCCATGGGGGTGCAGGCCGGGGCCGCCCGGGCGGTGCTCGACCGCGATCCCGAGGCCGCGCGCGCCGCGCTGTCGGGCGTGGAGGACTCGGCGCGGGGCGCCCTCGCCGACCTGCGGAACCTCCTCGATACGCTGCGCACCCCGGACGCCGAGACCGCCGGCGACGCCGCCGGGGCCTCGACGCTGCGGCTGACCGCGCTCCCCGAGCTCGTCGCGCATGCGGCCGCGAACGGGCTGCCGACCGAGCTCACCGTCGTCGGCGAGCCGGTCGCGGCGTCGGAGCTCGTGCAGGTGAACCTCTACCGGATCGCCCAGGAGGCGCTGACCAACGCCCGCCGCCACGGCGGTCCCGATGCCACCGCCGACGTGCGCGTGCGCTACGGCGCGGAGACGATCGAGCTCGAGATCGCCAGCACGGGGGCGGTGCGCGGCGGGGGCCGGCCCGGGCTCGGTCTCGTCGGCATGCGCGAGCGCGCCACCGCCTCCGGCGGCACGCTGGAGGTCGGACCGCGCCCGCGCGGCGACGGCTGGCTCGTGCGCGTGCGGGTGCCGGCACCGCAGGCGGTGGGACCACGATGACCGACGTGCGGGTGCTGCTCGTCGACGACCACGCCGTCATGCGCGCGGGGTTCCGGATGATCCTCGAGAGCCAGGACGGCATCGCCGTCGTCGGCGAGGCGGCCACCGGGGTCGAGGCGGTCGCCGCGGCGCGGGACCTGTCCCCCGACGTGGTGTGCATGGACGTGCAGATGCCCGACATGGACGGGCTCGAGGCCACCCGGCGGATCGTCGCCGACCCGGCGGTCACGGCCTCCGTCGTCATCGTGACCACCTTCGACCGCGACGACTACCTCTTCCAGGCGCTCGCCGCCGGGGCGAGCGGGTTCCTGCTCAAGAACGCGGGACCGGAGGAGCTCATCGCCGCGGTCCGCGTCGCCGCCGACGGCGACGCGCTGCTGGCTCCGGCCGTCACCCGGCGGGTGATCGAGAGGTTCGCGGGCGGCTCGTTCGCCCCGTCCGCCGGTGCGTCCGCGTCCACCGCCTCGCCCGGTGGCGCCGACGACGCCGGCGCGGCCGCGGACCTGACCGAGCGCGAGGCCGAGGTGCTGAAGCTGCTCGCCCAGGCGCTCAGCAACGCCGAGATCGCCCAGCGGCTCTTCATCGGCGAGGCGACCGTGAAGACGCACGTCTCGAACGTGCTGCAGAAGCTCGGCGCCCGCGACCGCGTCGCCGCCGTGGTCTACGCCCACCGCCACGGTCTGGCCTGACCGCCGCCCTCGTCGCCCACGGGGAGGAGGGGCGATCTCCCCCGGGGGGTGGAGGCGCCCGCCGGCCCGCCTGCCTAGCGTGGAGGCAGAGGGTCGGGAGCGGCCCGCCACCTGAGGAGGAGCGCATGCTCGAACTGAACGGGATCACCAAGAGCTACGGCGGACGCCGTGTGCTCGACGACGTCGGGTTCCACGTCGCGCCCGGCCGGCTCACCGGCTTCGTCGGGGGCAACGGAGCCGGGAAGACCACGACGATGCGCATCGTGCTGGGCGTGCTCGCTCGCGACGGCGGCACCGTCACCCTGAACGGCTCCCCCGTGACGGCCGCCGACCGCCGCAGCTTCGGCTACATGCCGGAGGAGCGCGGCCTCTACCCCAAGATGCGCGTGCTGGAGCACATCGTCTACCTCGCCCGGCTCCACGGCTTCTCCAAGCCCGACGCCACGGGCCGCGCGACCGCGCTCCTCGAGGAGCTGGGGCTCGGCGAGCGCCTCACCGACAACATCGAGACGCTCTCGCTCGGCAACCAGCAGCGCGCCCAGATCGCCGCGGCGCTCGTCCACGACCCGAAGGTGCTGATCCTCGACGAGCCGTTCTCGGGCCTGGACCCCCTCGCGGTGGACGTCGTGGCCGGCGTGCTGCAGGCACGCGCCGCCCAGGGCGCGGCCGTGCTGTTCTCCTCGCATCAGCTCGACGTCGTCGAGCGGCTCTGCGACGACCTCGTCATCATCGCCGGCGGCACGATCCGCGCCGCCGGCACCCGTGACGAGCTCCGCAGCCAGCACGCGCAGCGGCGCTTCGAGCTCGTGTCGGCCGGCGACGCCGGGTGGCTGCGCGACGAGCCCGGGATCGAGGTCCTGGAGTTCGACGGCGGCTACGCGCTGTTCGACGCCGACAGCGACGAGTCGGCGCAGCGCGTGCTGCGCCGGGCCGTCGACACCGGCGACGTGGCGAGCTTCTCGCCGCGGCATCCCTCGCTCGCCCAGATCTTCAAGGAGGTCATCCAGTGACCGCGTCCGCCCCGTCCTTCGCCCAGAGCGTCTGGCTCGTCACCGAACGCGAGATCGGCTCGAAGCTCCGCAGCAAGGCGTTCCTCATCTCGACCGGGATCCTCTTCGTGATCGCGCTGGCCTCGGTGCTGTGGGGCGGGTTCACCGCCGGCAGCGACAGCCGCATCCCCGTGGCGGTGACGCCGCAGACCGCGAGCGCGCTGCAGCCCTACGGCGACGCGGTCGAGGTCACCGAGGCCGCCGACGCCACGGAGGCGCGCGAGCTCGTCCGCTCGGGCGACGTCGACGCGGCGCTGATCCCCGGCGGCGCCGATCCGTTCGGCTTCACCGTCGTCGCCGACGAGTCCGCGCCGGGCGGCCTGCTCCAGCTGCTGAGCATCACCCCGGCGGTCGAGCTGCTCGACACCGGCGGCGTGGACTGGGCGCTGCGCTACTTCGTCGCCCTCGGATTCGGGCTCATCTTCTTCATGGCGGCGCTGACGTTCGGCTCCACGATCGCGCAGAGCGTCGTCGAGGAGAAGCAGACCCGCGTGGTCGAGCTGCTCATCTCGGCGATCCCGACGCGGGCGCTGCTGGCGGGCAAGGTGCTCGGCAACACGATCCTCGCCATGGGGCAGATCATCGGACTGGCCGCCATCGCGATCGTCGGGCTGACGGTCACCGATCAGGGGGCGCTGCTGACGGGCCTCGGCGCGCCGCTGGTGTGGTTCGCCGTCTTCTTCCTCTTCGGGTTCATCCTGCTCGCGTCGCTGTTCGCGGCCGCCGCTGCGATGGTCTCGCGGCAGGAGGACATCGGATCGACCACGACGCCGCTCACGTTCCTCGTGATGGCGCCGTACTTCCTCGTCATCTTCTTCAACGACAACCCCGTTGTCATGTCGATCATGTCGTACGTGCCGTTCTCCGCCCCGGTGGGGATGCCGGTGCGCGTCTTCCTGGGCGAGGCGCAGTGGTGGGAGCCGCTCGTCTCGCTGGCGATCCTGCTCGCGACCTGCGCGCTGGCCATCGTGATCGGCGCCAAGATCTACGAGAACTCGCTGCTGCGGATGGGCGCCCGTGTGAAGCTCGCCGAGGCGCTCAAGGCCTGAGCCGGCGCGGCGTTTCGTCTCTGCGTTTCGTCTCTGCGTTTCGTCTCGCTTCGCTCGCTCAACGACCGGTCGGGGTGCTGCTCCGGCCGGTCGTCGAGCGAGGAGCGCAGCGACGAGACGAAACGCCTCAGCCGAGGAGCGCAGCGACGAGACGAAACGCCTCAGCCGACGAGCACCGACAGGACGTTGCCGGCCGGATCGCGGAACCAGGCGATGTCGGGTCCGCCGTTGCCGCGGGCGATGCCGCGCTCGTCGGTGGGCAGGTCCTCGCGGTCGTAGATCTTGGTGGTCACCCCGGCGGCGTTGAGCTCGTCGACGGCGGTGTCGATGTCGTCGACGACGAGGTTCAGGATCGTGAAGGTGGCCGGCTCGTGGTCGTCCTTCGGGTACGCGATCACGTGGCCGCCGCCGGGGAGGGCGATCTCGAGGATGCCCATCCCGTTCCGCTCGACGGCGAGGCCGAGGGTGTCGCGGTAGAACGACTCGGCGGCGGCGAGGTCGTCCACGGAGAATCCCGCGAACGCCGAGCTGATGGTGACCATGGCTGCTCCTGTGGATCGGTGCGGAGGATGAGGCGGGGCTCCGCCGTGACCTCAGTCTTCTTCTCCACGCGGCGTTGCGCCAGGGGTCGCGGCGGCGTCAGCGCTCCACGAGGATGCCGTCGGCATCGGCCCAGACGTGCGCGCCCGGACGGAAGCGGACGCCGCCGATCTCGACGGGGACATCCACCTCGCCCGCGCCGTCCTTCGCGCTCTTGCGCGGGTTGGAGCCGAGGGCCTTGACCCCGAGCGGCAGGCGGCCGATCGCGTCGCGGTCACGGATGGCGCCGTGGACGATGATGCCCGACCAGCCGTGCGCGACGGCCGAGGCCGCGATGAGGTCGCCGACGAGCGCCGACTCCAGCGATCCGCCGCCGTCGATCACGAGCACCGCGCCCTCGCCCGCCGTGGCGAGGACTTCCTTCACGAGCGCGTTGTCGCGATGGCACCGCACGGTGCGCACCGGACCGTCGAACGCGGTGCTTCCGCCGAAGTCGTGGAACTGTACCGCGACGGAGTCGAGCTCGTCGCCGCGCTCGTCGAAGAGGTCGGCCGTGGCGATCGTCATCCCCTCACGGTACTGCGGGAACAGATGGGCGTCGTATGCGGTTGCATGCATCAGGACGATGGCGTCCCCATCCGAGAAAGCCGAACGAGGAGACGCCATGAGCATCACCACCGTCCACACCGCCCAGACCGACGCGCCCATCCTGGACGTCCTGGCCGAGCGCTGGAGCACCCGCGTGTTCGACGCCGAGACCCCGGTCGACGAGGAGGCGCTGCACAGCGCGCTCGAAGCGGCCCGCTGGGCGCCGTCCGCCAACAACACCCAGCCGTGGCGCTTCGTCGTCGCGCGCCGCGGCAGCGCCGAGCACGCGGCCATCGTGGCCGCGCTCATGGGCTTCAACCGCTCGTGGGCGGGCGACGCGGCGGCACTCGTCGTCTTCGCCACGACCACCTCGGTCGACGGCAAGCCGCTGGCCTGGGCGTCCTACGACGCCGGCCAGGCGGCCGCGTACTTCACGATCCAGGCGCACGCGTCGGGCCTGCACACCCACCAGATGGGCGGGTTCGACCGCGAGGCGATCGCCCGCGCGTTCGGCTTCGGCGCCGACCTGGCGGCGGTCACCGTCATGGCCGTCGGCGCTCTCGGCGACATCGACGCGGCACCCGAGGCCCTGCGCGAGCGCGAGCTCGCCCCGCGCACCCGCCTGCCGCTGGAGACGACGGTCGTCGCGAACGCCTGACCCCGCGCTGCGCGCAGCGGCTCGGGCGTCGAGCCCACCCCTTGCCACCGAGCGGGCCCCTTGTGACCCGACACAGGGGGCCCGCTCGGCGTGTAGGGGTGGGCTCGGCGAGCGAGGGCGAGGTCCGCCGGTCAGGGGGCGGGCGGGTTCAGGTCGGGATGGAGCACCGTCACGAGCGAGAAGGTCTCGCCGTCGACGTCGGGACCGCGCTGCTTGAACTCCTCGAGGAGGCCGTAGAGCCGGTCCCGGAGCTCGTCGACGTGCTCCTGATTCAGGCGCAGGCCCAGCCAGGTCGTCTCGATGTCGGCGGGATCCACGCCCACGATCTGCTGGCGCATGGTCTCCAGCAGCACGATCGACTGGTTGGGCACCCGCGGCGCGCGCCACGAGCGGCCCGTCGCGCGGTACGGCACCTCGCGGGCCCCTCGTGCGCCGGCCCGCGCCGGCTCGGCAGCGAGCAGCCCGGTGTCGACGAGCGTGCGCACGTGATGGAGCATGGTGCCCGGGTTCACCTCGAGCAGATCGGCGAGCTCCTTGTTGGTCCGCGCCTCCCACGCGCACAGCCGCAGCATGCGCAGGCGCAGCGGCGAGCTGAGCGCGCGGGCGAGCGCCTCCGACTCGGCCTCGGAGGGCACGTCGGCGCCGTCGTCCCGGGTTTCGGTCGTGTCGGCCATGTCCGCAGTCTAGCGCCCGATTGACAATTCCCAATCGGTGATCGACACTGATTGGCATGTCCCAATCGGAACAGCCTCCGGAGGTCGTCGCGGCCGCCCGCGCCGAGTCGCCGTCCGGCATGTCGCGCGCCGACGCCGCCGACGCGGTCGAGTCCGAGCAGGGCGCGCCCCCCGCCCCCGCCGCCCGCGGATCGCTGTGGCGCGACCGCAACTTCCTCACCATGTGGGGCGGCCAGGCGCTCAGCCAGTTCGGCTCGCAGATCACCGAGCTCGCCCTTCCCGTGCTCGCCGTCCTGGTGCTGCAGGCCACCGAGGCGCAGGTCGGCTACCTCAATGCGGCCGCGATGGCCGCGTTCCTCGTGGTGGGCCTTCCCGCCGGCGCGTGGATCGACCGCATGCGCAAGCGGCACGTCATGATCTGGGCGGACGCGGTGCGCGCGCTCGCCCTCGCCGCTGTCCCGGTGCTGTTCCTCACCGGCGGGCTCGAGATGTGGCATCTGTACGCGGTGGCCCTCGTGGTGGGCGTCGCGACCGTCTTCTTCGACGTGTCGTACCAGTCGATCGTCCCCTCGCTCGTGCGACCCGACCAGATCGCCGAGGCCAACGGCAAGCTCGAGTCCACCCAGCAGCTGGCAGGCCTGTCGGGCCCGGCCGTCGCCGGCGGCCTCGTGGGGCTCATCACCGCTCCGCTCGCCGTCCTGGCCACCGTCGCCACCTACGTGGCGTCGCTGATCGCCCTGCTGCGCACACGCGACCACGAGACCCTCCGGGCGCCCGAGGATCGCGCGCCCCTGCACCGGGAGATCGCCGAGGGGCTCGCGTGGGTCTTCGGCAACAGATTCCTGCGGCGCATCGTCGCCACGACGGGGATCTCGAACCTCTTCAGCACCTTCATCTTCACCCTCATGCCGATCTACTACCTGCGGATCATCGGGTTCACGCCCGCCGTCATGGGTCTCGTCTTCTCGCTGACGGCCGTCGGCGGGCTGCTCGGCGCGATCGCCACACCGCGCATCGTGGCCCGGGTCGGCGAGGCGCGGGCGATCCCCCTGAGCGCGATCGCCTTCAGCCTGTCGGTGATCCCGTTCCCGCTCGCGGTGCTGCTCCCCACCCCTGCCGCCTTCGCCCTGGTGGTCGCCCAGGGGTTCGTGATGAGCTTCGCGGTGCTCGTCTACAACATCACCCAGGTGACCTTCCGCCAGCGCATCACACCGCCGCGTCTGCTCGGCCGGATGAACGCGTCGATCCGGTTCTGCGTCTGGGGGGTGATGCCGCTGTCGGCGCTGGCCGCGGGATGGCTGGGCACCTGGCTCGGCACCGTGCCGGCGCTGTGGATCGGCGCGGCCGGCTCGGTGGCGTCGGCGCTGCCGGTCGTGCTCGGGCCGTTCTGGCGGGTGCGCGACCTGCCGCGCGCCGAGGATCCGTCCGGCGACGCCGCCGCCTGAGCGAGGTCACCTCCGCGGCGTCTGTCCGCAACCCCCATCGGGAATCCGCCGATGCCGGTTACGGTGAACCATGCCCGCCAGCATCCTGTCGATCGGAACCGCCGTTCCCCCGACGCGCCTCCCGCAAGAGCACGTGCGCGACCTGTTCACCGCGCAGCCGGGGGTGGACCGATTGACGTCACGACTGATCCACGCCGCCTTCGACGCCGCGGCCATCGACACCCGGCACACGGTGCTCGCCGAGCTCGGCGAGGGCGCCGCCCGCACCTCGGCCGACCGGGCCCCCGGAACGCTGCCGGTGATCGGCGCCGACGGGGTGCTCCACGCTCCCACGACCGCCGCCCGCAACGCCGAGTACGTGCGGCTCGCGCCGCCCCTGTTCGCCGAGGCCGCCCGCGCCGCGCTGGCCGGCGCCGCCCTGGAGCCGGCGGCGATCACCCATGTCGTCACCGTGTCGTGCACCGGCCTGTTCGCCCCCGGCCCGGACTACCGTCTGATCCGCGACCTGGGGCTGGCGCCGACCGCCGAGCGCTTCCATCTGGGATTCGTCGGCTGCGCCGCCGCCATGCCCGCGCTGCGGCTGGCCGACGCCCTGTGCGCCGCCCAGCCCGACGCCGTCGTCCTCGTCGTGTGCGCCGAGCTGTGCACCCTCCACTTCCGCCCCTCACCCGACCCCGAGCAGATCGTCGCGGCCTCGGTGTTCGCCGACGGCGCGGCCGCCGCGATCGTCAGCGCCCGCGCCGACCTGCGAGATCGCGCCGGCGCGCGGCTCGACCTCGAGCGCTTCGGGACCACCGTCACCGACGACGGCGAGCGCGACATGGCGTGGACCATCGGCGACCACGGCTTCGAGATGACGCTCACCGCCGAGGTCCCCCGCATCATCGGGAGGGAGATCCGCGCCGCGGTGGGCGCGTTCCTCGCCGGCGACACCCCCGCGGTGTGGGCCGTGCACCCCGGGGGCCGGAGCGTCCTGGACCGGGTCGAAGCGGGACTCGCTCTGCCGGCCGACGCATTGGCGGCCTCGCGCGCCGTCCTGCGCACGCACGGCAACATGTCCAGCGCGACGATCCTCTTCATCCTCGCTGAGCTCCTCGCCGACGAGACCGGCACCGGGGGCGGGTCCGGCACCGGCGGCGGGTCCGCCTCCATCGCCGCCCTCGCCTTCGGCCCCGGCCTGACCGTCGAGTCCGCCCTGCTCACCCGCCGCCCCGGCCCCGCGTCATGAGCCTGCGCGAGCGCGACACGGCCGTGCGCGAACTGATGGACGATCCGGACTGCGATCCCGACCGCCTCGCGGCGACGCTGCGCCGCTTCCGGATCGTGAACCGGCTCGTGGCGGCGTGGGGCGGGGTGTACCGCGACCACCTCCGCCCGCACCTCGTCGCCCGGCAGCGCGAAGGACGGGGCGCCGCGCGCGTGCTCGACCTGGGATCGGGCGGCGGCGACGTCATCGCCCGGCTGGCGGGCCTCGCGCGCCGCGACGGCCTGGACGTCGAGTGGGTCGGTGCCGACCCCGACCCCCGCGCGCATGCGGTGGCCTCGGCGGCGGCGATCCCCGGTGCGCGCTTCCGCTGCACCGACTCCGGCACCCTCCGCGCCGAGGGGGAGGTGTTCGACGCCGTGCTGTCGAACCACGTGCTGCATCACCTCGCGGCCGACGAGCTCGCCGCCTTCGCGGACGACTCCCTCGCCCTGACGGACGGGCCCGTGCTGCACGGCGACATCGCTCGCTCGCCCGCCGCCTACGGCCTGTACGCCGTGGGCATCACTCCGCTCGCGCCCGGGACCTTCCTGCGCACCGACGGCCTCCGCTCGATCCGGCGCAGCTACCGCACGGAAGAGCTGGCGCAGGCGCTCGGACCCCGGTGGCGGGTCGAGACGCCGGCGGCGTTCCGCGTGCTCGCGGTGGGGACCGGCCGTGCCTGACGTCGTCGTGGTGGGTGCGGGACCGGTGGGCCTCCTGCTCTCCGCGGAGCTCGCGCGCCGCGGGCTCGATGTGCTCACCCTCGAGCGCCGCGCGGAACGGGGCTCCCGCTCCCGCGCGATCGGACTCCACGCGCCGGTGCTGGCCGCCCTCGAGCCGAGCGGGATCACCGAGCGCCTCCTCGCCGGCGCCGTGCGCGTCGACCGAGGGGAATGCCGCGCCGACGGGCGGGTGCTCGGCGTCGTGCGGTTCGACGCCCTCTCGACGCGGTTCCCGTTCGTGGCGACCCTGCCGCAGCCGGTGACCGAAGCCGCCCTCGCGCAGGATGCTCCCGCCGTGCGGCGCGGGGTCCTCGTCACCGGCATCCGCACGATCGCGGGCGACGGCCGGCGGCGCGTGCGCGTGCACGCCGTGACGGAGGACGGCGCGCGCGAGTGGGACGCCGCGGTGGCGATCGTCGCGTCGGGAGCGGGCGGGCGGGACCTCGTCTACCGCCCGGGTGGCGTCGCGGTCCACGCGTACGCCGACCGCTACCTCATGGCAGATGCCGACGTCGATCCCCGGCCGGACGCCGACGTGGCCGTCGTGACCCTCGCGCGCGACGGCGTGCTGGAGTCGTTCCCGCTCCCCGGGGGCCGGCGGCGCTTCGTCGCGTGGGACGGCCTCGGCGACGACCTCGACACCGGACCGGAGACCCGCGACGAGCGCCTGCGCGCGGCGATGCGTCGACGCGGCGAGGCGGCGGCCGCGGAGCGCGTGACCGGCGCCACATCGTTCCGGGTGCGCCGGGCGGTGGCTCCGCGTCTGCGCCGCGGGCCGGTCCTCGTCGTCGGCGATGCCGCCCACGAGGTGAGCCCGATCGGCGGCCAGGGCATGAACCTCGGACTGCTGGACGCCGTCGGCCTGGCCCCGCTCGTCGCCACGTGGGTCCGCACCGGTGCGGCCCCCGATGCCGAGCTGGAGCGGTGGGAGCGGTCGCGGGTGCGGTCGGCCCGGGTCGCCGCCGCCATCGCGAGCGTCAACACGGCTCTCGGCCGGCCGCGCAGTCCCGTGCTCCATCGCGTGCGGTCGAGCGTGCTGGGGGCCGCGATCTCCGGTCCGGGCGGGCGGCTCCTCGCGCACGCCTACGCGATGGGGTTCGACAGCGGCCGACACCCCACCGCGGCAGGGTAGCGGCCGTGCGGGTCGTCATCGTCGGGGCGGGTGGGCTCGTGCTCGCGCACGCACTCCGTCGCCGTGCCGACGTCGTCGTTCTCGACCGGGATGCGAGCGCGGCGGACACCGGCGGCTATCGCATCGCCCTCACCCCCGAGGCGGTCTCCGTCATCGAGCGGCACGTCCCGGGGTCTCTGGTGGACCGCATCCGCGCCGTCTCCGACGGGCCGGACACGTTCTCGCAGTTCACGATCGCGAACTCCCGGCTGCGACCGATCGTGATCGCTCCGGAGCCGGCGGGACAGGATCGGATGCTCTGCCAGCGCCGCGCGCTGCGTCAGATCCTCGCCGAGGGGCTGCGCGACGAGCTCCGGTTCTCCTCGACGGTCGTCGCGGCCGAGTCCAGCGCGACGCAGGCCGTCGTCAGCCTCGCCGACGGCTCGCGGATCGCCGGAGACCTCGTCGTCGCCGCCGACGGCGCCCGGTCGCCGACGCTCCGCTCCCTCGCCCCGCCGACGAGCTCCGACACCGGCCTCATCGGGATCGCCGGTTCGACGCCGCTCGCCGACACGAGCGCCTTCCCCTTCTACCTCGAACGCGGACCGGCGCTCGCCCTCGACCGGCGCGGGGTGGGGATGTTCCTCTCCCTCACGTCCCGGAATCTGCCGGCCGTGCCGGCCGAGCTCTCCTCCGCCGTGGGACCGCCGTCGCTCGTGTGGGGACTGATCGCGCGCCGGGATGCTGTCGCGGATCCGTTCACGGCGCCCGGGCCGATGCTCGCCGGGCTCGCCGCCGAACTCCTCGGCGCGTGGCATCCGTGGATGGGCGAGGTGGTTGCGAAGTCGGACCCGGCACGGACAGCGGCGTTCTCCTTCCGCAGCGCCGATCCGAGAGCGCCCCGCTTCCCGTGGCCGGTCTCACGGATCACCGCGATCGGCGACGCCGTGCACGCCATGCCGCCCACGGGCGGACGTGCCGGGTCCACCGCCATCCGGTCCGCGGGCGCGCTCGCCGACGCGCTGACGGACGCCGCGAGCATCCCCGCCGCCGTCACGAGGTACCAGTCGCAGGTCGACGAGTGGGCGGTGCCCGCGATCGTCGAGTCGCTCGGCCCCGTCCGCGTCATCCGGGCCCTGCGCCATCCGCTGCTCCAGCTCGCGGCCGGTCCGGCGCTCGCCCTCGCGGGCGCCGCGGGGTCCGCCGCCCACCGCAGCCGCCGGTAGCCGCACGCCGCGCGAAGGGGGCGGGCGCCGTCGCAGTGCGGGTGCCGCCGTCAGACGCTGGTGGCGACGAGCTGCGCGGCGAGCACCAGCGCCGCGAGCATCGTCAGGCGGAAGAGCACCCGCGCGGGCGGGCGGCCGACGGCGAGGTACAGCGTCGCCGCGGCCACGAGCACGGCGAGCGCGAAGAACAGCCAGGAGAGCACCGTGATGTCCGCGCCGTCGAGCAGGACCGGTCCGACCAGCACGGACACGGCGCCCACGAGGATGCCGGTGACCGCCAGCATCACGGAGGTCCGCACGCCGAGGCGGTGCGGAAGCCCGCGCACACCGGTGCGGGCGTCGTCCTCGAGGTCGGGCAGCACGTTGGTGAGGTGCACCGCGGCGCCGAGGGCCGCCCCCGCGACCGCGGCCCACGGGGCGGCGAACGCCGGCTCGGCGGCCGACAGCGTCGCGAGGGAGGGGAAGAGTCCGAAGCTCACCAGGAACGGCGCGATCGACAGCGGCGTGTTCTTGAGCCCCGCGTTGTACGCCCACGCGGACGCCAGCGCGGCGGCGTGGGCCAGCGCCATCACGGGCGACAGCGCCAGCGACAGCGCGAGCGATCCGACGACGAGCGCCGACGCGACGATCCACGCCGTCCGCACCGACACGTCGCCGCGGGCGATGGGCTTGTCGGTGCGGCCGACCGCGCGGTCGCGGGCCGCGTCGATCGCGTCGTTGGAGATCCCCACCGACAGCTGACCGGCCAGCACGGCCACGCCGAGCAGGACCACCCGCCACGGCCCGAGGCCGGCGGCGATGCCGAGGGCGACCGCGAGCGCCGTGACCACGAGGGAAGGCCCCGGGTGCGACGCACCCCAGAGGGCGAGCGAGCGCGAGGGTCGTGGCATCCCTCGACGCTACCCCGTCCCATCCGCTACGCTCGCCCGGGCCCCGCTTCTCTGCCGAGCCGACATGCTCGCGCCGAGCCGACACGCTGCGTACGCGCGAAGCGTGTCGGCTCGGCAGAAGCGTGTCGGCTCGCGGGCAGGGGTGGGAGGCGAGGGGCGACTCAGGCGGGGCGGCGACCGAGCTGGGCGCCGCGGACGGCGACGACGATCGCGGCGATCCAGGCGAGCACGGCGACGCCGGCTCCGGCCGTGAACAGCGATGAGGAGAACTCGTACGAGGCGCCGGTCCACGCCGACACGGCGGAGGTCAGGTGGCCGCTGTCGCCGGAGTCGGGGATCGACACGCCCGCGAGCAGCAGCCCGAACCACAGGAGCGCCGTGAAGATCGCGTACAGCTCGCGCACGGTGCCCGCCTGACGAGCCGCGGTGTCGAACAGCGTGATCACGGGCGGGATCAGCAGCAGCGGGATGGTCACCCAGCCGTAGACGATCCCGATCACCGCCATCCAGCCGAGCTCGGCTCCGACGAACCCGCGGCCGAGGAAGACGAAGGCGGGCAGCAGCACGGCCAGCACCCACTGGGCGACGACCACGATGCGACCGGAGGAGGCGAACTGCATCCTCCGACGCTAGCCGACCCGCCCCCGCCGAGCCGACACGATTCCGCCGAGCCGACACGCTGCGTGCGGTCCGAATCGTGTCGGCTCGCGCAGGACGTGTCGGCTCGGCGAAATGGGGGAAGGATCAGGCGGGGCCGGCGCTGGTCAGCACGAGGGCCGAGCCGTCGGCGGCGACGTCCACGCGGACGAGGTCGCCGTCGTGCACCCCGCCCGACAGCAGGGCCATCGCGAGGCGGTCCTGGATCTCGGACTGGATGAGACGGCGCAGCGGCCGCGCGCCGAAGATCGGGTCGTAGCCGCGCTCGGCCAGCCAG
The DNA here is from genome assembly GCF_049860775.1 of Microbacterium sp. PA5. Lineage (NCBI taxonomy): Bacteria > Bacillati > Actinomycetota > Actinomycetes > Micrococcales > Microbacteriaceae > Microbacterium > Microbacterium sp. PA5. The sequence goes on from NZ_CP187567.1 coordinate 2,973,608, forward strand.
GCCCGGGCGTCGGGGGTGACCGCCAGCGTGAGGCGCCGGTCCTTGAGCCGTCGCTGCAGCGCGTCCACGGAGAGCTCCACGATCTGCGCGAGGTCGTCCTCGCTGAGCGCCTGGAACATCACGATGTCGTCCAGACGGTTGAGGAACTCGGGCCGGAACGCCTGGCGCACCAGGGCCATCACCTGCTCGCGCCGGCTCTCGGGCGACAGGGTCGGATCGATGAGGATGGGCGAGCCGAGGTTGCTCGTGAGGATCAGGATCGTGTTCGTGAAGTCGACGGTGCGCCCCTGCCCGTCGGTGAGCCGTCCGTCGTCGAGCACCTGGAGCAGGATGTCGAACACCTCGGGGTGGGCCTTCTCGACCTCGTCGAGGAGCACGACCGAATAGGGCCGGCGCCGCACCGCCTCGGTCAGCTGTCCGCCCTGCTCGTAGCCGATGTAGCCCGGAGGGGCTCCGACGAGGCGTGCCACCGAGTGCTTCTCGCCGTACTCGCTCATGTCGATGCGCACCATGGCGCGCTCGTCGTCGAAGAGGAAGTCGGCGAGCGCCTTGGCGAGCTCGGTCTTGCCGACGCCGGTCGGGCCGAGGAAGAGGAACGATCCGGTCGGCCGGTTCGGGTCGCTGATGCCCGCGCGCGAACGGCGCACCGCGTCGGAGACCGCCTTGACGGCGTCCTTCTGACCGATCAGGCGCTTGCCCAGCTCGGCTTCGAGGTGGACGAGCTTCTCCCCCTCGCCCTGCAGGAGGCGTCCGACCGGGATGCCGGTCCAGGCGGCGATGACCGCGGCGATGTCCTCGTCCGTCACCTGCTCGTTGACCATCCGGCCTTCGCCGTCGGGCCCCGCGGACGTGTCGGCGCGCTCGGCGTCGGCGACCTCCTGCTCGAGCCGCTTGATCGTCTCGTACTCCAGCTTGGAGGCGCGGGCGTAGTCCGCCTCGCGGAGGGCCCGGTCACGATCCGTGTAGGCCTGGTCGAGCTGCTTCTTCAGATCGCCGACGCGGTTGAGCTCGGCGCGCTCCCGCTCCCAGCGGGCCTCGAGCACGCGCAGCTCGGACTCGGCGGCATCCATCTGCTCGCGCAGCGCCGCGCGGCGCTCCTTGGACGCGTCGTCCTTCTCCTTCTTGAGCGCGAGATCCTCCAGGCGCATGCGGTCGACGCGGCGACGGAGCTGGTCGATCTCGACCGGGCTGGAGTCGATCTCCATCTTGAGGCGGCTCATGGCCTCGTCGATGAGGTCGATCGCCTTGTCGGGCAGCTGACGCGAGGGGATGTAGCGGTTGGACAGCGCGGCGGCGGCGACCAGCGCGCTGTCGCTGATGGTGACGCCGTGGTGCGCCTCGTAGCGCCCCTTGAGTCCGCGGAGGATCGCGACGGTGTCCTCCACCGACGGCTCACCCACGTACACCTGCTGGAAGCGCCGCTCCAGCGCGGCGTCCTTCTCGATGAACTCGCGGTACTCGTCGAGGGTGGTCGCCCCGATCAGGCGCAGCTCACCGCGGGCGAGCATCGGCTTGAGCATGTTGGACGCCGCGACCGAGCCCTCGCCGCCGCCGGCCCCCATGAGCACGTGCAGCTCGTCGATGAAGGTGATGACGCGACCCTCGGACTCGGTGATCTCCTTGAGCACGCTCTTGAGGCGCTCCTCGAACTGACCGCGGTACATGGCTCCGGCCACGAGCGCCGAGATGTCGAGAGTGACGAGCTCCTTGTCCTTGAGCGACTCGGCCACGTCGCCCGCGACGATGCGCTGCGCGAGCCCCTCGACGACGGCGGTCTTGCCGACGCCGGGCTCGCCGATCAGGACGGGATTGTTCTTCGTGCGGCGGGTCAGCACCTGGCTGACGCGGCGGATCTCGCTGTCGCGTCCGATGACGGGGTCGAGCTTGCCCTGGCGGGCGCGATCGGTGAGGTTGATCCCGAACTGCTCGAGGGCGCTCTGCTGCTCCTCCTGCCCGGGTGCGGGTTGTGCGTTCATGTGTGCTCCTGAAAGTCGATGGGACTCAAACTTGAGTCGCTCTGGCTCAACTTTACCACGGACGTTGAGGATGGTGGAGGCGTTTCGTCTCGTCGCTGCGCTCCTCGCTCAACCACCGAGCACCTCCCCGGCCGTCGAGCGAGCGCAGCGGGACGAAACACCGCACCCACCCCGTGACTCAGGAGGCGAGCGCGCCCATCGGCTCGGCGGGGACAGGACAGGCGAAGCGGGCGCGATACGCGGTCGGCGTCGTGCCGAGGGCGCGCGCGAAGTTCTGCCGCAGCACCGCCGCCGAGCCGAAGCCGCACTCGTAGGCGATGGCGTCGAGCCCGAGCTCGGTCTGCTCGAGCAGGCGCTGCGCGTGGATGATGCGCTGGCGGCCGAGCCACGCCGCCGGAGTGGTGCCGAAGTCCGCCTTGAAACGACGGGCGAAGGTGCGCGGCGACATGTGGGCGCGGGCGGCGAGCTGGTCGACGGAGAGGTCCAGGCGCAGATTCGCGAGCATCCAGTCGGTGACGGGCGCGAGCGAGAGCGAGGCCGTCTCGGGCAGGGGCTTGTCGATGAACTGCGCCTGCCCGCCGTCGCGCTGGGGCGGGACCACCATGCGCCGTGCGATCTTGTTGGCGAGCTCGGCGCCGAGCTCGATGCGCAGCAGGTGCAGGCACGCGTCGATGCCCGCGGCCGTGCCGGCGCTCGTGATGATCCGGCCGTCCTGCACGTAGAGCACGTTCGGGTCGACCTCGATGCCGGGATACATCTCCGACATGGTGTCGGCGTAGCGCCAGTGGGTCGTCGCGCGGCGCCCGTCGAGCACGCCGGCGGCGGCCACGACGAAGGCGCCGCTGCACACGGTGAGCACCCAGGCGTCGCGCGCGACGGCGCGACGCACCACGCCGACCACCCGCTCGTCGACCGCGGACCACGAGGCGCGCGGGATCGGTGCGAGCACCACGAGGTCGGCCTCGTCGGCGAAGGAGAGGTCGTGCTCGACGTTGATCGAGAAGCTGAGGTTGCTGTCGACGGCCCCCGGGTCGGGGGTGACGATGCGGAAGTCGAAGTTCGGGATGCCGTCGTCGGAGCGGTCGAGGCCGAACGCCTCGCAGGCGAGCCCGAACTCGAAGGGCGCGAATCCGGGGAGGACGACGAGGGCGACGGTCTTCATGGCAGAAATCCTACCCTGATGTGCAGTCCTGCCACTAGTGGCGGGATATCGGCGTCCGTAGTGTTTCTGCCATGTTCATCCTTCTGCTGATCGCGGGCCTCGCGATCGTGGGCGCCGTGGCCACGCTGCGCGCGCTCCCGACCGACGGCTACCGCGCCGTCCCCACCGATCCCGCGCGCCTGCCCTGACGTCGCCTTCCGACGTCGCGGCCGACGCGCGCGGACCGTGCACACCGCACCTCCGCCTCCGTCACCGTCACCCACTCGCCGAGCCCACCCGTTCGAGTCGACCCCACCCCGCCGCACCTCGCCGCAGAGGGTGGGGTCGACGAGAACGGGTGGGCTCGGCGCGCGAGAGGCGGCGCGAGGGGGTCAGCGCGCGAGGTCCGCGACCGTGTCGAGGAGGATGCCGGCCGAGCGAGCCCAGTCGAAGCGGGCGATGTGCGCGGTGCCGGCGGCGACGACGCGGGAGAGCTCGTCGGGGTCGTCGAGGGAGCGCACGGCCCGGGCGAACGCCGCCGCATCCGTGCCGGGTGCGTACAGGGCGCCGCCACCGGCGACCTCGCGGAAGATCGGCATGTCGGTGACGACCGCCGGCACGCCCAGCGCGAGCGCCTCGGCCAGCGGAAGCCCGTAGCCCTCGTCGAGGCTCGCGCTCACGAGCACCGCCTCGTCGGCCAGGAGCGCGGCGTACTCGGCATCGCTCACCCCGCCGTGGAACACCACATCGGCGCCGGCGGGGACGAGGGCCTCCAGCTCCGCCCGGCGCTCCGGCGAGATCCGCGAGAGCAGGTGCAGGGTGCGCCCGGGAAGGTCGGCCATGGCGCGCACGAGGGTCTCGACGTTCTTGTAGGGCATGAACGAGCCCATGTAGACGAGGTGGCGGGCGCCCGGTTCGACGGAGCCGCCCTCCGGAAGGAGCTCGGCCAGCCGCTGCGGGGCGTTGGGCACCACGACCACGGGCCGGCGCGTCAGCCGCACGTCGGCGAACTGGCGGGCGCTCGTCTCGCTGACGGTGGCCACGACGTCCGCGGCGTTCAGGGTGAGCCGCTGCGGCACGTACGACAGGTGGAACAGCCGCCATGCGACGCGCACGAACCAGGGCAGGTCCTTGGGCGGCGTGCGGTGGCGGTAGTAGATGGTGTCGTGGAGGGTGAGGATCTGCCGGTAGCGTCGCCCCATCGTGCCGATCGTCTGCATCGGCGAGAACACGACGTCGGGTCGGTGGCGGTTGAGCTCGCGCGCACGCAGGGGCTCGGTGATGGTGGTCGGCGCCCCGATCAGGAGCGTCGCCGCCCCGTCGGGCAGGAGCGCGCGCTGGCGCTCGTCGAAGACGAGGAAGGTGACCTCGACCCCGCGGGCCGGCGCCTGCGCGGCCACCGCCGCCGCGAGCTCGGCGGTGTAGCGGCTGATGCCGTCGTGGAAGTCCGTGCGGAGGTAGCGCGCGTCGAAGAAGAGCCGGGTCACACGCCGCTCACAGCGGCTCGCCGCGGTACAGCTTCTCGAAGGTGTCGAGCGTCTTCTCGATGTCGTGGACGTTCACTCCCTCGAGCGACGCCTGCTGCATGCGCAGGTACTCGTCGGGCGCCGCAGTCAGCACGCGACGCAGCTTGTCGGCGAGGTCGTCGACGTCTCCCGGCTCGAAGAGGTAGCCGTTCACGCCGTCCTGCACGAGGTGCGGGAGGGCGACGGCGTTGGCGGCGACGACCGGGAGACCCGACGCCATCGCCTCCATCGTGGCGATCGACTGCAGCTCGGCGATCGAGGCGATCGCGAACACGTCGGCCTTCGAGTACGAGGCGCGCAGCTGATCCTCGTCCACGCGGCCGTGGAACGTGACGCGGTCGGCGATGCCCAGGCGCTGGGCGGTCTGCTCGAGATTGCGGCGCTGGTCGCCGCCGCCGACGATGTCGAAGGTGATCTCGGGAAGCTCGGGCGCGAGCTTGGCGACCGCTTCGAGGGTCACCTCGACGTGCTTCTCGGTCGTCAGCCGGCCGACGAACAGCACGCGTCGATGAGGTCGCGGCGTGAAGTCGGGCGTGTAGTTGCGCTTGTCGATGCCGCAGCTGATGGCGATGACGTTCTGGATGTCGATGGTCGACTCGAGGAACTCGGCCGCACGTCGCGTTGGGGTCGTCACGGCCTGCGACATCTTGAAGGTGCGCTCGGCATCGTCCCACGCCAGCTTGAGCGCCACCTTGTCCAGCAGCGGCGGAAGCGTCGTGAAGTCGATGATGTTCTCGGCCATCACGTGGTTGGTGGCGATCACCGGGATGCCGCGCTGGCGGGCGATGCGGGTGAGGCCGCGTCCTATCACGATGTGCGACTGGCTGTGCACGACGTCGGGCTTGACCTCGCTGAGCACGCGGCGGGCGTAGTGCTTGCTCATCCACGGCAGGGCGAAGCGCAGCCAGTCGTGGGGGTACCAGCGCCATCCCGGCAGCCGGTGCACGGTGAGGTCCTGTCCCTCGATGCGCTCGGTGAAGGTGCCGTGCTGGGAGTGGGTGACGCTGGGTGTCACCACGTGCACGGTGTGGCCGCGCGCGGCCAGGCCCGCCGACAGGCGCTCGGCGAACCGCGCGGCACCGTTCACGTCGGGAGCGAAGGTGTCGGCGGCCATCACGATGGTCAGCGGGCTGCGGGCGGGTTGCGGGTCGTCGGCAGGGCTCGCGGATTCGGTCACGGGGTGCGGGGCCAATCTGTGCGGCGGAGGAACGCGGTCGCGTGCGCGCCGCTGCGAGTCTACCGGAGCGGCCTCGTGCGGCCGGGAGCGGGCGCCGCGGCCCGCGGGGAGTGCGGGATCAGCGCAGTCCGACGTCCACGAGGAGGGGGTGGTGGTCGGAGCCGAGCGGGGTCACGTATCGGCCGTTCACCATCTCGCCCGCGTTCGCCCAGCGGTACACGACCGAGCGCGACGGACGCACGAGCGCCTTGTCCACGTGCGCGCCCCACGTGACGCCGATCGTGGGCTTGGTGCTCCACTCGGGGTTCGCCGTGTTGTGGTGCTGCCGCGTGAGGGCGTGCGCCTGGTCGAAGGTGTCGTACCAGCCGCGCTTCTCGAGGATCGCCATCGTGTCCTCGCCCGTCCGCGACTTGTGCGTGTTGAAGTCGCCGAGGATGAGGACGTGCGCCTTCGTCCAGTCGGTGAGGGAGCCGTGCGTCTTGGCCAGCCGGTTCATCGTCGCGGAGATGTAGGTGTTGAGGCGGCTCGCCTCGTACTCGCGCTGATTGACCTGCGCGCGCGAGGTGCCGGTGACCAGGTGCACGTCGAAGACCAGCACGTAGGAGCCCGACCGGTGCTTCAGGGCGGCGTAGGCCAGGCCCTTGCCCGACGTCGCGTACTTGCTCGCGAACCGGGCGGTGCCGCTCGTGGGCGCCGAGGTCTTCTTCGCGACGAGGGAGAACTGCCCCGTGCGCACGAGGATATCGTTCTGCCCGTTGACGACGTGACGGAAGCCCACGGGAGCCTTGGTGTAGCGGGACGCCTCCTGGAAGCCCAGGATGTCGGCCTTCAGCTCCTTCACCCGCGTGTTGATGACCCGTGCCCGGGTGGAGATCGACGAGCACGCGTTGGAGCAGATGTTCCAGCTGATCGCGCGGTAGCGCGGGGAGTCGGAGGTGAGCTTCGCCTCGGTCAGGATCGTGCCGTGGCCCACGCGGGCCGAGCGCCCGCCGAAGCCGACGCTGTTGACGGCGCGCACCTGCACGAAGTAGTCGCGGCCCGGGGTGAGGCGGGTGAGGGTCGCCTTCGAGGAGGTCACGGTGAGAGAGGGCGTGCGCTTGTCGGCGACGCCCTCATAGGTCGTGGCCGCGAACACCTCGTACTTCCGCGCACCGGACACGTCGGCCCAGTCGACGGTGAGGGTGGCTCCGGAGGAGGTGAGCGACGCGCTGACGAAGCTGACGAGGCCGACCGGCGCGGGACGCGAGGCGGCGGAAGCGGAGGCGACGGGCGTCGCGACGACGAGGGCGGCGGCGGCCAGGACGGCGACGGCCCCCCGGGGGGAGAGGAGGCGCATGCGGGGATGCTAGCAACTTACGCTGGGGGAATGGTGAGACTCTCTGCGGACGCCGACCGACGGCGATGGGTCCCGGTGACGGGCTCGTTCGGATTCGGCAGCCGCCGCGCCCGCAAGAAGGCGATAAGGATGCTGCTGACGCAGGCGAACGCGTCGTTCGGCGCCGCCGCGCGCCCGGGCAGCGGCTTCGCCGCATGGGCGATGAGCCAGGCCGCGCCCGCCCTCATGCGCAGGGCCGCCGGACGGGTGCTCGTGTGGGTGTGGAAGGACGAGCCCGATCTGCTCGTGGTGATGGCGCAGGTGCAGCAGGCCACGACGCAGCTGCGGGCCGCCCGGGCGATGATGCCGATCGAGTACGACGACACCGAGCCGTTCCGCGGCACGCATCTGGGCATGGGCGAGCGGCTCGTGATGCCGCTTCCGCCCGTGCGCGCGGACGGCACCGGCGGCCCGCCTTTCGCGACCTACACCTGGGACACCGGATCCCTGTTCGTCACCGTCACCGCGGTGTGCGCCGATCGCGAGCGGTTCGGCACCCTGATCGGCGCGGTCGACGATCTCGCGCGGTCGCTCCGCGTGATCGAGGACATCCCCGCCGGCGAGGGGCCGGACGTGCTGCGCCTCGATCCGAGCTGACCCCGCTACGCGCGACGACGGCCGGCGACGGCCGGGACGAGCGCGCCGAGCACGAGGGCGATCCCGATCCCGATCCCGGTCTCGACGACCCGTTCGACCAGACGCCTCGCGGGGTCCTCGCCGGGGAGGGCCAGGATGAGCGTGAGCACGACGAACGTCGTGAAGGCCGGTGCGACGTACCAGCGGCTGCCCGCGGAGGCCGCCAGCGCGGCGACCGCGACACCGGCGGCCAGAGCAGTCAGCGCCGGCGGCGCCGGGACCGACCCCAGCAGCGCCGCCGCCAGCGCTCCGATGCTGACGCTGATCGCCCGCCCGACGCTGCGCGTCAGCAGCTGCTCCTGCGCCGGGCGCATCACCAGGAGCGCCGCGCCCGTCACCCAGCCGACGTGCTCGAGGCGCAGCGCGAACCCGAGCCCCGCCGCCGTGGCGCCCACCGCGCCCAGCACGAACGCGTAGACGAGCAGCCGGGCGCGATCGGGCGTCGGCGCGGCGGGCGCGGCGGGCCGCTCTCCCTGCGGCCAGAGCAGCGACACGAGGCCGGCGTACACGGACCCTCCCACGATGAGCGCGGCGGCCACCGCCGCCGGCGCCGGATCGAAGCTCAGCCCGATCCCGATCAGAGGAAGGCAGAACGTCATCGCCGCGCGGCCGGTCGGCGCTGCACGCGCCCACAGTCCCGCTCCGACGCCGAGGACGAACATGGCCGCCACCGCCACGGCCGGGTGGGGTGACAGCAGCGATCCGAGCAGCAGCGACGCCGCACTGAGGAGGCCCACCAGCGGCAGCACCCCCCGCCGGCGACGACGCGCCGGCAGCGGGAGGGCGGCCACCGGGATCACGCCGACCGCCAGGGCGATCCCGAGAAGCGGCCAGACGCACCCGACGACCATCGCGGGAAGCGCGTAGACCGCGCCCCGCACGAAAGACGCCCATCGCCACGACACGGGAGCGACGGGGGCGACGGAGGCTCCGGTGTCAGCCATGCCGCCACGCTAGCGCCGGCGGGGGGCGGACGCAGCAGGGGTCGCCCAGACGCGTGCGGCGGCGCGGGAGCGGTGCCAGGATGGGCCCCATGACGCCGCGGACTGCGCACAGCGGGGGCATCTCCCCGCGGACCCTCGCGTGGGAGGACCGCACCGCGTGGCCGCTGTTCGTCCTATCGCTGGCGTTCTTCGCCGCCTGGGTGTGGGTGCTGGCCGACCTCGGCCCGGCCACACCGTGGCGCACCGCGATGTGGACCACGATCGCCGCCACCTGGATCGTCTTCGCTGCCGACTTCGTCGTCCGCTGGGTCCTCAGCGGCGATACGCGCGCCTTCTTCCGCACGCGGTGGTTCGAGGCGGTCTCCCTCGCCGTCGTCTACCTCCGGCCGTTCGTGATCATCGCCTACGTCTGGCGTCTGCCGTGGTTCCGGGTGACGCCCGCCCGGCAGCGGGCCCGGCTGGTGATCCTGGTGACGATGTTCACCTTCCTCTTCGTCTTCACGGCGTCCACCCTCGTGTGGCTCGCCGAGCGCGGCGACCCGCGCGCGAGCATCGTGGATCTGGGAGATGCGATCTGGTGGGGCTTCTCGACGATCGCGACCGTGGGCTACGGCGACTTCGTGCCCGTCACCCTCGCGGGCCGGACGATCGCCGTCGGCCTGATGATGGGAGGCCTCGTCGTGCTGGGTGTGACGAGCGCGACGGTCATCTCGGCGCTGAACGACCAGATCCAGCGCACCGCCCGCGTGCGCGAGAGCGAGCGGGCCGGCATGCCGGCGTCGCACGAGTCCCCGCGGCCCCCGATGTCAGGATGACGACATGACCGCACCCGCCTGGGAGCCCCCGCCCTCCCGAGAGCAGCGCGTCGCCGAGGGGCGAGCGGCACGACGGGCCGCGCCCCGGCGAAGCCTCGCCGAGCTCGCGACCGACGGCCGCGATCCGCTCGGGATCCTCGCGTCGCAGAACGCCGGACGCGTCGCCGAGCTGGTGCCGCTGCGGGCCGAGCGGATGGCGGCGAGCCCGTTCGCGTTCTACCGCGGGACCGCCGCGCTCATGGCGGCCGACCTCGCCCGGAGCCCCGGCAGCGGCATCCCCGTCGCCTCCTGCGGCGACGCCCACGTCGCGAATTTCGGCCTCTACGCGTCGCCGCAGCGCAGCCTCGTCTTCGATCTGAACGACTTCGACGAGGCCGCGTGGGCGCCCTGGGAGTGGGACGTCAAGCGCCTCGTGACGAGCGTCGTCATCGCCGGGCAGGCGACGGGCCGCGACGAGCGGGTGGTGACGGATGCCGCGCGCGTCACGGTGCGCGCCTACGCGCAGGCCATCGCCGCCTACACGCGCCGCAGCGCGCTGGCGCGCTACTACGAGCACTTCGACGTGTCGGGCGGGCGCGCGGTGCGCGACAAGGCCGGGCGGCGCGTGGTGCGCGCCGCGATCCGGCATGCGGAGCGCCGCACCGCAGAGCGCGCCGCGCGCAAGCTCACCGAGGCCGATGCCACCGGCAGGCTCCGCTTCGTCGAGGAGCCGCCGGCCATGACGCACCTCGACGAGCTCACGGCAGCCCTCGTCGAGGGCGCGTTCGCCGGCTATCGGGCCACCGCCGGGGTGGACATCCGCCTCCTGCTGCGGCACTACCGCGTCTCGGACACGGTCCGCCGCGCGGTCGGGGTCGGCAGCGTGGGAACGCGCTGCTTCGTCACCGTGCTGCAGGACGGCGACGGCAGCGCCCTGCTGCTCCAGACGAAGGAGGCAGGCCGGAGCGTGCTCATCGAGCACGGCCGGTGCCCGCAGCCCGAAGGCCTCGATCAGCAGTGGGCGGAGAGCGGCGAGGGATCCCGGGTGGTGTCGATGCAGCGGATCCTCCAGGGCGTGTCCGATCCCTTCCTCGGACACCTGCGCGGCCGGACGGGCGACTACTACGTGCGCCAGTTCCGCGACATGAAGGGCGGCATCGACATCGAGACGCTCGAGGACGGGCCGTTCGCCCTCTACGCCCGGGCCTGCGCGGTCACGCTCGCCCGCGCGCACAGCCAGTCGCCGAACGCGACGAACGTCGCCGGATACGTCGGCAGCGGGCGCACGCTGGCCGAGGCGCTCACCACCTGGGCCTACGCGTACGCGGACCTGTCGCGCGCCGACTACGACGCGTTCCTCGCCGCTCGGGCGTAGCGGATTCGGAGGATCACCGCGGAGTCGGAGGATCCGCCGCTCGTGCTCCGAATCCGGCGACATGCTCCGAATCCGGTGCGGGGGTCAATCCGCGTCGGAGGCCGGTGGGCGCCAGACGACCACCTCGGTGGCCCTCCGCACCCGCGTGCCGTGGCGCAGGGTCACCACCGAGCCGGAGGCGCCGGCGGCGAAGACCCGGGCACCGCGGCGCTGGTCGACCTCGTCGCGCAGGCGCTGCTCCAGCTCGCCGACCTGCCGCTGCAGGGAGCGCACGCTGTTCTCGAGCTCGATGATGCGCGAGATCGCGGGAAGGCTGATGCCCTCCGCGGACAGCGCCGCGACCTCGCGGAGCTGCTTCACGTGCCGCAGCGAGTAGCGACGCGATCCGCCCTGGGTGCGTCCGGGCACGACGAGGCCCAGCCGGTCGTACTGGCGGAGGGTCTGCGGGTGCATGCCCGCGAGCTCGGCGGCGACCGCGATCGCGAAGATCGGGGTCTCCTCGTCTACGTCGGGATCGCTCATTCGCGTGCCCTGCTCATCAGCTCGGCGCGCGGGTTCTCCTTCGGCTCCAGGTCCTGGAACCGCTCGAGCGCCTCGCGCGCACGGTCGTCGAGATGTGCGGGAACCGCCACCTGCACCTCCGCGAGGAGGTCGCCGGTGCCCTTGCTGGACTCCACGCCGCGCCCCTTGACGCGCAGGACGCGTCCCGAGGGCGTGCCCGGCGCCACCCGCAGCTTGACGGGATCGCCGCCGAGCGTCGGGACCTCGATGGTCGCCCCGAGAGCCGCCTCGGTGAAGGTCACCGGCACGGTCACGCGCAGGTTCAGTCCGTCGCGGGTGAACACGGGATGCGGACGCACGGTCACCGACACCACGATGTCACCGGCCTCGCCCCCGTCGGGAGAGGGACGACCACGACCGCGCAGCCGGATCTTCTGGCCGTCCGAGACACCCGCGGGGATCTTGACCTTGAACGGCTTGCCGTCCTCGCCCTGGAGCGTGATCGTCTCGCCCTTGACGGCGGTCTGGAAATCCAGCGTCGTGCGCGCCGAGACGTCGGCGCCGCGCTGCGGTCCGCCGAAGCCGCGGAATCCCCCGGTCGGCTGCCCGAACCGGCCGGAGCCGAAGCGGCCGCCCGACTGCTCGCCGAACATGGCGAACAGGTCGTCGAAGTCGGCCTGCTGCGTGCGCGTCCCGCCGCCGAAGCGGCTGAAGACGTCCTCGAAGCCGCCGCCGGACGAGCCCGGCGCCTGGAAGCGGGCGCTGCCCGATCCCATCGCGCGGATCTGGTCGTACTCCTGGCGCTGCTCCTTGTCGCTCAGCACGGCGTAGGCCTCGCTGATCTCCTTGAACTTCGCCTCGGCGACCGGGTCGCCCTGCGTCGAGTCGGGGTGGTACTGACGCGCGAGCTTTCGGTACGTCTTCTTGAGATCGGCGTCGGAGACGTCCTTGGCGACACCCAGGACCTTGTAGAAGTCCCTGTCGAACCAGTCCTGACTGGCCATACGTCTCCTAGTCGGTCCCTGAGGTCGACGCCGGAACGGCGACGACGACCTTCGCCGGCCGCAGCTCGATCGCGCCGAGGCGGTAGCCCACCTCGACGACCTCGAGGATGGTCGGCGTCTCGGTGCCGGGCGTCGGGGCCTGGAAGATCGCCTCGTGCTGCTGCGGGTCGAACGTGTCGCCGGCCGCGCCGTAGGTCTCCACGCCCAGGCGCGCCACGACGGCGCGCAGCTTCTCGGCGATCGCGGTGAGCGCCGAGCCCTCCACCAGGTCGCCGTGCTTCTCGGCGCGGTCCAGGTCGTCGAGCACCGGCAGCAGACCCTTCGCGACCGCGCCCTTGGCGCGCTCGATCTCGACCTCGCGCTGGTCCTCGGTGCGACGGCGATAGTTCGCGTACTCCGCCTGCAGGCGCTTCAGGTCGAGGAGCAGGTCGTGCTCCTCCGCGGGGGCGTCGGCCACGGCGGCGTCATCGTTCTGGGCGGCGCCCAGGATGTCGTCGATCGTCAGCTCGTCCTCTTGCGACTCAGGGTCGGATGCCGTGGCATCCGACCCCTCCTCGCCGAGGACCTCGTCGCCGTCTTCAGGCTTGTCGAAGTCCTTGTTCGTCATGCTTACTTCTTCTCGTCTTCGTCGTCGACGACCTCGGCGTCCACGACGTCCTCCTCAGAGGATGCCGCATCGGCCGCCGGCTCGTCCTGCGCCGGAGCGCTCTGCTCGGCCTGCGAGGAGGCGTAGATCGCCTCGCCCAGCTTGCCCTGCGAGGCGTTGAGCTTGTCGAACGCGTCCTTGACGGCGTCGTCGTTGTCTCCGGCGAGCGCGGTCTTCAGCGCGTCGACGTCAGCCTGCACCTCGGACTTGACGTCCTCGGGCAGCTTGTCGGCGTTGTCGGCGATGAGCTTCTCGATCGAGTACGAGAGGGTCTCTGCCTGGTTGCGGACCTCGGCGGCCTCACGGCGCTTCTTGTCCTCGGCCGCGTGCTCCTCGGCCTCGCGCACCATCCGCTCGATGTCGTCCTTCGGCAGCGACGAGCCGCCGGTGATCGTCATCGACTGCTCCTTGCCGGTGCCCTTGTCCTTCGCGGACACGTGCACGATGCCGTTGGCGTCGATGTCGAAGGTGACCTCGATCTGCGGGATGCCGCGCGGCGCCGGCGCGATGCCGGTGAGCTCGAACGTCCCCAGCGGCTTGTTGTCGCGGGTGAAGTCGCGCTCGCCCTGGAAGACCTGGATGGCGACCGACGGCTGGTTGTCGTCGGCGGTCGTGAAGGTCTCGCTCCGCTTGGTCGGGATGGCCGTGTTGCGCTCGATGAGCTTGGTCATGATCCCGCCCTTGGTCTCGATGCCGAGGCTCAGGGGGGTGACGTCGATGAGGAGGACGTCCTTGCGCTCGCCCTTGAGGACGCCGGCCTGGAGAGCGGCGCCGACGGCGACGACCTCGTCCGGGTTCACGCCCTTGTTGGGCTCCTTGCCGGTCTCCTTCTTCACGAGCTCGCTCACGGCGGGCATACGCGTCGAACCGCCGACGAGGACCACGTGGTCGATGTCGGACACCTTGATGCCGGCCTCGCGGATGACGTCCTCGAACGGCTTCTTGGTGCGGTCGAGGAGGTCCTTGGTGAGGTCCTCGAACTTGGCGCGGGTCAGTGTCTCCGACAGCGACACGGGGCCGGAGTCGGTCAGCGACAGGTAGGGCAGGTTGATCGAGGTGCTCGTCGAGCCCGACAGCTCCTTCTTGGCCTGCTCCGCCGCCTCCTTGAGGCGCTGGAGGGCGATCTTGTCGCCCGAGACGTCGACGCCGGTCGTGTCCTTGAACTGCTTGATGAGGTAGTCCACGATGCGCTGGTCCCAGTCGTCGCCGCCGAGGCGGTTGTCACCGGCGGTGGAGCGCACCTGGATGGTCGAGAAGTCGTCGTCCTTGCCCACCTCGAGCAGCGACACGTCGAACGTTCCGCCACCGAGGTCGAAGACGAGGATGAGCTCGTCCTCCTTGCCCTTGTCGAGGCCGTAGGCCAGCGCGGCGGCGGTCGGCTCGTTGATGATGCGCAGGACGTTCAGGCCCGCGATCTCACCCGCGTCCTTCGTCGCCTGACGCTCGGCGTCGTTGAAGTACGCGGGGACGGTGATGACCGCGTCGGTCACCGTGTCGCCCAGGTACTGCTCGGCGTCGCGCTTGAGCTTCTGGAGGATGCGCGCCGAGATCTCCTGCGGCGTGTAGTTCTTGCCGTCGATCGACTGGGTCTTCCAGTCGGTGCCCATGTGGCGCTTGACCGAGGTCAGCGTGCGGTCGACGTTGGTGACGGCCTGGCGCTTGGCGGTCTCGCCGACGAGCACCTCGCCGTCCTTGGTGAAGGCGACGACCGACGGGGTCGTGCGGAAGCCCTCGGCGTTGGCGATGACCTTCGGCTCGCCGCCCTCGAGGACGGAGACGACGGAGTTCGTCGTGCCGAGGTCGATTCCCACTGCACGTGCCATGTGTGTTTCTCCTTTGTGGAACGGATCGGGGTGAAGTCTTTCGAGATTGAGCCGTCGCGGCTCAAGTTCGCTCTGCTTCCACGATAGACCGCACCGCCGGTACTGTCAAACCAAGTTGATACGACTCTTATCAACTTTTCAGGTGCGGTGGTGGCTGCTCGGCGGCGGCCGGCGTCGGCCGGCGTCGGCCTCTGCGCGGCGGACGGGGGCGAAAGCAGGCTGGATCGGCCGGAGGCGTCCCCGGCGGCGCCCGCCCCGGCAGTCGGGCCTGCTTTCCGCACGTCTGCCCGCGCCGGACCCCGCCCGGCGGGCAGGATGGATGCCATGTCCCTGCCCGCCGTCTTCACCCGCCTCGTCGGCCCCCGCGTCACCCTCGACCCGCTGCGCCCGGACGACATCGAGCCCCTCTACGCGATGCAGTCCGACCCCGAGGTGTGCCGCTACCTGCTCTACGAGCCCCGCACCCGGGAGAAGGTCGAGGAGGTGCTCGCCCGCGACGCCGCGGCGCTCCGCCTGGCCGAGCCGGGCGACTACCTGCAGCCCGCCATCCGCGACGAGCACGGCGACTTCATCGGGACGATGTACCTCGACCTCAAGAGCGTCGACGACCGCACCGCCGAGATCGGCTGGATCCTGCTCCCGTCGGCGCAGGGCCGAGGATACGCCGCCGAGGCGGCGCGCCTGCTCCTCGCCTACTGCTTCGACGACCTCGGCCTGCACCGCGTGTACGCGGAGCTCGATCCCCGCAACGACGCCTCGGTCGCGCTGTGCCTGCGCCTGGGCATGCGCCACGAGGGACACTTCGTCGAGGACATGTTCCTCAAGGGCGAGTGGACCGACACCGGCCGCTACGCGATCCTGGAACGCGAATGGGCGGGGCGCCGGGGCACGGCGCCGGTAGCCTGAGCACACCCCCGCACCGCCGCGGGGGTGCAGCACCCGTCGCGGGTGCGGCACCCTCCGTTCACGGAAGAGTCCTAGCGTGACCCACATGTCGCTCCCCGACCAGCCCGCACCCGACTCCGTCCACGCCGCGGCGGCGGGCACGACCGAGGCCACCCGCAAGCCCGGCGTCCTGGCGTGGGCGCTCTGGGACTGGGGTTCGGCGGCGTTCAACGCCGTCGTCACGACATTCGTCTTCAGCACCTACCTCTCCAGCAGCTACTTCATCGATCCGGCGATCGTCGAGGCCGCGGGCGGCAACGCCGAGGACCCGGCCCTCGTCGCCGC
Organism: Microbacterium sp. PA5; assembly: GCF_049860775.1. Taxonomy (NCBI): domain Bacteria; kingdom Bacillati; phylum Actinomycetota; class Actinomycetes; order Micrococcales; family Microbacteriaceae; genus Microbacterium; species Microbacterium sp. PA5. The sequence continues at coordinate 2,989,756 of NZ_CP187567.1, forward strand.
CGAGGCGTCCAACGCGTCGCTGATCGGCGTGGCGCTGATGATCGCCGGCATCCTCATCGCCGTCCTCGCCCCCGTGCTCGGCCAGCGCTCCGACGGCTCGGGGCGCCGCAAGCTCTGGCTCGGGATCAACACGGGCGTCGTCGTGCTGGCGATGGCGGCGATGGTGTTCGTCGAGGGAGCGCCCGGCTACCTCGTCCTCGGGGCGACCCTCCTGGCCGTCGGCAACGTTTTCTTCGAGTTCGCGGGCGTCAACTACAATGCGATGCTCGTGCAGGTCTCCACCCGCGAGAACATGGGCCGCGTCTCGGGCTTCGGGTGGGGCATGGGCTACGTCGGCGGGATCGTGCTGCTGATCATCCTCCTCGTCGGCTTCATCGGGCTGGGCGACGAGCCGGGCCCGCTCGGGATCACCGAGGAGGGCGGACTCAGCATCCGCCTCGCGGTGCTCGCCTCGGCCGTGTGGTTCGCCGTCTTCGCGATCCCGGTGCTCCTGCGCGTTCCCGAGATCCCCGCCCGCGCCCGCGCGAACCGGGTCGGCTTCTTCGCCTCCTACCGCGTGCTGTTCGGCACGCTCCGCAAGCTCTGGCACGGCAATCGGCAGGTGCTGCAGTTCCTGCTGGCGAGCGCCGTGTTCCGCGACGGCCTGGCCGGCGTCTTCACCTTCGGCGCGATCATCGCCGCACAGGTGTTCGGCTTCACGTCGACGCAGGTGCTCTATTTCGCCGTCGCCGCCAACGTCGTGGCGGGCGTCTCGACGATCCTCGCCGGACGCCTCGACGACCGATTCGGTCCGAAGAACGTCATCATGGCCTCGCTCATCGGGCTCGTGATCGCCGGCACCGCGGTGCTCTTCATCGGCACCGCCGCGGTCGGCTTCTGGATCGTCGGGCTCATCCTGTGCATGTTCGTGGGGCCGATCCAGTCGGCGTCGCGATCGTTCCTGGCGCGGATCACGCCCGAGGGGCGCGAGGGCGAGATCTTCGGCCTGTACGCCACCACCGGCCGCGCGGTGTCGTTCCTGGCGCCCGGACTGTTCGCCCTCTTCGTCGGGCTGTCCGGCGATACGCGCCTGGGCATCCTCGGCATCGTGATCATCCTGCTGGCGGGCCTGCTGCTCATGCTGCCGGTGAAGACACAGCAGGTCGCCATCGACTGACCGGTCGAGCCGGTTGCGCGTTCACAACTCCGGAAGCGCCTGGCGCTCGAGGGGCGGAGGCGGCCGATGCGTCGCCCTGCGGCCCGGATGTCCGGAGTTGTGCACCGGGCGACGCGCCCAATGGGAAGTCGGTCAGGCCTGGGGCCAGGCCGCTGCGAGCTTGGACAGCAGACGCGCGAGCTCGGCACGCTCGGCGTCGCTGAATCCGGCGAGCGCGGCCTGGATGCGCTCCCGCCGCTCGCCGCGGAAGCCGCGGGCGATCCGGCTCCCCTGCTCGGTGAGGGCGACGCGGGTGCGGCGCGCGTCGTCGGGATCGGCCTCGCGCTGCACGAGGCCGAGGTCGACGGCCTGCTGGATCAGACGGGAGGCCCGCGGCTGGTCCACCCCGATCGCCTCGCCCACGTCGCTCACCGAGAGGGGGTGGGAGGCTGCCGCGAGGGCGTCGAGCAGGCGCAGTCGCGCCGGTCCGCCGCCGAAGCGCGCGTGAGGAGCGAAGGGACCGTGGCCCCAGCCAGGTCCGCCGGGGCGCCCTCGCCCGCCCGGGCCGTCGCCGCGGGCGCCCGCGTCGTGGGCGTCGTGACCGCCGCCGCCGTGGCTCCCGCCGTCGCCGTGCCCACCGCCGCCGTGCCCGCCGGGTCCGAACGGACCACCCGGCCCGAACGGCGGGCGAGGGGGACGGCCGCGCAGCTGCGAGAGGGCGGCGACGATCGCGTCGAGGTCGGCAGCATCCGTCATGCCTCCACGGTACATGCCACTTGACATGTTTCTTGGATGCATGTCACAATACATACGCATGCACAAGTACATGCATCTGCGACGCTCACCGCAGCGACAGACGACCCGGCGGGATCAGATCCCGCCCACGAAAGGACTTCTCATGGAGAACCCCACACCCCACCCCGAACACCCGCAGCCCGCGTCCCGGCCCCTCGGCTTCTGGCTGCGCGCCGTCGACCGGCTCCTCACGCGCGAGTTCGCCGCGGCCTTCGAGACCGAAGGCGTGACGCGACGCGAGTGGATGATCCTGAACGTCCTCGACGGATCCGTCGAGGCACCCGAGATCGCCGCCCGCATCGCGCGCGGCAAGAAGCTCCGCTCGCTCGCCGAGCGCGGCTGGGCCGTCGAGACCGACGGCACCTGGACGCTCACCGACGAGGGACGTGCCGCCAAGGCGCGCCTGTCCGAGACGGTCGACGGCATCCGCTCCCGCGTGGCCGGCGCCGTCTCGGAGGCCGACTTCGCCACGACCCTCGCGTCACTGCAGGCGATGGCCCGCGAACTCGGCGGCGACGACCTCGCCGCCGGACTCGGCCGGCCCGGCCGCGGCCGTGGCTTCGGCCGTCCCGGATTCCGTCCCGGGTTCCGCCCGGGCTTCGGCGACGTGCCCGGATTCGGCCCGCACCGCTTCGACGGCCAGCGGTTCCCCGGCGCCCTCCACGGCGGACACGGCCCCTGCGGTGGCCCGCGCGGGCACCGCCACAGCCACCACCACGGCGACGGCGGCGAGCGCGCCTACGAGCGCGGCTTCGATGCCGGCTTCGCCCGCGGACGCGAGGAGCGCACGGCCTGACCCGCACGAGCCGACCTGCACGACCAGACGGCCGCTGCCCTTCCGGGGAACGGCCGTCTGGTCGTATCGGGGCGCGAGATCGGGTCAGTGACCGGGCGCGCCCGCGTCGGTCGTGCCGACGTCGGTGCGGTGGAAGTTCTGGAAAGAGCGGGAGGCGGTCGGTCCGCGCTGCCCCTGGTAGCGGTTGCCGTACGGACCCGATCCGTAAGGCGACTCGGTGGCCGACGACAGACGGAAGAAGCAGAGCTGTCCGATCTTCATCCCCGGCCACAGCTTGATCGGCAGGGTCGCGACGTTCGACAGCTCGAGGGTCACGTGCCCCGAGAAGCCCGGATCGATGAAGCCGGCCGTCGAGTGGGTCAGCAGGCCCAGACGACCGAGCGAGGACTTGCCCTCCAGGCGGGCGGCGACGTCGTCGGGCAGGGTGACGAGCTCGAACGTCGATCCGAGCACGAACTCGCCCGGGTGGAGCACGAACGGCTCGTCGGGGTCGACCTCGATGAGGTGGGTCAGGTCCGGCTGGTCCTCCGCCGGGTCGATGAACGGGTACTTGTGGTTGTCGAACAGCCGGAAGTACCGGTCGAGACGGACGTCGACGCTCGAGGGCTGGACCATCGCCGGGTCCCAGGGGTCGAGCCCGACCCGTCCGAGGTCGATCTCCCGGCGGATGTCGCGATCACTGAGCAGCACGCGGCCAGCCTACTGGCCGAGGACGGCCGCCCGGATCGCCGCGACGGGCACCTTCGGCGACCTGTCGTCATACAGCAGGCCGTTGGTCTCCTGCCCGGTGTCGGTGAGCTGGGTGTAGCAGAACCCGCTCAGCGGCGGCGCGGCCTCGGCGGCGGCGATGAGGGCGCACACCCGGTCGCCGAACTCCTCCGGGGTGTCGGCCGTGGAGTAGCCCCAGTCGGTGCCGTTCGCGGGACGCAGGCTCACTCCGCCGAACTCGGTCAGCATGATCGGCTTGACGCCCGTGTCGCCGTCGACCGAGATGCGGCGTCCGGCCGGCCCGAAGCCCGAGATCATGGCGTCGAGCGAAGCGGCGTCGCCGTAGCGGGCGGCGAGGACCTCGGGGCGCGCCTCGTAGTCGTGGATCGTCCAGATGTCGGAGCGCGTGTGCTCCCAGCCGTCGTTGGAGATGACGGGCCGCGAGCCGTCGAGGGCGCGGGTGATGTCGGCCACCGAGCGGCTGAGCGCGCGCTGACGCGGATCGTGGGCGATGTGCTGCACGCCCCAGCTCTCGTTGAGCGGAACCCAGACGATCACACTGGGGTGCGATTGGTCGCGCCCGACGAGGCTCGTCCACTCGGAGACGAGGTTGGTCACCGCGCGCCGATCGAACGCGTAGGCGCTGGCGGTCTCGGCCCACACCATGAGGCCGAGCCGGTCGGCCCAGTAGAGGAAGCGGGGATCCTCGGCCTTCTGGTGCACGCGCGCTGTGTTGAAGCCCAGATCGCGGATGAGCTCGACCTCCCGGCGGAGCGCCTCGGCGCTCGGAGCGGCCAGATGCGACTCGGGCCAGTAGTTCTGGGCGAGCACCGCCCGGAGCCTGGTCGGCCGGTCGTTCAGGAGGAAGGCCGTGCCGTCGGTGCCGACGCTGCGCATGCCGAGGTAGCTCGCCACGGCATCGGACGAGGACGGCGACGCGAGGCGGACCACGGCGTCGATCAGCTGCGGGCTCTCGGGGCTCCACAGGAGCTCCTCGTGCTGCTGGCCGTTCGTCTGACGCGGCAGCGTGAGCCGCAGCGTCTCGAACCGGGACAGCACCTTCGTCCGCGCCTCGGCGAGGATCTCGCCGTCGTGCCGCAGCTCGACGTGCAGCCACGCGTCGTCCTCGACGGGGCCGGACAGCTCCACCTCGACGCTCACGCCGGCCGTGGGGATGTCGGAGTCCCACCCGAGCCGCGCGATCGCGGTGCGCGGCACCACCTCCAGCCACACCGGCTGCCAGATGCCGGTCGTGCGGTGATACCAGATGGCATGCGGCTGATCCCGCCAGTCCTGCTTGCCACGCAGGATCGATACGTCCTCGGGGTCGTCGACGGCGTGGACGACGATCTCATCGCCGCCGTCGGCGCGCAGCACCGCGGTGATGTCGGCGGTGAACGGGGACTGGCCGCCGCGGTGGGTGGCCACCACCACGCCGTTGACCCAGACGGTCGCCTCCCAGTCCACGGCGCCGAAGTGGAGCAGCACCCGTCCGTCGCCGGCGTCGCCGCCCGCCGCCGCGAGGTCGGCCGCCGTGATCGCGCGGCGGTACCAGACCGAGTGCAGCATCCCGGACTCCGCCAGCCCCGAGGCGGCGGACTCGGGCGGGAAGGGCACGGTGATGGTGCGGTCGAAGGAGACCTCTGCCGGCTGCGCGTCTGGCGCGCCGAGCGCGAAGTCCCACGGCCCGGTGAGGTCGGCCCAGTCCGGCCTCATCAGCTGAGGGCGCGGGTAGGTCCCGTCCTGCGTCGATGCGACGGGAAGCGGGGTGGCGCTCACGTGTGTCCTCCTGTGCTCGCCCGGTCGGCGATGGTGAATGGGATCGCCGGCGACCCTGCCGACGAGGGGGTGATCAGCAGGTCGATGGCGGCGCGCGCGAGTGCCCGCGTGTCGGGCGCGACCGAGCTGAGCGACGGTGTGCTGTAGCTGGCCTCGTCGATGTCGTCGAAGCCGATCACCGCGACCTGCTCGGGCACGCTCACGCCGCGCGCGCCGAGCACGTGGAGGGCGCCGAGGGCCAGCAGATCGTTGAAGGCGAAGACGGCGTCGAACTCCACGCCGGTGTCGAGCAGGTGTGCGGCGGCGGCGGCGCCGTCGGCGCGGTGGTAGCCGTCGACGACGCCCACGAGAGCGGGATCGAACGGGATGCCCACCGCCTCGAGCGCGGCGCGATATCCCGACAGGCGGAGCACCGAGGTCTCGTTCGGGCCGTCCTGCTGCATGCCGATCGCGGCGATGCGGCGGCGGCCCCGGGAGAGCAGATGCTCCACCGCGGCGCGCGCGGCGGCGGTGTTGTCGACCGCGACGTGCGGGAGCGAGGTCTCGCCGATGTGCTCGCCGAGGAGGATGAGGGGCGTCGGATCCTCGCGGTGCTCGAGGTCGGCGGCGGTCAGCGCGAGGGGGCTCAGGATCAGCCCGTCCATGAGGGGGAGGTCGATGCCGTGGGCGATACGCTCCTCGGCATCCTTCCGACCGTCGGTCTGGTTGATGAGAACGGTGATCGAGCGCTCCTGCGCAGCGCGCACGAGGTCGGACGCGAGCTCGGCGAAGTAGGGCTGACTGAGGTCCGGAAGGGCGACGGCGACCATGCCGGTGCGGCCGCTGCGCAGGTTGCGGGCCGCGACGTTCGGTCGGTAGCCGAGGTCGACGATGGCGGCCTGGACGCGGGCCTTCAGCTCGTCGGTGACCCAGCCGGTGCCGTTGACCACGTTGGAGACCGTCTTGGCCGAGACGCCCACGCGCTCGGCGACGTCCTTCAGGGTCGTCCTGCCCACTCGGTCCACCTCCTTCGATGCGTTCGTGCGACTCACAGTGTCACACCCGGGTTCATCATTCAACGATTACCAAAAGGGTCTTGTTCAACGATTACCACGTCAGGTATAACAGATTGCACCCCGCACGTTCAACGTTGAACTAGAAAGGAAGATCGATGGAGACACAGCACTCACCGCGGCGCCGCCTCACCCGCGGCCTCCGCCTCGCCACCGCCGGCGCCGGCATCCTGGCGCTCGCGCTCACCGGCTGCGCCGGACAGGGGACCACCGGCAACGGCGACAGCGGAGACGGCGGAGACGGGGGCAAGATCTCGCTCACGTTCTGGAACGGATTCACCGGACCCGACGGGCCCGCGCTCGAGAAGGTGATCGAGGACTTCAACGCGTCGCAGGACGAGGTCGAGGTGAAGGCCGAGATCATGCCCTGGGACACGCTGTACCAGAAGGTCCTCACTGCGGTCGCCGGCAACGACGGTCCCGACATCATCGCCATGTCGGCGGCGCGCATGCCGCAGTTCGCCAAGCAGGGGATGTTCCTGCCGGTGGACGACTACTACGAGGACGCGGGCAACGACTCCGCCGCCCTGGCCGAGGCGGCCATCAACGCCTCCGTCTTCGACGGCGTGAACTACGGGGTCCCCGTCAACTACACGCCCATGATGATGTACTACAACAAGGACCTCTTCGAGGCCGCCGGGCTCGACCCCGAGGCGCCGCCCACCACGTGGGAGGAGTTCGCCGCGATGGTCCCGAAGCTCACCGTCGACGAGAACGGCGACGGCAAGCCCGAGCAGTACGCCACCGCCCTCGGCGACCACGAGACCGTCCCCGTCTTCCCCGCGCTGCTGTGGGGCACCGGCGGTGCGGTCGTCTCCGACGACGGCACCACGTCGATGCTCGGCGACGACGCGAGCCTCGAGGCGCTGAACTTCTGGGTGGACCTCGTGAAGAACCAGAAGGCATCGCCGATCGGGCTGTCGGGCGCCGACGCCGACAAGCTGTTCCTCACCGGGAAGGCCGCGACCGAGATCGTCGGACCGTGGATGACCACCGGCTTCGAGGACGCGGGCCTGAACTTCGGCATCGCTCCCCCGCCCGCAGGTCCCGACAGCGACGCCGTGCTCGCCGACGTGGTCTCGATGGGCCTGCCGGCCGGCACCGACGACGCGACCAAGGAGGCCGCGTACGCGTTCTTCGCGTACTGGAACTCCGCCGAGGGGCAGACCACCTGGGCCGACGGATCGGGCTTCCCCCCGAACCGCGCCGACGTGGCCGACAAGGTGACCGCCAGCCCGTACCCGGCGATCTTCGGAGACGCCGCCGTGGCGAGCCGTGCGAAGATCCTGCTGGCAGGGGTCGCCGCCGGCGGCACCATCACGGAGACCATCTTCTGGCCGTCGCTGCAGAAGGCCCTCAACGGCGACGGGACGGTCGACTCGATCTTCCCCGCCGCCTCCGAGCAGGTCCAGGCAGAACTCGACAAGTGACACCCGCGCGCGGGTCGGAGCGCGTTGCTCCGGCCCGCGCGTCCGGCCCGCCCGCGCGGGTCGCACCCCAAGGAGATCCCCGATGACGGTCACCGATCCGGCCCCGTCCGCCCTGTCCGCCGCATCCGCCCGCTCGTCCGCGCCGACCGCCCTGTCGCGGCGGCGGCGCCGCGGTCCCGCATCCCGACGGCAGCTCACCGCGTGGCTGTTCCTCGCCCCCGCGCTCATCGTGCTCGTGGCGTTCACCCTCTACCCGATGGCGCAGGCGGTCTACCTGTCACTCACGAACTACAACCTGATCGCCGCCGCCGAGTGGATCGGGCTGGACAACTACGTCGAACTCGCCGGCGATCCGGCGTTCTGGAACGCGTTCTGGAACACCGTCCTCTACGCCGTCGTGGTCGCCCCGGTCACCGTCGTCCTGGCGCTGGTGTTCGCCGTGATGCTGAACCAGGCGTTCTTCGGCCGCACGTTCGTGCGCACCGCCATCTTCCTGCCGTTCATCGTGTCGCTCGGGATCATCGCCATCGCGTGGTCGTTCCTGCTCGACCCGAACATCGGGCTCCTCTCCTACTGGTTCGGCCAGCTCGGCATCGTCACCGAGCAGGGCTGGCTGAGCGACCCGCGCTTCGCGATGCCCGCGGTCATGATGGTCGGCGTGTGGAAGTTCGTCGGCTTCTACATGGTCATCTACCTCGCCGGCCTGCAGTCCATCCCCGCCGAGCTGTACGAGGCGGCCAAGATCGACGGCACCACCGCGTGGCAGCGCTTCCGCAACGTGACCCTCCCGCTCCTGTCGAACCAGACCCTCCTCGTCTCGGTCCTCGCGCTCATCGCCACCCTGCAGGCCTTCGACCAGATCTACGTCATGACCCGCGGCGGCCCCTACTTCAAGACGGAGACACTCGTCATGCTCATCTACCGCGAGGGGTTCCAGGAGCTGCGCTTCGGGTACGCCTCGGCGATCTCGTTCGTGCTCCTGCTGTTCGTCTTCGCGCTCTCGATGGTCCAGTACGGCTGGCTCCGGCGCCGGGCGGTGACGTACTGATGACCACCACGCTCGACCGTCCCGTCACCCGCGACCTCGGCGCCCTCGACCGCCGTCGCCTCACCCTCTACCGCGCATCGAAGTGGGCGCTCGCGATCGTCGCGATCCTCATCGCCCTGCTGATGCTGCTGCCGATCGTGTGGCTCGTCTTCACGGCGTTCAAACCGGAATCCGACATCGTCACCTACCCGCCGACGCTGTGGCCGCGAGAGTTCACCCTCGAGCACTTCGTCGACGTGTGGGAGCGGATCCCGTTCGCCCAGCTCTACGTCAACACGATCATCTTCGCCGGCGGCGTGACGATCATCTCGCTGCTGCTGGACTCGATGGCGGCCTATGCGCTGGCGCGGCTGCCCTTCCGCGGCCGCGGCGTCGTCATGGTGCTGATCCTCATCCTGCTGATGCTGCCGTTCCAGGTGACGCTCATCCCGCTCTACGACATGCTCAACGGGTTCGGACTCACCAATACCCTGCCCGGCATGATCATTCCGCGGATGACCAACGCCTTCGGCATCTTCTTCCTCACGCAGTTCTTTCTCTCGCTCCCGCGCGACCTGGAGGAGGCGGCACGGGTCGACGGCGCGTCGGAGTGGCGCATCTACCGTCAGATCGTGATGCCGCTGGCCAAGCCCGCCCTGCTCACGTTGGGTCTGTTCCACTTCCAGTACAACTGGAACGACCTCCTGTGGCCGCTGGTCATGTCCTCGAGCCTGGAGTCCTCGACGCTCCCCGCCGGCCTCGCCCTCTTCATGGGCCAGCACGTCGTCGAGTACGGGCTGCTCATGGCGGGATCGCTCCTGGCACTGCTGCCGGTGGTCGTCTTCTTCCTCCTCATCCAGCGCAGCTTCGTCGCCGGCATCGCCACGACCGGGCTCAAGTGACGCGATCCTCCCCCGAACGAAAGGCATCCATGGACCGCTGGTACGACGACGGCCGCCTCCGCTACGGCGTCGGCATCGAAGACACCTTCATCCCGCAGATCCGGCCGGGTCACCGCAAGCTCGACGAGTACGAGCTCACCCAGCACTACACGCACTGGCGCGAGGACCTCGACCTCGTGGCGGAGTCCGGTGCCGAGTTCGTCCGCTGGGGCGTGCCCTGGTACCTCGTCGAGCCGGAGCCGGGCGTCTTCGACTGGTCGTGGACCGACCAGGTCGCCGAGCACCTGAGCGCGCTCGGCGTCCGCTGCATCGTCGACCTCATGCACTACGGCACGCCGACGTGGCTCGAGAACTCGTTCCTGAACGCGCAGTATCCCGAGCGGGTCGCCGCGTACGGCCGTGCGGTCGCCGAGCGCTACCGCGGCGTCTGGACCGACTACACGCCGCTGAACGAACCCATCGTCAACGCGGAGTGGTGCGGCGAGATGGGCAAGTGGCCGCCGTACCTCACCGGCGTCGACGGCTTCCTCACCGTCACGAAGGCCCTGGCCAAGGGCATGGTCCGCACCCAGCAGGAGATCGCCGCCGCCGATCCGGATGCCGTCTTCGTCCACGTCGACGCCGGCTTCCGCTACGAGGGCGAGACGACGCCGCTCCCCCGCGCGCTCCTCGAGGAGCGCCGGTTCCTCGCCCTCGACCTCATCACCGGCCGCGTGGACGACGCGCATCCGCTGCGCTCCTGGCTCGGTGAGAACGGCTACACCGACGCCGACCTCGCCTGGTTCGCCGACAACGCCGTCACCCCCGACGTGCTCGGCGTCAACTACTACCCGGCGTTCACGACGATCCGCATGGACGACGACGGGACGAAGTCGCCCGTCCAGGCGGGCACCTCGGGACTTCGCGACCTCGTGCAGCTGTACAGCGAGCGCTACAGGCTGCCGATCGTCATCACCGAGACGTCGCTCGTCGGCACCCCAGACGAGAAGATCGCGTGGCTTCACGAGTCCGAGCAGGAGGTCGAGGTGCTGCGCGCCGACGGCATCCCGATCGTCGGCTACACGTGGTTCCCTTTCCTCGACCTCGTCGACTGGCTCTACCGCTTCGACGACAAGCCGGTGGATGACTGGATGCTCGACTTCGGCCTCGTGAACCTCGTGCGCGGCGGCGACCAGCAGCTCGCCCGCCGCAAGAACGCGGCCTTCGACGTGTACCAGGAGATCGCCCGCCGCCACCGCTGAGAGGCGGGGCGGGCGGGGCGGTCCCGCCTCAGCCGCGCGTCCAGCCCGGCTGCGCGTGCCCGGGAAACTCCCCCGGGCGCGCGCCGCGGCGGTTCGCCGACTCGACCTCCGCAGCGTCGAGGTAGGCGCGCGCTCGCACCGTGCCGGCGCCGTCCACGAACCAGAGGCCGAAGCGGCCCGGGGCGGGGTGCGTCGGCACGGCGATCGACACGGCGTCCGACAGCCGGAACGGCACCGCCTGTACCTCTGCGGACTCGGCGCCGGCGTGCGGCGCCTCCGCCGGCAGCGGCGCGTACGCGGCGAGCCACGCACCGACGACGGTGCCGCGGACGGCATCCGTCCCGTGATGCGAGATGTGCACGTCGACGGTCGTCTCCGCGTCGGGCGGCACGATGTCAGCGCCGGCCGCACGCGGGACGAGGTCGATGACGATCACCGTCTCCGCGTTGACGTCGCGAGGCACCAGGCCCGCGCCATCCTTCAGCCGCCGGTCGGTCGTCAGCAGCCCGGCCGCCTCGTGCTCGACGTCGGCGAACTCCGTGTACACGTAGCCGGCGTACCGGTCGTGCCTGCGGAGCTCCTGCGTCTCCCAGCGAAGGTGCCAGATCCGCTCGAGGCTCGTGAACCCTTCGCCGTACTCGCTGTTGATGAGCGGGATGCCGGTGCGCGGCGTGTCGTCCGAACCGTACAGCGACTTGTCGACGACGAAGTCGGGACCCAGCCGCACCGGGAAGGTCTCCTGCTCACCGCTCGCGAGCGCACCGACGGCGCGCGCCCACTCTCCGAGGTCGGGTTCGTAGTAGTGCCAGTCGAGGAGGTCGGTCTTCACGTGCGACCAGCCGGAGTTCTCCACGATCAGCCGCGAGTCGTCGAGCGCCCGGAGCCGGTCGTACGCGTGACGCGCGGCCTCGGCGCGCGCGGGGCTCCCCGGGATGTCCCAGTCGAGCCCCCACTCCTCGTTGTAGAGACCCCAGATGACGATGCTCGGGTGGTTGCCGTCGCGCTCGACCATGCCCTCGAGCTGCGCCTCGAACGCGGCGGCGGACGCCGGCGAGTACCGGCTCGGGCAAGCGGGTTCCGCCCAGACGAGCATCCCCGCCCGGTCGGCCTCGGCGAGCCACAGCGGCTCCTCGAACTTCAGGTGCTTGCGGACGAGGTTGTAGCCGAGGTCCGCCGCCCACGCGACGTCGCGGAGGAGATCCTCCGCCGTCGGAGCGGTCAGGCCTGTCTCCGGCCAGTAGCCCTGATCGAGCACCCCGCGGACATAGAGGCGCTCCCCGTTGAGATGGAGCTCCTCGCCGCGCGCCTCGATGCGACGCAGTCCGCCCGTCACCGTGACGAGGTCGTCGCCGGTGCGGACGCGAAGGCGGTAGAGGTGCGGGTCCTCGGGAGACCACAGCCGGGGCGACGCCACTGGCATCCGCCCTTCGGCGACCCCCTCCGGGTCGGCGACGAGGAGGATCCGCTCCTCCGAGCCTTCGAGCTCGAGCTGGACCTCGGCTCCGGCCGGACGGTCGCCGTCGAGCACGACGCGCACGTCGAATCCGTCGAGGCTGTCGCCGCGCATCGCGACCGATTGAGCGTACGTGCTTCCCCGCGCCTCGAGCCACACGCTCTGCCAGATGCCCGACGTGGGGGTGAACGACACTCCGTCGTAGTCGTCGCGCGGGATCGAGCGCTGCTTGCCGTGCGGGATCTCCCGCTTGTCGGCCGGCGCGTGCACGGCGACGGCGATCTCGTCTCCCGCGCTCGACGCCTCGTCGGTGCGCCGGTCTGCGGACGCGCGCAGGGCGTCGGTGATGTCGAACTCGAAGTACTCGTAGCCCCCGCGGTGCTCCCCGACCCGGATGCCGTTCACCTCGACGACGGCGTGGTGGTGCACGGCGCCGAAGCAGAGCACGACGCGCGCGCCCGACCAGGACGCCGGCACCTCGATGCGGCGGCGGTACGTCGCCTGCTCCAGCCAGGTGCGTCCGACGCCGGACGCCGCCGTCTCCCAGGCGAACGGCACGGTGATGCGCTCCGGTGCGCCGTCGGCCTCGAAGCCCCATGCGCCGTTGAGCGACAGCCAGCGCTCGGAGCGGTCCCGATCGGGGCGCGGGTACTCGGGGCGCGGCACCGTCGCGGTGCCGACGCTCGTCGTCTCGTCGGGGATGGTCGTCGTCATGTGTGGTCAGCCCTTCACGCTGCCGGCGAGGATGCCGTTGATGAAATGCCGCTGCAGAGCCATGAACAGGATCAGAAGCGGGATGAGTGCGACGGAGCTCGCCGCGAGGAGTTCTGCCGTGACCGTGGCGTAGTCGGCCCCGACCCGGTTGCCGCTGATCGTGGAGGCGAGGCCCGAGAGCACCACCTGGATCGTCGCCATCTGCTCGGTGTTGGCGACGATCACCGGCCAGACGAAGTCGTTGTAGATGTTCATGATCGTGAGCACCGCCAGGCCCGCGAGTCCGGGGCGGATCACGGGCAGCACGATGCGCGTGAAGATGCCGAACTCGCTGCAGCCGTCGACGCGCGCGGCGTCGATGAGCTCATCGGGCACGGCGGAGATCACCTGTCGCATCCAGAAGATGGCGAACGCATCGATCGCGCCGGGGAGGATGAGCGCCTGGTAGGTGTTGATCCACCCGAACGCCTTCATCTGCAGCAAAAGCGGGATGATCAGGACGATCGTCGGGAGCATCAGGGTGATGAGCACCGCCCCGAAGATCAGATTCTTGCCGCGGAAGTCGTACTTTGCGAAGGCGAAGCCCGCGAGCGGGGCGAAGAACATCGTGATGCCGCCCTTGAATAGAAGGACGATCCCTGTGTTCAGGAAGCCCGTCGCCAGCGGGACGTCGTGGAACACCCGCACGAAGTTGTCGACCGTGAACGTGGACGGGTCGAACAGCAGCGGATAGCGGATGATGTCGGCGGGCTGCTTGAACGAGGAGAGCAGCGCCCAGACGACCGGCCCGAGGAAGCCGAGGAGCAGCAGGACGAGGACCAGGTGCGAGACGGCGCCTCGGACGCGATCGGGACGGGTGCGTGTCGTGGCCATGACTCAGTCCTTCGCTCGCAGCAGTCGGACGAAGCCGAGCGAGAGGGCCAGCACCAAAATCACGAGGAGAAACGAGTTCGCCGCCCCCGTGCCGAGGTCCGCCCGGGTGATGTGGTTGTAGAGGTAGTAGCCCGCGGTTGTCGTCGAGTTGTAGGGCCCGCCCTGCGTCATGACGTACGGCTCGGCGAACATCTGGAACACCGCGAGGGTCTGCAGCACGATGCAGAACATGATCGTGCGGCGCAGCAGCGGCACCGTGATGCTCCAGAGCTGCCGCGGTCGGCTGGCGCCGTCGATCGCCGCTGCCTCGTAGATCGAGCCGTCGATCGACTGCAGGCCCGACAGCAGGATGATCACGATGAATCCGGTCGTCTTCCACAGGAACAGGAGCGCGAGCGTCGGCTTGGCCCACATGGTCGTCGTCAGCCAGCCGACGTCGGGGATCCCGAACAGATTCAGCACGGCATTGACCGCGCCGTAGCCCTGGTCGAAGAGCACGATCCAGATCTGCGCGATCGCGACCAGCGGCGTCACGAACGGGACGATGTACGCGATCCGGTACATCCCGCGGAACTTCAGCGTGGCCGAGTTCAGCAGTACGGCGATCACCACACCGATGACCAGCTGGATCGGGACGATGAGCAGCCACAGCACCGCGGAGTTGCCGATCGAGGACCAGAACTGCGGGCTCGTCAGCAGGTAGGTGTAGTTGCCGAGACCGACCCACTCCGCCGCCCCGGATCCGCGCCAGTTCGTGAAGCTGAGGCGGAACGTGTAGATCAGGGGGTACACGCTGAACGCGAGGAAGATCGCGATGAACGGCAGCACGAAGACGTACGGGGCGGAGAGCCTCCGGACGCGTGCACCGGACAGGCGTCGCCTGCGAGGCGTGGTGGCGGAGCGGGTGGTCACGGCGGTCACTGTCGGTCGATGAGGTTCGTCTGGATCTGCTCGGTGGACTGCGAGATGACCTCGGCGGGATCGAGATCGCCGTCGAGCATGCGCTGGAGGTCGTTGCCGAGGTAGTCCACGGCGCCTCCCCACCAGGTCGGGATCGGACCGGCGGCGGGGATCTCCGCACCGGCCGAGGTCGCGACCTCCCACAGGTCCTGGCCGCCGAGCGCCTCGACCTCGCCGAAGAGCGGGCTGGCCGGGTCGGCGGCGGGCAGGTAGCTGGGGATCGAGGTGTTCAGTCCGTTCGGGTAGACCTCGTTCGGCCCCCATACGGCCGAGTAGCCGGCCTCGTCGAACATCAGGAACTCGTAGAACAGCCACGCGAGGTCGGAGTTCTCCCCGTCCTTCGGCAGCACGAACGACGAGCCGCCCATCGCGCCGCTGCGGGCGCCGCCGGCCTCCCACGCGGGAAGCTCCATCGCCCGCCAGTCGCCGCTCGTCTCGGGGAGGAGCTGCTGCGGCGCGAAGCTGAACCAGATCGCCCAGGGATAGAACACCTGGTTGCCGTTCTCGAGCTCGCCGATGTCGGTCGGGCTCAGGTACTCGGCGCGGGTGCCGAGCCCTTCGTCGTTCACTGTGTCGAGGAACGTCAGGATCCGCTCGTACTCCGGGCTGTCGAGTCGCAGCTCGCCGGCCTCGTCGCCGAGCGACGTGGCGAGCTGGTTCGCGTACATCTCCAACTGGAGCTGCGCGAGGAACGGCGCCTGCTCCAGGTGGATCGGCTTCGCGCTCGGCACCGCCTCCTGATAGGCGCGCGCCGCGTCGAGCAGGTCGTCGTACGTCTCGATCTGCGTGGCATCCACTCCCGCCGCCGTCAGCGCCGCCTCGTTGTAGTAGAGCAGCCCAGGGTCGAGGTCGAACGGGATGCCGTAGATGCCGTCCGCGGCGGTGTTCACGGCGAGCTTCTGCGGCGCGATGTCGGCCGCGTAGGGCTCGAGGACGTCCGAGAGGTCCCAGAGGAAGTCGGTGAAGCTCGACACGCGCGCGTCGTCGAGGAACACTCCGTCGGGCACGTCGGTGCCGGTAATGAGGGTGTTCTGCAGCTTCGCGTCGATGTCGACCGCGACGTGGTTCACCGTGATGTCGGGATACTTCTCGTTGAACGCGGCGATCGTGTTCTCGAAGACGGTGAACAGGTCGCCCTCTCGATCCCAGATCGTGATCTCGCCCGACGGGCTCTCCTCGGAGGGAGCCTGGAGGACGTTCGGGTCCGATGATTCGGCGGGCGCCGAGATGTCGGGACCGCAGGCGGTCAGGGCCACGGTGGCCAGGACCGCTGCTGCGCCGGCTGCTGCCGTGCGCACCGTTGCTGTGCGGGTGAGGTGCATCTCACACTCCTTCGTGTTTGCCAACGATGCAAACACTAGCCTGACGTTTGCACACGTTGCAAGCCTAGAATGTGAGCATGCCTGCCACGCTCCGTGACGTCGCCGACCGCGCCGGGGTATCCGTCCGCACGGTCTCGAACGTCGTGAGCGGGTACACCCACGTCAGCGAGCAGATGCGCGAACGCGTCATGCGCGTGATCGAGGAGCTCGACTACCGCGCGAACCCCGTCGCCCGCACCCTCCGCACCGGCCGGACCGGTGCCCTCGCGCTCGTCGTGCCCGAGATCGACGTCCCCTACTTCAGCGAGCTCGCCCGCGACGTGATCGACGCCGCCGCCGTTCAGGGCTACCGGGTCATGATCGATCAGACCGGCAACGACCACCAGCGCGAGCGCGAACTGCTCCTCGGCGAGGACCGCACCATGCTCTTCGACGGCATGCTGTTCAGCCCGCTCGTCACCTCGTCCGAGTTGCTCGAGATGAAGCACTCCCGCAGCGGCGTGCCCCTCGTCCTCCTCGGCGAGCACGAGTTCGACGGCCGCTTCGACCACGTCGCGATCGACAACGTCGCCGCGGCCCGCGAGGCCGTCGCGCACCTCGTCGCGATCGGTCGCCGCCGCATCGCCGCGATCGGCGCCCAGCCCGAGGAGGAGTACGCCACGCCCCGCCAGCGGACCGCCGGCTACGAGGCGGCCCTCACCGACGCAGGCCTTCCCGTCGACCCCGAATGGATGCTTCCTGCCCCCCACTACAGCCGCGCCGACGGCTACCGCGCCACGATGGAGCTGTGCGAGCGGCCGACGAGGCCCGACGCCATCTTCTGCTTCTCGGATCTGCTCGCCGTCGGCGCGATCCGCGCGATCTTCGACGCGGGCCTGAGCGTCCCCGAGGACATCGCCGTCATCGGCATCGACGACATCGAGGAGGGGCGGTACGGCCGTCCCTCGCTGAGCACGGTCTCCCTCGACACCCCGTTCATCGCCCGTGAGGCGATCGGCAGGCTCCTCGCCAGGATCGACGACCCGGCCGAGTCCGCGCAGCGCATCGTCGCGCCACACCGCCTCGTCATGCGGGAGAGCACTTCGGCCTGATCGGCGCAGCGGCGGCTCGGCGTCGGCGTCGGCGTCCAGCCCGGACTACAGCGCCGCGACCGCCCGGACGCACGCGTCGCTCTTCAGCATCGTGAGGGCGCCGAGGAGCATGCCGGCGCCGTACTTCTCGTAGTCGAAGTCGATGTCGCGGACGACCGAGTTGTAGAGAGCCCAGTGCCCCCACTTCACGAGCGTGCCGATGCCCGAGAGGTAGAGGCGCGCGAGCTGACCCTCGGTCGGCTCCGCGCCGGCGTACGCCGCGAAGAGCCTGCGGCGCACGTCGCCCGGGATACCCATGATGGTGAGGTACGCCCCGAGTTCGTAATACCGATCGGTATTGGCGGCGTAGTCGAAGTCGATGAGCATCATGGGCGCACCCGGCTTGACCATGAAGTTCGGCGGGTTCGGGTCGTTGTGCCCGGGGACCAGCTCGAGCCCTCCGGCGACGTAGCGCTCCTGGATCGGACGCCACCGCTCCTGCACCTCGCGCTGGTACGGCTGGAGCGGACGCCCCGTCTCGGCGATCTGCGCCTGGTGCTCGTCGATCATGTCGAAGAGCGTCTTGGTCACCGAGAGGAGTTCCCCGCCGTGGAGCTGACGGTAGAGCCGCATGACCTCGGTCATGCCCGTCGGCGACAGCAGGTCTCCCGCGCCCGAGGAGCGGTAGCCGTCGAGGAACGCGCTCACCTCGATGCCGGTCGCGTCGTCGAAATAGAGGACGTCAGGCCCCACTCCGGTCGAGGCGGCCACGACCGCCGCCTCGTGCGCCGCCTGCCGGTCGACGAAGGCCTCCGCGCCCTGACCCGGAACCTTCAGGAAGCGGATGCCGTCGGGCGCGATCATCCGCCAGTTCACGTTCGTCGTTCCCGAAGAGATCCGCTCCATCCGCAGGTCGCCGCCGAACGGCCAGCCGGGGAGTGTCTCGACCGCCTCGGCGAGGGCGCCGGGCCCAAGTGCGTGCCAATACGTGACGGTCATTCCCATCCCTCCTCGGCCCGCATGATGAGCGCGTCGATCTCGCCGGTCAGCACCGGGTACTCGGCGTGCCACGTGCGGAACATCAGGTACCCGGGGTAGCCGACTTCGGACTCGGGATCGAGCGCGTGCGCCTGCATCGCGCGCAGCAGCACCCAGAGGTCGACGATGACGCCCCACAGACGTGCGCGGGCGAGGGCGCCGGCGTGCGGGCTCCCCCAGATGATCTCGAACGCCTCCTCCGCCGGGAGCACCGTCGGGGCCAGCTCGGTGAGGAGGCTCCCGACGTCGGCGAGCGGGTCGGCCAGGCCCGCCGTCGTGCCGCCCGTGAGGAGCACGGCGCCGTCCGGACCCAGCTGGATGTCGGACATCTCCGACGAGAGCCAGCACGGCATCGGTGCCGGACCGCCCGCCACAGCCGCCCGCACGCGCGGCAGCACGACGGCGAGCGGTGCGATCGTGAGGGGCAGCTCCGCGCCCGCGGCGGCGAACCCGTCGATCATCGCCTGCGCCTCCGCGCCGAGATCCCGCGGGGGAAGGTCGGCGCCCGACTCCCGGAACGCGCGCCGGGCCGCCGCCACGGCGGCCACCGCGCCGGGGGCCTGCAGTCGCAGTCCCGTCGCGACGCGCCAGTCCGGGCCCAGCGCCTCCTCGACCGAGATCCCCGACGCCGCGTCGACGACGAGCATCCGCGGACCGACCCCGGCCCGTGACGCCGCCGCACGGGCGACGGCGGCCGCGCTCGCGGCGGCGTGCGGGCGCGGCGCCTTCCCGATCACGCCGACCCCGGCAGCCGTCGTCGCGCGCCAGCTCTCGTGCGAGGCGCCCTGCCAGCTGAGGAGCGCCGCGCCGATGCCGGTGGGCTGCCAGTCCAGGCTCGCCCACTCGTCAGGAAGGCCGCTCAGCCGCGCGCTCATGCGCCGGCGACCCCCGCGAACGGGAAGGCGAGGTCGAACGAGCGCTCCTGCTCCAGGAGCGCGAGCACGGCGAGCACGCCTGCGTCGTCGAAGCGTCGGCCGCCGATCTGCACCCCGATCGGCATCCCGCTCGCCGACATCGCGACCGGCACCGTGCCGGCGGGGAGGCTCGTGAGGTTGTACGGCGAGGTGAAGACCATGTGGTCGAGCGAGTAGTCGTTGCGCACGGGGGTGACGTTCTCCGCGGGGAACGAAACGACCGGCGTCACGGGCGAGAGGACGTAGTCGAAGGCGTTCAGGACGGCCGCGATCTTGGCGCGGACGCCGTCGAGCTTCTTCTCGTTCGCGACGTGCTCGACCGCCGTGATGTCGGTGCGGCTGAGCAGCTGCTCGAGCAGCTGCGGGGGCAGCAGGGGCCACAGTTCCTCCGGCACCGCCAGCAGCTCCGGAAGGCCCCGGGTCGAGAGCACGGTCATGAAGCTCTCCCGATCGACCGCGGTGGTCAGCGGCTCCTCGATCGGCACGACGGTCGCGCCGTGGGCGGAGAGCACGGCCGCCTGTGCGAGCACCGCCTCAGCCACCTCCTCGTCGACGCCGCCGGGGACGTCGGTGGCCAGGAGGAGACCGACCGTCACCCCCGTGAGGGATGCCAGGGCGGCGCCGTCGCCCTCGAAGGCTCCGGGGAGGCTCAGGTGGTCGGTGAGGTCGGGCTTGCCGATGACGCGCAGGAGCGTCGCGGTGTCCGCGATCGTCCGGGCCATGGGGCCGGCGCTGCCGATGAGCTTCGGCGGGTCGTAGGCGATCCGCCCCTGCGTGGGCTTCAGGCCCGCGAGGCCGCACAGCGCGGCGGGAAGTCGCACCGAGCCGCCCATGTCCGTGCCGATCGACAGCGGTCCGGCGCCGAGCGCCACGAGAGCCCCCGATCCGCTCGAGGAACCGCCGGGGTTGAGCGCCGGGTTCCACGGGTTGCGGATGATGCCGAACTGGGAGCTGACCCCGGCGCCGATGAGCCCGAAGTCGGGCATCGAGGTCTTGGCGAACAGCGTCGCGCCGGCCTCGCGGAGGCGGCGCACCGGAGCCCCGTCGTGGGCGGATGCCGGAGCGGCGTCGTTCAGCTTGCTCCCGTGCCAGCGCGGCAGCCCCACCATCGGGAAGCTGTCCTTCACGGAGACAGGGACGCCGTCGAGGTCGCTGAGCGGCGTGCCGGCGGCCCAGCGCGCGGCGCTCGCGGCGGCATCCTCGAGCGCCTGCTCGGCGTTCATCACGGCGACCGCGTTCAGCTCGACGCCGGCCGATGCGGCGACGTCGATCGCGGCCTGGGTCGCGTCGACGGGCGAGACGCTGCCGTCGCGGTACCAGCCCGCGAGGTCGGCGGCGGTGGCGCTCGTGAGCGAGGCGGTGGTCGGGGCGTGAGTGGTCATCGTTCCTCCGTGATGAGAGTGGGCGTGGGGAGCAGGGCGGTGTTGTCATCGGACGGAATGGACGGCGGACTCGACCGCGGCGCCAGGCGTTGCAGGTCTGTGAGCGTCCGCCCCTCGAGCGCGTCCCACTCTGCCGCCGCGGCCGATGCGTCGACGGGCAGGTAGAAGGGCACCGCTACCGCCACGGCGCCGCTCGCGACGCCGGCGGCAAGACCGGTCGCGCTGTCCTCGAGGACGATGCAGCGCTCGATGGCGACGCCGAGCCGAGCAGCCGCCGTGAGATAGGCCTCGGGGTGCGGCTTGCCGTTCGCGACATCGTCTCCCGCGACCGAGGCCAGGGCCACCGGAGCGACCGCGATCACGTGGTCGACGATCCTCCGGTTCGACATGCTGACGATCGCCTGCGGGATACCGGCGGCCGCCACCTCTGCGGCGAGCGCGAGCGCGCCGGGCCGGAAGACGAGGTCGTCGACCAGCCCGACGTGCACCCGCTCGGTGAGCTCCGCGATGATCTCGTCGGCGTCGCCCGCCACCCCGGCCGCCTGGAGAACCGCGGCGGTCGTCGCCATGCTCGCTCCGACGAGGCGATCGAGGTCGGCCCGCTGCACGGTGACTCCCGAGCGCGCCGCAAGGGTGCGGGCGCCGTCGAGCCACGCACGCTCGGAGTCGATGAACGTCCCGTCCATGTCCCACAGCACGGCATCCGGCCACGTCATCGCGGCGCGACCTCCTCCAGCACGTCGTCGAGGGTGGTCAGCAGGAGCTGGGCCTCCCGCTCGCCGAACACGAGAGGCGGCCGGATCTTCAGCACGTTGTTGCCGGGGCCGGCGACGCTGATGAGGACGTTGCGCTCGCGCAGGGCGTTGACGATCCCGAGGGCGGCCGGCGAGTCGGGGGCCTTCGTGTCGGGGTCGGACACGATGTCGACGCCGATGTAGAGGCCGGCGCCGCGGACGTCGCCGATGAGCGGCCGGCCCGCGGCCAGCGCCTCGATCCCCTCGCGCAGGAGCGTTCCGGTGCGCGCCACGGAGCTCATGAGGTCGGTCGACTGGATGTAGTCGAGCACTGCCTGCGCTGCGGCGATCGACACCGAGTTGCCGCCGAACGTGTTGAAGTAGGGCACCTCCTTGCCGAACCGGGCGAGGATCTCGGGGCGGCCGGCGAGGGCCGCCACCGGCACGCCGTTCCCCATGGGCTTCCCCATCGACACGAGGTCGGCCTCGACGCCGTGGCGCTGGAAGCCCCAGAAGGTGGCCCCCGTCCGCGCGAACCCGGGCTGCACCTCGTCGGCGATGAAGAGCGCGCCGTACTCGTGGACCACGTCGATCGCCGGGGCGAGGAAGCCGCGCGGGTCGGGGTAGATGCCGTCGGAGGAGAAGATCGAGTCGGCCAGGAACGCCGCGGGCTGGATGCCGTGGGCCCGCAGGTCGTCGAACGCCTCGCGGACACGATCGGCGAACCACGCGCCGATGTCGTCGGTCTCGACCCGGTAGGGGTCGGGCGCGGGGATGATCCGCACGGTGTCGTCGTCGGGGAACCCGCCGGAGATCGCCGGCGAGACGCGGCTGAGGAGCTCCGTGGTGCCGTGGTAGGCCTCGGCGGTCACGACGATGCCCTGACCTCCCGTCCACAGGCGCGCGATCCGGATCGCGAGGTCGTTCGACTCCGAGCCGGAGTTCGTGAACATGATCGACCCGACGTGGTCGGGAAGGGTCGCCAGCAGCTGCTCGGAGTAGGCGACGATCCCGTCCTGGAGGTACCGCGTGTGGGTGTTGAGCTTCCGCATCTGGGTCGTCACGGCGTCCACGACCGCGGGGTTCGCGTGCCCGACGCTCGGGACGTTGTTGTAGGCGTCGAGGATGCGGGTGCCGTCGGCGTCGTAGAGGTAGGCGCCGGAGCCCGACACCGCGTGGACGGGCGTCCGGTAGAAGAGGCGGTAGCTCGGACCGAGGCTTGCCTGCCGGCGGAGCACGAGCTGCTGCGCGGCAGGGGCGAGCCGGTCGAGGTCGGCGATCCGGAAGCTGTTGCCGTCCATGATCGAAGAGAGGGAGACGGGCGCGTCGGTGGTCATGTGGGGTTCCTTGTGGTTCTCGGGGGGTCGTTCGGCGGGCCGGCTGGGGCGCAGTGGGAGCGGGCCGGCTCAGTTGCGGACGGGCTCGGGGGTCTCGGCCGCCGCCTCCTCGACCGACGCGGCCTTCTGCGTCGTCCGCTGCTTGGCGAGGTTGTTCCACGCGGACTTCAGCACCCGTTGGAGGGTCTCGTCGAGCGAGATCGCGACGACGAGGGTGAGGCCGACGATCATCGTCTGCAGGAACTGGCTGACCCCGAGGATCACGAGGCCGTTGCGCAGCACGCCGACGAACAGGAGACCGGCGATCACGCCGCTGATCCGGCCCGCCCCGCCGGCGACCGCGACTCCGCCGAGGAGCACCACGGTGAGGGCGCTGAACTCGAGCCCCTGGCCTGTGGTCGGGGAGCCGGCCTGGAGCTTCAGGGTCATGAGAGCGCCGGCGAACGCGGCGGCGACGCCCGCGAGCACGAAGAGGCGCAGGCGCACGGAGCGGACGTTGATGCCCATGAGGAACGCCGCCCGCTGGTTGCCGCCCGCGGCCAGGAGCTGCCGGCCGAAGGGGCGGTAGTTGAGCACCCACCACGCGGCGACCGTGACGATCAGGAGGAGCAGCATCGGCAGCGGGACGACGCCGAAGAGGGCGAACCCGGCGATGTCGCGCGACTCGGCGGGCAGTCCCGTGATCGTGCGTCCGTTCGTGAGGAAGAGCGCGAGTCCCGCCCATACGTTCAGCAGACCGAGCGTCACCACCAGAGGGTTCAGCCGCAGGTGCTCGACGAGGACGCCGGTGATGAGCCCGGTCACGAGGCCCGCTGCGGTCCCCGCCCCGATCCCCAACCAGATGCTGCCCGTGCCCGTCGCCACGAGGCCGCAGACGACCGACCCGAGACTTGCGACCGAGCCGACGGACAGGTCGATCGATCCGCTCATGACGAGGTAGGCGAGCGGGATCGCGATGATCCCCACCTCCGCCATCGACAGCACGATCGTGATGAGGTTCCCCGGCTGGACGAACCGCGGGTTCAGCATCGTGAAGACGATCACGAGCAGGATCAGCGCGACGATCGCGCCGTTCTTGGCGAGCAGGATCTTCAACTGGGTGAGGTTCATGCGAGGACGCCCTTCGTGGGAATGAGGTCGAGCAGGGTCTGCAGCAGCGCTGCGTCGAAGTCGGGGGTGCGCGCGAGCTCGGCCATGCCGCCGCCCGAGAGCACATAGCTGCGGTCGCAGAGGCCGGCGATCTCGTCGCTCTCCGCGCTCGCGACGAGGACCGTCGCCCCTTCGGCGGCCGCCTGCCGGACGGCCCGGCGGATGTCGGCCTTCGCGCCGACGTCGACCCCCTGGGTGGGCTGGGCGAGCAGCAGCACGGTCGGCACCGCGGGGTACAGCCACGCGGCGAGAAGGTGCTTCTGGCGATTGCCGCCGGAGAACGCCGAGATCGGCGACTCCGGCCCGGGGCCCAGGATGCCGAGACGGCGCCGCGCGTCGGCGTAACCGGCGACCCGGGAGCGCTGCGTCGGGGCGACCTTCGCGCCCGCCACCTTCCGTCCCCGCCACGGCAGGTAGACGTTGTCGCGCGCGGCGAGGCCCGCGATGAGGCCGTCGCGGTCGCGGTCGGCGACGACGAGGTGCACGCCCTGCCGGATCGCTTCGAGCGGCGTCCGCGCTCGATACGGGTCGCCGTTCAGCGTCGCCTCGACGCCGCCGGCGCCGTGCAGCGCGTTCAGGAGCTCGAACTGCTCCCCCGCCGCCACACCGAACAGGCCGACGACCTCGCCCGCACGGAAGGTCAGCGGGTGAGGCGCGGTGATCTCGAGGACCGGGGCGCCGACCGTCGCCGCGACGTGCTCCGCCTCCTCGAGATCGGGGACGAGCGCGGTCGCGAGTGCTCTGGCGCTGAGGCCCGTGACGGCGTGCTCGCCGGCCACCTTCCCCTCGCGCAGGATCGCGACGCGGTCGCAGACCTCGATGATGTCGGGCAGACGGTGGGAGACGTAGATGACCGTCGTGCCCTTCGCGGCGAGCCGGCGGATGAGCGCGTGGAGGGCATCGGTCTCCGCCTGGCCGAGCGCGGCGGTCGGCTCGTCGAGGAGCAGGACCTTCATCTCGCCGTGGAGCAGGCCGCGGGCGAGGTCCACGACCTGACGCTGACCGAGCTCGAGGGTCGCGACCATAGTGTCGAGCGTGAGGTCGTCACCGCCCACCTCGGCGAGCGCCGCGCGCGCCGCGGTGCGGTCGGCCTTCGCGCGTCCGGTCCGGTCACGGCCGAGGTAGAGGTTGTCGAGGACCGTCAGGTTCCCGACGAGCGCGGGCGTCTGGTGGATGACGGTGATCCCGAGCTCGGCGGCCTGACGGGGCGTGTCGGCCGCCACGTGCTCGCCGTCCACCAGCATCCGGCCCCCCGTGGCACGGACGGCGCCGGTCGCGACGTTCACGAGCGTGGACTTCCCGGCACCGTTGTGACCGAGGAGGCCGACGATCTCGCCGGGGGCGAAGGACAGGTCGACGCCGTCAAGGGCCCGGGTGACGCCGAAGTCGACGGTCACATCGTCGAAGGCGAGGCGTGCGGTGGTCATGCTCAGCTCCTGGATCGAGAGGGGGTCCGTTGCGGCGGCGATGCCGGGGCCGGCGCGGGTGGGCGCCGGCCCCGGCGGGTACGGTCAGCCGACGTAGTACTGGTCGGCATCCTCGGCGGTCACGAGAACGCCCGGGACGACGATGTCGCTCGTCTCCTTGCCCTCGGCGCCGTCGATGAGCAGCTTCGCGTTGGCCTCGGCCAGCGCCTGAGCCGGCACCACGAGCGAGGTGCGGTAGATGGAGCCCTCGATCTTGATGAGGTCGAGCGTCTCGTTCGTCGCGTCGCGGCTGGCGAGGTAGAAGTCCGGGTCGTCCGCGGCCACACCCTCCTCGATCAGCGCCTGGTAGACACCGAGGATGTTGTCGTTGGACGCGCCCAGCCAGACGTGGCTCTCGGGGTCGGCCGTCATCTGCGCCTTGGCGATGTTGTAGCCCTCTTCGCGGGTGGTCGCCGTCTGCTCGACGATCGAGGCGTCGGGCATCACCGAGGTGAAGCCCTCGATCAGTCCGTCCATCGCGTCGGCGCCGAAGTCGCTGTCGCGGCTGCCCACGATGACCACCGTGAGGTCGTCCTCGGCGCCGGACGCCTGGAGTTCCGTCGCGGCGTTCGCGGCGAGCTCGAACCCGCCGTCGTACGAGTCGACGACCGTCGTGCCGGCCGTTCCCTCCCAGCCGATCAGGTAGCCGAACACCGGGATGCCGGCGGCCTCCGCCTGCTGGGTGACGGGCACCATGGCATCCGGAGTCACCGGGTAGCCAGCGATCGCCTTGACGTCACCGCGGTTGATCCACGCCTGCCAGCTCGACACCTGGCGGTTGACGTCCCACTGCGGGTCGTCGGTGAGGAACTCGTAGCCCGCGGCCTCGACGATCGGGCGCATGATCTCCAGCTGGTCGTTCCAGATGGTGATGTCGGCGCCGGCGAAGCCCATGGCCACGGCGCCCTTCGGCTCGTCGGCGCCGGCGGTGGTGCCGGTGTCGGTGGTGCTGCAGGCGGTCAGGCCCAGCGCGGCGATGACGACGCCGGCGGCCAGGATCCGCTTGGTGACGGTGCTGTTCACGCGAAACTCCTCGGAAGTGGTGGGCTGCTCGGGTGAGGCAGCCGGGGACGACTCTTCGAGGTCAAGACTCGACGTGGACCATTTCTGGTCCGGCGGGTCCCCGTGAACGCCGTGTTAAACATGCAGCCGCATACGGGCCAACCATTTCTGGTAGGCGCACGAGGGGTGCGCTCGGCGTCAGTGGTCGCCGACGACCGTGCGCACGACGAGCCGGGTGAGCTCGGGGCGGAAGAGGTCGATCGACGCCTCCACAGGTGTCCCGTCGTCGCGCCGGCTCACCCGGCGGAGGGCGAGGAGCGGCGCCCACGGCTTGATCCCCAGAAGACGTGCCACCTGCCGGGACGCCTCGACGAGCTCGATCTGCTCCTCCGCGGTCGCCACCGTCACCCCGTACTCCTCGCGCAGCAGCGCGTAGAGAGACCCGATCGGGCTGTGACTCAGCAGATCGGGGAACCGTGCGGCATCCAGGAACATCCGCTCGAGCGACAGCGGGCTCCCGTCGGCGAGCCGCAGCCGCAGAAGCGAGATGACCGGACCGCCGGTGTCCATCCCGAGCGCGGCGGCGATCCCCTCCGATGCCGGCTCGACCGACTCGGCCAGCACGCGCGTGGTCGGTTCGAATCCCTGCTCGACGAGCATCTGCGGGATCCCCTTGATCGCGTTGAGGTCGCGTGCGAGCTTGCGCGACGGCGCATCGAAGAGCGCGGGCGGCACGGGCGGCGACTCGGTCACCGCGGTGATGAACGCCCCACCGCCCCTGCCGGGCGAGCGGACGATCGCGTGCTCGGCTTCGAGCACCTCCAGTGCGCGGCGGAGCATGTTGCGCGACACGTCGAGCTTCTCGGCGAGCTCCCGCTCGGCCGGCAGCTTCTCGAGGCCCTGCGAGACCGCGACGGCCAGCATCGCGTGCAGAGCATCGACGACGCGGGCGAGGTCGGGCGACGGCGTGGTCACGCGCACCTCCTCGCGGGTCCGTTCGGTCTCCGTCTCCGACGGTAGGCGGTCGGGATTTCCGCCGTGTTTCCGCGGCTTGTGGGGCCGCCGGCCGGAACGGGCGGCGCCGCCTGGTTATGATGGAGGTCGATGTGCCGGGTGACCGGCCACATCACGGGGCTGTAGTTCAATGGCAGAACTTCTGCTTCCCAAGCAGACAGCGCGGGTTCGATTCCCGTCAGCCCCTCCGTTTTGTTGCCTGTCACTTCCGGAGCTAGTTCGGACTTTCCGGAGTTAGTTCGGACTGGTGTTGTCAAGCAAATGCGCGAGAGCGCCAACCCGATCGTGGGTGCATCCCTCGCCGCCTCAGGCGGACGCGGGTCGGCCAGCGCGAGCCGCGAACGGCTGAAGTTCGCGCCGCCACGGGAGGTCGGCTCCCCGCCGCGAGACGGTGATCGCCGCCGCGCGGACCGCTGCCGTGCCTGCACGCATCAAGGCACGTTCGTCGTCGCCCCGATGACCGTCCTCGAGAACGCCCGAGAGCAACGAGTCGATCAGAGACGTCATGAAGGTGTCGCCGGCACCGATCGTGTCGACGACGCGTGTGATCGGTGCGGCGACACTCACTCGAGCCCGACGCGTCGAGAGAATCGCGCCCTCACTGCCCTTCGTCACGGCGACGACGCCGACACCTCGACCCAGGAGATCATCGATCACCTCGTCGATCGTTGCGTTGGGATAGAGCCAATCCGCATCCTCGTCGCTGAGTTTCACCACGGTGGCTCGTCCTGCCACCTGGATGAAGGTGTCGAATAGGTCGGTCGCGCCGAGTACGGCCGGGCGGATGTTCGGGTCGAAGGTGATGTACTCCGCTTCGCAGTCTCCGACCATTCGGCGCACTCCCGCTGCCCCCGGCGCGAGAAAAGTCGCCAACGACCCCGTGTGAAGGACGCGTGGACGGATGCGATCGACGTGAGGCAGTGGCCCCCACGTGATCGCGAAGTCGTACGCGGCTTGGCCGTGGTCCCTGATCAGTGCTCGCGCCGTCGATGTCTCCTCCAGGCTGTAGGACTCGGGGAGGATGGCGACGCCGGACGCGCGCAGGTGCGCTCGGATAGCCGCGCCGCGGTCGTCATCGGCGAGTTGAGTCAACAGCGCGGTTCGGTAGCCGAGCCTTCCCAGCCCGAGTGCGACATTGGTGGGGCTCCCGCCGACGGACTCGGTGACGGATGCCCCCGCCTCGACGATGTCGATTAATGCCTCGCCCACAACGAGCACATCGGGATGGAACCCACCGCTCACGCGTCACTCACCAAGAGGTCGCTCAGGAGGCGTGCCATGTTTCCTGAGAGAAGGGAGTGGTGGTCCGTCACGTAGACGACGTCAGAGTGCTGCGACGCACGCAGGTTCATCAGGTTCAGCGCGAACCATTCGACGGAAATACAGAGGACTCCGTCGCGGAGCACAGCCTCCGCGTCCATCGCGACGACCCGATTGTTGACCACACAAGCGACCGCGCCTCGCGCGAACTGCACCGAACGTCCATCACTCAGGACGAGAGTCGCCACGTCGCCTTCGCCTGTGGCGATGAGCCGGGCGTCGAATGCCACGGCAAGGAGATCGAGTGGAGCATAGACAGCTCTGCTGCGCGAGAGTGTCGAGCCTCCTCGTCCGTGATACTGCACCGCATCCCACGCGAATGCCCGCGTGGACATGGGCACTCTCTCCCCTGACATCCACGCGTAGTCGCGACCCGCGGCGACGCCGAGCGCGAACCGGTCCGGTCGTAGCGGTATCAGAGGTTCAGACCGCGTGACAGTTCCGTCGGGCTCTCGGCGCATCCCTGAGAAGAAGTGATCCCACACCAGTTCCGCGTCATCGAAGGTCTGCCCGTGGTCCCGGTTGCGCACGTCACGGAAGACCACGTCGGCCAGCTCACCCCGGTAGAACGCGATATTGTCGGGGCCTCTCACGGAGATCGCGGGGAGCGCAGACGCGCCATTCACGCGGAGCCAGTACTCACGATTCATCACTACCGCCGATGGAATGTCCCCTGTGAAGTGCGTCGGCCCCATATCGAGGTCGAGCCGCGACTCCCAGACAGGGACAGGGCCGGCCGTGTTGTCGACCTCACCCCGTTCCGAGAAGAGCAGCGCGGGATCGGTGAGCCCGCCGGAACCGGCGACGCCGGCGAGTGTGTCTCCGAAGTACCGAGCGAACTGCGTCGCCATCGCGTTGCCCATCGACATGCCTTGCATGAAGATCCGGCCGCGATCGATCGAGTATTCGCTCGCGGTGAGATCGATGAGGGCAAGGAGGAACCGGAGGTCGTGGTTGTGCTCGGGGCTCGCCGGCGGCTTGTGGAGGAAGAGCCCCTCGGGGTTGGGCGACGTGATCGCTTCGACGCGCGCGGGCGCGATGTCGATGGTCCAGAATCGACGAGCGTGGGCGTCGGGGAACACCACGATGAAGCCTTCGCGATCGGCGACGGCCGTCCACGACGAGTAGACGGCCTGACCCCATCCCGTCATCATTCCGCCGTGCAGCGAAATGATGAGTGGTGTGGGCGAATCGGGTCTGTAGCTCTCGGGCACGTAGACGTACCACCTGTCCTCGACGTCATCGATGACGACCTCGCGCCGCTCGATCAGTCGATGAGGATACGGCTGCGAGTTGTTGCCGTTCTCGTTGACCACGATGTCCGAGTGTTTGAGTGACTCGGGGAGGTACTCGCGGTTGTCGTCGTCCGGGATGCCCGGCCGGAGGTAAATCTTCGACTCGATCTCCGGCATGGGATCACACCCGGTCTTCGGCGACATCCGGGAGCCCGAAGAAGTCGAGTGCGTCTTGGATCGCGAGATCCCAGAAGTCCCACTCATGGTCGAAACCGTCGCGAATCTGGAACTCCGCGTCGAGGCCCAGCTGCCGGGCATGATCCTGAAATGGGCGCAGGTCGTCCATGACGTAGGCGTCGTCTCCACCGCACGCGAACAGGAGACGAGGGAGAGTCCCCGATGCCGCACGCTCGTCGATGACGCGCCACGTGTTCTCCTCCGACGCGAGATAGGCGTCGAGTCCGCCCGCGTTCTCGATCGCGCGCGCGAAGCGCTCAGCCACAGGCCCGCTCTCGACCAGATACTCGGGGGTCAACGTGGCGAAGTCGCGGGGGGATGCAGACAGGGCGGCCGCCGCCGCGAAACGCTCCGGGTTGTTGACGGCGAACTTGAGGGCGCCGCGACCACCCATCGACAGTCCCGCGATGAAGTTGTCCTCGCGCCGGTCAGAGACCGGAAACCAGTTGTGAACCAGAGGCATCAGTTCATGGAGGACGTGGTCGTACATGTCGTAGCCGAGCATGGCGCGGCTCCAGTTCGAGTAGCTCGTGTTCATCCCGCTCGGCATCACGACGGCTACGCGCTTCTTCGCCGCGTACCGCTCGACGTTGGTCCGCCGCACCCAGTCGGTGTGGTCGCCGAAAGTGCCGTGCAGGAGCCACACCACGGGGAGCGCTCGGTGTTCACTGTAGAAATCGGTGGGATCGCACTCGCGCGGCATGTCCGGGAGGATCATGCTGAAAGCCTGATTCGCCCGCAGGTACTTGCTCTCCGTGTTCATCGTGAGCAGGGCCACGTGTCACTCCTCAGCGTCGAGATCGGTGCATGCGCGCCCGGGCGACGCGCATCGCATCAACTATGCCCACGCTCCAGGGCCCGTGTCAGCCGCCGCCCGGCGGCTCACGCACTGCAGTTTGCGCTCGTCGGGCGGCTCAGCGCGAACCCCGCTCCGACACATGATGGTCACCGATGCGAGCGAGGACCTCGCCTCGGAGGAGTGATCGTGTGGGAGTCGACGTGATGGTGCGCGGATCGGATGATGCCCGCATCTGGACACGCCCCTTCGCCGCCCTCTTCGGCATCAACTTCGTCATCACGTTCGCGCAGTTCATGACGCTGGCGCTGATGCCCAAGCTCGCCGACTCCCTGGGCGCGACGTCAATCACCGTCGGAATCGTTACCGGTATCTTCGCGGTCACAGCGCTGGCAGTGAGACCCGCTGTGGGCTGGGCGACCCTGCACACCCGCCACTCACATCTCCTCGCCGCAACCGTCTTGATGATCGTGTGCGCCTTCGTGCTCTATGCGGTGGCGACGAACATCGAGGTGCTCATCGCTGCTCGTCTCCTTCATGGCGCAGCGATGGGCTTTCTCGCTCCCGTAACACTCGCGATGGCGAGCAACGTCCTCCCCTCCAGCCGAATGGCACAGGGCATCGGGATCTTCTCACTCGGCCAAGCAGTCAGCACGGCAGTCGGTCCATCGGTCGGCCTCCTCCTCCTGGCGTCCTTCGGATACACCTCCTCGTTCCTCACGGGCGCCGGCCTTCTGCTCGCAGCTGCGGTGGCCGCCTTCGGCATCCGTTCGCCCCGCCCCGCGGGAGCGGACGGCGTGCGGTTCGGTTGGCGCGCGTTCGTCGCCACTGAAGCGATCGTTCCCGCGACGGTCATGTTCTGTCTGGGAGGCGCATTCTCGGGCGTCAACACGTTCATCGTGCTGTACGGCGAGTCCCGAGGGGTCGAGCAGATCGGCCTGTTCTTCGCTGCCTACGCGGCCTTCATCCTGCTTTCGCGTCCCCTCGCCGGCCGCCTCGCCGACGTGTACGGGCTCCCGGTCGTGATCATCCCCGGCATGATCATGTTCGCTGTCTCCTTCGTCGTCATCAGCCAGGCCACAACGCTGACGGGGTTCCTGGTCGCCGGCGCGATCTCCGCACTCGGGTACGGCATCTGCCAACCCGCGATCCAGACGATGTCGCTTACATCGGTCAGCCCTCAACGTCGCGGGGTGGCGAGCAACACGAACTACATCGGCCTAGACCTCGGCTATCTCGTGCTGCCGATCATCGCCGGCTGGGTGATCTCCACCCACGTCGACGCGGGCGCAGCGCCCGAGAACGCCTACTCCCAGATGTATCTCCTGTTGATCGCGCCGGTGACCGTCGGGCTCCTCGTCTACCTGCTGTTCAAGGGTGGAGGTAGGCGGCGGCGCTCTCCGTCCCTCCCCCCGCCACCCGCGTGACACGCTGAATCTGCTCGAGATCTGATCCGGAGACACCATGCAACCTGTCGTCAACCAAGCCATGCTGATCACCTACGCGGACAGCCTCGGCGGTGACCTGAAGGCGCTCGCCCGCACGCTGCGCACCCACTTCGAGGGCGCTTTCGGCGGAGTCCACATCCTCCCGTTCTTCCCGGCGTCCGGCGATCGAGGTTTCGCTGTCATCGAGTACGACATCGTCGACCCGAGCTTCGGCGACTGGTCCGACGTCGACGACATCGGACGCGACCACTTCCTCATGGCCGATTTCATGATCAATCACGCCTCGATCCGCTCCCGCGAGTTCATCGACTACATGCAGCGCGGCGACGATTCGCCGTTCCGCCGCATGTTCATCCACTGGGACGAGTTCTGGCCCGGCGGCGAACCGACCCCCGAGGAGATGGCGGCGCTATACAGGCGCAAGGAGTCCGGGCCGTTCCTCGAGTTCACGCGCGACGACGGCGAGACCGTGCGGTTGTGGAACACGTTCTTCGCCGAGCAGATCGACATCGATCCCTGGCAGCCCGTCACACAGGAGTACTACTCCCGCAACCTAGGAATGCTTGCCGAGCGCTTCGCCATCGTGCGCTTCGACGCGTTCGCGTACGCGTCGAAGCGGGCGGGCACGAGTTGCTTCTTCGTCGAGCCCGAGGTGTGGCAGGTGCTCGACATCGGCATGGCGCCGCTCCGCGAGCACGGCACCCAGATGCTGCCCGAGATACACGAGCACTACGAGATCCAACTGAAGATGGCGGAGAGAGGCCACTGGGTCTACGACTTCGCGCTGCCGATGCTCACACTGCACGCACTGTTCAGTGGACGATCGGACCGGCTGCGGCACTGGTTGGAGATCTGTCCGCGGAAGCAGTTCACCACCCTCGACACCCATGACGGCATCGGAGTGGTGGATGTCGCGGGCCTTCTCGACGATGACGAGATCGATCTCGTGTCGGACCGGGTGAGTGCGGCGACGCGGGAGTTGCAAGACGTGCTCCCTCTCCCGCCCTCCGTCATCCGCAAGGGAACGGCCGGCGCGAAGCGGTACCAGTTGATGACGTCGTACTACTCGGCGGTGGGTGAGGACGACGCCGCCTACCTCCTGGCACGCGTGTTCCAGCTGTTCGTTCCCGGCATCCCGCAGGTCTACTACGTCGGCGCGCTCTTTGGCGCCAACGACGTCGAGGCCCTGCGCGCCTCCGGTGATCTGCGTGGGGCGAATCGGCATGACTACACGTCCGACGAGATCACTGCGGCAGTGCGCAAGCCCGAGGTGCAGCGCTTCCTGGACGTGCTCCGTTTCCGCAACACGTTCCCCGCCTTCAACGGAGAGTTCGACGTGGCGGAAGACGCCCCGGGCGTCCTTCGGCTGACTTGGACCGACCCCACGACGAGCGTCAGCCTGCTTGCAGACTTCCCCGGCCTCGCCTACCGGATCTCCGCGAGGCGCGGAGACGAGCCCGAGCGGATCGTGTTCACCTCCCCGGACGCCTAACAGTCCGAATGAGCTGTGCTCACGGCTGCGGGTGGTCGAAAGGGCGGGGCGTGAGCCGCACGTCGCCCGCCATGTTGTCGGGACGCCCGAACGTCGCGTACCGATGAGCAGCGCACGCAAGCCACAGGTGGTACACGTGGCGTGCGTTCGCGAGATTGAGCGAGAACTGCTGCTGCACCTTGTCGATGCGCTTCTGCACCGTCGAATGATGAAGACCCAGGAGATCGGCGGCCCCGCGCACGGAGCCGGTCTGTGTGACGGCCGTGATCGTCTGGTCGAGCCAGGGCATGTTCTCGGAATCGATGGCGCGGACGATGGGCTCGGCGATGACCTCCTCCGGCTTCGCGCGGAGGAAGAGCGGTGCGAGGACGCCGAGCTTGTCCCACGGGAGCGCCTCTCCTTGGCGGGCCAAGCGGAGCACCACCACCGCCCGTTCCCAGGAGTCCAGCAGCTCGGGGATCTCCACTGCGGGCCCGATCCCGTATCGCACTTTGGCTCCGGTCGTATGCTCCATGCTGAACGGCGCGGGGCGAATCGTGGCGACGACCTGGGCGCCCTGGACCGTCGTGTACGCGTGCAGGCCACCATCGGGTGCGGCCGGCACGTGTGCGACGACCTGGTACTGGCGCGACGAGTCGAGCCGGAGCGCCGCGAACAGCTGCTGTCGGCGCTCACCGGGCACGGGGTCGTTGAGCAGCATCGCCCAGGCCTGGGCCGGTTCCGGCACCAGCGCCTCCATGCGCTGCAACCAGCGCTGCACACCTTGCGCCACCCGTTCGAGGATCAGCTCATGGAACGTACTCCGCTCAGGGGTCTCCAGCCACACCACGTCCGGCGACGCCGGAGCCGCGGGAGCGATGAGCCACTCCTCCTGCGGCACGAAGTCGCGTTCGGCACGCATCCGTTCGCCGCTGGGAGCGATCCGCAGCGTCAGTCGGCGCTCCTGCAGCATCATGCCGGCACGACAAGAACTCAACGCGGCGGCCCCGCGCACGTATGCTTCCGGACCGACGCCGCTCGCGTCGAGCGCATCGAAGTAGTCGAAGACCCTCAGCGCCGCGGACGCTGCCTCATCGCTCTGCGCCAGGCGTGCCAGCAGATCTCGCATGGCTCATCGCCTCCTGGGGTCCATAGCCGAACATGCGACCCAGCCAGTTTCGGCGGGTCTCGATCGCCGCTTGGGCGACCGCCACATGAGGATACGCCTGGAAGCCGTGGAAGCCACCGTTCCAGACGTGCAGCTCCGCGCTTCCGCCCGCTCGCCAGATGCGGCTGGCGTAATCGACCACCTCGGTGCGGAAGATCTCCGCGGACCCGACCTCGAGTAGCGCCGGGGGGAGATCGCCGAGCCAGGCCGCTCGAGCAGGGGCGTTGAAGCCGGGCGACCTCTCCGCGTCGTCACCGAGCACCAGCTTCCATGCCGTGGCGTTCTCGATCCTGTTCCAGGGGCCGTCCGGCTGCTGGCGCATCGAGTCGCCGTCCGCATCGGGATCCAGCATCGGCGCCATCAGAAGCTGACCGAGGAGCGGGGGGCCACCGGTCTCCCGCGCCGCCAGGGCGGTGCCCGCGGCGAGCCCACCTCCCGCGCTCAGGCCGGCGACGATGATCGCGTCGGGATCGATGCCCAGGCTCGACACGTGACCGTGCACCCACATGAGCGCGTCATGACAGTCCTCGACGGGCACCGGGGCGCGGACCGCGGGCGCCATGCGGTAATCGACGGTCACCACGCTCACGCCGAAGTCGTCGATCCAACGGCTGAACTCGACAGCCGAATCCCACGGAGTTCCGAGGATCATGCCCCCGCCGTGAATGTAGAAGATGCACGGGCGCGGTCCGCTGACGGCAGGCGAGAACACGTGGTGAAGCGGGATGGCGTGGCCATCGGCGGCGACGGCCACGTAGTCGACGATCACCAGGCCCTCCGCCTCGAGCGCTTCCCGCGTCTGCCAGGACCTCGACCTGATGTCGGACTGTATGGCGGTGAGGGTCTCGGGCGCGAAATCGAGGACCCAGGGCCCTCCGGCCGCCAGCAGCGAACTCGCGAGTTCCGCGTCGTATGCGGGGCGACGGGGGGTGGAATCCGGCATCGCGACCTCCTTCACGCCTTCACCGATCCTTGCAGGAGTGCGGCGGAGAACTGCCGCTGGAAGATCATGAACACCGCGAGCGTCGGGATCATCATCAGCAGCGCCGCTGCGCACAGCATCACGACATCGGTCGCCTGCGCACCCTGGAAGCCCGCGAGCGCTCCACCCACTGTCCGCTTCGACGGATCGTCGATCATGACCAGAGTCAGGATGAAGTGGTTCCACGTCCAGAGGAAGCTGAGGATCACCATCGTGGCGATCGCCTGGCGCGCGAGAGGCAACTGGATCTGGAAGAAGGTGCGGAACGGCCCGGAACCGTCCAGCTGAGCCGCCTCCTCGAGCTCGGCCGGCATCCCGAGGAAGTGCGTGCGCATCCAGAAGACGCCGAAAGGGATCTGGAACGCGGCCAGGGGCAGGGCGACGCTCCACACCGTGTTCGTCAACTGGAGGTCGCGCATGGTGAGGTACAGCGGCGTGATGAGGCTCTCCGTCGGGATGGTGAGGCCCATCAGGAACACCACGAAGAGGACGGCGGCGAACGGAACGCGCAGCCAGGTGAGAGCGTAGGCGGCCATCGTGGCGAGGAGGGTCACGAGCGGCACGACGATGATCACGAGCGTCGCGCTGGACACCATGAGTGTCGGGAACTGCGCCAGTTGGAACGCGGTGACGAAGTTCTCCCAGTGGAGTTCGCGCAGGAACGAGATCCCCGAGGGGAGCGTGTTGGGCGGCGAGAGCGCGACCGACAGCAGCGCCACGAACGGGAGCAGTGTGAACAGGATCAGAGCGATGAGGACGATCGCGCCCGATACGCGTTCAGTCAGAGAGATGCGCACGGGGTCAGTCCTTTGAGGCCAGTCGCTGGAGGGGGATGACGACGAGCAGGACGATCGCCATCAGGACGATTCCCATCGCGGCCGCAGCGCCCACCTTCTGCTCGCCGAACGCGAGCAGGTAGATGTCGACGCCGGGGACGATCGTCGCGCGGTCGGGCCCGCCCTGCGTGGTCATGTAGATGATGTCGAAGCTCGCCAGGGCGGCGATGATCGTGAGCGTCGCGCACACCACCAGTTGACGGCGCAGGCCCGGCAGGGTGACGGCGAAGAACTCCTGGAACGCGTTCGCACCGTCGATGCGGGCAGCCTCGTACAGCGACGGGTCGATGCTGCTGATGCCGGCCGTGAGCATGAGGGTCACGAACCCCAATAGCGCCCACGTGCCGATGAATCCCACGGCCACCAGGGCAGTGGCGGGGTCGGCCAGCCACGGGCGGGTGATCGCGCCGAGGCCGGTGGCGTTGAGGATCTGGTTGACGGCGCCCTCACGCGAGTAGATCCAGCTCCAACCGATCGCTGCCGCGACGATCGGGATGACCTGCGGCATGAAGAAGACGGCCCGGGCGAAGCCTGCCCCACGCCTCCCGGCGGCGGCTCGGGTGAGCACCGCCGCCAGCAGCCCCAGCACGAGCGTGACACCCGTGAAGAAGCCCATCAGCTGGAAGGCGTGGAGCAGGGAAACGAGGCGGACCGGGGAGGAGAAGACATCGAGATAGTTCTGCAGGCCCACGAACGTGGCCTCTCCGATGCCGTTCCAGTCGTACAGCGAGTACTGCGCGGCGCGTCCGAACGAGCCGAGCACGAGCCAGCCATAGAGGGCCAGCGCGGGCAGCACGAACAGGACCGAGATCACGACGCGCTGTCTCTTCG
Source organism: Microbacterium sp. PA5 (assembly GCF_049860775.1). Lineage (NCBI taxonomy): Bacteria > Bacillati > Actinomycetota > Actinomycetes > Micrococcales > Microbacteriaceae > Microbacterium > Microbacterium sp. PA5. The sequence continues at coordinate 3,027,373 of NZ_CP187567.1, forward strand.
CGGACGAGCGGAACATTCCTCCCCGGCCCTCCATCACTTCATCAGCTCCGACTCGTAGGCAGCCTGCACCTCGTCGACGAACTGCTGCGGCGTCTTCGAGCCCAGCATCAGCGACTGCATCAGCGGGTTCATCGTCGACAGGGTGAACGCCTGACTGACGTTGGCGAAGAAGTCGACCGCTCCTCCGCCCGCCAGCACCTTCTGGAACGCTTCCGACGTCTCCTGCACGAGCGGAACATCGGTCTGCGGCGCCGGCAGGTCTGTGGGGCCACCCGGGGAGCTGCCGATCACGTCGACGATGAGCTTGCGCGCCGTCTCGTCCGTGTGCACCCAGTTGAGGAAGTACGCCGCCTCGTCCTTGTGCTTCGCCGCGGCCGGGATCGCGTGGTTGGAGGGGAAGGCGGGGGCATACTGCTTCGCACCCGCCTCGACGGTCGGCATGAGGAAGAAGCCCACGTTGTCACCCATGGCCGCGACGAGGCGCTGCGCCTCCCAGTCACCGACGGGTACGAACAGGGCCTTGCCCGCCTGGAAGTCGCCCATCATCGTCGGGTAGTCGACCGAGACGGCGTCCTTCGAGATCACGCCGTCGCCCTTCCACTGCTGCAGCTTCTCCGCCGCCTTCAGCATGCCGGGCTGAGCGAACGACGAGCCCGGGACCTGAGCGGTCCATGCGGTGATCGCATCGCTGTCGCCGTAAGCCGTCTGCACCTCCTGAAGGAGGAAGGGGGTGCCTGCGTCTTTCGCCGCCACGGACAGACCGAGGTAACCGGCGTCGACGGCCTTGTGCGCGTAGTCGTCGAACTCCGCGAACGTCGCCGGCGGCGCGCTCATGCCGACCTCTGCGGCGATCTCCTTGTTGTAGAAGATGCCCGTCACGTTGTAGCCGATGCCGACGGCGTAGAGGGAGCCAGAGCCGCGCTGGCCGTCGGTATCGATGCGGTTGATGTCGAGCAGTTCCTGCGACCAGCTGTCCCACCCGTACGCCTCGAAGTAGGGGTCGAGGTTCGCGATGAGCCCGTCCTGCACGAACTGACCGATACTCGGCATGAAGATCACGTCGGGTGGGTCGTTGCGCGTGAGGATGCGGGACATGTTGGCCGCGAGGTTCGAGTTCGCTTCCGCGACGATGTCGAACGTGACGTTCGGGTGCTGCTTCGTGAAGGCGTCGCTGATCTTGGTGAGGGCGTCCGACGCTTCCGTGTTGGTCATGATCGTGACGGTGACGTCCTCGGACGTGAGTTCGGTCGACACGTCACCGACGGTCGGCGTCTGGCCCGCGTTCGGGTTTGCGGGACCGGGAGGGGCGCAGGCGCTCAGGGCGACGACCCCGGCCATGCCGACGGCCGCGATGAGGACGAGCCGGCGCCGTGCGCGCGATGCGCGGGTCGCCGGGATGCGGGAAGGACTCATGTGATTTCTCCTTTGGCGTCGACGATGACGACGGGTTTCATCGTCGCTCGACCGCCACAACGCCCGTAGCCGCAACCTATCCCCACTACGGCGGCGCACAACCGCCGCACGGCGGATGTTCTTCGCTAGGCGCCGGCGGACCCAGAGAAGACGTACTGGTCGGTATTGGTCGCCGACCCTGATGGCATCCGCGATGACGCACACCTCGGCTACAACGGTCCCGAGCCGGATCAAGTCGGGTGGTGCATGAAGTGCCCGTGGAGTTACCGTGCGGCGCTTCGGGACTGAGGGCTGAGCGCCCGTCAAGGTTGAAGATGCTACGCAGCGTCACCCTCAGCAATGCCATCAGGCTGACTATGTCGGCCTGGGGCACGCTCCCGTGTCGGACGCTTCAGGCGGCGCTGGAACAGGCCAGGAGCAGTGCTTCCTCGGTCAGGTCGTGAACACCGGCAAACTCGAGGTAGATCGAGGGCGCGTCAACTTCAGTCCGAACTAGCCCGCATTCTGGCGAAGCAGTCTGAAGTAGCTCCGGAAGTGACATTGCCGCTTCCGGAGCTACCTCGGACTTTCCGGAGCCAGTTCGGACTGATAGTCCGTGGAAGATCGCCGATGCAGAGCGCTCGACACCGACAGCGGCGGCGTTGGCTCACCAGATCCGCCTGAACCAGAATCGCTAGGTGGTGCGAGGCCGCGAACGGCGATAGTTCCCGCGCGGCGACCGTCCGCGTCGTCCACGAGGGAGTGAGCGCCTCAAGAATGCGCCAGCCGAGTCGCCGGAAAGAGGCATTCGTCGCCACTCCATCGTGGAATCCCGGCCTCACGCCGCCGGCGCATCTCAGCAGCAGTCGTAGACCGAGGGCGCGGCAACGGGGCGCTCGGCACCCTGCGCCGAGCCAGACGAAACTACCTGCTCGATACGCGCGTGCAGTTCCTCGACCGCGAGATGCTGGCCGCCGCGGACGACGGCGGTGACCGAGCCGAGATTCGCGACATCGGTCGTCGGGTCGGAGCCGAGTAGAAGCAGATCGGCGTCCGCCCCCGGCGAGATGACTCCCATCGTCGCGGGTCGCCCGAGGAAGCTCGCCGGAGCACTCGTGGCCATCCGCAGAATGTCGAGCGGTGCGATGCCGGCCGCGCCCAGTTCGCGGAACTCCTGTTGCAGACTCTGGCCGGGCACCTTGCCCTGTCCATCGGTGGCGGCCATCATCGGCACGCCTTCCTCGTGCAGAATCCCCGTGAACCGTTTGGCCATCGCATAGACCCGGCGGTACCCGTCACGGGTTGCGGCCGGCAGAGCAGCGAAGGTGGCGAGCACGTCGGCGTATTCATCGCGGCTCCCGGCGTCCATTCGGCCGAGCCAGGCATCGTCCCGATACGCCGGGTCGTCCATGAGGTACTGCGTGCGCAGCCGAACGAGGGTGGGCGTGTGCCACGTGCCGTGGCGGGCGAACGTGGCCGCAACGGAGTGCGCTCGGGCCTCGTCGAACGAATCGACGGCGTCCGTGAGCAGCGCTGCCACTTCGGGACTGTTGAAGGCGGCGGGGTTGATGAGCGTCGTGGCCGTGCGAGCCGTCATCACATCCTCGACGAACGGAAGCCCGCCCATCCACGCCGGGAACGGCAGCGACGTGTCATCGCGCGCGCGCAGCTCGTCGCGACGCGACGAGATCTCGATCCACATGCCGCGCGAGGCACCGAGGTGCTCTATTCCGTCGTAGCCGGCCGCCGCCGCGTCGGAGGGCGACACCCCTTCCGGCAGGTGTCCGACGATGCGGAGCCCTCGCCGGTGGGCATGCTCGACCGCCGCGAAGAAGACCTCCGGCGAGGTGAGCACCATCTTGACGAAGTCGGCACCCGCCTCGTACTGGTCATCGATCGCGCGCCGCACATCGTCGACCGACGCCGCGGAGAACGGCGTGAGGATCTCGCCCGGCATCGCCAGCAGCCGCGGGGTGAAGGTGCCCAGGGGCAGGCGCTGCTCGGCACGGTCCGCAAGCATCCGCGCGGTGCCGGCCATCTGACGCATCCCCGTGACGCCCTCGGCGAGCATCGTGATCATCATCAGCGTGGGATCGGCAGCCTGCAGCGCGTGGGTGTGCATGTTGTTGTAGCCGGGAACCGCGTAGCGGCCGGCGCCGTCGATGACCCGCACGCCCGTTCCCGTCGCGGACGCTGCCTGTGGTCCCACCGCGGTGATTCGCCCGTCTCGCACGAGGATCGAGGTGTCCTCACGGCGACTGCCGTGTCGAGGGTCGATCACCGTGACGTGATCGATCCGCATCGACCCGGCAGCCGGCGGGGGCACTCGCGGCGTGGTCTCAGCCGTCAGCATCCGCAGCAGGGGCATCCCGGCGGCAACGGCGAAGCCGGCGCCGAGAGCGCTGACTCCGGCCACCTTCAGCACCTGCCGACGCGACCGCTGTGGCGCGGCGCTCGGTTTGTCTACGTGAGGCTCGTCACCGGTCATGATCTTCTCCGTCACACGAGAGGAGTCCGGTCACCGCGCCGGCTCCGGCGGTGCCCGCGCCGTTCACAGCCACCTCGGCGGTGATCACCGTCGCCCCTGGGCGGATGCGCACGCCGGTCACGGTGACTCCGCCGTGCGAAGGGAGGGGGATACCATCGGCCAGCTGCGCGGAGAGGTCATTCCCCGAGCCTTCGTCTCCGCCCGACCGGCTGAGCAGCGCGAGCGCGCGGTCGGCGGGCAGGATCATCCCCGCAACGGCCACCGTGTCGACCTGGAGGCGCCAGCCGGCAGCATCCGAGGCCGCGCGCAGCCCGACCTCGATCGGGATCACCGTGCCGAAGGCAGGGCGCTCCAGAGACACGATCAACTCATCAGGCGCCGTCGTGACGACCGCCTCCGCTCCCGAAGAACGGCACGCGGCGTAGGAGGTGAGGGCCCCGTCCGTCAGCTCGACGTCGATCGACAGACGTCCGGTCATCACCGCGAGAAGCGCGGGTCCGCCCGACCGCGTCACCGATATCCCCGATGCCGCGTCGTCGCGGGCGGCGAGCCGCGCATCGATCTGCGCCGCCGCGACCTGCTCGGCCACCACCGCCGCTCCGGCGGCCACCAGAGCGAGCGCGGAGAGCGCGATGATCCATTTCCTGCGTCGATGAGCCACCCGATCATCCGATCGCGCGCGCCTCGCCGCTTCCCGACGCTCAGCTGACGGTCACCTGACGGCCCCGCCCGTCACCGTCAGACGACCGTCAGGATCATCGCCCGCACGCGATCAGGTCGCCTTGCTGGCATGGAGATCGCCTGTCCGCCTGCAGCTTCGGAGATACAGATGTCGCTCTTCCTCTACCGCCTGGGACGCTGGGTCGGCGGTCACCGCCTCACCGTGATCGCTGCCTGGGTGATCCTCCTGACGGCGCTCGGCGGCAGCTTCCTGGCCCTCGGGTCCGCTTTCGAGGACGACTACTCGATCCCCGGCACGGAGTCTGCTCGGGGGGAGGAGATCCTCGCCGACCGGTTCGGCTCCGATGCAACCGGAGCGCAGGCGCAAGTGCTCTTCCGCGCGACCGACGGGTCGATCGACTCCGCCGAGTCCGAGACCGCCGTCGATGCACGGCTGTCTGAACTGGCCGCGCTTCCGGGCGTGGCCGAGGTGAGTTCTCTGGACGATCTGAAGCAGAGCGACGACGGGTCGGCCGCTCTGGCCACGGTGCGCTTCGATGTCGAAGATCCTGATGACGCCGCGATGGATGCCGTGCGCGACGCCGCCCTGCAGGAGAGCCCCCACATCACGACGACGATCGGCGGCGGCGCCTTCAGTTCGGGCGCACCCGAGGCGGGGCACGTCGCGGAGATCGTCGGCATCCTCGTCGCCCTCGCCGTGCTCGTCCTGACCTTCGGCTCGTTCATCGCCGCCGGACTGCCGATCGTCACGGCCGTCGTCGGCGTCGGCGCGACCATTTCCGCGCTCTCCCTCTTGTCGCTCACGACCTCGATCACCACGACCTCACCGTCGTTCGCATCGATGCTGGGCCTTGCGGTCGGCATCGACTACGCGCTGTTCATCCTGGCGCGCCATCGGAGCCAGCTGTCGGCGGGTCTCGACCCACACGAGTCCCTGGGTCGTGCGCTGGCGACCGCGGGAAGCGCGGTGGTGTTCGCGGGACTCACGGTCGTCGTCTCTCTCGCGGGCTTGGCGCTGGCGGGTGTTCCCGTCCTGGCGGCGCTTGGGCTGGCGGGCGCGCTGGCGGTGACGGTCTCGGTGCTGGTGGCTCTTACCCTGGTTCCTGCCGTGGCCGCCCTGTTCGGCCGCGCGCTCACCCCCTCCACGCCACGACGCCGCCGAGGCTCCGAGGCCGCGGCGTCGGCAGCTCCGCGGATCACCCTGGCCGAACGGTGGGTGCGCGCCATCACCCGGCGCCCCGCGGTCACCGTTGCCGCCACCGTGACCCTTCTGGCGGTCATGAGCATTCCCGCGTTCTCGCTCACCCTGGCCCTCCCCGATGCCGGGACACGTGCCGAGTCGGATCCGTCGCGCCAGCACTACGACGCCGTGAGCGACGCGTTCGGCGAGGGCTTCAATGCACCGCTGCTGATCACCGCCGACGTGCTCGCCAGCGACGATCCGCGGGAGGCGGTCGACGACCTCAAGGCCGAGCTGCGGGAGTTCCCCGGCGTCGTGGACGTGTCGATGGCCAGCCCGAACGCGGGTGGAGACACCGCGCTGCTGCGCGTCATCCCTGAGGGCGGGCAGAGCGACGAGCGCACCATCGCGCTCGTCCACGACCTTCGCGAAGATGCGCCGGCACTCGAGAAGGCCAGCGGGGTGACCGACCTGCGCGTCACGGGCACGACCGCAGTCAACATCGACCTCTCGGAGCGGCTGGCGGCAGCCCTCCTCCCGTTCGGGCTCACGGTGGTCGGACTCTGTCTCATCCTGCTCGCCGTCATCTTCCGCTCCGTCGCGGTGCCCATCAAGGCGGCTCTCGGGTACGTGCTCTCGGTGGGTGCCGCGTTCGGTGCCACGGTGGCGGTGTTCGGATGGGGATGGATGCCCTGGCTCAGCGGCGGTCAAGAGCCCGGAGCCGTCGTCAGCTTCCTACCGATCCTGCTGATGGGCGTGCTGTTCGGCCTTGCGATGGACTATGAGATGTTCCTCGTCAGCCGCATGCGCGAGCACTACGTCGAAACCGGCGACGCACGGGAGTCGGTCTATGCCGGCTTCGGCCACTCGGCCGTCGTGGTGGCTGCGGCCGCCGTGATCATGGTCGCCGTGTTCGCCTCGTTCGTCCCCACCGGCAGTAGCACCCTCAAGCCGCTCGCGTTCGGTCTGGCGGTCGGGGTGTTCGTCGACGCCTTCATCGTGCGCATGACCCTCGTGCCGGCCGTGCTCATCCTCCTCGGCGACCGCGCGTGGTGGCTGCCGCGCCACCTGGGACGCCTGCTTCCCCGCGTCGACGTGGAAGGCGAGGCGATGCAGAAGGTCATCGAGGCCACGGAGTTCGAAGACCGCCACGGCGATGTGGTGCTGCGCGCGCACGGACTGCGCGTCGCCGAGCACGACCAGCCGCTCGACATCATCGCGCGACCCGGCCGTGTCACCAACATCCCGGTCACCGACGCCGGCCACGCCGGCCGTCTGATGGCCGCGATCTCCGGCCGCACCGCGGTGAGCGAAGGAACCCTCGTGGTCTGCGGGGCGACCATGCCCGAACAGCGCGCGACCGCCGTGCAGCGCGCCGCGATCGTCACCACCGCGTCGATCCCTCCCCACTCGACCGTCGGCGCCGTCACGCGCGACGGCCTCGCCTGGAGAGGCGGAACGCGGGCGGAGAAGCGGTGGCGCCGCGCGCGCGTCGCTCAGCTCGCCGCCGACCCGGGGCGGTCGACCGTCACTCTCGACGCCGACGAGAAGCAGCTGCTGGCCGGAGCGATCGCCCTGGCCGGCGGGGCACGGCTCCTCGTCTTCGCCGAATCCCCCACCGACCACGTCACGGCGACCCTGCTGCGTCACGGCGCGACGATCGTGCGCTTCGCACGGGTCGAGGTCGCCGCCGCGCCCACCCTCGTCCTGGAAGCAGCCCGATGAACCTCCGCTCCCGCCCCGTCCGCCGGTTCGCCGCCATCTGCGCGGTCGCCCTCGTCCTCCCCATCGTCGCGGGCGGCCTGCTCGCGGCAAGCATCGCCGGCCGCAGCGGGTCGCTGGATGCCATTCCCGTCGCCATCGTCAACGACGACGAGATCGTCACCGGCGAGACCCCGATGGCCGCCGGACGAGCCCTCTCGGCGGCACTCGTGCACCCGGATGACGACGCGACGCAGTTGGATTGGACCCTGGCATCCGCGGATACTGCCGCCCAGGGCCTCGCCGACGGCGACTACCAGGCCGTGCTCACGATTCCCGAGGAGTTCTCCGCCGACGTGCTGTCGATCGCGACCGACGATCCGCGCGCGGCACAGATCACCCTGCAGACCACCGCGACCGCCTCGCCGGTCGGTGCGCTCGCGGCGGAGGCCGTCACGGCGGCGGCCGCCGCCGAACTCGGCGAGCAGATCACGGTCGCCTACCTCACCGAGGTGTTCGACGGGTTCGACTCCATCGCCTCGGGCATGGCGTCGGCCGCAGACGGCGCCGCCTCCCTCTCCGACGGGGCGGCCCAGATCAGCTCGGGTGCGGACTCGTTGGGCAGCGGCGCCGCCGAGCTCGCCGACGGGCTGGACACTGCCGCCGGCAGCGCCGCGTCGCTCGCCGATGGAGCCGAGCGGGTCGCGGACGGCGCCGCGTCTCTCGCCGACGGGGCGGACGACCTCTCCGGGGGCGCCGGCGAGGTCGCTGCGGGTGCGCGCGCCCTCGGCGAGGGAGCGCAGACGCTGTCCGCAGGGCTCGACGACACGGCATCCGGAGCGGCACGTGTGACCGAGGCGACGGCATCCGTGGCCTCAGGGGCCGGAGAGGTCGCCGCCGGTCTCACGGATCTGTCCGCATCCTGTGCGGCGGCGGGGGCGGCACCGACATTCTGCGCAGCCCTCGCACAGACCCGCGACGGGGCGGGCGCCGTGCACGACGGCGCCACCCAGGCCGCCGACGGCGCCGCGACGGTATCCAACGCGCTCACCCAGCTTTCGGGCGCGGGGTCGTCTCTCGCCGACGGGACCGCCTCGGTCGCCGACGGGGCCGCGTCGGTGGAGTCGGGGGCCGCCTCGCTCGCACGCGGCGCGGTGTCGGTCGCGGACAACACAGTCCAGCTCGCGGACGGCGCGGCGGCGCTGGCCGACGGGATCGCCTCTGCGGCCGACGGCGCCGCGCAACTCGACGACGGAGCAGCCCAACTCGCGGACGGCGCGACGAGCCTCGACGAGGGCGCGGCGACCCTCGCCGATGAACTCGACGACGCGGCCGCGCAGGTGCCCGAGAGCACCGAGAACGGCGCCGACGACAACGCCGCGGTCATCGCCACCCCGATCGTGGTCGATTCGGCGGCCGACATCGACTGGTCGGGGTGGAGCTGGGCTCTCGTGGCCGCGCTGACGCTCTGGCTGACGGCCCCGGCGGCGCTGCTGCTCGGCCGGCGCGCGCTGAGCGCGGCCGCCGGCGCGAGCACCGCGACAACCGCCCGCCTGGTCCGGGCCCTCCTCGCACCCCGGACGGCCGTGGCGATCCTTCAGGCCGGCGTCGTGGTGACAGTGCTCCTCCTCGCCGGCGCCGACCTCGGCTCCGGTCTCGGCTCGGGGGCGGCCTTCGTCGCCCTCGCCGTGCTGGCGAGTCTGACGTTCACCCTGGTGATGTCGGGCATCGGGGCCGCCTTCGGCCGCGCCGCCGTGCCAGTCATCCTGGCGCTCTCCGCCCTCCAGATCGCTGCGGTCGGGGGCATCGTTCCCCTCGAGACGGCACCGGCCGCCCTGCAGCCCTGGTCGGCGCTGCTCCCAGCCACGCGCTACCTCGATGCAGCCGCGGCTCTCGCCGTCGGCGATGCGACCGGAGCTGCGGGCGCCACGATCGTGCTCTCGGCCTGGGCGGCCGTCGGTCTCGCGCTCACGGCCACCGGCGTCCGGCGCCGCCGCACGGCCCTCGGCGCCGTCGTCCTCGCGTGACAGGATGATCCCATGACCGGTCAGATCGTCCTCGTCGTCGACGATGACGAGGAGCTCCGCACCATGGTCGCCTCGACCCTCGCCTTCTCCGGATACACCGTGATGCAGGCGTCCGACGCCGCCACGGCCTTCCGAGCGATGTCAGAAACCGCTCCGGATGCGATCGTGCTCGACGTGATGATGCCCGACGCGGACGGCTTCGATGTCGTCCAGGTGCTGCGCCACCGCGGCAGTCTCACGCCGGTGCTCTTCCTGTCGGCGCGCGACTCGGTGGAAGACCGCGTGCGCGGGTTGACGCTCGGCGGTGACGACTACCTCACGAAGCCGTTCCGCACCGTCGAGCTGCTCGCCCGCATCCAGGCGCTCCTGCGCCGCGCCACCGCCACCGCCGCCGGCGCGGGTTCCGAGGGCGCACTCCGGGTGGCCGATCTCGAGCTCGACGAGGAATACCACCGGGTCAGCCGGGCTGGGCACGGAATCGACCTGTCGCCCACCGAATTCCGGTTGCTGCAGCTGCTCATGGAAAACGATGGGCGGGTGCTCTCGAAAACCCAGATCCTCGAGGCGGTCTGGCAATACGACTTCGGCGGCGACACGAACGTCGTCGAGCGCTTCATCTCCAACCTGCGCCGCAAGATCGACGACGGTCACACCCCGCTCATCACCACCGTGCGCGGATTCGGCTACAGCATCCGCTCCTCGCCCTCGTGACCGGCTCGATCCGCGCCCGCCTCATCGTGTCGCTCGCGGCCTCGGCGGCGATCGTCATGACGCTCGGCGCCGTTCTCACGGTGGCCCTCACGTCGCACTTCATCTCCCAACGCATCGACGCGCGCCTCACCGAAACCGCCTCGCGCGCGACGGCGCTGCTCACCGCTTCCGACACGGCGACCCTGTCACCCGATCTCTCCGCGATCCTCAGCTCGGACCTCACCGGTGTCATGGCGCTCGACGGCGGCGAACTCGTGCACACCGCACAGCTCACGGACGTCGATGCCGAGATGCTCGCGGCCGTCACGTCCCGCGACCCCGTCGCCGTCGGCGATTATCGTGCGGTGGCCGTCAGCCTCGACGCGGGGTCGCTGCTGTTCGAGTCGGCTTCGGAGGATCCCACGCCGGTGCGACATCTGGTCCTCGCCCTCGATACCACCGCCCGTGAGGGCATCATCACCTCGATCACCACGGCTGCGGTGATCAGCGTCGGAGCCGCTCTCGTCATCCTCATCCTCGTGGCCGTGGTGATCGTCACGCGCGGGCTCCGCCCGCTGTCGACGATGGCCGACCGTGCCGCGGCGCTGGCCGGCGGCGATCAGACGACGCGGCTGCCGGTGGGCGAGCGAGACGACCCCTCCATCGCCCGCCTCGCCACCACCGTCAACGCGGCCTTCGATGCACAGGAGGACGCCCAGAACCGCGTGCGCTCCTTCGTGGCCGATGCCTCTCACGAGTTGCGCTCCCCGCTCACGACAGCCACCGGCTGGGTGGATCTCTTCCTTCAGGGCGGGGTGACCACCCGCGACTCGCTCAACGATGCGATGGGCCGCGTGGCGACGCAGCTGCACCGCATGCGGCAGCTGATCGAGGAGCTCGCCACCCTCGCCCGCACGGATGCCGGGCGTCCTCTGGATCAGTCGCCCGTCGACCTGGGCCCCCTCACCCGCGAAGTCGTCACCGACATGCGCATCGCGCATCCGACGCGCGACATCCGCCTGGCTCCCGACGGGGCCGAGCCCGCGCTGGTGCTGGGAGATCAGGCGCGCCTGGCCCAGGTCCTCCGAAATCTCGTGGGAAACGCGGTCTCCCACACTCCGGCCGATGCCGCCATCACCGTCGCCCGCTCCTCGCACGGGGGAAGACACCGGATCCAGGTCGCCGACACGGGCCCCGGCATTCCCGCCGAGCACCTGCCGCACCTGTTCGAACGGTTCTGGCGAGCAGACAGCAGCCGCACCACCGCCACCGCCGGCTTCGGGCTGGGGCTGGCGATCGCGCAGTCGCTGGTCGAAGCCCACGGCGGTACGATCACCGTTTCCAGCAGCGGCGAGCGTGGCACGGTGTTCGTGGTCATCCTTCCCGCGCTGAGGACTCCGGCTCCGTGATCGCATCCTGCATCACCGTTTTGCCGGGGTTCTCGCTAGGAGGCCCCGCCGCGGAATCCCCGTGATCCGGCTGTGTGAGACGGACTCCCCCGCCTGCCCAGGGCAGCCCAGGGCAGCGCGCGCAGCAGCGCCGCGATCCCGATGAGGCGAGTGGCGGAATGGGTGACGGTGAACATGCGATCCTCTTTCCCTCGATGATCAGAGGCACCGCGGGGGTGGCGGGGAACCCTCTGTCCGCGCCACTCCCGCGATGACCTCACCGGGCGATCTTCTTGGGCGTCGACGACGTGGTGACGCTCGCGTACCCCGCCTTGACACCTGTCGTCTTCACCACGACCGACTTGCCGCGGTCGGCCGAGCGCACCGTGTAGGTCGACGACGTCGCGCCCTTCACGGCCTTGCCCGACACGTACCACCGGTAGGTCACCTTCGTGCCTGCCGTCCACGTGCCCGTGACCGCGGTCAGCTTCTTGCCGACCGCCGGCGTGCCGGTGATCCGCGGCTTCGACGACGTCAGCTTGCCCGCCGCGACCTTCTTCGCCGCCGACGTCTTCACCACCGAGGTGTAGCCCGCCTTCGAGCCGGTGACCGAGACCTGGACCGATCTGCCGAGGTCGGCGGCCCTCGGCGTGTACGTCGAGGACGTCGCCCCCTTCACCGCCTTGCCGCCCACGAGCCACTGGTAGGTGAGCGAGGTGCCCGCCGTCCACGTGCCCGGCTTGGCCGTCAGCTTCACGCCGACCCTCGCGGCGCCCGAGATCGTCGGCACAGCGGAGGTCAATGTGCCCGCGGCCACCGTCTTCGCCGCCGACGTCCTCGAGACCGTCGTGTACCCGGCGAGCGTTCCGGTCACCCGCACCGACAGGCTCTTGCCGTAGTCGGCGGCGACCGGGGTGTACGACGAGGAGGTCGCGCCCGAGATCGCCGTGCCGCTGCGCAGCCACTGGTAGCTCAGGTCGGCGCCCGGGGTCCACGAGCCCGCGGAGGCCGTGAGCTTCACACCGACCTTCGCCGTGCCCGAGATCGTGGGCACCGAGGACATCAGCTCCGCGGGCGCCGTCTGCACGGTGATCGACGCGACGTCGGACGTCACCGTCGCGAGTCCGTTCGCCACGACGGCTCGGACGGCGCCGCCGTCATCCGCCGCCCGCACCGTGCGCGTCACGGTGGCACCGGTCTCACCGGCGATGTCCGCCCACGTGTCCGAGCCCGGACGGCGCTCCTGCCAGGTGATCGTCGGCGTCGGCGCGCCGGTCGCACCGACCGTGAAGGTGACGGTGGACGTCGGCGCCGCGGCCGTGACGGTTGCGGTGACGTCGGCCGGCTGCGCGGTGATGGCCGCCGCTTCTTCGGCGAGGGTCACGGGCGTCGCGGTCTCGAACGGGGCGAAGACCGCTCCGCCGCCGGCGAAGGTGTAGACGCCGTACTCCCCGTCCTCCTCGAACCGGCCCGAGGCCACAGCGAGCTCCACGCGGAAACCGCCGTTCTCGTCGACGACGACGCCACCGGCCTCCTCGCCTCCGATCGCCGCAAGGTCCTCCGCGTGAACGGCCCACTTCTCATCGATGACGTGGCGCCCCGAGCCGCCCTGGCTCGGCCGCCAGTCGTCCGAGAACCTGCCGAAGACGACGGCGACGCCTCCGAACGATCCCGCCAGCGGCCCCTCGGTCGCGGCCGTGTCCGTCCCCCGCGCGGTGAATCCGGAGCCCGTCACGACGATGGTCTCCCCGTCGGGATCCAGCCCCTCGGTCCGCGAGACCGTGACCGTAGGCACGGGGTCGACGGCGCTGACCTCCAGCTCATCGATCGCCGAGCGCAGCGCGGCGGTCGCCGCGTCGACCTCGGCCTGCGTGGCGCCGACTTCACCGCGGATCGCCCGCGCCCGATCCCGTGCCGGGATCACCGGCTTCCAGCTGTCGGCCGTGTACGTGGCGCTCTCCAGCGCGGCCGACCGGTCGAGCTGTGACGTGAGCCCATCCAGGTCGGCGGTCACGATGACGTGGCACCACGCGGTCTCGTTCCCCGCCGCATGGGTGAGGAGGATGTCCGTCGCACCGGGGGCGCCGGTCGCGATCTCGAAGTCGGTCCGTCCGGAGCCGGCCGCGCGACCGTCGCCCACGACGCGTGCGACGCTGTCGTCGAGCGAGACGGCGCGGATCACGTCGCCGTCCTCCGCGGGCTGGATCGTCGCCGAGACCGTCGCCGACCCGTCGGCGTCCGCGGTGAGCGCAGAGACGCACTCCAACGCGGAGCCGCCGTAGAGCTCGAACTCCCAGATGTTCAGCCCGTACTGCGTGGCGGGCAGACCGGTGAGCTTGACGTAGCGCACGTGGGCCGTCGAGAAGTCCAGAGTGTGCTGCAGAGAAGGCTGTGCCGACGTGACGCTGGTGAGCGTCGTCCACGTGGTCCCGTCGGCGGAGCCCTCGATGCGGTAGTTGTTCGATGTCCCCGATTCCCACTTCACGATCGCCCGTGACACCGAGAGCGTCGCCCCGAGGTCGACCTGGAGCCAGTGCTCGGTAGCCGCGCGTGCGGACGACCACTTGGTCGATCCCGCGCCGTCGGTCGCCTTCGAGGCCACGATCGTCGCGTTGTTGTTGTACACGCTGTCGGCGGTCGTCGGGCGGTTCAGAGCCAGGTTGCCCTTGTTGGTGGGGACCTTGGGAGCGTCGACGACCGTGCGGTCGGAGAACACCTCGAACTCCCAGAGCGACGGGCCGTAGTCCAGTGCACGGGTGAGCGTCTGCATACGGACGAAGCGGGCGCTCTGCCCTTCGATCGTGATCACGTCGATGTCGCCGTCGCTGCCGCCCGTCGGCGTCGTGTAGGCGTCCCGCCATGACGCACCGTCGTCGGACAGCTGGATCTTGTAGGTCTTCGCGTAGGCCGCCTCCCAGCGCAGCCGCACGGCTCCGAGGGGGCGGGAGCTGCCGAGGTCGACCTGCGCCCACGCGCTGTTCGCGTTGTTGCCCCGCCAACGCGTGTTCGGGTCGCCGTCCGTCATCAAGTAGACGAGGTTGTAGCCGGCGTAGCCCGATGCGCGCGTCGCGGCGTCGGCCGCGAGGTTCACCCCTGAGGTCACCGTCAGCTCGCGGATGCCGTAGCGATCGCCGCCGCCGTCCCGCATGACGAGTCGGACATGGCCGGCAGCGGTCGGGGTGATCGGCACCTCCGTCACGCCACCCGAGCCGTCCACGATGTGCGCGTGGTCGATCCAGTCGACGCCGTCGCGCGACGTCTGCACGACGAAGTCCGTGGCGAACTCGTCCGCCCAGTCGATCGTGACGCCGGTCACCCATGACCCGCGCGCGAGGCGGGTATCCACCCACGCGACGGGGTGGCCGTCGGACGTCCAGAGCGTGTCGCGGTCGCCGTCGCCGAGGGCGGCCACGTCGGCTCCTGGCGCACTGCTGCTGGCGGAGTACGCGGAATCGTCGGGCAGCTCCCCGGCGACCAGAGCCGCGGTCACGGTCTTGCCCAGGTTCGCGCCCGCGCCGAGGGCGAACACGCCGGAGGCGGAGCGGTCGCCGTCGGCCAGCGAGACGCGCACCGTCAGGCCCGGTCGGTCGGGGTTGGCGACGCTCACCATCGGCTGCTCGCCGCTCTCGTCGAGGAGGACCAGGCTCGGCTGATCGACCGTGAGGGAGCGGCCACCGCCGAGGTCGAGCGATCCCGCGGCCGCGAAGGTCGCCATCGTGACGTCGAGCCCGGCGTGGCGGACCGCCTGCACTGCGGTGTCGTTCCGCAGGGTGATGACGTCGGGATCGGCGGCATAGGCCTCGACGTCCGCCGGCTCGGCAGCAGGGAGCACGGTGTAGTCGTAGGACCCGTCGCTCGGCGTCGTGCCATGGTCGATGAAGAGGCTGAACGCGTCGCGCGTGACGGGCTCCGCGCCGGGCCATGAGCCGGTCTGGGCCTTGTTCGAGACCTTCACGTCCTGGCCCGCGGCGAAGACGTAGCCGATCTCGTCGTTGTATGCCCAGCGGGCATCCCCCGCGCTCTGCGCATCGGTTCCGGCGGCGACCGTCGCACCCCCGACCGCGGCGTTCGCCTCCGCCACCGCCTGGTTGATGGTGGTGTGCACCGGGGAGGCGGACGTGGAGCGGATGTCCGTTCCGAGCGCCACCATCTCGTCGTCGAACGTGAAGTAGCTCTTCTGCCCGGTGGTGCCGGCGGTGTCGAGGGTGAGCACGCTCAGCCCGTAGCGGCCGTTCGAGACGCCGCCGGTGAAGCTCCCGCCGTCGCCGTTGCGTCCGCGGTTCTCCACGCCGCGCTCGGTCCGCTTGACATAAGGAGCGGTGACGCCCGGGTAGTGGTACCAGTCGAACGTCGGTCCGAGGTCGAGATACTCGCGGTTGTCGACCTGGATGGCGGTGGAGCCCATCGCGTTCCAGTAGACGGGGTTGCCGATCGCGTCGTCGTACGCCGTGCGGAGCTCGGCGCCGAATGTGCGGGAGGAGTTCAGCCGGATGAAGATGCCGTACTCGTCGCGAAGGTGGGAGCTGAACTCCGACCGCCAGAAGTACTTGTCGCCGGTCGCTCCGTTCGTGCGGGTCTTGCCGAGCACTCCATCGAGGACGGCCTGGTACGCCGTGCTGTAGAGAGGATCGGTGCGGGCCATCCGCTGGTACGCCTCGATGAACTCGGACGCGTGACTCGTGACGCCCTGGATCGTCTTGGGCGCTCGGTAGTTGAGGTAGAGCATCCCGATCTCGCCGCGGATCATCCACCGCGTGCCGTCGATGGCGTAGAAGGCGATGGAGTCCAGCTGCTCCCGCGTGAAGGCGAGGGAGGTGCCGCGTGCGACGTCCGCCCACAGCGCGGCGGAGGTCAGCAGGACCATCCCGTATCCCTCGCTGTAGAGCTGCGCGCCGTGCGCCCAGAAGCTCGCGTCCGGCTGCACCGCCTCGTTGACGGCGCCGGAGCGATCGACGGCGATCGTGGCGACCATGGTCGCGAAGCCGGCGGCGATGTTCTGGGTGTTCCCGGTCGCGAAGGCCTCGAACAGGTAGTTCGTCGTGCGCCAGGCGCCGTTGGCGCCGGCCGGGTCGAGCTTTCCCGTGTTGTGGGTGAGAGCCACCGCGAACGCCTCCTCGCTGAGGACGTCGCGGAGCAGCAGCGAGAGCCGGCCCATGGCGATCGACTCGCCGATCTCCGTCTCCCACCAGTTCGAGTTGCCCGGATTGACACGATCCCAGTGCAGGAGCGCGCGTTCGATCGCGAGCAGCACCGTCGGGTCGTCGTAGCCGGCGGCGCCCGGATCGCGGTACGCGTGGGCGAGAGCGAGCATCCGGTAGAGCGCGATGTAGGCCGACCACGTGGCCCCGTTCGCAGAGCTCGTGCGGTCGGCGTAGTCGACGTCCGACCAGGATCCGTCGGCGTTCTGACTCTCCACGTACTCGAGTGCCTCCGAGGCCCGAGCCAGGTAGATGCCGTTCGCGATGATGATCTCGTCGCCCTGACTCAGGTAGTACTCCTGAAGCCGTGCGATCACGGTGTCCACGTCGTCATCGGCGGTGGCGGCGGGCGCCGGGCCGGCGACGATCCCCGCGACGCTGAGCACGAGGACGAGCGCGAGGGCGAGCAACGATCTGACGCGGTTCATGAGGGCTCCTTTGCCGACGGCGCTCCCACAGATCTGGGTCGCCGGAACATCTTCTGCGGTTGTCTGCGCACGGGCGGGCCCGGCGGGATCGGGATGCGGGAGGGATCTCGCCGGCCGGCGGTTCGGCACCGGCCGGCGAGACCTCGGGGGGGTGGTCAGCCCTGGGGCTGGGCGGGTCAGCCCTGGGGTGGGGTCAGCCCTGCGCGGCCAGTCCGTCGATCGTGTCCGCCGCGGTCTGCATGACCTCGGCGAGGTCGCCTTCACCGGACATCACGCCCTGACTCCAGGCATCGCGGAACGTCTGCCAGATCTCGACGGTGTTCGGGATGTTGGGCACGTCGACCGTCAGCGGCACCGAGAGCGAGAACGTCTCGAGCACGGGCTTCGACGCCAGGTAGTCCGCGGCGATCTCCGAGATGTCCGTGCGGATGGGGAACTGCCCGGTCGTCTCGAGGAGGGCGATGTCGTTGTCCGCGTTCATCGAGAACTTCACGAAGTCCCACGCGGTCTGCTTGTTCTCGCACGAGGTGTACAGGCCGACGTTCTTGGAGTCGCCGAAGGTGTAGGTCTGATCGGCGGCGGTTCCCTCCGCCGTGGGCAGCGGGACGATGCCGTAGTCGACCTTGCCGTCGAATGCACCGGCACCCCAGGGACCCGCGATGCCCATGGCGGAGACGCCGTCGGCGAAGGGGCCGGCCCAGGCGTCGCCGCTGTAGGCCTCCGCCGAGGCGTAGCCCTCGGCGTACAGCGTCTTCCAGAACTCGAGCGTCTCGAGTCCCTCATCGCTGGTGAACGCCGCCTTGTCGTCGACGACGAGCTGGGTCCCGCCGGAGTTGGCGAGGAAGAACGGGTAGAAGTCGAACAGCGAGTTCGTGTAGTCGCTCGATGCCGGCGGGTACAGCACGAAGTCCGTCGCGCCCGACTCCTTGATGGCCTTCGCCGCTGCGAGGACGTCGTCGTACGTGGCCAGCTGCGGGTTCTCGGCGTCCAGTCCGGCTTCGGCGAACGCGGTCTTGTTGTAGTAGAGCATGAACGGGTTGGCCTTCCAGGGGACCTGGTAGAGCCCGCCGTCCGGCGAGCGGAAGCCCTCCGCGGCATCTCCCGAGCGCTCGGCGATGAACGAATCGCCGTCCTCGAACGTCTCGGAGATGTTGACCAGGCCGCCCTGCTTCTGGAACGCGGGCACCGCTGCGGGTGCGGTGTTGTACACCAGGCAGGGGGTGTTGCCGGCGGTGATCGCCGCGGAGATCGCGTCCTCGGACGACTTGCCCGAGGGGATGGCCTCCGCGCTCACCTGCTCGTCCGGGTGCTCGGCGTTCCAGGCCTCGACGACGGCCTCGCCCCAGGCGATCTCCTGCTCGTTGGTGGAATACCAGATCTTGATCGGACCCGACGTGAGCTCGCTCGCCTCACCGGTCCCCGGGCTGGTCGCCCCGCACGCGGCCAGGGGCAGCGCGACGGCGACGAACATGACTGCAGCTGCGTAACGCTTCATTGCGCAGATCTCTCTTTCGTTGGGAAGTCGCCCACGGACTTCCGGCTGTGTTGGTCGGAGTGGACCGATGTCGTCGTCAGACGCGACCGGTCGGGATCCGGTGCTTGCGTGATCAGTAAACCGGTTCTTGTAGAACCTGTCAATGGTGACGGCAAGCACCTAGCCCTGAGCCGCGAGATGCGCGGAATTACGGGCTTCAGCTGTGCACACCGCGCCCGTCCGCCAACTAAACGAGTACTAAAGTTCTCGATCGACCCGCTCAGCGATCGGAGTGCACCAGTTCGGCGACGCCGATCGACGAGTCCGCCATGCCGTAGAACACGAAGTGACGGCCGGCGATCTCCTCGATCGCGGTCGGGAAGACGACGTTCCCGAGCGTGCCGCTCGTCTCTTCCGCCGTCTCCGGCGCCAGCAGGGGCTCAGGCGTGCGTGCGATCACCCGTCGCGGGTCCGACGCGTCGAGCAGGATCGCCCCCGCGGTGTACCGCGACCCATGGGCGAGCTCGAACCCCTTCGGCACCGGGCCGGAGACGCCGTGGTGAAGCAGCAGCCAGCCCTCGGGAACCCGGAGCGGTGCCGGTCCGGCGCCGATCTTGGCCTCTTCGTACGCCGCCTCCGGCGCGGCGATCATGGCGGAATGCTCGACGCGGGTCAGTGCACGCACGTCGCGCCGCGCGGCCTCGAGGTCGACGTAGCCGATCCAGATCGAGAGGCGCTCGTCGTCGATGCCGGCCGGCGTGCGGATCCCCTCTCCCGGCCGCAGCCAGTCGAGGTCCCACATGGGCCGGTGGAGGAGTGCGAGAGCAGGCCGCCCGTCGGGGCCGGCGACCGCCTCGGGGAAGAACACGATGTCCTTGTTCGCGAACAGATTGAGGTCGGAGTCGAGGTCGGGCTGGTAGGCGAAGTGGAGGGGGCCGAGGCGCCGCCATGCGACGGTGTCCTCCGAGACGGCGAGCGCCGGCTTCGGCCCCAGGGGCCCATACGCGATGTACGTCATCACGTGGATGCCGAGGGGCTCGACGTAGGTGATGCGCGGATCCTCGACGCCGCCGTTCAGGCGGCCGTGCTCCCAGCCCTGGTCCGGAGCGAGCACAACTCCGAGACGCTCCACGCCGACGGGCACGCCGTCTTCGATGATGACGCGAGCACGTGCGATACGGGACACGTTCCCCTTCGCGACGATGCGCGGGTAGAGGTAGAGCTCACCGTCGGGCCCCCACGCCGTGCCGGGGTTGAGCACTCCCTCCGCTTCGAAGGGCTCGTGGGGGTCTGCGGTCATGATCGTCGCGATGCGGTGCAGCTGGTACGGGACGGTGCGGATGTCGAGGTCAGTCATGTCGTTTCCTAGGTCGAACGGGGGGCGTCGAGGGCGCCGGCTCGGCGGGCGTCAGCCCTTGATGGCCGAGCCCAGGTTGGCGGAGGTGAAGGAGCGCTGGAACAGCAGGAACAGCACGACCACCGGCACCGCCAGCACGCAGGCGCCGGCGAGCACCGCGCCCATCGGGTTGGCGAGGAACGATCCGTTCGTCTGTGAGAAGTTCGCCAGGCTCACGGCGAGCGGCTGCATGGCCGCCTCCTTGGTCACGAGGAACGGCCAGAGGAACTCGTTCCACGGTCCGATGAAGGTGACGAGCATCGCGGTGAGAACCGCCGGTCGCACCAACGGCACTGCGATCGAGATCAGGATGCGCAGCTCGCCGGCGCCGTCGATGCGGGCCGCGTCGAAGATGTCGCGCGGGATCTGCAGGAAGTACTGACGGAAGATCAGGACGGCGACCGAGTTGATCGCGAACGGCAGGATCATGCCGAGGAACGTGTCGGCGAGGTCGAAGTAGCGCACGATCATCACGTAGAGCGGGATCATCAGCAGCTGGAACGGGA
Organism: Microbacterium sp. PA5; assembly: GCF_049860775.1. NCBI lineage: Bacteria > Bacillati > Actinomycetota > Actinomycetes > Micrococcales > Microbacteriaceae > Microbacterium > Microbacterium sp. PA5. The sequence continues at coordinate 3,047,922 of NZ_CP187567.1, forward strand.
TGGCCTGGACCAGCAGGACCATCGCGAAGACCACGCCGCGGCCGCGGAACGACAGGACGGCGAGCGCGTACCCGACCAGGAGGCCGAACACGAGGGTGCAGGCGACGACGCCCGCCGTCATGATGAAGGAGTTCAGGAGCGAGCGGAGCAGGTCGATCGACGCGTTGATCTCCGCGAAGTTGTCGAGCGTCAGGTTGCCGGGGAGGGGCAGGAGTCCCACGAGGCTGGTGTCACGTCTCTCCTGCAGCGCCCCCATGACCATGTAGTAGAAGGGGATGAGAGCGGCGAGGGCGCCGACGAGCAGCAGGGCGAACCGCAGCACCGGCAGGATGCCGCGCCGCACGCGTCGAGGGGATGCCGTCGCGGCGCCGCGCGCCTCGGCGGACGGGGGCGTCGATGTCTCGGCATCCGAGGTGATGGTCATTTGCTTCCCTCCGTGATCCGGCGCGACACGAGCGAGACGACCATGACCCCGACGACGAGGATCAGGCCGATGGCTGCGGCGATGTCGGGCTGTCCCTGCTGGATGCCCTTCTGGTACATGAGCAGCGCCGGCGTCATCGACGCGCCGTTGGGACCGCCGCCGGTGAGCAGGTACGGCTCGGTGAAGATCTGCCCGGTCGTGATGATCGAGAGGAGGACGACCAGTGAGGTCACCGGCCGCACGGCGGGCAGGGTCACCGAACGGAAGCGCTGCCAGCGACCGGCGCCGTCGAGCTGCGCCGCCTCGTGCAGCTCCGCGGGGACGTTCTGCAGCGCCGCGAGGTACAGGAGGATGTAGAACCCGAGGTTCTTCCACGTCACGTAGACGGCGATCAGCGGCATGATGAGAGCCGGATTCGCGAGCCACGAGGGTTCCGGCGCCAGCGAGCCCAGCAGGTTGTTCACGACGCCGTTGCCGTTGAACAGGAAGATCCAGACCGCGATGGTCGCGACGGACGCCGTCACATAGGGGATGTAGTACGACACCCGGAAGAACCCCTTCCAGTGCACCACCGCGTCCAGGCCCGACGACAGCAGCAGTCCGAGGACGACCGTCAGGGGCACGTTGATCACCAGGAACACGAGGAGGTTCAGGAACGACTGCCGCACGACCGGGTCGTCCAGCACGGCGGCGAAGTTGTCGAAGCCGACGAACGGGTGCGGCACCTCCACGCCGGGAGCGGTGAAGTAGAAGTCGTGGAACGCCATCCAGATCCCGTAGCCGAACGGGATCAGGAAGATCACGACGACGAACGCCACATACGGCGTGCTCAGCAGCAGGCCCAGGGGGTTCTCCCCGAGCCAGTGCTGAAGGCGTTGCTGCGGCGCCCGTCGAGGCGGGCGGGCCGTGCGCGGGGCCGTCGCCGCGGACGGGCTCGCCGTCGATGCCTGCACGTCGCTGCGCGCCATTGCGTACTCCTCGTCTCCTGAGCCGTCCGCCCGGCCATCGGGCCTGCTGATCCTGCGGGCGACACGGCTAGTAAACCGGTTTTGTTCGAACACGTCAATTTGATCGAGTGCGCGCCCTCACGACAGGGAAATCGTGGGCGATGGGATGGGCACGTCTCCTAAATCTCACCTAAACGCGCGCTATGATCGCGAGTGTGAAAGACGCAGCGAACGGCATCGTTCCCTCCGGGGGGCCTGGCCCCATCCGGCCCTCACGATCGGAGGCCCGGGAGCGACGGGTGACCATCGGCGATGTCGCCGCTCGGGCGAAGGTGTCCAAGAGCGCCGTGTCCTTCGTCTTCAACGGCCGCTCCGGTGTGGGCGAGGCCGCTCGTGATCGGATCCTGCAGGCAGCCGAGGAGCTCGGCTGGCGACCGGACGCACGGGCACGCGCACTCTCGCGCAGCCGTGCGCAGGCCTTCGGACTGGTGGTTCGTCGCGAGGCCGAGCTGCTCAGCACGGACCCGTTCTTCCCGCAGTTCGTCGCCGGCGTCGAGAGCGGCCTGTCCGAGGTGAAGTACGCGCTCGTCCTCCAGGTGGTCGACAACGAGCAGACCGAGCGCGACGCCTACGTGCGGTTCGCCCACGAGGCGCGGGTCGACGGGGTGTTCCTCACCGACCTCCGTATCGACGACGAGCGGCCTCGGGAACTCGATGAGCTGGGTCTTCCCTGCGTCATGGTGGGCCCCACGGAGGCCGGCTCCGACGCGAGCCGGTTGATCGGACTCGACGACGCCGCCGGGATCCGGCGGGCCGTCCGGCACCTGTACGCGCTCGGACACCGTCGGATAGCCCATGTCGCCGGATCCGACCGGTACGTGCACTCGGAGGCGCGCCGTCGCGCGTGGCTCGATGAGATGGACCAACTCGGGCTCGAGCCGGGACCCGTCGTCGACGCGGACTTCACCGGGGCGTCGGGGGCGCGCGCCACCCATGAGCTCCTCGATCTGGCCCGCCCCCCGAGCGCGATCGTGTACGCGAACGACCTGATGGCGATCGCGGGCATGTCCGCCGCGAACGACCGCGGCGTCCGCGTGCCGCACGATCTGTCCGTCGTCGGCTTCGACGACATCCCCCTCGCTCCGTACGTGGTGCCGCCGCTGACGACGGTGCGACAGGACGTCTTCGAGTGGGCGCGCGTCTGCGCGAAGACACTCGTCGCCATCGTGGAGGGCACGACGCCCGAGGTGCCGGCTCTGCCGCCCGTGGACTTCATCGTCCGCGGCAGCACCGGCCCCGCGAAGCAGCTGTGACCGTCGCGGAGTGAGCATCATGGCACCGCTGCGCCTCGTCGCCTTCGACCTGGACGACACCCTCGCCCCTTCGAAGTCGCAGATAGACCCCCGGATCGGCGAGCTCCTCGCCGCCCTCGTGCAGCGCGTGGAAGTCGCGATCATCTCGGGAGGCACGCTCGGGCAGTTCCGCGCGCAGGTCGTCGACCACCTCCCGCCCATCCCGGGCGCCGCCCTCGCCCACCTCCATCTGCTCCCCACCTGCGGAACGCAGTACTACCGGGTCGGTTCGGACGGCCCGGAGGAGGTGTACGCGAACCTGCTCGCCCCCGATCAGACGGCGCGCGCGCTCGCCGCTCTCGAGAGCGAGTCCCGGCGCCTGGGGCTCTGGGAGACCCACACCTGGGGACCCGTCCTCGAGGATCGGGGATCGCAGGTCACCTTCTCCGCACTCGGGCAGCACGCCCCCGTCGACGCGAAGAGCGCCTGGGACGTCGACGGACGCAAGAAGGACGAGCTGCGGCGAGCGGTGGCCGCCGTGCTGCCCGATCTCGAGGTGCGCTCGGGAGGCTCGACCTCGATCGACGTCACGGAGCGCGGGATCGACAAGGCCTACGGGATGCGTCGGCTCTCCGCAGCCACCGGCATACCGCTCGACGACATGCTGTTCGTCGGCGACCGCCTCGACGTGCACGGCAACGACTACCCGGTGCTCGCTCTCGGCGTCGCGTGTCAGGCCGTCGAGAACTGGGAGGACACCGCGCGGTTCCTGCAGGCGCTGATCCCGACGCTTCCGGCGCGCTGAGTGATGCACGCCGGCGGCGTCTCGTCACCCGCGGATGTTTACGACATCATGAAGGTGGGAGCGTCGGGAACCGGCTCGACCTCCGGTATCCTCGGCGCCCGGTCGCCGCGGGACGCCGCTGCCGAGTTCATCGAGGCCGCGCGTCGGGGCTTCAACGCCGCGACCGCCCGCCTCCCGGCTTCGTAGCACCCGTCCGAACGCCGCAAGAGGTCCCACCCGCGTGTACTCGCTCCTTCTCGCGATCATCTACTTCGCCTTCGTCAGCCTGAGGCTTCCGGACTCCCTCCTGGGTGCCGGGTGGCCCGTCATGCACCGGGATCTGGACGTCCCCATCGCCTTCGCCGGCCTGGTCGCCATGATCATCGCCGGTGGAACGATCCTCTCGAGCCTCGCGTCGGAACGCGTGACGCGCAGGTTCGGTGCGGGAGCAGTGACCGCGGTGAGCGTCGGGATGACCGCGGCCGCGCTTCTGGGCTTCTCCGCGTCCGGCTCATTCTGGATGCTGTGCGTGTGGGCGATCCCCTACGGCCTCGGTGCGGGCGCCGTCGACGCGGCGCTCAACAACTACGTCGCCGTGCACTACGCCGCGCGCCACATGAACTGGCTGCACGCGTGCTGGGGGCTCGGTGCCGCCGCGAGCCCGTTCATCATGAGCTACGCCCTGGCGGCGGAGCACGGCTGGTCCGGCGCGTACCTCGCCGTCGGCGCGGTGCAGGTCGCCCTGAGCGTCGCCCTGTTGATCAGCCTGCCCCTCTGGGGCAGGGTCAATCCGACGAAGCCGGACTCGGCCCATGAAGCCGCCGCACCGGGAGAGTCGGGGACCGGACGCCATGTGCGCCTGGTGGAGGCGATCCGCATCCCGGGCGTCGGGCTCATCCTGACCGCGTTCTTCGCCTACTGCGCTCTCGAGAGCACGGCGATCCTCTGGACGTCGTCCTATCTCGTCACGGACCGTGGCATCGACCCCGCCACGGCGGCGGCGTTCGCATCGCTCTTCCTCCTCGGCATCACCGCGGGGCGATTCCTGGCGGGCTTCGTCGCCGATCGGGTCGGCGACACCGTCATGATCCGCGGCGGTTTCATCGCGGCGGGCGCGGGGGTCCTCCTGCTCGCCCTCCCCCTGGAGGCCGACGCGCCCGCCCTCGCCGGGCTCGCGCTCCTCGGCCTCGGCTGCGCACCGATCTACCCGGCCATCATCCATTCCACCCCGGTCAACTTCGGCCGACGCAACTCCCAGGCCGTCATCGGCATCCAGATGGCTGCCGCCTACACGGGTTCGACGCTGGCACCGCCGCTGCTGGGTGCGCTCGCGGACGGCGCGGGGATGTGGGTCTTCCCGCCGTTCCTCGCCGGGCTCGTGATCCTCGGCCTCGTCATGTCGGAGATGCTCAACGCCCGAGTCCGCCGCGGACTCGCGTCGTCGAGCGAACTCGACGCGACTACCGACGCCCCTCACGACGCGGCGAGATGAAGAGCCCGACGCCGAGGAGCCCGGCCAGCGCGAGCACGGTGATCTGACCGATCTGGTCGGACACCGTCATGTGCGCCAGGTGCGTCACGTGGTAGGCGAAATGGAGCACGCCGAACGTGGTCCACGCGACTCCCAGCAAGCGGTAGCCCACCTGGGAGCGACAGATCAGTCCGAACACGCTCGCCAGTCCCAGCGCGAGGTACTGGGCGCCGTGGTCTCGGATCAGGTGCTCGTTGAAAGGTCCGTCCTGCGAGATCCACTCCCCCAGCACGGCGGGGAACGAGTCGTAGAACTCGCGAGGGAACACGTACGCCCAGATGCCGACGACCGCCGCGATGACGATCGAGCCGATCAGCGCGGCGAGTTGTACGGCACCGACGCGTGCGTCGGTGGGGGCGGGTGAGGGGCTCGGGAAGCGGCCGTTCGTCATCGCCGTCACGCTCCGCATCAGTGCGCGACGGGGATGTCGCGAAGCGGGAAGAGCACCGTTCCGACGCGATACGCGCCGCGGGGGACCATCGCATCGATGGTGCCCGCACTCTCGACGGTGACCACCGGACGGGGGTCTCCGGACGCAGCGAGGGTGCCGCGCAGCAGGTCGTCGAGGTGGAAGCGCTCGGGCCCCGCGATCTCCACCTCCCCCCGCGGCTGCGCCTCCAGCGTCACCTCGACGAGGAGCGCCACGAGCTCGTCCAGGTCGACCGGCTGGATGTAGTCCCGCGGCGCGAGGACGGTGCCGTCCACGGTGTGCTGGTCTGCGAGCACGCCGATGTAGCTCTGGAACTGGGTGGACCGGACGATCGTGTACGGGATCCCGCCTGCCTTGACCGCCCGCTCCTGCGCCACCTTCCCCAGGTAGTAGCCGACGTCCGAGGCATCGCCCTCGCCCACGCCCACGATCGACAGCAGGATGTGGTGGGTCACGCCGGCACGCAGGCCTTCCGTCGTCAACGTGCGGGTCGAGCCCTCGAAGAACCCGACCGCGCCGTCCTTGTCGAACCGACCGGTGTTCAGCACGTTGATGATGGTGTCGACGCCCTCGAGCGCCTCTGCGACACCCGTGCCGGCGAGGTAGTCCACCCCGTCGTCCAGTCCGCCCGAGACCACCTCGACTCCACGAGCCTCCAGGGCATCCGCCACCTTCGCGCCCACTCGACCACGCCCACCTGCGATGAGTACCTTCACCGTTCCGAACTCCTCTCGAGCCGGCTGTTCCGGCCCTCTGCAGAGACGACGACGCGTGAGAGGGAAGTGTGAGGCGGATCCGGATGCGCAGCGGCTCCCGACGGGCCGTGCGGTCAGCGGTCGACGCCGGCGGGGGCGTCGATGCCGTCGCGCGAGCCGACGATCTCCCCGTCGGGGAGCGCGGACCGCAGCCGCTCGCGCTCCGCCTCGGTGAGCAGGATGCCGGCGGCGGCCGCGTTCTCGTCGAGCCGCGCCCGGTGGCGCGTACCGGGGATCGGGACGACTCCTTCGGCCATCACCCAGGCCAGCGCGATCTGCGCGACGGTCGCATCGTGCTCGCGGGCGATCTCCTCGACGCGATCGACGAGGGCGCGGTTGGCCGCGAAGGCCTGCGGCTGGAAGCGCGGAAGCGTGCGCCGGGCGTCGTCGGGCGACAGGTCGTCGAGCGAGCGGATGCCGTCGGTGAGGGTGCCGCGGCCGAGCGGCGAGAAGGCGACGACGCCGATGCCCAACTCGTCCGCGGTGGCCTTCTCGTCGTTGCGGAGCATGTCGCGGGCGAACAGCGAGAACTCCGACTGCACCGCGGCGATGGGGTGCACCGCCTGCGCACGCCGTAGCGTGGGGGCCGAGGCCTCCGACAGGCCGATGTGCCGCACCTTTCCCTCCCTCACGAGCTCGGCCAGGCCGCCCACGCTCTCCTCGATGGGAACCTGCGGGTCCACCCGGTGCAGGTAGTAGAGGTCGATGACCTCCATGCCCAGGTGCCGCAGCGAGCGCTCGGCAGCCCTCCGGATGTACTCGGGGGTGCCGTTGCGGCCCAGGATCGTGCCGTCGTCGTCCATCTCGGCCGACGCCTTCGTGGCGATGGTCAGCTCGTCGCGGCGGTCTCCGATCGCGCGGGCGATGAGCTTCTCGTTCTCGAACGGCCCGTACGCCTCGGCCGTGTCGATGAACGTCACGCCGAGGTCGAGCGCATGGCGGAGGGTCGCGATCGCCTCGGTCTCGTCGGTGGGACCGTAGTACGCGCTCATGCCCATGGCGCCGAGTCCGATCGCCGACACCGACAGCCCGTCGCCCAGTCGTGCGCTCCTCACGAGCCGCTCCTCTCCCCGCGGCCGGAGTTCTCCCCGCGGCCAGAGCTCTCCCCGCGGCCAGGGCTCTCCCCGCTGCCAGGGCTCTCCCCGCTGCCAGAGGCGGAGCCGACGACCTCCTCGTACACCGCGATCTTCTTCTCCAGGGCGGCCAGGTGCCGCCGCGTGCGATCGAGCTCCTCGAGGATGCGCCGGCGGTGCGCCCTCAGCACCGTGAGGCGTTCGGCCTCGGTGCCGTCCGTGCGCGACAGCGCGGCGAGCGCACGCATGTCGGAGATCGGCATCCCCGTCTCGCGCAGCATGAGGATCGCTGCGATCCACGACAGACCATCAGTGCCGTAGCGACGCCGCCCCGCCGGGTCGCGGGGAGCGGCCTCGAGGAGCAGCCCCTCCCGCTCGTAGTAGCGCAGGGTGTCGACGCTCAGCCCGGTGAGGCGTGCGACCTCGCCGATCGTGAGGCCGCCGGCGGGCACGTCGGCCGCCGGCTCGGGAAGGGTGATCGCATTCACACCCCCATCCTGCGAGCTGGAGTGTGCTCCAGGTCAAGTCGGCGGGAATGTCGGCATCGCCGGGTGCGCTACGCCGGGAGCGTGAGCCCGGTGCGCTCCTCAAGGGCGGCCACGAGCGCGCGCTGGAAGCCCGGGTCGAGCGCCGCGGCGTGCGGGCGCTGCGTGACGCGGTGATGCCAGTAGCCGCCGGTCCGCGGCTCGATGTCGTCGGCCGTCGCGAGCCAGGTCTGGGTCAGGTGGCCGGCCTCCAGATCGTCGGGTGCTCCGGCGCCGCCCATGCGCGTCGGCACCCAGCCGGGGTCGACGGCGTGGCTGAGGGTGTCGGGCCAACGCTCCGCGAACGCCATGATCAGCGCCGTCACCCACAGCTTCGTGTCGCTGTACGAGGCGTTCCCCCGCGCCATCCGCGTGAGATCCGTGGAGCCGCCGCGGTGCATGCCGCTGCTGAGGGCGATGATCCGGGACGGCCGCGTCATCAGCGCCGTGAGCGCGAACGGGGCGACGATGTTCACCTCGATCATCCCGGCGGCGTCGAGGAGGCCGGCGTTGTGGATGACGGCGTCGAAGCGGCCGTGCTCCTCGGCCGCGGCCGCCACCTCGCGCACCTTGTCGAGGGATGACAGGTCGCCGACCACCGCACCCGCCCACGAGTGGCCCTCGGGCGGGGCCGGCAGACGGTCGGCGCGGCGGGCGTGGACGACCACGTCGTGCCCGTCGCGCGCCAGTTGTGCGGCGGCGTTCAGACCCAGTCCGCCCGCGGATCCCGTGACGAGAACAGATGCCATGGGTTCACGCTAGCCCGTGGCCGGGCGGGGACGGCCGTCCTCCGATGCGATCGACGTGCGAAAAGCAGGCTGGATCGTCGGTTCGGGGCTGGATCCGCCCGAAACGGCGGATCCAGCCTGCCGTTGCCACGGGATCGGCTGGTGCCGTCGCTGTCAGGGGCGACGGCCGAGCAGGTCGCGGTAGCCGCTGCGGTAGTCGGGGAACTCGAGCTCGCCCAGCACCGACCGCAGAAGGCGGCCGTCGAGCACGATCCCCTCGTGCCGCGCCGCGGCGCGGGGCGGGTGAGGGAGGCGCAGCTCGTCGGCGATGAACGCCACGACCTCGCCCAGGAGCGCGGGCGCGGAGTCCACCGCGTGGAGGACGGCGGGCGGGTCCGCCATCGTGAGGATGCGGTCGAGCGCTCGCGCGAGATCCGCCTCGTGAATGCGGTTGGTGCGACGGGAGTAGTCGACCTGCGCCCCGGTGCGGACCTGGCGCACGAGGTGCTCGCGTCCCGGCCCGTAGATGCCCGCCGGACGCACGACGACCGCCGCGAAGAGCTCCCTCGCCGCGGTCTCGCCCTCCCAGAGCTCCTGTCCGCGCGGCGACGACGGCTGCGGCCGGTGCGACTCGTCGACGGGCGCCGCACCCTTCCGCTCGAACACCCCGGTCGAGGAGACGAACACCGTCCGCGCCGGGACGGCGGGGAGCGCCGCGGCGACATGATCCAGCCATGTACGGTACCCCGGCGTGCCCTCGCGACCGGGAGGAAGGGTGATGACCATCGAGTCGACCGCGGGCAGCGCCGAGGGAAGCGGCGCATCGAGATCGTGCACGAGTGCGCGGAAGGCCGCCGGGAGGTCGCCCGCATGCCGTCGGACGCCGATCACCTCCTCCCCTCGCGCGGCGAGGCGGAGCCCCAGCCGGGTGGCCACCCGCCCGCAGCCGACGAGCAGCGTGCGCCCGGAGGCCCGGTCCGGTCGCGGCTCGGCTCCGCGCACATCGGTCATCGTGTCAGCCTACGAGCCCGCCGCCGGCTCGGATCGGCTCCGGCCCGGTGGCCTACCATTCGAGGGTGAGCACCCCGGCATCCAAAACCCCGGCATCCCCCGACTCGGCACCCATCGACGACATCTCGATCGGCGGCGACATGATCCGCCTCGGCCCGTTCCTGAAGTTCGCGGGCGTGCTCGACTCCGGCGGCGACGTGAAGGAGGCCATCATCGACGGCCTCGTGACGGTCAACGGCGAGGTCGACCGCCGCCGCGGGCGGCAGCTCCAGCTCGGCGACGTCGTCGAGTTCGAGGGACGCCGGGTGCGCGTCGCACCCTGACGCCCCCGAACCCTCGGACGCGTCAGCCGCGCAGCTCGCGGAGGAAGCCCTGCACGTGCTCCTGCAGCCGCAGGATGCGCAGGTCGCGCGCGGCCTCGCGGTCGTATCCCTCGTAGGCGAGCGGCGGCAGGCGCCGCACGTTCGCCGAGCACGCGAAGTTCGTGCAGATCAGCGTGCCGAGGACGTCGCCGCGGCGTCCGGCGGCACCGGCCTTGCGCGCCGCGAAGAACTGGACGTCGTTGCGGAGCGTGACGTCGTCGCACCAGGAGCACTGCGCCCGGGCGAGGGTGCGCTGCTCGGCCTGCTGCAGGAGGACGGCGACGGTGTCGCCCGCCTCGTCCTGAGCCACGACGTACGCGCGGCGCGGCATCTTCGGGTCGGACCACCCGAGGAAGTCGAGCGCGTCGACATCGAGGTCGTCGAAGCCGGCGGGAAGGGTGAGGGACGCGGCCTCCTTGCGGGAGGCGTTGAGGAACGACGCACGGATCGTGCGCTCGTCGACGGGGAGCATGATGGCTGCTTTCTGCCTCGGAAGAGGCGGGTGAGGCGGCGCACACCGGCGGATACCCGGGATACCGGGCAGCGTGGGCGCCGAGGAAGAGGAGACGACGGAAGAGCCGACGACCGGATCGGTGTCGGCAGGGGCGTCAGTCTGTGCCGCCGGCGCAGTGCGCGCCGGAGACCTCCTCCTGCACCTGCGAGGTGCGCCACACGGAAAGCATGCGACGAGTCTATGTCCGCTGCCTGGTATGTCGCACAGGCTGGGCGAATCGCCGGGCCGACATGAGAAGGACTGGTCGTGCCTGGGTGTTCTCACCGTCGGGGGCCGTTCCGTGCACGTCTCGTCCGAGCTCAGCCGCCGACGAGGCTCACGATGAGGCGGACCGACAGGGCGAGCACCGAGACCAGGCCCAGCACGCCGAAGGCGTTCTGCCACCACCGGTTGCGCAGCCGGCCCATGAGCTTCCGGTCATTGGCCATGACGAGGATCAGCGCGGCCAGGATCGGTGCGAACAGCACGGTCAGCGCCTGGGCGATGATGATGAGCTCGACCGGCGACGACCCGGCGAACACGATCGTGATGGTGAGCCCGAAGGCGAGGATGAACGCGCTCCCGAGCCGTGCGGTGCGGGTGTCGGCAGAGGCGCCCTTCCCCAGCGCGTCGGAGAGCATCGTGCCGCCCGCGATGCAGTTCGGGATCATCGACGAGAAGGCCGAGCCGAAGAATCCGAGCGCGAAGATCCAGGCTCCGACGGGGCCGGCGACCGGCTCGAAGATCTTCGCGAGCCCGCCGAAGGCGCCCGGCGCATCGGTGCCGGTGGCGTTCAGCACGGCGGCGGCCACGACGATCACGAGCGCGGTCATGACACCGGGCGCGATGATGCCCGGCACGGTGTCGACCATCGTGATGTCGCGGTAGTCCGCCTCGGTGCGACGACGCGCCTTGGTGCCGTAGGAGGTGTAGAACGCGGCGTTGATCGAGAAGTTGGTGCCCACGAGCCCGATGATGAGCAGCCACGCGCCGTCGGGGATGACGGGGATGAGGCCGGCCCCGGCGGCCGCCCAGTCCGGGTTCGACACGAAGGCCGAGACGATGAAGCTCACCGCCATGAGCGCGACGATCACGATGAGGATCTTCTCGACGATCCCGTAGATGCCCTTCAGCAGCAGGATCGACGCCACGGCGACGGTGCAGATGACGGTCCACATGACGGGCGAGGTGCCGGGGATGAGCATGGAGAGACCCACGCCCGAGCCGACGGCGTTGCCGACCGAGAAGCACAGGGTGATGAGGAAGACGCCGAAGCCGGCGACGACGCCGACCCAGCCGCCGAGGCGCTCCTTGATGGACGAGATGAGGGAGACGGGGGTGCGGATGCCCAGGCGCACGCTCATGTCGGTGAGGAAGATCATGAGGATCGTGGAGACGATGATGACCCAGATGAGCGCGTACCCGTAGAGGGCGCCCGCGTTCATGGCGGTCGTCAGGTTGCCGGGGCCGAACTGCCAGGCGCCGGCGACGAAGGCCGGCCCGATGAGCGCGAGCTGGCGCCAGAGGGTGCGGCGCGTCTTCCGCGACTCGACGATGTTGCGCACCGTCTCAGTATCGATGCGGCCGTGGCCGGTGCCCGGGGTTGCGGGCGGTCGGGAGGTGACGTGTTCGTTCATTTCGTGTTGCTCTCCTTCGAGGAGGGCGGCCACTGGCCGCTCGGTCTTCATTGACGACGAGGGGATGCCGCATCGGCGCGACGAGGAGGATGCCCGCGGCGGCGGCGTGGTCGCCGCCGCGGGCAGGCGGTCACGCCGAGACGGTGACCGGTGCGAGCTCGGCCGACCGGAACGCGGCGGCGATCTCGGCCGACGCGCCGTCGGGCAGCGGCAGCAGGGGCGTGCGCACGGTGGCGTGGTCGAGGATCCCGCGGTTGACGAGACCCCACTTGAGCGCGACCGTGCCCTCCATGTGCGAGCCGCGGTGGTAGACCGCCTTCGTCACGGGGAGCAGCTTCTCGTGGATGGCGTGGGCGGCGGCGTAGTCCTTCCGCTTCCCGGCCTCGATCAGCTCGACGAGCGCCTCGGGGGCGATGTTCCCGTAGCCGACGAGGAGGCCGTCGACGTCGAACATCGTCGGGAGCAGGTACTCGTCGTGGCACGAGAGGACCTGCAGCTCGGGGTACGCCGCACGCAGGGCGGGGATCTCGGTGTACCACCGCTTCATGTTCCGCACGCCGTTCTTCGTGTGGTTGACGCCCTCCTGGCCGGCGATCTCCAGCTGCGTGTCGAGGTCGTACGACGCCTTCGTGTTGTCCGGGTACTGGAACAGGATCTCCTCGAGGCCCGACTCCTCCCAGATGGCGCGGTAGCGGGTCTGCGGCGCGCCGGGCTGGAAGCCGAAGCGGAGCCACCCGTGCGAGGGGTAGACCAGGGCGCCGACGGCGCCGGCGTCCGCGGCGGCCTTCGCCTCGAGGGCGGCCGTCTTGTTCCCCTCCTTCGTGATGCCGGCGATGATCGGCAGCCGGCCCTCGACCGAGTCCCGGAAGGCGCGGATCACGTCGAGTTGCTCGGGCTCGGTGAGGAAGGTGCCCTCGCCGGCGTGGCCGAGCACGACGAGGCTCTTCACGCCGTCGATCGAGCCGAGCCAGGAGCCCAGGCGCTGGATGGCGGCGAAGTCGACCTCGCCGTCCTCGGTGAAGGGGGTGACGGGGGCGGGGTTCAGGCCGCGGAGGTCGAGGACCATGATGTTCTCCTTGCGTTTCACGTCGATGTAGAAACGTTCACAATAACGTTTGCAGGAACGTTTGCACGACGAGTATGCACGCGAGCCGCGCCGCGTGTCAAGAGCTCGATTGCAAACGTTCCCGAGCCGCCTAGACTCGGCAGGGAGGAGGAGCGATGGCCGAACGTCAGACCGTCACGCTGCGCGATGTCGCAGACGCGGCGGGCGTCAGCATCTCGACGGTGAGTCGCGTGCTCGACGAGCGCATCCCGTCGTCGCGCACGGCGACGGCGCAGAAGGTGCGCGACACCGCCGACCGGCTCGGCTATCGGCGCAACATGTACGCGTCCAGCCTGCGGCGGGGCGCGACGGCGACGATCGGCGTGCTCGTCCCCCGGCTGACCGATGCGGTGATGGCCCTGATGTTCGAGGCGATCGAGCGCACGGCGCGGCGCCAGGGCTACTTCGCCGTGGTCGCGACGTGCGGCGACGACCCCGCCGAGGAGCGCCGCGCCACCGAGACCCTCCTCGACCGGGGCCTCGACGGCCTCATCCTCGCGACCGCCCGCCTCGACGACGACCTCCCCGCCTCGCTCCGGGCCCGCGGCATCCCGCACGTCCTGGCACTGCGCACCGACCGGGTCAGCCCCTCGTCGCTCGGCGACGACGAGGCCGGAGGCTACATGGCCGTGCGGCACCTCATCGATCTCGGGCACCGCGAGATCGCCCTCGTCAACGGGCCCCTGTTCACCTCCACCGGCGTCGACCGCCACGCGGGCGCCCTCCGCGCGCTCGGCGAAGCCGGGTTGACGGTGCCCGACGAGCGCATCGTCTGGGCCGGCTACGGCGTGGACCACGGCGTCGAGGCCGGCCGTCAGCTGCTGACCGACCCCCGGCGACGGCCGACGGCGATCTTCGCGGCGAACGACAACCTGGCGATCGGGGTGGTGAGCGCGGCGCTGTCCCTCGGCATCCGCGTCGCCCGCGACCTCTCCGTCGTCGGCTACAACGACATCCCGCTCGCCTCGCGCCTGCCCACGCCGATGACGAGCGTCCACACGCCGTTCGACCAGATCGCCGCGTCGGCGATCGAGCTGCTGCTCGACGGCGCCGCCACCTCGGAGCCGCGCCGAGCGCTCCCCACCCTCATCCCCCGCGCGTCGACCGCCCGGCCCGGCCAGCCGCGCTGACAGGGCACGGCCGCCCGCCGATGGGCGCCGTCGCGGATCCCGTCCATCCCGGATTCGGAGAATCGTCGCGGATTCGGAGGATTCGGCCGGGCGGGTCCGATTCGGACGCGATCATCCGAATCCGCGACCCGGCGGTGGTGCGACGCCGGCCTCGTGCGGCGTCGGCGGCGTGCGATACGGTGCGTGGGAATCCCACGGAAGGGGCGGCGATGGCGGACACCACCTGCCACATGTCCATCTCGCTCGACGGCTTCGTCGCCGGGCCGTCGCAGTCGCCGGAGGACCCGCTCGGCCGACGGGGGCTGGAGCTGCACCGGTGGCACCTGGGCGATCCACGGGCGACGGAGGCGGATGCCGAGGCGTCCGCGTGGCTCGGGCGACCGCGCGGCGCGTACGTGATGGGCCGCAACATGTTCGGCCCGATCCGCGGCGCGTGGGACGACCGGTGGCGCGGATGGTGGGGCGATGAGCCGCCGTATCACGCGCCCGTGTTCGTGCTCACCCACCACGAGCGCGCGTCGATCGAGATGGCGGGCGGCACCACCTTCCACTTCGTGACCGACGGATTCGACGCCGCCTACGCACGAGCGCTCGACGCGGCGGGCGACCGCGGCGTCGACATCGCCGGCGGCGCATCGACCGTGCGGCAGGCTCTCGCGGCCGGGGTGATCGACGAGCTCACCCTCGACATCGCGCCCGTGCTCCTCGGATCGGGCGAGCGCATCTTCGACGGCGAGACGTTCGACTTCGAGCCGGTCGAGGTGCTGCCCTCCGTGCTGGCCACGCACATCCGCTACCGGCGGGTCGTTCCCCCGGCCACCTGATCCACTGAGCGCCCCTGGTCTACTGAGCGCCCCTGGTCCACTGAGCGGCCCTGGGCGATGAGCTGCTCGATCGGCATGAGGGCGGATCCGAGCGCGACGGTGTCGCCGCCGAAGGTGGCCGGGACGATGTCGAACTGCTCGGACAGCCGGCGGAGGCTGCGGGCACGGGTCGCGGCGAGCACGTCGTCGGCGTGGCGCTCCATGAGCCGCAGACCCACCCAGCCGCCGATCACGATGCGCTGCGGGTTGAGGAGATTGACCATGCTGCCGAGCGCCGCGCCGAGCGCGTCGACGGCTCCCGCCACCACCCGGGCAGCCGCCTCGTCGCCCGAGACGGCCGCGTCGAGGAGCGCGCCGAGCGCGGTCCAGCCGCTGCCCTCGAACTGCCCGCCGGCTGCGCGCCAGGCGCCGAGCACCGCATCCGCCCCGACGTAGGCCTCGACGCAGCCGCGGTCGCCGCAGCGGCACACCTCCCCGTCGAAGCGGATCTTGGTGTGCCCCCACTCGGTGGCGCTGCTGAACGCGCCGTGCGCGAGCTGCCCGTCGCTGATCACGCCGAGTCCGACCCCTCGGCCGAGCAGGGCGACGAGCGCGTGTGCAGACCCACGCGCGGCGCCGAACCACAGCTCTGCCCGCGCCTGGGTCTTCGCGCCGTTCTCGGCGAACACCGGGAGGTCGCCGGCGAGATCGGTGGGGATGGTGTGCGCCTCCCAGCCGAGCGATTGGGCGTACAGGGTCTGGGTGCCGTCCGGCGACGTCTCCACGACGCCGGGAAGACCCAGGCCGATCCCCAGCACCTTCGGCCAGCGCTCGAGATTGCGCACCCGCAGGGCCTCCAGCGCCTCGCGCAGGTCGCGGTGGATGTCGTCGGGCGACTCCTGGCGGGCGCCGCCGCGGAACTCGCGGTCGACGGGGTTGAGGCCGAGATCGAACAGCTCGACCGCGACGCCGCGCTCGCCGACGTCGGCGCCGACGGCGAAGGCGCCGTCGAGGCGCGGTCCGATGATGGCGATGGGGCGGCCTCCGCGGGAGGCACGGCTGCCGTACTCGGCCACGAGGCCCGCCGCCAGCAGCTCGGTGACGATGTTGGCGGCCGCGGCCGTGGACAGCCCGCAGTGCCGGGCGACGTCGGCACGGGTGGTCTCGCGCTCGCGGATGATGAACTGGAGCGCCGCCGAGCGGTTGCGCTGGCGCAGGTCGGTGACGGTCAGCGACTCCGCCGCGACGAGGTGGCGGCCGCCGGGTGAGCTCATCCTCCGAAGGTATCCGGTCATGGTCCCACGGTCACAGCGCGCACGACGACCGGGGCGAGCGCCGTCAGCAGGAGCGCCCCGTCCGCGCGCCGCACCTCGATCGCACCGGGCTCGTCGGCGTCGACCGTCCAGGTGACAGGCCCCTCGGCGAGGGCATACCGCAGGGTGTCGCCGGCCGCGAGGCGGCTGCCCGGCACCTCGAGGTCGGCGTAGGGCGCTCCCGACGGGCGATCCCACACGGCGTCCGGGACCGGCGCCGTCGTGGTGTCGGCGATGGCCGCCTCGTCGCCCCGGGCACCGGCCCACCCGGGGAGGGTGAGGGGGGCCCGGGCGAAGAGGGCGTCGAGCACCGGCTCCCGCACGTCGCAGCGGTCCGCGGCCATCGCCGCCAGGTAGTCGTCGAGGATCGTCCACGCCCGGTCGCCGTCGAGGCCGGCAGCCGGGTCGGCGATGAGCTCCCATCCGGCCGGGGTGCGGATCGACAGCGGAGAGGTGCGCGTGTCGAGCTTCTTCCACGGCCAGAAGTTCCAGCCGATGTCGTGCCGCTCGTACAGCCGGGTGGCGGCGTAGATCCAGGCGGGCGTGTTCTCGCCGCCCTCCCCCATGTAGATCGGGGTGCGCAGCGCCTCGCGCGCGGCGAGGTAGGGGGCGATGCTCGTGCGGTCGGGCGCGCACCAGTAGCGATGGAACTGCAGCGCCTGGTTGGCGTCGAAACGGTCCGCCAGCGGCTGCCAGTTGGTCGCCCAGTGGCTGCCCTCGTACATCAGCAGGTGGCGGTCGTCGATCGCGCGGATCGCGTCGGTGAGGTCGCGGTACAGCGCGACCAGCTCGCCCTCGTAACGGTGCTGCCACGCGTTGGGCAGCGGCTCGTTCAGCAGGTCGTAGCCCAGCACGGCGGGCTCGTCGCGGTAGCGGCGCGCCAGCTCCTCCCACAGCGCGATCGTGCGGTCGCGGTACCCGCGTTCCATGAACAGCTCGGGCATGCCCCGGGGCGAGTCGTCGATGTTGGTCCCCGTCTGGCCGCCCGGCGCGCCGTGCAGGTCCAGCAGCACGCGCAGGCCGTGCGCGCGCGACCAGCGCACCGCACGGTCGACGAGCTCGAACCCGCGCTCCAGGAACGTCCTGTCATCGGCCTGGAGCACCCGTGCGTTCAGCGGCAGGCGCACATGGTCGAAGCCCTGCGCGGCGATCAGCGCGATGTCGTGCTCGGTGACGAAGCCGTCCTGGAACCGGCGCCAGAACTGGCCCGCGCGGTCCGCGCCGACCAGCGCCTCGATGCGCGCCTCGATCTGGCGCGGCGAGGCCAGCGCGTCGCCGAACCGCCACATGTATCCCTCGGGGAGGAGCCAGTTGCCGAGTCCGACTCCGCGCAGCAGGATCGGGCCCTGGTCGTCGACGAGCTGCGTGCCCTCGGCATGGACGAAGCCGGTGCGGGTCGTGGTCATCGGGGGGCGTTCCTCACTTGAGTCCGGAGAGGGCGAAGCCCTGCACGATGTAGCGCTGGAAGACGACGAAGACGACGAGGATCGGCACGACCATGAGGGTGGAGGCCGCCATCTGCAGCGCGGGGTTGGTGGCGATCTGCTGGTTCAGCAGCGACAGGCCGACCGAGAGGGTGTAGAGCCGCTGGTCATTCGCGATGATGAGGGGCCAGAGGAAGCTGTTCCACCCGGCGATGAAGGTCAGCACCACCTGGACGGCGAGGATCGGCCCCGACATGGGCAGCACGATGCGCAGGAAGATCCGCCACTCCCCCGCCCCGTCCATCCGCGCGGCCTCGATGACCTCGTCGGGGATCGTCGTCATGAACTGGCGGAACAGGAACACGCTGAACCCCGAGACGAGCATCGGCAGCGCGATCCCGATCAGGGTGTTGGTGAGGTCCAGCCCGTTGAGGATCAGGTAGCTCGGGATCATCGTGACCTGCCCGGGGATCATCATCGTGACGAGCACCAGGAAGAACAGCACGTCGCGCCCGGGGAAGGAGAACTTGGCGAAGCCGTATCCGGCGGCCGCCATGAGCAGCAGCCCGACCATGCAGATCGCCACGATGAGCAGCGTGTTGACGAGGTAGCGGCCGAAATCGAGCTTCGTGAAGAGCTCGACGAAGAACTCGAAGGTCGGCTCCTGCGGGAGCAGCTGCGGCGGATAGGCCACCGACTCGCTGCGCGGCTTGACCGAGCCGAAGATCATCCACAGGAAGGGGAAGGCGGTGAGCAGGGCCCCCACGGCGAGGAGCGCGCCGAGCACGACGGTGCCGGGACGCACCCGCGAACGCGCGCGCCGGCGACGGACGGGATCAGTAGTCGACATCGGACCTCCGCGCGCGCAGCTGCACCACGGTGACGACCGCGATGATGACGAAGAGGACGACGGATCCGGCGCTCGCGTAGCCGAACTGACTCGCCGAGAACCCCTTCTGGTACAGGAAGAGGGAGATCGACGTGGACGCGCCGAGCGGTCCGCCCTTGGTGAGGACGAACGGCTCGTCGAAGAACTGGAGCCACGCGATGATCGTCGTGATGGTGACGAAGAACAGGGCGAACCGCAGGAGCGGGAGCACGATCGAGACGATCTGCCGCACCCGGGAGGCGCCGTCGATCGATGCCGCCTCCAGGTACTCCTTCGGCACGCCCTGGAGGGCGGCGAGAAGGATGATGACGTTGAGGCCGATGCCCCGCCACACCGCCACCCAGACCACCGAGAACTTCACCACCACCGGGTCGGACAGCCACGGCACCGGGGGCAGCCCGACGAGGGAGAGCAGGTGGTTGAAGAGGCCGAACTGGGTGTTGAAGAGGTAGCCCCACACGAGTGCGACGGCGACGATCGCGGTGATCGCGGGAACGAAGTAGAACGAGCGCAGCGCGCGGAAGAAGCGCCCCTGCGAGGCGTTCAGGCCGAGCGCGATGAGCAGCGACAGCCCCACGACGGCCGGGACGCCGACCACGGCGAACAGCGCGGTGTTGCCCATCGCCTGCCAGAACGCGCGGTCGGCGAACAGCGCGGCGTAGTTGTCGGCTCCGATGAAGCGGATCCGGGACCAGTCGCCGAGGCCGGCGAGATTCATGTCGGTGAGGCTCACCACCATCGCGACCGCGATGGGCAGCACCCCGAAGGTGATCAGCAGCAGCATCGCCGGCGTGATGAAGGCGTAGCCGGTGAGTCGGGTCTTCATGGCCCTCCGTGGGCTCGGTCGCGACGACGGGCGGGCAGGCGGGGCGCGGTGGTGGCCGCGCCCCGCCGTCGGGTCAGTTGACCGAGGTGCCGCTCGTCGCCTGGAAGAGGGCGTCCAGCGTCTGGTCGCGGTCGGCGCCGGTGAGCACGATGCTGTTCAGCGCGTCCAGCAGCGCCTTGCCGGTCTCGCCGTCCCAGTTCGGGACGAGCGGAAGGAGCCGGGCATCGGCCAGCTGCTGCGAGTAGACCTCGACGAGCGGATCTGCGGCGAGAGCGGGATCGGACAGCGCCGCCTTCACCGTGGGGAGCTGGCCGTCGGACTCGAACCACGAGACCTGGGTCTCGGGAGCCGACAGGAAGTCGAGGAGCTCGAGCGCCCCCTCCTCGTTCTTCGTGGAGCCCCAGACGCCGAGGTTGGAGCCGGCGAGCAGGGAGGTGCCGGCCGCCGCGGTCGGCAGCGTCGTCACCGTCCACTTCCCCTCGAGCTCGGGTGCGGCATCGGCGATGGCGCCGGCCAGGTACGGTCCGCTGACGAGCATCGGCGCAGCGCCCGAGACGAAGCCCTGCGTCTGGTCGAAGTCGCTGTTGGTGGGCACGCTGCCGTCGGCGTAGAGGCCCGTGTACAGGTCGACGGCCTGCTGGAACTCCGGGGTGTCGAAATCGACCATCCCGTCGCCGTCGACGATCTCGCCGCCCTGGTCCCAGGTCATGACCACCGGGAGCGCGCTGTCCCACTGCGGGATGTAGTAGCCGTACTGGCCATCCCCGCGGGCCGCGAGGGTCTTGGCGTCGGCGCGCAGCTCCTCCCACGTCGCCGGCGGTGCGTCGATGCCCGCCTCGGCGAGGATGTCGGTCCGCGTGAACAGCACGCGCGTGTCGGACACCCACGGCAGCGAGACGACCTTTCCGCCGATCGCGGTCGCCTCGCCGGCGACGCCGTCGAGGAAGTTGCCGGCCGCGAGGTTCGGGTAGTCGGCCACGGTGTCGGCGCCGAGCTCGAGCAGGGCGCCGCTGTCGGCGAAGGTGCGCAGCTTCGAGACGCCGATCTGCAGCACGTCGGGGCCCTCGCCCGAGGCGACGGCGGTGGTGAACTTCTGGTCGATCGCGTCCCACGGCACGGCGACCGTCTCGACGTCGACCCCCGACTCCTCCTCGAACGGCGCCACGAGGGCGTCGAAGTTCTCGGAGCTGTCGCCCATGATCCAGACGGTCAGGCTGCCCGGATCGGCTGTCTCGCCCGCCGGTTCCGACGTGGTGCAGCCGGCGAGCGCCAGTGCGCCCACCGCGATCAGCGCGGGTGCCGCCATGCGGATGCTCTTCATTGAGGTTTCCTTCCCGGAAGGGTTCTCGTGCGCGTGCGTCGATGCGGCGCGCATGCTGTGCGGGCTCGGACTCTCGCCCAGCCACAGTCTCCTGCTTATTCTTCACCTTTGTCAAGCACGAAGAATAAGTGAATCAGCCGACGGGCTCCGCCGCCTCCCGCGCTCTGCGCCCCGCGGCGCGGACGGCCCCGATCGACGCGGCGATCACGAGGCCGATGCCGAGCACCTCGAGCACCGTCAGGCGCTGGCCGAGCAGCACCAGTCCAGCCAGCGCCGCGGTCGCCGGCGCCAGGCTCATGAGGATGGCGAAGGCCGATGCCGGCAGGCGCCGCAGCGCCACGAGCTCGAGCGCGTACGGGATCGTCGAGCTCAGCACGGCGACGGCCGCCCCCAGCGCCAGGAGATCCCACCGCAGGAGCGCGGTGCCCGCATCGGCGATCCCGAACGGGAGCGCCAGCACCGCCCCGAAGGTCATCGCGAGGGCGAGCCCGTCGAGCCGCGGGAACGCGGCCCCCACCCGGGCCGACGCGAGGATGTACAGCGCCCAGCTGACCGCCGCCCCGAGGGCGAACAGCACCCCCCAGGGGTCGAGCCGGTCCCACCCTCCGCCGCCGAGGGCCACGACGCCGACCAGCGCCAGCCCCGCCCACAGCCACGCCGAGGCCCGGCGGCTGGCGATGATCGAGAGCACCAACGGGCCGAGCACCTCGATCGTGACCGCGATGCCGAGCGGAAGCCGCTGCAGGGCGAGGTAGAAGAAGCCGTTCATGACCGCCAGGACCGCGCCGAAGCGCAGCACCGCGATCCACGACGCACGGCTGTGACCGCGCCAGCGGGGCCGCGCGATGGCCAGCAGGACCGCCGCCGAGAACACGAGCCGCAGCATGACCATGCCGAGCGGTCCGGCCTGCGGGAAGAGCTGGAAGGCCAGCGCGGCGCCGACCTCCTGGCAGGCGAGCCCGGCGACGACGAGCGCGACCGCCGAGGTCGAGCGCGGGTTCACGGAAGCGGGCAGATGGCGTCGTCGACGATCGCGTCGCCGAAGGTCGCCGCCTCCCACGGGAGCCCGCCGGCCTCGGGAGCGCTCTGCCCTTCGGCGGCCGGGGCCTTGGAAGCGAGTGCGGCGAGCTGCCAGGCCAGCTGTCGCGGGACGGCGCTGCCGGCACGCGAGTTGTTGAGGACGACGACGACCGACAGGCCGGTCTCGGTGTCGGCGTACGCCGCCGTCAGGTATCCCGGGACCGCTCCGGAGCTGCCGACCAGGCTGCCTGCCTGGAAGGCGCCGCCGGTGACGGTGAACCAGCTCGGCGCGTCGCTCGAGATCGGCAGCGGGTCGGCGAACCGACTCTCGACGTCGTAGGAGCGGGCACCGAGCGCGACGGACTGGATGTAGTCGCTCAGGTCGCCCACCGTCGACACGGCTCCACCGGCGGTGAAGGCGGTCGTGGGCGAGAGGCTCGTGAGGTCGGCGGGCGCGGCGCAGTCCGGCCTCCCCTTGGTGTCGCCCGACCGCAGGCCGTTCAGCCACGTCTCCGAGCCGTTCGTCGTCGAGGGCAGCGAGCTGGAGTCCATGCCCAGCGGCTCGAACACGTACTCCGAGAACAGCTCCGCCGCCGAAGCCCCCGCCGCGCGCTCGAGAGCGAGGCCGAGCAGAAGGTAGCCGGTGTCCGAGTCACGGTAGGCCGCGCCGGGCTCGCCGGCGACGCCCTTGGCCACCCCGTAGGCGACGAGCTCCTTCGGCGCCCAGACGCGCGGCGGGTTGATGTACCAGCGGGACGAGATCTCACCGGCGTAGACGCCGAGACCGCTGGTCCCGTCGCAGAGCTGGCCGAGCGTGATCGTCGCCAGGGAGGGGTAGCCGGTGAGCCAGTCGCCGAGCGCGTCGTCGACCGACACGATGCCGCGGGCGGCCATGCCGTAGAGCACGTCGCAGGTCATGGTGCGGGTGACGGGGCCGATGCGGAACCTCATGTCGGCCGAGACGGCGGGACCCTCGGGCGTGGTGGTGCCGAGCGCCTGCGTCCAGACCCCCGACCAGGGGGCCCGGACCTCGACGATGGCGCCCGTCGATCCCGTGGCGGCCATCGCCGTCTGCACGGCGCTCTGGAGCTGCTCCTGCATCTCGCCCGGGAGCGCGCCGTCGACCTGGGGGATGGGATCGAGGTCCACCGAGGTGCCCGGCGCGCACGCCGTCATGCCCAGCACCGCGACGGTCAGCACAGCGAGCAGACTGCGTCCACGATGTCTGCGCGGCATCCGTCACCCCCCGATGAGTATCGCTCTCCAGCCTACGACATGCCCCCGCGGGTCCCCGCGGCGGGGGCGGCGGCGCGGCGCGGGTCTGGCACAGTGTCCTCATGACCCACGTCTTCGACGAGGCGGCCCTGCGGGGTGTGCTCGGCCACATGAACAACGACCACACGGACGACAACATGCTCATCGCCCGGGCCTTCTCGACGGTGCCGGACGTGGTCGCCGCCGAGATGACGTCGTTCGACGGCGACGGCGGCGACTGGCGGATCGTCACGGCCCGCGGCGACGAGGACGTCGTGCGCATCCCGTGGCCCGGCGGACCCATCACCGAGCGGCCGGAGGTGCGACGCGAGATCGTCGCACTGTACGACCTCGCGTGCGCCCGGCTGGGCGTGACACCGCGTCCGCACGAGTGAGCGCGGCCCCGCGGATCCGTACGAAACCTTCAGGTTAGCTGTACCTAACTTCCGCTATGCTCTGGCCATGGCCGAGCTGATCCCGTTCTCCACCGCTCTGCGCGAGCGGTCGTCCTCCGCCCACGCCGGCAGCGAGCACGCCGGCTTCATGGCCGACCTCATGCGCGGCGAGGGCACCCGCGACGACTACATCGCGCTCGTCGTGCAGCACTGGTTCATCTACGAGGCCCTCGAGACGGCCGCCGACCGGATGAAGGCCGACCCGGTCGCGGCGACCTTCATCAGCGACAAGCTCACCCGCCTGCCGGCGCTCGAGGCCGATCTCGCCTTCCTCATCGGCGACGACTGGCGGGAGCGCATCGAACCGCTCCCCACCACCCGCCGCTACGTCGACCGCATCCGCCAGGTCGCGGCGACCTGGGCGGGCGGCTTCGTCGCCCACCACTACACGCGCTACCTCGGCGACCTCTCCGGCGGACAGTTCATCGGACGGATCATGGCGCGCCGGTTCGGCTTCGAGACCAACGGCATCGGGTTCTACCTGTTCGCCGACATCGCCGACCCGCAGGCCTTCAAGGAGGTGTACCGCGAGCAGCTCGACGCCGCGCCGTGGGATGCAGCCGAGCAGGCGAGGGTGATCGACGAGGTGCTCGTGGCCTACCGGTTCAACACCGACCTGTTCACCGACCTCGCCGCCGCGAAGTCCGCCGCCGCGTCGGCCTGAGCCGGCCGGCGATCCGTCAGCCGCCCGCGGCGCGGACCCCCGCCATGAACCGGCGGACGTCGGGGTCGACGAGGATGTCGCTCGGCCGGAGCGGACGGGAGAGGTAGAGCCCGTCCAGGCTTGTCAGGCGGGACAGCGCGACGTAGGTCTGCCCCGGCGCGAACGCGCCCGAGCCGAGGTCGACGATCGCGCGGTCGTACGTCTTGCCCTGCGACTTGTGGATGGTGACCGCCCACGCCAGTCGCAGGGGGAACTGCGTGAACTCGGCGACGATGTCCCGCGTCAGCTTGCGGCTGCCCGGGTCGTAGGCGTAGCGGAACCTCTCCCACACGGCCGGCTCGACGTCGTGCTCCTCGCCGTCGATCTCCACCCGGACCGTCCCGCCGGCGATGCGGGTCACGGTGCCGATCGATCCGTTGACCCAGCGCGGGCCGCCCCCGGCGGCCGGCCCGCGTGCGCCGAGGTCGTTGCGCAGGAACATCACCTGCGCCCCGACCTTGAGCTGCAGCTCGGCGTCGGCCGGGTAGTTCTCGCCGCGCCCGAAGTCGCCGCTCACGTCGGCGCGCGCCCGCTGCACCGGGCCCGGGAGGGCGTCGAGGTGACGCTGGTTGATGCGGTTGACGATGTCGTTGCGCGTCGCGAGGGTGATGATCGGCGGCTCGCCGTCGACCGGCTCCGGGACCGGGCGCGCGCCGGCCGCGTTGAGCTTCTCGGCGATGTCGGCGGTGACGATGCCGTGGCGCACCGCGTTGAGCATCGCCTTGAAGCCGTCGTCGGACTGACGGTGGATCTCCCGGAGCTCCTTGATGTGCAGCGGGGCGCCGACCCGGCCCAGGTCGAGCAGCCCGTCCGAGCGGATCGCCCCGGCATCCCCGCGGGGGCCGGCCCACACCTGCGCGTCGAAGAACCAGAAGGATCGGTAGTGGTCGTTGATGTAGCGCAGCTCGTCGCCGCGCGGCGGCACGGGCGACAGCTGGTACGGGTCGCCGAACATGACGATCTGCACGCCGCCGAACGGCTCGGCGCGACGGCGGCGGGCCTGCCGCAGGGAGCGGTCGATCGCATCCATCAGGTCGGCGTTGACCATCGAGATCTCGTCGATGACGAGCGTGTCGATCGCGTTCATGATCTTGCGCGCGGGCTCCGACTGCTCCAGCTCGCTGTCGGCGATGAGCCCGATCGGCAGGCGGAAGAGGGAGTGGATCGTCTGCCCCTCGACGTTGAGCGCGGCCACGCCCGTGGGAGCGCACACGGCGATCTGCTTGTGCGTGTTCCACGCGAGATGCTGCAGCAGCGTGGACTTGCCGGTGCCCGCGCGGCCCGTCACGAACACGTGCTCGCGCGTGTCCTCGATCAGGCGGAAGAGCTCCTCCTGTTCGGGAGACAGGGCCGGGATGCTCACCGGATCCATGCTAGTTGTCAGGGTGGGTTTCCTAGACTGACACGGTGGAGGATGCGACGAGCGAGCGGACGGACGCCGTGACCGGCGTGCCGTCGGCACCCGTGCCGGTCCGTGGGGGGCGCCGTCGCGCGCGCCAGCGCCCTCTCGCGTTCGACCTGACCGCGCTGGCGGTCGTCGGCGTGCTCCTGGTGGGCGCTCTGGCCGCCACCGGCGCCGTCCTCTACCAGCAGCTCTACAGCCCCGCGGCCTTCGTCGGGCGCTACCTCGACATGCTCGCGCAGGGCCGCGCGGCCGACGCGCTCGAGGTGCCGGGGGTGCGCGTCGACGCCGCCCAGCTCGAGGAGGCGGGCCTACCCGCCGACGCGGCCGACGCCCTGCTGCGACGCGACGCGCTGGCGCCGCTCGGCGAGATCGAGATCGTGTCGACGACGGAGAAGGACGGCATCGCGTCGGTCACCGCCGAGTACGACGCCGGTCCGCACCGGGCGCGGTCCACGTTCGCCGTCGAGCAGGCCGGCATGAACGGCGTGGTCCCGGCCTGGCGCTTCGCGACGACGCCGCTCGCGGTCATCGACCTGACGGTGCGCGGGGCGATGCAGTTCTCCGTCAACGGGTTCGGCATCGACAAGCGGCAGGTGCATCCGGCGGGGACGGAGGCCGATCCGCTGGAACCGGTGTCGCTCCTCGTGTTCTCCCCGGGGCTTTACTCGATCGCCGTCGACACCGCGCTGTCGGCGAGCCCCGGCGTGGCGGTGCTGTCGGACAAGCCGCGCGCGGAGATCCCCGTCGACCTGCAGACCGAGGCGACCGACACCTTCGTGGACGTGGTGCAGGAGAAGGTGGACGCCTTCCTCGACGAGTGCGCCACCCAGCGCGTGCTCCAGCCCACGGGCTGCCCGTTCGGCTTCCCGGTGCGCAACCGCATCGTCGACGAGCCGACCTGGTCGATCGCCGAGCAGCCCGTCGTCTCGCTCGAGCCCGACGGCGCGGACTGGCGGATCCGGCGCACCCAGGCGGTTGCGCACATCGTCGTGGACATCCAGTCGATCTACGACGGATCGATCCGTCACGTCGACGAGGACGTGCCCTTCTTCATCGACGGCGACATCGTCGTGCTGCCCGACGGCACCGCGTCGATCACCGTGTCCGCCGCCGACTGAGCGTCGCTCACGGCGGGACGGCGCGGCCACCAGAAGCGGTCGCCGGTGAGGAAGGCGAGCGCCGGCACGATCACCGTCCGCACGAGGAGCGTGTCGATCAGCACGCCGATGCAGACGATGATCCCGATCTGCGTCAGCGTGATGAGCGGCAGCACGCCGAGCACCGCGAAGACCGCCGCGAGCAGGATGCCGGCGCTCGTGATCACGGCGCCGGTGGCCGCGAGGGCCCGGATCATGCCGCGGGTGGTGCCGAGCCGGTGCGACTCCTCCTGCGCCCGTGTCACGAGGAAGATGCTGTAGTCCACTCCGAGCGCGACCAGGAACAGGAAGCTGAAGAGGAGCACGTTGACGTCGATCGCCGGGAATCCGAACAGCGGCGTCTGGAAGAGCCACCAGCTGGCGCCGACCGCCGAGAAGAAGCTCGCGACGACCGCGATCAGCAGCAGCAGCGGGGCCACGAGCGCGCGCAGCAGCACGATCAGCACGAGCAGGACGAGCACCAGGATGAGCGGGATGATGAGCGCCTGGTCCCTGGACTGCGCGTCCGAGACGTCGAGGGCGCGGGCGTCGAGCCCGCCGACGAGCGCCGTCCCGGTGCCCACTCCGTCGAGCTCCGCGCGCATGGCGCGGACGGCGGCGAACGCCTCGGCGGTCTCGGCGTCTGCCGACAGGGTGACGTCGATGCGCACGAGGTCGCCCGACTCGTCGCCGGCCAGCGCCGTGTCGACGCCGTCGAGGGCGCGGAGCGCGTCGACCGTCTCGGTCGCCTCGTCACGGGGCGCGACGACCACCGCCGGGGAGGTCGTGCCGGCCGAGAAGGCCTCGGCGAGGATCTCCTGGCCGAGGACGGCCTCCGGCTTCTGCAGGAACCGGTCGTTCTGGGACAGACCCGTCTGCACGAAGAACATGCCGCTCGCGAGGGCCGCGAGCACCACGAACCCGGTCGCCGCCACCACGGCAGGGCGGCGCGACACGGCGCGGCCCAGCCGTCCCCAGGGGCTCCGGGAGATCGCGTCGGGCGAGCCGAAGCGGGGGACGTAGGGCCAGAAGAGGCCGCGGCCGAACAGCACGAGCGCGGCGGGGAGGACGATCAGGGCGAACGCCATCGCGACGACCACGCCGACGGCGCACGCGAGGCCCAGCGCACGGTTGCCCGCCAGTTCGCCGAGCAGCAGCGTGGCCAGCGCGAGGGCGACGGTCGATCCGCTCGCGAGGATCGCCGGACCGGCCCCGCGCACGGCCCGGCGCATCGCTTCGCGCCGGTCCTCGTGCAGGCGCAGCTCATCGCGGTAGCGGGCGATCAGCAGGAGGGCGTAGTTGGTCCCGGCCCCGAAGACGAGGACCGAGAGGATGCCGGTGATCGACGCATCCAGCTGCACGCCCACGGCCGCCGCCACGCGACGGGCGACGATCCCCGCCGAGGCGTCGGCGACACCGATGACCGTCAGCGGGACCAGCCAGAGCCAGGGGCTGCGGTAGGTGATCAGCAGCAGCACGGCGACGACGATGACGGTGGTCAGCAGGAGCGTGAAGTCGGCGCCCGCGAACACCGCGGCGACGTCGACCTCGAAGCCCTCGGCGCCGGTCAGGTAGACGCGCACGCCGTCGAGGTCGTCGGCGGCGAGGTCGCGGATCTCCTGGGCCCGCTCGGCCTGCTTCTCGACGTCCGGCTCCGGATCCAGCGGCACGACGAGCAGGGCGACCTCGCCGTCCTCGGACACCTGGGGCGGGGGGATGAAGCCCTCCGGGGTGAGGTCGGTCAGCTCGCCGAACGCCTTGGCCTCGATGGCGGCGCGCTGCGCTTCGGTGAGCGCACCGTCGTCGGCGGCGAACACCAGCAGGGCCGAGGTGGTGTCGGCGCCGGGGAAGTCCTCCAGCAGCCGGTCCACCTGCACCGACTCCGCGGAGTCGGGGAGGCCGACGGCGGGCGCGGTCTCCGCCTCTTCCGCCGAGCCCCAGGCGAACAGCGCGGCGACGGCGCCGGCGGCCAGCAGCAGGATGATCCACGACGTCTTCGCCGAGGTGATGAGGCGCAGGAAGGAAGCCATGTCGACTCTTTCGCTCGAGGACTTTTCACTAGATTATCTAGCTACCAGCTAAACTAGCGTACAAACCCCTACAATCGGAACGTGGCGGAAAACAGACCGCGCCCCGTCGACGAACATCCCGACGAGTTCGTCCGGCCGGAGGGGATGCCCCTCCGGCCCGCCACCATGCTCCTGAGGGACTTCCTGGAGGTCAGCGAGGCCTTCGAGCGGATGATGCGACGGGAGCTCGAGGTCAACCCCACCGACCTCGAGATGATGGAGCACCTGATCTCCTCGGGACCGCTGCCGCCGTCGGAGCTCTCCGACCGGCTCTCCATCTCGACGGCGTCGATGACAACCGCGATCGATCGTCTCGTCGCCCTCGGCCACGTCACCCGCGAACCGCATCCGACCGATCGGCGCCGGATCCTCGTCGTGCCCACCGAGTCCTCGCGCCGGCACGCGATGTCGCTGCTGATGCCGATGATCCAGGCCATCGACGCCGAGATCGACCACTTCGACGAGGACGAGCAGAGGGTCATCACCGACTACCTCACGCGGGTCGTCGAGACCTACCGGCGCCTCGCCTCGCAGGGCGACGCCTGACGCGCGTCAGCGGCGGGCGTCGCGCTCGGCGAGCGCCGCGAGGTGGGCGTTGTACGCCTCGCGCTCGGCGTCGCCGGTGCGGTCGGCCTGCCGGTCCGACCGGCGCTGGGCGCGCTCGTCGGAGCGGCTCCACTGCACGGCGACCACGATCGCGAGGATGAGGGTGGGGATCTCGCCGATCGACCACGCGATCCCGCCGCCCGTGTACTGATCCACCAGCGGCGGATCGCCCCAGGTGCGGCCCATCGCCCCGAACCACTCCGCGACGAACAGTCCCGACGACATCATGATCGCGATGCCGAAGAACGCGTGCATGGCCATGATGCCGATGAGGGTCACGAGCCGGAACGGATACGGGAGCCGGTACGGCACCGGATCGATGCCCACGAGCGATTGCACGAAGAGGTAGCCCGAGATCAGGAAGTGCGCGATCATCCACTCGTGGCCGAGGTGGTCGTAGAGCGACCACCGGAAGAGCTCGCTGTAGTAGAACGCCCACAGCGACCCGATGAACATCGCCGCGGCGAACAGCGGGTGCGTGATGACGCGGGAGAACGGCGTGTGGACCGCCCACAGCACCCACTCGCGGGCTCCCCGGGTGCCGTCGTCGCGCTTGCGGACGGCGCGCGCGACGAGCGAGACCGGGGCCCCGAACACCAGGCAGAGCGGGATGGCCATCGACAGCAGCATGTGGCCCACCATGTGCACGCTGAACAGGTAGTCCTGGTAGGCGTTCACGGGTCCGCACGTCACCCAGAGCAGCAGCAGCAGCCCCGCGACCCACAGGACCGTCCGGTAGAGCGGCCACCGGTCGCCGCGACGGTGCAGGCGCCAGACGCCCGCGAGGTAGAAGAAGAGGCCGAATCCCACCGCGAAGGCCCACAGCGGGTCGATGTCCCACGCGGTGAGCCAGCGCTCGGGAGTCAGCTCGGGCGGCAGCGGCGCCCCCGTCAGCACCTGCGCGGGCGTCTGCACCTCGGGCAGGGTGGTGTCCACGGCCGGGGGCGTGCGCGCGAGGGCCGCCGCGGCGCCGCTCGCGATGCCCATGAAGGCGATCTCGAGCGCGACCAGGCCCCAGAACACGCGCGACGCGGCATCGGTCGCGAGGCGTCCGATCAGCCGGCGGCGGTAGGACGCTCCGAGCACGCCCATGGCGACGAGGGCGACGATCTTGACGAGCAGCAGGATGCCGTAGGGGGTCGCGAGCTGCGCGAGCCCGATCCCGCCGGCCAGGGCCCGGAGGGTCCCCGAGACGGCGACGACGATGAAGGCCGCCAGCGCGATGCTCGAGTAGCGCTGCAGCACGACGGTGAGCTCGGCCCGCTCGAGCGCGGGGCGGACGATCACGAGCAGGAGCAGACCGCCGAGCCACACCGCGGCGGCGATGATGTGCAGCGCCAGGGCCATGACGGCCGTGTTGTGGTTGGCCTCCTCCCCCGAATGACCCTGCGAGGCCATGGGGATGAGGGATGCGACGGCGAGACCGGCCACGACCAGGGTCGTCGTCCACCCGCGGACGGCGAAGGTGAGGACGGTGAGGACGGCACCGGCGATCGTCGTCAGCAGCCACGCGCGTCCGAGGTCGGTGTCGACGAGGAAGCGGCCGAGCTGCTGGCCGAACTGCGCATCGGCGCTGGGCGTCGCGTTGAAGATGCTGAGGAAGGTGAAGTACGCGGTGAGCGCGGAGCCGATCGTGAAGCCGGCCGCCGAGACGGACGCGGTGTCGAGGGCGGCGTCGAAGGCGCGCTCCCCCGCCCGCAGGGCGAACAGCGCGAGCACGAGCGAGCCGACCATGCCCGCGGCGGTCAGGTTGACCAGCAGCTTGACCGCCGGCAGCCCCCAGCGCACGAGCGGGCCCGGGTCTCCGACGACGAGAGGGGCCGCGCCGCCGCCGTACGCGAGGCCCAGGAGGAGGGTCACCAGCGCGGCCGCGACCAGGATCACCGGCCCGGCGAGTCGGAGCGCGCGGGTGTTCACCTCTCCAGCGTAGTTCGGCGGGAGGAGGGCGCCGCACCGGGCCCGGCGTCGGAGGCGTCCGGGCGCGGGGACGACGAAGGGGGATGCCTGTCGGCATCCCCCGTCGTGCAGCCGTCGGGCTGCGGCAGCGGTCTTACTTGACGGCAGCCTTGAGCTTCGAGCCCGCGGTGACCTTGACGCGCTTGCCCGCGGGGATCTTGATCTCCGCACCCGTCTGCGGGTTGCGGCCCGTGCGCGCCGACGTCTCGACCTGCTCGAACGCGATCCAGCCGGGGATCGTGACCTTGTCACCCTTGGCGACGGCCTCGGAGACGGTCGAGAACAGCGCGTCGAGCACGCCCGAGACAGCGGACTGGCTCTGTCCCGTCGCGGATGCGATGCTGGCGACGAGCTCGGTCTTGGTGATAGCCATGGGGTTGTCCTCCAGACGGCGATGGCCGCCTTCAGTTACTTCGGACCGGAGGCTGACACCCCCGGCTGGTCGGTTGGACCGCCCCCGAATATACCCACGATCCGCGTGATTCCGCGGATTTCGGGCCCGGATGCGGCTGTTTGGGCGGCGTGTCGCGTCCGATTGGTCGTTCTGTGACGTTTTCGGCCCCCGTGCGCATGCGACCGCATGCTCCCCGCCACCCCGCCGAACCGACACCATTTCTGCGAGCCGACACCGTTCGTACCGCGATTTCCGTGTCGGTTCGCACGAAGCGTGTCGGCTCGCGGGGGTGAGGTGAGGGTGGGGAGGGGGAGGGGGTGGGGGGTCAGGGGCGGTGGGTGTCGATGACCGTGCGGGCGGACTGCGCGAAGACCGGTGCGACGATGTCGGTGCCGTCGAGGTAGCCGCCGACGAGCGCGGCGTCGCGCAGCAGCACGAGCGCGCCGGCGACGCCCTCGGGATCGCGCAGGCCCGCCGCGGCGGCGAGGTCGCGCAGCGTGCTGCGGAACCAGTCGCGGTGGGTCGCGATCAGCGCGCGCACCGGTCCCTCGTCGGGATACTCGGCCGCCGCGTTGATGAAGGGGCACCCGCGCGTGTGGCGCTGCGCGATGTCGGCCTGGATGCCCGCCACCACGAGGTCGAGCAGCTCGTCGGGCGTGCCGCCGGCAGCGGCGGCCTCTTCGAAGAGCGCGCGCAGCCCGGCATCCTCGCCCTCGAGGTACGCGAGGACGAGGTTCTCCTTGCCGGCGAACTGCTTGTAGAGGGTGGCGCGGGTGACGCCGGCGACCTCGATCACGCGGTCGACGCCCACC
The DNA here is from genome assembly GCF_049860775.1 of Microbacterium sp. PA5. NCBI lineage: Bacteria > Bacillati > Actinomycetota > Actinomycetes > Micrococcales > Microbacteriaceae > Microbacterium > Microbacterium sp. PA5. The sequence continues at coordinate 3,080,534 of NZ_CP187567.1, forward strand.
GAGTGGATGCCCTCGCGGTAGAACAGCGCGGTCGCCGCGGCCAGCAGCCTGTCGCGCGCCGGCAGCCCGGACGCCGCGATCTCGTCGACGGCGACGGGTGCAGTGCTCATCGTCACATTCTCTGTCATTTCGGATGCGGGCTTTCGTCTCGGGAGGATTCCGGGAATAGTCTTGCGTAGATAGAACGTTCGGTCTACCATCAGGATACATCAGCCGGGAACGACCGGCTCCCCGCACCACCCGCACCGCCACCATCCACTCGCACACCCCACAAGGAGCACGACATGAACACCTCGACCAAGACCCCCATCGTCCTCATCCACGGACTCTGGATGACCCCGAAGAGCTGGGACACCTGGGCGGATCGCTTCCGCGCCGCGGGCCACCAGGTCATCGTCCCCGGCTGGCCCGGGATCGACGACCGCTCGGTGGAGGACATCCGCCGCAACCCCGAGGCGCTGAAGGGCATCGGCATCCGTGACATCGTCGACCACTACGAGCGAATCATCCGCGCCCTCCCCGAGAAGCCGATCATCATGGGCCACTCCTTCGGCGGCCTCTTCACCCAGATGCTCGCCGACCGCGGCCTCGGCGTCGCCTACGTGGGCGTGACGCCCGGCCAGCCGGCAGGCATCACGACGCTGCCGCTGTCGACCCTGTGGACCGGCACACCGATCCTCTCCAACCCGTTCGGCCGGAACGGTGCGAAGCCGCTGTCGAAGCGCCACTTCCACTTCACCTTCGGCAACGACCTGCCCCGCGCCGCGTCCGACGAGCTGTGGGAGCAGTACGCCGTGAACTCCTACAACCGGGTGTTCTTCGAGGGCGTCGCCGCCGCGTTCAACGAGAAGGGGGGTGCGTCGCACGTCGACTACGGCCGGACCGACCGCGCACCGCTCCTCGTCATCACCGGTGAGATCGACCACGTCGTGCCGCCGGCGATCGGGCGCGCGATCGTCAAGAAGTACCGCAGCACCGGGAGCCCGGCCGTCGTGGACTACCGCGAGTTCCCCGGACGCACCCACCGCATCGTCAGCCAGGACGGCTGGGAGGAAGTCGCCGACTTCGCCCTCGAGTGGGCGACCTCGCACGCCGCCGCGGCCTGACCGACCCCGCTCGCGCAGGAACGCAGAAGGCCGGAACCCCGAGGGGCTCCGGCCTTCGCTGCTGTGCGGGTGCTTACCAGCTCACAGCGCTGTCGGCGTGCTGGTTCACCAGCTCGACTTGGTCACGCCGGGCAGCTCGCCACGGTGCGCCATGTCGCGGAAGCGGACACGCGAGATGCCGAACTTCGACAGGTGGCCGCGCGGGCGGCCGTCGATGGCGTCGCGGTTGCGCAGACGCACCGGCGACGCGTTGCGCGGGAGCTTCTGCAGGCCGACGCGGGCGGCCTCGCGGGCCTCGTCGGTCGCGTTCGGGTCGACGAGCGTCTTCTTCAGCTCGGCGCGCTTCTCGGCGTACCGGGCCACGACCTCTTCGCGCTGGTTGTTGCGCGCGATCTTGCTCTTCTTGGCCATGAGATCAGCGCTCCTCTCGGAATTCGACGTGCTTGCGGATCACCGGGTCGTACTTCTTGAGCACGATGCGGTCGGGGTTGTTGCGGCGGTTCTTGCGCGTCACGTAGGTGTACCCCGTGCCGGCGGTCGAGCGCAGCTTGATGATCGGACGGACGTCCTGAGCCTTCTTCGCCATTAGAGCTTCACACCCTTCGCGAGGAGGTCCTTCACGACCGACTCGATGCCGCGGGCGTCGATGACCTTGATGCCCTTGGCCGAGACGTTCAGCTTGATGTTGCGACCAAGCGAAGGAACGTAGTAGGTCTTCTTCTGCACGTTCGGGTCGAAGCGGCGCTTCGTCCGGCGGTGCGAGTGCGAGATGTTGTGACCGAAGCCGGGAACTGCTCCAGTCACCTGGCACACTGCTGCCATGGTGATGTCTCCCTTATGCCCCTGATGAGGCAGTTACCGTGAGGCCGGACGGCCCCACCCAAGATCCCTTGTCTGCATCCCGTGACACACGCGATCCCCGCCCGGATGTTCCGGTCGTTGAGCGAACGATGTGAGACGAAACGCGAACTGCGTGCTGGAGTGCGCGCAGACAAAGAGTCAGTCTAGCACGGGCGGGCCCGGACGCTGAGCGGGGCGGGGGGTCGCCGTTTCGTCTCGCTGCGCTCGCTCAACGACCGGGGTGGCCAGCGCTCGCTCGGCGAGCGGGGTGCGAGCGGCCGCTCGGCGACCGCGGTGCGAGCGTCGCTCAGCGGGCGCGGGGGCGGTACCGCTCGACGAGCAGGTCGGCCAGCTCCTCGTAGTGGGCGTCGACGGTCTGCGCCTCGGGATGCGCGTCGTACCACTCGACGATCTCCCGCGCGCCGCGGGCGAACGGGACGGTGGTGCCGAAGCCGGGCACGATGCGCGTGATCTTGGAGTTGTCGAACACCGCCGAGTGCGTCTTGTCGCCAAGGAGCGAGGATCCCCACTCCGCGTCGAGCGCCGCGATCGCCTCCGAGGGCACGTGGACGAGGTCGGGCTCGGCCACCCCGGCGGCGTGGGCGAGCTCGGTGTAGATCTGGTTCCAGGTCGGGGCCTCGCCGCCGGTGATGTGGAAGGGCTCGCCGATCGCGTCGGCTCGGCCGAACAGGCCGACGAACCCCCGGGCGAAGTCGCTGCTGTGGGTGATCGTCCACAGGGACGTGCCGTCGCCGTGGACGATCACCGGCTTGCCGGCGCGCATCCGCTCGATCGCGGTCCAGCCGCCGTCGATCGGCAGCAGCGTCGCGTCGTAGGTGTGCGACGGCCGCACGATCGTCATCGGGAAGCCGGTCTCGCGGTAGGCGGCGACGAGCGCGTCCTCGCAGGCGATCTTGTTGCGCGAGTACTCCCAGTGCGGGTTGCGCAGCGGCGTCGACTCGGTGATCGGCAGGTGCGTGGGCGGCGTCTGGTAGGCCGAGGCGGAGCTGATGAAGATGTACTGGCGCGTGCGGCCGGCGAACAGCCGCAGGTCGGTCTCGATGTGGGCGGGCGTGAAGGCGAGGAACTCCGCGACGACGTCGAACTCGAGATCGCCGAGCGCCTCGCGCACCGAGTCCTCGTCGCGGATGTCTCCGAGGTGCACGGTGACGCCCTCGGGCACCGCCCGCCGCTGCTCGCGCCCGCGGTGCAGCAGGTGCACCTCGTGCCCCTGGCGGAGAGCCTCGGCGACGCACGCCGTGCTGATGATCCCCGTGCCTCCGATGAACAGCACACGCAGCGTCGACATGACTTCCTCCTCCGATGGGGGTCCGGCCTCCAGCATCACACGCCCGCGGGCCTCAGCGGGCCGCCTCGGCCGCACCGCGCCCCCAGCGGAACGCCGACACCGTCGGATCGCCCGTGACCCAGAAGCGCCACGGGAACGCATGCGTGCCCGCGATCCCGGCGACGCCCACGCGCGGTCCCGTCGACACGTCGGCGAGCGGCGCCGCCGGGAGCAGCAGCCGCGCGACGGCGCCCGCGCGCTCCTCCCCCGTCACGGCGTCGATCCCGTCGTGCCGCGGATGCCGGAGCCCGACGGCGTCGCCGAGCCGTCCCGGACCCCGGGCGAGGTCGCGCGGAGACCGGGAGGCCGGGCGCCGCGACGCCGCGGCCTCCACGCCCTCGACCACTTCACCGCCGCGCAGGAGGATTCCGCCGGCGACGCCCTCGGGGCCCGAGACGACGTTGACGCACGAGTGGATGCCGTGGCTCAGGTAGACGTACAGGTGGCCGGGCTCGCCCCACATCGTGGCGTTGCGCGCGGTCGGGCCGCTGCGGGCATGCGATCCCGGGTCGGGCACCGGACCGGTGCCCTGTCCGTGATAGGCCTCGACCTCGGTGATCCGCACGGCCACGGTGCCGCCGTCGACGGTCACCCGCAGCAGCCCGCCGAGCAGCCGCGGGGCCACCTCGACCGGCAGCCCGCGGAGCGCCTCGCGTGTCGCGGGGACGAGGCCCGACGCATCGCCGGACGGAACAGCGCTCACGGCCGCGGCGCCGACTGGCACCAGGAGATGTCGAAGCCGCGCAGGGCCACGACCTCGGCGCCGTCCTCGAGCGAGACGACGTGGGTCTGCAGGCGCTCGGGAAGCGGCAGCTGGTAGCCGTCGTAGGGGTTGTCGACCACCTCGGGGGCGACCAGGAGCGCCGCGTACCGGCCGCTGGGCGAGACGCACGCCTGCATGAGGCTGGCATCGGCGGGCACGTCGAACACCGGGCGCGCCTCTCCATCGGCGTCGACGACGGCGACCGAGGTGGACTCGACGGTGATCCCGGCCTCGTCGAGCTTCGACAGCACGCGCACCGTGTCGCCCGACCCGTCGGGCAGGCCGATGACCGACCAGGCCTGGCCGAGCGACGGGTCGGTGGGCGCCAGCTCGGTCTCCTCTGCGGTGGCGAGGTCGATCGCGACGAGCCCGGTCACGCGCTCGACGATCGCGGTGGCGGATCCGCGCGCGATCCCGTCGATGGAGACGGCGTTGCCGAGGGCCACGGGAGCGCCGCCGACCGGCGTGACGAGCGTCAGCGACCCGTCGAAGGTCAGCATGAGGAGGCTGTCGGTCCCCGGCACGAACCGCCAGTCGTCCACCCGCGAGTCGCCGCCGTCGCGCGTGACCGCCGTGGGCGGCTCGTCGCGGCGCGAGGCCGAGAGGGATGCCGTGAAGAGGGCGGCCTCGCGGCCCGAGTCGGCGCCGATGTCGGCGTCGGTGAAGAGGTAGCCGACGAGGTTGCCGCGGTCGGCGCTCTGCAGGTCGGTCACCGTGCCGTCGCCGGGGAGCGGCAGCTCCCGCTCCCCCTCTCCCTCGAGGTCGGTGACGATGAGGTGCGAGAGTCCGTCGTCGTCCACCGTGGACATGACGAGGTGGCCCGCGGTGGCGCGGAAGTCCTCGATGTGCGGGTGCGTGAACACCGGCACGGCCGCGTCGCCGGCGAGGTCGGTGCGGTAGACGGTGTCGCCGCTCTCCTGCCGCTGCAGGATGTAGACCTCCAGCGGCGGCGTGGTCAGCGTCCGCTCGATCGTCACGGGCGGGCCGCCGCCGAGTCCGGTGACCCCCTCGATCCGCACCGTGTACTCGGTGTCGTCCCACAGCGGCAGCGCGAAGCGGAGCCCGACGCTGCGTCCCGACGTGTCCACGGTGAAGTCGGCCGCGGGCGTCACCGTCACCTGCGACGGGTCGACCTCGTCGAGGGACTGGCTGGTCGTGAAGATGACGCGCGATCCGGATGCGGTGACCGCCGCGTCGGGGTCGAACTGCACGCTGGTCACCCGCGGTCCCTGCACCGTCGTCAGGGCGGCGCCGCCGAGGCCGAGCACGGCGAGCACGCCCACCACGACCGCGAACGCCCCCGCGAAGGCGCGCCCGCGACGACGGCGGGCACCGCGCCGCGTCCCGCCGTCTCCGCGGCGGAGCTGCTCAGTACTCATAGGGGTCCCGCGGCTCCTCGATCGGGGCCACGGAGGACGCCTCGATCTGGAGCCGGCCGTCGACGTCGCGGATCGTCCCCGTCACCGTCACCCACTGTCCGGTCTCCTGCACCTCTCCGGGCGCCTGGCCGGCGAGTGCGACCGGGACGCTCGCGGGCTGCGCGTCGATGACGCAGTGGGTGATGACGAGCCGCGTGAGTCCGAAGCCGCCGTCCTCGGGGGTGACGAATCCGGTGAGGGTGACCTCGTCGCCGTCGAAGGCCTCGGGATTGGTGGCCGTGGCGAACACGCTCGCCCACTCGCCGACCCCGAACGATGCGGTGTCGCCCGTCGCCGCGAGGGCGACGGTGTCGGCCCCCTGGAACAGCGGCGGGGCCCCGGTGTCGCGCGACATCGCGAGCTCGGCCGACAGCGTCGCCGGCGGCACGAGGACGATCGCGGCGACGATCCCGGTGGCCAGCACCCCGCCGGTGGCGATCGCGGCGCGTCCGATCACCGCGGCCGGCCGCGCCCCCGCCGGCGACGGCCCGTGGTCGTGCGCGTGCCCGTGGTCGGGCGCCTCGCCGTGGTCGTGCGCCTCGCCGTGGTCGTGGCCGTGGTCGGCCTCGGCGCCGAGGGGCAGGGCGAAGCTCGCCGCCGCGCCGATGAGCACGAGCACCGCCATCGAGACCGCGAAGAGGTTCGACGAGGGGTTGATATAGAGGGCCAGCTGGTCGGTGAGGGCCAGGGCGATGGTCACGGCGGCCAGGCCCGAGGCGAGCCCGACGCCGAGCAGACGGGTGCCGGAGCGGCGGAGGAACTCACGCAAGGAGGTTCACCACCCCTCCGACGGCGACCGCGAACAGCACGACGATCACGACGAGCCCGGCGAGCACCTTCGTGCGGAAGGTGGTGCGCAGCAGGGCGAGCATCTTCACGTCGACGAGCGGTCCGACCAGGAGGAACGCGACGATCGAGCCGGGCGTGAAGGTCGACGCGAACGACAGCGCCACGAACGAGTCGACGTTCGAGCAGATGGAGACGATCATCGCGAGCGCGATCATCGCGACGATCGACAGCACGGGGTTCGAGCCGATCGCCAGGAGCGCGTCGCGGGGCACGACGACCTGCACGGCGCCGGCCAGCGCCGACCCGATCACGAGGGCCGGCATCACCGCGCGCAGCTCCACGACGAACTGCGCGAGGCTGCGGCGTCCGCGGCCGGCGGTGAGGCTCTCGGCGTCGGCGATCTCGCAGGTGGCGCGGAAGCGGTCCGTGAGGAGGGAGTCCGGATCGGGGTGGCGGCTGTAGAGCCAGCCGATGAGGTTCGCGACCGCGTATCCGCCGAGGAGACGCGCGATGAGGATGCCGTCGTCGAAGCCGAACGCCTGGTGGGTCGTGATGATGACGATCGGGTTCACGATCGGCGCCGCGATGAGGAAGGTGAGGGCCTCGGGCACCCGGAACCCGCGCATCAGCAGGCCGCGGGCGAAGGGGACGTTCCCGCACTCGCACACCGGGACCAGCATGCCCAGGAGCGACAGCACCGCCCGCCGCCCCCACGCGCTCCGCGGCATCCACCGCTCGATCGCCCCCGGCGGCACCCACACCTGCACGACGATCGAGAGGATGACGCCCAGCACAACGAAGGGCAGCGACTCGATGAGGACGCTGAGGGCGAGGGTGAGGCCGTCCTGCGCCCGGGTGGGCAGCGCCGGGCCGGGGGCGAGGACGGCGACGACGACGAGCAGGCCGACGACCGCGACACCCGCGGCGATCAGCCCGGCGGTGCGTCGCGTGCCGGTCGGCGCGGGGCGGAGGTCAGTCGTCACGGCCCGCCGCGGCGGTGCACGTCGCGCACAGACCGAAGATGTCGACGACGTGCTCGGCACGGGTGAACCCGTGGGCGGCGGCGGTGCGCTGGGCCCACTCCTCCACGTCGGTCGCCTGGATCTCGACGGTCGTGCCGCAGTTCCGGCAGATGAGGTGGTGGTGATGACCCTCGCTCGAGCAGGCGCGGTAGATGGCCTCGCCCTCGGGGCTCTGCAGCTGGTCGGCCTCTCCGCTGGCGGCCAGCGTCGCGAGCGCGCGGTACACGGTGGCCAGTCCGATGCCGGTGTTGTCGTCGCGCAGCGCCGCGTGGAGTTCCTGCGCGCTCACGAATCCGGGGGTGTCGGACAGCGCCGCACGCACGCGATCGCGCTGCCAGGTGTTGCGCTGAGCCATGCCCGGGAGTCTACCGCCGCCGCTTCGGAGGCGGCTGGGAGCGGCGGCGCCGCCGGTCCCGCCAGGGCTGCGCGGCCGCTGCGCCCGGCGGCTGGCGCACGGCGGCCGCGCGTAACTCCGGCGATTCGGCGCGGACCGGCCGGTGACAGCCCGTTTCGGCCGCGCGGGGCCGGCGTTTCCGGAGTTGTGCACCGTCAGCGGCCCGCACTCGCGCGCTCGCGCCCGCACTCGCACATGGTGGCGGTGGCCCGCGGCGGCTGCGCGCAACTCCGGCGATTCGGCGCGGACCGGCCGGTGACAGCCCGTTTCGGCCGCGCGGGGCCGGCGTTTCCGGAGTTGTGCACCGTCAGCGGCCCGCACTCGCGCACTGTCGCCCGAGCGCGCGGGGTTCAGGCGGCGCGCTGGCGCACGACGCGGCCGCGGCGAGCGCCGACCACGCGGCAGACGAGGTAGATGAGGAACGAGATCGTCGTGATGTAGGGGCTCACGGGCAGGGTGCCCATCACGGCGAGGAGGATGCCGCCGACCGCGGCCGTCACACCGAACAGCGCCGACAGCAGCGGCACGGCGACCGGCCCGGTCGCGACGCGCATCGCCGCGGCGGCGGGGGTCACCAGCAGCGCCATCACCAGCAGCGCGCCGATGATGTGGACCGCGACGGCGACGACCAGCCCCAGCAGCAGCATGAAGGTGAGCGAGACGGCGGTGGTCGGCACCCCCCGAGCGGCGGCGGACTGCGGATCGAGCGAGTCGAACCGCAGCGGGCGCCACATGAGCAGCAGCGCGACGAGCACGAACGCCGAGATCGCCACGAGCCATCCCAGCTGCGCGTTCTGCACCGAGACGATCTGCCCCGTGAGCAGGCTGAAGCGGTTGGCACTGCGGCCGTCGTAGAGCGAGAGGAAGAGGATGCCGAGGCCGAGGCCGAACGGCATGAGCACGCCGATGATCGAGTTGCGGTCCCGTGCGCGCGAGCCGAGCCAGCCGATGAGCCCCGCCGCCACGAGGGAGCCGACCACGGATCCGCTCACGACGTCGGCGCCGATCAGCAGCGCCGCGGCGGCCCCCGCGAACGACAGCTCGCTGATGCCGTGGACGGCGAAGGCCATGTCGCGCTGCATCACGAAGACGCCGATGAGGCCGCCGACGAGGCCGAGCACGGCGCCGGCCCACAGGGAGTTGGAGACCAGCGCGAGGATCGCCCCGTACTCGGGGAGCCCGCCGAACATGGCGTCGCCCACGTCGGACCAGTTCACGCGTGGTCCTCCTCGTGGTGATGGTGGTGCGAGGCTTCGGCGTCGGGGGCGCCGACGACGACCAGCCGGTCGCCCGCGCTCAGCACGAACACGGGGGCGCCGTAGAGGTCGCTGAGCACCTCGGAGGTCAGCACGTCCTGGGGCTTGCCGAGGGTGAAGCGGCCGTTGGCGATGTAGAGGATCCGGTCGACCTGACCGAGGATCGGGTTGATGTCGTGGGTGACGAGCAGCACCGCGGCGCCGGTCCGGCGGTGGTCGTCGATGAGGCGCACGACCGCCTGCTGGTTGGCGAGGTCGAGGCTCGTGAGCGGTTCGTCGCACAGGAGCAGCCGCGGGTCGTCGGCGAGCGCCTGCCCGACGCGCAGGCGCTGCTGCTCCCCGCCCGAGAGCACGCCGACCGGCTGATCGGCGAACGAGGATGCGCCGACCGCGTCGACGAGCGCGTCGATGCGCGCGCGGTCTCCGCGACGGGGGAAGGGCAGCCCGAACCGGTGCCCGTCGACGCCGAGCGCGACGAGGTCCCTGCCGCGCATCGAGGTCTCGTCGGTGAGCGGTCGCGCCTGCGGCAGGTAGCCGATGCGGCGGCTGCCGCGGCGGTGCACGCGCTCGCCGAGCGCGGTGATGGTGCCGGCGCTCAGGGGCTCGAGGCCGAGGATCGCACGCAGGAGCGTCGTCTTGCCCGATCCCGACGGTCCCAGCACGGCGACGAGCTCGCCGGGGGCGACGTCGAGGTCCAGGCCGCTCCACAGCTCGCGGTCGCCCCGGCGCAGGGCGGCACCACGGATCTCGAGCAGGCTCACCGGTTCAGCCTATCGGCGCGGCGACGGCGGCGGCCGGGGCGCGGCGCAACGGATCCGTCCCCTCTCCTCGCACGATCCGCACCGTCGCCTAACGCGGGCCGCGGCCGTGCCGATAGGGGCAATCACGGAGTCCACGGATGGACTCCCGGGTGTCCAGGACGGGCGCCCGCTGATCCCAATCACGGAGGAACACACCATGGGTATGCAGATCAACACCAACGTGTCGGCGCTCAACGCCTACCGCAACCTGTCGAGCACGCAGAACGACCTGTCGAAGTCTCTCGAGAAGCTCTCGAGCGGCCTGCGCATCAACCGTGCCGCGGACGACGCCGCCGGTCTGGCGATCTCGGAGGGACTGAAGTCCCAGATCGGTGGACTGAACGTCGCCGCCCGCAACGCCCAGGACGGCATCTCGGTCATCCAGACCGCGGAAGGCGCCCTGACGGAGGTGCACTCGATCCTGCAGCGCGTGCGCGACCTCGCGGTCCAGGCCGGCAACGACTCGAACAACGCCGATTCGCGCACCGCGATCAAGACCGAGATCGATGCCCTGGGCTCCGAGCTCACCCGTCTGGCCTCGAGCACGAACTTCAACGGCATCAAGCTGCTGTCGGGCGGCTCCACGCTGACCTTCCAGGTCGGCGCCGGCGCCACCGCCGCGGAGGACCAGATCGCGATCACGCTGACCGACTTCGCCACCCTGGGCGCGACCGTGGGCGCGCTCACGGTCGACACGTCGGCCAACGCGCTGGCGACGATCACGGCGATCGACACGCAGATCACGGCGGTCTCCACGGCGCGCGCCAGCTACGGTGCGCTCCAGAACCGCTTCGAGTCGACCATCAACAGCCTCAACGTGTCGGCGGAGAACCTGTCGGCGGCCAACAGCCGCATCCGCGACACCGACATGGCGGCCGAGATGGTCAAGTACACCGCGTCCAACATCCTGTCGCAGGCGGGCACCGCCATGCTCGCGCAGGCCAACCAGTCGAACCAGGGCGTCCTGCAGCTGCTGCGCTGACGCACTGGACGGTGGGTCCCGTGGCATCCGGCTGCGGGATCCACCGTCGACTCGGGGACGCTCCGCCCACTCCCACCTGACTCACCCAGGCCCCCGAGACCCGCCCAGGAGCACGATGTCATCCGCCCCCGTCATCACGCCGCGCCTCCGTTACCTCGCGCGGCGTTTTCGTCGTCTCGACGCGGGAGCGCTCGTCGCCCGCGCCCGTCAGGCCGCGCAGCAGCACGGCCGGTGGGCGCCCGCCGTCGTGGCCGACATGCTGTGGCAGGCCGCGTTCCGGGCCGTCGGGTTCCAGGACTACATCGACTACGACTTCGCCATCCTCACCCGCGCCGAACGCGCGACCTACATGACGAGCCCGCTCTCGGACCGGCTGGCGATGCAGTTCGACGACCCGGCGTACCGTCATCTGTTCCACGACAAGATCGCCTTCAACGGCACCTTCGACGGCTTCCTGCGGCGCGAGTGGATGGTGGTGACCGAGGGCGGCGCCGACGCCCTGCGCGCGTTCGCGGAGCGCCACGGCACCATCGTCACGAAGGAGCCCCTCGGCCGCGCCGGCCTCGGCGTGCACCGCTACCACGCCGCCGAGGTCACCGACTGGACCGCGTTCCACCGGGGGCTGCTGGCCCGCGGCGAGACGCTGGTCGAGGAGGTCATCCGCCAGCACGAGGAGCTGGCGGCGCTCTGCGCAGGCACCGTCAACACCACCCGCGTCACCGCGTTCTTCGACGGCCGCACGACGCACATCCTCGCCGTGGCGCAGAAGTTCGGCCGCGGCGCCGTGAGCGACCAGAACGCGTTCGGCGGCTTCTACGCGATGCTCGACGAGACCGGCCGGGCCACCGGCGCCGGCTACGACTCCTGCGGCCGAGTGCACCGGTCGCACCCCGAGTCCGCGGTCACCATCGCCGACTTCCGGCTGCCGATGTTCGACGAGGTGCTCGCCCTCGTCGACCGCGCCGCGCGGGTCGTGCCGCAGGTGCGCTACGTCGGCTGGGATGTCGCCGTCACCCCCGAGGGCCCGGTACTCGTCGAGGGCAACTGGGCGGCGGGGGTCTACGAGAACAAGCCGAGCGCGACCGGGATCCGCACCGGCCATCGGGGCCGCTATCTGGCCGCGATCGCCGCCGCGCCCGTCGCCGCGCCCGCCATCCCGGCCGCCGAGCCGGCCTCCTCCGTGCGGGAGCCGGCCGGTCACGTCCCCGCGCCGGTCGTCCCCTCGCGCGAGCCCGCCGGTCACGTCCCCGCACCGGCCGTCCCCTCGCGCGAGCCCGTCGCCGCCTGAGCCTGCCGGGCGCGCTCACACGGCGCCGCCTGCGCGAGGCATGTCCCACTTCCGGTGGGACATGTCCCACTATCCGTCGATTCACCCGCCCCGAAACAGCGGAATCTGGGACATGGTGCGGCCGGAAGACAGCGCCGGCTCAGCCAGCCCTCAGCCCAGCCCTCAGCCCAGCAGGGCGCGGACGGGCAGATCCTGTCCCTCGAGGATGACCTGTGCGGCCTCTCCCGTGCGGGTGTTGATCACGACGGGGGCCAGCAGGTTCACGCCCATCCCCTCGTCGGTCATGCGGGCGACCACGAGCAGCTGCGCCTCCTCGGCGGCGCGCAGTCCCAGCTCGTCGGCCTGCGCGTCGGTGAGGACGGGCGCGTAGTCGGGCACGACCGCGGCGGGATCGACGGCGAACAGCCGCACGGCGGGATCTCCGACCGCGGTGAGCGCGAACAGTCCGTCGGCCCCGGCGACCGGATCGAGCGAGAAGGCGACGTGCGGCGCGAGCCCGGGCGGCGGCGCGAGGAAGGCGACCGCGCTCATGCCAGGAAGTCCAGCAGGGTCGGCTGCAGCACCCGCGCGGTCACCGAGAGGGCCGACTGGTAGACGAGCTCCTGCGCCCGCAGGGCGACGAGGACCTCCACCGTGTCGACGTCCTCGACGGCGGCGCGCTGGGCCTCGAGGGAGACCTTGGCATCCAATGCAGCCTCCTTCGCTCGCAGCACCTGGTTCTGCCGGGCGCCCACCGCGCCCTGCACCCCGAGCATAGTGTTCAGCCTGTCGTCGATCTCCGCCAGCCGGGGCCCGACGTTCTGCCCGGAGCGCAGGTCGGCGACCACCGCGTCGAGCACCGCGAACACCGAGGCGGCGCCCACCCCGAACGCCTCCGCGCCGCTGGCGTCGACGCGCACCGTCTCGCCGTCCGAGATGCGGCGGTGCACTTCGCCGCCGGCGACGCCCGAGAAGGAGTAGTCCGCCGCGAAGGCGGGCGCATCCGAGGTGCCGGCGAAGACCGACCGGCCGAGCACGCGGGTGTTCGCCTGGGCGAGCAGCTCGGAGCGGATGCCCTCCAGCTCCACGGCGATCGCCTCCAGCGCGGTCGCGTCGAGCGCCCCCGAGTTCGCTCCCTGCGCGGTGAGGTCGCGCGCGCGGGAGAGCAGATCCGTCGATGCCGTGAGGGAGTTGTCGACCGTGGTCAGCCAGGCCAGGCCATCGTCGATGTTGCGGGCGTACTGGGTGGCGCGCCGCTGGGCGGCGTGGATGTCGAGCGCGGTCGAGGCGGCGGCCGGATCGTCGGAGGGGACGGCGAAGGCGCGCTGCGACGTGGCCTGATCCTGCAGGCGCGACAGCGTCGTGAGCCCGGACTGCAGGTTCCGCAGGGCCGTCTGGGTCATCGCCTGCGTGGTCACTCGGGAGATCATGGGGCTCCTGACGGTCAGCGGCCGACCAGGCCGGTGCGGTTGATGAGCACGTCGAGCGCCTCGTCGACGGCGGTGAGGACGCGCGCGGCGGCCTGGTAGGCGGTCTGGAACGTGAGCAGGCTCACGGTCTCCTCGTCGTTGTCGACGCCGGCCACCGACTGCTGCGCGATGACGGCGGCGTTCACCCCCGTCTCGGCCCGGCTGGCGCGACCGGCGTCGGCCGCCGTGCCCACCGCGAGGCGGGCCACGACATCGCCCCAGAGCGCATCCGGTCCGCCGGCGCGGCCGCCGATGGCCGACAGCGCGTCGGCGTTCGAGCCGTCGAGGGGCCCGGCGCCGGGCGCGGCGAGCGCGAGCTCGGCCCGGCCGGTGGGGACGACGCCCAGCCCGAGCGCCGCCGGGGCGCCCGCCGCGAGAGAGAAGAAGTCGCCGCCGGGTGCGCCCGTGGCGGTGACCCCCGCGGCGTGCTGCGCGTTGACCGCGTCTGCCAGTGCGGTCGCGAGCGCGTTGTAGTCGGCGGCCAGGCCCGCCAGCACGCCGTCCTCGCCGGCGGGCGCGAGCACCGCGAGCAGACCGCCGAGCTCTCCGCCGACGGTGGAGACGGGGAGGTCGCCGTCGGAGACCCAGGCCAGGGCGAGCGGATCGGCCGACTCGAGCGACGGCGGTCCGGAGAGGGCGAGGGCGCGGGCGTTGGCGCCCGAGACGAGGGCGTTGCCGTCGATGCGCAGCGTCAGCGTTCCGTCGGTCTCGACGGTCGCCGTCGCGCCCGAGAGGCGGGCCACGTTCTGCGCGAGGAGGTTGCGGCGGTCGATCAGCTCGTTGGGTGCACCGCCCGCGGCCGTCGCGTCGCGGATCGCCCCGTTGAGCTCGGCGATCTCGGTGGCGGCGGCGTTGATCCGCGAGACCGTCATGTCGGCCGAGGCACGCGCATCGGCCCACTGCCCGGCCACTGCGCGGTAGCCGTCGGCGATCCGGGCGGCCAGCGTCTGCGCGTGGGTGATCACGGTGGCAGCCGCGGCCGTCGAGTCGGGCGCGTTCGCGACGTCCTGCCACGCGGCCCAGAACTCGGACAGCTGATGGGCGATGCCGTCGCTCGTGGGCTCGCCGAGGGTGGCCTCGGCGGCGGCGGATGCGGCGGCGCGGGTCGACCAGTAGCCCGAGGCGGCGAGGGTGTCCCGCACGCGGGCGTCGAGCACGGCGTCGCCCAGGCGCGCGATGCCGTCGACCGAGACGCCGCCGCCGGGCTGGACCCCCGCCGAGAACCGCCCCGACACCGCCACGGCGCCCACGGCCGAGGTCTCCAGCCGCTGCCGGGTGTAGCCGGCGGTCGTCTGGTTGGCGATGTTCTGCCCCACCAGGTCCATCCCCCGGCGCGCCGCCGAGAGGGCGCTCGCCGCCGTCCCCAGCCCGCTGAATGTCGACATCGCGTCCCTCACATCTCCCTGTCCACGATCCGCGGCTGGTCCTCCCGGGCGCGCTCGCCGTGCGTGTCGTACACGCCGGCGCCCGCCTCCAGACCAGCCAGGGTCTCCTCGACCGCGCGGCCGGCAGCCCGCAGGTGCACCTCGTTGGAGCCCTTCAGCTGCGCGACCTCCGCCATGAGCGAGGTGAGCGCCGCGCGGTGATCGGTGAAGATGTCGCGCCAGGACTCCGTCGGCGCCGCGTCGAGCAGACGGGCGAGCGTCACCGGCTCGGTCACGCCCCACTCCCGGGCGAGGGCGGCGACCTCGACGTCGCGGCCCAGTCCGGACTCGCGCAGGCGCTCGAGCACCTGCTCGATCTCGCGGGTGGCGAAGTGGACCCAGCGCATGCCGCCGGACTCCAGCAGGAGCCGCTGCTCTTCGAGTTTGAAGATCAGCATCTCCAGCAGCTCGCGTTCACGCCACAGCTGCATCGACAACTCGTTGGCTCCCATGTTCTTCCTCCCCAGTGGATTCCCTGTTCGTGCCGCGGAGGACGCAACCCCAATTTTGCGTCGGATCCGCGACGGGCTCGTACCTGTCTATCGGCACGCGTCGCCGATACGTAACGTGTCGGAAACCGTTGGTACTTCAGTTTTATGAGAGTTCTCTCATAGTCTGAGTCCGACGCCGCGCGATCCCCCCACGCTGCGGCGACGTCTGAGTATCCCCCCTGCTCGACAGACGAAAGGCAGACATCCCCCGATGCCTGGCAGTGCCGAACGAAACCTCCTCATCGAGGAGAACCTCCCGCTCGTGGGCTACCTCGCCCGCGAGCTCCACTCCCGCGCGACGCATGTCCCGCTCGAAGACCTGGCCGCCGTGGGGGCCCTCGCCCTCGTGACCGCCGCCGACGCCTTCGATCCGGAGCTCGGCGTCCCGTTCGGGGCCTACGCCCGCCGGCGCATCCTCGGCGCGTTCGCCGACGAGATGCGCTCGATGGACTGGGCCTCGCGCGGCACGCGCCGGCGGATCAAGGAGACCACCGCCGTGCGCGACACGCTGACCGCGAGGCTCGGGCGCACGGCCACCGTCGACGAGATCGCCGCCACGATGGGCGTCCCGCGGGAGAACGTCGTCGAGGCGCTCGACGACGCGGCCCGCACCGTCACCAGCCTCGACGACGAGAGCGTCTACGACGTCCCGTCCGGGATGGTGCTGCCCGAGGAGTCGGTGCTGATCCGCGAGCGCCGCGAGGCGCTGGCGCACGCCGTCGCCGCGCTCCCGGAGCGGATGCGGCTGATCGTCCACGCCGTCTATGTGCAGGAGCGCACCGTCAAGGAGATCGCCGAGGAGCTCGGCGTCTCGCACTCGGCGGTGTCGCAGCAGCGCGCGGAGGCCGTCCGCCTGCTGCACGACGCCCTGGAGCGGCACACCGAGGGCGCCGCGATGGTGCCCGTCTCGCGGGTGTCGGTCGAGACGCGCGACGCGTTCTTCGCCCGCATCGACGCCCTCGACCCGGCCCGCCGCGCCGCGGCCTCGGCCCCCGCCGCCGTCCCGCCGCACCTCACGCCCCGCGCCGCGACCGCCTGACCGCGTCGCCGCCGGCCGGGTCGCGTTCACGACTCCGGAAATCCGTGGCGACATCCGCCAGCTCGGGCCGTCCTGCGGCCCCGGCGCGCCGGAATTCCGGAGTTGTGAACCGCTAACGCGCGCGCCGACCCGGCCGATAGGCACAGATGCCGGGGAGGTCCTCCGGCATCTGCGGCTCCTGGGGGTTGTGCGGTGGCGATCTCGCTGGACGGCCTGGCGTCGAAACTCGACACCACGGCGATCATCAACGCCCTCATGGACGTCGAGAAGATCCCGCGCACGCTGCTGAGCGCCAAATCCGACGACCGCAAGGTCGTGATCTCGCACCTCCAGTCCTTGAACACCGCCCTCCAGGACCTGTTCACGCGCGCCAAGACGGCGGCCGGGCCGACCGCGCTCGCGCAGGTGTCGGCCACGAGCTCGGACGCCTCGGTGACCGTCACCCCGAGTGCCGGGGTGGCGCCGATGTCGACGCAGATCCTCGTCGACCGGGTGGCCACCGCGCACAGCGTCGTCTCGGCCGCGTACACCGCGCTGCCGGGGAGCCCGCCCGTCCTGACCGTCGAGGATGCCACCGGCGCTCTCGTCGAGGTCCACCCGACCAGCGGCTCGCCGGCCGATGTGGCGCGCGCGCTCACGGCCGCCGGGGTCGGCATCTCCGCCTCCGCGGTGGCCGCCGGGGTCGACGGGGGCGGCGCCCCCGTGTTCCGTCTGCAGCTGACGGCGACCGAGACCGGGGCGGCGGGGACGTTCCGCGTCTACCTCGGGGACGCGGCGGCCGTCTCGGCCGGCACCGCGTCCGACCTCGCCGCCGAACCCGGCGCCGCCGTCGTGACGCCGGGCGCCGACGCCCAGATCCGCCTGTGGGCAGGAACGGCGGCCGAGCAGACCGTCACCTCGGCGGGCAACGTGTTCACCGACCTGTTCCCCGGCATCGACGTCACGGTGAGCGCACCGACGGCGGCTCCCGTCACGCTGACCGTCGCCCCCGACGCCGCCGCGCGCACGAAGGCCGCCTCGGAGCTCGTGACGCAGATCGCCGCGATCATGACGACGATCGCGAAGGGCTCCAGCGCCACCCCCGCCACCTCCTCGGGCCAGAACACCACGCTCGGGGTGTTCACGGGCGACAGCACGGTGCGCGCACTCCGTCAGGGCCTCGCCAACGCGGTGCAGTACCCGGTCGACGGACGCTCCCCGTCGACGATCGGCATCTCGTTCGACCGGGACGGCGTGCTCTCCTTCGACGAGGACGCCTTCGCGACGGCGCTCGCCGAGGATCCGGCGGCCGTCGAGGCGATGTTCACCGGCATCGCGGGCCGCGTGCAGGACGTCGCCGCGCAGTACTCCGACAAGTACGACGGGCTCCTCACCGCACGGATCACGGGACAGCAGGACGAGGTCTCCCGGATCGCGGACCAGCTCGAGCGGTGGGACGTGCGCCTCGACCAGCGGCGCGCGACGCTCGAGCGCACGTACGCCGCGATGGAGACGATGCTCTCGCGCCTGCAGTCGCAGTCGTCGTACCTCACCTCGCAGCTGGACGGGCTCTCGTCGGGGAGCGACTCGTGAACCCGGCGCTGCGCGCGCAGCAGCGCTACCGGGAGGAGGCGATCCTCTCGGCGAGCCCCGAGCGCCTGCTCACGATGCTCTACGACCGGCTCGTGCTCGACATCGAGCGCGGCGAGGCGGCGCAGCTGCGTGGCGATCGAGAGACGGCGAACACCGAGCTCCAGCACGCTCAGCAGATCGTGACCGAGCTGGCGGGGTCGCTGTCGGCCGAGTGGGAGGGCAGTGCGGGCCTGCGCGCTCTCTACGGCTACCTGACGCGGGAGCTCATCGGAGCGAACATCTCGCGGGACGCCTCACGCACCCGCGCCTGCCTCGACATCGTGCTGCCGCTGCGCGACGCCTGGCACGCCGCGGCGGAGACGATGACCGTCGCATGAGCGCATCGGACTGGAGCGCAGAGCTCGATCGGTTCGAGCGCGACCTCGAATCCCCGGAGCCGGGGCCGTGGGCCCCGTGTCCGAGCCTCGGGCCGCTGCCGCCGCACCTCGTGGAGCGCGCGCGCAGCATCGCCGCGCGGCAGTTGGCGCGGACCGCGCACCTGCGCGGGGAGCTCGCCGCGGTCCGCGCGCAACTCGACGCCGCGCGCCTGATCCCGGGTACCCGCACCGACGACGCGGCCTACGTCGAACGCGACGGCTAACGCGCGGCGCGAACCGGCCGATAGAGGGTGACGAGCACGGATCGCTCGTCCCCCGGCCACGGATCGGCCACTCATCCGAAGACGAAAGCAGTTTCGTGCTCGAATCAGTGACCACCGCCGCGCTCACGAGCGCGCTGGACGGCCTGTCGCAGCGGCAACGCGCGATCGCCGACAACATCGCCAACGTCAACACGGCCGGCTACCACGCCAAGGTCGTCTCGTTCGAGCAGGAGCTCGCCGCCTCCGTCGCCCGCGGTGACGGACACGTCGCGGCACGGGTGTCCGAGTCCGCGGCACCCACCCGCCTGAACGGGAACAACGTCGACCTCGACACCGAGACGCTCTCCAACATCGACACGGTCCTGCGCTTCCAGTTCGCCTCGCAGGCCGTCGGCGGGGCGTTCGCCTCGGTCCAGACCGCCTTGAGGACCTCATGACCTTCGACGCCATCGGCATCGCCGGCTCGGGCATGAGAGCGCACCGGGTGTGGCTCGACGCGCTCAGCGACAACATCGCCAACATGAACACCGCCGTGCCCGCCGACGAGGAGGCGTTCCGCCAGCGCTACGTCGCCGTCCAGGCCGATCAGGAGCGGGGGGGCATCGCGGTGAGCGGCGTCGTGTGGGGCGACGGCGAAGGCCGGCTCGCCTACGAGCCGACCAACCCGCTCGCCGACGACGCCGGCTACGTCCGGTACCCCGACATCGACCTCGGCGAGCAGATGAGCTACCTGATCCTCGCCCAGCGCGGGTACCAGGCCAACGCGGCGGTCGTCGACCGCGCCAAGACCTCCTACGAGGCCGCCCTCCAGATCGGGAGGCGCTGATGCCGATCTCCGGAGTCTCGGGCGTCGACCCCTCCGCCTTCACCCTGCCGTCGCTCGGCACGCGTTCGGCCGACGACGGCGCCTCGTTCGGCGAGAGCGTCACCGGGGCGATCGACCAGCTCCGGGAGCTCCAGTCGACCTCCAACGAGCTGTCGGTGGCCGCGGTGACCGGCGATCTCGATGACATCCACTCCGCGATGATCGCGTCGACCCGCGCCTCGGTGACCCTCGAGCTGGTCGCCGCCGTCCGCAACAAGGGCGTCGAGGCGTTCAACGAGATCATGAGGATGCAGGCCTGATGCCCGCCGCCGTCTCGTCGGTCTTCGGCAGGCTCCGCGCCGCCGTCGGATCATTCACGCTCGCCCAGCGGACGATCGCCATCATCGGCGTGGCCGTGCTCGCGATGGGGATCTTCGCCCTCACCAGCTGGCTGTCCCGTCCCGCCATGTCGCCGCTGTTCTCGGGCCTCGGCGCCGAGGACGCGAGCGCCGTCGTCGAGCAGCTGCGCGCCGCCTCGGTGCCCTACGAGCTCGCCGACGGCGGCTCGACCGTGCTCGTCGCCGACGCCGACGTGTACGAGCAGCGGCTCGCGGCAGCCGCCGCCGGGCTTCCCCAGGGGCGCACCGACGGCTACTCGCTGTTCGACGCGATGGGCGTCACGAGCTCGGAGTTCCAGCAGACCGTCACCTACAAGCGCGCGATCGAGGGGGAGCTGGCCCGCACGATCGGCGCCCTCGACAACGTGACGACCGCGTCGGTGCAGCTCGCGATCCCCGAGGAGAGCGTGTTCGTGTCTGAGAAGGTCGACCCGACGGCCTCGGTGTTCATCGAGACCGCGAACGGGACGACGCTGGCGACCGAGCAGGTCGAGGCGATCGTCCACCTCACCTCTGCGGCGGTCAGCGGCATGAAGCCCGAGGACGTCGCCGTGATCGACAGCACCGGCCGGACGCTCTCCGCCGTCGGCGGCGACCTCACCCGCAGCGCCGACCAGCAGACGGGCGCTTACGAGGCGCGGACGGCGGCGAACGTCCAGCAGATGCTCGACACCGTGGTGGGCACCGGGCATGCGACCGTGTCGGTGTCGGCGGTCATGGAGCAGGCCGTCAGCGAGCGGATCGACGAGACCTACGAGCCTGTCGACGGCGCGCCGTCGGTGACCGAGGAGACCTCGACCGAGACCTACACGGGCACCGGCGCCGATCCCGGCGTGCTCGGCGCGGAGGTCGCCGCAGGGGCCGGGGAGGGCGGGACCTACGAGTCGACGCAGTCCACGCGGACCAACGTCATCAACAAGTCGGTCGAGAGCACCACCACCCCCGCCGGCGCCGTCACCCGCCAGACGGTCGCGGTCGCCGTCGACGAGGGAGCGGCCGAGGGCGTCGACCTCGCCCAGCTCACCGCGCTGGTCACCTCGGCGGCCGGCATCGACCCCGATCGCGGGGATGCCGTCACCGTCGAGCTCGTGCCCTTCAGCGTCGGGGCCGCCGCCGATGCGCAGGCCGCCCTGGAGGCCGCCCGCGCCGAGGAGGAGGCCGAGCGCACCGCCGTGACGACCCGCATCGCGATGATCGCCGGGGCCGCCGTCTTCGTCCTCGTCATCGCGATCGTCACCGCCGTCGTGATCGGCCGCCGCCGCCGCGCGGCCGCCGCGGAGCCCGCCGTCCTCACCCTCTCGCCCGTCGACGAGACCATCGACCGCTTCGACGCGCTCACCCACGGGTTGCCCACGGGGCTGGCGACCGCGCAGCTGGAGTCCGTCGCGGGCGCCTCGCCGGCCGCCTCCGCGCTCGAGCCCGACCCGGAGCCGGAGCTCAGCCAGGTGACCCTCGACCGCCGCCGCGCCGAGATCGGCGACTTCGCGCGCCGCGACCCGGCCAAGACCGCCGACCTGCTGCGTCAGCTGGTGCGGGATCGGCAGGACGCATGACCGCCGCCCCCGGTGCGCTCACGGGCGCGCAGACCGCCGCCGTCGTCGTCATGAACCTCGACCGGGCGCTGGCGGTCGAGGTCATGAAGCACCTGGGCGACGACGAGGCCGAGGCGATCGCCGCCGAGATCATCCGCCTCCGCGATCTCGACGCCGAGGCGACCAACGCGGCACTCACCGACTTCCACCGCGTCGCGCAGGGCCACCTGCCTCCCGCCCGCGGCGGCCGAGACGTGGCGACGGGCCTCTTGGAGGCCTCGTTCGGCGCCGAGCGCGCCGCGGGCGTGCTCACGAAGGTCTCCTCGGCGATGACGGGGTCGTCCTTCGACTTCCTGACCGCGATCGAGCCCGCGCAGATCGCGAGCGTCGTCGAGGGCGAGCTGCCGCAGACGATCGCCCTCGTCCTGGCCCACCTTCCCGTCGACCGCGCCGCGGCCGTGCTGGCCGAGCTCTCCGATCCCGCCCGCACCGACGTCGCGCACGCGATCGCCACCATGGGCACCGCCACGCAGGACGCGGTCTCGATCGTCGCCGGCGCGCTCCGCGCGCGGTCGGGGGTGTTCGCCACCCGCGACGCGCGCGAGACCCTCGGCGGCGTGCAGCCGCTCGTCGACATCATCAACCGCTCGGACGCGACCGTCGAGAAGGCGCTGCTGTCCAACCTCGAGGCCCGCGACAGCGCGCTCGCCGAGGACATCCGCTCGCGGATGTTCACTTTCGCCGACCTCGTCGTGCTCGACGACCGCGACGCTCAGCGCGTCCTGCGCGGGATCGAGATCCGCGTGCTGGCGCTCGCGCTGAAGGGCGCGCCGCAGGAGGTCGCCGGTGTCATCCGCCGGAACATGACCGAGCGCAACCGCGAGACCCTCGACGAGGAGTCGCGCGTGCTCGGCTCGGTCCGCGTCTCGCAGGTCGAGGAGGCGCGCGCCGAGATCGTGCGCACCATCCGCACGCTCGAGGCGGCCGGCGAGATCCGCGTGCGGCGCGGGGACGAGGACGAGTATGTCGCCTGAGTCCTTCGTGCGCCGGGAGATCCCGCGGCTGACCCCCGCCTCGCACCAGCACGAGCGCGAGCGTGCCCGGGCGCAGGGTCACGCGCTCGGATACGCGGAGGGCGTGCGCGACGCCGCCCGCCGCGCCGAGGCCGACGCCGCCCGCGCGGAGGAGGAGCGCCGGCGCGCCCGCCGCGAGGACGCCGTGGCCGCAGCGGCGGCCCGGGAGGCGCTCGAACAGGCGGCGGCGTCTCTCCGCGATCGCGTGGCGCTCATCTCCGAGCTCGCCGAGGAGAAGATCTGGAGCCTCGCGATCGATGTCGCCGAGGCGATCCTCGGACGGGAGCTGTCGGATCCGGTGCACGCCGCGCGCACCGCCGTCGCGAGGGCCGAGCGCGCGGTCGGCGACGCCGTCGACGCGGTCGTGATCCTCAGCGAGGCCGACCTCGCGACCCTGGACCGGCTCGGGGAGCGCCCCGGCACGCTCGCCATCGAGTCCTCCCCCGCCCTCTCGCCGGGTGACGCCGTGGTGCACCTGGCCGACGGCGACATCGACCTCCAGGTCACGCAGGCCCTTGCGCGCGCCCGCGCCGCCCTCTCGGAGGCGATCTCGTGAGCGGGTGGGGAGCGGTGCTCGATGCCGCCCGGCCCGAGCGGTCCGGCACGGTCTCGCGGGTGGTCGGACTGGGCGTGGAGGTCCGCGGCCTGATCGGCGCGGTCGGCGACCTCGTCAGCATCGGCGGCGGCGAAGCGGAGGTCGTCGCCGAGGTCGTGGCGGCCGAGAAGGGCGCCCTGCGCTGCATGCCGCTGTCGGCGACCGACGGGCTGCGCGTCGGAGAGCGGGCGCGATCGATGTCGGGCCGGCTGCGGGTGCCGATCGGTCCCGGCGTGCTGGGTCGCGTCATCGACGGCCTCGGCCGCCCCATCGACGATCGCGGGCCGATCGCCGCGCTCCGGGTGGGCCTGGACCACGAGCCGCCCTCCGTCATGGAGCGCACGCGCATCGCGGAGCCCCTCGCCACGGGCGTGCGGGCGATCGACACCCTCGTCCCCCTCGGCCGCGGCCAGCGCCTGGGACTGTTCGCCGGCTCGGGCGTCGGCAAGTCGTCGCTGCTGTCGATGATCGCCCGCGGCTCGGCCGCCGACGCGAACGTGATCGCGCTCGTCGGAGAGCGCGGGCGTGAAGTGCGGGAGTTCATCGAGGACGACCTCGGCCCCGAGGGCCTCGCCCGGTCGGTCGTCGTGGTCTCCACCTCCGACCAGCCGGCCCTGGCCCGGCTGCGCGCCGCGTCGACGGCGACGCGCATCGCCGAGGCGTTCCGGGACGCCGGCGGGCACGTCATGCTCATGATGGACTCCCTCACCCGCGTGGCCATGGCCCAGCGCGAGATCGGGCTGGCCGCCGGGGAGCCGCCCGCGACCCGCGGCTATCCGCCTTCGACGTTCCCCGTGCTGGCGGGTCTCCTCGAGCGGGCCGGCACCGACCGGCAGGGCTCGATCACGGGCGTCTACACGGTGCTCGTCGAAGGCGACGACCACAACGAGCCGGTCGCCGACACGGTCCGCTCCATCCTCGACGGGCACCTGGTGCTCGACCGCGCCCTCGCGATCACCGGTCACCATCCGGCCATCGACGTGCTCGGGTCGGTCTCGCGGCTGGAGGGGAAGGTCGCGGGGACCGCCCAGCGGGAGCTCGCGTCGCGGCTGCGCACCGTCCTGGCCGCCCGCCAGGACGCGCGCGACCTCATCGGCATCGGCGCCTACCGCGCCGGAGCCGACCCGCGCGTGGACGCGGCGCTCGCGCACGAGCGCGCCATCACCGCCTTCCTCACGCAGCCGCTGGACGAGCGGGCCGTGCCCGACGATTCCCTGCGCCGGCTGAGGGAGCTCGTCGACGCCTTCGGAGATCTCTCATGAGCCGCGCCTTCCCGCTCGCCGGACTCCTGCGCGTGCGCGGCCTCCAGGAACGCGCCGCCGCCGAGCGCCTGTCGCGCGCGGCGCTGGAGCACGCCCACACCGAGGCCCGGGACCGTCAGCTGCGCGCATCGCTGACCTCGTCGGCCGAAGGACCCGAGGACGTCCGCACCCTGGCTGCCCTCGCGGCCAGTCGCGTGGCCGCCCGGAGCCTGCTGTCCGATCTGCGCACGCTCCAGGACGCGCAGGCGGAGGCCCTCGGCGCCGCGCGGGCCGAGCACGCGAGCGCGCGGGTCGAGGAGCACGGACTCAGCCGGCTCGCCGAGGCGCACGCGCGGCGCGAGCACGCCCGGGTGCTGCGCGAGGAGCAGGCAGCCCTCGACGAGGTCGCCGCGCGACCCGCTGCGCACTCCGCGCCCACGACGTCCCCGACGGAGGAGCCCTCATGACCCTGGTCGCCGCCCTCGGGCGCATCGACGACATCCAGCAGCGCATCCGGAGCCTGTCGCCGGAGCCGGTGGTGACCGACGCGGCCGCCGCGACGACGGGCACCACAGGCGGCGCCACGAGCGCCAGCGCGTCCGCCTTCGCCTCGGCCGTGCGCGACGCGGGCGGAGTGGGCGAGGTCCCCGCCCTTCCCGCCGGGCCGGTGGACGGCGGCGACATCGTGGCGCAGGCGAAGCAGTACCTCGGCGTGCCGTATGTCTTCGGCGGCGAGGACCGCTCGGGGATGGACTGCTCCGGCCTGGTGCAGCGGGTGCTCGCCGACCTGGGCATCGACGCGCCGCGGGTGGTGCAGGACCAGGCCGACATCGGCGTCGAGGTGCCCTCGCTCGCCGACGCCCGCCCCGGCGACCTCATCGTCACCAAGGGCGAGGGCCACATCGTCATCTACGCCGGCGACGGCATGGTGATCCACGCCCCCAGCCCCGGCAAGCACGTGGAACTGCGTGACAACTGGCTGAAGGATGCCGACATCGCCACCATCCGCCGCGTCGTGCCGCCGCCGGGTGAGGGCGTCGCCGCCGCCGGTATCGCCGCCGCGTCCGGGCTGCCGGCGTCGGCCCTGTCCGCGCTCTCCGTCCCGGCGCTGTCGGCCGCCGTGTCGTCCCCCACCTCGATGGCCGCCGCCGCCCGCACCGCTCTCGCGGCTGTCCCCGTGGCGTCGCGATCCGCGGACGCCGGCGGGGTCGCCGACGCGCTCGCCTCCCTCATCGCCGCCGCGTCCGTCCCTTCCGGGGTCGCCGCCTCCGAAGCCGCCGCCTCCGGGGCCGCCGCCTCCAGAGACGGGGCCGCGGGGGCCGGGGTCGCCGCCCTCGCCGCTGCCGGCGGATCGACGACCGCCGCCGCGTCACCGGCGACCGCCGCCGCGGCACCGACGACGCCCGCCGTGTCGCCGGCGCCCGCCGAACCGGTGGCCTCGCCGTCCGCCGTCGCCGCCGCGGCGGGGCTCACGCCGTCCGCCGTGACGTCGGGTGCGGGCGTCGCGGCGCCGGCTGCCCCGGCTCCGCCGACCGCCACCCCGCCGACTCCGCTCGCTCCGCAGCTCACCACCCCGCTCGTGTCGCTGGCCCGCAGCGGCCAAGGCGAGCACACGCTCACGCTGCGCGTCTCGCCCGAGGACCTGGGCCCCGTCACCGTCAAGGCGCGCATCACCGGGTCATCCGTCACGATCGAGCTCGCCTCGGGCACCGTCGCCGGGCGCGACGCGCTGCGCGCGCTGCTGGTGGACCTTCGGCGCGACCTCGCCGTCCTCGTCCCGCACTCCTCGATCGCCGTCACGACCGCCGACGCGCCCCGCGGCGACCAGCTCGCAGCCGGCACCGGCGGCTCGGCGGGCGGGGCCTCCGGCGCCTCGACGTCGGGCCAGCCGTTCGGGCAGGGCGGGTCCGACGGATCCGGGCGCGAGCGGGCGACGCCGCCCGCGCCTGCGGCGCCCGTCCTCCCGCCCTCCGCGGATGCCCTGCCGCTCCCCGCGCCGACCGCCGCCAGCGCGGCGACCGGCATCGACCTGTTCGCCTGACCCCCGAGGAGACCCATGCCCGTCGAATCCGTCACCGCCGCGGCGGTCGCCACCGCGGCGACCAGCACCGCCGCACCCCCCAAGAAGGCGCTCGACGCCGAGGTGTTCCTGCAGCTGCTCGTCGCCCAGATGAAGAACCAGGACCCGAGCTCGCCGCTGGACACCAACGAGATGATGGCCCAGACCACGCAGCTGGCGATGATGGAGCAGCTGACCGCCCTGGCCGACACGTTCACCGAGAGCTTCGCCCTCAGCATGCGCCAGACCGCCGCCGCGCTCGTCGGCACCCAGGCGTCCTACGTCGACGCCGACGGCGTCACCCGCACGGGCCTCGTCAGCAAGGTCTCGTTCGAGAACAGCATCCCCCTCGTCACCATCGGCGACACCACCGTTCCGCTCGACGCCGTGTCGGGCATCACCGCTTCCTGACCCCCCACAGAAGGGCACCCCCCATGCTCCGTTCGCTCTACGCCGGCATCTCCGGCCTCCGCTCCCACCAGACCATGCTCGACGTGACCGGCAACAACATCGCCAACGTCAACACCATCGGCTTCAAGGCGGGCTCCGTCCAGTTCCAGGACACGCTCTCGCAGATCGTGCAGAACTCCCGCGCCCCGCAGGAGGGTGCCGCGGGCTCCAACGCCGCGCAGGTCGGTCTCGGCACCCAGATCGCCGCGATCCGCACCAACTTCGCGCAGGGATCCGCGCAGACCACCGGCGTCCCGACCGACCTGATGGTCGCCGGCGACGGATTCTTCGTCGTCCGCAAGGGCGCCGAGACGCTCTACACGCGCAACGGCGGCTTCTCGTTTGACTCCGCCGGCCGCCTCGCGACCGCCGACGGCGCGCTCGTGCAGGGATGGACGGCCACCGACGGCGTCATCGCGACCGGCTCCCCGATCGGCACGGTCGCGCTCCCGGTCGGCGCGACCTCGCCCGCCGTCGCGACCGGCGGCGCCACGGTCACCGGCAACCTGCCCGCCGACGCCGCCGCCGGCGAGCAGATCGTCCGCGACATCACCGTGTACGACGCGGACGGCGCCGCGAGCCAGCTCACGCTCACCTTCACGCGCACCGCCGCCGGCTGGGACGTCACCGACGGCACCGCGACGACCTCGCTCGCCTTCACGAACGGCGCGCTCACCGCCCCGGCGTCGCTCACGGCAGGGGCCGTCACCGTCGACCTGTCGGCTCTCACCGGCTTCGCCAACCTCCGCACGGTCGCGATCACCGGGCAGGACGGTCGCGCCTCCGGCGCCCTCGTCTCCTACACGCTGACCGCCGACGGGAGTCTCGTGGGCTCGTTCAGCAACGGCGCCACCGAGGTGCTCGCCCAGATCGCCCTGGCATCCTTCGACAACCCCGAGGGGCTCGAGAAGGCAGGCTCCTCGCAGTACCGCGTGGGCGCGAACTCCGGCGCCGCACAGGTCGGCGTCGCCGGCAGCGACGGACTCGGCGACCTCGTCAGCGGCGCGCTCGAGATGTCGAACGTCGACCTCTCGCAGGAGTTCACGAACCTCATCGTCGCCCAGCGCGGCTTCCAGGCGAACGCCCGCATCATCACGACGAGCGACGAGGTGCTGCAGGAGCTCACCAGCCTCAAGCGCTGACCCTTTCCGGGATCCCCCCAGGTCCCGGCTGGATCCCCGGCGATCTCCCCCAGATCACACACCGGGGATCCCCCCGCGAGCCGACACGATCCGTACGAACCCACACGCTCTGTGCGGTTCGCATCGTGTCGGCTCGCGCATTTCGTGTCGGTTCGCGGGTTGGGCGGGGTGCTACGGCGAGGGCGTGGGGCCGGCGTGCTCCCTGTCCGTGGGAGGGTCTCCCTCGGCCTGCCGAATGAGGTCGCGATCGAGCCAGACGGAGCCGAGATAGACGAGCCCTCCAAAGACGAATGGCCCGGCAAGGGTGATGATCCACCACGGGGCGAAGGGCGCCACCCACGTCGAGGCGAGGTAGTAGGCCGCCAGGACTCCAGCGACGATCAGGATGCGAGGGAGGCTTCCGAACAGAGCACGTGCCGCTGCGAGGCTGACGATTCTTCTCATCGCGATGTCCTGCTCATATGTGAGTCGGCTTTCATAGCGGCTCAG
Source organism: Microbacterium sp. PA5 (assembly GCF_049860775.1). Taxonomy (NCBI): domain Bacteria; kingdom Bacillati; phylum Actinomycetota; class Actinomycetes; order Micrococcales; family Microbacteriaceae; genus Microbacterium; species Microbacterium sp. PA5. Next base: position 3,108,938 of record NZ_CP187567.1, read on the forward strand.
ACTAGTCGCAGCGGCGCCTCGACCGCCGCGCGCCCTGTGGATAGCCCCCCCGCACCCGCCGGCAAACCGCGGCCTCCACACGCCGACCTAACGCATCCGGCGCACTGGCCGACAGTGCTCCTCGAGCCGAAGACACGATGTCGCAGGCCCGCCGTCAGCGCTCCGCGCCTCGGCTGCATCGACCAGGGAAGGGGTGCTCGTGATCGTCCTCACACGGCTGAACCGCACCCCGTTCGCGGTCAACCCCGACCTCATCGAACGCATCCAGGCGACGCCCGACACCACACTCGTGATGGTCGACGGGGCGACGTTCGTCGTCGCCGACACGATGGACGCCGTCATCGACGCGGTCGTTGCCTTCCGCGCGCGCGTGCTCTCCACCGCGCTGCGGGGCCCGTCCGCCGACCCCGCCGCGGGCGCCTCAGACAGCGCGGGGGGTGAGCGCTGATGCTCATCATCGGCGTCCTGCTCGCCTTCGCGGGCCTCTACGCGATGATCACGCTCGAGGGCGCGCACGTCGAGGCGCTCCTGCTGCCCGCGCCGATGATCCTCGTCTTCGGCGCGACGATCGCGATCGGCCTCGCCGGCGGCACGGTCCACGACGCGAAGGAGGCCGTCCGCGCGCTGCCGCGTGCGCTCCGCGGGCTCAAGGGATCCGCCGAGGACCTCATCGTCACCGTCGTCGGCTACGCCGAGAAGGCCCGCGCCGAGGGCCTGCTCGCCCTGGAGGACGCGGTCGCCGACGAGAAGGACCCGTTCCTGCGCCAGGCGCTGCAGAACATCGCCGACGGCACGGATGCCGAGGACCTCCGCGTGCTCATGGAGGATCAGGTCGCCACGGTCGCCGCCGAGCGCCGCACGGCCGCCCGGTTCTACAGCACCCTCGGCGGCTACGCGCCCACCGTGGGCATCGTGGGCACGGTGGTCTCGCTCACCCACGTGCTGGAGAAGCTGGACGAGCCCTCCACCCTGGGACCGCTCATCGCCGCGGCCTTCGTCGCCACCCTCTGGGGCCTGCTGTCGGCCAACTTCATCTGGCTGCCGATCGGAGCGCGGCTCCAGCGCCTCGCCGAGCTCGAGGTCGACCGCATGACCCTCCTCACCGAGGGGATGCTCGCCGTGCAGGCCGGAAGCCCCCACCACCTCGTCGAGGAGCGCCTCCGTGCGCTCACCCCGGACACCGGCGGCAAGCGGCGCCGCGAGAAGCCGGCGCCCGCACCGGTCGAGGAGCCCGCATGAGCGTGCCGCGCCGGCGCCGCATCCCCGCCCACAGCGGCCACGACGGCCCCGACGAGCGCTGGATGGCGTCCTATCTCGACATGATCACGGTGCTCATGTGCATGTTCATCGTGATGTTCGCCATGTCGACCGTCGACCAGGAGAAGTTCGAGGCGCTGCGCGCGTCGCTGGCCACCGGCTTCGGCGCGGAGGAGTCCGCGGCCGTCGACGTGTCCGAGGGCGTCGTCGTGCCCGCCGACCTGGTCGACGACGAGGGCGAGGCGTTCTACGAGCTCCCCCCGAACGCCGCCGAGGAGGAGTACGACAGCCTGGCGCTCCTGCGCGAGCGCCTGCAGGATGCGCTGGACGAGGAGGGCCTCGGCGACACCGCGACCTTCACGATCGACGAGCGAGGGCTGACAATGGGGCTGAAGAGCGCCGAGACGTTCTTCGCGACCAACAGCACCGTGCTCAGCGCCAAGGCCCGCGCCGTCCTCGACGCCGCCGCCACCGTGCTCGCCGACGACACGCACGACATCTCGGTGGAGGGTCACGCCGACTACCGCCGGCCCGCCCCGCCGTTCCGCGACAACTGGGAGCTGTCCTCCGCACGCGCGACGGGGGTGCTGCGCTACCTCGCGAACGAGGGCGAGGTCGACCACGGGCGCATCAGCTCCGTCGGATACGGCTCCTCGCGCCCGCTCGCGAAGGGCACCAGCGCGGCCGCGCTCGCCAAGAACCGCCGCGTCGACATCGTGGTCCTCTCGTCCGCCGCAGAGGAGGTGCGCGAAGAGCTCCCCCGCCTCGACGCGGTCGCCGCCGGCCGCTGAACCGCCGTACCGCCTCCCCGGCGCCGCCGGACCGCCCGCACCCTGCGACGCGGCCCTTACGCGGTCGCACGGGCGACCGATAGTCCCGCTCGTGCAGATCGAGGACAGCGTGCGGACGGACGACGGTGCGTCGACGACCGATGCCGGCCCCGCTGTGCCCGAGCGCTACGACTTCGGCCGCCCGGCCGCGCTGTCGCGCGAGCACACCCGTGCGCTGGCCGGGGCGTTCGACGCGTTCGCGCGACTGTGGGCGATGCAGCTCACGTCCAAGGCCCGGCTGCGCTCGCACATCACCGTCGAGCGGGTGACCCTGGAGACCTACGACGAGTACGTGTCCACGGTGCCCGCCACGACGACGCTCGTGCTGTGCAGCGACGAGGATGCCGACGCCCGCGCGATCATCGAGTTCCCGGTCTCGACCGCCCTCCTGTGGATCGTGAAGATGCTCGGCGGCGACAGCGCCCGCCCGCTCGAAGCCCGCTCCCTCACCCCCATCGAGTTCGCCCTGCTGCGCGCGCTCATGGACGAGACGCTCGGCCATCTGCGGGGATCGCTGGGCGGCCTGCTGTCGGAGCGGCTGGCCGTGACCGCCGTGCAGTACAACGCCGCGTTCGCCCAGATCGTGTCGGCGCAGGAGCTCGTCGTGGTGGCCCGCTTCTCCATGCGCCTCGCCGACCACACCGAGTCGGCGAGCATCGCGCTGCCGGCGGCGGTGCTGCTGGAGCGCCTGACCGACACGACCTCCGCACCGCACGCCGCGCCCGATCCCGACGTCGTCCGCCACCACGTCGAGGAGGCGCCCGTCGAGCTCACGCTGCGCCTCGCGTCCCGCGCCATGCTGCCCGGCGAGGTCCTCGACCTCGCCGTCGGCGACGTCCTCACGCTGCCCCACGGCGAGGACCGCCCGCTCGAGCTCGCGATCGGCGACCACGTCGTCGCCGCCGCGGCCGTCGGCGCCAACGGCGCCCGCCTCGCCTGCGTCATCACCTCATCCGACCTTTCCCGCTCCCTCGTCGAGGAGACCCCATGACCAGCACCACGACGCACGAAGCCGCCGCGGCCGCCGCGTTCGCCGATCGCCTTCCGACCACCAGCCGCACGACGGCACGGCCGAGCGCCGGGTCCGGCGAGACCGGCGACGCCCTCATGGTGTCGTCGGTGGGAGACACCAGCGCCGCCCTGGCCGTCGTGATCCTCGACGAGTCGGCCCTGCTGGGCGACCCGTCGGCGTCGCTCGCCGACCGCCTGCGGGACGCCCTCGACGCCGCGGCGGCCGCGTTCGGCCCGAGCGTGCTCGGCGAGCCCGTCCTCGGCGACGCGTCGGCGCTCTTCTCGCACCCGTCTGCACAGGTGTTCGACCTCGTCGAGGAGTCCGGTCGCACGCTCGGCCGCCTCGCGGTGCGCATCTCCCAGACGCGGGCGGCCTCGCCGCGGCGCCTGCAGCGGATCGCCGGCGTCGAGATGGACCTCACGGTCGAGGTCGGCCGCACCCGCATGACCGTGCGCGACGTGCTCGACCTCGAGCCCGGCCGCATCATCGAGCTCGACCGCTCGGCGGGCGCCCCGGCCGACGTCAAGCTCAACGGCCGACTCATCGCGCACGGCGAGATCGTCGTCGTGGATCAGGACTACGCCGTGCGCATCACGCGCATCATCGAGAGCGCGGAGGCCTGAGCTGGACGATCTGCTTCTCGGCGTCCGCGTCGTCGTCTCGCTCGCGGCGGTCCTGGCGGTCGTCTGGCTGCTGCAGCGCCGTGTCGCCCGCGGCGCGGCGAAGGAGCGCGCGCGCGACGCGGTGCGGGTGATCGCCCGGCGCGGCCTCGGTGCCAAGGCGCAGGTCGTCGTGGTCGAGATCGACGACGTCCGCTACGTCCTGGGCATCGGCGACGGTGCCGTCTCGGTGATCGACCGCGCTCCGGCGGAGGCCGCGGCCGGCGCCGCCATCGCGCCGCTCACCGCGCTCCCGGCCCGGCCCGCGCCGATCGCCGCCGCCGATCCTGCCGCTCCCCTGCCGGCGCGCCGCAGTCTCCGCGCCGAGCAGCGCACGGCCTCCCGCGCGGCCTCCCGCACGCCGTCGCTGCCGCGGGATGCCGCCCAGGCGCTGCGCCGGGCGCTCGGCGCCTGATGGGTGCCGGGCGCGTGAGGACTCCGGGGCGCCGAACGGCCGCGCGGGCCGGGATGGCCACGGCGCTGTCGCTCGGACTGATCGCGCTGCAGGCGGTGACCGTGCCGGCCGCCCACGCCGACGCGATCGATCCCACCCCGGCGCCCCCGACCGGGGTGACCGTCGACATCAACGGCATCGACGGCACGCCGTCGGCGTCGATCCTCACCCTCATCGGCATCACGCTGCTGTCGGTGGCGCCCGCGCTCCTGCTCATGATGTCGTCGTTCACGAAGATCTTCGTGGTGCTCGCGATGACGCGGAACGCCCTGTCGCTGCCCACGATCCCGCCGAACCAGGTGCTCGCCGGGCTGTCGCTGTTCCTGACGCTGTTCATCATGTGGCCGGTCCTCACCGAGATCAACACGATCGCCGTCCAGCCCTACACCGACGGCGGCCTCACCTTCACAGACGCCGTCACGGCCGCCTCGGATCCGCTGCGCACCTGGATGCTGGCCTACACGCGCGAGGAGGACCTCGCCCTGATGACGAGGTTCTCGGGCGGCGAGAACCCGGACGACCCGGCGAGCACCCCGCTCATCACGCTCATCCCGGCGTTCATGATCTCGGAGCTGCGCGCCGCCTTCATCATCGGGTTCGTCATCTTCGTGCCGTTCCTGGTCATCGACCTCGTCGTGGCCGCCGCGCTCATGTCGATGGGCATGATGATGCTGCCGCCGGTCATGATCTCGCTCCCCTTCAAGATCCTGCTGTTCATCCTGGTCGACGGCTGGGGCCTGATCCTGCGCACGCTGATGCAGAGCTATGCGGGGGGCGGATGAACCCCGAAGCCGTCCTCGACATCGCCCTCGAGGGCGTGATGATCACCGCGAAGCTCGCCGCGCCGCTGCTGGTCACCGCGCTCGTCGTCGGCTTCGCGATCTCGCTCCTGCAGTCGATCACGCAGATCCAGGAGGTCACGCTCTCGTTCGTCCCGAAGGCGATCGCCGTCGGGGTCGCCCTCGTGGTGTGCGGCAACTGGATGATCACCGAGGCCGTCACCTTCACCCACGCCCTGTTCGACCGCATCCCGCAGCTGCTGAGCGGCGGATGACGGGTCGATGACGATGCGACAGATGACGGGCCGATGACGTGGACATCCCCATCGACTTCGCGTGGCTGGAGGCCACGGGCCTCGCCGCCGCACGGATCACCGCGTTCCTCTGCCTCGCACCGCCCTTCTCGTACCGCGGCTTCCCGACGCGCATCAAGGCGGCGCTGGGCGTGGGCCTGGCCGTCGCCATGAGCGGCACCGTCGCGCCGGGCTACACGCCGCTGGACTCGGGCGCGTTCCTCCTCGCCCTGCTCGCGCAGCTCGTGACGGGCGCCCTGCTCGGCTTCCTCGTGACCGTGTGCTTCGCGGCCGTCCAGTCGGCGGGCGGCCTCATCGACCTGTTCGGCGGATTCCAGCTGGCGCAGGCGTTCGATCCGCAGATGAACGTCAGCGGCGCGCAGTTCACCCGGCTGTTCCAGATGGTGGCGCTCGCGCTCCTCATCTCCTCGAACGGCTATGCGCTGATCCTCGCCGGACTCGCCCGGAGCTTCTCGGCCGTCCCGGTCGACGGCATGCTCGCCCTGGAGCGGCCCGCCGAGCTGCTGATCGACACCGCCGCGCAGCTGCTGCTGGCCGCCGTCCAGATCGCCGGGCCGCTCCTGCTGGTCCTGTTCCTGGCCGACATCGGCCTGGGCCTCGTCAGCCGGGTCGCCCCGGCCCTGAACGCGTTCGCCATGGGCTTCCCCGTGAAGATCATGCTCACCCTGGTGCTGGCCGGCACCGTGATCCTCGCGCTCCCCGCCGTCGTCAGCGCGCTCACCGAGGATGCCGTCGGGCTGCTGATCGGGGGTGCGCGATGAGCGATGCCGACAGCGGCGAGCGCACCGAGATGGCCTCGCGCCGGCAGCTGCGCGAGGCCTACCGCAAGGGCCGGATCACCCGGAGCCAGGACATGTCCGCGTGGATCGCGATCGGCGCGTTCTGCGTCATGCTGCCCGCCCTGATCGGCGCGGGCGCCGACGCCGGCACCGAGCAGTTCGTGGGGATCGCGTCGATCATCCGCAGTCCCGACGTCGACGACGCGCTCGCGCTGCTGTCCTCGGCCCTCGGGCACATCCCCGCGATCATCGGCACGACGCTCGGGACCGTCTCGATCGTCGTGCTGATCATCTCCGTGGTGCAGGGCGGGGTGCACCTGCGCGGCGTGCCGGCGCGGTTCGAGCAGTTCAATCTGATCACGGGGATCCAGCGGCTGTTCGGGCTGCAGGCCCTGTGGGAGGGCGTCAAGGCGCTGCTGAAGACGGCGGCGATCGGCCTCGCGCTCTACGTCGTCGTCGCGGGCCTCATGCCGCTGCTCGTCACCAGCGGCGCCGCGCCCGTCAGCCGCCTCCTCGAGGTGGCCGCCTCGGGCATCGCGGGCCTGCTGATGACGGCTGTGGCGGTCGGCATCGCCCTCGCCCTCGCCGACGTCCTCGTCGTCGCCCGCCGCAACCGCAAGCACACGCGCATGACCAAGAAGCAGGCGCGCGACGAGCACAAGAGCAGCGAGGGCGACCCCCTCATCCGCAGTCAACGCCGCGCGCGGCAGATGGCCATGAGCCGCAACCGCATGATCGCCGCCGTCGGGGACGCCGACGTCGTGCTCGTGAACCCGACCCACGTCGCGGTCGCCCTGCGCTACGAGCCCGGCAAGGCGGCGCCCCGCGTGGTCGCGAAGGGCAAGGGCGTGGTGGCCGAGCGCATCCGCGATCGCGCGACCGAGGCCGGCGTGCCCCTGGTGCGCGACATCCCGCTCGCCCGCGCGCTCCACAGCGCGTGCGAGCTCGGCCAGGAGATCCCGGCCGACCTGTACACCGCCGTCGCACGCATCCTCGTGTTCGTCGACGGCCTCAAGCGTCGCGGCTCGGCCCGCGGCGTGCACACCGTCCCGGAGAGGAAGGCGCCATGAAGGGCATCCTGAAGAAGTCCGCGATCCCGGTCGCCGTCGTCGGCATCATCATGCTGCTGATCGTGCCGGTGCCCCCGCCGGTGCTCGACGTGCTGATCATCACGAACATCCTGTTCGCGCTGCTGATCCTCCTCACGACGATGTTCGTGCGGAAGCCGCTCGACTTCTCGGTGTTCCCCTCGCTGCTGCTGGTCGCCACGCTGTTCCGGCTCGGGCTCAACGTCGCCTCCACCAAGCTCGTGCTCGGCGAGGCGCACGCCGGCCAGGTGATCGACGCGTTCGGCGCCATCGCCGTCGGCGGATCGCTCGTGATCGGCATCGTCGTCTTCCTCATCCTCATCGTGATCCAGTTCGTCGTGGTCACCAAGGGCGCTGAGCGCGTCGCCGAGGTGGGTGCGCGGTTCACCCTCGACGCCATGCCTGGCAAGCAGATGGCGATCGACGCCGACCTCAACGCCGGACTCATCACCGACGCCGAGGCCCGCGCCCGGCGCGCCGAGATCGCCGCCGAGGCCGACTTCTACGGCGCGATGGACGGCGCATCGAAGTTCGTCAAGGGCGACGCGATCGCCGGCCTGGTGATCATCGTCATCAACCTCGTCGGCGGCATCGCCATCGGCCTCATGTCGCACGGCATGGAGATCGACGAGGCGCTCAGCACCTACGCGATCCTGACGATCGGCGACGGCCTGGTCACCCAGATCCCCGCGCTGCTGATGGCCGTCGCGACCGGCATGATCGTGACGCGCTCCAACGCCGAGGCCGACATGGGCACCTCGGCGGCGGGCCAGCTCGGCCAGTCGCGCACGGCGCTCCTCATCGCCGGCGGCGCCGCGATCGCCATGTCGTTCATCCCCGGCATGCCGATGCTCGCCTTCCTCGTGATCGGGGGTCTGCTGCTGCTCATCGCCCAGCGCGTCGGGGCGGCGGAGCAGCGGGCGCAGGAGGAGGCGCCGGCGGCCGAGACGCGGGCCGCGGACGCGCCGGAGGAGCTGGCCGAGCGCATGCGCGTGCACACCCTCGAGATCCTGCTCGCGCCCGACATCGTCGACCTCGTCACCGGCGGCCCCGACGACCTGCTGGGTCGCGTGAAGTCGCTGCGGCGCAAGACCGCCGTGGAGATGGGGCTCATCGTCCCGCCGGTCCGCACGCGCGACAGCATCGAGCTTCCCGCGTCGACCTACGTCATCCGGGTCGCCGGCGTCGAGGCCGGTCGCGGCGTGGCGCCGCGCGGATCGATGCTCGCGCTCGGCACCGCGCTCGACGCGCTCCCCGGCGCCGCCGCCCCCGACCCGGTCTTCGGCATCGAGGGCAAGTGGGTCCCGCTGCAGATGCGTCACACCGCCGAGCTGTCGGGCGCCACGGTCGTGGACCGCGCGAGCGTGATCATCACGCACCTGTCGAGCATCATCCAGGCCCACGCCTCCCGGCTCCTCAGCCGCGAGGACGTGCGCCAGCTCACCGAGGGCTTGCGCCAGACGAGCCCCGCCGCCGTCGAGGAGCTCACCCCGGCGCTGCTGTCGCTGGCGGAGATCCAGCGCGTGCTGCAGGGGCTGCTCGCCGAGCGCGTCGCCGTCAACGACCTGGTGCGGATCTACGAGGCGCTGGCGCTGCGCGCCAAGACCTCCACCGAGCCGGAGGGGCTGATCGAGGCGGCGCGCGCCGCCCTCGGCCCGGCCGTCGCCGCCCGCTTCGCGGAGAACGGGCGTCTGCGCATCGTGATGATCGATCCGCTGCTCGAGCAGTCGATGCTCGAGTCGCTGCGGCCGGCCGAGGACGGCATGCACATCGCCCTCGACCCGCGCCGGCTCGAAGCGGTCATCGCGTCGACGAAGGCGGCCGTCGAGGGCGCCGGCCCCGGCGCCGAGCCGGTGCTGGTGTGCGCGCCGTCGCTGCGCACCGCCGTGCGCCGACTGGTGTCCACCCAGACCGACGGTCTGCCGGTGCTGTCGTACACCGAGGCGACCGCCGGGGGTCTCGCGATCGACACGATCGGGATCGTCCGCGACGCGGTCCCCGAGCCGCACGCGATCGAGGCGGGATCGTCGGCGGGCGCGGTGGGAAAGTAGTCTGATCGAGTGCTGGTTCTGACGAGACGGATCGGTGAGCGTGTGCTCATCGGCGACGACATCGAGCTCACGGTGGTGGAGATCCGCGGCGACAGCGTGCGCCTCGGCATCCAGGCCCCCCGCGAGACGCGCATCCAGCGCGCCGAGATCGTCGCCGCGGTCGAGACCGAGAACCGGTCGGCGGCCGAGGGCTCCGCGGAGCAGGAGCAGGCGCTGCTCCAGGCCCTCGCGGCACGACGAAGCCCCGCCGCAGACGCCGACTGACGTCCGCGGCGGGACCGCGCCCAAGGGGGTTCCGGCTCAGCCGGCCAGCACGCCCGCGAGCTCGTCGATGTTGTTCGCCATCCAGGTGAGGTAGCTCTCGCCCTCCGGCAGGATCTCGGAGAACTCGATCACCGGGATGCCGTCGGCCTCGGCCGTCTGGATCACCTGGGTCGTCTCGGCTCCGCCGGTCTGGGAGTTCGCGATCAGCACCCGCACATCGCCCGCGCCCAGCAGGGTGGTGGCTTCGAGCAGCGTCGCCGGCGGCACGTCCTGTCCCTCCTCGACGGCTTCGCTGAACGCCTCGGGGGTCACGTTCTCGAGCCCCGCGGCCGCCGTGAGGTACAGCGGCACGGGCTCGGTGACGAAGACCTTCTCGCCCTCGTGGGCCGCCGCGATGTCCGAGAGCGAGGTCTCGAGGCCCGCGACGCCGTCGACGAAGGCGGCCAGGCCGCTCTCGAAGGTCGCGGCCTCGTCCGGGACCAGCTCGGTCAGCTCCTCGGCGATCGCCTCGGCGACGTGCTCGATGGTGTGCGGGTCGTACCAGACGTGCTCGTTGAAGCCCTCGACGTGGTCGTGCCCGGCGTGATCGTGGTCGTGGTCCGCCTCTTCGGTGGCCTCGGCATCCTCGTCCGCGTGATCGTGGCCCTCGTTCTCCGGCCAGTCGTGCGAGTACTCGGCGGCGGTGATGACGTGCGCCTCCGAGCCGGAAGCCTCGATCAGCGAGTCGATGAAGGAGTCGTAGCCGCCGCCGTTCTCGACGATGAGGTCGGCGCGCGAGATCGTCAGCTGGTCGCTCGCCGACGCCTCGTAGGAGTGGGGGTCCTGGCTGGACGAGGTGACGATCGAGGTGACCTCGACGGCGTCGCCCGCGATCGCCGACACGATGTCGCCGTAGACGCTGGTCGAGGCGACCACCTGCACGGCGTCGCCGTCCGCGGCGTCCGTCGGCGTCGACGCGCAGCCGGCGAGGACGAGGGCGGTCGCGCCGAGCAGCGCGCTGATCGTGAGGGTCTTCCGTGCCATGCTCCGAGTTTAGGGGCTAGTGATAATCATTCTCAAATCCACCCCGCGTGCCTCACCCCGCGAGGCGACATGCTGCCGCCGAGCCGACACGCTGCGCCCGCGCATAGCGTGTCGGCTCGCGCGGGGCGTGTCGGCTCGGCGAAAGGGGCGTCGGCTCGCGCAGGACGCCGCGCATGGGGAGCCGATCTCTGCGGCTCCCGAACTGGTGTCCTCGCATGGCGCGAGGCCCAAAACTCTTGGCACATATGATGTATGATCTTCTCAAACGAGGGGGTTTCATGCGTCAGCGAGCCATCGCCAGCTTGTCGGTGTCCGAGGTCGGCTTCGGCGCGGCGCAGCTGGGGAACCTCTACCGGGAGACCTCGGACGACGAGGCCTCCGGAGCCGTCGACGCCGCCTGGCAGCGGGGCATCCGCTATTTCGACACCGCGCCGCACTACGGCGTGGGCCTCTCCGAGAGACGATTGGGCGCCGCGCTGCGCACCCGTCCGCGCGACGAATTCGTCGTGTCGACGAAGGTGGGCCGTCGGCTGGTGCCGACGCCCGAGCGCGCCGCCGCTGGCATCCTCGACCTCGACGACGGCTTCGCCGCCCCCGCGACACACCGGCGGGAGTGGGACTTCTCGAGGGACGGCGTGCTCCGCTCGATTGAGGGGAGCCTCGACCGCTTGGGCCTCGACCGCATCGACATCGCCTACCTCCACGACCCCGACGACCACTGGGACGACGCCTCCTCCACAGGAGTCAGTGCGCTCATCGAACTTCGCGACCAGGGGGTCGTGCGGGCGGTCGGGGCCGGGATGAACCAGGCGGCGATGCTGGTGCGCTTCATCGAGCGGTGCGACATCGACGTCGTCATGGTCGCCGGCCGGCACACACTTCTCGACCGGAGCGCGCAGGATCGACTCCTCCCTCTCGCGGCGGAGCGCGACGTGGCGGTCGTCTCGGCGGCGGTCTACAACTCGGGCCTTCTCAGCAACCCCGTTGTACGGGACGACGCGACCTACGACTACGGCCCTGCGCCGGCCGACGTGATCGCTCACGGCCGGCGGCTGGCCGAGGTCTGCACCCGGCACGGCGTCACGCTGCCGGAAGCCGCCGTCCAGTACCCGCTCCGTGACGCGGCCGTCGCCTCGGTCGTCGTCGGGATGCGCACGGCCGACCAGGTGAACAGCACGGTCGACCGGTACGAGGCCCCGATCTCCGCGGAGACCTGGCAGGAGCTCGAGCGCGCATGATCGTCGACGCGCACCTCCATGTCTGGGACCCCTCCCGGGCCTCGTACCCGTGGCTCACCGCCGCGCTCCACCCGCTCGATCGCACCCTCCTCCTCGACGACGTCTCCGCCGAGCTCGAGCGTGCGGGAGTCGACCGCGTCGTGCTCGTGCAGGCCGTGGACAACGCGGGCGACACCGCCGTGATGCGTGCGGAGGCGGAGCGGCATCCGGAGCGCGTCGCCGGCATCGTCGCGTGGCTTCCCCTCGACGATCCCGACGCCGTCGCGCGCGGCCTCGAGGACGCGGGAGGCGACCCGCTCTTCGTGGGCGTGCGCAATCTCATCCACGACCGGGAACCGGGGTGGCTCTCGCAAGCCAGGCAGAGCGAGTCCCTGGGTCTCCTCGCCCGCGCCGGCGTGCCACTGGATTTCGTGACGGCGTCGGCCGATGCCCTCGCGGAGATCCCCGAGATCCTCGATCGGCATCCTGACCTGCGGCTCGTGATCGACCATCTCGGCAAGCCCCCGATCGGCGGCTCCGACGCCGACCGGACCGCGTGGCGCCAGTCGCTGCGCGTGGCAGCCGCGCACCCGCTCGTGCACGCCAAGGTCTCGGGCCTCTATCCCCCGGTCGGCGATCCGCGCGCGTGGGTGGCCGACGATCTGCGCCCCTTCCTCGACGACGCGGCCGCTGAGTTCGGCGTCGACCGGCTCATGTACGGCAGCGACTGGCCGATCGTCGAGCGCGCAGGCGGTCACGGACTCGTCCACGCCGCCCTTGTGGAGCTCACGCGGGGATGGAGCGTCGCCGAGCGCGACGCGCTCTTCGCGGCAACAGCCACGACCTTCTACCGGCTTCAGCCCCCTATCCCCGAGAGGACCGCATGAACGGCATCGCCTACGTCGGAGACCGCCGCCTCGACCCCGTAGAGCTCACCTGGACCGCGCCGGCCGCCGGCGAGGTCCAGGTGGAAGTCGCCTACACGGGCCTCTGCGGAACCGACCTGCACATCTTCCACGGCAACATGGACGCGCGCGTGAACAAGCCCCTCGTGTTCGGCCACGAGATGAGCGGCACCGTCGCGGCTCTCGGCGAAGGCGTGACGGGATGGTCGGTCGGGGATGCGGTCACGGTGATGCCCCTCGACTGGGACGGCACGTGCCCCGCATGCCTCGCGGGCAACGAGCACATCTGCCAGAACCTCGACTTCATCGGGATTGACTCGCCCGGTTCGCTCCAGCAGCGATGGAACGTGCCCGAGCGCACTCTTGTACGGGTGCCGGCCGGCACCCCGCTCGACCACGCGGCCCTCATCGAGCCCGTCGCCGTCGCGGTGCACGACGTGCGTCGCAGCGAGCTGCGCGAGGGGGACAAGGCCGTCGTCATCGGCGGCGGTCCGATCGGGCTCCTGATCGCCAGCGTGGCCAGACACTTCGGCGCCGAAGTGCTCGTCGTCGAGCTCGACGAGCGGCGCCGCGCCCAGATCGAGTCGCTCGGTTTCGCCACCCTCGACCCGCGCGAGCGGGACCAGAAGGCCGTGGTGGAGGAGTGGACCAGCGGCGCCGGAGCAGACGTCGTCTTCGAGGTCTCCGGAGCCGCGCCCGCCGTCCTCGGGGCGACCGACCTCGCCAAGGTGCGGGGCACGCTCGTCGTCGTCGCGATCCATCCGACGCCGCGTCCCCTCGACCTGCAACGCGTGTTCTGGCGCGAGCTCCGCATCCTCGGCGCCCGCGTCTATCAGCGCGTCGACTTCGAGACCGCCGTCGAGCTCGTGGCAGAGGGAGTCATACCCGCCGACGAGCTCATCACCCGCGTCGTGCCGCTCGGAGCCACCGCCGACGCGTTCGCCGACCTCGAAGCCGGCCGTGCGATGAAGATCCTCGTCGATGTGGCGGGCACGGCATGAGCGACCTGTTCGACCTCACCGGAGCGACCGCTGTCGTCACCGGTGCACGGCGGGGCATCGGCTTCGCGATGGCCGTCGCCCTCGCCGAGGCGGGCGCCGACATCATCGGCGTGAGCGCATCGCAGTCGGCGGACGGGAGCGAGATCGAACGTGCCGTGACGGCCGCCGGCCGATCGTTCGACGGCATCCCGTGCGACTTCTCCGACCCGGATGCCGTCGCCGCTCTCGGGCGCACGCTCGCCGAGCGCCGCATCGACATCCTGGTCAACAACGCGGGGACCATCGAACGCGCTCCGGCCGCCGAGCACCCGTTGGCAGCCTGGGATCGTGTCCTGCAGATCAACCTCACGAGCCAGTTCGCGCTCACGCAGGCCGTCGCCGCGCAGATGCTCGAGCGCCGGCGCGGGAAGGTCATCTTCACCGCGTCTCTGCTGAGCTTCCAGGGGGGAATCAACGTTCCCGGCTACACGGCGGCGAAGTCGGGGATCGCGGGACTCACGAAGGCGCTGTCGAATGAGTGGTCGGCGCGCGGCGTCAACGTCAACGCGATCGCGCCCGGCTACATCGCCACCGACAACACGGAGGCCCTCCGCGCCGACCCCCACCGCGCCGGTGCGATCCTCGATCGCATTCCGGCCGGTCGGTGGGGCGAGCCCGGTGACCTGGCCGGTGCGACCGTGTTCCTCGCCTCCCGCGCCTCGGACTACATCGACGGGATCACCCTCCCCGTCGATGGCGGATGGCTCGGCCGGTGAGCGGCGAGCGCGACGTGCTCGAAAGGGTCGAGCGGATCGGGATCGTCCCGGTGGTCGTGGTCGACGACCCGGCCCACGGCGCTCCGCTGGCCGAAGCCCTCCTCGCCGGCGGCATCGCCTGCGCCGAGTTCACGATGCGGACCCCCGCCGGCCTCGGGGCTCTGCAAGCCGCTGCGAGGGTCGAGGGATTCCTCGCCGGTGCCGGCACGGTGCTGACTCCCAGCCAGGTCGATGCGGTGGCCGCGGCGGGCGCCCGGCTCCTCGTCACTCCCGGGTACGCCCCGAGCGTGAACGCCCGCGCCCGGGAGCACGGCGTCGTCGCGGTCCCCGGTGTCGCCACGCCCACCGAGGTGCAGCGCGCACGCGAAGACGGCTACTCCCATGTGAAGCTCTTCCCCGCCGCGTCGCTCGGCGGCCCCGCGTACGTCGACGCGCTCGCCGCGCCCTTCGCCGACGTCCGGTTCCTCCCCAGCGGCGGTCTCACTCCCGAGAATCTCGGCGCGTACCTGCAGCGCCCCTCGGTCTTCGCCGGCAGCGGCAGCTGGATGGTTCCCCGCGCCGCGATCGCAGAGGGCGACTTCCGCGCGATCCGCGAGCTTGCCCGCGCATGCCGAGATCTGTGCGACGCCGTCCGGAACGACGCATGAGCGCCGCCGTGCGCGTGCTGACGCTCGGGGAGAGCATGGGGGTCATCCGCGGGGATGCCGTCGGCGGCTTCGAACGGCTCGCGTCGGCATCCGTCGACACGGGCGGGGCGGAGGGCAACACCGCGGTGGGGCTTGCCCGGCTCGGCGTCGACGTCACGTGGCTCGGCCGTGTGGGAGACGACGCGCTCGGCAGGCGCGTCGTCGGCGACCTGCGGTCGGAGGCCGTCGATGTCGTCGCGGTCACCGACGCCGCCGCGCCGACGGGGCTTCTGCTCAAATCGACGCCCCGCGCCGGCGCCACCATCGTCCACTATTACCGTGCCGGGAGCGCCGGCAGCCGACTGACGCCCGGCGACCTCGACCGGGTGGACATCGCCGCATTCGGCATCCTCCATGTCACGGGCGTCACGCTCGCGCTGTCGACGAGCGCGCGCGCCACGGTCCTCGAGGCGGTCGCTCGTGCGCGCACCCTGGGCCTCCTGGTCTCGTTCGCGGTCAACCACCGCTCGAAGCTCTGGACCGCCCCGGAAGCACGCGACGCATATGAGGAGCTGTTGGCCCTCACGGACATCCTCTTCGCCAGCGAGGACGAAGCCCGCTTGGTCACCGCGGCCGAGACGGCGGTCCCCGCCGAGGACCTCGCCGGGCTCCTCGCGCGGCGCGGACCACGCGAGGTCCTCGTCACGAGGGGAAGCCTCGGCTGCGTCGCGGCGATCGACGGAGGCGTGCGGCACGTCGCCGCAGAGCCCATCACGGCCGTCGACACGGTCGGTGCGGGCGACGCCTTCGCGGCGGGTTATCTGGCCGCACGCGCGTGGGGCGAGCCGGTCGTCGAGCGACTCCGAGTCGCGACGCGGTGCGGCGCCTACGCATGTCTTCACCCGAGCGATTGGCAGGGCGCGCCCCGCCGCGCAGACCTCGGACTCGCGCACGGCGACGCCGTCGCACGCTGATCCCCCGGCTCCCGATCCCCCGACCCCCGCCCCCGCCCCCTCGACCCCTCCAGGAACAGCCCATGAGCATCGCACGCCTCGGCCCCGTCGGCCAGGAGATCCCTGTCCTCTGGCACGACGGCGCCGCCCTCGACCTGCGACCGCTCACTGCCGACATCGACGGCGCATTCCTCGCCGCCGGCGGCGTGGCGCGAGCTCGCGGCGCCGGGCGCGCGGGAGAGCTCGCTGCGCTCCGTGATGCGGAGTCCCTCCGCGTCGGGGCTCCGATCGCCCTCCCCGGCAAGATCGTGTGCGTCGGGTTGAACTACCACGACCACGCGGCAGAGACGGGCGCGACCCCGCCGACCGAGCCCGTCGTGTTCATGAAGGACCCGAGCACGATCGTCGGCCCCTTCGACGACCTGGTCCTCCCGCGGAGGTCGGTCAAGACCGATTGGGAGGTGGAGCTGGGGGTCGTGATCGGATCGACCGCGCGGTACCTCGACTCCCCCGACGAGGCGCTTCGCCACGTCGCCGGCTACGTGGTCTCGCACGACGTCTCCGAGCGGGAGTTCCAGCTGGAGCGCGGCGGCCAGTGGGACAAGGGCAAGAGCTGCGAGACGTTCAATCCGCTCGGTCCCGTGCTCGTCCCTGCCTCCGACGTCGCCGATCCGCAGGAGCTCGGACTGCGACTCTGGGTCAACGGCATCGCCCGGCAGAACGGGTCTACGGCGCAGCAGATCTTCTCCGTCGCCCACGTGATCTGGTACCTCTCACAGTTCATGGTGCTGCGTCCCGGGGACCTCGTGAACACCGGCACCCCCGCGGGCGTCGCGCTCGGCCTGCCCGGCCATCCGTATCTCCGAGCGGGCGATCTCGTCGAACTGGAGATCGACGGTCTCGGCCGTGCCGCCCAGCGGGTGGTGTCGGCATGAGCGCGGGCGAGTTCGACGGCCTCGTCGCCGTGGTGACGGGCGGCTCCTCCGGTATCGGCCTCGCGACGGTGCAGGCGCTCGCGGCCGCCGGTGCGCAGGTCGCCGTCCTCGACCTGACGCGGGGCGACCTGCCGGACCATGTGCTGCACCGCGTGGCGGACGTGACCGATCGCGCCTCCGTCGATGAGGCCATCGATGCCGCGGCCCGCCACTTCGGCGGCATCGACGTGCTCGTCAACAGCGCCGGCGTGAGCTGCGTCGGAACGGTCGAGGAAGCGACCGAGGCCGACTGGGATCGCGTGCTCGACATCAACGTGCGCGGCACCGCGCGTGCCAGCGCCGCAGTCCTCCCGTTCCTGCGTCGCTCCGCGCACGCCGCGATCGTCAACGTCTGCTCGATCGGCGCCCTCAACGGCCTCCCGCAGCGGGCGGTGTACAACGCTTCCAAGGGCGCGATCCTCGCGCTCACCTACGCGATGGCGACGGACCACGTCGGCGAAGGCGTGCGGGTCAACTGCGTGAATCCCGGGACGGTGTCGACCCCGTTCGTGGACCGAATGCTCCGACAGTTCGCCGACCCTGTCGCCGAGCGCGCCGCGCTGGACGCTCGGCAGGCCACGGGCCGCATGGTCACCCCCGCGGAGGTGGCTGGCGCGATCCTCTATCTCGCCAGCCCGCGCTCCGGATCGACGACGGGGACGGCGCTCGATGTCGACGGCGGCGTCACCCACCTGCGAGTGCGCAGGGGTCAGACCTGACTCCCCGCTCATCGTTCATATGATGTATGCTCTTTGTGAGAGTTCTCCGAGAATGTCAAGGTTGATATGAAGATCACGGGCTACCGCACGGTTCGCACCCACCGCGACTGGGGGCGACCCGTCGGCGACGTCAACGGATTCATCGCCTCCGGCATCACCGAGGTGCCCATCGTGATCGTCGAGACCGACGAAGGAGTCGAAGGTGTGGCCATCGGGTCGGACCACGACATCGACCGCATCTTCCCCGCTCTGGAGGGGCAGGATCCCCGCGGAGTCTCATCGCTGTACGACGCCATGCTCGCCCATGTGTTCAAGGCGGGCCACAACGGCGCGACCTTCGGCGGTGTCGCCACGCTCGATGCGGCGCTCTGGGACATCAAGGCGAAGCTCCTGGGCGAGCCGCTGTGGCGCTTGCTCGGTGCGCGCGAGCGGTTCGTGCCGGGCTACGCCTCCGGACTCGACATCGCTCTGACCGACGAGCAACTCGCGACGTTCTACGCGACGATGGCCGACCGCGGCTTCACGAGCGGCAAGCTCAAGGGCGGGCGCGACCTGGAAGCGGACCTGCGCCGGCTCGAGATCGTGCAGTCGTCCCTGTCGCGCAACTCGCCGCATCCCGCACTGATGCTCGACGCGAATGAATCGTGGAACCTCAAACAGGCCGTCCGCTACGTCTCGGCGGTCGAAGCGGAGCTCGACCTCGCCTGGATCGAAGAGC
Source organism: Microbacterium sp. PA5 (assembly GCF_049860775.1). Lineage (NCBI taxonomy): Bacteria > Bacillati > Actinomycetota > Actinomycetes > Micrococcales > Microbacteriaceae > Microbacterium > Microbacterium sp. PA5. The sequence continues at coordinate 3,127,316 of NZ_CP187567.1, forward strand.
CCCTGCGTCGCTGGGACGCCCACGGCCACGCGCGTCTCACCCGTTCCGTCAAGGCCGCTGTCGCGACCGGCGAGAACCTCACGGGCCTCGAGCAGTTCCGCACGCTCTTCGATCTCGGCGCCGTCGACATCGTCCAGACGGGTGCCGTGTGGGGCATCACGCACTTCCTGCGACTCGCTTATGCGGCGCATGCGCGCGATCTCCCCATCAGTCCGGTCGGGCTCACGAGCAATCCCGCCGTGACCCACGCCGCTGCCGCGGTTCCGAATCACCTCACCGCCGAGGTGCAGGACCTCGGCGCCCCGTTCGGCGTCTCCCTCGACGAGCACATCGCGGACGGCGGCATCGTCCTGGGCGACCTGCCTGGCGCCGGCGTCGCGGTCGACGAGGCTGCCATCTCCGCCGCCCGGCACGACGGCAACTGGCTGCAGTCGGCGGGCCCGCACGTGCGCCCCCTGCGCGCCGGCCTCACCCTGACCGGCGGCGCGACCCCGGCGCTCCCCGGCGCGCCCGCGCACAGCGCCTAGAATGTTGCGATGAATGATCTTCTTCGCGCGACCGACTCCCCCGCGCGCGTCTTCGATCGACAGTCCGCACGAACCCCCGTCTCGCGCCTCGGTGTCGCCGTCGTTCACGATCTGGTGACCGCGGTCATCACCGCGGAGATCGCAGAGGGAGCGATGCTCCCGCCCGAGATCGAGCTGAGCGCTCACTTCGGCGTCAGCCGAACGGTCATCCGCGAGTCGATCAAGCGCATCGAGGAGAAGGGGCTGGTCGCCGTCGTCCAGGGCAGCGGCACCACCGTGCGCGCGCGCGAGTTCTGGAACGTCCTCGACCCCGTGGTCCTCCAGGTGATGCTGGAGAACGACGCCTCGCTGGGCGTTCTGGACGATCTCGCCATCGTGCGCGGCGCGCTGGAGGGAGCCATGGCGGCGGCGACGGCCGGGCGCCGCTCCGAAGAGGAGCTTGCGGCGCTGCGGACCGCGTTCGGGCGGATGGTGGAGACGATCGACCACGAGGACGAGTACAACGAGGCCGACATGCAGTTCCACCTCGTCGTGATGAACCAGTCGCAGATCCCGCTCGCAGAGAGCATCACCCGCACCCTCTACTCCCGCGCCCGCGAGTCCGCGCGGTTCACGACCAACCCGTCGAAGGACGTCTTCCACCAGACTCTGGAGGAGCACCGCCGGGTGCTCGAGGCGATCGAGCAGGGCGACAGCGCTGCCGCCGAGGCCGCGATGCGCGCGCACATCCTCGATGCGTGGCAGCGCCGTCGTCAGCCCACGTCCCGCAAGCCCTGAACGCGCCGCGGAGGGTCACCCGCCGCCGGCTCGAGTGAGCTGCCCGCGCGTCAGTCCTGGTGCCACACCTCGTCGAACTGCTCCCAGTTCGGGCTGTCGGAGCCCTCACGGAACGGAAGCTGGCACGGTGCCGTGTACGACCACCACTCACGGGTGACGGGATCTTCTGCCATGCGTGCCTGGTCGGCGTCGTAATCGTCGCCGACATATTCGTAGTAGCCGAGGATCACGTCGTCGAGCACGAAGATCGTGAAGTTGCGGATGCCGCAGCGCGTGATCGTCGCTTCCACCCCCGGCCACACGTTCGCGTGCAGTTCGAGGTACTCGGCACGCTTCTCCGGCGCGAGCCTCGCCGCCATGCCGAACCGGCGGATGGCCGGCGAGTCGGACGCGCTCACTCCTTCGTCCCACCTGCCGTCATGCCCGTCACGAGGAATCGCTGCGAGAACAGGAAGATGATGAGCACGGGGCCGACCGACACCAGGGTCGCCAAGGCGAGCACGGGGAGCGAAATGGTGATGGATGCCGAGCTTGTCGGATTGAACAGGGGAACGTTCGACAGCAGCTCTGCCAACCCCACCTGCACGGGCGACTTGCGGCCGGGCGCCATGACGAACGGCAGGAAGTAGTTGTTCCAGTTGCCGACGAGGTTGAAGAACCCGACGAGAGCGATCACCGGCGTCGCGAGCGGCATGGCGATGCGGCCGAACACCCGCCACTCCCCCGCGCCGTCGATCCGAGCGGCGTCCAGCAGGTCTTTGGAGACACTGGTGGAGAAGTAGATGTAGGTGAGGTAGACGCCGAACGGGAAGAACGAGAACGGCAGGATGACCGCCAAGGGGTTCCCGACGAGCTTCAGCGCCGACATCTCCAGGAACACGGGGAGCACGAGGGCTGTGCTCGGGATGAGCATGACCACCAGGGTGATCACCAGCAGCGCTTTGCGCAGGCGGAACTCGGTCATCGCCAGTGCGTAGCCTGCCGGGATGGTGACGATCAGCGTGAGGATCAGTGCCGCGCCGGTGTAGAGCACCGAGTTGCCGATCCATGTCCACACGATGCCGTTCTGGAACTGGACGAGCTCGTTCCAGTTGCTCGCCAGGGTGCCGAAGCCGCCGAAGCTGAATGGTCCGTCCAGGAGCAGCTGACGAGCGGTCTTGGTCGGCGCCAGCAGCAGCCACACGATCGGCACGGCGAAGAAGAGCACGAAGGCGATGAGGACGACCGTCACGAGCGCCCGACTCATCCAGCCTGCGGGCGAGGGCTGCCGTTCCTTCTTCGCACCGACGATGGTGCGGGTGTCAGTCGCGCTCAAAGAGTCCTCCTCGGAAGACGAAGATCGCCGACAGCACTGCGGCGACCACCAGCAGCAGCAGCGAGATCGCGGCGGAGCCGTTGAAGTCGCCCTGTCGGAACGCGTAGAGATACGCGAGCTGGTTGATGGAGTAGTCCGGCGGCACGACGCCCTTCGACGCCTGCGACAGCACGCGCGGCTCGACGAAGAGCTGAGTCCCGGCGGCGAGCGACATGATCGCCATGTACGAGATCCACTTGCGCAGCAGGGGGATCTGGATGTGGATGGCTGTCTGGAGCGCGCCGGCGCCGTCGATGCGCGCCGCCTCCAGCACGTCGGCCGAGATGTTGTTGAGCGCGCCGTACATGATGACGATCCAGCCGCCCGCGCCGGTCCAGAAGGCGATGACGGTGAAGATGATCGGCAGGTTGTCGATCGAGACGGTCTGGACGAAGTTCTCGAAGCCGAACGCCCTCAGGAGGAACGCCACCGGGCTCACCGTCGGGTCGAGCAGGAACAGCCAGAGCATCACGCTCGACGCCCCCGCCAGCGCTCCCGGAATGTAGAAGACGAATCGGTAGCTCGTCGAGAGCCAGCGGCGGCCGATCGCGTGCACGAGCAGCGCGAGGAGCACGACGAAGAAGAGCAGCGACAGCAGGTAGAAGACCAGGTAGACCGCGACGTGCATGACGGCAGGCAGGAACCGGTAGTCGCTGAAGATCCGCACGAAGTTGTCGACGCCGGAGAAGGCGCCGTCCTTCGTGAAGGACAGGTAGACGGCGTACAGCGTCGGGAGGATGCCGAAGGCCAGCAGCAGCAGTCCGTATCCGGAGATGAAGACGTAGCCGATGCGGCTCTGCGAGCGATCGAGGCGACGCTTGACGCGAGGCTCCCGCCCCCGCCGGGCCTCCGAGGAGGCCGCGGCGGCGGCGGGAGCGGTGAGCGAGGTAGTGATGGGAGTTTCCTTTGCTCGCGGGGGCGGCTTTGCCGACCGCGTGGACCGGACTACTTGACGGTGTAGCCCTGCACGGTGGCCTGGTTCTGGTACTCCTTCTGGAGCGCCGGAACGAGGTCGGCCATGGTCTTGCCGGCCGAGATCCCGGGGATGACGATCGAAGCGTACGCTGTCTCGGCGCTGAAAGAGGGGTAGCTCCACCCGCTCCAGACGCTCGCTGCGGCCGTCGAGACCGCAGCCGCGAAGTCGCCGACGTAGTATCCGGAGCTGGCCTGCTCGGAGAGCCAGGTCTTGGCGGCGGAATCGTACGCGGGCAGGCCGGAGGCCAGCTTCACGGCGTCATCGGAGCTGGTGACGAACTCAAGGAACTTCGCCACTGCGGCAAGGTTGGCAGAGTGGCTGGAGCCGTACCAGACGCCGCCGCCGACATTGCCGGTGACCTTCTCGCCTCCCTCCCAGTACAGCGGTGCCGACGCGCCGATCGTGCCTGCGGGGGCGTTGAGGCTGTCCTTGTTCTGGAACAGGGCCCCCGAGTACCAGGCCGGGCCGGGCATGCCGAGCACTTTGTCGCCGTACTTCTGCACGAACTCGGCTCCGAACACGCTGTCGTTGACGAGGGTCTTGTTCGCGATCATGTGGTCGAGCAGCGCCGTGACCTTCTCGGACTTGGGGTCGGAGAAGTTGCTCGAGAACGTGTCACCGTCCACCTGGAAGACGGGCGCCTCGCCACCCCAGTAGTAGATGTACGGCCCCTGGAAGCTGTCACCCACGGAGCCGAGGATGTAGCCGGGGTGCTCCGCGGCGACCTTGTCGCTAAGAGCCTGGTAGTCCTCCCACGTCTCGGGGATGTCGTAGCCGAACTCCTTCATGAGCGCGTCGTTGTACCAGTAGACGACGGGAGCGAGGTCGTTGCGCACGCCGTAGACGTTGCCGTCGACGGTCATCGGACCGAGCGCCCCCGTGGTGAAGCCGTTCAGGAAGTCCTCGGAGAGCAGGCCCTTGTTGAGCACGGCCGCGAACGGCTGGCCGCCGTTGTTGGACACGCTCGCCCACGAGGTGTCGTTCTGCTGCGTCGAGAAGACGACGTCGGGCCAGCCGGAGCCGGACTGGTCGAACAGGGCGATCTTCGTCTTGAACGAGTCGCTTCCGCCCGAGTTGCCGTCGTACGTCTCGACGTTCACGGTGATGTCGGGGTTGGCATCCTGGAACGCCTTGGCGATGGGCTCGCGGGACGAGTCGACCCAGACGGTGATGGGAGCGTCGGCGTCCTGCTCGACGGCGTCGAAGCCGTACTCGGAGTCGGAGGTGCCTTCTGGTGTCGCGCCCGGCGAGCAGGCGGTGAGCGCCACGACTGCGGCGATACCGGTGGCGAGGGCGATGGTGCGGGGAACGAGGCGTGAGCGTCGGAGCTGTGATGCCATTGCGCGTCCTTTTCTGGTCGGCGTCCTTGACGACAGGGCCGTCGGGCGACGGCGAGTGCTAGTACATCATACATCTCACCTAATCGCAATCCACGCAGCCGGCCGAGCCGACAAGCTGCGCGCGAGCCGACACGCTGCGGACGCGCATAACGTGTCGGCTCGCGCAAAGCGTGTCGGCTCGGCGCAGGGGCGCGTCGGCCCAGCCACTGCGCATGCAGCCCCCACCGGCGACTAATCGAGGTGGATCGTCTGGACGTCGCATCCTTCGTTACGCACTGTGCGGTCTGCGTCTGCATACAGCTGTCTGCACAGAACGATCCCCAATGGGTAGTCGATCGTTGAGGTCACACCATGTGACTCATAGGTCACGCGGACTCCCCTCATGGTGCCCGCATCCGGATCGGCCCTTGAGACTTCGAATCCGAACACGGCTTGCCCCTCGCCATCCGACCATGCCGCGTCATCGACGGGGCATCGCAGGTTCACAACCGCCGGGCCTTCAACGGGAAAGCCGGCGTCAGCCAGCGACTGATCTGATCCTTCGAGGTAACCGCTGCTGTCTGCATCAGAGGGCAAGACGGCGAAGCGTGTGATCTCCATCCCACCGGTTGGATCTATGGGCTCCGCGTCCACGACCGTGACAGTGCCGTCGTCCTCGACGCACATGCGTATGTCGTCGAAGGAGTAGTTCGCGTCAGAAGTCGTCCGGTCCAGGGCGATGCTCCCGCCCGATCCTGGCGGATACTCTGCGAGTTGCGCGCCCCCTCCTGCGCAGCCGCTCAATGTCATGACGATCAACGCGGAAGCAAGGACAGGAAGACGACGCACGCTGCCAATCATCCACGTGATTCATCTATCGAGCGCTCGGCGCCGTGCGGGCTCCGGCCCGAGCGTACAGAGAGCACGCTGTCGCCCGCCGCCTGCCACCGGTGCGATGCGCGGCAGGCGACGGGTCTCTGCATCGTGGAGCAGTCGGCGCCTACCGCGCTGCCTGGCGGATGACGGACAGCACCGAAAGCGGTTTGCTGATCATCGGTACGTGCGACGAGTTCACCTCGACGGTCCTGGAGCCCGCGCGACTCGCCATTGCCCGCTCCGCGACGGGCGGAATCGTCCGGTCCTGCTTCGCGACGATGTACCAGCTGGGAATCGTCTTCCACGCGGGAACGCCCGATGGTGTGCCGAACGCGGCAAGTGCGGCGGGTCGCTGAGACGCAGCCATGACGGCCGCCAACGGCCGCGGGACGTCCTGGGCGAAGATCGAGCGGAAAGCTCTCACGTCGATGTACGCATCCGCATCCCCTTCCGAGGCCCCAGGGAACGGGCGGATCACGAGGTTGGCGCCGAGATCCGACTGGCCGCCGCCCAGAGTGTTGGCGTCCTGCACCGTTTCTCCTTCATCGAGCGCGTACGCCGCGACGTAGACCAGCGACTTCACATCCGGGTCTCCGGTGGCGGCGTTGGTGATCACCGCCCCGCCGTAGGAATGTCCCACCAGCACGATCGGTCCGGCGATCGTGTCGAGGAATCTGCGCAGGTACTCGCTGTCGTATTGCAGGCCCCGCAGAGGGTTCGGGAACGCAAGAACCGGGTAGCCCTCGGCCTGGAGCGCCGGGGCCACGAGGGACCAGCCACTGGAGTCCGCGAACGCACCGTGGACGAGAACGACGGTCGGCTTCGGCGACGAGCCGCCATGCGGGCGCACGTCGGACGGCGGCGTGGCACCTGCGGGAAAGCTGACCACGCCGATGCCGAGCACGGCGACGGCAAGGGCAGCGATGGTCAGTCGGAAACTCCTCCGCTTGTACATATCTCTTCTTCTCTCGCGAAAGGCGCAGCGTCAGGCGTGCAGCGCGCGGACGATGAATGCCGCGACGGCGGCGGGCTGTGCGATGAAAGCGACGTGGCTGCCATCGATGTCTTCCACGGTCGCGTTCATCCGCCCCGCCATGAACCGCTGGGCGTCGGGTGAGATGGCGCGGTCCTCGTTGGAGACGAGGTACCACGTAGGGCTCTCCGCCCACCCCGAATGGGTGAGCGGCTCGCCGGCGGCCGCGGCGGCAAGCGGACGCTGCGAGACGGCCATCACCTCGGCGATGTCCTCAGGAAGGTCCGCGGCGAACGTCTCCTGGAACTGGCCAGGGTCGATGACGAGGTCAGGTCCTCCCACGGCTCCGACCGCGTCGAAGGGTGTCGGCCGGACGGTGCTCGCCAGCAGAGGCGCCGGGAACGGCTCCTGGACGCTGCTCACGCTCTCGCCGGCAGCGGGAGCGAAGGCGGCGATGTAGACGAGGCCGGCGAGGTTGGTCAGTCCGTCGGCGGCTTCGGTGATGACGGCGCCACCGTAGGAGTGACCGACAAGGAGGACGGGACCGTCGATAGCGGCGGCGACCGAGCGGATCGCGCGGGCGTCATTCGAGATCCCTCGCAGCGGATTCGCCGGTGCGACGACCGTGATGTCGGCAGCCTTCAACTCGCGGATGATGCCAGCCCAGCCTGACGCATCGGCGAAGGCGCCGTGAACGAGGACGACGGTGGGAGTGGGACTGTCGGACATGATCTTCCTTTCAGATGGTTGTCGGCTCGTCGGGCGACGATGCCGACCTGTGCGGCGGAGGCGCGCGCCTCCGAACGGCGATGAAGGGCGAGACCCGGGCGCGTCAGCCTGGCTTACGGGCGCCGTCGAGTAGCCGCAGTGCGCGCGGTGTCGTGACCGCGAAGATGAGCAGGCCGAGGATCACGAAGATCAGTCCCACCCACGAGGTGGCGAGCACACCGAAGCCGGCGGTGAGCGCAAAGGCGCCACCGACCGCTCCCAGCGCATTGGCCAGATTCAGCGCTGAGAGGTTCAGGGCGCCGACCAGGGTGGGGGCGTCGGGGGCGAAACGGGCGAGCAGGGTCTGAATGGTCGGGATGGCCATCATCGCGCTCGCGCCGACGCCGAACAGACCGACGAAGAGGACCGGGAGCGAGGCGCCGCCGAGGGCGACGACGACGAGGAACACGCTGACGAGCGCGAACCCGCCGGTCAGTCCGCGTGAGGTGAACTGGTCCGCCAGACGGCCGCCCACAGCATTGCCAACCGCCATCCCCACACCGAATATGGCCAGAGCGACAGGGACGACGACCGGGGCCGCCTGGGCTGCGTCGGTGACGATCGGAGCGATGAAGGTGTACACCGCGAAAATGCTCGAAATGCCCAGAGCCGCGACGGAGAAGATGACCCAGACCATGGGTCGAGCCAGCGCGCGCAACTCTGTCGTGACGGGGCCGCCTGCGAGGTCCGCTGTTCTCGGCACCCACATCAGAATGGCGACGCCCGCAAGGAGTCCGAGAATCGCCACCGCCACGTATAGCCACTGCCATCCGAAGACCTGTCCGACGAAGGTCCCGGCCGGTGACCCGAAGATGGTCGCGATGGTGAGGCCCGTCATGACGGTTGCGAAAGCCTGCCCGCCGCGACCTGGGCCATAGGTGTAGGCCGCGACGACGGCGCCGGCGCCGAAGTAGGCGCCCTGAACGGTTCCGGTGAGGAAGCGGGCAGCGATGAGCACCGCCATGTTCGGCGCGAGAGCGGAAACGAGATTGCCCACGAGGAACACGATGATGAGCCCCAGGAGCAGGGTTCGCCGGTTCAGTCGGGCGGCCGCGATGGTGATGAGGGGAGACCCGATGACAACGCCGAATGCGTATGCGGTCACCGCCCACGTGGCGAGAGGGATCGTCGCGTCGAAGTCCTCGGCGTACAACTCGATGATCCCGTTGGTGCCGAACTCGCCGGTGCCGATGGCAAACGTGCCGAACGCCAGCGCGAAGAGCGTCAGCGCCTTGTTTCTGCGCGACGCTGCCGCCGGAGTGTGTGTGGTTTCCGCGGCCACACACTGGGCCGCGTACGCGGTCTCTTGCATCAAGGCTTCTGCCCTTTCCACTGCGGGGGCTGGGTCGCTTGTGAGCTGAGCGACTCGAGGATGGGTGTGCGGCTCACGCTAGGTACCGCCGAGGCCCGGCGGTGTCGGGATGCGACGGCACCGTGTTGCGTTCAGGTCTCCCTCACTTGGGCGGGAACCCGCCGGCGGCGGCGACGGCGACGGTGGTGATCACTGCGGCGAGAATCACCAAGACGCTGATGATGATGCCCGCGATCGCCAGCTTGTTGCTCACGTTCGCGCGGCGGCTCTGGTTCACGGCGATGATGCCGAAGATCAGGCCCAGCACCGGAAAGACGAAGGCGAGCACGAAGGCCCATATGCCCAGTGCACGGCCTGGTGGGACGACGGTGTCGGCTCGATAGTTCATCGTTCTGCTCCCTGGGGTCGGTGTTGCCCCACCGTGGACCGGTTTTCGAGGGAACGCGATGCGCGGCCGGCTATCAGCGCGGATCGCGACAGGAGTCCGGCGGAACTCGACATCTCGGCGCCGCACAGCATGGAAGCGTGAACACCGTCGAGGGAGGGCGTCGTCATGTCGCAGAGTCACGAAGCGCGGGAGGTCACGCAGGAATTGGCGGCGGGGGTCCCGCAGAGGGCGGTGTCGCTTGCGTACGGGCCCACGCGCAGCGTGAACGGCGCCGAGCTCATTCCCGTCGCGCTGGTCACCTACGGTTTCGGCGGATCGGACGAATCGCAGCGTTGGGGAGTCGGCGGCGGCGGAGGAGGAGTGGCGATACCGCTCGGCGCCTACGTCAGCGGTCGGGACGGTCTGCGCTTCCGACCGAACCCCGTGATGCTGCTGGGCGTGGCGATCCCGCTGGTGCTCGCCGTCGGACACGTGCTCCACAACCTCGTCCGTCGCCGCTGATCCGTGGCGAATCCTTCGAAGCGGCCGTGACCAGATAGGGGAGGAACGTTCATGAGTCGAACGCCCGCGCTGACTGCGCGACGGACCTGGTTGATGCCCATCATCCTCATAGCCGTGCTGGCAGCCGCCTTGCCCGCGGTGTATCTCGCGGCCACCGTGGATCCGCGCGGGAATCTCTCGGGCATGCCCGTTGCCCTTGTCGTCCAGGAACAGCAGTCGACGGGTGGCGGGTACGCGGATGCGGTGGGCGACGCGGTCGCCGCGAGTCTGGGGGATGCAGTCACACTGCTGAGGATGACGAGCGCAGAACTCGATTCCGCGATGGCCGAGGACAGGGTTGCCGGAGCGATCGTGATCCCGGACACGTTCGACGCCGGCATCATGAGTCTCCTGCCTGAGGGCGCGGATCCCTCTGTACCGACGGTGCGTATCGCGACGAATGCCGGCGACGGGGGGCTGAGCAACGGACTGGTCGTCTCCACCGTGACGCCCGTGCTCGCCGAGATCTCAGGCGAGCTCGGCGCGCGGATCACCGGCACCCTGACGTCCGAGGTGACGCCCGAGGAGAGCACTCTCCTCTCCGAGCCGTTCGCTATCGCGTCGGGACCGTACGCCGAGCTGCCCTCCCCCTCCGGTCTGGGAACGAGCGCCTTCTACTACGCACTGATCCTGGTCCTCCTCGCGTTCATCGGCGCGTCTCTCGTGAATCCGCTGGTGGATACGTCGCTGGGGGTCATCCCCGGGGAGGTCGGGCCGCTGGTTTCGCGGGCGCCGTACACGTCGGTCAGCCGGGTGAGAACATTCCTCGTGAAGGCCGCCATCCTCACGACGGCATCGCCCGTGGCCGCGACCATCCTGCTGGGCCTAGCCGCCTGGTTGGGTGTCACGGCACCCGACCCTTTCATGCTGTGGCTTTTCTCGGCGGCAGTCATCGCCGCCATCGGAACCAGCGCTCTGGCGATCTTCGCCGCCCTCGGATCGGGTCTCGGATCGCTCGTGAACACGTTGTTCTTCGTGGCGCTGGCCATGGTGTCCTCCGGCGCCATCGTCCCTCTGGAAGCCACCCCGCCCTTCTTCCAGCTCGTGTCGTGGCTTGCCCCGTTCCGGCACGTGGTCGACGGCACACGGGCGTTGCTCTACTTCGACGGCAACATGGCAGCGGGCCTCGGTGAAGCGTGGTGGAGCGTCCTTCTCGGTGGAGTTGCAGGGGTTGCCCTCGGCGTTGCCGTGACCTCCCTCTACGGGCGGTTCCGCCGCTTCACGCGTGATCCGCGCCCTCTTGCAGAGCCGGCAGCCTTCGACGCCGTCGTCGCGCCACCGGAGGGCACTGCTCGGTGAGGACCGGGAAGTGGCCCTACGCCCGATGAACGACCTCGTCCTCAGCCCCTCGCAGTTTCGTCGACTCGCGGCTTACGGCGCCCGGACTCCGGTCGAGGAGGGGCATGTCCTCTACCACTCCGGAGACGCGGACTACGATCTCTTCTTGGTCGACACCGCCCGCGTGGCCGTCAGCCGCGACCGCTCGACTGCCGACGATGAGCACATCGTGTACGAGCGTGGACCAGGGGACTTCCTGGGCGAGTTGAGCTTGCTCACGGGGCAGCAGGTATTCCTCTCGGCTCGCGTCGTTCAGGCGGGGGAGGTCATACGACTCACTCGCCCGCGGTTCCGTCAAGTGCTCCAGGAGGAGCCGGATCTTGCGGATGCGTTGCTCGAGGAACTGGTGCGCCGGCGACAGCTGATGTTGTCGGCGGCGACAAGCGCTCTCGAGATCGTCGGGGAGTACGACGACTCGCGTACTCGGGACATCCTGGCCTTCGCGGAGAGAGCGGCGCTCCCCCACCGCCACTACGACCCGGCATCGGCCGAAGGGGAGGCGCTCCTCGCCGCACACGGCGCGCCGTACAGCCGGCTGCCCGTCGCCTTCGTGAGTTCACGCGCCGTTCGGGACGCCACTCCGGCGAAAGTCGCCGGAGAACTCGGTCTCGCAGGCCGTCTCCCGGACGGGGAGGTCGACGTAGCCATCATCGGAGCGGGGCCCGCGGGACTCGCGGCGGCGGTGTACGGCGCATCCGAGGGGCTCTCCACACTCCTCATCGATGGCATCGGCGCGGGCGGCCAGGCGGCGACGAGTTCGCGGATCGAGAACTATCTGGGGTTCCCGATGGGCGTCAGCGGGTCAGCACTCGCGCATTCCGCCATGCTCCAAGCACTGAAGTTCGGAGCGCATTTCACCGCGCCCTGCGTCGCGACCGCCATCGAGACCGACGACCACGGGGTGCGCATCACGCTGTCCGATGGGGCCACGGCGCGTGCACGCGCCGCCATCCTCGCGCTCGGCGCGCAGTATCGAAGATTGCCGTTGCAGGGATTGCCCGCGTACGAGGCCACCGGGTGCGTACGCTACTCGGCGACCGAGCTGGACGCGCGGGACGTCCGGGGTCGCCGAGTCGCCGTCGTGGGAGGAGCCAACTCCGCGGGACAGGCCGCGCTGTTCCTTGCGTCCCGTGGAGCAACGGTGGAGTTGCTGGTGAGGGGCGGGCGGCTACAGGACCGTATGTCGGACTACCTCCTCCGCCGCATCGTGGCGGAGCCGGGTATCACGGTGTCGGTGCGCTCTCACGTGCGGGAGCTCATCGGCGACGGCCATCTCCGCGGCATTCGAGTCGAAGGCCCTGACGGAGTGCGACACCTCGCGGTCCAGAACCTCTTCAGTTTCGTAGGAGCCACCCCTGTCACCGAATGGCTGAACGGACCAGAACTCGACGAGCATGGATTCGTCCGCACCGATTCCGCGCTGCGATCGCACGTCAAGGCATTGCCGTATCAGACGTCTGTCCCCCGGGTCTTCGCCGCAGGCGACGTCCGCTCCGGATCTATGAAGCGCGTGGCCTCCGCCGCCGGCGAAGGTGCCGGCGCCATCGCCTCCGTGCACGCATACTTCGCGCAGCAGTAGTCCTCACGCCGACATCTTGACAGCCGGGGTCGGCCCCGCTCCGCGAGCCCCCCTGCTCTCGGGCGAGCCTGTGCGCGACTGGCGCCGATCCCGGACGGCGTAACTGCGTGGGGTGACGCCGTGCCGGGCACGAAATTGGCTGATGAAGTGTGAAACGCTCGAGTATCCGACCCGGTGCGCCACCGTGGTCACGTCAAGATCTGTGTCCTCCAACAGCTCACGCGCTCTCTCCAGCCGGCGGTCCTTCACGAACTGGTACGGCGGTCGACCGGTCGCCGTAGTGAAGAGTGCGGTGAGGGCGGACACACTGAGCCGCGCGACCGCCGCGAGGTCTGCGACGGCGATCGACTCGTTCAGGTGATGATCGATGTAGTCGAAGACCGCCGTCAAAGGCTGCTCCGATCTGCAACCTCGCGCCATGTCGAGGAGACGGTGACGCTGGTCCCCCTGCAGCAGCCGATAGAGCACCTCGTAGCGATAGATGGGCACCAGCACCGCTCGGTCCCGCGGGCTGCGGGTGGCCTCCAGCATCCGCGTCAGAGCGCCCTGCAGGTCAGGGTTCGAAAGCGAGGGCCCCGCGCCCACCGCCACCCCCGTGCTCGCGCTGACTCCTACCACGCTCGCGATCTTCTGAACCTCCACGCCGTCCAGCGCGAGGGCGACGGACACGAACGGCTGCGCGGGAGATGCGTCCGCTATGCGCCCCCGGGGTCGACGCCGTCCGTCGACAACCACGTACTCGGATTCCCGGATGAGACGGTCCTCGCCAGACACCATCAGGCGAAGGGAACCCTGAACCACGAAGATGACGCACATCGAGGATCCGTCGCTGAGCAGCAGTTCCGTGCGGGCCCCCTGTACGCGCACACTGAGCCCGTCGATGCTGGGCCTGCGGGCTGCGCTCATGGCGCTGACTGCCAGTCCGGTCGCGAGGCCTCGCCCAGTGACTCCCATCGGTGTTCGACTTTGCGGGACGTCACCGACTCGCATCTCCGTCTCCCGTCTCACTTCTGCTCCGCAGCTCCGCCGAACGCCTTGCCCGCGTATCCGGCTCAGCTTCCTTCATACGCATCCGTTGTGGAGCGGCTCTGGAAACGGTGTGGAACACCACGCGCGCGATGGCTCACTCCATCGCCGATCACTAGAGCGTGACTCTAGTTACAATGGGGGGACTCTATCCACTCGTTTGCAGCATCGCGGAGCCCGGTTCAGCCATGGCGTCTCGCTGGCTACAATCCCGGACAAGAAGCTCATCCGAGGGATCTCCCGGCTGGCGTCACGGCGCTCGGCCACTGATGTGAGCGGACTATCGACATGGCGCCGACCCCCGAGACCGACCCCGCGACGCGGGAGTCGACCCTCCCCCCGGCCCTCAGGGTGCACGTCCTCGGCGCCGTACGAGCGTGGCGAGATGGCAGTGAGGTCGATCTGGGCGGTCCGCGATGCGCTGGACTCCTCGCCGTTCTGATCGCTCGCGCGCCGCACCCCGTCAGCACCGCGGAGCTGGTCGCGCTGTTATGGGGCGAGGCGCCCCCGGCGAGCGCGGTCAACACGATTCATCGCTACGTGGGTACCCTCCGCCGGGTGCTCGAACCGGGTCTCCCGCTTCGAGCGACCGGAACTCTCCTGCGGGGCCGAGCCGGAGGCTACTCGTGGGCGGGAGACGATGACCACCTCACGAGCGACCTCCGCTCGTTTCGCGTCGCCGTCCACCGCGCGGCGAGGGCGGCTCAGTTGGGGGAACGTCGGGATGCTCTCGCCGACTACGCAGCCGCACTCGAACTCTGGAGCGGTCCGGCGGGGGATGACGTCAGGTCGGGCGCGCACATCCAGACCCTGTTCGCGACCATCGACAACGAGCTGTACGACGCCGCCGTCGCTGCGACTCGGATAGCCGTAGAAGTGGGGAGACCACAGGACGTCGTGCAGAGTGTCAGCTTTGCCGCTTCTCTGTCGCCCCTGCACGAGCCCTTGCAGTCGAGCCTGGTCACGCTCCTGGCAGCAGCCGGTCTGCAATCCGAGGCACTGGCGCTCTACCACCGCGTCCGCGACAGGCTGAAGGACGACCTGGGGGTGGATCCGAGTCCGGTCCTGCAAGCGGCCTTCAAGGAGGTCCTCGCTGGCGCGCCGACGGCGACAACGCGAGACCGCAACGACGTGCGGGTCGCGCGCAGCATCGTGGGCCGAGAGGCAGAACGAAGCGCTGTTCGATCCGCGGTCGACGATGCTCTTTCGGGCGCGTCGAGCATCCTCCTGTTCGAGGGCGAGCCCGGGATCGGGAAGACCCAGCTGCTGGATTTCGCCGCCGAGCTGGCGCAGCGTGAGGGCGCCACTGTTGTCAGGGGCCGCTGCATCGAGGGAGCGGGCGCGCCCGCGATGCACCCGTGGCTGCAGATCACCGAGTCGCTGCTTCGGGACCCGACAGCCGGCCAGGAGACGCGGGCGGGTCTGGCCGGAGTCCTCCGTCTTCCGGAGGACGCTGCGCCCCTCGCGTTCGTGCTGCCGGACCTCGGCACGCAGTTCCGGCTGTTCGAGGCGATCACAGCCCTGTTGACTCAGGCCGCCGCCCACCGTGCCGTCGTGGTCATCCTCGACGACCTTCATTGGGCGGACACCGCGACGTCGGAGATGCTGACGCACCTCAGCAATCAGCTGCCCACCGGTGTCGCGATCTTCGGCGCATTCCGCGACCGGGCCCCTGCACCCGACTGGGAGCTGGTCCGGACCCTGGCGCACATCGGTCGGCATCCGCGTAGCCGGAGGTACAAGCTCGCTCCCTTCCAGCCCTCGGAAACCGCCTCGCTCATACGGCAGGAGGCCGGTGACCAGAGTGATCCTTCGGTCACCGAGCGGATCCATGCTCGAACCGGCGGCAATCCCTTCCTCGTGCGAGAGTTGGCGCGGATGCTCGGCGACGGCAGGCTCACCGAGCCCGCGAGCCCCGAGTGGGAGCTTCCCTCGAGCGTCGTAGACATCGTGCGAGACCGCACGCGCAATCTCCCGCCCGACGCCAGGCGCATGCTCGAAGTGGCAGCACTCGTAGGTCGCGTGGTCGACATTCAGCTGCTGGCTGCGGTCTGCGCGATCGACCTGGAAGCATGCCTGAAGCACCTCGACCTCCTGAACGCGGAGGGTCTGATCCACCTGCCGATTGCGGACCCGCGCATCTTCGAGTTCACACACGACCTGTTCCGCGAAGCAGTCCTCCAGGCTGCGGGTCGGGAGGGCACGGCCCGGCTTCACTTGGCGATCGCTGCCGCTCTGCCGCAGACGGACGCCGCCGGGGAAGCCATCGCCGACCATCTCTGGCAAGCCGGCCCGCTAGCCGACGAGCAGCGGACGGTGTCGGCTCTCATCCGCGCCGCTGAGATCGCGACGTCGCGGTCTGCGTTCGATACCGCAGATCGGCGACTGAGGGATGCGGCACGCCTCGCAGAGCGCAGCGGTCTCCTCGAACTCGAACTGACCGCTCTTTCTCGCCTCACGGCGATCGTCGGAATGCGAGCGGGGTACGTGGGTGCGGCCGTCACCTTGCTCGAACGCGCAGAAGCGCTGGCGCGACAACTCGGTCGAGAGCGCGCTTCGGCTGACTTCCTCTTCTCCCGCTGGGCGGCGTACTCGCAGGGCATCGATCTGACGAGGGCAGAACCGCTCGCCGAGAGGCTGAGGGAGTGGGGTCGGTCGTCCGCCGATCCGATCGTCCAGGCCTACGGCTGGCACGCGTGGGGCTTTCACCAGTGGGATCTCGGCAACATCGATGCCGCGTTCGAATATCTCAACCGTGCGAACGCTGCCGCCTTCGAGGACGACAAGGACGACACACCCGACCCGCTTCGTCGTGACTTGCAGCTCCTCTGGCCGGTGATGCTGGCGCTGGTCACGGGACTGCACGGCGATGTCGCCGGCGCGAAGAAGCAGTTCGAGCGAAGCGAGCACGCCGCCGGCGATGACCCCTACGCCGTAACCGTCTGGTCCGCCTTCTCGGTCATGACCGCCGCGCTCGCCGGTGACGTGGCGTGGGTGAGACGGGCATCGGCACGGGGGATCGCGGCCGATCCCGACCATTCCTTCACCTTCCTCGGGAGCTACCAGCGGTTGGGCGCGCTGTGGGCTGCGGCAATGCTCGATGACGACCCCGGCGGCGCGTCCCTTCGAGCTGAGGCGATCATCGAGTCGGTCTTCGCCGACCCGCCGAGGTCAGGCCTCGCGACCTGGTACTGCCTCCTCGCGGAGATGATGCTCCGAGCGGGAAGGGTGGATGAAGCCGAACGAGCTCTGGAGCGCTCCGCGGAATTCATGGAACGGTTCGATCAACGTTACGCGGAGGCGTTGCTGCTGCTTCTTCGCGCGGAACTACTCGCGGCGCGAGGCGAGACGTCGGATGTGGTGCGCACCGCCATCCTGCGGGGAAGGGAGCTCGCCACCGCGCGAGGCGCCCATCTCTTCGTCCACCGCGCCGACAGCATGCTGAGTCGGCGCCACCTCAGGCCGGCCGACGACAACCGATAGGCTCGATCTCCCATGTCAGCCCCCGCAGAAGATGGCCCGGCACCCAGCCGGCGCAGCGAGTACGCAGCACAGACGCGCACGGCGATGGTAGAGGCCGCACGCAAGCTGTTCGTCCGAGACGGTTACGCGGATACGACCGTCGAGGCCATCGCGCGCGAGGCTCGCGTCTCGCCCGCCACGGTGTATGCACAAGCCGGCGGAAAGCAGGGCCTGCTCAGGAGCCTGCTGCTGGAGTGGTCCCTCACCGGCAATGTGCCGAGCGCGCCCGAGCGCTGGGCTCAGATCACGGACCCCCGCGCAAAGCTCGCACAACTGATTCGCGGCACCTTCGACGTTTACCGCACACATGGTGACGTGATTCTCATCGGGCGGCGGGCGGCGGACTCCTCCGCAGACGCGTCTGAGTTCGTGTCGATGACGAGTCACCTCTTCCGAGAGCTGCTCGAAGAGTTCGTGGGTCAACTCCGCAAGACGGGCGACGTCGCCGCTGACCTCGACGACAAGCGCGCCGCCGATCACCTGCAGTTCTTCCTGCGATTCGAGCAGGTTCGTCTCCTCCTCGCGGATTTCCGCTGGAGTGAGGAGGAGGCTCAAGGCTGGCTCGAGGCGACTTTGGCCGGGGCGGTACTGCGCGACCCGGGCCACACGACCAGCGCGTGAACGGCCCTTCGAGGTCATGGCTGCACGCGGCGAGGAGGGCCGGGTAAGCGGCGAGGATTCCGACACAAAGCGATTGGATTCAGACACTGGAGGACGTGCCTCCATGGGACCGTCGATCAGATCGAGTACGCCGCCGATGTCGAGTCGAGAATCCAGCACCTACTGAAGGGAACCATGGTGGCCCGCCCGCAGCCTGAGTCCGACGACGACCGCAATGTGACATACGACCCGGCGGAGTCTGCGTACCCGCGCTTCATCGCCCTACCGCTGTTCCTGATCGGCATCCCGACACCGCGGCGCCGGAAGAGTGCTGAGAACTCGCAGGGCGAGGGGTAGCCCGGCCCCGACCCGCCGTGCCGCATCGCACGCGCCCCGCCCGCACCCCGCCGAAGCACCGCCGCCGAGCCACCGCCGCCGAGCCGACACGCTGCCGCCGAGCCGACACGCTGCGGACGCACATAGCGTGTCGGCTCGCGCATAGCGTGTCGGCTCGGCGAAAAGGGGCTCGCGCCGCAACGCAGCGGGGCGGGAACTGCCGCGCGCGGCACCCGGCTTGTCGCGCGGTCGGCTACTCGCCCGTGTCCAAGAAGTGGACGACGGTGTTCTCGACGTCCATCACGGACAGGGTGCTGCGGTCGGCCGACACGCGGAGGTGACGCAGGTACCCCGGCAGCACGTGCTCGTCGGTGATCGCGCCGCTGGAGGCGACCATCTTGGCGACGCCGTCGTTCGGCACTCCGGCGACGTAGAGGCTGCGACCGTCGCCGGCGGCCACGACTCCCCGCGGCTGCCCGACGCCGCGGACGTCGATCGTGCGGGCGAGGGTCGCCTCGGGGATGCGGTAGACGAGGATCCGGTCGTTCGCGACGGCGTCGCCCGCCGGGATGTACAGCGCTTTTCCGTTGCGCGAGAAGGTCGCGCCCGCGTCGATGTTGCCCGTGCCACCCTGGGTGAGGTCGATGCGCTTGCCGATCGCGCCGGTCTTCGCGTTGATGGCCCACAACCGCGGCTTGCCGTCCATCCAGCTGCAGTCCGTGACGTAGAGGCGGCGTCCGTCGCTCGTCGGCAGGACATCGCAGGGGCTGTCCACGGCGAACTTCGGGAAGCTCGTCAGATCGCGGACCGTGCCCGTGCGCGTGTTGAGCAGGCGGACCTTGTCGGTGGCGGCCACGTAGACGCCGACTCCTCCCGGTCCGAAAGCGAGCACCCCGGACTTGGCGACGGAGGCCGTCCGCACGATCTTGTTGGTCGCGGTCGAGATGATGTGCACCCGCGCCTTGCCGGCGGAGGAGAAGCTGGCCACGAGCACCCGTCCGTCCGGAGACAGCGCGGTGCTGCCGACCTTCGGCATCGCGATGCGTCCCGACATCTCGCCCGTCGTCGTGTCGACGATGTCGATGCCGCCGCGCGAGGTCGCGAGGTAGGCCGTCGTGCCGTCGTTGCTCAGCTCGGCGTCGATCAGGTCGGTCGGCTGAGGCAGCGCGTACGAGGCGCGAGGCTGGATGCCGTCAGCCGCAGGAGCCGCGGCCTGCGCCGGGATCACGCCCGCGCACAGCAGCACCGCGGCGGTCGTGGCGATGATCGATCGGGTGCGGACGTGCATCGGTGAACTCCTTCGTCGGGGGTTCCTTGCAGGGTAGCCGACAGCCCTGCGCATCCGAGACACCCCGGAGGCCACGCACGGCAGTTCCCCTTCCCCCTGCCTGCTGTCATCTCAGTCGAGGAGCAGTGCGGGCTCTTCCAGGATCGAGGCGATGTCGGCGATGAAGCGGCTCATGCCGTCGCCGTCGATCACGCGGTGGTCGAACGAGCCCGAGACGGTCGTGACGAAGCGCGGGCGCACCTCACCGTCGACGACCCACGGCTTCTGCCGGATCGTGCCCATCGCGACGATCCCCGACTCCCCCGGGTTGATGATGGGCGTCCCGGCATCCATCCCGAACACCCCGATGTTCGTGATCGTGATCGTGCCGCCCTGCTGGTCGGCGGGGCTCGTCTTCCCCTCGCGGGCGGTGAGCGTCAGCTTCTCGAGCGCCTTGGCGAGCTCGCGCATGTTCATGTCCTGCGCGTCCTTGATGTTCGGCACGAGGAGCCCGCGCGGCGTCGCGGCGGCGATGCCGAGGTTGACGTAGTTGCGCACGCGGATCTCGGCGGTGCCGTCCTCGCGGTCGATCCACGCGGCGCCGACCAGCGGCGTGCGGCGGACGGCCCAGATGACGGCGCGCGCCATGATCAGCAGCGGCGACACCTTGATGTCGGCGAAGTCGGGCGACGCCTTGAGCCGCTTGACGAGCTCCATGGTGCGCGTGGCGTCCACGTCGGTCCAGACCGACACGTGCGGTGCGGTGTAGGCGGAGCGGACCATCGCCGACGACGTCGCCTTGCGGACGCCCTTGACGGGGATGGCCTCCTCGCGGCCCTCGACGAGCGCCGGGGCGGGAGCGGATGCCGCGGGCACCGGCGGCACGGGGATCGTCTGCTCCCGCTCGACCGGCCGGTCCGGGGTCGCGATGTTGCGGAAGACGGAGGCCTGGTCGGCGTGGCGCACGACGTCGTCTCGCGTCACCTCGCCGGCGGGTCCGGAGGGCACCACCTGGGCGAGCTCGACACCGAGATCGCGCGCGAGCTTGCGCACCGGCGGCTTCGCCACCACTCCGGCCGAGGCGCGGACGGCCTCTTCGCGCGGAGCGGGCTTGCTGCGACGGGACTTCACCGCGCCGCCGGTGCCGTAGCCGACGAGCACCGCGCCCCCGGCGTCCGCCTCGGCGGGCTTCTCGCCGTGCTCGCTCTGCCCGGCCGACACGTCGGCGGCGCCGCCGCTGATCGTGATGATCGGCGCGCCGACGGTGACGGTGTCGCCCTCGGCGACCAGCAGCTCGCCGATCGTCCCCTCGAACGGCGACGGCAGCTCGACGAGGGACTTCGCGGTCTCGATCTCGACGATCACGTCGTTGACGGCGATGGTGTCACCGGGGCCGACGCGCCACTGCACGATCTCGGCCTCGGTGAGGCCTTCGCCGACGTCCGGCAGGTGGAAGGTCTGAGTGCTCATGGCAGCTCCTTCGTCAGGCCTCGGTGGTGGACCGAGAGTACGACATGTCAGTAGGCGAGGGCGCGATCGACGGCCTCGAGGATGCGGTCGGCGTCAGGGAGGAACAGCCCCTCGAGCTTGGCCGGCGGGAACGGGGTGTCGAAGCCCGAGACGCGCAGCACGGGCGCCTCCAGTGCGAAGAACGCCTTCTCCATGACGGTCGCGGCGACCTCCGAGCCGACCGACGTGAAGCCCGACGCCTCCTGCGCGTAGACCATGCGGCCGGTGCGGCGCACGGAGTCGAGGATCGGGCCATAGTCGATCGGCGAGATCGAGCGCAGGTCGATCACCTCGCACGAGGTGCCCTCGCCCTCGGCGAGCGCGGCGGCCTGCAGCAGGGTCGTGACCATCGCGCCGTGGCCGACGAGGGTGACGTCGGTGCCGCGGCGGACGACGCGCGAGGCGTGCAGCGGCAGCGCGCGGGCGGAGGTGTCGACCTCGCCCTTCATCCAGTACTTGGCCTTGGGCTCGAGGAAGATGATCGGGTCGTTCGAGGTGATCGCGTCCTGGATCATCCAGTACGCGTCGTTGGGCGTCGACGGCGACACCACCCGCAGACCCGGGGTGTGCGCGAAGTACGCCTCGGGGCTCTCCTGGTGGTGCTCGACGGCGCCGATGTGCCCGCCGTAGGGGATGCGGATGACCACCGGGAAGGGCAGGGCGCCTTCGTGCCGGTTGGTCAGCTTCGCCAGCTGCGAGGTGATCTGGTCGAAGGCCGGGAAGACGAAGCCGTCGAACTGGATCTCGCACACCGGGCGGAATCCCGCCATCGCGAGGCCGATCGCGGTGCCGACGATGCCCGACTCGGCCAGCGGGGTGTCGAGCACCCGCTCGGCGCCGAACTCGGCCTGAAGCCCCTCCGTCACCCGGAACACGCCGCCGAGCGGGCCGATGTCCTCGCCCATGAGCAGGACGTGGTCGTCGGCGGCGAGCGCGGCGCGCAGCCCCGCGTTGATCGCCTTGGCGAACGGCATGGTGACGACGGATGCCGGGGCGGCGCTGGTCTCCTGGTCGACGACGCTCATGCCTTGCCTCCCTCGAAGGACGCCTCGTAGTCGGCGAGCCAGCGGCGCTGCTCGTCGATCAGCGGGTGCGGCTCGCTGTAGACGTGCCCGAACATCACCTCGCGGTCGAGGTCGCCGAGCGCGTTGGTGCGGATGCGGACGTCGTCGGCGTACGCCGCGGCGTCCTCCTCGACTCCCGCGAAGAACTCGTCCGAGGCGCCGCGTGCGCGCAGGTACGCGTGCATGCGGGCGATCGGGTCGCGCCGCGCCCACGACTCCTCCTCATCGGAGGTGCGGTACTTCGTCGGATCGTCGCTCGTGGTGTGGGCGCCCATCCGGTAGGTCAGGGCCTCGATCGCGCGGGGGCCGCCGCCGGCGCGCGCCTCGTCGAGCGCGGTCTTGGTGACGGCGTAGCTCGCGAGGACGTCGTTGCCGTCGACCTGGATGGAGGGCATGCCGTAGCCGGCGGCGCGCTGGAAGAGCGGCGTCCGCGACTGGGTGCTGACCGGCACCGAGATCGCCCAGTGGTTGTTCTGCAGGAAGAAGACCTGCGGCGCACGGTAGCTGGCGGCGAAGACCATCGCCTCGTGCACGTCGCCCTGGCTCGACGACCCGTCGCCGTAGTAGACGATGAGCGCCTCGTCCTTCTCGGGGTCGCCCGTGGCGGTGCGCTTGTCGAAGACGAGGCCCATGCCGAAGCCCGCCGCGTGCAGCGTCTGGGAGCCGAGCACGAGCGTGTAGATGCGGGTGTTGCCGTTCTTCGGGTCGGTCGGGTCCCAGCCGCCGTGAGTCAGGCCGCGCATCAG
Source organism: Microbacterium sp. PA5 (assembly GCF_049860775.1). Lineage (NCBI taxonomy): Bacteria > Bacillati > Actinomycetota > Actinomycetes > Micrococcales > Microbacteriaceae > Microbacterium > Microbacterium sp. PA5. Next base: position 3,150,113 of record NZ_CP187567.1, read on the forward strand.
CCGGATGATGTCGATCGGGTCGACGCCGCGGATCGTGCACACGACGTGCTCGCGGTACGACGGGAAGAGGTGGTCCTGGGGGCGAGCCGCTCGGGCGGAGCCGACCTGCGCCGCCTCCTGCCCGAAGGACGGCGGCCACAGGGCCAGCTGCCCCTGGCGCTGCAGGTTCGTGGCCTGCCGGTCGAAGGCGCGCACCACGACCATGTCGCGGTAGAAGGTCTCGAGCTCGCTGTCGGCGAGCGCGTCGATGAGCGGCAGGTAGCGCTCCGCTCCGGGCGTGGGGGCGAACGTCCCGTCCGCCGCCAGGACGCGCACGAGGGCCGGATCGTCAGGCGGGGTCATGTACCCACGCTAACGCTCCCCGCATGCGTGCCACTGCATGAGTTCGACAACGGATGCCGCGATTCGCGGTGCCGCCGAGACAATCGGGCCGGGAGAAATCCGCCTCGGCGGGGGCTCACGGCGCGGGGAGGACGTTCTCCTGCGCCAGCGCGCCCAGCCAGGCGAGGCTCGGCTTCGGGGTGCGGACGAACGTGTCGCGGTCGACGCCGATGAGCCCGAAGGTCGGGCGGAACGAGCCCCACTCGTAGTTGTCGAGCAGCGACCAGTGCAGGTACCCGCGCACGTCGCAGCCGTCGGCGACGGCCGCCGCCAGCCCCTGCAGGGCACCGGTCGTGTAGTCGATCCGCCGACTGTCGTCGGCGGTCGCGATGCCGTTCTCGGTGACGAGCATCGGGATGCCGCCGGTCACCTCGTGCGTGTGGCGGAGCGCGTGGCCGAGGGCCTCGGGGTAGTACTCCCACCCGGTGAGGGTCCGCTCGACGTCGTCGGGGAACGGCACAGGGCCGTCCGGGCCGATGATCGTGCGGAGGTAGGACTGCACGCCGATGAAGTCGTCGCCGCGGGACTGCTCGAGGTAGAAGTCCTCCCGCCAGTAGCCCCACTCGTCGCGCTCCTTCTCGTACCCCGGCACCGCCTGGTACACCTGGTTCGCGACCGTCCAGCCGGACTTCACGTGGCCGAGACCACGCAGCACGTCGACCGAGGCGTGGTGGGCGTCGGCGATGACCCGGGCCACGTGCGGCGAGGGCCCCGGGAAGTTGACGCCGTTCTCGGTGTCGATCTTCGCCTCGTCCTGGTTGACCATCATGTTGGGCTCGTTGATGGTGACGACCCAGTCGACGTCGTCGAGGATGCCGGTGGCGACCTCGGTGTAGCGGCGGAAGCGGTCCACGACGTCGGCCGCGTACCAGCCGCCGTCGCGGAACTGCCAGCGCGGCACCGTGAAGTGGTGGAGCGTCACGATCGGCTGCACCCCGGCATCCCGGCAGGTGTCGATCATGCGGCGGTAGTGGTCGAGCTGCGCGCGCGAGACGACGCCCTTCTCGGGCTCGATCCGGGCCCACTCGATCGAGAAGCGGTACGCCGTCAGGGCGCCCGCCGCGAGGAGGGCGATGTCCTCGGGGAAGCGGTGGTACGAATCGAGCGCGTCGCCGGAGGGCTCCTCGACGGTGGTCCCCTCGGAGTGCTCGTACTCCCAGTGGCTGGTGTTCACGTTCCCGCCCTCGACCTGGTGGGCGGCCGTCGCGGCTCCCCAGATGAAGCCCTCCGGGGCGGGGATCGTCTCGAACGGTCGGTTCGTCGCGGTCATGCGCGGCTCCTCTCGGGAGTGGTCGGTGACGGGGGTGGTCAGCGTTCGGTGGGGGTCGGCACGGGCGCGAGGTCGACGACGGCGCAGCCGAAGGCGTCCAGGCGCAGGATGCCGCCGGCGATCTCGGCGCGGAAGGCGACCGGGAGGGTCGCATCGGTGTCGCCGATGTCGCCGGAGAGGTCGACCTCGCGCGGGGTGTCCGACGGATTCAGTGCGACCAGCAGCGAGCCGCGCGTGAAGACGAACGGGTATCCGGTCGTTCGCACCGCGACGGGAGCGCGCGCCGAGAGCCGCTCGTCGGCGCGGCGCACCGCGATCGCGGCACGCACGAACCGCAGGAGCGACTCGGGGTCCTCGAGCTGGTCGGCGACCGTCGGCCGCAGCGGGTCGGGGTCCTGCGGCAGGTAGCGGGACTCGAAGGCGGGCGCAGCCGTGCCGGGAAGCTCGCCCCACTGCATCGGCGTCCGTGAGCCCGCGCGCTCGTAGGTCGGCCCGAGCGATGAGCCCTCGAGCGAGGCGAGGCCCGGCACGTAACGCATCCCGATCTCGTCGCCGTAGTAGATCGACGGCAGCGCCGGCCACGTGAGCGCGAGCAGCAGCGCGCTCCGCGCCTGCTCCGCGTCCCTCCCGCCGGCGACCAGGCGCGTGAAGTCGTGGTTGGCCGTCGGCAGGCCCGGGATGCCGGTCGAGCCGGCCGCGGCGATGGCGGCGGCGGCACGCTCCCAGGCGGCGACGAAGACGGCGGCGTCGCCGGTGCCCGCGGCATCCGCCCACGCGGCGGGCTCGCCCCAGGCCTCGTGGACGGTCCCGGCGCCGTTGTTCCACAGCGACTTGAGGGGCGCTCCGTCGTCGTCCCCGCCGAACTGGAGGAAGAAGTCGACGTCGAAGCCGGCGGGCACCGCGCGGGCGGGGTCGCCCCACTCCGAGATGAGGATGTTGCCCGGATGCCGGGCGTCGAGCCGCGCGCGGACCTCGGCCCAGAGCCGGCCGGTCTCGACGTGGCCGGGGTCGTCCTTCACGAGCGAGGCGGCCATGTCGACGCGGAAGCCCTGCACGCCCCGGTCGTACCAGCGGGAGATGATCTCGACGAGGGCGTCGCGATTGCGGCGCGGCCCGGCGGCGTCGACCGGCTGCCGCCAGGGCTCGGACGGGTCGGTGCGGGCGAATCCGAAGTTGAGCGCGGGCTGGAACTCGAAGAAGTTCGGCTTGTAGAAGTGTCCCCGCGCGCCCGGACCCGCCACGAACCCCGGCGCCGGCGTGGGGCTCCAGACGTAACGGTCGTCGGCGGGATCGTCGGCGGAGGCGAGGAACCACGGATGCCGGTCGGAGGTGTGCCCCGCGACGAGGTCGAGCACGATCGCGATCCCGCGCTCGTCGGCTGCCGCGATGAGGCGATCGAGGGCCGCGTCGCCGCCGTAGCGCGGGTCGACGTGATCGAAGTCGGCGACGTCGTAGCCGGCGTCGCGCATCGGGGACACGAAGCACGGATTGAGCCACACGGCGTCCACCCCGAGCCAGGCCAGGTAGTCGAGCCGCGCGGCGACGCCGTCGAGGTCTCCCATGCCGTCGCCGTCGGCGTCGGCGAAGCTCTGCGGATAGGCCTGATAGAGCACGACGCGGTCGAGTCGATCCCGCAGCGTGAGCATCGTCGGTGATGCGGTCATCGGAGACTCCTCTTGATGTAACCGGTTACACTGCGTTACAGTACCCGATGTATCCGGTTACATCCACCAGGATCACCGCGATTCACCGACACCGACCCGCCGCAGACGACGGGCGACGAGGAAGGGAGGGCGACATGGCGAAGCGGCCGACGAACCCCGGCAAGCCGACCATCCGCGACATCGCGCGCGAGGCCGGTGTGTCCGTCGCGACGGTCTCGCGCGTGACCCATGACGATCCCCGCGTCACCGTCGACACCAAGCTCCGCGTGCAGGAGGCGATCGACCGCCTCGACTACCGTCCCTCCGCGCTCGGCCGCGCGCTGTCGTACCAGCGCACCAACACGCTCGGCATCGTCCTCCCCGGCCTCGGCGGCCCCTACTTCGCGCAGCTCATCGAGGGCGCCGAGTCGGTCGCCGTCGCCCGTGGCGTCGTCATCAACGTGCTCGGCACGCACCTGCGCCCCGATGCCGTCGCCGCCGTCCGCCAGCTCGCCGAGCGCACCGACGGCCTGATCATCGCCGGCGGGACGATCCCGGACGACGAGCTCGCCCGCCTCGCCCGGACCGTGCGCGTCGTCCTCGTCGCCGGCGAGGCGCCCGGCGTGCCGTGGGTCCGCACCGACGGCCGCACCGCCGCCGCCGAGATCACCGCGCACCTGATCGAGACCCACGGCCACCGCCGCCTGCGCTTCGTCGGCGAGCCGACCGGCTCCCCCGACACCACCGAGCGCTACGCCGGCTTCCGCGCCGCGCTCGCCGCGCACGGCCTCGAGGAGGCGGGCGAGCCCCTCCGCTACGGGCTCGACGTCCCGAGCGGTGCGGTCGCCGCCCGCGACCTCGACCGCTCCGGCGCCCTGCCCGACGCCCTCGTGTGCGCCAACGACGAGCTCGCGATCGGCCTGCTGGCCACCCTTCCCGGGCTCGGGCACCGCATCCCCGCCGACGTCGCCATCACCGGCTTCGACGACACGGCGCTGGCCGAGCTGGCCTCCCCGCGTCTCACGACGGTCCACCAGCCCATCGTCGAGCTCGGCGCCCGCGCCGCCGCCGGCGCGCTCGACGACGCCGCATGGGGAGAGCCCCTGGCCGATGGCGCCGCCCCTGTCAACCTTCTGGCCACGACCCTGGTGATCCGCGAATCTTGCGGATGCGCCGCTGAGGGAGTGGCCGGCTGAAGCCCCCCGCCGGGTGCTTCCCGGCCCAACGGAACGAGGAGGTTCCGATGAAGAAGCGAACGAGGACGATCGTGTGCGCCGCCGCGCTCACGTCGCTGGTCGCCACGTCGGGCTGTGCCAACATCGGGCTCGAGCCGCCGCCCCCGGCGGAAGAGGGCTACATCGCCGAGATCCGGATGCCGTCCGAGGCGACCTCGTCGGTGCAGGGGCTCATCAACTACAACTACCTCGCCCCGAACGCGACGGTGCAGACGTGGCTGTTCGAGCCGCTGATGATCCGCGACCGGTTCACGTGCGAGGCGGTGCCGTGGCTCGCGACCTCGTACGAGTGGCCGAGCACCGACCGGATGATCGTGCACCTGCGCGAGGGGGTGGAGTGGAACGACGGCGAGCCGTTCACGGCCGACGACGTCGTCTACACCTTCAACGCCGGCAAGGAGTTCCCCGCGGCGGACCGCAACGGGGTCTGGGGCGAGTTCTACGGCGCCGCCGCGACGTCGGTCACGGCGCTCGACGAGCTCACGGTGGAGTTCCGCTTCGGCGGCCCCGCCGTGCCGAAGACCGACGACATCCTGCAGAACACGAAGATCCTCCCCGAGCACGTCTACGCCGATCAGGGCGACCCGACGGCGTTCGTCGACACCGAAGGCGTCGGCACCGGGCCATTCGTGCCCAGCGAGTACAACGGCCGGCGCCTCGTCATGGAGCGCAACGACAACTACTGGGATGCCGAGAACCTGAAGATCCAGCGGATCTCGATGGAGGGGCAGTACGACGCCAACTCCGGTGCGCTGAAGATCCGCTCGGGCGCGCTCGACATGTACCGCGGCGACATCCCGAACCCGCCGCGCTCGATCGTCGCGGCGGACCCCGACAACGCGCACTACTTCTTCCCGCCGGACTCCTCGACGGTCATCGCGATCAACAACGAGCGACCGGTCCTGAGCGACCCCGCGTTCCGCGAGGGCATCGCGTACGCGCTCGACCGCGAGGCGCTGAGCGAGCGCGCCAGCTACGGGATCATGGAGCCCGCCAGCCAGACGATGCTCCTCCTCCCCTTCCAGGAGGCGGAGGTGCCCGAGAAGTGGAAGGGCAAGGAGTACATCCCCTACGACCCCGACGAGGCGAACCGCCTGCTCGACGAGGCCGGGTACGAGAGGAACGCCGACGGCTGGAGGGTCGACGAGAACGGCGAGCCGCTCTCGTTCGTCTTCAGCGTGCAGGCCGGGTGGATGGACTTCATCGCCATGGCCGACGTGATCGTGCGGAACCTCCGCGACGTCGGCGTGCAGATCAAGATGGTCGCCACCGACCCCAACGCGGTCGACGGCATGCAGCGCTCGGGCGACTTCGACATGGTGCTCGACTTCGTCGGCGGCGGATGCCAGCGCGCCCGCGATCTCGGCTCGCGCCTCGTGTCGACGCAGATCTCGCACGACCAGGAGCTGCTCCTGAACCGCGCGCGCTTCGAGGACCCCGCCATCGACGCCCTGGTCGCCGAGTGGTCGAACACGACCGACGAGGCCGAGGCGAAGGCGTACCAGGACCGGATCATCGACGTCTTCATGACCGAGTTCCCCTACATCGCGCTGCAGTACGCGCCGAGCCGCCTGATCTACCGCACCGACAACGCGGTCGGGTGGCCCACCGAGGAGGAGCCGTACCCCGTCGACCAGCCCCTGCGGCTCGCGACGAAGCTCCGACCGCCCGCCGACGGCGCGGATGCCGCGCAGAGCGGGGAGTGAGCCATGGTGTACTACGCGAGGAAGATCGGCTACTTCGTCCTCACGCTGTGGGCCGCGGTCACGCTGAACTTCATCATTCCACGCCTGCAGCCCGGAGACCCGGCCGAGATCATGGTCCGCCAGCTCACCGGGAAGGGCGAGGTCGACCCCGCCCAGGTCGCGGCGATCCGCACGATGCTCGGCTACGGCGACGAGAACGTGCTCGTCGCATACGTCAAGTACCTCGGGCAGATGATCCGGGGCGACTTCGGCATCTCCTTCACGTACTTCCCCTTCCCGGTGACCGACGTGATCTGGAAGGCCCTGCCGTGGACGCTCGTGCTCGTCGGACTGACGCAGCTGCTGTCGTTCGTCCTGGGGACGCTCCTCGGCGCGATCGCGGCGTGGCGCCGCAACAGCCGGTTCGACGCGACCATCTCGGTCGGCTCCACCTTCGTCGGCAACCTGCAGTCGGTCTGGATCGGCCTGATGATCCTGTACGTCTTCGCCTACCAGCTGGGGTGGTTCCCCGCCTCCGGAGGGTACGGGTACACCGACGAGGAGTTCAGCCTCATCCACGCCGCCGACGTGATCTCGCACGGGTTCCTCCCCGCGCTCACCCTCATGATCACGGCGCCGATCGGCTTCATCCTGTCGATGCGGAACACGATGGTGCAGGTGCTCGGCGAGGACTACATCCGCCTCGGCGCGGCTGCCGGCCTCAAGCAGCGCACGCTCGCCCTCGGCTACGCGGCCCGCAACGCCCTGCTGCCGGTCGTCACGAGCTTCGCGCTCTCGCTCGGCGTCCTCATGGGCGGCTCGATCCTCATCGAGACCGTCTTCGACTACCCCGGCATGGGCCGGCTCATGGGCGAGGCGACCGCCGCCCGCGACTTCCCGCTCATGCAGACGATCCTGCTCGCGACGATCGTCATCGTCCTGACGGCGAACTTCATCGTCGATCTCCTCTATCCGCTCATCGACCCGCGTGCGCGCCGGGCGAAGGCCTGAAAGGCAGGTGACAGCGATGTCCCCCGACGACATGGAGCAGGTGCCCGAAGCGCGCGCCTCGATGCCCACCGCCACGCGGCCCACGCGCACCTACCGGCGCAGCGTCACCGGCGACGACGCCTCGACGAGCGAGGTGGTCGCCGTCGTCCAGCCGCCGCGCTGGTACGCCGTCATCTGGTCGAGCCCGAAGGCGCGGATCGGCATCGTCATGCTGACCTTCTTCGTGCTGGTGGCCGTCTTCGCCGACGTCATCTCGCCGCACAGTCCCACCGACGCGAGCTTCGCGCCGGTCCAGGACCCGAGCGCCGATCACTGGCTCGGCACCAACACGCTCGGCTACGACCTGTGGGCCCAGCTCGTCCACGGCACGCGGCTCTCGCTCGCGATCGGTGTCCTCGGCGGCCTCGCGACGATCCTCATCGCCCTCGTGGTGGGACTCATCGCCGGTTACACCGAGGGGTCGGTCGTCGACGACGGCCTGTCGTTCCTCACGAACCTCGCCCTCGTGGTGCCGGTCCTCCCCCTCATGATGGTGATCGTCGCCTACAGCGAGACCCGTGGCCTCATGCTCCTCGTCTTCGTGGTGGCGATCACGAGCTGGGCCGGCGCCTCGCGCGAGATGCGCTCGCTGATCATCTCGATGCGCAACCGCGACTACGTCACCGCGGCGCGCTTCGGCGGCGACCGGATGTTCCGGATCGTCTTCCGCGAGATCATGCCGAACATGTCCTCGCTCATCGTGTCGGGGTTCATCGGCGCGGCGACCGGGGCGATCGCCGCCGAGGCGGGGCTCTCGTTCATGGGCTTCGGCGACCCCAACACCGTCAGCTGGGGCCAGATGCTCGCCCAGGCCGACGCCAACGGCGCGCTCGTCCAGGGTCTCTGGATCTGGCTCGTCGCTCCCGGCCTCATGCTCGCCCTGCTCATGACGTCGCTGACGTTCGTGAACTTCGGCGTCGACATGCTGAGCAACCCGCACCTGCGCGAAGAGGAGAAGTGACCATGGATACGGATGCCACGACGCACACCCCCGTGCTCTCGGTCGAGAACCTGTCGGTGCGCTACGAGCCGAAGATCGGCCACGCGGTCGACGCGGTGCGGAACGCCTCGCTCCGGGTCGCGCCGGGCGAGTTCGTCGGGCTCGCCGGCGAGTCCGGGTCGGGCAAGACGACGTTCGCGCAGGCCGTGCTCAAGCTCCTGCGGAGCCCCGGTCACGTGACCGGCGGCCGCATCCGCTGGGGCGAGCTCGACGTCACGGATCTCGACGAGGACGCCGTGCGCCCCTACCGCTGGTCGTACGTGTCGACGGTGTTCCAGTCGAGCATGAACTCGCTGAACCCGGTCGTCCGGGTGCGGAAGGTCTTCGAGGACGTCATCGGCGAGCACCGCGAGGGCGGCCGCGACGACCGGGCCGCGCGGGAGCGCGCCGAGGAGCTCTTCGACCTCGTCAGCGTCGACGAGAAGTTCCTCGACATGTACCCGCACGAGCTGTCGGGCGGCATGCGCCAGCGCGTCAACCTCGCCCTGGCGCTCGCCCTCAAGCCGCAGCTGGTGCTCTTCGACGAGCCCACCACCGGCCTCGACGTGGTCGTGCAGAAGTCGATCCTCGACAAGATCCGCGAGCTGCAGGAGCGCGAGCGGTTCGGTGCGGTCCTCATCACCCACGACATGGGGACGCTGCTGGACTTCTCCGATCGCGTCGCCGTCATGTACGAGGGCGAGATCGTCGAGGACATCGGCGCGCAGCAGGCCGTCATCGAGGGCCCCCGGCATCCGTACTCCATCCACCTCGTCGGCTCGTACGCCGAGCTCCTCGGCGAGGACGTCGCCGGCTACGAGGGCGCCGCGCTCGACGACCCCGACGAGGTGGCGCAGGAGGCACCCGTCGAGCACCACCCCGTGCTCGAGATCGCGGGGCTCGGCCGGCGCTTCGAGAAGCGGCGCGGCTTCCGCGTCGAGCACGTCGACGCGGTGAAGGACGTGTCGTTCACCCTCGAGGAGGGCGTCGTCACGGCGCTCGTCGGCCAGTCCGGCTCGGGGAAGTCGACGATCGCGCGGATCCTCACCCGCATCGACTCGCCCACGGCCGGCTCGGTGCTCTACCACCCGCTGCGCCGGGGCGAGGGCTCCGAACCCGAGCCGGTCGACGTGACGAAGCTGCGCGGCACGCTCTCGCGCGAGTACCTGCGGAGCGTCCAGTACGTCTTCCAGGACCCCTACGCGGCGCTGAACCCGACGCTCACCGTCGGCTACTCGCTGGCGCGCCCGCTCATGAACTTCCTGCACGTGGGCAAGCGCGAGGCCATCGAGCGGGCCGCGAGCCTCCTCGAGACCGTGGGACTCACCCCGGCCGGCCGGTACATCGGCCGCCTGCCGCACGAACTGTCCGGCGGACAGCGCCAGCGCGTCGTGATCGCCCGCGCGCTGGCCGCCGAGCCCCGGCTCGTCATCGCCGACGAGCCGATCGCGAGTCTCGACGTCTCGATCCGCGCCGAGATCCTCGAGGTGCTCCAGAGCCTCGTGAAGGACCACGGCGTCGGGATGCTGTACATCACCCACGATCTCCTCAGCGCGAAGAGCCTCGCCAACCACGCCCTCGTGCTGCGCGACGGCGAGCTGATCGAGTCCGGGCCCGCCGACGAGGTCATCGACAACCCCCGCGAGGACTACACCCGGCAGCTGCTGGATGCCATCCCCAACCCCTTCGAGAAGAGGAGCGCTGCATGACCGCCCCCCTCCGGGTCGCCGACCTGGCCACCGACATCCGCGAGCTCACCGAGGCCGAGGTCGACGCCTCGATCCGGTGGCTCTGGGCCCACGCGACCCCGGACGGCGACGGCTGCGGCCTCGTGCTCGATCGCGACGACCTGCCGGGGGTCGCGACGGTCGCCGCCACGGGCTTCGCGCTGGCCGCGTGGTGCGTGGGCGTCGAGCGCGGGATCCTCGATCACGACGAGGTGCTCACGCGGGCGCGCGGGACGCTCCGCACCCTCGAGGAGTCGGTGCCGCACCGCAACGGCTTCCTCGCGCACTTCGTCGACGCCGCCACCGGCGAGCGTCAGGGCCGGTCGGAGTACTCGACGATCGACACGACGCTCGCGCTCTGCGGGGCGGTCGTCGCGGCATCCTTCTTCGGAGATGCCGACCTCGACGCGCGTCTGGAGCGCCTGCTCTCGCGCATCGACTGGCGGTGGCTGTCGGCAGAGCGCGACGGCCGCACCGTGCTGCGGATGGCGTGGGTGTCGGACCGCGAGGACGACTACGCCGACGGCGCCGACGAGGCCGGGTTCGTGAGCGCGTGGTCGATGACGGCCGAGCAGCTGACGATGTACCTCCTCGCCGCGGGTCACGCGGACGTCTCCGAGGGGCTCGCCCGCGATCTCTGGCGCGGCTTCGACAAGCCGATCGGATCGTACGGCGGGCACGAGTGCGTCTACGAGCCCGGAGGGACGCTCTTCACCTACCACTTCCCGCTCGCGTTCTATCCCTTCCAACGGGTGCGCGACCTCGACGGCCGCGACTGGTGGGCGAACGCCCGCGAGGCGTCGCTCGCCTCGCAGGCGTGGTGCGCCGACCAGGCGGATCGCTGGAAGACCTACGCCGCGGGGCTCTGGGGTCCGGCGGCGGGGCTCGGACCCGCCGGCTACGTCGTGAACGGCGCGCGCCCCTCGGCACGCGAACCGCACGCCGACGGCACGATCCCGCCGGTCTCGCTCTTCGGCGCCCTGCCGCTCGCGCCCGACGCCGTGGCGCCGGCCCTCCGGCTGCTCCGCGACGAGCACCCGGGCGCGTGGAACGAGTGGGGCGCGACCGACGGCGTCAACCTCGAGGGCGACGCGCCCTGGTACGCACCGCCGCGCTACGGCCTGAACAAGGGCGCGACCGCGCTCCTCGGGGCGGCGGCGCTCGGGTCGACGCTCGTCTGGGACGCGTTCTCGCGGCATCCCTGGATCGCCCGCGGCGCCGACAAGCTGGGCTTCACCCCCGCGTGATCCTCACGTCGGCGAGCCGACACGCTGCGTACGAACCGACACGCTCTGTGCGGTCCGGATCGTGTCGGCTCGCGCGGATCGTGTCGGCTCGGCGAAGGGGGGTAGCTCAGGTGGTGGCGGCGGTGGCGGTGGCGGTGGCGACGACGCGGTCGAGGGACTCTTCCTCGCCCACGGAGACGCGGATGCCGTCGCCGGGGAAGGCGCGCACGATCAGCCCGGCGGCCTCGAACGCGGCCGCGACCTCGACGGTCCGCTCCCCCGCGGGGAGCCAGACGAAGTTGCCCTGCGCCTGCGGCACGTCCCACCCGGCGTCGCGCAGCCGCGCTGCCAGGCGATCACGGCGCTCCGCGATCACGCGCACCCGGTCGAGCAGCTCGTCCTCGGCGTCGAGACTCGCGAGCGCCGCCTGCTCCGCCGCCGCGGTGACCGAGAGCGGGATGCCGGTGGCGCGCGCGGCATCCAGGATGCGCGGATGGCCGATCGCGTACCCGACGCGCAGTCCGGCGAGGCCGTACGCCTTCGAGAACGTCCGCAGCACGACGACGTTCTCTCGTCCGGACGCCAGCACGCGGCGGCCGTCGACGGCGTCCGGATCGGTCACGAACTCCGCGTACGCCTCGTCGAGCACGACGAGCAGGTCGCTCGGCACAGCGTCGAGGAACGCGTCGAACTCCGCCTGGGTGACGACGGGACCGGTCGGGTTGTTGGGACTGCAGACGATGACGATGCGCGTGCGGTCTGTGACCGCGGCGGCCATGGCGACGAGGTCATGCCGTCCGTCCGGCGTGCACGGCACCGTGACGGCGGTCGCGCCCGCGACGACGGCCAGCCCGGGGTACGCCTCGAACGAGCGCCACGCGAAGACGACCTCGTCGCCCGGCCCGCTCGTCGCCTGCGTGAGCTGGTACAGGATCGAGACCGATCCCGCAGCGACGTGCACGCTGTCGGATGCCACGCCGAACCGCTCCGCGAGCCGCGCACGCAGCCGCGGCGACGAGGCGTCGGGGTAGCGGTTGACGCCGGTCGCCGACTGGATCGCCGTGACGACCGACGGCAGCGGATCGAAGGGGTTCTCGTTGCTCGACAGCTTGAACGCGTCGGCGCCGGCCTGCTTGCCCTGCCGGTAGGCGGGGAGGGCGGCGATCTCGGGGCGGAGGCGGACGGGCAGCTCGGTCACGCGTCGAGTCTACGGACGGCGACGCGCTCCCGTCGTCGGCGGTCGCGCGCCCGCCCGTCGACGCCGCGTTCGAGCTGGTGCTCGCAGTGGCTCCGGGCCAGGTCGCGCCGGACGACATCGCTGATGCCCTCGGCGGGCACTCCGTGCCACAATGACGTCACCATGAGATTCCTGATCCGGGTCATCGTCAACGCGTTCGCCATCTGGGTCGTCACCCTGATCCAGCCGCTGAACGTCGACGTCATCGCGTTCGCACCCGGCGAGACGCTGCAGCTCGTTCTGACGCTGCTCGCCGTGGCCGCCGTGTTCGCGATCGTGAACACCTTCATCGGCACGGTGATCAAGATCGTCGCCTTCCCGCTCTACATCCTCACTCTCGGCCTCATCTCGCTCGTCATCAACGGCCTGCTGCTGTGGATCACGGCATGGGTGACGCACTGGTGGTCGTGGGGTCTGCGCGTCGAGGACTTCTGGCTCGGCGTCGTGGCGGCCCTCGTGATCTCGCTGATCAACTGGATTTTCGGGATCATCCTCCGCCCCCAGCTGAAGCGCCGCTGACCCCGCGCCGGGCGGCCGTCGCCGGCGTCCCGTGGTCGCGGCGCGCGCCGTAGACGATCGCGGTCGCCGCCCCGGCCGACGCCAGCCCGGCCAGGTGCGCCCGGACGGCGTCGACTCGCGGGTCGTCCGACGCGTCGACCATCGCGGCGGTCCGGCGATAGGCGTCCATGTGGTGCACGCCGAGCGCGAGGTCGCCCACGCGGGGCTGCGGATCGGCGACCCGCTCGACCACGAAGCTCCCCGGCGCGCCACCCGCCACCGGCACCCCGCCCGCCGACAGTGCCACGACCGGATCGTCGGTGTGCCGCACGGTCACCGTCAGCACATCATCGAGCTCTGCCTCGATGGGGCTCGCGAACGTGATGAGCGTCCCGACGTCGTATCCGCTCTCGCGGGCGAAGCGGGTGGCGATCATGGCGCCCTGCGAATGGCCCACCAGATGGATGCGGTCGCCGGCCAGCGCGCCGGCCGCCGCCAGGGCCCGGCCGGTCGCGTCGTAGGAGGACGAGGCTTGGCCGAGGTAGAGCTCGCCGTTGGACGCCATGTCCCACGGCTCGGCGTAGGGCGTTCCCAGGTCCTTGGTGCCGGCGATGTAGACGACGTGCTCGCGCCGGCCCGGCGCCGTCTCGTACGTCTCCACTCGGACCCGGTCGTCGCCCCCTCCCGGGATCCGCGCGGCGACCTCCGCCAGCGTCCGCGGCGCGGACACCTCCGAGCGGGCGAGCTCGGTGACCACCGTGGTGCGCGCCGCCGGCACGAGCGGCGGATCGTCACGCCGGATCGTCCCCCGGTCGATGATCCGGATCAGACCGCCGACGCCGCCGAGCAGAGCCGCCGCCATCCAGAGGGGCGCCACGGCACCGGAGAGCTGGCGACCGACTTCGGCATGGCGTCCGTCACGCCAGGCGTCCCACAGCGCCGCCGCCTCGACGGCGACGGTGTCGGCGCCCGCGTGCAGCTCGTCGAGGGCTCGCGCGGCGTGCCGCTCGAGCCGCTCGTAGACCTCCGCCCGGTGACGCAGCGCCCGTGCGAGTGCCGCGGCGCGTTCCTCGGCCTCCTCGGCCGTCCCCGCCGGGTCGGGGAGCAAGAGTCCGCCCTCCCGCGACACGAGGCCCGCCCGCCGCAGCAGGGCGGACACGGCGGCGCACTCCGCCGCGAGCAGGTCGAGGACCCCCGCGACGTGTCGCAGCGCGCCGGTGTCGACCGCGATCAGCCCCCCGGCCCGGATCTCGAGGTCCCCACCGCCGCTCCCGCCGCCGCCGCTCCCGCCACCGCCCCCGTCGCCCCTCACCCGGACGCGCCCGTCGACCCTGCCGCTCGCGCCTGCGCCGCCGCCAGCGCGGCCTCCCACCGGTCGAGCTCGTCGTCGATCCGCCGGAGGCTCCGCGTCCACTCCCCCAGCGCGTCGGCGAACTCGTCGGCGGCCCGGGAGCGCCATCTCGTCGCGGCCTCGAGCCCCGGCACGCGGGAGCGGATCGCTCCGAGCTCGTCGCGAGTGCGCAGCAGGATGGCGCGCGCTTCGGTGAGCATCTCGGAGTCGGTCATCCCCCCAGCGTCGGCCGCGCGGCGCCGCGGGATCCGCGATCCGCACCTCATCGTGGACACCCGTCCGGCGCCGCGCCCTGTGCAGGAGTCGCCGGCTCCCCCACAATAGGGAGGTGGCTACGCGTGACGACCCCTTCCGGGTGGTGTTCGTCTGCACCGGGAACATCTGCCGCTCGCCGATGGCCGAGGTCGTGTTCCGCTGGTTCGCCGATCAGGCGGGTCTGGGCGATCGCGTCGTGTCCACGAGCGCGGGCACGGGCGACTGGCACGTCGGCGAGCGCGCCGACAGCCGCACGCTCGCGGCGCTGACCGGCCGCGGGTACGACGGCTCGCGACACCGGGCCCGGCAGTTCACCCTCGGCGACTTCGACCGCCACGACCTCATCGTCGCCCTCGACCGCTCCCACGAGCGCATCCTCGCGGGGTGGGCGCGCACGCCCGCCGACACCGACAAGCTCGCGCTCCTGCTCTCGTTCGACCCGTCTGCCGACGGCAACCTCGACGTGCCCGACCCCTACTACGCGGGCCCTGCGATGTTCGACGAGGTGCTCGGTATGATCGAGAGTGCGAGCCGGGCGCTCTTCCGGCAGCTCGAGCCCGCTATCCGCCCGACGTCCTGAGCGCCCGTTCTTCCCCGATCGGAGCTGTTCCTGTGACTTCTGCGTCCTCTCTGCCGCCTCAGCCCCTGAGCCCCCTCGACGGGCGCTACCGCGCCGCCGTGTCGGGTCTCGGCGACTTCCTCTCGGAGGCCGGCCTGAATCGTGCGCGGGTCGAGGTGGAGGTCGAGTGGATCATCGCGCTGACCGACCGCTCGCTGTTCGGCTCGTCGCCGCTGACCGACGCCGACAAGGAGGCCCTGCGCGGCCTCTACCGCGACTTCGGGCAGGCCGAGATCGACTGGCTCGCCGAGAAGGAGGCCGTCACGCGTCACGACGTGAAGGCCGTCGAATACCTCGTGCGGGACCGGTTGGCATCGCTCGGCCTCGACGGCGTCGCCGAGCTCGCGCATTTCGCCTGCACGAGCGAGGACATCAACTCCGCCTCCTACGCCCTGACCGTCAAGCGCGCGGTCGAGCAGGTCTGGCTGCCGAAGCTCCGCGCCGTGATCGCCGCGCTCGGCGAGCTGGCCCGTGAGCACCGCGACGCCGCCATGCTGTCCCGCACGCACGGGCAGCCCGCGACGCCGTCGACGATGGGCAAGGAGCTCGCCGTGTTCGCGTGGCGCCTCGAGCGCGTCGCGGCCCAGATCGAGGGCGGCGAGTACCTGGCGAAGTTCTCCGGCGCGACCGGCACCTGGTCGGCGCACCTCTCCGCGGCGCCCGACGTGGACTGGCCCGCGCTGTCGCGCTCGTTCATCGAGGGCCTCGGCATCGACTTCAACGTGCTGACCACCCAGATCGAGTCGCACGACTGGCAGGTCGAGCTCTACGACCGCGTCCGGCACGCGGGCGGCATCCTCCACAACCTCGCCACCGACATCTGGACCTACATCGCGATGGGCTTCTTCGCGCAGATCCCCGTGGCGGGCGCGACCGGGTCGTCGACCATGCCGCACAAGATCAACCCCATCCGGTTCGAGAACGCCGAGGCGAACCTCGAGATCGCGGGCGGGCTGTTCACGACGCTGGCCTCGACCCTCGTCACCTCGCGCATGCAGCGCGACCTCACCGACTCGACGACCCAGCGCAACATCGGCGTCGCCTTCGGGCACTCCCTGCTCGCCCTCGACAACCTCCAGCGCGGGCTCACCGAGATCTCGCTCTCGCGGGATGTGCTGCTGGCCGACCTCGACGCCAACTGGGAGGTGCTCGCCGAGGCGATCCAGACCGTCGTCCGCGCCGAGATCGTCGCCGGTCGCTCGCAGATCACCGACCCGTACGCGCTGCTCAAGGAGCTCACCCGCGGACGTCGCGTCGGCGGCGCCGAGCTCGCCGAGTTCGTGCGCGGCCTCGACGTCGGCGACGAGGCGAAGGAGCGGCTCCTCGCGTTGACGCCCGCGACCTACACGGGCCTCGCCGACCGTCTCGTCGACGAGCTCGGCTGACACGGCCGCGACCGGCGATCCGCCGACGCCACGCTGATCGCGTCGGCTAGCGCTGCGGCGGGTCGGCTCCGGGATCGACCCCGCGGGCGGCGCCGTCGCCGGCGGCGGAAGCACCCGGTCCGGACGCCGGCTCCTCGTCGGGGAGCAGGACCGGCCGGTCGATCTGCTTGGTCAGCTGCGCCGGGTCGACCGCCAGCAGCAGCAGCGCGATCGTCACGAGCGTGACGATGAAGACGATCCCCGCGACCACGCCCGCCACGACCCAGGCCTTCAGATGAGGGTGCATCTCGCCCGGGGGCACGGGGCGCGGCTCCTGCAGGACTCCCATCGACATGAGGGTGATCACCCCGCCGAACAGCGCCGCGGCGAAGGCGAGGCCGATCAGCTGCGCGGGCTTCATGAGCTCGCGCCGGCTCGGTCGCGGATCTGTCATGCGTGCTCTCCTGCCGCGTCGGTGCCCGGGGGCGCGGCCGCGACCTCGGCGGGTCCGCTCTCGCGCCGCGGCGAGAAGCCCGCGATGCCGAGGAAGACCGCGATGACCGCGGCGTACCCGCCGAACAGGCCGACGCCGATCGTGATGCCCGTGAGGACGAAGCTCTGCCGCGCCTCGGTGATGAAGTACTCGAGGCTGTAGGCGGGGTTCACCAGCAGCAGCCCCACGCCGAGCGCGAGGGTCAGCGCGCCGATGAGGATGGCGTCCCGCGCGTACTCGTCCGTGGCGCGTCGGCGGATGCCGATCAGCAGTTCGAGGAAGCCGGTGAGGAGGGCCCACGCGATCACGAGCACGAAGAAGAGGGTCGTGGAGCGGAGGCCGGGGAGACCGGCGACCATGCCGGCGACGAGCGTGGGCACGCCGATCGCGATCGCGGCCGCGCGCTCTCCGGCGGGATGGACCAGCCAGACCGAGAGCAGGAGCACCAGGGCCGTCGCGATCGCCCATCCGCTGAACACCGCGAGCCCGACCTCGGCCGAATGATCGGGCGAGAAGGTGACCATGAGGGCCGCCATCGCCGCGAACAGGGCGCGCGCGAGCTGCACGTGACGCACTTCGAAGGTGCGGGTGGGGCTTGCGGACACGGTGGAGCTCATCAGGTCGGCGGACGCGGGACCGTTCCAGTCTAGTTGCGGTTACCGTGGGGTCATGAGGCGAGCGGATGCCGGGCCGGCCACCACCACGACGGCGCTGCTGGCGGGCGCCCTCCTGCTGAGCGGGTGCGGGGCGGAGCCGAGCTCGCCCGCGCCGACCAGCCCGGCCTCCGCCAGCCCCGCGCCGGCCAGCGCGTCGCCGACGCCCACGCCCACCGCGTCGCCGGTTGCGCTCCCGGAGGAGGCCGAGACGTTCGCGAGCGGCCTGGACGCGCCGTGGTCGATCGCGTGGACCGCCGACGGCACCCCGCTCGTGAGCGAACGCGACACCGGACGCATCCTGGAGCTCGACGCCGAAGGCGACGCGCGCGAGGTCGGCGTCGTCGCCGGGGTGAACCACGGCACCGAGGGCGGCCTGCTCGGTCTCGCCGTGCACGAGGGCGACCTGTTCGTGTACTTCACGGCCGACGACGGCAACCGCGTCGTGCGCTACGACCTGCGCGGGACGGCCGGCTCGCTCGCTCTCGGGGAGCGCACGACCATCCTCGAAGAGCTCCCGTACTCACCGGTCCACAACGCCGGGCGGATCGCCTTCGGTCCCGACGGCAAGCTCTACGTCCCGGTCGGCGACGCCCGCAACCCCTCGGCGGCACAGGACCCGGACGTGCGGCGGGGGAAGATCCTGCGGGTCGAGGCCGACGGGTCGGTGCCCGCCGACAACCCCACCCCGGGCTCGCCGGTGTACAGCCTGGGTCACCGCAACGTGCAGGGTCTCGTGTGGGACGCCGACGGCACCCTGTACGCCAGCGAGTTCGGTCAGAACGCGTGGGACGAGCTCAACGTGATCGAGCCCGGCGGCAACTACGGCTGGCCGCTGGTGGAGGGCACCGGCGGCGAGGGACGCGGCTTCATCGATCCGATCGCCACCTGGCCCACCGAGGACGCGAGCCCGAGCGGCATCGCCCTCGCCGGAGACACGCTGCTCATCGCGAACCTGCGCGGCGAGGTGCTGCGCGCGGTCTCGACGGCCGACCCGGGGGTGCAGAGGGAGTACTACGCCGGAGAGCTCGGCCGGCTGCGCGATGTCGCGATCGGACCCGACGGCGCCGTCTGGTTCCTGACGAACAACACCGACGGCCGCGGCGACCCGCGCGAGGGCGACGACCGCATCCTGCGGGTCGATCCCGCCTCGGTCACCGCCGACTAGCGGCGCGAGCTCAGCCGACGGCCTTCCGCACGAGCTCGCGGATCCGCTTCTCCGCCGCGTCGGTCATCTCCAGCAGCGCGTAGGACACGGCCCACATCTCACCGTCGTCCAGGTGGGCGGCCTCGTCGAACGAGACCGTGCCGTACCGCGTCTGGAACTTGGACGCCGGCTGGTAGAACACGACGATCTTGCCGTCGCGCGCGTAGGCCGGGAAGCCGTAGAAGGTCTTCGGCGCGAGGTCGGGCGCCTCCTCTGCGACGATCGCGTGCAGCCGCACGCCGATCTCCCGATCAGTGCCCTCGAGGGCGTCGATCGCGGCCACGCACGCCTCGAGCTCCTTCGCCAGCTTCGCGGCGCCCTTCAGGCCCTTCGTCGACCGCAGCTCGTCGGCGCGCTGCTGCATCGCGGCGCGCTCCTCGTCGCTGAAGCCGCTCTTCGTGTCGCGCTTCTCACTCATGTCCGTGCTCCTTCCGGGGTGTCTGCTGGAGGCGCAGGAGGTTTCCCGCCGGGTCGCGAACCGCCGCGTCCCTCACGCCGTAGTCCTGCTCGATCGGCTCCTGCACGATGTCCGCGCCCGCCGCCTCGATGCGCGCGAAGGCGGCGTCGAGATCGTCGGTGGCGAGGTTCACGCCGAAGTAGCTGCCCTTCGCGATGAGCTCGAGCAGCAGGGCGCGCTCCTCGTCGGTCACCTCGTGCCCCACCGCCGGCGGGTGCAGGACGATCGCCGTGGACGGCTGGCCGGCCGGACCGACGGTGATCCACCGCATGTCCTCGTAGCCGACGTCGAGGCGCACCTCGAAGCCGAGCACGTCGCGGTAGAAGGCGAGGGACGCCTCGGGATCGGTGTGCGGCAGGAAGCTCGAGTGGATCGTGATCTCCATGGCCAACACGTTACGACCGGGGCGCCGACGGCGCTTCTCGATTCCTGATCGGTCTGGTGACCTGCTTGGCGATGCACGGCAGCATGCCCGGACGGAACGGGGCGCCGCGCTCGCGGTACACGCTCGGGGGCACCCCGACCAGCTCGGTGAAGCGCGTGCTGAAGGTGCCGAGCGACTGGCATCCCACCGCGAAGCAGACCTCGGTGACGGACAGATCGCCGCGGCGCAGCAGTGTCATCGCCCGCTCGATGCGACGCGTCATGAGGTACGCGTAGGGCGACTCCCCGTAGGCGAGCCGGAACTGGCGGCTCAGATGGCCGGCCGACATGTGCACGCCCCGGGCGAGGGACTCGACGTCGAGCGGTCTCGCGTACTCGCGGTCCATCCGGTCGCGCACCCGGCGCAGCGCGACGAGTGTGTCGAGGTCCTGACCGGTGGCCACGGCTCGATCATCGCACGCGTCGCCGCGACCGGGTGTGCGCGCCGGCGCGTGAAGACGCTCAGCCGTCGACGCCGACGGGACGGCGGCGCAGCAG
Source organism: Microbacterium sp. PA5 (assembly GCF_049860775.1). Taxonomy (NCBI): domain Bacteria; kingdom Bacillati; phylum Actinomycetota; class Actinomycetes; order Micrococcales; family Microbacteriaceae; genus Microbacterium; species Microbacterium sp. PA5. The sequence goes on from NZ_CP187567.1 coordinate 3,170,364, forward strand.
GGGCTCCTGCCGCACGGCCGGGGTGACCGTGATGTCGGTGGTCGGGTCGGCCCAGGAGTACGCGCCGCGGTTCCCCGCGAGGCGGCGCCGGGCGAGGAGGACGGCGCGCAGGGGCACCCCGACGGCCAGCGCCACGATCCCGGCGAGCGAGCGGTCCTCGTGGCCGAGGACGGTCTTCCGCTCCCATGCCACCCGCAGCGCACCGCCGCGCCGTGCGGGCTGGCGACGCTCGGGCAGCAGCCCCCGGCGCCGCAGCGCCACGAGCTCGGCGACGTCGTGCCACCAGGTGGCATCGACCGGGTCGTGGAAGTAGTTCTGGGTGAGCCAGCCGGGTGCGGGATGCCGGAAGCGCCGCGCGATGACCGCCTCGCGGTCGCCGAAGAGCCCCGAGCCGCGGAACACCGTGTTGAGGTTCTCCTTGCTGACGCCGAAGGTGTCGAGCGCGATCACCGGAACGCCGACCGCGATCGCCTCGACGGCGGCCGTGGAGCTGACGGTGACGAGCCCCTCGGCCGAAGCCAGCGCGGCCCGCATCGGCTGGTACGAGAAGACGAGGTTCTGCGGCCGGTCGCGCAGCAGCCCCTCGTACGACGCGCGGTCGTAGTGCGTCTCGTTCTCGCCGGCGCGGGAGCGCAGCTTCACGACGACGCGGCGGTCGGGACGGGCGAGGGCCGCCTCGCGGAGCATGTCGGCCACCACCGTGCGATCGGCGGTCGTGAGCGGGACGAGCGCCTGCGCGGCGAAGACGAGGTCCGTCCCCCCCACCACCGGCGGGCGGGGCGCGGCGAACGGGAGGCTGGCCAGGCCGAATCGCAGGTCCGCGTTCAGGCGCGTCGCCAGGTCGCGGAACGCCCGCTCCTCACGGTGGGAGTGCACGAGGAACAGATCCGTCTCGCGGCGGTAGGTGACCGCCCCGCGCTGGGCGGGGATCGAGATCCCGGGAAGACCCGTGACCACCACGGGGCGCGGATGCACGCGGTCGACCTCGCGCATCACGAGCCGGGCGAGCGGCCCCTTGCCGGCGATCACGACGACGTCGGCTCGCTCGCGGCTCAGCCATCCCGCGAGCGCGGCCAGCGGCAGCCGCGTCACGTCGTCGGAGGTGAAACGCGTGCCGTCGAGCGCGGACTGCTCCTGCGCCGCGCTCACCGTGAGCGGGGTGCGCACGAGCGCGATGCTGCTGTCGGCCTCCGCGATGGAGTCCAGGAGCGCGGCGGCCCACTTGACGAAGGAGTCCGCATCGGCGACTGCGACCACGCGCAGGCGCGGCGGCGTCGCGCCCGGGATCATGCCGGGACGCGCCGCAGCTTCGCCATGGGGGCGAGCTCGCCCGGGAAGACGCGCTTGACGCCGTCGCCGAGAGCCTCCTCGATCACGCGGATGTCGCGCACGAGGTGCTCGAGGCCGGCCGGCTCCAGCGAGGCCGAGTGGTCCGAGCCCCACATGGTGCGGTCGAGCGTGATGTGCCGCTCCACGGCCACGGCACCGAGGGCGACGGCGGCGAGGGAGATCTGCAGGCCGCGCTCGTGCCCCGAGTAGCCGACCGGCACGCCCGCGTAGCGCTCCCGGAGGGCGGGGATCACGCGCAGGTTCGCCTCGCCCGGCTCCATCGGGTACGTCGAGGTCGCGTGCATGAGCACGAGGTTCTCGCGGCCGAGGATCTCGACGGCGCGGTCGATCTGCTCCAGCGTCGACATGCCCGTCGAGAGGATGATCGGCTTGCCCGTTGCGCGCAGCGCCTCGAGGAGGTCGGTGTCGGTCAGCGACGCGGACGCCACCTTGTGCGCGACGACGTTGTGCTCCTCGAGGAAGTCGACCGACGGCACGTCCCACGGCGAGGCGAACCAGTCGAGGCCCGACAGGGTGGCGTAGTCGCCGATCTGCACGTACTCGTCGTGACCGAACTCGACGCGGTAGCGGTACTCGAGGTACGACATCGTGCCCCAGGGCGTCTCGCGCGGCACGTCGCGCATGTGCGTCGGCGTGGCGATCTCCGGTGTGCGCTTCTGGAACTTGACGGCGTCGGCGCCGGCGCGCTTGGCGACGTCGATGAGCTGCTTCGCGATCTCGACGTCACCGTTGTGATTCAGCCCGATCTCGGCGATGACGTAGGCGGGGTGCCCGGTGCCGAGCGTCCGCGATCCGATGGTGACGGTCATGGTGGTGGTCCTCTCGTGACGGCGCCCTGCCGACGCCCTCGTGCCGCCAGTGTCCGCTCGCAAGGTGAACGGACGGCCACGCACGGGTGACGCGGGAGTCGCACCGCGGTGTCGAATCGGCGCGGCATCGGCACCCCCGGTCGTCGTGCGAGCGCGGCGGGGCGGGGCGACGGCGCTCAGCCGCCGAGCACCAGTTCCGCGAGCTCGCGCACCGCGCCCTCGCCGCCGCGACGGCTCAGCACCCGCCGCGCGATCGCCCTCGCCTCGGGTCGCGCGTCGGCGACCGCGATCGGCCAGCCGACGAGCTCCATCGCCGGGACGTCGTTGACGTCGTTGCCGAGGTACGCGATGCGCGACAGCGGGATGCCGCGCGCGCCCGCCCAGCGCCGGATCGCGGCCGCCTTGTCGTCGATCGACTGCAGCACCTCGACCTGCAGCTTCGCCGCCCGCGCTCCGACGACCGGGTGCGTCTCGGTCGAGAGGATGAGCACCGGGATGCCGGCCCGCCGCAGCCGGGCGACGCCCATGCCGTCGGAGCGGCTCACGCGCACCCGCTCGTCGCCGTGCGCGTCGATGAGGGCCGTGTCGTCGGTGTGCACGCCGTCGAAGTCGGTGACGACGGCATCGACGTCGATGGGCTCCGATCCGTCGTCCACGAGCGGCGCGATCGCCCGGGCGAGAGCGAGCTGGGCGTGATCGTCGATCTCCACCGCCGAGAGCTCGGGCACCTCGACGATCCCCACGCGGCCGAAGAACCGGTGCTGAGCGCGGCGGAAGCCCGCGGCGTCGAACGCGTAGAAGGCACCGGTCTCGAGGTAGTGCGGCTCACGGTCCTGCCGGCGCGGCCGGTGCGCGGCGTCGTGGTTGATCGCCGCGGCATCCGCGTCCGCGTCACGACGCCACAGGAAGCCGTAGGTCTCGAAGGCGGAGAACGCGGCGTCGTACCCGCCGCCGTCGACCATCGCGACGGCCTCGTCGATGCCGCGCGCGTCGATGAACGGCGACGTCGCCTGGAGGAAGACCACCGTCGCCACCCGGATGCCGCGGCTCTCGAGCACCTCGAGGGTGTGCAGGAGCGCGCTCTCGGAGCTCGCCGTCGCGCCGGCGATCTCGGCCGGCCGATCGATGACGAGCGCACCGGCGTCCTCGGCCACGCGGGCGATCTCGGCGTCGTCGGTCGAGACGACCACGAGGTCGACGCGCTGCGACGCCCGCGCGGACGACACGGCGCGCGCGACGAGGGGCACCCCGCCGACGGGAAGGACGTTCTTGCGGGGGACGCCCTTCGACCCGCCCCGCGCGGGGATGATCGCGACGGTGACCCGCGCGGACGCGTCTTCGGTCACGGCGATCTCCTCCCGGCGCGCGCAGTCGCGCGTCACGCTGCCCAGCGTGCGCGGTGCCGGTGACCGGCGGGGGAACCGCGGGTGAACGGCGGGAGTCCGCTCACCCCTGGGTCTGCCGCTTCCCTGGATCAGCCGGCTCCGGATCAGCCGGTGCCGCGGATCTCCTCCACGGCGCGCAGCACCGCCAGCGTGCGCTGCTGGTCGGCGGTGGGGTCGTCCTCGCCGCGCACGAGCTCGGCGAAGCGCGCGACCTCGTACGTCATGTTGTTGTCGTCGCCGTCGATCCGGTGCTCCTCGGGCTCGCCGCCGAGCGGCGTGAACACGATGGTGCGGGGGTCGGTGATCCGGTCGATCGTGAGCGTGCCGAGCTCGCCCTGGATCTCGCTCGGCCGCGACGACGCGGTGATCTTCGAGAAGCCGATGTCGGCGACGAAGCCCGGGTACAGGAGCAGTGCGGTGCCCGCGCCGTCGGCGCCCGTGGCGATCGTGACGGTCGCTCCGGTCACGGCGTCGGGAGCCCCGAAAAGCGCGATCGCGGCGCTCAGCGGGTAGACCCCGAGATCGAAGAGCGCGCCGCCCGCGAGCGCCGGATCGAAGATGTTGGGGGTCTCCCCCTGCAGCACGAGGTCGTAGCGGGCCGAGCGCTGACAGAGCGCGAACGACGCCCGGCGGACGACGCCCACCCGCGGCAGCAGGTCGCGCATCGCGACGAGGCCCGGGTCGTAGGCGTTGCGCATCCCCTCGAACACGACGACGCCCCGCGCAGCGGCCGCGTCGACCAGGTCGGCGAACTCGGCGGACGTGGGCGTCGCGGGCTTCTCCAGGAAGACGTGCAGCCCGGCCTCGATCGCCGCGCGCGCCTGATCCGCGTGGGCGCCGTTCGGCGAGCCGACGTAGACCGCGTCGACGCGTCCGGCGAGCGCGGTCAGCTCGTCGACGGCGTCCGGCACCCCCTGGCGCTGCGCGAAGGCCCGACCACGGGCGAGATCGCGGGAGTAGACGACGTCGACGCGCACGCCCTCGACGCGCGACACCGCCTCGATGAAGCGCTCGGTGATGGTGCTGGTGCCGATGGTGGCGAGTCTGATCACCTCTCCACGGTACGGGGAATGCTCACGGCCGCGCGCCGGTTGCGCCTCGGCATGAAGGCACTCGTCTATCGCGACTTCGGCGGCTCCGACCGCCTCGAGCTCACCGACCTCCCCGAACCCCACATCGGCCCCGACACCCTCGTGGTGCGCGTCGTCGCTGCGGGCATCAACCCGGTCGACTACAAGGTGCGGGAGGGATACCTCCGCGGCCTCATCGACACGTCGCTCCCGGCGGTCCCGGGCTGGGACGTCGCGGGCGTCGTGGAGAAGACCGGACTGGACACCCCGGAGTTCGCCGTCGGCGACGAGGTGCTCGCCTATGCCCGCGCCGACGTCGTGCAGCACGGCTCGCTCGCCGAGCTCATGCCGGTGCCCGTGCGCACCGCCACACGCAAGCCCGACGGCATCTCGTTCGAGCAGGCCGCCGCCCTCCCCCTCACGGGACTGACCGCCCTCCAGTCGATCGAGCGGTCCGGGCTCGGCGACGGCTCGACCGTCCTGATCCACGGCGCGGCCGGCGGTGTCGGCTCGTTCGCCGTGCAGCTCGCCTCCCTCCGCGGCGCCCGCGTGGTCGGCACCGCCTCGGAGCGCAACCACGACTACCTGCGCGACCTCGGCGCCGAGCCGATCGCCTACGGCGAGGGACTCGTGGACGCCGCGACGGCGCTCGCTCCGGAGGGCTTCGACGTCATCCTGGACTTCGCGGGCGGATCGTCGCTCGACAGCACCGGAGCGCTCCTGAAGGCGGGCGGCCGCGTCGTGTCGATCGCCGACCCGCGTGCGCGCACCGAGTTCGGCGGCGAGTACGTGTGGGTGCGGCCCGATCCGGCGCAGCTCGGCGAGCTCGCCCAGCTCGTGGCCGACGGCGCCCTCCGCGTGGAGCTCGCCGCGACCTATCCGCTCGACGAGGCCGTCGCCGCGTTCGCGCAGCTGGAAGAGGGCCACACGCGCGGCAAGATCGTCGTCACCGTCTGATCCGCGCCCGGCTGTCGGCGCTCAGTTTCGCGCTGCGCGGATTCGGAGTGTGCGCGTGGATTCGGATGCCGGCGGGCCCTGGCTCCGAATCCGATGCCATCCTCCGAATCCGCCACCCGGCTGGACCACTCGATCAGCTCATCGCCTGGTCGAACAGCCACAGCGACAGGATCAACCCTCCGACCGTGACCGCGACGCCGATGAGCGGCACCCAGGCCAGATCCTTCTCCCGGCGCCACGCGATCAGCAGGGCCACAGCGGTGATCGCGAAACTCGCGACGACGAAGGTCGCGTACACCATGCCTGCACGGTCTGCGCCGACCCAGTCGCAGGCGGGCGAGCAGGCGTTGCCCGCGAACATCGTGCGGAAGATCCAGACGACCGTGGTCACCACCGCCGTCACGATCTGCAGGACCGCGACAGCCACCACCGCCGCGACGGCTCTGCGTCGGGACCTGTCGGGTGCAGTGCGCTCTGCCATGGTCAGCTGAAGTTATCAGTGAGGTAAATGAACCAGTTGAAGACATCCTGCGTCTTCCCCGTATACGCGTTGTGCGCGGCGTTGCTCCACGCACCCGTGACGGGGCTCCGGCAGGCCCAGTCGCCGGTATTGCAGTAGGCGCGGACTCGGGGGAAGTATCCCGGTGTGGTGCTGGACCCATCCGCGCGCGGTGATGAGGACGGCGTATGCGGAGTATTTGCTGGTGGCCACCTGCGCCGTGGCTGGAGATCCAGCGCCGAACGCCGCAATCAGACCGATGAATGTCGCCAGCATTGTGAACGAAACGACTCGGCGCCGTCGTGAAGGTACGCCTACGGCGTTTTGTGGGTGAACTCGCAGCATGTCTGCACGCCAATCTTGAATTCCTGCGTTGTGCTCCCAGGAGTTGGTTCGAATGGCGTTCCCGTCTCGCCTGCCCCGAACGTAGCGGCGCGCACAGTGCACGACAACGTCTCTGCGGCGAGAAGACCCCCATCCCACAGACTCGGATGCCATCGAGCCCTGGGGCCAAGCCAGAGCCATCCCCCGAATCTGGCGCGAGGTTGGGCCACTGGATCAGATCGTGCCCGGACCGTTGGGATGACGGCGCTCGGCGGCTGCCTCGGAGATTGCCTATCGATCTGCCCTCGTCGCTACTTCGCACTCGCCGTTGAGGTGCCCCGAAGACGGCGTCCAACTCGCGTGATGCGTCGACAACCAACCGGTAGGCGAGGCCGAACGTGTCGGCGCGACCCGGAGCGTCGCCCGTGGCGGACACCACCACCGCGAGGCTGCCGGTCGGTCCCGAATCGTCCCGACGCCCGCGCACCCGGTCGTGCACTCAGCCGGCGAGGAACTCCACGGCGGCCTCGCGGAAGACCCGAGATCCGGGGGCGTTGAAGTGGTGGCGGTCGGGGATCTCGAGGAACCGGCCGGCGGGACAGGCGGCCGCGAGCGCCTTCGAGCCCTCGATGATGCCGTCGAGCGACCCCGTGGCGAACAGGACGGGCTGCTGCGGGGCGTGCGCGGGGTCGGGATCGACCTGCTTCGACGCGCGCAGCCCCGTGGCGATCGCCAGGAGAGCCTGCAGGTCGTTGCCGGGCACCCGCTCGGTGAGCTTCACGTAGTTCTGGGTGACGGGGTCGGTGACCGGGGTGCCGTGCTCGGCGAGCGCGCGCACCTGGTCGAGGTCGAGCCGGGCGAGCGGGATGCCGTCGGGCACACCGCCGAGCACGGCTCGCGGGATGCGCGGCGCGATGTCCTGCAGCACCTCCCAGCCCACGCGCGCGCCCAGGGAGTAGCCGACGTAGCTGGCCTCGTCGACGAGGTAGGTGTCGAGCACCGCCTCCACGTCGGAGGCGAGCTGGCGCAGGTGGTAGTCGCGCGACTCGTGGGGCTTGTCGCTGGCGCCGTGTCCGCGCTGGTCGAGCGCGAGCACGCGGTACCCGGCGCGCTGCAGGTCGCGCACCCAGCCGGTGCTCACCCAGTTGTCACGGGTGCTCGAGGCGAAGCCGTGCACGAGCACCACGGTCGGGAGGGTGTCCTCCCCCCACGAGTAGGTCGCGATGCGATGCCCTTCGCCGACCATGATGTACTGCGGATCGGGCATCTCGGTCAGCTGGGGCAGGGAGGTGGTCACCCCTTGATTCTGCTCCTCTTCCGCGGGCGCCGACGTGCGAGGATCCGCACGAGGTTCCCGCGCTGGGTCGCCGACGGCTGCTGCGGCAGGGCGATCGGCTGCGTGACGATCGCGTCGACGACCATCGAGCCGTCGCTCGGGCCGACGACGGGGATGGCCGACGTCGGCGTCGGGACGGCGGGCGTGACCGGCATCCGCCCGAGCTCCCGGTGGGCGCGCAGATAGGCCGGGATGAGGATGACGACCGCCCCGAACCAGGCGAGCGGGTTGCTCCAGGCGACGCCCACGAAGCCGAAGAACGCGCCCAGGACCACGGCCGCCCCCGTCCGCGCGAACAGCTCGACGACGCCGGTGACGGTGGGGATCATGGTGTGCCCGAGCCCCTGGAGCGCGCCGCGCAGGATGAACAGCACCGCCAGCGCACTGTACGTCGCACCGTTGATGACGAGCATGAGCGCGGCGAGGTCGACGACCTCGTCGGACCCCTCGCCGACGAACAGCCGCACGATGCCGGCGCCGAACACGATGAGCAGCGCGCCCAGGACGACCGCTGCGCCGAGCGCGAGCCAGGTCGCCTGCACGACCCCGCGCCGGATGCGGTCGGGGCGACCTCCGCCGTGGTTCTGCGCCACGTACATCGAGGTCGCGAGTCCGAGCGACATGAGGAGCGCCACGGCGAGTCCGTCGACGCGGGAGGCCGTCGTGTACGCGGCGACGTCGGCCGCGCCGAGGCGGTTGAGCGCCACCTGCACCGCGAGCGTGCCGATCGCGATGATCGAGGCCTGGAAGCCCATCGGCAGGCCGAGCCGCAGGTGCTCGGCGAGGTCGCGCCGCGTGACGCGCCAGTCGTGCCGGCGCACGTGGAGCACGGGCACGCGCCGGCGCACGTACTCGAGGCACAGCAGCACCGAGACCGCCTGCGACAGGACGGTGGCGAGCGCGGCGCCGGCGACGCCCCATTCCCAGGGCCCGACCATCAGCACGACGAGGCCGACGTTCAGCACGCACGCGAGCGTGAGGAACAGCAGCGGCGTGCGCGAGTCGCCGATGGCGCGGATGATCGCCGAGAGGAAGTTGAAGAACATCATCGTGCTCGCGCCGAGGAAGCTGATCTGAGCGAAGACGACGGCGTCCTCCATGAGCTCGGGCGGCGTCTGGAGCAGCTCGAGTCCCGGACGGGCGAGCATCGGGGCGAAGAGGGTGAGGATGACGCTCGTGATGCCGGTCAGCACGGCGCCGGCGGCCACGGAGCGCCGCACCGCCGCGTGGTCCTGCGCGCCGAACGCCTGCGCCGTCGGGATCGCGAATCCGGAGGTGAGACCCCACGCGAACCCGAGCAGCAGGAAGAGCAGGCTGCCGGTCGCGCCGACCGCCGCGAGGGCGTCGACGCCCAGCCAGCGGCCGACGACGATCGCGTCGGCCACCTGGTAGAGCTGCTGGACGACGTTGCCGATCAGCAGCGGCACCGAGAACGCGAGGATGACGCGCCACGGGCTGCCGGTGGTGAGTGTTCTGGCCATGCGAGTGCTCTCGGGAAGATCAGGGGGTGGGAGCGCGCCGCGACCGCGGCGACCTCGAGTCTATCGAATCGATTCGGAGTCGCGGAAGGGTCGACGGTGCTTTTCACCCGTCCGGGCTCAGCCGGCGAGCGCGCCCTCGACGATTCCGCGGAGCGCCGAGCGGATCCCGGCCGCACGCTCGGCGAAGCCGCGCTGGTGCGCGACGTACTCGGCCTTGCCCTCGGCCGACTCGATCGCCACGGGCGCGTACCCCCAGCCGACGAGGTCGTACGGCGAGGCCCGCATGTCGAGCGTGCGGATGTCACGGGCGAGCTCGAAGGCGTCGAGGAGCAGGCGCCCCGGCACCAGCGGTCCGAGCTTGACCGCCCACTTGTAGAGGTCCATGTTGGCGTGAAGGCATCCCGGCTGCTCGGTGTCCACCTGGCGAGCGCGGGTGAGGGCCTCGCGGTTCCGCGGCACGGCGTCGGGGGTGAAGAAGCGGAACGCGTCGAAATGGGAGCAGCCGAGCGGGTGCGCGTCCACGACCGCATCCGTCCCCTCGCGTCCCAGGCGCAGCGGCACGGGATGACGATGCTCGGCCTGACGGTAGACCATCGCCCACTCGTGCAGGCCGAAGCAGCCGAACTGCGCCTTGCGCCCCTCGGTCGCCCGGAGGATCCCGGCGATGCCACGGAGCATCAGCGCCTTCTCGCGGACGAACCCCGCGGTGTCGACCAGTACGTCGCCGCCGTCGGTCCGGTACCCGCGCCAGGAGGCCCGCGGGGTGGTCGCGGCATCCTGCAGGCGCACCCCCGCTCCCGGGTGCCAGCGGCGCAGCAGCCCCGGCTTGTAGCTGTAGTAGGTGTAGAGGAAGTCGTCGACGGGGTGGGTCTCGCCCCGTGCCACCCGATGGCGCCGCCCCGCGGTGAGCGCGTCGGCACGCACCGCATGCGCGTGCTCGAGCTCCGCCCACTCCGGCGCCGTCAGCACGCGCGCCGACACCGCGCGGGGCTGCTCGGCGACGTCGTCCACGCCACGAGGATACGCGGGGAGCCCCGACGTGCCGTAAGTTGGCTCCGCTGGAACACCATTCGGGGGTCGCTGTGTCCGTAGGTCTGCTCGCCGTCGTCGACGACATCCTCAGCGCCGCGCTCAAAGCGTCGGCGAAGTCGGCGGGGGTCGTCATCGACGACGCCGCGGTCACCCCGCAGTACGTGCAGGGCATCACCCCCGCGCGCGAGCTGCCGGTCGTCGGCAAGATCGCGCTCGGCTCGCTGGCGAACAAGTTCCTGCTGATCATCCCGGCGGCCATGCTGCTGACGGCGTTCGCGGACTGGGTGCTCCCGTGGCTCCTCATCATCGGCGGCGCGTACCTGTGCTTCGAGGGCGCCGAGAAGGTGCTGGAGTGGTTCGGCTTCCACCACGGCCACGAAGAGGAGGGCGGCCGCGACGAGAAGCGGCTGGTGGCGGGAGCGATCCGCACCGATCTCATCCTCTCGACCGAGATCATGCTCATCTCGCTCTCGAACATCGATCCCGATCTCGGCGTCTGGATGCGCCTGGCGGTGCTGGCGCTCATCGCCCTGCTCATGACGGGCATCGTCTACGGCGCTGTCGCGCTGCTCGTGAAGATCGACGACATCGGCCTGCGGATGGCGAAGAACCCGTCGGCGCGCGTGCGCCACACGGGCATGCGCATCGTCCGGTCGATGCCCGCGGTCTTCCGGGTCATCAGCATCGTCGGCACGGTCGCGATGCTCTGGGTCGGCGGGCACCTGCTGCTCGTGAACCTGGGCGAGGTCGGCTGGCATTTCCCCGTCGACGTGCTGCACGCCGTCGAGCACGCGCTGGAGCCGCTCGGCGGTCTCGTCGTGTGGCTGGGCGACACCGCCCTGTCGGCCGTCGCCGGGTTCGCGGCGGGCCTCGTGATCGTGGGGGTCGTGCTCGGGATCGGGAAGCTGCTCGGACGCCGCCCGTCGTTCACCGAGGGCGGCGAGACCCCGCACGCCGCGCACTGACCGCTGCCCCGGACCTCGCCTGGCCCGACCGCTCGGGCCGGGAGGGCAGACTGGAGGCATGAGCTCCGCGACCCCCGGCCTTCCCGCCGCCGCCGTCCGCGTCCTGATCGACAGCCTCTCGGCCGAGGGTCTCGACCCGCACGCTCTCGCGATCGCACGCGGGGGCACGATCCTCGCCGAGCATTCCTGGGCGCCCTGGTCGGCCGACCGGCCGGCGCTGTCGTACTCCGCGTCGAAGACCTTCACCTCGCTGGCGATCGGACTGCTCCGGAGCGAGGGACTGCTCTCGCTCGACGACTCCGCGGGCGCGCTGCTCGGGCTGCCGGACCCGCACGGCATCACCGTCCGCCACCTCCTCACCATGAACACGGGCCACAGCCAGGCGCAGGCCGACACGTTCGACTTCGACGTGCGCACGCTGCTGTCCACGCCCCCGGCCGCCGCCCCGGGCACCTCCTTCGCCTACAACTCGGACGCCACCTACGCGCTGTCGTGCATCGTCACCGCGGTCACCGGCCAGCGGCTGACGGACTACCTCCGGCCACGGCTGCTCGACCCGCTCGGCATCGGACGGCGATGGATGAAGCCCGCGTTCGGGATCGAGCAGGGCGCATCGGGGTTCCACCTGACGGTGCACGATCTGGCACGCATCGGCATGCTGCTCGCCGACGGCGGACGGTTCGGCGGCGCGCAGGTGGTGCCGGCCGACTACGTCGACGAGCTGGCGCGGCCGTGGTCCGACACCCGTGACCCGTCGCAGCCCGCCGATCCCGAGAACGACTGGACCTACGGCTACGGCTATCAGGTGTGGCGGGGGCGCCACGGCTTCCGGGTCGACGGCGCCTACGGCCAGTTCGCGGTCGTGCTCCCCGAGCACGGGCTCGTCATCGCGTACCAGGGCGCGACGCTGGAGACGCAGCGCACGATGCGGGCGTTCTGGCGGTTCGTGGAGGCCGTCGAGGTCGCCGATGCCGCGGAAGACGACGCCCCGGACGCCGCGCCCGCCGCCGGCGCGCCGTCCTCGCTCGACGCCTGGGACGCCCGCGCCGCCCTCGCGCCCGCGCCGGACGGGCAGCCGGACGCCACCGGCACGGAGGTCGTGGCGGCACCTCACGGCTGGACGGTGACCCTGCCGCCGGCGATCACGGGGGGCGCCGCGCAGACGGTCCCGGTCGGCGACTCCGGCTGGACGCGCACGGTGCTCGACCTTCCGGTTCCGGCCGAGTCGCGCGAGCCCGTCGTCGTCGGACCCCCCGTGGACGACGGCACGCACGTCGCCGTGGCGGCGCGCGGCGCGGCCGACGCCGAGGGCACCCTCATCCACGTGGTGGTGCCGACCTCGCCGCACCGCCTCATCGTGCGGCGGGCCGCCGACGGCACGGTGACGGCCGCCTGGCACACCGTCCCGCTGCGGGGCGGCGCCTTCGCGACGCTCGCGGTCCCCGCCTGGCTCGCGCACGACGCCGGCTGACGCGCGGCACCACCCCCGCCCGCGTAGGCTCGTTCGTCATGGCCATCGGCGCGACTATGCACACCTTCACCGTCCAGCTGGCCGACGTCGACCGCGGCGTCTACGAGGAGCTGTCGCTGCGGACGGCCCGGCAGTCGGCCGAGACCGACGCCTTCATGATGACGCGCGTCCTCGCCTACTGCCTGGAGTACGAGGAGGGGATCGCCTTCAGCGAGGGCATCGCGTCGGCCGACGAGCCGGCGGTCTCGGTGCGCGACCTCACGGGGCGGCTCCTCGCGTGGATCGAGGTCGGCGCGCCCGACGCGGCGCGCCTGCACCGCGGCAGCACCTCGGCCGAGCGCACGGCCGTCTACACGCATCGCGACCCGGCGAAGGTCGCCGCCCAATGGACCGGCAAGCGGATCCATCGCGGCGACGAGGTGGTGCTGCACAGCTTCGAGCCCGGCTTCGTCGAGCAGGCCGCCGCCCTGGTCGAGCGACGCAACGACATGACCCTGTCGGTGACGGAGCGACGGATCTACCTCGAGCTGAACGGCACGACCCTCTCGTCGGCGATCATCGACCAGCCCGCCCAGTGACGGGCCCGATCACCCCGCCGCCGTCCGGTGCGGCCTCCGCACCGCGATCGACAGCACGGCCGCGATCGCGCACAGCGCCGCTCCGCCCCACCAGGCGTAGGTGTACTCGCCGAACGCGTCGCGGATGACACCGGCGCCGAGGGCGGCGAGAGCGGCGCCGATCTGGTGGGCGGCGAACACCCATCCGAAGACGATCGTCCCCCTGTCGCCGAAAATCTCCCGGCACAGCGCCGCCGTCGGCGGCACCGTGGCGACCCAGTCCAGCCCGTAGACGACGATGAACAGCACCATGCTCGGGTGCACCGTCTCGGCGAGCAGCCACGGCAGCAGCAGGAGCCCGACGCCGCGGAAGCCGTAGTAGAGCACGAGCAGCTTGCGGGGGTCGTACTTGTCGGTCAGCCAGCCCGACGCCACCGTGCCCGCGATGTCGAAGACGCCGACCACCGCGAGCAGCCCGGCCGCGGTGGTCGTGGGCATGCCGTGGTCGTGCGCCGAGGGGATGAAGTGGATGCCGATCAGCCCGTTGGTCGTCGCTCCGCAGATGGCGAAGGCGATGGCGAGCGCCCAGAACGAGCGGTGCCGCGACGCGAAGACGAGCCCGTCGAGGGCGCGACGGGCCGCGTTCCCGGTCGCGCGCGCGGGCGCGGCGTACGTCGCGGGGTCCGCGCCGAACGGCAGCACCCCGCGGTCCTCGGGGTGATCGCGCAGGACGATCCAGACAACGGGCACCGCGGCCAGCGCCGCCACGGCGACCAGCAGCGACGCCTCCCGCCAGCCGACCGACTCGGCGACCACGGCGACGGGGGGCAGGAAGATGAGCTGACCGGTCGCCGAGCCCGCGGTCAGGACGCCCATGACCAGTCCCCGGCGCCGCACGAACCAGCGCTGCGCGATGGTCGCGGCGAACACGAGCGCCATCGAGCCCGTGCCGAGTCCGATGAGGAGACCCCAGAAGACCAGGAGCTGCCACGATGCGGTCATGAGCACGCTGCCGCCGGCGCCGAGCGCGACGAGCGTGAGCGCCGCCGCGACGACCTGGCGGATGCCGAAGCGATCCATGAGCGCGGCCGCGAACGGCGCGGTGAGGCCGTACAGGAGCAGGTTCACGCTGACGGCGAGGGACATGACGCTCGTCGACCAGCCGAACTCCTCGTTGAGCGGCACCATGAGCGCCCCGGGCGCGGCCCGGAATCCCGCGGCCGCGAGCAGCGCGACGAACGCCACCGCCGCCACGAGCCATGCGGGGTGGAACCGCCGCGGCGGCGACGGCGGGCCGGCCGGATCGAGGGCCTCGGCCTCGGCGGTCATGCCGACGCCGCGAGGGTGAAGGGGGCGCCGCCCATGCTCCGCCGCGACCACATCGCGGCGTCGGCGTCGAGCACCGCGTCGCAGTGGGTGCACCAGTCGGCGGACTCCGCCACCGTGCCGCATCGAGCGCAGGACACGGTGAGTCCCCACGGGCCCTCGGGGTCGACCTCGCGGGTGAACCTCGCGTAGGCGTGGAGGATCGGCAGCGTCGCGCGGCCCGCTGCGGTCAGCGCGTACCCGCCGGTGTCCACGCGGGTGAGCACCCCCGCAGCCTCCATCGCCTTGAGCCGACGCGCCAGCACGCTGTCGGCGGCCCCGGTCGCGGACCGGAGCTCGTCGAACCGGGTCCGGCCCGAGAAGAACTCGCGCAGCAGCACGAGCACCCATGGGTCGGCGAGGACGTCGGCGGCGTGGGCGATCGGGCACGTGGTCGACGACCAGTCGGAGCGGAGCGGCATGCATCCACTTTCTTGAAGAAAGTAGGCCGCGTCAAGAGGGACGCCACGACGAGGAGGCGACCCCGGGCGGCGGGGGAATGCGGGGCGGTCTGGAACCCTGGGAAGTCCGACCGCCCCGCCCGATCCGCCCCCCACACCGAGGGGCCGATCTCGCGCCACCACTCCCCCCGGAGTGGACCACCGCCTCCCACGGGAAGAGGCGGAGGGCCATAGAGGTGGCGCTCAGGGGGAAGGACTCCCCCGGGCTCCGGTCATGACGCGATGAGGGGAAGTTTGCCGGAGAAAAGTCTGTCTCTTTGGCGAGGTCGGCGCCGGCAGTACGGTGGCGGCATGAGCACGTACACCGTCACCCGTTCGGTCGAGACCACCGCCGCGCCCGCTGAGGTCCATGCGTTCGTCGACGACTTCCACAAGTGGTCCGCCTGGTCGCCGTGGGAGGACATCGACCCGACCATGCAGCGCTCCTACAGCGGGCCGGATGCCGGCGTCGGGGCTCACTACGAGTGGAAAGGCGATGGCAAGGTCGGGCAAGGGGAGATGACGATCGAGACCTCGACCCCGCAGTCGATCGGCATCCGCCTCGCCTTCCTCAAGCCGTTCGCGGCGGTCTGCCCGACCCGCTTCGACTTCGAGCCGGTCGGATCGGGCACGCGCGTGACCTGGACGATGCAGGGCGAGAACCGCGGGATCATGGTGCTGCTGGCGCCGCTGCTGCGCATCCAGCAGTCCGTCGGGAAAGACTTCGACCGCGGGCTCGCCCGGCTGAAGGCCGCCGCCGAGTCCGCCTGAGTCACGCGAGGCGCAGCGGGGGATCCGCGATCCGGGGATGAGCGCGCCCTGAACGTCGGCGGATCCGCCGACGAGCATGGACATCGCGGCGCGCACGCGCCCCGGAACCGCGAGGAGCAGCCATGCCGAAGACCATCGACATCACCGTCCCCGACCTCACCGGCCGACGCGCCGTCGTGACCGGCGCCAGCGACGGCGTCGGCGTCGAGATCGCCCTGCGCCTGGCGCGGGCGGGAGCCGAGCTCGTGCTGCCCGTCCGCACCGCGCGCAAGGGCGAAGACGCGGCGTCCCGCATCCGGCAGCAGGTGCCGGGAGCGCGCGTGGACGTGCGCTCCCTCGACCTGGCGTCGCTGGAATCGGTGGCCCGGTTCGCCGGCGAGCTGATCGAGGAGGACCGACCGCTCGACCTCCTCGTCAACAACGCGGGCGTCATGACCCCGCCGACCCGTCAGCAGTCCGCCGACGGCTTCGAGCTGCAGCTCGCCACCAACCACCTCGGGCACGTCGCCCTGACGACCGCCCTCCTGCCGCTGCTGCGTGCGGCACGCGGCCGGGTCGTGAGCCAGGTGAGCATCGCGGCCGACGAGCGATCCGTCCACTGGGACGATCTGAACTGGGAGAGCGGCTACGACGCGATGGAGGCGTACAGCTCGTCGAAGATCCTCTTCGGACTGTTCGCCGTCGAGCTGGACCGCCGGAGCGTCGCCGGCGACTGGGGAGTGCGGAGCATGCTGTCCCACCCCGGCATCACGCCGACGAACCTCCTCTCGGCCCAGCCCGGACTCGGGCGGAGCGAGGACACGCGCGCCGTGCGCGTGATCCGCGCGCTGTCGCGGTGGGGCATCATCGTCGGAACCCCCGCGTCGGCGGCCCTGCCGGCCGTGATGGCGGGCACCGATCCCGCAGCGCGGGGCGGGATGCTCTACGGGCCGAGCGGATGGCGCCACCTGGGCGGCCCGCCGGCCGAGCAGCCGCTGTACTCCCGGCTGGCGGGCGACGACGACGCGCGCCGGGCGTGGGACGCGACCGAGCGCCTGCTCGGGGCTCCGCTGCCCGTCTGAGGCGACCGCCCGCTGAGGGCGACGGCTCGCGCGCGACCCACCGCTGAGGGGGATCGGCGATCCCTTGCAGCCGCAGCGCCCCGACCGGAGACTCGGAGTATGGACAGACCGCAGCTCGCCGACTTCCTGCGCAAGCGCCGGGAGGCGCTGCAGCCCGAGGACGTGGGGCTGACCCGCGGCCCGCGCCGCCGCACCTCGGGCCTGCGGCGCGAGGAGGTCGCCGCGCTGTCGGACATGTCGGTCGACTACTACAGCCGGCTGGAGCAGCAGCGCGGACCGCAGCCCTCGGAGCAGATGCTGGCCGCGATCGCCCGGGGCATGCGGCTGACCCTCGCCGAGCGCGACCACCTCTTCCGCCTCGCAGGGCACCGCGCCCCGGAGCGTACGGTGCGCACCGACCACGTCTCCCCCGGTCTCATGCGCGTGCTGGACCGGCTGGCCGACACCCCGGCGCAGGTCATGACCGCGCTCGGCGAGACCCTCGCGCAGACGCCGCCGGCGCGGGTGCTGTTCGGCGACGAGACGCGCTTCGAGGGGGCCATGCGCAGCATCGGCTACCGCTGGTTCCTGCATCCGCCCACCCGCGACGTGTATCCCGCCGAGGACCATGCCCGCCATTCGCGCGCCTTCACCGCCGACATCCGCGCCGTGTTCGCGCAGCACGGACCGCGCTCGCGCGCGGGCGCGCTGGTGGCCGAGCTGCTCGAGCGCAGCACGGAGTTCGCCGAGCTCTGGGAGCAGCACGAGCTCCGCGATCACCACGTGCTCGACAAGCGGCTCCAGCATCCCGAGACGGGGGTCATCGAAGCGCAGTGCCAGATCCTCGTCGACCCCGACCAGGGACAGACCCTGCTGGTGATCACCGCGCAGCCGGGGACCGAGAGCTACGACAAGCTGCGGCTGCTCTCGGTGATCGGAACGCAGCGCATGGAGACGGACGCTCGGACCGGTTAGCCGGCGCCGCCGTCGAAGCGCTCCCAGTTGCCCGCCGAGATCACGTCGACCTCGCCGTCGACCACCGAGATGGCCGTCTGGTCGTCGATGGCGTACGACGGCACACCGATCGCCGCGGCCCATTCGCGGGCCCGCGCGAGGGTGTTCGACTCCCACCCCGGGTAGTCCAGGTGCGGGAAGATCGAGAAGTCCACCACGCCCAGGGTCTCGTCGCCGCCGTGGGTCTCGTCGCCGCCGTGAGGCTGCCACTCGACGAAGAGCGGGCCGATGCGCGGCGTCATCACCATGCTGCCCGCGCTCACGCCGACCCACACGGTCTCGGCGAGCGACGGGAAGAGCGCCGCCAGCCCGGACTCGCGCAGCCAGTGCGCGAGGAACACGGCCTCGCCCCCGTCGACGAGGAGGACGTCGGCCTGCCGCACCCACGGCATCCAGCGGTCCGCGCCGATGCTGGCGAGGGCGGTGAGCTCGAGGACCCCCACCGACTTCCAGCCGAGCCCTCCCAGGCCCGGGCCGTGCTCCCCGGCTCCGGTGATCGTGCCCCACACCGACTCCGGCCCGCACATCGGATGTCCCCACTGCGCCGTGGGGATGAACAGCGCCCGCGACTCCTCGATCGGCTTGCCGAGCAGCTGGACGAGTCGTTCCCGGATGGCCTCGTTGGTGACCCCGCCCGAGGTGAGCAGCAGCTTCATCGTGTCCGCCTCTTCGTCTGTCGGCTCGTGCCGGCCCCCACACTAGGCCACCCCTCCGACCCGGGCTAGCGTGGAGGGAGACGACCGAAGGAGCTCCCCCATGAAGACCGTCCCCGTCGGGCCCGACCTGCTGGCCCCCAATGTGGTCCTCGGACTCATGCGCATCACCGACAAGTCCGACGACGAGATCCGCGAGCTCGTGCGCGTGGCCCGCGACGCCGGCATCGACTTCTTCGACCACGCCGACATCTACGGCTCCCACATGCACCAGTGCGAGGAGCGCTTCGCCGAGGCGATGCAGCTCACGCCGTCCGAGCGTGCCGAGGTCACCATCCAGACCAAGGCCGGGATCGTGAAGGAGGGGCCGTACTTCGACTTCTCATACGAGCGCATCGTCGGCCAGGTCGAGGGGTCGCTGCGCGCCCTGCGCACCGACTACATCGACATCCTGCTGCTCCACCGCCCCGATGCCCTCGTCGAGCCCGAGGAGGTCGCGCGCGCGTTCGACGAGCTCGAGGCCGCCGGCAAGGTGCGCGCCTTCGGCGTCTCCAACCACACGCCCGGGCAGATCGACCTGCTGAAGTCCGCCGTGCGGCAGCCGATCGTGGCGAACCAGCTGCAGCTGTCGATCACCCACGCGCCGATCATCGCGCAGGGCATCGCGGCCAACATGCAGGGCACCGACCAGGCCGTGACCCTCGACGGCGGCGGGATCGTGGACTACTGCCGGCTGCACGGCATCACCATCCAGGCGTGGTCGCCGTTCCAGGCGGGGTTCTTCAACGGGGTCTTCCTGGATTCGCCCGACTACCCCGAGCTGAACGCGGTCATCGACCGCCTCGCGGCGCAGTACGACGTGCCGCCGATCGCGATCGCGACGGCGTGGATCACCCGCCATCCCGCGAAGATGCAGGTCGTCCTCGGCACCACCACGCCCGAGCGGGTGAGTGCGGCGGCCCAGGGATCGGACATCCCGCTCACCCGGGCGGAGTGGTACGAGCTGTTCCGCGCCGCGGGCTACCGCGTGCCCTGAGCGCCGATGCCGGCGCCCGCTCCGCTCAGCGCTTGCTGTCCGTCGACTCGCCGACCACGAGGGCGGTGGGGAGGGCGACCTTCCGCACCGCGCGGGGCTGGCGGATGAGGTCGAGGGCGAGGTCGACGGCGGCCTCGCCCATCCCTTCCTGATCCTGGCGGATGTGGGTGAAGCGGTAGTGCAGCGGGTCGTAGAACGCGTCGGGGTGGTCGAAGCAGACGATCGACAGGTCGCCCGGGATGTCCCGTCCGACCCGGAGGGCTGCCGCCCGCAGCATGGCGGCGATGTTGTACTCCGTCGCCACGACCGCGGTCATCCCCGGGCGCGCTCGCAGGTAGGCCTCGAGCAGGTCGATGTCCTCGTCGGGCGATGCGGTGCTGCCGGGCGTCGTGGAGTGGACCAGGTCGAACACGAGCGCGTCGTCGTGCGGGATGTGGTGCATCGCGTGCGCCTTGACGTAGCCGTCTCGGCGGTCGCGCAGGGTGGACACGGTGCTGTCGGAGCTGACCAGGCCGACCGCCTCGTGGCCGAGCGAGAACAGGTGCTCGGTGGCCTGCTGGCCGGCGACCACGTTGTCGGAGCAGACCGTCGCCACCGGCACCCCGTCGAAGACGCGGTCGAGGATCACGACGGGGAAGTCCTTGGTCACCAGTTCGAGCACGGCCGGCGGGATGTAGACCGACGAGCTCGGCTGCAGGATGAGGGCGCGCACCCCGCCGTCGACGAGCGAGCGGATGAGCCGGTCCTCGGCCGAGGCGTCGCCGAGGCTGCGCTTGACCAGCAGGTTGGCGCTCGCGTTCGCCCGGTCGAGCAGGCCGCCGATGATCCGGGTGCCGAAGGTGTCGTCGAAGTTGGTGACGATCAGCCCGACGAGCGGATGGGTGAGCGAGTGCGAGGCCGGTGCGACGGTGGCGACGTCGCTGATGACGATCGTGCCCACCCGGGGGCGCCGGCTGATGAACCCGTCGCCGCGGAGCAGGTCGAGCGCCTTCTTGACGGTGATGGCGCTGACCCCGTGACGCTCCGAGAGCTCCGCGTCGGAGGGGAGCCGCTCCCCCACCGGGTGGTCGCCGCGCTCGATCGCGGACCGCAGGTCGTCGTACACCGCCCGGTACAGCGCCGTCATCCGGTTGCCCCCCACTCGCGAATCAACATATTTAATGTATCACCGAGCGGGGGGCGCCGTCGGGACGGACTCAGCGGGCGGCGCGACGCGCGCGCAGTTCGAGCGCCATGATCGCGCTCAGCTGCGTGGAGAAGTCCACCTTGTCGCCCGCCGGGGCCGACCAGTCGTCGCTGGCGAGGAGCCTCCCGTCACGCACCGCGCTGCGCCACAGGGCGTCGGTGCTGGTCCGCACGAACCCGTCCAGCTCCCGGGCGGCGTCGGAGTCGGGGTCGAGGGCATCGAGGAGCGTGCCGATGTACCGGTAGTAGACGCCCTTGAACAGGCCCTCGTCGCCGCCGGCGCCCTCCTGCCGGAAGATCCCGTTCTCCGACAGCTCGGCGAGCGCCGTGAGCGCGGTCCGCGACGCGTCGTCCAGGTAGCGCTCGTCCCCGGTCGCGCCGGCGAGCGCGACGCCCGCCCCGACGTAGAGACCCTGGTTGTAGGTGAAGCGCCAGTGGAGGTCGAGCTCGCCGTCCTCCTCGCGGTTGATGCCGTCCTCGACGAACCCGTCGGGCCGGACGACCGTGTCGGTGAGCCACCGGTAGGCGGCGAGTCCGTAGTCGAGGTAGCGCGCATCGTCGTCGCGCGCGCTCAGGCGGGCGGAGAGGATGACGAACGGACCGTTCGCGGGGGTGTTCTTGTAGTAGAGCTGCTGCTTGCGCCACGCGACACTCGGGCCCATGGTGTCGTTCCAGCCGTGGTCGACGACATGGTTCCAGATGGCGATCGCGTCGCGCAGGTAGGCATCGTCGCCGGTGGCGTCGTGAAGACGCAGGATCGCCAGCGCGTACCAGAGCATGTCGTCGAAGTAGTCGTTGAACAGCGACCCGCCGTTGCGTTCGAGGATGTTGCGGTACGCCGCCTCGGCCTTGTCCAGCCACTGCCGGTCGCCGGTTCGCTCGAACGCGTCGACGCGCACGTCGATCAGGTGCGCGAGCCACCAGTAGTTGAAGGTGGCGTTGTCGCCCGCGGGGTGGCTGTTGTTGAGCAGCTGCGGTCCGTCGACGCCGAAGAAGTGGTCGAGGCTGTCCTGCGCGAGCGACGCGCGGTCGTCCCATTCGGTGTGCGGGGCGGTGCGCGATGCGGTGGTCATGAAGGCTCCAGAGCGGATCGGGGTGAGGGGATCGGTGTGAGGGGATCGGTGTGAGGGGATCGGTGCGGCGGACGGGGGTGCGCCCCCCGTCCGCCGCGTGTCGGTCAGCGGTTGTCGGCGAGGATCTGGTCGCCGAGGCTCTGAGCCTCCGCCAGGGCGTCTTCGGCGCTGATCTCGCCGGCCAGGAAGCGCTCCAGCTGCGGGATCAGGGCCTTGCCCTCCACGTCGGAGGCGCCGGGGATGCGGGAGCGGACCTTCGCGAACTCGAGCGTCTCGATGAACGCGGAGTACTTCGGGTTGTCGGTGAAGTACGGGTCGTTGGCCGCCTCGATGTTCGCGGGGATCCAGCCGGAGATCTCGCCGAACGACACGCCGTTCTCGGGCTGCGTCGTCCACCAGGTGATGAAGTCCCAGGCGCCTTCGGCGTTCTTCGCGCCCTGCGGGATGACCAGGCCGAACCCGCCCATGCCTGCGCCCTGCCCGCCGTCGGGGCCCGACGGCGGCGGAACGATGCCGTACTCCACGCCGGCCGCGTCGAGGCCGCCCAGGGCCCACGGACCGTCGAGCTTCAGGGCGACGTTGCCCTCGGCGAACGCGTCGACGCCCTCGCCGAAGCCAAGCTCGTAGACGCCCGCGTCGAGCAGGCTCTGCCAGAACTGCAGCACCTCCAGCCCCTCCGGGCTGTTGAAGGCGGTGGCCTGCTCGTCGTCGCTGTACATCTGGCCGCCGGCCTGCGTCAGCCACATGTTGAACAGGCCCGGATCGTTGAGCTGGAAGCCGGCGCGCGCGAGCGAGCCGCCCTCCGAGACGGTGGTCGCCTCGGCGACCGCGGCGAGCTCGTCCCAGGTCGTGGGCGGCTCGACGCCGGCCTCCTCGAGCGCCTCGACGTTGTAGAACAGCGACCGGTTGTCGACCAGCAGCGGGATGCCGTAGGTGACGTCGTCGATGACGAGCTCGCTCAGCGCCTGGTCGTAGAACTGGCTCATGTCCACGCCGTCCGCCTCGATGTACTCGTCGATGGGCGCCAGGGCGTTCTTGTCGACGTAGATCGGGGTGTTGTAGCGGTCCCAGAGCACCACGTCGGGCACGTCGCCCGAGGCCAGACCGGTGAGCAGCTTCTCCTCGACGAGTTCCTGCGGCACGTAGGTCACCTCGTAGGCGTCCTGGGCGGCGTTGTAGGCGGCGGCCTGGGCTTCGAGCTGAGCGACCTGGTCGCCGGACCAGGAACCCCAGAACGTCACCTTCTCGGGGCCGTCGCCGGAGTCGCCGGAGTCGGTGGTCGTCCCGCTGCAGGCGGCGAGCGCGATCGCGGCGACGGTGACGACACCGAGGGCGAGGAACCGCCGGGGTGATGTCTTCATTGCATTTCTCCCTTGAATGTTGGTGCGGGCCGTGCGGACCGGGTGCGTCCGGACGTGGTGGAGGCCGTCATTTGACGGCCGAGCCGGTGAAGTTCTGCACGATGTACTTCTGTGCGAGGACGAAGACCAGCAGCACCGGCAGGCTGGCGACGATCGTGCCGGCCATCAGCGGGCCGTAGTCGGTCTCGTACTCGTTGATGAAGGCCGACAGTCCGATCTGGACGGTGTACATCTCGGGGTTGTTCAGGGCGATCAGCGGCCAGAGGAAGCTGTTCCACCCGGCCTGGAAGGTGAGGACGGCGAGCACGGCGGCGCCCGCCGTCGACAGCGGGAAGTAGACGCTGAGGAAGATGCGGAACTCCCCCGCGCCGTCGATGCGCGCCGCGTCGCCGATCTCGTCGGGGAGCGACTCGAAGAACTGCTTCATGAAGAAGACGGCGAACGCCCCCGCGGCGAAGGGCACGAGCACGGCCGCGTAGCTGTTGATCATGCCGACCCCGCCCTGGCCGAGCAGGTCGTTGCCGCCGGCGAGCGGGAAGTAGCGCAGCACCAGGAACGTCGGGATCATCGTCACGATCGCGGGGACCATCATCGAGGCCAGGAACGTGGCGAACACGCTGCTGCGACCCGGGAAGCGGAGCTTGGCGAGCGCGTAGCCGGCGAGGCTGCCGAAGAACACGTTGGTCAGGGTGCCGCCGACGGCGAGGACGAACGAGTTCACGAGGTAGCGCCCGAAGGTGCCGTCCGCGAAGAGGGCGACGTAGTTGTCGAAGGTGGGGCTGCGGGGGATGATCTCGAGCGCCCCGGAGAGCACCTCGCTCTCCGGCTTCAGCGACGTCGACAGCGTCCACACCAGCGGCAGGACCGTCGAGATGCTGACGAGGACGACCGCGACGTACCAGAGCGCCGAGCGGAAGAACCGTCGCCGCGTGGCACGCTGCTTCGGCGTGAAGGTGGCGCTCATGAGAGGTCCTTCCGGTTGGTGATGCGGGCGTTGGCCAGCGAGAACACGAGGATGATGAGGAAGAGGATGAACGACAGCGCCGAGGCGTAGCCCATCTCGAGGCGTCCGAAGCCGCGGTCGTAGATGTAGTAGACGAGCGTCAGCGTCGAGTTGCCCGGACCGCCCTTGGTGAGCACGTAGGCCTGGTCGAACACCTGGAACGCGGCGATCAGCAGCAGCGTGACGACGAGGAACATCGTCCGCGAGATGGCGGGCAGGGTGACGTGCCAGAAGACCCGCCAGCTGCTGGCGCCGTCCAGGCGTGCCGCTTCGATGAGCTCCGATGGGACGCCCTGGAGGGCGGCGAGGAAGATCAGCATGTTGGCGCCGAAGCCCGCCCACACGCTCATCATGACGATCGCCGGCATGGCCCACTGCGAGTCGTAGAGCCATGCGGGACCGTCGATCCCGAACCAGCCGAGCACGACGTTGAACAGGCCGTACTGCGGGTTCAGCAGCCAGAACCAGATCGATGCCGTCGCCACGGTCGACGAGATGACGGGGATGTAGAAGAGGGTGCGGAAGATGCGGACCGCGCGGCTGCGGCGGTTCAGCAGCAGGGCGGTGCCGAGTGCGACGATCACTCCGAGCGGCACGAACAGCGCCGTGTAGTAGGCGGTGTTGCGCAGCGCGATCCAGAAGATCGGGTCCTGGAAGACACGGGCGTAGTTGTCCATGCCGATCCACTCGAAGTCGCCGACCACCGCGTAGTCCGTGAAGCTGACGACGATCGCCACGACCAGCGGGATCAGCAGGAAGGCGACGAACAGCAGGACCGGCACGGCGAGGAACACCCAGCCGCTGATCGCCTGCTGCCGGCGGGTGGCGCGCACGGCGCCGTTCTCGCCGCGGCGGCCTCGCCACCAGCGCGGCGGCTGCTGCGCCTGCGCGGTCTCGGGGTCGCGCACCGTCTCGTTCAGACGCGTGAGAGTGGTCATCCCGCCACCGCCTCGACCGGCGTGCGGCGATGCGTCCGCAGCCCGGCGATGTCGAGCACCAGCTCGCAGAACATCGCGTTCGCCCACGAGAACCAGGGGCGCGTGAAGATCGTCGGGTCGTCCTTGTGGAACGACTCGTGCATCACGCCGGTGCCGGCGTGGGTGCGCAGCAGCGTGTCGAGCACGGCCCGGCGCTCGGCGTCGTCCCGCGCGGTCAGGCCCTGCACCGCCAGGGCGATCGGCCACACCGTGTCGGGCGGAGTGTGGGGGCTGCCGACGCCCGAGGCGGCCGATCCGATGCAGTAGTACGGGTTGTCGGCGCTCAGGATGAACGCCCGGGTGCGGAGGTACAGCGGATCGTCGATCGCGCACCAGCCGTGGAGCGGCAGCGAGAGGAGGCTCGGGGTGTTCCCGTCGTCGGCGAGCAGCGCGCCGCCCCGTCCGTCGACCTCGTAGGCCCACACCTCGTCGCCGCTCGGGGCGGCGGCGGTGGCATGCTCGGCGAGCGCCGCCCCGAGGTCGTCGCGCAGGGCGAGGGCCGACGCGGCGAGCTCGTCGTCGTCGAACACCTCCCGGGCGATCTCGGCGATGTGCCCCAGCTCGACGTGCGCGAACATGTTCGCCGGGATGTTGTAGGGGAACGAGCAGACGTCGTCGCTCGGCCGGAAGGCCGACCAGGTGAGCCCGGTCACCGCGACCGGCGCTCCCCGGCCGTCCCGGGACAGCGTGTCGGTGGGCGCGCCGTCGAACCGCTGGAATCGATAGGGCGACTGCTCCTCGTGGTGCTGCTCGGTGCGCCACAGCTGCACGATCAGGCGGGCCGCCTCGGGGAAGTCCGCCAGGTGATCGGTCCGACCGGTGAGGGTCCACAGGTCGTGGGCGAGCTGGATCGGGTACGCGAGCGAGTCGACCTCGTACTTCCGCTCCCACACCCACGGCGACATCTCGGTCAGGTCGCCGTGGTGCCCGGCCCCGCTGGCCGAGGCGTTGAACGCGTTGGCGTACGGGTCGAGGCGGACAAAGGCCAGCTGGCGCCGGGACACGGCGACCGCGGTATCGGCCAGCGCGGGATCGTCGGCGAGGAAGTGCAGGTAGGGCGTCAGCTGGGTCGCCGAGTCGCGCAGCCACATCGCGGGGATGTCGCCGGTGACCACGAACGCCGAACCGTCCGGCAGGAGCTCGATCGTCTTCTCGAGCGTGTCGAGGTAGCAGCGGCGGAAGATCGCCGCCACCTCGTCGCCCAGCTGCTCCGCGATGCGGGCGGTGAGCCGGTCGGCGTGGGAGGGGGAGAAGAGGTCCACGGGTCTCCTGAGGGTCGGGTGCGGTCGAGGGGAGGGAGCGATCAGTGCTGCACGTACCGCAGGGTGAGGTGATCGAGGTTCAGCCAGTTGCTGCTGCCGTTCGACGTCTCGAAGATCAGCGAGATCGTGTTGGCGCCGGCTGTCAGCGCGACGTCCTCGACGGTCACCGTCCGCCACTGCCCCCACGATCCCGTCGACGGGAAGGCGAGGTTCGACACCACGGAGGCGCCGTTCACGAAGAGGTAGCGGGAGGCGTTCCCGGCGCCGGCGGCGTAGCGGAAGGTGAGGTCGTAGCGCCCTGCCTTCACGACGGTCGCCGACAGGTCGACCCACTGGCCGCTGCCGTTCCATCCGGCGAGGTAGCCGGACCCGGTGTACCCGGCGGTCGAGGACTCCAGGCCGATGCCGCCGTGACGGGTGCCGTCCTCCGCCTCGCGCTGCTGCGACACGACCAGTCGGTCGAGGTTCAGGAACTGGCTGCTGCCCGACCCGCTCGCGTACTCGACCCGGATGGTGTTGTGCCCGGCATCGAGGTCCACGTTGTCGAGGTCGGTCTCGGCCCAGGTCGACCACGAGCCGGTGCCGGGGAACAGATGGTTCGCCCCGACCGCCACCCCGTTCACCAGGATGCGGCGGGTCGCGTCACCGGCCGCGGCCGCGTAGCGCAGGCGCAGCTCGTGGGCGCCGGCGGCGGCGGTGTTGACGTGGAAGGTGACGGCCTGGCCGTCGCTGCTCCAGCCGGCGAGGTAGCCGCGTCCCAGGAACCCGGTGCTGGTGCTCTCGGCGTTCAGGTTCGTCGTCACGGCGTTCTCGGCGTCGTGGATGCCGGTCCCCGGCTGCGGTCCCGAGTATCCGTTCGCGGGGACGATCTGCAGGGCGCTGACGACGGCGGCGGCCGTGAGGCTCTGCAGCCGGCCGGCCGGAGTGGGCATCGACCAGTTCGATCCGACGAGGTCGTCGGAGGTGCGCCGGTGGTCCCACGCCTGCGTCACGTTGGCCTGCAGGAGGGGCAGGTACTGCGTCTGCCCGTGGACGGTCGCCAGCCGGGCGAGGTGGCGGATCAGGATGGTCTTGAACCCGGCGCCGTCGTCGATGCCCTCGTCGTTGAAGGTGCCGCCGTTGGTGAGGAAGGTCGTGGTCCAGTCGGCCGCCGCGATCGCCTTGTCGAGGTAGGTCGCGTCGTCCGTCGCCTCGTAGAGCGCCATGGCCGCGCCGATGTAGTTGCCCGAGTTGTACGTGAAGTCCCACTTCACGAGCGTTCCCGAACCGGGTCCCTCGAGGTGGTCGTACACGTGGCCGTCGACCTGGAGCCGGTCGTCGACCCAGTCGAACAGCTGCTGCGCCTTCGTGAGATAGGCGGGGTCGGAGGTCGCCTGGTACAGCTGCGTCGCCGTGATGGCCGCGGGAGCGTTCGTCGCGACGTTCTTCTGGTCGTGGGGATCCTTCCGCCACCAGATGCCGCCGCCGTAGGTCGTGTCCCACTCCGCCCAGATGCCGTCGAAGAGATCCTCGGACCGGTCGAGGTAACGCGGGTCGCCCGTGAGCTCGTACGCGCGGATGGAGGCCTTCGCCCACCATCCGATGTCGTCGTTGTAGTTGTTGGCGAACGTCGGGTAGAACGCGACGAACCCGTCGTACACGTCGTCGATGAGGTCGCGCTGCCCGGGGTCGCCGGTGCGCTCGTACGCATCCATCACCGTCTCCCACAGCTGCGCCTCCCACCAGAAGTCGGTGTACAGTCCGTCCTCGGGTCCGTAGGCGTGCGCGGGGTCGATGACGTGGTCGCTGTTGGTGAAGAAGTACTTCTCGCTCGGGTCCCAGAACGCGTCGATGAACGCGTCGAAGGCGACGTCCGCATCGGCCGCGGTCGACGCGGACGCCGGTGCGGCGAGTCCGGTCAGCGCGAGCCCGGCGGCCAGGACGATCCCCGCGGCCGCACGGCGGCTGGGACGGCGGACAGTGCTCATGAATATCTCCGTTGATAGTCGTGATCCGGGGTGCGACCGCACCGTCGGATATCGACACTCTACTGAGTATATTCAATGCTGTCTACAGAATATTAGACATACTTATTGATCCCAGGCGCGGGGATCAGTCGCCGTCGCCGTCGCCGTCGCCGTCGCCGTCGAGCAGCATGCCGACCGACGTGGCGCAGGCGTCGCCGCGCCACGCCTCGAGGCCTTCCCGCACGGCCATCCCCGCGATGAACAGGCCGGCGAGGGCATCCACCCACCACCATCCGAACAGGCTGTTGAGCACCAGTCCGACGAGCACCGCCGCCGACAGATAGGTGCAGATCAGCGTCTGCATCGAGTCCGCGACCGCCGTGGCCGAGCCGAGCTCACGTCCCGCCCGGCGCTCCGCGAACGACAGGAACGGCATGACGGCCACGCTCAGGGCGGTGAGCGCGATCCCGACGGGGGAATGCCCGACCTCGACGCGGACGAAGAGGGCGATCAGGGAACTCGCGGTCACGTAGCCGGCGAGCGCGAAGAAGGCCACCGCGATCACCCGCAGCGTCGGCTTCTCCCAGCGCTCCGGGTCGCGCCGCGTGAACTGCCAGGCCACGGCCGCCGCCGACAGCACCTCGATGGTGGAGTCCAGGCCGAAACCGATGAGCGCCGCCGACGACGCGATGGTGCCCGCCGTGAGCGCCACGACCGCCTCGACGACGTTGTAGGCGATCGTGGCGGCGACGATCCATCGGATGCGTCGCTGCAGCACGTGGCCACGACTGCCGGTGGCGGGTGCGGTGCTCATGCGCAGCGGCACCCGGAGTCGGCGCAGCAGTCCGGCTCGACGACGAGGGCGACGCGGAGGAGCTCCGCCAGCGCGGGCGCGAGGTGCTCATCGGCGAGGCGGTACGCGGTGCGGCGACCCTCCGGCGTGGCGTCGACCAGACCGCAGCCGCGCAGGCACGCCAGCTGGTTCGACATCACCTGGCGCGAGACGCCGAGGGCTTCGGCCAGGTCGGAGGGATACGCGGGCCCGTCGCGCAGGGCGAGCAGGATACGGGCGCGCGTGGCGTCGGACAGCGCGTGACCCATCCGGGCGAGTGCGGCGGTGTGGGTGAGGGTCGCCGTGGTCATACGCCGAGAGTACACGGACCGCTGTACTGTCCGCCGAGGAGATGGCCGCAAGGGCGATGTCGGAGGGGGTGACTAACCTGAAAGACATCGCCCGCGCCATTCATGCGGGCGATGTGGGTAGAGCAGGACGAAGCCTCCTGACGCATTCGACGTCAGGAGAGCCATGGATCCGATCACCCAGCCGCACCGACCGCACGGGGTTGATCCGCACCGCGTCGATCCGCACGGGGTCGATCCGCACGGGGTCGATCCGCACTGGGTCGATCCGCACGGGGTCGATCCGCACTGGGTCGAGCTCGACGCGGTCGTGGCGCGTGCGGAGCACATCCGCCGCGAGATCTCGCGACTGCACGCCGAGCGCGCGGACCTGTGCGCCGAAGCGCTCGACCTCGTGGCCGTGCGCGTCGATCAGCGCGCCGCCGCGGGTGTGGAGCACCGCGGCGCGCTCGGCGATGACATCCCCCTGCGTGAGGTGGTCGCCGAGCTCGGCGCCGCACTGCGGGTGGGCGACCGGACCGTCCACGGCTGGCTGGACAGCGGGTCCGCCCTCGTCCACCGCTACCCCGCGACACTGCGCGCGCTCCGGGCGGGAGCGATCGACGAGCGTCACGCCGCGGCGATCCTCGATGCCGGCGCGGCCGTGGAAGACGACGGACTGCGGGCCGAGTACGAGCGCCGTGTGCTCGAGGTCGCGGTGGCGGAATCGGCCGCACGGGTGCGGGCGGCGGCGCGGACCATCGCCGCACGACTGCAGCGCGACCTCGTCGACGACCGTCAGCGTCGAGCGCACGAACGCCGCCGCGTGCGGCTGTACGACATCGAGGACGGCCTCACCCGGCTGGTGGCCGATCTGCCCGCCGCCCTCGCGCGGGCCGCGTTCGAGCGCGTCAGCGACCTCGCAGCGGCGGCCGACGACGACGGCGATGTCGACGAGGACGGGGAGCGCGACGACCGGTGCCTCGACGAGCGCCGCGCCGATGTGCTGTGCGATCTGCTGATCGGCGGCGCACCGGCCGCGCATCCCGACCTCCGCGCGGGAGGCACAGCCGTCAGGGTCACGGTGCCCCTCCTCACCCTCGCGGGCGTCGACGACGATCCGGCGATCCTCGACGGGCACGGTCCGATCGACGCCGGAACCGCCCGGCGACTCGCGGCCGCCGCTCCGGGGTGGGAGCGTGTCGCCCAGCATCCCCTCACCGGTGAGGTGCTCGCCTGCGACCGCTACCGGCCGTCCGCCGCGCTCCGCCGGCTGATCGACGCGCGTGACGAGCACTGCCGGTGGCCGGGATGCCGTCTTGCCGCCCGCCGCTGCGACGCCGACCACACCGTCGCCTATGCCGAGGGCGGCGACACCGCGGCATCCAACCTCGCGCTCTTCTGCCGCCGGCATCACCGGCTGAAGCACGCCTCCCCGTGGCGCGTCCGGCAACTGGGCGGCGGTCGCCTCGAGTTCCGCTCGCCCACCGGACGCACCTATCTCAACGACGCTCCGACCGTCGTCGCGTTCGTGCCGCACGACCGGGTCGCGCCGGAGTCCGACGACCCACCGCCGTTCTGATGCTTCATCCGAGGCGATCCCTCCGTCGGAACGTCAGCTCACTCGTCGTCGCCGGGTTCCCATCGCAGAAGGTCGCCGGGCTGACAGTCGAGTGCCTCGCACAGCGCGTCGAGCGTCGTGAAGCGGACCGCCTTCGCGCGCCCGTTCTTCAGCACCGCCAGGTTCGCGGGAGTGATCCCGACCCGCTCCGCCAGGGTCCCCACCGCCATCTTGCGTCGCGCGAGCATGACGTCGATGTCGATGACGATGGGCATCAGACCACCTCGTCCAGCTCGGCACGCAGCGTGCGCGCCTCGGCCTCCCGGTCGATCGCCTGGCGCAGCAGCGCCCTCATCACGACGACGACCAGCGCGACGCCGCCGAACACGAGCGCCGCGCCGCAGACGAGGCCGACCACCCCCGGGGCCGCCTCCCCCGCCGCCATCAGCGCCGCCAGCCCGAACACGACGACCGCTGCGGCCGCGAGGGACACGATGACGGCATCCACGTAGCCGAACGAGGACCGCGAGAACACCGACCCCTGCCGCACCTTCGTGAGCAGCTGCCAGACGCAGACTGCGATGACCTGCATCGCCCCGACGAACAGGGCGAGCAGGGTCACCAGGACCACCCGACGCCACAGCTCGGTGCCCTCGGTGTCTCGCCAGACGGCCGGAAGGATCATCGCCTGGACGATCACCGAACCGGCGAGCGCCAGCGCGATGATCCCGCGGAGGACCGCGATCGTGGGGTGAGTCATGACGACACCTCTCATCGATGGACGAGAGAAATCTATCGTTTATCGATCGATCTGGCAAGCGCGCGAGCGGCGATGCGCGCGCCTGTTAGTGTTCGGGCAAGCTCTCTCCCCCCGACGACAGAGGACCCCGTGAGCGACTCCGTGACTCCCCCCGAGCCCGCGTTCCACACCGCCCAGGCGCCGCCCCCGGCGCGACCGATCCGCGGGCTCGCGGCCGCGGTCCGCTGGCTGATCGTCGCCGCCGCCGCGACCGCGGTTCTCACGATCGCCGTCGAGGTCTACGGCATCGTCGCGATCGACGCATTCCTCTCGGGCTCCGCCGAGCTCGGGGCGCTCGAGGCGTACGACGGCATGTTCCTGGGCGTCGCGATCCTGTCGCTGCTCGTGGTCGTTCCGGCCGGCATCTGCTGGGCCGTGTGGCAGTATCGCGCGGCCGCGTCGCTTCCCGCCGGGTCGGTGCGCCGCTCCCCCGGCTGGCACGCAGGGTCGTGGTTCATCCCGATCGTCGCGTGGTGGTTCCCGCTCCAGAACGTCTCTGATCTCGCCGGAGCGTCGCGTGCCGCACTGCGCCCGCCGATCCTCGGCGTGTGGTGGACGCTGTGGCTCGCATCCAGTGTCATCGGCACCGTCGGCGCGATGGTCATGCCGTCCTCGACTCTCCAGGAGATCGCCGCCGCCTCCGTCGTCTCCATCGTGAGCGAGGCGGCGCTCCTGGCCGCCGCTCCCCTCGCGTGGCTCATCGTCACGCGCATCAGCGACGCGATCGAGCCCCAGCCGCCGGCACGGTGACCGCAGCCGCCGGCACGGTGACCGCAGACGCGTACCGTCCGGCGAGGGTCGCGAAGGCGGCGCGGAGCTCGGGCGGTCCGACCACGTCCATCGCCGCCTCGAACCGTCCGAACCACGCGGCGAGGGATCCCCACGACCACGACCCCGCCTCCAGGGTGCAGGTGTGCTCGTCGATCGCGGTGACACGTCCTTCGCCGGCGAACGGCCGCACCTCGTGGGCCGGAAGGTGGAGGACGACGCTGCCGCGGCAGGGCCATTCGTTCACGTCCGAGCCCCGGAAGCGCGCAGCGACGAACTCGTCCACGTCGCCGCCCGGGACGGTCCGCGGCGCGAAGCGCGCTCCGTGGGGGATGCGCGGGCGGATGCGATCGGCACGGTAGAGCCGCCAGTCCTCACGGTCGAGGTCCCACGCGACGAGATACCAGCGGCCCTCCGACGTGACGAGGTGGTGGGGTTCGGCCCGCCGAGGAGTGAGCGTCTCCGTCTCCGCGTCGGCGCCGCCTCGCCCGGGATAGTCGAAGCGCAGCGTCTGGCGATCGCGGATCGTCTGAGCGAGCGCGACGAGGACCTCCAGCGAAACGGTGGCCGGCGTCGCCTCGCCGGGCTGCCTCACCGTTATCACCGCGAGGCCGTCGAGGCGATGACGAAGCCGTGACGGCATCACCTGACGCATCGTGCCCAAGGCGCGGATCGCCGCCTCGCCGATGCCCGCACCCAGGGCCGGGGCCGTCCGCAGCGCGATCGCCACGGCGAGCGCTTGGTCGTCGTCGAACAGGAGCGGTGGCAGCTCCTCGCCGGACTCCAGCCGGTATCCGCCGTCGGGACCCCGCGTCGCATGGATGCGGTACCCCATCTCACGCAGGCGCTCGATGTCCCTTCGGACCGTGCGATGACTGATCCCGAGCCGCGAGGCCAGCGCCGACCCCGGCCAGTCCCGCCGGGTCTGCAGCAGCGAGAGCACGGTGAGCAGCCTCTCCGTCGTCGCCATGCTGTTCACCCTAGATCCGTTATAGGCCATGAACAGACCTATACAAGCGGGAGAGTCAGGACGTCACCCTTCCGACCGCATCCTCAGGAGCACAGATGACCATCCAGACCACCACCCACCTCAACTTCCGCGGCGACGCGCGCCCGGCGCTCGAGTTCTACCAGTCCGTCTTCGGCGGCCATCTCGTCGTCACCAGCTACGGCGACGCCGGCATGCCCGCCGACCTGCCCGGAGCGGACGCGGTCCTCTTCGGTCTCGTCGCCGCCGACAGCGGGTTCCGCATCATGGGCTACGACATCCCCGGCGAGGCCGAGGGAGGCATCGCCGGCGGCGGCGCGACCCGTCGCGAGAACGGTACGACGATCACCGACCAGGCGATGTTCGTCTCCCTCGGCGCCGACAGCCTCGACGAACTGAAGGGCTACTGGGATGCACTGGCGTCCGGAGCCACGGTCATCGAGCCGCTCGCCGCATCGGCATGGAGCCCCGGGTTCGGCATGCTCACCGACCGCTTCGGCGTGACGTGGAGCGCCAGCGTCACCCGCTGACGGGTTCCGGGCCCCCGCCGTCGTGCGGGTCGGTCCGGTGGCGCAGGGGCGAGGCCCACGCGACGAGCGCCGCGATCGCGAAGAGCAGCGCGACGGGCACGAGCGCGGGCCTCTCCCCCACCACGCCGACGAAGATCCCCGCGAGCAGCGCGCCCGCGGCGGCCAGCGTCCTATTGCCGGCTCGTCGGGTGGCGTTCGATCGACCGAGGATCCCGTCCGGGGTCAGTGTCTGCCACAGG
Organism: Microbacterium sp. PA5; assembly: GCF_049860775.1. Classification (NCBI taxonomy): domain Bacteria; kingdom Bacillati; phylum Actinomycetota; class Actinomycetes; order Micrococcales; family Microbacteriaceae; genus Microbacterium; species Microbacterium sp. PA5. The sequence goes on from NZ_CP187567.1 coordinate 3,204,730, forward strand.
TACTGCTCGGCGGCGTTCTCGGAGCCCATCGCGAGGCCCTGCAGGGCGAGCGCGGCGAACAGCATCGCGGAACCTGCCGCAGTGCCGGGCGCCGCCACGACGAGCAGCCAGGCGATCGGGTACGCGCCGCGGGCGAGGATGATCGTGCGGCCCGCGCCGAGGCGGGTGCTGATCCGCGGGGCGAAGAAGGCGCCCACGAGGCTGGCGAATCCGAACACCGTGAGGAGCAGCCCGTAGGTGTACGCGGTGAACCCGAGTGCCCGGAGGGCGAGCAGGGACAGGACCGTCATCGCGGCACCGTTGGCGAGGAACCACACGTGCGTGGAGACGGTCAGCGGTCCGAGGATGCGCTGCCGATAGGTCCAGCGGAGTCCCTCCACGATGTCGGCCCGGAGATCGAGGCGCGTGCGGACGGCCGGTCGCTCCTGCACGCGGATGACGGCGACGAGCACGGCGTCGACGAGATAGCTGACGGCGTTGACGACGATGGCGACGGGGGCGGAGAGGAGGCCGACGAGCGCACCCCCCACCGTGGGGCCGAGCGTCTGCGCCGCGGCATCGCTCTGGTCGAGGCGTGCGTTGGCCGTGAGCAGACGGGAGCGCGGAACGAGCCGCGGCAGGAGGGACTGGGTGGCGGCGAAGCCGAAGACGGAGAACGCGCCGAACAGCAGCAGCGCGACGATGAGCATCCACGTCTGCAGGATCCCGGTGAACCAGAGCACGGGGATCGAGCCGAGAGACAGTGCCCGTCCCACGCTCGCCCACACCAGGATCGGCTTGCGTCGCCAGCGGTCGGTGTACACCCCGGCGATCAGTCCGAGCAGCGCGTACGGCACGAACTGCGCCGCGTTCACCAGCCCCACCTCGAGCGGCGTCGCCGCGAGCAGCTGCACGACGAGCACCGGCATCGCCACGGCGGTGACCGTCGCCCCGAACGAGCTGATGGTCGCCGCCGCCCAGTAGCGCGCGAACGCGCCGGGCGGGTGCGTCTCCGGACGATCAGGCATGCACGTGGACGGCGAGCAGAGCGTCGAGCAGGGCGGTCTGGCGCTCCGGCGGGTAGGCGTCGGGGTCGAGCACGGCCTGAACCGTCATGCCGAGGACGAACGCGTGCAGGGTCTGCGTGATCCGATCGACGCTCTCGTCGTCGCGCTCCCCGCCCGCGAGGGAGTCCGTCACGAGGGCGGCGATCTTCTTGCGGCTGGCGCGGTATCGTTCGGCGTGCTCGGCGGCATGCCGCTCGTCGGCGAGGGCGGCATCCCACGACGAGACCCAGATGCGGTTCGCCGTGCGCGAGGCCTCGTCGAGAGGGAGCATGCCGCGCAGGGCGGCCCGCAGCGCGGCGAGCCCGGGCGGGGCCGCGGGGCGTTCGCGGGCCTCCGATCTGTCCGCCAGCAGCTCCAGGGCGAAGCTCGTCAGCTCCCGCTTCGTCGGGAAGTAGTGCGTGACGATGCCGGTGGTGCCGTCGAGTTCCCGCGCGACGGCGCGCATCGACAGTCCCGCGAAGCCGGCCTGGTCGAGGACGCGCCACACCGCCGCCGCGACATCCTCTCGCCGGCGCTGGTGCGCATCGGGCCCGGTCACCGGCTCAGTATGGACGACATAACGAGTGTTATGCAAGGCTGTGGGCCATGTTCCGACTCGACCTCGGCCCGAACGCCCACCTGCGACCCCTCGAGGTCTGGCACGCCGAGGAGTTCGCCGAGCACCTCGACCGCGCGCGGGAGCACATCCGCCCCTGGGTCGGCCCGTCGTTCGTCACCACCTCCGTCGACGGTGCCTCCGCGACGCTGGCGCGCTACGCGAACACCGCCGCCGGCGACGGAGGGCGCCTCTACGGAATCTGGGTCGACGACGTGCTGCGAGGCGGGGTGATGTTCGTGAGCTTCAGCGCGGCCGCCGGGGTGTGCGAGATCGGCTGCTGGCTCGAGCCCGCCGCCGAGGGACGAGGGCTCGTCACCCCCGCGGTCACCGCCCTCCTCGACTGGGCCCTGATCGAGCGCGGCCTCAACCGGGCCGAGTGGCGCTGTCGAGCCGACAACGTCCGCAGTGCGGCGGTCGCCGAGCGGGTCGGGATGCGCCTCGAGGGCACCCTGCGCGGGGCGTGGCTCAACGGCGGAGCCTTCCACGACAAGCAGGTGTGGGCGATCCTCCGCTCCGAGCACGCCGCCCTCCGTTCCCGGACGCCGGCGTCTGCGCCTACTGGAAGTCGCCCGCCATATCGGTGAAGCGAGAGAAGTGGCCCTGGAAGGCGACGGTGATCGTGTCGGTGGGGCCGTTGCGGTGCTTGGCGACGATGAGGTCGGCCTCGCCCGCGCGAGGGCTGTCCTTCTCGTACGCGGCCTCGCGGTGGAGCAGGATGACGATGTCGGCGTCCTGCTCGATCGAGCCCGACTCACGCAGGTCGCTGATCGCGGGCTTCTTGTCGGCGCGCTGCTCGGCACCACGGTTCAGCTGCGACAGCGCGATCACCGGCACCTGCAGCTCCTTGGCGAGGAGCTTGAGCGCGCGAGAGAACTCCGAGACCTCCTGCTGGCGGGACTCGACGCGCTTTCCGCTGGTCATGAGCTGCAGGTAGTCGATGACGACCATCTTCAGTCCGACGCGCTGCTTGAGCTTGCGGCACTTGGCGCGGATCTCGACGAGCGTCATGTTGGGGCTGTCGTCGATGTAGAGCGGGGCGTCGTTGATACGACCCCGCGTCGAGGCGATCGTCGTCCAGTCGCGGCTGTCGAGGTTTCCCTTGCGCATGCTCTGCAGCGGCACAGCGCCCTCGGCGCTCATGAGGCGCATGGCGATCTCGCTTTTGCCCATCTCGAGGGAGAAGAAGATCGTCGGCTGGTTGTTCTTGATGGCCGATGCCCGCGCGAAGTCGAGCGCGAGCGTCGACTTTCCCATGGCGGGTCGGGCGGCGACGACGATCATCTGGCCGCCGTGGAGGCCGTTGGTGAGCTGGTCGAGCCCCGCGAACCCGGTGGGGATGCCGGTCATCTGTCCGTCGCGGCCCCGCGCGGCTTCGATCTCCTCGACGGCGGCGTCGACGGCGATCTGGAGCGGCACGTAGTCCTCGGCCTGCTCGGCGCCGGTGACCGAGTAGATCTCGGCCTGTGCGTTGTTGACGAGGTCGAGCGCGTCGCCCTGCCCGTTGTAGCCCATCTGCACGATGCGCGTGCCGGCCTCGACGAGGCGGCGCAGCAGCGCGCGCTCCCGGACGATCGAGGCGTAGTAGGCGGCGTTGGCCGCCGTGGGCACGATGGAGGTGAGCGAGTGGAGGTAGTCGGCGCCGCCGGAGCGCTGCAGATCGCCGGTCTTGATCAGCTCATCGGTGACGGCGATGACGTCGGTCGGCTCGCCGTGCGAGTACAGCGAGAGGATCGCTTCGAAGATGAGCTCGTGCTTGGGCACGTAGAAGTCGGTGCTGCGCAGCGCCTCGATGACATCTGCCACCGCGTCGCCCGACAGGAGCATGCCGCCCAGGGTGCTCTGCTCGGCGAGAAGGTCGTGCGGCGGAGTGCGATCGGGTTCACGCCGTCCACCGAGGCGCTCTTCCGAGATGTCGGCGATCGACATGCACACTCCTTCCACGGCCCTCACTCACCGAGCCTCACGACACGCTAGGCAGGGGGTCTGACAGTCGCAAACCGGCCTGTGGATAACTGTGTGGACAAGATGCGCGAAACGCCGGAGAGGCTGTGTACAGATCCTGTGGAAAACGCCCGGGAAGTCGCTTCAGTCGCTTCCCTTTTTCCCTTTGGGTCTGGGCTTTTACTTCCCACAGCCTGTGGACGACGAAGCTGTGTGAAGTGCCGCTTGAAGGTTGCGCCTTCTGGGGATGGCTGGGGACAACCGAGGGTATGTCGTCGTCGTTTGTCAAGTACGAAATCGCCCCGTCCTGCACCATCTTCGTCACTTCCAGCGCTCGCGCCGGGGCTCATCCCGGCACGGTGGACCACTTTCGGCGAATTTTCGCAACCCCCCTAGACAACCTCCGCCCCGCGGTCCTATTTTCGAGCGCACCAGGCACCCCTAACGCAGCCTCACCCCCCGGGGCTGTGACGACGTCGATTGCGACGGAGGTGAACGTGGACACGGTGCGACCGCTCGGTCCGGCCCTTCGGGTCAGGCTGCTGCTGAGCGCCCTCGGCGTGGCCGTGGGCTGGCTCGCGCTGTCGTTCGCGCTCGGAACGGGTGCCACGGCCAGCCACGCGGCTGACGACGACGGGTCGGGCGGCCTGCTGGGCACGCTCGTCGACACGGTCGAGGACGCCGCCGGCGTCCTCCCGGACGACGTGGCCGAGCCCGTCGTCGAGGTCGTCCACACCGTCGAGAAGGTCGCCGCGAAGACGGTCACGCAGGTCGCGGAGCCGGTTCGCTCCGTCGAGAAGGCGAAGCCCGTCGAGAAGGTCACGGACGCAGTCTCGAGCACGGTCGAGAAGACCGTCGGCAGGGTCCCCGTGGTCGCCGACGTGGTCGACGACCTGGGCGTGACCGAGCTGGTCGACGCCGTCGGCGATGCGACGAGCGATGTCGTCGAGGAAGTCGGCGGTGCTCTCGACGAGACCGTCGACGTCATCGTCACCTCCCCGGTCGTCGAGCCCGTCTCCCCCGGCGAGCCGACCGATCCCCCCGGCCCCGCTGCGTCGGCGGGTGGCCCCGGCACCTCCGCGTCCGCGCCCGCGGGTCCCCCCACCCCGGGTGCCATCGCTACCGCGGAAGTCCCTTCGGTGCCGGCGACGTGGCGCGCGGTCGAGGCGGCACCTGCCGCGTCGACCGCCGCCACGTCCGCAGGGCGCGCCGACCAGCCGGGACGTCATCCTGCCGCGCCCTCGTCAGCGCCGGCGGCGGCCCCCCTCGCTTCCCTGATCTCCTCGGGCTCTTCCGGAGCCTTCGCCGCGGCCGGATTCGTTCCGTCCTCCGCCCCGCCGCACGCGCACAACGCCTGGTTGCGCGGCAGCGGGAACGACGACGAGAACGGACCTCCCGGACCGCCCGCCGCCCCTGACGTCGCTCCCGACTGAGCCGGTCCCCTCGCGCCCCCGCATCCGCGGCCCCGGCGCGAAGACGCATCGGCGTGCGCTCGCGCGCCGGTAACCGACTCAGCACAAGGAGAGAATCATGCGGAAATTCATCACGCGCGCCCTCTGGGGCACGCTGCTGGCGGGCGGCCTCACGCTCGCCGGCGCCTCGGTCGCGATGGCGGCCGAAACCGACGGCGACGACGGGTTGCTGTCGGGCACGCAAGCACTCATCGACGTCGCCGTCCCCGTCACGGTCGAGGGCAACAGCATCTCGATCCTCGGCGACTCCTCATCGGAGTCGACCGCCGACACCGACAGCGACAGCGATTCCTCGGCGGGGGAGTCGGCGACCACGAGCGGCTCCGACGGCACCGCGTCGGGCACGCAGGCGCTGGTCTCCGTGAGCGTCCCCGTCACCGTCGAGGACACGGCGGTCTCCGTCGTCGGCGACAGCTCGTCGTCGCGCAGCGCAGACGAGGGCGACGCGGCGAGCGAGCCGGCACAGCCGAGCGAGCAGGCGTCGACCTCCGGCGAGGACGGCACCGCGTCGGGCACGCAGGCCGTCGTGCCGGTGTCCGTGCCGGTGACGGTGAGCGGAAACGCCATCTCCGTCCTCGGCGACAGCGAGAGCACCTCGACCGGCACCAGCGGCACGGGCGGCTCCAGCGACGGTGGAGACACCACCGACGCCACGACCGGCGGCGAGGACGGCACCCTCTCGGGCAGCCAGGTCATCGCACCGGTCGACGTGCCGATCACCGTGGGCGGCAACGCCATCTCCGTCCTCGGCGACAGCGAGAGCACCGCGACCGGCACCAGCGGCACCGGCGGCTCGAGCGACGGTGGTGACACCACCGACGCCACCACGGACGGGACCGACGGCACCGCGTCGGGCACGCAGGTCATCGCACCCGTCGGCCTCCCCGTGACCGTCGGAGGCAACGCCATCTCCGTCCTCGGCGACAGCGAGAGCACCGCGACCGGCACCAGCGGCACCGGTGGCACGAGCGACGGTGGTGACACCACCGGCGGCACCACGGACGGGACCGACGGCACCGCGTCGGGCACGCAGGTCATCGCACCGGTCGGCCTGCCGATCACCGTGGGCGGCAACGCCATCTCGGTCATCGGCGACACCACGACCACGACCCCCGGTGCGACCGACCCGACCGATCCGACGGACCCGACCGACCCGACCGACCCAACGGACCCGACCGATCCGACGGACCCGACGGACCCGACCGATCCGACGGACCCGACCGACCCGACGGACCCGACCGATCCGACGGAACCGACTGACCAGGGCGCCTCTCCCGGCTCGAGCACGCCGAACGGCGGCGGGACGACCGTCGTCGGCTCCCCGTCGGCGTCGGGCGACGCGGTCGTCCTCGCCGAGACGGGCGGCGGATCGGTCCTGCCGATCGCACTGCTCGCCGCCCTCCTCCTGATCGCGGGCGGGGTGATGCGCATGACGCGTCGCACGGCCTGACCGACCTCGGGGATGCCGGCACTGCCTGGTCCGGCATCCCCGACCCCTCGTCGGGAACACGGGACGGCCGCGGATTCGGTCCCGCGGCGACGGTCCTCGCGCTCCCGGCCGGCCGGGAATCGGGGCGCCCGGAAAAGCGGAAGGGCCGCGGGATCTCTCCCGCGGCCCTTCTGTCTCACCGGCGAATCACTTCGCGGCGACCACCTGGAGGGTGATCACGGCGGTGAGGTCGTCACGCAGGCGAACGGTCGCCTCGTGCTCGCCCACCGACTTGATCGTCGAGGTGATGTGGATCTTGCGCTTGTCGAGGTCGCCCAGACCGGCGGCCTTGACGGCGTCGGCCACGTCGGCGGTCTTCACCGAGCCGAACAGGCGGCCCTCGGCACCGGCCTTGACGGCCAGCTTCACCTTGGTGGACTCGAGCGCGTCCTTGAGCGCCACGGCCTCTTCGTGGTCGTGGATCGCACGGGACTCGCGGGCGGCGCGGATGGACGCCACCTGCTTCTCGCCACCGCGGGTCCAGGCCACTGCGAAGCCCTGGGGGATGAGGTAGTTGCGGGCGTACCCGTTCTTGACCTCGATGACGTCACCGGCGCTTCCGAGCCCGGCAACCTCGTTCGTGAGAATCAGCTTTGCCATGATGGGTGCTCCTTAGCGGCCGGCGCCGGCGTAGGGCAGGAGCGCCATCTCGCGCGCGTTCTTGATCGCCTTGGCGATCAGACGCTGCTCCTGCACCGAGACACCGGTGATACGACGGGCGCGGATCTTCCCGCGCTCCGAGATGAACTTGCGGAGGGTTGCGACGTCCTTGTAGTCGATGACGCCGACGCGGATCGCCTTCGCGGGAGCGGCGTTCTTCGCGCCCTTCCGCGGCTTGCGGCGATCGCCGGTAGCCTTTCCAGCCATGTGTCTTCCTTAAGTGATGAGTTCGGGCGTTTCGTCTCGCGCCTGCGGCGCTCGCTCAACGACCGGGAGAGTGTTGATCAGAACGGGGTGTCGTCGCCGTAGCCGGCGCCGGGAGCGCTCCAGGCGTCCGGGGCAGCGGAGCCGGGGGTCGCCCACGGCTCCTCCTGCTGCACCTGAGGACGCGACTGGCCACCACCACCACCGGAGGCGGCGCGGGTGACCTGGGCGGTCGCGTAGCGCAGCGAGGGGCCGATCTCGTCGACCTCCAGCTCGATCGCCGTGCGGTTGTTGCCCTCGCGGTCCTGGTAGGAGCGCTGCTTCAGACGGCCGGTCGCGATGACCCGCATGCCCTTGGTGAGCGAACCGGCCACGTGCTCGGCGAACTCGCGCCAGACCGACGCGCGCAGGAACAGCGCTTCGCCGTCCTTCCACTCGTTCGCCTGACGGTCGAAGTTGCGCGGAGTCGACGCGATCGTGAAGTTCGCGACGGGCAGGCCGTTCTGCGTGTAGCGCAGCTCGGGGTCTGCCGTGAGGTTGCCCACGACGGTGATGACGGTCTCGCCGGCCATCGTCGTTACGCCTTCGCAGCCTTGCGGGCGGCCTTGGCCTCGGCACGCTCCTTTTCGGCGGCGACCTGAGCGATCGCCTCCTCGGCGCGGAGGACCTTGGTGCGCATGATCTGCTCGTTCAGCTTCAGCTGACGGTCGAGCTCCTGCGTGGCGGCGCTGGTGGCGGTGAAGTTGACGACGGCGTAGATGCCCTCGTTCTTCTTCTGGATCTCGTACGCGAGACGGCGCTTGCCCCACACGTCGACGTTGTCGATCGAGCCACCATCTGCGGTGATGACCTTCAGGAAACCGTCGAGCTTGGGAGCGACCTGGCGCTCGTCGACCTCGGGGTCAAGGATGACCATGAGTTCGTACTGGTGCGTGTGCGTCACTAACCCACCTCCTTCGGACTAGAACGGATGCCGGGCGGTTCCCGGCATCAGGAGGGTTGATGCACGTGTCGCGGACTTCCGCACACAGGGGTGCAGCCGGACAACCACAACAGTCTAGCCGACGCCCGGTCAGAGGCCCAATCGGCGATGTCGGCGCCCCGGCGCGCGGCTGCGGGCCCGGTAGCGTGGCGACATGGAGTGGACTGCGGACGTCTCGGCCGGTGACTGGCTGCGCGAGCGGCTCGACGACGTCGAGGCGTGGAGCGGCAGCATGCACGGCGTCGTGCCGCGGGGGTTCGCCGCCTACGCGCGCGTGTTCCATCCCGCCTCGCGCGACCGGCCCGTCGGCGCGGAATGGCCGGCGCAGCCGTACTCCGACCACCGGGCGTGGGACGCGTTCCACGCGGCGCACCCCGACGTCGAGGTGCGCGAGGAGCGCGTGGACTGGGCGACCACGGCCGCCGCGATGGGCACGACGATGCACCCGCTGGCGCAGTGGGGGAGCCTCGTCGGGATCGACCGGTACGCGAACCGCGAGAACGACCCTCGGGATGCGGAGGGCTGGCGCTACCACGACCCCGAGGAGGGCGGGATGCCGGCGGACGTGTCCGCCGCGCTGCGGGAGGTGCTGCGGGGTCACACCGCGACGCCCGCGGACGGCTACGCCGCGCTCTGGGAGGGCTACGGCGGCCTCGTCGGGCACCTGGGGACCTCGGCGTCGCGCACCTTCCTGCAGATCGGCGACGGCGACCCCGAGCTCGACCGGCACAACGCGATGCTCGGCCGCTCCTTCACCGACCGCTTCAACAACGTCTTCCGGCGCCAGACCTGGCAGGAGGGCATCCTCGACCGCACCGTGTCGGAGGGCCCGCGCCTGGAACTCCCCGGCCGCCGTCACGTGCTCTTCGTCGGCGACCTCGCGGAGCTGGCATCACCGGACTGGGAGCTCCACGTCCCGTGGCGCGATCGGATCTCGGAGGAGCACGGGTTCCCGCCCAGCGCGCAGAGTCCGAGCATCGTGTGGCCCGCCGATCGCGCGTGGGTGTCGGTCAGCGAGGTGGACTACGACACCACGATCGTCGGCGGCTCCCCGGAGCTGGTGGCCGCACTGGCCGCCGACCCGAGACTGGAAGTGCACGAGATCCCCGCCGACGCCTCGCTCTCCTTCGACGCCGACGAGGTGAACCGATGACCGCGCCCTTGCCGTTCGACGCCCGTCCGCTGGTGGAGCCGGTCGACCGGGCCACCGCCCGCGCCTATGTGAAGGAGCTCCGCCGCACCGGCCGGGCCCCCGCCGGCATCGGGACGGCGGGGATCGTCGTCGGCATCGTGGTCGGCGCCGTCTTCCTCTTCATGTTCGGAAGCGTCTTCGTCGGGATCATCGGCAGCATGTTCGCGATGCTCTCCAGCCCGGGCTTCGGCGGCACGGGTGCGGGCGTCTTCGCCGTCGTGCCGCTGGTGTTCGTGGTCCTCGTGCTCGTCGGGATCGGCTTCGGCGCCTGGCGCCTGCTGAACGGCAGCGGCGCCGAGCGGTGGTACCGCCTCGACCGCTTCGCCCGGGCCAACGGGATGACGTGGCATCCGGTGTCGGACAATCCGCCGCTGCCGGGCATGGTCTTCGGGCAGGGGAGTGCCCGGAAGGCCACCGACGTCGTGCGCGGCGCGCGGCCGCGGTTCGTCGAGTTCGGCAACTACCAGTACACGACCGGATCGGGGAAGAACCGCACCACCCATCACTGGGGGTACGTCGCGGTGAAGCTGTCGACGCCGCTGCCGCACATCGTGCTGGACGCCACGAGCAACAACGCGCTGTTCGGCTCGAACCTGCCCGCGTCGTTCGACCGCGACCAGCGGCTGAGCCTCGAGGGCGACTTCGACAGGCACTTCGCGCTCTACTGCCCCACGGGGTACGAGGCGGATGCGCTCTACCTCTTCACGCCCGACATCATGGCCCGCTTCATCGACCACGCCGCCGCCCTCGACGTCGAGATCGTCGACGACTGGATGTTCCTGTACGCCAAGCGGCAGTTCTCGACGCTCGATCCCGGCACGTGGGCGTGGCTGTTCTCGGTCGTCGGGGCGTTCCTCGACAAGTTCGCGCAGTGGGAGCGGTGGCGCGACGACCGGCTCACCGCCGGAGCCGGGGCCGGGGCCGCCGGATCGGTGCCCGCCGGCTCGCCGGCCGGGGTCGCCACTCCGGACGGGGCGACGCCGCTGCCGTTCGCCGCGCCGACCGCCCTGCTCCGCCCGCCGCCGGGGGTCGCTCCGCAGGGGCGGCGGCTCAAGCGGGGAGTGCCGTGGGGCGCGATCATCGTCGTCGCGGTGTTCGTCGGGATCTGGCTGCTGATGCAGAGCGGCCTGCTCGGCGCGATCCTCACCGGCTTCGCGCGCTGACGGCCCCCGGGCCGAGCCCGAAGTGCTCGAGCTCGGCCTCGGTGAGCATGCGCGAGCGGACGATGAAGCGCATGCCCGTCGGGCCCTCGACGCTGAATCCCGCCCCGCGGCCGGGCACGACGTCGATCGTGAGGTGCGTGTACTTCCAGTACTCGAACTGCGCCTCCGAGATGAAGACGTCGATCGGGTCGTCGAGGCCGACGTCCAGCGCGTCGAGCTTCACGTCGCTCGGTCCGGTCAGGAACATGCCGACGGGGTAGCACATGGGTGCGCTGCCGTCGCAGCATCCCCCCGACTGGTGGAACATCAGCGGGCCGTGCTGCAGGGTGAGCGTCCGCAGCAGCGCCGCCGCGTCGTCGGTCACATCGACCCGGGTGTACCGGTCGCCATCGGTCGTCGTCATGGCATCCTCCTGTTCGCCCGTGGGTAGGGCACCATGTCCCACTTTCGGTCGATTTGCGGGGGGTCGACCGACCGAAAGTGGGACATGCTTCGCCGATAGTGGGACATGACCTGCGGGAACAGGCGGGCTGAGCTCAGAAGAAGCCCATCGCGCCTTCGGCGTAGGAGACGAGCAGGTTCTTCGTCTGCTGGTAGTGGTCGAGCATCTTCAGGTGGTTCTCGCGGCCGATGCCCGACTGCTTGTACCCCCCGAACGCGGCGTGCGCGGGGTACTGGTGGTAGGTGTTCGTCCACACGCGGCCGGCCTCGATCCCGCGCCCGGCGCGGTACATCGTGTCGGCCGAGCGGCTCCAGACGCCCGCGCCGAGGCCGTAGAGGGTGTCGTTGGCGATGGACAGCGCGTCGTCGAAGTCGTCGAAGCTCGTGACCGACACCACCGGCCCGAAGATCTCCTCCTGGAAGATGCGCATGTCGTTGGTGCCCTCGAAGACCGTCGGCGCGACGTAGTAGCCGCCGCTCAGCTCGCCGCCGAGGTCGACCCGCTCACCGCCGGCCAGCAGCTTCGCGCCGCCCGCCTTGCCGATGTCGATGTAGGACAGGATCTTCTCCAGCTGGTCGTTCGACGCCTGCGCGCCGATCATGGTCGCCGGGTCGAGGGGGTTCCCCTGCACGATCTTGCCGACGCGCTCCAGGCCGTCGGCGAGGAATCCGTCGTAGATCGAGCGCTGGATGAGCGCGCGCGAGGGGCACGTGCACACCTCGCCCTGGTTGAGGGCGAAGAACGTGAAGCCCTCCAGCGCCTTGTCGTAGTAGGCGTCCTTGTCGCGGGCGACGTCCTCGAAGAACACGTTCGCGCTCTTGCCGCCGAGCTCGAGGGTCACCGGGATGAGGTTCTGCGACGCGTACTGCATGATGAGGCGCCCGGTCGTGGTCTCGCCGGTGAAGGCGACCTTGCGGATGCGCTTGTGCTGGGCCAGCGGCGCCCCCGCCTCGATGCCGAAGCCGTTGACGATGTTGACGACGCCGGCGGGCAGCAGGTCCCCGATGATCTCGAAGAGGAAGAGGATCGACGCCGGGGTCTGCTCGGCCGGCTTGAGCACGACGCAGTTGCCGGCGGCGAGCGCGGGAGCGAGCTTCCAGGTGGCCATGAGGATCGGGAAGTTCCACGGGATGATCTGCCCCACGACGCCCAGCGGCTCGTGGAAGTGGTAGGCCACCGTGTCTTCGTCGATCTGGCTGAGGCTGCCCTCCTGTGCGCGCAGGACGCCCGCGAAGTAGCGGAAGTGGTCGACGGCGAGCGGGATGTCGGCGGCGAGGGTCTCGCGCACCGGCTTCCCGTTCTCCCAGGTCTCGGCGACCGCGATCTTCTCGAGGTTCTGCTCCATGCGGTCGGCGATCTTGTTGAGGATCACCGCGCGCTCGGCGGGCGTCGTCCGCTTCCAGGAGTCGAACGCCTTCCACGCGACGTCGACGGCGCGGTCGATGTCCTCCACGGTGCCGCGCCCGACCTCGGTGAACGGCTTGCCGGTGACGGGCGTGATGTTCTCGAAGTACCCGCCCTTGATCGGCTCGACGAACTCGCCGCCGATGTAGTGCCCGTACCGGGCGCGGTACTCGGCGACCGAGCCGCGCTGGCCGGGTGCGGCGTAGACGCTCGAGACGCCCTCTTCGACGATGGTCATGTTGTCTCCTTCGACGGCATGAGTCGCGGCAGCTGTGCCGCGTTCGGATGCCGACGACGCTAGGTCGCGCAACGTTGCATCCCGTTGCGCCGCGACCCACCCCCCACCCGGTCGGTGAGCGAGGGCGCGCAGCGACCGAGACGAAACGCGGCCCGACCCACCCGGTCGTTGAGCGAGGGCGCGCAGCGACCGAGACGAAACGCGGCCCGACCCACCCGGTCGTTGAGCGAGGGAGCGCAGCGACCGAGACGAAACGCGCGACCGCTACAGGGCGCGGTCGACCGCCGAGAGCAGCGAGGTGAAGCGCGGGTTCCCCGCGAGGTCGTCCAGGAGCACCGCACGACCGGCGGAGTCCGCCAGCGGCACCTGCCAGTTGGGGTACTCCTTGTCGGTGCCCGGCTGGTTCTGCACGCGACGTTCGCCGACCGCGTCGACGAGCGCCACGCCCAGGAGCACCGAGGGCGACGCGGTGATCAGGACGTTCAGCGCCTCGATCACCTCCTCCTCGGTCGGCGCTTCGCCGAGCAGGCCGCGCTCGCGCAGGAGGGCGAGCATCGCGGCGCGCTCCTGCGCGGCGTCGGCGAGCTCCTCGGCCACCGGACGCGTCAGGAGCCCCAGGCGCGCACGCAGCGCGACGTGCTCGTCGGCGAGGTATCCCGCCGTCGGCGGCAGGTCGTGCGTGTTCACGGTGGCCAGCAGCGATCTCCGGTACTGCTCGGGCGGCCGGAACCCGTCGCCCTCGCGCTCGAACCACAGCACGCTCGTGCCGAGGATGCCGCGGGCGGACAGGTAGTCGCGCACCCACGGCTCGACGTTGCCGAGGTCCTCTCCGATGAGCACGGCTCCGGCGCGGTGCGCCTCGAGCGCCAGCACGCCGATCATCGCCTCGTGGTCGTAGCGCACGTAGGTCCCGGCGCCTGCGCCGAGACCGGCCGGGATCCACCACAGCCGGAACAGGCCGATGACGTGATCGATCCGCAGCGCGCCGGCGTGACGCAGGAGCGTGCGGATCATGTCGCGCAGCGGCGCGTAGCCGGCGCGGGCGAGGGCGCCGGGGAGCCACGGCGGCTGGTTCCAGTTCTGGCCCTGCTGGTTGTACATGTCCGGCGGCGCGCCGACCGTGATCCCGGGCGCGTACATGTCGTGGAGCGACCACGCGTCCGACCCCTTGGTGTGCACGCCGACGGCGAGATCGTGCATGACGCCGATCGCCATGCCGGATGCCGTCGCCGCCGCCTGCGCGCCCCGGGCCTGCTCATCGGCGATCCACTGCAGCCACACGTGGAACGCGACCCGCCCCGCCAGCTCGGCGCGCAGCCACGTGACGAGGGCGGAGCGGATGTCCCACGCCTCGTCGGGGCGCACCGTCCCGGCGAAGTGCTCCTCGAGCGCGCACCAGAGCGCGAAGTCCTGCAGGGGCTGCCCGCCCGCCGCCGAGAACGCCGCGAGCTCGGCGGCCCTGCCCGGCGACCGCGGCACGGCGAAGATCGTCTCGAGCGCGGTGCGCTTGGCCGCCCACACGGCGTCGCGGTCGATGCGATCCGCGTCGTCGTCGGCAGCCGCGACGGCCGCCCGCGCCGCCTCGATCGCGGCCCGCCCGGCGGCGCTCAGGTACGCGGACTCGCGGATGTCCTCGGGCCGCAGGTACAGCGGGGCGAGGAAGCGGCGGGTGGCCGGCAGATAGGGCGACGGCTCGATCGGGCTCGTGACCTCGGCCGCGTGCAGCGGGTTGACCAGGAGGAAGTCCGCCCCCCGGGCCCCGGCGACGGCGGCCAGGTCGCCGAGGTCGGCGAAGTCGCCCATGCCCCAGGAGGCACGGGAGCGCACCGAGTAGATCTGCGCCATGAGACCCCACCCGCGGTCGCGGCCGGGACGCGTCGGGGGATCGGGCAGCCGCTCGGGCGTGATGACCAGCGGCGACGACGCCGTGCGATCCGGCTCGCCGCCGCCGAAGGGCCGCTGCCACGCGTGCACGGTGTGCCAGCCGAGCGGGAGGTCCGCCGGCAGGGGCACCTCGACCCGCCACGTCAGCACGCCGCCGACCAGCCGCGCCGCCGGACGCTGCTCGGGGATCGGGAGCTCCCGCCAGCCGCCGTCCTCCAGCGCGACGGCCGCCGAGACGTCGTGCCCGTCGGCGACGTGGAGCAGCAGGGCGCGGACGCCCGGTCGCGTCACGAGCGACGGCGGCAGCAGGTCGCGCCACGGGCCCTCGTCGACGTCGGCCAGCGCGGCCTCCACCTCGGCATCGGTCCGCGGATCGACGCCCATGGCGCGCAGCACGGTGCGGAGGGTCTCGGCGGGCACCGTCACCCGGTCGCCGAAGAACGACCAGTACGCGGTGGCGACACCGTGCGCCTCGGCGAGGGCGGTGAGCGCGGGGCTCGGGTGCTCGTCGGTCATGTCGGTCCCTCCGTCTGGGCCCATCCTGCCAGGCGAAGGGCTTCAGGCTGCCAGGCGCGAGGCGTCAGGCCTGCAGGCGCTCGATCCGCGCGACGAGGCCCGCGCGCTTGGGGGAGCGGGCGGGGAGCATGCTGAGCGCGAGGCTCAGCACCTCGGCATCGTCCGCTCCGTCGTCGGTGTCGGCGTACGCGAGCAGCACGTCGACCGAGGCCTCGGCCAGGAGCGCCTCGCGCAGGGCCAGTCGCACGGTGTCGCGGAACTCCTCCACGCCGGGCGCGAAGGAGTCCGGCAGCACCCGGCCCCGGTAGGCGGCGAGCGCGACGCGGTGCGCGCCGCGGTCGAGGAGCGAGATCACCTGGTGCGCGTCGGTCTCGAGGTCCGCCGGCAATCGGTACGGGCGTGAGGCGGGCACCAGATGCGGCGCGGTGCGCTCGAGCGCCTTGCGCAGTCGCACCAGTTCCGGGCGCAGCGTCGCCTCGGCGTCCTCTCCGTAGACGAGCTCGGCGAGCCGCTCGGACGACAGGCCCTGCCGGTGCACGGCCAGCATGAGGAGGATCTCGGCATGGCGGGCGGACAGCTCGGTGATCGACTCGCCCGACGCCCCCGAGACCTCCAGCAGCGCCCGGTCCCGCCCGAGCACGCGCAGCACATTGCGCTCGGGCGCCCGTACCGCGGTGCGCCGGACGGGCACCGGCGCGGTGGCGGCGGACCTCGCCCGCAGCCGCGCGACGAGGAGCTCGCTCTCGATCGCGCGGGCGGTCGCGTCGACGAGCAGCTGGGCCTGCGGCGTCGCGGCATCGGTGCCGCCGGTCACGTCGATCAGGCCGACGACGCGGCGGGTCTCGGGGTCGTGCAGCGGAGCGGCCGTGCACGACCAGGGCTGCACGAGACGGTTGTAATGCTCCGCGCCGTGGATCTGCACCGACCGGTCGAGGGCCAGCGCGGTGCCCGGCGCCGAGGTGCCCACGGCCTGCTCGGACCAGTTGGCGCCCTCCACGAATCCCATGGCGCCGGTGAGCGACCGCACATGACGGTCGCCTTCGATCCAGAGCAGCCGCCCCGCGGCATCCCCGACGGCGACGATCACGCCCGAGTCCGAGTCCGGGGCGAGGAGGGCCCGCACCATGTCCATCGCCCCGGCGAGGGGGTGCGCGCTGCGGTAGGCCTCGAGCTCCTCGGCGGTGAGATCGACGGGCGGTGCGCCCTCGGCGCCCACGAGGTGCGCCAGCGAGCGTCGCCACGAGTCCCGCACCAGCGGGCGCACGTCGGCGAGGCGGGGATCGCCGACGTTGCCGACCACCAGCTCCTCGTGCGCGCGCTCGATGAGCAGACGCGATGTCTCGGGTGAGACCTCGCGCCGTGACGACCACGACGAGGGCACGGCGCTCCCTTCACCGGTGAGGGACGGCTTCGGCGGCCGGCGACGGGCACCGACCGCGAGTGCCCCCAGTGTAGGTCGCGCCACGGCGCCACGGGCAGGGGATCGCGCTCAGCCCCGCGCGGCCCACCATTCGCGGAGCCTCTGCTCCGCCACCTCGGGGCCGACGATGCCCTCGTCGAGGCGCAGGTCCAGCAGGAACCGGTACGCGGCGCCCACCTCGGGCCCGGGGCGCAGTCCGAGGATCTCCTGGATGCGGTTGCCGTCGAGCTCGGGACGCATCGCGTCCAGCTCCTCCTGGGCGGCGAGCTCCGCGATGCGGCGCTCGATGTCGTCGTACGCGGCGCGCAGGATGGCGGCCTTGCGCCGGTTGCGGGTGGTGACGTCGGCGCGGGTGAGGATGTGGAGGCGTTCGAGCTCGCCCCCGGCGTCGCGGACGTAGCGGCGCACGGCCGAGTCGGTCCAGGCGCCCTCCGAGTAGCCGAAGAACCGCAGGTGCTGCTCGATCAGCTGGGTGACCGACGTGATCGTCGCCGCGTCGAACCGCAGCGCGTTCAGCCGCTTGCGGGCCAGCCGCGCCCCCTTCGCGTCGTGGTGGTGGAAGCTCACGCCCCCGCCGGGCTCCAGGCGCCGGGTCGCCGGCTTGCCGATGTCGTGGAGGAGCGCCGCGAGCCGCAGCGGCACGTCGGGCTCGGTGCCCGGATGCCGGGTGCGCTCCAGCTCGATGGCCTGACGCAGCACCGTCAGGGAGTGCTCGTAGACGTCCTTGTGATGGTGGTGCTCGTCGACCTCGAGCTGCAGGGCCGGGACTTCGGGGAGGAACTCTCCGGCGAGCCCGGTCTCGACGAGCAGCCGGATCCCGCGCACCGGGTCGTCCGCCTGCAGGAGCTTGACGAGCTCGCCCTGGATCCGCTCGGCGCTGACGATGCGGAGCGTGTCGCGCAGCCGCGCCATGGCCTCGAGCGTCTCGGGAGCCACCGTGAACCCCAGCTGCGCGGAGAAGCGGGCCGCGCGCAGCATGCGCAGCGGGTCGTCGCCGAAGCTCACCTGCGGGTCGCTCGGCGTGCGCAGAACCCCGGCGACGAGGTCCTCCACGCCGCCGGTGGGGTCGACGAGGGTGGGACCGGGGATCCGCAGCGCCATCGCGTTGACCGTGAAGTCGCGGCGCACGAGGTCCTGCTCGAGGGTGTCGCCGAACTCGACGGTCGGCTTGCGGGTCACGCCGTCGTAGCTGTCGGCGCGGTAGGTGGTGATCTCCACCTGCTCGGCGCGCCCGCTGCCGGCATCGCGGATCTTGGCCCCGATCGTGCCGAACTCGCGCCCCACGTCCCATGTCGCCGAGGCGATCGGCTTCACGATCCGGAGGATGTCGTCGGGGCGCGCGTCGGTGGTGTAGTCGAGGTCGTGCGTGGTGCGTCCGATGAGCGCGTCGCGCACGGGCCCGCCGACGAGGGCCAGCTCGAACCCGGCCGCGGCGAACGCCTCGCCGAGCGTCGCGGTGACCGGCGACGCGGCGAGCGCGCCGATCCGGGCGAGGCCCTCGGCCATGTTGAGCATGCGTCGAGCCTACCGATCGGGCGGGCCGCATCCCGGCTCGCCCGGGCTCCGGGACGGGCCGGCCGGGGTCAGGCGAACGCCAGGAAGCCGGTGAAGACGAGCTCGCGCACGCGCGGCAGGAGGTCGGCGGCCAGGTCGGCGCCGTCGACCTCGAGGAGCTCGGCGATCGCCGCGATGAGCACGCCGACGGCGAGGTCCCCGTCGCACGCGCCGACGAGCGCGGCCAGGGCCGGGTCGACCTCCAGCGTGCGGCCGAGGCCGCCGCCCTGGCGCAGCTCGATGACGCTCGGGCTCTCGGCCCCCGGCATGTGATGGCGCGCCTCCGTCACGTCGCCCGCGACGGTGAGGACCGCGGCGGAGAGCGCGGCGTCGTCGAGCGCGGAGAGGCGCTGCCAGGCGGTGACCGCCGCGAGCAGGTGCGGTCCGAGCGCGCCGCCGACCGGCTGGGGCGAGCGCTCGTAGCGCGCGAGCGTCGGGGAGCCCGACGCGGGCCGGTGCAGCAGCAGGTATCCGAAGCCGATCGCGGTCACCCCGCGCGCGGCGAAGTCCTCGAGCCAGGCCTGCACCATCCGGGCGTACGCGGGCGTGCCCGGGACGGTGCCGCCGTCGCGCACCCACAGCTCCGCGTAGGCGAGGGGATCCAGCCGCTCGCGCTCGATCACCCACGCGTCCAGCGGCACGGGCGAGGATTCGACCCATCCGCGCACCCGGCGCAGGCCGTCGCCGTCGTCGCCGTCGCGGTACTCCCAGTTGCCGAGCAGCTGCGCGGCGCCGCCGGGCGCCAGCACGGTGCCCACCTGCGAGACGAACGCCTCGATCAGCGCGTCGCCCGCGTAGCCGGCGTCGCGGTACTCGTACTCCGGGACGCCGGCGCTGCGCGGCGTGATGACGAACGGCGGGTTCGAGACGACCCGGTCGAACTGCTCGCCGGCGACGGGCTCGAACAGGCTTCCGTGGCGGGTCTCGATGCCGGTGACGCCGTTGAGGAGCGCGTTGAGCTCGGTGAACCGCAGTGCCCGCGACGAGACGTCGGTCGCGACGACGCGATCGGCGTAGTGGCGTGCCCGCAGCGCCTGGATGCCGCAGCCGGTGCCGACGTCGAGCACCCGCCCGGCCGGCGCCGGCAGCTGCAGCCCGGCGAGGGTCAGCGAGGCGCCGCCCACCCCGAGCACGTGATCGGTCGGGAGCACGCCGCCCGTGCGCGCCGCGAGCGCCGCCTCGTCGAGGTCGCTGGCGATCCACCAGTGGCCGGCACCGGCCTCGTCGGCCACGTCCTGAGGACGCACGAGCGCCGACGGGACGACCAGGCCCTCCTCGACGGTCGCCAGGTGCAGCGACACCAGCCCGGCCACCCCGCATCGGGGCAGCGCCGCGTCCACGGCATCGACCTCGGTCGGCATGCCCAGGAAGAGCAGTCGCGCCAGCACCGCGAGGGCGTCGCCGGCCCCCCGTCGCCCGAGGGCGGCCAGCGCCGGCCCGGTCAGACCGTGGCCGACGGCCTCGTCCGCGAGCGGACCCCAGCCGTCCCGCACCGCATCGGCGGTGTAGCCGGCGTCGCCGAGATCCGCGCGGAGCGCCGCGCACAGATCCGGGTCGGGGGCGGGCTCGGCAAGCGCAGCTGTCACGCCCCCATTCAACCCCAGCATCGGCCGGGGCACCGGCGCGCCGCCGGGGAGACGGGCTCCCCCGGCCCGTCTCAGGGGGAACGCAGGGCCGGAACCATAGAATGCGTGCAGTCGTGCGGTCATGGATCGCACACCTCTGCTGCCATGACCATGACACCCCCTGCCTCCGCGGCGCACGGCGCTCGTCGCCCGAGCGCGCCCCGCACGACCCGCCGCGGCGCGGGCGCCCGGGTGATGGCCCGGGCCGCGGCCGCGCTGGCCGCCGCCGCGGTCCTTTCGCTCCTGACGGTCGGCGTCTCGCCCTCGGTCGCGCAGGCCGCCGCCCCGCAGGTGCCCTCGGCGCTGTCCTTCCGGGTCGCTGCCGAGGACGACGGCGTCATCGCGGCCGACGGGGAACTGCGCGTCGCCCTGTCGGTGGTCAACCAGACGAGCACGGCGGTGCCGGCCGCACCGGCCGCCGTCGCCGTCGGCCGCGCCCCGCTCGCCTCGCGCAGCGCCGTCGCGGCGTGGCTCGAGGGCTCCAGCTCGCCGTCGCTGCGCCGTGTCGGATCCGAGCAGCTCGCCACCGTGCCCTCGCTGTCGTCGGTGACGGCGACGACCACCGTGGACGTCGGCGACGACCTCGCCCCCGGCGTGTACGCGCTCCGCGCGACGTACGCGTCGTCCCAGGGCACCCTCGTCGCCCGCGGTGTCTGGGTCGTCCCCGACGAGGACGCCGGGCAGATCGCGGTCGTGGTGCCGATCACCGCCGGCCCGCTCACCTCGGGCCTGCTGAGCGCCGAGGAGCTCGCGACGCTGACCGCCGAGGACGGGAGCCTGCGCACCCAGCTCGACGCCGTCACCGGCACCGACGCCGTCCTGGCGGTCGACCCGGCGATCGTGGCGGCGATCCGCGTGCTCGGGACCACCGCCCCCGCGTCGGCGACGGAATGGCTGGACGATCTGCTGGCCCTGCGCAACTCCCGCTTCGCGCTGCAGTTCGGCGATGCCGACCTCGCCACGCAGTTCGCTGCCGAACTGGCCGCTCCCCTCACCATCCCCACCCTCGCGCCCTCGCTCGTGGCCGCCGGGGCCGTCCCGCCCACGCCGGACGCCACGGCCACCCCCGGTGCGGAGGAGCCGGCCACGCCCGATGTCGAGACGCTCACCGACATCGGGGAGTCCCGCTCCGACGTCTTCTGGCCGGCCGACGGGACGGCGGGCTCCGATCTCCTCGCGTGGCTCGACGCCCAGGGCGACGACCCTCTCACGATCGTTGCGTCCGATGCCGTCGACGGCGAGGAGGGGCCGCGGGCGCGCGCCGGCGACGCCGAGCTGCTGGTGCACGACGCCGCCGTCTCGGACGCGCTCCTCACGGCGAGCACGGCGCCGCGCCGCATCGACCGGTCGGCGGCCCTGGCCACGGCATCGGCGTTCGCGTCGTTCGCCGACGGCGGCGCACCCCTCCTCGTCACCGTCGGACGCGCCGACGATCGCACGCCCCTCGCGCTGCGGACCGCCGTGCGC
Organism: Microbacterium sp. PA5; assembly: GCF_049860775.1. Lineage (NCBI taxonomy): Bacteria > Bacillati > Actinomycetota > Actinomycetes > Micrococcales > Microbacteriaceae > Microbacterium > Microbacterium sp. PA5. Next base: position 3,226,027 of record NZ_CP187567.1, read on the forward strand.
GCCGCCGTGGGCCTCGACGGCCGCGAGGCCATCGGACTGGACGCGCTGATCGCCACGGGCCCCGGCTCGGCGGTCACCGCCGACGCCGTCGAGCCCGACGACCGCCGGGCGGGCGTTCTCGAGGGCTTCCTCGACGACGAGCGGGAGCTCAACCGGTTCGCGTCGATCCTGGAGGATCCCGCCGTGCTGACGGCGCCCGAGCGCGCGGCGGTGCTGCAGCTGATCGGCACCGCCTGGCGCGACCACCCCGATGCGTGGGACGTCGCCGTCGGCGCCCACCGGGAGGCGACCGACGCGACCCTCGACGCGGTGCGGATCGTGCCGTCGCCCGACGTCAACCTGCTCGGCTCGAGCGCCCCGCTGACGTTCTCCGTGCGCAACGACCTGCCCTGGCCGGTGACGCTCGTGCTCGTGACCGAGCCCAACGACCCCCGCCTCGTCGTGCAGGCCACCACCGAGGTGGCCGCCGGGGCCGAGCAGACCACCCGCGTCGACGTCCCCGTGCAGGCCCGGGTGGGAAGCGGCGAGTCGAGCATCGACCTGCATCTGCGGAGCACCTCCATGGTTCCGATCGGCGAGACCACGACGATCGTGGTCACCGTGCGGGCGGAGTGGGAGACGGTCGGGATCGTCGTCATGGCCGTGCTCGTCGGCGGGCTGTTCGTGCTCGGCGTGATCCGCACGGTCATGCGTCTGCGGCGCGGCACGGCCCCCGCCTCCGACGGGCGGTCCGATGGCTAGCCTCGGCCGCGCCAGCGCGCTCATCGGCGCCGGCACGCTCGTCTCGCGCGTGACCGGCCTGATTCGCAACGTCGTCCTCGTCGGGGCGCTCGGCGTCGTCCCCTCCGCGGCCTTCGACGCGTTCGGCGTGGCCAACCAGCTCCCCAACAGCATCTTCGCCCTGATCTCGTCGGGCCTGCTGGCGGGGGTCATCGTGCCCCAGATCGTGAAGGCGGTCCGCACCCACGACGACCGCGGCAGCGCGTTCGTCTCGAAGCTGCTCACCCTCGGCGTCGTCACGCTCGCGGCGGTGACCGCCGTGGCGATGGTCGCCGCGCCGCTGCTCGTGCTCATCTACGGGGGGCGGTTCTCGGCCGACGGACGCGCGCTCGCGCTCGCGCTCGCGTACTGGTGCCTGCCGCAGCTGTTCTTCTACGGCCTCTACGCCCTGGTCGGCGAGGTGCTCAACGCCCGGCGGATCTTCGGCCCCTACGCGTGGTCCCCCATCATCAACAACATCGTCTCGATCGCCGGGTTCGGCGCCTTCATCTGGCTGTTCGGGCTCCGTCGCTCCGCGACCGGGTGGACGCCCGAGATGATCGCGCTGTTGGGCGGCACCGCGACGCTCGGCATCGTGCTGCAGGCCGTCGTGCTGCTGCTGTTCTGGCGGCGGGCGGGGCTCACCGTGCGGGCGGACTTCCGGTGGCGCGGCATCGGGCTCGGCCACATCGGCCGGCTGGCCGGGTGGACCTTCCTCATGGTCGTCGTGGGGCAGGTGGCGGGCGCCGTGCAGGCGAACCTCGTCGGCTCGGCCTCCGGTCTGGGCGCCGCCAACGGCGCCATGCAGACGGCCTGGCTCCTGTTCATGCTGCCGTTCTCGGTGATCGTGATCTCCCTCGGCACCCCGTACTACACGCAGCTGAGCGAGCACGTCGCCGAGGGGCGCACCGACGCCGTCACCGCCGACCTCTCGACGCTCACCCGCACGATCGGCGTGTTCATGGTCGGCGTCCTGGGGGCCATGGTCGCGGCCATCGTGCCCCTGTCGGCGATCTTCGCCGACCACCCCGACGAGGCGGTGGCGCTCGCCTGGGTGCTCGGCGCCTTCCTCGTGGCGCTGCTGCCGCTGTCGTTCCAGTTCGGCATCCAGCGCACGTTCTACGCCCTCGGCGACACCCGCACGCCGTTCCTCTACACGGTGGTGCAGGCGGTCCTCGTCGTCCTCACCTCCGTCGTCGGCTTCCTCGTGCTGCCCGCGCCGTGGCTCGCGGTCGGAATCGCCCTCGGCCAGTCCCTGGCCAACATCGTGCAGTTCGCCCTCGCGGTCGCGCTCCTGCGGCGCAAGCTCGGCCCCCTCGGCCTGGGCGGCGCGGCCCGCTCGGTGCTGCGCTTCGTCGCGGCCGCGGTCCCCGCCACCGGCGCCGGATGGCTCGCGTTCGAGCTGCTGGGGGGCGCCGACGGCTGGCCCGCGTCGGATCGCCTGTCGGGGTTCCTCGCCGCCGCGCTCATCGGCCTTCTGACGCTGTGCGTGTACGTCCTGTTCCTGGCCCTCCTCCGCGCCCCGGAGCTGCGCACCGCGCTCCAGGCGGTCCGCCGGTTCCTCCCGGGCCGCTGACCGGCGCGGAGCGGCGCCGTGCCGGGTCGAGCCGCCTGAGACAGCCCTGAGACACCCCTGCGAGAGCCCGCGTGCGGGAATGCCGCGCGGCTACCATGGGTTGAATGTGCCGGGGCCGGAGAGCCCCGCAGACGAAGGGACATCGACGTGCGGCAGGTCATCATCATCGGATCGGGACCGGCGGGCTACACCGCGGCGATCTACGCTGCGCGGGCCAACCTCGAGCCCCTCCTCATCGCGAGCTCCGTCGAGGCCGGCGGCGAGCTCATGAACACGACCGAGGTCGAGAACTTCCCCGGGTTCCCCGAGGGCATCATGGGCCCGGAGCTCATGACGAAGATGCAGGAGCAGGCGGAGCGCTTCGGCACCGAGGTGCTCTACGACGACGTCACCGCCGTCGACTTCTCGGGCCGCGTCAAGAAGGTCACCCTCGGCTCCGGCGCCACCCACGAGGCCGACGCGATCGTCTACGCGACCGGATCGGCGCCCCGCAAGATCGGCATCGAGGGCGAATCGCGCCTGTCCGGCCACGGCGTCTCCTACTGCGCGACCTGCGACGGGTTCTTCTTCCGTGAGCGCACGATCGCCGTCGTCGGCGGCGGCGACTCCGCCATGGAGGAGGCGACGTTCCTCACGAAGTTCGCGACGAAGGTCTACGTGATCCACCGTCGCGACGAGCTGCGCGCGTCGAAGATCATGCAGGAGCGCGCCTTCGCGAACGAGAAGATCGAGTTCGTGTGGAACAGCGCGGTCGTCGACGTGCTCGGCGAGGACTCGGTGACTGGTGTGGTCCTCGAGGACACCGTCGACGGATCGCGCCGCGAGCTCGCCCTCGACGGCATCTTCGTCGCCATCGGCAACGACCCGCGCACGCACCTCGTGCACGGCACGCTCGACCTCACCGAGCACGGCACGATCTGGGTCGACGGCCGCTCGTCGCGCACCTCGGTGCCCGGCGTCTTCGCCGCCGGCGACGTGATCGACCCCACCTACCGCCAGGCGGTCACCGCCGCCGGCAGCGGAACGGTGGCGGCGCTCGACGTCGAGCACTACCTCGCCTCCCTCGCCGACGCCGGTGCTCCGGCCGTGGACGAGGCGCAGATCGACGGCCTCCCCGAGGCCGACGCGGCCTGACGCGGGCGGTCGCAGACCCACGGAACAAAACGCGACCCCGCCGCGTTCCACCCCACGACAGCTTCCTAAGGAGACATGGATTATGAGCGCCAAGGCCACCAACGAGAGCACCTGGCAGCAGGACGTCATCGACGCCGAAGGCCCCATCCTGGTGGACTTCTGGGCGGAGTGGTGCGGTCCCTGTCGCATGGTCGGACCCATCCTCGACGAGATCCAGGCGGAGAACGGCGACAAGATCACCGTCCTCAAGCTGAACGTCGACGAGAACCCGAACCTCGCGATGAAGTACCAGATCACCTCGATCCCCGCGATGAAGGTGTTCCACAAGGGTGAGGTCGAGAAGACGATCATCGGTGCGAAGCCGAAGTTCGCGCTCGAGCAGGACCTCGCCGCCTACCTCGGCTGAGAAACGTCAGGAGCCCCGGTCAGATAGTTGTTCTGACCGGGGTTTTCCTTTGCCCGCGCGGGGCGTGGGGAGTGCGGCCGGACGGTTCGTCAGGAGGCTTCGGCGCGCACCGAGGCATCCCAGGTGCGGTGCGGCTCGCTTCCCAGCAGGCGCCAGACGGCGCGGGTCAGCGGCGGGTACTCGATGGCGATCTGACGGAGCACGCGGTAGTTGCGCGCGGCGGTCGGGCGGACGCCGCCGTCGGATGCGATGTTCTCGGCGCGGAGCGTGAGGACGACCAGCTCGTCGACCGTGGGAAGGTCCTCCATGAACTCCCACGGGTCCTCGCCGTCGCGCAGACGCTCCTCGATCAGCACCGACAGCTCGTCGCCCGCTTCGGCGCGCAGCAGTTCGAGGCTGGCGCGTCGGGGAACGTGGGGCTGATCGGTCACCTATCCAGGGTACGACCGGTCGGCGACGTCGGCGTCGATCTCCGGCGATCGGGTGCCCCCGATCAGTGCGTCCCGTACTCGGTCTCGCCGAGCTCGGCGAGGATGCGGTTGAGATCCTGGATCGTGGCGAAATCAATGTTGATCTGGCCTTTTTTCGCGTTCAGTGTGATCTTCACCTTGGTGTTCAGGCGATCACCCAGGCGCTCGGCGACGTCGTCGAGGTGGGCGCGTCGCGCACCTGCCTTGGGTGCGACGCGGCGTGCGCCGGCCTCGGGAGCCTTCGATGCCGCCTCCGCGGCCCGGACCGACAGATCCTCGTTGACGATCTTGTCGGCGAGGCGCTGCATGGCCTCTGCGTCCTCGAGCGAGAGGATCGCCCGCGCGTGTCCCGCGCTGAGGACGCCCGCGGCCACCCGCTGCTGGACCGGCACCGGCAGCTTCAGCAGACGGATCGTGTTGCTGATCTGCGGCCGCGACCTGCCGATCCGGCCCGCCAGCTCCTCCTGCGTGATGCCGAAGTCGTCGAGCAGCTGCTGATAGGCGGACGCCTCTTCCAGCGGGTTCAGCTGCGACCGGTGGAGGTTCTCGAGCAGCGCGTCGCGCAGGAGGTTCTCATCCGAGGTGTCGCGGACGATGGCAGGGATGGCGGTGAGGCCGGCCTCGCGCGACGCACGCGTGCGGCGCTCGCCCATGATGAGCTCGTACTTGCCGTCCTCGTTGGTGCGCACGACGACGGGCTGGAGCACGCCGAACTCGCGCACGCTGTGGACGAGCTCGGCCAGGTCGTCGGCGTCGAAGTGGGTGCGCGGCTGGCGGGGATTGGGGACGATCTCGTTCGGATCGATCTCGATGAGCCTCGTCCCGGGGATCGCCAGCAGCTCGGCCGTGTCGCCGTCCTCGGCGGTCGCCGCGGGCGCGCCGGGGAAGAACACGTCGACGGGACGCGCCTCACCGGACTCCGCTGTGGGGATGAGTGCGCCGATTCCGCGGCCGAGGCCGGTTCGCTTCGCCATCAGGATGCTCCTTCGTCGGGGTGCTGGTGTCCGCGCCGTGCGATCTCGACGGCGGCCTCACGGTAGGCGACCGCGCCGGCCGACGCTCCGTCGTAGGCGATCACGGTCTGGCCGAAGCTCGGCGCCTCCGAGACGCGCACCGAGCGAGGGATGACGGTCTGGAGCACCTCCTTCGGGAAGTGCGAGCGGACCTCGTCCGCCACCTGCTGCGCGAGACGGGTGCGCCCGTCGTACATCGTCAGCAGGATCGTCGACAGGTGCAGACGCGGATTGAGGTGCTTCTGGATCATCCGCACACTGCCCAGCAGCTGGCTGAGGCCCTCCAGCGCGTAGTACTCGCACTGGATCGGGATCATGAGCTCGTCCGCGGCCGTGAACGCATTGATCGTGAGGAGGCCGAGCGACGGCGGGCAGTCGACGATCACGAAGTGGGGCGGCTCCTCGCTCGCGGCGAGGTAGTCCTCGAGCGCGGTGCGGAGGCGATGCTCCCGCGCGACCTGCGAGACGAGCTCGATCTCTGCGCCCGCCAGGTGGATCGTCGACGGCGCGCACATCAGTCGATCCGACTCCGGGCTCGTCTGCACGATGTCGGCGAGGGGGAATTCGTCGATCAGCACGTCGTAGACGCTGGGGATGTCCGCCGTGTGCGGCACACCGAGCGCGGTGGACGCATTGCCCTGGGGATCGAGGTCGACCACGAGCACGCGGGCGCCCAGGCTCGCCAGCGCCGAGGCGATGTTCACGGTCGTGGTCGTCTTGCCGACCCCCCCCTTCTGGTTCGACACCGTGATCACGCGGGTGGGGCCGGTGAAGTCGACCCGCACGCCCTCCAGGACCTTTCGGCGCGACGTGAGGTCGGCCAGCTCCCGCGCAATGGGGCTGTCATCGAAAGAGAAGGGTGCGGAGGGTGTCGTGCTCTCCGATTCCGCCACCTGCATCTCCTGTCTTTCGGGACCATCCCACTGTAGTCGAGGCCACCCCCAGCCCTGGCCGCGGCCGGGTGCGTCGGCGATGTTTCACGTGAAACGCCGCACAAAGGGGTGGCTCGGCGAGTGCGACACTCGCTGCTCGATGTTTCACGTGAAACATCAACGCGATGGAGGTCAGCGCACGGTGGCGCGGATGACGCGCGTCGGCTCGTCGATCACGCCCTCGCCGACGGGTTCGACGCGCACGTCGCTCAGTCGGTGCTTCCGGATCACCTTCTCCGCCGCGGCGATCTCGTTGGCGGCGTTGGCGCCCTTGAGCAGGATGAGCTCGCCTCCGGAGCGCACGAGCGGCGCAGCGATCGGGACGAGTGTCCGGAGGGCGCTCACCGCGCGTGCCGTCACCGCATCGAGCACCGGCCCCTCCTTCCAGTCCTCGCCACGCGCGCGAAGGACCTCAACGTTCGTGAGTCCGAGGGCGGCGACCTGCTCATCCAGCCAGGCCACGCGACGCTCCATCGGCTCGATGAGCACCCAGCGCACGTCGGGTCGCGCGATGGCCAGCACCAGGCCGGGGAGTCCGGCACCGGATCCCAGGTCTCCGACACGGCCACCGGCGGGGAAGAGCGGAGCCGCCACCGCGCTGTTCAGCACATGACGCGTCCACAGCCGCGGCGGTTCGAGTGGCCCGATGAGCCCCCGCTCCTCACCGTGCGCTGCGAGCGCGGCGGTGAAGGCGCGGGCGTGCTCGAGATGGTCTCCGAAGACGGTGGTCGCCGCCGCGGGCTCGGGTTCGACGTCGATCATCGATGTTTCACGTGAAACATCAGCCACGGCGGATGACCGTGTGACGGTCGGCGCCCTCGCCGTACGACTCGGACACGAAGCCGCCGCGTTCGGCCACCACATCGTGCACGAGCTTGCGCTCGTAGCTCGACATCGCCGGCAGCGACGCCTGGGAGGCGCCGTCCTCGATGCGCTCGATCGCGCGGTCGACCAGCTTCTCCAGCTGCTGCTGGCGCGCGTCGCGCGAGCCTCCGATATCCAGGATGAGTCGCGAGAAGCGACCGGTCTTGGTCTGCACTGCGATCCGCACGAGCTCCTGGAGCGCCTGCACCGTGTCGGGGGAGGAGAGCAGGCGCAGGGAGGCCGCGTCGTCGTTCTCGACGGTGACATAGGCACGGCCGGCGCGCACGTCGAGGGCGAGGTCGCCGTCGATGTCCGCGATGTCCAGCAGCGCCTCGAGGTAGTCGGCGGCGACGTCGCCTTCCTCCTCCAGCTGCGCGACGGTGACGGTGGTCTCGGGAGAGGTGGTCATGGGGATCCTCGGTGACTCGATCAGGACTTGTTGTCGGGGTTTCCGGGCTTGCCCGGCGCGTCGGGCCCGTCGGTGGGCTTCTCGGGCTTGTTGCCCGGCTTGCTCTCGGGCTTGTTCTCGGGCTTGTTCTGCGGCTTGCTCTCGGGCTTGTTGCCCGGCTTGTTCTCGGGCTTGTTCGGCTGGCCCTGCTTCTTGGCGCGCTGCTTGCCCATGGGCTGCTGACGCTTGGGGGCCTGCTGCTTGGCACGCTGCGCCTCTTCATACAGACGCTGCTGCTCGGCCTGGTACTTCTCGAGGGGCACGATGCGGCCCTGTGCATCGACCGCCTTGCCCTTGCGCGCCAGTCGCTCCTCGCGCGCCTTGGCGGCTTCGGAGCCCGGGGTGGGCAGATTGCGGATGACCAGGAACTGCTGCACCATCGTCCAGATGTTGCTCGTGAACCAGTAGAGGACCACGCCGAGCGGGAAGAAGACGCCCGAGAAGATGAAGGCGAGCGGCAGGACGTAGAGCATGATGCGCTGCATCTGGTACGCCTGGCCGGTCTTGGCCTCGGGGGAGAGGTTCTTCGAGATGATCTGGAGCTGCGTGATGAACTGCGAGACGATCATCAGCACGACCAGGATCACCAGGATGATCACCGTCGCGTTCTGACCCAGGCCGATGGCCTCGATCATGTTGGTGTGGAGCGGTGCGACACCGAACAGCTGGGCGTCGTAGAACTGCTTGGTGAGGTCGGCGTTGAGCAGCCCGACGCCGCCCACACCCCACTCGGCGTGCCGCTTGACGTCCGAGAGCGTGTAGAACATGCCCAGCAGGATGGGCATCTGGACCAGCAGCGGAAGACAGCTCGAGACCGGCGTGGTGCCGTGCTTCTTGTAGAGCGCCATCGTCTCGCGGCTCATGGCCTCACGCGAGAGCTGATCCTTCTTGCCGCGGTACTTCTCCTGGACTTTCCGCAGTTCAGGAGCGATTTCCATCATCTTGCGCTGGCTCTTGATCTGACGCACGAACAGCGGGATCAGCGCCGAGCGGACCACGATCACCAGGCCGATGATCGACAGCACCCACGTGAGACCGGCGTCGGCCGGCAGTCCGAGCGAGGTGAACACCCAGTGCCAGAACACGAGGATCGTCTCGACGATCCACTTGAACGGCCACATGATGGCGCTGAAGAAGTCGAGACCCTCCGCTGGGGGCGGGGTCGTCGGGGTCGGCACGGCCGGCGTCGGGGTCGCGGCGAAGAGATCCAGCAAGGATCAGTCCTTTCTCGGGTGCACGACGAAGCCGTGCGGAGTGAGGCGGTGTCGGAAGTGCTCGTGCGGCGGCACGTCGTCGATGCCGCCCTTCGCCCAGGGGTGGCAGCGGGCGAGGCGGGCGGCGGTGAGCGCGGCGCCCTTCAGCGCACCGTGCTGCTGGACGGCGCCGACGGCGTAGGCCGAGCACGACGGATAGTACTTGCAGACGTCTCCGTACAGATGGGAGATCGTGGCGCGATAGCCGTGGAGCGCGGCGAGCACGAGGTTGCGCGGGATCAGCCCGACGGACGCGAGCGGATCGGAGGCGGAGAGGGTGCCGTCGCCGAGTGCGTACGACGGCAGTGTCGACGTGCTCACGCGGCCGCTTTCCGGCTGAGGCAGCGGGCGACCTCGTCGCGCAGCTGCGGGAACTCCGCCGACGCCGACGCGGGCAGCGCGCGGATGACGACGTCGGATCCGGGACGCACCGCAGGGAGCGCCTGTGCGCAGACGGCCTTCAGCCGCCGGCGCACGGTGTTGCGGGTGACGGCGGATCCCACCTGCTTGCTGACGATGAATCCGAAGCGGGCCGGGCGGTCCTCACCGGATGCCACCACGTAGGTCACGGTCAGCGCACCGGCACAGCGGGCACCCCCACGGACGACGGCCTTGTACTCCGCCCCGCGGGTGATGCGGTTCCCGCGCGCCAGCAACGGTACGTCGGATCAGGCCGAGAGCTCGGTGCGCCCCTTGGCGCGGCGAGCGGAGAGGATGCTGCGGCCGGCGCGCGTGCGCATGCGGGCGCGGAAGCCGTGCTTCTTGGCGCGACGGCGGTTGTTGGGCTGGAACGTACGCTTGCTCATGAGGATCACTCCGGATCGGCGGTCACCGGAAAGCTGGAGGCCGGAGACACATGTACACGGGACTGCCCAAGACGGGCATAAGTCAACCGACTAAGGGTACGTCGAGTCGCGCGCGAACTCAAACCGGCACCGCGCGCGCGGCACATTATCCACCGACTTCACAGCCCGCCTGGCGAGGACACGCGGGGCGGAACTACAGTGGATTTGGCCACTCGGAGCCGCGTGACTAGCGTGGCACGGGCCACTTATCCACAGGCACCTATCCACAGGCGCGAGCGCGCGAGACGACGTCCGTCCGGCTGCACCGCATCCGCGCCTCCGCTCACACACGGCCCAGCCACGACGACACGGGGAGTC